>CAWHZL010000001.1:0-2086020 GCA_963833845.1 Vulcanimicrobiota bacterium
GCCGGAAAGTCAGTGGTATCCGCGCCAGTCGAGCCGAACAGGTTCCTCGTAAGTTCGGCCGACAAGTATCGGTACTCAAAGGCCGGCGCGTTGAGGAAGGATATACTCTTCGGGCATGGGGCCCAGCCGGACGGCATCGTGCTGACCGGAGCCGCGCAGCCCTAAAGACCGACATTTCCGGAGGCCGGCGGGGAACGCTGGTCTTCGACGCGGGACAAGCGAGGCGATCGATAGAGTACGGTCGTCTCGCTCGTCCGTCAGCATGCGCGTTGCCTTGCATATACGGCGAAACGGTAACGTGTTCGAAAACGTTTACTCCGTTACCACAAGGCCCAGTGGGTCGGCAAGTCCCGTGGCGCTTCCGGCGATCGTTTGGATCGGCGCAACGTTGCCGCTTGCAGTCGCTGCAAAGCCAAGGATCGCGTTCGAGCCCGGGTTAGAGACGAATATCTCGCCACTCCTCTTACTGACCGCTAACCCGAAGCTGAAACCATTCCCTCCGTTCAGTCCGGTATTCGAACCGGAGATGGTGCGGATCGGCGCGACGTTGCCGGTCGCTCCGGCGGCGAACTCGCTGATCGTCGCAGTCTTAGTATCGAAGACGTAGACGTTGAGCGAAGCGTCAACGGCGACCGTGTCGCTAGGCAAGAAGCCAGTGCCGGGAGCTCCCAGCCCGGTGTTGTTTCCGCCGATCTGCGCCTCCATGGTGGACGATCCCGCCGGAAAGATATCGATCGTTGCCGTCGTCCGAATTCGCCACGTAGAGAAGGTTGTGGCTGTCGATGGCCAGACCGCCCTGCGTCGGAGATGGTACGCTTTGGTTTAACGCAGCCGTTTGCTCCAGGCGCGAATACTTCGACGGCGCGGCCGCCCTCTGGTAAGAACGCGGAAACGAAGAGCCGGCCTTTGCTATCGAACGCCACGGCGCTCGTCTGACTGGGATTGGGGAAGCACGAGATCCCGGTCAAGAGATCGCCGGCCAGCCCGAACGTTTGGGCCCGGCCTGGCCGCCCGACTCGACGTTGCCGTTTGCAATGCCGATGCCTTCTGTTGAACTGAAGGCGACGGCGTAGGGTCCATTAATGTGGCTGATGACGGTGCTCGGCGCAACGTTTCCGTTGGCGTTTTCGGCATATTCCCGGATCGAGCCGCCCAAGCCGGTGTTTTCATTTGCGACGAGAATGAGTGCGCGTCGCCTTGTTGGCGCCGGCGAAATACTGCACTCTTGCTGAGGCTGTCTGCGACAACGGAAGTGGAAGATGCCTGCGGTGCGCCCCCGCCGGAACCGGGTTCGCTATCGAACCGGGTCTGCGCGCCGGAGCACGCCGCAAGCGCCATTGCGATGCAGACGCTCAATGTAAGTAGGGTGGTTTCATGTGGTTCTCCCTGAAGGGTGTTGGTGTGTATTGATCTTGTTAGCATATGGAAGGCTGATGAAAAAAGTATAAATGCTCTGACAGGTCGCTGCGGCGCGGCGCATCTTACTTAGCATCCCATGTCGCCCCATCTGCAAATGTGACCGCCGAGACAACGCACGATGTGGCTGCGGTGCTCGCCAGCCGAAGGTTATGATTGATGGCGACACCAGGGCTGAATGTCCCACGTCGTTAATCGTCGCGCCGTCGTCGAGGGTGAAGGTAACCCGCGAGATCGGTTCGGTCGCGATATCGGAGAAGCGCACATGTAAAGCGGATGTGCCGGCGGTAGTGGGGGCGTCGTCATTACTTGAGACGGTGATGGGCTGCGATACTTCGCAGCTCGCGAGTTCGATCGGCGGCGCCGAAGCAAGCCCGATCAGGGAGCTTAGGATCAGAGAAGTGAACACTTTGCTATTCCTTTGTAAAGTTTGGTTGTGATGTTGCTACTTTGTAGTGAGTGGTCGGTGATCGTCGCAGTATTGCGTGCGATCTCGACGCTGCGGTAGCCCAGCACGCTCAGTAAACGGCTCTGCGGTACTTGAAGCGGTCCGGGTTTGTCGGCGGTGCCCGGTGCGGGTTGCGGATATGCCGTGGAAGCGGCGGTCGCGAACCGGATGTTGCCGTCGGTGTGCTGGACGATCTGATGGATGTGTCCGTTGAGCACCGTGACGGCGTTGAAACGGCGTAGCGCCGCCAAGACGCGCGACCCGTCTTCCGTCGTCCAACCCCACGGCGGAAAAAGCGCGTAGAGCGGAACGTGCGCGAAGACGACGATCGGCGTCGAGCTTTTCTGCGCCGCGAGATCCTTCTCGACGAAATCGAGCTGCTCGGCGCCGAGCTTTCCGTCGATCTCGAAGTTGAAGACGTTGACGAGCGAGAGAAAGTGCACGCCGCCTTGATCCCACGAAGACCAGCCCTTCGGGGCGTTGCTCTTGCCGAAGGCCGCGAAGAACGCTCCCGGCGTCCCGATGACGTCGTGCTCGCCGGGGAGAACGACGAGCGGAGCCTTGAGCGTGCCGAGTATTTGTTTTGCGGTATCGAACTGTGCGGGCTTAGAAAGATGGGTGACGTCGCCGGTATGGACGACGAAGGTTGGTTGGACGGGCATCGCGTTGATCGCGTCGATGGTCTGTTGAAAGGTCCCGGCGACGTCCGGGTTTTCGGGGTGCGCGAAGCCGATATGACTATCGCTAATCTGCACGAATGAAATTCCGCTACCCGCGGCTAGCGCTCTCTGCGCATTGAATAGTCCGCTGCTCGACAAGGACCATGCGATGCCGGTCCCGGTCCAAGCAACGTGCTTGAGGAAGTCGTCGCGTTTCATCTTTGAGCTCCTTTACTTTGCAGGCGCAGCCGGTAGGACGACGATCGTCGCCTTCATATATGGATGCAGCTCGCAAAAATAGTGGTACGTGCCGGGCTTCGTGAAGACGTGCTGCCACGTACCGGCAGTGTCGAGGCCTTCGGAATCGAAAGACTTGTCATCGGCCGTCACGTTGTGCGCTTCGTCATCGTCGTTGATGAATGTGACGCGGTCGCCTACGTGCACGGTCAGTGCCGGCGGACTGTATTTGAAATCCTTGATGTGGACCGTCGCGACGGCAGGAAGCAGCGGCGGAACGGCGGCGTTTGCGCCGGCGGTGAGGGTGACGGCCAGCAGTGCGACTTGCAGGCCCGTAAACAATCTATTCATGTCGGGTGCATATGCCGCCGCGGGTATGCGCGGATGGGTCGGGCCATCCGAAAGCGGCCTCGGCGGCATACCAAGGTCGTGAAACCCAGCAGGGCCGTATGTCAGCCGCTAGATGGACGAGCTCGTCGAGACTTTGCCGCGCGCAGGCCCTCGGGGCTCGAGCAGGTGTACGCGCTGTGGTCGCGGCTATTTCTTCAGCGTTGCTCGCCACGCCATCGCCGATAGCGATCGCGCGGAAGACTGCGTGCACGACGCGCTCGTGCGCGTGTGGCGTTCGCCCCAACCGTTTTACCGGCAACCGAGAGATGTTAAAAGCGTACTTGATTACCTGCGTGCGCAACGAGTCGTTCGCCATGCTGCGACGCGAGGGACGCCGAGATGCGCGGGAATTGAAGGCGGCGCGCCTTGCGCCGGTGTCATCGGTCGATCCGCCGGTGGTCGATCCCGTCGAGACGCAACGATTGCAGGCCGCCCTCCGGAGGCTTCCCGAGGAACAGCGGACGGCGCTCACACTCGCGTACTATGGAAACAAGACCCACGTCGAGATCGCGCAGGAGCTAAACGTTCCGCTCGGGCACGATCAAAAGCCGCATCTCGATGGCGATGCGCAAATTGCAGATGGACCTGGCAAGTGCCGAGGGGACCCGCTCGTGACCGAAAATCTCGGCGAAAACGCGGAGCTGTATCCGCTTGGGCATGCTCGACGACGATGCGGCTCGCGACGTCGAGCGTCATATCGCGCTCTGCTCCGCGTGCGCAGAGCGCGTCGCGCAGGCGAAAGCCGTCGCGGCTTCGCTGGCGGCAGCGTTGCCGCTGGCCACGCCGTCGCCGGCGTTGGAACGCAGGCTGCGTGAGTCCGCACGGCCACAGCTTGGCGCGGCTAAAGCCCGCGCGAGCATCTTTCGCTTCGCGCTCGCGGCGGCGGTCGCGCTAATCTTCCTCGGCCTTGGATGGCAAACGCTCGTTCTCCAGCAACGACTGAAGACCGAGGACGTCGCGCTCGTGACCATGGTCCACAGCCATTTCAACCACGTCTCGATGAGCCCGGAGTCCGCGAACCCCGTTGCAGCGAAGATTCTTTACGCGCGAGACGGGTCGTGGATATACATCATCGCCGATAGGCCCGGCGGCTCGTTGCACGCGATCGCAGAAGCGGCTACGGGCACCGTTGATCTCGGCGTCTTGGCGAGCACCGGCGAGACGGCATCGCTTCTAGTGCGCCGGCGCGAGCGGATCAGATCGATGGTCTTACAGCGCGCCGGCACGAACGTTGCTTCGGCTAAACTGGCATATTGAGGCCGGCCGCTTCATCGCCCTTTCATGAGCGCTCCGCAAGGGGTAGTAAATTACGCGTCATGGGAAGGGCTCACCTCTTGGGCTCGGGCAGTATCGCGTGCCTCCGAAGCATTCAAAAGACGTCGTCGATTTTATACGGTGAACCGATTTATGCGGTGAACCGATGCGGCCGCGTTGGGCGCAGACCGCATCGGTATTGGTTTATTGAAGCAGCGTCGACGGAGTGGTTCTAGGGTGGTGGCGGGCTGAGGCTGCCGGGCTTATGCTGCCGTTGGGGACCTTGAGGGTTGTAAGGGTGGATGGGGATCGGCGTGGGTTTGGTGCGGCACGTCGTAAAATATCCTGCGACCCACCCCGCGACGTCGAGCCCCGTTTCACCCCCATCGTTGTGTACGACGATCTTCAGCGTATTCCAACCAGAAATGAAGGCGTTCGCCGGCGGCGATCCTTGGGTCGGAAGTTGGAACGAATAGGCACCCCCTTGGAGAAACGGACCCGTAGAGTTGACATACGCTTTGAACTCGTTGTCCGATAAAATCCACAGGTGCATCGTCGTAGGGCTTTGCCGCAGCCCCTCGGGCAGTGCGCACAAGCAAAAGCGGTAGACGTACGTATAGTCGTTCACTGGCTGATTGTGGTGGCCGGCGTTCCCCACATTGGCAATCCACTGCGACGACCCCAAGGCCGCGTGCCATGACATGAATGGAGCGATCGCCACAGCTGGGACGGCCGTTCCGGACGACGGTTGGACGATCCACCCAGTCGTTCCCGACGTTTCAATTGTACTTTGAGCAGGCGTGCAGCATTGACTGCTGCTCACTTGGGCACTCGTTTGCGAGCTCGTGATAACGGTGGCCAAGAGGAGTGCGGCGGCAGACCAAAGCGCCGCTTTAAGAAAAGACACTCTCCGGAACATAGCAACCTCCTTGACAGGGCGTCCCAAAAAAACGCCCGACTCATAGCTGCCTGGCTTTCCTTCGAATTAAGGAGCGAGACTTGCTAGGGCCCCATTGCTTCTAGCCGATAGTACTGAAGCATTAAATACCAGTCAAGGGTATTAAGTACCAGTCAAGGCTTCGGGGAACGCTCCTAGCCGCGGAGGTATCCGCGCGAACCAAACCGCGCATCCAATACCTATCGCGTGTGGCAAGAACGACTCGGCTCAAGCGAGTGAGTTCCTAAAAAATGCGAACCCGAGGGAAAAGCCCCCGCCAAGGAAAGCCCGACAAGACGCTCCAGAGGCAGAATGCTGTCGCGAAACCCCAAATTGTTGTCGCGAGACCGAGCGATACTATCGATCGCACGAGGATGATCTGCCGCTTGCCCTCGTCGGAGCCTACGCCGGCCAATTGCGCCGCCATTACGGCCGCCGTTAAGAAGATGACGAAGCCCGCTAGGATCCCAACTAATGCAACGCCCGGCACGATCAACCCCACGCAGCGATTTTCGTCGCAACGTGGAGCTTTCCGGCATCGAATTCTTGCCGTCCTTTAAAAAGCTACGCCACTACCGACCGTCACGGTCCCTTTTGAGCGCGTCGCCGAGATCGGACTGTGCGCGCTCTGCAAAGGCGCACAGAAGATTCGCCAGTGCCATCTCCTCAGTGGTGCGGCAGGAGATGTCGAGTAATCGAGGGCTGCAGACGAGAATGCTCGTTGCGCGGGCACGGGAGATCGCCACATTGAAGCGGTTTCGCTCGAAAAGGAACCCGACGTTGCGCGGGATGTCGTCACCGCTCGACGTTGCCAGTGAGTAGAACACTACCGGCGCCTCCTCGCCTTGGAACTTATCGACGGTGCCGACGCGCACGTCCAGGCCCGCGTTGACCAGTCTTTGGCGTATAAGGCGGCGCTGAGCGTTGTACGGCGTGACGACGATGACGTCGCGATCGGTCAGCGGGCGTGCAACGCCGGCATTCTCGGACGGCTGCGAGTCCACAACCTCGCCGTCCTGCCGCAGCAGCAAGATGCTCCGGACGACCTCGTCGGCTTCCTCGGGCGAACTCGAGCTATTTCCCGCGTGCTCGAGCGGCACATAGAATAAGCCCTGCAGCTCGCTGTTCGGCATGCGGAGGGCGTGCATCGCCGTTTGTGGTGCCGGCTTGAGTCGCTGCTCGTACATTGCGTCGGAGACGAAGGCGCATATCTCCGGCTCCATTCGGTAAGAGACGTCCAGAAAGATACCGCGATGCGGTGCTACGGTTTGATCCTCGCCGAGAAGGTGCTGAAGCACCGAGTCGCCGACGTGCAAGGGCTGGCGCCCTTGACTGACCTGGGCGAGCTGCGAAGGATCGCCGAGCAGCACGATATTCTTTGCGCAGGTTGACAGAGCCAGCGCATCGGCTAGGGCGACTTGGCCGGCTTCGTCGATGAAGAGGTAGTCGAAGGCGCCGTCGAGTTCTTCTCGCGTTAAGAGCCACGCGGTACCGCCCGCGAGATCGTAGCCCCCTCCGTCGAACTCCGCATTGTCGTCCGTTCAACCGTATGAAGTTGCCGGGCACGCGGGACTTGTACTCTGACTCGTCGCTGTCGCTATGCTTGTAGAGACCGGAGAAGTGCAGGTTGTTTTCGATCGCACAAGCTTCGACTTTACGCAGTAGCGTATGGATTGCATTGTGGCTCGTGCTCGTCACGGCGACCCGCTTACCGGCACCGAGCAGGTCGCAAATTACTTGCGCACCGATCGTGCTCTTGCCACTGCCGGGCGGTCCTTGAATGAAGAGGTAGCTGCGATCGAGCGCCTCGACGACCGCGGTCACCGCCGGCGCCGAAACAACGTCGGGTTGGAGGGTCGCCGCGCCGTTGGTAACGCGGGTGGGTGTTGGCTAGCAGGTCGCTCGACGCCGCATACTTCTCCCGAAGCGTACGGTCTGACAGGGCTTGCCCGATGCGCCCCAGCGCCTTACGCTGCGGCTTGGTTGAAGGCGGTCCCGGAGGAACCAGTTCGGTGATCGCCCGCGCGGCGTCGAGTTTAGCCGTCGTCTTGATCGTCAAGCGGTTCTCAACGTCTTCGGTGACCGAGAGAATCGTTACTGGCTTACGCGTGCGCGGGTCCTCGGCTTTCCCCGGCTTCATCTTGTGCGATTGGTCCGGAAAGCGGTACGTGTAGACCACACTGCGATCGAGCTTGTACGGCTCGACGTCTTCGCAAAGCTCCAGCCCGCCGATGGCATCCTTGTCGAATTCAGATAGCGCGTTGACGTTCTCGCAGCGATCGAAGTAGCTCCACCAGGCGGGTTTCTCTTCGCGGCGGTGGTAGGCGAGGATATTGCCCATGAGATAGCGCTCGCGCTTGCGCGGATGCATGAGGGCATACTCCTCGTGCGTCTGCGGAGGCAGGATGTGCTCGAGCAGATTGGCTTCGAGAGCCGTTTGGCGAGCCGCCTCGGCTTCTTCATTGCGCCGTTTAACGCACTTGTTGCAGCCTTCGATAAACTGTTCGTGGCACGGATCGTTAGGCGACTTCACCGGCCGGAACGGGAAGTCGATCCCGAACTGCGCGATCGCCTCTTCGCGCCGGGCGAGCAGCCATTCGCGCAGCAAATGGGTCGATCGGCAGTCGTCGCGGTTATAGGCTTTAATATCCTCGAGGATGCGCTCGTCGCGCGTCTGAAGCCAGCGCTCAAACATGACGATCGACTCGTCGCCCTTCTTGACCTCCGTTTGGCGATCCAATCCATAGAAGCGCTCGAGCTTCTTGATGCCGTAGCTGTCTTCGGAGATAACGAGCGTTTGACGGACGACGGCGTAGAGATCGACGAAGGCTTCGGCGCGCAGCAGGTCGTCTAGCGCATCTTCTCGCGTGCAGTGCAGCTGCGCGAGCTTGCGAAGTGCCGTCTTTTCGTAGGGGGCGTAGTGGTAGACGTGCATCGCGGGATACCGCTTGCGCCGCTCGGTGATGAAGTCAATGAACGCTTCGAATGCCGCTCGTTCCTGGTCGCGATCCAAGCCCCAGTAAGCGCAAAACGGTTCGGGTTCGTCGGGCATCCAGCAGCCGAACAGGTATTCCAGTCCGCGCCCCGGTTCGAAAAGTGGATCGCCCTCCATATCGAAAAAGACGTCGCCCGCGGCTGGCGCAGGCAGCTGCGCGAAGCCGATCGGGGGTTCGTGCGCAAGCAGCTCGTAAATCGGCTCGTCGCTAGTGCGCCCACGAACCTGGAGCGATGCTTGGCGGCGAAGCTTGCCGAACGTCTCGGAGGTCATGCCGGCCGGTCGCCGTTCGTCGGGGGCGTGAGCGAGTTCGGTCACGCGTACGATGCCGGCGGTCTCAAGCTTGTCGTGCTGGTCGCGCCGCATCCACGCAACCAGGCTGAGATGATCGTCGTCGAGGCGCTTTTGCGAGCAAATGTCGTCCCAAGGGCAGATTCCGCAGTGCTTGCGCTCGTAGGGATACTGCTTGGCTTCGTTTGCGCTATCGAACGCTGGGTCGGCCTCGAAGGTTAGGAACGAGCGCTTGAGGTGCCGGTAGTAGGCGAGGTAGTCGCTCAGCCGATAGTGCCGTTCTTCACCGCTGCCCAGCACGACGTAGCCGTACTCGGGCATGCAGCCCTGAAGGCGTTCGAGGTGCTCGCTGTAGTTACAGATCTGGACCAAAAAATAGGGCTTGGCATGCAGCGCGAGCTTGGTGTCCATAACCTCGTAACGGTAGTCGCCGAGTTTGGACGGCCGATCGACGCGCCGGAGGAAGTCGGCGTGACCGAGGAACTGGCCGTCGAAGAATGTCGCCTGGTAGATGATTTTGGCGCCGCGCTGCATCGCTGCAAGCGTGCTCTGATCGGCGGCGCGGAAACTCGCGATCCCCTGCTCCGTGCGGTCGAATTCGACGACGTCGCCGGCATGGCGGTCGCGTAAGAGCGCGAGATAGCGCTGTTCGTGTTCCTCGCCTTTGCGCCGGATGAGCTCGGCCTGCTCGTCCTCTTGCGCGTCGGGCCATTCCAGGCGGTTTCTAACGGCCAGCGCGTCGAGCTCCGTGAGGCGCTTGCACTCCAGGAATTTATTGAGATCGCTGGCAGCATACACGAACTGCCCGTTGACGCGCTGCATTCTAGCGGAAGTTCCTCATGTTGGAAGATTCAGCATCGGGCGCCGGCGTCCGCCGGCGCGGGTGCATTGTCGGCACAATGTCCGCGAGCGCGCTCTCGAGCCTCGTGGGGCTGAGCATCAGCGGCTCTTGAGCCTCGGGCTCCTCCTGGGGCGACTCCTCGCCGCCTTCATCGAGCTGCGAGAGCTCAACAGAGCGAAAGTCGCGCTTGAGGAACGCGATGACTTTACCGTCGTCGTTGGAGAGGACGATCAGATAGCCGTCCGCTGCGACCGAGATGTCGCGATCAAAATTTCGAACCACCTGGTCGGCGAGCTCACGATCTGGATAGCACAGATGGAGCGACTTGGCTCCGCGCAGGGTTACGGTCATGCAGTTCATGGCTTTAGGCTAGCAGCTTGAATTGCCACACGTCTGGCGACGGTCCTACTCGTATCGACGCCGCATGTGGGCAAGAGTCTCCTTCGCGCGCATGACGACGGCGGCCGGCGAGCTAATCCACGCTTCGTCGCCGAAACCTAGCGCCCAGCGCACGACTTCATCAACGTCGTCAACGGTGAGGGCGATCGTCGCGGTGCCGTCGTCGTTGAGATGGAGCTTCTGGGCCGCTTGCCATCTTCTCGACGACGCTGCCAGGGCGAGGTCCTTCGAGAAGGTCACTTCGACGGTCTGCGGCTCGCCATCGCCTTTGAAGAGGACGATCAGATAGCCGTCCGCTGCGACCGAGATGTCGCGATCAAAATTTCGAACCACCTGGTCGGCGAGCTCACGATCTGGATAGCACAGATGGAGCGACTTGGCTCCGCGCAGGGTTACGGTCATGCAGTTCATGGCTTTAGGCTAGCAGCTTGAATTGCCACACGTCTGGCGACGGTCCTACTCGTATCGACGCCGCATGTGGGCAAGAGTCTCCTTCGCGCGCATGACGACGGCGGCCGGCGAGCTAATCCACGCTTCGTCGCCGAAACCTAGCGCCCAGCGCACGACTTCATCAACGTCGTCAACGGTGAGGGCGATCGTCGCGGTGCCGTCGTCGTTGAGATGGAGCTTCTGGGCCGCTTGCCATCTTCTCGACGACGCTGCCAGGGCGAGGTCCTTCGAGAAGGTCACTTCGACGGTCTGCGGCTCGCCATCGCCTTTGAAGAAGCCGATGGCGTCGTGAGAAAGATACTTCACGGGCGCCGGTCTGCGCTCGAACGTACCAGCGCGCCGGACTCGGCCTTCGATGAGGTCCATCGAAAACGTTCGCCAGGCCCGTTTTGCAACGTCGCGTCCGACGAGGTAGTAGCGCCCGGCGCGGACGACGATCGCCGCGGGATCGATCGTGCGCTTTTGTCCCTTATACGTGAATTCCGTGCGGGCGCCGTTCTGCCAGGCGGCGTAGATCTCATCGAAGACTCGTCTGACGCCGGACCCGTCGACGAGCTGCGGCTGGATGAAGTGCACGAACTTCGCGTCAGTCGAGCTTTCGGACGGCGGATCCGACAGCCCCTCTGAGAGCTCGTGCATCGGTTCACCGTAAGACTTAAAGAGCTCCGCCATCAGCGCCCGCACGCGCTTCTCGCTCGCAATCATGCTTGGCGGCTTTCCTTTGAATTCCGAAAGCCTGAAGGTATCGCCGTGTTCCCGTTCGGTGATGTGAAAGCCGGCGGTTTCGCCGATCTTTCGCAGTTCCTGAAGATCCCGCAGAACCGTTCGTTCCTCCGCTCGGTACGTTGCGATGCAGCCTTTGAGCGAAATCGCGCGACTTCGCACGAGATCGAGCAAAATGCCGATCTTACGTGCGGTCGAGGCCGTCGGGTCGCCAGACTTCCTGGCCTTCCCTAAGCGGGGTGCCATGCGTGGTGGTTCGCGAAGGGGCCGTTGGACCCTAGAGACTCGGACTAGGGCAGGGGCAGGTCGAGCCAACTGTCCGATGAGGCCGAATACCGGTAGACGGAATCTCTCTCGCGCATCTCATCGCGAAGCCACTGCACTTGATAAATGGTGCCTTGCGTATCGCACGTGACCTGCAACTCGCCGTCGACGTTGAAGCGAATCGTGAAGAGTTCTCCGGAGCTCGACGCTCCGGGCAGCGTGCTGAAGGAGCGGCAACAGGCTTCGCCGCAGTCGCATTGCGCGCCGACGTCGGTCGTCCTTAGGCTCGTTAGCATCCCCGTTCGCATCTCCGGCGTTAGTGCGTCGCGCAAACCGCTGACGTAGTTGCCACGCAGACAGCGTCGCAATAACCCGTAGAGTCGAAGGTCGTATTCCCGAATCTTCATCTCGCCTCTTTTCTCAAGTGCTGCGTCGAGGGAGCCGCCCGCAAAACGTGCCGGTAATGAGGCAGCGTTCGGCCGAGGCCTCATCTCAAAGGTTAGGACATGGGGTTAGGATATGGTGGTTGGCTGCCAGACGTCTGGCAAATGGGTGCGCCCAAGCATTGAGGGAAGTCGAGCGCTATGCCGTCATCTACCGTGGGGAACGCTGGTCTATCCGGGAGCGCCTTTGAGCAGGAAGTTCTTGAAACAAGCCGCGGGCGGCTCGTTTAGGGCAAACGCCGCGGTCGCGTATGAGGTTCTCCAGCTTCGCTCCGCGTGGTTAACGCGACGCTGGGTTTCATTTCACGATCCTCGTTTACCGGAATAAAACAAGTAAGTCAGATATCGCGGCAACCGAAGGCGACTCACAGGCAGTATACGAGAATCCCGGAGGCAATGAATGCGATGCCCGCAAAAAGCATAGCACGTTGTCTCGGCTTCGTACGAAGGGCGTAAACGACTAAAATGATGCCGAATGCCAGGAAGCTGAAAGCCGAGGCCGCCTTACCTGTCAGCATCGCACAAAGCTTCGTTGAGCGAGATTGAATCTCTTCCGATCACGCTACGTACTATAGGCACTTACCGGGAACGAGAAGTCCACTTTCTGCGCTCCATCGCTTAAGCGTTTGCACTTGCAAGTTTCACTAAGCCCTCAGGCGCTTCGTGGTAAGCGGCGTGCTGCCGGGCCGTATCTTTTTCCGATAACTGCCTTTTCGCTTACGGCGTCAGCGAGAAGACCGTTCCCGCATCGTTCTCGCCGCCATGCGCGGTCGTGCCGTAGAGCGTTCCGTCGTAAAAGAGAAGCTTCGCCACGGGCAGCTGGCCGTCGGGCAGCGGTCCGAAGCTGTGCAGCACGGTTTCTTTGCCGTGCGGGTCGATTTGATAGAGCGTGCCGTGTTCGGTGCCACCGCCGTGTGTCGTTCCGTAGAGCACGCTTCCGCTGACAAGGATGGGCGGCGATTGAGGGGCGGCTCCATCGCCATGCTCCGATCCGCGAAACGCGTGGACGATGTGATAGTCGCCCGTAGGCGTGATCGAAAAAACGACCCCGCGGTCGTGCGGACCGCCGGACGTCGTCACGCCGTAGAGCATGTCGTTGAACGCCACAAGGCCGCCGGCCGGATCGGCACCGTCCGCACCGTCGAAGCTGCGCAGAACTTTTTCGCTCCCTTTGACCGTTACCTCAAAGATCGTGCCCATATTATGAGGGCCGCCTTTCTCGGTGACGCCGTAGCGTGTGCGATGGAGCTCCGCGAGATCGCCGACCGGAGAGTCGCCATCATCAGGAGGCCCAGCGAAGCGATAGATCACCTTTTCATCTCCGCTGGTCAGCACGGAAAATACGGTACCGAAACCAGAACCGCCCTGTGACGTCGTTCCATAGAAGCCAATGTTTCCGCTGGCAATGAGCCCGCCACGGGGATTCGCTCCATCATTATGGCCGGGACTACGGCCGAAAAACAAGTAGAGCGTCTTCTCCGTCCCTTCGGGCGACACCATGTAGACGGTGCCGCATCCGAGCTTCGTACACTGGTCCCCGCCACCATAAGCCGTCGTACTGTAGACGGCGCCATGTGCATCGGCAAGATCACCCTGCGGCGAGCCGCCGCCGGGCGATCCGGGAAACCGGTAGAGCACCCTCTCCGCGCCGGCCGGCGTCACCGAGTAGACCGTGCCGCAGTTTTGACAGGAAGGGTAATCGTTATTTCCACCCGCCACCGTACGTTCCGTACAGCCGTCCGTTTAGCCGCACGAGTGCCGTCGTCGGGCGAGCGCCGTCAGGCGAGCTGGCGAAGCTGTAGAGCGTGCGGTAACCGATGCTACTGCTCGGGCCGGACGCCTTGTCCGGCAAAGAGAGCGCGGGTGCAAGACTTGAACCCGGCGCGCATCCGGATATGACGATTGCAAGAGCGACAATTACAATTGCTCGCATCGGAACATCGTTCGACTTCCGGGCGCACAGTACTGCGCGATCACCGTCGCTTGAGCGGCGTTCGTGCCGAACAGTGTTCACCTTACACAGGTTATCGAGTACTGACGCGTTCTTGCGCGAGGCGTTGCCGTTTTAAAGAACCGCCACGTCTTGTGCCAGCCCTTTATGGCGCCTCATCGCGCATCATGACGCTAGCAGCAACTCTCGTTGACGTTCCAGAGCCAACGCCGGAAAAGCAAAAGGACGATGGTAGACTTGATCGGCGAATCGCTCCCGCCCGTGGCACGTGGCGCCCGCATTTTATGGACGGCAACCGAAAAGCGTCCCCAAAAACGGCTCTCTCGCTTCTACGCTCGTAAGCCGTGCTTCTAATAGGCTGGTGTCTCCGTCATCACGTCGGACGATCGCGAGCTTACTCAGTCAACAGCGTTGCGCGGCGGCGTCGCGCTCCTTGAGGATCCCGTCGATAGGCTCGGTGAAACGGGTTTTATTCACGTTGAGCCTCCTTGGGCCAAAAGGCCCGGAATCCGGAATTTCAATCTGCGCCGCTTTGCGAAAAGTAGTAATTCCACGCATAGACGCGGAGCGGCGAAGGCGTCATCCTGTGACCAAACCTCGCCCATAAAGGAGCGCTCACTGTGCCCTCATTCCAATTCATCCGCGAAACTCGCGGCTTTGAACGAGCCCGCTGGTTGCTGTCCCTGGTCTGCGCGGCAGGCGTCGCCGGTTGCGCTCAAGGCGCCGGCACGCTCCCGGCGGGAGGGCCCTCGAGCGCGCACGCGGCGTCGGGGCTCAAGCACGCCCGTCATGCGGTCGCCCCAGCCATCTACGCGTTCGAGGGGAGTCCGGACGGTTCGACGCCGTATGCGGGCTTGATCGACGTCGGAGGCACGCTGTACGGGATGACGTCGGGGGGCGGCACGGCCCTCCAGGGGATCGTCTATTCGGTAACGCCTGGCGGAACTGAAACCGTCCTGCACAGCTTCACCGGAATACCTGATGGCGCGCAGCCCTTGGGCGGACTCATCGATGTCGCTGGAACGCTCTACGGCATGACGAATGTCGGCGGCGCGAGAGGCAACGGCACGATCTTCTCGATCACAACATCCGGCAAGGAGAAGGTGCTCTATAGTTTCGGGACGGCCGTCAACGACGGCATAAACCCGCAAGGCGACCTGCTCTACTCCGGCGGGGCGTTCTACGGGACGACAGGCGGAGGCGGCTCGACAGGCTGTGGGACGGTCTTCAAGTTCGCTCCTACCGTGAAAAAAACGGGCAAAGAAACGGTGATCTACAACTTTGCCGGCGGTTCGGACGGCTGCGGCCCGCAATCCGCCCTGATTGAGTTCAATGGCGCGCTCTACGGGACGACGTACACCGGCGGCAGCTCGAACAGCGACGGAACGGTCTTCAAAGTGACACCTGCGGGAAAGGAAACCGTCCTCCATTCCTTCACGGGCCAGCCGGATGGCAGCGATGCCCATGCTGCGCTGATCGCGTACGGCGGCAACTTCTACGGCATGACGGAAGAGGGCGGTTCAAACGGTCTCGGGATGGTCTTCAAGATGACGCCTAAGGGCAAGTTGACCATCATTCACAACTTCACCAACACCAAGGGTGAAGGCTATCATCCCTTAGGATCGACCCTCCTCAACGTCAACGGGACGTTCTACGGGACGGTCCCCGCAACGTACACCGGAAGTGGCGCGATCTTCGAGATTACGCCGTCAGGCTCGGAATCGCTGGTGTACGTGTTCAACTATAACGTAGCGCCTCCGTATTCAAATGTGATCGACGCAGGCGGCCTGCTTTACGGGACCACCGTCAATGGCGGTCCGGCCGAACAGGGAACCGTCTACGCGGTGCCGTTGTGACGCGCTAGCCCGGGAACTTACGATCGCGCGAGCAGCCGTCCAAGCTGTAAGCGCGATCGTAAGTGGAGTTTGTTGAGCGCCGAGGACACGTGTTTCTCGGCCGCGCGCCGGCTGATGTGAAGCGCCTCGCGATCTCATCGTTCGAATAGCCCGTCGCTACCAGTGCGGCCACCTCACGCTCGCGGTGTGAGACGATGGCCGTCGCCGCGTCGGGCCGACCCTTCGCCGGGGTCGAAGTTCCTACACCGCACGCCGGGACACGATCTAAAAGCGAAAACGCCGAAATCTCCTTAGGGAATCGGGCGTTTTCAAGATGGTGGAGATGTGGGGACTCGAACCCCAGACCCCTTACATGCGAAGCAAGTGCTCTACCAGCTGAGCTACATCCCCATGGGTCCCGCCGAAGCGACCTGGAGGATTGTACGCGCCAGGCTGGGCACCTGTCAAAACGTATGAGGAGACGCTCGCGTGTTTTCGGGCTGCTGGTGCTCGTCTGCGCCGCGCTTGCCTTCGGGAGCCTGCCGGCCCGCTTCCCACTTCCGGCCGCCGCCGCAGGGCGCTGCAGCAGCCAGACGACCGACGAGGGATACGCACGTGTCCGCGACTACGATCGCCACCCCGCCGCCAGCACTCCGCAGAAACTGCTCGCACGTTATAGCGCGATCGCCGAGGTGCTGGCCACGATGCAGGAGGAGCGCGAGATCCTCGACAGCATCTGCTCGGGCGATTCCGTGCGTGCCTCGCTCTTCGCCGAACTCGCAGCGACGGTTGCGTGGGCGCTGGCGCTCGAGAGCGACGTTGCCGCCAAACTGAACGCCTCGTGCCCGGCCGCTGCGCAGGCGCTTCCCTCGGTCATGCTCGCCGACGCCTGGCTCGATATGGCCAACGTCATCAACGAGGGCAACGACACGGTGCCCTCGATCTTTAAAGACGTCATCCCGAAGGTACAGACGAGGGCGGCCGTCGTCGACCTGACCCTGCCGGTCTGGGCCGATACCTCCGCCTATTGGCGCGACGGGATCCGGGAGAAAGCCAAAGCGCTCGCCGCCACCTGCCCAGACGCCGGCGCCGACACCGACCCCATCCCCGCACTAGCGGGATTTTGCGAACTATTCGCAAATGATCGGCCAGTGGCCAGCCGGGCAGAGTACGTTACGCGCCCTCGCGAGTGGATCGCTTCGATCCTCGCGCGTGAGCCGCGCTTTCTCTCGGCGGCGCAAATTCACCAGCGCCTCAAGCGCATGGGGGCGCAAGTCTCGCTATCGACGGTCTATCGAACGCTCGACCATCTGCGCACCAAGGGCGACGTAACGGAGCGCGCCGAGGCCGACGGTGAGAGCACCTACATGCTCTGCGGCCCCGCGCCGCACCACCACCACGCGATCTGCCGCTCCTGCGGGCGCGTCGAAGACGTTGACTGCGCGGCGACCGAGAAATTTGCAGAATCGCTACGCGCGCTGCATGGCTTTCAGATCGACGGCCACGCGATGGAGTTTTTCGGAACGTGCCGCGACTGCAAATAGTTGCGTTCGCGCTCGCGCTTCTGGTCGCGCTCGCCGGCTGCGCGCGCGGCTCGTCGCAACAGAGTACCGGCGAGAACGCCGCCGGAAAAATTCAGGTCGCGACCACGATCTCGACGCTCAATTCCTTCGTGCAGGGCGTCGGCGGCGAGTACGTCAGCGTTCACAATATCGTGCCGATCGGCGCGTCGCCCGAGACGTTCGCTCCCGCACCGCAAGACGTCGCGGGCGTCGCCGATGCGCAGCTGCTCGTCGAGAATGGGGCCGGGCTCGAAACCTGGCTCGATCGTCTCCTGCACGATGCCGGAGCCTCGAAGCTGCGCATCGTCGACTGCGCGCAAGGGCTGCCGGTAAAGAATCTCAATCCGCATCTATGGATGGATCCGGTGCTCGCCAAAACCTACGTCGACAAGATTCGCGACGCGCTGATCGCCGTCGACCCGGCGCACTCGACGGCCTATCGCCTCAACGCTTTTCGCTACAACCAGCGGCTCGACGAGCTCATCGCGCAGATCCGGCGGCAGATCAATATGATCCCGCCTTCGCAGCGCTATATGATCGTCTACCACAACGCCTGGCAGTATTATAACGACCGTTTTGGGATCACGACGCTCGGCTTCGTCGAGCGCAATCCTGGGCAAGAGCCCAATCCGCAACAAATTGCCAAGCTCATTGATCTCGCCAAGCAGCACCACGTGCGCGCCCTATTCAGCGAGCCCGAGTACAGCCCGAAGATCCTCCAAACGATGGCGCAGGGCGCGGACATCAAGGTCGTCGAGAACCTGTACGACGATTCCGTCGGCACCGATCCGCGCGTCGCCAACTACATCGCGATGCTGACCTACGATACGAACGTCATCGTGCAGTCGCTCAGGTGACCCTTCGACAAGCTCAGGGTGACACGGAGGCAGTCGTGGCGCGCGATCTCGTCGTGCGCTACGAGGACTTCACCGCGCTCGTCGGCGCGACGTTTACCGCGCATTACGGCGAAGCGCTGGGGATTATCGGCCCGAACGGCTCCGGCAAATCCACACTGCTCAAAACGATCGCCGGACTGCTGACGGCCTCGAGCGGCGAGCTCTGCGTGCTGGGATCGGTCCCGCAGAAACTCAAGCCCGGTTCGATCGCCTACGTGCCGCAGGTCGAAGCGGTGGACTGGTCCTTTCCCGGCGACGGTCTGGGACGTCGTCGCCATGGGGCGTTTTGCGCGCTTGCACTTTTGGCAGCGCTTCGGTCCGCACGATCGCGAGGCCGTACGTCGCGCCCTGCACGTGGTCGGCATGGAGAAACTCGCGGACCGGCACATCGCGCAGCTCTCCGGCGGCCAGCAGCAGCGCGCCTTCGTCGCCCGCGCGATCGCGCAGGAGCCCGAGCTGCTGCTGCTCGACGAACCGACGACCGGCGTCGACGCGGCGACGGAAGAAGCCCTGCGCAAGATCGTGCGCGAGCTCGTCGGCGGCGGGTTGCCCGTCCTGATGTTCGACGCACGATCTCGATCGCGTTGACGACTGGTTCGACCGCCTCCTCGTGCTCGATCGCCGCGTCCTCGCGCTCGGCACACCGCGCGAGGTCGTCGAGTCGGGGGCGTACAGCGCCATCCGCGAGCACACGCATACCCACGGCCATCTGCGCCACGATCACGAGCCGCACGCCGCGCACGCCGCGCATCCGGAGATCCGCTCGTGAGCCTCGACGCGCTGACCGTTCCGTTTCATTACGCGTTCATGCAGCGAGCCTTCGTGGCGGCGCTGGCGGTCGGGCTCTTGTGTTCGACGATGGGAACCTACGTAATTCTCCGCAAGCTCTCGTTCATCGGCGACGGCATTGCCCACGCGTCGTTTGCCGGCATCGTCATCGCCTATCTGCGCGGGGCGAACTTCTACGTCGGCGCGGGCATCGTTGCGGTGCTCACCGCGGTCGGCATCGGATTCGTGCATCGCCGCGGCCGGATCTCGCTCGATACGACGATCGGCGTCCTCTTCACTGGGATGTTCGCACTCGGCGTCTATCTTATGAGTCAGCAGCGCAGCTATGCCGTCGACCTGCAGAGCTTTCTCTTCGGCGACATTCTCGCCGTTCAGGCGCAGGATCTCTGGCTGATCGTCGCCTTGAGCGTCGTCGTGGCGATTGCGGTGGCCGTGCTCTTTCGCGGCCTGCTCTACACGACGTTCGATCCCGTGGTCGCGCAGGCGAGCGGCATCGCGTCGCCTGCCTACGAGTACACGCTGCTGGTGATGCTCGCGCTGACGATCGTTGTCTCACTCCAGGCCGTCGGCATCGTGCTCGTCGCGGCGCTCCTGGTCACGCCGGCAGCCGCCGCGTATCAGCTGACGTCGCGCTTCTCACCGATGATGGCGTTGGCCGCCGTTTTCGGCGCGGCGAGCACCGTTGGCGGACTCTACCTCTCCTACTACGTGCGCGCTTCGAGCGGTGCGACCATCGTGCTGCTGGCGACGCTGCTCTTCTTCGCCGCGATCGGCGTCAAACGGCTCGCGCGCATCTAGCGACCTCGTCGGGCCGCGGGAACCTAGTCTCCGGCGCGCAGCACCGTCCACGTCTCGCCCCCGGCCGCTTCGAGGAAACCCGCCGCCTCGAGGGCGTCGAGCGCTTCGCGCATCGCTGCGCGCTCGTTCTTGTTCGGCATCCCCGCCCAGCGCATCGCGAGATTGTTGAGCGAGAGCGTCGTGCCCGGGACGAGCGCGTCGCGGAGAAACTGCGTCGGGAGCTTGACGCGCTCTAGCCGGCGCGCGATCGGCTCCAACGCCCGATCGAACGCGTCGCTCACGGCGAGCTCCGTCGAGCGGAAAAGCGCGAAACGATAACGGGATCGGCAAGCGTGCCGAACCATTCGCCGAGCACCGTGCCCGCGGTCTGCCACGGCACGCCGTTGACGACCGCCGCGCGCCGCGCAATGCCGCGCAGAATTCGCTGGGCGACGCGTTGCGGATCGGCGGCGCGCACCTCCTTCGAACGTTCGATGCCGATGGCCGTATGGAACTCGGTGTTGACGAGCCCCGGATCGACGTAGGTAACCGAGATGCCCCGCTCGCGCAGCTCACGCCGCAGCTGGATCGTCGCGGCACGAATCGCGGCTTTTGCCGCGGCGTAGGCGCCGTATTGAGGAAGCGGAACGCGCGCGGCACCCGAACCGAGGAACACGAGTTGGCCGTGCACCGCCTCGAGGTAGGCGATGGCGGCGCGCGCGATTCGAAGCGGCGCGGCCGCGTTGAGCTGCCACTGCGCTTCGATCTCGGCGTCGCTTTGGTCGAGCAGCGAGCCGAACGTTCCCGCACCGGCGTTGTTGACGACGACGTCGATGCGTCCGAAAGCATCGACCGCGGTTCGTACGATTCGCTCCGGCATCGCGGCGGCGGTGACGTCGCCGGCAAGCAGCACGGCCGTCCCGCCCCGTTCGCGAATCGCCCGTACGAGGTCTTCGAGGCGTGAGGCGCGGCGCGCGACGACCACGAGCCGATAGCCTTCGTCTGCAGCCAGCCGCGCTAAGGCCGCACCGATGCCGGAGCTCGCGCCCGTAACGATCATCGTGCGCGGCGCGTCAGGCATTGGTCTGGCAGTAGGCGCGATACTCGCGTGCGATGCTCTGCGGGAGTCCGGCGTAGTGCTCGGCCTCGGCGGCGATCGCCGCCGGCACGGGCATTACTTCCCGCTGCTCTGCGGCGATCTGCGAGAGCATCTGCGCGATCGGCTTTTCGCTGCCGTCGTTGCGAACGACACCGAAACGCAGCTCGTGCGGGGCGCGATCGAACGGCGGTAGAGGCGCGAGCGCGAGATCGTAATCGGCCCAGCACCACCAGAACGCGCCGAGCGCGCCGCGCGCGTGAAGCCGGTCGATCGCGCCCCGCGCATACATTGCCATCTCGCTCTCGTCCAGACAGGCGAAGCCGCTGACGCGGTTGACGCCCGGCGGGCACTCGGGATTCCCGAGCTCGCTGAAGAGCACGGCTTTGCCGCTGAACGATTGCTGCAGTTGGCAGAGGAAGGGGACGACGTTGGTGTCGAGCCGGTTGCGCGCGAAGCCGCTGTAGACCGAGTATCCGTGCATCGTCGGAAAGATCCAGGGCTGCGCGATGCTCGACGGGCGCAGATTGCGATCGTGATCCAAATCTTCGCCGTGCATTCCGCCGGTCGAACCGCTGCCCGAGGCTTCGAGCAGCGTCTGCGTAAGACGCAGGCTCCATTCCGCGGCGTCTTGCGGCCGTTCCGGCTGCCGCAAGTTGGAAAACTCGTTGCCGAGATCCCAAGCCAGCATCGCCGGGTGCTCGCGCACCCGCTCGCCGACGCGCTGCGCGAAAAAGACTTGGGCACGCAGCAGATGCGGATCCGCGTAGAAATCTCCGATCGAACGATCGACGAGGCCGTCGCGCGTGATCGTCCGAAAACGGCCCTTCGACGTCTCGCGTTCGAGCGTCCAGGCCGGCAGCCAGTTCACGCCGCTCATGTGTCCGCAGAACAGCGTCGGCATCGCCCGCAGGCCGGCCTCGGCGACGGCGTCCATCACGGCGTCGAAGTGCCGCAGCGCGCCGGCATCCATCGAACCGGGTTCGGGTTGGAAGGCCTCCCACATCAAGAAAAAGCGAACCACATCGAGGCCTAGGGCTTTGATCCGCGCCATGTCTTCGGCGATCTCGCTGCGGTCGAAGCGCTGCCACATGTACATCGCGCTGTGGCGCGGCCAATAGTTGATGCCGAGAAGAAAACGCGACATGACGCGCCCTTCGACTCGGCGCGGCATGACAACCTGGTAGAAGCCGCGAAGCGCGCAGCGATGGCCCAAGCAGGCAGAGCTCCGATCGTCGGCATCATCATGGGCAGCCGTTCGGATTGGGAGACGATCTCGCCGGCGCGCGATACGCTCGACGAGCTCGAGATTCCCTGCGAGGTGCGCGTC
The DNA here is from genome assembly GCA_963833845.1 of Vulcanimicrobiota bacterium. Classification (GTDB taxonomy): domain Bacteria; phylum Vulcanimicrobiota; class Vulcanimicrobiia; order Vulcanimicrobiales; family Vulcanimicrobiaceae; genus Cybelea. The sequence continues at coordinate 21,984 of CAWHZL010000001.1, forward strand.
GTGTCGGCGCATCGCATGCCCGACGAGATGTTCGAATACGCGCAGACGGCGGCGCAACGGGGCCTCCTCGCGATCATCGCCGGCGCCGGCGGGGCGGCACACCTTCCGGGGATGACGGCTTCAAAGACGCTCGTTCCGGTTATTGGCGTACCCGTTGCCTCGCGCGTCAGCGGCTTGGACTCGTTGCTTTCGATCGTTCAAATGCCTCCAGGCGTGCCCGTCGCCACGATGGCGATCGGCGGCGCCGTCAATGCGGCGCTCTTCGCCGCGCGGATCGTCGCGCTGCACGATCCCGCCGTCGCTGCGCGCCTCGCCGCGTACGTCGCGCGCATGCACGACGCTGCCGCCTCAAGCACTCTCGATTGAAGACCGTCCAGAGAATCGGCGTCATCGGCGGCGGCCAGCTCGGACGCATGTTTGCACTCGACGCGAAGCGGATGGGCTACCACGTGACGACCCTCGATCCGCAGGAGCACTCACCCTGCGGGCAGGTCGCCGACGAGCAGATCGTCGCCGCCTACGACGACCTCGCGGCCATCGAGGAGCTCGGCCGCAGCAGCGACGTAATTACTTACGAGTTCGAGAACATCGCCATCGAGTCGGTTCGTCATCTGGAGTCGCTCGCGTATCGCGTAACGCCGAGCAGCAGCGTCTTGCGCGTAACGCAGGACCGGCTGCTCGAAAAGGAGTTCGTCCGTGCGCAAGGGCTCGAAACGACGGAATTCTCCGCGGTTTCGAGCCTCGACGATCTGCGGCGAGCCGCCGCAGAGATCGGATTTCCCGCGGTCCTAAAGACGGTACGCGGCGGTTACGACGGCAAAGGACAGTGGCGGGCCGATTCGCTCGACGAAGCGCAGGCCGCGTTCGCGGCCGCGAACGGAGCGGCGCTGATCTTCGAACGGCTCGTTCCGCTGGCGTGCGAGCTGAGCGTGATCGCGACGCGTGACGCAAAGGACGAAATCGTGACCTATCCGGTCGCCGAGAACACCCACGATGGCGGGATCCTCGCGATGACGGTTGCGCCCGCGCGGGTCGATCCGGCGATCGCCGATGAGGCCGCCGAGATGGCCGCAATCGTCGGGCGCGGCTTGAGAATTGTCGGAACCTATTGCCTCGAGCTCTTTCTTTCGACCGACGGGAGGTTGCTCGTCAACGAAATCGCGCCGCGACCGCACAACAGCGGCCACTACACGATCGACGTCACGCCGTGCTCGCAGTACGAACAGCACGTCCGCGCGATCTGCGATCTGCCGCTCTCGCCGCCGCGCCTCTTTACCAATGCCATCATGATCAACGTACTCGGTGCCGGCACCGGAGATCAGCTCGACGGCGTCGCCGATCTGCTGAGCGATCCGGCGATCGTGCTGCACGTTTACGGTAAGCGGCACGCGATCGCGCGCCGCAAGATGGGCCATTTTACGATGCTCGTCGACCGGCCCGTAGACGACGCCGCCATCGCCGCCGCGCAGGCCGCGCACGCCAAGCTGAACTGGTCGCAATGCTGACGGGCTGGTTCGGCGAGGCGTTCTACGTCTTCGTCACGCTGCTCGCAATGCTCAACCCGATCGAAGCCGCCGCCGCCTTTGCCACCTTGACCGAAGGGCGCACGGCGGAGGAGCAAGCCAGTATCGCGCGCCGCGCGACGATTATCGCGGGAGCCGCGCTGCTGGTCTTTGGTTTTGTCGGCGAAGCGCTGCTCAAAGCGCTCGGCGTCGAGATCGGCGCCTTCAAGATCGCCGGCGGCCTGCTGCTGCTCAAAGTCGGTTTCAACATGGTCTTCGACGAAAAGACCGATCGCCAGACGGCCGACCAAACGAAGCGGCTGCCGGTGCCGCCCGCCGATCCAGCGGTCTTTCCGCTGGCGATTCCGATCATCACGGGTCCCGGGGCGCTCACCGCGAGCGTCGCGCTGGTATTCCCGAGCTCCGATCATCGCGTCCTCAATGCCGGCATCTTCGTTGCCGTCGCCTTCGTCGTTTTTGCGATCACCTACGTATTCATGCGCGGCTCGCAGACCCTGACGAGAGTCTTCGGAGTGACCGGAGTCGATGCGATCGGCCGAATCGTCGGAATCATCGTCGCGGCGCTCGCCGTCCAGATCGTCATCAACGGCATCAGCGACCTCACGCACCTCACCTTCCATTAACGAGATGGCGTCTGGAGGACTCGCATCGCAGACGCTTGGAATAGGAGCGCGATGATCGTACGCGCCGGGTTACTTTACGACGGCACGCTGGAGCCGCCGAGACAGAACGTCGATATCGTCATCGAGAAAGGGCACGTGGCCGAGCTGCGAGCGGCCGGCGGGCAGTGCGATCTCGAGGGCGCCAGCGTCACGCCGGGCCTGGTCAACGCCCACGCGCACCTCGAAGGAAGCGGCGAACCCGACCTGATGGGGATGATCAAAGCGACGACCCCGAACCAACGGCTTCTGCGCGCCGTCGAGAACGCGCGGAAATCGGTCAAGGCCGGGGTCACGACGATTCGCGACGTGGGCAGCTCGAACCACATTGCCGCCGACGTCCGCGACGCCGATCGAGGAAGGGCGCGTGCCCGGGCCGCGGATGCGAGCCTCCGGGGCGGTGCTCTGCATGACCGGCGGCCACGGCTGGCCGATCGGACGGGCCGTGGATTCTCCCTGGGACGCGCGCAAGGCGGTACGCGAACAGATGTGGGAGGGAGCCGACTGCATCAAGCTCATTGCGACCGGTGGCGTACTGACCAAGGGGGCGGTGCCGGGAAACGCCCAGTTGACTCCCGACGAACTCTCGGCGGCGATCGAAGAGGCGCATCGCCACGGCCTGCGGGTCGCCGCGCACGCGATCGGCACCGAGGGCATCAAGAACGCTTTGCGCGCCGGCATCGATTCGATCGAGCACGGCTCGCTGCTCGACGACGAGGCGATCGAGCTGCTCAAGAGCCGGAATGCCTATCTCGTACCGACGCTGTCGGCACCGACCTGCATCCTCGCGAACGTCGAACGGGGCGAGCAGCCGAAGTTCGTCGTCGACAAGGCGCGCTCGGTCAACGAAGCGATGCTCGCGAACATTCGCCGCGCCTACGAAAGCGGCGTGCGCATCGCCGGCGGTTCCGATGCCGGCACGCCGTACAACTACCACGAGAACTACGCGCTGGAGGTCGAGCTGATGTGGTCGTTGCTCGGCATGACCGCCCAGCAGGCACTCCATGCGGCCACGAACGTCGCCGCCGAGCTCATCGGCTTGCACAAGGGAATTCTCGCGATCGGAGAGCCGGCCGATCTCCTGCTCTTACGCGGTGACGCCGGCGCCGACGTGCGCGCGCTGCGCGAGCCTCAACTGGTGCTCAAAAACGGATTGATTCAATGAAACGGCTCGCGGCCGCCGCGGCGGCCGCGCTCTTCGGCCTGTGCGGCGTGACGAGCCCGTCGGGTTCGAATCCGACACTGTTGGGCCAGCAAGTCACCGGGAGCCCGATTCGCCACGTCATCGTCGTGGTGCAGGAGAACCGCACGTTCGATAATCTTTTTGCGTCGTCGGTCCTGGCTCGCGGCGGCCCGTATCCCGGTGCGGACGCGTCGCAGACGGCGATCGTCAACGGCGCGGAGATCCAGCTCAAGGCGGTGCCGCTCGAGAACCCCGGCGACCCGAGCCATACGCACCTTTCTCTGCTCGACGAATGGGATCACGGGAAAATGGACGGGTTTGCCGGCGATCGTGTCCGCACGCTCTTCGGCTGGATAAAAGTACCGCCGGGCTTTACCTATGCGTACGTGCCCGATTCGCAAACGAGTATCTACCATCTCTTGGCCGCGCATTACGCGCTGGCCGACGAGAACTTCGCACCGCGTCTCGTCCCGACGTTTCCGAGCCACTATACCTTGGCGACGGCGCAGAGCCGGATCGCCGGGAATCCGAACAGTCGTATTTGGGGCTGCGATGCGCCTCCGGGCACGACGGTGCCGGTCTTCGGTGCGGGCGAGTCGATCGTTACGCCCGGCGTTTATCCGTGCTTCGATCAGCCGACGATCGGCGATCTGCTCGACGCCGCGCACGTAACGTGGAAGTACTACACCGGACCGGCGAATGACCGCTACAATCCGGCGGTCAACATCTACGACGCGTTCCGGAAGATTCGGTACGGTCTCGACTGGCGGCGGAACGTCACGATGCCGTCGGGGAAGATTCTGGGCGATATCGCGGGCTGCCGGCTGCCGAGCGTCTCGTTCGTGATGCCCAACGCGATGGATTCCGATCACGCGGGAACCTTGAGCGCGGCCGGCCCCGGATGGGTTGGTTCGATCTATCTCGCACTCGTACAGAGCCGCCAGGCATCGGCTCCGTGCAACTACTATAAAGATAGCGCGATGATCGTGACCTGGGATGATTCGGGCGGCTGGTACGATCACGTACCTCCGCCGCCGGGGCCAAATGGTACGACGTGGGGCTTTCGCATCCCGATCATCGTGATGTCGCCCTGGGCTCGCTCGAACTTCGATCGCGCTCATCCCAACGCCGTGCCGTACGTTTCGCACCGCCGCCGCGAATCGACCGCGATCACCAAGTTCATCGAAGTGAACTGGGGTTTGGGGAACATGGGCGAACGCGACGTGGCCGACGATGATCTCAGCGACATGTTCGACTACACGCGCACGGCGCCGGTGCCCGCGCTCTCGCGCCTGGCGATGGAGCAGCTGATCGAGCGAACGCACTTCAATCCGGCGGTGGCGCAGCGCGACCACCGGGTCGTCGACGACGACCAATGACGTGAACCTGCGCGGCTTGCGCCTTGCGGTGCTCGGCGCGATCTCCTGGCCGTCGCCGCCGCCGGGCTATGGCCCGTGGGAACAGGTCGCCTTCAACCTCGCCGACGGCATGCGCCGGCGAGGTCTCGACGTCACGCTCTTCGCGACCGGGAACTCGCATTTCGAAGGGAGGCTCGTCTCGGCCGTCCCGGTTGGGCTCAACGAAGACCCGGCGCTCAACGGCGAGGTCTTCACCGCGCTGCATATCGCCGCGCTCTTCGAACGCGCCGGCGAGTTCGACTTGCTGCACAACCATCTCGATTGGAAACCGCTGACGTACGCCCTGGCCTCCAAGGCGCCGCCGCTGGTGACGACGATTCACGGCTTCTCGTCTCCGCAGATTCTCGCTGCGTATTATGCCGGTGCGCGCCGCAGCTTCTACTGTTCGATCTCCAATGCCGACCGCGATCCGGGGCTGCGATATCTCGCCACGACGTATAACGGTATCGATCCGGCGCAGTTTACGTTCAGCGATAAGCCGGGCGACTATCTCTGCTTTCTCGGCCGTTTCCATCCTGAGAAAGGGACGCATCTCGCGATCGAGATCGCCAAGAAAGCCGGCGTGCGCTTGAAGATGGCGGCGATCCCGCAAGACGACGCATACTTCCGCGAGCTGATCGAGCCCCAGATCGACGGCGATCGCGTGCAGTTTCTCGGCGCCGTCGAGCGCGAAGCCCGCGACGAGCTGCTCGCCAACGCGCTTGCGCTGGTGCATATGACGACCCGCCCCGAGCGCTTTGGGATGACCCTGATCGAAGCGATGGCCTGCGGGACGCCGGTTCTGGGCGCGCGCATGGGCTCGATTCCAGAGATCGTCGTCAACGGGGTAACCGGGTTGCTGTGTGATAGCGTCGACGAAGCCGTCGCCGGCGTTGCGCGGCTGGCTTCACTCGATCGCCGCGCTTGCCGCGCGCACGTCGAGGAAAAGTTCACCATCGAGCGGATGGTCAACCGCTATCTCGACGCGTACGCGCTCGCGCTCGAGCTGCGCGTTCCTCCGCCGCCGAGCGACACCATGGCCGCGCAGCGCCGCCACGACTGGTGGGATCGGCCGATGGGATACACGGAGATCGGGCGCAAACCAAAGAATCTAGATTTCTTATGAAAAGCCCGGCGGAACGCGATTACTCAGGGCGCTCGCTCTTCGAGAAGCTCGGGATCTTTGCCGAAGCGCACGTTGCGATCGTCGGTCCCCACGACGAAATCTTCGTTTCGGGACTCAACGAGGGCCTGGCCAAAGCTGCCTCGCAGTCGCTGCGCATGTCGTACGATCTCATCTTCGTTCGAATAGACGCGCCGGCCGATCTGACGCGCATTCCGCGCGCCGCAGCTCACCTCCAATCCAACGGTGCGCTATGGATCTTTCACCCCAAAGGGCGCGGCGTTTCGCCCAGCGATTCGGATGTGCGCGCCGCCGGCATCGCCGCGGGCTTAGTGGACAATAAGATCAGCGCGTACACCGAGAGTCACACGGCGACGCGCTTCGTCATTCCGGTCGCGCGCCGCTAGAAGTCCCCGCCTAGCGCGCGATGGCGCGCGCGTCCGCCGCTTCCATCGCCTGATAGGCCTTGCTCGTCAAGGCGTGATCGACGACGCCCGAGATAAAGCGGGATGCCGCGCGGAGCCGTTCGAGATCGACGCCGGTCTCGATCCCCATCTGCTCGAGCAGGTAGACGACATCTTCGGTTCCCACGTTTCCGGTCGCGCCCGGCGCGTACGGACATCCGCCCAGACCGCCCGAAGACGCGTCGAACTTCGTGATGCCTTGCTGCAGGGCCGCATAGACGTTTGCCAGCGCCGTGCCGCGCGTATCGTGGAAGTGCATCGCGATGCGGTCGAGCGGAATCTTCGAGGCGAGCAGCGGCACCAGTTCCTCGACCTGGCTCGGTACGCCGACGCCGATCGTATCGCCGATCGAGAGTTCGTCGCAGCCCATCGCCACGAGCCTCAAGCTGACGTCGAGCACCAGCTCGGGCGTAACGCGATCGGCGAACGGCGAACCGAACGCGGTCGAGACGTAGCCGCGCACCCAGACGTCTTCCCGCTTCGCCGCGCGGACGACCTCCGAAAAGGTCGTCAGCGATTCGTCGATCGTCATGTTGATGTTCTTTTTCGTGAAGTTTTCGGAGGCCGCGGTGAAGACGGCAATGGCGTCGGCGCCGGCCATCCATGCGCGTTCGTAGCCCTGCCAGTTCGGTACCAAGACCGGGTAGCGGACGCCGGGGGCCTTGCGGATGCGCGCGAAGACCTCGGAGGCATCGGCCATCTGCGGAATCGCTTTCGGGCTGACGAACGACGTCGTTTCGATCCACTTCAAACCGCTCTCGGAGAGCAGGTCGATGTAGCGAATCTTGTCGTCGGTCGAGATGACGGCGTGCTCGTTCTGCAGGCCGTCGCGAGGCCCCATCTCAAAGATCGTCACGCGCTTGGGTAGTGTCATCTTACGTCCCCTTCAGAATGACCCGCTTCGGGTCAGCCGAGTTCCACCAGCGGGGCGCCGGCGGTGACGATCTGGCCCTCCTTCACGAGCACCGACTTCACGGTCGCGTCGGCCGAGGCGGCGATGCGGTGTTCCATCTTCATCGCTTCGAGCACGACGAGAAGGGCATGCTCCTCGACTCGTTCCCCGTCGCTGACCGCGACCTTCACGATCTTACCCGGCATCGGCGCAACCACGCTCGAACCGCCGGCCACGGCGTGATGGGAGGCCGCGGCCGCAACATCGGGCGGCGCGGCAAGGGTGAAGGCCCAGGTCTGCCCGTCGCGGTGAACCGTGAAACGATTCGGTTGATAGGTGAACGTGCCGGCCACGGGCGAGCCGTCGAACGCGGCTTGCACGATGTCGCCTCGGCGGCGGGCAGTGAGTTCTCCGGAGATATCCCCGGAGAGCCGCCAACTCCCGGCGGCTTGGGCATCGGCGATCAGTTCGATGCGCGAGCCGTCGTGCTGCAAGTGCAGCGGGACGTTGACGCCGCCGATTCTCCAGGGCGCGTGCCCGCCGGAGAGCAGAGCCGCCGCGCAGAGCAGCACCGCTTCACGCGGTGGCGAGCGGCGTGCAAAGAGCGATTCGTTCAGACGCGTGTCGAGAAAGCGAGTCGTCGTCTCGCCCGCTCGGAAAGCTTCGTCGCGCGCGATCCACACCAGCAGCGGGAGATTCGTGCGCACGCCGTCGATCGTAAAGTCGAGGAGCGCGCGTTCGAGCCGCTCGATCGCCCCGGTGCGATCGCTGCCGAAGACGATAAGCTTCGCCAGCATCGGGTCGTAGTAGTGGCTAACGACGCTTCCGGTCGTCACGCCGGCGTCAACGCGGATTCCTGGCCCCGCCGGCGGCGAAAACTGCGCGAGCGTGCCGGTCGAGGGGAGCATGGCGTTGGCGGGATCCTCGGCATAGATGCGCGCCTCGATTGCCCAACCGCGAGGGCGTACGTCGCTCTGCGCGAACGTCAGCCGCTCGCCCGACGCGATGCGAAGCTGCCAGTGGACGAGGTCGATATCGTACACGAGCTCGGTCACGGGATGCTCGACTTGAAGTCGCGCGTTCATCTCGAGAAAGTAGAACTTACCGTCCTCGAGCATGAACTCGCAGGTGCCGGCGTTCACGTAGCCGACCGATTCGGCAGCGCGCACGGCAGCGGCGCCCATCTCCGCGCGTAGCTCCGGGCGCAGCGCGACCGACGGCGCCTCTTCGACGATCTTTTGATGGCGACGCTGAATCGAACACTCCCGCTCGCCGAGATGCAGCGTCGTTCCGTGCGCGTCGGCCAAGATTTGAAACTCGATGTGGCGTGGATCGCGAAGGTAGCGCTCGAGCAAGACGGCGTCGTCGCCGAATGCCGCACGCGCTTCGCGTTTCGCCGCTTCCAGCGCTTCGTCGAACTGCGCCGCCGATTCGACGACGCGCATGCCGCGGCCGCCGCCGCCGGCGCTGGCTTTGATGAGCAGCGGAAAGCCGGCACGCTCCGCTTGCTTTTTTAGCGTGGCCGGCGATTGGTCGTCGCCGTCGTAACCGGGGACCGTCGGCACGTCAAACGCGCGCACTCGGCGCTTCGCTTCGATCTTGCTCCCCATCGCGGCCATCGCCTCGGGCGCCGGCCCGACGAAAATCAGCCCAGCATCGCGTACCATCTGCGCGAAGGGCGCGCGTTCCGAGAGAAAGCCATAGCCGGGATGTACGGCGTCCGCCCCCATCGCTACGGCGGCGGCAACGATCGCTTCGCCGTTGAGGTAGGAGAGCGCGGCTTCGGCGGGACCGACGCAGCGTGCATCGTCGACGAACTGCAAGTGGTAGGCATCGGCGTCGGCTTCCGAATAGATTCCGAGCGCAACGATGCCCATCTCACGCGCCGCGCGGGCAACGCGCACGGCGATCTCGCCGCGATTGGCGATGAGAAGCCGCTTGATCAGGATTCCAGATCCTTTGCAAACGACGGCAGACGCCGCTCGAGGAAGGCGCGCAAGCCCTCCTGGCCTTCGGCGCCGGCGCGCTGCTGCGCGATCGCGCGGGCAGTGATCGCGCGCGTGTCGTCGTATGAGTTATCCATGACGCGCCGCACTAAGAGCTTCGCGGCGCCGACCGCTGCCGGACCGGCGGTAAAGATCTCTTCTAGGCAATATTCGACCGCAGCGCCGAGTTCGACCGGCGGCACGGTCTTGTGCACGAGGCCGATGTGCATCGCGGCCCCCGCGTCGAACTTTTGCCCCGTCAGGAAGAGCGCGCGGGCATGCGACGCGCCGATTTTGGCAATGACGAAGGGCGAGATCACCGCCGGGATAATGCCAAGCTTCACCTCGGTAAAGCCGAAAACGGCATCGTCGGCGGCAATGACGATGTCGCAGACGGCGGCGAGGCCTGCGCCGCCGCCCAGCGCCGCACCGTGGATCTGTCCGATGACGGGCTTTGGGCAGTTGTCGATCGCGCGGAACATGTCGCTCATGCGCTCGGCGTCGGCAATGTTGGCGTCGACGCTCAGATCGAGCGAGGCGCGCATCCAATTGATGTCGGCCCCGCCGCAAAAGACCTTGCCGTCCCCGTTTAAGACGACGGCGCGAACGTCGCCGGCCGCCGCGATCCGCGTGAAGACGTCGTGCAGCTGCTCGATGACCTCCGCGTTGAAGGCATTACGCACCTCCGGGCGGGCGAGCGTCACGCGTGCGATGCCTCGCGAAACGACCAAACGAATGCTTTCGGGCATGGCGCCCGGGGTTCGCGGCTTCATCCGAGCGGGCCTCGCGCGCGTTATACTTTGAGTATGAAGGATGCCGGGCGCCGGGCTATCTACCGATACACGCTGCTGACACGCGCGAGCCACTGGGTGTGGGTCGTGGCGTTCTTCGTACTCATCGGCAGCGGTTTGCAGATATTCAACGCATCGCCCAATCTCGACGCATCGGATAAGAGCGACCCGGCTCGTCGCGTGCTGGCGATCGGTTCGCCGGCCGACGGCGTCGGCACGACGACGTTCTTCGGGCATACCTTCGTAACGACGGGGTGGCTGGGCTGGACCGACGACGGCAGCGGCTCGCGAGGTCCGCGCGCCTTTCCGGCGGCGCTGATCGTTCCCGGGTATCAGGACCTGGCCTCGGGGCGCCGCTGGCATCTCTTTTTTGCCTGGATTGCCGGACTCTGCTGGCTCGCGTGGCTGATCTCGAGCGCGATCAAGGGTGGTCTCTGGGAGCTGCTGTTGCGGCCGAGCGACTTGCCGAAGCTCTGGCCGATGCAGGCGTACTATCTCAAGCTTCGTAAGACGCCGCCGCCGCACGGCATCTACAACCCGCTGCAGAAGGCTTCGTATACGCTGATCCTCTTCGTCGTCGCACCGTTGGTCGTCCTCACGGGGCTCGCGCTCTCGCCCGGGATCGACGCCATCGCGAATCCTCTAACGGTTCTGCTCGGCGGCCGTCAGTTCGCCCGGCTCTGGCATTTCGCCGGAATGGCGCTGCTGCTGGGATTCTTCGCGATCCACACGTTCCAAGTCGCGACGCAAGGCATCCTCAATCAGATGCGTTCGATGATCACCGGGTGGTATCAACCCGAATGAAACGGCGAATCTTTCTGGCCTCGGCTGCCTCGGTGCTTACCGGGTGCGGGCCGATCGGTTCGGCGCTCAACAACAACGCCGCGGTGCGGCGCGTGCTTACCGCGGCGGAAGGCCTCAATCACGCGCTCATCGGTACGCGCGGCATGGCGCGGCTCTACGGCGAGAACGACGTCGATCGCATCTTTCGAGTCAACGGCTTCGCGACGCCCTCGGACGCCCAGTACCAGCGGTTGGTGGCGGATGACTTTTCCTCGTATCGTTTGATCGTCAACGGAGCGGTCGAACGCCCGCAAGTTTTTACGCTCGCACAGCTCGGGCGGATGCCGCAGCAGACGCAGATCACTCGCCACGACTGCGTGGAAGGCTGGAGCGCGATCGGCAAGTGGGAAGGCGTCCCGCTGGGGGCGCTGCTCGAGGCCGTCACGCTACGCGCCGGGGCGCGATACGTCGTCTTCCGTTGCATGGATAACGACGGGCAAGGCAACCCGTTCTACGAAAGCCTGGATCTCCACCAGGCGCGCCATCCGCAAGCACTGCTGGCGCTGCGGCTCAACGACGCGCCGCTGGACCCCGACCACGGCGCTCCCGTGCGACTTCGAGTCCCGACCCAACTCGGATACAAGAGCGCGAAGTGGATTGCGCGAATCGAAGTCGCCGGAACGTTCGCGACGATCGCGGGCGGCCAAGGCGGTTACTGGGAGGATCAGGGCTACGAGTGGTACGCGGGTATTTAGCTTAGCTGCACTGATACTGCTGCTCGGCGCAAGTGCGGGCGACGGCGGCTTGAAGAGCTCGCTGCAAGTTACCGCCGCGATCTACTTTGCGCATCTCGATTCGATCGCGCCGGTCGCCGGACCCGACACGACCTTCGACTACTATCAGCGGCTGCTCGACGACGCCGATCTGCTCGCCGGCACGAGCGTACCCGCGGGATACACGCAAAGCGAATGGTCGCAGACGGTGAGCCGGACGGCGGAACTCGATCTCAGCCTCGTGAAGCAGCTGCTCGATTCTTCGTTCCAGCCGATGCCCTCGATTCGCGGTCTGGGCGAGACGTTCGTACGCTCGTCGAAGGACGGAACGATGCAGCCCGTCGCGGTCTACGTTCCGCCGGACTATCAGCCCAAAGTTCCCGCAGCGCTCGTCGTGCTGCTTCACGGCCATCCGCAATCCGAGACGCAGTTGCTCGCACCGGCATACATGGCGTTGCTCGCCGCGAAGTCCAATACGATCGTCGTCGCCCCTTGGGGGCGCGGATACTACGATTTCCGCGGCTCCGTTTCCGACGTTTACGACGCATTTGACGCCGCCGTCCAAGCCTTCTCGATCGATCCGCGCAAAAGGTATCTGGCCGGCTACTCGATGGGCGGCTTCTCCGTCTTCGAAGTGGCGCCGGTGCATCCCAACGACTGGTCGGCGGTGATGTGCATCGCCGGCTCGCTGCTCGGTTCGGATGCGCAGGCCGTCCTCGCGATGTTGCGGACGGTTCCGTTTTACGTGCTGACCGGCAGCGCCGACGAGAGCATACCGACGCAGTATCCGTCGTCAACGGCCGCCTACTTACACGCCGCCGGGCTCGACGTCTCGTTCTACTCGCAGCCGGGTGGCATTCACCGCTTGATCACGCTGCTGCCGATCCTTACGCTCGCGTGGAACGACATGCTGCACCAGATCGTACGCGCCCCGCCCGAGAACCTGGGCAGCGTGAAACTGCCCGCCTCGATTCCGATGAACGCCCTCAAACCGTAGAAGGCCCGCAACTACATTCGGAAGACGCCGAACTGCGTGCGCGGCTGCGGCGCGTGTGCCGCGGCGTCGAGACCGATGGCGATGACGCGCCGCGTATCGAGCGGATCGATGATCCCGTCGTCCCACAGACGCGCGGTCGAATAGTAGGGGTTGCCTTCGCGCTCGTACTTTTCGAGGATCGGCGCTTCGAAGGCCGCTTTTTCGTCTGGCGTCATCTCGCCCTTGACCGTCGATAAGACGCTCGCGGCCTGCGGCCCGCCCATGACGCTGATGCGCGCGTTGGGCCACATCCAGAGCTGGCGCGGCGCGTAAGCGCGCCCGCACATGCCGTAGTTTCCGGCGCCGAAGCTTCCGCCGATCACGACCGTAAATTTCGGGACCTCGGCACAAGCGACCGCCATCACGAGCTTCGCTCCGTCCTTGGCGATGCCGCGGTTCTCGTACTCGCGCCCGACCATGAAGCCGGTGATGTTCTGCAAGAAGAGCAGGGGCGTTCCCCGCTGCGTGCAGAGCTCGATGAAGTGCGTGCCTTTGAGCGCGCTCTCGCTAAAGAGAATTCCATTATTCGCGAGGATGCCGATCGGGTGCCCTTCAATGCGGGCGAACCCGCAGACGAGGGTCGCTCCGTAGCGAGGCTTGAACTCGGCAAACTCCGAGTTGTCGACGAGGCGCAGGATGACGTCACGGACGTCGTAACCGGTGCGGCTGTCTGCCGGGATGATGCCGTAGATTTCCCGTGGATCGAGCTTCGGGGGCGCGGGATCGGTGCGATCCCACTGCTGCGGCAGCTCCAGATGAAGGTTTCGCACGATCTGACGCACGAGCGCGAGCGCGTGAGGATCGTCGTTGGCAAAGTGATCGGCAACGCCGGAGATCCGCGTGTGGACGTCGGCGCCCCCGAGATCCTCGGCCGTCACGATCTCGCCGGTCGCGGCCTTCACTAGCGGCGGTCCGCCCAGAAAGATCGTGCCTTGGCCTTTGACGATCACGGTTTCATCGCTCATCGCCGGAACGTACGCCCCACCCGCCGTGCAGGAGCCCATTACGGCCGCGATCTGCGCGATGCGCTTACTCGACATGCGCGCTTGATTGTAAAAGATGCGGCCGAAGTGATCGCGATCGGGAAAGACGTCGGCCTGCAGCGGCAAGAACGCCCCGCCGGAGTCGACCAGGTAGATGCACGGCAAGTGATTCTGTTCGGCGATCTCTTGCGCGCGCAAGTGCTTTTTGACGGTCATTGGGTAGTAGGTGCCGCCTTTGACCGTTGCGTCGTTGGCAATCACGATGCAGTGCTGCCCTTCGACGACGCCGATTCCGGTGAGCATGCCGGCTGACGGCGAGCCGTTGTCGTACATATCGGTCGCCGCGAGCGCCGAGAACTCGAGAAAATCCGAGCCGGGATCGATCAAGCGCTCTACCCGCTCCCGTGCGGTCAGCTTGTTGCGGCGGCGGTGCTTCTCGACCGCCTCGGGTCCGCCGCCGCTGCGTACGGCGACCAAACGCTCGCGCAGCTCGGCGACGAGACGCTCCATCCGTTGCGCGTTTGCCTGAGTCTCGGTCATCGCGCCGCCATTCGGCGCCGCCCCGCTTAGAGCCCGGTTAGACGTCGCGTTCGGGCGAGGGCGGGCGTCTGCGGCGCGCGGAACTATCCGAGTAATGGCGGCGCAGACCAAGATGGACGTCGGCGGCATCGTGCGGCCGGCCGGCCGGCTCGATGACTCCACCGCGCTCTCGCCTCGGGCCGGACGGCTAGGGGAGCGCGCGGCGGCACACTTAATTCGCCGAGCGGGTTTTGGAGGTACGCCTGGCGACGTCGGGCGTGTCGCGGCGATGACCGCGACGGAGGCGGTCGCATCGCTGCTGGCGCTGACGCCGGCGAGCGCGGTAAGGCCCCCACCCGAGCTCGGCAGCGTCGGGCGCCCCGAGCGACGTGCGGTCCTCTTCGCGCTGCAGATGTGGTGGCTCGATCGCATGCTGACGACGCCCTCCCCGCTGCAGGAGAAGATGACGCTCTATTTTCACGGTCATTTCACCTCGCGGGCAACGCAGCGCTTTCCGTGGATTACGTACAACCAAAACGCGCTGTTCCGCCAGTACGCCCTCGGCAATCTCCGCGAGCTGACGCGAGCGGTTTCGAAAGACGCGGCGATGCTCATCTACCTCAGCGGTTCCACCAACGTCGTGGCGCATCCCAACGAAAACTACGCGCGCGAGCTGATGGAGCTGTTCACGCTGGGCGTCGACAACTACACCGAGGAGGACGTCCGCGAATCCGCGCGAGCCTGGACGGGATGGCAGGTAAACCGGCGCGCCGACCTGGTCAACTTCAATCCGGCGTTGCACGACGGCGGCCGCAAACGGTTTCTCGGGCAAACCGGAAACTTCACCGGCGACGATATCGTCAACATCATCTTTTCCCAGCCACAGTGCGCGAAGTTCTTTGCCGGAAGCCTCCTCAACTGGTTCGTCTACAACGATCCGGAGCCGGAGCTCGTCGATGCGGTCGCGGCGCTGCTGCGCAAACACGATTTCGAGCTCGCGCCCGTCATCGGTACGATCTTGCGCAGCGAGGTTTTCTACAGTCCGCGAGCCTACCGGGCGCTGGTGAAGAGCCCGGTCGAGTTTGTGATCGGCGCGTACAAGACGCTCGGATTGACCCAGCTCGACTACAGTGCGCTCTCGGCGCTGCAGCAGATGGGCCAGCGCCTCTTCTTTCCGCCGACGGTCGCCGGTTGGCCCGGCGGTCAGAACTGGCTGACCAGCGGCACGATGATCGCCCGTCAGAACTTCCTGACCCGGCTCCTGGGCTCGCAGACGCTCGCCTCGTCGTCGTGGCTGCGCGGGCTGCCGGTCGCGCCGGCATCGGCCGCCCAGCAGGTTTCGCAGAACGTGCTCCAGAGCGATCTCTCGCCCGCGTCCTTGGTCGAGCTCGAGGGCTATTTAGGAGGACGAGGAAGCGCGGCGCTCGCCGGGCTCTCGGTTGAAAACTACGATCAACGCGTGAGCGGCGCCGTCTATCTCGCGATGGCGACGCCGGGATTCCAGCTGAATTGACGATCGATCGACAGGCTTGAGATGAGACGCAGTAACTTTTTGCTCGCCGCCGTTTCCGGGCTCGCGGTCGTCGCGAACTCCGAACACGTTTTCGCGCGGGCGCTCGCGCAGACGCCGCTTCCCGGATTGCCGGGTGCCGAAGGCCGCTGTTTGGTTCTGATCAATCTTTACGGCGGCAACGACGGACTCAATTGCGTCGTGCCCCACGGCGACGACCGCTACTACCAGCTGCGCCAGGGGTTGGCGATCGACCGCAGCAGCGTGTTGGCGATCGACAAGAACGTCGGCCTCAACCCGGGGATGCGCTCGCTCAAGGCGCTCTACGATAAAGGCTCGGTCGCGATCGTCCAGGGCGTCGGTTATCCGAACCCCGATCACTCGCACTTCCGCTCCACCGAGATTTGGCAGACGGCTTCACCCGAGAGCTACCAGCACACCGGGTGGCTCGGGCGGTACTTCGACGGGGCCGGGCTCGCGCGCGAGAATCTGTTCAAGGGCGTCGCAGTTTCGAAGGTGCTGCCGGAGGTGCTCGTCTCCGACCGCACGGACATCCCCGCGGTTCCCGGGATCAATCAATACTCGATGATCGCCGACAGCAACGCCGTGGCCCGCGATGCATTCTCGCGCCAGGCACGCGACCAGCGTCTTCCGTTTGCATCACCGTACTTGGCGCACGTGATGGAGATCGAGGCCGACGCGCAGCGCAGCTCCGAGGAACTGCCGAAGCTGATCGCCGGCTACAAGACCAAGGCGACCTATCCGAGCACGGGGCTCGGCCGCAGCTTGGCTCTCGCGGCGCAGATCGTCGGCAGCAATCTCGGCACCAAAGCGATCTACATCGAACACGGCTCGTTCGATACGCACGTCAACCAGAAGATGACGCAGAATCAGCTGCTGCTGCAGTTCTCCAACGCGATCGGCGCGTTCTACGACGATTTGGCGGCGCACGGCAACGACCGCCGCGTGCTCACCCTCACCTTCAGCGAGTTCGGTCGCCGGATCGAGGAGAACGGCAGCCGCGGCACCGATCACGGCGAAGCCTCACCGCTCTTTCTGATCGGCGGTGGCGTGCGCGGCGGGTTATACGGAGCGTTGCCGGACTTGAGCGCCACGAATATGGGCAACGTGCGCTACTCGGTCGACTTCCGCAGCGTCTACGCCACGGTCCTCGAGCGCTGGCTAGGCCGGCCATCGGCGCCGGTGCTCAACGGAACGTTCAAGCAGCTTCCCGTCCTCGCATAGCGAATAGCACCGGCCTTGTGGCTTCGTCGATTCTCTTTCTGGGCACCGGCGGCGCGCGCTTCGTCGTCGCCCGTCAGCTGCGCGCCTCGGGCGGAATGTGGATGCGTTTCGGCCCGACGCAGATCCACGTCGATCCCGGGCCGGGAGCGCTGGTTCGCGCGCTTTCTCACGTGCCGCCGTGCAATCCGCGCGAGCTCGACGCGATTGCGCTCTCTCACAAGCACCTCGATCACTCCGGCGACGTCAACGCTCTGATCGAGGCGATGACGTCGGGCGGTTTCCGCCGGCGCGGCGCGCTGCTTGCGCCGGCCGACGCAATCGACCGCGAACCGGTCGTGCTGCCGTACGCCGCGCGTTACGTCGAGCGCATCGAGCGGCTGGAGCCGAGCAGCGGCCCGTACCGCGTCGGCGAGGTCAACGTCTTTACCTCGCTGCGCCACGTGCACGCGGTAGACACGTTTGGAATGCACTTCGTCCACGGCTCGCTGCGCGTCGCCTATCTTCCCTGTGGACGTTACTTCGAAAGCCTCGCGGCAGACTATGCAGCGCACCGGCCCGACGTTCTCGTCGTCAACGTCCTACGCTTCGTGGATCAGCTGGACGTCGACCACCTGACGTGGCACGACGCGCGCCGTCTCGTCGCTGAGATCCAACCGCGTCTCGCCGTCCTCGGACACTTTGGGACCAAGATGCTCGAGGCGAACCCACCGAAACTCGCATCTCAGCTCGAAGACGAGTTGGGCCTGCGAGTAATCGCCGCCTACGACGGGCTGGAGTTGGACCTCGAGACGGCGGCCGCTGCCGTCTACGGCTAGAGCGGCGGTCTCGGCGGCGCCTGTTGCTGCTGCTGCTGCCGCACCGGCAAGCGGACGCTCCCGCTCAACTCAGCCCTGACGCGAGGCTGATCGTCCATCGAACCGCTGTATAAATAGACGGAGCCGTTCTTGGAGCTTGCGGTTACGACGGGGCCGCCGCCGTGAACCGTGGCTTGTTTGGTCGTGGGATCGCCGTGGACGTCGGCCTGGTCGTTGAAGTTGGAGATCACGTGGCCGGAGCCGCTGAAGGCGCCGATCTGCGCGCCGCCTTGAACGCCGAGCGCGACGTTGCCGTGCTCCGATTCGAAGCGCGCGAGCCCCGGTTCGAAGTGTCCGTTATCGTAGACGATCGATCCGTACGTGCTGCTGGCCTGAATTTGGTGCGACGTGCAGCCCGTAAAGAGCATGTCCCCGACCGCGGAGCGTACGCGGAGCCGGTCGAAGGTCGAGCCGAAGGCGTCGATGCGGCCGCGGAGAGATTCGACGAAGCCGGTGCCGTCAACGCGGTCGAGCGAGATGCCGGCCGAGCGCACCTGCGCGACGAAGACGCCGTGGTAGTTCGCCATCGTCAGATGGCCCATGTGCATGTGAGCGATTACCATCGCGGTGCTGCGGGGAATCGTAATGGTGACCTTGCCGTTGCCGCGTACGACGACGGCATCGTGCTGGCTGCCCGGAAGCTCCGGAAGGACGAAGGTCTCCGGATCGAGCGTCACCGGGCCGTGCTCGGTTTCGATACGCTGCCAGGAGATCTGCATCTGCTTGGGGATGCCGGGATCGACTTCGGAGGCGGACAGGTGGCGCACGTCCACGGAGCTGTCGGCGGCGATCAGGACCGACTGGCGATCCCACGTCTGGATGGTGAGGTTCCCTCGGTTGACGTGAACGTTGAGCACCGGCGAGGGCCCAACGTCAAACTGCTCGTCGGCCCGCACCGGAGCCGCGAATCCCAGGCAACACAGCGTCGCAAGAAGCGTCAAGAGCGCTCCCCGCTGCCATCCTCTGCGCACGGTGCTATTGTATCGGCAGCGGCTCCGTTCCATCATGAAAGCCCGGTGAACGGAAGCCCGACGCGAGGTAAAACTATGCGAAAAAGGGCTCCTCCACCGGGCGCTTTGCCCGCGGTTGCTTCGCCGCCGTGGACCTGGGCGATCGACCGGACGATCGCCAGACCGAGCCCGGTGCCCGGCACCGCTCGGGAACGGGCCTTGTCGGCCCGATAAAAACGCGCAAAAACGTTGGCTAGGTCTTCCTCCGCAATGCCGGGGCCGGTATCGGCGACCTCGAGCCATGCCGAGGCCCCGTTGCTGCCGACCCGCACGTCGACCCGGCCGTGCTCGCTGAACTTCAGCGCGTTATCGACCAGGTTGCCGATCATCTGGCGAAGGAGGTTCGGGTCGCCGTAGACGGTGGGTGTGGCGCTGTGCGTAAACTGCAGGCCGATCTCTTTTTCGGCCGCCCGCTGCGCGGCGTTCTGCGTGACTTCGCTCGCAATCTGCGCGAGCGAGAGCGGCTCTTTGGGAATGTCGTCGCCGCGATCGGCCTTCGCCAGCGTGAGCATGCCGTTGACCATGCCGGCGAGGTCTGCGCTTTCGCGCGCGATCGTCTCGAGGCTTTCGCGCCGAATCATTTGGTCTTGATCGGCCCAGCGCAAGAGCATCTGGGCGTTGGCGTTGATCGACGTCAGCGGCGTCTTCAGCTCGTGCGACGCGTCGGAGATGAACTGACGCTCTCGCGCAAAGGCTTCGCCCAGACGCGAGAGCAGGTCGTTGAAACTCTGCGCGAGCTTCCCGATCTCGTCGCCCCGCCGTAAATAGAGCCGGCCGCTTTCGGCAAAGGCGCCGGAACCCGCCGCAAGCGCGAGGCGATCGGAGCTGATCTCGCGCATTTCGCGCGACAACTGGTTGATCGGCGTCGTCGCCTGCGATGCGAGCACGATCGAAAGAATGACGACCGCAAGCGCGGTCGCTCCCAAGACGATCGCGATCGCCTCGCGCGCGCTCTTGAAGGTGCGCTCTAGCGTATCGAGCGGCTCCGCCACGTGCACGATCGCCGCGCCGGCGCCTTCGCGCAGGTAGCGATCCTCGACGAGGAACGGGCGGCTCCCTAGCGTGATCTGGCGGAATGCCCGATCGTGCGCAGCGGTCAGCGCGCGATTCGCCGGGATCGTGAGCGCACCGAGGTTGCCCGTCTTCGCCAGCGGGTAACCGTTGAGGGAATCGACCTGAACGAAGCTGTTCTCCGAATTCCACGTTGCCAGATTGTTGCTGTTGAAGAGGAACTGCAGCGTCCCGTGGGACGGATCCTCAATGGAGAACGGCGTCGTCGACTGCTGCGCGAAGGCGACGATCGCGCGCATCGTCGCATTGACCGTCGCCTCGGCTTGATCGTAAAGTATCTGCTGAAAGCGCAGAATCGTGATGACGCTCATTACGCTCAGCGCAACGATGAGCAGCACCGAATACCCGAGCGCAATCCGCCACTTCAGGGACATGGCCAGCTCGAAGCCGCTCGTCGCTCCGTATCCGTGCTCCGCGCCTGTTGCTGCACTTTTTCGAGAAAACGAAGTTTTGAAGCACCCATCCATGGCTGGCTCGAAAAAGCTGCAGCCTTCTCGCTACCCATATCCGTCACTTCAAAGTCGCGCAGGGGCTGGAGCGGCGAGCGGGCTTCGAGTCTGCCCTTGCCCTGCGAGATCCATCCCTGGCCCGCTAATCCTTAATGGTATATCCCACACCTCGGACCGTCGTGATGAGCTTGTCGTCGAATCCGTCGTCGATCTTTCCGCGCAGGTAGCGGATGTAGACGTCGATGAGGTTCGAGTCGCCGAGAAAATCACTGCCCCAGACGCCGTTGAAGAGCTCGTCGCGCGTGTGAACCTTGTTGCGGTGGAGCAGCAGGTATTCGAGCAGCGCGTATTCCTTGGCGGTCAGCGCGATCGGTTTTCCCCCGCGGTGTACTTCGTGGCGGTCGCGATCCATAACGACGTCACGGTACTCGATGACGTTGCCTTGGGGTGTCCGCTCGCGCAGCCGGGCGCGCACGCGCGCCAACAGCTCCTCCGTCGAAAAGGGTTTGGTAACGTAATCGTCTGCACCGACGTCGAGCCCCGCGACGCGGTCGGGGACGCGATCGCGAGCGGTCAGCATGATGATCGGAACCCGGCTCTTGGCGCGAATCCGCTTGCAGACCTCGATGCCGTCCATTCGCGGAAGCATGAGGTCGAGGATGACCAAGTCCGGTTCTTTGAGGGCTTTCTCCAGGCCGGCGAGGCCGTCGCGAGCGACGTTGACCTCATACCGTTCGTGCTCTAACTCGAGCTGCAGGACGCGGCTGATCGCCGCGTCGTCCTCTACGACGAGGATCCTATACGGACGCCGTTCGGGCGCTACGCGATTCTCCATAGAGATACATTATCGGATGTTCTCTCGCGCGGACCTGTGAGAGCCTGCAACAACTGGTTGGGAAAAGGTGAAAAGTGAGAGCCATACGGCCGTCGCGCTGCCGGCGACCAGCCACTCCCACGTCGCTACGTTTGAAAGCGCTCCGGCGAGGCCGGCGACGATCGTGTGGACGGTGTGCGTGAAGAGCGAGCCGCCGCCCATGATAAGCAATGCAACCAGCCAAACCGCGACGGCACCCAGCGCGCCGGCGACGGCGATCTCCCAAAACGAAAACGGCGATACCGGCCGGTAGGCGGTAGAAAGCAGAATCGACGAGCGCAGATCGGCCGGCGGCTCCTCCAGCGGCAGCGCGAAAAGGGCCCGATCCAACGCATCGAGGGAGCGTTCGTCCATACTCATGATTCCGTTACCTCCGTACCTTCCAAAAGCCTGCGCAGCTGCTCCTTGGCCCGAAACAGGTGCGTCTTTACTGTACCCATCGGCAGTCCCAACACGTTGGCGATCTCCTCGTATTGCTGGCCCTGCAGATGAAAAAGGGTGATGACCGTGCGATACTTTTCGGGCAACGCGTCGATCGCACGGCGTAGCCGGCCGGCATCGTCGGCGGCGATCGCCTGCTGCTCGGGACCCTGCGAGGGGTCGGCGCGGTCGGGCAGTTCGTCGCTCGAATCGTGCTTGCGCCGGCTGAGCCGGTCGCAGCACGCGTGGTAGGCGATTGCAAAGATCCACGTCGAGAACTTCGCACCGGGTTTAAACGTTCGCAGGCTGCGAAAAGCCTTGAAAAATGCCTCCTGCGTAACGTCGCGCGCATCCTCGACGTGGTGCAGCATGCGATAGGAAAGATGATAAACTGCACGGTCGTATCGCTCGACGAGGCTCGCAAACGCCTCGGGATTTCCCCGCAGCGTCAGTTCGACGAGCTCGCCGTCTTCGGGAATCGCCTTCATTCGGATCGGCCGGACCGCCGGGGGCTCTGCCAAAAGTGCCGACACGCCACTGGTACGCGCGTGAGGGGGCCATTGTTTCGAAGCGAAGCCGCTTGTAAGGCAGCGCGGCGCGCGAAACATGGAGCGCTCTGGGACGTAACTAGGACAGCATCAGTCACGGAGGTTTCGACCCGATAATGATCACCATCTTGAACAAGTCCCTTCCCGGCGGCGCCTCGGCCGAGCGCCGGGGGTCAGCCCTGGAGACCGCCGAGCGGAACTCCGCTCAGTCGCTGCGGCCCACCTTTGACGGCTGGGGCCCAAGGCTGAATGGGGGGCTCTAGCGATGGATGATAACTTTGTCCCGGCCATTGCCATCGTTGTGGTCTTCGGCTTCCCGTGTGCGGTCTGGCTCGTCTCCCGAGTTCTGGCGCACCAGGAACGAATGGAGATGATGCGGCGAGGCTTCATGCCGCCCCCGGACTCACGCGAGATGCGCCGGGCGATGAAGCGAGGGTGGGTTCCCTCCGGCCCAACTGGGCCTTCGATGGACCAGTACGAGTATCAGACGAAGGTCGTCGCCCAGCAACAGATGCGGAAGGGAATCCAGGTAGCCTTCATCGGCTTCGCCCTGCTGATCGGCCTCGGGTTCATCGGGTATCGCCACGGAGTCGTCGTGCCCGGTCCCTGGCTCCTCGGCGGTCTGATCCCCCTCTTCGTCGGAGTGGCGCAGATCGTCAGTGCCGTCCTCAGTGGTGCCAGCATCTCGGTCCCTCCGGGACGCCCGCAATACCGCGCGACCTTTACCCCCGCGGGCCCGCCGCCCGAGAACGGGACTGAAGGGGCGATGCCGCCTGGACCCGCCTACGGCGGCTGGCGGCCGGGTCCGATTCCCGAGATCGAGAAACCAGCATCACCTCCGGACTATCGCACCTGAGCCTTCGAGACGCCGAGAAAAAAATAAAAATGCCGCCGGTTGGTTGCCGGCGGCATTCGTCTTGTTAAAGATGAAGACGATGTTACTTGCAGGAGACCAAGGCCATGGCCCATCCGCCCGCCGTGCGAGTCCTGACCAGATATCCATCTGCAGTCCGATCGTACACTTGATAACCCGCTCTGAGTGCGTCGGCTAACGATTTGAAGACGATAAGACCTGCCATCTGCGGACCCTCCTTTCTACTTGCTACGCTCTCTATACAGTATAACGGCTTTTGTCGCAAGAGCGTTCACCCTTTCTCAGAGATTTTTCTAAGAATTTCGCAGAAAATACGATTGGTATGACGCTGCTTGACTTGCATCCCCGCGTTCACGCGACGACGGTGCTCGAGAGATGCGAGCTTGCGCAGGGCGTGACGCTGCTAATACTCCATGCGCCTCAGCTCGCAGCGGCCGTTCGGCCCGGGCAATTCGTCATGGCGATTCCGCCGAGCGGTGAATCGGCGGCGACTGCGCTCGCCGTCTACGACGTATCGGGCAAGCACGCGAGCATACTCTTCTTTACAACAGGCAAGCGCACGCGCGAGCTCGCGGATTTAACGGCCGGCGCGCGCCTCGACGTCGTCGGCGCGTTGGGGAATGGCTTCGATTGCACGGGGACCCAACGCGATGTTGCGATTGTCGCTGGTGGCGTCGGCATCGCTTCGGTATGGTTGTGCGCCAAGGCATTGCTCGCGCGCGGAGCGCGCGTGCGCCTTTTTTACGGTGCTCGCACCGCCCAACTGCTCGTCGAGGCGGAACGTTTCGCAGAGGCGGGTTGCGAGCTGATCTTGACGACCGACGATGGAACGCGCGGCGAGCGAGGCTTCGTGACCGACGCGCTGCGGCGCGCAACGCCTCCCGAAGCGATCTTTGCCTGCGGTCCGTCGCCGATGTTGCGCAGTGTTGGACGGATTGCCAACGAACTCGAGGTTCGCGCGCAGCTTTCGCTGGAAGAGACGTTCGGCTGCGGGGTGGGCGGCTGCTGGGGGTGTGTCGTTGCGCTGACCGCGCGAAGCGATCAAGCTCCGAACTTTCCGCCGGCGCAACAGGGCGGCAGCGACGTCGTGTACGCTCGCGTCTGCAAAGAAGGTCCGGTCTTTTTGGCCAATGAGTTGAGGTGGTGAACGTGACGCCGGGCCTTGCGACGAGACTCGGAAAGTTGGAGCTCGCCTATCCGACCCTCATGGGAAGCGGGTGTTACGGTTCGGGCGAAGAGTTCGCTCCGTTTGCCGACCTGTCGAAGATCGGCGGCATCGTGCTTAAGAGCGTCACGCGGTTGCCGCGTTTGGGGAATCCGACACCGCGGCTCGTGCATACGCCGGCGGGTATGCTCAACGCGATCGGGCTGCAGAATCCGGGCATCGACTGGTATCTCGAACGCGAACTCCACAAATATAAGGGCCGGCCATGCAAGATTATCGGAAGCGTGGCGGGATTCTCGATCGACGATTACGCGTACGTCTGCGAGCGTCTGGCGGCGCGCGACGAGATCGAGGCCGTGGAGCTGAACGTTTCCTGCCCGAACGTCGCCCGTGAAGGCGAGACGTTCGGCTGCGATCCGGATCTCACGGAACGGGTCGTGGCGGCCGCGCGGTCAACGACGGACAAGACGTTGATCGTCAAGCTCTCGCCGAACGTAACCGACATCACCGCCGTCGCCCGTCAAGCCGAGCGCGCCGGAGCCGATGCGCTCGCGGTCATCAACACGGTGCGCGGTATGGCCATCGACGTCGAGAGCTGGCGGCCGCGATTGGGCAACATCACCGGCGGTCTCTCCGGTCCGGCGATCCGGCCGATTGCGCTCCTGGCCGTCTACGAAGTCGCGCAGGCCGTCAACATTCCGATCGTGGGGCAAGGTGGCATCGAGAGCCTCAGCGATGCACTCGAGTTCTTCTTGGCCGGAGCGACGGCGATCTCGATCGGCACCGCAAACTTTACCGACCCGCGCATTCCCGAGCGAATCGCCGCCGAACTTCAAGCCTACTTAGCCGGGCGCAACCTCGGCTCGATTTCCGAGATTGTCGGACAGGCGAACGTTGGAATATCGACCGCGTACCAATACGAAGGAGATGAGGGTTGAAGCCATGGCCCCGCAACTGATCGTCGCCCTCGACGTGCCCAGCGCGCAGGACGCGGAGCGGCTCGTCAACCAACTCTACGAGCTCGACGTGATCGTTAAGATCGGTCTCGAAGCGCTCTGCGGTTATCCGGAGCGCATCTTTTCATACTGCGAGGCACGCGACGTACGGACGTTCGTCGACGCCAAGCTGCACGACATCCCGCGAACCGTCGGCGCGGCGATCGCGCAGCTGGTTCGTCCGACCGTTGCGATCGTCAACGTTCACGCGCTCGGGGGCCCGGAGATGATGCGCACCGCGGTCGACTCTGCCGCCGAGCGAGCGGCCGAGCTCGGCCTTAGCGCGCCGCAGGTCTTTGCCGTCACGCTGCTGACTAGCATCGCGGCCGAGGATCTGAACGAGCTGGGCCTGCAGGGCGGTCCGGGAGAGAATGCGATTCGCCTCGCAGCGTTGGCGCGCGACGCCGGCTGCGCGGGCGTCGTCTGCAGCGCACATGAGGTGCGCGATCTCAAACGCTTCTTCGGCGAGGACTTTCTCACACTGACACCCGGTATACGACCAACAGGCAGCGCCCACGGCGATCAAAAGCGTGTCACGACTCCGGCCGAGGCCGCGGCATCGGGTACCGACTACATTGTCGTGGGCCGCCCGATCGTCGAAGCTGCCGACCCGGTGGCTGCGGCAAAAGCGATCCTGGAGGAAATGAGCGTCCGCGCGTGAGCGCACCGCTCGATCTTCCCGCGCAGCTTGCGCGACGCGGTGCGTTGCTGGAAGGACACTTCCGGCTGAGCTCGGGCCGTCACAGCGACCGGTTCGTGCAAAAGTTCCGAATTCTCGAGGATCCGCAACTTCTCGAAGCGGTCGCGGCACAGATCGCGGCGCGCTTCCGCGACGCGCGCCCGACGATCGTCGTCGGTGCTGCGGTCGGCGGCATACTCCTCGCCTACGAAGTTGCGCGGCAGCTCGGAACTAAGGCGATCTTCGTCGAGAAAGAGAACGGCGTGCCGCTGCTGCGCCGCGGCTTCGCGCTGGCCGCTTCGGACCGCGCGCTGGTGGTCGAAGACGTCGTGACCACCGGGCGGTCGGTTCGCGAGGTGCTCGACGTCGTTCGCAGGTCGGGCGCGAGCGTCGCCGGCATCGGTGCGATCGTCGCGCGCACCGAGATGGATTTCGACGCGCCCGCGAGCGCGCTGCTGCATCTGCCGATCGTCTCGTACGATGCCGCGGAGTGCCCGCAATGCGCTTCCGGCGAGGCGATCACCGATCCCGGATCCCGTCGCTCGTGAAGATCGAGGTTCGTTGCAGCGCGCGCGCCGGCGCCGCGGCAGCGGAGGACCGGGATTTCGTCAAGGAGCTCGGGCGCCGTTCCGTGATGTCCAGCGTCGGCGCCCTGCGGCCCGCGACGGAGAGCGCCGCGATCGTCGCCTTCGACCGTCTCGTCGATCTGGTCGACTCGCAGTCGCACGTTACGCTGATCGCCCAGGATCGAGAACGCCGCGTCGGGTTTCTGCTCCTGCTCGACCGGCTCCCCGATGAGGTCACGCTGCTCGATCAAGGATTCGTCGCGTACATGGCCGTCGAGCCGAGCCTTCGCGGGAACGGAGTCGGAGCCGCGCTTCTCGCGGCGGCCGAAGAAGAGGCGAGAAAGCGCGGTTTGCCGCACGTGGCCTTGATGGTCACCGAAGAGAACGAGGCGGCTCGCGTTCTCTACGAGCGCGCCGGCTATCGCACCGAACGCCGGCTCTTGTGTAAGCCGCTGTGACCGCCGACCTTTGGCGGCGAATCGGCTGGATCGCGGGCGCCGTCGCCGTGATCGCGGGCGCGATTTGGCTCGCGGCCCACATACCGCGCACGATCTCGATCTTCGTCATCGGGGCGTTCATCGCGTTCGGCGTCCAGCCGCTTTCCGCGCGCTTGGAGCGCCGGATGCCCAAGCCCCTCGCCGTCGGCATCGTCTTTCTCGGCTTGCTCGTTCTGGTGGCAGTCTTTCTGGTGATCGTCGTGCCGCTGACGATCGCCCAGATGCAGGTGTTGGTCGCGAATATCCCAGCGTACGCGTCAACGATCCAAACGTGGCTGCTCTCGGTGCAGGATTCACTCGACCGCTATCTTCCCGCGGTGAAGCTGCCGCCGGGCTTCAACATCGGACGGATCGGCACCGCGCAGATATCGAGCTTCGTCAGCGATGTGGTCGCTTCGCTCGGCGCCATCGCGCTCAATACCGCGACGGGCTTCTTCATCGCCTTCTCCTCGATCATTCTCTCCGTGTTCTTCCTGCTCAACGACACGCAGATCGCCGAAGGCTTCGCCGCGCTTTTTCCGCCTCGGCGGCGCGAGACCGCGCGCAAGCTCGCGGCGGAGGTTACCGAAGTATTCGGCAGTTACATCTCGGGCCAAGTGATCGTTAGCGCAATCACCGGCGCCGTCATCACGATACTGACGGCTATCCTGGGTTTCAAGTTCTCGCTGATCATCGGGCTGATCTCGGCCGTTGCCTATGCCATTCCGATCATCGGCATGCTGATCGCCGAGTTGATCGCGGTGCCGCTTTCCCTGCCGCAGGGCATCGGCATGGTCGTTTGGGTACAGATCGTGATGTTCGGCATGGCGCGAATCAGCGACAACGTGCTCGTTCCAAAAATTATGGGCCAGTCCGTCGGCGTATCGCCGATCGGCGCGATGTTCGCGGTCTTTGCCGGTGGAGAACTCTTTGGAATTCCCGGCCTCATTCTCGGGATTCCCGCGGCTGCGCTGCTCAAGATTCTCTGGCGCTACTTCATGGCGCCGTGGATTACGGCACAGCTTGAAAAGAACTAGGGAGTCTCGAAGGGAGCCTCTAGAGGAAAGCGCAGCGGCTCCTTCGGCGGCGCGGCAACGACGGCAATCGGATCGGCGTAGACGGTGTGTCCGCAGGCGTGGGCCGCGCCGAGCCGCTGTGAATTCGCGCTCGAAGTCAGATCGTTTTGCGCGACCGCGACGAGCAGCACGCGGGCTCGCGTCGCGCTCGAGCAGGGCCCGTCGTCGGGTAGATCGCGCGTCTGCGTCGACGGAGAGAGCACGTTGACGACGCCGAGACGCAATCCGTCACCGCCGATGCGCGCGGGATGCGTCGATGCCATCCAACGATAGACTCCGGGCGTCGAATCGCCGACACGCAAGGCGTCGTCGTAGTAGTCGATCGGGTGACGGCCCGCATAATGGATCGTGAAGACCACGGCCAGGCCGGCAGCGAGCGGTCGCACTCCACGCCAGGATGGTGTGCGCGTAGCGAGGGCCACGGCCGCGCCTACGGCCGCTGCGAGGAGCGCAACGTGCGTCGATCCGTCGTTCCAGAAGATCGACAGAACGTACGATGCGCCGAAGATCGTCGAGCAGAGCAGCAGCGCCGTCGAAACGATCGCCGATCGCCGCAAGCCTGGCGTTAGCAGCAAGGCACCGAGAACGATCGCCGGCGCGGCAAAACGCAATGAGGCTCCCGTTGCGAGTTGGGCGACCGCCGTCTCGTAGCCGAACGGCAGCGCCAAGAACACGGCGACCGATGCCAGCGCCGCCCAGCCGAGTCCTCGCCGGCCGCGAGCGATCAGCGGGCCGGCAGCGGCTGCGCCGATTGCGAGCAGCGCAAAAGGGGAGATGCGTGCGGCGACGGTCACGAGCAGCCACAGCCCCGCTACGCCGTGTGCGAGGATCGTCGACGCGTACGGATGCGCGTACGAAGCCGCGGCCCAAGGCGAGATCAATGCGCCGTTAGCGAGCAGCGCATCGCGCAGCAGCCACGCGCCGAAGGCAGCTCCCGCCGCGCACCATACCCCAAAGCGCGCGCGTCCGGCGAGCATCGCCATCAGCGCAAAGAGCCACCCTTGGGGTTTGATCAGCGCCGTAAGCGCGGCGGTTCGCACGGCCGCACCATCGTTCGCTCCGGCGCGCAACGTCCAGAGCGTCTCGAGCCAAAACGCTGCGAGCCAAACGTCGTTCTGAAGCGTTCCACCTTGAATCGCGAGCGGATAGGCGGTGACGGTCGCCGCGGCAAGCGCGTCGGCGAGCAGCGGCGACGCGCCGAGTTCACGCGCCCACGATGCGAGGCGAAAACCGAGCAGTGCCAGCGCGCAAAGCCCGCACCACGGCAGTGCGAAAGGACCGCCGGCCGCATAGAGTGCGGCGGCAAAGAGTTCCGAGGCCGGCGGATACCACCAGTAGCGCGTCGCCGATGTCCAGATCGAGTGCGCCTGTACCCACGAAGCCGCATTGGGCAAATGGTAGGAGAGCGAGTCGCCGTCGAGCAGCGGCCGCATCAACTGCGGCCAGGCGACTAGGAGCAGGGCGGCAATGAGAATATACGGCGGATCGGCCGGCGGCGTTCGCTTGGCGAAGCGCGGCTCGCGGCGGCGAATGTCCGCGATCGCGATACAGAGGAGCAATGCTCCAAAACACGCCGCGGGGTAGAGCAGTCCAACGGCACCGAGTGCGAGCGGAATCGCCACACCCAAGATCAGCGCGTCGCGCAGCCGCTCGGGAAAATCGTACTGCGAGCTTTGCCGCAGCGCCGGGGCTGCCGCGTACAGTCCGAGCAGCCAAAGCGCGGCGAGAATTTGCGACACCAACGGCCGCTGCGGCTACATCGAGTCCGGCGCGCTGACGCCGGCTAACGACAGCGCGCGCGCAAGAACGTCCTTCGATGCTAAGCAGAGCGCGAGCCGCGCGAGCCGCAGGTCGCGATCCTCGGCGAGGATCTTGCACTCCGTGTAAAAGTGGTGGAACTCCGAGGCGACGTCGCGCGCGTATCGCGCGAGCCGGTGCGGCGCGAGACGTTCGACGACGCCGGCCACGACGCTCGGAAACTCGGCCAGCCGCGCCGTCAGCGAGAGTTCGGCCGGGTGCACGAGAAGTTCGAGGGCGGCGGCCGGCGCGGCCTCGACGTCCTGCGGCAACGCCCGGCGCAGCACCGACGCGATGCGCGCGTGGCCGTATTGCACGTAATAGACCGGGTTCTCGGAATCTTTCTCCGCGGCCAGCTTGAGATCGAAGGTGAGCGGCGATTCAGCGGCGGGCATGATGAAGAAGAACCGCGCCGCATCGAGGCCGACTTCGTCGACGATCTCGTCGAGCGTTACGATCTCGCCCGCGCGTTTGCTCATCGAAACTTGCTCGCTGCCGCGCATGAGCGTGATCTGCTGCGCGATGAGCACCTCGAGACGGCCGGGAAACCCCAGCGCGGCGGCGAGACCGCGCAAGCGCTCGATGTACCCATGGTGATCGGGTCCGAGGATGTCAACGACGCGGTCGCTCGCCTTGAGCTTTTGGTAATGATAGGCGACGTCCATTGAGAAATACGTGGGCCGCCCGTCGCTGCGCAGCAACACCCGGTCTTTGTCGTCGGCGAACTGCGTTGCCGCAAAGAAAAGGGCGCCGTCGAGTTCGTACGTCAGTCCGAGCTCGCGCAGCCGATCGATGCCTTCGCGGACCTTGCCCGTATCGTGAAGCTCGCGCTCGCTCTGCCAGCGATCGTACTCCACGCCGAAGCGCCGCGCCGCGTCCTTGTGCTCGGCGACGAGCTGGTCGCGGCCGGTTGATGCAAAGTACGGGAGCCACTCCGGCTCCGGCGCGTCAACCCAGCGGTCGCCGTCGCGCTCGGCGATGCTTTCGGCGACCGGAATCAGATACGAACCGGGATAGCCGTCCTGCGGAAAGGCAAACTCCGGATCGAAGCGTTGCCGATAGCGGGCATAAATCGAACGGCCGAGCGCGTCGAGCTGGCCGCCCGCGTCGTTGATGATCCATTCGACGAAAACCTCATAGCCGCAATATCGCATCGCGTTGACCAGCGTTGCGCCGATCGACATCGAGCGCCCCTGAACGACCAGGAGCGGGCCGGTCGGATTCGCGCTGCCGAATTCGATCGAGATGCGTACGCCGTTGCTCGCCGACTCTCCGAAGTGCTCTTTTTCGCGCAGGATTCGCGCCAGCTCGGCGTGCCACACGCGCGGAGCGAGGCGCAGGTTGACGAACCCGGCGACGGGTTCGATTTGCGTAAAGAGATCGCGCAGTGCGGGCGAGTTCTCGGCGACGTCGGCGACGAGTTGCGACGCGACGTCTTGGGGAGAGCGCCGCGCCGTCTTTGCCAGCGAAAAGGCGACATTCGTGGCAAAGTCGCCGAACTCGGGACGGCGTGGGGCCTCGAATCCGACCTTGGCGACGGCGCCGGGGTAGCGTCGCTCGACGGCCGCGTCTACGGCCTGCGCGAATGCGCGCAACGCATCCTCGCGCATCGTGGCGGCTTGAGCGTCCGTCGGAGAATTCATCGTGCATGTTCTTCGCCGTTTGGTAGAACTCCAACCCGCGCGTAGGTGCCGGCGCCTCGCGATTCGATCGAGCCGTCCAGCTCGAGCATCGCGAGAACGCAGAGCGCGACGTGCGCGGGCAGGCCCGCAGAGGCGACGATCGCATCGAGATCGGCCGGCCCTTCTTCGAGGACTTGTAGTACGGCCGTGCTTGTGGGATCGAGCGGGTCGCGGCTGGCTTTCGGTGCTGGGGCGAGGTTCAGGCGGCCCAAGGCCTCGAGCACGTCCGGCGCCCCGCGCGCGAGCGTAGCGCCGTCGCGAATCAATGCGAGGCAGCCTTGCACGTGCCTGCGGTCAACGTCGCCGGGAACGGCGAGCACCGGTATCCGGCCTGCCGCCCAGCCGGCGGTATTGAGTGCTCCGCTGCGTTCGGGCGCTTCGACGACCACGACCGCGTCGGCAAGCGCGGCGACGATGCCGTTACGCTGCAGAAATTGGCCCGGGCGGGCTGGTTGGGCGGGCGCATACGGCGAGAGCACTCCGCCGCCAGCAGCTAGCATCCGCTCGGCAAGTTCCAGGTTACGCGGTGGAAAGAAGCAGAGGTGTCCGCCGCCGATGACGCCGACGGTCGGCGCCCCGGCGTCCAGAGCACCTTCATGCGCAGCGGCATCGATGCCGAGCGCCAAGCCCGAGACGATGCAGCAGCCCGCGCCGCCCAGGTCGGCGGCCAAACGGCGAGCTAGGCCGCGCCCATAGGCGGTTGCTGCGCGGGTGCCGACGATCGCAACACATGGGCGGGCCAGCCCGTCGAGGCTGCCGCTGCACCACAGGCCGGCGGCGACGGCTTCGAAGCCGCGGCCGGTTCGCGCCTCCTCAATTCGCTCCCTGGTTTCGAAGATCGGCTCCTGCATCGGTGGCTCCATCACGCCGGGGGTGCGCCCGTGCTAGAGACGCGTCCAGGGGGAATCGGGAGCGCCCGACGGAATAGGCGGGCCGAACGGAGGTAGCACAGTTGGCAGCAGAAGCCTATTGCGTCAAGTGCAAGGCGAAGCGAGAGATCAAAGACGCAGTCCAGATCACGATGAAGAATGGTCGTCCGGCAACCGAGGGCAAGTGCCCCGTTTGCGGGACCAAGATGTTCAAAATCGGCGCGGCGAGCTAATTTTTGGCCGCGCTGCCGTTGCCGGGCCGCTGAAATCAGCGGCCCTTTTTGCTCTCCAGCGTTCCCTAACCCACCACTAGTGACGTATAATACGCTCGCCCACAAGATATGCCGTGGGGGAGAGATTTACCCTGACTTGCCCGACCTGTCGTAAGAGCGAGACCCGCGTCGTCGACTCGCGCGACGACGAAACCGTGGTGCGCCGGCGCCGCGAGTGTTTGGATCCGCGCTGCAAGCACCGCTTTACGACGTACGAACGCATGGAAGTGCCCCGTCTCTTCGTCGTCAAAAAAGACGGCCGGCGGGAACAGTACAGCCGTGACAAGATTTTGGCCGGGCTGCGAAAAGCGTGCGAGAAGCGGCCGATCTCCGAAGGGCGTATGGAGGCCGTGGCCGCCGATTTGGAACGGGAACTGTTTGCGCGCGGCGAGAGCGAAGTGCCGTCGGCGATGGTCGGGGAGAAGCTCATGGAAGCGCTGCGAAAACTCGATCCCGTCGCGTACATTCGCTTTGCGAGCGTCTATCGATCGTTCCGCGATATCGAAAGCTTTCGAGAAGAGCTGGCCCAACTTTAGTGGAGGCGGCATAGTGGAACGGGTGCGTGTCGCGGTAGCGCGCCTGCCGCAAGGCGAGGGTCTGCCGTTGCCGGTGTATATGAGCGAGCATGCCGCCGGTGCCGACCTCTGCGCGGCGATCGGCGAGCAGCTCACGCTGCTGCCGGGTGCGCGCGCACTGGTACCAACGGGTTTCTCGATTGCTCTTCCTCCCGGCTACGAGGCACAGGTTCGGCCACGGAGCGGGCTTGCGATTCAGAGCGGCGTCACGTGCCTCAACTCACCCGGAACGATCGACGCCGACTATCGCGGCGAGGTCCGCGTCGTGCTCGCAAATCTCGGAAGCAAACCGGTTCTGATCAATCGCGGCGACCGAATCGCGCAGATGATCGTCGCGCCGGTATCGCGCGCCGAGTTTGAAATCGTCGAAGAACTCCCGCCGAGTCCGCGTGGCGAGGGAGGCTTCGGCTCGACGGGCGTCGTCTCGTGAACGTTTACATCGCGGGCCGGGGTGCGGTCGGTACGTACCTCGGCGATCTGCTGCGTTCGGTCGGAGTGGACGTATCCTACGCGCCGCGCGACCTCTCCGCGGTTCGGCCGTACGACGCCGACGTTGCCATCGTCGCGACCAAGTCCTATGACACCGACGGCGCCATCGAAACCCTGCGCGCGGCTATCGCCTATCCGGAGAAATGCGTCTTCGTCTCGCCGCAAAACGGCGTCGGCAACGAGGAGAAGCTCGCGGCGGCGTTTGGTGCCGATAACGTCGTGGCCGCGGCGCTGACGACGCCGGTCAACCGCGATCGCGACGGAAACGCCCGCCCGGCGAAGGATGGCGGCGGCCTCGCTCTAGCCCCGATCGGCTCCAACGCCTACAACTGGCTCTCGGCGACGTTTGCGAGCACCGGACTGAACGTAAAAGTCGTCGAGGATTGGCGTGCGCTTAAATGGAGCAAGCTGGCGCTCAACGTGGTGGCAAATGCGAGCTGCGCCATTCTCAACGTTCTGCCTAATCGCTTCGTGCACTTCGATAAGATCTTCACCCTCGAGATTCGGATGATTCGCGAGGTTCGGGCCGTGATGGCCGCTCATCGGATCGAACCGATCGATCTTCCTCGCTACCCGGTTCGCGCGCTCTTTGGCGTCGCGACCCTGCCGAGTCCGGTCGCGCGGACGCTGCTGGCGCACACGATCGCCGGGGCTCGCGGGACGAAGCCGCCCTCGCTGCTCATCGATCTTCGGCGCGCGAGACCGCGCACCGAGGTCAACGTGCTCAACGGAGCGGTAGCCGCAGCGGGACGCGAGGCGGGCGTACCGGTTCCCGTCAATTCGGTCTACACGCGCGTTCTCAACGACATCGCGCACACGCCGCCCCTCTGGGCAAAGTATCGAGAGCATCCGGACCGGCTCGAAGCCGAGGTCGAGGCCGAAGTAAAGCGCGTGAAAGTATTAGCGCGCCGCTAGCACGAACGAGACCGCGAACAAATGCGTGATCCCAACGTTCCCGAATCGCTCGAAGGCTGGTGGATTCTCCATCGCATGTTTGCGTTCGACCGGCGCGCGTGGGACGCACTGCCGGAAAAGCGCCGCAACAAATACGCCGGCCACGCGGCCGACCTCGTCGATCACCTCAAAGGCAGCGACGAGGGGGACGTCGGGCTCACCCAGATCGTCGGTCACAAGGGCGATCTGATGCTCACGCATTATGCGCGAACCTTCGACGGCCTCGCGTACGCTCAGACACTGGTCGATAAGTTGGAGCTGCGCGCATTTTTGCAGCCGCAGGGCTCGTACGTCTCGGTGCTCGAGCTCGGACTCTACGATGCGACCGGAAAAATTCACGCAGAGCTGGGCGGCCGTGGGCTCGCCCCGCATTCGCCGGAATGGATCGCGGGGTTCGACGAACTCGTGCGCAAACAAGCGGAGAATCCGCACGTCGGGCCACGCCTGTGGGCAAAGATCCCCGCGCGGCGCTATCAGTGCTTCTACCCGATGAGCAAACGGCGCGGTGAAGTTCAGAATTGGTACATTCTCGGCTTCGAAGCGCGCGCGAAGATGATGAGCGAACACGGTGTGGTCGGCCGAACCTATCACGGCCGGGTAACCCAAGTGATCTCCGGCTCGATCGGCTTCGACGATTTCGAGTGGGGCGTCAACCTCTACGCCGACGATCCGCTCGTCTTCAAGAAGCTCGTCTACGAGATGCGCTTCGACGAAGCCAGCGCGCGCTACGGTGACTTCGGGTCCTTTTGGGCCGGACTGCAGTTCTCACCCGGAGAGCTCCCGGCTTTCCTCGACGGCGACGCGATTCCGCAGTTCGAAGTTCTCGAGGCGTAGCCGCTCGGAGGCTCGTTCCGGCAACTCTACGCCGCTGCGCCCAGGCGTTCGAGGCTGCGGTACACGATCGCTTCGGCGACGTGCTCGGCGGCGATCGCGTCGCTGCCGGCGAGGTCGGCGATCGTTCGCGCGACTCGCGCGATCCGGTCGAGCGCTCTGGCCGAGAACTGCCGCTTCGAACTGGCGCGCGCGAGCAATCGCATTGCGGGTTCGTCGAGCCGGCAGTAGCGCCGCATCGCGTTGCCGGGAATCTCGGCATTGCAGTTTAGCGAAGCCTCGCAGAAACGCTCGCGCTGGCGCTCCCGGGCGGCGATGACGCGGCGGCGGATCGTCGCGGAATGCTCGGCGCCGTCGTAACGAACCATGTCGTCGAACGGCACGCGAGCGATCTCGATCTGAAGATCGATGCGATCGAGCAGCGGACCCGAGAGCTTGCCGACGTACTTCGCAACCGTCGCGTCGTCGCAGCGGCATTCTGCGGTTCGTGTGCCGCGATAACCGCACGGGCAGGGATTCATCGAGGCGACCAGCTGAAAGCGAGCCGGATAGGTCAGCGTGCCGGCGGCTCGCGCGACGGTCACGCTGCCCTCTTCCATCGGTTGGCGAAGCACCTCGACCGCGCTTCGCGTAAACTCCGGAAGTTCGTCGAGAAAGAGAACGCCGTGATGCGCGAGCGAGATCTCGCCCGGCTTGACGAGCGCGCCTCCGCCGACCAGAGCGGTCTGCGTAATCGTATGATGCGGAAAGCGAAACGGGCGCGCGCGCACGATGCCGGTGCGTCCGCTCAGCAATCCCGCGACGCTGTAGATCTTCGTCACCTCGAGCGCCTCGTGCGCCGACATCGGCGGAAGAATCGAGGGCAGCCGTCGTGCGAGCATCGTCTTGCCGCAGCCGGGAGGCCCGACGAAGAGCAGGTTGTGGCCGCCGGCCGCGGCAATTTCGAGTGCTCGTTTGGCAGCGAGCTGGCCGCGCACGTCGGCGAAATCGCCGTGCGCGCGTTCGTCTTCGTCGAGTACGAACGGAATGGCGCGCCGCCGCCATTTTGCGCCGTGCCCCAGCACGACCGCGACCGCCGAGCGTAACGAGTCGACCGCGAAGAGCTCGATTCCGGAGACGAGCGCCGCTTCGTCCGCGTTGCACTCCGGAACGATCAGCTTGGTAAAACCGGCGTTACGCGCGCCCAGGACCATCGGCAGCGTTCCGTTGACCGGCTGCAGCTTTCCATCGAGAGCCAGCTCCCCCAGAGCGATGAACTCGCGCAAGTCGCAGCGCGGTACTTGCTCGCCGATCCCGATCAGCGCGAGCGCGATGGCTAAGTCGAACGCCGGCCCCGCCTTGCGAACGTCGGCCGGGGAAAGGTTCACCAAGAGCCGCCCCGGCGGATAGGCGAAGCCCGAGTTGAAGATCGCCGCCCGGACTCGCTCGCGGGCCTCGTTGAGCGCGCGATCGGGCAGTCCGATGATCGCAAAGAGCGGCGTGCCTGCAGCGCTGTCCGCTTCGACGCGGACGACGTACCCTTCGATGCCGAGCATCGCGGCCGAAAAGGCGAGCGAGAGCATACGAAGCCTCTGCGCAGCCCCGACGGGATGTCTAGGGGTCGCCACAAGCCGCCAAGAATGCGCAAGCCGTGAATCTAGAAGCCCTTGCCGCCTGGTCAACCGCCGTCGCCGCGGTGGCGCAGCTCGGCACGTTGGTCGTCATCGGGGGCAGCGTCATCGCCGCCCTCATCCAGCTTCGCCACGTGCAGGGGGGTAATCAACTTCAAGCACTGCTCGCGCTCGAGCACGACTTTCGCGCGCCGGAGCTGCAAGCGGCGATTACCTACGTGCAAGAAGACCTTTCCCGGAACCTCGAGGATCCAGCCTACCGCCGCGAGCTCGAGCAGCTCGGTTTCGTCAACCCAGTCGCACATCCGGAGATGATCGCGTGCAACTGGCTCAACGAGATGGGCACGCTGGTCAAGCGCGGCCTCGTCTCTGAAGACACCTTTATGGACCTTTTCGGGCGCCTAATCGTGCACTGCTGGAGGAAAGTGGCGCCCGCCATCGCGATCATGCGCCGCCGCCGCGGTCAGGTTCAATATCACGACTTCGAGTATCTTGCGGTACGAGCGATGGTTTGGCTGGAGCGAAATCCCCACGGTACCTCACCGAAAGCCTTCATCCGGGCTCCAATGGCCGATCCGTGGCTCGAGGCCGACAAGGAAGGCTAAGGCACCCTTAAGCCGGTGCAGGCGTCGTCCATCTGCAAGCGGCCAAAACCCAAAAAAGCCGCGATTCTCCACAGAATGCACAAGACGAACGTCACAGGCTGTGGACAGTATTAAGAGGCGGCGCGGTTCAAAACGTTCAAAAGGAGCGCGGTTAATGGGGTCACCCGCGAAGGAGAAGAGATTGAAAAGAGCCCCCGCTCGGATTGCCGCCACGCTTCTAACTGCGATTCTGGCCGCTTGTTCACACGGAGGTTCGCAGGGTTCGGCATCGCCTGCGCCCAGCTCGGCCAGCTCAACGCACAAGACCATCGGCGTCTCGATCCAAAACCGCGAAGCGCAGTTTTACCAGGATATGGAGGCCGGCATGCGCGCCGAGGCGGCCAAATACGGCTACGCGCTGGTCGTGGTCGACGCGAGCCGCGACAACGCGCGCCAGCAGAGCCAGGTCGAGGATTTCACCTCCAAGCGCGTGGATGCGATCGTGCTTACTCCCTACGATTCGACCGCGATCGGCAGCGCGATTGCCGAGGCGAACGCCGCGAACATTCCCGTCTTTACCGCCGACATCGCGAGTACGAGCAATCAGGGTCACGTCGTCGCCCACATCGCAAGCGATAACGTGCAAGGCGGATTCCAGGCCGGCAAGCTCATCTGCACGGCCGTCGGGAAGAGCGGCGGCATCGCGATCGTCGACGAGCCCGAGGTGACGAGCGTTCAAGATCGCGTCAAAGGCTTCAAACAAGCGATCGCGCAGCTCTGTCCCGGCGTTACGATCGTCGCCGACGTCGACTCCGGCGGCACGCGCGATAAGGCCAGCAGCGACACGGGCGACATTCTGCAAGCGCATCGCGATCTCAAAGGCATCTTCGGCATCAACGACGATTCGGCGCTCGGCGCGCTGGCCGCCGTCCGCGCCGCCGGTCTGACCGGAAAAGTCGCAATCGTCGGTTACGACGCGACACCCGAAGCTCGGAAAGCGATCGCCGCGGGCGAGATGTACGGCGATGCGATCCAGTATCCGGCGAAGATCGGCTCGACCACGATCGACGTCATCAATGGTTACTTCGGCGGCAAGCAGCCGCCGGCAGTCGTTAAAATCCCCGTCGGCGCGTTTACGAAGTCGTCGTCATAAGCGTGCCGACGCTGCTCGAGATGCGCGGCATCGGGAAGATTTTTCCCGGCGTGCGTGCTCTCTCCGACGTATCGCTCACCCTCGACGGCGGCGAAGTGCTCGTCCTGGTCGGTGAGAACGGCGCCGGTAAATCGACCTTGATGAAGATCCTTTCCGGTGCGCTGCGCGCCGACTCCGGCGAGATCTTCATCGATGGTGTGGCGACTGCGATCGATTCGCCGCAACGCGCGCAGCAGCTCGGAATTGGCATGATCTACCAGGAGTTTACGCTCGTCCCGCAGCTGAGCGCGATTGCGAACGTTACGCTGGGCTCCGAACCGACGCGAAGCGGTTTCCTCGACGCAGCCGCCGCGGCGCGGCGTACGGCCGCGGTCTTCGACGAGCTCGGCCTGCGGGTACCCCTCGAGGTTCCGGTCTCCGATCTCTCGGTCGGGCAGCAGCAGCTCGTCGAAATCGCCAAAGTGCTGGCCCGTTCCGCGCGCATCATCGTGATGGACGAGCCGACCGCCGCGCTCTCGGATCGCGAGATCGAAGGTCTCTTTGCGGTGATCGGGCAGCTGCGCGCCTCGGGGGCCGGCATCATCTACATCTCGCATCGCATGGAAGAGCTCTCGCGCATCGCCGATCGGATCGCCGTGATGCGCGACGGCAGCATCGTCGCGGTAAAGCCGGCCGGCGATTTCTCGCCCGGCGAGATCGTACGCGACATGGTCGGACGCCAGCTCGACGCTCATTTTCCCCAGTTGGCTCCGCCGGCGCCCGATGCGCCGACGCGTCTGGAGGTCCGCTCGCTCTCGCGACGGCCGGCGTTCGAAGACGTGAGCTTCGCCGTTCGCGGCGGCGAAATCGTCGGTCTGGCAGGCTTGATCGGAGCCGGGAGAACCGAGATACTGCGCGCGATTGCCGGCGCCGACGTCCCCGATGGGGGTGAGGTCAAAGTCAACGGCACGGCGCTGCGGCCGGGAGACATCGCGGGCGACATCGGCGTGGGAGTCGCCTTCATTACGGAGGATCGCAAAGGCCAGGGCTTGGTGCTGGGGATGACGGTGCGCGAGAACGTTTCGCTCGCGCACCTGGACGACTTCGTCAACCGTGAGCTGCTAATCGATCTCGCGCGCGAGCGCGCCGCGACGACGCGGATGATCGAGCAGCTGCAGATTCGAACGCCGAGCACCGAGCAGCTCGTCGGCAACCTCTCCGGAGGAACGCAGCAGAAGGTCGTACTCGCGAAATGGCTCCTCGGAAATGCGCGCGTCTTTCTCTTCGACGAACCGACGCGGGGAATCGACGTGGGTGCCAAAGCGGAGATCTACCGCATTATGCTCGAGCTCGCGAAGCGCGGCGCGGCAATCGTCATGGTCTCGAGCGACCTGCCGGAAATTTTGGGAATGGCCCACCGGGTTCTCGTCGTTCGCGCGGGGCGGATTGCGGCCGAGTTTGCGCGCGAGCAAGCTACGCCGGAGCGCGTGATCTCCGTGGCCACGGGTGCGGCGGCGTGACGGCCGCGGAGCGCCGCGCCTATTGGCTGCGAATCGGCGCGGCCTCGGTCGTTTTGATCGCCTTGATCGCGATCGTAGACGTCGCCTCGCACGGCTCGTTTCTCGAGCCCAGCAACATCGTCCGCGTGCTGAGACAGATAACCTACAACTGCATCCTCGGCGTCGGCCAAACGTTCGTCATCATCACGTCCGGCATCGACCTCTCGGTCGGTTCGCTCGTCGCGCTGACGGGCGTCGTGGCGGCGCTCTTCGCCAACAGCCTGCACTTGACTGGATTTCCCTTGATCGCGGCGACGCTGATCGTGGCGGTTGCCGTAGGTTGTGCTGCCGGCTGGGTCAACGCGCTGCCCGTCGTCAAGCTCAACCTGCCGCCTTTCATCACGACGCTCGCGATGCTGGAGATGGCGCTCGGCGCCTCGTTCATTCTTTCGCACGGACGCCCGGTGGCGCTGCAGACGACCGCTTTCCAAAACACCGGCATCGGTTCGTTTCTCGGAGGGGTGACCAACGCGCTGCACTTGCCGAGCATCCCGGTGCCCGTC
Source organism: Vulcanimicrobiota bacterium (assembly GCA_963833845.1). Lineage (GTDB taxonomy): Bacteria > Vulcanimicrobiota > Vulcanimicrobiia > Vulcanimicrobiales > Vulcanimicrobiaceae > Cybelea. The sequence goes on from CAWHZL010000001.1 coordinate 62,764, forward strand.
ATCTGGATGCTGGTCGTCATCGTGGCGGCCTCGGTGTTGCTCAATCGCACGCGTTTCGGGCGCTACGTCTTCGCGATCGGCGGAAACGAAGAAGCGGCGCGTCTTGCCGGCATCAACGTCGCGCGCGTTAAGACGATGGTCTATGTGATCAGCGGCGGCTGTGCGGCGATCGTAGGATTTTTGTATATGGCGCTCTTTTCATCGGGCTCGCCGCAGACCGGAACCGGCGACGAACTGCTCGAGTCGATCGCGGCGGTCGTCGTCGGCGGGACGAGCTTGATGGGCGGACGCGGCAGCGTCATCGGCACGTTTTTCGGCGCGCTGCTCATCGGCGTACTCTACAATGCGATGAACCTGCTCAACGTCGATTCGTATCTGCAGAAGGTTCTGCTCGGCGCCGTGATTTTACTCGCGGTCGTTCTCGACGAGCTGCGAAAACGGTATCTTTCGCGCTAGCAGCGACCTTTCGAACTCGTTCGCTCAATCAATACTAATCAAAGAAAAACTTTGTTCCGAGTGTGAAACACGCGGCACAACGCCCGCGGTATATGTAGGCGACACACCAAGCTGTCTATGGAAATGGGAAACGACCATGATCAATCGAAATTCACTGCGACGCGCACTCTGTGCAATGGGATTGCTGCTGGCATTCGGAGGCCAAGCAAGCATCGCGCTGGCTGGTACTAGCGGGGGCATTGCCGGCATCGTCACGGATGCAAAAACCGGAGCCCCGATTCCCGGCGTGCGCCTGCAAATCAGCTCTCCCTCTCAAAGCGTCACCGCGACGACCGACGCTCACGGGCGATACATCGTCTTTGCGCTGCAGCCCGACGACTATACCGTTTCGGCCGAAAAAGACGGCTACGACGGACGTGCAATCTCCGATGAGGCCGTCTTTGCGGATCAAACCCAGCAATACGATCTAAAACTCACTCCGGCGTCGCAAGAATCGAGTTCCGGCGGCGCGACGCATTAGGCCACGGTAGCACCGGCTCGAGGATCGTTTGCGCGGCCTAGGAGATGAGAGAACCTAGGCCGCGCACCGCTCGATCTAAAACGGGAAGTCTTTTTCCGTGAGGCCGACGTTAATCTTGAGGTCCGAGACGTTCTCGTCGAGGACGATCTGCGATCCGCTATAGAGGATTTGACGGAGCGGCCAGTGCGTATCTTTCGAAAGATACAGGATTTGATCGGTGATTCCGTAGTTCGCGTTCGGATCCGACGGCTTCAGTTCGAGGCGGTCGGTATCGACGCCGCCGATCTTTCCGCCGTCGCTCTGCGTCAACTTGCCCGCAATGGTGCCGTAGTTGTCGACGATTCGCTGCAATAAGCCGTCGGGGATCGTCACTCCGCGCAGCGAGGTCGCGCGCGGGTCGTTGATGCTGACCTTCAGGTGAAATCCCGCGAGGATGCCGCCCTGGTGGCCGCTGACCTGATCGCCGCCGGTCCAGACGCCGCCGGATCCCTTGCCATCGCCCTCGAGGATCAGCGTCTTCACGTAGTGCGGTTTCATGAACTCGTACTGATAGACGCGGTCCTGCGTTTGGGTGCCCTTGGCTTCGTGCACGTGTAGGACGCACGTGTAGTCGTTGGTGGCGGCAAAGGCTTTATCGAAGGCCGCGATCGCCGTCGCTTCGCCGGCTGCACGAGCTCCGACGCAGTTAGCGGCTAGGAAGAGGGCAAGCAGCGGCAGCGAACCTTTGAAATTCACGTTTATCTCCTCAGGCAATCTTTACGTAGGGGACTGTGCGCTTTCGTCCATCAACAGCGTACCGTGCTTGCCTTCGACGCCGATGAGGACATCGCATTTTGCGTCGGCGGCGATCTCCTCGATCGTGCGGCCCAGCGGCGCGCCGGTATATTTTCCTTCGCGAAACGAACCGAGAATAATGAGATTTGACTTAACGCGCTTGGCCACATCCAGAACGGCTTGTTTGGTCGAACGGGCCTTGATCGTCTCGGTCCGTATCGCAACGTTGTGGCCGTTGGCGATCGTCTCTGCCGCGCCGAGCGCGTCGAGCGCGGTGCGTTCCTCAAAGGGCATCTCGGCATCGGGCGGCAGCGTATAGGGAACTTCGATCACGTAGAGCGCCAGCAGTTCGGAGCGCTCGCCGCGCGCGAGCTTTACGGCCAGCGCCATCATGTGCGACGAGTCGATCTCCGGAGAGAAGACGACGATCAAGCTGCCGACCAGCCGCTCGAGCTCACGCTCGGCTTCGGCGGCGATGCGCAGCACGTGCGACTGGGGCGGGTGCAGCATCCAATTGAGCGTGGCACCAATTGACCCAGCGATGAGCAGCGCGATCAGCGCCCCGGCGATCGTAATGTGGACGTCGCTGCCGAAGGAGATCACGGCATTCCCCGCACGCGGGCGATCAACTTGAGCCGGTGCACGCCGAGGGCAATCATCGCAACGCCAAGGACGACTCCCGGCACAACGGCGAAACCGCCGGCCGGCGCGACTGCGAGCATCCGCACGAGGATGACGATGCCCAAGAGAATCATCGCACCGGCAAGCACGCCGCGCACAAGCAACATGCCAGGTTTCCTATGAGCGGCCGGCGGCGCGCCGCTCGTCGCTAGCCCGCAGATTGCTTAAATACTCGTCCATGAGTTCCAGCTCGCCGGCGCGGCGAAGGATCTCCGTCTGCTCGTTACGCCAGTCGTGTTTCTGCGAGCCAAGGAGCGGAAGGCGACGGTGCCGCCGGTAGAACAGGTAGGCGATCAACCCAAGGAGCAGCCACGTCGGGCCGAAAATGCGCCCGAGCGCGTGCGTGCGTAAAGTAAAGAGCAGAATCGAGAAGATGCCGATGAAACCGAAGACGGCGACGACCGGAAAATCTACTCGTTCGCCGCGAAAGCGCATCGGTATATTGAACGGGATCTTGAACTTACGCGGGCTCAGCGGGTCCATCATGCGCAGACCGATCAGGCCTAAGAAAACGAACGAGTAGCTCGTTGCGGCTCCGAACGCGTAGAGGTCTGCGAGGAATTCGAGGCCGTTCTCCCCGTGGAAGAACCTAGCGTACAGCGACGAGACCCCGGGAAAGAGCGCCGGCGCGGCGGCAAAGACGAGCTCGATGAGCGCAATCGCGGAGAAGAAGACGATCGAGATCGCCGGCGTCCGGTAGGCGCGGTTCACGCGCTGGAAGATTGACGGCAACAGGTTGCTGCTGCTCATCGCATAGGCAATGCGCGAGCTGCCGAAGACGCCCGAGTTCGAAGAGATCAGCAAGAGCACCGCGCCCAGCACGGGAACGTAGAGGGCCGCGAACGCTCCGTAGTAGGGAATCTGAGCGGCCAGCAGCGCGACCGCCTTTCCTTGATTGTCGGCGTTCTGCGGAAAGATCTGCCAGAATTGCATCGGGTGGCCCGCGGAATCGGTGATCGGATGCCATGGCTGCAGCCCGAGCGCGAGGTTCGAGTAGGCCAGCGCGAAGATCAGAATCGTTAGGATCAGTGCGACCGAAGTCCGCGGGATGATCGAAGCGGGGCGTTGCGTCTCCTGGGCCGCCTGCGAGATCGACTCCAGGCCGACGAACGAGATGATCGCCAGCGACGTCCCCAACATCAGCTCGTACGGCGAGGGCCAGTGCATCTGCATCGTGTGGATCAGGAGCTGCGGCCGGAACGCGAAGAGGAAGCCGAAGCAAAGAATGCACGTTTCGCTGATGACGTCGAGTGCCGAAACGACGCCGTTGAAGGCCGTGCTCTCGCGGACGCCGACGACGTTGAGTAAGCAGAGCCCGATGACCAGCCCGAGGACGACGATGAAGTGCAGCCACGGGTGCACCGAATTGACCAGCGCGGGCGCAAGCTGGCTCGTGTAGTCGACCGAGGTCCACGCAAAGAGCGTCACGTCGATCGTGAAGTCGAGCAGCACGGCCCATCCGGCGATGAAGCCGAAGATGTCGCCGAGGCCGCGCATTACGAAGTACTGCCCTCCGCCCGCGACGGGGTAGGTCGCGGCGAGTTCCGTATACGCCAGGCCAATGCAAACGTAGACGACGCCGGCGAAGAGAAACGCCACGTTCGAGGCCCCGGCGGCCCACGCCAGCACGAGTCCCAGCCCAACGAAAATGTCGGCACCGACGTCCGAATAACCCCAAGAGAAGGAACCCCAGGGCGTGACGCTGCGGCGCAGCTCGGGCTTTGGGGCGTTACTCGAAGTACTCACTAAAACGCGTTTCGGTGGAGGCTCAGGCGCCCACCGTCCAGCGCGACCACGTCGAAGCGCAGCTTCGCCGAGGGTGCGACGATCTGCGCGTAATCCGCGGCGATCCGCCGAAGCGTAGCGCGCTTGCGCGAGTCGACGGCGCCGAGCGCCGAGCCGAACGTTCCCGAGTCACGCCGCTTCACTTCGACGATCACGAGCGTCGGCCCGTCGAGGCAAACGGCGTCGATCTCCCCGCCGGGCAGGCGTACGTTGCGGGCCAGCACGCGGTAACCGCAGGCCAACAGAAAGCGGCTCGCACGATCCTCGGCGTGTCTCCCTTTTTCAGCGTTAGTCTTCAAGGTATTCCAGGCCCAGCGCGAGCTGCGCGTCGCGAACGCGTGCCCAGTTCGCGCGATGATGGATGCTCGGTCCGTGCGCGCGCAGCGCCTCGATGTGCAGCGGGGTCGAATAGCCTTTGTGAAAGGCAAAACCGTAACGCGAATCCTCTGCGTCGAGCTCGACCATCAACGCGTCGCGGTAGACCTTGGCGACGATCGAGGCGGCTGCGACGACGGCGCAGCGTGCATCGCCTTTGATCAGCGGCTCCTGCGGGCCGGCGAAGGAGCGGATGCGCACGGCGTCGGTGATCAGATACTCGGGCGCCGCTTGCAATGCCGCGATCGCGCGTTCCATCGCAAGCACGCTGGCCCAATAGATGTTGAGGCGGTCGATCTCCGCGACGCAAGCGCTTCCGACCGACCATGCGGCGGCGCGCACCTTGATGATCTCCGCCAGTTCGATCCGCAGCTCGGGCCGGACTTGCTTGGAGTCGTTGAGGCCCTTGATCAACAGAGGCTCCGTTGCCACGACGCAGGCGGCGATGACGGGGCCGGCAAGGGGTCCGCGCCCGACCTCGTCGATACCCCCGATGAAGAGGAAGCCTTTCGCGCGGGCGGCTTCTTCGAAGCGGTGCATCCGATGCAGCCGGCGGCGTTCGCGTTCGTAGGAATTGCGTTTTTTACGCTCTTTCGGCGTCATCGACGTTCTCCAAGGAGATGCGTCCGAAGACGCCTTCGTTAAACGCGCGAATGTACGAGTGTGCCGCGTTGTGGTAGTCGAACTCGCCGCCCCGCCGCACGAAACCGCGCGCCGTCGCGAACGAGTGGAGATCGGGGACCGTGGTTCGCGGCTTTGAGGCCCGTAGCCAAGCGTGAAACTCTCCAACGACCTCTTGCGCGTCATAGTGATCGCTGGGAACGGCGCCACAGATCGCGAGCCTCCACTGGGCCGCCGCCGTCGAGATTCTCGGCGGAAGAACGCCGGGCGTATCCATGAGTTCGATCGCCGGCGAAAGGCGGAACCACTGCACTTGCCGGGTTACGCCGGCGCGCGCCTCGATTTTTGCAGCCGCACGCCGCAAGAGTGCGTTCACGATCGTGGATTTACCGGAGTTAGGTATGCCCAGGATCATCGCTCTCGATACTCCGCCCTGCCCCTTGCGGCGCCCCGGCGCCGGCGAGATCGCTGCGGCAACGCGCGCGACGCTGCGCGGGTTTCGTCCGTCGACCGAAACGGCCGTATAGCCGCGCAGCGAGAACTCGCGGAGCCAAAGTTTAGTTGAACGCCGGGCTCGCGAGATCGTCGCGGTCGAGCGCGACGACGCGCCGCTTCTCTGCGGCGAGCTCGTCGAGCACCGGATTGCGTCCGCTACGCGCGATGCGCGCATCGACGACCTCGATCACGACGTCAATCGCCCGAAGATATTCACGAATTCGGCGCAGAGCCTTGGCCATGTGGCCGGGAAACCATTGAACGTGACGCTCCAGCTTGGTATTCACAGTGCCCCGCTCGCGCTCCACGTGGCCACCTTCCCTACAGCGCGCCGAGCATTCGCGGCGGCCACACACCCGCGATCGCGCGACCGATCAAGCGGTCGTCGTTGACGGGACCAAAGAATCGGGAGTCCTCGCTGTTGGCCCGGTTGTCACCGAGAACGTAGACCGAGTTCGCCGGGACGACGACCTCGGCAAAGCTGCGGCCGTCGGGATCCTTAACGTAGTCTTCGTCGAGCGGGGCGCCGTTGGTGTAAACGCGCCCTCGATCGATCACAATACGGTCGCCCGGGAGACCGACGACGCGCTTGATGAAAACCTCTCGATCGTCGCCTTCATGGCGAAAGGCGGCGATATCGCCGCGCTTCGGGCCGCCGAGCCGATACGCGAACGTATTGATGAGCACGAACTCGCCCGAATGGATGTGCGGCTCCATCGAGAGCCCCGAAACCTCCGGCAAACGCATGAAGAAGGCCGCGATCAGAAGGGAGAGTACGGCGAGCTGCAGCGCCAGGCTCGCGATCGACCGCCATCGCAAGATGCGGGGCACGCGCTTGCACTTCGCGCAGACGCCTACAGAATCTTGGCTTCCGAGGGCGGCCAGAAGATCAGAAAGGCGCGGCCGGTAAAGCCCCCTTGAGTCCCTTTGCGCGGCCCGGCCGCGAATGGTCCTTGATCCTGCGCGAAGCCCCAGATATGTGAATCCTCCGAATCGTTTCGGTTGTCGCCGAGCATGATGTAGCAATGCGGGGGAATCTTGTCCGGTGCGGTCCAGTCGGAGGCGGGCGGAACGTTCGCGGAGCTCGGATCGAGGCGCTGCCAGCCGACGCCGTAGCTGACGTAGATGCCGTAATCGCGGATCTCCAAATTATAGGCCGGTTTTTCGGCAGTATACGATTCTCGCAGCGCCGCGCCGTTGAGGTAGACGGTGCCTCCGGAGATTCGAAGGCTGTCGCCGGGGCGTCCGATCACCCGCTTAATGAAGTCGTCCGGCGTCGGAACGGGCGGCGGGAAGACGACGATATCGCCTTCGTTGGGCCGGCGGAAGCGATATTCGAACTTGTTGACGAGCAGCACGTCGTGAATCTGCAGCGTGGGCAGCATCGATCCCGAGGGAATGTAGTAGGTCCGCGCGACGAACGTGATGAGCACCCACGCGGCGAGACCGGCAATGATGAACGGATCGAGGAACTCGCGTGCAATCGCCGTGCTGCGCCCCGCCGATCCGGCGACGACCGGACGCAGCGAGAGTACCGCACGGGCAACGGCGATGATTGCAACGATGGCGAGCAACTCGTAGGGCGTCATTACCGGCTACTTCTCCAAGACGTGCATGCGGTCGAGCGGCCAAACGATCGCGAAGGCTCTGCCGGTAAACGCGGCCTTCATCTTGCGCCCCGCGAGCGGGCCGCCGGCGAAGGAGCCCTGCAGCTGCGCGAATCCCCAGACGTGCGAGTCGTCGGAATAGTTTCGGTTGTCGCCGAGAACGAAGTAGAAGCCGTTAGGCACGCGGTCCGGGGCCTGCCAGAGGTCGCGCGGCGGCACGTTTGCGTCGTGCGAATCGAGCGGCGCACCGTCAACGTAGATCGCGTAGTTTCGGATCGCCAGGTCGTACGCCGGCGGCTGGTTCTCGTAGGGTTCGACGAGACGGAGGCCATTTCGGATGACGATACCGTCGCGAATGGCAATGGTGTCACCCGGCACGCCGATAACGCGCTTCACGAAGTCGTTTCCGCCGGCTGGAACGGGCGGAATGAAGAGGGCGATGTCGCCCTCGTGCGGCCGCGCGACGCGATAGGCAATCTCATCGACGAGCAGCACGTCGCGAACTTGCAGCGTCGGCACCATGGAAACCGACGGAATGTAGAACGTCCGGATGACGAACGTGATAAGGAAGAGCGCGACTAAGCCCACGATGATGAGCACGTCGAGCAATTCCTTCAGCGTTACGTTCCCAACCCGCACGCTCCACTTTGCGAAGGCTCCGGCAGAAAGAGCGGCCCGAGCAATCGTTAAAAGGCAGAGGAGCCCTACGAGCTGGAGCGGTGTCAGAGCGGCGCGTCAGGTTCCTTTGGCTTTCTTTTCCTTGATGCGGGCTGCTTTGCCGACCTTCTCGCTCAAATAGTAGAGGCGGCTGCGCGAGACGACGCCGCGCTTCCCGACTTCGATGCGCTCGACGCGCGGGCTATGCAGCAGAAAGGTTTTTTCGACGCCGACGCCATGCGCGATGCGCCGAACCGTGATCGATTCGTCGGCGCTTCCGCCCTTGCGAACGATGACGACGCCCTCGAACATCTGCGTCCGCTCCTTGCCGCCTTCGACGACTTTGGAGTAAACCTTCACCGTATCGCCCGCGCGAAACTTCGGGACGTCCCCCTTGAGCTGGTCGCGTTTGAGTGCGTCGATCACGTTCATTTGTCTGTCTTCCTGAGTGCAAGCGCGGCGGGCGCAACGAATAGCCGGGCTCGGAGCCCGGCAGAACCCCCGTATCCTATCACGGGCTTTCCTCGGGGTGCAAGGCATTATCGAGCAGGTCCCGGCGCCGTCCGGCGGTTCGAACGCGGGACTGTTCGCGCCGCCAGCGAGCGATCTTGGCGTGGTCGCCCGAAAGGAGCACCTCGGGTACATCCACGCCGCGGAACGTTGCCGGCCTGGTAAAGCTTGGATAGTCGAGCATGCCGGCCGAGAACGACTCGCTTTCGAGCGACTGCGGCCGGATCGTTCCTGCAAGCAGCCGGATCGCCGCGTCCATGAATGCGAGGGCCGGAATTTCGCCGCCCGTTAGGACGAAGTCGCCGAGCGAGTATTCCTGTACCGGATAGAGCCGTCCGAGGCGATCGTCGATGCCCTCGTAGTGTCCGCAAACGATGACCACGCGATCGAGGGCCGCGAGCCGCCGGGCGTCCTGCTGTTCGAACGGCTTGCCGCTTGGGCTGGGGACGACGATCAAGCGGCGCTCGTTTGCCGGCGCCCCGCCCAGAAGGCGGTCGAGAACGCGGGCGATCGGCTCGATGCGAAGCACCATGCCTGGCCCGCCGCCGAAGGGCGAGTCGTCGGCGCGCTCCCCCTCTCCAAGATAGTCGAGCAGGTGGTGGTAGCGCACGTTCGCGATTCCGGCCTCGACCGCGCGTCCCACGATCGAAAGGCCGACGAAGGGCGCGAAGACTTCGGGGAAGAGCGTGATGACGTCGATCTCGAACACCGCGCAGAGTGTTCCGGAATCGACGGGAATTTGCTTGCGCGCTCGAGGCTCTGAGCCGGCGGGATTTTGCCGGGGCTCAAGCGGAGCTCACCTCGCTGCTCGAGCGACCGTCAGACGGTCCCGAGCGCGCCTTTCTTCTCAACAAGCGCGGCGTAGCGCGGATCGGCCTCGAGCTGCGCGCTAACGCGCGCGAAGATTTTGCCGCAGCACTCGAAGCGCACCCGTGCTACGCGCCGGCCCTGACCAATCTCGGCAGCCTGCTGCTCGAGGAAGGGCGGCTGGAAGAGGCGATCGCGCACTACGAACGGGCCGTTAAGAGCGACCGAGATTACGCCGTCGCGCATTTGAATCTCGGGGTTGCCTATAAGCGCGCCGGACGCGTCGCCGAAGGCGTGCGCGCGCTGCGCTACGCGCAGCGCTTGGAGGATCGGCAGAGAGCTACCGCTCTGCGCTCCTTCCCGCGGTTTCGTTCGCGGTGATCCCTTCGAGATATTGGAAGAGCTGCGGCAGCGTGATGCGCTCCAACGCCGTTTGCTCGTGGATGGCATCTCCGTCGGCGCCTTCGTCGCGCATGTAGCACCGGGTTTCTACGGCGCCTTCACTTCCGCTGACGAACGAAACGGCAAAACCGCGGCCGGGAGTTTCGTCGTAGATGCGCATCGTTTCGGGATTGAGAATTTCGATGGAATGCGCGGAGTTTTTCGCATCGAATATCAGAATCTTCAGATCGTCGAAGTTGGTTACTTCGATCAACCCGACGACGAAAACGCTTTTGGTCGAGAAGAATTCGTGCCCGCGCTTGCTGCGGCTTGAAATTTCATAGAAGACTCGTCGTGCAACGAATCGGTTAAGGATCTTTCGCAGGGTCGCAAGCGAAGCGAGCGTTTCCGTGCGATTGCCGCGGGTATAGACGATCTTCACGGGGGCCCTCATGCTTGCACAGCCCCGCAGGGAAGCCCTTCTCCCGCTCGGCGGAAGTCCGCGGGCCTTCGCGGAAAGGCGAGGCTGCGATGTTCTCGGTCCCCGATATTCTCGTCGTCTCGGTTCTCGCGCTCTTGCTCTTTGGGCCGGATCGCCTGCCGGGGCTCATGCGCCAGGCCGGCCGCTTCATGCGCGAGGTCCAAACTACGTCACACTCGTTTATCGCCGAAATGGAGCGCGCCGCCGATGTCGGCGACGCTCCGCCGAACCTCTATCCGATCGAGCCTCCGCCCGCGCCGCCGCCGGAGCCTCCGGCGGCACGCGACGACGGCTAAATATTGAAGTTCTGGCGGATCTCCGTGATGCGTTGCTGGACGATCGAGCGAACCTGCGATTGCAGCCGCTCCTTCTGTTCGTCGGGAAGCCGGCGGTAGATCAAATAGCCGGCGGCCGAAAGAAGGCCGCCGAGCACCCCGGCGAGCACGACTTTTCCCGCCTCGCCCGAGCCGTCATCGTCCGGCGGGGCGGGCTCCCCGAAGGCGTTCTGATGGCCGTTTCCCGGGCGCGGCGAGCTCGACCAGGGTTGGTCGGCGGGAGTCGTACGAAAACTTTCAGACATCTTGCGGCCTCCTTTGGTCTGCCAAGCTTGTTACCCGGATCGCGGCGTCCCGTTTCACGTTTTCCCGATTCGTTCGCAAGCGAGGCTTACGTGCTCCGGATAGCGGCGGGCGACCTGCGTAAGCGCGAGTTCGGCGGCGGTAAGAATTGCGGCGACGCTCTCCTTGTCGCGGGCGCTCGGCGTGCAGTCGACCCGCAGCTTCCCAGGCTCTTGGGTGGCTTCGATCTCGCCGCCCGCATAGTGCTCCAGCCCGAGCCGCGCGGTCTGAAGGATGGCCGAGATCGCGGCGCAGACGATGTCTTGCCCGTACTCGTCAAAATCCGCGTGGCCGCAGGCGCTCAGCGCCGCGAGACGATTCTGCGCGTCGCGGAAAAAACGTACCTCGAGCACGGGGCCTGCGCTCCCGCTATGGGAGCGTGATCTTGGTGATCTTGACTTCGGCGAACGGTTGGCGGTGGCCGTTGAGCTTGCGAACGCGCTTTTTAGGCTTATAGCGAAAGACGAGGATCTTCTTGTCTTTGGCTTGGCGCAGAACGGTTCCGGTAACGGAAGCTCCGCTCAAAATGGGGCTGCCGACCGCGACGTCGTCGCCATTGGCGGCGAGGACGACCTTGTCGAAGGTGACGTCGGAGCCAACCTCGCTCGCGACCAGATCGCAGCGGATAACGTCGCCCTCGGCGACTCGGTACTGCTTGCCGCCGGCTTCGATGATCGCGTACATGACTTCGGTACGATAGCAGGGAGCGCGGCCGCAGTCAACGGGGCATGGCGAGCTATGGCCCGGTTGCTACGCCGGCAAACGCGCCCCCTTCTCGCCTGGGATCCCTTGACGCGGCCGCCCGTTCGTAGTATTACAGATAGGTCTGATAAATAGAGTAATCTGGAGGCAAAAACATGTACGACGCGACTGGGCGTCAAGGAATCTGCACCGGAAAACTGCTCTTGGTGTGGGGCGTCTACGGCTACGCGATGGCGTCGCTGGCGGCGATGGTGCGAGCGGCCGGCGGCAGCGATCTCGAGAGTTGGGGCCTGGCGCTCGGAGCCGGGTTCGCCCTCGCCTTTCTGCTGGGAGAGGTTTAGCGTGGATCGCGGCCTTACCGCTCCGCAAGCGCGCGATCACATCGAGATGGTCGACCGCATCCTGGCCGAGTCGCAGCCGCGGCTCTGCAGCGGCGGAGAGTTCTTCGTCGTTTGGGGGGTCATCTCGGCGTACATCACGGTGCTCTCCGAACTGGTGGTTCGCGCGTCGCTTCCGAAGCCGGTCCTGTGGACGATTCCGGTCGTGTTGGTCGCCGGTGCCATCTTTTCGATCGTTCGCGGCGCGCAGACGCGGCGGCGAATCGCTCGAACGTCGCTCGTTCAGCGCGAGTTCTTCAACGTGCTCTGGCTGACGCTCGGGCTGGCGTTCGTCGTCAACATCGCCGCATTTCGGATCTTTCCCGGTCTCGCGTCGGCGGCGATCTGGAGCGTGGCCGAAGCCATCGTGCTGCTCTTTATCGGAATGCACGGCAACCGCCGCGCGCAGCTGGCCGGCGTGCTCGTCGTCGTTTCCCTCGTCGCCGCCAACTTCATCAGCTCGAATCTTGCGGCGTACGTCTTGGCCGCCGGCATGCTCGCCGGATATGGCGGATTCGGCCTGAGCGAACTGGCCGCTCGCGACTGAGGCCAAAATGGACGAGTTGCTGCTCTCGAAGGTGCGCCTCGGAGTCGTTGCCGCTTTGCTCAACTACGACTGGGTCGCGTTCTCCGAACTCGCGCGTTGCGTGGATGCGACCGCGGGCAATCTCGGCGCGCACTTGCTCAAGCTCGTCAACGGGGGCTACGTCGACGAAGAGAAAAGCTTCGCCAATCGCCGGCCGCTGACGCGCTACCGGCTAACCAAACGCGGCCGCAGCGCGTTCGCCGCGCACGTATCGCAGCTCCAAGCCCTCTTGAAAGCGGCTCGCTGATGGTGCTGCGATTCGAAAACGTCGTGAAGCGCTACGGCGCCGTTCGCGCGCTCGACGGGTTATCGTTTACGCTCGAGCATAACGAGATCGTAGCGCTCCTTGGCCCCAACGGTGCGGGTAAAACGACGGCGCTCGAAATTGCGCTTGGCTTGCGCAGCCCCGATACCGGGAACGTTACGCTTTTTGGCGGCTCGCCGCGGACGCTTGCGGCGCGTCGCAGGCTCGGCGTAACCCCGCAGGAGAGCGGATTCCCCGATATGCTCGCGGTCGAAGAGATCGTCGCCTTCGTTTGCCGCCACTACCAGTCTCCGGCGGCCGAAGCTCAAACGCTCGACGCCTTCGGACTGCGCGACTTGCGCAAGCGGCGCGCGGGAACGCTCTCGGGTGGCGAGGCACGCCGTTTGGCGCTCGCCTTGTCGTTTGCCGGCAATCCGGAGCTCGTCGTACTCGACGAGCCCAGTGCCGGGCTCGACGTGCAGGCACGACGCCGGCTTTGGGAGTTCGTCCGCGACACGGGGTCCCAGCGCTCGGTTCTCTTCACCACGCACTATCTGGAGGAAGCGCAAGCCTTGGCTTCCCGGATTCTCATCATCGACCGCGGACGTCTGCTCTTCGACGGTACGCCGCAGCGGCTGCGCGAGCGCGTCGGCGGTCGGCGATTGACGTACGACGGTGAAAACGGACAAGTCGTCGTTACCGCGGGCGACACCGACGCCTACGTACGCGAGCTCGTCGCGTCGGGAGCCGTCTTTGCGAACTTGGAGATTACCAAACCCTCACTCGAAGAGGCCTTTCTCTCGCTGACGGGAGGCGCAGCGTGAGCGCCCTCGGACTCGTAGGCGCGCACGTCAAGGTGCAATTCCTCGATCTGCTGCGCTGGCCGGGCTACGTCGTTCCGACCGTCGTCTTCCCGGCGATGTTTTACGTGCTCTTCGATCTGCCGTTCGCCCGCACGCGCGCCGAGGCTGCCGACGCGACGGCGCTGGCCTTTATCGCGTTCGCGATCGTCGGCGTGACGCTCTATCAGTTTGGAGTCGGCATCGCCCAGGAGCGCGGACGGCCTTGGGAGCGTTACCTTCGCACGCTGCCCGCCGGCGCGGGCGTGAGATTCTGCAGCCGAATCGCGACCGCAGTGCTCTTCGGTTTGCTCACCGCCGCCGTCGTGGCCGCCGTTGCGCGCGCGCTGACGCCGATCGATCTGGGGCTCGCGCAATGGCCGGAGGTCTTGCTCTTTTCGATTGCCGGCGGCGTGCCGTTCGTGTTGATCGGAATCTCGATCGGGTATTGGACTTCCGCACGCGCCGCGGTGCCGATCGCCACGGCCTGCAACTTGTTGCTCGCCTATGCCGGCGGACTCTGGATGCCGCCGCAATACCTCCCCGAATTCGTACAGCGAATCTCGCCCTACCTTCCGACCCGGATGTTCGCCGATCTCTTGTGGAGCGTCACCGGCAACGGGCGCGCGCCGGCCGCTCTCGCCGGGCTTTCCCTCTACACGCTGATCTTTGCCGTCGTCGCGACGATCGGATACCGCCGCGACGAACGAAAGCGTTACGCGTAGCCGAGTTCGTACGCGGCCCGCAGTCCCTCGTCGAAGGCGCGTACCGCGTCGAGCTCCGTCGCCTCCTTTGCGCCGCCCACGACGCGATACGGAATGCCGAGCCGCTCGATCTCGGGCAACAGAGAATCGTTGCGTTCTTGACCGGCAGCGATGACGACGCTGTCGGCTTCGACGAAGCGAGCGATTCCGTCCGCGTCGCGGAAACGCACGCCGCCCGGAACGATCGCCTGGTATTCGACGTTGACGAAGCTACGTACGCCGCCGGCGCGCAGCGCCGCAAGGACTGCCCAGCGCGTCGTTTTGCCGATGTGCTGGCCGATCGGGCGTCCGCGCCGCAGCAGCGCGACCTGCTTTCGTCCGGTGACGATCAAGATTCCGTCTTCGGGCGCCCCCAGACCCTGTTCGTAGAGAAAGCGCGTGCTCTCGGAGACGTTGGACTCCCCAAAGCTTAGGTAATGTGCGACGTTGACGCCGATTCCACCGGCACCGACGATCGCCACCCGCGGGCCGGCCTCGGCGTCGCCGAGAAGAAGATCGGCGTAGCTGATGACCTGCGGAAGGTCGCTGCCGTCCAGCGCGATCCGGCGCGGCACGACTCCGGCGGCGAGGATCAGCCCCGCGAAATCGCGCAACGGCGAAACGTCGCGGCAGCGTTGGTTCAAACGCACGGCCACGCCGAGCCGCGCGAGCTCGTTGGTGTAGTAACGAATCGTTTCGTTGAAGTCTCGTTTGCCCGGAATCCGGCGTGCCATGCGAAACTGTCCGCCGATCTCCGGTTCGGCTTCGAAGAGGACGACCTCGTGCCCGAGAGCGGCGAGCGCGCGGGCGCCCTCCATGCCCGCCGGTCCAGCTCCGATCACGGCGAAACGCCGCCGCTCCGAATCGCGTGCCGGCGGTTCGGGAAACTCGAGCTCGCGCGCGGCGCGGGGATTGACCATGCACGAGACCGGCGCGTCGATCAGCGAACGGTCGATGCAGGCTTGATTGCATGCGATGCAGGTATTGACCAGCGCCGCTTGACCGGCGACGGACTTGGCGACGATGAAAGCGTCGGAGAGAAACGGACGCGCCATCGAAACGAAGTCTGCGCTGCCCGCCGCGATCGCGGCGTCCGCCGCGGTCAAGTCGCTGATGCGATTGCTGGCGATGACCGGCAACTCGCCGACGGCCCGTTTAACGCTCGCGGCAAAGCGTATCCAAATACCGCTCGGAACCATCTGCTGCACGGTTGGGATCGACGACTCGTGCCAGCCGATGCCGACGTTGAGTGCGTTGACGCCGTCACTGCTCAACGCGCGCGCGAACTCGAGGGTCTCGTCGGGCGTCGTCGACTCCGCCATCAAGTCGGCGCCCGAAATGCGAAAGATGACGGGATACTCGTTGCCGGCGGCCGAGCGAATCGCGCGCAGGACTTCCCGCGGGAGGCGCATCCGCCGCGCGAAGTCGCCGCCCCATGCGTCGTCGCGCCGGTTCGTTACCGGTGAAAGAAACTGATTGAGCAGATAGCCTTCGGACGCCATGACCTCGACGGCGTCGAATCCGAGTTCGCGCGCGCGGGCCGCGCCTCGGGCGAAATCGCCGATCGTTTCGAGTATCTCGGCGTCGCTGAGCGCGCGTGGCGAATCGGGAGAGAAGCGCGAGCGTATCGCCGATGGCGCGACCGGCTGGATGCCGAACGACGATTGGTAGGCATAGCGCCCGGCGTGGAAAAGCTGGAGTGCGATTCGGCCGCCGGCACGGTGCACTACTTCGACGGCACATTGCAGCGGCGCATGCGAAGCGGGGTCGTTGATGAAGCTGTAGTTTCGTCCGCCGGCTCCCGCGAGATTGACGCACGAGCCGCCGGTCACGATCAGCCCCGCGCCGCCACGGGCGCGTTGCGCGTAAAACGCCGCGAGCGCTTCGCCGTCGGACTCGATGCCGAGGTGCATCGAACCCATGACGATGCGATTTGCAAGCCGAAGCGTGCCGATTACTCCGGCCTCGAGTGCGTGCTCGAACACTTCGGGCCTAGGTTTCCTAGAGGGAGAGCGGCGGCGCCGTATCGGCGTAGAAGGGCGGCGCGATCACGCTGAGGCCGCCGTTGACACAGATCGTTTGCCCGGTAATGTACTCCGATTCGGGTGCGAGCAGGAAGGCGATCGTATCGGCGACCTCCTGCGGCGTCCCCATCCGCGCCTTCGGAAGTTTCGAGAGCACGCTCTCGATCGGAGCCATTCCCGCGACCTTCTCGTAAAAGTAGGCGCACGATTCGGTGTCGATGAGGCCGCCGTTGACGGCGTTGACGTTGACGCCGCGCGGCGCGAACTCGACGGCCATGTAGCGAACCCAGGCTTCGAGCGCGGCTTTGTTCGAGCCCAGATTCGCGTAGGTCGGATAGGCTCGAATGCTGCCGTAGCTCGAGAGCGCGACGATTCGTCCGCCGCCGTTCATCAGCTCGATCGCGCGCTGCGCGCCCAGCACGAACGCCCGCACGTTGAGCGCGTACGAGCGGTCGAGATTGTGAGCTTTCAAGTCCGCGATCTTCTTAAACGAGCTGGCAGCGGCATTGGAGACGAAATGATCGAGACGCCCGTACTCGCTTCGCACGCTCTCGAAGAGCCGCTCGATCTGCTCGGGCTCTTCCATATTTGCCTGTACCGCGATCGCGCGCGTGCCGAGCGCCTCGATTTCCCGAACCGCTTCGCCGGCGAGTTGCGCGTTGCGGTTGTAGTTGATGACCAGCGCCGCGCCTTCGCGCGCAAGCGTCAGCGCGAGCGCGCGCCCGATCCCGCGCGAACTCCCGGTCACGAGCGCGACCTTTCCTTCAAAACGATGGCTCATGCGCTCTCCCCTCCCGAACCGAGCAGCGCTCGGGCGATGACGGTTTTTTGAATTTCGTTCGTTCCCTCTTCGAATCGTTGCGCGCGCGCGTCGCGATAGACTCGCTCGATCGCGTGCGGCTGCCAAAACCCGCTGCCGCCATGAATTTGCAGCGCTCGGTCGGTCACGCGCGTCAGCATGTCGACGGCGTGCAGCTTGGACATCGACGAGAGCATCGCAGCATCGCCGCTCTCGAACTCCCATTGCCTGGCGGCGTGCAGCACGAGCTGCCGCGCAGCCTCGATGTCGGTCGCGTTCTCGGCGATCATGAAGCGGATCGCCTGTCGCTGCGCGAGTTTTTTCCCGAACGTTTCCCGTTTGCGCGCGTACTCGATTGCGAGCTCCTGGGCCCGCCGCGCGAGTCCGACGCAGCTCATGGCGACCGAGATCCGGCTCGGCGTCAGAAAACCGCCGAGCGCGATATCCAAACCCTGTCCTTCCGCTCCGAGCCGGTTCGCAACGGGAACGGGCGTCCGCTCGAAGGTCAACCGTCCGTGATCGGTTCCGCGAACGCCCATGGACTCGTCCATCTCCACGACCGCAGCGCCCGGCGACCGGCGGTCGACGAGCAATGCGACGGTGCCCTCGGCGCCGCGCGTTCCCGCAAGGCGTGCGAAGAGCAGCCAGTAGTCGCAGATCGTTCCGAACGTGATCAGATGCTTTTCGCCGCTGAGATAGTACGTATCGCCTTCGCGCTCGACGCTGCAGCGAAGGTCGGCGCCCGTACCCGCCGTCGGTTCGGTGAGCGTGAAGGCAATCTTCAGCTCGCCTTTGATGGACGGAAGAACGAAGGCTTGGCGCTGCTGCGGAGTCGCGAACCGGTCCATTGCGCGCCACGTGCCGTTGACGACGTGAACGATCATTCGAATCGAAGCGTGCGACATCGAAAAAAGCTCGATGAGCTCGAGATAACGCGAGAACGGTATGCCCCGGCCCCCGTACTCGACCGGTGCCGCTAAAGAGAGGTAACCTCGCTCGCGGAGCTCGTCCCAGAGCTCGAGGGGAACGTGCCGCTCGCGCTCGATGCGTTGCGCCCACTCTTCAGCCCGGCCCGCGACGTACCGCGCGATATCGTCGCGAAGCTCGGCGAACGAGGCGTCGTCGAGCTCCGGTGCGGCGTCGAGCCGATTCAAGAAACGCTCGCCTTGTCGCGCTCGTAGGGTCGCAGTTCGCGCGCTCGCTCGCGCAGCAGATATTTCTGCACCTTGCCCGACGGGGTACGCGGCAGCGCGTTGACGATCTCGAGACGTTCGGGCCAATAGTGCTTGGAGGCTTGGCAGGCGTATAAATAATGCTGCATCTGATCGAAGTCGAAACGAGATCCCTCGCGCAGCACCGCAAATGCGCAGGCGCGCTCGCCGAGCCGCGGATCGGGCATCGCGACGATGGCGATCTCCGCGATCGCGGGATAGTCGCTCAGCAGCTGCTCCATCTCCGCCACCGGAATTTTCTCGCCGCCCCGGTTGATGACGTCGCGCACGCGTCCGGTGATGCGGATGTATCCGGCCTCGTCGATGATGCCAAGGTCGCCGGTCTTGAACCAGCCGTCGGGCGTATAGGCGGCCGCCGTCCATTCCGGATGATCGGCGTAGCCGACGAACATCGTCGGCGAGTGCACTTCAAAATGCCCCTCCTGACCGGCCGGGAGCGTGCGCCCCTGCGCATCGGTGATGCGCAGCGCGATGCCGCGCAAGGCGCGGCCGTCGGTTCCCCAAACCTTCGCCGGCTCGTCGACCGGCGCGGCGAGGGATCCCAAACACGATTCGGTCGTGCCCCACGCACCGCAGACCGCCGTGCCGAGAACGCGCGTGGCGCGCTCGGCCATGCCTCGCGGCACGGCAGCACCGGTCGCAACGAAAATTCTCAAGGCCGCCGGCGGACGTTCTCCGATTTCGACGGCCGCAAGGAGGTCGGCCAAAAACGGCGTCGCGGCTTGCACGAAGGTGCCGTCCCAGTCGTTGAGCGCGCGAAGCGCACGCGATGCATTCCAGACCGGCTGAATGATCTGGGGAACGCCCATCACCAGCGCGAGCCACATTCCGTAAAGGAAGCCGGTCTGATGCGCGAGGGGCGACGGGACGAATATCCGGTCTTGCGCTCCGAGGCCCAGGTGCTCGATTTCCATCGCCGCGGCGCGCATGAGAACGTCGTTACGATGCAGCACGCCTTTGGGCTCGCCCGACGTGCCCGACGTAAAGAGCAGCTGGGCGATCGCCCGAGGATCGCTGACCCGGGCGTCGAGCGCAGCCCGGTCGATCAGCGTCGTTCGCAACGCGTCCTGATAGCGCAGCCAATGAACCGATTCCTCGTCGTACTCTTGCGCGGGCAAGGTGTACGGCTTGCGGCCGCCGGCGCAGACGACGACGTGCTCGAGCCGCAGCGGAAGGTCTCCGCTGAAGCCGCGCGCCTCGCGTAGCATCGAGGCGATCTCGCCGGCGTGATGGCGTCCGCGCGCTTCATCTGGTACCAATAGGATGCGCGCGCGAGAGCGCCGCAGGCAGAACGCAATCTCGCGCTCGCGAAAGATCGGCATTAACGGGCAGCAGACCGCGCCGATGCGGAGCACCGCCAACGAAATGATGACGAACTCTAGCTGGTTGGGCAGTTGATAGGCGACCCGTTCGCCATAACGCACGCCGAGATTGAGCAGCAGGGTTGCGGTCCGTTCGACGCGCTCGAGCAACTCCTCCCAGGTAAGGGCGATGTCGCTTCCATCTCGCGTTTCGACGACGGCGAGGCCGACGGGCGACTCTTTTGCGTTGCGATTGAGCAGCTCGTTGATCGTGAGCGCCGCGGCCCGATCGGGTTTGGGCATCGCCGGTGCGTTCTTGCTGCCGGAGTGGCGGGCGTTCGCCGGCGCGTCCGACGTCGTCATCGGAACGCCGATGCTGCGCATCGCGTCGAGAAAGCGTGGATACGAGATCCGGTACGCGTTGGGGTACGTCAGCGTGCTCTGACCCTCTGCGCGCGATGCGGCCACCGCCAGCGACATCAGGATTCGGTGATCGTTGAACGACGACAGGTGCGCTCCGAAAAGCTGCGAGACGCCGTGCGCCACCAGCCGGTCGTCGTGGAGCTCGAGGTGTCCGCCCATGCGGTTGAGCTGCAGCATCGCCGCGACGCGATCCGATTCTTTGAGACGGACGTGGGCGATGTTCTCGAGCACGGTCTGCCCTTTCGCGAACGTCCCGAGCGTCGAGAGGATCGGCAGCATGTCGGGAATGTCGCGGCAATCGACGCGCACGCCTCGCAGCTCGATTCCGTCGTGACGCACGCGCACGGCGTGAGCGTGCGTGTCGTATTCGATGGGGAGTCCCATTTCCCGAACGATCTCCATGAAGGCGCCCTCGGGATGGTTGGGAAGCTCGCCCGGAAGCTCTTGCAGTCCGCGAAAGAGCACGTCGGAGGGATGCAGCGCGGTGACCGCGAGCCCGAAGGCGGCCGAGCCGATATCCGGCGGCAGCGCGACGGTCGCGGGGCGCGGCTCTTGACTCGGCTCGACGTCGAAGCGGCGCCAATCGGGCGAGATGCGGACGTGAAGGTTGAAAGCCCGCATCATCTGCACGGTCAGCGCGACGTACGGGCGTTCGTTGAGTTCGCCTTCGACTTCGATCGTCGTCGGCTCCGTCGCGAAGGGAGCGAGCAGCAACAATCCCGATATCCATTGTGAGAGCGTGCCGGGAATGACGATCGGGCCGCCCCGCGGCCGGCTCGGCGAGATCGCGATCGGCGGACAGCCGCCGGCGGATTCAAAACGGACGCCCAAGTGCGCGAGCGCATCGAGCAGCGGCCCGACCGGACGGCGGCGGAAGTACTTTTGCGCCGTCAACGTTACCGGCGAGTCGGCGAGCGATGCCAGGCCGATCATAAAGTAGAGCGTCGAGCCGGAACTGCCGACCGAAACGACCTTCCGCTTCACATGATAGGGCCCCCCGGAGACGAGCAGCGTTTGGCCTTCGACTTCGATTTTCGTCCCCAGCGCCCGCAGCACGTCCATCGTGAACTGCACGTGGCGAGCGTCGGAAAGGCCGAGGATTCGGCTCGTTCCGGGTGCGAGCGATGCCAGAATGAGCGCTCGGTGCGCGTGATATTTAGAGTTCGGGACGTCAACCTCGCCGGTCAGCGGACCGCTCGTTCCTTTGACGAGTAGATTCATCTGCGTCCTACCTCGAAGCAGTCAGCGTACAACCTTCCGAACCCTAAGGAGCGCGCCCTGCTCAGCGAGAGACGAGCAGCGACGCGTTTTGACCGCCGAAGCCGAACGCGTTCACTTGAAAGGCGGAGTAGGAGTGCGAACGCGGCCGTTCGATCACCAAGTCGAAGTGGATCGCCGAATCTACACGTTTGGTTCCTATCGTCGGCGGGATTTGCGATTCGTGCATTCCCGCGATTCCGGCGACGACGCACATGACTCCAGCGCTGGCCATGCCGTGACCGACATGTCCCTTGATCGACGTTACGACGGGCCGGCGATTCGCATACGCTTCGTCGATCGCGTTTGCCTCGGCGGCATCGCCGACGGTCGTCCCGGTTGCGTGAGCGTAGACGACGTCGCAGCCTTCGCCGGCTTCGCCGGCACGATCGATCGCGTCGCGCATCGTCTGGGCTGCGAAACGGCCCGACGGATCGGGCGAGGTGATGTGATGAGCATCGGCGAGCGAACCGTACCCTCGAATGCGCGCCAGGATGTTTGCGCCGCGCTGCTCCGCGCGTTCTAATCGCTCTAAAACGACCACCGCCGCGCCGTCGCCCATCACGAATCCGTCGCGGTCGACGTCGAATGGGCGCGACGCGAGCGTAGGATCGGAATTGCGCGAGAGCGCGCCGGCACGGACCAGGCTTTCGTAAACGAGCGGGCTCAGCAGCGTCTCGCTCCCTCCGGCAATCGCGGCGTCGATCTCGCCGCGTTCGATCATCCCGGCTGCCAACCCAATCGCGTCGAGCGAGGACGCGCACGCCGTGCTTATTGCGAGCTGCGGTCCGTGAAGCTTCCAGCGCATCGCGATCAGTGCGCTCGGCATGTTCGGTATAACCAGCGCCATCAGTTTCGGACTTGTGCTGCGGCCGTCCGACTCGAGTAGCCGCGTCTGAGCTTCGGCGACGAGCGGAAAGCCGCCCATCATGTTACCGATGATGACGCCGGTGCGAAACGAAGGCGGGTCGAGGCGAGCGCCTGCCATCGCTTCGGCCGCGGCGACCAGCGCGTACTGTGTGAAGCGGTCGGTATTTCGCAAGACCGCCGAATCGAGCGTCTCGGGTACGAGAAAATCGTCGGGGACCGCGGCCCAAAATCGATTTCCCGAGAGCTTTGGCAGCGACGAGCGCATCGGGGCGACTGCGCACTTGCCGGCAAGAAGGCTCTGCCAGAATTCTCGCGCCCCGATGCCGATGGGCGAGACGATCCCTACTCCGGTTACCGCGACGTGCTCCACTGCGCCTGATTTGCCGCAGCTGGCGCCTGGCGCCTGCTTGATCGAGCGGGCATGATGAAGCGAGGACCCGTCGAAGCGAGAAAAGGTGGAGCGAGGGGTAAACGTACCGCAATCGTACCGATTGGTCCGTCGAGATGCGCGCGCAGAGCGAACGATCGTGCGTCTGCGCAGCGGTGCAACCTTTGGCGGCGAGGAGATCACGATCTGCGCCGGGCCGTGCGGCGTCGAGTCGGAAGAACAGCTCGAATTGGCGGCTCGTGCGGTGGCGGCCGCCGGCGCGACGGTTTTGCGCGGCGGTGCCTACAAGCCGCGAACCTCGCCCTACTCGTTTCAGGGCCTCGGTGAAAAGGGTCTCAAAATGCTGCGCGAGGCCGCGGATCGTCACGGGCTCGGCGTCGTGACGGAGGTCCTCGATCCGCGCGACGTCGAGAAGGTGGCCGGGTATGCGGACATGCTGCAGATCGGCACTCGCAACATGCAAAACTTTCCCCTGCTGCGTGAAGCCGGGTCGATGCGAACGCCGGTGCTGCTCAAGCGCGGCCTCGCCGCGACGGTCCAAGAGTGGCTCCTCGCAGCCGAATACCTGATGCTCGGCGGCAACGAGAACGTCGTGCTCTGCGAACGCGGGGTGCGCTCGTTCGACGTGGCGACGCGAAACTTGCTCGACATCTCGGTGGTTCCGCTGCTCGAGGAGATGACGCACCTGCCGGTGATCGTCGATCCTTCGCACGCCGTCGGAATCGCGCGGCTCGTTCCGCCGGTCGCGATCGCGAGCATCGCCGCCGGCGCGCACGGATTGCTGATCGAGGTTCACCCCGATCCGCCGAACGCTTTATCCGACGGCGCGCAATCGCTCGACTGCGAACAGTTCGA
The DNA here is from genome assembly GCA_963833845.1 of Vulcanimicrobiota bacterium. Taxonomy (GTDB): domain Bacteria; phylum Vulcanimicrobiota; class Vulcanimicrobiia; order Vulcanimicrobiales; family Vulcanimicrobiaceae; genus Cybelea. The sequence continues at coordinate 86,171 of CAWHZL010000001.1, forward strand.
TCAGTTGATGCGCAAGTTGGAACGGATCGCCGAGTTTGTGGGACGAAGATTGCCGGCGCGTCCTTCCGATAAATCCGCCGCCTCTCGCAAAACCGCCGGCGAGGTCCGATCGAGCAAGAGCGGCGTCAGGCTCGCGTAGCCCGCATGAACCGCGCCGATGTCGGTGCCGGCGGTCTCCCGATCCGTCTCGAAGGGTGATTCCCAGGCACGATAGTAGCGTGTCGCACCGCCGTGCTCCTCGCCGACCATTTTACCGCAAATACGTTTACGTCCTAAGCGTGTGACGAGGATTCCGCCGATCTCTTCGAACGGGAGGTTCGGAACGTTCAAATTCCAGTAACTGCTCGGATTCTCGCCCTCCGCGGCCACGCGTTCGATGCAGCGAAGCGCGAAGAGCGCGCCGCTGCGCCAGTGGCGGCGGGCGAGCGGTTCTTCGTGATCGGCTGTGAGCGAGACGGCGAGCGCAGGAATTCCTAGCAGGCACGCCTCGACGGCTCCGGCGACCGTCCCGGAGTAGTTGACGTCGTCGGCGAGATTCGGTCCGTGGTTGATGCCGCTGACGACGAGCTGCGGGCGCTCTGCGAGCACCGTTGCGCCTAAGAAAACGCAGTCCGCGGGCGTTCCCGAGCACGCGTAGGCCGGAACGTTCCAGCCTTCGCGGCGCTCCATCGTTATCGCCGCGCCGGCGGTGATCGCGTGTGAGACGCCGCTGCGGTCTCCCGCCGGTGCAACGACCACGACGGAGTGCTCTCCGCAGAGCGCATCGACGAGCGCGACGATGCCGGGTGAGTCGATGCCGTCGTCGTTGGTGACTAAGACGCGCGTACGAACTACTTTACGTGGGAACGAAACGAAGCGCGAGACCGTCGATGCAGTATCGCAGATGCGTCGGTGCCGGACCGTCGTCGAAGATATGGCCCAGATGGCCCCCGCATTGCCCGCAGTGCACTTCGGTGCGTTCCGAGACGAGGACGTAATCGGCCTGCGTTCGAGTTGCCTTCGGCATAACGTCCCAGAACGACGGCCAGCCGTCGCCGCTGTCGTACTTCGTCTTCGAGGAGAAGAGCGCTAAGCCGCACCCGGCGCAGCGGTAGAGCCCGGCCCGCTTTTCGGCGATCAGCGCACTGGAAAAGGCCGGCTCGGTGCCGCCCTGGCGAAGAATGTAGTAGCGATCGTCACCGAGCAGGGCGCGCCACTGCGAGTCGCTGTGCGTTACGCCGTACGCCTGCTGCGCGGCCGATCCGCGGGCCACGCAGCCGGCAAAGGCCAGCGTGGCGGCCGCGGTTAGAAACTCGGCGCGTCTCACCGGGCGACCTTCGGGATGATGTGGCACGCCGCCCCGCCGTTCTTTTTAAAATAGCGCTGGTGATACTCCTCGGCGCGCCAGAATCGCGATGCCGGCGCGATCTCGGTTACGATCGGGCGCGCGTGCTTGCCCTGTTCCCGCTCGCGCGAGGCTGCGGCGGCGCGTGCCTGCTCGTCATCGTGCGTAAAGATCGCCGAACGATATTGATCGCCGACGTCGGGTCCTTGCCGGTTGAGTTGCGTGGGATCGTGAATCTGCCAGAAGAAATCGAGCAGCTGATCGTACGATATGCGCTGCGGATCGTAGGTAACCTCGACGGCCTCCGCGTGGCCGGTCGCGTGCCCGCAGACCTGACGATAGGTCGGGTTCTCGACGTGGCCGCCGGTGTAGCCGGAGACGGCGTCGATAACGCCGGGCAGCTGCGCAAAAGCGTCCTCGACGCCCCAGAAGCAGCCGGCGGCAAAAGTTGCAGTCTTACTCTCCATACACCCTTTACAACGCTCCAGCTGCCGCACCGGATGCATCGGCCGCCGCCGGTTCGCTAGACGGCGTCGCTGCGGAGGATATCCTCGATGCTTTCGCGCCGAGCCAAGGGCTGACGGAGACCCCCGTGCACTCCGACGACGGCCGGTCGCGGAATCCGGTTGTAGTTGCCGGCCATGCTGTAGGTGTACGCACCCGTCGAACACATCGCTAGAAGCGCGCCGGCGGCGATGCCGGCCGGCAGGCGAACGTTTCCGAGTTCGTCGTTTTCGCAGGAGCGGCCGCAGAGCGTCATATCTTCGCCGGTCCCCGAAACGGGGGATGCCGTTACGACGTGATGGTAAGCGCCGTAGAGCGCGGGCCGCGGATTCTCGCCGACCCCGCCGTCGACGACGAGGAACGTTCGCTCCGACTGGCGCTTCACCGCGAGCACGCGATAGAGGGTCGTCCCGGCCAGCGCGACGATTGCCCGTCCGGGTTCGAGCCCCAAGCGAGGTACCCGCAGCGAGCGCGCGAGCGCAGCCGCGCGCAGGGTCTGCGCGGCGCCGGCAATCGCGGTCTCGATCTCGAGCTGCTCCGGGACGGCCCCGGGGTGAGAGGGCACGCCGAAGCCGCCGCCGATGACGATCTGCTCGGAGTCTAGACCCTCGTTCGCAAAGCGCGCCGCGGCTTCGATGAGCGCCGACGCGTTCTGCGCGTAGGCCGCGCTCTCGTAGATCTGCGATCCGAGGTGTGCGTGCAGTCCCGCGAAGTGAAGCTGCGGATTATTCTTGATCAACGTGGCGGCCGCGTTCTCGTCGCGCAGATGAATGCCGAACTTCGTGTCGTTTCCGCCCGTACGCACGTAGGCGTGATTCCCGGCTTCGATGCCCACGTTGAGGCGAAGCAGTACGTTGACGCGTGGTGCGCCTCGGGAGAGTGCGGCGAGTCGCCCGAGCTCTTCGAGGCCGTCGACGACGATGCGTCCCAACCGTCCCGCTACGGCAGCCGTCAGCTCCTCTTGGGACTTACCGGCGCCGTGCAGCGTGATGCGTTCGGCGCCAAACCCAGCGCGTTCGGCGGTGACGAGTTCGCCGAGCGAGCAGACGTTGACGCCGATCGGATGCCGGGCGAGATGTCGTAAGAACTCCGTCGTCGCGAAGGCCTTGGCCGCATACGATACCTCAGCGCCGTGTGCCGCCGCCGAGTCCGTCAGCGTGCGCACCGCGTCGTTGACGACGGCGAGGTCGATGACGAGCAGCGGCGTTCCGAAGCTGCCGGCTAGTTCCCATGCCGGGACGTCGCCGAGAAGAAGCTCGCCGCCGGCATCGCGGCGATGTCCCGGAGCGAGCTCACCCTGCCAACCGGGAAGCGCCCTCAGAACTGCTCCAAGAAGCGATCGATGACGTCTTGTGCGATTCCCGCCGCGATCAGCCGGCTCGCGAGCTGCTCCCGGTCGTGCGGCGGCGTGACGAACATGAACGGTGCCGCCTCGCTCTTGGGGGCCGCAACGGTGCACCACTGCGCCGCTGCCGGAATCAAAGCGGTTTGGTAAGGGGTCAGTGCGACACCGTCGCCGTTGCTCGCAACCTCCAGGGGCTGCGCGAGCGACATGACGATGAGCGGCCGCTGCGCGGTCGCCAGCGTTGCCGGCTCACTCGTCGCGACGATCCGTTCGACGACGAAGTGGGCGTCGGCAATTAACGCGGTACGATCGAGTCCTTCGAAGTGGTAGGGAATCTGCAGCAGCGTTCCGCCGGCCGTCGCTTCGTAATGCAGGACGTCCGCGGCTTTCTCGACGTTGAGTTCGCGCGGTTTGCCGTCGAGCCCGAGGCGGTTGTAATCGAACATCCGGTACGTCAAATCCGAAGCCTGCTGCGTCTCGAAGACGGTGACGCCCGGCCCGATCGCGTGAACGACGCCGTGCGGAATGTAAACGGTATCGCCGGTCTTCACCGTGATGTGGCGCAGCAGTTCGCCCAAGGTTCCATCGGCCACGCGCGCAAGGTATTCCTCGCGAGACGTGTTGCGCGTCCAGCCGTAGACCAGCTTTGCATCGGGCTGCGCGTCGAGAACGTACCAGCACTCCGTCTTGCCGAAGGGCTGATGCTCGACCCGCTGGGCGTAGGCATCGTCGGGATGCACCTGCACGGAAAGCCAGTCGTGTGCGGTAATGATCTTCGTCAGTATCGGAAAGATGCGCTTGGGGTCGATGTTTCCCAGCAGCTGGGGGCCCAAGCGGCTCCGGAGGCCGGCGACCGTGTCGCCGGCCAGCGATCCATTGGTTACCGGATCGGTGTCCCAGCACTCCCACGACTCACCGAGCCGTGCATTTGGATCGCCGTGTTTGCCATAGACGCGCACGAGTTCGTTGCCGCCCCAAACCTGCGTCGTCAGCTTCGGGTCGAGAATGTAGGGATAAATTGCAGCGCTTTGCATGGCCCGGCTACGATACGATGCGTTTGGGTCAAATTCCGGCTCGCAAACGGGCCCACGCTCCGGCGGAGAGAAGAGCGGCTCGTGCACGAGCTCTATATCGGAATCGGGTCGAACCTCGGCGACCGGCAAGCGAACATCCTCGCCGCGCTGCAGCGGCTGCGCGCCCGCGCACAGATCCTCGTGGTTTCGGCTTTTTATGAGTCGGCAGCCGCCGGCGGAGCGGCGGGGCCGGCCTACCTCAACGTCGCGGCGGCATTGCGATCCGAATTGGATGAGGAGCTCTTCTCGAGTTTTGCCCGTGAGGTCGAACGAGCGGTCGGCCGCGCCGGCGGGGTGCGTCGTCTCGAACCACGCCCGATCGATATCGACCTTCTCGTGTTCGACGAACGGGTCGTGCAGCAGCGGCTCGATGCCCGTCCCTACAATGCCGTTCCGCTTGCGGAGATCGCGCCCGGCCTCGTTAACCTCTCGCTCGACGCCGGCGTTCGCCGGCTCGAGCGCGGTTTGCGCTTCGATACCGATCGTCAGTCCGAAGAGCCCGAGGTGCGACTTTCGCTCGCCCGCGCCGGCGTCTCGGGCGTCCGCCGCGTCGTCCATTTGGAGGTCAACGGCCGCGCGCGCGTCTATAACGGCGAGTTTTCGATGGTTGCCGATCTTGCCGCGGACAAATCCGGCGTACACATGTCGCGCTTTTCGGAGATCCTCGAGGAGGCGACCCTCGACGTGCTGGCCGATGCGGCGCAGCCGGCTCGCGTCGAACGCCTCGCCGAAGCGATCGCCAGACAGATCGTCGGCAGCCAGCGCGCGATTCGCGCGGACGTTCGATTGCGAGCGCAATTCGGACTCGAACGATGGACTCCGGTGAGCGGCAAGCGCGGAGAGGAGACGTATACCCTCATCGGAATCGCGCACGCCGACGAGACCGGCACGCGCCGCGTCGTCGGCGTCGAGGCCGAGGGTATGACCGCTTGTCCCTGCGCGCAGGCGATGGTCCGCGAGCACTCGGTGCACGAGTTGCGCGAAGCGGGGTTCAGCGAGCGCGAGGCGCAGCGCGCGCTCGACGCCTTACCAGTCGCCACGCACAATCAGCGGGGCCGCGGTACGCTGCTGCTCGGCGTCGCGGACGATCGCAGCGAGGCGATTCGCGCCGAAGATCTGGTCGAGATCGTGGAAAATTCCATGTCGAGCGAGACCTACGATTTGCTCAAGCGGCCCGACGAGTTCTTCATCGTCAATAAGGCCCATCACAATCCTCGTTTCGTCGAGGACGTCGTGCGCGGTATCCTGGCACGGACCCTCGACATGTACGACGACCTCGGGAACGACACGTTCGTTTTCGCCGGGCAAGTCAACGAGGAGTCGATCCACAAGCACGACGCGTTTGCAGAAGGGTTCGGCCTCTTCGGTGAGCTGCGGCGCGAGCTGGGCGGAGGTGCGAGCGAGGCGAAGACCGATCTCGCCGCGTGGCTGCGCACCCGGCCGAGCGGCGTTTTGCTCTCTTAGGTTCCCTTGGCTTCGTCGAGCGCGGCGATTCGCGCTCGCAACGACGGATGCGAAGCGAAGAAGAACTCGTACCAGCCGGGGGGATCTTCGTCGGCGAGATTCTGATCGCGGAGACGGCGGAACGCCGAGGCCCCGGTTGCGGCGTCACCGGTTGCGTCGAGCGCAAAGCGATCCGCCGCCCACTCGCGAGAGCGCGAGAAGGCAAAAAGTAACGGACGCAACACCTGCGTTGCAATCAGCATCACCGCGTAGAGCCGTACGATCAGCAACGGACGATCTCGAAGTTCTTCCCGTTCCTCTTCGGAGACGGCGCGATTTGAAATGAGAAAAAGCGCGATCGCCAACGCTTCGCCCAGCGCGATCAAGCGCCACGTGTCTTTGTTGACGTAGTGTCCGAGTTCGTGCGCGACCACGAACTCGGTCTCGGTCTCCGGAAACGCGCCGATCAGCGTGTCGCCGAGCACGATCCGATGCGTCCGGCCGATCCCCGTTACGAAGGCATTTGCTTTGCGCGTTTGACGGCTCATGTCCATTCGGAGAATCGCCGCATCGCCGACGCCGAAGCGTTTGGCAAGCGCGCGGAGACGCGCTTCGAGCGAACCGGTAATTGGCTCGAACTCGTTGAAGAGCGGCATGACGTAGATGGGCACGATAACGTTGCCGATCACAAAGAGCGGAAAGGCTCCCGCGCTCGCCCAAAGCGGCCACTTCCGCGGCGCCCGGCGTAGCGCGAAGCCGAATAGCGTTGCGAGCAGCGCGGAAAACGCGGTCGAGAGGATCGAGGACTTCGCGTAGTCGACCAGCCATCCGCTGCGCGTTTGATCGCTCAAACCAAAGCGGCGCTCTAGCGCGTAGCCCTCGACGAACGAAACCGGAAGCTCGAACGCCGACGATACCAAGGAAAGGGCGGCAAAATACGCCGCGGGGCGCAGCCAGACCGGCAGGCGGCGGGCGGCTTCATCGGCGCGAAGCGAAACCGGAGCGTAAGCGAAGGCCGCGAATCCGGCGGTGGCGCGAAAGGTTTCGACGACGTCGAGAGCGCGGCGAGCGCTCGAGTAGGCTCGCGCGTCTTTCGCGACCGTTTCCGCCGGTTCGCTCCACTCGCGCCACGCGTCAATCGCGCGCACGCAAATGTATCCCGCACTCAATCCGACGCCGAAGCCGGCGAGAAGTTTTTTCTTCATACCAGCGAGATCGTCTCTTTGGGTTTCGGATGCGCCTCGAGCGCCGCGACGAGGCGGTCGGCAAGCAGGTCGCAGATCGGGTCGTCGAGCTCTTCGATTCGCCCTTCGTCGGCAAGCGTGAGCTTCACCGGATCGATGGGGATGCGAGCGAGGAGCGGCGCCTGCGCGAGCTCGGCGACTCGCTGCGCGTACGACGGGCCGAAGATATCGTACTGTTTTCCGGTATCCGGGGCGACGAAGTACGACATGTTCTCGACGACCCCCAGGATCGGTTTCTTTAATTGATGGATCAAGTTTGCGGCCTTGCGCACGATCATCGTCGCAAGCGCCTGCGGCATCGTTACGAGGACGACGCCGTCGATAGACAGGGATTGAAGGACCGTCAACGGGGCGTCGGAGGTTCCGGGCGGCAGATCGACGAGCAAAAAATCGAGCTCGCTCCAGAGGACTTGTTCGTAAAACTGACGGATGACGCTGGCCACGATCGGTCCGCGCCAGATCATCGCGGTATCTTCGCGATCGGTTAGCAAATTCGCACTGACGACCTCGATCGCGCTGCGCGAGATCGCCGGCGACATCAGCGGCTGCGGTTGGCCCTGCGGCGTCGTTTTGACCGGATCGGGCTGGATGTCGAGCGGTTCGTGCAATCCGAAGAGCCTTGGTATCGAAGGCCCCGTGATGTCTGCATCCAGGATGCCGACACGAAAGTGCTTTCGTCGCAGGCCGATTGCCAGTAGTGCGGTGACCAGCGATTTTCCGACGCCGCCCTTGCCCGACATGATCGGTATCGTGTGCGCGATCTTCGTTCGCCCGGCAAACGCGCCGGGCGCGCGCGCGGCCGGACGCCGGGCCTCCGCGGCGATCGGCGGCACGCTGCCGGAACGGCGCGCGTCTGCTAGCGCGGCCACAATGGGTTCCACGCGTAAGCCGTGGGCGCGCGCGCCCTGTTCGATCGTCTCGTATTTGCTCACGCCGCAACTGCTGCAGCCCAAGCCGAAGGCGGTCAAGACCTCGGCGGCGAGCGGCCAGTCCATGACGAGTTCCTTGATGTTCGTCTGCGGAGCGATCTGAAGTTCGGGCATGGCTTCTTCGTTGAACCTGCGAACGGCGCGAGGGTATGCAAGGGTCGATCGATCGCGCTCTCGACGTGCTGGCCGGCGGCTGCGATTCGCCGGTCCGTTCGGGGTGGGGCGTTGGCCTTCCCATGTTCGTCCAGAACTCGGCACGCGGTGCCTACGCCTACGATGAAGCCGGGCGGCGGTACGTCGACTACATCATGGCCTACGGCCCGCTGCTCTTCGGACATACGCATCCGGCGCTGGTACGAGGGCTCGACGCCCTTGCCGCGGACGGCTTGGTTTGGGGGACGACGCATCCCCAAGAGATTCGTCTGGCGCAGCGCATCAGAGGCCACGTGCCTTCGATGCAGCGCATGCGCTTCGTCACGTCCGGCACCGAAGCGATGATGAGCGCGATCCGCGTCGCGCGCGCTTATACGGGCCGCGCTCGCGTGCTCAAGTTCGCGGGGAACTACCACGGGCACTTCGACCTCGCCTTGCTCGACGCGGGCGCGTCGGCCGGTAACGGCAGCGCCCGCAGTGGAATTCCGCAAGGCGTATCTGACGACGTGCTCGTTGCGAGATACAACGACCTAGACTCCGTCGACGAACAACTCGAGAAGGGATGCGACCAGCTCGCGGCAATCGTCGTCGAGCCGATCGCGGCGAACATGGGCCTCGTGCTCCCGGTCGAGGGTTTCCTCGAAGGCCTGCGGCGCCGCGCCGGCGACTGCGGAGCGCTGCTGATCTTCGATGAAGTCATTACCTGGCTACGCTTCGGATTACGCGGTGCGCAAGGCCGCACGGAAATCGCCCCCGACCTGACGGCGCTCGGCAAGATCATGGGCGGCGGAGTTCCCATTGCCGCCTTCGGCGGACGCAAGGACGTAATGGAAACGCTCGCGCCAAACGGTGGAGCGTTCACGGGCGGAACGCACGGCGGGAATCCTTTCGGGGTGGCAATGGCGCATCGCGTCCTCGATCTGCTCGAGATGCATCCCGAATACTACTCGCAGATGGACTCACTCGCGCGACGGTTCGCCGAGGGCATCCGCGCCATTTTCGCCGGGCGCGACCTCCCCTACGCGGTGTTGCAGCTCGAGTCGGTCGTCAACTTCAAGTTTCGTCCGGGTGCGCCGTCGCGCAATTTCGACGACGCTCGCCGGGCGAACCGTCAAGCGTACGCGGCCTACTGTGCCTCAATGCTGGACCGAGGCGTACTCTTGCCGCCCTCGCAAAATGAAGTGATGTTCGTCTCCACCGCGCACACGCAAGCCGACATCGAGGAGACGCTCGAGGCGATCGCCGCCTCGCTCGGCTCCGAGGCTTCTTGCGAGATTCGCTAGACGCGAATTTTTCGAACGTCGGGCCGTTCGCGAAGTAGGTTCGTCGCGACGAGCGCGACGGGGATGCCGAAGAAGACGACGTGCCCGGCGAGGATGTAAAGGAAGATTCCGGCCGAGGGAAACGGACGCACGATCGCGTGTCCGAAGTGGATGACCAAACGCATAACCGCCATTGCCACGACTCCGAGAACGATCCCAGCCGTCAGCGCGTGTTCTTGCAATCGGCGGATCCGCAGGGCGGCAGCGACGAAGAGTATACCCCACACGACGCTGACGCAGAAATGCATCAGCGTTCCCAGCGCGGCCGTCAACCAGCCGCCCCTATACGCGGCCGCGCCGAGCGCGTTGGACGCATCCCACTGCATCACGAGCAGCGCCGTTACTCCCTTGGCGACCCACGGCTCGCTGATCGCGAGATAGAGGTCGATGAGAACCGCGCCGCAGAGGCCGGCGATCGCGCCGATCGCCACGGAACGGGCGCTCACCCGGGCGGCGCCCCTTTGGGAATCTCGCACGACTCGAAGGCGAAGTCGTAAAAGCCGACGCCCTCGCCTTTGGGCGCGAGCCTGATCTCGTGCTGGCCGTAGCGGGCATTCATGATAATGTCGTACGCGCGAGGCGCGTCCACTGTGACGTAAGATCCGCCGGCGTCGTAGCGGAGGTCTTTTCCGGCGGCTTCCTTCGGAACCGGTTTTCCATCTTGCGTGACCTCGACGCGCGTCGTCCGGCCGCTTTCGGGCTTTATGACGGCGACGAGCTGGATCGCGTGGTAACGCAGCGCTAAGTACCCGCCGCTCTCGCCGGAGACGGCGGCCTCTGCGGTCAAATGCCAGTATCCTTGAAGCTCGATCGCGCCGTCGCGGGGTCCGCCGCCGCTCGGCGAATAATTCGTGTCGCGCGCGGGATCGTTCTGCGAGGTCGCGTCGGCGACGTTCTGATGCCCGACCAAGAGCTCCGGCGTATGCGGATAACAGACCGCACCCGCCTTGTCGTAGCTGTCCTGCGGCAGCAGCGCCATGATCGGTGGAAGCTTGCGGCCGGGCCGATCGCCGCGGAGAAGGTCTTGGATCCGAGCCTCGGTGTCCTGATACCCGCCTTCGCCTTCGAAGCTCTCTACCAGTTTGCCGTTACGGTCGTAAAGGTACTCGTGCGGCCAGACGGCGTTGCCGTAGCGCTTCCAGATCGCGAACGAATCGTCGAGTACCACCGGCCAATCGACGTTTAAACGTTTGACCGCGGCAGCGACGTTCGCGTGTTCCCCGGAGAAGTGAAATTCGGGCGTGTGCACGCCGACGATCACGAAGCCGTCGTCGTGATAACGACGGTACCACTCTCGCAGATACGGCATCGTGCGAAGACAGTTGAGACAGGTATACTCCCAAAAGTTGACGAGGACGATCTTTCCTCGAAGTTGAGCAGGATCGAGCGGTGCGCTGTTTATCCAGCCGTGGCCGCCGTCGAAGCTTTGAAGCGAGGGAGGCTCCGCGCCGAGGCCGACCTGCCACGGCCCCGGCGCGAAGACGGCTATTACTGCCGCAACCACGAGCGCTGCGCGCACCCAGTATGCCTTAGGAACCTGTAGAGCTATGGCGCATTTCCGTCTTCGTGCCGGCGACGAATCCGAAAACGGCCATAGCCCCACAGACTCCTAGATTTTCACCTGGGCATTGAGGTAGATGTTGAAGGGCTGCAAGACGCCTCCGATGGCGCCGTTGTTTCCCAACGTCGGCAGATAGCTTTGCTGGAAGGCGGCCGGCGTGCGAGCTTTGTTGGCGGCAAAGTCGTTGATGCCGGTGCCGTTGTAGAAGTTGCTGGGATAGAGCGTGCTATTGAGGGAGCCGCCTGCCGGCGTGTACCCGCAGATGTTTCCGCCCGCGGGAAAGTACGAGGTCCAGGGCTCCGCCGAGCCCCCGAAGCACGCGTGGAAGAGATTCGTGCCGAGCACCATGAGACGAATCTTCGGCGTGAGATCGTACGTGACTTGCAGGTTGCCGACCAGGAAGTTGGGATTCTGGTACGATCCGAACGCGTAGCTTCCGGTTTGCGGGTCGGGAATGTAAAGGTAGCCGAACGCTCCGCTCCCCGCCGAGGTCGTCGTGAGGTAGTTGCACTGCAAGGGACTGGTCTTTGGCGAAACCTTCGTAATGCCCGTCGACGCCGAGTTGAGCGTGCAGGTGCGCGGATCGAGCCCTTCGATGTCGAGCGGGCTGCCGTAGTAGCCGCCGGATTGGAACGAAAGGCTTGGCGTTACCGCGAACTTATGCTTGCGGTAGTTGAGGAGCACCGAAGCCACCTCCGGTGAGATGTAGCTGATCACCGCACCGTTGAGGTTCGGAGCGACCGCCGTCGAGTACGGATTGTACCAGCCGTTGGGGTCGAGCAAGCCTTGTTGAGGCTGCTTGTAATACGGATTGAGAATCGTGTCGAAACCGGCTGCGACCTTGCCGTTCGCGGTGTTGCACGAGACCGGCTTGCCCCCCTGATAGCACGGGCTGCCGCCGCCGGCCTTGGTCAAGGCGTTGTACTGCGAGATCACCTGGTTCAAAGCGATCGTGGTATTGGGGATCACGCCGCCGGTGGCCAACGGCACGTTTTGGAACTGGACCTTCGAGTTGGTGTACGTGAAGGCGATCTGTCCCGAGAATCCATCCCGGCTGAAGTCGCCCTTGTTGAGTTGAAACTCGGCACCGTAGACGCGATTGACGCCGACGGGGACCTGGGTTACGAAGCCGGCACCGATGAACGTCTGTTGCTGCCAGTCGTTGACCCACGTATAAAACGGCGTTACCTTGAGGCTCACGTCGGTGTTACGGAAATGGTGCTCGAGCGACGCGTCGTACTGCGCCGACGAGATGCCGGGGATGGGATGGAACGGCGAATAGAAACCGAGATTCATCGTGTTATTCCACACCGAGCGATCGTCGCCCGACGGGCTCAGGTACTGAACCGACGCCGTGATCGGCGGTTGCGTGAAGCGGCCGGCCGAGAAGCGCCAAACGGTGTCGGGCGACTGCGTGTACGTTGCCGAGATTCTGGGTTCCCAATAGTCCAGCGAATACGAGGCCGGAGAGGCCGCCGAGAAGTTTGGAGCTGCGACCCCGTTTTGCGTCGTCCCGTTGGGGTGAACCCAACCGGTGTGGGGGCCCGAGGGATGGAGGGCCGCTGCGGCTTGATCGCAATTTCCGTTGACGAACTGCGCCGGCGCCGGCGGAAACTCGCCCGGGGCGAGCGGAATCGTCAAGACTTGATTCGTAGCGGCGGAAACGCAGGTGTAGTTCGCGGTCATTCCCGCATAGAACGAATCGCCTGCCGTGGCCGAGTCCGGTAAGTTGTACGCGAAGTTGTCGTACCGGATGGAGGCATTGATCAAGAACTTGTCGTTCGGGCGGAATTGATCGCTGAGCGATGCGTTGGTAAATCGCGGCTGCACCTCGTTGAGGGAACCCGTGATATTTCCGCTCCAGAGCGTATCCCACGTGGCGCCCGCGGGGCCGCCGAAACCGGTCGGGCCGGCCGAGGCCGTGCTGCTCCACGTCGGCGTCACGAAGCATTGCGGAGCGGACTTCACGGCGCAATTGAAGCGCTTGCCGGAGGTCACGCCTTTGAGAAGCGTGTCGTAGTAGTTGTTGTTCTCACCGCTCGTCCCCAGCACGCAAGCCTCCGGCGTGCCCCTCGCCGGGTCGTAGCAGGTGTATTGTCCGCTCGCGCCGGCCGACATATAGCCGATCGGTGAATCCTCGACGCCCGCGAGCGCCGAGTTGTTGTTGAGGCGGCTGACGGTGGCGGAAGTGTAGTTACCGTTTAGCGTCAGAAGGTTCTGATCGTTGAGCTGGTCCTGAAAATCGAGCGCGCCGCCCGCGGTGTGCGTAATGAGCTGATACTGGGCGGCACCGTTGAAGCCGACGAGCAGCTGACCGGTCGCGCCGTTAAACGGTGCGTTCTCGAGCCAATCGGAGTAGAAGCTGTAGGCGTAGGCGCGCAGGTAGGCCGACTGGCTTAGCGCGTGCGTATACTGCAGCTTCACGATGCCCGTATCGTTTTGGTTGACGTTGACGTCGGAGTTATTCAGTGGGAACGGGCCGTCGAACGCGTGCTGTGGCGTATCGGGCGCGAAGTACGGCGACGGCGCCTTAATCGAGGACATGCTCCTGGCGATCGGCGTGCCGAACGGCAGGTTGTAGGCGATGCCGTCCGCGTACGCGAGATAGGTCGGGGCACATTCCGGCCCACCGGTCGCCGGATTGCACGCCGGGAAGATCGAGGACGGAATGCTCGCCATCGAGACGATCTGCCCGACCCGAGAGCATCCGTTGAGGGTGAGGCCGGGTGCGACGTTTTCGGGGCCGCACGTCGGCGCCTTGTAGTTCGTATTGTAGAGCGAGTAGATGAACTGGCCGTTGCCGGGCCCCACGGCATCCGGAGTCAGATACGCGTAGTTGTTTTCGGCCGAACCGCTCCAGAGCAGCTGGATGTCGTCACGGAGCCCGTTCTTGTGCGGGATTCCCATGTGCAGGTTGATGACGTTTTCTCGATCGGCGATCTGCGACGTTACACCTGAGAGACCGTTATAGTATTGCCAGCAGCCCTGCTCTCCCAGCGTCGCGACGGGCTGATTCCACTTCTGCCCGTAGAGCGGGCACACGGGCTTGACGCCCTGACAGGTGCCGATCACGCAGGTGTAGCCGGTTGACAAGACCTGGTTGCTTCCAAACCCATAGCCGATGGCATTCTCGATGGTGGCATTGCCCGAAAAATAGTCGCCGGGCGTCATGAAGCTTTCACCGTTGTCGTTGTCGATGATGCCGAAAGCCGAGTTGTAACCGCTCAGGCCGACGTAGTAGCTGAAGGTGCGGTCAGGCGTCGCGCCGGCGAGTTCGACCTGCGCCTGATGGTAGAACAGCGGCGTACCGAGGCCGACGTTCGCGGTCGCGAATCCGGGGAACGTTCCGGTTTTGATGACCTGGTTGATGAAGCCGGAGGTCCCCGCGGATGCGACCGACGCCGGACCACCGCCGGTGTAGATTTGAAGTTCCTGCAGACCCAGCGTTCAACTCGGTCGACGAATTGTAGTTGTCGAATGCGCGATTGACCGGGATTCCGTCGTACTCGAACCCGGTGTAGTACTGATTCTGTCCGCGCACGTACGCCGCGTTGCTCATCCAGCCGGCGCCGGTCATCGACGTCTGCACGCCCGGTACCGACGCCATCGCGGAGTAGGCATTGTTGAGATTGCCTCCACCGCCGAGGGCCGCGGCGGCCGCAGCTTGGGAGGCATTCACGCTGTAGAGGTCGCCGCCGACGCCCGACTTGACGAGCGACGCACCAGCCTGCGACGTGACATGGCCGATCGTCCGCAGCGTTTTGGTCAGGCTGAGCGAGACTTGCTGCGTTTGATCCGCGAAGACCACGTTACCCGAAAAAGAGACGGGCTGATATCCCTCCTTGCTGAGGTTGAGCGTGTACGTATCGGGGGCCAGCGAGAGCAAAAGAAAGCGTCCCGTTGAATCCGTCGTGGCGGCCGCGCTCTGCGAAGGCGCAACCGCCTCGACCTTTACTCCCGCGATCGGTGCTCCGGCGGTGTCGCGAACGATGCCGTTGAGATTTCCGGTTACCCCCGCCAGTGCCCACGTTTCCTGGAACAGGAGGAAAGCCAGAAACAGAACGGACGCACGCGTGAAGCGGAGCGTGAGTTGCCGTTTCATGTTTGCACGATTCCTTCTTGCCTAAAGTCCGAGTAGTGCGTCGAATGCGACGCCTTTGTCGCGTTACGAAAGGCTCGCGTCCCGACCTTTTGATGTTCGTTGACGTACGTGCGAAGCAGACGGCTTTCGCATCAACGGCTTTCAACGACGCAAGACACTGCGTGGGCGAACCCGTTATCGTGTTGGCATGTCGACGATGGAGCGGTACGTTTTTACTATGCTGCACCGGGCGAAAGATGAAAGGGCACTCGCCGGGATGCCGTTGATTGCGTCGCTCTGCCGGCGTGCCGGCATCAATTGCTCGACGGCCGCCCTGGCGGGCATCGTGCGGCGCGCGTTGCCGGGCAACGACCCCAAGACGGCGCGCCTGCGCAGCGCGATCCTCGACGTCGACTTCGCGCGGACGGCAAACAATGCGGAATTAGCCGCTCGAAGCGGCATTTCGAGGCGGCACTTTCAGCGGCAGCGTGCCGCAGCGGTCAGCGAGATCGCGCGCTACGCGCAACGCTTCGTCGATCAGGAGCCAGGTTCGCATCGCGATCCCCGCTTCGGGCGAGAGTTATCGGCCTTTCGCGAGGCGTGCGAGCGCGGATGCTCGCTCGAGATGCGCAGCATCGCGAAAAACCTGGTGCGGATCGCGCCAGATCGCGCCGCCCGCCGTGCGGCGCTCGCCTCGCTCGCCGAGGCAAACGTGCATTGTGGGCGAGTTGAAGAAGCACACGCGTTGCTCGAATCGATCTCGCCTGCCGACGGAACGGCCGCGCGCGCAAAGCTCGCGCTTCTTCGCGGCGCGCCCGGCGAGGCGTACGAACTTGCGCTCGAGGGGTGCCGCGCAGCTACGGACCACGAGCGTGCGGCCGCCGCGGTGCTGGCTTCGCAGGCATGTCGCGAGGGCGCGGGCAGCCTCGGTGCGCAACCGCCGGCGAAAGTCACTTCACAATCGTGGGCGAGACTCTCATGGCAGATCGAGCGCGCCTCGCAAGCACTGGACTCGGGGAGAAATGCTCGCGCTCGAACGATCGCGACTGCGGTTTTCCATCGGGCAGAACGTTGCGGTTTTCTCGGGGTTGCCGCTCGGGCCGCGGCAGCGCTCCACTCCGTTGCGCTGGCCGGGAACGATCGCTACGCGGATCGGAAGTGGTGTTCGGTCGCGCTCGCGCGGTTGCTGCGAAGCGGCGACCCTCTAACGGCAACGGGCCTTTTTCGCGAACGGGTCGAGATCCGGAAGGCGGACGATCCGTCGCTTGCTACCCTGTACGAACGGCTCTGCACGGTAATTCCTCAGATGATCGGCGACTCGCCCCCGCAACGCGCCGCCGTCTGCGAACTGGTAGCGGCGGTCCTCGAGCGGCAGTTCGACGGCGGGGCGGGCGATAGACTCGCGGCCGCCATCGAGGGCGTGATCCGCGCGGATTCCGCGTTCGTCCATTACGTTGCGCCGTGCTTTGGGGACGTACACGAGACGTTCTCGCTCGTTGCGGCCGCAACGCAGTGCCTGCGCTGGAGTGCCGCAGTGCATCGCGCTGCGGAGTCGCTTGGCGCGGTCGCGCGATTGCAGGCAACGCACCCGCGCGCGATCCCTATCGCACTGACCCAAGGAACGCCGTCACAAATCCCCTCCCTCGAGCATTTGAAGATTGATGATGGAGCGGGCGGAGGCGAAGAACCCAAACCGGACCTCGCCGGTCTACGCGTTCGGATCGTTTCGCTTCGATCCGTCGCGGGCGGTGCTCTTTCACGGCGCGACGACCATTCCGTTGCCGGAGCGTCTCGCGCAGTTACTGATTTTACTCATTCACGCTAACGGCGACGTCATCGACAAAGAGACGATCGCTTCGCGAATCTGGCCCGACGCCGCGCTGAGCGACGGCAACCTGTCGCAACACATGTACATGCTGCGCCAGCAGCTCGACGAGCGCGCGAAGGATCGCGCCTACGTCGTGACGGTGCGGGGACGGGGGTATCGTTTCGTCGCTCCGGTCACCGTCGTGGGACCGGTCTCGGCCGAAGGAGCGGCGCCTGCCGAAGACTTCGGCGATGCTCTGCTGAGCTGCGGTCCCGAAGCCTTTGCCCACTACTGCCGAGGCTGCTATCTGCTGGAGAAGCGGACCGCAACCTCGCTCACCGCCGCGACCGAGCAGTTTCAGGCCGCGTTGCAAATTGACCCGGAGTACGTACCCGCACTGATCGGCTTGGCTCGCGCGCACGCGCTGCAAGCCGAGTATTGGTACGCACCCGGCTCGTACATGTTTCCGAAGGCCAAGGCGGCGATCGTTCGCGCGCTCGAGATCGATCCGGCTTGCGCCGAGGCCCGCGCGACGCTTGGGAACCTCGTCCTCTTTTGCGACTGGAACTGGACGGAGGCCGAGCGGGAAATCGAAAGCGCGGTGCGGCTCAACGCGAAGTCGGTTTGCGTCAACGTCAACGCCGCGTGGTTCTACCTGTGCAAAGGCGCCGGCGCCAAGGCATTGCGAGCGATCCAAAATGCGCTCGCGATCGAACCCTCGTCACCCGCGCTGCAGCTCTTCCTCGCGCGCACGTTCGTGCACACGGGAGAGTACCGCCGCGCGATCGACGTGTTTTCGAGCCTGATCGAGAGCGGGCCCGATTTCTCCATCGCGAGGCGCTATCGCGCGCAAGCCTTCATCCTCTCGAAGCAGCCGGCGAGAGCGATCTCCGACCTGCTCTTGCTTCCCCAGGACCGGGCCGAAGATATTGCACTGAGGCTTCCGCTACTGGGACGCGCGTACGCCGATTGCGGCGAGAACGAGCGCGCCGAGGGCATCTATCGGACGCTGCAAGAGATGTCTCGCACGGAGTTCGTGTGCGAGTTCAATCTGGCGACCGTCGCCGTCGGCCTCGGCCGACTCGAAACGGCGCTCCGGCACCTCGAAGAGGCGCTCGCGAAGCGCGAGCCGGCGCTGCTGATGCTGCGAACCTTACCGTGGTTCGGCCCAATCGAGCAGCGGGCGCGTTTCAAGGCGCTGCTGGCGGCGATTTGGCCACGTCCCGAGGCACCGCCGAAGACGCTGCCGTTTTACTCGCGCGCGGCGACGGGATACACCGCGGGGCTCGGCAGCCCGTTGGCGTCGACGCTGCGAACGCCCAGAATGTAGTCGTCCTTGGAAACCGGGACGGTCGCTTGCGTGACGTTGCCGGCATTACGTGCATATTGCCATTGCGGCGCGTCGGTCGTTCGCCAGAGAATTTCGTAAGAGGCGGCATCGGCCGCGGGAGTCCAGCGCAGCGTCGAGTCGTAGCCCAAGCGCGAGAGCACGAGGCGTACTCTACTGGGCGGCGCGGGGCCGAGCGCGAGCGTCGCGAGCGACGCGACGTTGGCTTGCGTCGCAACCTGCAGATACTGCCAATCCATGAACTGCGGCAGATCTCCGTACTCGACTCCGTCCTGCACGCGAACGTCTTGGTGCTGGTGGGTGAAGTTCTCGTGCGCTTCGACGAAACGCACGGCCGACGCGAAGCCCGCATCTTGGAACGATTCTTGATCGCCGCCTCGCAGAAAGCGATCGGCGCGGTAAATCTGCCGGACCGAAAGGTCAACGTAGGCGGGCACGACCGCCGCGATAAAGCGAGAAAGCTCGCGCGAGGGGGAGTCGTTCTCCGAGCCGACGAGATTCACGCGAGAGAGATCGGTGCCCGCCGGCAATGCCTGGCTGAAGACGCGAATCACGTTCTTCTCAGAGCCGCCGTCGCCACCGGTCGAGTTGCCGATGATATCGTCGTTCAGAACGGCGAGCACGGGCGCGTGGGCCGCTGCAAGCTCCTGCGCGTAGTGATTGCTGCCCCACAATCCCAGCTCTTCGCCGTCGAAGCATGCGAAGACGATCGTTCCCCGGAAATGCGTGCCCGCCATCACGCGCGCGGCCTCCAAGACCGCGGCGACGCTCGAACCATTGTCGTCCGCGCCGGGTGCGGTCCCCACTCCGTCGGTGCAATGGCCGTCGCAATCGTCGAAGTGGCTCGACATCACGTAGATCCGGCCCGGCTCGCCGCCCTCCAGGGTTGCAATCACGCTCGATTCGGTTACCGCCCGGGGCGTCTTCGGCGTCTTTGCTTGCAGGTACGTATCGAGCTTGACCGTCATTCGTCCGCCGGCAGTAGCGGCGATCGCTCGCAACCGCGCCGCGATCCAGTCGCGCGCCGCGAAGACGCCATGGCCGGCGGTCGAACGTCTGTTCGGAGAAATCGTTGCGCGTTCCAAAGTTCACGAGCGTCTCGACGTCGCTCTTCAGACGATCGGCACCGACCCCCGCGACCATCGTCGCGATCGGCGGGTAAGGGAGCGTCGCCGGTAAGGCTTCACCGCTGCCGGCGGCCAGTAGCGATCCGGCCGCGACGAAGCAGGCAATCCGCGCAAAACGAGGCAGGTTGAGCAGGGTCATGACCCAACGTTGCACGGCGGAGTACGATCCTCCTGATGCGAGGCAGGCACGCGCCGCCGAACCCGCCGTCTACGTACTCCGCTGCCGCGATGGCTCGCTCTACACCGGCGCTACGGTGGACCTGACGCGCCGGCTGCTCGAGCACCGGCGGCGCAAGGCGGCAAAGTATACGCGGGGGCGCCTGCCGGTAGCGCTGCTCGCGTGGTGGCATCCGGGCACCTTTTCGCTGGCGAAATCGCACGAGGCTCGCTTCAAGCGGCTGAGTCGAGCGGCGAAGCTGTCGGCGTTGCAGTCGGGCGAAGTCTACGGTTGCCGGGTCTACCTTCAGAGCGAGGCGTAACCCCCGCGCGCGGAAAGATAGACGTCGCGAGTGACCGCGTGAATCGCCGAGTACGCGGCAGCGTAATCGTATGCGCCCTCCGTCATGATCGCCAGAACGAACGGAGAGTCGCCGTAGGGCGAGACGACGGCGACGTCGTTGCGGGTGCCTTCGATCTCGCCGGTCTTGTTCGCGACGGCGGTGTGCGGCGGTAGCGCCGCCGGTATTCCATCGCGGTCCGTTTGACCGCGCATGATGTCGAGCATCGCGCGGCAGTGGGGCGGCGAGACGATCGTCGGGATCCCTTCGTGCGCGCCGAGCTCGATGAGGTAGAGCAGGTGTCCCATATCCGCCGGGGTCGAGACGTTGTCGTTGTGATGCGCGATCGCCGAGTAGTCGAGGAACTTGCGTGCCAGGTGCGTCCGAGTCATGCCGGCGCGCTTTCCGACGGCGTTGATCGCGTGGACGCCGAAATGCCCGATCAGCAGATTCGCGGCGGTGTTGTCGCTCAGGGTGATCATCGGGACGATGAGCTCGGCGACCGTAAATCGTTGGCCGTCCCGGGCGCTCGCCATGAAGTCGGAACCGCCGATCAAATCGCCGCTGCGAAAGACGATGAGCGCGGAGAGTGCGCCGGGATGCGCCTCCTGCTTCACGTAGGCCGTCGTCATCACGAGCACTTTGATTACCGAAGCGGTGGGGAAGTGTTCTCCGGCATGGTAGGCGGCCAGCGGCGCGCCGGGCGCGAGCGTGCGGGCGTAGACGCCGATGCGGCCGGGCAGCTTGCGAGCGATGCGGGCGATGCGGGTGTTGAGCGAGCTTGCCATTGCGGGGCAGGCGATGAGAGCGGTGCCGGCGCCGCCTAAAAACGCGGCGCGCTTCACGAGCCCGTTCCTTGATAGTGCCGCAAGCCGAAGAGCCAGAAAGCGTAAGAAGCGCCGAACCACGCGAGCCCGATCGCCGGGGTGAGCAGACCGACCGCCGGGCTGAGGTGCAATCCCACGTCGGCCTTCTGCAGGAAGTACGTCGCCGGGAAGTAGTTCATGAACGCAAACGGCAGAACGAAGGCGAGGACGATGCGCACGCCGCGCGTGTAGATGCTGATCGGATACCTCGTGAAATCCTGTTCCAGCGACATCACGACCCAGCGCAGCGTGTCGACGCGGATCACCCAAAACGAAAGCGTCGCGATCGCTAACGAAATGCCGAGATCGATCAGCGCGCCGCCGGCGACGATACACGGAACGAAGAGCACGAAAAACGCGTCGACGCGCACTCCCGCGGCCTGCGTCGCAATGACGAGCGTCGCGATGCCGAGGATCAAGCCGTCGGGCACGATCTGCTGCGGGACGGTCAGGACTTGAAAGAGCGCGTCGAGCGGGCGGACGAGAAAACGGTCGAAGCGCCCTTCGCGCACGTACTCCGGAACGCTGACGACGGTGAAGAACAGCGTGTTGTGGAGTTCGTGCCCGCACATCCAGAGCGCGTACAGGAAGAATATCTCACGAAAGCTCCAGCCGTTCATCGACGGAAAGTGCGCCATCGTCACGTAGAGCGCGCCGAGTGCGACGCCATGGTAGATGATCGTGAAGAAGAACCACATCACGAAGTTCGCGCGGTACTCGAGCATCGTGAGGATATTGATCCGCCAGTACTGCGCGTAGGCGCCGAGCATGCTTAGCCCTTCGTGCCCGCGCGGCGGTTCCCCATCCTCGGCGCAACCCAGCAGGAGGCCGGGGCGGTCAGAGAGGGCATGAGCACGGTAACTTCGCGTCTACCCCTTTTTCAGGTCGTTCCGGCCGCCTCGCGGGCGCACGTCGATGCGGGCTGGCTCGAGACCTATTATTCGTTCAGCTTCGCCGATTACCACGATCCGGCGAACCTCAACTGGGGGGCGCTGCGCGTCTTCAACGACGACACGATCCAAGGGGGCGAAGGCTTCCCGACGCATCCGCACCGCGACATGGAGATCGTTACGTACGTGCTCTCCGGAGAACTCGCGCACCGCGACAGCATCGGCAATCACGGAGTCGTCGGGCCGGGCGGGGTTCAGTTCATGAGCGCCGGCACCGGCGTCCGCCACAGCGAGTACAACAACGACTCGGTCGAGCCCCTGCACCTCGTGCAGATGTGGGTCCTTCCAGGGCGCATGGGAACGCCGCCCTCCTACGGGCAACTCGACTTCGAAGAGGGCGAGCGGCGCGATCGCTGGCTCGACGTCGTTAGCGGCGATTCCGACGTCGCGGCTCCGATTCGGATCACGCAAAATGCAACGTTCCGAGTCGCCCGGCTCAGCGGCGCGGACGTCGCGCTCGAGACGAAATTCGCTCCGAATCGGTATGGATTTCTCTTCGTCGCTTCCGGAAACGCGCAAGCGAACGGCACCGAGCTTTCGGCCGGCGATGCCGTACGCTTCTACGACGTGCCGGAGTTGCGCGTGAGCGGCGAGGCCGAGCTCGTGCTTTGGGATTTACCCGAGGCTCCAGGCTAGCCGCCCTGGATGACGACGCGGTGTGCGGCGGCCCGCCAGACGAGTGAGGAAAGCGCGGCGAAGAGCACGAGCCAAAGGATCTGAACGCCGACGCTGATCGCCCATCGCGAGGGCGGAATGATGCCGACGTAGATCAGCAGCGGCGTCGAGTAGATCGCCGCGAAGGGCAACGCGAAGACGAGCCGGCCCAAGAGCCCCGGGAAAAACGTCAACGGGATGATCTGTCCGGAGAGCAGATCGGATGCCCAACGTACGATCAGCTGCGCGGCAAACGTCTCGAGCGTCCAGAACGCGATGCAGTTCATCAAGAAGTTGAGGAAAAAATTCACTCCGTAACCGATCGCGAACGTGAGGAGAAAGACGCCGAACGTTGCGGGTGGTGGAACGTCGATGTGCACGAGAAGCAGCGCGCAGAGCAGCGACGGTACGACGAGCAACGCGTGCAGCACCGTCTGACCGAGTCCATCGCTAAAGAAGTAGAACGGAACGCTGATCGGCTTCATCAGATCGGTCGCGATCGTCCCCTCGCGAAGCTTTTCGCGAATGAGGCGCGTCGCATCGACCTCGAGGATCAGCGACATCAACATCGCGACCGTTGCATAGGTGATCATCGAGTGCAGCGGCAGGCCCGCCGGCGCGGCGTTTTGCGCGTAGAGCGCGGTCCAGAGCGAGCGCAAGATGTAGACGCGAAGGACGAGCGAGCCGATCTCGCTGAGCACCTCGACCCGGTAGGTGGCTTCGCGCGCGAACGCTTTCTTTGCAAACTCGACGTACGGAAGGAGCGCGGCCTCCAATGGAGGTTTCCCTAGCGGCCTTTTTGCCGTTTGATCGCCGCTTGGCGGCGCTGCTCCATCTCTTCGAGTTCGAGCATCATGACGTCTACGACCTTATCGACCTCCGCTACCTGCGTCGGCGGCGGCTCCTCTCCCGAGCGCCGCGGCGGCGGCTTGACGTTTCGATGTTCGTCGAGCACCGAGTCTTGGGCGTGGATCTTGCGCAGAAACTTCGAGTACGTTTCGGCGGCGCGAGCGCGCACCGCATCGGTTCCCTCCAAGTTGAAGACGTCGGCGAAGAACTGCATTTTGGCCGCAACCTCGGGCGCCTTCTCGGGCGGATAGACGACCGCCGGATCGCCGAAGGCGATGTGTGCCATGGGCACGCTTGCACCTTTGGCCACCCGCGAGTTCACGTGGACGATCGCGCCGAGCGCGACGCCGCTGCCGTCCTCTAGCGTCGCGCCGTTGAATATCTTTGCACCGCTGGCGACGAAGCAGCCGTCTCCGATGGTCGCGCCGACGACGTAGGCTTGCGGTCCGACGATGCAGCGGCTGCCGATGCGCAGCGGAAACTGCAGCGCGCTTCCTCCGCTCGCCTTGAGCACGGCGTTCTCCATGACGACGCTATCGGAGCCGATGGTGATCGGGGCGCCCTCGGCAACGACGATGGCGCCGTGCAAGATCGCGCAGCCGGCTCCGATGGTGACCTCGCCTCCGATCGTCGCGGTCGGCGCGACGTATGCGCTCGAATGGACCTTCGGCCGCTTCGTATTGCTTGAGAGAATCATCGCGCGTCCTCCTTTGGCCGCTCTTCGTAACCTTCGATGTAGATGCGCCGAATGATCGACTCGAGATCGGGCTCCTCCAGGCTCACGTCTTCGACCCGATATCGCTCACTCGCTTGCCGCACGAGAAGATCGGCCCGCTGCCGGTTGCGATCGAAGCGAAACCGCGCGACGGAATCCTGCACTCCGGCAAGCTCGGTCCCTTCGAGTTCGGGGTGCGCGACCGGCTCGCAGAACCGCACGACGAGCGTGCGGAAACGGCCGTACTCGCTCTTTATACGATCGATGTCGCCGTCATAGATCAGGGTGCCGTTGTCGATCAGCACGATGCGCCGGCAGAGCCGCTCCACGTCCGCGAGGTCGTGAGTCGTCAAAACGATCGTCGCTTTCCGCTCGGCATTGATCCGCGCGATGAACTCGCGAATCGCTTGCTTCGCCACGACGTCGAGCCCGATCGTCGGCTCGTCCAAGTAGACGACGCGGGGGCCGTGCAGGAGTGCCGCCGCAAAATCCCCGCGCATCCGCTGGCCCAGCGACAACTGGCGCACTGGGGTACGCAGAAAATCCTTCATCTCGAGGATCTCGACGAACTCTCCGAGGTTCTGGCGATAGCGATCGGCGGGGACCCCGTAGATCGCGCGCAGGAGCTCGAACGATTCGATGAGCGGAAGATCCCAATAGAGCTGGCTGCGCTGGCCGAAGACCACCCCGATGTTGCGCGCGTTCTCCTTACGGCTCTTCCAGGGGACCAGGCCGGCGACGCGGACCTCACCGGAGGTGGGAACGAGAATGCCGGTGAGCATCTTGATGGTCGTGGATTTGCCGGCGCCGTTGGGGCCGATGTAGCCGACCAGCTCGCCGGGCTCGAGCGTGAACGAGACGCCGCCGACGGCGACGCGCTCCTCGTATTCGCGCGTGAAAAGGGAGCGCAGCGCACCGAGGGCTCCCGGCGTGCGCTTCGTCGTGCGAAAGACCTTCCGGAGGTCGCGCGCTTCTACGATCGGCAGGACACGGCGATTCGCCATTGCGTATTTCTTCCCCGGTGATCGTAACCGTCTCGAACGAATACGGATCCGGCGCGCTCGCGATTGCCTCACGGGCCGCCGAGATGCTGGGATACCGATACGTCGATCGGCAGCTGCCGGTCGTCGTGGCGAAGCGGCTTCGCATCACGCCCGAGGCCGTCGAGGCGAGCGAAGACTCGCAGCGCTCGTTGGGAGAGCGGCTGATCGACAGTCTCGAGCGCGCGACGCCGGAACTGGCAGAGGCGACGGCAACGCAGCCGCTCGACGAGGAGCTCGTGCGAGCGGTCGCGCAAGCGGTGCGCGAAGCCGCGTCGGCGGGGCGCTGCGTAATCGTGGGACGAGGAGCGTATGCGATCCTCGGAGAGCGGTCCGATGTCCTACGCGTCTTCATGCACGCTCCCCGCGATTGGCGCATCGCCCACGTCGTGAAGACGTCCAACGTCCCCCGCGAGATCGCCGAGGCCGAGCTCGAGCGGGTTGAACCGGGCTCGCATCGCCTATATTCGCCAGTGGTACGGATTGGCGTTTGGCGATATGCGCAACTACGATCTCTGCATCGATACCTCGCGACTTGAGGCCGTGCAGAGCTGCGCGGCGCTCGTTGCGGCCGTGCGAGCGCGCGTGTGACGCTCGCGATTCCGCTTCGCTATCGCGACTTTCGCCTATTGTGGATCGGTTTGCTCGTCTCCAACCTTGGGACGTGGATGCAGTTTACGGCGATGGGATTCTTCGTCGCGCGGATGGCCGGCTCGGCGCATCAAGCATCGCTCGACCTCGGCATCCTGGGCGCTTCCCGAGCGATTCCGGTGCTGCTCTTCTCCCCGCTGGCCGGCGTCGTCGCCGATCAGCTTCCGCGGCGGCGCGTCTTATTCGTAACCAACACGACGATGGCCCTAGCCGCGCTGGCGCTAGCGCTGCTGGCGACGGCGCATTCCTTGAATCTCGCCGGGCTCGTGATACTTTCGGCGGTGAACTCGGCCGCGAATGCGTTCGACTCGCCGGTGCGCCAGAGCTGGGTGCCGTTGCTCGTAGACCGCCAGTACGTCGGCAACGCGATCGGTCTCAACTCGGTGGCTTTCAATGCGCCGGCGGTCATTGGGCCGGCCATCGCGGGCCTCCTGATCGTTTGGATCGGCGTCTCGGGCGCTTTCTATTTCAACGCCGGGGCGACGCTCGCGGTCGTCGTCGCGGTGCTGATGATGAGTCCGTCCCCGCCGGTGATACGGCATCGCGAATCGCCGTTGCGCGCGATGCTCCAGGGCATCGCGTTCATCGTGAGGCATCCCGCGCTTCGCTGGATCGTCTTCGGTCAGTTCGTTACCGCGATCTTGGTTCGCCCGTACAGCCAGCTCATCGCGGCATTTACGGTCAACGTCCTGCACGCGGGCCCGCGCGGCTTGGGTTGGGCTGTTTCGGCGATCGGAGTCGGCGGTTTCGGCGGGGCGCTCGTCACCGCGTACTTTGCCGGGCGGGAGCGGCGCTCGCGGCTTTGGCTTGGGTCCGGGCTGCTGATGTCGGCCGGGCTGCTCGTGCTGGCGTTCGTTCCGTCGCTGCAACTAGCGTTGGGCGTGCTCTTTGCGATCGGTATCGGGACGATGGCCATGATGGGGGCCACAAATACGTTGATTCAAATGCTTTCGCCCGACGAGGTGCGCGGAAGAGCGCTGTCCGTTTACACGATGATTGCCATCGGCATCGTCCCGCTCGGCTCGCTGGTCGACGGCGCGATCGGTGCGGTGGCGGGACTGCGCGAAACGTTTGCGTTTGCAGGAGCCGTCTGCGGGCTGCTTTTTTTGGCGACCTGGCTCTGCGCCCCAGCGGTGCGGACCCTATAAAAAAGCGAGCCGCATTGGCGACTCGCTTAATCAATTCCGCGTCCGCGGAATCATGAAGGCTCGAGCTTAGGCTGCGGCCTTCTTGCGACGGACCCGCTTGCGAACGACCTTGCGAGCCACTTTCTTGCGAACCGCTTTGCGGGCCACCTTTCGGCGAACCACCTTGCGGGCTACCTTTCTGCGGACCGCCTTGCGGACCGCTTTGCGGCGGACTTTCCTGCGCACGGCCTTCCGCGCAACTTTGCGACGAACTACCTTGCGCGCAACTTTGCGGCGAACCGCCTTGCGGACTAGCTTTCGTCGCACCTTCTTGCGGACTGCTTTGCGGACCAACGCTCCCACGACCGCTTTCTTCGCGGCCTTGCGAGCGGCTATCTTTCGAACTGCCATTGTTGGTACGAGTCATCCTTTCTCTGGTCACCAAGCGACCAGGGGTATTGCCCTCCTTATACCGTATTGCGAGCGTCAATGCAAGTTTTGGCCGATGACGGCGCGCGCATCGAAGCGCGCGTAAATGGGCGACAACACCGCAACGCGGTCGTTTTGATCCACGGTTTCCCACTCGCCGCGAGCGTCTTCGACGCGCAGTCGCAAGCGCTCGAGCGCGAGTTTTGCGTCGTTCGTCCGGACCTTCGAGGCGCGGGTGCATCGAGTTCGCCCGACGGTCCGTACCTGATGGAAACGCTCGCCGCCGACGTCGCGCTCGTTCTCGACGCGCTCGGCATCGAGCGCGCGGCGATCGCCGGACACTCGCTGGGCGGATACGTCGCGCTTGCGTTTGCGCGGATGTTTACCGAGCGGGTGGAGCGCCTCGCGTTGATCGCAAGCCGCTTGCGCGCCGACACCCCGGAAGAAGCGAGGAGGCGACGAGAGCTGGCGGATCGCGCAGATCGAGAGAAGAGCATCGAGCCGATCGTCGAGGCCTTTCTGCCGCGACTTCTCGCTCCGCAGACGATTTCAGACCAGCCGCAAATCGCCGAGAAGGCGTACCGCATCTCCCGCGGCAACGACCCGGCCGGTGCGGCGGCGATGCTTCGCGGGATGGCGTTGCGTGCGCCGGCGGAGGATATCGCGGAGGACCTCGACGTGCCCGTGCTCGTGCTCGCCGGCGCGAACGACACGGTCGTCGGTGAAGAAGAAGCGCGTAAAATAACGCAGCATTTTCCGCGCGGCGAGCTGACGATTTGCGCAGACAGCGCGCATCTTCCCATGCTCGAGAGCCCGCAATGCGTTAACGAAGCGCTGCGGGCATGGCTTGCGCGGCCGAGCTAGCCGGGGCTAGCGAATGACCGGGTACTTATTGCGCCGGAAGAAGTTGTAAACGAAGAAGCAGCCGATGACGATGGCGGCGATGACCGCGGCGATCACGACGGCCTTGAGGGCGAGCAAGAGCAGGTGGCTCAGGATGACCAGGAGCACCAGTCCTACCGCGATGACCACGGTAAGCCGGAGAAAGAGCGCGAGTGTCGGGTTCACGCCATCATCTACCTTTTGGCGCGCGGCCGAGTTTCACGATCCGCCGAGCACGCCAAGATAATCCAGGGCACGATAGCCGGCCGCGATCGACGCCCCCGAATCGATCGTCCCGTCGGCGAGCATCTCCCGAAAGCGCGAGAGCGTGGCAAGCTCGACGACCAGGTGCTCGGTGGCGTCGAGCTGGGGTTCCCGGGTCTTGCGCGCATCGTACCCTATATAAACGTAGGCGCGCGCGGTCGACCGGACCGGCTCGGGGAGATATTCGGCGGCCGGTTCGCTGCGGGCGACCTCGTAGCCGGTCTCCTCAGTCAGCTCCCGGAGCGCGCAGGCTTGGGGATCCTCGGCGTCCATCAGCATTCCGGCCGGCAGCTCGAGGTGAATCGAGTCCGCACCGTAGCGGTACTGGCGCACCAGGACGACGTGGCGGTCGGCCGTGAGTGCCAGAATCGTCGCGAAGCCGTACGACTCGCGGACGTAGTAGTCGGAAACGATCGTGCCGTTCGGGAGCTCGACCTCGTCGGCGCGCAACCGCATGTATGGCGAGTTGACGACGTAACTCGAGGATCGGACGCGCCACTGCGGCTTCTCCACGTAGGCGAAGTGCGACGAAGCGTTTATCCCTCCTTTAACGAAGTGCGGCCCATGCCCGAACGTGTAATGGTCGTCGGCGGTGGAACGATGGGCGCCGGTATCGCGCTCGTCGCCGCCGGAGCCGGGTTCGATGTGACGATCGTCGAGCCGCAAGCCGGCGCGCGCGAGCGCGCCGTCGCGTCGTTTGCTCGCGAAGCGGAGCGATCGGGCGACGCGTCGCCGGCGCTTCGGATCGAGTGGGCCGATCGCGTCGAACCGCGCGATGACGTATCGCTTGCCATCGAAGCGGTCCCCGAGCGCTTCGAACTCAAACGCGAGGTCTTCCTCGAGCTCGAAAAATCCTTGACCGCCCGCGCCCTCCTCGCGACGAATACTTCGTCGTTCTCAGTCGGCGAACTCGCCGGCGCCGCGTCGAATCCGGCACGAGTCATCGGCCTTCACTTTTTTAATCCGCCTTCGCGCATGCGGCTCGTCGAGGTCGTGCAGACGGAACAAACCGCGCAAGAAGCGCTCGATCGCGCTTTCGAGTTCGTGGAGCGCTGTGGCAAGACACCGGTTCTTGCCTCCGATACTCCGGGCTTCATCGTGAATCGCGTCGCGCGTCCGTACTATCTGCAGGCGCTCCGCGCTCTCGAGCGAGGCGTCGCCACGGTGCCGGAGCTTGACGCGCTCGCCCGATCCGCCGGCTTTCGGATGGGACCGTTCGAGCTGATGGATCTCATCGGACTCGACGTCAATCTGGCGACCAGCGAGTCGGTCTATCAAAGGACCGAAGCCGACCGGCTCGAGCCGGCGCAGACCCAGCGCATCATGGTTGCAGAGGGACTCCTTGGCAGAAAAGCCGGGCAAGGATTCTATTCGTACGCGGACGGCAACGCGGAGCGTTTCGAGCCGGCAGCGGCGCACGTCGACGAGCAACCCAATGCCGACGAAGTCGTGGCCATCGTTGGGTTCGGCGCCCATGCACAAGAGCTCGCGGAACTCATCGGCGAGCGTTACGACAACGTCCAAGTCATCGCAAACGACGAGATGCTCGACGAGCTGTTGCCGGAGAGCACGATTATCATCGACGCCGGAGACGGCGCCTCCGACCGCGGCGAGATCATTGCGGCGCTGGATGCTTCGTTCGAAAAAGAATGCGTCATCGTCGCCGACGCGTACGCGACGAACCTTTCCGCGTGCGCGCGCCGGATGCGGCACGCCGAGCGTCTCGTGGGTTTCGGCGCTCTGGGCTCGGTCGCGAGGCAGTCCGCCGTCGAGATCGTGAACTCGGAGGACGCGTCCGACGACGCGTTGGAGCTCGTGCAAGAGCTTTTCGCTTCGATCGGAAAGGGAGCCGTGCTGGTCGAGGACGTCCCCGGGCTGTTTTTGGGGAGAACGATCGGCTCGATCGTCAACGAGGCGATGATTGCCGTTGCGCAAGAGGTCGCATCGCCGGAGGACGTCGACGAGGCGATGATGCTGGGCGCCAATTATCCGGCCGGTCCGATCGCCTGGGGGCGGGAGATCGGCGGCACGCGCGTACGGACGATTCTGCGGCGTCTCGCCGATGCCGAGGGCGAGCAGTTTGCGCCGCATCGTTCGCTCTGGCTTCTCGACGTCGAAACGGCGCCGGCAGAAGTAGAGACCGCGCCGGCCGAAGAGACGCCGCGATGAGCCGCGAGGTGTGGGTCATCGATGCGGTTCGAACGCCGATCGGCCGTCACGGCGGGCGGCTGGCATCGGTGCGTCCCGACGACCTTGCCGCCGTCGCGGTGCGCGCGATCGTCGATCGAACGCGCGTCGCGCCGGAGCGCATCGACGACGTGTATTTCGGCGCGGCGAACCAGAGCGGAGAGGATAATCGTAACGTCGCCCGGATGGCCGTGCTGCTTGCGGATCTGCCGCTCGAGATTCCCGGAACGACGCTCAACCGTCTGTGCGGCTCGAGCCTCCAAGCGATCAATTCGGCGGCACAAGCCATCGCTTTCGGAGAGGGCGAAATCATGATTGCCGGCGGGGTCGAATCGATGACGCGCGCACCGTACGTTCTGCCCAAAGGCGAAGCGCCGTTCGCGCGAGGGCAGCAGCTCTTCGATACCGTTCTGGGCTGGCGCATGATCAATCCGAAGATGCCGCCCGAGCATACGGTGTCGCTCGGCGAAACGGCCGAGAACGTGGCCGCGCAGTACGGCATCACGCGTGAAGCGCAAGACCGGTTTGCCTTTGAGTCGCAGATGAAATGTAAAGAGGCGATCGAGCGGGATGCTTTCTCGCGAGAGCTGGTCCCCGTTGCGCTGTCGGGGCCGCCCCCAAGTGAGGTGACGCAAGACGAACATCCACGCCCGGCTACGACGATCGAAGCGTTGAGCAAGCTGAAGCCGGCGTTTCGAAAAGACGGAAGCGTTACCGCCGGCAACTCCTCGGGGATCAACGACGGTGCGGCCGCCGTGCTGCTCTGCGAGGCGGAAGCCGCGCGGAGCCTGGGGCTGCGCCCGATGGCGCGCTTTGTCGCATCGGCTTCCGCAGGGGTTGCGCCCAACGTCATGGGCTTAGGTCCGATCCCGGCAACGCGCAAGGCCTTGGCCCGCGCGAAACTGCGCGTGGAGCAGCTCGACTTGGTCGAGATCAACGAGGCGTTTGCCTCCCAAGCAATCGCGTGCACGCGCGAACTCGGATTCGATCCGCAGAAAACCAACGTTAACGGCGGCGCGATCGCACTGGGTCATCCGTTGGGGGCCAGCGGTGCGCGCATCGTGACAACCCTGATCCACGAGATGGAGCGCCGGCGGGCTCGCTACGGCCTCGCCACGATGTGCATCGGCGTCGGCCAGGGTATTGCAACGGTATTCGAGCGGGTCGAGTAGAAGGCGCCGGAGATGCAAACGATGACCAAAACGCAGCTCCTGATCGGCGGAGCGTGGAGAGATGCCTCCGACGGTGCGACCTATGAAGTACGCAATCCCGCGACCGGTGCCGTGCTTGCCGGCGTTGCGGATGCGACCCAAGACGACCTCAACGATGCAGTCGCCTCGGCTCGGCGTGCATTCGATACCGGGAAGTGGGCGACGATGGCCGCATCGCGCCGGGGAAAGATCGTTTACAAACTCTCGCAGCTCATTGCCGAGCACGCCGGTGAGCTCGCGCTGCGCGAAGTGCGAAACAACGGTAAAACGATCGGAACCGCGCGCGGCGAGCTCTCCGCGATCGTCGATACGTTCGAGTTTTACGCGGGCGCGGCAACCAAGAACTACGGCGACACGCTCCCGCCGCCGCTGCCCACCTATCTCGCGAACACCGTGCGCGAACCGGTCGGCGTCGTCGGTGCGATCGTGCCCTGGAACTTCCCCATGCTGCTGGCCTCGTGGAAGGTTGCTCCCGCGCTCGCGGCCGGGTGCACGATCGTTCTCAAGCCGGCGCACGTGACTCCGTTGACGGCCATCGAGTTGGGAAGGCTCGCGCTGGAAGCCGGCGTCCCGGAAGGCGTTCTCAACGTCGTAACCGGTTCGCGCGGCGGCCTGGGCGCCTTGCTCGTGGACCATCCGGCCGTCGACAAGATCGCGTTTACGGGATCGACGCAGACCGGCAGAACCGTTGCCGCAGCGGCGGCAAAAACGCTCAAGCGGGTTACGTTGGAGTTAGGAGGCAAGTCGCCGTCGGTCATCTTCGACGATGCGGACGTCAACGCGGCGATTGCCGGTGCGTTGTACGGCGTCTACTACAACGCCGGCCAATGCTGCGAAGCCCGTTCGCGTATTCTGCTTCACGCGCCGATCTTCGATCGCTTCGTGGAAGGATTCGCGCAGAAAGCGCAGCTGCTGCGTGTCGGCGATCCGGAAGATCCGCAGACGCAGATCGGGGCGATCACTACGACCGAACAGTTCGAGAAGATTCGCAGCTACTGCGAGATCGGCGCTGCCGAGGGCGCACGCGCGATTTTCGGCGGAGGTTCCCCGGCGCTGGGCGATGCGTTCGAACGCGGGATGTTCTGGAGTCCTACGGCCTACGTTGCGCAAAGCTCGCACCGCATCGTTCGCGAGGAGATCTTCGGACCCGTCGCGGTTTTCGTCCGTTTCGACGACGAAGCACAGGCAATCGCGCTGGCAAACGACAGTGAGTATGGTTTGGCGGCGAGCGTCTGGACGTCGAACATCGGGCGGGCGAACCGCGTCGCACGTGCTATCCGCAGCGGTTCGGTCGCGATCAACACGCCGTATGCGGTCTTCCCCGGCGTGCCGTTCGGCGGCTACAAAGCCTCCGGATACGGGCGCGAACTGGGAATGGAGACGATGCGCCTCTACAGCGAAACCAAAAGCGTTCTCACCTACATTGGGGAGAAACCGATGGACCCGTTCCGAGTATAGCGGCCTTAGGATGGTGGAAGCATTCAAGATCGGTCAGCGCTACAGCACGACGTATGGCACGCTCTGGAAAGACGGGACGTACTTTCCGCGCGGTACGGAAGTCAGCGTGGTCGGACTCCATCTCGATCAGGGATTCTGCGTCCGTTTTCCGGCCTTGGCCGACGGCGAGCCGCTCGAGACGTGGGAAGACTGGAGCGAAGTCGATTTTCTAGGCGAGCACGGTACCGTCGAGCCGCCGAATCGTCCCCTCTCGCGCGCGGTGCTCGCCGAGGCGCGCGACGTGCTGTCGGACGCAGAAGACGGGTGCCACCTTCACCTGCACGAGGACGAGTAAGGGCCTAAGCGGTTCCTACGTTCCGAGTAGGATCGTGCTCGTCTGCCAGATATCCCAGCTTGCGCATTGCGACGAGTCGTGTCCGGATCCAAAGACCGCAACCCAGCAGTACGTCTTCTTCGGGTCGAGCATCGAGAAGTGCGCGAGACCCTTCTTACCGGTGTTCTCGGTATCGAACGGCGTGCCCGGACGAGGACTCCCCGGGTTCGCCGGGGTTGAGATCTCGACCGGAATCTTTGGTTGCGGGGTGCCGTTGTTCGTGACTTCGACCGTGGCTTTGCTATCTTTGGGATTGGGCGACGGCGACACGGGCGTACTCGACGGAGTCGGAGTCGGAGTATTGTAGCTGTGGCAGGCGGCAACGGCCAGTGCGGCAACGGCCAGCGCGATCATGAGGCGTTTTGGCATGGGCGGGTCGCTTCGACGTGCCGTCCGTCTGCCCCGTTCGCTCATTGCGCGCAGAGATGAAAGTACCGTTGTGATTTCTTTTCGATCGCGGCGTAGTATTCGCGAAAGAGCGCTGCGGCCGCCGTCCCCGGCCAGTGCGCGGGAAGGAGCTCGCTTGGCAAGCCGGGGTCTACGTACGTGAAGCGCCGGTAGTCGTGGACGAGCCAGAGCCGCTCGACGAGGGCGGCTTCGTCGCCCAGGTCGCCGTGCGAGAGTTCGCGTTCGAACCGCGGACCATAACGGGCCATGAACTCCCGATAGGCCCTCGCGATTTCCGCGACGTCCCAACAGTGATCCAGCAACTCGCGATCGCGCAACGGGCCGTTGTACCGGGCCGTAAAGAGATGGATGGCGTCGAGCGTCTCGCTCGCCGCCGCCGCCTCGCGAGCAGCCCCGAGCGTGTCCGAGGGCGATATCCACGTCGAGGGGGAGAGCGGCGCCCAGCCGAGCGCCGAGAGTTCCTTGCGGAGACGCTCGCGGCGGCGCCGGTGCGTCTCGGCAATTGCATAGCTGAGCAGACGCCAGCGCCCGTCCCACTCGATGACCGGGCCGTAGATCCGCGGGCTCAGCTCTTCGATTCTCCGGCGCCCCCGAGGGGTCACTGCGTAATATGCCCGGTTGCTCTCCCGGGTCGCGACTAACCAGCCCTGGCGACTCATCCGCGAGACCGCCTGCCGCACCGCCTGGGACGAGACTCCGAAGGAGGCCATGATCCGGATCAAGGCCCCGATCCACAGCGTCCCGTCGGGTTCGAGGCGGTGCACCATGTCGCCATACAGCGTAAAAATGAACGAATTCGGGCGGATGACCGCTCGAGGCGGGGAGAGCACTAGCTCACTCACTTCCGGAGATCTTCCTCCTTAACAGAAGGGCGCCCGCTTCACTTGACCCCAGGCGCGGAGCGTAGTATAACGGTGTTCTCGCGGTTCGCGAAATTTCCGTTATATGATTGAGGCGAAATGAACCGAGTCTCCACCTTTGACGACTGGATCGGCATGCTGGACGAATGGCGCCGCGATATCGGGCTCGATCGTGAGCTCGTCGACCGCTTCATGCCCGGCTATCGCTTCGAGGCCAAATACGGCGAGCTGCCGACACCCGAAATCTACTTCGGCGACTTCAAGGGGGAGCGCCGCTGGGAGCGGATCCGTGAGATCCCCGATCAGCGGATGCGCGACGCCGTGCTCAACATGGTGGTTTATCAGGGCGACACGGAGTTCGCCTCGAACGAACAGCAGCGCTTTCTCGTAAACAACGCGCCCAGTGAATACGACCTCGCTTCGCTCGTGCGCA
Source organism: Vulcanimicrobiota bacterium (assembly GCA_963833845.1). GTDB lineage: Bacteria > Vulcanimicrobiota > Vulcanimicrobiia > Vulcanimicrobiales > Vulcanimicrobiaceae > Cybelea. The sequence continues at coordinate 121,286 of CAWHZL010000001.1, forward strand.
TCATGGTGGAAGAGACCCGCCACGGTTATCAAATGTGCCACCTGATGGTCGAGCATTTCGGAAGTGAAGGCAAAATCGAGGCGCAGAAAATGCTCGAGCGGCGCGCGTTCGGGAAGAAGAACCGGCTGCTCAACGCCTTCAACGAGGACGTCACGCACTGGCTCGACTTCTTCGCCTACACGAATTTCATGGATCGCGACGGGAAGTTCCAACTGACGATGCTCTCGCACTCCGGCTTTTCGCCGCTGGCCTCTTCGATGGGGCCGATGCTGCGCGAAGAAGCCTACCACATGGGAACGGGGATCACGGGTTTGCGACGCATCGCCAAAGCCGGCGTCATTCCGGTCGAGATCCAGCAGAAATACTACAACAAGTGGATCTCGGGTTCGCTCGATCTTTTCGGCACCGATCACTCCGGCTCGGCCCAGTGGGCCTACACCTGGGGCATTAAAGGCCGGGTCGATGAAGACAAGGCCGGAGACGGGGCCGACAAGGAGCACCTCAACGAACGCGCGCGCCGGCAGTTTTACGACGAAATCTCGGCGACGGTCGCGCGCGTGAACGAAGTCAACGTCAGCGAGACCAGTTTCTACGTTCCCGACATGCGCTTCAATCGAACGATCGGTGACTTCGCGGGTCAACGCTACAGCGTCAACGGCCGCAAGCTGCTCGAAGCGGAGTGGGAAGCGTACGCGCCGAGCGTTTTGCCCAGCGGCGCCGATGAGGCCCTCCTCAAAGAATTCTTTAAAGACCCCCACTGGATCGCTCCTAAAGGAAAGCTCTCATGACAACGACGGTTAACGGACCCGCGAAGCAGACGCCTTTCGGCCGCGAGGCGCGCGCGCTCGATACAAAACGCGTGATCAACTACTGGAAAGACGGCCACGTCGCGTTCGTCGAGATGGACGACCCGCCGGCGAATACCTACACGCACGAGATGATGCGCCAACTGGACGAAGTGATCTTGGACGCCCGCTTCGATCCCGAAGTCGAAGTCATCGTGCTGACGGGAAAAGGCGAGAAGTTCTTCTCGGCCGGCGCGAACATCGGGATGCTCAACGCGGTGACGCCCGAGTTCAAGTACATGTTCTGCTTGCACTCCAACGAGACGCTCTCGCGTCTGGAACAGACGCCGAAGCTCGTTGTGGCTGCGCTCAACGGACACTGCGTCGGAGGCGGTCTCGAGATCGCGATGGCGGCGGACCTGCGGATCGCACGCAAAGATGCGGGCAAGATCGGCCTTCCGGAAGTCGCGCTCGGCGTGCTTCCCGGCACGGGCGGCACGCAGCGGTTGGCGAGGCTCGTGGGCAAGTCGCGCGCGATCGAGCTGATGGCGACGGGGAAGACGGTCAGCTTCGAACAGGCGCTGGACTGGGGCATGATCAACGACCTCTTCGAAGGCAACGCCGCCGAATTCCGCGAGCAAATTACCGATTACGCCAAGCAGTTCTGCTCGCCGAACAAGGCGCCGATGGCGGTCGGCCATATCAAGCGCAGCGTTCAGACCGGCGCAGAGCTGCCGCTTGGGGATGCGCTCGCGCTCGAACGCGAACTCCAATCGCTGCTCTTTAAGAGCGAAGACGCCAAAGAGGGCCTGGCCGCGTACAACGAAAAGCGCGTGGCTCGCTTCAAGAATAAGTAGTCCCTTCGGGGTTTAGTCAACGGTAAGGACCAACTTACCGTCGACCGATCCGCTCTTACTTTCATCGAGCGCAGCTGCGGCGTCGGCGAGGCTGCGTTCGCCGCCGATCATCACGCGAATCGCTCCGCGTTCGAGCATCTTGAGCAGCTCCCGCAGGCCTTCGTGAGACGAAGCCGGCGTCTCGGTCAGGCTGATATTGATTGCCGACACGCCGCGATCGGAGAACCATTTCACGTCGGCGGCCCCGATGGTCGAAACGATTTTGCCGCCTTTCCGAAGCGTCTCTGCCATCGCACCGATCGCGCTGTGGGCATCGACTAAATCCAAAACGGCGTCAACTCCTTGCCGATGGGCGGCGCGGATTGCCTCGACGACGTTCTGCTCGTCGTACGCGACGAACTCCTCGACGCCGAGTGAGCGTGCGAGCTGCTCGTTCGATCGACGCGCGGTACCGATGACGCGCGCGCCGCGGTCGCGCGCGATCTGCACCGCAAAGCTTCCCACCCCGCCGGTCGCCGCCAGCACCGCCACGACGGTATCCTTTCCGACGCCGAGCGCATCGAGCGCGGCAAGCGCGGTAAGCCCTGCCGTCGGGAGCGCCGCCGCATCTGCATCGCCGACGCCGTCGGGGATCTTTGCGATCGGCTGGGACCGATCGTCTTGCGGAACGATGGTGTACTCGGCGTACGCGCCGTGGTCGCGAGCGATGCCGAAAACGCGCTCGCCTTCGTGGTACCTCGAAACGCCTTTTCCCGTCGCGCTCACGAACCCGGCGAAATCCTGTCCGAGGACGAACGGCATCGCGCGTTCGCCGCGATCGCGTACCTTCCAATCCATCGGATTGACACCGGCCGCCGTAACGCGGACCAAAATTTCATGTGCCGACGGCTGGGGAACCGGAAGCTCTTTGAGTTCCCCGCGGTCGCCACGGTGCTCGATAACCGCAGCTTTCATCGCCCGAGTTTTTGCCCTCTCAGGTAAGGCTCCAAACGGCAGGAGGGCGGCTTGCGCGGTCGCTCAAAGAGGGCGGAATGGTAACCGCTTTCATCCTCATGAAGGTCGAACGGACGCGCCTGCGCTCGATCGCCGACGATTTGCTCGCGGTCGAGGGGATCGCCGAAATCTACTCGGTCGCGGGGCCCTACGATCTCGTGGCCGTCGTTCGTGTGAAACAGCACGAGCAGCTCAACGATCTCGTGACCGAACAGGTCGCCGCGCTCGACGGCATCCTCAGCACGGAAACGCTGATCGCCTTCCGATCCTTCTCGAAGAAGGATCTCGGCCTGCTCTGGGACGTCGGCGAATAGAGCCTTACGGCAGCTCCATCCGGTAGAAGTGCGTGTCGTCGATGCTCAACCGCTGTGCGTGGCCGCCGGCGAACGCATCGAAGCGTACGATCGAGTCGCCCAGCGCAAAGCTTCCATTTGCCAGCGGCCGCAGCGGACTCACTCCGTCGAGCGTGAGCTTGTCCTTGACGATCACGGCTCGGGTGATCGCCGGCTGGCCGAAGAACGTGTTTTCGTAACGGCCGGCGAGCGCGTTCCAACTTGCTGGGTGGGAAAACGTTTGCGGCCCACGATAGTGTTCGTTTCCCAACCAACGCGAGCCGTAACTCATCTCGACGACCTTATTCTGCCGATCGCGTCCGAAGGCGAGCAAAAAGACCGCGAACTGCGGCGCGTCCGCCCAGAACAGATCGGCTCCCCGCGGGTAGAGCGCCGTCTCTTTCCCGGCATCTTCGAGGTAGAGACGATCGCCTCGGGCGGCGACGCGCAACGACGGCGTGCCCGCAGCCGAATAGGTTCCCTCGTACTCGGCAGCGCGCGCGACGTGCGCCGGATCGGGGGCCGGAGGCGCCGGGGGCAGCGGCTCACCGAGGCTTTGCGCGCGCAGTATCTTCATCGCGTAGAGCACGATCGCGCATGGGTGGAGCGGCGCTTCGACGAGATTTGCAAACGCAATGACGCCATATCCCCGCGTGAGGTTCGCTTGCATGCAGGCGGTGTATCCGGAGATGCCGCCGGTGTGGCCGATCAAGTGGTCGCCGCCGTCGCCGAACGTCGAGAGCCCGTAGCCGTACTGCTTGTAAAACGCGGGCGCTTCCTCGAGTTCGGTGCCCGGCGATCCGGCCGGTTTCCCATTCGATAGCGTGTCGGGGGACGTCATGGCGGCAAACGTCGCCGGCGAGATGAGCCGGCCTCCCTGCGCCGTTTTCCCGCCATTTAAATAAAAGCGAATGTAGCGTGCCATATCCTCGGGCGTCGAGAGCACCGAGCCCGCCGGATCGACGAAGTCCATCGGCGGCGAGGCAACGAGCGGCGGCGAAAGCGACGCGGGCCGGTCGTTATCGCGAAATTGATAACCGACGGCGGCATCCGTCATTCGGTCGGGCGTAAAGACGGGCGAGCTTGCCGTCATACCGATCGGCTGCAGGACGCCCGCTTGGAGTGCGTCGGCCCACGGGCGGCCGTCGAGACGCGCGAGCACGGCGCCCGCCGTTGCGTAGCCGTCGTTCGAATACGACCACGAGGTGCCCGGGGCGAAGAGCGTTTTTGCGGTGCGTAAGGCCCAGACGTCGTAGACGTACCCGGGCTCTGCCGCGTAATCGTCCGGAATTCCCCCGGTGTGCGAGAGCAGCTCGTGCACGAGAATCGGTCCACGCAGCGACGTAACGGCGAACCACGGCAGATAGCGGCGAACCGGTGCGTCGAGGTCGAGGCGTCCGGAGTCGTGCAGCTCGAGCAGCGCCAGCGCCGTCATCGACTTCGTTATCGAACCGATCGCAAATCTCGTTTGAGCGGTGACCGGCGCTTGCATCTCGCGATTCGCGTAGCCCAGCGTAATGATTCGCAGCGTCTTGCTACGATCGGTGATCGCGACCGACAGCCCCGGCGTACCTTGTTCGCGCATTGCGCGCGGGGCGTACGCGGCGATCGCATCGAGCGCGTCGGGAAGGCCCGAGGCGGCCCCGGCCGGCGGCGGCGCAAGCGGCAGGAGCGCGGCGACACCCAACGATGCGAGCGTTCGCAGGAGGATCCGGTTGTGCATCGGCAATCAGTCATCCCTCGAATCGCCCGCTTCCTTCCACCCCACCGCCGCGCCCCGGGGAACCGGAACTGACGGCGTGCAACGCTGGACGAAAAGCCTGGGTTATCCACACTACTATGGCACGCATCTATGACAATTTGGCCGACACGTTCGGCAACACGCCGCTGGTTAAACTACCGCGCTTGAACCAGGGCGATCCGGGCACCGTTGTGGTGAAGATGGAATCGTTCAATCCCGCAGGCTCGGTGAAGGACCGAATCGGCGTTTCGATGATCGAGGCCGGCGAGCGCGACGGGCGCCTTCTGCCCGGGATGACGATTCTGGAGCCCACGAGCGGTAATACCGGAATCGCGCTTGCCTTCGTCGCGGCGGCAAAGGGTTATCCAATTATCTTAGTGATGCCCGACACGATGACGATCGAACGGCGCAACCTCCTCAAGGCTTATGGCGCGCAAGTCGTGCTTACGCCAGGGTCGGAGGGAATGCCGGGCGCGATTCGCCGTGCCGGCGAGATCGCTGCGGCGTCGCCGGGAAAGTATTTCGTTCCCGGGCAGTTCGAAAATCCCGCGAATCCGGAGATTCATCGCCGCACGACGGCCGAAGAGATTTGGCGCGACACCGACGGCGCGGTCAACGCCATCGTCTCGGCGGTCGGCACGGGCGGCACGATTACCGGCGTCGGTGAGGTTTTGAGATCGAGAAAACCCAGCGTGCGAGTTGTCGCCGTCGAGCCCGACGCGTCGCCCGTTCTTTCCGGCGGCAAACCCGGCCCGCACAAGATTCAAGGAACCGGCCCGGGCTTCGTTCCGAAGGTTCTCAATACGGACGTCTATCAAGAAGTCATTCGCGTTACCGATGCCGACGCGATCGCGATGGCGCGCCGCCTCGCTCGCGAGGAGGGTATGCTCGTCGGCATCTCCGCAGGCGCGAACGTTTGGGCCGCCCTGCAGGTCGCGAAGCGGCCGGAGATGCGCGGAAAGCTTATCGTCACGATCGGATGCGATACCGGCGAACGCTACCTGAGTAACCCGGTCTTCGCCGACCAAGAAGCGACGATCGTCGAACCCGCGCTGGTTTGAGCTCTCCGGAGCTGCTCGTCGACGTAACCCGCGGCGACTGCGTGGAGTCCGTCCATCGGGTGGCGGCCTGCGTGGTAGATGAGAATGGACGCGTGCAGTTGGAGGCCGGCGATGTCGAATCGCCGGTCTACCTGCGTTCTAGTGCAAAACCGTTCATCGCCGCCGCAGCGATCGAAGGCGGCGTCGCCGAGCGGTTTGGGCTCGAACCGCGTGAGATCGCGGTGATGACGGCCTCACATTCCGGGGAACCGTTCCACGTTGCGGCCGTCGAGTCCATTCTGCAGAAGATCGGCCTGGATGCATCGGCGCTCCAATGCGGCGTGCATGCGCCGTACGATGAAGCTGCGGCCGCGGCGTTGCGCCGCGCCGGCACGGCGCCGACCGCGCTTCACAACAACTGCTCCGGAAAGCACGCGGGAATCCTCGCTTTGTGCCTGGCGATCGGCGCCGACGTTACGACGTATCTTCGCGTCGACAATCCCGCGCAACGGCGCATTCTCGCGCTGTGCGCGCGAGTTTCGGACGACGACGCGGCGACGTGGCCGCTCGGCGTTGACGGATGCGGCATTCCGGTTTACGCGACGGGATTGCGAAACGCGGCAAGGTCGTTTGCGCGTTTGGCGACCCTGCGCGGGGTCGGCGACACCGATGCGCGCGCGCTCGAAGTCGTCCGAGATGCCATGCTCGCATATCCACAGTACGTTGCCGGCACCGGCCAGTTCGATACCGAACTGATGATCGCCGGCGTTGGGAACCTCGTCTCGAAGGCCGGCGCGGAGGGCGTTGCGGGTGCAGGCGCGCTCGCCGAGGGCTACGGTTTCGCCTCGAAGGTCGTCGATGGGGCGTCGCGAGCGAGGGGGCCGGCCTTCGTGAGCACGCTTGCGCATCTGCGCGTTCTCGACGAGAAAAAAGTCGCCCAGCTCGCTCGATTTGCGCGGCCGGCCGTGTATAATCGGGCCGGTGTTGCCGTGGGGGAGATAGCCGTCCGGGATCGTGTCTGAGTACCTGAGCCAGCTCGCGCAACGCGTGCTCATCTTCGACGGCGCCATGGGCACGCAGCTCATGGCGCTCGAACTATCGCCTTCGGACTTCGGCGGCGCAGCGATGGCCGGCTGTAACGAGGTGCTCGTCCTCACGCGCCCCGACATCGTGCGTTCGATTCACGAGTCCTATCTCGCTGCGGGCGCCGACGTCGTGGAGACCGATTCCTTTACCGCTTCGCGGATCAAGCTCGAAGAATACGGCCTCGGCGAGCAAACGTACGAGATCAACTACCGCGCCGCGGCGATCGCCCGCGAGGCTTGCGATGCGTTCTCGACGGCGCAGCGGCGCTTTGTGGCGGGCTCGATGGGGCCGACCGGAATGCTGATCTCGTCCTCGGATCCGACGCTCTCCAACATCACCTACGCGAAGTTGCGGGAAACCTACGGCGAACAGGCGAGGGCGCTGGTCGAGGGCGGTGCCGATCTCCTCGTGCTCGAGACGATGCAGGACATGCTGGAACTCAAGGCGGCAATCGCGGGGATCGTGCTCGAGTTCGAGCGTGGATTGCGGCGCGTTCCGATTCAGGCACAGCCGACCCTCATCACCGAAGGCCGCATGTTGCTCGGAACCGACATCCGCGCGATTCGGGCGACGCTCGACGCGCTTCCGATCGACGTCATCGGGCTCAACTGCTCGACGGGTCCCGCGCAGATGCGCGATTCGATCCGTTTTCTCTGCGAGAACTCGCGCTGCTTCGTCAGCGTCGTTCCGAACGCGGGCCTGCCGCTGATGGGGCCGCAGGGCGAAACGATCTACCCGGAGAGTCCGCAAGAGCTTGCCGCCGAGCTGAGCGCCTTCGTTCGCGATTTCGGCGTCAACGCAGTCGGCGGATGCTGCGGAACGACGCCCGCGCACATCACCGCGCTGCGCGATGCCGTCGCATCGGTGGAGCGGCGCGCGAGGCCGCGCGTCGAGCGCGCGCAAGAAGCCGCCTCGGCGATCACCGCCACCTCCCTCGAACAAGAGCCGCGTCCGCTTCTGGTCGGCGAACGCATCAACGCCCAGGGCTCGCGCCGAGTAAAGCGTCTGCTGCTCGAGGAGAGCTACGACGATATCATCTTGCTGGCGCGCCAGCAAGTCGAAGGCGGCGCTCACGTGCTCGACGTGTGCGCTGCGTTAACCGAAAGAGCCGACGAGGACGAGCAGATGCGGACGCTCGTGCGACGCCTCGCGCAATCGATCGAAGCGCCGTTGGCGATCGACTCGACCGAGCCCAAGGTGATGCAGACCGCGCTCGAAAACTATCCGGGCCGCGCAATCCTCAACTCCGTCCACCTCGAGGCGGGGCGTTCGAAGATCGACGTTATTCTGCCCATGGCAAAAGAACACGGGGCCGCGGTCGTCGCGCTGACGATCGACGAAGCGGGGATGGCGAAGACCGCGCAGCGCAAACTCGAAGTCGCGCGCCGCATCTACGAGATCGTCGTGGGCGAATACGGACTGCCGCCGGGAGCACTGATTTTCGACGCGCTGACGTTTACGTTATCTACCGGCGATCCCGAGTTCGCCGATTCGGCGGTAGAAACGATCGAGGGCATTCGCGCGATCAAACGGGAGCTGCCCGGATCGTTGACGTCGCTGGGAATCTCGAACGTTTCCTTCGGCCTGCGCCCCGACGCGCGCGCGGTGCTCAACTCGGTATTCCTCCACCACTGCGTGGAAGCCGGTCTCGACTGCGCGCTCGTCTATGCCAAAGAGATCGTCCCGTACTTCGAGATCGAAGCCGAGGTGCGGGAGATGTGCGACGATCTCGTCCTCAATCGGCGTCCCGAGGCGCTGCCGCGCCTCATCGAATATTTCGAGGCCGCGCGCGCGGAAGGGCGTCCCGGCGGCGAGCGCGCCGACGCGGCGGAATCGCTTGAGCAAGACGTCGCCGTCGAAGAACGGATCCATCAGGCGATCTTGCGGCGGCGCAAGGACGGCATCGAGAAGGCCATCGACGAGGCATTGCTGGCGCGCACGCCCGTCGACGTGCTCAACGAGATCCTCCTCCCGGCGATGAAGGACGTCGGCGACCGTTTCGGCCGCGGCGACCTCATTCTGCCATTCGTCCTGCAATCGGCCGAGGTGATGAAGCGAGCCGTCGCGCATCTGGAGCAGTTCCTCGAACGATCTGAGGGCGCGACGAAAGGAACGATCGTGCTGGCGACCGTCTTCGGCGACGTGCACGACATCGGAAAGAACTTGGTGCACACGATTCTGGCGAACAACGGCTATACGGTGCACGACCTCGGCAAGCAAGTCCCGATGAGCTCGATACTCGAGAAGGCCATCGAGGTCAACGCCGACGCAATCGGCCTTTCGGCGCTTCTGGTCTCGACCAGCAAACAGATGCCGGTCTGTCTCGAAGAGCAAGACGTCCGTGGACTGACGTTCCCGGTCATCATCGGCGGGGCCGCGATCAACCGGGACTTCGGGCGCCGCATCGCGCTGCTGCAAGGCGGCGCGCGATTCTTCGAACCCGGCGTGTTCTACGCGAAAGACGCATTTGAGGGGCTCGAGCTCGTCGACGCGCTCACCAGCGATCCGCAAAAGCGATCGGATCTCCTGGAACGAACCAAGCGCGAAGCGCTCGCCCAGCGGGAGCGTCGCGCCGCGGTTCCGGCCTCGCGCGTGCCGTCGATTTCAGCGGTCAAAACCGAGCTCGCGCCCGTCCCCGTTCCTCCGTTTTGGGGCGTTCGCACGCTCGAAGAGATCGACTTTGAAGAGCTGTGGGCGTGCTTCGATCTGCGCAGCCTCTACCGTCTCTCGTGGGGCGCGGCGAATACGAAGGGCGAAGCGTTCGAACAGCTCGTGCGCACGGAGTTCGAACCGCGGCTGGCGCGCTATCAAGCGGAAACGCCGCGCGAACGGTTGATCCAGCCGGCCGTCGTCTACGGCTACTTCCCCGCGGCCGGCTTGGGTAACGAGGTCCTCGTTTACGATCCCATCGCGCCCGATCGCGAGATCGCGCGCTTTCCATTTCCGCGCCAAGCCGGTGGGGAGCACCTCAGCCTGGCCGACTACCTGCGCGAGCCCCGCAACGGAGCGGGCAGCGACGTTGTGGCCCTGCAAGTCGTTACCGTGGGGCGCGACGCCGGTGCGCAGATCGAACGCTTGCAAGCAGCGGGCGACTACAGCGAATCGTACTTCCTGCACGGTTTCTCGGTGCAGTCAGCCGAAGCGCTCGCCGAATACGCGCATCGCAACATTCGTCGCGAGTTGGGGCTGCCTGCGTCGCGCGGAAAGCGCTATTCGTGGGGCTACGGTGCTTGTCCGGACCTCGACCAACACGCAACCGTCTTCCGATTGCTCGACGCCACTGCAAAGATCGGCGTAACGCTGACGGAGGCGTTCCAAATCGTACCGGAGCAGTCAACCGCAGCGATCGTGATGCACCATCCGAAAGCCGCATATTTCAATGCTGCGGCGACCAAAGAGATCGCCGTTTAGGTTCCCTGGGATCTCCCCGTCGATTTGACGCGCCAAGCGATTCGTTGAAGCGTCAACGGTCGATGAAAAAGCGCGCTAGCCGTTCCTAAGCAGGCCGTGGCGAGTTGTGGGCGTACGGTTGCTTTCCAATGACCGTCCGCACGATTCTCTCCATCGGCCTGGTTGTCGTTGCGCTCGCGCTCATCGTAGCGCTCGTCCGGGCATCGCCGCGGCATCGTCCGCTGATGCCCCATCCGATGCGGGGCCTGATCGGCGCGGCGATTGGCTTTCTGACCAACTTCTTCGACACGCTGGGCATCGGCTCGTTTGCCACGACCACGTCGTTGTTCAAATTTCTGCGGCTCGTTCCGGACGAGAAGATCCCTGGAACGCTCAACGTCGGCCATTCGCTGCCGACGGTTGTGGAGGCCGCGATTTTCATCACGATCGTCTCGGTCGAACCTCGCACGTTGATTTTACTGATCCTCGCCTCGGTCGCCGGGGCTTGGCTCGGTGCCGGTTTCGTCGCGCGGCTGCCTCGGCGTTACGTGCAGATCGGCATGGGCACCGCTCTGCTTGCCGCGGCGGTACTCTTCATCATGAGCAACCTCAAGGGCAGCCAGTTCGGTCTGGTCGGATCCGGGCTCGGGCTCGAAGGAGCGCGGCTGTGGATCGGCATCTTCGTCAGTTTTTGTTTAGGCGCGCTGATGACGATCGGGATCGGGCTCTACGCCCCGTGCATGATCATGGTGAGCCTGCTCGGCATGAATCCGATCGCCGCCTTTCCGATCATGATGGCGTCGTGCGCGTTCTTGATGCCGATCGCGAGCCTGCGTTTCATCCGCTTCGACGCGTTCTCGATGCGCGCCGCCCTCGGTTTGACGCTGGGCGGGATACCGGGCGTTCTCATCGCCGCCTTTTGGATCAAGCAGATGAATCTCGTTACGCTTCGCTGGATCGTCGTCGCGGTGGTGATCTATGCGGCGGTCGTCATGCTGCGCTCCGCGGCCCAGCGGACCACCGGCGAGACGGAGTACGCGTACGCCGAGGGGCAATAACACCAACCTTCGCCTTGGGGTGCTCTGCGTCGCGGCGCTAGCCGGCTGTTCGGGCGGTGCGCGCGTGGGCACCGGCGCGGGCATTCTCCCCGCCGCGTTGCCCGGCGCAGGCACCGCGCATATCGAGCACGTCGTTTTGATCGTTCAAGAGAACCGCAGCTTCGACGATTTCTTCGCAACCTTCCCGGGGGCCGACGGAACCACAACCGGCGTCGGCACGCGTGGCCGAACGATCGAGCTGCACGCCGCAAACCTTTCGGAGCCGTGCGATCTCGGCCATTCCTGGGATGGATATCTGCGCGACTACGACGGCGGAAAAATGGATGGATTCGAACTCGAAGGCCTCAGCGGTGCGTGCACCGGCCAGGCGAAAACGCGTCCTTATCAGTACGTCAAGCACGCTCAGATTCAACCGTACTGGGATATTGCGGAGCAATACGTGCTTGCCGACCATATGTTTCAGACGCAAGGCAGCGGAAGTTTCACCGCACATCAAGACCTCATTGCCGGCGGCACCGCGATCAATGGGTGGGAGAGTCTGGTTGATTTTCCGTCGCACTCGCCGTGGGGCTGCGACGCTCCGAAGAAGCCGGTGATGACCACGACGTCGGTGCTCGAAGGCCCGGGTATCACCGTCCACGCGCCGGAGAAGCTCAAATTCCTCTACCAACGCGGGCCCTTTCCGTGCATGAGCTATCCAACGCTGCGCGACGTGCTCGATGAGAAATCGGTATCGTGGAAGTACTATTCACCGTCGGTCCATTACGGTTCCGGCTCGTTATGGAACGCCTTCGACGCCATCAAAGCCGTTCGCGAAGGCCCGCAGTGGTCCACCAACGTCACCACCTCGCCCAACCGCATTCTTCAAGACATCCGCAACGGCACGCTGCCGGCGATGTCGTGGGTCGTTCCCGACGTCCTCAACTCCGATCATCCCGGCAATCACTCGGATACCGGACCGTCGTGGGTCGCGACCCTCGTCAATGCGGTCGGTCAAAGCACCTACTGGAAAACGACGGCCGTCATCGTCGTTTGGGACGACTGGGGAGGTTTCTACGATCACGAGCCTCCGCCGTTTTTCGACAACGCGGGCGGTCTTGGGTTCCGCGTACCGATGCTCGTCGTCTCCCCTTGGGCTCGCCGCGGAGGCTCGGCCGGCGGCTTCATCAACCACAGACAGTACGAGTTCGGCAGCATCCTGCGGTTCATCGAGGATACCTTCGGCCTCAAACGCATCGGCACGACGGACATGCGCGCGACCAGCATCTGGGAATGCTTCGATTTCAAGCAAAAGCCGCGGCGATTTACGCCGATCTCGACGAAATATTCGCGCACGTACTTCGAACGCCAGCCGGCGTCGGGGAAACCGGTCGACACCGAGTAGCGTTGGCTGCTGGGAGCCTAGGCAGCGACTTCGATCGTACCGTAGACGAAGCGTCCGCCGACCATCGTCGCGATGACGCGGTAGTCCTTATCCCAGAACGACAGGTCGGCGCGCAAGCCGCGCGCGATGCGTCCCATCTCCGTTTCGTGCCGGATCAGTCTCGCCGGCGCGTGCGTTGCGGCGACGATCGCCTGAGCGAACGGGATCTGCGCGTACGACATGTAGTTTCTCAGCGCCTCATCCATTCGCAGCGCGCTGCCGGCGATCGTGCCGTCGGCCGAGCGGACGACCCCGCCTTCGATGTGATATCCGGGATCGGCGACGGGCATTGCGTCGGTGACGAGCACCAGCCGATCGCCCAGCGTGCGGTGAAGAATGTCGACCATGACCGGCGAAACGTGAAAACCGTCGCAGATCACTTGAACCAACGTGCGACGGTCCTGAATGAACGCCGCCAGAATCGATGGATCGCGGTGATCGAGCGGCGGCATTCCGTTGAACGCGTGCGTTAGCGAACGGAAGCCCAAACCTATGGCGAGCATTCCTTCGCGGTAACGGGCCCCCGTATGGCCCGCCGAGCAGACGACGCCGTTCTCTAAGAAGACTCGCAGGGCTTCGCTCGCGCCGTCGATCTCGGGTGCCATCGTTACCAGGAGGCAGGCGCCTTTGCACGCATCGACCATCTCCTGCGCGCGCACCGCGCCCGCCGGAAGCAGCCATTCGTGGCGATGAATGCGCCGGAACTTCGCGTTGAGGAACGGGCCCTCGAAGTGAATGCCGAGACAGCGAGCACCGCTGGGATCGTCCTCCTCGAGTTGATTCGCCGCTTCGACGATTTCGTAGGCCGCGTGAAGCATCGATTCCCAGGGAGCCGTCATAACGCCGGCAACGAAGCCGGTCGCACCGGTTTGCGGATAGGCGGCGGCAACGACGCCGACCGCGTTGCCTTGATCCCGGTTGAAGAGATATTCACCGGCGCCGTTGGTGTGAACGTCAATCAGACCGGGCGCGATCGTGCTGCCCGCGGGAAGCGCGTAGTCGGAGGGCCCGTCGGCGGCGAGCACGCCGGCGATTCTACCGTTTTCGATGGCCAAGCGGCCAAAGGTGGACGTTCCATCGCCCACCGCTACGAAAGCGGGTCCTAAGAGTTGCGTAGACATTGCCTTTAACCTCGAATCAAGGCGAGGGCTTCGTCGCGGTGCTTCTCCATGAGCGCGCGCGAATCGCCTTCGACGTTAAGCCGTAGCAACGGTTCGGTGTTCGACGGCCGCACGTTCATCCACCAGTCCGGATACTCGATCGTCAGACCGTCAAGGCGATCGATGTCGGCATCGGCATAGCGCCGTTCGAGTTCGACGAGTTTCGCTGCAGCGCCGGCGACCTTGCTGTTGATCTCACCCGACCGAAACCGCGTGTCGATCGGCGCGATGATTTCGCTGACCGGCCGCGACGCCTCGCTGAAGAGCTCCAAGCAAGAGAGAAGTGCGATCATGCCGGAGTCGGCGTACCAGTTGTCACGAAAGTAAAAGTGCCCGCTGTGCTCTCCTCCGAAGACGACGTCCTGCTCGCGCATCGTCGCCTTTATAATTGAGTGCCCGACCTTTGAACGAATGGGAACTCCGCCCGCCGCCGCGATCAGCTCCCCAACGCTGCGGCTGCAGATGATATTGTACAAGATCTTTGCGCCGGGGTGCTTTTTGAGCGTGGTGAGCGCCACGAGCGCGGTTACCGTACTGCCGTCGATCAAGCCGCCTTTTTCATCCACGAGAAACATCCGGTCCGCGTCGCCGTCGAACGCGACGCCGAGATCGCAGGAGCGCTCGAGGACCGCGGCCTGCAGATCGACCATATTCTCGGGCTCGATCGGGCTCGCCGGATGGTTCGGAAAGCTGCCGTCGAGCTCGAAGTACAGCGGAACTATTTCACACGGCAGGTTCGCAAAGACGTGTGGGATCGTCTCGCCCGCCATGCCGTTGCCCGCGTCGACGGCGATTCGCAGCGGCTCGATCTTCGCGCGGTCAACGAAAGAGAGGCAGTGTTCGGCGAAGTCGTCGAGAACGTCGCGCGAAGCGACGCTCCCTTTCTTTGCCGCCCGTGGCGGAAAAACGTTGGCGACCAGCTCGTCGCGGAGCGTCGCTAGCCCGGTATCCAGCGAGATTGCTTGCGCTTGCGAGCGCGTGAATTTCATGCCGTTGTACGCGGCAGGATTGTGGGATGCCGTGATCATTACGCCGCCGTCGGCATCGTACTGCGCGACGGCGAAGTAGAGCGCGTCCGTGGAGACCAATCCGATATCGACGACGTCTGCCCCGGCCTCCGAAGCTCCCCGCGCGAAGGCCTCGAACAGGCTCCGGCCGGAGGCCCGCATATCGCGCCCCACCACGACGGTCGGTTCGGACGACGAGCCTCCCGAGCGCAGCAACGGTACGAAGCAGCGGCCGATCCCGTAGGCGACGTTATCGCTCATTTCAGACGGATAAACGCCCCGAACGTCGTAGGATTTGAAAATCGTGGAGTCTATCGGGTCCTGCACCGCCCGCAGTTCTTCGACCGCACGCTCGTGACGCCTTTGTGACGAACGGGCCGTTCGTTCGCGTCACCGGAACGCTGTTACTCACGGCGTTCTTGCTCTTGTCGCTGGGCGTCGCCATCCAGGGAACGTTTGAAACGCGCTCCTCGATATCGAACACGTTCGCGCGGCAGTCGCAGATCCAGCAAGCGCAGATCGACCTCGAGGAGCTCTTACGCCTCCAAATCGACGAAGAGAACTCGCTGCGCGGCTACCTTCTAACGAGGGACCCGTTTTACCGGAGCGAGTACCGCGCGGCGTCCGCCGGCTACGATGCGAAGGAAAGCGCGATCCACGCGACCTTGCAGCAGCGGCAGCTCACCGGAGCGGGACAGCTCCTCGGAGATTACGCGAACCTGCAGCGCGAATGGCGCAGCAGCGTCGCCGTGCCGTTGTTCGCGCATCCGCGCGTACGCCTCGAAGAGCTCGATAAGCGCAACAAGCTCTTCTCCGACTACGAAACCATGACGGTTGCGGCGATTCGCCGGGCACTCGCGCAAACCGGCGACGATCTCGCTCGCAGCACGCAAGACGAGCTCGATCGTTCCTCGTACGCTCGCGTCTCGTGGGTGCTCGTTTTCGGCCTGCTCGCCATCGTTTTCAACGCGTTCCGTTCGCAGCTGAACCGCGAGCTCGAGGAAGAGCGCAGCTTCACGCGGATCCTCCAGCGTGCGTTCCGGAGCGAATCGACGCCGCTGCCCAACTGCGACATCGGCAGCGCGTACCTTTCGGCGACGAGCCACCTTGCGGTTGGCGGCGACGTGTTCGATATCTACCGTCTCTCGGCGGATCGTGCCCTGCTGCTGATCGCCGATATCAGCGGCAAGGGCGTCGATGCCGCCGTGCTCACCGCCTTCGTCAAGTTCATGGTTCGCGCGATCGCGCTGCGCGACAGTGCGCCTGCGGCGATCCTCGCCGAGTTCAACGTCGTGCTCTCGAAGGCCGTCGAAGATCCGTACCTCTTCGCCTCGATGTTCGTCGGCGTGCTCGATACGAACCATTTCGGATTGACGTATGCGAGCGCCGGCCACGACGCGATCTTCGTGCGCCGTCCCGAGGGCGTCATCGCGCTCGACGTGACCGGCCCGGTTCTCGGCGTTATGGACGAACCGTTCGAGTCGCGAACGATCGTCTTACGGCCCGGAGACACGCTCGTCTTGGCGACGGACGGTTTGACCGAGGTTCGGAACCAAGCCGGAGAGCAGCTCGGCGACAAGGGCGCGATGGAAGCGATCGCCCAGGCCGGCACCGAGGCCCAGACACTCGCCGACGATTTGGTCAAGCGCGTGCGCGAACGGGGCGGAAGCCGCGTCCGCGACGATCTGGCGATTCTGGCAATTCGTGTTTTGCGGACCGGGTCCGATGGCGCGTAAGGCGCTGTTGATTTTCGCCGGGTGCCTGATCGTGCTAACGTCGCGCGCGGCGGCCGATTGCCGGGCGCAAAAAGGCGAGCACGTGGTGCTCTACAGCACGACGGACGATCCCTCCGTATTGATGTGGGATTCACGCGCGCGGCTGCGCGCCTATCATGCCGCTACGTTCGACGTCGCGCAGGCATTGCTGCCGCACGCGCTTTTGGTCGCGCCGGGGACGCACGCGGACGTCATCTCGTGTATCCCGGACTACGTGACCTCGCCGCTCTTCACGATACCGGAATCTGCAGTCGGCGTCATCGTGACGAGCGGTCGCTCGCGCGGCGCCGCCCGCTGGGTGCTCGGTTCAGACGTGAGGATGCTCAAGAAGCGGTAGCAAAGCGCTGCGAAGGGTGAAGGCGATCCCGTACGTCTCCTGCAGGAGCCTTCCATCCCGCAATGCTTGCGGCGGAGAGATCGTCAAGCAGCCGCCCGTCGCCCAGAAGCGCGACGCGGTCAGCGTATTCCACAGCCTCGTTGACGTCGTGAAGCGCGCATACGACGCTCTTTCCACGCTGCGCAAGACCGCGAAGCAGTGAGAGTATCTCGTGCGCGACGGCTACGTCGAGATGACTGGTCGGCTCGTCGAGCAGCAGGATCGGCGTCTCTTGGGCGAGACCGAGCGCAATCCAGACGCGCTGGCGCTCGCCGGCGCTCAACGTCGAAAAGAGCCGCTCGGCAAGACCTTCGAGGTGGACGGCCGCGAGCGCGCGCGCGATCGCCTTCTCGTCTTCTTTGGCCGCGTGCCATTGCCACCACCGATGATGCGCGAAGCGCCCGATTGCGACCACGTCGCGCACGTGCAATGCTTCGAGAAAGACTTCGTCGCCGGTCACGAACGCGATGCGCTTTGCTCGTTCGAGCGTGCGAAGCGATTCGCTCCGCCGGCCGTCGATGAGAATCGCTCCCGAGGCCGTGCGGTGCAAGCCCGCGATCGCGCGCAGAAGCGTCGTCTTGCCGGCACCGTTTCGCCCGAGAACGGCGACGAACTCGCCGGGCGCGACGTTCGCGTCGATGCGCTCGAGAAGCGGCCGGCCGCCGACGGAGAGTTCGACTCCGCGAAGCTCGATCATTAGAGACTTCCGCGTTGCGTGGCAGGACGCAGATAGAGATAGAGAAACGTTGGAACGCCGATGAAGGCCAAGAGTACTCCGATCGGCAGCTCGGCAGGAGCGACGATTCTCCGGCAAATCGTATCGGCGCACATGCAGAACGCCGCGCCGATGGAGATGCAGGCCGGCAGCAGCACGCGGGCATCGGAGCCGACGACGCGGCGCGCGAGGTGGGGAACGATCAGCCCGATGAAACCGACGAGCCCGGCGAGCACGACGCTGCTCGCCGCCAACAGCGACGACGCTGCAAGCATTACCCATTGCGCGCCCGCGACGTTGAGGCCGATGCTGCGTGCGCGCAGCTCGCCGATCCTCAGTGCGTTGAGCGGCGCCGCCGCCGAAAGCGCGAGGAGCGTGCCGGCCGCGACGTATGGCGCAGCCGCCGCGAGGTCCGGCCAGCCGCGGCCCGCCATCGAACCCGCAAGCCAGGCGACGACGGTGCTTGCGTACTCGGTCGATTGCGCGCGCACGACCGCGAGCGTGACGATCGCGGCGAAGAGCGTCGAAAGCGAAACGCCTGCGAGTATCAGCCGGTTGGAGTCGATGCCGTCTCCACGCCGCGCCAACGCGGCGACCAGCAACGCTGCCCCTAAGCCTGCGACGAAGCCGATCGCGGGTGAAGCAGCCGCGGAAACGCCGGCGACGATCGAGACCGCAATCGCCGCCGCGGCCGCGGCGCTAACGCCCGTGAGGTACGGATCGACGAGGGGGTTGCGCAGCATCCCCTGCAACAGCGCTCCGCAGAGCGCAAGCGACGCCCCGACCGTTGCGGCGATGCAGACGCGAGGCAGACGAAGTTGCCAAACGATCGTGTGCAGCGTTCCCGGCGCGCTGGGATGAAGAAGCGTGAAGGCGACCGCGCCGGGCTGCAGCGGCGCTGCTCCGACGAGAAGGCTGAGCGCTGCCGCCACGATCGGCAGGAGGACCAGCGCGGCGACTTTCACCGGGTACGAAGCTCGAGGCCCAAGGAGCGTCCCGGCATCGGATATCCCGCGTAGAGCGCGTAGCGATCGTTTCCGAGGTTGTAACCGCGTAGTGCGACGAGCAGCAGCGGGCTCAACCGATAGCTGGCGTACGCGTCGACTTGGGTAAAGGTCAACGGTTCGTAGACCGCATAGGCCGGCGACAGAAATGGATCCGGCGCCTCCTGAGGCCCTTGCGTTCGCGCTTCGATGGCAAAGCCGTCGAATCGGCTGGCCCCCAGCGCGCGATACCGCAGCCCAGCCGTCACCGCAAAGACGGGTCCGCGCCCCGGCAAGCGCGATTGCGTATCGAGATCCTGCGCGCGATACAGGTTCGTGACCCCGACGTTTGCGATCAGACCGTGCTGCGGCGGCGTCTGGGCGACGAGCGTGATTCCCTGAATCGACGCACGCCCGACGTTTTCCGGAATGTAGAACGGCGGAGGCGAAACGATCAGGTTCGATCCGCTGGTCGTAAACCAGCCGAGGCTGACACCGCCCCAGAGTGCCGGGTCGGCGAGCGTCGCGTCGCCTACTCGAGTTCGTTCGGGCGCGAGATTGGGATTGGAGAAACCGGGATAGTACAGCTCCTCGGCCGTCGGCGCGCGGAAAGCGGTCGCCGCATTCAAGCGCAACTGCAATGGGCCGGCCAGATGAACGATGCCGCCGATCGAAGGCGAGTACGCTCCGCCCAAGCCGCCGTCGCGCTCCCCGCGCAAGCCCGCGTAGATCTGGTCGCCATTAGCGGCAAACCACTGCGATTGCACGTAGGCCGCGGTCTGCGCGTACGCGTCGAAGACGGGCGTGTTATCGGCCGCTGAGGGAGAGCCTCCGCCGGTACCTTGGTCGACTCGGGCGTCGCCCCGCATTAAGTCTATGCCGTACACCAGGCGCAGGCGAGCGTCGCCGACGACGTCTCGAAGACTCGCCATCGCGTGCTGATCGTAGAGCATCTGCGCGTACGGCGGATTCGATGCCGAGCCGGGGCTCGGCGTTGGATAAAACGAGTTAGGGCAGTTCGAGTCAACCGGTGTGTTACACGTGTACGAAAGATCGGCTGAAGAAGCGCCGATCTGCAGCGACGCAACGGAGCGTTGGCCGTGCGTTTGCGCTTGGAGCTGCAGGTTACGATTGATGCTGCCTTGTTCGCTCGTCGGAGAGAAGAAGCCGAGCTGTCCCGGCGTTCCGACCAGAGAGTCGGCGAGATTGCCGCTCAACGTGAGCTCGACCGCTCCCACCGTGTGCTGGTAACGCGCGGCGAAGCCGGTCAGTCCCGCCTGGGCATTTTGCCGGTTCGGCGCGTTCTCCACGGAATAATCGTTCGTGGCGTACGTTCGTTGAAAGGAGAAGTAGGGAGTTTGAAGCTGAAAGGTCTGCTCGTTAAACGAGCCGGTCGCAACCGTAGCCTTGATGTTGGCCGGCACCGGTGCGGTAATGATGTTGATGATGCCGCCGATCGAGCCGGAGCCATAGAGCGTCGAGCCGCCGCCCTCGACGACCTCGATGCGGTCGATTCCGCTGGTCGGCATCTGCTCGAGGTCAACGTCGTCGATCTGACCGCCGGCGGTCGGCAAGCCGTCGACGAGCACGAGAACCTGCTCCGACGAACTGCCGCGAATTCCGATGCTGGCCACGGCGCCGAAGCCGCCGTAGCGCACGACGTCGACACCGGGGACCGATGCGAGCGCATCCGCGACGGTGCGGGCGCCCTGTTCGGCGATCTGGGCGTTCGTGACGACGTAGGTCGTTCGAGCGGTGCGCTGCGCGGACTCGAGGCCTCGATCGCTCGTGACGACGTGCGCGATCTCGGGGACGGCCGAGGGACTGGGAGACGGTGAGGGTGACGGTGACGAAACGGCCGCGATCAACGCGGCGATCAATGGAAACATCGCAATCCTTTCCCTGACGCGAGGTGGACGTGCTCGAATGTTTTGCGACGGTATCCTGACTCGCGGATCGTTGCCGGTGCCCGAGCCTTCCCATCCGTTGCCGGACAGTGACTTCGGGCGGCTCCCCGCTTACAGTGGCGCGACCGTGCCGGCTTCTCACCGGCTTCCCGCGCAAAACGTAGAATGGCCAATTGTGCAGATCCGTGCGTGTACCCTTTTCCTCGTGGCGCTGCTTGCCGCGTGCGCCGGCGCGAAACCGGCTGCCGGCGGCGGGGTCGTCACGCTCGTGCCATCGTTCGCCGACGACGTCTATGCGCTCGGCGCAGGCGGCAAGCTCGCCGCCGTCTCCGCCTTTACCGACGACCCTCGCGCCGCGGCGCTGCCGCGAGTCTCCGACGCCAACAGCGTCAACACCGAAGGGATCGTGGCTCTGCGTCCCGCGCTCGTGCTCGGGATCCCCTCGCAGTCCCGGCTCGTCGAGCCCTTGCGTCGAGCAGGCTTGCGGGTCGTGCTCTTATCGGACGACGGCTACGACGAGATCTTTTCGAACCTCTTAACGATCGGCGTGCTCACCGGCCACGTCAAAGAGGCGCGAGTTGCGGTTTCACGCTTGCAGCGGGAGACGGCGGCGCTCGCACAGCGCGCGCAGCGGTTCGCCTGGCATCCGCGCGTCTTCGTCGTCTTGCAGGCCGCTCCAATTTGGACCGCAGGCACGTCGTCGTATATTTCGAGACTGATCGCGATCGCCGGCGGCCGCAACGCCGCCCAGTTGAAAGCGGCCTACGCGCAATACAGCGCGGAGACGCTCGTGATGAACCAGCCCGACGCGCTGGTCGCCGATCGAATTGCCAAACTCGACTCGGCGCTCGACCGGCAGCCCTGGCGCAGCCTGCGCGCGGTGCGCTTGGGCCGAGTCTATGAAGCGCAACCCGATCTTTTGGAACGTCCGGGACCGCAATACAACGACGCGATTCGCTGGCTAATCGCGCGGTTGGAGCCGATCGCCGTGCGCGAGCCTTGATGCAGCGCGCACTCGTCGTCGCAGTGGAAACCCGCGCGCTCCGGGAGACGCTCGAAGCCGAGCTCGAGGAGTTCGAGGCCTTGGCACAAGCTGCGGGGGCAACGATCCTCGACCGTATCGTCCAGCGTCGCGAGAGCGTCAACCCGGCGACCCTCATTGGAAGCGGCAAAGCGACCGAAATAGCCGAGCGAGCGCGCGAGGACGGCGCGGAACTCTTGCTGGTTCTCAACGATCTGCGTCCGCGTCAGCGCAAGAACCTCGAACGAGTCGTACCGGTGCCTATCGTCAACCGGACGATGCTGATTCTGGACGTCTTCGCGCGTCATGCGCGAAGCCGCGAGGGCAAGCTGCAGGTCGAGCTCGCCCAGCTTCGCTATCGTCAGTCGAACCTGATCGGCATCGGCGCCGATCTTTCGCGCTTGGGAGGCGGAATCGGCACGAGAGGGCCCGGCGAGACGAAGCTCGAGGTCAACCGGCGCCGCATCGGCCAGCGCATCTCGACGCTGACCGAGGGCCTTCGCGGTATCGCTCGTCAGCGCACGCTGCGCCGCAGCAGGTCGCATCGCGAACCGCTCGTCGCCCTGGTCGGATACACGAACGTCGGGAAGTCCTCGCTGCTCAACGCGATGACGCACGGCGACGCGCTCGTCGCCGACCAGCCCTTCGCAACGCTCGATCCGACGATTCGCCGCGCCTTCCTGGCAACCAACGAATACGTCCGGCTGGCCGATACCGTCGGCTTTATCACGAATCTCCCGAAGGATCTCGTGGCCGCATTTCGTGCAACCCTCGAGGAACTGGGAGAGGCCGATTTGATGTTGCACGTTCTCGATGCGAGCAACCCCCAATGGGAGCGGCAGCGCAGCGCCGTCGACGCAATTCTAAGCGAACTCGAACTCGACGGCGCCCCGCGTCTGGTGATCTTCAATAAATCGGACCGGATGGTGCCCGAGGCCGCAGAGCAAGACGCAATCTACGTGAGCGCGCGGACGAAGGAAGGGCTGCCGGCGCTGCGGGCCGCGATCCGAGCGAGGCTCGCGACGATCAAAGATGCGCCGAAAGCGTGATCTTCGATCGATCGCCGATCCACGCGATCGGGGGAATCATGAAGAAGCGCGCCAGCTCGTTGAGATTTGAGGCATACGCCGAGCGGAGCTCGCCGAAGCGGAGCCATGCTTCGTTTCGGTCGCCGACCGTGTAGCCTGCGGCCGCGAGGCGATCGCAGGCCTGATCGAATTCCGTACGTTCGATGCCGACCGTTTGGTCGGCGTCGCCGAATCGAAAATAGTGCGCGAGATCGCGAGTCGCGTGGCGTCCGACGTTGTAAAAAATACGCGCTTGACCGTCCCTTTCGCCCTCGACGGTCGTCATGAGCAGCGTCGCCGCGTCGAGCAACGTGCCGAGCGTACCGACCCAGGACTGATCGTCGTGGCTCGAGCGGAAGAAACCCAGCACGGGATACGCGAGATGGCTCTCCATCAACTGAGCCGACCAGCGTTGAGCGTCGACCATCAATGCCGGCAGATCCTCCCGGGTCAGCGAGTATCCGGCGATCGCCAATAAGTTGACGCCGCTCGGCGGCGTGCCGGCGCGTGCGGCGACCGTGACGACGAAGGTCTCGCGCTGCTGAAACGAGCCGAAAATCGCGAACAAGTACGCCGTGTTGATCGAGAGCAGCGAAAGGCCGCCGAGTCCCGCCAGGACGGAGACCAGCCGCGTTGCTCCGGCCCGCCCGACGACGTCTCCGAAGCCGATCGTCAGGACGGACGTTCCCGAGAAATAAAGCGCCGTCGCGAAGGATATATTGGAAGAACTGAGGCCCGCGCGCAGACCCCAAAACATCAGCCCGAACCCGAAGATCAGCAGCGCGACCCAGAGTCCGATCAGTCCGAGCAGCATGAAGGGTGCGAAGAGCGCCAAGAGATCTTCGCGGCGATCGCCGTCGTTCGGATAGAGTTGCCACGACACCGTGGGCCATATCCGCCACGC
This sequence comes from Vulcanimicrobiota bacterium, assembly GCA_963833845.1. Classification (GTDB taxonomy): domain Bacteria; phylum Vulcanimicrobiota; class Vulcanimicrobiia; order Vulcanimicrobiales; family Vulcanimicrobiaceae; genus Cybelea. Next base: position 144,906 of record CAWHZL010000001.1, read on the forward strand.
GGTACGCCAGACGTAGAAGCTGATGCGGAAGCGCCGTCCGGTGGCGCGCGGAACGACGACCGACTGAAAGATATCGTTGAGGGTCAGCACGACCAGGATGATGCCCGCCGCGACGCTGAGGATGTTGATCGCCATTGACGGGCGAGGTTCGGCGCGGGCGGGCGGCAAGCCGCTCCGGGTCGTGCGGCGAAGACCGCTCCGAACGATGGCCGTCATTTTCGTAACAGGCCCGGTGAGTTCGGGAAAAAGCGCGTTCGCGGTGCGCCTCGCGTTGGACAGCGGGTGCGATGTGACGTACGTCGCCACTGCGGCCGGAGCGCCCGAAGATATCGAATGGCGCGCCCGGCTCATGCGGCACGTCCGCGACCGCCCGGCGGCCTGGCGCACGGTCGAGACCGCTCCGCTGGCGCCCGAGGCGCAGCTCGCGCTCTTCCGAGATGCCCCGGCCAGTGCATGCCTGCTCGTCGATTCGCTCGGCACGTGGTTGGAGACGCGCGTCGCGGCGCGCATCGATCTGCTCGAGATCGACTATAACGTCTTCGCGACGGCACTCGACGAGGAGGCGGCCGCGTTCGTCGACGCGATGCTCTCGTCGCGCGCCTCGGTCGTCGCGGTCAGCGAACAGATCGGCTGGGACGTCGTGCCGGTCGTCGCGACCGGGCGACTATCGCGTGACGCGATGGGACGAATGGTGCAGCGGCTCGCGAGGCGCGCGGCGCACGTCTATTTAGTGGTCGCCGGCTGCGCCGTCGACCTTCGCGCGATCGGCAAGCCGATCGATTGCGAACCGCTCTAAAGAGGTTCGGTGGAGGCGCTCGGGGTTGGAGCGGCCGATCCCGGCGCGGCCGAAGCCGGCGCGGGACTCGCGGCCGGAGCCGTCGACGCCGAGGGCTTCACCGCGGCCGAGGGGGTCGCGGTCGGCGCTGGTGTCGGAATCGGCGGCGGCTGAAGGGTCGGCTGGCCGACGGGCGCCGTTAATGCAACCAAGCGGATGTACCCAATCGAGACGGTCGCGTCTTTGGGAATCGTCGCATCCGCCGTTGCGGTGCCGAAACCGGGGGCTCGGGCGGTGATGGTTTGGTCGCCGGCTACCGTGCGGAGGTCGAATGCGCCCGTTGCATCGGCTCGGGCCGTGTAGACCGAGCCTACCGAGACGAGTGCGTTTGCGATGGGCCGGTTCGTCATCGCATCGAGCACGCGCCCGGTGACGCGTCCGTAATCTTGAACGCCTACGACATTTGGCGGCGGCGAGCATCCGTCTCCGAGCGAGAAGAGGATGAGCAATCCAAGGACGGCATACCGCATGAGCAAGTGTACGTTTAGGAGCGCGTTGTGTCCCCCCCAGGACAGGTATGACCCGCGATTTGCACAAAGCTTTCCAGAGAGATGAATCCCTACGGACCGGTTGCGATCTACCTCTGCGTCGCGGTGGGGGCCGCTTTATTTTTCAGCGTCTTACCCGGCTTGCTCGGGCGCGCCAAGCCAAATGCTCACAAGCGCGAAGCGTACGAATGCGGCGTCGAACCGACCTCCCCGGTTGCGGGACGTTTCCCGGTTCGGTTTTATTTGATCGCGATGCTGTTCGTAATCTTTGACGTTGAGGCAGCTTCGTTCTATCCTTGGGCCGTGCAGATGCACGCGTTGCGCGTCTTCGGATTGCTCGAGATGGTCGTCTTTATCGTGGTCCTCGCGATCGGCTACGCCTACGTGTGGAAGAAAGGCGGCTTCGTATGGCGGTAAGCCCCGGTCACTTTATGCTCGCGCGGCTCGATGACGTCGCGCGCTGGGCGCAGAGCTCGTCGGTGTGGCCGCTGACGATGGGCCTGGCTTGCTGTGCGATCGAGATGATGACCGTGACGTCCTCGGAGTACGATATCGCGAGACTGGGCTCGGAGGTTTTCCGCAGCTCCCCGCGCCAAGCCGATCTGATGATCGTCTCGGGACGCGTTGCTCAGAAGATGGGTCCCGTCGTCAAACGCCTTTACGATCAGATGGCCGATCCGAAGTGGGTGATCTCGATGGGCGCCTGCGCGAGTTCGGGCGGCATCTTCGACAACTACGCCATCATTCAAGGCGTCAACACGATCATTCCGGTAGACGTTTACGTTCCGGGCTGCCCGCCGACTCCCGACGGGCTGCTCTACGCGGTCAACCTGATTCAGCAGCAGATCCGTGAGGGCGGCCGTGGCGGCATTCTGGCGCGAGCCTAACGACTAAGACTAAGAGAACGGACGATGCCTAGCACTCAAACTCCGCCGATCGCGGGTGCCGCGATCGACCCGCCGAGTCTACGCCCGCCGATCGACGATGCCCTCATCGAGCGCCTCGTGCCTTCCCAACTTGCCGCGCGCCTCGCGGCGCTCAAAGCGGAAGGCTATACGATGCTGCTCGATCTCGGTGCGGTGGATTATCTCGGCCGCAGTCCGCGCTTCGACGTCGTCTATCACCTGCTGCAGCTTGCGCCCAAGCCCGCGAGCGTCGCGGAGGTCGGGGAGCCCAAGCGCGTCCGCATTCTCTGCGGCGTCGACGAAGGGCAAGCGCTGCCGACGGCCACCGGGCTCTGGAAGTCCGCCGATTGGGCCGAGCGGGAAGTCTACGATCTCTTCGGGCTCGTCTTCGACGGCCACCCGGATCTGCGCCGGATTCAAATGCCGGTCGACTGGGAGGGCCATCCGCTACGTAAGGACTATCCGATGCGGGGCCCGGCGCGCGAGCGCGCTCCCCGTCCGGCTTTTGCAAACAAGACGAACGTCGTAGCGGGAACCCCGCCCTCAGGACGTACGCTCGAAGCGTTGCAAGAGCAAGTGAAGCGAGCCCGCGCAGGTATCGCCGCGGATACGGAAAGCGAATCCACGTGAGCTCGCCTGCGATGCCCGTGCCCGACATCGTCAGCCAAACCGGCAACACGATGGTGCTTTCAATGGGTCCGCAACACCCGTCAACCCACGGCGTTCTGCAGCTCGTGCTCGAGATCGACAGCGAGAACGTCGTCAAGGTCGATCCGGAGATCGGTTATCTCCACACCGGAATCGAGAAGAGCGCCGAAGGCCTCTTCTGGACGCAGGCGCAGACGGTCATCGAGCGGATGGACTATCTCGCGCCGTCTTCCAACGCGCTCTGCTACGCGCTCGCCGTCGAAAAGCTGCTCGGGCTCACCGACCGCATCCCGCCGCGCGCGCAGGTCGTCCGCGTGCTTCAGGGCGAGCTGACGCGGATCGCCTCGCACTGCGTTTGGCTCGGGACGCACGGCATCGACCTCGGTGCGATCTCGGTGTTCTTTTATTGCTTCGATCTGCGCGAGAACATCCTCGATCTCCAAGAAGCGGCCGGCGGTGCCCGGATGCACCCAAACTACATCCGCGTCGGCGGCCTCAACGGTGACCTGCCAGACGGCTACATCGCCGACCTCGACGCGCTGATCGAGAAGTTCCCCGGACGCTTGCGCGAGCTTCGCGCCCTCCTGCAGGCCAATCCGATCTTCCAGGACCGGACGATCGATATCGGCGTGCTGACGCCCGAGGAGGCTCTGCAGTGGAACGTCACCGGGCCAAGTCTGCGGGCGAGCGGGATTGCCTACGACGTCCGCAAGGCCTTTCCGTATACGGGCTACGACAGCTACGATTTCGACATTCCGACGCGCACGCAAGGCGACGCGTACGCGCGCTTCTTGGTGCGGCTCGACGAGATGGAAGAGTCGATGCGCATCATCGCACAGGCTCGCAAACGCCTCGACACTCCGGGGCCGGTGATGATCGACGATCCGAAGGTAGCGCTGCCGCCGAAGGAGACGATCGCACTCTCCATGGAGGCGCTGATCCACCACTTCAAGCTGATCAGCGAGGGCTTTCGCGTCCCGCCCGGCGACGTGTATCACTCCGTCGAGTCGCCTCGCGGAGAGCTGGGCTACTATATCGTAAGCAACGGCGAGAACCGGCCCTACCGCATACGCACGAGACCGCCGAGCCTGTACAACCTGCAGGCGCTCAAGGGCATCGCGCCGGGCAACTTAATCGCCGACCTCGTCGTCATGATCGGCTCGCTCGACCCCGTGTTCGGTGAGGTCGACCGGTGAGCGCGCTTCGCTCGGTCGGGGGATGGGGTGATGCGGGGACGCTCGCTTTTCCACATCCTGTGGGGTTTTCGCAAGCGAGAGCAACACGGGAAAGTGCACTGCGAAGCCGGACATCGGTTGAGCCGGTAGGGCGTGCGCGACGTGATGCCGAGGAGGCTCTGACCGACGAGCGGAGCCATGGATGGCGAGAGCGAGGAGGCAGAGCAGCAGGAGCGCAGCCCGGATGGCGGAGCGACGAGCGGCTCCGAGGCGTCATGTCGCGCGCGCCCTACCGAGGCGCCGGCAGATGACCGAGCAAGAGAAGAACTTCCCCGCGTTGCTCGAGCGACTGCGTCCGCAATGCAACGACATCATCGCGCGTTACGAGCGCAAGCGCTCCGCCCTGCTGCCGATCATGCATCTCTTTCAGCAGCACGAGGGATACGTGAGCGCCGATGCGATGGGTGCCGCCGCCGAGATGCTGGACGTGACGCCGGCGGAGGTCGAAGGAACGGTTTCGTTTTACACGCTGTTCTACCGGCGTCCGGTTGGGCGGTACATGCTGCAGATCTGCCGCGGCCTGGCCTGTTCGATCGACGGTGCCGAAAACATGATGGCGTATTTTCGCGAGAAGCTCGGCGTAGGACATCTGCAGACGACGCCCGACGGAGTCTTCTCCTACGAAGAGGTCGAGTGTCTGGCGGCGTGCGACCGTGCGAGCTGCATGCAGGTGAATCTCGAGTTCGTCTACGACCTGACGCCGCAGCGAATCGACGAGATGCTCGAGGCGATGCGCGCCGGCGCGTACGCGATCGCGCCGATGGCGCGAACGGATGCGCCGGGCTCTACGTGGGAGATTCCCCAAGACGATCAGATTTCGCGCGGCGAGAAGTCGCCGGGCGCCGTTGGCGTCGAGCGGCCGAATAATGCGGGCGGCGTCGGCGACCAGAGCGGAATCATCATGCTCGATCACATCATCAGCCGCAACGTCGAATTTTTCACCAAAACGACCGAGCGCGCCGTCGTCGATTCGCGCGCCGTCGCCGAGGCGAGCCAGGAGCAGAGCGGTCGTGCCGGTCACTAAGGTTCTCACGGCCGGCATCGGCGAAGTGGATTTGCGCAGCATCGATGTCTATCGGCAACGCGGCGGATACAAGCAGTGGGAGCGCGCCGTGCGTGACCTTGCGCCCGTCGACGTCCTCGATCTTGCGGAGAAGTCTGGATTGCGCGGGCGCGGCGGTGCGGGCTTCCCGACCGGCAGAAAGTGGTCGTTTCTGCCCAAGGACAAAGAGCTGCGGTATCTCGTCTGCAACTGCGACGAAGCAGAGCCAGGCACGTTCAAAGATCACATGCTGCTCGAAGAGACGCCGCACCAGGTGATCGAAGGAATGCTGATCGGCGCCTACGCGATCGCCTCGCATCACGCCTTCATCTATATCCGCGGCGAGTTCAAGCGCGGCTACGAGATCTTTTGCGCGGCGCTCGAAGAGGCTAAACGTGCCGGTTACGTCGGCAAGAACATCTTCGGCAGCGGCTTCGACCTCGAGTTAACCGTGCACCGCGGTGCCGGCGCCTACATTTGCGGCGAAGAGACGGCGCTGCTCAACTCGCTCGAAGGCAAGCGCGGCGAGCCGCGTCTGAAGCCGCCGTTCCCCGCGGTCGAAGGTCTCTACGGCGCCCCGACGGTCGTCAACAACGTCGAAACGCTTGCCTATCTGGTTCCGATTCTCGAGCGCGGTGCGGAGTGGTTTGCCGCCGTGGGGACCGAGCGCAGCAAAGGATATAAGATCGTTTCGGTCTCGGGGCACGTCACGCGCCCAGGCAACTACGAGATTGCGCTCGGCACGCCGCTGCGCGAACTCATCGAGATCGCGGGCGGCTTGCGCGCCGGCCGGAAGCTCACGGCCATTCAGCCGGGCGGGGGATCGTCGGCCTGCGTGTTCGAGGAGCATCTCGACTGGCCGTACGATTACGAGAGTTTGGCGAAAGCAGGCTCGATGCTGGGCTCCGGTGCGGTCGTCGTTTTCGACGACACCACCGATTTCGTGAAGGCCGCGCACAACCTTGTCAGGTTCTTCAAGCACGAATCGTGCGGTCAGTGCACGCCGTGCCGCGAGGGCGGAAGTTGGATGGAGCGCGTCCTGTACCGCTTGGTGCACGGGCAAGGCGTTCCCGGCGACTACGACATGCTGCTGCGCATTGCGGGCTCGATAACCGGCTTGAACCTGTGTCCGCTCGGCGACTCGATCGAGCCGTTTCTCAAATCGGTCATGACGCGCTTTCCCGACCAGTTCAAGTCGCGGATTCCGGCGATGGCGGTCCAGCCGGCATGAGCGCTTCCGTGGAATCGAACGTGCAGATGGTAACGCTGACGATCGACGGCGTGCCGGTAACGGTTCCGAAAGGAACGCTTTTGGTCGAGGCCGCCAAAAAGATCAAACAAGAGATTCCCATCTATTGCTATCACACGAAGCTCGGGCCGGCCGGGCTCTGCCGCATCTGCCTGGTCGAGATCGAAGGGACGCCCAAGCTGCAGATCGCGTGCAACACGGTCGTCGCCGACGGGATGGTCGTTCGCACGCAAGGTGAGAAGGTGGAGGCCGCGCGCGCGACCGTGATCGAGCTGTTTCTGGTCAATCATCCCTTGGACTGTCCGATCTGCGATAAGGGCGGCGAGTGCGATCTGCAAGACTACGCGATGGCCTACGCGCGCGGCACCTCCGACGTCGCCGATCCGAAGCTCTCTAAGCCAAAGGCCGTCGATCTCGGGCCGACGATCGTTCTCGACGAGGAGCGCTGCATCGTCTGTCAGCGCTGCGTTCGCTTCGACGACATTATCGCCAACGAGCGGCAGCTGATCGTCAAAGATCGCGGCGTCCACGACATCATCGCAACCGCCACGGGACAGCCGTACCGGCACCTGTTTACCGGAAACGTCACCGAGCTCTGTCCGGTCGGCGCGCTGACCTCGAAGACGTACCGGTTCAAGTCGCGGCCGTGGGATCTCGAGCGAACGCAGACGACCTGCACGCAGTGTTCGGTCGGCTGCCAGCAATTTGCCGACGTACGCTACGGGCAGCTTCGAAGAACGATGCTCGTCGAAGAAGATCCGATCTCCGACGGCTGGCTCTGCGATCGCGGGCGCTACAATATCGGCTTTTACGAATCGCCCGACCGGCTTAAACAACCGCTCTACCGCAAGGACGGCGGCTGGACGCAGGTCGGCTGGGACGATGCCTTCATTCTATGGGCGAAGGCAATTCGGGGGGCGATTGCCGCGCACGGTGCGGAGAGCGTCGGCGTGATCGGCGGCGGGCGGTTGACCAACGAGGAAGCCTACCTGATCGCGCGCGTCTTCGGCGCGCTCGGCATCGGGAATCTCGACTGGCGGTCTGCAACGCAGCGTCAAGCGACGCCGGGATCGCGCGCCGGAACGCTCGACGCGATCGATCGCGCCGACGCCATCGTCGTTGCCGGAGCGGCACTCGTGCAGCGCGCGCCGGTCCTTTGGCTGCGCATCCAAAAAGCCGTTCGTCGCGGCGCGAAGCTGATCTCGGAGAAGGATGCCGGCGCTGCTCGCTCCTCAGCCGGAGACGCAAAGCGCGTCGCGCTGGTGTGGGACGGAATCGATCTCGCGACCGGCCGCAGCTACGCGCAAGCCTTCGCCGATTCTCCCCAGCTGGCGACGTACATTGCGAGCGAACAGGCCAACGCGCGCGGCGCGGAGGCGATGGGCCTGCTTCCCGTTTCGGGCGGCCTCGATACGTTTGCGATGCTCGACCGGGCGCGAAACGGCCGGCTCGCCGTGCTCTCGGTCTTTGCCGCGAACCCCGCGCGCAATGCGAGCGATCCGGCTGCGGTGCGCGCGGCGCTCGAAGCGACGCCGTTCCTCGTGGTGAGCGAACTCTTCATGACGGAAACCGCGGAATGCGCGAAGCTCGTGCTCCCTGCGGCCGGAGCACTCGAGAAGAGCGGGACCACGATGAACGTCGCCGGCGATCTCTTGCCGCTCAACGCCGCGCTTGCCGCTGCGGACTTCGTTCGCTCGGATCTCGAAATCGTCGCCGGGCTCGCCGAACAGCTCGAGGTTTCCCTTCCGTCCGGCTCGGAGATCGAAGGCGCGGTCATCGCTGCGGCGGCGAAAGAACGCAACGACGTGACCTTCGGCGATGCTCGCTACGACACTCCGGGGGGTCAGTCTGCGGGTGGGGGCGCCGAGCAAAGCATTCTTTCGGGGGGCGGGACGTGGCAGCACGATCCCTGGATCGCCGGAATGAGGGTTTCGTAATGCCTTGGTGGCTCGAAGTACTCATCAAGTCGCTGATCCTGCTCTTCGTCGTCGTGACGTCGTTTGCGTACGCGATGCTCGTCGAGCGAAAGGTCTTGGGTTGGATGCAGCTGCGGCCCGGCCCCAACCGCGTCGGTCCGTGGGGGCTGTTGCAGCCGGCCGCCGATGCCGCCAAACTGATCCTCAAGGAAGACTTGACGCCCGAGACCGCGGATCCGCTGCTCTACCGGCTTGCGCCATTCATCTCGCTGCTCACGGCCTTTTCCGTCTATGCGGTCATACCGTTCGGGGCGTCGGCGTCGGGGCAAACCTGGGCGATCGGGAACGTCAACGCCGGGATTCTGTTGATTCTGGCGATCGGGTCGCTGGGCGTATACGGGATCTGCTTGGGCGGATGGGCGAGCGGCTCGAAGTATCCGCTGCTCGGCAGCGTTCGCTCGACGGCGCAGATGATAAGCTACGAGCTGGCGATGTCGCTGTCGTTCATCGGCGTGCTGCTGCTCGCTGGAACGACCTCGCTCGACGGCATCGTCAACGCGCAAGCCCGCTGGTGGTTCGTTCTCCCGCAATTCTTGGGCTTCGTCATCTATACGATTACGGCCGTCGCCGAAACCAATCGCGCGCCCTTCGATCTCGTCGAAGCCGAGACCGAGCTCGTTGCCGGTTTCCACACCGAGTACTCCGGATTGCGCTTCGGGTTGTTCTTCATCGCCGAATACGTCAATATGCTGACGGTCTCGTGCATTGCGACCCTGCTCTTCTTCGGCGGCTGGAACGCTCCGTTCGGCCTGGCCATCGTTCCGGGCGTCGTCTGGTTCGTCATCAAGGTTGCGTGTTTTATGTTCTTCTATATGTGGCTGCGGGCGACGTTGCCGCGCCTGCGCTACGACCGGCTCATGGCCTTCGGTTGGAAGATATTGCTGCCCGTTGCGACGCTCAATCTCGTCGTAACGGCTATCGTCGTGGCGTACGCGGGCTGATGGCGACGGGCAGTTCGAAGAAGCACCTCTATAACGTCGGAGCGATCTTGCGGGGTCTCTCGATCACCTTCGGCTTTATGTTTCGCAAGCGGCCGACGATCCCGTATCCGTCTCGCAAGAAGCAGCACGCGCCGCGCTTTCACGGCCTGCACGAACTGCGCCGGTACGCCGACGGCAAGGAGCGCTGCATCGGCTGCGAGCTCTGCTCGAGCGTCTGCCCGGCCAACGCGATAACGGTGATCGGCGCGGAGAACGAGCCGGATGCGCGCCGCTCGCCCGGGGAACGCTACGCGGCGCGCTACGAGATCGACGAGCTGCGGTGCATCTTCTGCGGGATGTGCGAAGAGGCGTGTCCGACCGACGCGATCGTGCTCACGCCGCGCTTCGAAATGGCCGATTACCGGCGCGGCTCGTTTATTTACGCCAAGGACCGGCTCTTGGTGCCGCCCGACGCCGGCGCCGGCGCCGCGCCCGACGATCGTCCCGGCGGAATTCCCGGCGATCTTGGGCGCGTCGGCGAGATCAAGTTGACGACCGACGTTGCGACGGGCTACGACGCAACGTGGCGCGGAACGATCTTGAAGACCCAGCGCCAGGGGCTCGCGATCATCAAGGAGCCCAAGGCCGTCGAATGATTGCGTTTTGGGCGCTCGGAACGATGCTGATTGCCAGTGCCGTGTGGACGGTAACCGGCCGCAAGCCCGTCTATAGCGTCGTTGCGCTGCTGCTCAATTTTGCGACGCTGGCGGTGCTCTACGTGACGCTCTCCGCCGAGTTTCTCGCCGTCATTCAAATCATCGTGTACTCCGGCGCCATCCTGATACTCTTCGTGTTCGTGATCGCGCTTTTGAGCAGCGGAGTGGCAGCCTTCGCGACCGGGCCGGACCGATTGCCGAAGATCTGGATTCCCGGCGCCGTCTTCACGCTGGCGGCGCTCGGCTTTCTGGTTTACGCCGTCTCCAACGCGCAGTCTCCCGTAGCGCAAGCCGTCGGTCCGGTCGGCGCGGCCAACGTTTTCGGCAGCGTCGGCGATTTCGGTAAGGCGCTCTTTACGGTTCAACTGCTGCCGTTTGAGGTTACGGCGCTGGTTCTCATGGTGGCGGTCATCGGCGTCATCACGCTCGGCGGCGAGCAGATGAGCGATGCCGAAGGGCACCGCGGACAGGTGCGGAGCGATCGCCAGATGCGTGAAGCGATCCTGCGCGAGGGCAAAGGCTGATGAGCGTTCCCATCGGCGATTATGTCGCGCTCGCCTCGGTCATGTTTTTCATCGGCGTCGCCGGCGTGATCGTCCGCCGCAATCCGCTCGTCATGTTGATGGCCGTCGAGCTGATGTTCAACGCCGCGAACCTGCTCCTGGTCGCGTTCGCCCGGCTCTGGGTCCAGAACGCGGGGCACATCTTCGCCTTCATCGTCATCACCGTTGCGGCCGCAGAGGCGGCGATCGGCCTGGCCATCATCGTCACGACGTTCCGCCCCGAGAAGTACGTCGACGTTGACGACGTAAGATCGCTGCACGGCTGAAGGGATGCAGCACGTGCTGGGGGTCACCGGGTCGTACCCGATGCTGGTCGCCTTGTGGCTGCTGCCGCTTGCGGGCGCGGTCCTGTGTTGGGCCTTCGGGCCGCAACTGCGCACCGCGGCGGGATGGCTGGTCTGCGCGCTCGTTGGAGCCTCGTTCGTTCTGGGCGTGCTTTCCTGGCACGACGGAACGCAGGCCGCGGCCGGCGCCGTCGGCGCGCATCAGGCGTTGTTCTCGTGGATGCCGGGCTTCGACTTCGGGCTCTTGCTCGATCCGCTCTCGCTTTTGTGGACGTTCATCATTACCGGTGTCGGCTTTTTGATCGTCGTCTACTCGGTGGGGTATATGGAGGGCGACCGCGCCTTCGCGCGTTTCTTCGCCTACATGAGCTTCTTCATCTTTGCGATGTTGACGCTCGTGCTCTCCGATAATTTCGTCGGCTTGCTCGTCGGATGGGGCCTGGTCGGCTTGGCTTCGTACTTCCTGATCGGGTTCTGGTTCGATCGCCCCACGGCCGTCGCGGCGGCGCGCAAAGCGTTCGTCATCAACGTCGTCGGCGACGTCGGCATGATGTTCGCGATCTTCTTGATCGTCGCCAACGTTCACTCGATCGGCTTCAGCGATACCTTTGCCGCCGCCGGAACGCTCGGCTCCGGGCTGGTCTTTGCGATCTGCGTGGCGCTCTTCATCGCGGCCGCGGCGAAATCGGCGCAAGTTCCGCTGCACACCTGGCTTCCCGATGCGATGGAGGGCCCGACCCCGGTATCCGCGCTGATTCACGCCGCCACGATGGTCACCGCCGGCGTCTATCTCGTCGCGCGCTGCGCGCCGCTTTGGAACGCGAGCCACGACGCGCAGCTGCTCGTCGGTACGATCGGCGGCATCACGGCATTGCTCGGGGCGATCCTCGGCATGGCGCAGTGGGACATCAAGCGTATTTTGGCCTATTCGACGATGTCGCAGATTGGCTACATGATCATGGGCGTCGGTGTGGGCGCATACGAGGGCGGCATCGCCCACTTTTTCACCCACGCGTTCTTCAAAGCGCAGCTCTTCTTAGGATCCGGTCTCGTGATTCATGCGCTCGCGAACGAACAGGACGTGCGGCGTATGGGCGGCCTGTGGAAGAAGATGCCGTTCGCTTTCTGGGTGATGCTCACCGGCGTGCTCACGATCTCGGGCATCCCGCCATTTAGCGCGTTCTTTTCGAAGGATCAGATCATCTACGGGACCTTGGCGCACGGGCATCCGTGGCTCTTTGCCGTCGGCATCGTAACCGCCGGCATCACCGCCTACTACATGTTCCGGCTGCTCTTCATCACGTTTCTGGGCGAGTATCGGGGCGAAGCACACGTCCACACCGGCGGGACGGCCGCGACGATCATGAGCATCCCCGTCGCGATTCTCGTGGCGCCGACCGTCGCCATTGGCGGAGCGCTGATGTTCGGCGGCGAGGCGTCGCCCTGGGCGAATTACTTTGCGCCGCTCTTCGGAGCGGCCGCCGTGCCGTCAACGCCGGTCGCGCCGCCGGCTATCTCCGAGGGTCTCACCTCGCTGCTGGTTCTGGTTGCCGTTGCAATCGGTCTCGTCATCGCGTGGATGCGCTACGCGACCGCTGCCGCGCAGCGAGAGGCGGCGTCCCGGCTGGCCGTCGAGACCGAACGGATGCCGGCACTGCTGACGAACCTTTTCTACTTTGATGCGGCGATCGACCTGATCTTCGTGCGGCCGGCGCAGGCCGCCGGGCGGCTCTTCGGCCAAGTGCTCGACCCGCACGTGCTCGACGGCGCGGTCCGCGACGTCGTCGCCGGTACGCGCTGGTTTGGAACGCTCGTGCGATCCTTCCAAACCGGCCTGCTCCGCGCGTACGCTTTGATCTTGGTCTTTGGCGCGGCGTGCTTCATCGCGTACTACGCGTTCGCGGGAGGCGCACACTGATGGCGCTCGTGCTCGTGACGATCTTGTTGCCGATCGCCGCCGCGGCGCTGCTCTTGCTGCTGCCCCGTGACGACAAAACGCTCTCGCGCGTAATCGGCACGCTGGTCGCGGTCGTTACCTTCGCCACGGTGATCGCCGCCGGGACCGCGCAGTGGAGCGCGCACTGGCTCTCGCGGCCGTTCGACGCCGCCTTCCATTTCGGCGCTACGCCCATTTCATTTTGGCTCGCGCTGCTCTTGACGGTCTGCACGGCTTCGGCGATCGCCTCTTGCCGTATCGAGCGCACGCGCGATTTCGTCGCGTTGCTCCTTGCGCTCGAAGGGGCGATGCTCGGGCTTTTCCTCGCGCGCGATCTGCTCGTCTTCGCGCTCTTCTGGGATCTGATGCTCGTGCCGGTCTTCTTCGGTCTGATCGGCTGGGGCGAGCATTCCCCAACGGCGTGGCGGTATTTCATCTACAACTTTGCCGGCGGCCTGACGCTGCTGCTGGCGACGGCGGCCTTCGGCGTCATTTACGGAACGACCGACGTGATCGGAAGCGCCGGCGCTCCGCTCGCCGGCGGATGGGCGCCGTGGATCTACGCGGGCTTCGCTTTTGCGTTCTTGGTGAAGACGCCGGTCTGGCCGCTGCACACCTGGATGCCGCCGACGTATAGTTCGCTTCCCTCGCCGATGGTTGCCGTCGTTTCGGCCGTGCAGTCGAAGGCCGGGCTGTACGGGTTCCTCGCGATCGCGACCGTGATGCTGCCCGCATACGTGCACGAGTACGCGATGCCGTTGATCGTCCTAGGCGCGATTTCGCTCGTTTACGGCGCGGTCATCGCGCTGGTTCAAAACGACGTCAAGCGGATCGTCGCGTATTCGTCGCTCTCGCATCTGGGGCTCATCATCATTGCCGTCGCGTCGCAGCAGCCGCTCGCCCTCGACGGAGCGCTGGTCTATATGGTGGCGCACGGACTCTTCTCGGCAGCCCTTTTCTTGCTGCTGGGTTACGTCGAAGAGCGCGAATCAACGCGTGCCTTGCCGAGGCTGGGCGGATTGGGATGGACGAATCCTCGCCTCTCCGGAGCGTTATGCGTAGCGGCGCTGGCCGCACTCGGCCTGCCTGGTTTGGCCGGATTTGCCGGAGAGCTGCTCATCCTCATCGGCCTCTACCAGGCCGGTTACGTTTGGCCCGCAATCGTCGCGCTGGTCGCGATCGTGCTCGCCTCCGCCTACCTTCTTCGTCTCTATCAAGACGTGATGAACGGGCCCGAACGCGCCGACTTGCCCGTTCGCCCCGATCTGACGCTGCTCGAAGGGCTCGCGGTCGCCCCGCTGCTGGCGGCGCTCGTGCTCCTCGGCGTCTATCCGGCGCCGCTTCTGACGCATCAAAACGCCGTGACCGCGCAAAGGATCGCGCCGCCGTGACCGTACCCTTTACAAACGCCGACTGGGCGGCGATTCTGCCGGTCGGAATCGTAGCGGTAACGGCGCTTGTGGTGCTGCTGGCCGACCTCCTCTCCGGCCCCAACCAGTCGCGCTACGTTTCGATCGCGATCGCGCTCGCCGGCACGATCGGCGCTGGCGTCGTTGCGGGCGGACAGTTCGGGCACAACTACAACGCGTTCTTCGGCGGATTCATCTCCGGCGGCTTCGCCACCGTGTTCGAAGAGATCGTGCTCATTGGGACCGCGGGAGCCGTGCTGCTCTACGGTGCGATCGGTCCCGCGCAGCGAACGGCCGGCACGACGGCGATCATGCTGTGGAGCGCGTGCGGGGCGATGTTGATGGCCGGCGCGGCGAACTTGATCGCGATCTTTCTCGGGCTCGAGCTGCTCTCGCTCGGCCTCTACGCGCTCTGCGCCGCGGTCGATCGAAAGTCCGCGCGCGAGTCCGCGCTCAAATACTTGATCCTCAGCTCGACGGCAACCGGTTTTCTACTCTTCGGTTCGGCGCTGCTCTTCGGCGCAACCGGCAGCGTCATGCTCGCCGATTTTGTGAATCCGGCGCTCGCATCGAATCCGCTCTTTTGGATGGGCGGCGGAATGTTCTTGATCGGACTGGCCTTTAAGCTGAGTCTGGTCCCGTTCCATACGTGGACGCCCGACGTCTTCGAAGGCGCGCCGCTGCCGGTGACGGCCTTCATGAGCGTCGTTACCAAAGCCGGAACCTTGGCGGTGTTCGCGCGGTTCATTTACGCAGCGCTACCGGCGGGCGTAAGTTCGAAGCTCCTGCTGCCGGTTTGGATTGCGGCTGGGATCTCGATGATCGCCGGCAACGCGGGTATGCTTGCGCAGACCGATCTCAAACGGTTGTTGGGATACTCGGGGATCGCGCAGATCGGTTACATTCTCGTCGCGATGGCTGGAAGCACGCCGCTGGGCCTTCGATACGCGATCTACTATTTAACGGCGTACGCCTTTATGAATCTCGGGGCATTCGCCGTGGCCGCGGCAATTTCGGGTCCGGACGAAGAAGGCGCCAAATTAGAGAGCTATCGTGGTCTCGGGCGGCGGCGTCCGTGGCTCGCCGCGGCGATGACGATATTCCTCTTCGCACTCTCGGGATTGCCGCCGACGGCCGGTTTCCTCGGAAAGATTCTCATCCTCGCCGCCGGCGTCGCGGACGGCTATGTCTGGCTTGCGGCCGCGTTGATCGTCGGAACGGCGATCTCGCTCTATGCCTATGCGAAGATCGTGCTGGCGATGTATGCGCCGCGCGAGCACGCCCCCGCGGATCTCAAACCGGTCGTCCCGCTGGCTTGGCTCAGCGCCGCGCTCTGTGCCGCCCTGGTCGTTATCATGGCCTTTTACCCGCTCGTCCCGAGCAACGTGCTGCCGCTCGTTCGCTAGGCCCTTCCGCCCTCGCTCCACGAGAGTCACGGCAATCGCCGGCCAAGCGCTATAGTAGTCGGTGAGGTGCTTGAAATGACACGACGCTATCTATCCGCCCTCGTTCTTACCGCTCTGGTTGCCGGCTTCGGCGCCCCGATTGCTCCCGCCGTGGCGCAAACGGTCATCCTGCCGACCGATCAGTACAAGGCGGCCGATCAAGAGGCCGCGATTATCTATGCCCGCCAGCTGATCGCCGCGGGCCAACTCGACGCGGCGGTCACGCAACTCGAGGAGTTCGTCGGGTCCCATCCCAACGGAATCGACGCGGCTCGCTTCCTGGGCGACCTCTACTATCGCCAGGGGAAGTTCGATAAGGCCGAAGCGGTCTATCGCCAGTTGCTGGCACGCGATTCGCACGACAAAGAGACACACAATCGTTTAGGAGTCGTCCTGGCGACCGAGAACCACCTCGACGCCGCCATCGCGCAGTTCCAGAGCGCGTTGCCCGGAACCGACTCGATCCGAGATCTCGTCGTGCTGCATCTGCGCAAGGGGGATCTGCCGGCCTACCGGACCGACGTCGAGCGCGCCGCGAGCCAGAACCCCAGCGACGGCGACCTTCAAGAAGAGTACGGCGAGGTGTTGCAAGCGATCCATCGTCCGACGGAGGCCATCGTGTACTTCCAGCGCTCGCTCGACGACGACCCGACGTCGATTGCCGCGCTCAACGGACTGGGTATGGCGTATCTCGACGTCCACGATAACGTTTCGGCGTCGCGCTATCTTCAGGATTGCCTGAACGTTCGACCGGCTGAACTACGCCTGCCTCAACAACTTCGGCGTCTCGAAGATTCAGAAAAATCTCTACGGTGACGCGCTAGGAGTATTCACGCGGGCCCACCGCTTGGAGCCCGAGCGCCCCGAAGCGCTCGTGAACTTCGGTTATTTAGCCGACCTTCGCGGCGACTGGAAGCGCGCCGTATCGTATTACGTCCAAGCGGTAAGCGTCGACCCGTACGTTCCAGAGTCGTACGTCAATCTCGGCATCGACTACGAGCACAACGGCCTCTACTCTCTGGCTGAGTCGGCGCTGCTCAAAGGCGTCGCTGCGGCCCCCTGGGACGGGCGCATCCGCTACTTGCTCGCCCGTGCCTATGCCGCGCAAGGCGAAAAGACGCTTGCGCTCGAGCAGCTCAGAGCGGCAGCGGATTCACTCGATCCCGACGTCGCGCAGATTGCAAAAGAGGAGTCCGCGCGGCTGACGACCTCGACGGTCACCACGCCACAGTGATGCCGAAGCGGGTCTCGATCTTGCTCCGGACCGGGACCCGCTTTGAGACTTAGGCTCTAGCGATACACTCTATTTCGACGCGAGCGCCGCGCGGCAGGCCGGCAACGGCGACCGTCGAGCGAGCGGGTTTCGAAGCCCCGAAGTATCGCTCGTAGACGGCGTTGACCGCCGCGAAATCCTTCATGTCCACGAGAAAGATCGTCGTCTTTACGACGTTGACGAACTGGCAGCCGGCCGCGCAAAGCACGGCGCCGATGTTTTCGATCACGCGCTCGGTCTGCTGCTCGACGCCTCCATCAATTATCTCGCCGGTCTGCGGGTCGAGCGGGATCTGTCCGCTGCAGTAGAGCTCGCTGCCGATCTGAATCGCTTGGCTGTACGGCCCGATCGGTGCGGGAGCGTGCTGCGTTAGAATTTGCTCGGGCTTCATGATGATAACGAGTGTTCGGGCATCGTCATCGTTCCCTTAAAGTTCATCGGTGGCTCCTCGATGCCGAAGTGTTGGGCGTATAACTCGGCGATGCGCGCGAGCTCTTCTGCCGTCAGAGCCGGCGCGTCGGGTGCGGCGGCGAACTCGCGCAGCTGCGTGGAATCGTAGATGTTCGGAAGAACCGTCATCACTCGCGGCTCTTCGAGGAGCCACTGAATCGACGCTTGCCCGAGCGTTCGATTCGGAGCCTCGAGGAAACGCAGCTTTTCGACCTTTGCGATGCCGTTAATCAGCCACTCGTGCGGACGGTGCCGGCGATGATCGTTCTTGGGGAAGGTCGTCTCGGCGGTATAATGGCCCTCGAGCATTCCGCTCGAGTGAGGGACGCGAATCATGTAGCCCGTCGGCGCATTCGAATCCGCCGCAGCGCGAATCTGCTCGTCGCCGGGATACTGCTCGAGGATGTTCCAGATGATTTGTAGACTGGGGACGTGCCGCCGCCGCACCGCCTCGACGCCTTCCCAGAGCCAGCCGATGGCCGGCCCGAGCGCGACGCCGTAGGTCCGGATCTTCCCCTCGCTTTTGAGCGCTTCGAGCAACTCCCACAGTGCATCGTCGTCGATTTGCGCCATCCGCGCATTGTGCATTTGGTAGATGTTGACGTAGTCGGTTTGCAGCCGGCTCAGCGACGCCTCGAGCGCCTTGCGAACGAACGCCGCCGAAAAGTCTTGCGGAAGCTCCATCTGCCCGCGGCGCGCGTCCGCGGCGTTGGAAAAATCGTAGCCGAACTTCGTCGCGTAGACGACGCGATCGCGCCGGCCGGCGAAGGCTTTGGCAAGCTGTTCCTCACTGCGCCCGTTGCCGTAGGTATCGGCCGCGTCGTAGAGCGTCACGCCGAGATCGAGGGCTTCTTGCAGCAGCGCGACCGCGTCGGCATCGCTCTTGTCACCCCACCATCCCGTCGACGTCGTCCAGAGTCCGAAGCCGACTGCACTGACGGAGACGTCGCTCTCGGGATAGGTCCGATACTTCATGCCAGGGCCTTCTCCGTCGCTTGCGCCAACACTCCAACCGATGAAAGACGACGTCTTGGATGCGGGACTCGATCGGGTCGCCGCTTGGATCCGGCAGTACTTCGAGCATCCGGAACGCTATCGCGTGATGCCGCCGGTTCGCCCGGGCGAGATAGCAGCCTCACTTCCGGCGGAGGCACCCGAGGAGGGCGCCGGTATCGACGAGATCCTTGCCGATTTCGAGCGCATCGTCGTCCCCGGTACGACGCACTGGAATCACCCGCGCTTCTTTGCCTATTTTGCGACGAGCGCGGCGCCGGCCGGAATCGCCGCCGAGGCCCTGGCCGCCACGCTCGACGTCAAAGCGATGCTGTGGCGCACCTCGCCGGCGGCGACCGAGTTGGAAGAAGTGACGATGCGCTGGCTTGCGCGGCTGCTCGAGCTGCCCGCCTCCTGGACCGGCGTGATCTACGACACCGCTTCCATTGCCGGCTTCACGGCGCTCGCTGCAGCGCGCGAGGCGCTTCCCTTGCAGATTCGCGAGCTCGGAATGACGGGGCGCGACCTGCCGGTGTTGCGCGTCTACGTCACCGCCGAAACGCACTCGCACGTCGAGAAGGCGGCGATCGCACTGGGCATGGGGCAGCGTAACGTCGTCCGCGTCGAATGCGACGACGCGTACCGCATGCGCCCCGCCGCGCTGCGTGCCGCGATCGAGACCGACGTTGGGCGCGGGATGGCGCCGTTGGCGGTCGTCGCGACGGTCGGAACGACCTCTACGACCTCGATCGATCCCGTGCGTGCGATCGCCGAGATCACCCGGGAGAAGAGACTCTGGCTGCACGTCGACGCGGCGTACGCGGGGACGGCGGCGTTGATTCCCGAGTTTCGCCCGATGCTCGACGGCGTCGAGCTTGCCGACTCGCTCGTCGTCAATCCGCACAAGTGGATGTTCGTCCCGATGGATCTCTCAGTGCTGTTTCTCAAGGACGAGTCGATCGTTCGCCGAGCGTTCTCGCTCGTTCCCGAGTACCTGACGACGCCGGAAGAAGGGGTCGTCAACTATATGGACTACGGCCTGCAGCTCGGCCGCCGCTTCCGCGCGCTCAAGCTGTGGTTCGTCATGCGCCATTTCGGTGTGAAAGGGATCCGCGAACGTCTTCGCCGGCATATCGAGCTCGCGCAAGAGTTCGCGTCGTGGGTTCGCGCGCAGCCCGACTGGGAAGTGATGGCACCGCATCCGTTGTCGGTCGTCTGTTTTCGTTACGCGCCGCCCCGGCTCGACGAGGGCGGACGCAATGCCATCAACGCGGAGATTTTGCACGCCGCCAACGCGACGGGTGAGATATTTCTCTCGCACACGAAGGTTGACGGACGCTACGCGCTGCGGCTCGCGATCGGCAATCTGCGAACGGAGCGCGACGATGTCGAGTTTGCCTGGCGGCTGTTGCGCTCGGAGGCAGAACGGCTCGATAAAAGTCGCGAGGGCTATGTAAAGGATACTTGACTTTTAGTAAAGGGCGCTGTACCATAGCGCCATGAGAAGCCCCGTCTTTGCTCAGCGCGCCCTCCGCCCGCTTCTACGAGCCGCGATTTGTGCCGCCGTTCTGTTCGCCGCTCCGTTGCTGATCGATCGAAACACGTTGGAGTGCGCGCTTCTTCACGCCATAGCGTTGACGCCCGTCATCGCCGTCATCGGAGGCATCGCGTAATGGGAATCTTTTGCAGTCGCCGGTACGCGGTTGCGCTCGGCGCGTGGTTCGCACTCTATGCGGTGCTGCTGATCGTAAGCCTCACGCTGATCGACCACGGCGTCGTTACCGCGATGCCGCTTCGCGTGGTCGTCGGGCTCGCGCCGATGATCGCGGGCTTCGGCATCCTCGGAGTGATCATGCGCGAGTACCGCGCCGGCGACGAGCTGCAGCAGCGCATCACCGCCGAGGCCATCATGTTCGCCTTCGGCGCGACGGCGATCATCACGTTTTCGTACGGCTTTCTGCAGCGCACGGCCGGCGCTCCGGATCTCTCCTATTTTTGGGTCTGGGCGATCCTCGGAACGACCTGGGGAATCGGCAGCTTCATCGCCCGGCAGCGCTACAAATGAAGAATCGTCTGAGGGTCCTGCGCGCAGAACGCAACTGGTCGCAGGCGGAGCTCGCCCACGAACTCGGCGTGAGCCGTCAGACGATCAACGCCCTCGAGATCCAAAAATACGATCCGAGCCTCCCGCTGGCATACAAGATCGCGCGCCTCTTCGACCGTCCCGTCGAAGAGATATTTCTCCACGACGACGCCTAACGCTCGGCCTCGCTAAGACGCTGCGTGGTTAGTACAGACGCAGGTATTGTTCGCGCTCCCAGGGATGAACGGCGCGGCGGTAGCGTTCGTACTCCTCGAGCTTGGCATCGCGAAATGCGTGATAGAGATGATCTCCGAGCGAACTGCGCACGACGGCGTCGCCGTCGAGCTCGGAGATTGCTTGCCGCAACGATTTCGGCAGCGTCGTAATCCCGCGCTCGCGCCGTTCGACCTCGCTGAGATCGTACGTGGAACCGGCGAAGGCGGGGCCGGGAAGCGTACCGCGGGCGATGCCGTCGGCCGCCGCGCCGATCAGCACGGCGAGCGCGAGGTAGGGGTTGCAGGCCGGATCGGGACTGCGCATCTCGACGCGCGGCGGCTGCTGCGCGGGCGGCACGCGGACGAGCGCGTTCGCGCTGCGGGCCGACCACACCGAATAGACCGGCGCATCCCAGGCGGCGACGAGCCGCTTGTAGGAGTTGACCGTCGGGTTGCAGATCGCGGTCGTCGCCGGCGCGTGCGTCAGCAATCCGCCGACGACGTAGAGCGTCGTCTCTTCGTCGCTCTCCTCTGGCAGGCGCAGATCAACGTGCAGGCCGCTTCCGGCGCTTTCTTCGAGCGGCTTGGGCATGAAGGTAGCATCGAGATCGAAGTCGGCCGCGACATGCTTGGCGACCGTGCGCAGCGTCAGCGCGTGATCGGCCGCAGCGAGCGGGTCGTCGTGCGCGACGTCGAGCTCGTGCTGCCCGGCGCCGTGCTCGTGATGCGCAGAAGCGAGGGGTACTCCCATCGACTGCAGCGCGGCGACCATCGCGTTGCGCGCTTCTTCGCCACGGTCATTCGCCGAGAAGTCGAAATAGGAGCCGACATCGGGCGTGACCGTCGACGATTCGTCGCCGGCCGCGCGCGCAAATAAGTAGAACTCGATCTCCAAAGCGATGCGGACGCCGGCTAGGCGCGGGGCGCTCTCGATCGCGCGCCGCAGCGTCGTTCGAGGACAGCCTTCGAACGGCGATCCGTCGGGCATCGCGATATCGCAGATCAGCCTGCCCTCGCGCCCTTCTGGGGCCGCGCGCCACGGATAAATCGCGAAGGAAGAAGGGTCCGGGCGCAGGACCATGTCGAGTTCTTCGCCCCGTACGAAGCCGTCGATCGAGCCCCCGTCGAAGGTCGTGCGGCCCTCGAGCGCGTCGTCGAGGCGGTCGACGGGAATCGAAACGTTCTTGCTGACTCCGAAGATGTCCGCAAAGACCAGGCGCACGAAGCGTACGTCCTCTTCGCGCGCAATCTTTAGGACGTCGCGCTTGCCGGAAGGCCGGCGCCATTGCGCTTTAGGTGTGGAGTTCATCGATTGCAACCGCCATACGGAAGGTGAGCTGGTCGTGCGGACTCTCGAGCGTTCGCGACGTGATTTCGCCGATCTGCCGGAGCCGGTAGAAGATCGTCTGGCGATGAACGGAGAGCCGTTCGGAGGCCATTTTGATGTTCTGCCCAACGGCGAAATACAGTTTGAGCGTTCGCTCGAGATCGGTTTGGTGTTTTTCGTCGTACTCGCGTATCGGAGCTAGGACTTCGGAGGAAAACGAGCGCAACCGCGCCGCGTCGGCTCCATCGTAGAGAAGCGGGTAGGCTCCCAGGGCTTCGTAGGAGACGACATTGCCGCTCCCAAAGACCCGCCGGCCGATGAACAGCGCGGCTTGCGCGGTCGCTGCGCTGCGCGCAAGAGCTGCTAACGGCTCGACGGTTCCGACGCCGCCACAGATGCGCAGGGCCGCCTTTCTCCGTGCGGCCGCGCGGGGCAAAAGTCCCGCTGCCGTGCGCGCGTTGCTGGCGTTGACGCTGCGAGCCGCGGGAACGAAAACGAACAGCGTATGCTCGCGCTCGCAAAACCCCAGTTCCTCGCCTGCTCCGCGAAACGCTTCGGCAGCGAGCGCACGCAGCTCTGCCAGTGCGGGCGATACGGCGTTCTCTTCGGTTTCCAGTGCGACGACCGCGTAATGCGTCGCCAATGCGACTCCTTGCAGCGCCGCTTCTTCGCGCGCCGCACCGGCGCCGGGCAGAGTGCCGTCGAGCAGAGAACTCCAAAAGTGGCCGCGCTTGGCGCGTCGTCCGGGAATCTCCCGCCCCATCTCGACGCCGATCGCGGCGGCCGTGAGACGCACCAGGAGATCGCCGCTGGGATCGTTGCCGAAGAGCGAGATCCAGCCGAGATGAAGATCGCCGCAGGTGATGCGCGAGGCCGTTCCGGGCGCACCCGATTCCACGATCCCGCGGCCACTCGGCGGAATGCTGTTCGGGCCGGCCGCGGCGACGTGACGCCACCGTACGTCTTCAAGCAGCACGCCCGCGCCGACGGTCTGGGCGAGGTGTGCGGCCAGCGCTTTCGGGCCGCCGCCCGATGCACTAACTCGTGCGAGGGCCTCCGCGAAGTCGACGATCTCCTCGGGCCTCACGGCGCCGCGGCATGCAGGCGACGGTGACGCGGGCGGACGCGTGGAAGCTTTTTCGCGATATCGTCGGGCATGATCGCGTCGATCGCGTCGTCTACCGTTACGATCCCGAGCATCTTCCCGGCGTCGTCGAGAACCGGCACGGCAAGCAAGTCGTATTTCGCGATCGTCGAGGCGACGTCGACGGCCGGAGTATCCGGGGCGACGGTGACGATATCGGTCTCCATGATGCGCTCGATGAACGCCGTCGGAAGCTCTAAGAGCAGGGTGCGCAGCGAGAGCGCCCCGAGCAAATGGTCGTCTTTGTCGAGTACGTAGAGGTAATAGATGAACTCGGAGACCGGCGCGATCTCTCGAATCTTGCGAATCGTCGCCTCGGTCGTCCGATGCGGATAGATCCACACGTAATCGGTCGTCATCATGCCGCCGGCCGTGTCTTCGGGATACTGTACGAGCGCGCGCAGCTCACCCGCGGTATACGCGTTCATCTCGGCGAGCAGCTCCGATTGCTGCTCTTCGGGAAGCTCGGCGAGCAGATCTGCGGCATCGTCGGAGTCCATCTCTTCGATGATGTCGGCCGCGCGTTCGGTCCCGATGTCCTCGATGAGGTTCTTGCGCGTGTCGGGATCGAGGTGCTCGAATGCGTCGGCCGCGGTCTCATCGTCGAGCTGTCCGACGACGGCCGCCGCCTCTCGTGCCGAAAGGTCGCCGATGATTTCCGCGAGCTCGGAAGGGTGCAGCCGCGCCAAACGGTTCTCTTTGACCGAGAGGCGCACGTGCGAAGGGTTCACCTCGCGGATCGGCGCGACCGAGTCCCAAGCGATCATCGAACGCGGCACGTTTCCGATTCGCGAGAGCCAGCGGCGGCCGATCGAGCGCAGCCCGAGCCGGCGAAGAAGCCCGGCGATTCCGACGTCGGCGGCGACGACGCGCAGGCGTCCGCCCGCGTTGGCCAGCTCGATGTCGTTAATGCGCACGACCTTGCGCCCGTCGATGTCGACGATCTGCTTGTCGAGCAAGTCGGCAACGAGATAAAGCTCCTCTTGTTCGGCCGGAGCCGGTTCCTTGGGAGCCAGTGTCAACGCGACGGTTCCGTCGCGATCGACGTCGGCGACGCTCTCGATCGGCGCGAAGCGCAAGCCCTGGGAGGTTTTGATGATCAACCCGTCCACCTGAGGAAAGACGGCGTCCGGCTTACCGACGAGAAAGTCGGCAACCCGTCCGATTGGGAGATCGTTGATCGTCGCGCGCCGCCCCACCAGCTCCGAGACGAAACCCTCGGTAAACGCCATGTTGTGGCGGTTGGACCAATTCGCTCGGAAAACCCGCCGCGTTACGCGGCCAGCGGCGCGCTTCGCATCCAGGCGCCGTTGCGCAACTTCCATTGCGTGAGCAGCGCTCGCACCGTCCACGCCGCGATCCAGCCGAGCGGAACGCTGTACAGCGCGAGATGGAGGCGCTCGATGCCGGCCCAAGCCAGCGGGATCACGAGCGCGCTGCTGGCCAGTCCGACGGTCATCGAAAAGCGGGTATCGCCGGAGGCGCGTATCGGCGCGAGGGAGACCATCGCCCAGCCCTTGAGCGGCAAGGTCAACATGTGCAGCGCCAAGGGCAGCGCTGCGATCGATGCGACCGCCGCGTTGAGCGTGAAGATGTAGGCCAGCGGCCACGCTAAGAGCGCCATTGCGACCGCGGTCAAGCTGGTGATGATCAACGATGCGCGCAGCGCGCGTTCTAGAAACCAGCGCGCCCCCTGGGGATCGCGGGCGCCGAGGCGCTGGCCGATCACGATCTGCGCCGTATTTTGCAAGGGGCTCGGCACGACGAAGGTCAGGTCCGAAACGACGTTGAGCGCGCGGAATGCGGCGACGAAGATCGCGCCCAAGGGTGCGAGCATCGCGACGATAAAGACGTCCGGAATCGAGACGCCCAGCAAGAAGATCATCTCCGGAAACCCCAATCTGGCGCAGCTCGCCGCAATCGGCCACGAGATGGCGCGTTCGCGAAAGACGCGATATTGCGGGCGCCGTACGACCCAGAGGATCGCAAACGCCGCCGCGATCGTCTCCGAGAGCAGCGACGAGATTCCCGCCCCCACGATTCCGAACGGGTGGTGCGTTAGCCAGCCGAGTCCCAAAATGGCCAGCAGCGGAATGTGAATCAGGTTGACGACGACGAGCACCAGCACGCCGAGCCGTTGATTACCGGCCGCGCCGATTCCAACGATCAACGTACCAGAGAGCGAAATCGGCAGCAGCGAGATGCAGCGCAAAATCAAATAGGTCGCGCTCGCCGGCGCGCTGCGCAGGTCGCCGATCATCCAGTGCAGCGTGGGAGCCGCGAAGAAGAAGGCGAGAAGAATCCAGAGCGCTCCCAGCACCAGCGGCGCAACGGCTCCCGCGCGTACCGTGCGCCCGTAGCCATCGAGGTCGTTGGCTCCGATTCGCTGCGCGGCCACGATCGCGGTGCCGCTGATGAGGCCCGACACCGTAAACAACAGTACGAGCACCGCCGCGTTCGCCGCCGTCGCGCCGGCCAGCGCAATGGTGCCGAGACTACCGATCGCTATCGTGTCGACGGTGCCCAGGAGCTGATCGCCAAGAAGCTGCAAGGCAACGGGAAGCGAAAGGCGCCGGAACGCGGCGCCAATCTTGGTATGGTCGACGATCATCGACCCGTTCACGTCACCCCGTCCAACGCGGCGAAGAACGCATCGACGTCCTCGTCGGTCGTGTAGAAATGCGGCCCGACTCGGATCCCGCAGTTTGGGCGATAATCGGTGAAGACGCGACGTTCCGTCAAGCGGCGGCAGGCCGCCTCTGCTCCGTCGAAGTCGATGCCGATCCAGCCCGTCCGGCGCTGCGGGTCGAGCGGAGTGTTGACGCGCAGCTTCCGCTCCAGCGCCATCGCGGCGATCCTTTCGGTCAGACGGATGTTGTGTTTGCGAATCTTCTCGACGCCGATGGTGCGAATCGTCTCGTGGCCCGGGGCCGCGACGACGTATCCCGGAATCGTGGGCGTTCCGTGGCCGAACCGGTACATCGACGACGCGTAGACGACCGGCGCCTCCTCGAACGAAAACGGGCGTTCGTGCGCCATCCAACCGGTGATCGCCGGCTTCAACTCGTTGCAGAGCGACGGCTTTACGTAGATCCAGCCGCAGCCGGGACCGCCGCAGAGCCACTTGTGCGACCCGCCGGTAACGATGTCGAGGTCGAGTCGCAAGACGTCGTAGGGAACGATTCCCGTCGTTTGGTACGCGTTAACGCAGAGCAGTGCGCCGACGTGGCGGCAACGATCCTGGACGGCCTCAATGTCCGCCAGCGCGCCCGAGACGTAGTACGCGTGGGAGATGACGGCAATCGCCGTCTTCTCCGTTATCGCGGCACAGATGCGCTCGGTCGGAATCGTGCGCCCGTCGTCGGAGGCGACGATGCGATTGACCGCGCCGTAGCGCTCCCACTCGCGCCACACGTACGTGAGCGACGGAAACTGGAGCGCCTCGTACACGATTTCGTTGCGCTCGCCGCTGAAATCGATGCAGGTTCCGAGCGACCCCTGCATGACCGAGACGTTCGGGCCGAGGAATACAGAACCGGCGGGTGCGTTGATGATCGCGCCGATGCCGTCGGCAATCTCGCTGATTCTCGGCAGCCATCGTTCCCAGGCTTCGGGCCCGTCACTCGCCCACTCGTCCCAGTAGGCTTCCAGCGCTTCTCGCGCGCGTACCGGTGCCGCGCCCATCGAATGACTGACGAGATACGTGGAGTCTGCGAGGATCGGAAACTCTTGGCTCCATTCCTTCACGCGTAGGTCCCCTCACCGAGGTACGTACGAACCTCCCAGAGCTCCGGGAAGAACCGGTACTGCAGGGTGCTCGCCAGATAGGCCGCTCCCGGCGAGCCTCCCGTGCCCGGGCGCTGCCCGATCATCCGCTCGACCATGCACACGTGCCGTCCGCGCCACAATACAAAGCGCTCGTCGAACTCGATGAGGTCCTCGAGCAGAAGGTAGAGGTCGTAGTGCTGCGCCTCGTTCCGATAGATCTGCAGGTACGTCTCGATCAACTCTTTGTGAGAGTCGACGGCGAAACCGCGACGACGCAGCAGGCTTTTGACCCGATCGTAGAGCGAAGGCGAATCGGCGCGACGCTCGAGCCGGGCACGTTGGGCTTCGTCGAGGTCGAGCCGTTTGAGCACCTCGGTGCGACGAAGGCCGCACGCAAACTCGAGCTCGCGAAACTGTACCGACTGGAATCCGCTTGCTGGATTGAGGTGATCCCGGAATTGGTTGAACTCCTGTGGTGTCATCGTTTCGAGGATATCGACCTGCTGCTCGAGCAACCGCTGAATTGCGTGGACTCGCCTGAACTGTTTGCTCACGCGCAGGAGGTCGCCCCCGTCCACCGCGAGCATCGTGCCGTCGATTTCGTGTAAGAGTTGTTTGAACCAGAGCTCGTAAACCTGATGAATGATGATAAAGAGCATCTCGTCGTGGTGCGCCGGCTGCGATAGCGGCCGCTGCAGCGAGAGGAGCTCGTCAACCTTTAAATAGGAACCGTACGAAAGCGCCACGATTCCGAGGCTTACGGGGGGCGATGGGCTTCTCCTCGAAACGCCGCCGAGTGGCCACTAAGATGAAAAGCGCGCTCGTCGCAGCGCTCGCCGCCGCGTTGACGGCCTGTTCCGGCTCGAGCGGCAGTCACGGCTCTGCGGGGGGGGCGTCCACGACGAGCAATCCGATTTCCTTCCCGCTGTATGACGGGGCCAACGTCCTCTCGTCGCACGAGTGGCATCGTACGATCTCAAAGCAACCCGCCGCCGCGGATCGAGCGATCTATTCCGAGGGGGCCGGAACGTACGGCGGACACGACGTCGTTGCCGGCACGCAGGCAATGATGGCATCGCTCGAGGCCTGGCTTGGCGACCTGACGGCGCACCCGCCGCCGGGCTACACGGTCGCCGTTACCGGAAACACCGTGGACGCGGTGCGCACGCACACGCGAGCGCTCGGATTCGACTTCGAAGCTTTCACGAACACGGAGGATGGAAAACGCCACGGCGTCGTCGTGATGGCGGTCGATCCGCAGGTGCTCGACGAGAAAGCCGGCCCGATGCTCGGTTTGATTTCGCGGTTTAAGAACATGCCCGCAATGTGGCGCGAACCGATCGACGCGCAGGTCAGGCACCAGACCGGATTCTCGCTCACCGACGCAACCAATCCGGATACGCCAGTTGGCGCGGCGATCGCCGCCTTGGGTCAGTTACGCGACTTTGGCGGTCGCGGAATCGTGTTGATCGACGCCGTCAAACAATAAAGCCGTTTCGTGAAGTTTTCGAAGACCAATCTGCGAGAGATCGGCGGTTGGGTCATGCTCAACGCGCTGTGGGTGCCGCTGACCGTTCAGGATACGGCACTGATGGCGATTGCGGTGCCGGCGACGACGATTCGCCTTGCTCCTGAGAACCACGTCTTCGTCCTCGCGGTGCTCGCCAGCATCGTGGCGCTCGCAACGGCCGTCGTTCCGCTCTTCGCCGGCTGGCTCTCCGATGCGTTGCGGCGAAGAGGCCGCTCGCGCCGTGCTTTCGTCGGTGCGGGCGTCGTCATTGACGTCGCGGCGCTCACCGTACTGGCGTACGTACACACCCTTACTTGGTTCGCGGTTCTGCTCGTGATCGCAACGCTCGGCGCCAACGTCGCGCTTAGCGCCTATCAAGTGCTCCTTCCAGAATCGGTGCCGCAGCGACGTTGGGGGATCGCATCAGGCGTCCGCGGAGCAGCAACGCTCCTCGGCAGCGTGCTCGGATTTGCGATCGCGGGCTCGATGCCCGACCCCTCACTGACCTTCCTGGTCACCGCGGCAATTTTGGCGATCGGCGGCCTTTCGCTGCTTGGAATCGGCGACGGCGAGTACGACGCCGAGGAACACGCCCGCGTTCGTGACTGGCACGACTTCATCGTCGTCTTCGCGGCGCGCGTTCTGGTCTTCTTTGGACTGACGATGCTCCAGACGTTCGTGCTCTTCTTCGTACGCGACGTGCAGAAGATCCAGAACCCATCGGCCGGAACCGCGATCTATGCGATCTGTACGATCGGCGGTGCCGTGATCTCCAGCGTCTACCTCGGTATACTCTCCGATCGCGCGCCGCGGAAAATCATCACGGCCATTGCGATCGGCTGCATGGCGCTCGCAACGATCGGGTTTTCTCTCGCGCCCGTGCTCGCGTGGATGCTTCCGTTTGCCGTTCTGTTCGGGATCGGCTTCGGAGGCGTGATGTCGAGCGGCTGGGCGTTGGCGATGGACTCGATTCCGAAAATGCGCGACGTCGGACGCGATCTCGGGCTTTGGGGAATGGCGACGAGTTTGCCGAATATCTTCGCGCCGCTGGTCGGCGGCTGGTTGATCGGAATCTTTGGCGGAACCCGAGCTGGATACCAGGCCGTCTTCGGCCTCTCCGGTTTTAGCTTCGCACTTGCCGCACTTTCGGTGTTGCGGGTCGGCCGCCGGCCGCTTTCATCGCTGTGGGGATGGCCGCTCCGCTTCGCGGCCGTGACTTCGAACTATGCCTGGGATCATACCGCCTACCGCATGCGCGGTTGGGGCGCGCTGCCGCGACGGCGCGGTCCGACGCTGATCCTCGCAAACCATCAACACGATTTCGAATCGCCGGCGATCGTTTCGACCACAACCGTTCGCAACGGATCGTGGCGGCATCCGATATTTACGGCGAGTTCGCGGAGGATGTACGAGCCGGGGTTTCTCGCCGATCGTCTGCCGTGGCTGAGCTTTCTCTTCCGCGAAGTCAACGCCGGCAAGATGATGATGGCATTGGGAATGCTGCCACTCGAAAACGAGCTGGGTTCGCGCGCACTCTCCTCCTTTGCGTGGAACGTCCAGCGGCGTCACGGTCCGCTGCCGCTCGCCGAAATCTTCGACGAGCGCGTTGCCTCGCGGTTTCCACCGCAGAGCAAGAGCAGCGATCTGTGGAAGCGGGAGAACTTTCTTCTCGCGCGCCAAGTCGTCAAGGTCTTGTCGGTACGCGAGCCCTATCGCCGCGAGATCCTCGACGAGACGCGCGTCAATATGGAGAACGATCTCGCTCGCTTGGAGGACGTCGTGCGCCGCGGCGCCACCTTCTATCTCAACCCGGAAGGCCGGTATTCGATCGACGGCCGGATCGGCGCGATGCGCGGTGCCGTCAACCGTCTCGCGCCGCTCGCAACCATCTATCTTTTCGGCGTGAGCTACGACCCGTTCGTCTCGAAGCGATTGTCGATGCTCTATCGAGTCGAGCCGCTCAACGGTGCTCCGATGATGTCCAAACTCGCCGCAATTCGACCCATCGTTACGAGCCAGCTGCTCGGCGCGTGGCTCGCCGGGAACGAGCGCTGGTTCACGGAGGAGGAGGCCTCGAGCGCCGTCTCGGCCCGGATCGCGGCGCTTCCACCGCAATTGTTCGTGGATCCGGAACTGCGGCGGAACCCGCAACGTATGGTGCGCAAAGCCCTACCACTAATGGTGCAGTGGCAGATCCTCGAGCGAAACGGTGCGCGATACCGTCTCTCGCCGGAGCGCCGTCACCCTCAATTCCCTTTCGTGCGCGATATCGTCTCCTACCAAGCCGTCTTTTTGCAGGAGACGCTCGAGAACGCCGCTTACGGAGTACGTCTCGCCACCTGAGTGCGCTCGAATGCGACGAGCTTTGCACGCAGCGATCCCGCGGTCGCGCCTTTGACGCGGCCGTCGGCACCGAGCACTCGATGCGCGGGCACGAAAAGATCGAGCGGCGTGCGGACCATCGCCGCCGCGATCCCACGGTGCGCGCCGGGGCGTCCAATCGCCGCAGCGACGTCCGCGTACGAGACGAACTCCCCAAATGAAAGCGCGGCGACGATGCGCCACGCGGCGACTCGCAGCGGCGTCCCGCAAAGATGCAATGGCAAGTCGAAGCGCGCGAGCCTTCGCGCAAAATATGCGCGGACTTGGGCCGCGGCCTCGCGCAGAAGCGGGTCGCCGCGGGGCGAGGCGCTTCCGCGCCGGCGCACCACGAAATTGCTCTCGAGGATCTCGGCTCCGTTGCCTACGATCAACAAATCCTTGCCAAATGGGGTCGTAACGAGGCATCCCGTCCGCCGCTCCGAAACTAAAACGCTGGGAGACTCGTTTTCATGATACAAATGCAAAATAACCGAGCATCCGTTCGAGTTCTCTCGTTGCTGGCCATCCTAGCCCTGGGCGCCTGCTCGAGCGGTGCAACCGCACCCTCGCTGCTGCCCAACGCTACGTCGCCGGGTCTTCCCGTCGCAGACGATGGAGACGCCCCCTTCCAAAGTGCCGATCCGGTCCGGAGCCTCTGTTCGGCACCAGCGACCGCGGACCGAGCCCGCTGCTTTGCGATGGTGCGTACCGACGTCGCCGTGGGCGCGACTCCGATGCTCGCTGCGGCGGGCGCGCAGCCGGCGGGCGAGGTTCAGAACTGCCGCGATCTCTTCAACAAGGGATACTGCCCGATCGATCTGCAGACGGCGTACAACTTGCCGTCGCTGACGAACGGCTTCAAGAAAGTCGTCGCAATCGTCAACGCGTACGGTTACCATCACGCGGCTGCGGATCTGGCGCAGTATCGCAAGACGATGGGCCTCAAGGCGTGCACGACCGAGACGAAGTGCTTGCGCATCGTCAATCAGAGCGGACAATCCTCGCCGCTGCCCCCCGAGCCGCCGCCGAGCGACGACTGGAAAGGCGAACAGTCGCTCGATCTCGACATGGTCTCGGCGATCTGTCCGAACTGTAAGATCATCCTCGTCCAGACGCAGGACGACTTTACCAACAATCTCTACGCCGGCGTTACGACCGCCGGTAAGCTCGGTGCGAAATACATCGGCGCTTCATGGGGCGTTAAAGAATTCGGCGGCGATAACGGCGCCTTCCATCAAACCGGCGTCGTGATCGCGGTCGCGGCCGGCGACGAAGGCGGCGGCGGCAGCAAAGGCGGCCCGCAGCAGCCCTGCACCTACACGTACGTCGTCTGTGTGGGCGGCACGCATCTCGTTCGCTCGAACAACACGCGCGGATGGACCGAAACCGCCTGGAACGACTGGACCTATGACGCCTGCGGTGGCCCCTGCGGTGCCACCGGGAGCGGCTGCAGCACGAAAATCGCCAAGCCCGCGTGGCAGACCGACAAGCTGTGCGGGAAGCGCGCGGAGGCCGATATCTCCGCATCCGCGTCGCTGCGTTCTCCGGTCGTCGTTTACAACTCAGAAGAGGGCGGCGGCCCGTGTCCCAACGATTGCTTCTGGCTCTACGGCGGAACGAGCGCATCGGCGCAGATCATCGCTGCGGCTTACGCCCTAGCCGGCAATGCGGGCATGCAAAACGGCGCGTCGAACATTTGGAAACACCATATGGGACACACGTACGACACGCTCACCGGTAATAATATTGCGCCGAAACTCGGCATCAACTGTGCTTCGAGCGTGAAGTACATCTGTAACGCTCGCACGGGATTCGACGGCCCGACGGGCTTGGGAAGTCCACATGGCCTCGGCGCACTTTAGCCGATGGCTGGGCGCTGCCGCGATCCTTTTGGCGGTCACCGGTACGTTGAGCGCCAAAACGACCGATAGCGCGGTCATCACCAACTCCGGCTCGACCAACACGTTGGGGTACCGGATCGAGGTGCGCGCCGACGGCTCCGCGTCCGTTGCCATGGTTCGCGGAGCAAGTGCCTCACCCAGCCCGGCGAAATCGTTTACCGTTTCGCCGGCCGTCGCAAAGCAGTTCTTCACCGATCTCGCCGCGGCGCGTCAGGCCAAAACCGTAACCGAGCCGTGTATGAAGAGCGCCTCGTTCGGATCGTCGACCTACGTCACGTGGCAAGGCTGGCGCTCCCCGGATCTGACCTGCCCGCCCAGCGACGCGACCGGAAAGTCGCTGGTGAACGACGTCGAGGAAATCCGCAATTCCGCCGGCGTGAGCGCGGTGCCGTTTCGCCAGGGACCGGTCGAAGTAGAGTCGCCGGGGCCTTCCTGAGGGAAGATACTCCCTAATCGCCGGTGTCGAGCGGCAGTCCCGACGGCGGCTGGTGTTCGAAATAGGCCTTCGAGTACTTCGACGGAATCGCCACGAAGGGGCGCGCCGGCTTCCCAAAATCGAAGCAGTCCATCATGCTGTTCGCGCGAACGTCGCTCGTTCCGAGCCGTCCGAGGTGCCACGTGTCTTCGACCAACTTGAGGACGCTGCCGAACTCGTAGCGCGTATGGGATATCCATCCCGGCTTGCCCGATGAGGTCTCCCTGGCGTACGCGGAGACGAGCAGCATCGGGACGCGCATCCCGAGGCCTTGGCCGTCGAGCTGCGGCGGCGGTACGTTGTCGTACTCACCTCCCCAATCGTCCCAGACGACGACGATCGCGGTCGAGCCCCAGTAGTCGCTCTGCCCGACGGCATTGACGATGCTCGCAACCCAAGAGGGACCCTTATCGGAATGATTCCCGGGGTGATCCGAGTTGAGGGCGTCGGGAATTACCCACGAGACGTTGGGCAATTGATGGTCGGAGATCGTCGCAAAAAACTTCTTCTCGGGTTTCACGATGTTCGCCGTCCACTCGTTACCGTAGCGAACGGCCTCGATCGCCTCGAATGCATTCCACAGCGAACCGGCCGTCGTATTCGTATAGTAGAGCCACGAAACGCCTTTTTGATCGAGCAAGTCGCGAAGGGTCGCATACTTGAAGCACGGGAACGGCCCCTTTTCCCGGAGATACTTACCTTCCGGCGTGATCAGCGACGTCACCGTGCCGGGCGGTGCATCGCAGCCCCAGGAGGCAGGCGACGGAAAGTCGATGACGTTGTCGCCGTCGACCGGCGTGCCTCCCGCGATCAGATCTTGGTGTCCGGTAAAACTGCTGCTTCCTTGCGTCGGAAACATGTGATCGCCCAGCACGTAGGTCTTCGCGATGGCCCAATACGGCGCGACGTCCTTCGGGTCCGTGTAACGATAGCCGTACGTGCCGGCGGGAATCTTGTCGCCTTTCGAGAGCGCGCGGTCAACGAGATTGAATCCGTCCATCTTTCCCTGATCGAATTCTTTTTCGAACGAGTAATGCTGATGCCCCAAGCTATCGGAGTCCGCCGGGGCCTTGACCAGCTTGATCTTGCGCTCGCCCTTGCTCGTCTTCATCAGCCCTTCGGTCGCGCCGTCGGCTCCGGGGAACGTCGCAAAAAAGTCGTCGAAGCTGCGATTCTCTTGAATGACGATCACGACGTGGCGGATCTTCGAATACGAACGCGCGTCGCCGGACGCGCGAATAGGCAGCGCGCCGAAAGGCGCATTGCCTCCCGCTGGGATGGAGCTGCCGCAACCGGAGAGCACCATGGCCGCCGCCGGGACCAGAAACGAGAGGACTGAGCGCATGCTTTCGGGGGATTATCTCATGGGCAGCAGCCCTTCACAACCGCAGGGGAGTAGAGCGTACAGCCGTCTAACGCCCTCGCTTCGAAGGAGATCGACCGTGAAAATGCTTCGTCACCGTGCCGTACTTCTAGCCGCTGGTCTGCTCGTTGCCGTCGTTCCGCCGCTCGCGGCACCGGCGGCGCTCGATATGGCGCTCGGGACGCGGAAGGTCGTTGAGAATCAGCCGGTTAGCGCCTGCAACCAGGCCGCGAGAAGCGCGCTGACGTCGGTATTCGGCGGCGCACAAGAGCTCGGCTCCGATACCGGTGAATGGCAGGCGTACAACGCCGGAGACACCGCTAACGGGGTCACCGAGTCTGCGGCCGTCCACTGTTATCCCGTTGGAAACGGATACGTCGTGACCTTTACCTGCGCGGCCCAGGTGCCTCCGGTTACGGAGACCGCCGCCGCGATGTGCACGAAGATTTCGGCAGCGTTCGATGCGAAGACGACCGCCATGCAAACGCCGGCGACGAGCGAAGGAGGCCGCTAAAATGCGCAAGCATAGACTCTTCGTGGCGGCACTCTTGCTCGGGTCGCTCTGCTGCGGCGCAGTCGCACTCGCATCGGTCGATCTCTCCGCCGGCATTCGATACGTAAGCCCGAGCGGTACCCTTGCGGATTGCAGCGCGAAGGCGAAGGCGGCGATCGAAGCCTATTTGCCGGGTGCCACTGAATCGGAGTCCGGGAGCGGCGAGTGGTTGGCGACGGCGCAGAATCCGGGAACCGGAGCGCCGAGCGCCGCCGCGGCCGTCCGCTGCTATGGCTTGCCCAAGGGCTACGTCGCAACGTTCATCTGCTCGGTGCAACTGCCGGTGAACCCGTACGGAGCCACGGCTCTCTGCCTCGACGTCGCGCACAAAATTTACGGAGGAGCGCTGACGCCGCTTGCCGCGATGCCGACGCCGACTCCCGTTCCGAGCGGGTGCGCGACGACGAATCTCGTTGGGAATTGGACCTCCGACGATAACCCGAAGCTGACGTTCAAGATGGGGTTAAACGGCGACCTCACCGACAGCGACGGCGTCTCCGGCAACTGGAACATCGACGGGAGTAAGGTTACGTTGACGTATTACGGAAACCACACGATGACGCTGTCCCCCGATGGAAAGCATTTGCACGGGGGCGGTTACAGCCTGACGCGCCAGTGCTGACGTAAGCTTCAGAGTTTTTTCATAGGTTCTTTGCACGATCGAGTGATGAAGCGTTGGAGCATCGCCATCATCTCGTTCGCCTTGTCTGCGCTCGCCGCGTGCGCGAGTAGTAGCGTCAATGGGTTTGGGCCGCCCGCAAATCTCGCGCGGCCGGCAACCTCGAGCGGCGGCGGATCGCTCGGCCCGGTCCTCGCCACCTCGGACGGTGGCCAGATCTTCGGCTTCGACATCGATCAAAGCGGCAACGACGGGGTGCTCGCTTCGATCGGCGCGACGAAGATCTCGGTGCAGACCTTCGATACAATCACTGGAAAGATCACGCGGACGTTCGGCGGAATTACCGGCAAACGGGTCGCCAAAGGAAACGACTACGTCGTCGACGGCATCTTTGCCGGCGACGTCGGCCTCGTCAACTACCAGAAAGCAGGCATTCCGGGACAAACGCCCGCCAAGGATCGTTACCAGCTGCTCGCTCCGGTGACGAAGCGGCACTTTACCGCGCGCTGGAGACCGCCCCTCAAGCTCTTCAACGTGCTCGAGTGGGCGCCGAATCAAAGCACGAGGACGAGCGTGGTCTTCGGTTACCAGCGCGAAGGTTCGGATTCTCCAAAACTCCTCGTCTCGGACGTCGCGAAAGATTCGTTCGGCAAAGTGATTGCGTTGGATCCGAATCAGTTTTCGCTGGGGACGCAGCCCGAGCTCGCCCAAGACACGGTCAACGAGCGCGCCGTCATGGCAAGCTCGCCGAGCTATGGCGCGGCCGGAGGGCCGCCTCCGGTACTATCCGAGTTCGATCTGAAGACGGGGAAGATGTTTTCGCAGTTTTCCGGAGTCGACTGTCCGGGTCTCGAAGGGTGCGGGTATGCCAACGGCATTGGGTACGATTCGGCGACCGGAGTAGCATGCACGACGACCGAGCTCGACGCCGGTGTCGAATTCTATACCGTCTCAAAGCAGACCGGCTTTCGCGAGGCCCTTCCCAACAACGCTTCCCAGCTCAGCGCCGGCGGGTACGTTGCTAACGATCCGGTGCACCAGCTCTTCTTGATCGCACAGCCTTTTTCGAGCACGTCCGGTTCGGGGAGCAGCATTCAGGTGTACGCCGAGAACGGCGATTTCGTCGAATCGATCAACGGCTTCGATTTCACCGATGCCGGCTTTCTGGTCATTCCGATTCGGATAAGCATCAGCCCGAACTCGCGAACGGGCTGGGTGAACGGTCCGGGCGGAAATCAGCTCCAGGAGTTCTCCTACTAGGGAAAGGCCTGCTATAGTTTTCCGCGCGCCGGCTTCGCGAGAGAAGACGAAGCCGGCGCGCGGCGCAGACGTCCTTTCCCGTCGAAAGCCCATGAGCGGGACGTGCGCCGCGTCGGCGGCTGCGGGGACGAATCCGCCGGGGGGCACTCTGGTTGCCCGAGCAGCCGGAGAGGCCGGCGGCCAGGGCGAGGATCGGCAGAGCGCGGCGTATGCAAACGTACGGGCCGGGAGGCCGCCGCGGGCTGCGAGAAAGGCTGCCTTCGTGGGCAAAGTTATCGCCGGCGGACATCTCGACATCCGGCTCTTCGGTCATTTGGAGGTGGCACTCGATGGAGCTCCGCTGCGATTTACCACTCCGCGAAAGTCGCTGCAGGTCCTCGCCTACCTCTTATTGCATCGCGCCGTCGCCGTCTCACGCGAGTATCTAGCCTTCCTCCTTTACCCCGACGACGAGGAAAGCTCGGCGCGAGCGAAGCTGCGCGCGACGTTGAGCGAACTGCCGAAAATTCTGCCGCGGCCCGCGGAGCGATACGTCACGATCGATGGCGACAAAATCGCTTGGAACCCGGAGGCCGACATCTGGCTCGACGTCGATGCGTTCGTCGAGGCGTGCGGCGACCGCAATCGAATCGGCGAAGCGATCGATCTCTATCGCGGCGACCTTTTGCCGGAGATCTACGACGAATGGCTCGACGCCGTGCGCGAGCGGCATCGTAATGCCTATCTGCGATGCTTGGCCGAACGCGTCTCGGATGCGCGGCGGGGCGCCGACTTCCCGCTCGCGATCGAAACCGCGCGAAAGGTGCTGGCGGTCGATCCCTGGCGGGAAGATATGGTGCGACGCATCATCGCAATGCGTCACGAACTCGGCGATCGCGCCGGCGCGCTCAACGAGTACGCCGGATTCGCGAAGCGCTTACGAGCCGAGATGGGGGCCGAACCGATGCCCGAAACGGTGGCCCTGGCGGAGCGTGTCACGCGCGGGCAGACGGCCGGCGAAGGGGACGGCGAAGTGGAACGGCCGGCGGTCGCCGGCCCTGGTCCGATTCTTCCGTTCGTGGGACGGCACGACGAGATGGAGCGTTTGCTCGAGACTTGGAACCGGGTCATTCACGCACACGGCGCGTGCGTCTTCGTCGGCGGTGAAACCGGGATCGGTAAATCGCGACTCGTCTGGGAGTTCGCGCACGCCGTCGAAGATCGCGGCGGACGCGTGCTCGTCGGAGCCACCAGTTCCCCCGAAGCAGTTCCGTACGAAAGCATCGTCGACGGGCTTCGCAGCGGCCTTCCCCTCATCGCTTCGCTGCGACCGAGTATGCCGCTGGCGTGCGTCGCGACACTGCTTCCGGAGGTCCATGCCCGCGTCGGACTTCCGGCCGTTCCGCGACTCGACGCCGAGAGCGAGCGAATTCGCCTCTTCGAGTCGCTGTTTCGCTGCCTCGCCGATCTCGCCGCGCAGCGCCCGTTGCTGCTCGTCCTCGAGGACCTCCATTGGGCGCAGGCGGCATCGATGGACCTGCTCGAGTTTCTGCTCCGGCGGATCGCCGGTGCAGCGGTCATGATCGTCGTCACGTATCGAGATGACGAAGCCGCGCCGTTGCACGCACTGCACCGGCTGCGCCGTGATTCACGCGCGGCAGGCGGCGCACAGAGCATCTGGCTGGGCCGTCTCTCGGTAGCGGAAGTCGAAGAGCTTCGCCGCTCGCTGCCCGAGGTGCACGATCGCCCTGCGGAAATGCTCGTCGCCGCGTCGCACGGCAACCCGCTCTTCTTGACGCAGCTCGTCGTCGACGTGCGCGAGGACGAGCGCGCGGCGCCGGCTTCGCTCGGCGGCATCGTCTCACGGCGGCTCGAGCGGCTCTCGGAGCCCGCACGAACCGCCGCCGAGATCGCGGCGTGCATTGGGGATCGCTTTTCGCGCGACGCCGTTCGGGACGTCAGCGCCTGGGACGAAACCGACCTTACCGAAGCGCTCGACGAGCTGCTCGACCGGCGGATTATCCGCGAAGCGGCCGGCCGGGGATTTCTCGAATATGCCTTCACCCACCACTTGATCCACGAGGCCATCGCCGGCGCCGTTGCGCCCAAGACTGCGGCAGTGCGCCGTCGCCGCGTCGCGCGCGTGCTCGAAGAGCTCTACCCGGAGAGATTCTCGGAACTCTCCGGACTGCTCGCGGCCCACTACGAAGTTGCGGGCGACACCGTCAACGCGACGCGCTGCTACGTGGAAGCGGTCCGGCGGTCGATTTCGATCGGCGCTCCGGCCGAAGCGAGAACGCTCTGCGATCGCGCGCTCTCACTCGCCGATGCTCGCGGCCGGGCGGATCTTCTATTGGAACGGGTCAAGATCGAATCCCGCTCCGGAGACCGCAACTCTCGCGCAGCGGCGTTGCAGGCTTTGGACCAGGTTAACGCCGAGCTCAACGATGCGGCCGTTCACCGTGCCGCTCTGCTCGCGCGCATGGAGTTTGCCGCGGGGATCGGCGATCGCGAAATGCACGAGCGGGCTGCTAACGATCTGCGAGTCTGCGTCTCTCATGACGATGCCCAGTCGCGCGCCGCATTGCACCTGGCCGAAGCGAAGATGGCATTCAACTTCGGGCACCTTTCGGAATCGTACGCGGCCGCCGCCGGTGCGCTGGTCTGCAGCCGGGCGGCGCACGACGAAGCCGAAACGACGGCCGCCCTCTGCGCATTGGCTCAGGTCGAAGCGCATCGTGGGCACCTCTCGACCGCGGAATCGCTCTTCGATGAAGCCGGGCAGTCTGCCGCCCGTGCCGCCGATCCGCAGCTGGAACATCTGGCGCTGAGCAGCGGATGGACGATCGCCTATCAACGCCGCGACATGAAGCGCTGCCGTTCGGTTGCCGAGCGCTGTCTGGAACTCGCGCTCAAGCTCGGGGACCGGCCGGCTGAAGCGCAGGCCCACGGCCGGCTAGGCGTGACGCTCGCCGCGGTCGGTACCGAGTATGCGGAAGCGCGCGGGCACTATGCCGACGCAGAGCGCATCTATCGCGAGACCGGCCGGCCCGCCGGCAGCGCCGGTCCGCTCATGAACGAAGCGCTGCTCGAAATGAGGCTCGGCTTCTTCGCGCGAGCGTGTGCGGCGAGCGAAAAGGCTTCCGAAATCTTCGAGCGCTCGAACGACCAGCGTGGACTGGCAAACGGGCTCAACAACCTAGCCTTCCTGCGGGCCTGCATCGGAAACTTCGCCGGCGCTCGCGAGGCGGCGCAACTCGGCCTCGCGATCACGCGCGAGTTTGGTTTCGGGCTGCTGGAAGCCTCAATTCTCGAGAACCTCGCCTTTGCCGAGGCGGCGGGCGGCAACTACGCGCTGGCGATCCAGCTCGCCGAGCCTTCGTTCGAGCTGCGCTCGCGCTCCGAATCGCAAGTCTGGTCGAGCATGACGCTCGCCAACCTTGCCGTTTGGTATGGGGCGCTCGGAAATCTCCCCGCGGCGCGCGATGCCGTCTGCCGTCTCCTCGCGGATGAAGATGCGATCATGCGGGCGACGGACTGGCCTTCCTACTGTTATTGGGCCGCCGCGCAGATTTACCATCTCGACGGCGACAAGCGTGCCGCAGCGCAGATGCTCGAGAAAGCTCGCCGGCTCGTGCAGACCAGTGCCAACGACATGGAGCCCGAGGATCGGGAGAGTTTCTTAGCGATTCCTTGGCACGCCGACTTAATGCACGCCGTCGAGACCGGCGACTGGCCGAGCCCACCCCGCTAACACGATCCGCCGAAACGGAGGGGCTCGCGGCGGCGTCGAACTTCGTCCTCCCCGGTTTGCAACGCTGCGTGCCTGTAATGTGGAGGTGCGAATGTTTCCGGCCCCTTTTGAATACTATCGGGCGCAATCGACCGAAGATGCGCTCGACGCGCTCGCTCGATATGGCGAGGATGCGCGCGTGCTGGCGGGGGGACAAAGCCTGATTCCCGCGATGCGATTTCGACTGGCGAGGCCGTCGGCGTTGATCGATATCAACGCGATCGCCGAGATCGACTATTTGCGTGAGAGCGACGGCGCGCTCGCGATTGGTGCCGCCGCTCGCGATTACGCGTTGGAGACGAGCGACCTGGTCGGCGACCGCTACGCGTTGCTCGCCGACGTAAGCGCAGTGGTGGCCGATCCGGTGGTCCGGCAAATGGGGACCGTCGTCGGCAGCCTTTGCCATAACGATCCGGCAGGCGACTGGCCCGTCGCTGCGCTTGCGTCACGCGCCGAAGTCACGGTGCGCAAGAAGAGCGGCACGCGGCGCATTTCGATTGACGAGTTCATCGTCGATTCGTTTACGACCGCGGTGGCTACCGGTGAGATCGCAATCGAGGTTCGTTTTCCGACCCCCGGCCTGCGCACGTCGGGCTCCTATCAGAAGATCGAACGCAAAGTCGGCGATTTCGCTACCGCGTCGGCGGCCGTGCAGCTCACGCTGGCCGGCGATGGAACGATCGCCGGCGCCGGCGTCGCGATCGGTGCCGTCGGGCCGACGGCGCTGCGGGTCAGTGAGGCCGAGCAGATCCTCAACGGTGCCAAGCCGAGCAAAGAGTTGATCGCCCAAGCAATGCGCGAGGCGGAGAAGATCGCCGATCCCAATCCCGATAACCGTGGCTCGGTCGAATATAAAAAGG
Organism: Vulcanimicrobiota bacterium; assembly: GCA_963833845.1. Taxonomy (GTDB): domain Bacteria; phylum Vulcanimicrobiota; class Vulcanimicrobiia; order Vulcanimicrobiales; family Vulcanimicrobiaceae; genus Cybelea. The sequence continues at coordinate 186,484 of CAWHZL010000001.1, forward strand.
CAATGGCGGGAGTCCTGACGGGCCGCGCGATCGCGGCCGCGCTCGGGCGTTTAGGCGTCGGAGGTATGCGATGAAGATTCGAGTCTCGGTCAACGACGTGCCTTACGAACGAGACGTCGAGCCGCGAATGCTGCTTGCCTATTTCTTACGCGACGGCCTGGGCCTCACCGGCACGCACGTCGGCTGCGATACCTCCAGCTGCGGCTGCTGCGTCGTTGCGCTCGACGGCGATCGAGCCGTAAAGTCGTGCACGATGTTCGCCGTCCAAGCCGACGGTCACGAAATCACGACGGTCGAAGGTCTCGAGAAGGGGGGTACGCTTCATCCGCTCCAGCAGGCTTTTTGGGATCAGCACGGTCTGCAGTGCGGATACTGCACGCCGGGCATGCTGATGACGGCCTACGTGCTTCTCAAACGTAACGCCGCACCGACCGAGGCGGAGATCCGGGAGGGCATCGCCGGCAATCTCTGCCGCTGCACCGGATACCAGAATATCGTCAAAGCCGTACAACAGGCCTCAAGCGAGCTCGAACCCGAACCGGCCGTCGCGGTGGGAGGCTGAAATGGCACTTGGCACACCGATGAAGCGGAAGGAAGATCCGCGCTTTATCCGCGGCCGCGGCCGCTACCTCGACGACATCGTTCTTCCCAACATGCTCTACTTGGCGATCGTGCACAGCCCGTATCCGCACGCGCGGATCAAGAGCATCGACAAGAGCAAAGCGATGGCATTGCCGGGCGTCAAGGCGGTGATTACCGGCGAGGACCTGGACGCGGCCAAGTTGGAGTGGCTGCCGACCTTTCACGGTTACGACAAACAGATGGTGTTGGCGTTCGGCAAAGCGCTCTACCAATATCAAGAGGTCGCCGGCGTCGTCGCGACGAGCCGCGAGATCGCCAGCGACGGCGCCGAGCTCGTCGAAGTCGAGTACGAACCCCTCGATCCGGTCGTAACGCCCTTCCAGTCGAAAGAAGATACGATCATTCTACGGGATGACCGCGAGAGCAAAACCAATCACATCTATCATTGGGAGGTCGGCGACAAGGAAAAGACCGCCGCCGCCATCGAGGAATCCGACGTCGTCATCAAAGAGCGGATTCTCTCACCACGCTGTCACCCCGCGCCCCTCGAGCCCTGCGGCGTCGTGGCCGACATGAATAAGGCGACGGGGCGTTTGACGATCTACATGACGTCGCAGGCGCCGCACGTGCACCGGACCGCGTTCTCGCTGGTGACCGGAATTCCGGAGGATAAAATCCACGTGATCTCCCCGGACGTGGGCGGCGGCTTCGGCAATAAAGTACCGGTCTATCCCGGTTACGTCGTCGCGACCGTCGCGTCGGTGATCATCGGCGTGCCGGTGAAGTGGGTTGAGACGCGCACGGAAAACCTCACGACCACCGGCTTTGCGCGCGACTATCACATGGACGTCGAAATTGCCGCAACCAAAGAAGGCAAAGTCACCGCGTTGCGAGTCGCAACGATCGCCGATCACGGCGCATTCGACGCGGCGGCCGATCCACGCAAGTATCCCGCCGGCATGTTTGGAATCGTGACGGGATCGTACGATTTTCCGACGGCGTTTGCGGAGGTCGATGCTTATTTTACGAACAAAGCGCCCGGCGGAATCGCCTACCGTTGTTCGTTCCGCGTGACCGAGGCCTCATTCGCCATCGAGCGCGGCATGGATATTCTCGCTCGCAAGCTCGAGATGGATCCCGTCGAGCTGCGGCAACTCAACTTCATCAAAAAGGAGCAGTTCCCATATCACTCGCCGCTCGGCTTCGTTTACGACAGCGGCGACTACCACGCAACGACGCGCAAGGCACTCGATCGCATCGGCTACGACGCGCTTCGCAAGGAGCAGGCCGAGAAGCGCAAAAATGGCGAGCTGATGGGAATCGGCATATCGACCTTTACCGAAATCGTCGGCGCCGGACCCGGCAAGCACTTCGATATCCTCGGCATCAAGATGTTCGACAGCGCCGAAATTCGCATCCATCCGACCGGCTCGGGAATCGTACGCGCCGGCACCCGGCATCAAGGCCAAGGCCACGAGACGACGTGGGCGCAGATCGTCGGGGAAGAGCTCGGGCTCGATCCGCAGGAGCTGTTGGTCGAAGAAGGAGACACCGACACGGCTCCCTACGGTTTGGGAACCTACGCCTCCCGCAGCACGCCGGTGGCCGGCGGCGCGCTCGCCTTAGCGGCCCGGAGAATTCGGGAAAAGGCGAAAAAGATCGCGGCGCATCTGATGGAGGCTTCGCAAGACGACGTCGAGTGGAAGGATTACAAGTTCAACGTAAAAGGCGTACCGGGTAAAAGCGTGACGATGAAGGACGTCGCCTTCGCCGCTTACACGAATCCGCCGCCGGATCTGGAGCCGGGTCTCGAAGCGACGTATTACTACGACCCGCCGAATCTAACGTTCCCGAACGGTACCTACATCGCGGTCGTCGACGTCGAGCGGGAGACGGGAGCGGTGAAGGTGCGCCGCTTCTTGGCCGTCGACGACTGCGGCATCGTGATCAACCCAATGATCGTCGAAGGTCAGATCCACGGCGGCCTTACCGAGGGCTTTGCGATGGCGTTCATGCAAGAGATCGCCTTCGACGAGAGCGGAAATCATCTCAACACGAACTTTACGGACTATCTCGTGCCGACGGCGCTCGAGACCCCGCACTGGGAGACCGATAATACGGTCACCCCGAGTCCCCACCATCCGATTGGCGCCAAAGGGGTCGGCGAGAGCCCAAACGTCGGCTCGCCGCAAGCGTTCGTAAACGCGGTGATGGATGCGCTTGCACCGCTGGGGATCGTGCACCTCGACATGCCGCTCACCCGGGAGAAGGTGTGGCGCGCTATCCGGGACGCGCAACCGGCGCCGTGAACCTGACGTGGAACGGCCAAGAAGAAATCGCGGCCGGCAAAGAGGTCGTCTGGGCGTTTATCAATGACCCCTCGAAGATCGCGGGCTGTCTTCCCGACGTACAATCGACGACGATTCGTGACGCTCACAGTTTCGACTCAACCGTCGGCGTCGCGGTCGGTCCGGTGCGCGGCAAGCTCACCTTCAAGATCGTGCTCGTACCCGCGGCAGACGGCAACCACTTGGATCTCAAGATTAGCGGCGGCGGCTTGGGGAGCGTCGTCGATCTGGTCGCCGGGGCCGATTTGACCAGCAACGGCGAGAATGCCACGACGCTGCGTTGGACCGGCACGGCATCGGTGCGAGGCCCGGTGGCGACGGTCGGGGGCCGTGTCCTCGACACGCAAGCGCACCGCGTGATCGGCACGACCTTCGAAAACGTCAAGAACCGTTTGGGCGGCAGCGCGTAAGGTACGGCATGGACGGCCAGCCTCTCCTCGAGCGCGCTGCGGAGTTGGAACGCGCACGTAAGCCGTTCGTATTGGCGACGGTCGTCGCGCGCAACGCTCCGGTCAGCGCGCACCTCGGCGATCGCGCGATCGTGCTCGCCGACGGCAGCATGCAAGGATTCGTCGGCGGATCGTGCTCGCGCGACATCGTGAGGCGCCAGTCGCTCGCGGCCCTGCGCAGCGGTACCGCGAGGCTCGTCCGGATCCGTCCGGGCGCGCCCCCGGACGCCGACGACCGCAGCGGCGTCGGGACCGTGATCGTGCCGATGAACTGTGCCTCGGAGGGCGCGGTCGACGTGTACGTGGAGCCGCACTTACCTCCGCGCGCTCTGCTGGTCGCCGGATTTACGCCGGTTGCCGAGCGCGTCGCCGCGCTCGGGGCGATGCTCGACGGCTATCGCGTCGTGCGAGTCGTGCAAGAAGATGAGGCTCGCGAACTCAAAGCCGACGGTACCATTGCCCTCAACCTACTGCCCGCGTTTCTCGACTCGCTTCCGGCTTCCGAGCGCGACGGGCTCGCGGCCGTCGTCGCAACACAGGGTCACTACGACGAGAACGTATTGACGGTAGTGCTGGAGCGAGAGCCCGTGGCCTACGTCGGCCTGCTCGGCAGCCGTAAACGGGCCGAAGGAATCTTCGCCGCGTTGGAACGCCACGGCATCGCGCGCGCGCGCATCGAGTGCGTGCGCAACCCCGCCGGGCTCGATATCGGCGCTCGCCGTCCCGGCGACGTCGCCATCTCAATCTTGAGCGAGATCATTGCAGCGGTCGCCTCCCGGGAGCCTGCGCCGTTACGAGCGGATGCGCAACTCGATGAGGCGGCGGCCGATCCAATTTGCGGCATGGACGTTTCGGTGGCCACTTCCCGCCATGCCGCCGAGCACGGCGGGCACGTCTATCACTTCTGTTGCGAGCACTGTCGCACGACCTTTCTCGCCGACCCCACGCGTTACGCGCACGGAGCCCACCGGTGAACGCCGAGCAGGTGCGCGAGTCCTTTGCACGGCGCGGGTACATCGCGGACGGTGACTTGTTCAACGGCGGTCGAGCTGATGCTCGCGCTGCAGAAGCCCCTGCTAGTTGAGGGACCCGCCGGCGTGGGGAAGACGGAGAGCGCGAAGGTCTTGGCCGGCGTCCTCAATGCAAAACTGATCCGGCTGCAGTGCTATGAAGGCCTCGATGCCGCAAACGCGCTGTACGAGTGGAACTACCCAAAGCAGCTCTTGCACATTCGTCTGACCGAGAATGCGGGGATCTCGACCGCGCAGCGGGAGGCGGAGATTTTCAGCGAGAGATTTCTCCTGCGGCGTCCGCTCCTCGAAGCGATCTCGCAGGATTCGCCGGTCGTATTGCTGATCGACGAGATCGACCGTGCGGACGAAGCCTTCGAAGCATTCCTGTTGGAGATCCTGGGCGAGTTTCAGGTAACGATCCCCGAGATTGGGACGATCGCGGCGAAGTCGCGGCCGGTCGTCATCGTAACCTCGAATCGTACGCGCGATCTTTCCGATGCGCTGCGCCGACGCTGTCTGTATTTGTGGATCGAATATCCGTCGCTCGAGCGCGAGATCGAGATTCTGCGGGCGAGAGTGCCGGAGGTCAACGAGCACCTCGCACGGCAAATCGCGCGCTTCATGGCGTTCCTGCGCGCGCAGCCTTTTTCGCGCGTCCCCGGAACGGCCGAGAGCCTCGACTGGGCGCTTGCGCTGGTCCGCCTGCATCGCGAAGCCCTCGACGAGCGCACGCTGGAAGAGACTGCCGGGTGCATTCTCAAAGTGCAAGAGGATTGGGAGCTGCTGCGGACGCTGCAGTCCTCGTACGCGCCGTTGCTCAACCGCGCTCGCGAAAGCGGTGGAAAAGAAGAGCCGGAGGCGGACTACGGGCTGGGTTCGGTCCGTGCAAACGTGAGATGAACGACGATCTGACCGCAAAGATTGCGGAGTTCTGCCGGCGCCTGCGAACCAACCATCGTTTCATTATCGGCCCGCGCGAGACGCAAGAGGCCGTGCGCGCCGTCGAAATCGCCGGCGTGCGCGAACGCGGCCGCATGGCGTCGGCACTGCGCGCCGTCTGCTGCAGTGCAATGGAGGAGCGCGAGATCTTCGATCGCGAGTTCGCCGATTTTTTCAACTCACACCCGATCGGCGTCGAGCAGCCGAGGCACGCGACGAAGCGCAAGACGCGCCCGGATTCGTCGAGGCGCCGTGAGAATCGCGAGGGAAGGCCGGCTGCCGGCCCACAGCATGCTGCCCCGGGCGACGAGAATAGGGCGGGCACCCTTCCGACAGCGACCTCGGCCGAGTCTCTGAGTCCAGCACAAGCGTGGGCGCTGCGTCGCGCAAAATACAGTCCGGCGCCGGCACCGGCCGAGACGATGACGTTCGACAGCGAAGACTTCGGCGAAACGGTGGCGTGCGCGCAGCGGCTCGTCAGCGCGCTTCGCCTGGTTCGTTCGCCGCGCTGGCGCCCCGCGCACAACGGCGCTCGCTTCGATCTGCGGCGCACGCTCCACGCGTCGCTGCGAACCGGCGGTGACCTCATCGAGCCGCATTTTCTCGGACATCCGCCCCGTCACCCGAATTTCGTGGTGCTGCTCGATGCCAGCCGGTCGATGAGCGAATACGCTCCTTGGATGCTGGCCTTTGCGCGCGCGCTTTGCCGCCGAACGCGCCGCGCCGGCGCCTTTGCGTTCAGCACGGCTCTGCGAGAGGTAACGCGAGAACTCCGCAACAGTGAGAGAATGCAGGCCTATCGGCTGGAGGGCTTAGGCGAGGCTTGGGGCGGGGGCACGCGAATCGGCGCGAGTCTCGCGCAGTGCCTCCGCAAACACGGCGGACGTTTGAACGACCGGACCTACGTAATCGTGATCAGCGACGGACTCGACGTCGGGGAGATCTCCGTGCTGCGTCGAGCGATCCGGCAGATCTCGCGGCGTTGCGCCGGCATCGCGTGGCTGAATCCGCACGCAGCCGCGTCCGGCTTCGTTCCCGCGACGGCCGGCATGCGAGCAGCGCTGCCCTTCGTTACGCTGGTGTCGTCGCTCGACGAGCTGACCGCGCTTCGCACGCGCGCGGCGGTGGCGGCCGGTGCGTGAAGCGTTCGCGACCGCGGCGCAATGGCTCGACGACGACCGTGCCTTTGCACTGGCGACGCTGGTGACGCTGCGCGAGGCCGCAACGGCGCCGATCGGCACGACGATCGCCGTCGACTCCGGCGGGCGAATCGTCGGTAATATCGGTGCGGGCTGCCACGAATCCGAGATCGTCGAAGCGGCACTGCAAACGGCGCGCGACGGCCAAACGCGGCGGGTCGATATCAACCTGACGATCGAGGATGAAGTATTCGGAGTGCCGGGTTGCGGCGCGATCATGCAAGTCGTAGCCTGGCGCCCGCACCGCGCGTTCGCGCAAGAAGCGCGGGCAATCGTCGCCGGGAATCGTGCCGCGCGCGTCGTTTTTGGCTACGTTGACGCGGACGGCTCGGAGCGGACCTTCGCCCACGAATATCCCGCGAAGGAAAGCTTGATTTTGATCGGAGCCACGGCGCTCGCCGCCGAGCTCGCCGCGATCGCGCCGCGCGCGGACTTCAACGTGATCGTCGTTGACCCGCGACCCTCGTTTGCAACCAAAGAGCGGCTCGGTGACGCACCCGAGATCGTCCGCGAATGGCCGCAGGACTATCTGCCGGGGGTGTTATCTGAACGCACGCACGTCGTCATGCTGTCGCACGACCCAAAGTTCGACGTACCCGCGCTGCGCGCTGCCTTGGGCTCGAGCGCGCCGTACATCGGCCTGCTGGGGAGTCGGAGGTCACAGGCGGCCCGGCGCGCCGCCTTAGCCGAAGACGGCTTCGATGAAACCTCGCTCGCGCGCATTCACGGGCCTGCCGGCCTCGATATCGGGGGTGCGACGATCGCGGAAACCGCACTTTCCATCCTAGCCGAGGTCGTCGCAAACAGGCACGAGCGCCTCGGTGCTCCATTGAGAACGACCGCCCGCCAAATTCATCGCCGGGAAGAGCTCGTTACGCACCGCCACCGTTAGGGCCGCCGAAGCGGCTGCGGTACTCGCGCGGCGCGACGCCGAAGTGGCGCTCGAAGGCCCGGCGGAACGTGTCATCGTTGGAATAGCCGACGTCTCCCGCGACCTTCTCGATCGGATCGCCGGCGTTGACCAAGAGCCAGCGCGCCTCGTCGAGCCGAAGCTCTTCGACGAAATCCGCCGGCGTGATTCCAAACGTCGTGCGAAAGGTGCGAGTGAAGTGACGCGGGCTGAGGTTGGCGCGTTCCGCCATCGTCTCGACGGTCAGCTCGTCACCGAGATGTCCGCGAATCCACGCCGCGATGTCGTCGAATCGAGCGTGCGCTTGAGTTTGCAGCCGAAGCGGCTGCGAGTACTGCATCTGGCCGCCGGAGCGTTTGAGATATACGACCATCTCGCGTGCCACCCGCAGCGAAAGTTCGCGTCCGAGATCCTCTTCGATAAGCGCGAGGCAAAGATCGATGCCGGCCGTGACCCCTGCGGACGTGTAGTATTTCCCATCTTTGATAAAGATCGCATCCGGGTTCATCCGAACGCGCTTCCACCGTTCGGCGACGTCCTGGGCGAAACGCCAGTGCGTGGTGGCGACCCTCCCGTCGATCAGGCCCGACGCCGCCAAGCCGTAGACGCCGGTGCACACCGAGGCGACGCGCCGTGCGCGCGGCGCATTTTTCCGAAGCCATCCGGCGACGGCATCGCGGATGCTCGAATCGAGCCGCAGCGCGCTGCCGCCGGGCACGACGATCGTATCGAGCGGTCCGTAGCGCGAGAGGGTGGCGTTGGAGCAGAACGAGAGTCCGGACTCGGTACGTATTGGGCCCTTCGCGGGTGCAAGCAGCGCGACGTCGTAGCGCCCGGCCCTGCCGCTTGCAAGGGAGTTGGCCAGCGTAAAGGCGTCGGCGGGTCCGGCGACGTCGATCGCTTGCACGCCGTCGTAACCAATGATTCCAATCCTGCGCAGTTTCATGGTTTAAGTCTACGGGGCGCGCCGGCCGTCCGCAATGGTATAGAACCGACGATTCGGGACATAAAAAGGCGACCCGGAACTGGCGCGCGGGCTCGCATCTTGGCCTGCTTTGCCGGGGGGCGGAGTAGCGAGGGGAAACCAGAAAAGTGCCGCCAGAGCAGCCTTGGCATTGCTTGGGGGCGCCGGGAGTGGTAAATTTTAAGCCACAGCAAAGGGGAACCTCATGCGATCGTACTCTGAAAGACTCAAAGCGGCGGCCGGATCTCTGGCCCTGTTCGGCTGGATGGCTCTCGGCACGGCTACTGCTACCGCGAGCGGCACGATTCTGATCGTGCACGACGATGGGCAATCCGACAAATACGACGGTGTCCAAATAAAGATCATCCACAATGCGCTCTACCTCACCTCGGCGGACGGGAAGGGCACCATCGTCATCAATCGGGCGGCATGCTCGTTTCAGGGTGAGCTGATGGTCTGCCTCACGCAGAACGGAGCGCTCGTTCAATCGGGGACGACCAAATCGCTCGATCTCAAACACGGAACCTTGTACGTGAACTCGACCGACGATCCTCAGCAACTCGCCCTATCGACCGCGAAGGTTCCGGCGCACGGGATCTTGCTCTCGTTCAACACCGATCGCGGGACGTACGTGACCCTGTCCGGGCGCATCGATAAGGTGGTGAAGTGATGAAGTATCTTTGGATCCTGATGGCGCTGCTGCTGGCTTTTCCTCCGGTGGCGGCATCGGCTCAACGTCGCGGCGGCGGGGGCGGTGGCGGCGCTTCGCGCGGCGGTGGCGGCGCTTCACGAGGAGGAGGCGGCGGCGCATCGAGAGGCGGTGGCGCGTCGCGGCCCTCGGGCGGCGCATCCCGGCCGGCGTCCCGGCCCTCAGGCGGCGCGTCCCGGCCCTCGGGCGGCTCGTCCCGACCCTCGGGCGGAAAGAGTAGTGGGTTCAACCTAGGAGGGGATACCGGGCGTGCACCTTCGAGCGGCGGCAATCGTGGCGGCGCCAGCGGTAACCGTGGAAACAGCGGTGCCGGCAACGGCAACCGTGGAAACAACGGCGCCGGCAACAACAACCGTGGAAACAACGGCGTCGGCAACAACAACCGCGGAAACAACGGCGTCGGCAACAACAACCGTGGAAACAACGGCGTCGGCAACAACAACCGCGGAAACAACGGCGTCGGCAACGGGAACAAGAACAATGGCAACCGCAACGGCGCCAATGGGAACAAGAGCAAGAACAACGGCAACCGCACCGGGAACGGCAACGGCAGCGGAAACAAGAATAACGGCAATCGCACGAACGTCAATAACGGCAACATCAATACCGGCAACGTCAACGTCAACCGCAACGTCGTCGCCAACCCCGTCTACGGCGGCGGCGGTGCGTACGGCTGGAATCACGGTGTCGCCTGGGCGCCGGCTGGCGCTTACTGGGGCGGTGGATTCTGGGGCGCGATGGCGATCGGCGTTACGTCTGCGGCCGTGTACGGCTCAATCGTATCGAATGGTACCACGTATAACTCGTATCACGTCCAGCCGGATACACCCGGCTCTACCTTCCTGAGCAACTACGGGCTCACCCAGGTCGAATGCGGACCGTCGGGGCTCGTGCAAGTGTACGGCCCGTCGGGTAGCGTGATCTGCACGAACCCGAACAACACGGTCGGTGCCGGAAGCTACAACCTCGATACCTCGACGCTGTCGCTGACGCCGATTTAGTTCGCGTAGCGACCGGCTTATAGCGCCGGCGGCGCGATTTCGGGGTCTCCCGAGTCGCGCCGCCGGCTTTTTAATTCTATGGAAAACTCTAGAAACTTCGTGGTTCGCCGGCTCGCCGGGCGATAGGCTAGGTGCATACCCGCACTTCTGTTACTGAAAGGATTTCCTAAAATGCACTACCGAGCTTTCGCTCTTCGAGCCGGCATCGGAATCTCGCTGGCCTCCATCGTGGCCTCTCCCCTCGCCGGCTGCAGCGGCGCGAGTTCCGCGCTTCCGGTTCCTCCCGTATCGTCAGTCCCCGCCGTCGCAAGCAGTGCGGCTGGGAAGATGACCGCCCCCAACGCGCTCGGCTCCATGGGCGCGCAGAACGAAGTCGAATCCGACAAAAAGAAGAGTAAACTGCTCTTCGTCAGCGATAACGAGAACAATCGCATCGTCGTCTTTAACACGGCGACCAAACAGCAGAATCCCCCGGTGATGCGCACGATCACGAGCGGTGTCCATGGTCCCAACGGCATCGCCGTCGATGAGGCCGGCAACCTGTACGTTGCGAACTATCTCACCAACACCGTCACGATTTACGCGCCTAACGCCGCCACCCCGAAAACCACGCTGAGCACGAGCCTTAACGGGCCGTGGGACGTCAAGGTCGACGGCTTCGGCAACGTATACGTTGCCAACGATCCGCTTTACGGCGGCGTTTCTTTCATCCTCGAATATCTCGCGGGCAACTCGTCGCCGAGCTATAGCTGGAACGCGCCGGCGAGCGGGATGACGATCTCGGGTATCGCGCTGCTCGATCCGAAGGTCAGCGGTGAAACGGCCGTCTACGCGCTCGCTTATACCGAGAACTCGAGCGGATTTGCAACCGGCGTCGGGCTGTCGTGCTATCCTGGGAACTCCAACTGCGTCTCGCTCGGCGAAAGCTTCGGGCAGACCGGCGGCATCACCGTCGCGCAGTCGCCGGGCATGAGCAAGCCGTTCGCGTGGTTGGCGGTCGACCAGTACATCCCCGGCATCGACATCTTCACGCAGAACCAACCCACGAAGCAGATGACGACCGGCGGCACGCCCGAGTTCATCACGCTCAACGCCAAAGGCAACCAGCTATTCGTCGCGGATCGTTTCTACGGACGCGTCACCGAGTACAGTTACCCGGGCGGCAAAACGCTCAATACCTTCAACCCGGGCGGCGGCGGACAGATCTACGGCGTCGCGACCTACCCCTCGGGTACGCTGCACTAACTCGCAAAAGGATCGCGTGAGGCGCTTCGGGCGCTCCCCAGCACCGGCTGCCGTTGCGTTCGCGACGGCAGTTCGTGCTGTCCGTCTTTTGCGCGCGCCTCTTCGATCGCGCGTTCGAGGGTGCTGCTCGCCCCAATGCGCCACTGGATCTCAAAGACTTCGCTTCCAAGTTGCTTGCGGATCGAAGCCAGCTCCGCGTCGTAGTCGGCGCGCTCCGAGTCAAATATCGGAAGGCCGATCGAGCGCCGCAGCGAGTCCGCGGCTCCGAACAGTCGCGCTCCGCGAGCCGGATCTCCGACGACCGCGTGCGTGGCTCCAATATTTTCCAACGCTTTCGCCAGCGCAGACTTGTTCGGCATCGCGTCGAAGAGGTCGAAGGCTTCACGGAATCGTTCCAGCGCGAGTGCGTAATCGCCCCGCTTATGCGCGACGGCGCCCAAATTCACGAGCGAATAGTACGTGCTTCCGGTATCGTTGGCCGCTCGCTGGATGCGAAGGCACTCGCTAAAGATCGCCTCGGCTCCTTGGTAGTTCTGCTCGCGTGCGGCGACGAGCCCGATCTTTATCAACGCGTGCGCGAGGCCGGACTCGTGCCCGAGTCGTCGATAGAGTGCGGCGCTCCGTTCGCCTAACGACGAAGCCTTCGAGAGTTCGTTCTTGCTAAACGCGACCGACGCCAAATTCGATAAGGAGGTCGCGACGCCGGCCTGATCGTGGAGCCGTTCGCGAATCTCGAGGCCTTCGACGTGGGCCGCTTCGGCCCGGTCGTATTCGCCCCGGTGCTGAAAGATAATGCCCAGCGATGTAAGCGATGCGCCGAGGCCCGCGTCGTCCCCGAGCGCGCGCTGCAGCGCAATGGCCTCTTCGCAGACCGCATAGGCTTCGTCGAAGTTTCCCAGCGCCGACTGCAGGACGACCAGCGCGCGCAGCACTTTTGCGTACGCCGTATCCGAAACGGCATCGGTTGATGCGGCACGGAGTTCGAGGAAGCGATGCACCCACGCCGACCCGGCGATGAGGTGTCCTCGCATCCACCAGAATCGCCAGACGGCCGCGATCAACGCGAAGCCGAGCTCCGTCTCCTCGTTGCGCGATGCCCAAGCGAGTGCGGTTTCGATGTTTTGCTGGTCGAGCTCGAACCGCATCAGCGAGCGCCCCTGCTCTGGACCGGAAAGCTCGCGCGCGGCTCGTTGCGCAAACTGCAGGACGTATTGCGCGTGCCGGCGATGGACGTCGGCGAGCTCCCCGTGTTCGACGAGGCGCTCGTGCGCGAATTCGCGCAGCATCTCGAGCATCGAGATGCGCGGCTCGGCATCGGCGTCTACGACGAGCGAGAGCATGTTTTTATCGACGAGCGGCGCGAGCGCGAAGAGGATTGACCGCTCGCCGATCTGGGCTCCGGCGACCGCGGCGGCCGCTTCGAGGTTCCCGCCGTGGAGCACGGAGAGACGGCGGAAGAGCTGCTGCTCCTGCGCCGAGAGCAAGTCGTAGCTCCACGCGATGGCACCATGCATCGTCTGCTGTCGCTCGGGACGATCGACCGCAACGTTGCCCAGCAGCGGCAAGCGCCGTTCGAGCCGAGCGGCCAGTGCATTTGGAGGAAGCAGAAGGAGACGCGGTGCGGCAAGTTCGATCGCTAACGGCAAGCCTTCGAGGTGGTCGACGATCGTGTTGATTGCTGCGGCATTAGCGGAGTTGCGTTCGAAATCGGGCTTAACCATCTGTGCGCGCTCGACGAAAAGCGCGATCGCTGCGTCGTTTTGCAGCGGCGCCACGGCATAGACTCGTTCCGCTTGAAGATGGAGCGGCTCGCGGCTGGTGGCAACGATCGTGACGCGCGGACATGCCGCCAGAAGTTCGGCGATCCAGCCTGCCGCGGGCGTCAAGTGTTCGAGGTTGTCAAGCACGAGGAGCAGGTTGCGCGTGCGCAGGTACCCTTTGATCGCGTCGCTGGCCGATGCTTCTGCCGAGTCGCGAAGACCGAGCGATCGCGCGACCGCCGATGCGACGAGCGCTGGTTGCGCAATCGCTGCGAGCTCGACGACCACGAATCCACGCTCGAAGCGCGTGGCGGATTCGGCCGCGGCTCGGATTGCCAGGCTCGTTTTCCCGACGCCGGCCGGCCCAACGAGCGTAACGAGCCGGGTGTCGTCTCGCCGAACGAGCGCGACCAAACGCTCGAGGTCTGCGTCTCGCCCGACGAGGACGGCCACCGCCGGCGGCGCCGATTCGGGGCGAGCGTGCCGGTCGGCGGGCTTGCGCGCGGCGTGTTGCAGCCGCGTTCGCTCGTCGGCGGAAAGCCCGAGCGCTTCGGCGAGCAGCATGACCGTGACGAGCCGGGGCGACGCAGCGGCGCCGGTCTCGATATCGCTGACCGTGCGCGTCGAGAGGCCCGAACGCTCGGCGAGGGCCTCCTGTGAAAGCTTGGCCGCCGAACGGAAGTAACGCAGTACTTCCGCGAGCGATTCGTTCACGCTCATAGTTTAGCAAAATGTGAGTCTCTTCGTGGAGATTGGCGCAAGTGAAGACCAAAATAAGAGCATGAGACTCTATCGTCCGCACGCCGCCGAGGCCGCCTTCGCACAACCCCTAACTGAAGAGCTCCTTACGTCCGCGGGGATATCGCCCGGGATGCGGGTCCTGGTGCTCGGCCGAGGTATCGCGGACGTCGCCTTGCTCGTCGCCGAGCGCGTCGGGCCGTGCGGAACGGTCATCGGCTCCCACGACGACCCCCGAGTTGTTGCCGAGGCACGGCGCCGAGCCGCCGACGAGTGCTTCGATCGCGTCACGTTTTTGGATGAACCATTCGAGAGGCTGAGGCTCGACGATCTCGCCGACGCCGTCGTCGGCCGATTCTTTCTGATGCACGAGCGCGATCCGGCGGCGGCGATCCGGCGTGCAGCGAACCTGGTGCACGACGGCGGTCGCATCCTCTTTCAGGAGTGGCAATACGATTCGGTGCTCCGGTCCGCGACCTCGGATTGGCCGCGCGTACCGCTCTATCAGCACTTCGCGCAACGATCGACGAGCGCGCTTCGGGGTCGCGGGGCGCACGTCAACATGGGGTTCCGCTTGATCAACACGTTCACCGAGGCCGGCCTTGGGGTGCCCGAGGTTCGCTCCGAGATGTGCGTCGTTCACGGGGCCGGTTCGTTGGGTTATGCCTTCTTCGAAGATGCGTTGCGCGAACTGCTCCCGGCGATCGACGTGCAAGAGGCGGTGCTTCTCGATGGCTTTGCGCAGCGGCTGGAACGCGAAACCGGCGACGCCGGAGGTCACGTCTTCTTGCCGATGCAAGTCGGGGCGTGGACCGTTCGCAACCCGCGCCGGTGAATTTCTTTGATAAAGAAAGGGGACGCGCCCTCGCGCGTCCCCTTTGCCTCCTTTCACGCTGGAGCCTTAGAGAGCGTTGGCGAGTGCCCAGCCCTTCGGAGCCCCGATGCCGGCGGCCTGATTATACTGCGTGGCGTTGCACGAGTATGCTCCGTTGCTGCCGGAGGTGCACGGCGTGTAGTAGCTGTTGTAGCCGGTCGAGCCAAACAGACCGTACACGGCTGGATCGATCCAGCCGAGCTTGGTCGCGTGCAGTTCGTTGGCTTCGATGATGAGCGCGACCGATGCTGGTGAGGACCACGAGGTGCCAAGATACTCACCCCACGCTCCGCCCGTATAGACCGCAACGGGGAAGAACGGCAATGAGATGTCGGGCTGATTCCGCCCGGTCGTGATCATCCCCGCAATTCCGGTTTGGTAGCTCGGCAGTGCGAAGACGGTCGAAACGCCGCCGCCGCCCGAGTCCCCGTCAACGCTCCCCATCGTCACGGTCTCGAGAACACCGCTGCTGGTATCGGTGAAATCGATTCCGCCGATCGACGAGAAGTAGGGGCCGCCGGCCGGAGCGCTTACGCCCTTCTTGCCGCTGCATTCGTTGCTTCCCGAGTCGCCGCTCGAAGCCGAGAACTCAACGCCCTCCGCCGCTCCTTGCTCGGCGATCGAGTTCGTCGAATCGGCAAACGGGACGTCGCTGGATTCACAACCGCCGAACGACGAGTTCACGGCCGTTGCCTTCGCATCGGTGAGGACCTGGTTATATGCATCTTCGATCTGCTGATCGCCGAGCGAACCGATGTCGTAGACGATGACGTTCGCTCCCGGCGCCAGTCCCGAAATCGTCTGCACGTCGAGATCGGTCTCGGGGTCGTCACCGCTGCCGCCGCCATCGACGGCTTCATTGGTGACCGTGCCGCTCTGCGTGACACCGGCGGCCGACAGGTACGTGGACAGGTAGCTCTTGTTCACCGGGTCGTCGATGACGATCGCGGCGGTGTAGCCGGCGCCGTTGCAGCCGTGCTGGACGGGGAAATCGAACGGCTTGGCAACGCCCGTCGCCAGCGTTCCGCTCGAGTTGGTCAGCGGGCCGTTATCCGGTGCGGCATTGTTGCAGTTACCGCTCGGCGTAGGCGTCGCGGTTGGGCTTACCGTCGGCGTCGCGGTTGGGCTTACCGTCGGCGTTGCGGTCGGGCCTACCGTCGGCGTCGCGGTCGGGCTTACCGTTGGCGTCGCCGTCGGGCTAACGGTCGGCGTCGGCGAGGGCGACGGCGTCGCCCCAGCCCACGCGACGTCGTCGAGATACTGATAAACGTACGATTTTGAATATCCATCGCCGAAGCTGCCGAAGTAGATGTAGTCGGTCTGTCCGGCGTAGCGGCTCAGGTTAACTTGGTAGTTCACCCACCCGTTCGTGTTCGCGACGGTTTTGTAGAACGTGACGAGAATCGAGCCGCGCGAGTTGAGCAAGTACCCGGCGTTCCACGCGTATCGCGTGCCGTAGCCGAGCGCGCCCTCGTTGGAGCCCTGGTAGACCCAGAAGCTGAGGACGCCACCGGTGGGGACCTTTACTTCTTGCTCGATCGAGGCCCAGCCGTTGATCTCCGGCGGTCCGAGCGACCCCATGAAAGCGGAGTAGGTGCTTTGGTACGACTGCGCGGTCGTAACCGAAACATCGTTGCCCTGGGTCGTGCTTTCGTTGATCCAACCCGGGCTGAGCGAGCCGCTGGCAAAGTTACCGTTCACGAGTTGACCGGTCGAATCGAGCGGGCGTATTCCGCCCATCGGCACGATCGTCCGCCCTTGGGTATCGGTTTGGAAGACCGGCGCGGTGCGTTGCGTTCCGGCGCCGCTCTGATCGGCCACGGTGCGAACGACGACGAGGTTGTTCACGGATACGTCGCGCACGAGCGAGGCGATCGCTTTCGGAACGGTCGCCGGCGTGACGTTCGTGTAACGATCGCCATACTTTCCTTGGCTGACCGCGTGGATCTCGGTCGAGAAAAAGCGCTCGACGGTCGCGGTTCGTGCGGTCGCGTCGACGATCGTGCGGTTTGGATAGCGTTTTTCAATCTTGAAGCCGGCCCGTTCGAGCTCGCGAACGACGCGGCGTTCCTGTTCGGGTGTCGGCGCGAAGTGCTCGTTGAATTCCTTAGCCGTGAGAAAATGACGGCGCGAACCGGAGCGCGGGTCGCTGATGTTGGCGACGAACCGGTCGAGTTCGCCCTGATGATTGTAGCGCAGCGTGACCGAGACTCTGACGGGCGCATCGGCCGCTCGCCGTCCCGCGTCGGTATAGCTGAGAGCGCCGTACAGCTTTGGCACCGCGATCAGCGGCTTATCCGGCGACGCGCTGCGAACTGAAGATTCCGCGGTTGGGCCGCCGCTGCTCGAAAGCATCGACGGAAGTGAGGAGTTCTGTCCCCCGCATGCAGTAAGGCTAAGAGTGAGCCCCAGTAACGAGGCAATCACGCGTGACGAGTGTCGCATGTGCTTTCTACCTCCAAGTAGCAAAAGACCGCCCAACTCGCATTGGGCCTGCGCTTCCCTTCGCCGCCAATACAGGCGAGCCTGGCGCGCTACGGACGTCTACGCGTTAACGAACGGTGCCGCGGCCCTCGGGCAGGTGAGATTTCCGGCGCCGGCGTCGAACTCGGCTTCGAATGGGGCCCGCAAGCTATCGGATTACGCGTGCGACGGCCGATGACGTCGCGCAGATCCTTCCTCTTTTTGACGCCTATCGCGCCTTCTTCGCGGAACGAACCGACGATACGTCGCAGCGCTTTCTTCAGGAGCGCTTGGCAGGTGAGGAGTCGGTTGTTTTCGTCGCGTGGATCGAAGCCGATGCCGCGGGCTTCATCCAGCTCTATCCGCTGTGGTCGTCGTGGTATTGCCGCCGCATTTGGTTTCTGAGCGATCTCTACGTGGCCGAAGCGGCACGCGGTCGCGGCATCGGGGCCGGGCTCGTCGAGCGCGTCATCGCTCACGCGGACGAGACGGAGGCGGCGAGCGTCATGGTCGAGCTGCCGCGCCGCGAACCGCACCTCGCCAAGTTCTATGCAAAGCTCGGCTTCGCCAAAGACGAAGTCTTTGAGCTCGCCCGCTATCAGCGTATACTATCGTCTCACCGGAGGTAGGAACGATGGAAAAAGACTTGCCGCACAAACACGGCAACGGCACCCTGCACGTGCACGACGGTGCCGCGCCGGGGCACACGCACGATCATTCACACCCGCACGCCCACTACGACGGGATCGTGCACCGGCACGAGCACACCCACGATGGATCGGACCACGACCACGAGCACGATCACGAAGATGGGCGCGATGTCGCGCCCTAGGGGGTCGGGGAAGCTCGGGCCGGTGAGGTCCCTGCGATTACCGCTTGAGCTCGACGAATGGTTCGAACAGCGTTTGCGCGACGACGCGGCGCGCCCGGCGAGCGATATCCTCCTTGATGCCGTGCATGGAGGCCTGCGACTGGAGCCGGGGTACATGGGCCGTCAGCACCTGGCGCTAAGCGCGTTTGCCGCCGCGAACGATCGCGTTGGTTACGAATCGTACGTGCGCGCGCTTGCCGACTCGTTCGGAAGCACGTACGTCAAGCATCTCGAGGCCTGGTTAGTCGCCGACGGTATTCTCCCGTTCGAGAGCCGCGCCAGTGAGATGGACGCGATCCAGCCTACTGCAAAGGTTCCGGCGACGGCGCCTCCGATCCAGCCGGATTGAATGACGCCGCCGGCAACGTTGGTTACTTCGATCCCGCCGATCAGTACGGCAACCAGCACTGACGCCGCGGTAACCGCCACGTTGTAGTAGAGCTTGCGCGCCGGATCCAGGAAGGCCCAGCCGTAAGCGCCGAGCATGAGAATGCCGTCAGTCGTGTCGATGAGCGACATGCCGACGGTGAACAATGCCGGGAAGAGCAAGATCGCCCAAACCGGCAAGCCTTTTCCCGCCTCGATCGCCGCGATTCCCAGCAGCCCGACTTCGGTTGCCGTATCGAACCCCAAGCCGAAAAGAACACCGATGAGGTACATGTGACGGCTGCGAGTCACGAGGCGCAGCAGCGGTTTGAAGATGCGTCCTAAGAGTCCCCTCCCGTTGAGCGATTCCTCGAGGCTCTGCTCGTTGAACGTTTCGCCGGCGCGAACGCGGCGCATCGCTCGCAAGAGATCGGCGAGGACGAACGCGTTGATGGCGGCGATGATAAAGAGGAAGAGTGCCGAGACGCTGGTGCCGACGGCGCCGCCAACCGCCTCGAGATTCGGAAACCGGCTGCGGACCGCGCTCGCGCCGAGCGCGATGGCGACGGTGAGCGCGAAGACGATGGTCGAATGCCCCAGAGAGAAGTAGAAGCCGACGGCAACAGGCCGCTTCCCCTCCTGCATCAGCTTACGCGTCACGTTGTCGATTGCACAGATGTGATCCGCATCGACGGCGTGTCGCAAGCCGAACGTAAACGCAAGCAAAGCCGTTCCCAAGAGCAGCGCGTGCGCGGGAGAAAAGACGAGAAAGGCCAGGGCCCAAACGAGGATGTTGCCGGCGAGAAGCAGCGCATACATAGCGACGATTTTCTTGCGTGTCGAGCTTGCCACGCCCGACCGGTTCTACAAGATAAAATGCGGCACCGGCGAGTTCTTGTAGACAAATACGACGGACCGGGCATAGGATCGAGGGCCCAAAGACTGGGCCCTTTGATTCATTTTTGGCGTGAAACGCGGGCCGATACGGGCTCGCAGAACCGCAAGTGCGAATCAAAGAATCAGGCGACCGGGCACGCCCCTTAGGAGATTACTGTGAACCGCCTGTTCTATTCCGGCTTAACGGCCATTTTCGTTGTTTTCTTAACCGCATGTAGTCAAGGTGGCACGGCGTTCGAGAACGTTATTCCAAACGCGCATCGGGGCGCGCATCCGGCCTCTTCGTCGGGCTCGGGACAACCGATCTCCCACGTTATTATCGTGATCCAAGAGAATCGCAGCTTCGACAACCTCTTTGCGACGTTCCCCGGCGCCGATGGGGTAAAGAAAGGCCTGATCAACGACGGGAAATACGTCAAGTTGCGCATGAAAGGCTTGTCGAGCAACTTGGTGCTCGACAATAGCTGGCCGGCTTTCGTTACCGATTACGATAGCGGCAAGATGGACGGCTTCAATCTGGTCTGGGTGAACGAGCACAAGTGCACGTGCGCGTATCAGTACGTCAATCCAAAGCAAATCAAGCCGTACTGGTCGATGGCTAAGCAATACGTATTGGCCGACCAGATGTTCCCGACGCAGGCGAGTGGAAGCTTTACGGCGCACCAAGACTTGATTCGTGGAGGAACCGAGCTCAACTCCTACGAGACGCTCATCGACTTTCCCAGCGACGGCCCTTGGGGCTGCGACGCGCCACAGGGTGTAACTACCTCCTTGTTGACGAGCTCCGGTAAGTACGAGTATCTCCAGGGCCCTTATCCGTGCTTCACGTACCAAACGCTCCGCGATCTGCTCGACGCAAAGAGCGTTTCCTGGAAGTACTACACGCCGGCGATCCACGTCCATGGCGGCGACCTCTGGAACGCCTTCGACGCGATTTCTCAGGTACGTAACGGTCCGGAATGGACGACGAATATTTCGTCCCCGGAGACCAACATTTTCAACGACATCAGCTCCAACGCGCTGCCGGCGGTCTCGTGGGTCGTACCCGACGGGCAGAACTCCGATCACCCTGCCCAAAAGCTTTGGGGAATCCACAAGGATACCGGGCCATCGTGGGTCGCGCAGGTCGTCAACGCCGTTGGACAGAGCTCGTATTGGAACTCGACCGCGATCGTCGTCGTTTGGGACGACTGGGGCGGATTCTACGACCACGTCGCCCCGCCGCAGCTCGACTACACGGGCCTCGGATTCCGCGTGCCGATGCTCGTCGTCTCGCCCTACGCGAAGCCCAGCTACATATCGCACACTCAGTACGAGTTCGGCAGTATCCTCAAGTTCGTCGAGGAGAATTTCGATCTCGGGAGTCTCGGGACGACCGATCAACGGGCAACGAGCATCGGCGACGTCTTCAACTTCAGCCAGAAGCCGAGAAAATTCTCACCGATTCCGGCAGAGTTTCCGAGGTCGTACTTTCTGCACGAGCGGCCGTCCAATATGCCGGTCGATACGAACTAGCTACTTCGTCGTAATCTCTTTACTCGAGGCTTTGACGAGCTTCCCATTTTCGAAGTGATAGGCCGTGTCGATAAAATCGGTTGGATGGCGCGCGGTACTCTCTTTCTGATCCTTGAACGTGACGAGGTGAAGCGCTCCGTCGCCGAAGTAGCTTCTAAATAGCGTCGTATCGGTCTTAAACGATCCTAACAGCTCCGGCGGAGCGCACGGCTGCGCCGTCGTCAAGCGGTAGATGACCAGCGATTGGACTCCGACCGACGCGTTGAAGTCAAGCGGGACCAGGGCCAGCATCGCATCGCCGACCCTGCCGGCCGCGACGCTATTGACCCCGGCCACGTAAACGAGATCGGCTGTTTTTGGATTGGATGCCAGCATCTTTGCCCAATCAATGCTCTTATTGCCGGGGCATGAATCGGCCAGGGCAGAGCCGCTCGGAAGGAAGAACGCCAGGGCGAGACAGGCGAGGGTGAGAAAAGCTCTCGGCCGCAACAGGTAGGTCACTGCGAACGTGGTTTTCGCCGAAGCAGCCTTAGTGCCCCGTCATCTTGCGCAGCTCTTCTTGCGTGTAAACGAACGGGACGTGATCCGGCGTCACGATCCGCGCGATGTCGCGCACCATCACGCTCGCGACCCCTTCGACAGGTTGCGGAGCCTGATAGTCAATCCAGGCGAGGATCGTCATTCCGGTCGAGGGTGAGTAATAGTCGCCGGTGTTATAGCCCGGCAGCGCTCCGGTATACCCGTACCAGCCCGCGCTGCAGGTGATCCCCAGTCCGAACGACGTGTTGCCCAAGAATGGGATGCAGTTTATTAAATCCCTGTAGGTCGCCTGTCCGCTCGCCTGGCCCGTCGCGTACAGCTTGATCCAGCGCCGAATATCGTCGACCGCCGAGATCATCGCGCCGGCCGACCAGGTAAACGCCACCGGCACGGTGTTGCTGACGTCTTGCCATTGCGCGTTCTTGTCCAGGCCATATCCGCGTACCCACGGTTCGGGCATCGCCTCCACTTGGGGGAACGAGGTCTGCGCCAAACCGAACGGTTCGATAAGCCGTTTGCGGATCTCGCCGGCGACGCTATCTTTGGTGATCGCCTCGATCATGAGGCCGAGCAGAATATAATTGGTGTTGCTGTAACGATAGCCTTGATTCGGGGCAAAGTACGGCTCGTGCCGTACCGCCCATGCGACGAGCGTGCGCTGGTCGAAGTTCTTCGGAACCTTGCCGTTCAGAGCCGCGAACTGCGGCGTGTCGTACGCTTCATAGAGCCCGCTGCGCATGTCGCAGAGCTCGCGCACCGTGATCTTGCCGGCGTTGGGAATGCTGACCCCGAGTTGAAATCGGCTGAGGGGATCGTCGAGCGCAAGCTTTCCCTCAGAGACAAGTTGAAGCAGGACGCTGACGACGAAGGTCTTCGTGTTGCTGCCGATGCGGAAGTGGTCGCTTAGCTTTAGCACCGCTTTCGTTGCGAGATTCTCGTAGCCGAAGGTCTTTACGAAGCTATGGCCGTTGTCGTCCCAGACGCCAATAATGGTTGCGGGTATCGGCGTGTGCCCGCCATACCGCACGCGATCGCGCGCAACTGCGGCAACGATCGCCGACTGCACCGAGGGGTTCGCGATCGACGGTGGACTTGCCGCCGGCGCCGCGAGCGGCGCGCCGAAAGCAAGAATCGCGAGAGAAAAAACGGCGACGGAAGCGCAACGACGCACGGTGACTCCTTTATCGGGGCTATAGTGAAAAGCGCTCCGTACCCGCCGCCGTGCTCTCCCAGCCCAGCACGCGTGCGATCAGCTCGGTACGGTTTCGGCTTGCGGTCTTTTCGACCATGCTCTTAACGTGATGCTGAACGGTCGAAGTGGCCATGTGGAGCTTTTGGCCGATTGTCTCGAGCTTCTCTCCATCGAGCAACATCGCCAGGACCTGCAACTCGCGCGGCGAGATATGGTAGCGCGCAGCCGGTCCTCGCAGCGATTTCGGCGGCTTAAAGCGATTGATACGAACCCCGATGAAGAGGCCTGCCGGCCCCGACATTGGCTGCGTTCGTACGACTAGGAATGGGACGGGATGCGCGACGCCCGCAGTTTGCGTACCGGAGTCGCTGCGCCAGTCGGCTATCAGCCCCCGCACGGCCTCTTCGAGCACGCGCGGCAGCCGCTCGGCGATCGTGGTACGTAACCCCGTAAGCGCGACGCGGCGTTGTTGTTCGGCCGTCCATGCCAGTACGATCTGAAATTCGCGGTCGAGCACGTAGAATGATTCGCCGGAAAGTTCCTGCGCTTCAGCGGCATGCTCCGCATAGTCCGCGGTGGGCCGAGCCTGCTTAGCGGGAGAGTCGAGACGCAGCGCGGAGAGGCGCTCCGACGTAGCGTCGAGGGACAATGCCAGGACGCTAATTTCACTCGAAGTAAACGGTCCCAGCTCGCTTGTGCGCAAGAGCGTGAGGATCCCAAAGCTGGCCTTGGCGTCGGCAAATAGCAGCGTAATGCCGCTTTCGAAATCGCCGAGCGGACCGAGGGTCGCCGCCATGCGAGGGCCTTTCCTCGCCCTTCCGCGTTGGCGCGCGAATTCGTCCTTGAGCAGCAGCAGCTCGCCTCCAATCGCTTTGGAGTCGAGCAAGAGACCGGCGAGCTCCCCGTCGGGCGTTAGACGCGCAAATGACCAATGCGAGGCGGGTACGACGCGCAGGATCGCGCTGATAATAGGATAAGCCGGATCCGCCTCCGACAATACGTTTGCCAGGAACAATTCAGACCGGGCCGGCGGTATCGGACTTTTTCAGGATGGTGAGTTCCTCGCGCCGATGGTAGGCTTAGGAAGCTTCTCCTCCCGTGCGGTCACGCACTGCCGCTTCCGCCTGAAAGCGTAATAACCTATGGCCCGCATATGCTGTCTGGCCGCCATCGAACCCGAGTACGTCCCGTTGCTGGGCGCCGCGCTCAAAGGTGCCGGCGAGCCTGGTCTTACGGTCGTCGCTCCTCTCGAGGTGGCCGGATTGAGGAAGCTTGCGCCGAGCGTTCTCATTACCGATCTCGATCGACTTGACGTGGACCCGCTGGAAATGTTGCGGCAGGTGCGTTTTGTCTTACCGGAGTGCGTGATCGTTGTCTATAGCGCCGGCGTGGAGCGTTCTTGGGGCCTCGCGTGTCATTTAGCCGGCGCCAGCTGCGTGCTCTCCAAAGAGTCGCCCGAGCCGTCACTTATCTCCGGCTTGCGGTACGCCATAAGAACCGGCTGCTTTACCGACCCTCGCTTTGCTGCGTAGTTGCGCTCCGTTAGCGCTTGCGAGGCTCGCAATTAAGGGAGCCGTCAAAGGGCTCGAGTGTCCCGAGCACTCCGAAGCGGTCTATGGGGGGTATGCCAACGAGCGCGGCGAGGTCGTGTTGTTCACCGAGAACCTCGCCTATCGCGTGAACTTCAAGAGGCAGATTTTGAAGGAGGGGCCGCCACTCAATCTCGGTGCAAAGGCGCGCTACGATGCGACCGAAGCCGGCGAGGAGTTTGCCTACGGCAACAAGACCTTCCGCCGGCTAAGTCTCGAGCAGATCGCGGATATCTGCATGACCGGAAATTTTAGGCTCGGTTCGCGATTCTAGGTATTCTTCACGTTGCGCGAGTTGCTTTGCCTTTGAAAGGACGAAGGAGCGAAAGGCGGGCGGCGCTATTTCAGAGATCGTTCGCCACTGGCCGCCGTACTGTTGCCTCGTCATGTCATTAAGCTCTGAGGCGACGAACGCGTCTCCCATTCGTTGAAAGCTGAAGCTGAAGCCGGGATAGCGGATGCTAAAGTAGACGAACCCCTCCGTCGCCGCAAATCCGCTATCGGCGCCCGGGTCATCGAAAGCGAATGTGAGCTTTCCAAAGGCGGGGTGCTCGACGACGAAGGGTCCCGAGAGGGCGCCCATGCGGTCTTGGGCCCAGCGAAGCTTAGCGACTTCCCTAGGCGGCGACGGCGACCGGTTCCGACTCGGGCTCCTCTGCCTCCAAGCGAACTGGAAACGAATAGGGGATGGCGAGTTCGCCTAACTGCAGCCAACCTTGCTGTTCTCTGAAAAGTACGCTCATTGTCCACCTCCAGGTTGTCGCGGGCTCCCGGTGAGCACCACCCAGCTGACTCCAGGGAGCCGCCGAAGGGGTCTCTTCCAGGAAAGTAACCAGAGTCATCTTTTCATAGGAGACTCTTAGAAAGCCTTTGCGCTTCCGGAAGAAAATGCTACCTTAGGCTTGGTTGCTTTTATCTGCGGCGCGAGCGTCGCGTTGGCCGTGCGGCTTTCAGATCGCGAGGGCTTCGAGCGTCGCCTCTTCTTCGGTGAGGAGCGCGCCTTGCGCGGCTAACGTGGTGATCTGCGATTCGGAGAGCCGTTCGCGCATGGCGGCCATCAACGTTTCGTAGGCTCGGGCCTCCGCGACGTCGCGTTCGCAACCTCTGGCGCAATACCAAGCGTTGACGTAGCCGCGCAGAAGAGCGCCGCGCTGCGGGGCTTCGCCCAAAGCCGCCACCGTCGCGAGATGTTGGATTGCAACGATGGCGGCCCACGGGTAGGCGCCCTGCGCGAGGTCGAGCGCATCGTGAGCTGCGTTACGAGCGCCGCCGGTGTCGTTAAGCGCTAACGAGCACGCGGCGACGTTGGTGAGCGAGATCGCCTCGAAGCGGCCAAAATGCATTCGACGGGCGCCATCCGCCGCGGCCGTTGCAAGCTCCAGCGCCCGTTCGGCATCCCCGAGAAGTAGTTCGAGGTCTGAAAGGTTGTGACGCAGGCTCGTCGCGCCGACGGCATTACCAAAACGCAGCGTCAGCAGAAGCGCCTCCGTGTACGATCTCCGTGCTTCCTCGAAACGCCCTCGTCGCACGGCGACGAATGCATGGATCTCGGCGACCTTTGCGTAGCGCTGCGACTCGAGCATCCCGAACTGACGGCACACGCCTAACGCCGTCTCGTCTGCGGATTCAGCCTCGTCGAGGCGCCCCGCATCGATGAGGCCGGAAGTAAGCAGACAGATTCCAGCCACGCGCTCCGCCGGATTTTGGCAGATCGTCGCTAGAGCGATGGCCTGCTGCGCCGCTTCGATCTTTTGCGTGCCCTGCCGCAGCGACGCAAGCGCGCGCCACGCGTACCCGGCGATCTCCGGCTCGGCACGATGGTCGAGTCGTGGCAGCAGCGCCTCGAGCCATCGCCGGGGTTGCGCATCGCCGCGACTCGTCCGCCAGATCGGCGTGAATCCGCAGGTTATGCGCGTGGCAAGTGACGTTTCGCCGGCAGCGATCGCCCATTCGATCGCGCAGCGCGCGTTCTCGAGCTCGGGCTCGATATCGTTCGGATCAAACTCATACGTGCGCCCCAGTTTTTGCGCGACGGCAAGGGACGCTTCGGCATGGCGGCGCGCGGCGATGGCAGCCTCACCGCGCGCACCGAGCTTTTCGGCCGCATGCGTGCGGAAGGATTCGAGATACCGGTAACGCGGCCGCGTTCCGGCAAAATCTACGGTAAGGAGCGACTTGTTGACGAGGGACGAGAGCAGATCGAGCATCTCGTCCTGCCACGCTGGTTCCGGCGGCGCCACCGCGACCGCACCTTCAAGCGTGCAGCCGCCGCTGAAGACCGAGAGCCGCTCGTAGAGTTGCTGTTCGCGCGGCGCCAGCAAATCAAAGCTCCAGTCGATCGTCGCGCGCATCGCCTGCTGGTGCGGGAGCGCCGTGCGGCTGGTGCCGGTGAGGATGCGGAAACGATCGTCGAGCTGGCCGGCGAGAGCCTTTACCGATAGGAGATTCACGCGTGCCGCCGCCAGCTCTATTGCTAGTGGAATGCCGTCCAAACGCCGGCATATCTCCGCGACGATCGGCTGGTTCTCGGCGGTCACTTCGAAGCGGTGATCGATGCCGCGCGCCCGGTCGGCGAAGAGAACGACCGCTTCGTCCACGCGCAGCGAGGGCAAACGATATGCGCGTTCGCCGCCGACTCTGAGCCGCTCGCGGCTGGTGGCGAGAACGCGCAGTCGCGGACATCCGGCTAATAACGCAGCTGCCGCGGCGGCGGCGCCGGCGATCACGTGTTCGCAGTTGTCGAGCACCAGCGCCAGATTCTTGTTGCGTAAATAGGCGAGCAGCGCGTGCTCCAGAGAGCGTCCCGTCTGTTCTTGGACGCCCAAGGCCGAAGCGATGGCGCCGACGACGCAACCCGAGGCGTCGAGCGATGCCAGCCCCACGAAGCGGGCGCCGAAGATGCCGCTGCCGCGCAACTGGCTCGCGACGCGCAGCGCGGTCTGCGTTTTGCCGACGCCGCCGCTGCCGACGATCGTGACGAGCCGGCTTTCGCGCAACAATGCGGTGATCTCGGCGATCTCGTGATCGCGCCCGATGAAGGCGGAGAGCGCGACCGGCAAGCGCGTCTCGTCGGCGGGTTCGCCGAGCGGTTCCGCGTCGGCTCGCTGCGCGTCGGCTTCGAACGCGCGGCGCGCGTCGTCACTCAACGCGAGCGCGTCGGCTAGAGCCGCGACCGTCTGCCGTTGGGGCGTTTGCCGATAGCCGCGCTCGAGGGCGCTGACGCCTTCGACGCTCATCCTCGCACGTTCGGCGAGCGACTCTTGAGAGATCCCGGCGGCGGTACGGTGCTTCCGCAGCAACGCTCCAAAGCGCGACATCGCTTGGCCCAACTTCTCGTCCCCCGCGCAACGGCCCCTCGGCTCGGACAACGCTCAACTGTACGGGTTACCGTCCGTGAGCGTCCGTTCTGCCGGCGGCCCCGTCGCGCGATACTGCCCTCAGCCGCGCGAGCGGACACTTCTTAGAAGAAATGGAGCAACCAAAATGACGAACTCCAGCAAAATCTCGTACACCGCGAGCGCGACGTTCGTGGCCCTCTTACTGGCCGGCTGCAGCGCCGGCACCTCTTCGGCCCTCGGGCCCTCCACAATTCCTAACGGCCAAACGACGGTGAACCGCATCGCCCTTCCGCAGCGAATTCACGGAGCCGGACCCCGCAGGGTCCGCCCCGACCGATGCGCCGGCAATGGGCTGTACTTCTCCGATTTCACGAACTCCGTGATCGACAGCTTCGGCGCGAGCGGCGGTACCGCGGCGTGCACGGTGACGACCACCGGGGTCTCCAGTCCCATCGGCATCTGGGAGAATCCAGTTGCCGGCACCTACTATGAAGATTTGTTCGTCGCTAACGCCGGCAACGGGCTGGCCGTTGCCTTCAAGACGCCGATAAGCAACACGTCGAAGCCGAGGTGGCAGTTTAAGATCGGAACCGTTGCCTCCGACGTCGTCCAGGATCAGTCCGGCAAAGTCTACGTGGCGGTGTACGGGACGCCGAACATCGACGTTTTCTCACCACCGTTTGACTCGTGCAACTATCCGGGTGCGTGTTCTCCCTCGTACACGATCACCGACCCGTGCGGCAGCGTCTACTGGCTTGCGACCGACGGCAAGGGCGACGTCTACAGCAACAACTACTGCGGTTACGTGTCGCTTTTTGTCGCTCCAATCACGGCAGGTGCGGTCGGCACGCCGCTTAGCGGCGTCAGCTACGCGCAGCCGGGCGGAATCATTATCGACAAAAAGTTCGAGTTGGTCGTCAACGACCCCGGGACCGGCAAGATCAGCGTCTACGGTCTGAGTCCCGAGGAAGATCTTGCCAGCTTCCGTTACGCGCTGTCGCCCTACTCTGGAGCGATTGCCGGCATCGGCCTCGACCAAGCCAACAAGTTCCTCTGGGGCGCGAACAGCGTTGCTACGCAGGGACAGCGCTACCGGTTCACTTCGGGCGGCGGAATCACCGCGCCGACCGCCACGGACCCGACCCTAGTGACGCCGATGGGTGCGGCGGCCCGGCCATCGGGCGGCGACTAAGCGTTCCGCGCGAAAGGGTGAGGAGCGGTTCGATTCCGCCACAAACGGAGTCGAGCCGCTTCCGTTAGCTCGCCAGCGCCATCCCGATCGCGAGATAATAGCAAACCCACTAGCGGGGAACGGCGAGCGCGGCAAACTGCTCTTTTAGAGCGTACGTACGCGCCGGCTTCGAACCGCCCGGAGCGAAGACGGCGATCGTGTTCGCCCCTCTCCTGGGGACGTTTGCGACGTAGAGCCGCCCCGAACCGTCGAATGCGAGCGCTGCCGGATAGATGATTCCGGAATGGATCGAACGCCAAAGGGTTTCTTGCCCGCTACGATAGACCGTTATCGACGCCCTCGCCTTGCCGGTTCGGCCATTGCCGACGTAGATGTTACCCCCGGCATCGACCGCGATGGACGTCGCTGAATGGATGCCCGCAACGATCGTTAGCGACGGCGTGCTCTTTCCGGCCGGATACACCGTCACGTTAGAACCACCGCTAAAGAGCCCGTTGGCGACGACGAGATCGCCGTTCGGAGCGATGGCCAACTGGATCGGGAGGCCGATTCCGTTCTGGATAACGCGCGACGGAGCGCGCTGCCCGTGCCGGTAGACGCTGACCCAACCGGGAAACACGTCGAAGTTGCCTACGTAGAGATGTCCGAACTTATCGTGAACGGGCGAGTGGGCGAAGCCGCTGAGTCCCTTCAGGCGCTCCCGCGGTGTCGTCGCGCCGGCTGCGTAGATTGCGCCGGTGCCCTCTAATTCACAGCAGCCCGAGCGATATTGAGCGATGACCGTTAGACGTCCGGCAGAGTCGGCAGCAAGGCCTTTGGGAACGCCGATTATACCGCTTAGAATCCGCAGCGGCTGCGTACTCTTCGCCGCGTACACGCTAACGTCACCTTCATTCGACGCGGTCGAATTGCCGACATAAAGACTGCCGGAAGCATCGAGCGCAAGCGTCGTGGGGTTTTCAACGCCCGTGGTAATCGCCGCGCCTCCTAACATCTGCACCATTCCGTTCGGCGCCGGGCACGACGAGCTCGAGGGACACGTCTGCGCAATATAGGCGAACGGGCGGCTGGTTTTGGATGTGCGCGCAGAATCGACCGGCGAGGTTAGACTCGGAGGCGCGTTTGCCGGCGAGGGGACCCCAGCGCCGCAGCCTGAGAGCATCGGATAAACAAGGATCAGAGTAGTAGTGAGCAGTCTCAATCGCATGGCCACGCCGTTCGACGATTCGAACGCTCTCACCCTATCTACAACGTAGGGCATCTCGGCAGTCGCGAAACGTACATGGCGAGTCCGACCGCTCGGCGGAGGCGAGCGTTCGAAGCGCGAAACGCCGGCGAATGAAAAGGCAGGTAGAATCGGGGCGGCCGGCCTTCCGCCCTACCGGTACGGTTACGTTTCTGTTCTCCGATATTGAAGGCAGCACGCAACGTTGGGACCGAGACCGGGAAGCGATGCAGGACGCGCTGCGCCGGCACGATGCGCTGATGCAAACGGCGATCGCCCAGCACGACGGTTACGTTTTTAAGACCATTGGCGATGCGTTCTGCGCGGCGTTTGCGCGGCCCCAAGACGCCGTCGCAGCGATTCTGGACGCCCACCGTGCCCTTGCCGCAGAGGACTTCTCGCAGATCGATGGATTGCGCGTGCGCGCGGCCTTGCATACGGGCACGGCCGATGAACGCGAGGGCGACTACTTCGGCCCTGCGCTCAACCGCATTGCGCGGCTGCTTGCGATCGGATATGGGGGTCAAGTGCTCGTCTCGGGCGTCACGACCGATCTCGTGCAAGGCGCCCTCCCGCCTCGGGCGAGCCTGCGCGATCTGGGTGAGCATCGGCTGCGCGACCTCGCCCGCCCCGAACAGGTCTACCAGCTGGTCTCGCCCGATCTTGCGATCGACTTCCCGCCGCTGCGTTCGCTCGACCTTTTTCCAAACAACTTGCCGCTGCAGTTGAAGTCGTTCGTTGGGCGCGACGCGGAGATAGCCGAAATCGTGGCGCTCATCGAGCAACATCGACTCGTCACGCTTGTTGGCTCGGCAGGCGTCGGAAAGACGCGCACGGCATTGCAGGTTGCCGCGAATCTGCTCGACGACTCCGCCGACGGTGTCTGGCTCATCGAACTCGCACCACTGGCCAGCGGCGACTACATCCCATCGACCGTCGCGCAGGCGCTCGGACTCGCGCTCCCGTCCGAGGGTGATCCGGTCGAGAACCTCGTTCGCGCGCTCAAGGGGAAGCGCGCGTTGTTCGTTTTCGACAACTGCGAGCATCTGATCGAGCCGGCCGCACGAACGATCTCGGCAATCCTGCACGGTTGTCCGAAGGTCAAAATCCTTGCATCGAGCCGTCAAGGCCTTGGGATTGATGCTGAGGAGACGTATCGCATGCCCTCTCTTGAAATCCCGATGGAGGACACGGCCGGTCATCTTTCGGCAGCGGACGCGACTCGGTCCGCGGCTATCTCACTCTTCGTCGATCGAGCGGCGGCCGTCGATAAACGATTTACATTGGTAGACGAGAATGCGGCGGTTGTTGCGGACATCTGCCGGCGGCTCGACGGCATTCCGCTTGCGATCGAGCTCGCCGCGTCGCGCGTCAGGATTCTCAGCCCGCGCCAACTCCGCGAGCGCCTCGATGAGCGTTTCCGAGTGCTCACCGGTGGGAGCCGCGACGTCCTACCCCGCCAACAGACCCTCCGTGCGTTGATCGATTGGAGTCACGACCTGCTTGACGAACGCGAGCGCGCCTTGTTCCGGCGGTTGGGGATCTTCGTGAATGGATTCACGCTGGAGGGCGCGGTTGCGGTCGGCAGCGGTGACGGCTTCGATGAGATCGATGTGTTCGACGTGCTCTCGTCACTGGCCGATAAGTCGCTCGTTCTTGCCGAGCCAGCCGGCGATGCGGTACGGTATCGGCTTCTTGAGTCGACACGCATTTACGCTTCGGAGAAGCTCTCGGAGTCGGGCGAGCGCGAGATGCTCGCCGACCGTCACATGCACTATCAGCGGGATCGATTCGCAGAACTGCGCGTTCAAATGGAAAGGACCGCTCGAAGGAGCGAGATTAACGACGCTTTCGCCACCGAGTTGGATAACGTGCGAGCGGCGCTTGATGGAGCGCTAACGGAGCCCGAGCTCTTAGCGGGCGGCTGGCTTCTTGCAGAAATCGGGATGGCCTGGGAACCGCTTGGACTTCGCAACGAGGGGATCGCGCGAAATGGGGCCTTCCTAGAAGCACTTCCCAAGCGCGAATCACTTCTGTTCGCTCGGCTCGCGTCTCCGCTCGCGGACATGCTCGCACACGCGAATCGCTCGGAGCGCGCGCTTGACCTTGCAACGCGGGCGGTTGGGAACGCGCGGGCCAGCGGTGACGGGCCGACCCTCGCTGACGCGCTCCAAAAGTATGCTTTTATCAGTTTGGCGTTTGGCGCGCAGGGCGTTACTAAAGCGCAAGAAGCGCTTGTTGAAGCCGAATCGATCCCAAGCGCATCTGCGTATCTGCGCCTTCAGTTTCTCACGACAAAGGCCCAGCTGTGCGCTGCGAATGGCGACGCCGATGCGGCCGTGCGCATTTGGGAGCAACTACGGCACCGTCACCACTCGCTCGGGAATACGCGCAACGAAGTCGTTGCGGTTCTGAACCGCGCTGAGATCGAACATGAGCGCGGGCAAACAGAGCAAGCGATTGCGCTTGTCCGCGAAATCCTACCTCAGGCTCGGCGAAGTCGAGAAATGGCGCTCGCCCGCTCTTTGCTTGGTAACCTCGCAGGCTATCTCGTCGCGTCGGACGATCTTCCTGGCGCTATCGAAGCGGCCTACGGCGTAATAGGACCGCAGGCCAGACGCGAATCAGATGATGCGCAAGTCGCGCTCGTTGTGGAGCACCTCGCCCTGGCCTACGCGTTGCGCGGCGAGTTCGCGCGAGCCTCCATCTTGGAGGGATACGCCGCTTCCGCGTTCCGGCAACTGGGCTTCAATCGCGAATTTACCGAGACGACGACGTACGAGCGCCTCACTGCGCTTCTTCGAGAGGGGCTCGCGGACGGCGAACTCGCGCGACGGGCCGACGAAGGAGCGGCGCTTACAGCGGAGGCTGCAATCGCACTTGCGCTCGAGGGGCACGAACCAAAATAGTGCGCCGCTTTGGTTAGGTTGGGCGACTCACGCCGGCACGCGCATGATGATCGTGGGAGGCACCTTCCTCCGCGGTCATCGGTTTGGAAAGCGGATGCGTTCTAAAGTATTCCACAGACCGGCGTACGTCGTTCAGTAAAGCGTCGGCAGAATCCAAACTGAAGCCGTGCCGAATCAGCACGCGCATCGCGGCCATATCGGCGATATTCGGGACCATCGTGTACGCCGCGACCTGCCAACCGCGCGCACGCAGTCGATCGGAGAGGTCGAATAGCGAATATTGCTCACCTGGGCGCATCGTCCAGGAGACCGCCGGAATTCCATTGCGGCTGGCGCCATCAAAGAGCAACTCGAACGGCTCGAGGGCGGCAATCCGGGCGGCGACGTATTTGGCGACGTCGTAGCAACTTTGGTGGATGCGCCGATAGCCTTCCATACCTAGGCGAAGCATCAGATAGTACTGGCAGACGACTTGCCCACCGGGCCGAGAAAAATTGAGCGCGAACGTCGGCATGTTTCCGCCGAGGTAGTTTACGTGGAAAATGAGCCCCTCGGGCAGATCGCTCGCTTCGCGCCAAATCACCCACCCGACCCCCAGCGGCGCCAAGCCAAATTTGTGGCCCGAAGCGTTAATCGAACGTACCCGCGGTAAGCGGAAATCCCATTGGATCGTGGGCTCGACGAACGGCGCGATGAATCCGCCGGAAGCGGCGTCAACGTGTATCGGTATATCGAGCCCGGTCTCGCGTTGAAGCGTATCGAGTGCTTCGGCAATTTGCGCCACGGGTTCGTATTGACAGGTGAAAGTGACGCCGAAGGTCGGCACGACGCCGATCGTGTTCTCGTCGACTCTCTTGACGACGTCCTCGGGCGTCATGACCAAGTGGTCGCGCTCCAGCGGAATCTCCCGCAGCTCGACGTCAAAGTAACGGGCAAACTTGTGCCAGCAGACCTGCACGGGGCCGGTCACGATGTTCGGCTTGTCGCTGGGTTTACCAGCCGCTGCGCGTCGTTCGCGCCATTTCCACTTGAGGGCGAGGCCGCCGAGCATTGCGGCTTCGCTCGAGCCGGTCGTCGAGCATCCGATCGTCGTTCCCGCGGCCGGCGAGTTCCATAGATGCGCCAGCAAGTGCACGCAGCGCCTTTCGATCTCGGCCGTTGCCGGGTACTCGTCTTTGTCGATCATGTTCTTGTCGAGGCTGAGATCCATAAGCTTGTGGATCCCGTCGTCGAACCACGTCTGGCAAAATGTTGCGAGATTCTGCCGGGCATTGCCGTCGAGCATCAGCTCGTCAACGACGAGTTGCAATGCGATATCCGGGCGCAAGCCCTCGGCGGGCACGCGGTGTTTGGGAATCGTCGCATCCATAGCCCGCGTCGCGTAG
Source organism: Vulcanimicrobiota bacterium (assembly GCA_963833845.1). Taxonomy (GTDB): domain Bacteria; phylum Vulcanimicrobiota; class Vulcanimicrobiia; order Vulcanimicrobiales; family Vulcanimicrobiaceae; genus Cybelea. The sequence goes on from CAWHZL010000001.1 coordinate 220,697, forward strand.
ACGTCGATTTCGTCGGAATCGCTCGGGTGAACTTGCCGGTGCAGGGGCATGACTTTTTCCGTCCGTTCTAAAGAGTGCGTGGCCCGCTTTCGCGACGCCCGTTCCGAGCGACCTTCAGCGCCAAGACGCCGGCGTTCGATCGCGCAGGTTTCCGCGCGGGTATCCTGCATGGTTCGAAGGTTCGCGGTTGTCGATCTATATTGACAGCGCTGCTTCGACCGCTTGCTCTTCGGTCATCGTCGCTCCCGCAGCCAAGAGTGCCGTGGCCCTATCGGTGCCCAACGCGTCGCGCAGCACGGCGAGGGCCTGATCGTATTCCGGCTCGACACAGTTTGCTGATCCCAGCGCCAGGAGCCGAGCGTTGACGAACCCAAAGACCCGAGCAGCTTTTGCGTGTGTCAGAGCCTGGCGGTCGGCGCAACTGTCCGGCCGCAGCGTTGCGATCGCTGCGAGACACTGCAGGCCCCAGGCGGCTATAGCAGCTAGTTGTCGCTCAAGTGCGAGTTCGAGCGCTTCAACAGCGCGTTCCTTAGCCTCGTCGTACCTGGCGAGCGAGAAGAGATACACCGCAACGTTTACGAGCATACCGGCGGTTCGAGCATAGTCAAATGTGCCAAAAGCCACAAGCGCCTCCTTCGCATACTGAAGTGCCAGCACGGCATTGCCCGCGCGAAATTCGACCTCACTAAGGTCAAACAGGGCGTTTGCAGCTTCGAGATCGGCGCCCAGCGACTGATAGATCAGCAGTGCTTCTCTCATGTGGCCACGAGCCCCGACAGGGTCACCGGCCAAACCGTTAGCCATTCCAAGGCAGCGCAGTATGTACGCGAGAAGCCGCCGATGACCAAGTTGCCGGATGATTAGGAGGGCTTCTTGTAGGCGTGTCTCAGCTTCTGCAAGGCGTCCTAGATACAGTAGCGCATGGCCCGCCAGGCTTTGGGAACGGGCGATCCCAAGCAAGTCACCGACGACACCGTAATGCGCGGTAGCGGTCTCGCTACACGCAAGTTGTACCTCATATTCGCGAAGACGCCAAGCGACGGTCGCTGCGGCGTAAGTGAGCTCCGCAAGCGCACCCGTTGGCGTTCGCTCGTCAACCAGCGTGAGCGCCAAAGTTATCCAACGGCGACCCTCGGCCGGCAAACCTACCCACACCCCCAGGAGCTGCCCGGCGAGTCGTTGCCCCAAGAGGACATCGTGGCGATCAGTCAGGGTCCACTGGAGCGCCGCCCGCCAGTTGTCCATTTCATCTTGGGCCAGCACGCGCCAGACTACGTCGGGCTCAAAGTTGTACGCACGATCAAATCGCTCGGCTAACTCAAGACACGCGAGTGCATGGCGGTACGCCACGATGTTGAATTCGCCGCGTACCGCCAGCTTTTCGCACGCATACTGGCGAAAAGATTCCAAGAGGCGATAACGTGGCTCGTGTCGTTCGAGATTAGCGACCAGTAGGGACTTCTCGATTAGCGACGAGAGCAGGTCGAAGACGTCGGCTTCCGATGTCTCATCGCCTCCGCAAACCTTTGTTGCGGCATCGAGCGTGCAGCCGCCGCCGAAGACCGAGAGCCGCTCGAACACCTGCCGTTCCGGCGCAGAGAGCAGATCGTAGCTCCAATCGATCGTTGCGCGCATCGTCTGCTGCCGCGGCAGGGCCGTGCGCGAGCCGCCCGTGAGAATTCGAAAGCGATCGTCGAGTTTCTCCGCGATCACCTCCAACGATAATTGGTTCGCGCGCGCGGCGGCCAGTTCGATCGCCAGCGGAATGCCGTCTAAACGACGGGAGAGCTCGGCAACCACCGGGGCGTTCTCATCGCTAAGCGCGAAGCGCTGGTCCGCGGCACCGGCACGATCGGCGAAGAGCACGATCGCTCCGTACGTTGAGGCGTCCGTCGCTCGGATCTCACCGGTTGCCTCGGGCGATGGGATGCTGAGTGTAGGCAGACGGTAGCTGTGTTCGCCCGCAACCCGCAGCGATTCGCGGCTTGTGGCCAGGATCCGAAGGTGGGGGCAGGCGCCCAAGAGCGCATCGGCAACGATCGCGGCCTGCGTGACGACGTGCTCGCAGTTGTCGAGAATCAACAGGAGCGCCTTATTCTTGAAATACGCAATCAACGTTTCGAGCAGCGAGCGATTAGGCACTTCTTGCACGCGCAGCGTCGAGGCGATTGCCGCGGCGACCAACACTGGGTTATCTAGTGGCGCCAGCGCGACGAAGCAGGTGGCGCCGTCGCCGGATTCGTTGAGTGCGGTGGCAACGTGCAGCGCGGTCTGGGTCTTGCCAACTCCGCCGGCTCCCGTGAGCGTCACCATTCGATGGCCGCGTACGAGAGTGCCGATCTCAGTAAGTTCGCGATCTCGTCCGACGAAGCTGCTCAGCGCGAGCGGCAGGTTCGCGAATGGGCTATTCGCCCACGGGCCGACCGTGACCGACGCTTCTTCCCGGCGCCGGGGAAACGCGGGCCGCGCGGCGGATGCCTCAAACGCGTGGCGCTGGCCGTCGCTGAGTGCGAGCGCACCCGCCAGGAGGGCAAGCGTGTCCCGATGGGGGGAACGGCGATAGCCGCGTTCGAGTGCGCTAATTCCATCTAGGCTAACGCCGGCGCGCTCGGCGAGGGCTTCTTGCGTGAGACCGGCGGCGAGTCGGTAGCGCCGCAGGAGCGCTCCAAAGTCCGCCGTCTTCAACGCTCGCCCCTCGCCTTCCATCGGCCTACAGATTTCGTGGCCTCACCCGCAGCATCCTCAGTTGTGGTCTGCAATTCGCGGTGTGGCAGCTGTTCTAGCGCGCTTCCTTAGGGCCGTTCCATTACAAGCGCCATCGCGCCACTGAGTTGTACGGCGAGAGCAATGGATGCTCGTATCCTTCGAGACGGGATGGGATAACGTCGATCTCACTGATTTGGCAGAGAAAATCGTACGGCATGTCGGTAAGGAGTTGCCGCTGAACGAAGCTATAGGCACGTCTACGAGCCGCGCGGTCGAACAAGTAAGTTCCGCGCTGCAACGCGTGGTCTATTGCCGGACTACAATAGCGAGCGAAGTTGAAACCTCCCGGGGCACGCTGATCGCACGACAACAGCCACGACGCATCGGGATCGTAGGTGGACTGATAAGGGAGCAGGGCGACCTGAAACCGGCCCTGACTCAACGGACCGCCGGATGCAACGAATTCCTCGATACCGTAACGTTTCGTGGTGAGGTCGATGCCCACCGCGCGCTCGTATTCAACGATTAGCGATGCGAACCCAGCTGCGACGTCTGAACCAGCTAGAAAGGCCAGTTGAAGTTGCAGACGGCGTCCATTCTTAACGCGGATGCCGTCGGCCCCGGGAATCCATCCGTCCCTTGCGAGCAGCGCCCGGGCGCCGTGCGGATCGTATACCGGGCTTTCCGCGCGCGGGTCGAAGGCCCATGTGAACAGACCGCGCATGGCGGTATCGGCGTCGTAGAGGCCGTGCGCCACCTTCCCAACCAGGGCATGCCGATCGATAGCGAGCGCGAATGCGCGCCGTATTGTGAGATTCTTCACGGTTGGCTCGGTAACGTTAAATGATAGCGCATAAAAGTAAGGGGCCGGCGTTACGAGGATTCGATGGTGTGGAATGGCGCGCAGGGCTGTTATCCGTGCAACATCGGCGTAAAAGGTCGCGTCAACTTCGTTGGTCAGAAGCTGGTTAATCGTCGTCAACGACAGGTGGACGAATCGGAAACTGATGCGATTGATGCCCGGACGCCCGGCATAGTATCGCGGATTTGCCATCATCTCCAGCCGATCGCTGCGTACCCAACGCGCGAAGCGGTACGGGCCCGAGCCGATCGGCGAGGCGTTGTATGCTGCCCGGTCGAGGCTCGCATAATGCGCGAGCAGGTGGGCCGGCAGGATTGGATAGTTGCTGTCACCGCCGAAAAAATACGCGATGACTGGCGAATAGCGCCGTTTGAGCCTTACGACCACCGTGTAGGAATCGTGCGCCTCGACAGAAGCGACCCGATCGTAGCCATAGCGGGAAGGAACGGCGTTCGACGCGTTCATGATGGCGTGGTAGGTGAAGACGACATCTCGCGAAGTTAGCGGAACGCCATCTTGCCATGAAACGCCGCGGCGCAAATGGTAAACAACGCGCTTGCCGTCAGACGAGATGCCGCCGTTCGCGCGCGAAGGTACGGTAGCCGCGACGTCCGGCACGATATTTCCGAGCGAATCGTAGTTCGTGAGATAGGAGTAGCCAAGCTCACTAATTGCATAGCCGATGGTGCCTTGCAAGTACAATGGATTTAGCGACACCGGCTCTTGCGCGACGGCGATGACGAGCGTCGTTTGGCGCGACGCCGGCGCCCCGGCCTTAGCGCAGGCAGCGAGAGTGCAGGCGAAGGCCCAAGTAACAATGACGCGTGGAGTCAAATGGCTCCCGCCAGGGCTTCGTCGGTGACCTGTTCCTCGCTCATCGCTGCCCCTTCATTCATGAGCTTTGCGAGTTGATCGGAGCTCATCGCGTTGCATAGGACTGCCATCGCCCGATCGTATTCCCGTCGATCGTGCAAGGTATCGCGGGGCGATCCAAGGGCGGCGAGGCAAGCGTCGACGAACCCGAAGAGGCGAGCAGCGTGCGCGTGTCGAGGGTCATGAGCGCCGTGCGCTCGCAGCGCCGCGACTGTTGCGAGGCGCTGCAGCGAGCGGGCGACGTAAGCGCCTGAGTGCGACTCGTTTGAGATAGCCAGCGATTCCCGTGCATACGTCTCTGCCCCATCATAGTCAGCCAAAGAGATGCGACAGGCCGACATAGTGTTGAGAGTACCGGCGATGATTGTCGGATCGTTAAAGGGGCGTTGGATCCGTAACGCATCCAACGCGGATTGAAAGGTGAGTTCGGGATTACCGGCATCAAGTTCGATCTCGGCGAGATTATCCGCAATGCAGTAGGCCGAAGTGCGATGTGCTCCGATGGCCTTATAGGTCGCGATTGCTTCGGCAATGTAGCTGCGCGCAGCGGTGAAGTCGCCGTTAGCCGAGCAGATTATGCTCATGGCGCTAAGGGCGTAAGCGAGGTGCCTGCCAGCACCCGGCTTTCGCAGGTGCGTTAGAGCTTCGAGTAGCATCTGCTCGGCCTCTTCGCTTCGCCCGAGCCGTCTAAAGGCGTCGCCCAGCAGGGCCTGGGAACCACCGATCCCAAACACGTCGCCGAGGCTTCGGTAGAGCGCCACGGCTTTCTCACTGCTCGCCAGTTCCATTGCAGCGTCGTACAGGACGCCGGCGATGGATGCGCTTGCATAATTGATCCTCGCAAGCACGATCGCTGGCGTCCCCTCGTCGACGAGATCGAGTGCCAAGGCAATCCAACGGCGCGCCTCGACGGGCGCTCTCCTATCCATCTGCCACACACCTACGAGACGTTGACCCAAAGCGACGTCGCCGCGAGCGGCGAGCGCCCACTCTAGGGCTGCCCGCCAGTTGTCCAGCTCAGCGAAAAGCTGCTCCGGCGAGTCAGGCTGGGTGTCCCACACGGCGTCAACCCGCTCGGCGACCTCGAGATACGCGCGCGCATGGCGCTGCGCCACCATTTCCTGTTCGCCTCGCTCCGCCAGCTTCTCACGCGCGTACTCCCTGGATGATTCCAAGAGCCGATAGCGTGGCTCGCTCCCATCGAAGTCGCATACTACCAGTGACTTATCGACCAGCGACGACAGCACATCGAACGCGTCGGCCTCCGCGGCTTCCTCACCCCCGCAGACCGCTGACACAGGACCCAGCGAACAGCCGCCGGCGAAGACAGAGAGTCGCTCGAACACCTGCTGCTCTCGGCACCGTCAGTAAGTCGTAACTCCAATCGATCGTCGCGCGCATGGTCTGCTGTCGGGGGAGGGCCGTTCGCACACCTCCGGTGAGAATCCGAAAGCGATCGTCGAGCTTTTCCGCGAGTGCTTTCACCGGTAACTGGTTCACGCGGGCGGCGGCCAGTTCGATCGCCAGCGGAATGCCGTCTAGGCGCCGGCAGAGCTCGCCAACGATCGGCGCGTTCTCGTCGCTGAGTGCGAAGTGATAATCGACGGCGCGAGCACGATCGGCAAAGAGGACCATGGCTCCGTACGCCGCAGCATCCGCTGCGCCAAGCCGGCGACTTGCTCTCAGGAGATGGGAAGCTCAGGGATAGGAGTCGATAGGTATATTCACCTGCGGCTCGCAGCGGTTCGCGGCTGGTGGCCAGGATCCGAACGCGCGGGCATCCCGCTCAAGAGGGCAACGGCAACGATCGCGGCCTGCGTCAATAACGTGCTCGCAGTTGTCGAGAATCAGCAGAAGCGATCTCATTCTTGAGATATACAAGCAGCGTATCGAGTAACGGGCGATTCGGACACTTCTTGCACGCCTAGCGTCGATGCGATCGCTGCGACGACTAACGATGGGATTAGCGAGTCGGCGCGAGTCGCGACGAAGCAGACCGGCGCCGTCGCCGGCATTCGCCGAGCGCGGTCGCGACGTGCAGCGCGGTCTGGGTCTTGCCGACACCGCCGGCTCCCGTGAGCGTCACCATTCGATGGCCGCGTACGAGTGTGCCGATCTCGGCAAGTTCCCGGTCTCGCCCGACGAAGCTGGTGAGCGCGAGCGGAAGGTTTGGAATTGCGCTATCAGGCCACGGGCCGACCGTGACCGAGGCCCCTCCGCGACGCCGAGGAAAGGCGGGCCGGACGGCGGCTGCCTCAAACGCTCGACCTTGCTCGTCGCTGAGTGCTAGAGCGCCCGCCAGGAGCGCGAGCGTGTCGCGTTGCGGTGAACGGCGATAGCCACGTTCGAGTGCGCTGATTCCGTCTAGGCTAACCCCGGCGCGCTCGGCGAGGGCTTCCTGCGTGAGACCGGCGGCGAGCCGGTAGCGCCGCAGGAGCGTTCCAAAGTCCGCCCTCTTCAACGCTCGCCTCTGGTCTTCCATCGGTCTGCAGATTTCGTGGCCTCACGGATAGCATCCTCAGTAGCGAAGGCTAAAGTGTGCGGATAGTCTGTCCGACCGTCGGTTCCGGCGATCGTCGGGCGGTGCAACAATCACCCCATTCTCCCGAGCGGGAGCATCGCACTACCACGATTCAAGGAGGGTTTAGAAGTGCTTGTTTTTATGAGAATGGGTGCGGCAGCGACGCTCGTTGCCGCGGGTTTCAGCCTTGCCGCCTGCGCCGGCGGCGGGACGCCGGCCGGCACGATCGCGCCGCCGCTGCAACGGAGTGCCCAACGACAAGGCGCCGCACAGCCGGCATGTCCCCAAGTCGCTGGCCAGCCGACGTGTTTGGCGCTGATCGATCGCAAGGGCGAGATCAACGCGACCGTCGCCGGGTGGGGGCCGAGTGATTTTCAGACGCGTTACAACCTGCCTTCATCTACCAAGGGATCCGGGCAGATCGTCGCCGTCGTCAATCCTTACGATAATCCGAACGTCGCCTCGGATCTTGCCGCGTACCGTGCGGAGTTTAACCTCGCAGCCGGCAACTTTACGAAATACAATCAGGATGGTCAGACGAGCAACTATCCGGCGGGGAATACCAGTTGGGGCTCTGCTGCAGACTTGGAAGTCGAGATGGTTGCGGCGGCCTGCCCGAAGTGCACGATCTACCTGATCGAAGCGAACTCGGGCTCCGCCACCGATCTTCAAACAGCCGAAGTAGAAGCCGTGACACTCGGCGCACACATCGTGAGCAACGGCTGGATCTGCTCCGCGCTCTTGCCTCGATAGCTCCGACTTCGACACCCCGGGCGTCGTCTACCTCGGAGCGGCCAGCACTTCGGGCTATGGCGAAACCGGCGAACCGTCGTCATTTGCAAGCGTCGTATCGGTCGGCGGTACGGTGCTCGAAAAGAGCGGTTCGACCTACAACGAATTCGTCTGGAGCGACACCGGAGCCGGTTGCACGACGGTCACCAAGCCTTCGTGGCAGCACGATCCTGACTGCACGACTCGCACGGTTAACGACATATCGGCCGTCGCTGTAAATGTGGCGGCGTACGACACGTACGGTTATAACGGATGGAGCCTCGGCGGCGGCACCCTTGTCGCGGCGGGGCTGAACGCAGGCGTCTTCGGACTCGCCGGAAACGCCAGCAGCCAGAACGCCCCGGAGAAGTTCTGGACTATGTCGAAAAAGAAACGCAATAAGGAGCTGCACTACATCAGCACCGGCAGCGATGGATCGTGCGGCGGCGAGTATCTCTGTCAGGCTGGAACAAAACAGTACGGGACCTACTCTGGGCCGGCCGGTTGGGGAACGCCCAACGGAATCAAAGCATACTGATGCTCAGGAGAGGAGCGCAAATACTGCGTTTAAGCTAAGGAAGCTTCTCGTTAGGCAGCCACGGCTTCGCGAATCGCGAGGCCGTGGTGTTTTGCCGCTTCGTAACAGCCGCGTTTGCTTCGAATCCTTTAACGGTAACGTTCGGCGCGGCCGTAACCAATCGTCCGAATTAAGTGTGCGGATGTCCGTTACGCCGGACGGACCGTCGCGCGATCATAGCAGCATGACTCCGATCTCGAGTTGTTCCCGCGGTGCGTTTAGCGTTCTTTCGTTCGTTGCGCTCCTCGACGGCTGCAGCGGCGGCCCACTGCAACCGTCGCTCTTTCCTCGGACACAATCGCCGGCGAGCGTAGATCGGAACCGCAAGCACGTACAGTCTGTAGGGTTGCACAGTTACATCTACGTCTCCAACCGGACGGAGGAGGGGCAATCCGAGCTCCTCGTTTACTACGCCGGATCGCAAAATCCATCGCCGATCAAAACGATCACCGAGGGCCTCGTGGATGTAGGCGGCGTCGCCGTTGACTCGTCAGGGAACGTCTATATAGCCAACGGGGCCGGCGGGAACGTTCTAGAGTTTTCGCCCGGCGGTACGTCGCTCGTCTTCACCTACTTCAAAGACCTCGTCCACCCCATCTCCGTTACCGTTAACGATGGAACGCTTTACGTCGCCGACCAGGGCAACGCCGACAACGGCGACGCGCAGCAGGTTTTCGAGTACGCCATCGGAAGCGGGACGCCGTCGGTCGGGATCACCGGGTACGGAAGTCCCCCGCAGTTGAACGAGGGAATCGCCGTAGATCGCGTGGGATCGCCAGCAGCCTTCTTTGTTTCAGCGAGCGCGGGCGCGGTCATTCCTTCGACCGGGAAGTGCTCCAACGGCAACGCGTATCCCTTAGGCAAAAACCTCTTCCCGACGCTCTGGCTGGACATCGCACTATCGAATACCGCGGAGCCTTCCGGCGTAGCGTTTGATTCCGCCGGCAATCTTTACGTGGCCGACACTTGCTCGAATGACGTGGCAATCTACGGTTACGCCAACTACATTTGGTCTTACTCCGGCGAGGTTTCCGGGACGTTTAACTCACCGCTTTTCCTGACGATCGACGGCGATATCTTGGCGATTCCGAACTACCACGGCAAAACCGCCGGCGACCCCGGGTATGTCAGCGTCATCCATCTGAACCGCAACGCGCCGGATGTGACCATTACAAAGAGCCTCCAGCATCCCGTTGGAGCCGCAGTTTTTTAGTCGGCTGGTAAACTGGCGCCGTATCTTTGCCGGCGGCATCCGGGCCCAACCGCGCACATTGGGACTAACGTGAGACTTTGCCGCGAGGAGCGCGGCCCCGTCAACGGAACTCCGATGGAAGAAGGAGGCTCGCTTCGCATGCGTCTGTCAGTACTTTCCCTCGGTGCGGTTGCTATGGGAACCCTCGCCGCTTGTGCGGGGAACGGCATTTCCCCCGGCACCCCGGCTTTCGCGCCGCAGTACTCAAACGCCGGCGTCATCGCCGCGCTCGAAACGCCCGACGGGGCCAAGGGCGGCCTTTACGTTAGCCAGTTCAATAGCCCAAGCATTCTCGGCTACAAGAGCAACAACAAGAAGAATGGCGCGCCAACGTGCAGCATTCCCGGCGTGCAGTATCTCAACGGCGTCGCCGTCAACGGCAAGGGCAACATCATCGATCCCGACGGCGGCAGCCGTTCGATCATCATCTTTAAGGGCCCCGGCATGTGCGGAGCCAACGCCGCTTCCACCAGCGACCCATACGGGCAACCGGTCGATGCCGCAAGCAACAACGCGCTCAAGGATAAAATCGCGGTCGCCAACATGATGGACAACGAAAGTAAGCCCGGCAGCGTCTCGGTGTGCACGATGAGGAGTGGCTGCAAGACCAACCTCACGAACTCGGCCATTTTCCAAATGGTCGGCGTCGCGATGGACAAAACCGGCAACTGCTGGGCCTCGGCGTACAACGCGCGGTTCGGCCCGGCGCTGGTGTATTTTGCCAAGTGTAAGGGCGCCGGCGTGAGTGCTACGGGTTATCAGAACACGAGCCCAGGCGGGCTCGACATCGATAAAGCCGGTAACCTGGTGGCGATCGATACCTCCGCCAACAACATCGGAGCGCTCTGGGTCTATTCCGGCTGCAAGCCGGATTGCACGCTCGTCGGTGGCCCATTCGCGCTGCACGGCGAAACCTTCTGGGGTCACCTCAACGAAAACTCGACAGCCTTCGCGACGGCGAACTATGTGGCCGGCGAGATCGATGTGTACAAATACAGCCCGACCGCTCTGACGTTCCTGTACAGCTTCACCAATGGTCTGACGCCGAGCGATTCGGTGAAGGGAGCCGCGTATAATCCCCGTTCCAAAGAGTAACTAACTGGTTCGTCATCCTTCGACAAGCTCAGGATGACACAGGAGAGCTCAGGGACGCGGAGAGCTCAGGATGACAGAGAGGCGCGGGCTTCGATCGTCAGGCGGCGAGCGGCGATGGACGCCATCCCCAAATCGCTCAACGTGCTGCGAATGTCGAACACCGCATCCAGCTCGCTGACCTCGATAAGGCGCTGCACCGCTCCCTGAACGCCGAGGAGAATCAGGCGGCCGCCGCCCTTTTGGGTTATCGCGTGGAACTGCACGAGACAGCCCAGCGCGGTCGAGTCGAGATACGATGTCTTCTCGAGGTTTGCGAACACGATCGGCGCGTTCCGCGCGGTTCCAAAGGCATCTAGCAAACGATCGCGTTCGGAGAAGTCGAATTCTCCGACGAGCTCGACGAGGAAAACGTCGAGCCTTTCGGGCTTGGTGGGCTGAAGGTTAACACATTGCATGCCGCTCGCTCCTCTTGGACCACTGCTTGTGCCGGGCCAAAGATCTCTTTCTAGGGTACTTCGCGAAACGGACGGCGTCCTGAAATGAGGCTGTGACACTCTCGTTCATACCAAAGAAGCGAGCGGCGGGTCAGTGTGACTACGAAGCGAGCGAAGGATTCTTGTCTTATTTCGTACCTTTGCTGACTGCCGAACCAAACGGATCGTTGAATCCGCCGATCGCTTTTGTCGGCATACCGCCGGCAGGGTATTTCCAGAACAAGTCGTTTTCGTTGCCGAGGTTAGGCCCGATGAAGGTGTTGCCTTGGATGAAGAACTGAAAGATGCCGGTGGTGCCGGCGAGCGGCGTCTCGCCGATCACCTTGCCGGCAGAGTGCGTGACTTTGACGTGATAGATCACCGGCGTGCCCGTCCCTACGATGCCGCCTCCGTCTCCAACGGCTAAGTACTTGCCGTGCCACTGAATGTTGGTGCCTTGGACGATGCTCTGATCGAACGAGATTGGGATGAGCGTTCCAGCGTTCTTGCGAAGCTCGGCCAGCCGATACGCAAGCGACGAGTCAACGCCATCCGCGTAGAGGTTCCCGGTGTCGTCGTACGTCACGAACAGAACGAACTTCATCTGGCTGTCGGTGTAGAGCGTCGGTGTGCCTTGAGCGTGTGCGTATACGCCGACACTTCCGGGGCCGGCGCTCAAGGTCTGGGCGTTGGCAACGGCGAGGTTTCCCGTCGTCGGATCTACCGAGCAGCCTTCGGGGGCGTTGTTCGGATCGGTCAACGTAGCGATCGGGACGCTGCCGCCGTGCGCGTACTCGACGATGTCGTTGGTTCCCTCTTCCACGATCCAGACGTCGCCCGCTTCGTCAACGCATTCACCCGTCGGGAAGCTCAAGCCGGTCAGCGTTCCCTGAAGCTTTGCAGCGGGGAACGAATACACGTACACGTTACCGTCGCCGTCGTCTGAAAGGTAGAGAAGATCGCGCTTCGCCAGGCCCGGCGCCATCCACGACGCGCCTCGTCGAAGCGACTGCGCGTTCGCGGTGGGCTGCGTCTGCGATCCGCCGCCGCACCCAGCAACGGCGACCGTCACTACCATTACGCCGGCAACCCAAGGGACCGAAGGCGGCCGTCTCATCTGTTGCTCGTTGTTTACCGCCCACGCCGAGGCCTCCTCACGCCTTCGCCGCCAGTTGCGCGGCGTCGAAGCCGTCGCAGAACATATCGGGCGTTAGTCGCGACCTGTTCCGTTAGCGAGTACGCTAGCAAATCTTGGCCTTGCTATCGTACTCGCTGCGAGTTGGGCTTCGGCGCTATTTGCCGCTACGGGCGGACTCACCGATTGTCCAATCGGCGAAGCAGGGGTGATATTCGTGGGAAGACTGCGGTGGGGGTTGCCGCCCTTCGCGTAGTTCCAGAAGTGCATTTCGTTCAGGCAATCGAGATTGCCGGCCACGACGGTATTCTGTTTGCGGGTCGTTCCGCCGATGAATGGTTGCGACGCGTCCATATAGTTATTGCTGCCATCGCAGGTATCGGTGAGCACCGTCGTGCGCACCACCGTTACCGCGGAGCCCGAAACGGTGACGCGATTGATCGCCGTGGTGTACCCGCCCTGATAGCCCTGATCGGTTGCAGCGATGTAGGAGCCGTCCCACTGGACTGCCGCCGGAAAGCCGATGGTCAGCCCGTTTAGCGGCCTGAACTTGCTGCTGCCTGCGGGAAGCTCTACGAACGTGCTTGCGAACGAAGCATTGGTGCCTTCAACGTAGAGGTTCCCGTTTGGATCGTAGCCTCCGGGCCAAGCTTGCGACAGGTTCGAATCGGCGTTGTTTGTCTGAATGCCGCTTAGGCCGCCGGAGAAGATGTCGATGCCGCCGGGGCCGTAGTTTGGGCCGTAAAAGTCTGAGACGGCGACGTTGCCGGTCGTCGGATCGACCGAACAGCCGATCGGGTAGCCGTAGCTATCGGTGGCGGTGGCGATGGGCGTCGTTCCGCCGTGTGCGAATTCGTAAATTTTTGCCGCCCCGAGGTCCGCGATGTAGACGTTGCCGCTGTGGTCAACGCACTGACCGTACGGCGCGGAAAAGCCTGTGATCTGGCCGTACAGTTTGCCTGCCCGCGCGCGATAGTCATAGATGTCTACGGTGCCCGACGATCCGTCGGAGACGTAGAGCAACCACTGTTTGCCGGCGTCGGGTAGAACCCACGACTTGCCGTGATTGAAATGCCGCGCCGGCACTTTGTGCAGGCGGTTGGTCAGCGCGAACATGCGCGCGTCGAATTGCGGTTCGTGCAAAACTTGGTGCGACGTAGCGGGAACGGCACCGCCGAGAGACTGCGAGCTGCCGGCATTACAGCCTGCGAGCAGCACGCCGGCTGCGATGGCGCCTGATGCGTAACGAAATAATGGCGGTAAGGCCACGAGAATGCTCCTTCGATCAATAGGTCAACGTCAAGAGAGAAGCTCGGCGCGCACGGGTTCCTTCCTGTCAAAAACAATCCTTCCGTAACTGACGGAGTCATACGGCTTCCATCAGCGAGGAAGACAAGCAATGGCCCGTCAAAGTTACGTACACGCGCAAGGGTCGTGGCCGCTCGCGACGCGCCCTAGCTGACCACCGGCGCCATCGATGACGGCCGCGAGTGTTTGAGATTGGCGCCGTTGGTGTGGTTGAAGACGTTTCAAGCTGAGGGTAGTTCGGATTTCCCGCGACGGCCGCGTTCTTCGTGGCGCGCGTAATGTCGCTTAATCCGGTGGGGTGCAACCAAACTGCAACCAACAACGAAGTGCCGTCGTGATTTTCACCGTGTTAAGGGGAAGGCCACGCTGCGTCGATGTCTGCTGCGCGTGCGTCGAGAGTTAATTTCGCCTACTCTCCAAGAAGTTACGACGGTTATTAAAACCCCGACAATGAGAAGACGGTGCCACAGCCATTGCCCCGCCGTGCGGGTACAGGATCCCGAACCGCCCAGAAGCGTCGTGCCATAGAGGACGCCCTTCATATAAAACAGAGTCGTGTTAGGATAATTGCCGTCCGGGCTACCCCCGAAGCTATAGAGCATCCGTTCTTTGCCAGACGTGGTGACGCGGAAGACCGTCCCGCAACCGGGGGGGTACGAGAGGCTGTCGAGCATGCGGTGCTCGCACCAACTTGGTCCGTAGTGCCGTAAAGCACGCCCTTTACGTTGGTCAAGTTCCCCCACGGGAATGCGCCATCGTTTGGGGGCCCTGGAAGCTATAAACGGCTTGAAACGCGCCGGACTTGCTTAGGCCGAAGATCGTCCCACATCCGCCGCTGCCGCCATCCCGTGCCGCCCTGTTCGGCCATGCCGTACATCGTGCCCTTGACGTCAACCAAGCCGCCGTTCGGGAACGCGCCGTCCGATCCGCCCGTAAAGCTGTATCGCACCTTCTCCGTGCCGGTCGTGCTGACGCTGAAGATCGTCCCGCATCCGGTGGGCCGCTGGTAGTGTAGCAGAACGAGGAACCGCCGCCGCCACCGAGCTGCGTCGTTCCGTAAAGCTCGCCGTTGCTGTAGAGCAGGCTCCCTGCCGGGAAATCGCCGTCCTGGCCCCCCTGGAAGCTGTGAAGCGCCGTTTCTTTGCCGGATGGGGTAACGCTGAAGACGGTTCCGCATCCAAGGTAACAAGAGCCACTGCCCCCATAGAGCGTCGTGCCGTAGAACATGTCTTTTGCCGCTACGTAGATCACTCTCGCGTACGGACCGTAGTAGCCGCTGCCGAAACTATGAAGCACCGTCTCATTGCCGGAGGTGGTGACCTTGAAGAAAGTGCCGCCACCGTGTGTGCCACCGCTTTGCGTCGTGCCGTAAAGGACGTCGCTTCTCTCGACTACGCCTCCTTTCGCGTACTGGCCGTCCGTTTTGCCCCCCTTAAAACTGTACAGAACGCTTTCGGCCCCTGACGTGCTTACCTCGAAGACGGTCCCGCAACCGGTGCTGCCGGTCTGACACGCCGACGCACCGCCTTGCTCGGTAGTGCCGTAGAGCACGCCCTTCAGATCAGTCAGGATCAAATTTACCGGATACGCGCCATCCCCGGTGCCGCCCGTGAAGTTGTGAAGCACCTTCTCGGTCACACGGTGCGCAGCGTACGGACCTAAGGCAGGCTGCGAACGCGCTGCCGACAGAGGCGTCAAAGAATAAATGCCCGTTGTTGCCCCGCCACACCCGGCTAAGAGCGCTGCGCTAACGCACGCGCCGACCATGCTACTGCTCGAGACCTGCACAAGCTCCGCCTACTCTCTAACGTGCAGCCAGGATAAGCAATAAGAGGCCGCGACTTACCGGGCGACGTCAGAGCCAGGGCGCGCCTTCCTGCTAGTTTTGTCAAGGGAGCCACTCGGCTCCAAGCACAACGTTGAACCTCTGCAGCCCTGTCGTAGAGGTGGCGCGTTCCTCTCAAAGGCAATCGGCGCGCGCAGCCGCGCAGGTGTAGTCGGTAATCCAGTTTGTTTCCCACGTCTTGCCGTCGTCGGCCGAGTATGCTTGTTCAAGATGCGGGTTTTTATGCGGCGTCAACCATCGCGTCCGCGTCAGGATCGGTTTGCCGTTGAGCACGTCGGGTCCGGTCAGTTTACCGTTGCCGTGTGCATCGAGCGTGCCTACGATCGGAAGTCCCGTTGCGAGACCATTGGCTTGGGTGGCCCAATATGACAGCCATCTGCCCGATGCGGCATAGTACAGACGCAGCGTCAACGCGTTGATCGTCCGCGCGCCGCACGTGATTCGCGCTTCTTGGAAGTCTCCGGCGCCGCCCCAGAATTGATGGTCGGTCGATGGGCCGGAGCAGCTGACCCAATCCTCTCTGCCACTCAGAGGATGCGCGAGCCGCTTGATGTGCAGGTTCCACGTTCCCGCAAGAAACGCGAACCCCCCGTGCACGCCTTGCGCCTTGTCAGGGCGATTCCACACGCCCGGTGTCGCCGACGAGACGCGCGTATAGTCGGTGGTCCAATTCGTCTCCCACGTCTTGCCGCCATCGGTCGAGAAGGCTTGCTCGAAGCGCGGATTTCCGTGCGGGACGCTCCACTGAAAACGCGTGATAATCGGCGTGCCCTGCCAGTTGTCGTACGAGTAGAATCTTCCCACGCCGGTGTTTTCGAAGTGTCCGACCTGCGCGGGCGGCGACACCGCGAGCCGGCGCGTTCCCCACCAAATCGTCCATTGACGCGTCCGCGGATTGTACATGCGCAGCGCCATGCCGCCAATGTATCGGTGCGGACATTTCAGATCGCCATCCTCGAGATTTCCCTCGCCGCCCCAGAACGGGGTGACGATCGACGTACCGTAACAGTCGTACCACGTATGGCTATGCGCCAGACGCCTGACGAGCAAGCGGTAGTGCGTACGCCACGTACCGTATTCGAAGGCCCAATCTTTGCTGCCGTCGCGTGTCGTGGCCGCAACGGGGAAGTTGTTGGCGATGATTGGCGCGGGTGTCGGTGCGCTACCCAGAAGGGCGACCGCCAGGATGCCGGAGAGCAACATTTTCATGGACCCATTGTAGGGACTCCAATTGGTACGAGGAAAGAGCCGCAATTGGAAAAAGTCATGGGTCCACATGCAAACCAAGGGCATCGTTCTCGACCGCAATTCGGCGGTTCCGCTCCAGCGTCAGCTCGAAGCAGCCATACGCGATGCGATCCTGTGCGGGGAGCTTAAACCCGGCGAACGGATTCTCGCAAGTCGCGAGCTGCAGACCCATCTCGGGCTTTCAAGGAATACGATCGTAAACGCGCTCGGGCAACTGCAAGCCGAGGGGTATCTGGTGACGGCCAAGGGCGCCGGCACATTTGTCGCCGATGGACTGCAACACTTTCGAGCCCAGGCAAAGCAGGGCGTGCCGCTAGAAGAAGACCTCCTCCCGACGCCGCTCTCGGTCGCGTTTCGCCGAGCACAGCCGCTTGCGACGAATCTGCACGGAGCGCTGCCCTTTCGGCCCGGTGTTCCCGCGCTCGATCTATTTCCAACGCAGCAATTCAGGCGCGGATTCGCCTCGGGTCAATGGGGCGCCGACGTGCTCGATTACCCGTGTACGTTTGGAGACCGGCGCCTGCGCGAGGCGATCGCTGGTCGGCTCCGTCAGACCAGAGGCATCGCGTGCTCTTCCGATTCGATCGTCGTCACCGGCGGAGCGCAGGCGGCTTTTGCCTTGATTGCGCGCGTCTTGCTCGCGCGCAATGATCGGGTCATCGTTGAGGAGCCCGGGTATCCAAGCGTGCGCGCCGCCTTCCTTTCGGAGGGCGCTCGCATGCACTACGTGCCGGTTGACCGCTCGGGAATCCGCGTTAGCGCGTTTGCGAATCGACGTGCACGACTCGTGCATACGACGCCGTCGCATCAATATCCGACGGGAACGGTCCTCGTCCTCGAGCGGCGGCTTGCGCTCCTGGCGTGGGCCAGGAAACACGATGCATGGATCATCGAAGACGATTACGATAGCGAATTTAACTACACGGGGCGTACCCAGCCGGCGCTGCAAAGCCTCGACGCCGGGAAACGAGTGCTCTATGTTGGGACGTTTAGCAAGTCGTTAGCACCGGGGTTGCGAATAGCATATATCGTCGTCCCGGCAGCGCTGCGGCTGGCGTTCGAGGCCGCGCTGGATGTCGCCGGCGCAGCGCCTTCGATGGTGTTGCAGCGCGCGCTCGCGTCATTCATGGAAAACGGGTACTTCGGCCGTCACATCACCAGGATGCGCAGGATCTACGATCAGCGGCGGCGTTTCGCAAGCGAGGAATTCGTTCGGTTAGCCGGCGCAACTGTCGACATCGTCGACTCAATGGCGGGTCTACATTTCATTGCGAAGCTTCCAGAGACTATCAGCGACGCGGAGGCGTCAACGCGCGCGCTGCACGCAGGTGTTATCGCCCCTGCGCTCTCGAGCTATTACCATGGCTCGCGTAGGTCAAACGGGCTCGTTATCGGATATGCTGCGGCCGATCTTCCCGTCATAAAACGTGCCGCTGCAAAACTCGTCGAGGTGCTCTAGGTCGCCAAGCATTCGGCAACATGCCCCAGTGCCGCGGCGATCTGCTCGCCGGAGTATCGGGATTTGCGCAACAGGCGATCTGCTATCGGCCGGGTTCGCCGCCATTTTTTGGCATGAGGGGCGTAGAATCGTGGCAAGAAGCCCCCTAGCCTGAATCGGTGAGAAAAGCGATCAGCGGCGATCGCGCGCAGTCAGGCTAAATCTGGGTCGGTGCACCAATCTGCAACCAGGATCGGCGACGGGGGCGCTTGGTCGGGTCATCCGCATCGTCCGGCAGGGAGCGCAACGCAACACCCTTGAGCTCCTACAGCTAACCGGCGCAGGTGCGGGCAAGTTCGACCGCCTGCGCTCGCGTCATGTCCGCGCCCCGGCGGCGGAGCGCGTCGACCTCGATCTCGGGCATCCGGCGCAGTGCCTCGGTGAGTATCTCGTGGCTGCTTCGTTCGGTCGTCTCACGTTCGTAACCCGAGCTCGAATAGCCGGCTTCGACGAACCCCGCGAGCAGGGCGGCGTGTTCGACGTCGTTTCGACAGGCGAGAGCCGCTGCGAGATGCTCGATCGCGTGAAGCACGCGTTCGGTGCGGTGCGTCTTCAGTGCCAGCATGACGGCTTCGCGGGCAGTTGCTGCAGCTTCGGTGAAGTCGCCGAGGCTGAGCAGATACCCCGCGCGATTGCAGGTGAACACCGATTCGCGCTCGGGATCCCCGGTCTCCGCGGCGACTGGAATCGCTTCGTCGACGATCTCGAGTGCCCGCTCCACGCGGCCTGCGGCGAACTCGAGCTCTGCTAAATCTCCGGAGAGTCCCCAGGCCTCGCGCTCGGCTCCGCGCAGCATGAAAATTCGAATCGCCTCCTCGATACACGCGCGTGCTTCGTCGAAGCGGCCCAGCTCCACCAGCATCCAAGAACGATGCTGCAAAGCCCAGGCGAACGGCAGATTCGACGGGTTCGGGAGGCGCAGGAGAGCACAGGCTCGATCGTTTGCAGCAAGAGCGTCGTCGAGTCTGCCGATCGTATAGAGTGCGACGGCATAGCGCGCATATGCCGTCGCACAGAGGCGGGCGTCCCCGGCGCGCTGGGCGAGATCGACGGCTCGTTCCGACGCGTTCAAACGCGTGTTCGCATCGCTGGAGAGCCTCGCAAGGCCGGCCCGAAGCCGAGCCGCCACTTCGAGGTTTTCGTCTTCGTGAATGCGCTCCAGCGACCGTTCGAGCCAGGTACAACCCTCTTGCGCGAATCCGTACCAATAGAAGAGCTCCGGGATGCGGCACGCGATTTCACCGCCGAGTGCGGACTCGCCCGCTGCCTCACACCACTGCAACGCTGCGCGAATGTTCTCCAAGTCGGCGAATAGCGGGGTGAGCCGTGTCTTGGCACCCTCGGTATCGACTCGCTCTTCGGCCTTTCGCAAAAGCTCGAGAACCCAGCGTGCGTGTCGCAACCCGAAAAACGCGGCTTGGCGCGTACCGGCGGCCTCACGTGCGAAGTCGCGCGTCGATTCCAGGAGCGTGTAACGTGTGGTTCCGGCACGTACGTTCCTTACGACCAGCGATTTTTCGACGAGCGAAGCGAGGCTCGGCAAGACCACCAACTCTTCGTCGCCGCAGACTGACTCGGCCGTCTCGAGCGACCAACCGCCGGTGAATACGCTCAACCTCTGCAACAAGCGCTGCTCGCACTGCGAAAGCAGATCGTAACTCCAAGCGATAAGCGCGTGCATCGTTTGTTGCCTCGACGGCGCCGCTCGATCACCGCCTGACAACAGCTCGAAGCGATGACTCAACCGGCTCTCGAGCGTCGTTAGGCCGAGCGCGCGCACCCGAGCAGTGGCCAACTCGATCGCGAGCGGGATGCCGTCGAGTCGCCGCACGATCCTTGCGATGACCGAGCAATCGTCGTCGCCCAGCGCAAACTCAGCATCCCGGCTCGACGCCCGCTCGCAAAAGAGTTCAACGGCAGAGTAGCCCATCGCCGCCTCCGCGGCGAGCGGCGCGTCCCCCGGCGGGCAATCGAGTGATGGGATTTCCAAGACCGCTTCGCCGTCCGTGCGAAGCGGCTCTCGGCTAGTGGCGAGGATGTGCGACTCTCCACCTTGCCGCAGCACGGCGCGCGAGAGCTGCGCAACCGTATCCAGCACGTGTTCGCAGTTATCGAAAATGAGGAGTGCGCGGCGCTCGTGCAAGAACTCTGCGATGGAATCGATCGAGGGCGCTTGTGCTGCAGACATTCCCAAAACGGTCGCGACGGTAGGCATTACTGCTGAAGAACCAGAGAGCGCAGCGAGATCGACGAACCACTCGCCGTCGGGAAAGCGCGAACGTTGCTCTCTTGCGACCGCAATCGAAACCCTGGTCTTTCCGACGCCTCCGGGGCCGACGAGCGTAACCAGCCGATGGCTGAGGAGGAGAGCCCCCACTGCCGCTACCTCCTTCGCGCGGCCGATCAGGCGGGTCGGAGGCGCTGGAAGATTATCGGGCGGAGCGGCCTCCGGCGTCACCGTGATTCGCGGCTTGCGCGTTCTCGCCGCTTCCGCCAAGGCCGTGAGCTGCAATCCCTCCTCCGGCGTTGCGTCCAGCGCAATCACGAGTTGCTCAACGGTCTCTCGATACGGCGCGCGCCGAGCTCCCACTTCGAGCGAGCCGACGGCCTTTGCGCTGATGCGGGCGCGTTCGGCGAGAGCCTCTTGCGAAAGGCCTGCCGCAATCCGAAGATGCCGCAGAAGAGTTCCGAATGTCACTGACTGCATTAGTTATATCGGGCTAGCCAAAATCCGCGTATTTTGCTATAGTTTCTTTTGTGCCAATACCGCACCTATTGGTTCGCCGTGTCTCGTTCGCGCTCGCGTGCATCAGCGTGGCGGCTTGCGGCGCGCCGCCCGTGGGCTCTGCGAGCGGTGCCGTAGCGATATCTCGAACGCCGTCCTCCGCGCAAACGCTCACTAACGGCACCTCCCCGGTCGTCGTCACGTCCGACGCGTCGCAGAACGACGTCGTGATATGTTCGCAGCCGAGTGCGTGCAACCAGTGCAAAACCATCGGGAGCGGCTTAAGCACGCCGGGCGGCGTAGCCACGACAAATGGCCCCGGCGGTAATTTTGCGGGAACGATGCTCGATTACGTCGCCGACTCCGGCAATCAGCGAGTCGTCGTTTTCACGGACTCATGCGAGACGGTGTCGGTGCTCGACGACAGCGGCTATTTCCCATCGGATGTCGCCGTAGCGCGCGACGGCACGGTTGCAGTAACGAACCTTTGCGCCGCGCCGTCTTGCACCGGAGCCGGAAACATTTCCTTTTACGCCCGAGGCTCCTCGCATGTAACTCGAGTGGCTAAGGGCTTGATGTCCCAATATTACTATGGCGCCTTCGACAAGCACGGGAACTTCTATAACGATGGATTATCGGGCAGTACCGTCGAGGTCGGCGTCGTTCCGCGCGGTTCGAATAGCGACAAGGCGACCGGAATCTCGGGAATTGAATTCCCAGGCGGAATTCAGGTGGCGCGCAACGGCACCATCAACATTGATGACCAAAACTGCCCCTGCATTCAGATTTACAAGGGAAGCGATCACGCTGGAACCGTAAGCCTGCCCGGCGTGGCAAAGCCCGTTACGTTCGCGCTGGATAAGAACAATAAGCGCCTTTGGGTGACGGACGTAACGTCGAGAACGGTCGACGAAGTCAAGTATCCTAGCGGCGGCAAGATCCTCTATCAGTTTACGGGATTCTCTGAGCCGACCGGCGTCGGGGTCATGCCGCCGAGCAAGCCTTAGGGTTAGCGCAAACTTGTTAGCGCGGAACCGCGAGCGTACGAGTGAAGCGCCACAGTCGCTAATTCCGAGACCGCGTTCAACAAGCGCGCCCTAACGCGGCTCGCACGTTAGGGATGAGCGGGACACTCGTCTGATCCCCCGGCGCTCGATCCGGAACCTATCGGAATGGGGGTATCTGTCAAGGCCTTCGCCGTCCTGTGAAAGAGGGCGAGCCCCCGAGACGGGCCCGCCCTCCATCGATCATCGCGATGCTTGACCGTGACTAGTACATCGCGACGCCGACGCTATCTGACCCAAACGCCGATGCTGGGCTGGCTTGCATTTTGGGCCGGGGACTGCGAGACGACTTTCCCACTCGGGAAGGCATACTCGACGACGCTTACCGAGTATTGCGAGCCTTGCGCAACGTTGTTCACCGCGTACACGTCGGTCGTGTTCTTGCCGCTGGGATCCACGGCGATGGCACCGTTGCTGCCGCTGTACTCGAACGAAGCCTGTTTGAGCAGTGACTTGCCGTTGAACTCGTAGCGGGCGATGTTGGCAGGCGCGCTGGCGCTGCCGAGATCGTTGATCCAGGCGTAGTCGATCTTGCCGTGGCCCTGCATGCGTAGGCCTCCCGCCGTTGTTCCGAGCGCTCCGGGGGCTGCCAGAGAATGGAAGCTGCCGCTGCCGACCATCTCGTCAACTTCGATACCGCCCTTGATGCTTTGGCCTTCGACGTAGACGCGGCCGGCTTTGTCGACCGCGAGGCTGCTAAGGCTCGCGAGGTTCGGATCCACGTATGTTGCGGTGGGCGAGGTTGCTCCAGACGCGAACTCTTCAACGGTGGCTTCGCTCCCGAGATTCACGGCCGTGAAGGTGTTGCCGCCTGAGTCCGTCGCGACTCCGGAGGCCACGGCACCGAGGCCCGTGAGCGTGGCTTCAACTTTATTCTTGCGATAGATCTGGATGGTGCCGGTGGTCGTCGCTAAGTCGAACTGTTGGCTCGCCGTCGCCGATCCGCCGAGCGTCGAGCCGTTGTTGTGAACTTTGGAGGTGTTGAGCCAAATCCAATCACCGTAACGGTTGATGAAGTACCAGGTGAGTTTCCCATTAATGACCGTAGCACCGGTCCACATGACCCAGTCGGGCGAGACGCGCCCGCCATTCTTGGACGCGTGAATTGGTGCGAGGGCGAGCGCGGCGGTCGGCTGCGAGCCGTCGGGTAAGTGAGCGGCGGATCCTACCGGCGGGGCGAACTGCGAACCGGCGCTGCAGCCGGCGAGGATAGCGGCGCAGAGTGCGCCAGTAATAACGTTATTCGAGGGACGTGGGTTGATCATTCCGGTGCTCCTTTGTGGTTTGGAAAAGTGGTTGCGATTATGATGCCGCGCGGGGCAGGTGCACCAGAACCCACACCTCCCACAGTTAACCCCCACACTTATCACGGCGTGCGGAGGCCGAGGAATTCCGGGCAAAGTGGCTCGATGCCGTATGAGGTAGAAAGCGGAATGCTTATCCGGTGCTTACACGGGCTCAGGGTGAGTACGTAGACGCTGAGCCGCTTCTCAGCAAGCTAACTCAGGTCTGGATAACCGAGATCGCCGGAACCATCGAGCGATAGCGTCGTCGGGTTTTCAATGCCGCGGTAATCGCCGGGCCACCTAACATCTGTACGATCGCGAGCGGCGGCGATATTGTCGCTGTGCAGCGATGCCTTGGGCACTCCGTGCCCAGCACGACGCCGAACCTTTACTCACGCGTCTTCGAGGGGGGCCGGGAGAAGGCCGTCGCCGCCGCTAGCGATACCCTTCGGCGTGCCAAGGCGAGCCACGCGGCCGGCGGGAAATGACGCCGCGCCGACCGAGCTTCTTGCACCGATTGCACCGAAATTGCGCCGCGGTGGTACCCTCGAAAGGTCAATGCGGCGAAAACCCGCATAAAATCCACTACGGAGAGGTGGCAGAGTGGTTGAATGCGGCGGTCTTGAAAACCGCTGAACCTTTGCGGGTTTCGTGGGTTCGAATCCCACCCTCTCCTGGCTGTCTAAAAGGGTCCGCGCCGACGGCGCTGCCCTCACGCCACGGGCTGCGACTGCGATCGCGGTCGATGACGCGGAAACCGACACCGAGTAGCCGGTCTCCGGCGCGCTGCCGGCGCTAGTCCTTGGGTTTTGGGTACACCGCGAGACCGGCCGGGTTTCCGACGCTGATCGATTCGAACGGCGTCGTCGCGCCGCTCTTGTAACCTGCGACATCACCTGGATAGTGCAGGCTATTGCCCACGAAGAGCGTGCCGCTTTTCTCGAACGCGATCGAATAAGGCCCTGAAAGTCCGCTCGTGATAGTGACGAACGACGACGTGTCGCCGAGATGGAAACCGAGCACGGTGTTGTTCAGGTTGTTCGCTACCCAGAGATTATTGCGCGGATCGATCGCGACGCCGGTTGGGTCGTCCAAGCCGCTCAGGTCGAGGTTACTTGGCGTCGTCGAACCCTCGGGCACTTCCCAGACGGCATTTTGAAGGGCGTCGCCGACGTAGAGGTTGCCGCTCTTGTCGACCGCGAGGCCAACCGGAAGGTCGAATCCACCGATCTGTTCGCTCGGCGTCGAGGCGCCTTTCGGATAGACAAGGACGTAACACGACCCGGCGGTTGCGCCGCTAGTCACGTAAACCGTACCGTTGTTGTCGACGGCGATGCCGTTAGGATAGACGAGTTGCGATCCGCTCAGCGTCACGCTCGGACTCGTCTTACCGAAGGGGTACTCGGTGACGGTGCTGTTCCCGTTGTTGGCGACGTAGAGCATGCCATGGCGATCCACCGCGACGTTGACCGGCACATTGATGCCGGTAGTAATAGAACCCGTTTGCTTCGGATTCCTCTTGTTCGCCGGGAAGAGACGAATGGCGTCAGCGTCGATGTCCGAAACGAACAGCGTCGCCTTGCGTTTGGATTTATGGAGGTATCCGATGCCACGTCGCGCATCGGCTGACTCGAGCTGCTTCGGCGTCAAGCCGAATCGGACATCCGCTCGGACCGACTGCACGGGCGCCCCCTCGGGCGCTTGCATGGGTGTCGTCGTCGACTGAGACGCACAAGCTGCCAAGAAGGGCACGACGAGCGCACCACCAGCGAGTAAAACGAGCCGAGATCGCATGAGGCACCTCCTGAAGACCGCGCCTAATGGGCGCATCGGAGTAGCTGGGGGACTGTCGGAATTTGCTCGTTGTAATCAGCCGAACCCTCTACAAGTCCCAACCCAATGCCGATTCGGAAACCTGGTAATAGTCGCGCTGTAGCGATGCTGAGCGGTTTCGGCGTACCGGTGCCGGAGGGGACGGGAGCGGTTGCCTCGGCCCGGGCCGGCACAGACCGCCTTGTAATCCGAACTTGAAACCTGAGCGTGACGAGCGCCCGAGGCCGTTCAATCCCTCGGGTATTATAAGCGGCTATGTTAGTGCGCGCCGATCGGGTGTGCAAAGAATTACTCTAGACGAGGAACCGCGATTTGCATCGCGCTCCTCGCTCGAAACTAAGCTTGAACGATCTCGCGCTGGGGAACCATCCGGCCTTCTTCCAGGTCGAGTAGGTCCGACCAAGACACAACGTCGGTCCGGCCGCGAGCAACCTTACTGCGCAACTCTTGGAAGTGCATCAATGATTCCCCGATCGGCACTGCCGAGAGCCACTTCTTATTGAAGGCCTCGATGGATCGGGGGTCTTTTTTGGAAACGAACGTATTGGCGCAGGCTTCGATCTCAGAATCATTCTTCGCGCCCTTCACGACATCGAGAAACTCCTTAGGGTCGATGTGCAGGTATTCGAAGAGGCCCTGGTCCACGGAGCTATCGTACCTATACTCGCCAATATTACCGTGCGCGACGGCTTTTGCCTTATCGGTTGTCCGGGCGAGCTGAACGATGCCCAGCATCGTTTAGTACTCGTGCTTTTAAAAAAGCTTTAGCGGTGAAGATCTCGCCAAATAACGCGTTGACGATGAGAAGGCCAACGAATCGTTCGAAACGCATCCTCGCCCGTGTGAAATGCGTAAATGGAGCGCGCGCTTGCTGCTAAGGGTTTGGTTGTGCCTTTTCCTTAAGCTGCTGTTTAGCGGGTCAGTTTTTTGACGGCTCCAGGCCGAACATCGCGCGAGCCGCTTTCAGCTCGGGATTGGCATTCGGATCAACGTTAACGCTCGGCCCACGTCTTAATACTTGTGCCTCGAGCATCGCGGCGCGGGCAGGGTCTACCATGCGACAGCGCATTATTTCCGCTATCGTTTCTTTGAGTTTCATAGAGGCCTTTCGGGATTTGCTTTGGGGGGCTATGTCCACTTGCGTGCGCCGATGCGAAAAGCCTTTATTGAGGCAAAGATCGCAAGCCAACCGTCACCGAACGGTTCTGCGAAGCATTTCGCAAACGCTAGGCTGGGCTTTAACCTATGGGCTCGGGTGAGGCTTGTGGGTTGGGCAGCCGACGAACAATTTCTTCACGCAAAGCGTCGATTGCGGCCACAATTGGCTCTACTCCGTCGCCCGGTTCATCGTGGCTCGCCAGGACGTCGAGCGTCGTGCCGACGCTGCTAGCAAGTTGTGAAACAGCGGATCGTTCATCCGGCGCATAGGCTTCCCCGGAGCGCCGCTCCCCCAGAACGATGATTCCCAGTAGCCGGCCGCGCGCGATCATGGGAAACGCGACGTCGCCCTCCAGCGCCGAGCCAGTGCCGCGTAGATCCAGCGTTTGACGCGTGGCGCGTAGTCGCACGATCGCCGGGTCATTCTCGTCGTAAGAGAGCAGAACGTGCACCGATCTGGCGTCAGTGTGGCGTTCGAGCGTGGCCGAAGTACGCTCGAGAAGCGCGGGCCGATCGGTAATGTATGGGGCCTCTTGCGCGAAGGTGCGAATCGCCTCCTCATCCTGATGCCGCCTTCGAAAGAAAACTTTATCGACGAGACTATCGATGCGCGTGTGCATGAACCGGGCGGAAAAGCCGAGCGCGAGCGCGATCCCGCCACTCACGAGAACGTTCGTTACGTGACCCGCGTCACGCAGCCAATCGGTGAGCAGCCATTCGACGAGCACGAACGCTCCCAGGATCAGGACCGACATCGCGGTAAAGACGGCTGCCCGGTTGACGATGAAGCCGATATCCAGAAGCTGCCGGTTCAGCAATGAGTAACTGAGAATGGCCGGCGTAGCAAACCAGAAAATCGCAGAGATCGTTCCGAACGCCGACAGAGCGACGAGTCCGCCGGTGATCGTCGTGAAACACGTGAAGAGAAAAAACGGAAAGACGACCGTCATTCCCCAGAGCAGCCGCGTGCGCTCCGGCCCGCGCGCGACGCGCAGCGTCGCTACCAGCGAGATAATGAGCGTTAGTAAGACGCCCGTGAGCGCTAAGCGGAACGCAGGGACGGTGCGGATCAGCGGAAGCGATACCGAGAATGGGTCAATCGAACCGTTCCAAACGCCGGCGAGTACCCCAAGCCCGACGAGCGTAGTGACGGCGGCGAGCACAAAAGTGGCAACGGTCAGGGCACGGCGAAATGCCGAAAGCGGCCGCCCGAAAAGGGTCGCATAGACGCCAACCATCGCGAAACCAAAAACGATGACGATCCCTTTGAAGCCGAAACCTATCGCATCAACTGCGGGCCACCTTGTTGAGATGTCGCCGAGCCCCTGACTGATAACGAAGACGCCAAGGAGATACAGGACGAGGGAAGCAGCCTCATCGCTTTGCGGTCGTCGCCATGCGAGGAGTGCGCAAAAAAATACGATCCATAACTCGCCGCCGTACAAAAGCCAACCTTTCCACGTAAACGGATAAGGCTGATGTGTTACGAGGGTCACATGCCGATAAGCGCCACCGCGCTGCACGACGAGGTCGAGCGGCTCGTCGATGATTGGGCCGAGCCAGAGCCGAAAGCGAGTTCCCGGTGAGATTTGTCGCAACTCGAGTAGGTCGCCATTTCGGATGCCGCTCGCTGCAGCAGCACTTCCAGGTACGATGGATAGCGACGCAGTCAACGGGGCGCTGGACGGCGTAGCGCTCAGCCCAAAATCCCCGCCAACGTACGAATCGGCAAAAGCACTCCGGAGAGCCAGTAAAAGCCCCAGCACGCATAACGTCAGCAGACCCCAGCGCCGGACCGTAAGATCCCTGATCACTGCCGAAGCCTTACTCCCCGCCTTGACCGCGCCCTTCTGAACGAGTTTCTAGAGGCAGCCGATGGGCTTGAACCGTCATCCGCGAAAAACGACGGCTTGAATTGCGCGCTGAGCTTTTTGGTCGCGGTTGGATACGAGTAGAGCCCGCTGTGCCGCCGCAGTCGTTTGCGCTCGGAGTGGCCGTTTGGCCTCAACTTTGCCTGTTAGTCGGATCACCTACTGGAACGATTCGCGAAGTGATCCTGCGGAAATCGCTGCGACGGAACCTCCGGTCCACTTGCGACCTGTAATCTCAAAAGTGAGATGCTTCATGGAAAGCGTGGGGCAGGACCAGATATATCCGTATCCGCGCCCGCCCTGCATGTGACCAGTGTAAGTGTGCTCCCTTGAGCTGATCCTAAATGACTCGCTGAACCAAATCGGATATTCATTTTTGGATTTCCACAAGCCCTGTGCCGTGAACGTGCCGGGATATGGACCGGTCGCCACTCAGCTGGCGCTAAATTTGCCCCTTTTAATGTCTTGGCGCCCGTTGAGACATGTCACGTGAACGTCGCTTCCGGCGAGAACCTCCCCGGAAATCGGCGAGCCAACCCTCGTCACCAAGGTTTCGGTTTGCAGTGGGCGCAATTCTGCCGGCGGAAGGATCGGTCGGTGGCGTCACTTGCGCGGCGTTCGAGCAGCCAGTTAGGATGGCGATGACGCAGGCAACCGTCAGCGTGGGAATTCTTTGGGATAGGCAGGTTCGTGATTTCATGTGGTCTCCTTAGATATAGGCAGGCAAAACTGAAAGGGCGACCGTCGGCCGCGGCCTCGGGCCTCCCTTTCGACTGGCTTGAGGAGATAAATGGGTCGCCGCCATTTCGCCGCACGACATCAGAGTGAGGGTGTAGGTTAAATCGAGTCTAAATGGACCTATTAGCCGCTATGAGTGGACGCTAAATGCGCGGCGGCCAGGTAGTGCAGTCGGGCATTCGCCGAAGCTGTTGATTTGAGACTGTCTCATAATTGTCTCCATTTAAGCGATGAGCGATGTCGGGTCGCGTCGCGGGGCTAAATTGCGATCGAAGCGTTCCCTATCCACGTGCGGGGCAGACGGCAGCTGACGGAGGATAACGACCCCGTGCGTCCACGTCAGTAACGCGGCTGCGTAGTGTAAAATGGAGACTAAATGGCAGTCGGAACCCGGGGCGCCTCGGGTTCACATCTCCCCGACACGCCGCTTAGCCGGAAAATTGGGGCAGCGCCTCCCGAATCGGCGAGCTCGCAAAAGGTGACGTTGAGATTGCCAACGTGCCCTCCCTACTGGCCGAGCGGCGCAGCTTGCGGTAATGCGCACCTTGCAATGCCGCTCGCGCGCCGAGAGCTTCGTTACCGGCGGTGCGACAGGCCAGTTCAACTTGGCCGTAGGCGCGATCCGCGTCGAACGGGATTTCGTGGGCTCGCTCCTCGACTGCGTCCAGGGCGTTGCGGAGGAAGGATTCTGCAGTCTTCCATCCCAGGCGTGCTGCGACGCGAGCCTGAGTCACCTCAAACGGCACGTTCCAAGGGAAAGGCGTAGGCCCGCTGTCGCCTGCGACCGCAAGAGCCTTGTCCGCATTCTCGGCATCGCCGGGAGCGTCGCGCGACAAGAGCGCCTCGATCCGAACGGCTGCCAGCGCGCGGCTTTGCGCGGGCAGAGTGGCACAATCGCCTAGCGCCTCCATTCTCTCGGCAAGTTGGAGGGCATCGTTCCAGCGCCCCTCCACCAGCGCGAGGATCGCAGCCATCAAATGATTCAAGAAGAGCGCTCGCGGCAAAGTGCGGTTGTCCATCTCAGCTACCCGCGCGAGGTCGCGCTTTACATCGGAATATCGCTCTCGCACGTACGAGAGTACTGCGACGAGATCGAGATGATTGGCGAGCTGCACATCTCCGCAGCGCTGCGTAAGCTCCAGGCTCGTTGCCGCCAGGCGCGATGCATCTTCGACGTTCCACCAAGCGCAGCACGTAAGCAGCAACTCCCCGACGGCGGAATGCGCTCGAGACCAATCGCCTTCGGCGAGCGCCACCTCGTAAGCCTCGCGAGCCAATGCGAGTGCTGATGCTTTTTGACCTCGTACCCTTGCCACCGCGGAAAGCTCGGTGAGCGAGGTCGCCAGCAAGGCGGCGTCGCCGAGCCCGCGCCCTATGCTTGCAGCTTCATCCAAGTCGTGGGCGGCTAAGTCCAACTGGCCTGCCCATTCATTACATTGCGCCCGCGCAATAAGCGCCCGCCCGAGATTGGCCGTCGAGTCAATACTGCGTTCGAGCCCAATGGCTTGGTCTGCGTCCTCTAGAGCGGCCCTTGTTTCTCCCACGGCAAAGCGCGCGCTTGATCTCGTCCGATAGAGGGTTGCGAGCTCGTCGTCACCCTCGGGCGATCTTTCGAGCCTCTGCAACGCAATTATTGCCTCGTCGCACGCCGCTATGCAATCGAGAAAAGATCTCTTTTCGAACGCGCTTCGAGCGACGCGAACGAACGCGCGACCGGCCCGCAAAACGTCGCCTGCCGCGAGCAAGTGCGCGGCGATGCGTGCCGGCGCTTCGGACTCGTGAGCGCTGAGCAGTAATTCGGCGAAAAGCCGGTGGATGCGAACTGCGCGACCGGCATTGAGCAGGCCACCCGAGACTTCACGGATGAGATCGTGAGCGAACTCGAACTGCGGCCCGACCTGAGGCTGACGAATAAGCGCGAGGGCGAGCAGGTCGTCCAGCGCGTCCAGAAGTGCCTCTTCGCTCAAGCTGAGGACCGCCCCGAGCTCCGCTGCAGTCGCCAGCGGTTCGATCGCCAAGGCGCCGGCGACCATTGCGGCCTGATTCCCTCGAGCGAGCAGCCTGGCTTCGATAAAGGTGCGGACGCTGCCGGGCAGCGGGAGCGCTTCATCGAATTTATCCGTAACGTTCCACGTTCGGTGCCGGCGCTCTAAGGCGCCGCTCTCAACCAGCGCTTCGAGCAATCGTGCAACGTACAATGGATGGCCGCCCGTGCGCTCAAAGAGCTTCCCCGAAACCTCAGATAGCTCCGAACCGGCGGCTTGGCGCAGGGCCCCTTCGACATCGCCACGGCTCAACGGCCCAAGAGCGAGCTCGAATGGGACGTATCGCTCTAGACGGAGCCGTAGATCGGTCAACGCCTCTGGGCGCATCGCCACGACGACGCAGTGTCTCTCTGCGGCCGTTTCCAGCAGATTCAGAAAAAGTAGCAGCGCGTCCGCAGCGAGATTCTGCGCGTCGTCTACAATGATGGTAAAAGGCCTTGCGGCGGCCGAAATAGCTGCACGGCATCTGTCGAGGCTGTCGCGTTCGCTTCCGTTACAAACGATCTCGATCGATTCCAGGCTATGTTCGGACGCGAAGCGGATCGTATGATCCAGTAAAGTTAACTTCCCTATTCCCGCGTCGCCGTAAACGAGAGTCAGGCTCCCCTCTCCGCGCAGGCATTGTCGAAAACGCTCGGCCAGGAATCGCAGCTCCCGATCGCGTGCCACGAATGGAATTCGCAGCTCCGACTGAGCATCGTCGCGCGGGCGCCGCAAGCCACCAAACCGTGCTTCGAATCCGTCCGATGGCGCCGTTCCAACCTCTTCCAGAGCGCGTCTACACCGTTCGACGAGAATAGCAGCCGCCAAGGTTTGGCCCGCTTTCAGTTGTGATTCGACCAGGGTCGCATACGCCGTTTCGTCGTAAGGGTTTCTTCCGATCAGTTGTTCCGCCGCGCTGACGTTGCCGAAGCTTCGGGTAGCGCGGCCTAACAACGTCTCATAGGCGAGGGAGATGCGCTCGCGCTCCGTCACCGACCAGTCGTCGAAGTCTCCTTCGAGAAAATCGCCGTGGTAAAGCGTCAGCGCTTCCTCAGCGGCCGCCGAGTCCATTTTCTCAGAGAGCTGCAGTAGACGATCGACGTCGAAATCGACGGCGGCATGCCATCTGATCACCGTACGGTCCGTGCGTATCACTTCGTCTGGATCCATGGCCGCATTCCGAAACATGCGTCGAATCGACCACAATGTCGCGTTTAAGTTATCACGCCCGCGCTGTGGGTCAAAATCGCGCCAAAAGACTTCAAGAAGTTGCTCGCGCGAAACATCCGCTGCGCGATGCATAACGAGGAATGCAACGAGCGCGCGTGCCTTTTTCGTCGGCAGCAATGGTAGGCTGAGGCCGTCGCACGTCACGGCAAATTCGCCAAGCGCCTTCAGCGCGATCGATGCCACAGTTTATAATACCGCGCGGGTCGCGTGTGCCGCAACTTTCGGTGCACAGGCGCCAAAGTCCGTAGGGCTTTCGGCCCAGACCACTGCAGGAACGCGACCTTTCGGGATAAAGCGAGACTTGTATGGCCGCTCCACGGGCCGCAGGATTGCGCCAAATGAATTCGGCGTCCAGAATGCCGCCGATCGGAATATCTGCGGTCATCTTATTATCCGCTTTTATACTCTTCTTTAGCGTGGCGCCGATGCGGGGACTGTTTTGGCTGCACCCCGGCGACTTTGGCGTGACGGCCGATTCGAGCCTACGGGTGACCGAGGTCGATTCCCCAGGCCCGGCATACCGCGCAGGAATTCGCGTTGGCGACCGTTTTGGCACCGCAACCTCTTTTGAAAAGCGGCTCTATCTCCAGTCGGTGCGCAATCCGGCGCCTGGGCAGCTACTCGAGTTGCAAGTTAAGGGGAAGAATGCTTCGCAGCGCACCGTTGACGTCGTCGCCGAGATGGACGAGTTCGATGCGAGCGACATCGCCGGCTATTTTCCGTGGGTGGTCGTCGATCTGATTTTCGTGCTAGTGGGTTCCACCCTCGTGCTGTTGCGCCCATCGACGATGACGTGGGCGTTTTTCTTTTACTGTGTCGGGGCGGACCCTGGTCTTG
This sequence comes from Vulcanimicrobiota bacterium, assembly GCA_963833845.1. GTDB lineage: Bacteria > Vulcanimicrobiota > Vulcanimicrobiia > Vulcanimicrobiales > Vulcanimicrobiaceae > Cybelea. The sequence goes on from CAWHZL010000001.1 coordinate 253,631, forward strand.
TCTTGGGATATTATTGGCTGCCTGCGTGGTTGGTTTTTACCAGCGGCGCGTTCGTCAATGTTTTGCAAGCGTTCGGTTTTGCGGCTTTTCTGATTTTCTGCATGCGCGTTCCGAACGGTTGCGCGATGGGGGGTTGGCGATACGTCGAATGGATCCTCGCACCTGTTATATTCGTGAGTGTACTCCTCTGCAGTGCCGCGATCGAATTATCGATCGTTGGCGTCTTGCACGCCGACGTCGTTGCCGGACAGATTCGAGGAGCCATCTTAGACGCGACGTACGTCGTTGGTATCCTTGTGCTGCTTGCTAGATTTTATAAAGAACGCGGGGTGGAGCGTAGCCGTGTCGCCTGGATAATCGCCGGGTTTGCCATCGGGCTGGGAGCCAGGGTGGCAACAAACCTTAGCGCCCCCGATGCGGACATCTATACCGGTGCAGGCAACGGACCAGCAGCGCTCCCGCTTCTTCCCGCGCTTGAGGTCGCAATACCGCTTATGGTTGCCTTAGCGGTCATACGTCACCGAGCGTTAAACATCGGGCTCACTGCTAACCGTACGCTCGTCTATGGTTTGTTCTTGTGCGCAGGTTTCGCGGTATTCGCTTTGCTCGACTTGCTGGTAACGAAACGATTTGCGCGCAACCAATTCGAGATTGGGCTGGACATCGCCATCGCGTTGGCGGTCGGCCTTTCATTTCAATTCGTGCATCCACGCGCGATCCGCCTGATCGACCGTATCTTCTTGCCGGAACGCTATCAGGCGGCAATAGCGTTGGATAGGCTTCGGGATAGTCTTAGCGCTATGCGCAACCAGGACGATGCGCCGAATCGTGCAGTCGAAGCGGCGACAAAGGAATTGATGATTTCTTCTCTGGCGATTTTCAAGAAGGTGCCCGATGGCGGGTTCGTTCGATTTGCGTCGGCCGGTTGGCCCAAAGGTTCCGCGTGGCATATCTTTGCCGGCGATCCGCTGGTGCAACTATTCAGCACCAGTAGACGCGTTAGAATAGTTGACGAGGTGGCCACGGAGCGGTTGAGGATTACGCTGGGACCGGGGCGGCCGACTATAGGGATTTCGCTGTCGGCGCAAACCGCCGGCGAAAGTTTGCTGCTCGTTGGAGCCCACGTCGGCGGCCGTCGACCGGACCGCGACGAGGTGCGAGGCATTGCCTCGGTACTAAGCGAGTTTGCTAACCACAGGCCCGCTGCGAATCTCGATGGCTCGGGCGGCTGGCTCAGAGATCCTGGCGATCTGCCCGTTTAGCGACTCCGTATCGAATCGAGAAGCCCGCAAGATCGAGCATTGCGGGCTTGTCTTCGCGTCGGGAGCGCTCCCGAATGACCGGGCGTGACCCCGTTAACTATAAATTGAAAGCCTGCCGATCTTCCCGGCAAGTGCCTCGGTGAACCAGATGTTTCCGTCGGGTCCCGAAAGAACGCCCCACGGGCCGCTCTTTTGGGTAGGCGTTGGGAACTGCGTAATGGTTCCAGCCATGTGCCCGGTCGGAACAATTTCGGGCAATACTCGCCATGCCAAACTCAGCAACGTAGATATTACCGTCGCTGCCCACGGTGATGGCGGTCGGCGTTGAACCAGCTGGCAGTTGCCACTCCGCGGCCAAATGGCCGTTCTTGTCGATCTTCCCAACTTTGCCGACAAGGCGTTCGGTAAAGTATAAGTATCCGCCGGGGCCGGCGACGATGCCGTCCGGACCGGCATTCTTCGCCAGCACGTAATACTTAATGATCTCGGAATCGACGTACGGCAGCGTGATTTTTCCGATTCTGTTATTGAACAACTCACCGAACCAGATATTTCCGTTCGGACCCAGTGCGATGGGGTAGACGTGATGGTGTAGCGGGATTTCACGGAGCAGCTTGCCTTTGCCGTTCGGCGAGACTTCTCCGATGGAACCTCTACTTTCGGTGAACCATAGATTCCCGTCAGGTGCAGAAACGATCGATCGAGGATCGCTGTACTCCTGAAGATGAACGACAGCGGTAACGTCGCCATTCGTGGTCATCCTCCTGATCGAACCATACGGATCACTGACGCCCTGGTGTAATTGGCGGTACCTTCTCAGCGTTCCACACGTCGCCCAAAGATTGCCGTCCGGACCGGTTACCAGCCTTTGCGGATGGAATGATGGCCCTTCGCCCCGTACCCTTAGGTCGAATTGGTTCGTAATCGTGCCGTCGGTCAAGATGCGGCCGAGCCTGCCCCAACCTCGTTCGGCGAACCAGATCGCGCCGTCGGGGCCATTTGTTATCCCGATTGGAAGCGCCCTAACTGGGGGCTCATGGGGTGCAGAAATCGTGAATTCCGTGATCGGTCCGGTACCCGGCTTACTTAACGAATCATTTGTCGAGCGGACCGGAGACAGCCCCGCGCTCGAGAAACCGCCCGCGCAACCCGCGGCCGACAACGACGTCATACACGTCGCCAGTGCAACCAATTGTAATCGCCGAATAATCGCCGTCGGTCGCGTTCCGCCGGACGAGAGATCACGGTCTGAGCTCCTGACAGTTTCCATTTCGTTTCTACCTTTGCTCCTTAGCGATTGTTTTCAACGACCAGCGCCCATAGTTCGAGCGCCCTCGAGACCATCCACGATGTTTTGGCCAGGACGTCTGTGGCACGGCACCGGAGCGTGCCGTCCGGTTGCCTCAAGAAATGCAGGATGATGACGTCCTTGCGTCCGCTCCCGTTAATCGCGCTTCTCCTATGGTGAGTCGCCAGTCAGGCACAAGCGTCGCCTCCGCTACTAAATGGAGACTAAATGGACGCCTACGGCTTTAATAACGCGCCTCTCCTAGCGCGAGACGCGCCTTAGAGGCGGCTCATTTAGCGTGCATTTACCCTGGAAGACCATGTTGTGGGCAGTTCGCGGCGGAGAAGCGCGGGCGAAGTCCGACCTCGCCTGACCGTCGAGCCGCGATCCGAACGTAGCGGGGAGCGTACCTAGGTGGTGCTTTCGTATTTTAGACTTCTTGCGGCAAAACGGGGAGGCACAGTGGACGCTCGAAGGGTCGAAGGCCGCTGGAACGAACGGCAAGCCATGCGGGGACCTTCAATCGCCGCCTTCGCGCTATCGTTTGCATTACTCGCTAACGGGACTTTCGCAATCGCCGGGACGACCGGTTCGATCACCGGTACCGTTGTCGCTGCGAGCGGAGGTGGACCGCTGGCCGGCGCGCTGATTTCGGCCGTAAGCCCATCGCAAGTCGCGACCGTAACGACCGATGCATCCGGCCGCTTTTCATTGCTTTCGCTCGCCCCCGACACGTATACGATCGCGGTTTCCAAGCCCGACTTCGTACCTTCCGTAACGGCCGGCGTGACGGTGCTCGCCGACCAGGTCCAGAGTTTTCGATTCGCCCTGGTCGAAGCGCTCAAGACCATCGCAACCGTGAGGACGCGCTCGTCGATGGACCTCGTCAGACCGGGAACGACGACGGATGTGTATTCCGTAAACGCGGCGGTGACGCAGGCCGCGCAGGGCGTCGGCGGGGGCGGGAACTTAAATAGTGCTTATTCGGCGATCGCGACCGTGCCTGGCACTTTCGTGCCCCCTAATCAGCAAGGCTGGAATCAAGCCGTGTATATTCGCGGCGGCAGTTTCGATCAGGTGGGATACGAGTTCGACGGCGTCCCCATCAACCGGTCACTCGATAACTATCCCGGCGGAACGGTTGGAACGCTTGGACAGCAGGAGCTTCAAGTGTACGCGGGCGGAGGCACCGCGGGCGAGAGCGCCAGCGGCTTAGCCGGCTTTATAAACCAAGTAATTAAAACGGGCACCTATCCCGGCTACGCCTCCATCAACGCCGGCGTCGGAACGCCTTCGTATTATCACAGCTTGCAGGTAGAAGCCGGCGGCGCTTCGCCAGACCGACTCTTTTCATATTACGTCGGCATCGGTGGCTACGACCAGACGTATCGTTACTTCGATCAGTTCAACGGCGCCGCGCTCGGCAACGCGTGGGGCGTACCCGTCATCGCGAACAATACGTCGAATCTGGCTAACCTTCCCGGAGTCTATCCAACTTGCGGTTTCGTGGCGCCCGCGGGCGCAGGATTCTACGCGGGACCGAACGCGTCGCCGATCTACGATCCGTTTTCGCTGCAGCCCGGACAACCCGGATATGTTCCGCTTCCGCCCGGCGTCCACCACGACCCGGGATGCTATCAAACGATTTCCCCGGCCTATGCCAGCTACTCGAATATCAGCGATCGCGAGACGGTCGTCAACGTTCACGTCGGAATACCGCACGGCCGCGATGGCGGCCGCGACGACGTTCAGGTCCTTTATGATAACCAAGTGCTGCTCACTCCATGGTACAGCTCGGAGAACGACATAGGGCCGAACTTGATCTATCAGCTCAACCAGCTCAACCTCTATCGTGGCCACCACCCACTCTCGTTGGCGGCACCCGCGGTTTGGGGCGACTTCGTAACCTGGCCCAGCGGCACGTACTTTGGCGAAAACGCTGCAACGGTACACGCCGTCCCATATTTCGCTCCGTCGAGTCCGGGGAGCCGATGCGCCAACGTTACGCCGCAGGCGCCCCCCGGCACTCCGCCGGCACTACCCGGCGCCTGCCCAGGCGGCGTCTACTCCGCCCTTCCTTCAGACGCACGTGAGACGTATTCAAACGGTGCCTCAATCTTCAAACTTCAATATCAGCACAACATCGGCGCAAAAGCGTACGTTCGCGTCTACGGTTACTCGTTTTACTCCGATTGGTTCGTGTACGGGCCCACCTCGTTTACCACCGACCTAGAGGGTCTCGGTGCGACGGCCTATGACTACGAGCTGGATTCGCACACACGCGGACTGGGCTTTTCTTTTGCCGACCAACTCAACTCCCAACATCTGCTAACGTTCGATGCCAACTACACCACAGCCACCGCGCAGAGCCACAACAACACCAACTTCACCAACGGGCTCGACTCGATCGCCACCAACTATACCAACGGCACCGAGTGTTTTAATCCGAAAAACGGCGATCGCGCCCCGTGCAACGCGCCATCGAGCAGTGGCACGTTCGCGGAGCCGATACGGCCAGTCGCGTCGCCGGTGTCCGGCGCATCCTGGCAAGTCACGTACACCGGCAACCGAGGGTTTGAAAGACAAATCGTCCCGGAGTTCACGACTCTCGCACTCCTGGATCGCTGGAGCCCGACCGACAGGCTCAACGCCGAGGTCGGTCTGCGCGGGGCAGTCTATCGATATCTGCTCGGGAATACGGCCGATGACGGCCAGAACTTTTGGTATACGGCGGGGCAGCAAGAGTTTTGCTACAATCCGGTTACGTTGCAGCCGTACGCCACGCCCGCGCCCCCGGCCAGCGGATTGCCGTTGACCCTGTTCGTCGGCTTCAACTGTCCGATCGACACATCAATCCGCGCGCATCCGGTGCAAACCGTCCACCCCGACGGGAAGAATGGCGACTTGCTTTTGAGTAATGCCTACGATCCGACGATGACCGCTACTGCGTTAACCCCGCGGATCGGAGCGACCTACACGGCGAGCAGCAACACCGTGTTCCGGTTTTCCGCCGGCCGCTACGCGCAACAGCCGCCGACGTATCAAGTGCAGTACCAAGCAAAGCAGAACAATTTGGCGTACATGCTCTTTCAGGCTTTTTGGCAGTACGGCTTCACGACGCCGCGCCACGACACCGCCGTTGAGTTCTCAAATAACTACGACGCTTCGTACGAGCACCGCTTCAACGGCACGGACGCGTCGATCAAAGTGACGCCATATCTCCGGTACGCCACCAATCAGATCTACAGCATCTCGCTTCCGTTCAGCGCAACCGGCGGTCTCAACAGCGGGACCGAACGCGTTGACGGATTCGAGCTGCAACTCACCAAAGGCGATTTTTCGAAAAACGGCCTCTCGTTTATGCTTTCTTACACCTACACCAACTCAGCTGAGAAATGGAACGACTACGCCGGAACGTCAATCAACCCCATCGATCCCTTCAACCAAGACATTGCGAATTTTAACGGCTTGACGAAAGCGGGTGGCGGGAGCCAGTGCTACGCGAACGCGAACCCCGACCCTACTTGCAAGCGCCTCATGGGCAGCGCGCCGATCTCCGACCCCTACTACGGGATGAAATCGCAACCTCTGCTCGACCGCAACGGCTGGTACCCGGTTGGCCTAGAGTTTCCATACCTTTCACCCAACGTTCTCAGCGTCGTGGTCAATTACAAGCACGACAAACTCGCGGTCACTCCCGCCGTAACGTTCAACCAGGGCGTCCCGTACGGAAATCCCGGCGACGTCGTCGGGATCGATCCGCGTACGTGCAGTAAAAACTCGCACCTCATGCTGGGCGGCATTGCCACGTCCAACCGCGATCAAGCCGACTACACGAGCTGTGCGCTTGCCGACACGCAGAGCGGGAGCTCTCCGGGCACGCTTTTCATCCCGAACCCGGCGACGGACGCGTTTGATACCTTCGGAGCCTTCCAACAGCCTTCGCAGCTCAACCTGAGCATGTCGGTCCAGTATGCTATTACACCGAACGTTAAAGCGAGTCTCATGCTGGCAAATCTGCTCAACGCCTGCTTCGGCGGGTCGGCGACGCCGTGGAGCAAGCAATATCCGCCAAATTACTATACCTGTGGGTACATCACCAACCCATACTACGTCTCAAACTTCTACAACGGGACCTCGGCGAACGACCGGGCCGCCAACGGCGTGGCGCTCAATCCGGCTTTTGCGCAGCCCTACATCCCTGGGTGGGCCGACGAGAATGTGTACGTGCTCCCTGGCCCGTTTAACGCCTACCTCCAGTTCACCCTCAGACTTTGAGCCCGGGCGCCATTTAGCCACCATTTATCGTCATCGGGCACGCTCTGCTTCTGACTACGGAGTCGCAGCGGCCTGTGAACTATGGTCGATGGCCCTTCGAGCAGTCAAAATACTGAGCAAAGCGACGAATTGGAGACGAAATGACATTTCTACGAATCTGCGCGATGGCGGCGTGCGTTGCGTCACTCGCGGCGACTATGGGCTGCGGCGGCAGCTCGGGTCCGACTGCTGCGCTGCCCGGGGGAAACTCGACGGATTTACGCGGGAGCGCTGCTAGCGGAACGATCACCGAGTACGCGATTAGCCAACCCCATGAACCCCGGGTAAGGGCCTTTCCGATCTGGATAAACAACGGCCCCGACGGTGCACTCTGGTTCACGGAACGCGGCTGGGGCATACTCGGCCGCATTACGACGGATGGAACCATCACCTACCCGCAGTACCGCCTGAAGGTACACGGCGATGGGCCATCGTGGCGCCCCCAAAACGTAGTCACGGGCCCTGACGGGAATCTTTGGGCGACCGCCGGCACCCTGCGGACGTACCGCCAAGAGTCCAGCGGCGACCCCGATCCCTACGGCTCGATCCGAAGCATGACGCCGTCCGGCGAAGTGAAAGTGGTGACTCCCCTACCGACGATGTTCAGCGATGCCCGAGGCATCACCGTGGGGCCGGACAATAGGATATGGTTCGCGGAACGTAGAGGTGCCATCGGGAAAATGAATCGCGACGGCACGCACCTACACGAGTTTCCGCTCGAGAACGGAAACGCGGTCTATTCGATCGTGGTTGGGTCCGACCAAAACCTTTGGTTTGGCGAAACGTTCAACGCCATCATCGGCCGGATCACGACCAAGGGTAAAATTAGGTATTTCACTCTCCCGAAGAAAGCCGGTCCCGCCGGCATCGTCACCGGCCCCGACGGAAACCTATATGGATCGGAATTTCTTGGGGGTAAAGTCGCACGGATAACCACCTCGGGCCACGTGACTGCCGAATGGCCGCTGTCGAAGGAGTCATCCCCGAAGGACATCACCGTCGGCAGCGATGGCAACCTTTACGTCGCCGAGTTCGGCATCGGAAAGATTGCACGCGTGATTCTCGGGAGAAAAAACGCCGGCAAGGTTACCGAGTTTCCGATTCCAACTCCGCACAGTGGGCCTTGGGGCATTACGTCGGGCCCCGACGGGAACATCTGGTTCACCGAGTCCTTAAGGGATAAGATCGGCAAACTCCAGATCTGACGATCGCCTGGAGCGCCCCGTCGGCAGTACAACCCGCCCGACGGGGCGCCGGCTCCCGCTTTCAGCGCCGGCAGGCCGTTACGCTGCGATCGGAGTATCACTCGCGATGCCGCTGCGTCTCGCTGCGGTCGTGATTCTGCTTGCGATCTCGATTTTCATCAACTACGTCGATCGCGGCAACCTATCCACGGCCGCGACGCTCGTACAGAACGAGCTGCATCTCAAGCCATCGCAGCTCGGCTTTCTGCTGACGGCGTTTTTCATTACCTACATGCCGATGCAGCCGCTCGTCGGATGGCTGATCGACCGCTACTCCGCAAGCCGGGTTCTGGTGGCGGGCTTCCTCGTATGGTCGCTGGCGACGACGGTTAGCGGTTTTGCACAGGGCTTTGCCGGTCTCTTTGCGTGTCGTTTGCTCTTGGGCGTGGGCGAGTCGGTTTCGTTTCCGACCTTAAGCAAAATATTTGCCGAGAACTTCCACGACTCGCAACGCGGCTTGATCAACGGGATCACGCAATCCGGGCTCTCGTTCGGCCCCGCGTTCGGCATCTTCTTGGGCGGGAATCTCATCGCTGCTTACGGTTGGCGCCCGTTCTTCATCGGCACGGGACTCGTGAGCCTTGTTTGGCTCGTGGCCTGGCAAATCGTCACGCGCAACAGCCTTCGTCAGAGCGATCCCGTTGAGGTTCTCAGTGCGCCGCCGATGGCAGCGATCTTACGAGAACCGTCGCTTTATGGAGCGTCGCTTGGGCATTTTTGCGCGAACTTCGTTCTCTACTTTCTCTTAACGTGGATGCCGTACTATCTCGTTCACCAGCGTCACTGGCCGCTACCGCAGATGGCCATCATCGGGGGAATCACCTTTTTGCTTTCGGGCCTGTCGGCCATTACGTGCGGTGCGCTGTCGGACCGGCTGATTCGCGGCGGCGCATCGCAGACGGTCGTGCGGAAGGCCGCCTTCGGCATCGGGGCAGTAGGCGCCGGAATCGGTTTGATCGCGTGCGGATCTTCGACCGGTATCGCGTCGGAGGTGTGGCTGGCGTTCGCGGGATTGTTGGGCGGCGTCTTGGGAGCGAACACGTTCGTCGTCGGCCAAGTGATGGCCGGTCCGCTCGCGACCGGTCGCTGGGTCGGCGTTCAAAACACGCTCGGAAATATTGCCGGCCTGGTGGCGCCCGCGTTAACGGGGATTCTCGTCGAGAAAACGGGGAGCTTTGCGACGGCATTTGCAGTTGCAGGCGTTATGGCGTTCTGCAGCGGCGTAGCGTGGGTGTTTCTCACGGGACCGATCGTGCGTATCGATTGGACGAGAAATGCGAGGCTCGCGCCGGCCTTTGGCGTTGAACTGTAAACCATATCCCAAGATTCTGAGAGTTTACACCATCACCGGCATTGCGGAAGCCACGGCTTCGTTAGGCATTCTGGAGGGATATTGACGCCGGTTTTCGTCATGAAGATCTCGACGAACGCGGTCGTCTCCGCGCTGAGCCCGTCTGCGTCGGTGGCAGCGGCACGCAGCTCGCGCGAGAGGCTGCCTCCCGGAGCCAGTCCCGCGTAGTCGAACGTTACCGACGTGTATCGGCCGTTCGGCGGCGTGGCCGTAACCGCGCCCGTCCACGACACCTTCACTGGCGCTAGAAGGTCGTACGTGTCCACTTGGAAGGCGCGCGTCACCTGAGACGAGCCGGGGTCGACGCTAATTTGCCGCGGGCCGACCATTGTGAGGCCTGGCGTTCGCGCCATGAGCAACATCTCCGCGAACGCCGTTAACCCGCCCGAATCGACGGCGACGCCGTTATATTTGAACACGACCTTCTGGCCCTGCGGGATGAGGATGTCGGTGGGAATGTTCTGTGCGGCCGCCGCGCCGGCACCGCCGCCGAAGTTGCCCGGCTCCGTGCTCACAATGATCGCGCCTTCAGCCACAAAGCCGAGAACCGCGAAGTAAAACGCCGGGCTTACGAAGGTCGCGAGAATCGCCGAAATGCCCAACAGCAGGTCGATAAAAGACTGATCGACGTCGAGGCTCGTGCCGCTCTGCACCTGGACCTGCGAACCGGATACCGAGAACGTGTCACCGATGGACAACGTGAAGCTCACATCCGGCCAGGGGGTCTCGTCGTAGCCGCTGATTTCCGTGACGATCGAGTTGGGGCTGACGAAATCTATACTAACGCCCGTGAGGTGGACCGGTCCGTTCGGGTTGCTCGTGCCGTCTTCGTTGGTGCGCTTCGGTACGGTATCAAACGCGCTCACGGCCCGGCTGCGAATGAACGAGGCGTTGACCCAGATCGCGAAGTTGCCCGCCTCTCCATCGAGAAGGCTGATCGCGCTGAGGCCGGCCGTGCGCGCAGCTTCGACCTGATCGTTTCCCTTCGGGCTCATCCAGATGCCGATGCGTCCCGAACCATCCACGCACTCGTATAGCACGTCGCCGCTGCCCGGAATCGCGCTCTGTATCGCCGCGATCACTTCAGCCTTTAGATCCACGCCGGGAGCGGGAATCGCCTCAAGGCAAGGCACGAATTGCAGCGCAATGTCTGGCGCCGAGACCGGTGGACCCTCGGGTGGCGCAAAAGGGACGCCGGGAATAGGCGCAAGCCCAAAGCCGCTCCCGCGCAGCCGAAGGCTCGGGTTTCGCAGTGAGGGTTTGGCCGGAAGGCGATTCCCTTTCGGGTCGTAGCTCTTTGTCATCAACGGGCCTCCTCGGCGAAGTTAAAGCAAATACACCGCTTTTTCTAGTCACGCTTAGTACGAGTCCAGATACGAGCTAACCCCTTCCTTGAGGGTTTAGCTTCGCCAACCGGCGAGTGCGTTTGAGGAGAACTTTCACCATGGCTAGGTCTTCGCCGTGACGGTGCCTGTGCGCCCTGAAGAGAAGCGGAGCGGTAGGGAGAAGGATCGTAATTAGCGGTCATCGATCGGAGGGGCGACGTCGTGCGATCCGCGTGGGTTTGGGGGTTCGGGGTTCTTGTTACGGTGCTATCGGGATGCGACTCGACGGTTCGCTTCATTCCGGTTAGCACGCCCTCGCCGTCAAAGCTCGTCGGGACGCCCACCGTGCGGGCGGGGCTGGTTATTCGGAACCAACATCGCCGGGTATATTCGGGCCTATCCATCAGCACACGCGCCGGCGATTGCATCCAAGTCCAAAACTCCACCGATATCACGATTGAAGGCTCCCAGGTTGGACCGTGCGGCGGCAACGGCGTTATCGTTACCAATGGAAGCGACGTCGAGATTCTCGACAATTACATTCATCCCGAGACAAAGAGCCATCGTTGTTGCGACCGCAACGACGGGATTTTCGTGGAGGGCGCAACGGCCGTCACGATTCAGGGGAACGTTCTAGCCTACGGCGAGTCCAATATCGAAGCGACGCAGCACGCGACGAACCTTCTTATCGTGGGAAACTTTCTTCTCAACCCGCGCGGACCGTACCCGCGGGGCCAAAACGTGCAAGCGTGGGACGCCGGCAACGTGGTGGTACGAAATAATTATACGCTTAGCAGCACCGACTCGAAACGATACAAATATCCCGACGATCAAGAGGACTCGATCAACTTTGGGATGGGCGCCGGCTTCGTCGCGGACAACAACTACGTGACCGGTGGCCACAGCCCGTCGGGGTGCGGCGTCATCGCCGACGACGGCGCCGACGGCGCCCGGTTTTCCGACAACCGGCTGCTCGACACCGGAGGCTGCGGGATCGGCGTCGCCAGCGGGACGAATCAGGTGATCGCCGGCAATCGAATTATCAATCGAACTCCCGTTAAGGGCGCCGGGAATACGGCCTTATACGTTTGGAACCAATATCGGCGCGTTGCGTGCGGTCCGGTCGAACTCAGCAAGAATATCGCCACGGAGATACGGCGGAACGGTACGCAGTCGGGATTCTGGAACGGCGGTGGTTGCAAACCGGTGAGTTTGCGGGATAATGCGTGGAACGAAGCTGCCAAAAAGCTGCTAACGCCGCCGGAGGAGAAGCTGCCCCCGCCCCTGATCCCGCCGAAGCCGAGCCACTGCGTGATCGAATCTCCCTATTCCAGTCAGACGAAATGGCCGGCCTGCTGAAGCTAAGGCCAATCCCAAATGAGGCCTTCTGCCGGCGTACCGCTGCAACCGGATAGCCCATAAAGAACGAGCACGGCACTGCCGATGGCAAAAAGCAGCAAAACGCCCGCGACGATATATAGCTGCGTTCGACCCAACGACTGCTTCGGGCTTCGATTCGCGGCGAAGAACAGCGCGAGTACTGTGACTACGAGTACCGCAAAAATTGCGCAAGACCTCAACAAGAAGATCGTCTTGCTGTGGGGGCAGTATCGCGCTGCCAGATCCTGAGCGACCGCCATCTCGGCGTGGCCGAGCGCGAGGAGAACGATGCCGTATCCGTGTGTCATCGCGTTAAAACAGGCGGCTCGACGAGCACCAAGAGAGACCGAAGAACCAACCGAAGCCGGCCGCGGCGGCGAGAAGGAGTAACAGCGACGCGCCGATGTAGGAGATGACGCGAACTCCCGTGGTCTTGGCGCGCAAGCGGCCCCACGCGACCGAGCCGAGCGCCGCGCTACAACACAGGGCGATGATCGTCCAGGAAAAAGCCGAAGCCGAGGCGGCCTGGCCGAGGCATGTCAGCGTTGTGAGGCGTGCGGCGGAAAGGTTCGGCGCACCAAGCCCCATGGAAAACGGAGCCGAAGCGGAGCACCCGTAGAAAACGATAAGACCGAGCGCGCCGGTGCAGACCGCAAGCAGTAAGAGAACGATCGCCTCGAAATGCCGACCGCGCCGGCGCACGATCAAGGCCGCGCCCGTGAGCGCCAACAGCAGGCACCACAGCCACATAAAGGCATGCGCGTGCTGCCGCACGCAGTACCGTGCTCCGAGGCCCCAAATCATATCCACCGGCTAACCACGCTAAGGAGCGGCGCCCTGCGACGGCGTCAGCGGTGACTCGACGTAGATTTGATCGAGTACCTTCAACATGAGGGCATTTGCCGTCGGTTTCTCGTCGAGTGAAACGGGTAAAGTGGTCCACACGATCAGCGTGATTTTGTTCGTGGGATCGTAGCCGATGAATGAATTGTAACCGGGAGTCTCGCCTCCGTGAAAGTAGACGGCATTGGATCCCCAGCGCAGTTGACTGATGCCGTATCCGTACTGCTGGCCGCCCGGCTTGCCCGGGTTGACGGGCCGCAGACTCGCGAGCCAGCGCTGCTGATACTCCGGGTCGAGCACGCGGCCGGAGACCAGGGCCTCGATCCAGGTTGCGAGATCGTCGGCATTGGAGACGACGCCTCCGGCTGCCGCAGCAAAGGAAGGGTTCAGGTTCGTGTAGTCATTTGGCTGAAGCGTCCCGGCGCGGGCTGCTGCCTGAATCGCGGGCGAGTACGGCGGCGTTCCGCTTAAGGCGACCGAGGAGCTTCCATAGAGGTATCCGTGGGAATACGGCTCCGGGAGTGTGGCGACGTTGCTTGGAGGCAATGCCGTATGCCGCAGGCCGAGCGGTCCAAACAATCGTTCCTGCATCGCCGCGGCCAAAGCCTTGCGATCGACTTTTTCGATGACGAGGCCGAGCAGTACGTAGTTGGTATTGGAGTATTCGTACTTCGCGTCGGGAGCGAAGTTGGGCGGCCGTGCAAACGCGATCGCCAGTAGTTCGGCGGGGGTCCAAGCTTTGCTCATATCGTGGTCGATGATCGCCGCGACCTCTGGGGAATCCGTATAGTTGTAGAGACCGCTGCGCATATCCAGTAGTTCGGCGATCGTAACGTTCTCGCCGTTTGGTACGCCGGCAACGTACTTCGAAATCGGGTCGCTGAACTTGAGCTTGCCTTCCTGGGCCAGCTGCACGATCACCGCGGCGGCCATCGTCTTGGTATTCGAGGCGATTCGAAAGTACGTACCCGCACCGGGCCGGTTCGTCGTGCCGAGTTGCGTCGTGCCATAGGCGGCGGTAAAATCGCCTTGCGGCGTGCGGAGAAGCACGACGGCGCCCGGAAGCATGAGTTCCCTGGCCGTCACGTTAACCATCGTTTGCAATGCGACTGGGTTGATCGGCTTAAGCCCCGTTACCGGGGTTGCGCCGAGCAGCGCGAGGCCCAAGAAAAAGCTCATGATCCGAACAGGCATAAAGTCCCGCCTCTGCCGGCTACGTTTCCCGTCCGCAGCCTCACTTGCAAGCCCCATAAGGGTGATGCGGGCTGATTTGCTTTGGACGAAGGTAAAAGCCTTTGTGAGCGTCGTTGCTTGGGATGACACGGCGTGGTGCTCATAGAATCGATAGAGAGACTGGAGCGACGCGTCTTTCCCGGCCGATTAGAGGGCGCGGCGGTCGATGCATTTGACCGGAAGGACACGTTGCATGTTTGGTGCGTTCCGAGCGTTTCCCACATGCGCCATTGTGCTGGCGCTTCTCACCGCGGCGGGCGTAACGGCGTTGCGCATCGAGGCGCAGGATATGGCGTCACCCCCCAATGTGGCAGTACATCCCGATTTCGCCCAACCGGTGACGCTTGCCAGTAAGGACGGTGTGCTCGAGGTCACCCTGACTCCGCGTCAGAGCAGCGCGAGGCTCAATACGGTCGCCAAACCCGTCAAGAATATGCTCCTGTTCGACTACTCGGTGCAGCGCGGAACGGCCTCGAACGGCGAACTATCGGGTGCCCATCAATACCCGGCGCCGACCCTTCAAATCCAGCCCGGCGAGAGGCTGATCGTTCACATCAACAACGAGTTGCGTAACCTGACGATCCCCGACTTTTACGACCCTAAATATACTCCCAGAGGGCAAGCGGTACCGCTCTACCCAGCGATGATGACCTCGTCGCCGTTCAATCTCCACGTGCACGGCGCGCACGTCAGCCCGCGGGGCAACGCCGATAACGTGCTGCTGCACATCGATGCCGGGATGTCGAACACGTACGTGTACGATATCCCCAAGAATATGACGCCGGGCACGTATTGGTATCACAGTCACCTGCACACCCTGACGGCATCGCAGACGTACTACGGCCTTGCCGGCATGTTGCTCGTCGGGCGCGCCGACAGCGACATCCCGCTGGTCACCCAAAACAAGATTCCGATCCGAACGATGCTGTTGCAGTACAACGTCGTCTTCGATCGCAAGGGCGGTCTGGCGCAGATGACCAACCCAAACTGGCCGCAATGGGTGAGCACGCTGACGTCACCCAAAGGCAGCGAACTCGCCGACGGCACCTACCGGCCGTCGCTCGCCCCGGTCAACTTCTTGGAATCGAAGAAGGCTACGCAGTGGGCCACCGTGTGGTACGCCGGGCCGCTGTCGATTAATAACATGCGCGGACGCTTTGAGTTCGTACCGAGCAACTTGCAGCGCTTCACGGCTGCGGGCGCCGGGGGTGCCGGCAGCGAGGCCGATCGGTCGCTTCCCGACTACGAACGTGACGTGCAGTTTACGGTCAACGGTTTGTTCGAGCCGGTCCTCAGGGTCAAGCCAGGGCAAACCGAGATTTGGGTTCTCGCCAACGTCAGCGACATCGCGTACATGAACGTCGAGCTGACCGAAACCGCGACCGGCTACCATCCGAAGATCGCCATCGTCGGTCAGGACGGAATCGCTTACGGCGAAGTGCACTATCCGCACGAGCAGGATGGGACGCAGTTGCTCATTCCGCCGGCAACGCGCTATGCGCTCGCCGTGACGATGCCCGCCGAAGGATCGTTACGCCTTGAACTGCCGGGCCTGGGCTCGGGCGCCAGGACGCTTTCGGCACCCGGCGTGCTCTATACCAACAACGGCACGCCGAATCCGCCGGCTCGGTTAGGGACTCTCAGCGTGCTGCCGTCGGCGATCAGCTATGCCGACGGGTTCTTCATCTTCCCGTCGCAAACGCTGCTCGATGCCAATCCGGACGCCGGGCAAGGCGTTACGACGGCCTTTAGCCTTGGGCAAAAGCTCGACGCGCCGACCCCTTTCCACGATCTCTCGAAGCTCACGCCGGACGTGCGCCGCACGCTGCTCATCAACGGCGGGTTTCTCAACAATCACGCGAGCAACGCCGACCCCAAGGCGTTCGTCTACGCGTTTGATGGAAATGCGTTCCCGAACGTTCCCTTGATTCAAGCGCGGCTCGGATCGGTCGAAGAGTGGAACTTCGTGAACCACAATAACGACGCCCACCCAATCCACGTCCACGTGAATGACTTCCAAGTGACGAAATACTTCGACCCGACGACCGGAACCAGGCTCGGGCCGCAGATGTTTGGCGAGGATAATGCCAACGTTCCCGCGCCCTCGCTGGGACCGCAGGAGGCGCTAATTCAGGCCGGCACGCTTACGATGCGCACGAAATTCAACGACTACTTGGGTTTGTACGTGCTGCACTGCCATCGGCTCAACCACGAAGACAATGGCCTGATGATGCTCGTCAACGTTATCCCCGCCGTCTCCGATTATGCCGTCGCGGTTCCAGGCTCGACCGGGCACCCCGCAAGCGTGAACGTTTTCGACGGGCACGGCGATCGTTTGATAGCGACCGTCACGCCATTCAAAGATTTCTACGGGACGCCGAGCGTCGCAATCGGCGACGTTAATGCCGACGGGATCTACGATCTCATCGTCGGTGCGGGCAAGGGCCACTCTCCCGAAGTCGTGGCGTACTCGGGCGCGCCCAACGGCGGCAAACCGTTTTCAACCGAGCTCGCGCGTTTTCAAGCGTTCGAGGCGACGCAGACCGGCGGCGTCAGCGTCGCGTCCACGCAGATCGATGGAACGGCGGCGGATAACATCATCGCCGGCTCAGGTGCCGGGACGACCGATGAAGTTCGGATCTTCGGCAGCGAACTTCCGCCTCTCGGTACGGCGCCGGCAACGTTTGCAACCTTCGCTCCCTATGGAAACGACCGGTCGGGCGTCAGCCTCGCCGCCGGGTTCGTCAACTTTTTGACCGGTCGCAACAGCATCGTCACTGCGCCCGGAGCGGGCCCGCAGGTTAAGGTGTTTTCGTACTCGCTGATGACGCCCATCGGTGCTCCGCCGGCATGGCCGAATAATCCAGGACGGGCGCACATCGACGCTTCGTTTGCGCCGTTCGGCACGGGCTATCGCGGTGCGATCTCGATCGCGACGGGTTGGCTGGCCGGCTCGTACGGGGGCGCTGAAGCGATCGCTGCGGGCCGGCTCTCGGGTACGGGAACCGTGAAAGTGTTCTCGACCGGAACGGCGCTCCAAGGCAATCCCACGATGTACTTACGCAGCGCGATGATGCACGAGACGACTTCGCACTTCAGCGAGATCGCCTCGTTTGAGCCCGTCGCCGGTGCGTCGGCGGTTCGCGTCGCGACGACGTCGACGACGATCGGTGCGGATCTCCTCGTGAGCGGCGCTCACGCCGGCGGCGTACACATCGAAAAGTTCCGCCTCATGCGCGCGACTCCGCAAGCGCGCTCGCTGCGGGCGACTCGGCTTCACGCCGTCTGGTCGGGAATCGGAATGGATCCGGCGGTGCTCGGCGGCGACTAGCGTGACGAGGCTGTGGGCTCAAGATCGAGCTGGTCGTACCGGCGCAGTCGATAAACGGCTGCCGAGACGAGCCAGCTTGCGACGAAGACGCCGACGATAACGAATCCCAGGACTCCAAAATTATCGCTCAACGCGGTTAACGCGTGCCATGGAGTGCCCGTGAGGCCGAACCGGTTTGCCAGTACGGTAAATGCCTCGATCCCGCCGACGATCAGCGCGACTAGGACCGAGATCAGCGTGATGACCATGTTATAGTACAGTTTGCGCATCGGTTTGACGAACGCCCATCCGTAGGCACCCAGCATGAGAATCCCGTCGGTCGTATCGAGCAACGACATGCCGGCCGTGAACAGCAGTGGAAAAATCAAAATGTCGGCGACCGGCAGGCCTTTTCCGGCCTCGACGGCCGCGATGCCGAGCAAGCCGACCTCGGTCGCCGTGTCGAAACCTACGCCGAAGAGGACGCCGATCGGGTACATCTTCCAGCTGGCATCCACGAGCTTAATCAGCGGGCGAAACAAACGGCCGATCAATCCGCGCTGCTGCAGCATATCGTCGACGGAAGCCCCATCGCATGCATTTTGCCGCCCGGCGCTACGAAACGCACGAACGATGTCGAGCAGAACGGCGAGATTGATTCCGGCGACTAAAAACAAGAAAACCGCAGAAATCGACGTTCCAATGACTTCGCCGGTCTGTTGCAAGCCCGGCAGGTGCGTTTTGACTGCGCCGGCACCGATCGCTATTGCGACGCTCAGGGCAACGACGATGCTGGAATGGCCGAGCGAGAAGTACAAACCGACCGCGACGGGACGTTGGCCCTCTTGCATCAGTTTTCGCGTGACGTTGTCGATCGCCGAGATATGATCGGCATCTACGGCATGACGCAACCCGAACGTGTAGGCCAACATTGCCGTCCCGAGCAGGATCGGATGCGACGAAAATGCCCAGAACGCCAGAGCCCACGCGAGAACATTGAGGCCGGTGAGCGCAGCGTAGATGGCGACGATCTTATCGCGGGTCGCCGAGTTAGCCGAACCAAAAAGGCGCGATGCCATCGCTAGATGCCCCGCGTAGTCAAGGTACGAAGAACTTGGCGGGCGTCGCCGGCATAGAACGGATGAAAATTCGGGTCCGTTTGCAGCGCGTCGTTTAGCCGGCGGCGCGCTTCGTTCGGGTGACCGGTGTGGAAGGCGATAATTCCGGCGTGATACTGGAGCTCAGGATCCCGTGTGTCGTATCGCGTGGCGCGCTCTGCGAAGATCCGCGCCTGCCTCCAGCGGCCCATCGCGGCGAGCACCCAGGCCATGGTGTCGTCGGCGTAGATCTCGTTGCCGCGCTTGGCGAGATCGGAGCGCGCCGCGGCGAGCGCGTCGTTAAGGTGTTCGTTGTGCTCGGCGTAGTACATCGCCAGAAGCCGGTCGTTGATGCCTTGTGCGTTAAAGAGCCGCTGCTCGGCGCGGATCAGGGCGTCGGTGCGCTTTGCTCCTAGGCCGTCGCCCAGCGCGCGTTGCGCGTCGGCTTCGTAGCCGAGGGCCTGCGGCAAGGGGTAGAGCTCGGCGCTGCGTTGAGCGGAGGCGAGCGCGCGTCGCCAATCGCGCTGGGCGCGGTAGAGCTTTGCTTGGAGGAGGAGGGCCATCGAATTGTCGGGATAGATTCGCAGCGCTTCGTCGAAGGCGGCGCCGGCCGCGGCCGGATCACCCGCCTCGAAGGCGAGCTGACCGGCGCGCATGTGGTACCAGGACCGCGTGTAGGCCGAAACGCTGATCATCCCGTTCGACGATTTGCGTGGCCGCGCTCATCGCGATGCGCGCACCGTTTACATTTCCAGTCAGTTCATCGTAGCGCGCACGGATCGACATCCAGGTCGGATTGAGATCGCGCTGCTGCGGGCGGGCCAGGATGTTCGAGGCCTCGGCGTAGCGTCCGAGCTCCATCAGGATCGAAGCGCTTTGCGCGCGAGCGTTGTCGTCGAAGGGCGCGGCGTCCGCCGCGTCGCGTTCGGTCGCCAGCGCCGCCCTAAAGCGGTGAAGCGTCAGCTGGCACGACGCGATCACGCCTAGCGCGGCAACGTTACCCTGCGGCTGCAGGCGCAGGGAACGCTTCGCGACGGCGAGGGCTCGCGTGACGTCGTTGAGATCGCCCGCTTCGCGAAAACGCTGAAGGTACTGGCTGCCGAGCACGCGCGCCGTGATCTGATCCTGCGGATCGCCGCGCAACTGTGCCTCATAGAACGCGACGAATTGATTGCGGTGAAGATAATCGGTCTGAAGCGGGGCGGGAGCGGCCTCGGCTGCGCGCGCTCGATGAGCGGCGAACCAAGGCCACCCGGCCCCAACGGCGAGTGCCGCGGCGAGAGCGAGAACCGCCCCAGCGCCTCGCATCGTTAGAGTGGCGCCTGAACGTACGGAAACGTCTCCGTGTTTGATTTATCGTACGCAACGTTATCGGTCGCTAAGCACGGCGCTTCTTTCTTGTCGTCGGGAATGAGCCCGAGCGCCGAGAGCGTGTTGCCGAAGATCGCGCCGAGCGAGATGTCGATCACGTCATCGTCGAGACCGCGCCCGCCGAACTTGCTGCCGGTGGCGCCGCCGGTCTCGTAACCGAGGTAGGCAGCCGTCGTGGTATTCTGCGACAGGTCGGCCTTCATCACGTTGGGGTAGAGAATGGCCTGCAACGTGTCGGCCCACTTTTCGCTGCGGAACAACAGCGAAAACGATTTAATTTGCTTCTTGATCACGGGGTCCGCGTACGGTTCCGAGCGGTTCGTCTTGTTATGATCCTCGAACGCCTCGAACGCTTCCTTGACGGCCGGGCGCGAGAGCAACTCGATCTGCTTGTAAACGGTGCCCGATGGCGGAGACGAAGGCCCGGCGACTGGCGTCAGCGCCGTAGTAGAACTGTTGCAGCCGCCGATCACGATGCCGGCGACGGCCGCGGCGGTAAGGGCCAGTGTAAAGCGGGATTTCATTTTTTTCATTCCTATTCTGCTTGACCGTTGGGGGTGGCGGTGGTGGCCCACAGGCCGATGACGCTGGGCGATCCGCCCGCCGGCGCAAGCATCGCTTTGGGCATCTCGATGACGATCGACAGCACGTCGTATGGTGCGAGGAAATCGTGCGGCTTGGCGATGACGCAGCCATTCGAACCCGCCGTGCCGTAGCTCACGCCGTTGAGAACGATCGGCTGGGAGGCCGACGGAAAGCGAAACGACGTCGCACTAGGCGGTGGGGGATTCGGGTGATTCTTGTAATCGCGGTCGGGGATGATCTTGAAGAACTGTGCAAGATCGAAGTAGAACGGGTCACGCCGCGGACCGACGAAGACTCGGATCTTGCCAAGAGACGCCGCCTTGTCGAACGGGAACGTTCCAGTCTTGCCGACGGTCGTGTTCGCCGTGCCGACTTCGTTGGGCGTCGCCGGTCCGTACACGGTAATCTTCTGCGACGTTCCCGTCGTGTTTGCCGTGAACTGGATGACGGTGTTTTCCGTGAAGGAACCGGACGCAACGCCGCTCGTGGCAATTTTGAATTGATACAGAACGTTCGGATCGAGCCCGATTCCGCCAGTCATTCCGGCGGGAATCAGTGGGCGGACGTCCATGGCCAGCGCTACCCTCGACGCATCGTGAGGATCAGGGAACGCGTAGACGTCGGTGATGTCCGCGAGCGGGTTCGAAACGACGGTGGGGGAGTCTTGATGGTCGGATCCTCGTGCCGCTTTGAACGAATAGAGCGAGACGGTGAATGCGAGTAAAAAGACCGCCAGCATCGTACCGCTTGTGCGAAGCAGTTTCATGTGGTCTCCTTTATGGTGAGTATGCGGTGTGTTGACCGCGACGAGAACAGGGTGAAGTTGGCGGCGGCGTAAAGAGCGACGCCGAGAAATACGACCAGGGCGATGGCCGAAACCGAGGCCGGGACACCCCGCTGCACGAGAGCCTGCCCGACCATGACCGAGCCGATGGTCGAGATGACGATCGAAGTTAGGAACGGTGCCGCGTGCGCGATCCGTTCGAATCCCGATCGCCGCTGCAGCCAGGCAGCGCCATGGACGACGGCGATGCCGAGGCCGGTTAGGATGGCGGCGAGCCCGAGGCTGAAGACGACGATGAGAAAGAGTCCGTAGCCGACTCGATGCAATCGCAGCGCCGTCAATAGCACGACGATCGCGGCGGGGCATGGTGCGATTCCGCCGCTCATCGCGGCGACGACCGCGCTTGGAAAATGCAACGGAGCCGCGCCTGGAATCGAATGCGAATGACCGTGCTCTTCGTCTCCGTGATCGTGATCGTGGCCGTGCTGCAGGCCTCGCTCGTGCGCGTGAAGGTGTTCCCGCCGGCGAGCGGTGCGCACGACGGCGATCGAGAGCCCGCGCGCGCCGATCCCGGCGACGGCGAGGCCCGAGATCAGCGTGATCCACGTAAAGAGGCTCTCGGTCGCGAAGCCGGCTAAGAAGAAGAGCACGAGCCCTAAGAGCAGCACTGCGATGGTATGGGCAAAGGTCAGCGCGCCGGCCAGAATGACGGCTTGTTTGAAGGTCGCGCGCGCCCCGACGAGCGTGAACGCGAGCAGCGCTTTGCCGTGCCCGGGCTCGAGACCGTGGAGAGCGCCCAGACCGAACGCGGCGAGGATCGTCAAGAGTATCAAGACGGGCGTCTGTCCGTTGCGCGCAAAGAGATCGGAGAGCATGGACGTGCGCACGATTGAGGAGGAGTCCCATCCGCTCGAGCCGTCGCCGCTCACCTGCACGTGGACGATGCGGCCTCCGCCGAGCACGTCGAACGTTGCGGCGTCATTTTGACGCGGCGAACCGATCAAGGCGCCGGGATACGAGCGCAGCTCGTCGGTCGGATCGACCAGACCAGGCAGAATAATATCCTTCCAGCCGATGCGCCGGTCCCCATAGACCGAATCGCGCACGGATATCGTCGCGCGTGCGGGAAGCGGCGCCGTGTAATCCCCGGTCCAGTAGAGGATCGGCAAGCCTCCGGCGCCTCGACGCGTCCGCGCCGTCGTTCCTTGCAAGCGTAGGGGTAGCGCGACGCCGTTGTCTCGTATCGACAGGCCCTTTGCGACCAGCAATGCCTCCGCGTTTTGCCAATCGCGCATCGCCTTGGGACTCCAAGCCGCCACCTCGTGCATGATCTGGAACGTCGGGATCTCCGCGATGTCTAACACGTAGTGAACGCGCAGTTGGCCGCCTTCGGGCTCCAGCCGCGCGAGGTGGTTGATCGTGAAGTTGCCGAGAGGGTGCGCTTGGGCGGCGCCCATGCCGGCGATGACCGCCAGCACGAGGCCCGCGAGGATGCGATTGCTCAAACCAAAGGCCGATGCGCTCACGATTGTTGCCTTAACGGCGCCGATGGGCATCTGGATTTGGGTCCGATGGAATTTTTTAAGCAAGATTCGGATGGCGCCCTCACCCGGCATCCGCTACGCTTGCCGAGTGAATCCAACCGTATCGATTGGCTCGTTAACCTATCTGGCGCTTCCGGAAGAAATTGCCACGGAGGCTCGCGAGACGATGCGCGATCGTTTCGGCCACGAGGTCGAGGCCGTACGCGACACCGGGCCCTGCCGCGTCTGCCTTCGCATCGCGGACGAGCCGCAAGATCTGTTACTGCTCTCGTATCAGCCTTTGCCCGACACCGGGCCCTACGCGGAGACCGGCCCGATCTTCGTGCACGCGAAGCGTTGCGAACCGTATTCCGACTCCGCAACGTTTCCCGCCGATTTCGCGCAGCGCCGTTTGGTTCTTCGCGCCTACGGCCACAATGGGCGGATCGTTGACGCCACCGTGGCGGAGGCCGGCACCGCGCCCGATCGCGCGGCCGGGTTTCTCCGCGATGACGCGGTTGCCGAAGTGCACGTTCGGCACGAGTCGTATACTTGCTTTGCCTTCAAGATCGTGCGCGGTTCTTAAACGGAGGGCGCGCACCCGGCGCAGAACCTGCTTGCCTCTCACCGTTGGATCTTAGGAGGCATAGGAGATGAAAGTCGCATTGAACCGCTCGTTAACAAGCTATTGCGCAGCCGCCGCGTTCCTCGCCGGCTGCGCGGGATCGCCGGCGAGCGGTGTAACGCCGGGGCTCGCTCAGCAGGGTGGCGCGAGCATCGCGCGCGTTCCGGCCGGGCACTCGTGGATGCTGCCCGCCGCGAGGCGAAGCAACTTGCTCTACGTCTCGTACTTTTACGGTAACGAAGTCTTCGCATACAACTATCCCGGCGGAAAGCTCGTCGGCACGCTGACCGGCATTCCGGACGCCCAGGGCATGTGCACGGCGAAGAGGCTCAAGGGCAAGTGGTGGGTCGTCGCGACCGGCTCGAATCAAGTCTTCGAGTTCGATCACGGTGGAACGTCGCCGCTAGCGACCTTGAGCATCACCGCGGGGGAGCCCGCCAGTTGCGCGGTCGATCCGACGACCGGAAACCTGGCCGTGACGATGATCACCAACGACAACGTCGTCGTTTACAAGAACGGGTCGGGATCTCCGGTGACCTATACCGCGCCGTTCGGGCCGTATTTTTCCGCCTACGACAATCGCGGCGATCTCTTCGTCGACGGAAGCGGCCAGACGTCGCTCGCCGAGCTGCCCAAGGGCGGCACGACCTTCGAGCCGGTCTCGACGAATCAGACGATCATCTTCCCCGGCGGCCTGCAATGGCACGGGAACGATCTCGCGGTCGGCGACCAGGACACTTCGACCATCTATCAGTTCAGCATCACCGGGAGCAGCGCGACGCTAACGAGCACGACGGCGCTCTCCGGCGCCGGCTCCGGCGATTTTTGGATCCAGAAGAAGCACGTCATCGCTTCGGCCGTAGCAAACGTTGGAATTTGGAAGTTTCCCGCCGGCGGTTCGCCGCAAAAGACGATCTCCGGCAGCTTCTACGGCTCCGTCGACGTCGTGATGAGCACCGCGAAATAGGTCGAGTCAGCGTGGAAGGAACTCTGCCGCCGATCCGGCGCGTCACGCCACAGGAGATCGAAGAGGCTCGCGCCAGAATCGCCGGTACGATCTTTCGCACGCCGCTGGTCAAGCTGCAGCTGACCGATGCCTTTCCCGATATCTATCTGAAGCTCGAGAATCTGCAGCCAATCAACTCCTTTAAGTTACGCGGTGCCGCAAATGCCGTCGCGATGCTGGCTCCCGAGCGCCGTGCGCACGGCGTCTGGACGATCAGCGCTGGAAACGCCGGTCAAGGAGTTGCCTATGCGGCGCGCGCGGCGGGCGTGCCGTGCACGGTCGTAACGATCGAAACCGCGCCCGAAACGAAAGTCGCGCGAATGCGCGCGCTAGGCGCGCGGATCGTCAAAGCATCGTTTGACGCGTGTTGGGATGCGATGGAACGCCGCGCGTTTCCGGGCGTCGAGGGCACCTTCGTGCATCCATTTGACGACGACGATTTCGTCGCGGGCAACGCGACGATGGGCTTGGAGATCGTGGAGGATCTCCCGGAAGTCGAGACCGTCATCACGGCGATCGGTGGGGGCGGGCTGGTCACCGGCGTCGCTTCGGGCGTTCGAGCGCGAAAGCCAAACGTGCGCGTCTACGGTGCCGAGCCCGAGACGGCGGCGCCCGGCGCGCTCTCGTTCGCTCGCGGCCAAGCCTCCGATTTTCCGCAGTGGAAGGCAACGTTCGTCGACGGTTCCGGCGGAAAGAGCGTCTTTCCGCGGATGTGGGAACGAATGCGCCCGGTCGTCGACGGATCGATCGTCGTCACCCTCGACGAAACCAGGAGCGCCATGCGTTTGCTGGCCGAAAAAGCAAGGGTGATCGCGGAGGGAGCCGGCGCGCTCTCCGTGGCGGCCGCGCTGCGCAGCAAGGACTTAAAGGGGCCGATCGTCGCGGTGATATCCGGCGGGAACATCGATCTCGCGAAGTTCTTCGAACTCATCGCGACGGAATAACTCGCTCCTACAGCTTTTCGTACACGTTGGTCGCCATTTCACCGAGGGTTTGACCGGCATAGTGAGCACCGTCCTTGCTCGGGTCGACGCTTGGTTTCCCGGCCATCCGGTTGATATAGAACGCGAAGGCGATATGGCGGCCGTGGCGGGTCGTCATATACCCGGCAAGTCCCTTGGTATAGAGTCCGTCGTCGTTGAGCCGGTTTTGCGATCCCCAGGTGCCCGTCTTCGCGTGTACTTTCCCTGCCGCCGGCGTTCCGTTCTGAATGTTAAAGAGGGTGCCGTCGACGCCGAGGATCGGCAACCCGTGCCAGAATGGCTGGAACCACGACTGCCGGTACGCCCATGCCAAGTAACTCACCATGAATTGCGGAGTAAAGAACGCCGAGGTTCCCAGGCCGTCTTGTTGCGCCGCGCCGCGTAGATCGAGGCCGGCGCCGGCGAGCAGCGCGCGCTCCTGCGCGAACCCGTTTTGCAACAGGTCGGTCTTGGCGTGTGCAACATAGATCGCCCACATATACGGCATCAGCGCGGCGTGCAGATTGTCGCTCACTTTGAGCGTGACGTAGACGTCGTCGGAAAGCGGCGGCGAGACATGGCTCGCAACGAGATTCGCGGCGGTGTGCGATGCAGCTGCGGCGGCACGATCGAATGCGGGCGTGTCCGACGGCGCATTCACCGTTACGCCCGCGGCGGCCAGCGCGACGGTAAAGGCATCCCGGGCGAAGCGTCCCGGCGTCGGGACGCGATAGACGTAGAGGATCGGCCGGCCCGCCGGCATCGTCCCGGTGATCGTTACGCTGTGCGATCCGTCGCCATTCGTCTTATCGGTCGAAAGGTCGATCGTCGGCTCGGTTTTCGGCGCGCTCGTCTTCGCATTATCGACGAAGCGGACGTACGGTGTTTCGGGCGAGACGCTCATCGAGACGGGGTCACCGGCATTCGTACCCGGGGTAAGCGTGACGTCGACGAGGTTATCGTTGACGACGATCGGCGAAACGACCGCGCCCGTTCCGCCCTCCGGCCCGGCATCGGCAAAGAGTGAGGAATCGACGACGATGCGGCCGTCGATTCGCTTGATCCCGGCCTTTGCAACCTGCGAGGCGAGATCTCGCATTGCGGCGAGCGGATCGCCGGGAACGGCGCGGGTGTCGTAGTTGCCGTCGTAGGAGTGGTCCTCGTTCTCGAACGCCAGCGTTCCGTCAGGTTGAAGCCGGCCGGAAAGATTGGGATCGCCGCTTGCGACCATGACGAGATCGCCGTGCAGCACGCCGCTCGAATCGACCGTGCCGGTGCGATAGACGGGCGTCGTCCAGCGAAAGTTCGGGCCGAGCAGTGCGAGGCTCGTCCCCGTGGTCAGCAGCTTCGTCGTCGACGCGGCTTCCATCAGGACGGCGGCGTTGCGGAGATAGAGCGGCCGTTTCGCATCGAGGTCGTAGACGTCGGCCGCAACGATCGCGTGGGTAAATTGTCGACGGGCCGCGATGGCGTCGAGCGCGGATGCGGCGCTTTGCGGTGTGGCGAGCGCGGCGCTCGGTACGAGAAGGGTCGCCGCGAGGGCGAGCGCGCTACTCGCCTTCATCGATTTGATCGGTGAGGAATTGATAGACCATCACGAAGTCGCCGCAAAACGAGAGAAACGGATGCTCGAACGTTTTGGGCTGATTCTTCTCGAAAACCCAGTGCGATGCGAACGCCGGGAGATAACCCAGCGCCAAGCCGCCAAGGATGAGCGACGGACGGCGCAGCGCTATTCCGGTCAGTCCGAGAACCAGGCCCCCGAGTAAACCCACGCTATGCACGAGCTTCGTGCGAGGGTCGCGGTGCGCCCCGAGATACTCAGGGTAGAACTCCTCGAACGTCATTGCGCCGTCTTATCCTCCGTTCATGTCGAGAAAGAGTTCGGTTGCCAGTGCGATCAAAAAGCCGGCGCACATCGTTGCGGTTACGGCCGCGGTCAGGCCGGTGCGCCGGAGGACGTTCCAGAGCTCGCCGATGACGAAGACCAGCGCCCCGATAGCAATCGCGAGAAAGAGCACCGAGAGCGTCGGCGAGTAAAAACTGTAGCCGACGATCGTGCCGATGAATGTTGGTCCGCCCGCAATCAATCCTGCCAGGCCGATCTGGGCCCAGGACGGGACCATGCGGCCGACGAGCGGCGCGGCGACCCCGAAGCCTTCCGTCGCGTTGTGCAGCCCGAAGCCGACGATCAGCGCCAGCGCGACCGCCGTCGCTCCCGAGGCGGCCGACGCTCCGATCGCGAGGCCTTCACCGAAGTTGTGCGCGCCGATGCCGATGGCGATGATCGCTGCCAGCACGACCGGATTGTCGGCGTGCTGCGCCGCCTTACGCGTAAAATGCGTGGCGGCGCTCCCCAGCCCGACCAAGCCGACGGTTAAGCCGATGACGAAGACCGCCACCAGCGCGACGGGGAATGCTCCAGCGCCGGCGTGCCAGGCTCCGAGCGCTTGTGAGATCGGCGTAATCGCGTTTTGTGCGATCTCGACGACGAGATAGAGAAGGATCCCGATCGCGAGCGCATTGAGAAGGGCGATCGTCTGCGGAGAGAAGCTGCGCGCGCGGGCGATCGGCAGGCCGAGAAAAATCGTAAATCCGGCGATCGCGCCCAGCAGCACCGTCGTCCAAAAGCTGAGCGCGTGGGTCGTCGCCCCCGCGATCGGCGTCATCGCGCGGTACATTGAAGCCAGCGTGTTCGGCGTGCCCGCATAGTGGATCGCCGTGATCAGTCCGGCCGGCATGCCCATCGAGTCTTCGATGTGATCCATGACGTGACAGTGCACGAGCCATGTCCCGGGCTTTGCGTTGGCCTCAATCACGACGTCCACACGTTGTCCCGGCGAAATCAGGACGGTATCTTGGATATCGCGATAGTCGACGGGCTCGGCATCGCGGGCAATGATCTGCTGGTAATGCCCGTGCGTATGCATAGTATGGAACTCTTCGCCCGAGATGTTGATCCAGCGAACGCGAAAGCGTTCGCCGGAGCGCACGTCGAGCTGATGGGTCGCGGGATACTCTTTACCGTTGAGCGTGAAGTGGTTTTCGGCGCCGCTGCGGATCTGCCAGGACGAGATAATCTCGACGAAATCGTGTGCGAGGTTGCGCTCGATGGGCAAAGGATGGGCCGGCTTAACGACGATCGCGCCGTAGAGTCCCGAATCGAGCATCGCTTCGTCGTCGTGAGTGTGATAGATGAACGTGCCCGGCTGATCGGCCACGAAGCGGTACACGAAGTGGCCGCCCGTCGGAACGAGCGACTGCGAGATGCCGCCGACTCCGTCCATGTCGACGGGAATGTCGTGAATCCCATGAAGGTGGATCGAATCGGCCGTCGCGCCGTCGTTCGTGTAGTCGATGACGACCGTGTCGCCTTGCTGCACTTGCAGCACTGGCCCCGGAACGACGCCATTGTACGTGTTGGCCATCACCGTAAGGCCTGGTTTGATCGTCCACGGCGCCTGGCGTTCGACGAGATGGAATACCTTGATGCGCCCGCTCGCAGCCGGAACGGCTTGATGGGCGCCGTCGGGCCTCGGGATGCTCCGGGACTCGCCCGGGGCGGGGGTCGCAATCGGAATAACGCCGCTCAGCGGCTGCAGACCGAGCGAGGTCGAGTTAGGGGAGGCGACGTCGTCGGCGTCGGCTCGCGCGACTGCCGGAACGGCAGCGAGCGCGATGAACGCCGCGCCGATCAGCAGGGCGGGCCGAAGAAAAGGCATTTTAGGTGCGCCTAAGATTGTAGGTAGGCGCGCCTTTCTCCTAGGCGAGCGCCTTCGGCGGGCCTTTTTATATTGCGAAATGCCCTTCTCATCCCGCACGGAGAATAGAGCGCATGAGCGCCAGCAATGGGCGGCCCCAGGACGATGCGAACTGCCACTAACTCCAGAGGAGGTATTCGTGCCCGACGTACGACTTGAGCGGAATCTTCGCGTACCGGCCGATTCGGCGCTGCCGGTGCTAGACGACGTGCTGACTGGGATCGCGAAGCAGGAGGGGCCTTGGCGCGGCTTCGCTCTGCACGTGGCGTTGGGCGACCTGCATTTGCCCAACGTCGGCTATGTGGCCGTGCCGATCCAACTAACCGCCGGCAAAAGTAAGGAGCATCGGGCCGTCGATATCACGTTTCACGCCGCGAGCCTGCCGACGGCCTTTCCAACGTTCAAGGGCGAGATGGGGGTTACGCCCGGCGAGCTTGGCGAGTGCACGCTCTATCTAACCGGAGCCTACGATCTGCCGATGCGGATCTTCGGCAATTTGCTCGATGCCGCGATCGCTCCGGGCGTCGCCGCCCGTTCGCTCGAGAACTTCATTGACGAGATCGCGATGGCGTGCCAAGCTCGCGTCGACCAGCGAGAAGCGGAGTTTGCGCGCTACCGTTACTACAGTACGTCGTTGCGGTGACGTTTACGAAGTACGACTGCTGCATTGTCGGGGGCGGTCCGGCCGGAATGATGGCCGGACTGCTGCTTGCGCGCGCCGGCGTTCGGACCGTCTTACTCGAAAAACACGGGGACTTTCTGCGCGACTTTCGCGGCGACACGATCCATCCGTCGACCCTCGACGTCATGGCAGAGCTCGGTTTGCTCGAGGCCTTTCTGCAGCGGCCGCATCAGAAGGTGACGAGCCTCTCCGGCAGCGTCGGCGACCGGCTGGTAACCGTCGCCGACTTCACGCATCTCCCAACGCGCTGCAAGTTCGTCGCATTCATGCCGCAGTGGGAGTTCCTCAACTTTCTTGCCGGGGAAGCCAAGCGCTACGAAAATTTTACCTTGCGGATGCAGGCGCGCACCGAAGAGCTCTTGTGGGATCAGGGCCGCGTCGTGGGCGTGCGTGCCCAGACTCCAGACGGCCCGCTCGAAGTGCGCGCGGACCTGACGGTCGCGGCGGACGGCCGAGAATCGGTCGTCCGTCGGGAAGCCGGACTCGAGATTATCGAACTTGGCGCGCCGATGGACGTGCTCTGGCTGCGCCTGACCAAGCATCTGGACGATCCCCACGATACATTCGGCTACGTCCGCGGCGGCCGGATCATGGCACTCATCGACCGGGGCGAGTACTGGCAGTGCGCCTACGTTATCCCGAAAGGGACGCTGGCTGAGTTGCGCGAGCGCGGCCTGATCGAGTTCCAGCGCCAGATCACGGAACTGGTTCCGTTTCTTGCCGATCGCGTGCACGAACTGGCGTCGTGGGACGAGGTGAAGCTGTTGACCGTGCGTGTGAACCGCCTGCGGCGGTGGTATCGATCGGGGCTGCTCTGCATCGGTGACGCGGCGCACGCAATGTCTCCGATCGGCGGTGTCGGCATCAACCTCGCGATTCAGGACGCGGTCGCGACCGCCAATCTGCTCGCGCCGAAGCTGCGCGCCGGCTCGCTTTCCGTTTCGGATCTTCGTAGCGTGCAGCGGCGCCGGGAGACCGCCGCGCGCTTGACGCAGACACTGCAGTTGTTCATCCAGCGGCGCATCATCGGCAAGGTTCTCGTTGATGGCCGGGCACCGTTTCTGCGGGGCCTGCCGGCGGTCGTTCGCTGGCTGCCGTTCTTGCCGCGGATTCCGGGGCGGTTAGTGGGCCTCGGCTTCCGGCGCGAACACGTCTTGAACCTCCCGGTACGGTAAGAGCCAAACCAACGACTCGTCGTGCAGGTTGACGACCTAGACGCTGGGTTTGGTCGCGCACGATCGGTCCGAACTGGCGCGTACGATTCGGCTGCACGTTGCCGCTCTCGAACATCGCGAGGAACTGCTGCTCGCCGACTTCGAAGAACGCATCACCCTCACCCTCGTCGAGCTTCTCTAAGTCGAACACGTCCCCATAGAACGCGACCGCGTTGCCGACATCGTTTACCTCGATCGCGATGTGATTGATGCCGTAAACCTTGACGCTCGTGTTTCCATCTGTGCGCCGCGCTCGAGAATGGTTGCAGAGCGCCGAACGTCGAACGCCACGCGCCATGGCACGTGGATTCATTCTCGGGGTCGCCGCAACGTTCGTCGTGCTGGCGCTCGCCGTCTATGTCGCGGTCGAGGCCGGCCTCGTCCCGGCCAACGCCGACGCGAAGCCGCCGCACATCGAGCGCTGGATGGCGAAGACGTCGCTGCACGCAGCCCTGGCGCGCGAGGCGCCCAAAGCTGCCGATCCTTTGCCGCTCAACGACGAGAATTTGATCGCCGGGATCAAGCTCTATGCTGCCAACTGCGCCGTTTGCCACGGCGCGGCCGATGCGAAGCCGTCCAACGTCGCGCGCGGCCTCTATCAAAAGCCGCCGCAGCTCGCTAAGGACGGCGTCGAAGACGATCCCGACGGAGTCACGTATTGGAAGGTCGCGCACGGCATTCGCCTTACCGGGATGCCGGCATTCGGTCACAGCCTCAGCGACAGTCAGATTTGGCAGCTGACGCTCTTCCTCAAACACATGGACGGCCTCCCGGCAGCGCCGAAGCGCGTTTGGAAGGCCGTCAAGGGTAACGTGGAAGCTTCGAGTTAAGGCGGTGGCATAGAGCCGCTATCCGTTGTCGGCGTAGCGGCGAAAATGTACTGATCGTTGGAGTTCGCGTCGGTCGGTTGGGGAACCGCGAAACTATTCGACATCGCGGCACCGGAGAGCACCGCGGCCGTCTGCGGATAGACCTGGCCTTTGAAGGAACCGTCGCCATTCATCGTCGCGACCACGTGAAGCTTACCTTGAGGGCCTGCTCCCAATCCGAGATCGAGCGACGAGGGCCCGATATCGAACCAAATGTAATCGCCATCGCGCCCACCGACGACCTCGATGAAGAGCTTGTTGTACGTCGTGTGATAGTAGCCGCGCACGTGTCCGCCCGGGAAAACCTGCAGATCGAGGCGCCCCGTAATCGGGTATTCCGAGCCATAAACTTGCGTTATGGCGGTGGTAAAGTGTAGTTCCGTTGGTTGATCTTGAGCCGGCGCTCTGCCGGGGGTCGCAACCAGGGCCACGCCTACGAGCACGATGCAGCTCACGAAGCGTTCCAAAGACCGTACCATTCTGACTCCTCTCGATTGACCTTCTCAGGGAGTAGAGCGCTCAGCTTGCCGAGAACGTGACTATCGTGGCACAACCCGCTGAAATTGACCTGCGTAGTCTTCCCACGTGGGAGCGTCCGGACCACGTCCGCAAAGCGCTGGATCGCCTCCCTTCGGGAGCCTCCCTTACCCTGATCACGGAGAACGAGCCCCGGGCGCTCTCGGCACGCGTCACGCAAGACCGGCCCGACCGTTTCGTCGTCGAATCCCGCCGTATCGGAAGCCGCGTTTGGCACCTTCGCCTTACTCACCGGCCAGGCGAGGGGACCGACCGGAACTCGGCTTATCAGCACCTGAGCCGTTGCTCGGCCTTCGCGCCCCTCGATGCGAGCGTACGCGAGGAGATGGCTGCCGCGGCGGTATGGCAGACCGGGCGTCGCGGACAGTCCCTCGTGGCGGAGAACGTGGATTGGGCGTTCATCGGAATGGTCACCGAAGGAATCGTTGCCCGGGCCAACGGCGGGGGGCGCGATCGCGAGCGCATCCTGTACGAGATCTTTCCCTACGAGCTGTTCGGCGTCGCCGAGTACTTCGACCGCGGCCTCAAGATGGCACGGATCTCCGTCTTTTCGAAGACCGCGCACGTGCTGAAAGTACCGTGGGAAGTCGTCGGGCGAATCGCCGCGCGTTATCCCGATCTGACCAACGCGCTGGGAATCGTAATGGCTCAACGGGTTCGATTGCTCGCCGATGCTCTGAGCGTGCAAGGATCGCTGCCGATTCTCGGCCGTATCGCGCGCGTGCTGCTTCCGTACGCAATGCCCGATCGCGGGCTCGTCCCGGCCGCAGCCTCATTGTTGACGATCACGCAGTCTCAGATTGCGGCGGCCGGGGGCACCGTTAAGGAAGTCGCAGCGCGGGCGATCGCGGAGCTGGAAGCGCGCAAGGCGTTACGGCGGGAGCACGGTCACATCCGTTACCTCGACCGCGAAGTGCTCCTCGGCTTAATTCAAGACGTTTCGTAAGCCGAAATTCGGTCGAAGCCGGTAAACGGCCGCAACGCTTCGGGGATCCGTACCGAACCGTCAGCTTCTTGATAGTTCTCGAGCAGCGCGGCGATGGTTCGGCCGATCGCCAGGCCCGAACCGTTGAGCGTGTGGACGAACTCCGGCTTGGCGCCCGCTTCCCGGCGGAAGCGAATCGATGCGCGCCGTGCCTGAAAATCCGTGCAGTTCGAGCACGAGCTGATCTCGCGGTACTGGCCGCTGCTCGGCACCCAGATCTCGATGTCGTGCGTTTTCGCCGCGTTGTAGCCGGTGTCGCCGGCGCACAGCTCGACGACCCGATGCGGCAATTCGAGCTCCGTCAGCAGCGACTCGGCGTCGGCCGTTAGTCGATCGAGCGCGGCGAACGACGCTCCCGGCAGCGTCAGCCAGACCAGCTCGACCTTTTCGAACTGGTGATGGCGGATGAGCCCGCGGGTATCCTTGCCGGCGGCGCCCGCCTCTTTGCGAAAGCATGGAGTAAAGGCAACGTACTTTTGCGGCAGCTCTGCGAACTCGAGAATCTCACCGCTGCGCAAGGCGGTCAGCGGCACTTCCGACGTCGGAATCATGAAGAGCTGGGTGCTGGAATCCTCGAACATCGCGTCGGCGAACTTGCTCAACTGCCCGGTCGACCACATCGTCGCCCGCGAGACCAGCAACGGCGGTGCGATTTCCAAATATCCGCGCTGGTTCGCGCGCTCGAGGAAAAACGCGGCAAGCCCGCGCGAGAGACGCGCCCCCGCACCGCTCAAGACGGCGAAGCGGCTGCCGGAGAGCTTCGCGGCGCGCGCAAAGTCGATGATGCCGAGGTTCTCCCCGAGCTCCCAGTGGGGTTTCGGCTCGAACTCGAAGGCACGCGGCGTCCCCCAGCGCCGCAGCTCCACGTTTGACGTTTCGTCGCTCCCCGGCGGTACCGAATCGTCGAGCAGGTTGGGAATCAGCTCGAGCGCCGCGCGCAACGGGGACGGGTCGTCGATCGAGAGCGCACGCGCGCTTTCTTCGGCGCTCGCAATCTCCTGCGAGAGTGCTTCGATTTGCGGGCGCAACTCGCGCGCCGCTGCGGCCTTGTCTTGCGCTTTTCCGATCGATGCCGAGAGACGATTTTTTTCGGCTTTCGCCCGCTCCGCAGCGGTTAACGCCGAGCGGTACTCCTCGTCGTAGCGCAGAACGTCGTCAACGACCGAGGGGTCCTGCCCACGACGAGCCTGTGCTTGTCGCACGCGGTCGGGATCGCGGCGTATCAGAGCGATATCGAGCATGGAGAAGCGCGCCATTATGCAGCCCGTAAATCCAGTCCTACCGAAGATCGGATTTACTGCCGAGAGATTATTAGCGCCGCAGCAGGCGATCGTGGCGTACTTTTCGCGCGTCTCCGTCATGCCGCCCGGTACCGAGACGGTAAAGCTCGAGGACGCACCCGGACGCGTACTTGCCGTCGCCGTCGTGGCCGACGACGATTATCCAAACGCTCCGCGGTCGCTGATGGACGGCTTCGCAATCGCGGCACGTCGCACTCCGGGCCGTCTGAGAATCGTGGCCGGCGTCGCGATGGGAGTCGCGCCGCAAGTGGCACTGGCCGGCGATTGCGCGATGGGCATTCCGACCGGAGGGATGCTGCCGCCCGGAGCCGACGCCGTCGTGCCGATCGAGGACGTGCGCGTTGAAGACGACCGCGTTTACATCAATGAAGCGGTCGAGACCGGGGCAAACGTCGCGCACAAAGGCGCCGACATGCGCAAAGGTGAGCCGCTGCTCGAACCGGGACGGCGCATTGCCGCCGCGGAGGCCGGCGTGCTCGCAACGGTGGGAGCCACCGAGATTCTCGTCTACCGCCGCCCGCAAATCGCCGTGCTCTCCAGCGGCGACGAGCTCGTCCCTCCATCGCAGCATCCGCGTCCCGGCCAGATCCGCGATTCGAATCGCTATGCGGTCGCGACTTCGCTGCGGGCGATGGGTGCGGCGCCGCGCCATTATCCGACGCTGCGTGACGAATCCGATGAGTTCGACCGTGCCCTCGCCTCGGCGCTGGCAGAATGCGACGGCGTCGTTCTCACCGGCGGGTCCTCGGTCGGCGAACGGGACCGGCTGCCCGACGCGGTGGCGCGGATCGCCGATCCGGGCGTCATCGTCCACGGTCTGCGGGTAAAGCCCGGAAAGCCGACGCTGCTGGGCGCTCACGGCAGCAAGCCGATCGTCGGACTGCCGGGGAATCCGGCTTCGGCGCTCGTCATTCTCGAGGCCGTCGCGGCGCCGATCGTCGCAGCTCTCGCCGGCGCTGCGGCCAACGCGTTAACCGTTTCGGCACGCCTGGCCGAGCCTGCGGTCAGCCGAGCCGGGTGGAC
Organism: Vulcanimicrobiota bacterium; assembly: GCA_963833845.1. Classification (GTDB taxonomy): domain Bacteria; phylum Vulcanimicrobiota; class Vulcanimicrobiia; order Vulcanimicrobiales; family Vulcanimicrobiaceae; genus Cybelea. The sequence goes on from CAWHZL010000001.1 coordinate 289,509, forward strand.
GTGGTACATTCCGGTCGCGCTGAAGCATGATGGAGGGCTCCCTCTCGCGCATCCTCTGCCCGTGCGCTCGTTTTCGGTTAGCCTCGCCGCCCGCGCCGACGGGTTCATCATCATGGGCGAGCGCGACGACGTCTGGCCGGCCGGGTCGCCGGTCACCGTCCATCGTTTCCTGGGGAGCTGCTAGACACGTGATCCGGCCGACTCCCGCCGTCGAGGCGATTCCGGCGACGACGCCGTTTATCGGGCCCGAGGAGCTAATGCGGGAAACCGGTCAGCGCGAGCTCGTTCGTTTGGGCGCAAACGAGAGCGCCTTCGGCCCGTCGCCGCGAGCTATCGCCGCGATGGCGGCCGAGTTGCCGCGGCTCTCCTGGTACGGCGATCCGGAGTCGCTCGATCTGCGCGACCTTCTCGCCGCAAAGCACGACTGCTCGCCCGCGCAGATCATCGTCGGTTCGGGTATCGACGATTTGATGGGTTTGGCCGTTCGCGCCTTCCTCGGACCGGGCGAGCCGGCGCTGACGATCCACGGGACGTATCCCACCTTCCTCTATCACGTCATCGGGTATGGCGGAGCGCCGTTGTACGCGAGCTATCGCCAGGACGGCTCGCCAGATACCGAGGCACTCCTGGAAATCGCAAACGCGAAGCAGCCCAAGATCGTCTATCTCGCCAATCCGGATAATCCGAGCGGGCGGTTCATCGCACGCGCCGAGATCCAGCGCTTCTACGAATCGCTGAGCCACGACTCGCTCTTGCTGCTCGACGAGGCGTACGCGGACTTCGTCAACGACGGCGAGCTGTTGCCGCAGCACTTTTCGGACCGGCTCGTTCGTTTACGGACGTTCTCGAAAGCGTACGGAATGGCCGGTGCGCGAATCGGTTACGCGCTCACCACCGAACGCAACGTCCAGACATTTCAAAAGATTCGTTTGCAGTATGGTATCAACCGCAATGCTCAAATCGGCGCGATGGCCTCTTTGCACGACGACGAGTTTCGCAGCTACGTCGTGGCCGAAACGGCTCGCGCGAGGGAGGATTACTACCAGTTGGCGCGCGAGCTCGGGGCCCGCTACATCGAATCCCGCACCAACTTCGTCTGCATCGACATGGGTTCGTCAAAACGCGCGACTGCGGTGATGAACGACCTGCTTGCGCGCGGAGTCTGGATTCGCAAGCCCGGAACGCCGCCGCTCGATCCTTACATTCGGGTGAGTACGGGAACGCTGCCCATGCGCGCGGCGTTGGCCTCCGCGCTGCGCGCGGTACTCGCCGAAATGAGCGTGGGCCCGTGAGGTACGCAATCGTCTCCGACGTGCACGGAAATCTCGAATCGCTCGAGCGAGCGCTGACGGCGATCGCGCCGGACGATACCCTCGTATCCCTCGGCGACGTCGTCGGATACGGACCCAATCCAAACGAGTGCGTCGCCAAGCTTCGCGAGCGCTGCGGCCACGCGGTTCTGGGCAATCACGATTTGGCGGCAATCGAAAACTTCGGCGTGGAGAGCTTCAACGCGGCGGCACGCGCCGCGATTAGCTGGACGCAAGGCGTTCTCGACGAGCCGAGCCGCGTCTGGTTGAACTCGCTGCCCTACGAACTTCGCTTCCCCGAGTTTCTTCTGGTTCACGGCGCGCCCGTGCGCTACTTCGATTACATCCTCGATAAGGACACGGCCGCGGCCGCCTTCGCGCGCACCGATGCGCGGATCGTCTTCGTCGGACACACCCACATTGCGGAATACTGGGTTTGCGAGCCCGACGGCGTCATCGGGCACAAGCACATGCAGCACGGCGGCGAGCTGACGCTGGAGGACGGGAAGCGGTACATCGTCGACGCCGGCAGTGTCGGTCAGCCGCGCGATCTCAATCCCGAGGCGTGCTTCGTCACCTACGATCCGGAGAACGAGCGGGTCGAGTGGACTCGTTACGCCTATCCGATCGAAGAAGTGCAGCGGAAGATGCGCGCGGCCAAGCTTCCGGCCTACCTGGTCGACCGCCTCGCGGTCGGGCGCTAAGGGAATCTCGAACCGCCCGTGAGCGACGTACCGTTCGACGACGGCAACTGCTTTGGGTGCGGTCCGGAGAACCCAATCGGGATGCACTTGCACTTCGATCGCGCGCACGACGGTGACGGCGTCTACGCAGAGGCTCACTTGAGTTCGAACTACCAGGGATGGCGCGGGATCGCGCACGGCGGGATCGTCATGGCGTTGCTGGACGAAGCGATGGCGCATGCGGCCGGCTTCGCCGGGCACCGTGGGGTCACGGCATCGGTCAACATCCGGTTTCGCCGGCCCGTACCGCTGGAGGCTCCGATCGTAATTCGCGGGCGCGTCACCTGGCAGCGCCGCAGCGTGGTCGGCGTCGAAGGCGATATCTACGACGCCGCGCAAAATTTGCTGGCTCACGCAGAGGGCAGCTTCGTATCGCGCGGCCGGCTCGAAGCGGTCGAGGATCGCCGCAATCCGCTGACGAGAAGCGCCGATGATCGTTGAGAACCGCCGCGCCCGTTACGAGTACCACATCATGGAATCCGTCGAAGCCGGTCTGGTGCTCAACGGAGCCGAGGTGAAGTCGATCCGCGCCGGAGGTGCGAGTCTCGCCGAAGCCTACGCTCGCTTTCGAGACGACGAGGCCTGGTTGATGAGCATGCATATTCCACCGTACAAGCAGGGCAGTTTCTCGAACTCCGAACCGAACCGTCCGCGCAAGCTGCTGCTCCATAAGGAAGAGATCGTTCGGCTCCAGAGCCGGGTCGGCGAAAAAGGCTTAACGGTCGTTCCGTTGAGGCTCTACTTCACGCGCGGCATCGCGAAGGTGCTGCTCGGCGTCGCGCGCGGTAAGAAGCTCTGGGACAAGCGTGCCGACGCAGCCAAACGCGACGTCGAGCGTGAGATTGCAGCACACGTACGGCGCTCGTGAGGGGGGCTCGGCCGCAGCGCGAAGTTGAAGCGTCGATCGAGCGCGGCGGCGTCTTTGCCACAGGCGAGCACGTGCTGGTCGCGTGCAGCGGCGGCGCCGATTCGATCGCGCTCGCCGCAGCGCTGCACGCCGTAGCAGCGCGCCTGCACCTCGTGCTGAGCGTCGCCCACGTCAATCACGCTCTTCGCTCTTCGGCATGGCAGGATGAGTGCGTCGTCCTCGATCTCGCCGCGCGTCTCGGCGTCCCGCTCGATGTCGTCGCACTGCCCGAAGTCGCCGCCGATGAGCAGTCGCTGCGCGTCGCGCGCTACGCCGCGCTCGCCGGGTCTGCGCGACGCAACGGCTGCTCGGTCGTCGCGACCGCTCACCACGCGCAGGATCAAAGCGAGACCGTTCTGCTGGCGCTGCTGCGCGGAACCGGTCCCGCAGGTTTGAGCGGAATAGCACCGCGACGAGCGCTCGAGCCCGGCGTCAACCTCGCAAGGCCGCTGCTGCGCGTCGCACCGGACGCGCTGCGCGCCTACTGCCACGCGAAGGCGTTGCCGTACGCCGTCGATCCAACCAACGCCGATTCGTCGAAGCGGCGTAACGCCGTTCGTGAAGCCCTCGAGGCGCTGCGTCCGATCTTTCCGGGTCTGGATCGCGCCGTCGCGCGCGCGGCCGAAACGATCGCTGCGGAGCAGGCTGGAAACCGGCGCGCGCAGCTCCGGCGTTCGGTCCGCGAGCGTTTCGCCGACGACAGCGACCTGCGCGACGTGGACTTTGCGCACGTCGAAGCCGCGGTCCGTGCGCTCGAAGGCGGCGGGACCGGCACGTACCTCATGAAGCCTGGGATTAGCCTGAGAATCGAACGCGGGTCGATGAGGGGTATCATTACCGAGCAATGACCGTGGCACACCTAGAGCATTGGGTTGGTCCGTCCATCTACAGCGCAGATCAGATCGCCGCGGCGATCGCTCGCCTCGCGGACGAAATTGCCGCCGATCACCGCGGGCAACCACTTGTCCTCATTGGCGTGTTGAAAGGGGCGCTGTGCCTTACGACGGACCTCGCAAGAGAGCTGGCCCGCAGGGCGGACGGTCCGAGTGAGGTGCTCGTCGATTATGTATGCGTCGAGCGATACGGGTTCCGTGGCAGCCGGGGCGGCCAGCCGCGGCTGGCGATGGACGTGACGTTACCAGTGGCTGGGGCCAACGTCGTCGTCCTGGACGCGATTGCCGACCGGGGCCAAACCTTAGGGTTCGTCCGCTCGTTAATAGAGAGCCGGCGTCCGGCGGCTCTGCGTGCCTGCATCCTCTTCGAGAAGCAGGTGCCGCGGGAGGTGGCCGTCCCAATCGACTACCTGGGCCTTCCGGTGCCGAACCTTTTTGCAATAGGTTACGGTTTGGACTACCAGGAACTCTACCGCAATCTTCCCTGCCTAGCCGAGCTCCGAGAGGGTCAAACGGTCTGACGACAACGTGAACAAGCATCTCCGATCCATCATCCTGATCATCCTAGCGGTCATCGCCGTCTTTATCGTCGTCGAACGCTTCGTCGCGCCCAGCGAGGGGGAGACCCGGCTCGACTACGGCGCGTTCTACCAGAAGCTCGAGGCAAGCCAAGTTCAGTCGTTCCACGCTACGGGGCTCAACGCCATCGGCGATCTCTCAAACGGCACGAAATACTCGGTCGCCGTTCCGAACCTCGATCAGACCTTCGTCGACGAGGTCTACCGCAAGGTGAAGAGCGGGGCGATCAGCTTCGACCAGCAGTCGAGTGCGGGTTTGCTCACAAACCTGATGACGCTCGGACCGCTGGCGATTACGGTACTCCTGCTGTTCTTTATCTTACGCCAGGCGCAGAGCGGGGGAAGCCAGGCGCTTTCCTTTGGACGCTCCCGGGCGAAGATGCTCTCGGAGAACCGGCCGAAGGTTACCTTTGCCGACGTTGCCGGCGTCGATGAAGCAAAGGAAGAGCTTGCCGAGATCGTCGACTTTCTGAAGTATCCGAAGAAGTACCAGTCGCTCGGTGCGCGGATTCCGAAGGGCGTGCTGCTCCTCGGACCGCCGGGAACCGGCAAGACGCTGCTCGCCCGCGCAATCGCCGGCGAAGCGGGTGTGCCGTTTCTCTCGATCTCTGGTTCAGACTTCGTCGAAATGTTCGTCGGCGTCGGTGCCTCTCGCGTTCGCGACCTTTTCGATCAGGCCAAGAAATCTGCGCCGTGCATCGTCTTCATCGACGAGATTGACGCCGTTGGACGCCAGCGCGGAGCCGGGTTGGGGGGTGGCCACGACGAGCGCGAACAGACACTCAATCAGTTGCTCGTCGAGATGGACGGCTTCGACCAGAACACCGGCGTTATTTTGATAGCGGCAACCAATCGCGCCGACGTGCTCGATCCGGCGCTGCTGCGCCCGGGCCGCTTCGACCGGCAGATCGTCGTAGGCCGCGCCGATTTCAAAGGCCGCGAGAAGATCCTCGAGGTGCACGCCCGCAATAAGCCGCTGGGCCGGGAAGTCTCGCTCGAGACCCTCGCCAAACGGACACCGGGGTTCTCCGGCGCCGATCTGGAGAATCTGCTCAACGAGGCGGCATTGCTCGCCGCGCGTCGCAACAAAAACGTCATCGAGATGATCGATTGCGACGAGGCAATCGACCGCGTGATGGTCGGCCCGGAACGGCGGTCGCTCGTGATGTCTCAAAAAGAGAAAGAAGTGACCGCGTTTCACGAGTCGGGCCATGCAGTGCTCGGCGGCCTGCTCGACAAAGCCGATCCGGTACACAAAGTGACGATCATTCCTCGCGGCATGGCACTGGGCATCACCTGGTCGCTCCCCGAAGACGACCGCCACAACCGGACGAAAGAAGAGTTGATCGCTCAGATCACGATGTCGCTGGGCGGGCGCCTCTCCGAGGAGATCAAGTTCGGTGACGTCACGACCGGTGCGAGCAACGATTTCGAGAAGGCCAGTGAACTCGCGCGGCGGATGGTCACGCAGTTCGGCATGAGCGAACTGGGCCCGATCACGTACGGTCGCGGCGCGCATCAGGTCTTCCTCGGCCGCGATATCGGCGAAGAGCGAAACTATTCCGAAGAAGTCGCGAGCCAGATCGACGCCGAGGTGCGCAGGATCATCGAGTCGTCCTACGAGAACGGCAAACGGATTCTGACCGAGAACTGGCCCAAGGTCGAGCGCATGGTCGCGTCGCTGATGGAGTACGAGACCGTCGAGACCGAAGAAGTCCGAGCCATTCTCGACGACAAGCCGTACGATCGCGAGCGTAACGAAGAGATTGCGGCCGCGTCGGATTCAACGAACGACCGGCCCGCGACCGACGAGGCGAAGCGCGCCGAAAAGCCGGCTCGCTTCCCGCCAAAGATCTCGCCGGAACCGGCATGACGCTTCGCGCCTGTTTGCTTGCAGCTGCGCTCGTCGCCGCTGCGGCCTTTCCTACGCTCGCAGCCGCGGCCATAGAGCCGGCGCAGCAGCAGACCGGTGCGCTCCCGCGCGGCGGCAAGTTCGTCGTCTATCCGGATCCGACCGTCGGTTCGGCGGCGATCGGGCTCTGGTTTCGGGCGCCGGGCGCCGGCTACGATAACGCTACGCCCGGAATAGCCAACCTTGCGGCGACCGCCGTTGCGGTCGCGCCGCTGGCGAGCGGAAAATCGTTGTACGCGCTCGTTCACAGCGTCGGCGGCGAACTGAACGTCCAGGTCTATCCCGATATCGTCGGTATCGCGGTCACGGTTCCGGCGTCGGCGACGCGCCGCGTCGTCGCCGCGATAACCGCGGCGTACTTTGCACCATCGGTCAACGACGCTGCGGTAAAGGTGGCGCGGGCGAACGCGGCGGTCCTCGGCGTTCAGGAACGATATGAGTCGGATACGGCCCTGCACGACCTGCTCTTCAAACAGCTCTTCGAGCGCGGGCCGGCGCACTATCCGCCGCTCCCGTCGAACATTCCTCAAATCACCGGCATTACGACGGCGCAGATCAACGACTTCGCGAAGCGGGCGTTTCGCTCCGACAACGCCGTACTTACGCTGACCGGCAATGTCAACGCGTCGAACGTCACGGCAGTCACCGACGGAACCGGCTCGGGAAATATGGACGCGCCGTATGACTCCGCGATCGCGCCATCTCCTGCCGCGGCGACGGCCTCGGGCCTGGTCGGCGGCATCGGCTTGGCTTGGGTCGGCCCTCCGATGAGCGATGAAAAAGCCGCGACCGCGCTCGATTTCGTCGCCGACTACCTCTTCCGAGAAGAGACGGGGTTGGTCACGAAATCGCTCGATCGCTCCGCCACCAGCGCGCTCGTCGTTGGCCAGTTCATTACCCTGCACGATCCGGGCGTCATGCTCGTTACCATCGGCGGCGATCGCGAGCAGGATGCTCGCGACCGCGTGCTCGCCGCGTTGTCGTCGATGCGAACCCCGCTCGATGCGCGGACGTTCGAAGCCGCCCGCGAAGCTTTTCTCTATCACGTTGCGGCCGATACGCAGACTCCGCAGGAACGCGCCGACAATCTCGGCTGGTATAGCGTCGAAGGCGACGTTTCGTATGCACCCGGAATCGCCGGCGGAACCTACGCGCACTTGGTGCGTCAGCTCGATCCGGCCTACGTGGCCGACGTCGTGAAGCGCTATCTGCAGGCGCCGGTCGTCGTCACGTTGCTCTCCACCACTCCGAAGGAGTCGTCTCAGTGAATTATTCGCGTTGCGCCGCGATTGCCGCCGCGCTGGCGATACTGCCGCTCTCCGCAGCGGCTGCGGCGCCGGCCGTTCCCGCTCCCAGCGTTGATACGGTGTCGGGCGCGACCGTCGTGCAGCAACTCGATTCCGCAGCCTCGCTCGCCGGCGTAACGCTGCTCGTCCGCGCCGGTCTTGACCGTCAGACGATGCGAGAGAACGGGCTGGCGGCCCTCGTCGCAGAGACGGTTCTGCGTACGCCGGTTGCGGCGTCGCCCGGCGATAAAACCACCGTTCCGCTCGAAGAGGCGATCGCCGCTCACGGCGGCTCGATACATTTCAACGTTGACCCGGGAGACGTTCGCTTTTACGTCGAGGCGCTCGCCGAGGACGCGCCGGTCGTGCTGCAGTTGTTGCAGGCCGCCATCGCCGCTCCCGATCTTTCACCGGCAACGGTTCGATCGGCCAGGACGGCGCTCGACAAGCAGATCGCCGAGAGTCAACAAGTCGCATTGCAGGTCGGGCTCGACATGCTCTACGCGGCATCGTCGCCGCAGGCCAACACCGGCCTACCCGAACTCGGAACGCCGGCATCGCTCGCGCAACTCGTTCCCGAAGACGTCGCGAGATTCTATCACGCGTTCTACCGGAGGGGCGGAGCACTCGTTAGTGCGGCCGGCCGTCTCGATTCGCTTCCCCCCGGCGCACTCGCGGCGCTGGCGAGCGCGCTTCCGGCAGGGGATACCTCGCCGGTAGCGGTGCACGTTTCGCCGCTCGGCGGAACGACGCACGAAATCGTCGCGCATCGCGACATCGCCTCACCCTGGCTCATCGCGCAGTACCCGGCCCCGAAAGTCGACAGCAAAGACTTCGGCCCGATGCTCGTCCTCGCGGCGTTTCTGAGGCGCACGATCGCCGACATCGCTCAGGTTCCCGGCGTCGTCTCACCGACGTTTGCTTCGCGCTCGGTGGGGGCCGACTATGTGTACGACCGCTATCCCGCCAGCCTCGTTTTATACGTCAACGGCGGACTGATCGCCAACCCCACTCGCGCCTTTGCGACCGCGCTTTCGGTCGTCGGGGTGCTGGCGGCCACGCCGCTGCAAGGTTCGATCGACGACTTCAAAGCCGTCGCGGCCGGCGATTTCGCCGGTGACGCGACGACGCTGGAATCGCGAACGTGGTTGGCGGCGGTCTTCTCGCGCGAGAGCGCGTCGCCGGATTTCATCAATCACGCGCTCGCGGCCATTGCAGCAACGACCCCGGCCGACGTTCAGCGCGTCGCGCGCACCTATCTTGGAAATCCGACGATCGCCTTGGTGCTGCCTCGCGGCACCAATCTCCAAGATTAGAGTCGCACTCGTTCATGACTACCTAAACCAGCGCGGCGGCGCGGAGCGCGTCTTTGCCCGAATCGCGCAGGCTTGGCCCGAAGCGCCGATCTACACCGCGCTCTACGACGCGCGCGTCTCCGGTGAAGCGTTTCCGGCGGAACGCGTCAGGTGTTCGTACTTAGCTCGAGTACCGCTCGCCAACCGCTACTTTCGGGCGCTGGCCCCATTTTATCCGCGCGCGTTCGAAAAGTTCGACCTCGGCCGTTTCGATGCGATCGTCAGCTCGACGACCGCGTGGGCGAAGGGCGTCCGGTTTCCCCGCACCGCCGTGCACGTGTGCTACATCAATACCGTCAGCCGATTTGCCTTCGCCTACGACGAATACGTCGGGCGCATGATGCCGGCTGCAATGGCGCGCCCCGTCGTCAACCGTTTAGCGGCGTGGGATCGGGCGGCGGCCGCCCGGCCGACGCGCTTCGTCGCGAACTCGCGCAACGTCGCCGAGCGAATCCGAAAGTATTACGGGCGCGACTCCGAGGTGCTGCACTGTCCCGTCGACGTCGATCGCTTCAGCGTCGGGGCCGGGGCCGGCGACTATTTCATCGTCGCGTCGCGTTTGTTGCCCTACAAACGCATCGATCTTGCGATCGAAGCGGCCAGCCGCGCGAACGTGCCGCTGCTCGTCGCGGGGACCGGTCCGGCAGAGCGTTCGTTACGCGAGCGCGCGCGAGGAACGACGACGCAGATGCTCGGCTACGTCTCCGACGCCCGGCTCAACGAGCTGATCGGTAATGCGAAGGCGGCAATTCTTCCCGGAGAGGAAGACTTTGGCTTGGTGCCGCTGGAGGCCGCGGCAGCGGGGCGTCCGACGGTTGCGTACCGCGGCGGCGGCGCGCTCGAGACGATCGTCGAGAACGAGACCGGAAACTTTTTTGACGAGCCCAACGCCGAGTCGCTGGCGGCGGTCTTGCGCGCATTCGACGCTTCGCGCTTCTCACCGGCGCATCTGCGCGATCACGCGCAGGCCTTTGCGCCGCCGCGGTTTATCGAACGGCTCCAGGCGATCGTCCAACGCGTCTACGCCCAACGGTCGCTCGCGTAAATGCGGCCGGTCTATTATGCCGTCGCGATCTTCGCGTTGGTCTACGTCGCGCTGGATTTAAATAAGCTCTACGCGCTGCGATACGGCGCCGATCTTGGGACCTATCTGCAGACCTTGGTGAATCTGCGCCACGGTTCGTCGTGGAACTTCGGCGAGTGGCGCCCCCACCTGCAGGTACACAGCTCGTGGGCGCTGCTCTTCCTCGTTCCGCTCGTCGCCCTCGTTCCGCGCGCCGAGACGTTGATCGCCGTGCAGGTCATCGCCATCGCGGCCGCCGCGATACCGCTCGTTCTTCTGGCCCGCGAACTTGGCGTGAATCCTCGTGCGGCGAACCTTCTCGGAATCGCCTACCTGTTGACGCCGTCGGCGCAGGGAATGAGTTACGACAACTTCTCGGAGAACGTTTTCGTGCCGGTGCTCGCGTGCAGCGGAGCATTGTTCGCCCGCAAGCGCCTGGTTTGGCCGACGGCGCTCGTCGCGCTCCTGCTCGCCGGTTTAAAAGAAGACGAGATCCTCTTCGTGCTGTGGTTTGCGGCGGCGAGCCTGTTGTGGTGGGATCGTCGTATCGGCCTGGCAACGGGCGCCGCCGCACTAGGGAGCGGCCTGGCATTTTGGCTTACGGAGCGAATCGCCGGCGTGCATCCGAACCTTCCGCCGTACGGTCTCGCGGTTCACGACGTTAGCGGTAAGTTTACCCTGGTTGCGCTCTCGCTCGCGCCGTTTGCGTTCGCGCCGTTGGGGATCGGACGCTGGCTGTTGCTCGGCGTGCCGATGCTTGCCGAAATCGTTTTCATGCAGCCCTGGAACTACGAGCCGAGCCGGGTCGGCTCGCATTATACCGCACCGCTGCTCGCGGCGACGGCGGTTGCCGCTGCCTTCGGTTCGAGGCACTGGCCGGCGACGGGCCGCGCGATGGTGCCGTGTGCCCTCGTCGTGATGCTGCTGATCTTCAACGACACGGTTCTTCGCCCGGGCCGATGGCCGTACGTCGTCGATTGGCCGGCCTATTCCCGCGCCGTCGCGCTGCGCGATGACGGCCGGTCCGCGCTACTCTTGCGCCGCGACGAGGGAACCTGGGCAATTGCCGCCGCCAATCCCCTGGTTCGTCTCGATCCGCATCGCGACGACGGAGCACGTTCTTGCCCCGCCTACGATACGAACGCGCGCGCTTTCTTTGCGAGCCTTGTGGGGCGCCCGCCGGGCGCGCTCTGCGGCGGCGTTCCCGTCGCTCCGTGACGGTTTCGTACGGACCGATACCGGCGACGCGCGAAGATCGCGGTCGATTTGCTTCGGTGCGCAACGCCCGCGTGCTGATCTACTGGCCGCACGGTTTGGGCGATTGGGTGCACTTCGGCTACGTGGCGCCGTTGCTTGAATCCTCGAACACCTACGCGATTACGCGTTTCGGCGACGACTACGTAAGCGTGATGGAGAACAATCCGATCGTTCTGCCGCTTTACAGCGGCGTTGCGCTGCCGGAGGACGGATCGGAACGAGGTGCCGCTCACCTCGGGCTCGCGCTGCGCGGGTGCAATGGTAAGCCCGTGGCGTTGAGCTTGCCGGCGCCGCTCGCCGATGCGGTCGAAGCCTTCGGACCGCAGCGCGTATTGTGGACGGACTATCCCGAAACCGAAGGGCGTACCGCCTTTCCGTTCCATACCAAAGCGCGCAATCTCGCGCGGCTGCTCGTTCGCCCGGAGCGCCTCGCATCGTTCGATCTCTCGCAGCCACTGCGCAGTACGATCGAGTTTGCCGTTTCACCGGAGACCCAGCGGCGAGTCGACGAACGGCTCGCGCGCTTTCTACCCGGCCGGCGTCTCTGCGTGATCTCGCGATCCGGCGTCACTGCCGCTCGCAAGAACTGGGGAGACGGCAGCGAGGCGCGCGCATTCGTCGCCGCGCTGGAGCGCCAATCGCCCGCGTGGCGTTTCGTTTCGATGGAAAACGAGGGCCTGGGCGAAGCCGTGACCGGCTTTCGCTCGCTCTTCGGCGATCTCGGCGAGCCGTTCGCGCGCGTTTTCAAAGCCCTCGCAAACCGGATCGAACTCTTCGTCGGTATTCCCGCCGGGCCACTGCACCTCGTGATGGCGCGCGGCGGCATCCCGGTCGTTGGGCTCTGGGCCGCCCATCATCCCGATTGGTACGACGAGCCGAATCCGGAAGCGATTCATCTGGTTGGCCGGTTCGTTCGGGATCGCAAATTCGAACGGCGCATCGCAACGACGAGCAAGCCGGCGTCGTTGCAGCACCGGCTACGCTATCTCGATTCGACGGGGATCCCCGCGCAGGCCGTTCTGGAAGCGGCCCTAACGGTTACTGCGTGAGCTGGGGAGCGAAGAGCAGCGCAAATATCGAGATGGAATTGAACAGTGCGTGCGAGATCATCGATGCGTACGCGTTGCGCGTGACGTAGTAGACGGCGCAAAGCACGATTCCGCCGAGCGCCAGCGGAATCACCTCGAACGGGTCTCCGTGCGCGATTCCGAAGAGCAGCCCGGAAACGATCGCGCCTACCCAGAACCCGCCGTACCGCAGCCCGAGGTTAAAGAAGAAGATTCGGAAAAGCGCCTCTTCGGCAAACGGTGCGAGGACGATGGCGAAGAAAGCGAAGAGTCCGATCGTCGTGCGGTCGTGCAGCCCTCGGAATATCTGTACGATGTCCTGCTGGTGCTGGGCGTGAAAGAGTTCGTTGATGAGAAGCGCGCCGCCGTCGGCCGCAACGAACATTCCGACGGCGCCGGCTAGGGCGACGAGCAGCGTCATGCCGTTGGGAACGCGAAATCCAATATCGCGCAAGCTCAGCTTCGACAGCCGCGGAAGGGCAAACAACACGATTACAACCAGCAGCGCGTCGAGTATGAGCTGGATTATCAGGAGCTCGTTTAACTGCGCCGGCGTAACTTTCGTGGGCGGGGGAACGACGATCTGGAGTACGAGAATAAAGCCGAACAGCAGCGTTATCGAAATGGCTAGGAACCAGGTCCAAAAGCCCTTGAAGCTATCCTTTGGCCAGTTCGTCGGCCAACCGGGCGAAATCGCCGAGGTCGAGTCGTTCACCACGAAGCTCCGGTGAGAAGTTACAAAGAGAAAGCGCCCGCGCAATCGTCGCGCGGTCGAGTTCGAGTGCGAGCGCGAGACTGTTGAGGAGCGTCTTGCGCCGGTACGCGAATGCGCCGCGGACGACCTTCCAGAAGATGTCGAGGTCGCGAACCTTCACTGCGGGCTGCGAGCGCCGAACGAGGCGAACGACGCTCGAGTAGACTTTCGGGGCGGGATAAAAGGATCGCGGGGGTACGATAAAGAGTGTCTCGACGTGCATCGCGTACTGTACGGCGAGCGATAGGCTCCCGTAGGCCCGCGTGCCCGGCCGCGCAGCGAAGCGTTCGGCAACGTCTTTCTGGACCATCACCGTTACGCAATCCGGGCCGCCGTCCATTTCGATCAAGCGCAGCAGCAACGGCGTCGCGATATTATACGGAAGATTGCCGGCGGCGCGCCAAGGTTTGCCGGCGGCCCACGCCTGGTAGTCGAACGCGAGGGCGTCGCCGCAGAGGATCTGCGCGCGAGAAAGATCGGCGCGCGAGCGCAAGATCTCGACCAGCGCCGGGTCGATCTCGATGACGGTGAGCTTCGCGCCTCGATCGAGTAGTGCGCGCGTCAAGACGCCGGTGCCGGCGCCGATCTCAAAGACGGGGAGTTCCGTGGGGGCGTCTTGCATCGCGCACTCGGCGATGCGATTCGCGGTCAACTCGCTGACCAAGAAGTTTTGCCCGAAATGCTTCTTCGGGCGCAGCCCCGATCGGGCAAGCAGCGTTCGGGGACTCGACATCCCCTTATCTTACGCCGTAAGCCGCTTACTTCAAACGATAAACGGTGACCGCGCGCCGGCCGAAGGCCATCGCCGCACCGAGCGTATCGAAGCCGAGATCGATTCGCCGTCCGACGATGTCGCCGCCGGTGTCGCCCGCAACCGCGATTCCGTAACCCGAAATGTACAAGCGGGTTCCCAACGGGATCACTCTGGGATCGACGGCGACGATTCCGTAACCGGCGCGCCGTCCGATCGCGGTCATCCCGCCTCCACCCGCGCTTCCGGCGGTGTACGCGGTCGCAAGCATCAGCATTGCGCCGCGTGCGATCTCCGTCATCTGCGAGATACCGCGTGCTTCGAAGGCGGCAAGCGTCGAACGCACCGATGCCGCGCGCGACGATGCGGGGCTTTGCCGGCGCAATTACGATCGACGAAACGATCGTACTATGCACGCGTCCACCGTCGCGCTGCGCGTACTCGACGTGAACTTCGCGCAGGCCGGCGTGACCCCGAGCGAGGACTTTGGAACTCCCGGGTTCGAGGGATGAGTTGAAGCGGGTGATGGTCTTCGGGGCGATCGAACGCCGTTCGACGCGATCCCAGCTGATGAGGCCGTTGCCATGCCAGGTGACGCCGGCGGCCGCGGTCTGGTCAGTCGCTGTGGCCGCCCATACCGGGCCGGCCGCAAGGGCGGTGCCCAGAAAAGCGGCACAGAGTACGCGTCCGATCAATCCGAAGTTCCTTTCTTTCCCGAATCGCGTCACGGTCTGCAAATCTACACCGCGCAGAGAGGCGGACGATGAACGCAATTCGCGTTTGTTCCTGAAGCGGCGTGTGCGGCCGCTGGGGAAACGGATCCGACGGGAACGCCGAGATAATAATGGCCGGCTCGCCGACTTGGGCAGGCCCGGCTGACCCGGGCACTATACCACACTCGTTTCGGCGCGCAAATATGCCAAAAGTAATACTTCGCAAGGTGCCACCTTCTTGTTAAGCTCTTTTCCCGAAACCGGGCGGCCCCGGCAGCGAAGCGAAGAGTCTGCGCCTATGGAGCGCCTGCGCGTGGGGCTGTTTACCGAGATTTACCGCCCCGTCGTCAACGGCGTCGTGGCCTCGGTCGAGAGCCTGGCTCAAGGTTTGAAAGGCGCGGGCCACGAGGTCTTTTGCTTCGCGCCGAAGATGCCGGGTGCGGCCGCTACTGAGAGTGGGGTCGTCCGGATTCCCTCCCTGCCGCTGCCCCTCAAAACTCCCTACCGTCTGACCCTGCCCTTCGTAAGCCGGCGCGACGTTAAGTCGGTTATCGAAGGCCTGAGCATCGTTCACGTCCATTCGCCGTTTATCACGGGCTGGATGGGGATGCGCTATGCCCGCCGCTACGGGATGCCGCTGATCTATACGTATCACACGCAGCTCGAAGCGTACGCGCACTACGTTCCCTTCGAAGCGAACGCCACGCGCTTCGCTGCCTCACAGTTGACGCGAAGGTTCGCAAACCTTGCAGACGCGGTCATTGCGCCCACCCCGGCCATGGCCGCGCGCCTGCGGGACCTTGGCGTGACCGTGCGCGTCGAAACCGTTCCCAGCGGAATCGACGTAGCGCGCTTCGGCGCCGGACGCCGCCGCGAAGAGCTGCGGGCGGAGGCCGGCGCCCGAAACGGAGCACGGCTTCTCCTCTACGTTGGACGCCTCGCGAGGGAGAAGAACATCGAGGTTCTCTTCGAGGCGCTCGCTCGGGCGGAAGATCCGCAGGTCTGCTTGGCCATTGCCGGCGACGGACCGTTGCGCGCGGAGTTGGGGCGGCGCGCAAAGGCCCTCCGACTCGAGGATCGGATTCGCTTTCTCGGCGTGATCGAGCAGGGCCGCCTGCCGGACCTCTACGCCAGCGCAGACGCCTTCGTGATGCCGAGCGTTACCGAGACCCAAGGCATCGTGCAGGCAGAGGCGCTCGCTGCCGGGCTTTTGGTGATCGCCGCCGACGCACCGCAGAACCGCGACGTGCTGGGCTCGGCTGGAGTGCTCGTCGCGGCCGACCCGGCGTCATTCGCGGCGGCTTTATCGGCCGTGCCTTCGCAGCCCGACCCGCGCCGCGGCGCCGACGCGCGCGCGGCGGCGGCGCGCTTTTCGGTCGAGGAACAAGTCTCCCGAACGCTGAGCCTCTACCAAAGCCTCATGAACCCGGTGCGCATCGCTTGACGGCGAACATACGTTCGCATAAAATAAGGGTACGAGGGTGATGAGATGCAGAAATCGGAACAGCGGGCGAGCGAGGTAGCGATCGGGTACGCCGTCGGGCCGGCCGGAGGCGGCGTCGCCTATGCAAGCCTCGAGCGCCCCGGGACCCACGACGTTCTGCGCCTTCCATTCCGGATCAGACAGACGGCGCCGTCAACCGAGCGCGCAGCCGGCTACGCGGCGCTCGTTACGGTTGCCCGAGCGATGCATCGGCTCGGCGTCACGCGCGTCCGCTTCGTTCTGCCCGACGAAGAGTTCGTTCGCGAAGTGGCGTCCCGCTCTGAGGTGCCCGATAATCTCGTACTTCCTTACGTTCGTTTGCGCTGCGCGCTCAACGCGCTCGGCGCCTTCGAGATCGCGGCCGGACCGGCTGACGACCTGATGCAAAGGGCAAGGGCTGAAGTAGCGCTGAACCAAGCGGCGTGAAGTTGGTGCGCGTCGGCGCGCAGGATTTGCCGGTCGAAACCCAAGCGTTGGCGCGCGCCCTGCTCGGCTGCATTCTCGTGCGGGAGAGCGACGACGGCACGGTTGCCGGGCGCATTGTCGAAACCGAGGCCTACCTGCCCGGCGACCCAGCGTGTCACGCCTTCACCGGAAGGACTCCTCGCAACGCGACGCTCTTCGGACCGCCCCACCGCGCCTATGTCTACCAAATTTACGGCACGTCGTTTTGCTTTAACCTGTCCAGCGAACCCGACGGACACGGCGCAGGCGTGCTGGTTCGCGCACTGGAGCCGCTCCTCGGCCTCCCGCTGATGCAACGGCGGCGGGGCGTTGAAGCGCTCCGCGATCTTTGCCGCGGTCCGGGCCGTCTCTGCCAAGCGCTCGCGATCGACCGCGCATTCGACGGGACCGATCTCTTTGCCGATCGCGGCCTTTGGCTCGCGCGCGCCGCCGGGGCGACCGCGAGCGTACGCAGCAGCTGCCGCATAGGTCTCACGAAGGCGGCACATCGGCGGCTGCGATTCTACGCAGCCGGCAGCTCCTTCCTTAGCGGTCCGGCTCGATTGAGCCCGGCTTGAACCCGGCGAGGGGCTATGCTATAGTGTGAATCGTCGCGTGGCGGTCGTTTGTCGACAGCCGCGACGTCCTTTGACATCCTCACGCTCACGTCTCCGATCTGATTGCGACGGCAGCCTCTCCTTCGCTGATCGAAGCTTGACGTGCGCGGCTCTATGAGAGAGATAGCGTCCTGCAAAGCGAACATCGGCCCAACCCAGAACACCGCATAAATAATGAAATGCGCCCCGCGCCAGGCGGCGGCCGGCGGCGGCGCACGCGCCGGCGTCATCATTTCGGTCAGAATCCCGCGGGCTTTCACGAACAGTTACCGCAGGTAGAAATTCCCCCAATGATCACCGCGGCCCAGCTCACCGACAAAACGAAGAACGAGCTGATCGAGGTCGCCAAAGAACTCGAGATCGAGATTCTCAACCCCGCGAAACTTAAAAAAGATGAAATCGTCGAGTCGATCGTGCAAGGGCAGATCGCCCGCTCGGGCATCGAAGTTGCCAGCGGCATTCTCGACGTCTTGCCGGAGGGTTACGGTTTCCTGCGGCGCGCCGGTTACTACGTCGGAAACGACGATATCTACGTCAGCCAATCGCAGATTCGGCGCTTCGAGCTGCGGCGCGGCGATATGGTCGAAGGACAGGCGCGACGCCCGAAAGAGAGCGAAAAATACTACGGGCTCATCCGCGTCAACAAAGTCAACGATTTAGATCCCGAGGCGATCAAAGGCCGGCGCATCTTTGAAAAAGGAACGCCGATCTATCCGCAAGAGCGCTTCAGGCTCGAAGTCCGCTCCACGCAGCTCTCGACGCGCGTTATCGATCTCTTCTGCCCGATCGGCATGGGACAGCGAGCGCTGATCGTTTCGCCGCCGAAGGCCGGAAAGACGACGCTTCTCAAGAACATCGCAAACTCGATTTCCATCAATCATCCCGACGCGCACATCATCGCGCTGCTGGTAGACGAGCGGCCCGAAGAGGTCACCGACATGCAGCGCACGATCGACGGCGACGTCGTCGCCTCAACGTTCGACGAGCATCCGGAGAACCACACCGCGGTAGCGGAGCTCACGATGGAACGCGCAAAGCGTCTCGTCGAGCTCGGCAAAGACGTCGTGATCCTCCTCGACTCGATCACGCGTCTAGCGCGTGCCTACAACCAGGTCGTCGCAAGCTCCGGCCGGACGCTCTCCGGCGGCCTCGACACCGCGTCGCTTCACAAACCGAAACGATTCTTCGGTGCCGCGCGCAAGATCGAAGAGGGCGGTTCGCTCACGATTATCGCGACGGCGCTCATCGAGACGGGCTCGAAGATGGACGACGTGATCTTCGAAGAGTTCAAGGGCACCGGCAACATGGAGATCGATCTTACTCGCAAGCTCGCGGAATCGCGCGTCTTTCCGGCGATCGATATCAAACGCTCGGGTACGCGGCACGAAGAACTTTTGCTCACACCCGACGAGATGCGCAAGATCTGGATGCTGCGCCGCGCGACGGCCGTGCTCAACACGGGCGACATCACCGAGATTATCCTCGACAAGATGGCGCAGACGCGCACGAACGAAGAGTTCCTCCAAACCGTTACCAAAGAAGCGCTTTCGATGTCCCGCGGTTACGAAGACGGCGGCAGCGGGAAGTACTAGGCGCTCGGTTTAAAGCGGCGAGCGAACCCGCCATCCTGGCTCCGCTCGTCGGTCCGAGCTTCCTCAACATCGGGTTCGCTCGCCGCTTTAAACCACTCACCCCGTGAGGTAGCCCGTGAGGTAAGAGATGGGTGATATCGCTTCGGGCGCGGTTCGGCTGAATCGGTTTCTGGCGCAGGCGGGGGTCGCGTCGCGGCGGCACGCGGACGAGCTGATCGCGGCCGGACGCGTCAGCATCAACGGTAAGGCCATCCGGGAACTCGGGACCCTGGTCGAACCGGGGAGCGAGGTTCGGGTCAACGGCACGCCGGTCGCACCCCCGGCAGAGCCGACCTATCTCCTAATGAACAAACCCCTCGGGGTCGTGACGACGATGCGCGACCCGCAGGGCCGGCGGACCGTCGCCGAGCTCGTCGTGGGGCGGGCCCGAGTCTTTCCGGTGGGCCGGCTCGATTACAACACGGCCGGCGCGCTGCTCTTGACCGACGACGGCGAACTGGCGCATCGATTGCTCCATCCAGGCTTCGGGGTAGATAAGACCTATCGAGCGGAGATTGCGGGGCGCCTCTCTCCTGATGAGGTGCGCCGTCTGATGGAGGGGATCTCGTTGGAAGACGGCCGCGCCGCCGGCGCAAAGATCCGCGTGCTCGCGGTGAAGCGTGACCGCTGCGTGGTCAACGTGACCATTCACGAGGGACGCAATCGGCAAGTGAGGCGAATGTTCGAAACGATCGGTCATCCCATCCTGGCTCTCACGCGCACACGTTTCGGCCCGCTGCGGCTCGGCTCGCTGCCGGCCGGTCACGTACGCGCCCTTACCGAGAAAGAGGTCGAGGCGCTGCAACGGCATCGCAGGCCGCCGGCCCAATCGCCTCGTACCAACCGCGTGAGGTAATGCAATGAACCGCTTCTTTCAAATCGCCGCAATCGGCGTCGTCGCGTTTTCGGCTCTCGGCGATCGAGCTCTCGCGCAGTATGCCAACGAGTACACGCCCGCGAAGCTTATCAAGCAAGGAACCACCACGGAGGGCATCGCCGGCAGCGGTAAGGTCGTCGTGCAGGTTCAGGTCAACCCCGACGGCTCCCACAAAGCCATTCGCGTCATCAGCTCGACGAACTCGGGGGACAATCAGGCGGCGATGCAAATCGCTCAAAGCTCGAGTTATCGCCCGGCCCACCGCGGCGCCACGCCAATCACCGCTTTCTACGACTTCACGCTGAAGTTCAACGGAAAGTCGGTCGCCCAGAACCCCAGCGAAACGGGCGGAATCAGCATGCCTGCAAGCGGAACGCTTTCGCCGGCGGCAAGCCAAATCGCCAACCTGATTCGTGAGAAGCAGTACTCGCAGGCCAAATCGAAGGCGCAGGCGGAGTTGCTCAATTCGCCGGACGATCAGGGGCTGCGCCAAATGCTCGGCATCGCGTATTACGATTCTCAAGACTTCGATAGTGCGGCCGAGGCATTCGATAAGGTGCCGTCGATCGCAACCCAGTTTAAGTCCGTCGCCGCCCAGAGTTTCGCCGCGGCCGCCGTGAAAGCGGCTTCGAGCAACCCCACGCAAGCGCTGAACTATGCCAACAAGGCGATGAGCCTGGTCCCGGACACCAACTCACGGTTCGCGCTCGGCGTTGCGCAGCTCGCCAACAACGATAATGCCGCGGCGCTGGCCACGCTGAAGGCGGCGCACGAGGCCGCGATGGCCGACTCGAAGATCCCCGTCGCTTCGAAGGTGAACATCGACTCCGAGCTGCTGCAGGCCTACCTCGCGAACAACGACGTTGCGGGCGCGCAAACGGTCTCGGCGCAGATCAAGCAGCTCGATCCCTCGAGCACGGCCGGCGCTCGCGCCATGGGCGCGAGCCTGCTGAAGTCGGGGCAGGCGGCAGCCGCGGCCAAGGACACCGAAACCGCGTTAAAAGATTTCGACCAGGCGGCGGCCCTGGGTGACCCGCAGGTCGCGGTCACAGCGAATGTCTCCGCTGCGTTTGCAGTAGCGCAGAGCGCGAAGCCGGACTGGAAGCGGATGCAGAGTTATGCAGACAAAGCACTCGCTCTTGCGCCCAACAACGCTCAAGCGAACTTTGCAGAGGGGATCGCACTTACTGGGCAATGGGCCGGTAGCCACAACGATGGAACCAAGAAGCAGGCCGCCGATGCAATGGCCAAAGCCGACCAGCAAGCCAAAGCAGACGGCAACGAAGCCCTCGCGCTTCAAGTGGAAACGTTCATCAAGAACAACCTCAGCGGCGGCGCCGGCGCCCAGTCCGGGAGCGGGCCGTGAA
The DNA here is from genome assembly GCA_963833845.1 of Vulcanimicrobiota bacterium. Taxonomy (GTDB): domain Bacteria; phylum Vulcanimicrobiota; class Vulcanimicrobiia; order Vulcanimicrobiales; family Vulcanimicrobiaceae; genus Cybelea. The sequence goes on from CAWHZL010000001.1 coordinate 310,517, forward strand.
TCACCAGGACTTTATCCGGGGGTAGGCCAATGGGTCGCCCTCACAGGGCGGATGGTCGCCGCGCAACAACGTTAATTGGAGGGTGGTAGTACACCGTGTTTTCGGGATTTTTGGGTCTCATGCAGCAGGGCGGCTGGGATATGTGGCTGCTCCTGCTCATCTCGATCGTCGGTCTCGCGGTCGTCATCGAACGCCTCGTCTTCTTCCAAATGCAGCACTCCGACACCAAGGGCTTGCTGCGCCAGATCGGAACGAAGGTCTCGGCCGACGATCTCGACGGCGCAATCGACGTATGTAAGAAGAACCGCGGGATGCTTCCGCGCATCCTCGAGTTTGGGCTTCGTCGCGGCGAGAAGAATCGCTCCGACATCACCGACGCCCTCTCGATCGCGCTGATGGAGCACCTCAACTCGCTGGAGCGCAACCTGCCGATCATCGGCACGATCGCCGTCATCGCTCCCTTCGTCGGCCTCTTCGGAACGGTTCTCGGCATCATCCGCGCGTTCCAAGATATCGCACTGAAGGGCAACTCGACTCCGGCCGTCGTCGCGGCCGGCGTCTCCGAAGCTCTGATCACGACGGCCACCGGTCTGATCATCGCAGTCATCGCCGTGGTCTTCTTCAACTTCTTTAAGTCGCGCATCAAGAACTATAACCAAGAGATGATCGTCGCGGCAAACCAGCTCGCGGAGATGCTGCACTTCCACAACACGGGTGCGCCGATCCCGACCGAGCTGTATCAGCCGACCGGGGCGCGCACGAAGTAAGGATCGCAAGGCACTATCGTGTCGCTTCTATCGTCGCAGCAAGATCAGGAGGTAATGGCGGAGATCAACATCACGCCGTTCACCGACGTCCTCCTGGTTCTGCTCATCATCTTCATGATTCTCGCGGCGCTTGTCGCGCCGCCGGGCTTCGAGAAAGAACTTCCCAATAAGAACCCCAATAACTCGACGCAAACGAAAAACAAGAACGACATCGAGGTCAACGTCAACAATAAGGGCGTCATCTTCGTCGACGGGACGAAGACGGACGAGGTCGGCATCTATCGCGTGATGTACGATGCCTCGAAGAAAAAACCGCACCACCACGTTTCGATCATCGCCGATGCGAAGGCGCCGTACGGGATCATCATTCGGATCCTCGATGCGGCCAAACAGTCCGGCCTCGAAGACGTAGGCTTCGTTACTTCGTAGGGTAGAGGAGGTTAGAGAACGTGGCCGTTTCCACCGGTGGAGGCGAAGATGAGGTAATGTCGACGATCAACATCACGCCGTTTACGGACGTGTTGTTGGTGCTCCTCATTATCTTCATCATTCTGGCCTCGGTTACCAAAGAACCGAAGCTGCCCGACGCCTACAATAAGGATAAGGTTCAGCCGTCGCAGATCGTCGTGATGGTCGACGAAAAAGACCACGTCCAAATTGGCTCGAACCAGGTCAACATCAGGGACATGAAGGCCGCCTTCGAGCAGCTGCAGGACGCCACCGACCACCGCTTCAAGAGCGTGATCGTCAAGGCCGATCCGAAGGCGAGCTATGGGACGATTCTTCAAGTAATGGACGCGGCGAAGCAGGTCGACCTGACCGACTTCGGCCTTGCGAATCACGTTCAGGGCGCACCGCCCGGGGCTACGCAATAGTCTATGGCAAAGCGCGGCGGCTACATCACGACCGGCGAACGGGTCCGCAGCTATATCGGCTGGGCCTTCGTCATCGCACTGGTCGCGCACTTAGGCGTGGCTTTGGTCTTTCCGAACATCAACAAGCACGCGGAAGACCAGAAAACCGAAGAAGTCCAGATCTCGAAATTCATAAGACCGTCGTCCACACGCCGCCGCCTCCGACTCCGACGCCTCCGCCGACGCCCACGCCGCCGCCGGAGAAGACGCCGCCGCCCAAACAGCAGAAGCAGGTCGAGCAGCCCAAGCTCAAAGTTAACCTCGTCCACACGAACAACAACTCGAAGACCGGCTCGACTGAAAATACGGTGAGCCAGCCCAAGAACGGTAATGAGAACGGCGTGCCGTCCGGGCAAGGAACGCCGGCTCCCGCCGCGGCGACGGCACCGCCCGGCACGCCGAAACCCTCCTGTGCCAATCCGAACGTCGAAGCCACCGTTACCAACCCCGTGCAGCCCGAGTATCCCGAATCGGCAAAGGAGATCGGGTTAGGTGCGGTCACGGTACAGGTCGAGGTCACGGTCGGGCCATCCGGTAATCTGGTCGGCGCGAAAATCTACAAGAGCTCGAGCAACATGGCGATCGATCAGGCTGCGCTGCGCGCGGCGCGGGAATCCACGTACTCTCCGAAGCTCATCGAGTGCGCGCCGTCACAGGGCGACTATCTCTTCCGCGCCGACTTTACGCCAGGAGACTAGCCGGGTTAGAAGCTGCTCCGCGCCCCATGCAAGATGAGGCGTACTGGGCGCTTTCTGATCGCCGCCTTCGCGCTGTCGCTGCTGGTTCACGCGATCGTCGCGTTGATTTTGCACCCGGCACACGCGGATTTTCAAAATCAAACCGAGGTCGTTTCGATCGTCCGGCGCTCCTCGATCGCGGTCGCAAAGCAAACCCCGCCGCCTCCGAAGCCCGTGCAGACCCCGGCGCCGCACCGCGGCGCGGTCGCGCAGCCGCACGCTCGGACCGGGCGCTCCGTCGGGCCCTCGGGCGGCGGAAAAGGCAAGGCAACCCCAGCACCCACCCCGCCGCCGGCGACCGCTCCGCCGAAGGTCGCGACGGGGGCGTGTGCCTCACCGGAAGCCCCGGCAACCGTAGCGGCGACGCCGGGACCGCCGAGCATCCCCCCGCTGGCGCGCACCGAGGCGACCAGCGGTGTGGCGAGCGTGCAGGTTCAACTCGACGCCGCCGGTCGGGTTCTCAGCGTCAACGTGGCGCAGAGCACCGGTAACTCATCGCTCGATCTCGTCGCCGTTTCGATGGCACGCGAGGCGCGCTACGATCCGCCGCTGCACGAGTGCAAACCGATCGCCGGCACGGCAACGTTCAGCGTGAAGTTCGTCGCGTGGTAGTCGAGTGCTAGCGGCAGGCCGTCGCACGGCGTCGGGTAAACGCCAAGGTCCGTGACCTTCTTTCAAGCCTTCGTTTTAGCCCTATTGCAGGGCGTGAGCGAACTTTTTCCGGTCTCCAGCCTCGGACATACGATCCTCGTACCAGCTTTGCTGCAGTGGCGCAATATCGATCGCGCGAGCCCTTCGTTTCTCGCCTTCGTCGTCGTCCTGCACTTGGGTACCGCGCTCGCGCTGCTCGTCTTTTATCGCGCGCAGTGGGCGGCGATCGTCCGCGCGCTCGTGCGCAGCGTCGTTCGCGGGCGGCGCAGCGACGACCGCGACGAGCAAATCGGCTGGCTCCTGGTCGTCGGTACGATACCGGTCGGGATCCTCGGCGTCGTCCTGGAGCATCCGGTGCGGCGGCTCTTCGCGCACCCGGCAACGGCCGCGCTCTTCTTGGTCGTCAACGGCCTCGTGATGTTTGCAGGCGAAGCGTTACGCCGGCTTCAACAGCGGCGCCTTGCGCGCGCGAGCAAGCCGATCGAAGGGCTAAGCTTTCCCGCAAGTCTCTTCATCGGCCTCGCGCAGGCAACGGCGCTGCTTCCGGGCATTTCTCGCTCGGGAAGCTCGATGGTTGCCGGACTGCTCTGCGACCTCGATCACGAGGACGCCGCGCGCTTTTCGTTTCTGCTCGCGACGCCGGTGATCGGTGCTGCCGCCCTCCTGGAGATTCCGAAACTCTTTGCGCCCGACGCGCATCTCGTGCTCGTTCAGGCGATCGGCGGCGGGATCGCCGCGGGCATCGCCGCATATCTTTCCGTCGCGTTCTTGACGCGCTATTTCCGCTCGAACGATCTTCGCCCGTTCGGCTGGTATTGCGTGATCCTTGGTTCTATCTGCTTCGTGCTCGCGCGAAAGGGAGTCATCACATGAGAGTTCTCGCCATCGTTTTGGCCGTCGTCTTTTTCGTTCTCGGCATTCTCTACGGGATCGGCAAGATCAACCTCTTTACGGAGTCGGGAGCCGCGCATACGCACCACATCACCCACATGGTGATCTTGTGGGTGCTCGCGCTGCTCTGTCTGATCTGGGCCCGGTTTCAGAGTGCGCCGCGACGATGAATCTCTCGCACGTCGCCGCCGATGGCAGCATCGCCATGGTCAACGTTTCGGGTAAAGACGCGACGGCGCGCTACGCCCGCGCGCAAGCGGTGGTTCGTTTGAACGAGGCTGCCCGCGCGGCGATCCGCGACGCGACCTTGGCAAAAGGCGACGCCTTCGTCGCGGCGCAAATTGCGGGGATCATGGCGGCCAAGCGTACCGCCGAACTCATTCCACTGGCCCACCAGCTCCCGCTGAGCAGCGTCGACGTCAGCTTCGCCTGGCGGGACGACGGCGCGCTCGCGATCGAGGCGGAGGCGAGGACCACGGCGCAAACCGGCGTCGAGATGGAGGCGATGGTCGCGGCATCGGTCGCCGCACTGACGATCTACGACATGGCGAAGGCGCTGGACCGAAGCATTACGATCGAAGCGGTGCGGCTGCTGCAGAAGACGGGGGGCAAGGCGTGAGAAATCGCGTCGCGCTCATCGTCCTGTCGGACCGCGGGGCGTCGGGCAAACGCCCGGACACGTGTATTCCGCTAATGAAGGAGCGCTTGGGCGGTGCCTATCAGATCGTGCACGAGCGCGTGATGGCCGACGAACCCGCGGAATTGCAGGCGCAGCTCATCGACCTTGCCGACGCAAACAAGGCCGACCTCGTGCTCACCAGCGGCGGAACGGGGCTCACGTCGCGCGACCGCACACCCCAGGCAACGGCCGCCGTTCTCGACTACGAGGTCCCCGGAATACCCGAAGCAATCCGAATGGTATCGTTTGCGAACGTAAAAACGGCGATACTTTCTCGGGCGCTCGCCGGCGTTCGCCATCGTACGTTGATCGTCAATCTTCCCGGGAGTCCCAAAGCCGTCGGCGAAGCGCTGGATATCGTGCTGCCGGTGATTCCGCACGCATTGGAACTGCTCAACGACGAGGCCGTGCACGAGTGATCGGAATCACGAGTTTCCAAGCGGCGCAAAGTTACTTGCTCGGGACGATCGACGAAGTCGTCTCGCCGCGGACCTCGTACAAGCTCGACCGAATGCGGGCCTTTCTGCGAAATCTCGGCGACCCACACCGCGCTTATCCGACGATTCACGTCGGCGGCACGAGCGGCAAGGGATCGACCGCCACGATGATCGCATCGGCATTGCAAGCCTCCGGCAAGCGCACCGGTCTGCACACGAAGCCGCATCTCCGTTCGATGACCGAGCGCGCCCAAATCGACGGCGTGCCGATCGAAAACGCACGCTTCGCGCGTTTGCTTGCCGAATCAATGCCGGCCATCGAGCGCACGATCGGGGAGTACGGGCGGCCGACGTACTACGAAACGCTGCTGGGTCTGGCGTTCGCGTACTTTGCCGCAGAGAAGGTCGACGTCGCCGTGATCGAGGTCGGGCTCGGCGGACGGCTCGACGGCACCAACGTGCTCGAGCCGGTCGTCGCAGCAATTACCTCCGTGGGCTACGATCACGTTGAGATATTGGGGTTGACGCTCGAAGCGATCGCGCTCGAAAAGGCCGGCATCGCGAAGCCGGGCGTGCCGCTGGTCGTGGGGAGCGTGCCCGAGCCGGCGCGGGCGGTCATCGAACGCTATGCCGCGGAGGTGGGCGCGCCGGTGGTGCTCGTGCGCGACGTCGTGCGGATCGCGGTCGAAAAGAGCGACGTGCACGGCGCCGTCTTGAACCTGCAAACGGCCGGCGACGCGTATGCCCTCGAACTTCCGGTCCTGGGGATCTTTCAGCGTTCCAATGCAGCGACGGCGATCGCCGTGTTGGAACGCCTCGGCGGCCTGCGGCCCGATCGCGAGGCGATCCACCGAGGCTTTGCCGCGCTGACGATTCCGGGGCGCATGGAGTTCGTCTCCAGCAATCCGCCCGTGGTCTTCGACATCGCTCACAATGTCGAGAAGGCCGAAGCGCTCGTCGCGTCGCTGCAAGAGAGCTTTGCCGGGCGCCGCATTCACTACGTCGTTTCGATCGGCGAATCGAAGGACGCGCGCCGGATCCTCGAGGTGCTCTCCAAACTCCCGTCCACCTTCACTTTTACGGCGTACTCGAGCGCGGGACGCAAAGCGATTCCCGCGTCGCGCCTTTCGACGATCGCCGAGTCGTTCGGGAGCTGGGGGCGCGTCGTCTCCGACCCGGTCGAAGCGCTGACGGTCGCGCGGCGCGTCGCCGCGATCGAAGACATCGTCGTCGTCACGGGCTCGACGTTCATCGTCGCCGGTCTTCGCGAGTGGTTCGTACCCGCGTCAGTGTGAGAGGTTCCGTACGACTGCGCGACGTGGAGTTGCGCTGGGGGGAACGGACCTATTTGATGGGGATCGTCAACGTGACGCCCGACTCGTTTTCGGGAGACGGCATCGAGAATGAAGGTGGCGCGACCGAGCACGCGCTGTCGCAGTTGAGCCTTGGAGCCGACCTGCTCGACCTGGGTGGAGAGTCGACCCGCCCCGGACATCAACCCGTCGACGAACGCGTGGAGATGGCACGCGTGATTCCGGTGATCGACGCCGTCCGCCGGGCTCGCCCCGGCGCGCCGATTTCGGTCGATACCTACAAGCCCGACGTTGCGCGCGCCGCCCGAATCGCCGGAGCCGACCTGATCAATTCGGTTTGCGGAGCTCCGGCGGAATTGGTCGACGTTGCCGCCGAACTCGCGATGCCGATCGTGGCGATGCACAACCAGAGCGGGACGCACTACGATAGGCCGGTCGTCGATGCGGTCCTCGCCTACCTCGAAGAGTGCGCCTCGCGCGCGGTTGCACGCGGGGTTCCTCCCGAACGCGTCATTCTCGACCCTGGAATCGGTTTCGGCAAGAACGCCGAGCAGAATCTCGCAGTGCTCGCGCGGCTCGATCGTGTGGTCGCGCTCGGCTTTCCGACGATGATCGGCACGTCGAGAAAATCGACGATCGGGAAGCTGACGGGGAGAGAGGTCGGCGATCGAGTCTACGGTACGGTTGCGACGACGGCGCTGGCCATCGCGGCCGGCATCGACATCGTGCGTGTGCACGACGTCGGTCCCGCGCGCGATTCGATTGCCGTCTCCGACGCGATCGTTCGGGGTTGGCGGCCCGCAGAATGGATCGAATAACGCTGCGCGGCCTTCGCGCGCTCGGGCGCCACGGATGGTTGCCCGGCGAACGCGACCGCGCCCAACCCTTCGAGCTAGAGCTGAGCGTGGAGCTCGACTTGCGCGCCGCTGCGGCCGGCGACGACCTTCACGAGACCGTCGACTACGCGGCGTTGTGCCACCGTATTACCGGCGTGGTCGAGAGCACCTCATTTGCTCTGCTCGAGCGCCTCGCGGGCGAGATTATCGAGACCGTCTTTGAGGATCGCCGCATCGCGCGCGCGAGCCTGACGATCTCAAAGCCCGCTATTCTCGAGGGAGCGACGCCGTCGGTCACGCTGGATCGCGGCAATCCGCGTTACGATCCGAGGTGAAGGCGCATCTCGCGTACGTCGGGCTCGGAAGCAATCTTGGCGACCGAGCCGTCAATCTCGAACGCGCGCGCGAAGCGCTGCGCGAGAACGGCACGATCGTGCGGACGTCGGCGCTGTATCGAACGAAGCCGTGGGGACGCCGGGATCAGCCGGACTTTTTCAACGCGGTCGTCTCGCTTGCGACCCGCCTGAGTCCTCACGAGCTGCTCGACGCGTTGCGCGCGATCGAGCGGAGGTTGGGACGCGCGCCCACCGGGCGGTGGGGTCCACGTGCGATCGATCTGGATCTCTTGCTCTTCGACGACCTGAGCATTTCCGAGGCGGACCTGAGTCTGCCGCACCAGCGCCTCGCGGAGCGAGCGTTCGTGCTCGTTCCGCTCGCCGAGCTCGACGGTCGCTTCGCGGCGATGCGCGATGCACTCGACTCGAGCGAGCTGGCCGGCGTGACACGCCTAGGCTTCTTGCGAGGTTCCCCCGACGGCGGGCTTTCCAGGTCCGGCGCGGCGCCGCGTGAAAGCGGTAGCTTGATGTCGAGCACAGACGCGCCAAGCGTCGGCGATCGAGTTCGCGCCTTGGCCGCGTTCTTGAGCGAGGGGGACGCCGTTTGGCTGCGGATCCAGCGCGGCGACGAAGAGATCGAACTTACGGCGCGAGGCCGTACGGAGGCGCGTCGCCGCTCGCCCGACGCCCTGTCCTCCGAAACGTCGCCGCTGCGCGTCGATACGATCAAGGCCGACCTCGTCGGAATCTTTCATTTGGGGCGCCCCGTGCCGGCGGAGGGCGAGCTCCTCGACGGTGATCGCGAGCTGGGCTACATCGAAGCGCTTGGGATTCGGACGCCGATTCACAGCATGGGGCCGGGGCGCCTGGTTTCGGTTGCAGCCGCCGACGACGCGCCCGTCGAATACGGACAACCACTTTTTTCGATCGCCCGAGGCTAACGAGGCGAGAAGGATCCCGCAATTTTTCGCAAGGTACTAATCGCAAATCGCGGCGAGATCGCGATACGAATCAATCGCGCCTGTCAGGAGCTCGGTGTTTCGACCGTCGCAATCTTTTCCGAAGCGGATCGCGAGTCGATGCACGTGCGGCAAGCGGACGAGGCATTCTGCGTCGGCCCCGGCCCTGCCGGCCGTTCCTATCTCAACATTCCCAACATTATTTCGACTGCGCTGATCACCCGCTGCGATGCGATCCACCCGGGCTACGGTTTTCTTGCCGAGAACGCGCGTTTTGCCGAGATCTGCGGCGATCATGGTCTCGAGTTCATCGGGCCAAAGCCGCGGGTCATCTCGTTGATGGGCGACAAAGCGACGGCGAAGCGCGTGCTGCGCGACGCCGGCGTGGCGACGACTCCGGGAAGCGACGTACTTGCTTCGCTCGACGAGGCCTACACGGCCGCCGAATCGATCGGCTATCCGGTTCTGCTCAAGGCGACGGCCGGCGGCGGCGGCAGAGGCATGCGCGTCGTCCTCGATCCCAGCGAGCTGCCGCGGGCGTACGCAGGCGCCACCGCGGAGGCCGAAGCCAGCTTCAAAGACGGCCGGCTCTACGTCGAAAAGCTGATCCGGTCGCCGCGCCACATCGAAGTCCAAGTCCTGGGGGACGAATTCGGCAACATCGTTCACCTCGGCGAGCGGGATTGCTCGGTGCAGAAACCGGCGCACCAGAAGATCATCGAAGAAACACCGGCCCCGCACTTGGCCGAGACGGTGCGCAACTCGCTGCACGAGATGGCGTTGCGAGCCTGCCGGTCCGTCGGATATACGAATGCGGGTACTCTCGAATTTCTGGCGGCCGGGGACGACGTATACTTCATGGAGATGAACACTCGCATCCAGGTCGAGCACCCGGTGACGGAGATGGTCTACAACATCGATCTCGTCAAGGAGCAGATCCGAATCGCGGCGGGAGAACCGCTCGGCTACGCGCAGGGCGACCTCGTCGCGCGCGGTCACGCGATCGAGTGCCGGATCAACGCCGAAGACACAAATAACCACTTCGCTCCCGCCGCGGGCACCGTGACGAAGCTGGTCTTTCCCGGGGGGCCGGGGATTCGCGTCGACACGCACATGTATGCCGGGGCGACGATTCCGCCGTACTACGATTCGATGATCGCCAAAGTCATCGCCTACGGCGATACACGCGAGATCGCCATCGCGCGCATGGAGCGCGCGTTGCGCGAAACGCTCGTCGAAGGCGTGCAGACGACCATCGCGCTCTGCTTGGAAATTCTCGCCGCCCCGCCGTTTCGCAAAGGCCGGTACGACGTCGAGTTTCTCCCCAACGAGCTCGCCCTGCGATGACGTCACGCCGCATAGCCCGGGAGCAGGCGCTCAAGGCGCTCTATTGCGTCGTCATCGGCGATCGCGAGCCGCAGGACGCGTTGCGGGAGGTGGTCGGGGAAGACGCCGACGGCGAGCAGCGCGCATTCGTTAAGGAGCTCACGCTGGGAACGCTCGAGTACGCGCAAGAGGCGGATCGCATCGTCAGCCCGCTCTTGGAGGGGTGGGCGCTCGAGCGCCTGCCGACCATCGATCGCCTGCTGCTCGAAATGGCCACCTTTGAGATACGCTGCCGTCCGCAGACGCCGACGGCGGTCGCGATCAACGAAGCGGTTGCGCTGGCGAAGCGGTTCTCGACCGAGGATTCGGGACGTTTTGTAAACGGAGTGCTCAGTGCGGTCGTCAACTCGAAAGCGTAAGCGCCCGAGTCCGGCGATGCGCTTCATGCGCGGCTTGGGCATCGCCGTCTTTCTCGTCGTTCTTTTTGCGGTCGGCACGATTGCCGGCATGGTCGCCGCCTACGGGCGCAATCTCCCGGATATCAGCAGGATGGCCGACTACCAGCCGGCGAGCACGACGCGCATCTTCGCTCGCGACGGCACGCAGCTCGCGGCCGTCTATAAGGAAAATCGCGTCTGGGTGCCGCTCGCGCGCATTCCGCCTCTGGTGCGCGAGGCGTTCATCGCCAACGAGGACCACAACTTTTATTCGCACCACGGGGTCGATGCCGGTGGAATCATCCGGGCGGCGTTCGCGGACCTCACGCACCAGCAGATCCAGGGCGCGTCGACGATCACCCAACAGCTCGCGCGCCGGCTCTTCCTCAACGATCAGGTCAGCCTTTCGCGCAAGGTTCAGGAGGCGCTGCTCGCCATCGAGATCGAGCGGTACTATACGAAGGACGAGATCCTCGAGCGCTATCTCAATATCATTTACCTGGGCGGCGGCGCGTATGGCGTTGACGCTGCGGCGCATACCTATTTCGGCAGCGGGCTGAGCGGACTCACCCTCGGACAAGCGGCGATGCTCGCCGGCGTCGTGGCCGCACCGTCGGACTATTCACCGTTTGCCAATATGGATTTGGCGCGGGAGCGCGAGCGGCACGTACTCGACCGCATGGTCGAGAGCGGCTACGTTACTGCCGACCAGGCGGATGCGGCCTACGATGAGCCGCTTAGGCTGATTACGGAGCGGCCGACGGGGCTGCAAGGTTACCGCTATCCGTACTTTACGACCTACGCAATCGCGCAACTGGAACATCTCTTCGGCGCGAGCGCCGTCGAGGAAGGCGGCTTGCAGGTCTACACGACGCTGGATCAGCGCATGCAAAACATCGCGCAAGACGCGGTAACGTGGGGCGTCCAGCAGGCGGTCGCCGAGGGCATTGGGGCGCACGAAGCCGCGCTCGTCGCCTTGCGTCCGTTGACGGGCGAGATCCTCGCTATGGTGGGCGGCACGGGATTCTCGCTCACCAATCAGTATAATCGTGCCTGGCAGGCGCGAAGGCAGCCGGGCTCGTCGTTTAAGATCTACGATTACACTGCGGCGATCGATTCCGGCATGCCGGCAAGCACGATCATCGACGACACGCCGGTCAGCTATCCGATGGGAGACGGTACGCAGTGGTCGCCGCTTGACGACGATCACAGCTATATGGGCGCGATCTCACTTCGCGAAGCGCTGACGCTTTCGCGTAACGTCGTCGCGGTGAAGCTGGCCGAGCGCGTCGGCCTCGACCGGGTCATCGACTACGCTCACCGCATGGGCATAACCGCCCCGCTGGAAGCGAACCTTTCCCTCGCGCTCGGGTCTTCGGTCGTATCGGTGCTCGATCAGGCCAGCGGTTATTCGACGCTGGCAAATCAAGGGCTGCACGTTAACCCCACGCCGTTCCGGATCGTCAAGGATTCGTTGGGCAGTCTCGTCTTGGATAACCGCTACCCGACGGCGAACGACGTCGTGAGCGCCGGAACCGCTTTCATCATGACCTCGATACTTGAAGACGTCATCAACCACGGAACCGGCTATCCAAATGCGATCATCGGACGCCCCGCGGCCGGCAAGACGGGCACGACCTCCAACTTCCGTGATGCGTGGTTCGTCGGCTACACGCCCGATCTCGTCACCGCGGTTTGGCTGGGCAACGACAATTACACGCCGATGAACGAATCGTATGGCGGCAACATTCCGGCGCGAATCTGGGCGCGCTTCATGAAGGCGGCGCTCGCCGGTACGCCGCAGCACGATTTCCCGTTCCCCGCCGATGAGGTTGCCAAGGTCGCTGGATGCGGGCGTGGATACGAGTACTTTTTGAAGGGCACCGAACCGCAGTATGGCTGCGGCGGTTACACGGCGCAAATGCCCGACGATGTCTCGCAGCCGGCAAGCGGAGGCCTCCCGCAGCCGACGGTGCCGCCGCCAAACGCGACGCCGCCGCCGACGCTTCCTCCGCCTCCGACGCTTCCGCCGACGCTCGCGCCTCCGATCGCAGAACCTCCGCCAACGGCTCCGCCGTGACGCCGGCCAAAGTCGTCGTTACCGTCGGCGAATTCTCGAAACGTCTGCAGGAAGTCTTCCGCCGCGTTCGCGCGTTCGATTATATCGGAATCAGCGGCGAAGTCTCGGAGTGGACGCCGAGAGCGAACGGGGTTTACTTCACGCTCAAGGACGCCCAGGCGGTCCTGCAGTGTTTCGCCCACCATAGCCGCGCTCGAAATTTCCCGCCGGTGACCCTCGGTTCGGCGGTCGTTGCGTATGGAAACGTGCGCTTAGCCGAATGGCGCAGCCGCTACGAACTGCTCGTCGATAACGTCGAGTTCACTGGAATCGGCGAACTTTTCCGCCAGTACGAATCGCTCAAAGAGCGATTTCGGGCGATGGGGCTCTTCGAGCAGAGCCGCAAACGCAAGATTCCACGCTTTCCGAACGTCGTCGCGCTGGTTTCGGCACGGGGAAAAGGAGCCGAAGATTTTTTGCAGACGATGAAGGCGCGCGCACCGCACGTCTGGATTCGCTTCATCCAAACGCGAGTGCAAGGGCTCGGCGCCGACGTCAACCTCGCGCAAGCGCTCGACAAAGCCGACGCGCTGGGCGCCGACGTCATCGTCCTGGCCCGCGGCGGCGGGTCGTACGAAGATCTGTTTTCGTTCAACTGCGAGCCGGTCGTCCGCGCCATCGTGCGGACGAAAACGCCGGTCGTTACCGGGATCGGCCACACCGCCGATCACCATTTGGCCGACGAAGTTGCCGATCTCGAATGCGAAACGCCGTCGAACGCCGCCCAGTTCATCGCGAACCTCTGGCAATCGGGCGACGAAAAGCTAGCGCGATTGCGAATCATGCTCGACAACGGCATTAGGGATATCTTGGCGGACCGTTCGCAGCGCGCCGATCGCGCGGACGAGCTGGTCGGTCGCGCCTGGGAGCGGACGCTCGTGGCGCTCCAAAGCCGCGTGAACGACGCGCAGCGCCGGATCTCAGATAACAATCCGGTCGCTCGAGTCGGGCGCCAGGCGCGGCGTTTAACCGAATCCAACACGCGCTTGGGTGCGTGGCCGGCAAATGCGTTCGGACAGCGCGAGCGAGCCGTCGCCACGCGGTACGAGCGTCTGGAGTCCGTTTCGAAGCTTGTCTTCGCGCAACGCCAAAATGCGCTTGCCCTGGCGGGGAGCCGGCTGGATTCATCGGATCCGGAGAGGCCTCTTGCGCGCGGGTACGCCATCGTAACGTTCGCCGGACGCGCGCTGCGGGATGCGCGCGACGTCGCACCGGGAGACTCCATCGATGCGAAACTGGCGCACGGGAGCGTTGGGGCGCGCGTGGAAACCGTGAGCGTCGATGAGTAAGGCGTCAGACCCAAAGAGCTTCGAGGCAAAGCTGGATCGAATCGATGCCATCGTCAACCTCATTCAGAATGGCCAGCCCAGCCTCGAAGAATCGATCGCGCTGTTCAAAGAAGGCAAGAGCCTCGCACGCGAGTGTGAGGCGCTGCTCAAGAGCGCGCAAACCCAAGTAGAGGAGGCGATGGCCGAGGCTCGTCCCTCCGAAGCCGGCGCGAATGCCGCGGAGCTCGACGGAGAACTCCCCTTCTGAGCTGAGCGAGGCTTAACGAGGTGCCCTAACTCTCTTCCGCGGCGGCTTGTCGCATCGGGGTGAAATCGGGTTCGATGCGCCGCATGAACGCGTCGAAGAGCGGGACGGTAAAATCGATGCGCCCATGCTCGGGGCTGTAGATCATTCCTTTTTTGATCAGCGAGTCGCGCGGGGGACCGAGTTGGCGTTGGCTGCTTGCGGCGACGTCGGCGACCTCTTGCGAACTGTACGGTCCCAATCCAAGTTCGGCCATCGCCCGCAGATAAAACCGCTCTCGCGGACTGCAGCGCCGGTAACGGACGCTGAAGAAGCCGTTGTCGAGCTTGGAGAGGGTGACCGGCTCGATTGCGTTCACGACGTTAACGTCGATCGGCGACGCACTCGCGGCGTTCCATACGTCGTAGGCGAAGAGCTGTACGAAGAACGGATAGCCGCCGCTCACCGCGATGATGCGCGCGACGGCGCTGGGGGTGTACGCGACGCGCTCCATCTTCGCCGGCGCGACGATCGCCTCGCGCGCCTCGCTCTTGCTCAACGCGCCGATCGGGCAGAAGTTGAAGAGGCGTTCCGCGTACGATTTCGCCTCGCCCAAGCGCTGGAGGATCTGCGGAAGCCCCGTTGCCACGAAAAGCACCGGCAGCGAGAGCTGATTGACGCGATGCATCGCCATAATGACCGACGATAGCTCGGCCTCCGAAAGGTACTGCGCCTCGTCGACGGCGATGAGGACGGCGGCCTCTTGCGCCCGTGCCGCTTCGCCGATGCTGACCAAGAGCGCCGTTAGGTCGAGCTGAAGATCGCCGCTGTCGCCCAGGCCCCGTTCCGGTTCAACCCCGATGCTAGCGCTGAGTCCGTCGAACCCGAGACGAACCGTGAACGACTTGAAAACGCGCATCGCACGCTTGGCGAACTCGTTCACCCGCGCCGGGGTGTCGAGCGAAAAGAGGATCGACTGCAGCTCGATGGCGAGCTTGTGGAGGAACGGCCGCTGCTCGTCGGCCTCGAGGTAGGCGACGATGTAGCCGGCCCGCTTGGCATCGGCGACAAAGGAGTTGAGCAGAACCGTCTTTCCCACGCCTCGCAGCCCGTAGGGGATGACGCTTTGCTCCGCGCGCCCGGCCATAACCCTTGCCAGGGTCGTCCGGAACCCCTCAATAAGCGGTTCGCGGCCCACCAGCACGGCAGGCGGGGCTCCCGCGGTCGGAACGTAGGGGTTCTTTGCCGGCTCCATTTGCGCTCTAGTCTACCAAAGTCTACGGGAATTTACGTAGAGTTCTATAGGGCTTAATCATAAAAAGATACGGCCGGGAAGCAGGGAAGCGGCCAAGCGGCAAGAGAGAAGCGTTCGATGATGCGTTGACCGTTGATCCTCGCTTTACTCGCCGTCTGGTTTTTAGCGGCGGTGGTGCCGGCTTCGGCTGAGACTTCGGCGACCGAAATCGCGAGAAACCGGCTGGAGACGATGTTGCGCATCGGTCACGCCGACCCGGCGTGGTTTAGCGCCGGGTTTCTCGCTCAGATACCCGCGACCAAAATCGATGACGTAATTCTAAACCTCAAAAGTTCGCTTGGCGCTTTCGAGAAGGTTGAGGTCGTGCAGACGAAGTTCGTCGCGTATTTTGCGAAGGGCACGGACGACGTAACGATCCAGTTGGACGCCGACAACAAGATCGATCTCCTGCTCTTTAAACCGCCCGCACTCTCGGCCTGCTGATGCCCGGCTCGCGGCCGCGGTGCCGGAGGTAAGACGCAGCCACCGCCTTCGTCTCGACGATGCCGTCGCCGAGCAGGCAGGGATCACGCGCTCGCAGGCCCGTAGCCTCATCATGGAGGGGCGCGTCACCGTCGAGGGTGTCGTCGCGACGAAAGCGGGGCAGAGCGTTGCTAATGCGTCGCGTATCGAAATCGAGCGTCCGCGCCGGTTCGTCAGCCGCGGCGGCGAAAAGCTCGAGCACGCGCTGGGTGCCTTCGGCATCGACGTGCGCGGCCGGCAAGCGCTCGACGTCGGCGCTTCGACCGGCGGCTTCACCGACTGTCTCTTACAGCACGGCGCGGCGAACGTAACGGCGCTGGACGTCGGCTACGGTCAGCTCGACTGGCGCCTGCGAAACGATGCACGCGTCACAGCGATCGAGCGAACGAACTTTCGCCTTCTTGCCGACGACGCGTTTCCGGACGGCTTCGACCTGGTCGCCATCGACACTTCGTTCATCTCGCTGCGCACGATCTTGGAGCGAGCCGCGAAGTATCTGCGCGAGGACGGCGTCATCGTCGCGCTCGTCAAACCGCAGTTCGAGGCGGGGCGCGAGCGCGTCGATTCGGGCGGCGTCGTGCGCCGGCGCGAGACGCACCGCGCCGTGCTGGCCGAAGTTCGCGAGGCGGCGTTGCGCCTAGGCCTCGTGCCGGTCGGACTCACCGCGTCGCCGCTGCTGGGGCCGGCCGGAAATCGCGAGTTCTTCCTGGAGCTGCGACGTAACGGAACTCCGGTGGCGGACGCACGAATCGAAGAGGTCCTCGACGAATCTTTCGCATCATGACGATCCTGGCCATCGAACGCAAGGTCATCGCGCTCTTCGTAGACAGGGAACGCGAGCACGCCCGAGCGATCGCCAACCGGGTCGGCGAGGATTTTCGAGCGGCCGGTTTCGACGTGTTGGACGCCGCGAAGGACCAAAGCGCCGCGTTGGTCATCACGATCGGCGGCGACGGAACGCTGCTGCGCGCCGCGCGCGTTGCCGTACAGCACGATCTGCCGTTATTAGGCGTCAACACCGGACGATTGGGTTTCCTGACCGAGTTCGACGAGGACGATCCCCGGCTTGGCGACCTGCCCGCACTCGTGGAGCGCGGTCTCTTCACCGACGACCGCACCGCGCTCGAGGCCGAGTACGGCAACCGCCGGTACTTTGCGCTCAACGACGTCGTCGTGCGAAAGGGGGAGGTATCGCGCATCGTTCCTTTTGGGTTGAGCGTCGACAATGGAGCGACGACCCGCATCGCAGCCGACGGAATCTGCGTCGCGACGCCCACCGGCTCGACCGCGTATTTTCTCTCTGCGGGCGGCTCGCTGATCGCGCCGAACGTCGACGCATTCGGCGTCGTTCCATTGCTGCCGCACACGCTCTTCTCGCGGCCGCTGATCGTCCCCACCAGCTCGAAGATCGAGATCACCTCGGACCAGGAGAGCGCGCAAGCGCATCTCGAGTGTGACGGGGAGGTGCTCAGCGAGGTCGAGCCGAGCTCGAGCGTCTTCATTCGCTGCCATCCGAAACGAGTGCGCTTCGCGCGGACGGCGCCGCTGCATTTTCTCGAACGGCTGGAGGCCAAGATGCTCTGGGGCGTTTCCATCAAAGATCCACGCCGGTAGGGGACGAGCGGTCCTTTCAATGCTGCGGCGCCTCGAGATCGAGAACTACGGATTGATCGCACGAGCCGGCGTCGAGTTTTCGCCGGGTGCTACGATCTTCACCGGAGAGACCGGATCGGGCAAGACGATGCTGGTCGGCGCCTTGGACTTTGCGCTCGGCGCGCGGGCGGGAGCCGATATCGTCGGACGAGCGGCGCGCAAGGCTGCCGTGGCCATCGGCTTCGATCCCGGCGAGGTACTGCGCGCGCGTCTGGAGGCCGATGGTTTCGAACTCGACGCCGGGGAAGACGGCAGCATCGCGCGGGAGATGACCGACGGCGGCCGCTCGAGCATTCGCGTCAACGGACGCCCGGCGACGGCCGGCTACGTCCGCGAACTTGCCGAGGCCATCGCCGAAATCGTCGGGCAACACGAAGCGCAACACCTCCTCTCTCCCGCTTATCACTTGGAACTGCTCGATCGGTTCGCGGGCAGCGAGGCGATGAAACTGCGCGAGGCGACCGCCAATGCGCACCGGCGCTACGAGGCGGCGGCGCGAGCGCTCGAACGGCTGACGCACGACGACCGGGATGCCCGCGTACGCTACGAAGAGGCACTATTCATCGTCCGCGAGATCGAAGATGCGCGCGTCGAGACCGCGGAGCTCGAGCGTCTGGCGGAGCGGCGCGGCTACCTCGACAACGTTGAGCGAATCGCGACGGCGCTGAGCGCTGCCGGCAATGCGCTGACGCAAGAGGAGCCGGGGGCGACCAATGCGCTCGGTGTCGCCGCCGCCGCGCTGGCGACGATCGGGAAGTTCGGCGACGAGCTGCAGGCCATGGCGGAGCGTGCGGCGGCGCTGCAGAGCGAGGCCGGCGAGCTGGCGGCCGACGTCGCGCGCGCGCTCGAAGCGACGGAGTTCGATCCCAACGAGCTCGAGAGGATCAACGCGCGGCTCGCACTGCTGGAACGGCTCACGCGGCTTTACGGTGGAAGTCTCGATGAAGTTATCGAGCGCGCGCGAGGAGCGCGCCGGATGGTCGAGGAGTTCGAGAACCGGGACGAGCTGCTGGAGCGAGCGCGCGGCGAAGCGGCCGATGCGGCGCGCGAGCTCGACCGTCTCGCGGCTGCTCTGACGAAGCTGCGGCAAAAAGCCGCAAGCGCGCTGGCGAAACGCGTGCTTGGGGAGTTTGGCGAGATTGCACTAGGATCGGGGCGCTTCGACATCGTGTTGGATCGTGCCGAAAGAATCGGGCCGGCAGGAGGCGATCGCGTCGAGTTTCTTTTTGCCGCCAATGCGGGCGAGGCTCCGAGGCCGATCGCTCGCGTCGCTTCCGGCGGCGAGCTCTCGCGCGTCCTGCTCGCGCTCGTCGTCGCGCTCGCGCAGTCGGAAAGCTCGCCGGCAGCGCTGATCTTCGACGAGATTGACGCCGGTATCGGCGGCGCGACGGCGGCGGCCGTCGGCGAACGCATCGGCAAGCTCGCTCGTCGCGGCCAAGTCGTCTGCGTAACCCACCTCGCGCAGATCGCGACCTTCGCGAATCGCCACTACGTGCTCGATAAGTACGAACGCAACGACGCGACGACGATCGGCGTGCGCGAGCTCGAGGGGACAAAGGAACGGGAAGCGGAGGTTGCGCGGATGCTCTCGGGCGAGACGCACGACGTCGCACTGCGGCACGCCCGCGCGCTGTTCGTCCGCAGCCGGAACGCCGCTAAGGGATCTGGTGGATCTTGAGCACGTTGGTACCACCCGATCCGACCGGCATGCCGGTGGTGAATGCGATGAGCTCGCCCGGGCGAACGAGACCGGCTTTAAGCATCTGCCGCTCGGTCATGTAGAGCAAGACCTCGATCGAGGCATACGAGTCGATCATGAGCGCCTCGGTGCCCCAAAGCAGCGCCAGCCGCCGAGCGACACGCGGTTCCGGCGTGAGCGCGACGATCTGCGCCTGCGGTCGAAAGGCCGCGATGTGGTGCGCGGTATTTCCCGTCGTGGTTCCGGTAACGATATAAGGAATCTTGAGCTCGGCGCTGGCCCGAGTCGCGGCTTCGGCGATCGACGAGGCGATCGTCGGCGTGAAGTTCTCGAGCCGGCGATCGCGCAGCGCTGCGTGCGGATAGTGGCGCTCGACTTCCCGAGCGATCTGCGCCATCATGCGAACCGCGTGGATCGGGTACGCGCCGATCGCCGTTTCGCCCGAGAGCATCACGGCGTCCGTGCCGTCGAGAATCGCGTTTGCCACGTCGGTAGCCTCTGCCCGCGTTGGACGCGGCGCGGCGATCATCGATTCGAGCATCTGCGTTGCCGTGACGACGGGCTTGCTGGCACGATTGCACTTTGCAATGATCTCTTTCTGAATGATCGGCACGGTCTCGATCGGCACTTCGGTTCCGAGATCGCCGCGCGCGACCATGATGCCGTCCGCGCTTTCGATGATGCGGTCGAGCTCGACCAACGCCTCGTGTTTTTCGATCTTGGCGATGACCGGAACGCGTTGGCCTCGCTCGGCGATAAAACGCTTGACGCTCTCGACGTCCGCCGCCGATCTCACAAACGAGATCGCAACGTAGTTGACGCCGTGATCGAGCCCAAAGGCGAGGTATTCGAAATCGAGCGGCGTCACCGAGGTGATGTTGAGCGAGCCCTCGCTGTAGTTGATGCCCTGCGAGGAACGAAGGTCGCCGCCAATCTCCACCGTCGTCTCGATATCGTCCGCGCTCTTCCCCGTGATGAGCAGCGCGATCTGACCGTCTTGCAAGAAAAGATGCTTGCCGATCTCGACATCGACCGGTAAATCGCGGTACGTCGTTCCGACCCGCTCGCGCGATCCGGCCACCGGTTGCGCGGTAATGATGAAACGGTCGCCGCGCTCGAGTCGAACCGACGTCTGCCCGTCGGCGAGTGGGCCCGTGCGCACCTTTGGGCCCGGCAGGTCCTGAAGGATGGCCGTGTGGATTCCCAGTTCGGCCGAAATCTCTCGCGCAGAGCGGATGACCGAGGCGTGCTCCGGCGGCTTGCCGTGCGAGAAGTTCAAGCGAAGGACGTTGACGCCGCTTAGAAAGAGCGACCGAAGCGTAGCAGGGTCCTGTGACGCGGGGCCGACCGTCGCAACGATTTTCGTGCGTTTTCTCATGAGTTCTTCCATCAGCCGCACAGCCTTGTGCCCCGGTGCCGGCAGGCTCCTGCGCTCGGTTAAGCGCACTTAAGGCGTCGTCGTGAAGTTCAGGCGAGATTCGCGCGACCGTCGTTATCCCGAGCGACTGACGGGCAGCTTTCTCGCGTCGCTGCTGCTCCACGCGCTGTTTGCCGCACTGCTGTTCACCGTGCTCGTCAGCTCGTCGGAGCAAGGAGCGAACGAGAACCTCCAAGGCGGCGAAGTCGTCACCGTCTCGCGAACGTCACCGGTCGTCGTCGCAAATCAACCGGCAGCGACCCATGCTGCGGTTCCGGTACCGCACGTGCGAGTGATCGCCCCGCTGCAACACGCGCCGCTGGCCGTACCGCAGACTCAGCGCCATCCAACGAATCGTCACGAGCTGGCGAAGACCGCGCCCAGCGCGCCTCCGAATCCGCAGCCGATCCCGCAAACGACGCCTCAACCCAACCCCGAGCCGACGCAGAACATTTTCGAGACAAAGCCGTCCAACGAAGTTCCGGCAGCTCCGATCAACGTGCCGACGGTCGCGCCGGTAGCGGTCGCCGTGAAGCCGCCTCCGACCACGGCTCCCTCGCCTTCTCCCTCGACAACGCCGGTCGAGCATCCGTCGCCGCGTCCGCCCGCGCCGACCGCCCGCCCGAGTGCCAAACCGGCGACTCCGGCCCCGGTGCTGCCGAAGGCGTCGCCAAGCCCGGCGGCTCTGGCCCGCGCCAGCACCGCTCCCGTCAGCGGAGTCCCGAGCCCAAGTCCAACGAGCACCGCGGCCGTTGCGCACACGGCTGGGACGGCACCGAAGCCGGCGCCGAGCGGTGCCGCCGCCTCGCCCGGACCACGCGAAGGCACCGGGCCGAAGAGTGAGAACGTCGCGAACCGTCCGATCGCCGTGCGCCCGACGGCCTCGCCGGGTCCGCGGCCAACGGCCGCTCCAAAGAAACAGCAAAACGCTCCAAATATCAATGCAAAGCTGCGTTCGCTGCTCCCGAACAATCCGGTGCACCCGAGCGTCGGCACCTACACGCCGAGCTACTCTCTGCGCGGACGCCTCGAGCCGACGCCGCCGCCCGACGTCCTCGCGAAGACGCAATACATGTACGAGCTCAAGGGCATCGGCAGCGAAGAGCGTGTCAAGATGTGGGTCGTGGCGACACGCAAAGCCGGCCCGACGACGATCTGCACCGGTTGGCTGGTACGGTATCCCCAGCCCGTACGCGGCGGATATGCCGAACAGGCGACCTCCGGCAACGTGCAGGGCAACGTACATTCGGGGCCGGCGAACGGGACGCAGGTCTCGATCGGCGGGGGTGGAGCGGGCCAGCAGCCCCTCTCGCCCTTTGCCGCCGGGGTCGCTCCAATCGTAGACGGCATGGTTTCGCAGCCGTGTGACGGGCGTCGCTTGGTACGGTACGCACCGTCGCCCGCTCCGTCGCCGTAGCGCACCACGTTTCCCTCTTGAATCGCGACATTAGTCGCATTACAATTAAGGGGTGCCGGAAATGGCCGGCACGATTTGTCGGTACGAAGGAGGGCGGTTGGAACCGCAAAATCCGCCGGGCTACCGAGCCCGCGAAACACGCGCCGACTAAAAGAGCGCCAAAAGCGCGCTCACGACGGCCGGACGATCTCCGGCGGCGCGCCAGTCGCAAGATAGAAAACAGAACGAGGGACCGCGCCCACGTGGGGTTGCGGTCCGTCGTTGTTTTCGGTATTCTTAAGGGCGGAGTTAAAGGAGCGTGGGTTCGTCCCGCGCTTCGCTGCTTCAAGAGAACAAGTTGACGGCAACAATGAGAGCGGAAATTGCAGCGGCTTTCGAGCGCGAGCTGGATGCGATCGCACACGACAAGAGCTTTGGTTCGCTCGAAATCGTTGCGCACCACGCGCGTTCGGTACGCGGAACCTTCGAACTTAGCGTAACCATCGACGCCCCGGGTGGTGCGGATCTCGCGCTGTGCGAGCGGCTCGCCGCGCGCATCAATGCGATTCTCGCCGGTATCGACGCGGGCTACAGCCTGGTCGTCGAGTCCGCCGGGCTCGATCGTCCGCTGGTTCGACCGGGCGACTACGAGCGCTTCGCCGGCGAACGCGCGCGCATCGTGACGTCGCTCGCCGTCAAGGGTAGCAAGACTCATCGCGGACTCCTGCGCGGGCTGCGAGGAGAGAGCGCCGTGCTCCAAACCGACGGCGGCGAACTTCTGCTCCCGTTAGCCGCCGTAAAATCGGCGAACCTCGAATACGACGCACGCCTCGATCTACAACGCGATAAACGACAACGGAAACAACGACATGGCTACGATAGACCACACCGGAACTGAAGATAAACTCATCGACGTCCTGCAGTTCATCGCACGGGAGCGCAACATCTCGTTCGAGATGCTGCTCGAAGCGCTCGAGGCGGCACTGCTGACGGCGTACAAACGTCACTTCGGAAGCGAATCGAATGCGATCGTGATCGTCGACCGGCAGAGCGGCGCGTATCGCGTCTTTCACCGCCGCAACGTCGTCGAGGAAGTCGAGGATTCCAAGCTCGAGATCTCGGTGAAGAAGGCCGGCAGCCCGTATCAGGTCGGCGACTTCTACGACGAAGAGGTAACTCCGAAAGATTTCGGCCGGATCGCCGCGCAGACGGCAAAGCAAGTGATCGTCCAGCGTATCCGTGAAGCGGAGCGCGACACGGTCTATAACAAATACGTCCGCAAGCTCAACGATCTCGTGACTGGAACCGTGCAGCGCTACGAACAGCGCAACATGTACGTCACGCTCGAGGGACGCGACGAAGCGGTTATGTATCTCGACGAACAAGTTCCCGGTGAAGCCTATCGCATCAACGATTTCATCCGCGCCTACGTGCTCGACGTCAAGAAGTCGCCGAAGGGCCCGCAAGTGATCCTCTCGCGTGCGGCTGAAGGACTCGTGCAGCGGCTGCTCGAGCTGGAAGTTCCGGAGATTGCCGACGGGACCGTGGAGATCATGGCCATCGCGCGCGACCCCGGCGGCCGCTCGAAGGTCGCCGTGAAAAGCAATCGGCCCGAAGTCGATCCGATCGGCGCGTGCCTCGGTCCGAAGTCGAGCCGCATTGCCAACGTCACCGACAATCTGCGGGGCGAGAAGGTCGATATCATCCGCTACGATTCAACGCCGGCGACCTTTATCATGAACGCACTGGCGCCGGCAAAGGTGATTGGGGTCGAGCTCTTCGACGACGACGGCGTCGCGCTCGTCATCGTTCCCGATTATCAGCTCTCGCTTGCCATCGGGCGCGATGGGCAGAACGTTCGCCTCGCCGCGCGGCTGACCGGCTGGCGCCTGGACATCGCGAGCGAAGGTGAGTCGGCGCAGGTTCGCGAGCGATACCTCGTAGAGCGAGCCGAGCGCGTCGCTTCCGGCAGCGCTCCAGATTCGGTCGAGGCCGGCGCGGCACCGGTGGACGGCGAGGAGATCGATGCCGAGCTCATCCGCAGACTCGAGGAGTTCCGCCGCGAGCGGCTTGGAGACGGCGAAGCCTAAGCCGGTCCGCACCTGCGTCGGGTGCCGGCAGCGATTTGCTCAAATGGAGCTCAAGCGCTTCGTGCGGACGGCTTCCGGCTGGCGTCCCGACCATGGCGCCCGGAGGCAGGCGGGCCGCGGCGCCTACCTGTGCTCGCAGCGGTGCGCCGAGCGCGCCGCAAAAAACAAGCGCTATCCGGGTCTTGGCGCAGCGGCGGTCGAATATGCTTTAATAGAAAACTCGTGGCAAAGATAATTCGATGATATTTTGTGACGACCGTACCCTCCGATGAGGGCAGACCTTTGATTACTTAGCGGAGCCGAGCCGTCGGTTGGGGCTCCGCGCACTCCAACTGATGGGACTCGAGTGCCTCGCGCTCGAGAGGAAACTTGGCCGGAAAAGTACGGATTTTCGAGCTCGCCAAAGAGGTCGGGCTCACCTCGAAGGAACTGACGGCGCTCTTCAACGAGCGATTGGGCGGGATATTCGAGGCCAAAAACCAACTCAGCGTCGTCCCCGACCAGATCGCGGATCTGGTCCGCAGCGTGCTGCTCAAACCCAAACCGCAGACGGCGCCGCCGAAGGCGAGCGTGCCGGTTGCATCGGCCGCACCCGCGGCACCTCCGAAAGCGGCTCCCGAGCCGGCGCCCCCACAGGAGGAGCCGCCCGCAGCGTCGCCGGCTCCGCCGGTAACGCGCCTGCGCCCCGTCGCGCCGGGTACGCGTACCGTCGCCCGCCCGCCCACGGTGCATGCCCCTTCCCGGCCCGCCGCCGTTACAGCCGTTCCTCCCCCGGTGCAGCAACAGCCGCCACCTCGCGTCGTGCCGCCGCGCAGGCCCGCCGAGCCGATCCCGCAACTCCGCCCCGTACCAGCCGGACAGCAATCGATCGTCAAGCGTCAGATTCTGCCTACATCGGCGACGGCGTCCGCCTCGCCTGGGCCGCAAACCGGCCTCCCGGGCCGGCCCGGCGTTGCGCCGCGGCCGGGTGAAGTTCTCCCGGGACAAGGGGGAAAAGGCGCCGCGCCGCCGCGTGGAGCGGCGACGCCTCGGCCGATACCGCCGCCGCGCAGGCCGGCCGGAAATGGTCCATTCCGTGCGATAACGCCCGGCACGCGTCCGGGAGTAAACCGGCCCGGCGCCGCGCCCACTGCCGAGTCCCCCGCGCCCTCGAGCGGTGCGCGTCCGGGCGATCGTTCTCGAATTCACGAAGACAAGGCGGCGGCAAAGAAAGATCGAGAGAAAGAGCTGCTGCTCGAAAAGGATCGGCAGCGCAAGAAGAAGGGAGAGTCGGCCGCCAGCGCGCCCGCGCGGGCGCTCGAAACCATCGAGATCCCGGACCTGCTCACGGTCCAGGAGCTGGCAACCTCGATGATCGTTCCCGCGCGCGACGTCATCACCGAGCTGATCAAGATCGGAACGATGGCGACGATCAATCAAAACATTTCGAGCGACGTTGCGACACAGATCGCAAAACGATTCGGGTTCAACGCGGTCGTCAAAGAGGCCGGCGAGGAAGTTACGGTCGAGCAGGAAGAGGATAAGCCCGAGATGCTGACGGCGCGTCCTCCGGTCGTCACGGTCCTCGGCCACGTCGACCACGGCAAGACGTCGCTGCTCGATAAGATTCGTCAAGCCAACGTCGCCGGCGGCGAAGCCGGCGGAATCACGCAAAAGATCGGTGCGTACACCGTCGAGCGAAACGATCGGAAGATCACGTTCGTCGATACGCCGGGCCATGAGGCGTTCACCGCGATGCGCGCGCGGGGTGCGAAGGTCACCGACGTCGCCATCCTGGTCGTGGCGGCCGACGACGGCGTCATGCCGCAGACGAAGGAAGCGATCGCGCACGTGAAGGCGGCGAACGTTCCGATCGTCGTCGCCATCAACAAGATGGACAAAGCGGATGCACAACCCGACCGCGTCAAGCAGCAATTGGCCGATGAGGGTCTGCAGTCGGTCAACTGGGGCGGCACCATCGAGATGGTGCCCGTCTCGGCGCGAACCGGCGACGGGATCGACGGGCTGCTCGACACCGTCCTGCTCGAAGCCGATATTCGCGAACTGAAGGCAAACAAGACCCGGCGTGCGACCGGCGTCGTGATCGAGTCCGCTCTGCATCGTGGGCGCGGTGCCGTGGCGACCGTTCTGATACAGAACGGCACGCTGCGCGTCGGTGACATCGTCGTTGCCGGCGGAACCTTCGGAAAAGTGCGCGCGCTCATCGACGACAAGGGCAAACAAGTCAAGAAGGCCGGTCCCTCGATACCGGTCGAGGTGATGGGTCTCTCCGACGTGCCGTCCGCCGGCGACGTGCTCAGCGTCGTCAGCGACGAGCGCGTAGCGCGTGAGACGGCCGAGAAGCGGGCGACGCGGCGTCGCGACGTACGCATGGCCGCTGCCGGGTCGCAGCGGGTCTCGCTCGAGACGTTCATGTCGATGCCGGCCGAAGGCAAGAAGGTGCTCAATCTGATCATCAAAGCCGACGGTCAAGGCTCGCTCGAAGCGTTGCGGACGCGCATGGAATCGCTCTCGACCGACGACGTCGAGATTCGCGTAATCCACGGCGGTGTCGGCGCAATCTCGCCCAACGACGTCAACTTGGCGAGCGCGTCGAACGCGGTGCTCATCGGGTTCAATATCCGGCCCGACGAAACGGCCCGGAGGCTTGCCGAGAACGAAGGCGTCGATCTGCGCTTCTATCAGGTGATTTACGAGATCGAGGACGATCTCAAGAAGGCGATGCGCGGCATGCTCTCCCCGATCGAGCGCGAGGTCGTGCTCGGCCGCGCCGAAGTGCGGCAGGTCTTCAAGGTCAGCCGCGTCGGTACGATCGTCGGCTGTTACGTCAGCTCGGGTAAGATCACGCGCAACGCGAAGGCGCGCGTCATCCGCGACGCCGCGGTCGTCTTCGACGGCGAGATCGAGGGCCTGCGCCGTTTCAAGGACGACGTTCGCGAAGTAGCCGAGGGGTACGAATGCGGCATCCAGATCGCCAAGTTTCAAGACCTCAAAGAAGGCGACGTCATCGAAGCCTACGCGCTCGAACACATTGCCGCGGAGCTCGTACGCGCGTGAAGGCTCAGCGAATCGCCAGGATCGACCACGAGATCCAGCGCATCGTCGGCATGCTGATCTCGCAGGAACTGCAGGATCCGCGCCTCGCGTTCGTGACCGTGACGCGCGTCGAAGTCGCGGACGATCTGCGCCGCTGCAAGGTCTTCGTCTCCGTCATCGGCGACCGGCATCAGGCACGTCAGTCGCTCGAAGCGCTCACACACGCCGCGCGCTTTCTGCGTGGTGAGCTCGGCCGCAAGATCGATCTGCGCTACACGCCCGAGCTCGTCTTCGTCGAAGATCGCTCGGCCGAGCGTGCGATCGAGCTTGCGAAGAAGCTGCGTGCCGCCGTCGCGCAATCGCCATCGAAGGAGAGCGAATGATCGAGAGTACGCCCCGCATCGCCTCGGTGCAAGAAGTCGTCGAAGAGCTGCGTGGCCGCAGCTCGTTCGTGATGGTCAGTCACGTCAAGCCCGACGGCGATACGCTCGGTGCTGGATTGGCGCTCGGCCTCGCGCTCCAGAAGCTTGGGAAACGCGTCTGTTACTTTCAGCAAGACGGCGTGCCCCGCAACCTGCGCTTTCTGCCGGGGGCACAGTTGGTCAGCAACAAACTACCCGAGACTTTGCCGCCCGACACGCTCTACGTCTTTTGCGATATGAGTGACTGGCGGCGTGCTGGGGATCAACTGCCGCCGGTCTCGCGCGAAAATATGCTGGATATCGACCATCATCTCGGCAACATGCTCTTCGGAAGACTCAACTTCGTACTCGAGAGCGAGTGCTCGACCGGCAGCGTCGTTCTGCGCATCCTGCGTGCGTTGGGCGTGAAGCTCGACGGCGAGATCGCGACGTGCCTCCTCGCAGCGATCATGACCGACACCGGCGGATTCATGCATTCGAATACGACGCCGGAGGTGCTCGACAGCGCCGCCGGCCTGATGCGCGCCGGCGCGGATAAGGAGCGGATTACCCGCGAGATCTTCGCCAATAAGCGAGTGGCGGCGACGAAGCTCCTCGGCCGGATCATCGACGTGATGCGTTTCGAACATGGCGGAAGGTACTGTTATTCGTACGTCAACGATGCGATGCTCGCGCAGACCGGCGCCGACGGAGAGGATACCGAAGACACGGTCAACGTCCTGCTCGGTCAAGAAGGCGTCGAGGTGGCTGCGCTCTTCAAGGCGATCGCCGGCGAAATCCGCGTCTCTCTGCGCTCCAACGGATGCCTCAACGTCCAGGCTGCGGCCGGTCGCCTGGGAGGCGGAGGCCATTTTCGCGCTTCCGGACTAACGCACACCGGCCCGCTCGGCGACGCGATCCAGAACGTCGAAGCGGCGCTGGTCGCCGAAGGTTTGTAGCGACAGCCATCCGTCGTTAGAGACGTGATCGGTTTCGTCAATCTTTTCAAGAGCGCGGGGCCGACGTCTGCACGCGCGGTCTCTCGCGTGCGCCGAATCTATGCGATCGCCGGCGGCGACCGTAAGATTGCCGCCGGGCATCTCGGAACGCTGGACCCGCAGGCTGCCGGAGTGCTTCCCGTCGCGATCGGAAAAGCGACGCGATTGATTCCGCTGCTGGAGGACCAGCGCAAGGGGTACGCGTTTACGCTGGTACTTGGGCGATCGACCACGACCCAAGATGCGGTGGGTGAGACCGTCGCCGAAGGCGAGATCCCCGAAGACTGGCCGCAACGGCTGAGCGAAACGCTTCCGAGCTTTATCGGACGGATCGCGCAGACGCCGCCGATGTACTCGGCGGCACACCATCAGGGACGCCGGCTCTACGAGCTCGCGCGCGAAGGAAAGGTCGTCGAACGCAAGGCCCGCGGCGTAACGATCTACGGTTTGACGTTGCTCGGCACGGAGGCCGGAAATGCGACGGTTGCGCGGATGCGCGTTGCCTGCAGCGAAGGCACGTACGTTCGCACGCTCTGCCACGACCTGGGAAGCGCAATCGGCGTCCCCTCGCACATGGGGGCGCTCGTGCGCGAAGCTTCCGGTCCTTTCGTGCTCTACGAAGCGCGCACGATGGAAGAGATCGCCGAGGCGCCGGAGCGCGCGCTCATCGCGCCCGAGCACATCATTCCTTTTCCGACGATCGTCTTGGATCTCCGCGGCTCCGCGGATTTCCGCGCGGGGCGGGTCGTGCCGCTGCCCACCGGCGCGACGGGGCGCCACGTTTTCGTTCGCGATCATACGCGCGTCCTCGTCGGCGTCGGCGAAGCGCTCGGAACGCTGCTCGCACCGCGGAAGGTTTTCGTGTGAAGCTCAACCACGAACTCGCGCGCGAGAGCGAACGGCCGCTGGTACTGACGATTGGTTTCTTTGACGGCTTTCATCTCGGCCATCGCGAGCTTGCGAAAACCACGATGCGGCTGCGACGGCCGGGCTGGCGATCCGGCATCCTGACCTTTGCACGGCATCCCGCGGCGCATTTGCGCCCGGGAACGGAACCGCCGCTGATCTCGACGCCGCAAGAGCGGCTTTGCCTCTTCGCAGACGCCGGCATTGAGGAGTGCTTCTTCGTACGCTTCGACGAACGCATTGCCACGCTATCGCCCGATGCATTTCTGCGGCTGCTCGTCGAACGGCTCGGCGTCCGCGGCATCGTCGTCGGCGAGACGTTCCGGTTCGGGCACAAACGAGCCGGCGATACGATGTTGATGCGGGAGTTTTGCGCGCAGCGTGAGGTGGAACTCGTGGCCGTCAAACCGGTTGAGGTAGAGGGCGAACGCGTCTCCAGCACCCGCATACGCGGCTTGATCGAACGCGGAGAACTGGAGAAGGCCGACCGTCTGCTGGGGGGCACCGGATACGAAATTCGGGGTGCCGTCGAACTCGGAGCGGGGCGGGGGCACGCGCTGGGCTTCCCGACTGCAAACATTCACGTCCCGGAAAAGTTGCTACCCGGTGATGGAGTCTATTCCGCGACGGCCCGCTACGACGGCCGGGATTACGCCTCACTCGTGTCGGTCGGAAGCAACCCCCAGTTCGCGGGAGAGCGGCGTACCGTCGAGGCCTGGCTGCGCGACTTCCCGCACACGATCTACGGCCGCGAACTCTGGTTGCGCGACCTCCGCTGGGTCCGCGAGCAGCGGCTTTTCCCCGACGTCGGCGAACTGGTGGCCCAGATGGAGCGCGACGTGGCTGCTGTCGGATATCCGGCGTATGGCTAATCGAGCGCGGAGGTTTAGCATCCTCGCGCTGAGCATGCTGGGTGCCTGCGCGCACGCCGGAACGGGCTCTGCGCAGATTGCTGCGGTCGGGCAGCCCGCGCCCCCTTTTACCGAGCCGAGCCTGCCCGGACCGACGCTGTCGCTGGCGAGCCTCCGCGGGAAGGCCGTGTACTTGAATCTTTTCGCCAGCTGGTGCGACCCATGCAACGAAGAGGCGCCCGCGATTAGCGCGTTGCAGCGCGACTACGGTGCGCGCGGGCTTCAAGTCGTAGGCGTTGACATTCTCGAGAACGCACGTAAAGCGAGTGAGTTCCGTCAGAAACACGACTTGATTTATCCCGTCGTGGTCGACAGCGGAACCGTGCGCGATCAATACCGCGTCAATGGACTTCCGGTCCACGTCTTCATCGGCAGGGACGGCATCGTGCAGCGGATCGTTGTCGGTGAGATGTCCGCGCTCGAGATGCGACACAGCGTCGAGCGCTTATTACCGTAGATCATGGTTTCGTTCGCACGCCGACCCGCGGTCTGGAGCCTGGCCGCCGCGCTAGCCGCGGCTTCCGCGAGCGCGTGCTCCGGTACGGGCCAGTCGGGAGCGATGATGCCGCTCTCCAACGCCGGCGGCTCGAGTGGAAGCGGCGCGATGGGAAATGCGCTCCTGCGAATCTTCGTGCCGGCCGCACCGGCGAGCTCATTCGGTAGAGCTCCTGCCGCGCTTCCGGCGCCGCAAAGCAGCTCGCCGACCGGCGGTATTACGCTCAGCGGCGCACCCGGCATCGGGACTTTCCCAACACCGGTTCCCACATCACCCGGCGTGACGCCGGCGTCTTCGCCCCCGCCCGGGGCGCAAGTGCTCTCGCTGAGCTTCGCCGGTCCGACTACGATCAGTCAAGTCGTGACCGTCGGACCGAACGCCGGCGGCTGCACGCCGGCACCCGGCGGCACGAGTTGCCAAGTCTCGCTCTCGATCCCGGTTGGGACGTACGTCGGAACGATCGGCGCTTCGAACAGCGGCACTCCGGTCGCGGTCGCCTTTACCGTAGCGCCGAGCGGACAGAACGTCTTCGGTGTCGCGACCGGCGGCGTGCCCGATTCGCTCGCGGTCGTACCCGCCTCGTCGCTGAGCGCGGAGAATCCGCAAGGAGAGCTGGATCTGTACGGCGCGGGCCGCCATCCGGTTCTGGTTGAAGCGCTCGACGCAAATGAAAACGTCATCGTCGGCGGCGGCCAGGGCACCTTCGCGCTGAATCAGGCGGGTGGTTCGCTCGCGCTAACCGTCGCCCAAGCCACGGCATTCGCGCCGAATCTATTCTATATTTCCTCTCCCGCTTCGCCAAGTGCAAACTCAGCGTTCCTGCGCGCATCGGCGACGTATGCCGGGCCAAACAGCCCCTGCTCGCAGCCCAACGCGGCATGCAGCGGAACGACGCGCGTCGGTCTGCGCCAAATCCTCGCGGTCGCAAACTCGAGCGCGAACGACGTTACGATGTACGTGAATGGTGCAAACCTTCCGTTGACGACCGTGCAAAGCGCGATCTCGAATCCGCAGGCTTTGGCTTTCGATTCGAGCGGCAATCTCTTCGTTGCGAACCTGCCGGGAAGCGTCACCGTGTACGCGCCGCCGTATGGCGGCGTCTCCACGACGATCGGCAACGGCATCAATCATCCTCAGGCGCTCGCGCTGGACTCCCGCGGAAACCTCTTCGTCGCCAACGGCAGCGGGAGCAATACCGTTACCGCCTACTCGCCACCCTACGGCGGTTCGCCGATCGCGACGATTTCATCGGGCATCGGCGATCCGGTCAGCGTCGCCGTCGACCAGAGCTCCGATCTGTTCGTCGTCAATCAAGCGTCGAACACGGTGACCATCTATCAACCGCCATATATTTCGGCGCCGACCGTGATCTCCAAAGGACTAAACGCTCCGAACTCACTGGCGCTCGATCAGCACGGCAATCTCTTCGTGGCCAATCTCAACTCGACGCCCAATTCGGTGGTCGAGTTCTCACCGCCGTTTTCGAGCCAAAGCGGTCCGGTTGCGACGATTACCAACGGCGTCAACGAGCAGGGAGCGATCGGACTCAATGGTGCGGCGAACCTCTTCGTCCCCAATCAAGGAGCCAATACGGTGACGGAGTACGTCGCACCCTACTCCGCGCCGCCGGCGACGATCTCGGGTGGTCAGAGCCAGCCCGTAGCCCTGGCGATCGACGGCCTCAACAATCTCTACGTCGCCAACTACGGCAACAACACTGTGACGGTATACGCGCCGCCCTACGTCAGCGGATCGTGGACGGCGATCGCCAACGGCATCAGCCTCCCGCTCGCGCTTGCGCTCTCGCCGGCGACCAACGCGGGCGCGGCCGTGCTTCCCTAGCTTCGGAACGGTTACATTCCGACTCGGACACATTCGTCGGGCCACATCCGTGTGGCCCTCCTATGGTCTGCCTCGCGCCTCCCGCATCCATGCTCCGGCGCTCGGTCAGACGGTCCTCGTCGGAACGTAACCGTTCCGAAGCTAGGGAACTCCGACCGTGGGAAAAATGGACTTTCGCTGAGTTTATAGTTGTTAAGACTAGGCGGCGCGGACTTGTAAGACGTCGCCTTCGAGAGTGACGCGCGCTGCCGAACCCTCGCGCAGTTCGCCACGGAGCAGAGCGGTCGAGAGCGGTGTCGACACGTAGTGGGAAACCGTTCGCGCGACGTAACGAGCCCCGCTTCCGGCGCCCATCGAGACGCGCGCGAGATAGAGCTTCGCATCGTCGGAGAGATCGAGCCTTACGTTGCGCGCACCGAGGCGTCCGGCGAGCGCGTCGACGTGAATCGTGACGATTGCTTCGATCTGCGCGAGGCCGAGCTCTTCGAACGGCACGATCTCCTCGATGCGATTGAGCAGCTCGTTGCGCAACGCGAACGGCAGCTCGTCCTGCGCGAGATTGGTCGTAAGAATGATGATCGTATGCCGGAAGTCGATCGTGCGTCCTTTGGCATCGGTCACGCGGCCCTCGTCGAGGATCTGCAGTAGAATTGCTGCGACCTCCGGGTGCGCCTTTTCGAGTTCGTCAAAGAGCACGACGCAATACGGCCGCCGGCGCACCGGTTCGGTGAGCTGGCCCGGTTCGTCGTGCCCCGCATATCCCGGTGGCGCGCCGAGGAGTCGAGAGACGCCGTGGGCTTCGGTAAACTCCGAGAGATCGACGCGAACCAGCGCGCTCTCCGTGCCGAAGAGCGCTTCTGCGAGCGCTTTGGCAAGCTCCGTCTTGCCGACGCCGCTCGGACCTCGGAAGAGGAAGGTGCCCAGCGGTTTGCGCGGATCGTGCAGCCCCGTGCGCGCCCGGCGAATCGCCGTCGAGACCGAAGCGATCGCGCCCTCTTGCCCGACCACTCGCTTGGAGAGGATATGCTCGAGATCGAGCAGCCGGTTCGCCTGGGATTCGGTGAGCGAGCTCTGCGGAATTCCGGTCCAGCGCGTCACCACGGCTGCGACGTCGTCGGGCGTCACGGCCGGGGAGACGACGGCGCCTTTGTTCGAAAGAGCGACCGACGCGGCGGCCTCGTCGACGAGATCGATTGCTTTGTCCGGCAAGAACCGGTCCGCGATGTATCGCGCCGCAAGCTGCGCCGCGGTCTCGAGCGTGTCGTCGGGAATCGTGACGTGGTGGTGAGTTGCGTATCGTTGACGCAGTCCGCGAAGAATTTCGATCGTTTGCTCGATGCTCGGCTCCTCGATCATCACCGGTTGGAAGCGGCGTTCGAGCGCCGCGTCCGACTCGACGTACTTCCGGTACTCGTCGAAAGTCGTCGCACCGATGCACTGCAGGTCGCCGCGCGCGAGTTCGGGCTTGATCATCGAGCTCAGATCGAGGGGCGCGCCCTCGGCCGCCCCGGCTCCCACTAAGGTGTGGAGCTCGTCGATGAAGAGGACGATGTCGCGAGCGCTGCGCTTGACCTCGTCGAGAATTCGTTTGACGCGCCCTTCGAACTCACCGCGATACTTCGTGCCGGCAACCAGCGGCCCGAGCGAGAGCGCGAGCAAGCGTTTTCCGCGTAGCGACTCCGGCACTTTTCCCGACGCAATGCGTTGGGCCAAACCTTCGACGACCGCCGTCTTTCCGACCCCGGGCTCGCCGACGAGACACGGATTGTTCTTGCTGCGACGCGCGAGGATCGAAATGACGCGCTCGATCTCGGCGTCGCGCCCGATGACCGGATCGAGCTTGTCCTCTCGCGCCAGCTGCGTCAGGTCGCGCGAGTAGGCTCCCAGCGTCGGTGTCCCGCCGCGCAAGCGCTTCCCGAGGCCCTCGAGCGGCGAGTCGGCGCCCGAGGAGCCCTGGAGCTTCTCCGCCAGCAGCGCGCTGCCGGCGATGAGCCCGGCCGCCGCCAGCGCGGCCCCGACGAAGGGGAGGGCGCTCGCCATCGTGCGCTTTTGCGCGCAAATGCTGCAAAGGCGGCGCCCGCCGAGCGTGGTAACCGAGGGGCGCTCGGCGCAAAGTTCGCAATCGCGGTTCATCATCGAAGTCTACTACATCGGACACGCCGGGGTTTCGTCGGCCGGAAAAGGCTCACGGCTCCGCAGTGAAGACGACCGTGACCGAGACGCTGACGCTGACGTTGGACTGATCGAAGACCGTCGGGGTGGCGGCTCGGGCCATCGCACCCATCGGCACGGGCGGCCCGACCATCCCGCCGTTCTGCAACTCGATGCTCTTCACCGAGACGATGCGCACGTTCGCCGTGCGTGCCAGAGCCTCTGCGGCGTTGCGCGCGTCCGCCTCGGCCTTGGCGATCGCCTGCGAGCGCGCCGCGCTCGGATCGGCGAGTCCAAACGAGACGCCGTTGATCGAGGTGGCGCCCGCGCCGACGCAAGCATCGCTCACCGCGCCGGCTTTACCGATGCTGCGCACCTTTACCGAAAACGTGCGAGAGACCGTGTATCCGTACCGCTCTCCGTTTGAGGCCGGCGGCATCACGTGCGGAGGCGGATTGTAGTTAACGTTGTAGTACGCGAGCGTGACGTCGCCTCTCGCGACGCCGAGCTTCTCCAGCGCTGCGACGACGCGCTCGTAGATTTGGTTGTTTTGCGATACGGCCTCTTCCGCGCGCGCCGCGTTTGTTTCGACCGCCGCGTTGACCGTTGCCATGTCGGGCGGAAGCGATACGCTGCCCGTACCCGAGGCGGTGATTTCCGTGACGCCGGATTGTGCGGCCAAAGCGCCGCCGGTCGAACGCGACGACGGCAAGGAGCAGGCAAAAGAATGTACGCTTCATAATACGGCAAACGTCCACCGTGCGGGCGCCCTCTCCCTGTTTACGAGCCGCGCCGAAAGCTCGGGTCGCGACGCGAAATGAGCGTCGCCGGCCTCGAGGAGGAGAAACCTTGGGATTTTTCGCTTGGATTATTTTCGGATTGGTCGTGGGACTCGTCGCTCGCTGGATCGTCCCCGGCGAGGCTCCGGGAGGCATCGTCGGCGACATCATCGTCGGCATCATCGGCGCGGTTCTCGGCGGCTGGCTGTACGGTTGGTTCGGACATGCGGGCGTGAGCGGCTTCAACTTGCCGAGCATGGTCTGCGCGTTGATCGGCGCGGTCGTTCTCCTATGGCTGATTCGCATGGTACGCGGGCGCCCGTCGGCCTGAAGGTTGCGGCGATTCGCCGAGGGAAGTTTAGCCCGTCATGGCCTACGTCATCACCGAACCGTGCATCGGCACCAAGGATAAGTCGTGCGTCAACGTGTGCCCGGTCGACTGCATTCACGGCAAGGATGAAGACGAGATGCTCTACATCGACCCCGAGGTTTGCATCGACTGCGGCGCCTGCGTTTCGGCCTGTCCGGTAGAGGCGATCTTCGCCGATTCGGACCTGCCGGAAAAGTGGCAGCAATTTACCGCAATCAACGCGGACTACTTCAAGAACGAATGAACCCGACGCTCTCTCCCGACGCCTTCAACACGTTCTTTGCCTGGGCGCCGTGGATTATTGGGCTCCTGATCTATCTCACGTTCTTCGTTGCGAAGCGCCACGAAGGCGCTCCGGCTCACGCCTCATCGTCGCCCAGCGAAAGCTTCGCCTGCGCGCAGTGCGGCCGCCGCGGCGCTCGCGACGCAATGGTCGCGCAAGATCACGGCGGAGCCGTTAGTTATGTATGCGGGGACTGCGCTTCCAGTGTGGTGAAGGCCTGATTTAGCGCAGCTCGTCGTCGCCGCTTCTCACTTTGATGGAGGGCCTGATTTAGCTCAGATCTAGGAGCCGAGGGCCGAAGTTTACTGATGGTAATCGAGGCCCTCGGCGACAACGAGCTGAGCTAAATCAGGCCCTCACTGCTCCTGAGAGTAGGTGGCGAGGACTTCGTGTATCCGCGACGCCATGCTCACGGCCGCATCCCATTTGCGCTGCCACATGTTGCGCCCGAAGATGAGCCCCGTGCAGCCGGCTGCCATCGCGACGTGCGCCTTGTGCACGGTCGCGTCGTCGCCCATCTTGCTTCCGCCGGAAACGAGCACGAGGCTGCGCCCCGCGGAGCGCACGACCTTGCGAAGACCTTCGACGTCGTCGAAGGAGAGCGTGTCGTAGGGCTTCGGCAGTTTGGACGCGTCGTCGGCCTTCCATACGGGCTCGTTGAGCTTGATCACGTCGGCGCCCATCTCGCAGGCGACCCGGGCCGCATAGTCGACGGCGTACAGCGATTCGATTCCGCCCTTGGCTTTGATCGCCGCGCCGCGCGGGTAAGCCCAGACGACCAGCGGCATACCGTAGCGCTCGCATTCGCGCCGTACGTCGTTGCACTGCGCGATATCGAGCTCTTGTGACGGGCTTCCGACGTAGAGCGTATATCCGACGGCGTCGGCTCCGAGGCGCACCGCATCTTCGACCGACGACGTCAGCGGACTAAACGCCTCGTCGTCCGAGGGAATGTTCGTCTTACCATTGACCTTGAGCAGGAGCGGGACGCGTCCGGCGTACGCCTTCTGGTACTTCTCCGCTAGGCCGATGTGCAGCGCGATACCCGAAAAATTCCCTTCGACGGCCAGCCGATAGATCCAATCGGTGTCGATCGCCTCCGGGTTGTCGAAAAAATCGATTGGCCCGTGTTCGAGGCCCTGGTCGATCGGCAGCATCATCAGCGTCCCGTTTGCGGGTCCGTGTTCGTACATAAATTTGTGCAGGCGCGTGCGCTTGCCGATGGAGAGATTCATCTCATCGAAGGTGGGACGCACGATGGAGGGAGTTGCAGTGGCTGTCATTATGGCGCGGCCTTCGCCGAACCCCGGAGGTTATCCTGAGGCGACGACCAAATCGCCGGTCGTGATCAAGCGGCTCGGATTCGTCGGTTTGGGTACGATGGGGGAGCCGATGGCGCGGTCGCTGCGCCGCGCCGGTTACGAAGTTGCCGCATCGGTGCACCACAGTCGCGAAGCGCTCGAGCGCTTGCGCGGAGACGGCGTCGTCGAGGCCGCAGATCCCGCCGCCCTGGCATCCGATTCACAGGCCGTGATCTTGTGCGTTCCTGATGCCCCGCAGGTCGAGGAGGCGCTCTTCGCTGCGCGCGGCGTCGAAGAAGGTGCAAAGCCGGGGCTGCTCGTGATCGACATGTCGACGATCTCGCCGGTCGCCTCCCGCCGGTTCGCGGAGCGTCTGGCGAAACGGGACGTCGAGTTTGTCGACGCTCCGGTGAGCGGCGGCCCGTTGCGTGCCCGGGACGGGACGCTGACGATCATGGTGGGGGCCTCTCCCAAAGCCTTCGAGAAGGCTGCGCCCGTCCTCGCCGCGATGGGGACCCCGAACCACTTGGGGCCGGTTGGAATGGGAGAGACCGTCAAGCTCGTCAATCAAATAATCATTGCGAACGTGATGATCGCCAACGTCGAAGGCCTCGCGTTTGCAAAAGAGGCGGGCGCAAATCTCGATGCGGTTCGGGAGGTACTCGCCACCGCAACGGCGTCGAACTACATTCTAGAGAAGTGGTTGCCGAAGGTATGGCTCGCGGGGACCTTCGAGGGCGGTTTTGCCCTCGATCTCCTGCGCAAGGATCTTGCCGCCGCACTTGATGCCGCCCGTTCCGCGAATCTTCCCATGCCCGCGACGGGGCTCGCGTATCAACTCTACACCACTCGTAGCTCTCACGGAGACGGAGCGCTGGACTACAGCGTGATTGCGAAAACGTATGAACGGAATTGCGGAGCTTAAGGCGCCGAGGGGCGCCTCTTTCAAGAGTCCCGACTTCAATAAGAAGATCCTCGTCGTCGACGATGAGTCGGCGATCCTGCAGACGTTGCGGTTCAACTTGGAGCGCAGCGGCTACGCCGTCGTCACCGCTGGGGACGGCCGCACGGCGATCGCGATGGCGCAGCGGGAGCAGCCGGATCTAATCGTCCTGGACATCATGCTGCCGGTGCTCGACGGCGTCGAGGCCTGCAAAGAGATCCGGAAGTTCAGCCCGGTGCCGATCATCATGCTGACCGCGAAAGATCAGGAGATCGACAAGGTCTTGGCGCTGGAGCTCGGTGCAGACGACTACGTTACCAAGCCGTTTGCCCTCCATGAGTTCCTGGCTCGCGTGAAAGCGCGGCTTCGCCGGCAGAACGCGATCGCGCCAGGGCACGACGAGGCCATCGCGTTGGGCGAGATCGTCCTCGATCCGTCCCGCCAGCAACTTACGGTTCGCGGCAAGGACGTCGCGCTGGCGCCTAAAGAGTTCGGGCTGTTGCGCGTCCTGATGGAGAACCACGGCCGCGTCGTCACCCGTCAGACCCTGCTCGACAAGGTTTGGGGATACGATTTCGAGGGCGAGCAACAGACGGTCAGCGTCCATATTCGCTGGCTACGCGAGAAGATCGAGGAAGATTCGCGGACTCCGCGCCACATTTTGACGGTGCGCAGCCGCGGTTATATGTTCAAGGCTTGACGTCGCTCTGGTGGTCGCTCCTGGCGTTGCTCGTCGGCATCGCTGCCGGTCTTCTCATCGCGCGGCCGCGGATCGCGCGACGGGAGTCTGCCGTCTACCCGGTAGCTCCCGCAAGGAGCGTCGCCTCGAGTCCCTCGCCCTCCGAGGCACCGTTCGCGCCGTTGGTGCGTGCGCTGCCGATTGGGGTGATCCTCGTCGATCGAACCTGCCACATCGAGTTTGCCAACGCGGCCGCCGGAACGACCTTCGGATTCGATCCGGCGCGCTCGATCGCACTGCACATTATCGAGGCCGTTCCGAACGTCGAGCTCGAGCGCCGAATCGGCGACGCCTTGCGCGGCGAGGCATCGGTCGCACCCCTGATGCTGACCGGTGCGCCGGGGCAGCGAACCTATCGCGTCTCGGTCTATCCGCTGACGGACGACCATAGGCAGTCGCGCCGCGTCGTCGTCTTCTCCGACGATCAGACGGCTCTCGTTCGGCTCGACCGGGCGCGCAAGGAGTTTCTCTCGAACGTTTCCCACGAGCTGCGCACGCCGCTCTCGTCGATCAAGCTGATGCTCGAAACCGTCCTCGAAGCTCCGGAGGAAGAAGCGCGAGATCTCTTCGTGCCTCAGGCACTGGCGCAAGTCGATCGCTTGACCGCACTCGTCGGGCAGCTCCTCGAACAGGCGCGTGCCGAGTCGGGGCAGATGCAGCTCTCGCTGCGCGACGTTGACTTGGAGGAGGTGGCGCGTCCGATCGTCGCGTCTTTCGAGCAGCACGCCTCCAATAAAGGCGTCTCCCTCGAGCTCCTCGCGCTGCGTCCAGTCCGGGTCGAAGCCGATCCCGACCGGTTATCGCAAGTATTCGTCAACCTCATCGACAACGCGCTGCGTCATACGTTGGAGGGCGGCCGCATTCGGGTCGAGCTCGATGCCCGCGACAGCGACGCGGTGCTGCGCGTGCGCGACACCGGCGAAGGAATACCCTACCGCGATTTGCCGCACATCTTCGAGCGCTTTTACGTCGTGGACCGATCGCGAACGCGTGGCAGCGGCGGCGCAGGCCTAGGCCTGGCGATCGTCAAGGGCATCGTCGACGCGCATGGCGGCGCGATCTCCGCCGAGTCCATGCTCGGACGCGGCACGGCGTTTACGATCCGCTTGCCGATCATGCGTATCAAGCGAGACCCCTCGTGAGGCTTAACGTTCTTAACGGTAACGGGGCCCGGCACGCGTCTCTGACGAACACGCCACCCCGATGTACGCCAGGACCGCGGAGCCGGCGATGCTTTCGACTGAGGTGAAGCTCAGCGTCGAAAACCTCGACGTGTATTACGGCCAGTTTCACGCGATTCGCAACGCATCGCTGGCCGTACCCGTCCATCGCGTGATGGCGTTGATCGGTCCGTCGGGGTGCGGCAAGTCGACCTTTATTCGAGCCCTCAATCGCATGCACGATTTGACGCCGGGTGCGCGCGTCGAGGGACACGTTTTGCTGGACAAGCGCGATATTTATGCGCCCGAGGTCGATCCGGTGACGATCCGCTATCGCATCGGAATGGTCTTTCAACGGCCGAACCCATTTCCGAAATCGATCTTCGACAACGTCGTCTACGGGCCGCGCATCCATGGAGAGACGAGTCGCGCGGCACTGATGGAGATCTGCGAGCGCAGTCTGCGCCGCGCGGCGCTCTGGGAGGAGGTCAAGGACCGGCTCGATCGCTCGGCGCTGGCGCTCTCTGGGGGTCAGCAGCAGCGGCTCTGCATCGCCCGTTGTCTCGCCGTCGACCCCGAGGTGATTCTAATGGACGAGCCGGCCTCTGCGCTCGATCCCATCGCGACGAGCAAGATCGAAGACCTCATCGACTCGCTCAAAAAGGAATACACGGTCGTTATCGTGACCCACTCGATGCAGCAGGCGGCCCGGATCAGCGACAACACGGCCTTCTTCCTGCTGGGCGACCTGGTGGAGACCGACACCACCGCCACGATCTTTACCAAGCCGAAAGACAAGCGGACCGAGGACTATATTACCGGGCGCTTCGGCTAAAGCTTTCAATAACAAGTCTTAAGACGACCTTAATAAGCGGTCGCTAGACTAGTAGGCAGTCTCACCCTCTGTCATCACTCAGGAGAGAGCATATCGTGTCATTGACTTTGGCTCGCGCCGGCCTGCTGGCGGCGGCGATGCTTCTGGGCGGCTTGTCGCCGGCACTGGCGGAAACACCGGCAACGCCGGTCGCCCAGGCAAGTGCGCCGGACTTCGGCAGCCCGCCCTCAGGCCAGATTCCGATTCTTTACAACGATCGTCACGTCTATACCAAGCCCGACGTCCTCAAGGCGGGCCGGGTGCTGGCGGCCTACGCCAAAGACGGAACGATCTATCTACCGTTACGCTCGATGTTCGAACAGATGGGAGCGACGGTCTCGTTCGATGCCTCCGGCCGCACGGCCACGGTGACCAAACCCGGTGCGACGATCGTCGTAACGGTCGGCAAACCGATAGTCGTGATCAACGGTGAATCGCGTCCGCTCGACGTTCCTCCAATCGTGTATCAGGGCGTCGTGCTGGTTCCGGTTCGCGTGATCTCCGAGAGCATGGGCGCGTACGTGCAATGGGTTCCGGACCGCCGTTTGGTGGTCGTGCGCTACGTCGAACCGACGCCTCCGCCGACGGAGGCGCCGCCGGCGCCCGAAGAGACGGTCGCGCCGCCTCCTCCTCCGCCGCCGACACCCAATCCGCTGACGATCGGCGGATACTTCCGTTCGTATTACTTCACGCGTCAGAACGCGTCGAACAATCCTGGAACGCAGTTCAACTTTTCGCCCGGCGCCAAATATAACTCCAACGGCGTCAATCAGGCGACTTGGAACAGCGCGATCGCGCCCCACGCCGACTATGCATTCGGCAATACCGGCTGGGACCTCGGCGCCACGTACTTTTACTCAAATCCGATCAACGGTCCGTGCGTCGTTGCCGCCAATCACGCCAAGGGTGCGGTCTGCGTCTCGCAGACACCGCCCAACACGAACGCGGACGATACGCTTCCCGGCTACACGATGAGCACGTTTGACGAAATCTATTTGAAATACAAAAACTACGGCTGGAACGGAACGCTGGGCAATCAGCTCTTCACCTCACCGTGGGCGAACCCGTCGGACTCTCGTCTGAAGCCCGTTGCCTACCAAGGCGGCGACCTGGGCTATACGGCTCCGAGTGGTTGGACCATCGAGGGCGCCGACATGCTCACGATGGAGAACCGCACCAGCTCGGCGTTCACGCATCAGACGCTGCTGACGAGCTTCCCGTCGGGCAATAACGGCATGGCCTCGAACATCATCGTGCCGGGCGGCCAAGGCATCAATACCAATGGCTTCACCTACGCCAAGGGCGGCTATGCGAATCCTTCGGGAACGGGCTTCGCGGCCGACGGGTATTTCTACAACGTCAGCGACCTCGTCAACATGTGGTGGGGCGATGGCAAGTACACGTTTCCCGGCAAGTTTGCGCCGTACATCGCGGTGCAGGGCGGCACCGAGAGCAACTCGGGGCAGTCGTATATCGGAAAGGTCGATAGCCAAGCCTTCGGCGCGCAACTGGGCTTAAATATCACGAAAAACTTTGCATTTGCCGCCGGCTACGATCAGATACCCTGGAAGACCGATTCGGTGTTCCTGCCGAAGAACGTCACCTGCAGCAACACGAACTTCCAGATCTCGGCGAAGTCGACGCTCGCATACTTCCTGCCGCTCAACGCGGCGCAGTGCTTCACGGAGAAGAACAGCGGCTTGACGCAGATCTACTACGGCGGCTGGGCGAGCCCGTACACCGACAACTACGATAGCGATCCGCTCTTCACGACGAGCGTGACGCAGGGCATGGCGGATCGTCGCGCGCCCGGAAGCTCGTACAAAGTCGGCCTCACGTACACCTCGACCAACCTCAAGTGGATCTTCATCGCGACCGATGCATGGTACAACTACGGTAACGCGCTGGCTCCGGAGAACACGAACATCTGGGTGCTCGACGGGCGCTATCGCTTCAGCCACGTGGGCAAGGGCCCGTACCATGGACTGATGCTTCGCTACCGATACATCGAGCGAACGCTCTCGAACACGTTCTGCGGTGCCGCAGCGACGAACTGTCCGGCGGGAACTGCGCTCGGATCCAGTGAGTTCGGCGGCTTGCCGCTCTTTAAGTACAATCGAGCCCAGTTAGAGTACGACTTCTAGAGTAATCGGGCTCCAGGTCACGCGCGGCGCGGGAAGTAAGAGAGGCGTATGCCGACTTCCCGCGCCGTTTTCGTTTTGGGAATGCACCGAAGCGGGACGAGTGCGATCGCGCGCGGC
This sequence comes from Vulcanimicrobiota bacterium, assembly GCA_963833845.1. Classification (GTDB taxonomy): domain Bacteria; phylum Vulcanimicrobiota; class Vulcanimicrobiia; order Vulcanimicrobiales; family Vulcanimicrobiaceae; genus Cybelea. The sequence continues at coordinate 353,913 of CAWHZL010000001.1, forward strand.
ATCTCCTCGCTTGGCGTGTACTTAGGGAACGACTTTCTCGACGCGCAGCCGGAGAACCCGACGGGCTACTGGGAAGATCGCAAACTCGTCGCGCTCGACGACCGCGTTCTCGAATCGTTCGGTCTGCGATGGGACGGCATTCCACGCATCGATCCGCGCGGGTTCGAGAGCCGAAAGGTACGCAAGCTGCAGCGCGAGGCGGCTTCGTACTGCCGCAAGACGCTGGCCTCGCGGCCGCTTTGGGGATTCAAGGATCCCCGGGCGATCCGCGTGCTGCCGTTTTGGCAGAACGTCCTTGCGCAATGCGACGCGCGGGATTCGTACGTCATTGCGACCCGAAATCCGCGCAGCGTCGCCGCCTCGCTCTTTGCTCGCCAGGGCATGGCTCCCGACGACGCTTATCGTTTGTGGCTCGTACACATGGTGCCGTTCCTTCACACGATCGCAGATGCGCCGTTCGTCGTCGTCGACTACGACGTGTTGATGCAGGAGACGCGCCGGGAGCTCGCGCGAATGGGGCGCGCGCTGGAGATCGAAGCCGGCGGCGAAGCCGATCGCTTCGCGGCCGAGTTTTTGAACCCGTCGCTGCGGCACTCGAGCTTTTCGCTCGACGACCTCGATGACGCCACGCCCGCCGCCCGTCTTACAAAGACCGCATACACGCTGCTCTTTGGGCTCGCGCAAGACCGGCTCGAAGTGAGCCGCGATTTTTGGGCCTCGTGGCGGGAAATCGAAGTTCAAGTCGCCGCGCTGATCCCAGCCACAGACCCGTCGCGCGAGAGGCCGTTCTCGCCCAAACGCTGGTTCTCGCGCTCCTAGCCGGAGAGCCCTAGCGGGGCCGGGCCGCCTCGAAACCCCTCGCTTCAGTCGGCCGTCAACACAAGTAACCTTAGTCATCAAATTTTAAAAGATGACCAGGATTAACGTTTTAGGGCCTAAAAAGATGACTAAAGCCATCTTTTTAGGAGCTGATTTGATGACCTTTTGGACCTCGAGCCGTCTTCTTGCGCGGTTAGCCGCTCGTTGCCGTATCGCCACCCCGGGTGCCTTTCTCGGGGCGGCAATGCTTCTGAGCGGTACCTCCGTCCTGATCGGGGCGACGCCCGCAACCCCGGTCGCCCAAGCGAGTGCGCCGGACTTCGGCAGCCCGCCCTCAGGCCAGATTCCGATTCTTTACAACGATCGTCACGTCTATACCAAGCCCGACGTCCTCAAGGCGGGCCGGGTGCTGGCGGCCTACGCCAAAGACGGAACGATCTATCTACCGTTACGCTCGATGTTCGAACAGATGGGAGCGACGGTCTCGTTCGATGCCTCCGGCCGCACGGCCACGGTGACCAAACCCGGTGCGACGATCGTCGTAACGGTCGGCAAACCGGTAGTCGTGATCAACGGTGAATCGCGTCCGCTCGACGTTCCTCCAATCGTGTATCAGGGCGTCGTGCTGGTTCCGGTTCGCGTGATCTCCGAGAGCATGGGCGCGTACGTGCAATGGGTTCCGGACCGCCGTTTGGTGGTCGTGCGCTACGTCGAACCGACGCCTCCGCCGACGGAGGCGCCGCCGGCGCCCGAAGAGACGGTCGCGCCGCCTCCTCCTCCGCCGCCGACACCCAATCCGCTGACGATCGGCGGATACTTCCGTTCGTATTACTTCACGCGTCAGAACGCGTCGAACAATCCTGGAACGCAGTTCGACTTTTCGCCCGGCGCCAAGTACAACAGCAACGCGGTCAATCAGGCGACGTGGAATAGCGCGATTGCGCCGCATGCCGACTATGCGTTCGGCAGTACCGGGTGGGACATCGGCGGATCGTATCTCTATGCAAACCCGATGAACGGTCCGTGCGTCGTTCCGGCCAATCACGCCAAGGGCGCGGTCTGCGTCTCGCAGACGCCGCCCAATACGAATCCGGACGACACCCTTCCGGGATTTACGATGAGCACGTTCTATGAAGCGTACCTCAAGTACAGAAAGTACGGATGGGATGGGGCGCTCGGCAACATCCTCTTTACCTCGCCGTGGGCGAACCCGGCCGACACGCGGCTGAAACCGCAAGCGTTCCAAGGCGCCTATCTGAACTACACGGCGCCGTCCGGCTGGAGCGTCGGGGGCGCCGACATGCTGACCTTCGAAGGACGTACCAGCTCGGCGTTCAGCCACCAGACGCTGCTGACGAGTTATCCCGCCGGTTCGAGCGGCCTGCCTTCGAACATCGTCGTTCCCGGCGGCCAAGGCATCAACACCAACGGCTTTTCCTACGCCAGGGCCGGCTACGCGAATCCGTCGGGGACGGGGCTGGGGGTCAACGGATACTTCTACAACGTCAGCGACCTCGTCAATATGTGGTGGGGAGACGGCAAGTACACGTTCCCAGGAAAGTTTGCGCCGTTCGTCGCGGTGCAGGGCGGTACCGAGAGCAACGCGGGACAGTCGTATCTCGGCAAGGTCGACAGCCAGGCGATCGGCGCGCAAATCGGCGCCAATCTCACGAAAAACTTCTTGTTGACCGTGGGCTACGATTCGGTGCCGTGGCATAACGACTCGGTCTTTCTGCCGAAGAACGTCACCTGCAGCAACTCGAACTATCAGATCTCGGCAAAGTCTACGCTTGCCTATTTCCTTCCGTTGAACACCGCGCAGTGCTTCAACAACCCCAACGGCACGACGAGCATCTACTACGGCGGATGGGCCGGCCCGTATACCGACAACACGACGAGCGACCCGTTCTACACGACGAACTTCCTGCAGGGACAACCCGATCGGCGCGCTCCAGGCGACTCGTGGCAGGCCACGCTCACGTTCACGTCCACGAATCAAAAATGGATCGTCCAAGCCGCCGACGCCTGGTACGACTACGGCAACGCGCTTGGGCCGGAGAATACGAAGATTTGGTGGTTCGACGGTCGCTACCGCTTCAGCCACGTCGGTAAGGCCCCGTATCACGGACTGCTCCTGCGCTATCGCTACGGCGAGCGCTACCTATCAAATACGTACTGCGGCGCGGCCGCCACGAACTGTCTGGCCGGTTCTACGATCGGCTCGACGGAGTTCGGCGGTCTTCCGATCTTCAAGTATAGCCGCGCGATGCTCGAGTACGACTTCTAAAGCTGAAGGGACCGATTACTAGTGAGACAGACGTTTTTCCTCAGAGCATTCGCCGCCGCAACGCTTCTCGCGTTATGCGGCGGTATCCAAGCGGGCGTGGCTTCTCCGCCGGCGCCGGCAACGATCCTCAACGTTTCCTACGATCCCACGCGCGAACTCTACGATGACTACAACGTCGTCTTTGCCAAGTACTGGAAGAAGAAGGCCGGTCAAGACGTAACGGTGCAGCAGTCAAACGGCGGGTCGGGGAAACAAGCCCGTGCGGTGATCGACGGGCTGCAGGCCGACGTCGTGACGCTCGGCCTCGCCTACGACATCGACGCGATCGCCGATAAGGCGAAGCTGCTGCCGGAGAACTGGCAGACGCGCTTGCCGGATAAGAGCACCCCGTACACGTCCACGATCGTCCTTCTCGTGCGCCAGGGAAATCCAAAGCACATCCACGACTGGGATGATTTGGCAAAGCCCGGCATCGCGGTGATCACTCCGAATCCCAAGACGTCCGGTGGCGCGCGCTGGAACTTCTTGGCGGCTTGGGCGTACGCGCTAGCTCGCCACGGCGGTAGCGCCGCGACGGCAAAAGACTTTGTCGCCAAGCTTTACAAGAACGTCCCCGTGCTCGATTCGGGCGCGCGCGGCTCGACGACGACGTTCGTCGAGCGCGGCATCGGGGACGTCGAGATCGCCTGGGAGAACGATGCGCTGCTCGCGGTCAACAAGCTTGGGAAGGGGCGCTTCGAAATCGTCCGTCCGTCGCTCAGCATCCTCGCGGAACCGCCTGTCGCGCTCGTGGACCAGATTGTGGCCAAGCGGGGAACTCGGGCCGTCGCGCAGGCATATCTGGATTTCCTCTACTCTCCGACGGGGCAGGATATCATCGCGCGGCACTACTTCCGCCCTCGCCTCGCCTCCGTCGCGAAGCGTTACGCCTATCAGTTCCCCACGATGAAACTCGTCGACATCGACAGTTTCGGCGGTTGGCGCAAAGCTCAGCAAGAGTACTTCGCCGACGGCGGCGTCTTCGACCAGATCTACAACCCGAATCAGTAGCTCGTGCGCAAGAGCATAATCCCCGGCTTCGGCCTGACGCTGGGCTTCACGCTCTGCTACCTCTCGCTGATCGTGTTGCTGCCGCTGGCCGCGACATTCGTCGAGACGTCGAAGATCGGCTGGCACCAGTTCTGGCACATCGTGACGGCGCCGCGCGCGCTGGCGGCGTACGGGCTGAGCTTCGGCGCCTCGCTGATCGGCGCGGCGATCAACTTCGTGCTTGGAACGCTCGTCGCGTGGGTGCTCGTGCGCTACGAGTTTCCCTTTAAGCGGCTTCTCGATTCACTCGTCGATCTGCCGTTCGCGCTGCCGACCGCCGTAGCGGGAATCGCGCTCACGACGATCTACGCGCCCAACGGACTCCTCGGCCGCCCACTCGCCGAGCTTGGGATTCACGTTGCCTTTACCAGGCTCGGCATCGTGGTAGCGCTGACGTTCATCGGCTTGCCCTTCGTCGTGCGGACCGTTCAACCGGTGCTCGAAGATCTCGACCGCGAACTCGAAGAGGCCGCGGCGAGCCTGGGCGCCGGACGCTGGCAGACGTTCAGGCGCGTCCTTTATCCCGCCATCGCGCCGGCCGCGATAACCGGCTTCGCACTGGCCTTTGCGCGCGGCGTCGGCGAGTATGGTTCGGTGATCTTCATCGCCGGCAACATGCCGATGCGCACCGAAATTGCGCCGCTGCTTATCGTGACCAAACTCGAGGAGTACGACTATTCCGGGGCCACCGCGATCGCGACGGTAATGCTGCTCATCTCGTTCGTGTTCCTAGTCGGCATCAACGGGTTGCAGCGGTGGAGTGGAGGACGGCCGCAGGCCGACGTTCCGGAGGAGCCGGCTCTGCGCCCGGCGCTTGCGCTAAATGGTTAACGCGCTCCCGGCAAGCCTCGCGCCGGTGATCTCCGAGTCGCCGCTGGTCAAGCGTCTGCTCATCGGTATCTCCGTGCTCTTTCTCGGGATCTTTTTGCTCGTGCCGCTGGGCTGCGTCTTCGCCGTCGCGTTCGGGCATGGCATCCTCGCCTATCTTACAACCTTTCGCGATCCCGATACGCTCTCGTCGATCCGGCTGACGCTGCTGGCGGCGTTCATCGCGGTTCCTTGCAACCTCGTCTTCGGAGTTGCGGCCGCGTGGGCCATCGGCAAGTTCGAGTTTTTCGGTAAGAGTCTGCTGATCTCGCTGGTCGACCTGCCGTTTTCGATCTCTCCGGTCGTTGCCGGATTAACGTACGTTCTGCTCTTCGGAAGCCACGGCTGGTTCGGCGGCTGGCTGACGGCGCACAACATACAGATCATCTTCGCCGTTCCCGGTATCGTGCTCGCGACGATCTTCGTTACGTTTCCTTTCATCGCGCGCGAGCTCTTGCCGTTGATGGCGGTGCAGGGCAACGACGAAGAGGAAGCCGCGCTAACGCTCGGTGCCAACGGCTGGCAGACGTTCCTCAAAGTAACGCTACCGAACGTGAAGTGGGCGCTGCTGTACGGCGTCATCCTCTGCAACGCGCGCGCCATGGGCGAGTTCGGCGCCGTCTCGGTCGTCTCGGGACACATTCGCGGCCTCACCGACACGATGCCGCTTCAAATCGAGGTCCTGTATAACGACTACCAATTCGTACCGGCGTTTGCCGTCGCTTCGCTCTTGGCGCTTCTCGCGTTGGCCACCCTGGTCGTCAAGAGCATCGTAGAGTGGCGCAGCGCCGCGCTAGAAAGAAGAGCCGCGAAATGAGTATTACCGTTCGTAACCTTACGAAGAAGTTTGGGACTTTCACGGCGCTGGACGACGTCAGCCTCGAAATCGCGGACGGACGGCTCGTTGCGCTGCTCGGCCCGTCGGGTTCGGGAAAGACGACGCTGCTGCGGATCATCGCGGGCCTCGAGAATGCCGACGGCGGCGAGGTACGCTTCGACGGTCGCGATATGAGCCGGCACTCGGCGCGGGAACGGCGCGTCGGCTTCGTTTTCCAGCACTACGCGCTCTTCCGTCACATGACGGTCTTCGAGAATATCGCCTTCGGTCTGCGCGTCCGCTCTCGGGGCGTGCGTCCGCCGAAAGAAGCGATACACGCCCGAGTCTTCGAACTGCTCGATCTGATTCAACTGCGAAATCAAGCCGGGCGCTATCCGTCGCAGCTCTCCGGCGGTCAGCGGCAGCGTGTGGCGCTGGCGCGAGCCCTCGCGGTTGAGCCAAACGTCTTACTGTTGGACGAACCGTTCGGCGCGCTCGACGCAAAGGTCCGCCAAGAACTGCGCCGCTGGCTGCGACAACTGCACGACGAGGTCGGCGTCACGAGCGTATTCGTGACGCACGATCAAGATGAGGCGCTGGAAGTCGCCGACACGGTTGCGGTGATGAACGGCGGCCACATCGAGCAGGTCGGTTCGCCCGAAGAGGTTTACCATCATCCGGCAAGCTCGTTTGTCTACAATTTTTTGGGGAACGTAAATCTGTTTCACGGTCGCGTCGACGACGGCACCACGCGCATCGATCCGGAAGCGACGGGGCACTTGGTCTTCGTCCGCCCGCACGATCTCGATATCGCCCGCCGGCCGGCCGACGCGAACTCGCTGCGCGTTACGATCAGGCACATCAACGCGGCTGGGCCGGTCGTCAAGGTCGAAGCGACGACCGAGTGGGCGGCAGCCGTTCACATCGAACTGCCGCAGCAGCGTTTCGCTGACCTCGCACTCCATAAGGGCGAGGAGATCTTCATCACCCCGCGCGACCTCGCGGTCTTCCCGGACGGGAAGCGCGCCAGCTAGGAACTTCCCTGGCCGCCGGCGCGGGGGTTCGCGCTTTATCGCGTGCAATAGAGCAGCGACATGGCTTCGACGATGAAGGCGCTCGTCAAACCGGGCCCTGGGCCCGGTTTTCGCTTGACCGACGTTCCGATTCCGCAGATCGGACCGACCGACGTGCTCATCCGGGTTGAAAAGGCCGGGCTCTGCGGGACCGACCACCACATCTACTCCTGGGACGCATGGGCGCAGCACCGCATCAAGCCGCCGCTCGTAGTCGGGCATGAGTTCATGGGCACCGTCGCCGCGGTCGGCGACGCCGTTCATTCGGTGCGCGCCGGCGAACGCGTCTCGGCGGAAGGCCACATCGCCGATCTCACCTGCCTGCTCTGCCGTACCGGAAACGCGCACATCTGCGAGCGCGTGAAGATTATCGGCGTCGATCGCGACGGCGCCTTTGCCGAGTACATCGCGATTCCCGAGTACAACGTCTGGCGGCTCGATCCGTCGATCCCCGACGAAGTTGCGGCGATTTTCGATCCGCTCGGCAATGCGGTGCATACCGTGATGGCCGCCGGCGTCAGCGTGCGCAGCGTGGCGATTACCGGCGTCGGCTCGATCGGACTGATGGCGATTCCGGTCGCGCGAGCTGCCGGCGCCAGCTTCGTCTTCGCGATCGACGTCAACCCCGCGAAGCTCGAGCTGGCAAAGAGCCTGGGAGCCGATGCCACCTTTAGCGCGACGCAGAGCGATCTCGTCGACGAGATCAAGCGCCGCACTCGCGGTGACGGCGTTGACGTGCTCCTCGAGATGTCGGGCAGCGGCGCCGCCATCGACCTCGGGCTGCAGCTGGTCCGCAACGGCGGCCGCGCGGCGCTGCTCGGAATACCGGCCGACAATGTGAACCTCAATCTCGCCGAGCGCATCATCTTCAAGGGGCTGACGGTGCTCGGGATCAACGGCCGGCGGATGTTCGAAACCTGGTACCAAACGGAGGCGCTCGTGCGCAGCGGACGCGTGGACCCGCGCGCGATCATCACCCACGTGCTGCCGTACACGGATTTCGATCGCGCGTTCGATTTGATGAGCAAAGGCGAGGCGGCCAAGATCGTTCTCGATTTCAAAGGAGCACCTTCGACATCATGAATCAGGCTTTCGAAGAAAAGCTGCAAAGCGACCTCGACGCGCTCAAGAAGGCCGGGACCTATAAGCGCCTCCGTCACTTGACGACGGCGATGGCGCCCGAAGTGCACATGGAGGAAGCCGGCGACGTCATCGTGCTCTCCAGCAACAACTATCTCGGCCTCGCCGACCTTGCAGAGGTCGTCGATGCCGGCATACGGGGCCTGGAAAAGTACGGAGCCGGCACCGCATCGGTGCGCTTCATCTGCGGTACCTTCGACATCCACCGCACGCTCGAAGAACGAATCGCAGAGTTCTTGGGCACCGAGGCGTCGCTCTCGTACGTTTCTTGCTGGAACGCCAATACCGGCCTCTTCGCGACGATCTGCGACGCGGGCTCGGCGATCGTCTCCGACGAGCTCAACCACGCGTCGATCATCGATGGTGTGCGACTGGCCTCGAAGGCGCGTCGGGAGCGCTACAAACACAGCAACATGGGCGAGCTCGAAGAGAAGCTCAAGGCCGTGCAAGGCTGCTTCCCCATCGTGATCGTCACCGACGGCGTCTTCTCGATGGAGGGCGACCTCGCCAAGCTTCCCGAGATCGTCGAGCTGGCGAAAAAATATGGTGCGATCGCGATCGTCGACGATTCACACGGGACCGGCGTGATGGGCAAGACTGGGCGCGGAACGATCGAACACTACGGTCTGACGGGAAAAGTCGACATCATCACGGGGACGCTGGGCAAGGCGCTCGGAGGCGCGGCCGGCGGCTTCGTCGCCGGGAGCAACGCGCTGATCGACACGCTGATACAGCGCTCGCGCCCGCAGCTTTTCTCCAACGCGCTTCCGGCAACGGTTGCCTGCAGCTCGCTCGCGGCGATCGAATACCTCGAAGCGCACCCGGAGCTCGTGGACGCACTCCGCGAAAAGACGAGCTACTTCCGCGAAGGCCTCAAACGCATCGGCTACAAGCCGCTGGAGAGCGAGAGCGCGATCGTTCCGATCATCGTCGGCGAGACGGCATTTGCCATTACCGTGAGCGACCAGCTGCTCAAAAACGGGGTCTTCGTTACCGGCTTCGGCTACCCGGTCGTGCCCGAAGGTACGGCGCGCATTCGCGTCCAGATCAGCGCCGCGCTTACCACGGAAGAGATGGACCGGGCGCTGGCGGCCTTCGAAAAAGTAGGGAAAGAGACCGGATTGCTCGCTTGAGCTACCGCAAGCTCTTGGGGGTGCGGCCGGGCACCCGCGTTCGGCTCTCCGAGATCGAATCAGGCTTTACCGGACGGCACGATAACCGCCGCGCGGCGCGCACCGATATGCAGCGCGACGACAAGCGGCTCTGCGATCTTCAATACCTCCTGTACGCAAATCATCAACGCTCGGTGCTCGTCGTTCTGCAAGGGATGGACGCATCGGGGAAAGACGGAACCGTCCGGCACGTCTTCGACGGGCTCAATCCTGCGGGAGCGCGGGCCTATTCGTTCAAGGAGCCATCGCGCGAAGAGCTCGATCACGATTTCCTTTGGCGCGTCCACCTTCGAGCGCCGGCCAAAGGTGAGTTCGTAATCTTCAACCGGTCGCAGTACGAAGACGTCCTGGTCGTTCGCGTCCATCAGCTCGTTCCAAAATCCGTCTGGTCGAAGCGCTACGAACTGATCAACGAGTTCGAACGAAATTTGTCGTTGGCGGGCACCACGATCCTGAAGTTCTTTCTGCACATCTCCGAAAAAGAGCAGTTGCGCCGCTTCAAGAAGCGCCTCGACGATCCGGCGCGGCAATGGAAGATCAGCGAAGCGGACTACAGCGAGCGCGCGTTTTTCAAAGACTACACGAAAGCGTACGAGGAGGTTTTAGAGAGGACGAGCACGTCGTACGCGCCCTGGTACGTCATTCCGGCGAAGCACAAGTGGTTTCGCAACCTGGCGGTCTCAAAGATCGTCGTCGAAACGCTGGAGTCGTTCGGGATGAAGTTTCCGGCGCCGACCGTCAACCTCGACGAAATCCGTCGCAAGTACCATTCGGCGGAAAAAAGCGAAAAGAGCTAAAAACCGTTTGGGCCGCCGCGGCATATCGAGGACATGAACCACCTGATCCTGATTCTTTCCGTGCTGCTGGCGACACCCGCCGGCGCCTCGGCGCCTCCGGCAGTGAAGATCCAAAACGACAGCTTCGTCCCCGCCACGCTGACCGTAACCGCGGGCCAGAGCGTCACCTTTACCAATGCCGACGACGACGCCCACACCGTCACCGCGACCGACGGTGCCTTCGATTCAAAGGGCCTCGATACGAGCGGTATCTGGCATCACACGTTTGCAAAACCGGGCGTCTACAAGTACTTTTGCGAGCTTCACCCCTTCATGAAGGGGACGATCGTCGTCGAGGCGGCCGTGCAATGAAGCGCGCGTCATTTTTAGAGCACGTTGCCTGGACGGGCGCCGGAATCGCTTATACCCTCGGCGCGGGAGGCTTGATGACCGGCCGCGCGCTCGCGGTCGCAAACGGCACCGTCGAGTTCGTGCAGATCAGCGACAGCCACATCGGATTCCATCAAGCGGCCAATCCCGACGTCTCCGCGACGCTGAAGATGGCGGTTGACGCCATCAATGCGATGCCGGCGCAGCCGTCGTTCGTCGTGCATACGGGCGACATCACGCACCTCTCGACGCCGGCGCAGTTCGACGATGCACGGGCGATACTCTCGACGTTGAGGGCGCCGCTCGTCGCGTTGCCGGGCGAGCACGACGTCATCGGTAACGACTTCGCGACGTACCTATCGAACTTCAAAATACCGCACTCGACCGCGGGCGGCTGGGCTTCGTGGGATCAGAGCGGGGTTCACTATATCGTCCTGCTCAACGTCTTCAACTTCGAGAAGATGGGCCTGATGGGCGCAGATCAACTCGCCTGGCTCGCAAAGGACCTCTCGCCAGTCGCAAAAACGACGCCGGTCGTCGTCTTTACCCACGTCCCGCTCTACGCGCTTTTCCCGCAGTGGGGCTGGACGACCGAGGATGGGTCGAAGGCCTTGGCGATGTTGCAGCCTTTCGACCACGTCACCGTCCTCAACGGGCACATCCACCAGATCGTCACGCACCAGGAAGGCAACATTCGCTTTGCAAGCGCCGACGCGACCGCCTACCCGCAGCCAAAACCGGGGAGCGCGCCGAAACCGGGACCGGTGACCCTTCCCCACGACGACCTCCTGCATGCGATCGGCTACCGCACGGTCGAAATCGATGACGGCAACCTTCGATTCGAGGATCGTCCGCTCGGCTAGCGTGCGCGACGAGCCGCTGGAACTTGCGTTCGAACGCCGGGACGCCGCCGCGTACGAGACGGCCTACGATCGTTTCGGAGGCCGCCTATACGCGACGGCGCTCCGGCTGTTGCGCGATGGCGAGGCGGCTCGCGAGTGCGTGCACGACGTCTTCTTGCACGTTTGGCACCGCGAGTCGGCTTACTCGGCTGCGCGCGGCAGCCTGGAGGCTTTCCTCGTGACCTGCGTCCGCAACCGTGCGCTGATGCAGCTGCGAAGCAGCGCGCGGGGGCGCGAGTCCATCAAGCGACTCGACCCGCCCGGCGAATACACGCTCGAGGACGATCCGATCGAGCGCGAGCGGATCGGCAAAGCGTTGGCGGCGCTGACGAAAGATCAAGCCGACGTCGTGCAACTGGCGTACTATCGGGGGATGACGCTTGCCGAGGTCGCAGCACACCTTGCTATTCCGCTCGGAACCGTCAAGACGCGGCTCAGCGCGGCCCTGCGAGCGCTGCGGCGTTCGCTGATCCCGGAGACGGCCAATGGAGTCTGACGTGCACGCCGGCGAAGCGGCGGAACTCTATGCCCTCGGTGCGCTCGACGAACGCGAGCAAGCCGGGCTCGAGGCGCACATCGCTCATTGTGCGCAGTGCCTGCGGCGAGTCGGCGAGGCGGAGGAGACGCTGCTCGCGCTCGAGCGCGGCAGCAAAGCCGTTGACGTTCCGCGCCGTCAGGGCAACGTTCTGCCGATCGCTCGGTCCCGCAAGGCTTTCGCGTGGTGGATCCCGGCGGCGATCGCGGCCGCCTTCGTTCTCGGATGGCTGGTCCCGCGTTCCGCTCCGCAACCCGGCGTCGCAACGCTCGCGATGATCGACAGCCACTTTTCACACGCGCAGTTCAGCGGCAGTCCGCCGGCCAAGGTCATCTACGCGCGCGATCGCTCGTGGTACTACGTCATCGTTTCGGGAAGCCGGCGGTTCGACGTCTATGGGCTTCGTGGAATGCAATCCACGCGGCTGGGAACGACGGCAGCGCGAGGTGCGACGAGCGAACTCTTCGTCCGCGGGCAGCCGCGCTTCGAACGAGTCGAACTCCGCGACGGAACCGCGCTCGTTGAAAGCGCGTCGATTCGCTAGGCCAACGAAGGCGTTCTGCTACGGCGGGCAGTTAGCGCGCTGCCACGCTTTGAACTTCTCGCACATCTCGGGCGTCCAGCGCTCCCCGGTTCCCGGTGGCGGCATCGTTCCGTTGCTCACGGTCCGGTAAATCGCTTCGGCGTACGATTGAACGGCGTCGTAGCTGGAGAGATCGATGCCCAAGCCCTTCATGTGCTCGACGTCAATGTCGGTGAACATGGGGCGGATGTCTTTGGCAAAACTGATCGTGCTCTCGTCGGTCATTGGCGGTCTCCCAAAGTTCCGAGGTGAAAACAAATGGGTCCTGACGTGTGCAGGACCCGGATTTGGTTGCGGGGGGTGGATTTGAACCACCGACCTTCGGGTTATGAGCCCGACGAGCTACCGGACTGCTCCACCCCGCGTCGCGACCGATTGAAATACGACGAGCCCGGTTTTGCCCCTGCCGGCGCCGAAGAGCGGCCCCATGAGGACCGGCTCGCTTGCCGAGCGAATTCCAAAGATTCACCTGCACTGCCACCTCGAAGGCACGCTGCGCGCTGCGACGTTCGTCGAGTTGGCCGGGAAGCATCGCGTGCCGCTGCGGTATCATCCCACAGCGCCGCCCGGGACCAGCGGTGCCCTCGACGAGCCGCAGGTCGATCCACGCGAACCCTACCGCTTTGGAAGCCATCGCGAGTTTCTCTACCTCTTTGCAGCAGTCAGCCGGTCGCTGAAGGATCCCGAAGATTACGCACGCCTGGCACGTGAGTTCGTCGAGGACGCGCTTGGTCACGGGGTGATCTATGGAGAACTTTTCGTCTCGCCGTCCGTCTGGACGTTTTTTCAGCCTGAACTCAACGTTCGCGCGACGATGGAAGCCGTCGTCGCCGAACTGCGCGAGGCCCGCCCGCGCGCGACCTTTCGCCTGCTGCCGGATCTCACGCGAAACTTCGGTGTCGAGAGCGCGATGGCGATGGCTCGGGCCGCCGCAGAAATGAGCGACTTGGACGTGATCGGCGTTTCGCTCGGCGGCGACGAGCAGCGCTTTCCCGCGCGTCTTTTCGCCGAACCCTTCGCGTATGCGCGCGCACACGGGCTGCACGGCGTAGCGCACGCCGGCGAAGCGGACGGCGCGGCGAGCGTGCGAGACGCCCTCGAGCTGCTCGGCGCGGAACGAATCGGCCACGGAATCCGGGCGCTCGAAGATCCGAAGGTCGTCGAATTGCTCGCGGAACGGCGCGCGGCCCTGGAGATCTGTCCGACGTCGAACCGGCTGACCGGCGTCGCCCTGCAGGGACATCCTCATCCGTACGAAGATTTCGACCGCCACGGCTGCCTCGTGACGATCGATGCCGACGACCCCTCGCTCTTCGAGACCTCTATTACGCAGGAATACCGGATCGTTGAGCGGTCGGCCGGCGCGGCCGCCCTGGAGCGTTACGTGCGCAACGCCGTCGAAGCGTCGTTTGCCCCGCCGCCCGAAAAAGCGGCGATGCTCGGCGAAATCGAGCGGGCCGTTGCGGAACTTCGCGAGCAATCGAGAAGTTAGAGAAAGCATGCCCGGCCATTCCCATTCGCACTTCGCCGAATCGTTCGAAATGTATATGAAGGCGATCTACCGCTTAGAGCGCGAGGGTCCCGGCGTGACGACGTCCGCGCTCGCGAGCGAACTCGGAGTTGCGCCCGCGTCCGTCTCCGGGATGCTCAAGAAACTCGTGAACGATGGTTTCGTCGAGCACGAGGTCCGCGGCGATATCAAGCTCACGCGCAAGGGATTGGAGGTTGCGGTCGGCGTGGTCCGGCGAAACCGCCTCGCGGAGCGTTTGCTGACCGACGTTTTGAAAATGCCGTGGGACGAAGTGTACGCCGAAGCCTGCATTCTCGAGCACGCCATCACCGACCGCGTCGAAGAGCGCCTGGTGAAGGTACTCGGCGATCCGCGCACCTGCCCGCATGGCCACCCGATTCCCCCGAAAGACCTGACCGAGCCGATCCGCACCGGCGTGCCGCTCGCGCAGGTCGACCCTGGAAAGCGCGTGACCGTCTCGGGCGTCACCGAGCAAATGCCGGAAATTCTGCGCTATCTCGATCAGGTTGGATTGCGCCCCGGCGTGAAGTTGAAGGTAATCGAAAAGGCGCCGCTCGGTGGTCCGCTGACGATTGAAGTCGGGGGCGGACGCCACGCGATCTCTCTCGAGCTGGCGCGCACGGTAATGATCGAGTGATCACCCGCTTCCTCATCGCGCTCAACGTCCTTGGGTTTCTTTGGGAGCTGTACGCCGGTGGCCCGGGCGTACTGGGCGGCTTTACGACGCAACGCAGTCAGAACGTGCTCGTTGAAGGCGCGTTGTATCCCGCGGCCGTTCTGCAAGGCGGACAATGGTGGCGAATCTTCAGCGGAGCCTTTTTGCACGGCGGACTATTGCACATCGGCGTGAATATGTTGTCGCTGTGGTCCGTCGGGCGCTTCATCGAGTTCGCGCTGGGACCATGGCGGATGCTCTTCGTGTATGTCATTTCGCTCGTCGCCTCCGGACTGGGCGTGGTGTATTTGAGCAATCCGACCACGCCGACGCTCGGCGCCAGCGGCGCGATATTCGGACTCTTCGGCGCACTCTTTGCGGTTGGATTCAAACTCGGAAAGCCCGGGATGGATCTCGTGCGCGCCAACGTCGGCATCCTCGTCATCAACCTGATCATCACGTTTACGGTCCCGGTCATCTCCTGGCCGGCGCACGTCGCCGGCCTTCTCGCCGGCTTCATCGCGACGTTCGCGATCTACGTACCGCCGCGCCGCGTCGCGCCGGTCGTCGTCGACGCTACGACCGGACGAGCGCTGGAAACGGAGTACGAAGCGCCCAACGATCCTCGCCCCACGCCGTGACCGAGACGCTCGAGCGGATCTTCGGATCTGACGGACCGATCGCGCGAAAGCTGCCCGGCTACGAACCCCGCCCCGGACAGCTGCAGATGGCCCAGCTCGTCGAGCGCGGCATCTTGGAAAACATTCACACGATCGTCGAAGCGGGAACAGGCGTTGGAAAGTCGTTAGCCTATCTCGTGCCGGCGGTGCGCAGCGGAAAGAAGGTCGTGCTCTCGACCGGCACCATCGCGCTGCAAGAACAGCTCGTATATAAAGACATTCCTCTGGTCGAAGCGGCACTCGGCCGGCCGATTCGCGTTACGCTGCTAAAGGGTCGCTCGCATTATCTCTGTCGCGAGAAATTCGAACGCATGCGCGCTGACCGGCTGCTCGCCCCGTCGCCGTCGATGCAGCGCGTCTGGGACTGGGGAGCTCGCACGCGAACCGGCGATCGCGCCGAGCTTTCGTTTCTGCCGCCCGCCGTCGAATGGGAACAGCTCGATGCCGACGCCGACGAGTGCGTCGGGGAATACTGCCCGCATTTCCGTGATTGCTTTTATTTCAATAAACGCGACGAGGCGAAATACGCCGACGTCATCGTCGTAAACCACGCGCTCTTCTTTCTCGATTTGGCCGGCGGCGGTGGGTTGCTCCCGGCGTACGACGTCGCCGTGCTCGACGAAGCACACCAGTGCGAGCGCTGGGCGACCGACGCCGTCACCGCGGTGCTCTCCGGAAGCAGCATCGGACGGATGCTGCGCAAGATGCGCCGCACGTACGAGCTGCCCTCGGCATTCGAAGGGGAGGTCGAAGCCGCCGTCGCCCGTTTGGAGGCGTCGCTCGCGCGCGTTCCCGGCGATCGCTATCCGCTCGCCGCCAACGAAGAGGCACGGGCGCCGCTGGGAAGCCTTCGCCAAACGCTGTACGACCTCGAAAACTGGCTCTTCGCCAATTGGATGGATGCGCGAAAGCACAAAGGCGGCGGCGATCCGGGCGAAGCCGAGCGCCGGCGCGATTTGATGCTGCGAACGGTCGTCGCGCACGAGGCGGTCATCGATCGGATCGAAGCCGGGTCCGACGAAACGATCGCTTGGGCCGAACGCAGCGACGCCGACGGGCGCTACTCCGTACACTGCGCGCCGCACGAAGTCGCCGATTTTCTGCGTGCCACGCTCTTCGCGCGCACGCCGAGCGTCATACTCACGAGCGCGACGCTCTCGACGAACGGGTCGTTCGAGTTCGCACGGCGCCAACTCGGAATCGACGACGCACAGGAGCTCGTTGCGCCTTCACCGTTCGACTACGCGCGCCAAGCGCGGCTCTTCATCGCGCCGGCCGCGTACAACCCGAAGTCGCCGGAGTTCGCGCGCCGCGCCGCGCCGCTGGTCGAGGAATGCCTGGATCGCAGCCGCGGCCGCGCCTTCGTGCTCTTTACTTCTTATGCGAGGCTGCGCGAAGTCTACGCGCTGCTGCGCGAGCGTCTCGCGTATCCCGTTCGCCTGCAAGGGCAGCTGCCGCGTTCGCACCTGATCGATTGGTTCCGCCGCACGCCCAACGCCGTGCTCTTCGGCACCGGCACGTTTTGGGAAGGCATCGACGTCGCCGGCGACGCGCTTTCGTGCGTGATCATCGATCGTCTGCCGTTTCCCTCACCGAGCGATCCGCTCGTGATGGCACGCGTGCGGGCGCTGGAAGCGCGGGGCCTCGATGGCTTCGAACACTACATGGTCCCCGCGGCGACGGTGCGCCTCAAACAAGGCTTCGGGCGCCTCATTCGCAGCGGCAGCGATCGCGGATTGATGGCGCTGCTCGACGGACGCGCCTCCTCGACGCGCTACGGCGCGGAAATTCTTTCGGCCCTGCCGCCGGCATTGCGCATCGAACACCTCGACGATCTCGCACCCTTCTTCGCACGGGAAGACGTCTCTTGAGATCGCCTGCGGCGGCGAGCCGAGGTTCCCTAATAGCTTAGCGAGGCTTGCGCGACGACTTGTCCGCCGTCCATCAACGCAAGCTGATCCATCCGGTGGCTCTTCGGAAGATAGAGCATCGCGACGTCGCCGTGCGGCACGACCTGCCCCAGCATCGTCTGCCGCCCGTCGTGCATCCACGCGACCCCCAGCGAACGGGTGACGTCTTTTACGACGATGACGTACCACTGGCCGCCAGACGCGTAAGCGACCGACGCGCTCGAGCCTTCTGGCATCGCCGGCATCGGCTGGAAGGCGGCGACTCGGTGCGCCGAGGTCGCCAGCCGGCCCATCGCCTCGCTCTGCACGGCCATTGCGTTATGCATCGTCCGGTTCTCGCGCATGAAGTAGGCCGAAGGCAGAACGCCGATAACGAACGCCGCCGCGACCGCGAGCCACGGGGATGCCGAAGCGCTCCACCGGCGCTTGCCGTCGATTGCGCGGACCTCCTCGCCGGAAAGCAAACGCTCGATGCGCGAACCGAGCGCCGCCGGCGCCTCAAAACGAGGTTCGAGCGAGGCCGCCAATGCAACGTCTGCCTCTGCGGCGCCGACCGCCTGCGCGCACGCAAGGCACTGCGCAACGTGTTCCCGCACCGTCGCAGCTTCGCTTTCATCGAGTGCGCCCAGCGCGTAGAGGGCCGCGCGATCGTCGACGTGGCCGTTCACGTTGACCTCTCCGAGCCGCCGGAATCCAGAGCCGAAGCGAGTTTGCGCAATCCGAGACTGATGCGGCTTTTAATCGTTCCGAGCGGCTGCTGCAGTTCGGCTGCGATTTCGGTGTGCGTTTTGCCGTCGTAGAACGCCATCGACAACGCCGTCCGCTGATCGTCGGGAAGGCGGGCGACCGCGTTGCGCAGACGATCGCGTTCGATCGGATCGCCCGCCTCCAGCTCCGCGTGCTCCTCCGCTAGCGACGCCAGCCGCCCGCTCAACCGAGCCCGATTAACTGCCCGCCGGCGCCGCGAGATCGCCTCGTTGCGGACGCAGACGACGAGAAAGCTTCGCAACGAGCCCCGCTTCTCCGAATACGGCGCGCGCGAACGCCAAAGCTTCGCAATCGCGTCGTGCACGCAATCCTGCGCCTCGTCGCGGTTACGCAGGACGTTGTAGGCCGCCGAATAGAGCAGTGCGGCGTACTGCCGGTACGCTTGCGCGAACGCCGAGCGCTCGTGTGCCGCGAACGCTATCGCCAAAGCTTCCTCATTCTCCAATGGAACGCTCGATTCGGCCCTGACGGATGGTTCGGTGCCCCCTAATCCTCTTGCGTGACCTCGGTCTTCGCGCGCTCGGCGAGCTCGGCAACGATCGACGAGTCCGCCAGCGTCGTCGTATCGCCGAGCGTGCGGCCCTCGGCGATATCCCGGAGCAGGCGACGCATGATCTTGCCGCTGCGCGTCTTGGGAAGCTCCTGCGTGAACGTGACGTACTTCGGCCGCGTAAACTTACCCAGCTTCAAAGCGACGTGGTCGCGCAGCTCGTCGGCGAGCTCCGGCGAGCCCGTCTGGGCGCCTTTGAGCGAAACGAAGGCGTAGACGGCCTGCCCGGTCATCTCGTCGAGTTTTCCGCAGACGGCCGCTTCGGCGACCTTCGGATGATCGACGAGCGCGCTTTCGACCTCCGTGGTCGAGAGGCGGTGGCCGCTGACGTTCATTACGTCGTCGATCCTGCCCATGAACCAGTAGTTACCTTCGGCGTCGCGCCGCGCGCCGTCGCCCGCAAAATAGAGATGCGGGAACTTCGCCCAGTAGGTCTGCACGTAGCGCTCGTCGTCACCCCAGATGCCCCGCAGCATTCCCGGCCACGGGCGCGTCAGTACGGCGTACCCGCCGCCGCCGAGCGGTACCGGCTCGCCGCGTTCGTTGACGACGTCCGCCGCGATGCCGGGCAACGGGTGCGTCGCGCTACCCGGAAGCAGCGTCGTCACCCCCGGCAGCGGTGAGATCATGATGCCGCCGGTCTCCGTTTGCCACCACGTGTTGACGACCGGCGTTTTGTTCGCGCCGATCCACTCGCGATACCACATCCACGCTTCGGGATTGATCGGTTCGCCGACGGTGCCGAGCACGCGCAGCGACGAGAGGTCGTGGCGCGCAGGGTACTCGGTGCCCCACTTCATGAACGTACGTATCGCGGTCGGTGCGGTGTAGAGAATCGTCACGCGATAGCGCTCGACGATCTCCCAGAAGCGATCCTTATCGGGAAAATCGGGCGTGCCTTCGTAGATGACGCCGGTCGCGCCGTTCGCCAGCGGTCCGTATACGATGTACGAGTGTCCGGTAACCCAGCCGATGTCGGCCGTACACCAATAGATGTCGCTCTCTTCTTTGAGATCGAAGACCAGCTTGTGGGTCATCGTGACGTGCGTCAGATAACCGCCGGTAGTATGCTTGATGCCTTTCGGCTTCGCCGTCGTGCCGCTCGTGTAGAGAAGGAAGAGCAGATCCTCGGCGTTCATCGGCTCGGGTGCGCACTCCGTCGACTCTCCGGCGACGATCTCGTCCCACCAGGCGTCGCGCCCCTCGTGCATAAAGACCTCGTCGCCGATCCGCCGCGCAACGATGCAGTGTTTGATCGAAGGCGTGCGCTCCATCGCGATGTCGCAGTTGCGTTTGAGCGGCACCTTATGCCCGCGGCGCCAGCCGTAGTCCGCCGTGATCAGCGCGACGCAGCTCGCGTCGTTGACACGATCGACGATCGATTCGGGCGAAAAGCCGCCGAAGATCACCGAGTGGGGCGCGCCGATTCGCGCGCACGCCAGCAGCGCGATCGGCAGCTCCGGAATCATCGGCATGTAGATCGCGACGCGATCGCCCTTCTTGATGCCCAGCGTTCGCAGTCCGTTGGCGAAGCGGCCGACCTCTTCGAGCAGCTGCGCGTAGGTGATCGTGCGGCGGTCGCCCGGCTCTCCCTCGAAGTAGAAGGCGATCTTCTCGCCGCGCCCGGCGCGTACGTGACGGTCGAGGCAATTGACCGAGACGTTGAGCTCGCCGTCGCCGAACCATTTTGCGAACGGCTCGTTCCACTCGAGCGTCGTCGTGAAGGGCTTGCTCCATTCGAGCTTTCTCGCCCACTCGGCCCAGAAAGCGAGGTAGTCCCGCTCGGCTTGCTCGTACAGGCCGGTGCTCGCATTGGCTTGCTTTGCGAAATCAGGCGACGGTGGAAAGCGCCGGCTCTCCTCAAAGAGCGCCTCGATGGCATGGCTCATAATGCGACTTACGAGGGCCGAACGGTCATGCCTGCCGAATCTCTGCGTCAGAAAACCATGCTGGCCGCACTCGTCCTCGCGGCGCTCACCGCGCCCGCGCAAACGGGGCTCGCAACGATTCGATACGATGCGCCCCCGCCGAACTTTGCGATTCCAACGAAGCACGGAACGCGTTACCTTTACGACCTGCGCGGCCACGTTGTCGTCGTCGACTTTTGGGCGAGCTGGTGTGCCGTCTGCACGAAAGAACTGCACGATTTCGTTCGCGCAAGGAAACTCTACGGCGACCGCGTTGACATCGTGACGATCTCCAACGAAGATCCGGGTGTCGCGGCGAGCTATCTGCAAACGTGGGAGATCCACTTGCCGCTCGTCGAGGACTTGCAGGGCGCCATTTCGCGCTTGTACTCGGTCTCCAAGATCCCGGTTACCCTCGTTCTCGATCCGAGCGGCTCCGTCTCGTACGTCTCGGTCGGCGGCCTGAGCTGGGAGGAGCTTGGCCAAGCAATCGAGCGCGCCCAAGCATCCCCTACGGCTAGCACTCGGGCCTCCGGAGTGCTACAGTAGGGGGCGTGGTAGAAAGCGGCGGCCTCGACAAGCGGAAGGCCTACATCCTGGCGACGGTTGTATACGAGTATATAGCAACCGCCGAACCCGTCGGCTCCCAGGTGCTCACTCAGAAATACAACCTTGGCATCAGCTCGGCGACCGTCCGCAACGAGATGGCGGAGCTCGAGGCGAGCGGGTATTTAACCCAGCCACACACCTCGGCCGGGCGGATCCCCTCAGACGCCGGCTACCGCACCTACGTCGACCAGCTCATGCAGCCCGAGGAATTGAACCAGAACGAGCGGCGCCGCATCCGCGACGAGCTCTCCGACGCGACCCGCGAGCTCGACGAGATCATCGACCACACGACGCGCCTGCTCGGCCGGCTTTCGAATAACCTTGCCTTCGTCACCAAGCCGCAGCAAGAGACGCCCACCTTCAAGCACATCCAGCTGATCTGGCTCTCTCCGCACACCGGCGTGGCGATCGTCGTCACCTCGCTCGGCGTCGCCGCGCAGAGCCTCTTCGAACTTGGTGCTGAGGTGCAGCCCGACGATCTCACCCGCTTTTCCAACGCGCTCAATGCCGGCCTCGCCAACCGCTCGATGCGTGAGGTGACGGAAGCTGAGATCGCCCGCGCTGCCAATCAAGCCGGCGTCTCCGACGATCTGCGCCTCGCGGTCGTCAACGCGTGCCTCTCCGCGCTCGCGAGCGAACAGCCGGCGATTGCCGCTGCGGGCGCGCAGAATCTGCTCGACCAGCCGGAGTTTCAGGATTTGCGTAAGCTGCGCTCGATTCTGCGGATCATCGAAGAGCAGAAGACGCTCTATCAACTCGTCGCCGACGCGATGACCGCCGAGACCGCCAGCGTCAAGATCGGGCACGAGTTGGGAAGCGAGGAGCTCGCGGACCTCTCGATCGTTACCGTTCCGTATCGTTTCGGCCCGCACGCGCTGGGAATGCTCTCAATCCTCGGACCGCGGCGCATGCCGTACGCGCGTCTGCTGGCGCTGGCCTCGGGAACGGCAGAGACGCTAAGCCATCGGCTTTCGGACGTCGATCACATAGCGTAAGATGCCCGCGACGGATTACTATGGGACCCTCGGCGTTGCTCGCGACGCCTCGGGGGATGAGATTAAGCGAGCCTATCGCAGCCTCGCGCGTCAGCATCATCCCGATGTTGCCGAGGATAAGTCGAAGGCCGAGCATCACTTTAAAGAGATCAACGAAGCCTACGAGGTGCTCTCCGACCCCAGCAAGCGAGCGCAGTACGATCGCTTTGGCGTCGTCGGCAACGGCGCCTCGGCCGCCCCGGGCGATTTCTTTGCAAATGGCGGGTTCGGCGACATCTTCGACATGTTTTTTAGCGGCATGCGCGGGCCGCAGCCACGCCACGCCGGCCCCGAGCGCGGCTCCGATCTCCGCTACGACCTCGAGATCTCGCTCGAAGAGGCGTTCGCCGGAACGACCAAAGACATCGCCTTCAACCGCCTCGGGCAGTGCGAAACCTGTAAAGGGAGCGGCGCAAAACCCGGCACGATCATCGCTCCCTGCGATCGCTGCCGCGGCACGGGAACGATGCGCTCGGCGCGGCAGACCCCGCTAGGGCAAATCGTCACGCAATCCGCGTGCACGCGCTGCGGCGGCGAGGGCCATATCATCTCTGCGCCCTGCGAGGCCTGCAACGGCCATGGCAAGAGCGAACGCGAAGCGCACCTCACCGTAAACGTTCCCGCAGGCGTCGACGACGGCTCGCGGATTCGCATCGCCGCCAACGGAGAGGCCGGCTCGCAGGGCGGACCCCCTGGCGACCTCTACGTGTATCTGCGCATCACGCCGCACAAGCTCTTCCGTCGCGAGGGTCGCGATACGTTCGTTAACGTGCCGGTGAGTTTTCCGACGGTGGCGCTCGGCGCGACGGTCGACGTGCCGTCCCTGCACGGCGATGTCGAAGTGGCGCTGCCGGCCGGCACCCAGTCGGGCTCGCGACTACGCTTGCGCGGCTTCGGGATGCCGAGCGTGCGCGGCTCGCAGCACGGCGACCACCACGTTACCGTGCATGTCGTCGTCCCGACGAAGATGAACCGGCAGCAGCGTGAAGCGCTCGAGGAGTACGCGCACGCGGGCGGTGACGTCATCGACGAGCGCAGCTTCTTCGAACGCGTGAAGGACGCGTTTCGCCCGGAGTGACCGCCGCGCGCCGCTTCTTCGTCGAAGGCGCGAAAGAGATCGGAAGCGTCGTAGAGATCGGGGGAACCGACGCGCACAAGATCGAGCACGTCCTGCGCTTGAAAGCCGGCGACGAGATCGTGCTGATCGATTCGAGGGCGCGAACCTTCAGCGCGACGATCCGCGAAATTGCGAGATCCGTCCGTGCCGAAATCACCCGCGAAATCGAAGTAGCAGCGTCCGCCGCAGCACTGCAGATCGACGTCGGGCAAGCCGTACCCAAGGGGCAACGCATGGAGTTCGTCGTCGAAAAAGGCACGGAGCTCGGCGTCGAAGCTTTTCTGCCGTTCGTCTGCGAGCGAAGCGTGCGGCGCGAGGTCGGCGCCGAGAAGCTCTCTCGCTGGCGGAGAATCGCGCGTACGGCGGCGGCGCAGTGCGGCCGCAAGACGCTTCCGCAGATTCTCGATCCGCTCGATTTCGACGGGCTGCTCGCGCGCTTTGGGGAGTACGACGCCGTCCTGTTTGCCTGGGAGCTCGCCGCCGCGGCACCACTCCACCAACGCCTGCGCGAGGCCCTCCCGGCCCACGGGCGACTCCTGGTCGTCGTGGGGCCTGAAGGCGGCTTCACGCACGCCGAAGCCGAGCTCGCCGCCGGGAAGGGCGCCGTAATGCTCTGGCTCGGCCAGCGCGTCCTGCGTACCGATACGGCCGCGCTCGTACTGCTGGCGGTGATTGGGTCCCTGGCGTCGTAGAGTCTGCGGTTGCGCATGCCACTCCCGTTCTCGCTCGTCATCCCCACCTATAACGAGGCCGCCGGCATCGAGAAGCTGCTGCGCGCGCTTGCGCAGACGTTTGCAGAAAACGGCCTCGACGGTGAAGTGATCGTCGTCGACGACAACTCGCCGGACGGCACCGGCGCGATCGTCGACCGGCTCTCCAAAGATTTGCCCGTGCGCTGCCTGCACCGCGCCGGCAAGCTGGGCCTTTCCAGCGCGGTGATCGAGGGCTGGGCGATCGCGCGCCGCGAATCGGTTGTCCTCGGCGCGATGGATGCCGACTTTAGCCACGACGTCAAGGCCCTGCCGAAAATGGCCGCCGCGCTCGCCTCGGGCGAGTACGGCTTGGCCGTCGGAAGCCGCTACGTCGCCGGCGGCGGCATCGAAAACTGGCCGACGCGTCGCATCATCACGTCGCGCGTCGCCTGCTGGCTCGCGCGTCCGCTGACGAGCGTGAAGGACGTGACGAGCGGCTTCTTTCTCGTCCGCCGCGAGGCGCTCGACGGTGTCGAGCTAGATCCAATCGGTTTCAAGATCGGGCTCGAGGTGATCGCAAAAGCGCACTACGGGAAGGCCGTCGAGATTCCGTACGTTTTCACCGATCGCGTCGCCGGTCAATCGAAGCTCAACGAACGCGAGATATTCAATTACCTTCGGCAGCTGCGCAGGCTCTACTCGGCCTGGCTGTTCCCGAAAGTGCCGAAGGAGCGGCGTTCGAATGCCAAGGCCTGATTGGCTGCCGGCCCGCCGCGCGAGGGAGCCCGAAGCGGGCGACGCCGCGATGTGGAGCAAGTGCCAAAAGTGCGGCGAGGTACTCTACCAGCGCGATCTCGCCGCGAATCTTTTCGTCTGCTCGCGCTGCGGTTACCACTTCCGGATGCACGCCTACGACCGCATCGACTCGATCGCCGACAACGGAGAGTTCACCGAGATCGGCGGCGACGTGTTGCCCCAAGATCCTCTGGGCTGGACCGATAAGCGCACGTACCCCGCCAAGCTCAGCGCCGATCGCGAGCGCAGCGGCATCTCCGAATCGGTCGTCTGCGGCTTCGCGTCGATCGACGGCCATCGGGTGGCGCTCGCGATCATGGACTTTCATTTTCGCGGTGGCACGATGGGACAGGTCGCGGGCGAGCGCATCACCCTGCTGCTGGAAGAGGCGCGCCGCCAGCGGGTTCCCTGCATTATCTTTTCGGCCTCGGGCGGGGCCCGCATGGAAGAGGGCATGCTTGCGCTGATGCAGATGGCCAAGACGACCGCCGCCGTTTCGCGCTTCATGGATGAGGGAAATTTTTTCGTCGTGGTCTTGACCGATCCGACCAGCGGCGGCGTCTCCGCCTCGTTCGCGTTCCAAGCCGACGTCATCGTGGCAGAATCGAAGGCCATGATCGGCTTCGCCGGGCGCCGGGTGATCGAGCAGACGATTCGCCAGCGCCTCCCCGACCAGTTCCAGACCGCCGAGTTTCTCCTCGAAAAGGGTGCGATCGACATGGTCGTCGACCGGCGCAATCTCAAAGAGACGCTGGTGCGTCTGCTGGAGTACGCCGCGCATGAGTAACAATTTGATCGTCGAACGCGAGAAGCGGCTCGTCGAACTGGAGCGGCGCATCTCGGAGCTGCGCGAATCCTCGGCCGCGCAGTCGCTGGACATGTCCAGCGAAATCGGCGCCCTCGAGCGACGGTACCAGCAAATTCTGCACGAGTTCTTCGGGACGCTCACACCCTGGGAGAAGGTGCACATGGCGCGCCATCCCAACCGTCCAACCTCGCTCGACTACATCTCGCGCTTCGACCGCTTCGACGAACTGCACGGCGACCGACACTTTCGCGACGATCCCTCGATCGTGGGCGGATTTGCCATGCTGCGAGGCCGTCCGGTGATGCTGATGGGTCAGCAGCGGGGTCGCGATACCAAGGAAAATCTGCGTCGGAATTTCGGCATGCCGGCGCCCGAGGGATACCGCAAAGCGACGCGCCTCGCGAAGCTCGCCGCGCGCCTGCGTCTGCCGATCGTGACGTTCGTCGATACCAAAGGCGCCGATCCCGGCATCACCTCAGAGGAGCACGCGCAATCCGAGGCGATCGCCGTCTGCCTGCAAGCCTTTTCGAGGGCGCCGGTGCCGATCGTTACGACGGTCATCGGTGAAGGCGGCTCCGGCGGCGCGCTGGCGCTCGCAATTGCCGATCACGTGATGATGCTCGAGCACAGCACGTACTCGGTCGCTTCGCCGGAAGGCTGCGCGGCAATTCTCTGGTCCGATGCGGGCAAAGCGGAAGAAGCAGCGGCGCGGTTGAAGTTAACCGCTCATGACTTGCAGCGCTTCGGCATCGCGGATGAAATACTCCCCGAGCCGCTGGGCGGGGCGCATCGAAACGCGCAGGATATCGTGACGCGAACGCTCGATGCCGTAGATGCAGCCTTGCAGCGCTTGACCGTCTTGTCTCCGGAGATGCTCTTGGAGCAGCGGTATCGAAAGTATCGTCGACTTGGTGAATGGCAGGCAGAAAGCTTAGAGCCCGCACGAACGGCGCGCTAACGCGTGCTCGTCCCGTGCTCGTCGCCGCCGGTCGGGCTATGACTGCGGCGCTTATCCTACTCGTCGCTTCGCTCGTGATCGTGCAATTCGTACGTGCGATCGGCCAGAACGTCGCGGCGGCGCGTCAGCTTTCTTCGCTCCGGGCCGACATCGCTTCGCTCGAGCGGCAGCGGGACGAGCAGCAGCGCGAGCTGAACCGCCTACGCGACCCCGAGGGTGCCGTCCCCGAGATCCACGACCGCCTGCGCCTCGTCAGGCCGAACGAAGCTCTGGTCTTCATCTCGCCCGCGCCGGCCCCGGCGGCGACATCGACTCCGTGAACGATACGGCCAACGGCATCGTGATCAACCTCAACGCCTACGGCGCACTCGTGCGGCTCGAGGGCGGCGATCTCGCCAGCGCCAGCGCGGCCGACGTCCAGTCGCATCAAGAGCAGTACCAGCGGTCGCTCTTGCGGCGCAAACGTCTGGCCTTCGAGGTCCGGCGGGAGGGGCGCCGTTGCGCGGTTTCTCTCGCGCCGCAGATTCGCGACGACGAGCTCGAAGAACAAATTGCCTCTTATCTTAAGAGTACCGAGGAGTGGGAACCTGCCGATGCGATGCCTGCCGCCGAGCGCCACTTCCTACGCAAGAAGCGCCGCGCCGCGTTCTTTGCGATCCGGCACGAAGCTTAGCTCGCCGGCGCCCGTTCGATGAGCAAACGATACGCCGTCATCTCGATCGGCACGAACTCGACGCGCATGTTGCTCGCCGACGTCGAGCCGGAGAATCCACGCGTTGAGGTCGCGCGTTCGACCGGAACGCGCATCGGCGAAGGCTTGGGTGAGCGCGGACATCTCGGCGACGAAGCGATGGCGCGAACGCTCGATGCCATCGTCGCGTTCCAGCGGGCGATCCGCGGACACTACGTCCGGCTCTTTGCGATCTCGACGAGCGCCTTGCGCCGGGCCGACAACGGCGAAGCCTTCGCGCAGCGAGTGCAAGAGACGCTCGGCGTGCCGCTGCGAGTTCTCTCGGGCGAAGAAGAAGCGATTGCTTCCTATCGCGGAGGACTGACCGCCTTCGGAATGCTGCGCGGCGAGCGCGCCGGCGTCCTCGATTGCGGCGGCGGCAGCACCGAGTACGCCGCCGGCACGTCGACCGAACCGGAGACGGTAATCTCGTGTGAGATCGGCGCCGTCCGTTTGACGGAGGCCGTGCCCGAGCTGCGGGGCGCCGGGGGTGCGGTCGGCGATGATGCCATCGAACGCGCTCGCGAGCTGGCGAGAGAAGCGCTGCAGCCACTTGCCGAGCAGGACGCCGTTGAAAAGCTCGCCTTCGTCGGCGGCAGCGCGACGACGACTGCGGCGATCGTGCGCGGTAAGCGAACGTTGCTTTCGTCTTTTTCGCTCGACCGCGCGGCTCTCGCGCGGGTGCTCGAGATGCTGCGGCAGATGCCGCTCGAGGAGCGCAAAAAGGTCGAGGGGATGAAGCCGCAGCGCGCGGACATTCTGCCGGCGGGCATCATCGTGCTCGAAACGGCGATGGAGCTGCTCAAGTGCGAGAAGGGGATCGCAACCGCGGCCGACCTGCTGCTGGGCGTGCTGCTGCAAGAGCGCGATGCAGGACAACGCCACGCGCCTCCCGCAGCACCGAAAGCCCGAAGAGGAATCCGCTCATGAACGATCCGCAGATTCACGAACACATCGAAGGCCTGATCGCCGAAGAGCATCGTCTGCTCGAGCACGGCGAAGAGCGGACACCTTACCGAGACCGATCGCGCGCGCCTCGACGAGATCACGGTGCGGCTCGATCAGTATTGGGATCTGCTGCGCCAGCGGCGCGCCCGCCGCCACGCGGGCCAGGATCCGGATGCGGCAGACATGCGAAGCGGCGAGATCGTCGAGCACTACCAGCAATAAGCCGCTCCGCCGTGGGATGGTGGTGGAATAGGCAGACACTACGGACTTAAAATCCGTTGCTCGAAAGAGCGTCCGGGTTCGACCCCCGGCCATCCCAAAAAGTATGGGCCTTATCTTACGCACATTTTAGAGCGCTCGAAGCGCCACGGTGGCCATTTGGTGGCCGCGCTTCGTAAGAGGACGACCACTTTGCGCAAAAATGTTCGCTGGTTCATTTTTGCCAGCTTAGGATTTCAGTCGCGGAAAGCGCGGCCACGCGCCGAGGCCGGCTTATCAAAGCAAGCCCTACTCGTTCAATGGCACTCGAACGGATATTGAAGGAACCTCGAACCGGCGGCAAGCGCGCCTCGGTTGCCCTATCGGTCGCGGGGCCCTCGGCTCTCTTGGAGTGCAGACTTAAGTCTCCGGGGAACCACCAAATCCCGTCGAAGCGCTAGGCCCTCGACCAAGCCACTTCGGAGGGACGCATGAATCGACGTTTTTGCCAAGTGCTTTCAATTGGCGCTGCGGCGGCACTCCTGTCGGCCTGCAGCGGGTCAGAGTCGCGGATCAGCGTACTCGGGGCAATGAGCGATAGCGGTGACGTTCTTCCGTACCACAAGACATTCCACTTCGTCGGAAGGAGGCAATCGTTCGTCGTTCCCGCCGGAGTCACGTCGATCAAAGTTGTGGCGCGTGGTGCTGCCGGAGAGACCGGCACCGACGAATATGGCGTCGCTGCGGCGTGGGGAGGACGAGTTGTGGCAGTAGTCTCCGTAACGGGTGGAGAGGACTTGATAATCGTTGTCGGAGGCTCGGGCGCAGTCGGCGGTTATAACGGCGGCGCATCCGGCGGCCGTTCCGGCGATTGCGGCTGCTCGATGAAAGGATTTCGCGGCGGCGGCGCATCGGACGTGCGCGAAGGCGGCGATGGCTTAAGTAACCGGATTATTGTTGCCGCCGGCGGGGGTGGTGCCGGTGGAGCGAACCAGGACTACTATGGTCTGCAAGGCGCAGGCGGAGCAGGCGGCGGACTCGTCGGCCGGGACGGTATCGGCGGCTTCTCTAGCGGCAGCCGTGACGGCGGCGGAGGCACCGGCGGTACGCAGACGTCGGGAGGCAGCGGGGGCAAAGGCGGAGACTTTTACGGGCGAGCTGGAGGGAATGGACGACGTGGACTATTTGGCGCCGGCGGTCGCGGCGGCGGCGGTCACCACCGCCACGACTACGGTGGGGGCGGCGGTGGTGGCGGCGGCGGCGGTTATTACGGTGGCGGGGGCGGCGGCGCGGGCGGCGGTTACGACTATGATTACTGCTATGAATGTGAAGGCGGCGGGGGAGGAGGCGGCTCTTCGTACATCGAGCCGAAGGCGATCAGCGGACGCACGTGGAAAAACTGGAAAAATGCTACCGGCGACGGTCTACGCGGCGCCAAGCTCGACGAAAAACGCCGAAGGTCAGCGCGATCCCGAGATGCACCAGACCATGAAGGGCAACGAGTGGCACTTCGGGATGAAAGCGCACATCGGTGTTGACAGCCGGCTGAAGATCGTTCATTCCTTTGCAGCGACGCCGGCCAACGTTCACGACAGCCACTTGCTGCCCGAACTGCTCCATGGCGACGAAACCCGCGTCTGGGGTGATTCGGCCTACCGAGGAAAGACGGCGTTGATTCGGGCGCATGCCCCTCATGCTGCCGACTTCACCCATCACTGTTCGGCGCGCCGGAAAAGCCTATCCGAGCGCCAGCGGCAAGCCCATCGAACAAAGGCGCGCGTGCGCGCTCGTGTCGAGCATCCGTTTCACGTCGTCAAGCGCATCTTCGGGTTCGTAAAAGTTCGATATCGCGGCATCGCGAAGAACGCGCACCGGCTGATCGTCAACTTCGCGCTCTCAAATCTCTATCTCCACCGGAAACGATTGCTACTTTTCTAATAGTTTTGAGTTGGCAATGACGGGGACCGCAGTTGTGCGCGCGACGCTCGGAGTTGTAGCAAGTGCTTTGCTAGTCGCCGCCTGCGATGGATCGCAGCCGCCGATCGGCGCGCCGGGCGCGATGCCGCAAGCCTCGGCGATCGCAGCAAACGCCGATCGTGGCAAGTCGTGGATGCTGCCGGAAGCCAAGAGCGAGAACCTTATATATGTGTCTACCGTTTGGCCCGGAGTACTTGTTTTTACATACCCAAAGGGTAAGCTCGTAGGCATGCTTGGTGGCGGCGCTGGGGAAGGCTTGTGCTCGGACAACAATGGCGATGTCTTCGTAGTGACAAACGCGACGGAAGTAATCGAGTATGCCCACGGTAAGACCGATCCCATTAAAGTTCTCGACGATTCTGGAAATTATCCGTTGAGTTGCGCTGTAGACCCCACTACAGGGGACCTCGCCCTAGCCGGTGGGAACGGCACTCCCGATATGCTAGAGAATATTGCGGTCTATGCGAATGCTAGTGGCTCGCCAACTGTTTACTCTAACGGACCCGGCAGTCTTACCTGGTGCACTTACGACAATAAGGGCAACATTTTTGCCACAACCGGAGGCGTCAGCTACGGCACCCTCTTCGAGTTGTCAAAAGGCAGCGGGACGCTTACAGATATCCTTTTGGACGAGACGTTTGGCGATAGCGCCCCCGTTCAATGGGATGGCGAGTATCTCGCCATTACAGACACGCCACCTGGCGGAACGCGGCATACTAACGGTCCGACATTGATTTACCGAGTACAAGTATCGGGATCGGCCGGGACGGTCGTCGACACGCTCCAGTTCCTCAACGCGGCAAAGGAAAATGAAGTGTACAACGATCGTGTGCAATTCTGGATCTACAACGGAAAGCTGATAACGGCGAAATCCGGCGACGACGCGGTGGGAACTTGGAGATATCCATCCGGCGGTTCTCCGGTGCAAAAAATCAAGACCGGGCTTAAGGACGTGTACGGTTTGACACTAAGCCTCGCCAAGCATTAGTCCCCACCGCCCCTCTTCACGTGGCCGCTCGCTCCGCATGGGACTGAGCCCCGCCGGCCGAACAATCTCGGGTGCCGAGCCGTTTTCGGATCATGGAGCAAGGCAAGTGAAAAATCGAGTTCTTAGTCGCTGCTCCCTTAGCTGCTGCGTTGCTTCGGCAACGCTCGCAGGCTGCGGCGGATCGCAGCCGCCGATCGCCGCGCTGGGTACGATGCCGCAAACCTCTGCGCTCGCAGCGCACGCCGGTCGTGGCAAGACGTGGATGCTGCCGGAGGCAAAGATCAAGGATTTGCTCTATGTGGCAGATGATGCGGTGGGCGTCTACGTCTTTACGTATCCCCAAGGCCAACTTGTCGGGCAAATTGGCGTCGATTCACCCTTTGGAATATGTTCCGATAAAGCGGGCAACGTATTCATTCCAGATTCCATGGATAGCAAGGTTGTCGAGTACGCTCATGGCGGAACGAGCCCGATCGCGACTCTTTACCCAAACGCGCAGCCGTTCTACTGCAGCGTCGATCCCGCTTCCGGGAATCTCGCAACTCTGAATCGCGATACCTCAGATAGAGGCAGCGTGTCGATCTTCAAAGGGGCCTCGGGCAGCCCTCAAAAGTACTTTGACGCGACCGCCAACCTTGGGGCAACCTGTAGCTATGATAACCAAGGAAACCTCTATGTAGGGGCATCAACCGAAGGCCGACAGTTTCTTATCGCGGAGCTTCCCTCGGGCCGCGCGACATTCAAGAACGTCACGGTAAACGGAGATTTTCGCGGGGGGAACTTCCTTCAATGGGACGGTGAATACGTTGCCGTGACCAATGCGTTCCCGAAAAAGCCCGTGACGGTCTCCCCGGTAGCGGTTGCGGGTTCGATTGGATCAGTTGTCGGGGCAACAGTGCTTCGCGAGTCCTTCGCTTACATAAAGTTCTTTTGGATTCAAGGTCATTCAATCATTACGCCAGGGAACGGCGGAGGTCCCCAGGCACGAAAGATTGGATTTTGGAGTTATCCACGCGGTGGGCGACCGTTGCAGACCGTCATGCTTGCTAAGGGCAAGAATTTGCCTGGGATTGCGCTCGGCATTACCGTGAGCGTCGCCCGGAGATAGCCTCTGCCCTACTCCACCGCTTCGCGCTCGCGGGACCGGCTGGCACCTCTGAAATCGAGGCGACCATATGCCCGACGCCGAATCGTCGGAGCCGCCGCCGATCCGTTTAGACTGCGAGAGGACGAAGATGAGTATTCTAGGTTTTAGCCGCTGCGCGCTAACAAGCTGCGTGGCAGCGACATTGCTGGCAGGGTGCGGCGGAGCGCAGCCGCCGGGCGCGATGCCGCAAAGCAACGCCCCTCAAGAGCGCCCGGCTGCGGGCAGAAATTCGTCCCACGGGCCCGCCAATGGCGATCAGCTTTGGGCTGATGGCTGTGTTTCGCGGCCATTCACAGGTATCTGTACTTTTTCTTACCCTGCTGGCAAGTATCTCGGATGGCTTGAGGACTACAGCGGCGGAGCTCCGTACAATATGTGCGCCGATCGACTTGGCCACGTGTTTGTCATCAGTGGCGACGGCAGTGGGTTCTCGGTTTTGGTGTATGACCAAGATGGACGTGGCCCCCGCGTCCTCCGCGATCGCCCGAATACCTGGCCAAGCGGTTGCGCCGTTGATCCGAAAACCGAAGACCTCGCCGTCGCCAACACTGCGCAGGAAAAACGGTCCGGCAACGTCGTCATTTTTTCCCACGCTCGCGGTACTCCTAAAACTTACAGGGCGCCAAACCTTTTCGATTATGCGTTTTGCGGCTACGACGATGCCGGCAATCTCTACGTAGATGGCACGAACAAGAGTGGCGCATTTGAGCTCGACGAACGCGCAGTAGGAAGCGAGCACTTTGGCAGTATTGCTCTGGACCGAACGATTCGAAAGGCCGGACCGATTCAGTGGGATGGTCATCATTTGGCGGTTGGGTACGGAGATAAATATGGTGCGGCTGTTCTACGAGTCGACATAACCGGATCGGAAGGCAACGTTATGGGTGTCACGCGCCTTCGCGGTCCTGGGCAGGCACACACCCGGCTCGGACCGTTTTGGATCGCCGGGCGCACGATCATCGCATCTTATGGTGACGTTCACGGTAACCCGATCGGGTTTTGGAAATATCCAGAGGGTGGCGAACCGTTTCGAATAATCCGACATGGCAGCAATGAAGTCTCGCAGCGCGCCGTAACGGTTAGCGTCGCAGCCCGTTAGAGGTGTGACCTCACCCCGCGCCTCTGGTTCGCAGCGCGGCCGTTACGCCTCGCACTCTTGGCGGCTTGGATCGCGACGCTTAACGCGTTGCGCCTTGGATTCACCGAGCTAGGGCTTAGCCTAGCACTGGCACAGGCGCCATCTCTAGGCGTGTGTACACGCAGAACCGCTCCGGGACCGCACATAAGGGCTATGACCTACTGCTGAAACGCTTAGCGTAGCTCACTAGGTTGAGGCGGCCGTCCGCCGCTCAAATGAGCTGCGGGGTCTTTCACTGCCAATTGATGACGACTAACCCGTTACCCGCCGACTCTTTCCACCCTCTCCACATACGCTCGTTCGTGGCGCTGCGCTCGACGTAAGACGAGCCTCCGCCGCCGCCTCCGCCTGCATCGCCGCCAAAATAATAGGAAGAGCCGGCACCGCCGCCGCCGCCACCGTAGTAGCCACCGCCGCCTCCGCCACCGCCGGCACCTGCAGGGTAGCCGCTTCCTTGGGGACCATTGCCTCCGCTGCCGCCTTCGCCCGACGATCCTGGATTGCCGGGCTCTGCGTAAGGGTAGCTGTAGTAATATCCGCCGATGCCGCCAGAACCCCCGCGATGTTGCGTTCCGCCCCCGCCTCCGCCACCGGCTCCGTTCTTGGTGCCTGAACTCCCACTGCCACCAGCCTTACGACCGCCCGGGCCACCGGCGCCGCCGTAGCCTTCATCGCCGCCGGCTCCTTCGCCACCGCCCCCGCCGGCAACGAGTATTCGATCGCTCAGCTTATCGCCGGCCGCCCGAATATCGGTGGAGCCGCCGCCACCGAATCCATTGCAGTAGCCATAACAGGCGAAGCCGCCCGTCCCCCCTTCTGCGCCGCCATTAAAGCCGCCAGCCTGACCATTAGCGTTGCCGCCGACGTACACCACCAGCACTTCTTCCGGAGTAACCGGAATAATGGCATGAACACGCCCGCCAAGCGCTTCGGGATCGCCGGCCCGGCTAGAGCCGTGAGCGCCGAGAGCAATGACATTGAGCAGTCTCACGCCCGCCGGCACCTTGAAATACTGTCCATTGCCCGTGTACTTGAACGTTTTGTGGTTCAGAAAATCCTGGTACGGAAAAGTGTTGGGAACCACGGTGGCGGGCACGACGCGGCTACTGGCTTGACCGCCGCATCCTGCAAGCATTGCAACGGCCGCGCAAACACCTAAAGCGTAACCGCGTAAACGGAAATCAATCATAGTGCCTGCTCCTTCAACCCTTGAACGTTCGACGAGGACTAGGACCTTCCCCGGAACTCTAGTCCTCTTTGCCCTCAGACTCGCTCTTGATTGTTTCGAAAGGGCGCCACATCACGCATGAGCTTAGGCTGCGCCATCATCATGTCATCCGCTGGCGCGAATCGTTCTGCCGAGGCACCTGTAGCAGCACCAGGTACTGTTCTCAAGAGTGGACAGTCTTCGCCGAAAAAGCGTAGTTTTTGCTTTGCTGAATGGCGGTCGCGGTACCTGCTATGAAAAGTAAGGCAGGCCGGCCCGTGTTCGGTGCAACTGTCCATCGCGCCAGTTATGGTTCCGGCTTCGACCATTCGCGCAAGCTTACGACGTTGCGGCCGCCGTGGTCTGTTGACCGCCCATGCTCAAGATCGCCGCGAGCCTCGGAAGTTGATCCCGAATAGCTGATGCCGAATGCGGGGCATCTCTTCGGCATGGGCTGGCGAAATCTAGAGCGTGCCGCATTTCATCGGAGATCGGAGAGTGCAGAACGTTATTCCCTATGTTCGCCTCCGCGACAAATCGAGTAGGTGAGCAGCGCGTCGGGTTGCAGCCGTCATCCTAACAGGCGCTGCGCCGAACGATCCCAGGCACCGAGCCGTTCTCGGATAGCCGATCATCATATCGAGCCCGGCAGCATAGCACGGCGTCAGGCCGTAGCCGCTTCGTCAACTCGTGGCCGCCTGCTCCGGTCGCTTCGAGCCACTAATCGCGGCGGCGTGTTGCGATGGAACTGATGCTTCGACCACGAAACGTTGGTTGGCCCGTGGATTTTCATGGAGCGAAAGAAGGCACTTCAGAGAGGCGATGCGTCGTGTTTCGTTTTCCATCCTTACTATCAGTGTTCATCTCGTTTTATGCAGCCGCCGCGCTCGTGTCATGTACCAGCGAGTACGCCAGCGTTCCGGCCTTACAACCCTCGGCATTGGGCAAACCTAATAGCACCTCGCAGAAAATCCAACACGTTGTGCTGATCGTACAAGAAAACCGCAGTTTCGATAATCTGTTTGCGACTTTTCCGCGAGCCCACGGCGCCACAGTTGGCCACTGGAAGACCGCCAATGGTGAGAGGAAGCAGTACCTTAAGGCCGGCAACCTATATCTTCCCACCGATATCACGCACTGCAATGCCGCATTCAAGGTCGCTTATGACGGGGGAAAAATGGACGGCTTTAATGACGAACATTACGGCGTCTGCGGGTCCGGGGGCAAGATCGGCGACGGAAAGCCGGTGGGAGCATACGCGTACGAATATGTCGATCCGTCGCTGATAGAACCTTATTGGGATATCGCTCGGCGTTGGGTTCTCGCCGATGAGATGTTTCAAACTCAGGGAAGCGGCAGCTTTACCGCTCACCAAGATTTGATTCGCGGCGGCACGGCGATAGACGGGACGGCCTCCAATCCTAATGGCACTGAGAGCATCATCGACAATCCGACGCTGATGCCGTGGGGCTGTGATTCGGCCCCGCCATCGACAACCAAGCTTATTACAACGTCTGGGAAGTATTTGACAACCGGACCTTTTCCATGCTCAAACAAGTTCCCGAGTTATCCGTCGGGAAACTACACAACGCTGCGGGATCTTCTCGATGGCGCTGGCGTTTCATGGAAATATTATTCCCCGTGTTTCGTCGGATCACCAGGCAGTTGTTGCCCCCCATCTGACGCGTGTAAAGGGAACTCCGGAGCCACTCTAAACGCATTCGACGTAATCTATCCCGTTCGTAACGGCCCTGAGTGGGGAACGAATGTCTCGATGCCCGAGACAAATATATTCGATGATATCTCGGGTGGATCGCTGCCAGCCGTTTCATGGGTGATTCCCGAAGACAAGAACTCGGACCATCCGGGCGATCATCTACAAGGAAACGTGGACCTTGGCCCGCAGTGGGTTGCCAGCGTCGCCAACGCCGTCGGCCAGAGCGGATACTGGGATTCCTCAGTCGTTGTTGTAATCTGGGATGACTGGGGCGGCTTCTACGACAACGCGAAGCCGCCATTTCAGGACAACTACGGGGGCCTCGGTTTTCGAGTTCCCATGCTCGTGATATCTCCGTATGACCGCACCGGGTCCGGGAAGAACGGAGGTTTCGTTTCCCACACGCAGTACGAGTTCGGAAGCATCCTCAAATACATAGAGGATACTTTTAGCCTCGGGTCATTGGGAACGACGGACGTGCGGGCAACGAGCATCGGCAATGTTTTCAATTACAGTCAAAAGCCGCGGGCCTTCCATTCGATTCCATCCTCGTCACTCGGACCCGCATATTTCAAGGCGCACAGCGGCAAGCTGCAATATGGCGATCCCGAGTGACGAAGTCGGGCGCGTCAGTCGTGTCGAATACCAATGAGTTCGCGCGGGTCATGGGAGCAAGGTAAGTGAAAAATCGAGTTCTTAGTCGCTACGTCCTTAACTGCTGCGTTGCTTCGGCAATGCTGGCTGGGTGCGGCCGTCACACCGATAGCGGCCTCGTGCCCGTAAGCGGGACGCCGAACTCTGTTTCGGGGCATCGCACGTTTAAGTTCACCGGCACAAAGCAGATATTCGAAGTGCCGTACGGCGTTACGCAGATTCGAGTCATCGCGCTTGGCGCTAACGGGGCCGGTTCTGGAAAAACGGGTTACGGCGGTCGCGTCAGCGCCGCTATTCCGGTCACTTACCTAGAGGATTTGGTCGTGGTCGTCGGCGGCGATGCGTCCGGACCGGGTGGCGGATTTAACGGCGGCGGTAACGGCGGCGACAAGTTCAGCTCGAACGGCAATGGTGGCGGAGGTGCTTCCGACGTACGCGAGGGCGGCGACAAAGTCTCTGACCGCGTTTTGGTTGCGGGCGGAGGAGGCGGTGCAGGTGGTGGCAGCGGATCCTGTATCAGCTTTTGCCATCCGGGGCTGGGTGGTGGCGGCGGCGGCCTCATGGGCGGTAGTGGTACTGGGGGCACTAGCTCAAGCATGGAAGGAGGTGGTGGCGGCGGCGGAACGCAGAAGACTGGCGGCGTTGGTGGCAGCGGTGGTGAGGGCGATACGGGGTCCGGCGAACCGGGGCGCCATGGGTCGGTTCACAAAGGCGGCGACGGCGGCGCGTGGTGCCAGGGTAGTGGCGACTGCGGTTACGACGGAGGCGGAGGAGGTGGCGGAGGCGGCTACTATGGCGGCGGCGGCGGCGGCGCTGGTGGTGGTACCGAGAACTATGGGGGCTCTGGCGGCGGCGGCGGCGGCGGCTCGTCGTACGTAGAGCGGACTGCGACAAACGTGCATTTTTGGCGAGGGTGGAAGGCAACGAACAACGGCCTCGTCGTTTTTAGCTGGTAGCCATGCAATCCTCAATATTTAGTCGCTGTGCGTTAGGCATCAGCGCAGCCGCATTGCTCGCCGGGTGCGGCGGATCGCAGCCGCCGATCGGCGCGCCAGGCCAACTACTCAATGGAGGCTCGGCTCGGGCAGCGTCTTCGCATCACTACGAATCACTTTATAGCTTTCAAGGAAACTACAACGACGGCGCACAGCCTCTTGCAGGGCTCGTCGCGCTCAACGGGGCCTTTTATGGCACAACCTACGGCGGTGGTGGCTATCATAATCCGGGAACCGTTTTTCAGATAACTAAGGGCGGCAAGGAACGTGCCCTATTTGATTTCAGTTACTCAGGAAAGAACGGCAGCAAACCCACGTCAGGACTCATCGCGTTAAACGGGACGCTGTACGGCACCGCCGATGGTGGAGGCTGCTGCGGGGTAGTTTACGATATTGACTTCAGGCCAACAAAGCGTCATCTACGAGTTCCAGGGAAAACCTGATGCCGATAACCCGTCCGGCGGGCTGGCAACTGTAAACGGGACGCTGTACGGAACGACGCTGCGCGGCGGAAGTGGTCACCCTCCTCTGGGTCAGTGCCGCCCGAGAACATATGGATGTGGCGCGATCTTTCACGTTACCATTTCAGGCGGGGAGCGGGTTCTTTACAGCTTCAATAAAGCGCCCCGAAACGGCGAGTTTCCCATCGGAAGCCTAGTTGCGGTAAACGGGACGCTCTATGGCACGACGTTAAATGGGGGAGACCTTAGTGCGTGTTCCGGCCACGGGTGCGGGACGGTTTTCTCCGTTACCAAGTCCGGCCAAGTCAGACTTCTCTATAGTTTCAAAGGGCCGCCATATGATGCACAATCGCCAAATGGCTTGGTCGCGCTCAACAACGTGCTGTATGGCACCGGAGGAGGTGGCACGAGCGGGCTCGGAGCGGTTTTCTCCGTCACCCTGTCCGGCAACGAGGCGATACTCCATAGCTTTGCGGGTGGTAGCGACGGTGCGAGCCCGTCTGCGGGGCTAGATGGTGCAAACGATCTCCTTTACGGCACGACGCAAAAGGGCGGCAACGATAAAAACTACTGCTCCAGCGATGGATGCGGGACGGTGTTTGAAATGAGCACGTCCGG
This sequence comes from Vulcanimicrobiota bacterium, assembly GCA_963833845.1. Lineage (GTDB taxonomy): Bacteria > Vulcanimicrobiota > Vulcanimicrobiia > Vulcanimicrobiales > Vulcanimicrobiaceae > Cybelea. Next base: position 393,155 of record CAWHZL010000001.1, read on the forward strand.
CACAAAACAAGTGCTCTACAGATTCCGTGGTTATCCTGACGACGGCAGCGACCCGAATGGTTACCTGACTTTCGCAAAGGGCGAACTCTATGGTACGACGTCAGCGGGCGGCACGTACGGCGAAGGAACCGTCTTTGCGCTGAAGCCATGACGGTCAGAATGCAAGGAGCAAACGAACCATGACGAGTCGAGAACTGAGCCGTTACGCGCTGAGCAACTGCGTGGCTGCGGCAATGCTCGCCGGGTGCGGCGGATCGCAGCCGCCGCTCGGCGCGCCAGGCGCAATGTCGCAAAGCTCCGCGATCGCAACGCATGCCGATCGTGGCGCATCTTGGATGAAGCCTCGGGCGCGTAGCGATGACTTGATCTATGCCACCGGCGGATGCGGCGGCACCTGCGTGCTTACATATCCAGACGGGCAAATAGTGGGCAGCATTTCGACGAATGGAGGCGGCCCGTGTTCTGATGCGACTGGGAATGTCTTTATCCCAAGCGGTAGTCAGGTTTTTGAGTTTCTGCACGGTGGAACGACACCGATAGCGACGCTTACGCTTCCCGAATCTTCTGATAGTTATTCTTGTTCCGTGGATCCTACAACAAACAATCTTGCCGTCAGCTATCTGGGGAAGACGTGCATCTGCGCCGCTATTTTCAAGAACGAAACTGGTAGTCCGACAACCTACTCCACTAACATTGACTCGCTCTTCTGCGGTTACGACAACGCAGGCAATCTTTTCGTGGACGGACTCGCAAACGATAAGGTTGCGCTTTCCGAACTTGCCCGTGGTCAGTCGACTTTTACTCCTCTGACAGTAAGCGGTAAGTTTCGCGGACAACCCGGTGCGCTTCAATGGGACGGCACAAACCTTACCTATGAAGGCCTCGGTGCCGACGGGACTCATGTCAGTATCATAAAGTTGGCTATCTCGGGGTCGGCGGCTACCATTGTGAAGACAATCCCTCTCAACGGCAACATCAAAAAAACTACACTCAGTTGGATTTATGGTGGCAACGTTTTGGTGCCTTATTCGATACAGTCACAGCGTCTCAATAAAATTGGGATATGGTCGTATCCTAAGGGGGGCAAACGAAAGGTGGTGCTAAAGTTTCCGAAGTCCAAGTATTGGGTCTTTCAAGGTGTTACGGTTAGCGTATCGCCGACAAGACAGCAACACTGATTTAATTCGATGCAAAGGAACGAGCTCGGGCGCCCAGGCGTTCTCGGATCATGGGAGCAAGGTACGTGACAAATCGAGTCCTCAGCCGTTACGCGCTCAGCAACTGCGTTGCTGCCGCGATGCTCGCGGGGTGCGGCGGATCGTCGCAATCTATTGCCACAAATCCCCAAGGGTCATCCCTAAAGCGCGAGACGGCGGAGCATGGCAAGTCCGCTAAAGGTGATTTAATTTACGGCGCAGCTGATGGCAGCACATACGTCCTAAGCTATCCGCAAGGAAAAGTAGTCGGTGCCATCAATGAGGGAGGCGCCGACGTGTGCTCTGATAGCTCCGGCAACGTTTATTTGACAGTCGATAGCCGCGTCGATGAATTCTCGCATGGCGCAACGGCGCCGAGCGCAAGCTTCAACCTTCCGAACATAACCGTCGGTTGCGCCGTGGATCCGGTAACCGGCAACCTAGCAGTCACGTATTTTGGAGACAGTCGCGGCAACGTCGCAATCTTTCCGAGTGGAAGCAGCAATGCGATGTACTTTAGAACCAGCGTGGATGCCGCCTCTTGTGGTTACGATAACGTGGGGAACCTGTTTGTCGAAGGTTTTGGCCAAGGCGGGATTCCTGGCCTAACTGAGCTGCAGAAGAACACGCAGGCTTTCGAAACACTGACGATCACGCCGAGAATCCAGGGATCATTCGAGCGTGTGCAATGGGATGGCAGTTATATAGCCCTGCAGTCACATATACAGATGAGAAAGCTTCCGCAAACCGTTACGCTAAATCGACTGTCGGCAAGCGGGTCCACAGCGACCGTGGTTAGCAGCACTTCCATCAATGGTATTAAGAAATCGGTATTTCTCTCATGGATCAAAAATAACCAGGTCATCATTCCTTATGGGATGGATGGGAGAGCCACGCCGAACATTGACTACTGGAAGTATCCCGCCGGAGGCGCGCCTCGCCGCACACTAAAGGCTCCAGGCGGGCACGGCGTGATTTTCAATGCAGTCACGGTAAGTGTCCGTTCCTAACACGATTCGCCCGAAAGAACGCGTACGTCTTCAGAGCCGGAACGCGCAATAGTACGAACTATCGGAGCCGCCTGATCCGTTTAGACTGCGAGAGGAGAAGGATGAGAGTTCTAGGTTCTGGCCGCCACGCGCTTACGAGTTGCGCTGCTGTGGCAATGCTCGCCGGGTGCGGCGGATCGCAGCCGCCGATCGGTGGGCCGGGCGCGATACCGCAACCCTCGGCGATCGCAGCGCACGCCGATCGTGGCGAGTCGTGGATGAAACCTGAGGCCGAAAAAGTAAAGGAGCTTCTCTACGTATCTACCGGCAACGACGTCTATGTTTTTAACTATCGCACTCATGCGCTGGTTGGCATGCTAACGGGGTTCGGAGCGGCAGAAGGCGCATGCGTTGAACGCCAAAGGCGACGTATGGTTTGCCGAGGCAGGAGCGGCTGTTGAATACGCTCACGGCGGCACGGAGCCAGTCGCTTCTCTGTTAACGAATGGTTACGGCTACGGCTGCGCTGTTTCGCCGCGCGGAGATCTCGCCGTCGCCAACACTTACCCAGTGAGCGGAAGTGGACTCGGTGACGTCCAGGTTTGGCACGGCGGATCGGGAACTCCGTTTACGTATTATAACCGACGATGCGGAATGCCTAAGCCGCCCGGGTACGATTCTCAAGGAAATCTTTACTTTGAGAGCCCCCCGCACGATGTATGTCGCCTTGCGCGCGGAGCAAACCACTTGCAGAGGGTTTCGTTCGACCAGGAGCTCGACAGCCCGCAAGGCGTTCAATGGGACGGAGCACACTTGACGCTCGCCGTGACGGGATATAGGAGTACGACAGTGACCGCGATTTACCGCGTCAGAGAACTGCCTTCGGGCGATCTTAAGTCGATTGGGACAACGGTTCTTGAGGACCAGTGCGGCAACAACAACGTCTACCAACCCTTTATCGTGGGGGAGAAGAACACGCCCGTAAATGAAAAGCAAGGCGCTGCGGTAGTCGGCGTTAATAGTACGTGCACGCAACCAATTGATTTCTGGGCCTACGCTAAGGGTGGAGAGCCAACTTACGCCATTACTAACGGCCCCTCGAACCCACAGGGCCTGGCGGTAAGCATCGCTCCGTAGCCCAGTCCGGCCGCGCTCGGCGAGGCCGCATCGGTAATAGCAGATCGCTGTGGTCTGACCTATCCCCCGCGCCACTGCCCCGCGCACGGCTTCGCGCTCGCGAGGCCGTCTTCATTTGGGCTTAACAGCTTAGATCGGTGCGCCTAGCTCGCATTGCGCCTTGCAGCGCGGCGGCTTAGCTCGCAGCAGCCTTGCGCCTTAGCCGCTTGGATCGCGGCGCTTAATGCGTGGCGGCACGGATCGCGGCGGCTGGGGATTGGCGGCTTCATTTCTTGTATTTGTTACCGGCGAAAAAAAATTGCTCCAAATTTTCGGGCGGTTGGGCGTCCAGGAAATCAGTCGCGCGAGGGTTCAGGCTGCCGCAAGGGGGGTGGCACATTGCGCGCCTTCGCGCCCGCGCGCGTTGGGGGAGGGTGCGTGCCGCGTGAGAGCCGCGCGATGGCTTGCAGCGGTCCCGAGGGGTGGTGCAATGCGCACATCGCGCGCGTCCGGTCGGGCAGGCGCGGCGCCAGAGTGTGGCCTGAGGTCGTCACTTGCCTTGTCATGTATTTGGACGGCCTCTCCCCTTTCGTTGAAAGAGGATTAAGAGCCCGAGCACAACTCCTGGCTCCATAACGCGGGAGCACCCCCGAACTCGCCGGAAGTCCATGCGATGGTCCGCACCATCGCTTGGTCTTTTATTCTGTCGGCAGTTGCCTCTTCGCTGTTTGCATGGCCAGCCGCGGCGGCCGGCAGCGACTTTTCGCAGCATGCGTGCTCGTACGATAAGCTGCCTGCCCTTTGTGGAACGCTACGCGCGCCGGAGGATCGAACAAAAGCCGATGGCAGGACAATCGTTCTTCACTTCGTGCGCATACCGCCTCAGCATCACAGCTCGGAGACGCCGATCGTGTGGTTCGATGGCGGGCCGGGGGAGAGCGTCATTAGTGACTTCAGCGATGGTGGCATCCAGGGCTACCCGTTGTCGGCGGCGCTAAGCAAAACGCACGAGATCCTCTTCCTCGACCAGCGTGGGACAGGGCTATCGAATCAGTTGCAATGTCCGATGTATCCTCACGTGAGCGACGTGTTTGCTGAGATCTTTCCGCTCGATTCCGTGCGCCGCTGCCGCGCACGACTAGCAAAGACCAGCGATTTGAGCGCCTACGGAACTGACGCGGCAGCGGACGACCTCGAGGCGGTTCGTCAACGTCTCGGATTCCATAAGGTTATTGCGATCGGCGGCTCGTACGGTACGACCGCGGCACTCGTCTACATGCGTCGGTATCCCAATGCCGTCCAAAGCGCCCTCCTGATCGGCGTTGCACCTACGTTCTTTAAGATTCCCTTGCCGCAACTGCAGGCGGGGCAGCGCGCTCTCGACGACCTCGAAAGGTCGTGCGCGCGCGACGCGATCTGCCATGCGCATTTTCCGGAATTTCTGACAGAGTTTTACCGCGTGCTCGCGCAGAGCACGACGGGTATTCCCGTGAGCTACCGTGACACACGTACCGGGGAAGACGTGCGCGCCATCCTCTCGCGCCCGGTATTCGCTGACACCGTGCGCCTGTTGCTGTACGCGCCACAGAACGCCGCTCTGGTTCCGCTTTTGATCCACGAGGCGGCACGCGGGAATACGACTCCTCTCGCGAAGGCGATCGCTGCCTATGCGCAGGCAGTTTTCGGGGGAACCGTAGGTGAGCAGGCCATGGGCGATAACTTCAGTGTGAACTGTCAGGAGGGGGTCGCGTTCATCACACCCGCGGAAGCGGAGCGCGAATCGAAAAATACCTTCATGGCCGGCAGCATCTTAGACGCGCGCCAAGCCTCTTGCGCCATTTGGAACGTGCGGCGGCCCGATCCGAGCTTCATTGAGCCCGTGCGATCGTCGGTCCCCGTGCTGATGATCTCCGGCGCGGATGATCCCGCGACCGACAGGCGCTACGCGACGCGCCAGCTTGCATATCTTTCGCACGGGCGCCAAATCATTGTTCCGAACGGCGGCCACAGCAACGATGATCCGTGCTTGGAGGGGTTGGAAGTGCGCTTCGTGCAGACTTCGTCCACAGCGACGCTCGACGCAGGGTGTGTCAAGCGGTTCTCGCGGCCGCCGTTCGCAACGTCCCTAAGCGCGATCCCTAAGTGGTTGCGGTAGCCGACACGAGAGCTGTTCTCTGCCCTGTCCATGGCTTGGCGACTGCGGGCCATGCGTCCTTATATGCAAGGCACCGAAGCCTAAGGTTACTTCGCTCGCCCATGGCGCCGGCGCTACGCGGGGCTAAGGATTCGCTGCCGAAAGGTCGCCCGACGCCGCCGCCGAGGAGCAACGCAAATGAGAACCTTGGATTTCTACCGTTACGTTCTAGGCGGATGTGCCTTTGCGGCAATGCTGGCAGACTGCGGCGGATCGCAGCCGCCGATCGGCGCGCCAGGCGCTCTGCAGCAAAGCCGCGCGAGCAGCAGCTACGGTTACAACACGCTCTACAGTTTTGGCAAGCCGCATGATGCGCAGGAGCCGAAAGCGGGGTTGATGGCGGCAAGTCTGGTGGCGGTACCGTCTTCAGCATGAGTACGAGCGGCGCTGAGAAGTTGCTGTACAAGCTCCGACACCTTTGCCAAACTGAACGACGGAGATCACCCTAGCGCGAGCCTAACGGCGGCAAAGGGCGTTCTGTACGGGACGACCGAGTATACGGGCAGCGTAGCGAATGACGGAACCGTATTCACGGTCAGTACGGCGGGTAAGGAAAAAGTGCTGCATCATTTTCTTGGCTACTACGATCGCGACGGCGCGAACCCCCTCGCGAGTTTGATCGACGTAAGGGGCGAACTCTACGGCACGACATGTAGCGGCGGCGCCAACCAGCAGTACGGAACAGTTTTCAGGATTAGCAGAAGCGGCAGAGAGAAGGTGCTGCACAGTTTCGCTCCTTACTCCGATGGAGCATACCCTGCCGCGAGCTTGGTCGATGTGAAGGGTACATTATACGGTACGACCGAGGCTGGTGGATCGTATGCTAGTTTCGGTGCGGGCACGGTGTTTAGCATCAGCACGACCGGCATCGAGAAAACAGTTTATGCCTGCCCTTATGGCCGTTCCGACGGGGGCTCTCCCGTTGCGGGTTTGGTCTACGTCGATGGCATGTTGTACGGGACGACGCCGAGGGGTGGTTCTCTACTACGGCGGGACGGCCTTCAGCATCACGACGAGCGGCAACCTGAAGACGATATATAATTTTGGCTCCAGCTCCGATGGAAGCGCGTCCGTAGCTTCGTTGCTCAATGTGAGCGGTACCCCTCTACGGAACCACCTCTCAGGGAGGCTTGTACGGGAAGGGAACCGTCTTCAGCATGAGTCCCGGCGGCGAAGAGAAGATTCTCCATAGCTTCGGATACGGCTCCGATGGCGCAACGCCGCTCGCCGGTTTGATCGATGTAAACGGAACGCTATACGGTACGACGTCAGCGGGCAGCGCGTACGGCGATGGAACCGTCTTTGCGCTGAAGCCGTGACGCTCAAAATGCAAGGAATAAAACGAAGGATGACGAGTCGAGAGCTAGCCGGCTCGCACTAAGCGTTTGCATTGCTGCCGCGACGCTCGCAGGGTGCGGTGGATCGCAGCCGCCGGTTGGTGCGTCCCACAACGTGAACCTCGACAAAGCATTATCAGATCGTCATACATTTAAGTACACCGGCAGCGCTCAGATATTTAAAGTGTCTGCTGGCGTAACATCGCTCGATATTGTTGCGCTCGGCGCGGCCGGCGCTGGCGAAGCCAGGTCGGGATACTACTCCGCGTTTGGGCGCGGCGGACTGGTGCATGCGATCGTTTCCGCGTCGCCAGGCGAAAAACTGTATGTTTATGTTGGCGGTGCAGGGTCACCCGATATCGGCGGCCTCAATTAGATATCCAATTCGTGATAAATGATCGCAACCGACGGCTCGATCGGTCCGATGAGGGACGCGACCCTGGGTCAAGCGAATGTTAGCGGAGGAGGTAAGGACGATGTATGCTCCTCGTCACGCGATCGCAGCCGTGATCGCTGCCATTCTTCTTGCGACGTTAGTGCCGGCTTCGGCAGCTCCGAACGTCGCATCCGGTTCTTTCGCGGGCTGTCCCGCGCACGGTTCCGGCGGGGACCCGCAAGTAAACACTCTCAAGAACCGCAGCACCGCGCCGGGATCTGCCAATCCGATCACCGTTGCCAGTATGAAACAGCTGCCGGGCCTACCCGCGGGCACGCCCGCAATGCGCGCGAACTGGCCCTCGTCCGCACGCGCGACGATTGAACCGCATGAGGCCCAGGGCGCTGTGTTCACCGGTTACATTCTGCAGGTCGCGCGCGAGACGGGTGAGCCGAGCAATTGCGGATCGACGCTGCCACGCGACGAAGACGTTGAACTCTTTCTGGCTAAGCGACCAGGCGTAACAAACGGCCAGCAAATTATTCTTGGCGAAATAACCCCTCGATGGCGCGCCGCCTTTACATCCTGGCGACCAGTAAATCTGCGCGGCGTGGCAAAGGGCGATCGTATCCGTGTTACCGGCTGGTTACTATACGATCAAGAGTCATTTGGCGAAACCGACGGTGGGACCGCGACGCCGTGGGAAATCGAGCCGATTACAAAGGTTGAGGTGTTGCGAAACGGCAGCTGGGTGAACCTCTAGCTGCGGCGCTCCGGCAGTTACGTAGGCTGTTAAGGGTTGTGCAGAAGTTGCGTCCTTACGGCGATATTGCGAAAACCGTGCCATCGGTGCGGCTGGCATAGCCGCCGCTCGTGGTGCCATACAGAAGGCCATCAAACGCGACGAGCCCGGCCCGCGGGTACGCTCCGTCGGTCCCCCCGCTGAAGCTGTGCAATACCCTCTCCGTACCCGACGTCGTAACCTCAAATACCGTACCCAAACCGTAAGCGCCGCCCGCGAACGTCGTACCGTAAAGCTTGCCGTTATACTTGGTGAGCGGCGCCATCGGGCGTTGACCGTCGCCGCTCTGGCCGCCAAAGTTGTAGACAACCTGCTCCTTGCCGGACGTCGTAGTGCTAAACACGACGCCATCGTAGTTTGCACCGCCCTCTACCGTAGTTCCGTATAGCATTCCGCGCATCTCGACGAGACCGGCAACCGGCTTGGCTCCGGGCGAGTAGCCCTCGAAGGAGTATAAGACTTTTTCCCGGCCCGCCGACGTTACTTGGAAGACGGTTCCGGCTGACCGATCCGAGGATCCACCGGCTGCCGTCGTGCCGTAAAACACTCCGTCTAGCAACAGGAGATTACCCTGCGGGTCGCTTCCATCGGGCGACCCCTTAAAAGCGTAGAGCTCGCGCTCCTTGCCGCGGGTCGTCACGCGATAAAACGCACCACCGTCCAAACCGCCTCCCCCTTCGGACATCGTGCCGTACAGCACATCGTGGAGACTCGTCAGCCCTCCCTGCGGATTGTAGCCGTTGTAGCGGCCCTTGAAATTACGGTTCCAGAGGAACTTTCCGTCCGCCTCGATGGCATATGCTCCGCCGCCGGGATCATTCCCGGTCCACGTGGTCGTGCCATACAGTACTCCACCGAGTGCCAGCACCGGAGCGTCCGGCAAAGACTCACGGCGGTTAAAGTTGTGAAGCACCTTTTCTTTGCCGTCAACCGTCAGACTGAAGACCGTGCCACTATCGCGTTTTCCGCCCGAAGACGTCGTGCCATAAAGAACGCCATTCGACACGGTCAGTCCAGCGGTAGGTTCGGCGCCGTGCTTCCCATCGAAAACGTAGAGCGTTTTGAAAGTCGTTGCTTCGCGCTGAGCGCGCAACGCGGCGCCATCGATGTTAAGCGGCATGGTACTGCTGCTTCCTTGGCGCGCGCAACCGGCAACAAGGATGGCCAAGACGATCGGTATGAGATGGTACGTTCTCATCGAGCCCACCTTCAGAATCGTTCGATTCTTCTCCTCGGCCCAGCTGCGCGACGCAGGCATGACCAGCTACGAAGCGGAAGCGGCTGCCACGAAATCGAGAGGAGGTCGCATGATGACGTCGCGCGTTCTTATTACCGTTCTTCTTGTCAGCGCCACAGCGTGTGCTCGTTTGGGCGGCTCTGCAGCATTGCCGGGCGGCGGCGCAACAACGGCTGTGCGCGACATCGTGCGCTTTAAAACGCTATGGGAGTTTAACGAGTCCGACGGGTGCTATCCCGAGAGCGAGCCGATCGCCGTTGGCCACAAACTTTACGGAACAACGTCGTGCGGCGGCCGATTTGGAAACGGTACGATTTACACGATGGACCGGCGCGACAGAGTTCGCGACTTTCACGATTTCGAAAAAGATGGTAAGACGCCGCTGTCGCAGCTCGTGCTGGTGGGCCAGACGCTGTACGGAACGACGTACAGCGGTGGGAAACACGGCAATGGAACCGTTTATAGCATCGACGCCGCAAGCGGCAAGGAACAGTGGTACTACAGTTTCAAGGGCGCGGCGGACGGCGCGAATCCGGACGGCGGCCTGCTCGACCTCAACGGTACACTTTACGGAACGACGGCATCCGGCGGAACCGGTTGCTCGACGAGCGGAAACGGCTGCGGGACCGTTTTTACGATTTCAACGTCGGGCGCGGAGCAGGTCATTTATAGCTTTCAAGGCGGTGGCGACGGCGCGGGCCCCATCGGGACCTTGACGGATGTCGGCGGAACGCTGTACGGCGTAACCCAAGGCGCCGAAACCGGCGAGACCGGGACCGTCTTTAGCGTTACGCCCTACGGCGTCGAGCGGCCGCTGCATGCGTTCACCGGTTCGGCAGACGACGGCCTGTATCCAACTGGAAATCTTATTTTCGCGCACGACAAGCTTTATGGAACCACCGAATCGGGCGGGGCGACGGACAAAGGTACGGCCTACAGCATCACGACATCCGGGCGCTTCAAAATCGTACACAGTTTCGGCGGTATCCACGGTGGCGACGGCTGGTTGCCCGACGCTGGCTTTGCCATCTTTGATGGCAAGTTCTTCGGCACAACGGACAAGGGCGGCGACTACAGTTGCGGCGGCGAGGATGGCTGCGGCGTCGTTTACGTCCTAAAAGCCAACGGTGACGAAAAGGTGATCCACTCGTTCGAGGGCGGCAGCGGCGGCAGCGAACCGATTGCTCCGCTCCTCGCCCGAGGTGGCGCGCTCTACGGAACGACCGCAGAGGGTGGCTTGGGTGGCTCAAGAAATTTCGGGATCCTCTTTACGATAACGCCATAGGACCTAAGGCACTTCGTTTTGGCCGTCACCTGCTGAGAGCGGCAATATAAGCCCGTCGTCAACAACGGCGAGGAACGCGTCAGGTAGCTAGGAAATCGCCAAGGTAAAGGACACGATAGCATGGTTGTTGCGGTCGGCGGTCCAAAACCGCTCGCCATCGTAAGCGACGCTACGCGGTTTAAAAGGAAATGATCGCAGCGTTTCGATCGATGACGCCGGGGCATCGACGCCAAGCCGCTGGAGCTGACCGTCAACCCAATCTTCGTCAACGGTCGCCAAATAGAACGCACGGTCAACGATCGTCATACCGACAGGGCGCCTCTCGAGTTGAACTTCGCGTACAGGCGCACCGGCCTCGTTGAGCTCGATCACCTTCTTGTCCCACGCTTGTGAGAGATATAACGTCCCATCTGCATACGCTAGAAACGATCCGGAGAAATCCGGACACGGGAAGCACGCGGCGAACCCATTGTCGGGCGTAAACGAATAAACGTATCGCCGGTCGCGTTCAAGGTCGGGCTCGTCAATCGCTGGAGCGAGGATCAGCCGAAAGTCCGAGCCGGTGTAGGTCACACCCAAGGACTCATGCGGCGGAACGAATTCGCGCCGAATATTCCACGACTTCGGATCGAGTGCATATAAACGACCGTTCGCGGCGCTCGTCAGCCACATCGACTGGCCATCCCAAGCGAGACCCTGCGGGCCTTGCAGCGGCGAGGGGTAGCGGACGAGACCGCTCACACCGCTCCACTTCCGTGCATCTTACGCTTCCTCATGGTCCAGTCGATCGCACTTCATTGCGTGTCTCTACCACTTGATGACGACTTGACCATTGCCCGGCGGCGCGCCCCCTTGGACGTTTTTAAGACGCACGGCGTGCTTCTCGATGAAGGATGAGCCGCCGCCACCGCCTCCGCCCGCGCCAGCATTGCAACTGACCCTATAGCATTCGCTGAATCCGGAGCCGCCGCCACCGCCGCCGTACCAGCCACCGCCTCCGCCGCCGCCCGGTCCGCCGCAGGACGTCGCCGCGGCACCACCACCGCCGAACTTGCCGTTGCCGCCCGCGCTGCCGTTGCAAAAACTGCTGCCGTAACAACTGGTGCCATTGCCGCCGGCACCCCCGGCACCACCCGCTTTCTGGGCTCCGCCCGCGCCGCCACCGCCATCGTTCCCGCAGTAACCGTTGTTGCCGTATTCGCCTGTGGCACCCACCTTACCGCCGCCGGCCCCTCCAGCGCCGCCGTACCCGCGTAGGCCTAAACAGCCGCCTCCACCGCCGCCCCCCGCCACGACGACGCGGTTCTGGAGTTTGCCGCCGCCTTGGCGGGTGTCCGATGCACCGCCGCCGTTGCCGTAAGACGGACTGCCCCCGCCGCCATTGAATCCGTTCATGCCGCCCACGTACACGACCATTTTCTCACCTGGCATAACGCTGATCTTGGCTTCGACCAAACCGCCGTTCCCGGGCCTCGCGCAATAACTGCCGCTCAAGGAAGCGCCGCTTGCGCCGGCCGCGTCGATCGTGATTTGCGTCACGCCGCTTGGAACGTGAAAGAGCTGCTTCTTTCCGGCGAAGGTGAAGGTTTTCGAACCGCTAGGCGTGTTCGGCGCACTTTGAGGAGCCGGCGCCATCGGTTCCGTCGCGGTCGTACCTCCACAGCCTGTAAGAAGGGCGAGGCCGGCACCATACGCGGCGACAAGTCGTACGATTCGCATGTCAAACCTCCGTCTGCCTCTTCGACGCAAGCAAGCGCGGGTTCTTCAAAATCTTACCTCGATTTCGCGCCGCGACTTGGGCAAACCGGAGTCAACGCAAATCGCGCGACAGCATTTATTAGCTGTTCACGTGCTCGTGGCGCGCGGCGTGGCCGCTCGCGGCCCCGCCCTAGCAAAAGGGAGCCAACCCTGAAGTCGTGCAATATTTACCCATTGTGCGCCAATCACTACTGCTTGTGATGTCGGCGTGGTTGATCGCTGCGACGCTGAGGGCAGACGCTGCCGAAGCGACCTTCACGGCCTTTCCGGATAAGGCGTTCGCGATCGAGCATGTCGAACTGATAGACGGTCTCGGAACACCCGCCCGGCGCGATTGGACGGTCGTGGTCGAAAACGGGACCATCACCTCGGTTGGGCCGTCGGCGGCTACGGCGGTAGCACAAGGCGTACGTGTAATCGACGGGCGCGGCAAATCGCTTACGCCCGGAATCGTCGGGATGCACGAGCATCTCTATTACGAGACGAACGAAGCGATGCGCGAGGCGCCGACGATGCTGTTTAGTGCGCCGAAGCTCTACCTCGCCGCGGGCGTGACGACCGCGCGAACGACCGGGTCTCTCGAAACGTATGCGGAGCTGAACCTGAAGCATCGGATCGAAACGGGCTTGGAGCCTGGTCCGGACCTCGACGTTACGGGCCCGTATTTGAGCGGGCCTAAGGAGCCGCTGCTAACGCAATACGCATCGTTGAGTTCGCCGCAAGACGCTCGAGAGACCGTCGATTTCTGGACTAGCCGTGGCGTGACGTCCTTCAAGGCGTTCCTAGCGCTGACTCGCGACGAACTCAAGGCGGTGGTCTCGGAAGCGCACGCGCACGGCGCGCTCGTCGCCGGCCATCTTTGCTCGATCACGATGGGAGAGGCCGCAGATCTCGGCATCGATGAGCTCGAGCACGGGATCATTCAGTCGAGCGACTTTGTGGACGGAAAAGTACCCGACGTGTGCCCGTCGTTCAGCGCGCTCTTTAAGAGCTGGGCCTCGTTGCAGCCGGACGACCCCCGCGTCGCGGCGCTCATCCACAAGTTGGTAGCGCGGCACGTCGCCGTTACCTCAACTCTTGCCGTCTTGGAATCGGGTTTCGGGCTTGCTCCGCCTCTTAACCAGCGCGAACTTTCGCTTCTCAACGGCGACGCCCGAAGCGGTTACGAGCAGGCTCGCTCGGATGCGCATCAGTTGCCGGCAAAAGTAACGAGCCGCATCCTCAACGCCGAGATGGAATTCGAGCGTGCCTTCGTCGCGCAGGGCGGACTGCTTACCGAAGGTGCCGACGCGGGCCCTGGCGTCATCCCCGGATTCGCCGACCAGCGCGAGATCGAACTGCTCGTCGCGGCCGGCTTCACGCCACTTCAAGCCATCGAGATCGCGACTGCTAACGGTGCGCGCGCGATGCATCGCTTTGACCGAATCGGCAGTATCGAACGCGGAAAGCAGGCCGACCTGCTGCTCATCGAGGGCGACGCAGCAACGAACGTTGCAGCGATCGAGCGCCCCGTCCTCGTGATTCGCAGCGGAACTGCATACGACCCCAATAAGCTGGTCGAGGCCACGCTCGGTCGCGTCGGGCGCGAGTGAGCCCGTGAGGGTCCGAGTTGCCGCGCTCGCGCTAGTGGCTGCCTTTGCCGGGTGTTCGCATGGCGGTGCCGAGCGCACCGGGCCTCCGCACGTTCTGCGAATCGCCTATGCCGGCGACCCGAACTCGCTGGTTCCGTTCGTGGCCATCGATCAGGAGATCATCGCGCTCGATACGCTTTTTTGCCAGACGCTCGTCGGGCTCTCGGCCGGCAATCGCGACGTCCCGATCCTCGTAACGCGCATTCCCTCACGCGAAAACGGCGACATTTCAGCCGACGGAAAGAAAATCACGTACCACCTCCGTACCGGCGTTCGCTTCGCCGACGGCGTACCGCTCACGTCGGCCGACATCGCGTTTACCTATCGCGCGATCTTCGATCCCCGCAATCGCGCTACGTCGGTCGAACCCTACCGCCGGATCGTCTCGCTGGCGACGCCGGATGCTCATACCGTCGTGATTCGTTTACGTGCGCCGTGGAACGCCGCGGTGCGCGTGCTCTTCGCCCAGGCGGACTACGTGTACGGAATTCTCCCGCAGCACGCGTTTGCCGATACGAAAGTGATCGGTACGCCGTGGGAGAACGCGCCGTTCGGGACCGGTCCGTTTCAAGTGAAGACGTGGCTGCGGGGCGATCGGATCATCCTCGAGCCCAATCCGTACTACCGGCCGCGCCCGAAGCTCTCGCAGATCGTCCTGCAGATCGTGCCGAACCTCAACTCCAACTTCGTCTCGCTCCAGTCAGGCGCCGTCAACGTCGGGACGCTGACGCCCGATAACGTCGGCCAAGCGGAGCGAACGCCCGGGCTGCGCGTCGCCAAGATCCCCGAGAACGCTACGGCGCTGCTGTACCTTCAAACGCGGGCCGGCCCGACGCGCGACCTGCACGTCCGACGCGCGATCGCCGCGGCACTGGACTATTCCGCGCTCGCCGGCGCCTGGCGAAGCGTCTTCCCAACCGCAACCTCCTTCTTTCCGCCGCCGATCGTCCAGTGGAAGGCCGCGCCGGTCCCGGCGTACATCCACGACCCGGCTGCGGCCGCCGGCGAGTTCGACGCGGCCGGCTGGCGGCTCGAGCACGGCCTACGGTATAAGGACGGCAGTGCGCTCACTGGCCTGATCGGCGTTAACTCCGAGAGCCCGGTCAACGTCCGCATCGCGACGCTCGTTGCGACCCAGCTTGCCGCAGCCGGCATGCAACTCTCGCTCAAATCGAATCCCTCGCGGATCTGGTTCAGCCCAGAAGGACTCCTGCGCAACGGAAAGGCGACGATCGCCGGCGAGGTCTGGGTCGGTGGCAGCGATCCGGAGCAGTCGCTGAACCTTCGCTGCACCCAGGCGGTGCCGGGCGACGAGAACCACTCGTTCTACTGCTCGAAGCGCTTCGAGGCGCTCTTCGACGACCAGACGGCCACGCCGAACCGAGCCCACCGCGAGCGCGACTTCGGCGCCATCGCCGAGCTCATCCACCGAGACGTCCCGGTCATACCGCTTTACTATGAAGATCGCTTGATCGGGCTGAGCAAGCGCGTCAGGGGCTACCGGCTCAACATGCTCTGGATTCCGATCGACCCCGAAGGCTGGGACGTGCGGTAAGGACGATAACCCGTCAAGGGACCGGTACGGTTTGGTACGGCAGGCCCGCTACCATGGGGCCATGACAGTCGTATCGAGCATTACCGCCTCCACGGACCGCGTCCGGGTATTAATCGTAGACGAGGAGCTCCTCTTCGGACGAGCACTCGCCTACGTACTGGCCGACGACCCGCACATCAGCGTCGTCGGCGTCGTCCCGGGCCGCCATGCCGTCCTGGCTCCCGCCGTAGACGTCGTCGTTATCGACATCGACACTGACGATGTCGGCGATATCGTCAACAGCTTCAAAAAAGATTCCGCCACGACGAAGATCTGCGCGCTCTCGAGCCACACGCAAGGCGAGCTCATGCAGCATTGCCTTGCAAGCGGGGTCGATGCGTATATCGTTAAGGATTCGTCGCTGCAAGAACTCCGCGCCGCGATCAAAGCCCTCGGCGCTGGATCGAGCTACGTCGATCCGCGCGTTGCCGCGTCGCTGCTGCGCCGGCGTACCCCGTCGGGGGACCGCGGCAAACACGAGCTCTCGCCGCGCGAGATCGAAGTCGTCCGTCTGCTGGCCAAGGGCCTTTCGAACCGCGAGATCGGGCGGCAGCTGGTCTTAGCCGAAAAAACCATCAAAAACCACGTCAGCAACGTCTTTGCAAAGCTGCACTGTTCGACGCGTTCGCAAGCCGCCGTCTACGCCGTTCGCAACGGTTTGGCGAGCGGAAGTCCGCAGGCTTATTAACCGCGCTATTCCAGCTGAGACTCCCAGTCCGCGGGAACTCGTCCCTGCGGGCCGGGGGTCGGCTGATCCTTGGGGTGCGAATGCGGCGGCGCCAAGTGCGGCCCCGGCATGAACTCCTCACTTCGATAGTTATAGAACCACGCTTCGCCGGGTTCGAAACTGGCGATGACCGGATGGCCGGTCGCGCGGAAGTGCCCGGTAGCGTGCTTGCCCAACGATTGGTCGCAACAGCCGATGTGACCGCACTGAGCGCAGCGGCGCAGGTGGAACCACCAGCTATCTTCTGCCAGACACTCGACGCAGCCCGTGCCGGAGGGCGGAACGCTTGGATCGATGCCTTCTATTCTTTCGCTCACGCCGCTTGTAGTTCGATAGCGTTGCGCCATTCGCTTCCGTGCGCTTTCGTACGCCCGCGGCGCTAAGATGGGATCATGAAGATTCCGGCCGCACTCTCACTGGCGATCGTTTGCACGCTCGCCTGCCTCCAGCCCGCCGCAGCGCACGGCGATGGCAGCCTCCTGCCGGCGCTGCAGGCGCGTTATAAGATTCTGCAAGCCGCGGTGACCGCCGGCGGCGACAAAGCGCTCTCGACGATCCTCGCGCCGGATTTCGTCGGAATCGACGTTGCAGGCGAAGCCGACGGCACGAAGGCGTTGCTCGCGGGGCTCGAGCTGAGCGAGGCCGGTGCCGATGCCGTCACAATGACGATCTCCTCGCCGAAGGAGCGTGGCGATGTGCTGACCGTCAGCCGGCGCCTCGATATCAAGGCCCGCAATCCGGACGCCTTCGAGGACGCTCGCAGCGTCGAGTTCGTCGCCTATTCGATCGACACGTGGGTCAAAGCCGACGGGACCTGGCTGCTCCAGAAATCGACGGCCCAGCAGCTCGCTTACTACGTTGACGGAGAGCAGATCGCGCGCGACGTGCGCGCACGGTGACATTCCGGGGCTAGTCTCAAGGGAGAATGAGATGCGTACTCTGTTCCTGGTTGCAGCCATGCTATTCGTGACCGGCTGCGCGAGCCAAGCGCCGAGCGATTCGAAACGCCCGGCCTCCGTACTACCGGATTACCCCGGTGCGGCTACCGATTCAAGCGGCATTCTCTTGACCGGCGACTCGTTCGAAAGGGTCTACAATTGGTATAAGAGGAACTTGCCGGCGGGCTCCGAGCGGTCGCACACGACGACACCGGTAGAATCGGCGGTCTTCGTAACGGGCGCGCAGAACTCGGACGAGAAATCCGTCACGCTCACGTTCGAGGGCGATAAAACGATGATCATCATCTCGACCTTCAAGACCTAGTTACTGCTCGTGCGGTTTGCGAAGGTAGCGCAGGTCGTCGGGCCGGTAGCGCTGCTCGATGGATTCTCCGTCCGGTTTCTTATGGCGGACGACGATCGAGCGGGTGTCAACCTCGATAACCTCCCCCTCGATTCCAAGGTTCTCGATAAAAACGTGGTCCCCAAAGCGTAGTTCAGCCATCCGCGGCTACTTCAGCCGCCTCCTTTGGCTTCCTGGGCAATTCGGCCCATGCGATAAAAGAAGAAGTCATTACGTTACCGTAGGGGGTCCGATTCGGTCCGGTCACACTTCGGTCGGCTCGGAGTTGGTCGTGCGAGTTAACCGTGCGACCGTCTCTGTCTCGCGTCCGTCTGCGCTGGTACGGTGGCTCCATTGCAAAGCACAAGCTTTGCTTACGAAGGAGCAACTTACCGATGAGAATCTCAAGTTACTGCCGATGGGCTCTCGGCCTGCCCGCCTGCGTCGCGCTCTTGGCGGCCTGTACGGGATCGCCGATGAGCGGCGGCCCGGGCGCGACCGGAATCTCGAATCCGCTGCTTCCGAAAGCGGCCGTACCTGACCCTCGGCATCGCTTCGCTCTCGGTAGCGCGGCGATCTCGCACGTCGTCATCATCATCCAAGAAAATCGGACGGTCAACAATCTCTTTAACGCGCTGCCCGGCGCCGATACCGCGCAAGCCGGGCAGAACTCGACCGGCCAGAGCATCGCGCTGCAGCCCGAACTGCTGACGGCGCCGTACGACCTCAGCCACCGACACCCCGCGTGGACGGCGGACTACGCCAACGGCAGCATGAACGGGTTTGCCAAGGAGCCCTCCAAGTGCAAGCGCGGTTCGTCGTGCCTGCGTGCCGACGTGCGCGCGTACGCGTACGTGCCGCCGGAGGAAGTGCAACCCTATTACAGGATGGCGCAGACTTACACGTTCGCCGACAAGATGTTTGAGACGAATCAGGGCCCGAGTTTTCCCGCGCATCAGTACCTGATCAGCGGAACCTCCGCCATTGCCGACGGATCCGACCTCCTGGCCTCCGAAAATCCGCACACGAGCGCCGGTAAACCCGCGGGCGGCTGCGATTCACCGCCCGGCGCGACCGTTGCGGTTATCGATCGCCGCGGCGATGAGGGCCAAAGCGTCTATCCGTGTTTTGCGCGTACGGCGCTCATGAACGAACTCGATGCCGCCGGTCTCACCTGGCATTACTATCAACAGAACGCCGGCCCCGGGCTGTGGAACGCGGTCAACGCGATCCGGCCCATCTGGCACACGCCCGGCTATGCCAACGTCATCTATCCATCGGCGCAGGTATTGACCGACATCAGCAACGGCAAACTTGCGAACGTTACCTGGATCACGCCGAGCGGCAAGTCGTCGGACCACGCCGGCGCGACCGACGGCAGCGGTCCCTCGTGGGTCGCCTCCATCGCGAACGCAATAGGCGCTTCTCCGTATTGGAGATCTACCGCGATCTTCGTCGTGTGGGACGATTGGGGCGGCTGGTACGACCACGTGAAGCCGCCGCTCTACAACTCTTACGAACTCGGCTTCCGCGTTCCGCTCCTGGTGATCTCGCCCTTCGCCAAGAGGGGCTATATCTCGCATACGCAGCACGAATTCGGCAGCATCCTCCACTTCACCGAAGAGAACTTCGGATTGCCGTCGATGGGAACGACCGACGCCCGTGCCGACGATCTCTCCGATTGCTTCAATTTCGGGCAAACGCCTATACCCTTCGTGGCGATCCCAGCGCCGCTTCGCGCGCAGTACTTCCGGAACCAGCGCGACTCCCCGAACGACGTGCCGGATACCGACCAATAGGGTCGAAGAACAACGGATGAAACACTTCGGCCTAAGCCGCTACGGGTTTGCCGTAGCGGCTTTCGTTTTGGCGCTGCCCGGCTGCAGTGGATCGCAGTCGCCGACGGCATCCGCAGCCCTCCCGCAAACCGGAGCTGCGCCAAGCAGTTCGGCGCTACCCCCGCTTGCGGAGGAACCCGCATTGGACAAGCCCAGTGCGACGTCTTAACAGGGCAGCCCGAACTGGGGGGTCGAGATCGATCTCGACGTCGAGATGGTCTCGGCGAGCTGTCCGAACTGCACGGTCGATCTGATCGAAGCCAACTCGAACGCGTGGGGCGATCTCGAAGCGGCCGAACAAGAAGCGGTGAAGCTCGGCGCCACGATCGTCAGCAACAGCTACGACGGCAGCGGCGCGAATGAATCCGACTACGATACTCCCGGCGTGACCTACCTGGCCAGTTCCGGTGACAGCGGGCTCGGGCTCTACGATCCCGCCACCTTCGACTCCGTGGTCGCGGTCGGCGGCACCATGCTGAGGATCTCCAGCGGGAGCCGCGGCTATTCGGAGACCTTGTGGGGCAGCTCCGGCGGCGGTTGTTCGAGCACCGGCGAGAAGAAACCGAAGTGGCAGCTCAAGAGCAAATGGGCGCAGAACTGCCGCTACCGCATGGGTAACGACGTTTCCGCCGTCGCGGCCGATGCCGCGGAGTACGACACGTATAATGCGGGCGGCTGGATCACCGTCGACGGCACGAGCATCAGCTCGCCGTTCTGCGCCGGCATCTTTGCGTTAGCCGGCAACTCGACGAAACAAGACGGCGGGAGAACGTTCTGGAAGCCGAAGAAACACCAGAAGTCGCTCTACGAAGTGGGCGGCGCCCGCTTCACCGACGAAGGCGGCTTCGGCACGCCCGACGGAACCGGAGCCTTCTAACCCATCGTTATTTTGCGGCGTGCGGCGCCACGATCGAGGCCAGCATGTCGGGAGTGCCCGTGATCCGCTCGAGATGCGGATAACGAATGCCATCGCGGTAGTCGAGCGAAAGCGTCTGGAACCAGCCGTTCTGAGAGGTAATCAGGATAATTGACGCCGCCTGGTTCTGCGCTTTCTTAAGGGCGTACTGCAGCACGTCTGGTGAGAATTCCTGATTGTTGACGGCGAGCACACGCATCCCCGGGGCGAGTCCCGCGCGCCACGCCGGCGATCCTTCGCGCACGTCGCTGACGATGCCGGTCGCACCCAGATTCGCACCGAACGCGTACCAGCCGTAAATTTGGTGGCTGTCGGCGCTCTCCGCGGTCAGGAACTCGTTGGGTTTCGAGGTGTAGACCATTTTCCAGCCGGCGCGCGCGAGCTCGTCGGCGGGCGGGTGCGCCGTCGGATGATAGACGTACTTCTCGAAGTAGGAATGCCAATCGTAGGGCTCGACCTGCGCAAGGAGGCTCTCGACCTGTTCGCGCGTGTAGGTCTTCACGATCGGGCCGGTGAGCGGCGGCGCGGTGAACAGATGCAGGAACGTGTCGAGCGAACGCGCGCCGTGAGAACGCTCGCGTACGATCGTATCGACATCGAGCCAGAGAAGCTCGCCCTCGGTGTAAAAGTCACCCGCGTTGCGGCGTATTGCTCCGTACTGGCCGCGTGCAAAGTAAAAGTAGGGAGCGCCCGTCGTGAGGTCGATGAGCGGCGTGGTCGTTCGCCCGGTCTCGTAGTCCATTTCGGAATAGACGGTGGCGAGGTATTCCGGATAGAGTTTCGGCTCGCGAATGCCGGCACGGAACGAGAGAAGATCGCCCAAATACTGGTTCATGCCCTCGTACACCCAGAGTAGATCGGTGCGCATCGGCACCTGAAAGTTGGGCGTCGTCAGATCGTCCGGCCGCCGGTACTTTCCATTCCACGAATGCGAGAACTCGTGCGTGATCAAGTCACCGCCGGAGAGCGACTCATCGGGGCTGGTCAAGAAATCGGCCGACGCGCGATCGTCGCTGGACTGATGGTGTTCGATGCCTTGAAATCCGATCTGGTCGCTGAGCGTGAGCAGCGCGTGATAATCGTCGAAGTGACGCGATCCGTACATCGCAAAGGCTTCGGCCGGAACGCGGCGGTAGGCGCTCAGCAGACTCGAGCTGATCTCGAGATCTTGCGGGTGATCGGCGAACGCGTCCATCTGCACGAATGCGCTGCCCTCCCGCCACAGATCCCACTTCTGCACGAAGCGGCCCATGTCGAGCGGCGAATCGACGAGCATGTTGAGCGGCGCGACCGCGAAGTTGACGCGATTTCCGCTCTGCGTCGCGCCTCGCAGGGCGGTTCCGTACTCCCAGCCGGGCGGCAAGATGATCGACGGTTTGATGAAATATTGATGAGAGTCGATCCCGTCCTGATAGAGCAGCGCGCGGTTCCAATTCACGATCGCGACCGAGTGCGAGGACATGTAGTCGTCCGGCGCGTTCATCAGGATGTCGAAGGCAACGTCGATCTCGCGGGCTCCGGGCGGCACGTCAACGTGAAAGGCATACAGGTCGACCTGGTCGCGGCGCCAGTCGAGCGGCGTCCCGCCGGCGGAGATCCGCAGCGCCGCCAGATCGTTGAGCGGGCCGGTCGGGCCATGCTCTCCCGGAATCCACTTCGGGTAGACCACGGTAAGCGGTCCGGGCACGGCCGGAATGCGCTCGCGGGTCTCCATGAAGCCGTCGGCGGCCCGCGAGGCGTCGAGCACGAGCGTAGCGGGGTTCTGCTCGGTTGCGTGCGAGGGCTTCGCCACGAAATCGGCGGCCGCGGCGGCGGCGGGAACGAGCAGGAGGCAGGTTAGAATGAAGAAGATGCGCGGTGGCAGCATGCGAACTCCGGTTCGCATGGCCGATGAGAGGCCCTTCCTGCGATTTGGTGCCGCGGCGGCAGGTCCAGTTGGCGAAGACCACCAAAAGGCTATCGCTTTCTCTAACTTCCTTCCCTTATTCGAACGGAGGTCGCTCTCCACGTGAAGATCGTGGTGACGGTTAAGCTTGTTCCGAACCCGAACGCCGAAAAGCGAATCGATCCGCAAAACAACCGGCTGGTTCGCACCGGCGTAGAAACCGTCCTCAATCCGTACGACGAGTACGCGCTCGAAGCCGCGTTACAGCTCAAAGAACGCCTTGGCGGCGATACGACGGTGACGATTTTTTCTATGGCTCCCGACTCGCTCAAAGAGGGGCTTCGCCGTGCGCTGGCGATGGGCGCCGACGACGCCGTCGTCCTGTGCGACGCGGGGCTTGAAGGGAGCGACGTTTGGGCGACCGCCGCGGCAATGGCGGCCACGCTCCGAACGATGCCCTTCGATTTGCTTATCGTCGGTGGCTTGACCGACGACAGCAGTACGGGCGCGGTTCCCGGAGCGCTTGCCGAGCATCTCGGCCTACCGTGCATTACCAACGCGCGGAAGATCGACATCGCCGCGGATGCGATCGAAGTCGAGCGCGAGACGGATACCGGATACCAGACGGTTCGCGGCCCCCTGCCCGCGCTGTTGACGACCGCGCTGACGTTTGCCGAGCCGCGCTACGCGTCGCTCAAGGGCATCATGGGCGCCAAGAAAAAGAACATCGCCACGAAGACGCTGCAGGATCTTTCGCTCGACGTTCCGGTGGGCGCCCCCGGCTCGAAGACCGAGTTGCGCAGTTTCGCGCCGCCGCCGGTTCGCGGCAAGGGCAAAACGATCGAAGCTGCCGACGGGGCCGCCGGCGCTCGAGCGATCTTCGATTTCCTCGCAGAAAAGAGGCTCGTGTAAAGCGTGAAGAACGTCATCGTTTACGCGGAGAACCGGCGCGGGCAGAGCCGTAAGGTTACGTTCGAGCTTGCGAGTGAAGCCGCAAAGATCGCGGCCGCCCTTGGCGGCGTCGCGCACGCCGTCGTCCTGGGGCCGGAGTCAGCGCGTTTGGCCGATCAGTTGAAGAGTTATCCGCTTGAAAGCATTCTTCTCAACGAAGACCCCGAGGTCGAGAGCTTTCTGCTCGATCCGATCGTCGATTATTTAGCGGCAGCCGCGCAGCGCATCGGCCCCTGTTTGATTTTGATTCCCAACACGCTCTCCGGGCGCGACGTCGCGGGCCGCCTGATGGTGCGGCTGGGGGCCGGGATGGTCGCCGACGTCGTCGACCTGCAGCTCGACGGCGACGCCGTCGTCTGCACCTCGCCCAAGCTCGGTGGTGCGCTGGTCACGCAGTGCGCGCTGCGTCCGGGGGACTATGGCGTCGTGACGGTGCGGCCGAACGCGTTTGCCGTGCAGAGCTCGGGCAGCGGTGCGCGCGTCGAAACGCTCGAGCGGCCGGCAAAAAGCTACCTGGCAAAGATCGAGAGCGACGTGGAGGAAGGCTCGAGCGAGCTCGCGCTCGAGGAGGCCCCCGTCGTCGTTGCCGGCGGACGCGGTCTGGGCGGTCCGGAACCGTTCGACAGCTTGCTCAAGCCGCTCGCGCGTGCGCTGGGCGGGGCGGTCGGAGCCTCCCGCGCGGCAGCCGATGCGGGCTGGGTGCCGTATAATCTACAGATCGGGCAGACTGGAAAAACGGTGACCCCTGCGCTCTACATCGCCGTCGGCATCTCCGGCGCGATCCAGCACAAAGTCGGCATGCGCGCCTCCGGCACGATCGTTGCCATCAACAAAGACGCCGCCGCGCCGATCGGCGAATTCTCCGATCTCCTGGTTGTCGGCGACGCGTTCCGCATCGTACCCGAGCTGACAAAACTCATCGAAACCGCTAAAGGACAGCATTCTTGAAACGATACTCTCTCATTGCACTGGTTGCGCTCGCCTTCGCCATCGCGATGGCGATAACGGCCCCATCCGCGCAGGCGAAGAAGTCCACCGCGACACCGAGTCCGTCACCTTCACCCTCGGCCCTGCCGACGGCGAGTCCGGAGCCGCCGTCCGTCGCGATTCCGCGCCTGGTCGCGAAGCTAAAGGCCAACCCGACCGATCAGCTGGCAATGACGCAGCTCGCGGGGGAATATCTTCAGGTAAACCGACCTGACATCAGCGTTCAGTACACGCAACACTTGCTGCAGCTCGGCGATAAGTCGGCACAGGTCTTTTACATCGACGGCATCGCACAAGAGCAGCTCGGCAACGGGGTCGCGGCCACCTACGATCTCGAGCAAGCCGCGAATCTCGATCCCACGAACCTTCAGATTCTTGCGGGGCTGGCCGACATCTATCTACGGCAAAATCGTGCCGCGGACGCCGAACGCGTGGCAAAACGCGCGGTGACCTTCAATAAGAACGATTCCGGTGCGTTGATGGCGCTCGGCAGCGTTTACGCCTCGGAGCAGCACTTCGACGACGCGCGAGCTCAGTTCGAAGCGGCATTTGCGCTCGCTCCAAAGGACCCGGCTCCGATCTTCCAAATCGCGACGACCTACGCCCAACAAGACAACATCCCCATGGCGCTGCAGACCGTCGGCCGCGCGCTTGCGATCGATCCGCGAAGCATCCAGGCGCTCGTCTTCAAGGCCGACCTCTACGCCCGCCAGCACGACGACGCGCACACCAGCGAAGCCTACGACGACGCCGTCGTCGCCGCGCCGACCGACGACGAAAAGGTCGCGATTCTCATTCGTAAGGCGACGTATTTCATCTCGGAGAAAAAGGACTCGCAAGGCGTTGCGATCTTCCAGCAGATCACCCAGCAGTTCCCGAAGGTGCCCGCCGGTTTCTCGGCCTTCGGCGACTACTATGCCTCGGTGCGCCAATATCCGCAAGCGATCGCGCAGTGGCAGGCGGCGCTTGCCATCGATCCCAACACGACCGGCGCGCTCCTCGGGATGGGTGAAATCTCGCTGCTCGGCGGCAAGGTCAACGACAGCGTCTCATATCTGAAGAAGTACACGCAGATCTCGCCCGATGCCCAGGGCTTTGCGCTGTTGGGCCAAGCGTACTCGCGCCTGCACGACTACAACAGCGCGCGGAGTGCCTGCGGGAAGAGCTTCGAAATCCAGCGATCGCCCTCGACGCTGGGCTGCGTTGCCGGCGCCGACTTCGAACTGAAGAACTACAAGGAAGCGGCGCAGATCTTCGACGCGATGGACAAAGCCTCGAAGAACTATTTGGATGGGGACCCTCAGATGCTCTTCATCGCCGCCAAATCGTACGCGGCGGCGAATCAGTGCTCGAAGGCTACGGCGGCGTACAAACGGCTGCTCGCCCTACCGGGGCTCAAGAAGGACGCGAAGGCATACCAGCAGGTGCATCAGGCGGCCGCCGATCCGTGCAAACCGGTTAAGCACTCGGGCTGAAGTTCGTCGTCGATCCCCTCTACGGGGATCATCTCCGCGAGGCCGTCCACCCCGAGCGCCCCGACCGAGTCGAGGCCGTGCAGGCGCGTTTACGCGCCGGCGGCGCTCTGGCGCAGACCCTGAGTGCGCGCGACGCGAGCGACGAGGAGCTCGAGCGCGTGCACCCGCCGGGTTATCTCGAGTTGCTGCGCCGCGAGACCGAGCATCTCATCGGCGCGCGCTACCTCTCGACCGGCGATACGCTCGTCAACGTGAACTCGCTTCGCACCGCGCGCCGCGCCGCAGGCGGCGCCATCGCTGCCGTGGAGGCGAGCAGTGCGCTCGGTGAGGCCGTCTTCGCGCTCGTTCGGCCGCCGGGTCACCACGCCGAACCAGCGCGCGGCATGGGCTTCTGCCTCTTCAACAACGTCGTCGTGGCCGCTCGCGCCTATCAAGCGCAGCGCGGCGGCGAGGCTCGCGTGCTGATCGCCGATTTCGACTACCATCACGGCAACGGCACGGAGGCCGAGGCCGGCGCGGGCATCTCCTATATCTCGACGCACGCATTTCCGGCCTATCCGGGGACGGGTGCGCAGAGCTATGTTCGCGACGGCGATCTGATCGTGAACGTTCCGCTGCCCGTGGGCGGCGTTGCGACCGAGGCTTTCGTCGCGGTCTGGCAGCACGCGCTGCCGCGCCTTGCGCGGCTCGTCCGCCCGGATTTGCTGATCGTCAGCGCGGGCTTCGACTACGTTGCCGGCGACAGCGTGGGCGACCTCGGCGTCGGGGTGGAGGCGGCGGCGCCGGTCGCGGCGGTCATCCGCGACGTCGCCCGCGAATACTGTAACGGAGCCGTCGCCTACGTGTTGGAGGGCGGCTACAGCATCGACGCGTTGACGAACTCGATTGCCGCGATTGCGTCGATCAGCGACGGCGCCCAGCCGCACAGCGGTGTCGCCGACGCGAAATCAATACCTTTCAATATTCTCCAACGACTCGACAACTTTCTCGGCTCCCAGGAACCTTTAAGAAAGCTTGAGAATTAAGGCTCCTTAAACCAGGGGAACGCCCCTCGGACCGATTGTTGCTCGGTTACTTGGAGGGTTAAAAGATGCGATCGTTGCGCCTCGTCACCTCTCTCGTTCTCTTCCTTACCTTCATCTCCCAAGGCACGTCGGCGATCGCCGGCGTTACCGGCGGTATCACCGGTACCGTCGTTGACAGCGACACTGGAGCGCCTATCGCGGGCGCCCGGGTTACGGCCAGCAGTCCTTCGCAAAGTGCGACGGCAACTTCCGACGCGGCCGGCCACTTCGGTTTTCTAACGCTCGCTCCGGATACATACACGATCACCGCCGATAAAAGCGCGTATCAATCCGAGAGCGTTCCGGGGCAAATCGTTTTCGCCGACACGGTCCAAACGGTTCGGGTGAGCCTGCCGAAGGCTCTGAAAACGATCGGTCGCGTAACGGCCGCGGCCGCCGGTTCGCTGGTCAAATCCGGAACGACCGCCGACATCTACTCGATCAACGCGGCGACGCAGCACGCGGCGTCGGCCCTCGGCGGCGGCGGAAACCTCAACTCTGCCTACTCGGCAATCTCGACCGTCCCCGGTGCCTACGTCGTCCCCAACCAGAGTGGTTATTACGACACCGTCCACATTCGCGGCGGCGACTTCGACCAAGTCGGTTACGAATTCGACGGCGTCCCCGTCAATCGTTCGTTCGACAACTATCCCTCGGGCGCGGCCTCGTCGCTCGGTAACGCCGAAGTTCAGGTCTACACCGGCGCGAACCCCGCGAACTCCGAAGGCCAAGGCCTCGCGGGATACATCAATCAGGTCATTCGCACCGGTACGTACCCGGGCTCTGCCGACGGACAGCTCGGCATCGGCACGCCGGTCTTCTACCATCGTGCGATGATCGAGGTCGGCGGCGCGACGCCCGACCGGAACCTCTCATACTATTTCGGTATCGCCGGATATAACCAAGGCTTCCGTTACGTCAATAACGATAACGGCGCCAACTACGACAGTTGGCTCGGCGCGCCGCTCGCGCCGCTCACGACGCCCAATGCCGGCCAGTACGCCGAGGGCGGCTACGCTCTCGGGCCGTTCAACTGGATGAACTTCGCGCAGATCGCCTCGCGCGACGTCGTCGCGAATATTCACATCGGCATTCCGCATAAGAACGACGCGGGCCGCGACGACGTGCAGCTGCTCTGGGACAGCTCCTATCTTTCGAACTCGTTCTACAGCTCGAACAACGACGTCGCCTCGCCGACGTGTTCGGCGAGCCTCTCGGGAGCGCAGTGCTGGGGCACGATTAATCCAATCGGGACGTTGGGGCTTTCGCCGAATTTCCCGGCCGGCGGAACGACGCCGTGGGTCGACGGACTCTCCTGGAACTGCATGCCCGACGTCGGAAAGACGTTCAGTCAGTCCGGCCTGCTCGGCATCGGGCCGGCCTGTACCTCGAAGTACTTCTATCCGTTCAGCAATCAGAACCGGCCGTATTCCAATTTTTCGACCGGCAGCTCGTACGGATTCGTCCCCAATACCGACCGAGACTCTTCGCAGAATCAACAAGAGATCGTCAAGCTGCAGTACACGAAGAACTTCGGCTCGACGGCGTTCTTCCGAATCTACGGCTACACGTATTACAGCACGTGGGATCTCGTCGGCCCTCAGTGTACCGCGTTCTTTTACATCTGCCCGACCGCACCGGACTACGAGCTGAGCTCCCACACTCGCGGCGTCAGCGCCGAGTTCCAGGATCAGCTCAACGAGCAGAACCTTCTGACGCTGCAAGGATCGTACGTTTCCGCGAGTACGATCCGCGACAACAACACGCAGATGTTCAATAACTTTCCGGCTTTCGGCGGTCCGAATCGTACCAACGCGGCCGTCGTCGTCAACGCGGCCGATCCCTATAGCGGATACTGTTACGGTGCGAGCGGCGGACCGCCCGTGACCTGCAACCCCAACGTAGGAGCCGCACAGACCGTGACCTGGGATCAGCTCTACGAGCCAAACGCATCGCCCAGCGGCGGCCCGGGGGCGTTGCCGAATAGTTGCGTTGATCCGCGCGTCCCCGGTAAGACGGCCTGTTCTTACCTGATGGCCGAAAACGGACTCTACGCAACGTACAACAACGTGCAGCCGAAGTTTGGCTCGGCGTCACTGACCGATCAGTTCCGCCCCAACGACAAGATCTTGCTTAACCTCGGCCTTCGTTTGGACAGCTTTACCTTCGACGGCCTCAATGGCGACATCAACGGTAACGGGGGCGTCGCTCGGCAATTCTGGTATAACGCCTACAATAGGGACACGTGCGTCAACACCGTCACCGGCGTGCCCGTCGATAAATCGGCGCTTCCCGGTTCGTTGACGCCGGCGTCGCCCTGCCCCAGCGGTTACCACAACGCGGCCCTCGTGAACCAAGCTTACCAAAGCTTTACTTTCAACGAGTGGCAGCCCCGCTTCAGTGGAACCTACACCATAAACCCGAACAGCGTCATCCGCGCCTCGTTCGGCCGGTATACCGAAGCGCCGAACACCGCCTATGAAATCTACAACACGCTGCAGAACGACCTTCCCTTCACGCTGCTCGGCCCGAACCTCTATCCCTACGGCCGGACGTCGCCGGGTCTTCCGGTGCAGCCGCCGACGTCGTTAAACTACGATATCTCCCTCGAGCAGCATCTCAAGGGCACCGATTGGTCGTTCAAGATCACGCCGTTCTTGCGCCAAACGCAGGATCAGGTTCAGAACTTCTTCTTGAATCAGCAGACCGGCTTCATCTCGGGCCTCAACGTCGGCAGCCAGCGCAGCGAAGGCTTCGAGTTCCAAATGCAAAAGGGCGACTTCTCGCGTAACGGACTCTCGGGGTTATTGTCGTTCGCCTATACGAACTCGTATACGAAATACGGCGTGCTCTCGAACGGCACGACGATCATCTCGCCGATCAACGCGACGATCTCCAACTACAACGCATACACAAAAGCCTGCGCCAAGGGCGGCTCTTTCGTCGGACGCTCGCAGTTCGGCATCCCGCTCTGCGGCGCCACCAGTTCGGGTGCACCGGCGGCAAAGTGTTACAGACGAGGGAACCCGGTATCGTGCAACGCCCTGGGCGCAGTCGCGAATCCCTATTGGAACGCTCCTGGGCAAAACTTCATCGATCCCGGCCAGAACTTCGCGCCTTACGACATCTTCCCGGCCGGAATCGGCTCCTCGGTGAACGCCTTCAACTCGCCGTACGTCGGTAGCTTAGTGCTCAACTACCGGCACGACAAGTTCGCGGTGACACCTTCGCTGCAGTTTCAGGGCGGCGGTAAGTACGGCGCGCCGGAATCGACCCCGGGAATCGATCCGGCATTCAACGCCGGTCCCACGGATCGTTGCCGCTCGCTCGTGGGGACGACCCGCTACGACGCGTTGACCTGTCCGGCATCGCTCGTGATTCCCGATCCATTTACAGGCACGTACGACGACCTCGGCTCGTTCACGCAGCCCAACGAGCTGATGTTCAACTTCCAAGCAGAGTACGACGTGTCGCCGAGGATCACGCTGACCGCGGTGCTGGCGAATATCGTTAACACCTGTTGGGGCGGGACGAGCAAGCAGTGGACCTACACCGATAGCAACATCTGCTCGTACGGCGTGGTCGGCGGCGGCCTGATCCCGCCGGTCGGCAACGCGTTCAACCCGGTTGGCAGCGTTTCGAAAGTCAACGGAAAGAACGCGGCGACGATCGTTCAGAAGTTCCTGCTCTACCCATACGAGCCGAACCTCGGGCCCTACCTCGTATCCGGTCTCAACAACTCGGTAAAGGCGCCCTTCCAAGCCTACTTCATGGCGAACATCAAGCTCTAAGGAGCCCGAAGGGTTAGGGCGTAATCGTCCCCGCGATGTTGGCGAGCTCGGTCATTCCGAGTTCGCCAACAAGCGTGTAATAGAGCTTTCCATCGCTCCACGTCAGCAAGTCCATGCTGCCATCCTCACCGTACTGGCCGTTGCGTCCGCCGAGCGTGACCGATTGCGGATGAAACGGTGCCATGTTCGGCTCGACGGCCGTCGAGCTCTCGAAGAGCGATACGGTACGCAGACCGTCGGAGTAGAGGAGCTGCACCGTGCGCGCGCCGTGCAGCTCGACGACGTCCCCGGAGAGCGGCGCGAAGCCCTCGGGCAGCGCGCCAGGTTTGCGCGCGGCAAACCCGGCGTCGTGAATCAGCCGATCGGGATCGCTCGAAACCTCTTGCACCTTCGGACCGCCGACGACGGCGTACCCCTTGGGCAGCGAGAAATCGGCGGCGGCCACCGGTCCGTAGTGCACTTGCTCGAGACGGATCTCGCTAACGAGCGCGCCCTTCGGGCCGAACTCTTGCCTGTCGAGCACGATCTTCGTCTCGCGGTCGACGCGCACGAACATCGTGCCGCGATTCGTGTACTTGTTGACGAGCAGTGCGTCGACGACCGGACGCCCGTCGAAGATTTCAGCGCCGACTCGGACCGGACGATAGTTGGCGCGGATCAGCGCCTCGTTGTCGCCGATCGAGCGGCGGTCTTCGAGCGTCGCGGCGTTCTTGGTCTCGACGATCCGGTGGTGCTTAGCGTCGATCGAAAACTCGAGGTTCCCCCTGGCGATCTCCGAGTCGCCGAAGATTTCCGGCGGCGCGCTAAAGAGCTTGCGCGTCATGTCGGGGGCGCGATGTTCGATGTGGTAGACGGAAGCCTCCGAACCGTGGGTGCCGATGCGCACCGACTCGACGACGCCGGTGTACGAGACCTTTGACGGCGCGGAGAGGACGTCGGAGAGCAATGCGAACGGCGCCGCCGCCGGTTGCGTCGTTCCGGCGCCCGCCGGCGCGAGGCTTCCGATCGCCAGCGCGAGCGCGAAGGCGCCCGGCCTAACGCGATTGATCATCGTCTCTCAAAGCCCCTGGGATGGGTTCGTCTTCCGAGAGCGGCGTCGTGCTGCTGAGCGCGGCGTGGCTTTCGACGTAGTACGAGGCATCGATCGTCGATGCGACCGCGGGTCCGTGCGCGAGCCTAAAGCCGAAGTAGATGAAGGCGGCGATCGCGATGGCAATGGGCACGGCGACGGCCGGCCGGAATGCCGCGCTCAACCGCTCCCAGAGCGAAGGCGGCTGGTATTGCACCGTTGCGCGGATGGTTGCGACCACTCCGGCGGGCAGCTCGCGTTCGTCGGCGCGCGCGTACGCGCGCAGGATCTCGGTGAGCGAAAGCTCGGAATCGCGGATCTCGGCGCACTCGGAGCAGCCGGCGAGATGTGCGTGAATCGCAGCATCGCGCGCCGGTGAAACCTCACCGTGCAGGTAATCGACGATCTCTTCAGAGGTCGGGTGAAGCTGATTCATGATGGCGACTTCATATGACGGGTAACGAGTTTGCGGAGTTGTCCGCGGGCACGGTGCAGTCGCGATCGCACGGTACCGACGGTGCACCCCACAACGTCGGCGATCTCCTGGTAGCTATATTCCTCGATGTCGGCGAGCCACACGATCTGCCGCTGCTCGCTGCCGAGCTCTTCAAGCGCTTTTGAGAGCGGCTCGCTAAGCTGCGAGTTGACGTATTCGTCGATCGGCGTGACGGCCAGCGGGCGGCTGCCAGAAAAGTTTTGAAGTTCATTATCATCGGGAATCTCCTCTTGATAACGTCCCTTGCGACGGCGAAGTTCGTCGCGGTGCAGATTCGTTACGATTCGGTAGATCCACGAGAGGAAGGACGTACCGGGCTTGAAGCTTCTCCAGGCCTTATAAACACGAACAAATGCTTCTTGCGTGAGGTCGCGTGCGTCGGCCTCGTTGCAAGTCAAGCGATAGGCGAAATTATAGGTCGCCTTACCGTACCGTTCGATCGCGTGCTCCAAAAACGCCGCTTGGTCCGGCGCGGGGTCGTGAAGCGGCTCGGCGACTGCCATGGCCCGCTAGCCTTCTTGTTTTGGTTGAAAGCTCCGCTCAGGTGCGCGAGGGCCAGATGACTCGCGCCACCGCCCACATCCCTAGGAACGAGACGACCGTCAAAAAGGAGAAAAGCGTGAGCTCCAGCAGGGCAATGCCGGCGAATTCACTTCCCCCGCAGATCGCGATCGCCTCGGCGATCAGCGCGAGCTTGAAGCGCTCGAATGGATTGCTCGCGAGGCCGGCGATCGATCGAGCCTGGGCGATCGCGGAGCCCGGGTCCCAACTCGCGGTTTCGACGACCGACGCCACGCGGCCGTCGGGCGCAACGATGAAGAGCTTGTCGTCGTGGAGGAAGTTATCGGTGCTCAGCCGCATCGAGCTGATCCGAAACTCGTCGAGTAGACGCTGGACCGTCGAGCCGGTCCCCGTCAGTAGCGTCCAGCTCTCGCTGCGAGCGCCGTAACGGGCAGCGTAGGCGCGCAAGATCGCGGGCGAATCGTACGGCGGGTCGAGCGTAATCTCGGCGAGCGCGAAATGCTTGGGGTCGAGCCGATCTTGAAGGTAGGCGTACTTTCCGCTGATCGCGGGGCAGAGCGTGCGATCGGGACAGCGCGAAAAGACGAACGAGAGCAACAGCGTCTTGCCCGCAAAGGCGCGATCGAGCCTTATGCGCCGGCCCTGCGAATCGATCAGCGTCGCTGCCGGGAGCGTGCTGCCGATCTCGATCGGCACGACGCGCCCAGGGTTGGGCAGACCGGGTGCAAAAACGCCTGCCGGCATCGCATCGCGCAGCGTCGGCGGATGCGTTGACTCGTCGAGAAATGCGTCGACGCTGGTGCCGGCGCGCAGCCGCGTTGGCGGCTCGAGCGCGTACCGGCGAATCTGCGAGGGCATCGTCTGCGGCACGGTATCGGTGCGCACGATTGCAGCGGCATCGTTGCGAGCGTCGAGGACGACGCCGTGAATCGGCACGAGCGAGAGCAATGCGGCGAGTACCGCGATCATCCGAGCGCCCTTCGCAATGCGGCAACGACCGTGCCTTCGTTATCCTCGTCGTCGAGCACGTCGTGGAGACGTCCGTTCGGATCGATGACGAAGATCGGCGCCGAATGCGCGACGTCGTAACCGCCTTTAGGCGCGCGCACCTTTGCCGACCAAACGTGATAGGCGCTTTTCGCCGCGGCAATCTGCGACGGCGTTCCGGTCAAACCTACGATGTTGACGCCGGGCTGCGCGAACCGATTCACGAAGCGGTGCAGCACCGGCGGCGTATCGCGCGACGGATCGACCGTTACGAAGGCGATCTCGACGTTGCCGGCGCGCGCCCCCAGCGCGGCCGTCGCGTGTGCCAAACGCGCCACTATCGCCGGACAGGTGTCGGCGCAGTGCGTAAAGCCGAAGGTCAAGAGGACGGCCTTTCCCCGTTGCGCGGAGAGCTGCCAAGGCGCGGAGCGATCGCTCTGGAGCGCAAAATCGGGCGCACTCCGGCCGCCGGCGCAGGCCACCGGAACGAGCGTCACTGCAAGGAGCACCAGAAGCGCGAGCGCGCGAACCATGCGTTGATTGTACTCCCTCGGACAGGGGTTCGCTGCGACAGAGCCCAACGAAGGGACCCGTGAACGCTGCGGTCCTGGTGCTCCGCTTGCTTTTGGGCGGAATGCTGCTGGTTGCCGGGATGCTGAAGGTCGGCCACGCTGCGAACCTCGCGGCTAGCATCGCGGGCTTTCGCCTGCTGCCCGCAGCCGTCGCCGGCCCGCTCGCACTGGCACTGCCCTTTATCGAGATTCTGCTCGGAGCTTATTTGCTCGCCGGCCTCTTTACGCGAACTACCGCGTGGATCGTCGCGACCCAGTTCTTTATCTACGCGGCAGCCGTCGCCTCGGCCGTTCTGCGCCATATTCCGGCGAACTGCGGCTGCTTCGGCCCGGGCGACGCGGCGGTTGCGGACTGGCCGCACGTTGCCGTCGATTGCCTCTTCGGCGCGGCGGCGATCTTCGTCGCTATCGGTGCGCCCGGACCGCTCGCCCTCGATCGAAAGCTGCGCGCCGCATGACGCGCCGTCCGATTTTTCTTGCGACGGCGGCGGTCGTCGTCGTGATCGTCGTCGCGGCGGTGCTCGTTTACAATGCCGGATCGTCGCACGGTTCGGTGCAGACGGCGTCGCAGGCGCCAATCGTCGGCAAGGCGGCGCTCAACAAGACCGCGCCGCAATTCGAAGTATCGACCACCGCTGGGCTCTTCAATTTGAGCAAGACGCAAAAGCCGGTCTTTCTCGAGGTCTTCGCGACCTGGTGCCCGCACTGCCAGCGGATGACGTCGGTCGTCGACCGTCTCTACGCCGCCTACCGCAGCCGCGTCGACTTCGTTGCCGTCTCCGGAAGCGACACGGCGATGGACGGAACCTCGTCGTCGTCGCAGCGCGACGTGCTCGATTGGGTGAGACGCTTCAACGTGAAGTATCCGGTCGGCTACGACCCGATCCTCGACGTCGCGAACCTCTACCTCGCGGGTGGTTTCCCGACCTTCGCCATCATCGGCAGCGACAAGAAGATACGATATCTCGCCGACGGCGAGATATCGTATAACGACCTAGAGAACGCGCTGAAAAAGGTGCTGCGCTAGTCGTTGGGCGGGAACGCGTAGTTGGGCGGCCGGACTGGCGGCCCGATTTCGAGCACGATCTGCTGGTGCGAGCGCAACGGAATCGATTTCAGGTCGCCTTCGTATTTCTGTCCGTTCACGTAGGCCGTAACGGTGCCTTTGAATCCGGCAACCTCGTCGGCTTGCAGCGGCTGGCCCCAGATATCGAAGAGCATGCCCAGCGTGTAGGGTCCGCCCTGCGGCGGCGCGATGTCGGGCGCTTCGAGATGGATGATGCCGTCGGGCGCGTGCGTGTGAATCCAGTAGAGACACGGCCCGGCGGGATTCGGTGCGAAACCGATCAGCGCGGGCACTTGAATCTGCTTGCCGTTATTGAAGATCGCGAGGTGGGTGTGCACGTGCAGCGTTGCGTACTCCATCGTGCCGCAGCCGACGCCGTCGACGACTTGGCCGTGGCCGCCGATCGGCGTGTTCGGGAACTTCCCTTTGAAGTAGGGGGCGCCGAGCTTCTCTCCGT
Source organism: Vulcanimicrobiota bacterium (assembly GCA_963833845.1). Lineage (GTDB taxonomy): Bacteria > Vulcanimicrobiota > Vulcanimicrobiia > Vulcanimicrobiales > Vulcanimicrobiaceae > Cybelea. The sequence continues at coordinate 428,754 of CAWHZL010000001.1, forward strand.
CGCTGATTTGAATCGGCTTCGTCGTCGGGCCGGCGGCCGGGGTCGGCGTCGCGTACGCCTGCTGCACCAAGCGCTTCTGCCACCAGTTGTATCCGAGAAAGAAAACGATCAGCGCGACGATCGCGATGCCGACGCCGATGTAAACCGGGCGCATCGGGTCGCGGCGCGGCGGGGGCGCGGAGGCTCCACGCCCTTGACGGCGGCGTTCGGCACGGCTGGGTTGCGACATGGATTCCCTTCTACGATGGAGCTTTGAGTGGCGCGGCGACCGGCGCGTCGGTGATCTCGAGCGGCCGCCCCTTGACGAGATAGTTGGTGACGTAATCCGTCACCGCGTCGGCGAGCGGCGTCACGGGCCGATCGTAGCCGGTTGCGCGCAGACGATCGACGTTCGCGCACGTGTAGTATTGATACTTGCCGCGCAGATGCGGCGGCATCTCGATGAACTCGATCCGCTCGGGCAGCTCGAGCGCGTGGAAGATCGGGCGTACCAGTTCCAGCCACGTGTGCGGCGTTCCCGAACCGACGTTGTAGAGGCCGGTGGCATTGGCCTCCGCCAGGTGCAGCGTCATATCTACCACATCTTTAACGTAGATGAAGTCGCGCTGCTGCTCGCCGTCGCGATACTCGGGGCGGTGGCTCTTGAAGAGCCGGATGCTGCCCCCCGCCTGGATTTGCTCGTAGGCCTTCTGAACGATGCTGCGCATCTCGCCTTTGTGGTCTTCGTTGGGGCCGAAGACGTTGAAGTACTTGAGGCCGCAGATGCGTTCGGCGAGGCGCGTGCGCTGTGCGTATAGATCGAAGAGGTGCTTCGAGTAGCCGTACGCATTGAGCGGCCGAAGCGTGTGCAGATCGGCTTCGTCGGAGAGGACCGCCTCCACGCCGCCGTACGTCGCCGCCGACGAGGCGTAGACGAATCGAGCTCGGTTCTCGAGGGCCCAGTTTGCCAAGCTCTTCGTGTACTCGTAGTTGTTGCGCAGCAGGTAGCCGGCGTCGCTCTCCGTCGTCGAGGAACAGGCCCCGAGGTGGAAGATCGCCCCGACGTCGCCGAACGACTGGCCGGCCGTAGTCCGGTCCGCGAAGTCGTCCGCGTCGAGATAATCGGCGAAGCTCAGCGGCACCAGGTGCTTCCACTTCTCCGACGAGTCGAGGCGATCGACGACCAGGATGTCCTCGATACCGCGACGGTTGAGCGCCCAAATCAAGGCGCTTCCAATTAGACCGGCGCCGCCCGTGACGACGATTCTTGATTGCTCCAAATCAGACATCGTTTGTTGAGGGGCCATTATCCCTCAGGATTATGGCGGAGTCCTCCCGGCGCTTGGTTGCCTTACGAGCTTACGGGTGCCCGGTCTGGACGCCGATGCTGAAGCTCCGGGCAGGTGCGAAGTGATTGCCCTGCGCGTTGATGAGCGTCACGTAATACCGGTCGTTGAGGATATTTTGAATGCCGAGCGTCAAGACGGTCGAGGGCCGCAGCGCGATGCCCTTTGCCACGTTGAAGATCGTGTGCGGCGTCAGGCTGCAGTAGCCCGGCGTCACCGCCGGGCAGAAGCCCGACGACAGGCCGCTCCCGTACTCGCCGTCGGCCGAGAGCCAGCCGCCGCGCGAATCGTTGAGTAGAACGCCGCCGGTAACGGTGTAGGCCTGATTGTGATCGGCCGGCGTGAAGTCGCTCGGCGAGCCGAAGCACGGCGCCAGTAGTTGCGTTTCGCAGCCCTTGTTGAGCGAGACGGTATGCGCGAGTGAGAGATAGGCTCGTCCGTTGCGCGAGAGCGGCTCGACGTAGTTGAGGGCTTCTTGCGAGAGCCGCCCCAACACGTAGTTGATATCTTGGTGCAGCAGCGTCACGCCGACTTGGGTGTCGTCGATCAGGTCGTTGGCGTTCTTCTGCCAAACGCGAAAGCCGAGTTCGCCGGGGCCCAGCGGAACGTGGCCGCCGAACTCAAGCTGCGTGTCGCGCTCGGGCTTGAGGTCGAACTGCGCTTGCGTTCGCTGGAGCGGCAGATTGAGCAGCTGCGCGGCGGCCGGCGAGACGTTCTCGAATGAGAACGGTTCGAAGAACCGGCCGACGTAGGCGTAGAGATTGGCTCGCTTTCCGAAGTTGCGCGTAAGTTTGAAGCGCGGACTGAAGGCGCCGAAGCCCTGCGCGAACGGCGTCGAGCGAATCGTAAAGAAGTCGTAGCGCAGCCCGTAGTCGGCCTCCCAGGCATCCGTCATGCGCCAAGTGTCCTGCACGTAGGATTGGTAGGTATTGCCGACGTTCGGCGCATCGTTAACGACCGTTGCTGGGGCATTGGGTGCCTGCGGCGTAAGGATCGGGGCGAGAAAGTTGTTCGGTTGGAGCGCGAACTGGTAGTCCTTGTCGATCCGTGCCAAGTCGTAGCTGAGGCCCGCGCGAATCTCGTGACGCCCGGCGCGCGCCGAATAGTCCCCTTGCAAAATGTAATCGGTCGCGGTCCGGCTGTCGGTCAGCGTGTACGCACAAGTCGCCGGCGAGAAGTTCTCCGGCGTCTTTAGGGCATCGGCGCAGTCCGCGGCGCCGCCGCCGTTGCCAAAGGGCGGCGGCTCGACGTTGAGCGCTTCACCGTAGATCCAGTCGTTGACCGGATCGCCGAAATCGGAGATGTGCGAGACTTTCAGCGCCGGGCCGAAAGTTATTCCGGCGTTGTCACCGAGCGCCCGGCGCAGCTGCAGGCTGAAGAACGTGTCCTCCTGATTTTCGTTGTCGTCGGTCGTCGCCGGCTCGCCGTAGACGACGTCGTTAGGGATCTGGAAGGTGTCGTAGCTATGGACGAACGTCAGGCTCGTGAAGTTGTTGCCCCCGGCGGGAAGCGTGACGTCGGCGTATTGATCCACGCCGCTGGCGTTGTCGTGCGGCGATTGGAAATCGGGCGGGTCGAGCCCGCGCGTGCTCTGCATCGCGCCCGCCGAAACCGTATAGCCTCCGCCGCCGGCGAACGGCGCGTGGTAATCAAGCGTCGAATTCAGCGTTGTATAGGAACCGGCGGAAGAGTTGCTGTCGACGCCGGCCGGCCCGGTGCCGCTCTTGGTCGTGAGATTGAGGACCGAGCCGAACTTGAGGCCGTACTGCGCCGGATACGCGCCTTCGATGACGTTGACGTACGCCAGATCGTTGAGGTCGATCTCGCTGCCGATATCGCGATTGAGCCCTTGCGGCAGTGCGACGCCGTTGATCTGATAGTTGATGACGCCGTGGTCACCATTGATGTGTACCACTCCGTTTGCGCCGCGCACCGCTCCCGGCAACTGAATGAGCATCTCCGGAAAGCTGTTGTCGTAGGGAAGGCGCGTGAGGTCGGTTTGATTGAGCGTCACGTCGCTGCCGCTACCGCGGACCGGCAGCGTGCGCGCGACGACGACCTGCTCGATCTCCCGCAGCGGTCGCAGCGTCAGCGTAATTACCGCACCGTCGCTGCCGAGATCGACGCGCAGCAACGCGCGCAAATCGCCACGCTGCGCTTCGACGTCGTAGCTTCCGAGCGTAAGCGGTGGAAACCGGAAACGCCCGTCACGACCGGTCCGCGCCTTGACGGCCACGTTGTTGCCCCAAGCCGTCACCGTCACGCCCGCCGCCGGATTTCCATTGGCCGTGGCCGTTCCCGAGAGAAAGGCCGTAGGTACCGACGCGCGGGCCGGCACGGCCGCCATTCCGATAAGGGCGGCGAGCCACGATAGGGCGAGAGACCGGCGCGCAAGCGACGTCATGAGCGACTCCTCCAAGGGAAAGCAGAGCGGCCTGCGGATGCAGGGGCTAGCGCGCTTATTGAAATTAGCGTATCATTTGCAAATAGTCAAGCGCCTTGGCGCTCGCAGTGAAAGGGCGCCGGCGGCGCGGAAGGATGAACCCGTGAACACAGGTGCGCGAAAGACTCGTCAGCGGCAGGCGATTCGCGAGGTTTTCGAGCGTTCGGAACGTCCGCTCACCATCGACGAGCTGGTCGATGCCGCGGGGACCCAGACTGGAGGCATCGGAATCGCGACGGCCTATCGTGCCGTCGCCGCGCTCCTAAAAGAATCGTGGCTCGATACGGTTGAGATTCCCGGAGAACCGGCGCGCTACGAGCGCGCCGGCAAAGGCCACCACCATCACTTTGCCTGCGAGAAATGCGAGCGCGTCTTCGATGTGGACGGTTGTCTAGAGAACGTGCGCAAGCTCGCGCCGCCGCGCTTTCGCGTCAAAGGACACGCGGTGACGCTCTACGGCCTTTGCAGCGCGTGCGCGCGTTAGCGACGCGCTGCAAAGGCGTTACCCGCTAGCTAGAACGGCGCCGCCAGCCGTAACAGGAACGAGCGGCTGTTGGATATCTGCGTCGTGTTGAAGCCGTTGGCCACCTTAATCACGTACTGATCGTTGAGGATATTGTTGACGATGAGCTGGATCCCAAGGCCGGTGTCCTGCCCCGCCCGTCCAGCCGTGATGTTGCGCCCGGCCGCGAGATCGAAGGTCGTGTGCGCGGGCAGCCGGCCCTGCAAGTTCGCGTTCGCGCTCTCGAACGCCACAGGAAATCCGCTGCCGTAGTTACCTTGCAGCGTTGCGAACCACCGGCGGTCGTTGCCGAAGCGCCACGTGTATGCGGTGCTGGAGACGACCGTCTCGTCATGATCCTCGGGCGAGAGCTGCGCGACGCAGGGGACGCCGGGCTCGTTGGTGTTCGGCGGGAACAAGAACGTCGAGCCCGAGACGCAGGCGGCGTACGAGCCCGAATACGTCAACGTGAGCCACCAGAGATTGCCGTTCTGCGTCCGCTCCTGGAAGCGCAATTCGGCGCCGTTGTTGACGCCGATCGCGTTGTTGAAGACGGCAAAGAGCGGCGTGTCGAGCAACTGCGTCGTGTCGAGAATATTGACCGAGGTCTTGCGGAAGATGTTGAACGAGCCGCTAAGCTGCGAGTTGAATTGATGGTCTAAGCCGGTTTCGAAGTACGAGTCGCGCTCGGGCTGGAGGTTGTACACGGGCAGCCCCGTGCAGCCTTGCAGCAGGACGCAATCTTGGCGCACGTCCTCAAGCAGCGGCGCGGCATAGAAGCGCCCGTAGAAGACGTGTGCGGTATTCTTCCCGCCGTCCCAAACGTTGAGGCCTAGCCGCGGGCTGAACATCCAGCCGCTGGTGTAGCCGGTGGAATGATCGTAGCGCAGGCCGTAGTTGAACTTGACGTACTTGTCGATGCTCCAGGTATCCTGACCGTAAACGCCGATCTGCGAGCCGGCCTGCGTCTGTTCGGGAGCGCCAAAGAGATAGTATGGCTCGGCGTGCGTGCCAGACGTCGCCCCGCAACCCTCGGCGTAGTAACAGGCAAAGGCCTGCCCAGCCGAGAGGTTCTCGCGGTTGACGTCGACGCCGACCTTCCACGCGTGGTTCTTCGTGGCCCTAAAGTCGGATAGGCGCAATCCGACGTATGCGGCGTAGGTGTTCGAGAGCAGGCCAACGTTATGGAGCTGCCCTTCCGATGCGTCGTTCGGCTGCGGGCATTGCGTGCAGGGCGGCGTGTCGGCGCTGAAGTTGGGCGTGATTCCCTGCACGTCGTTGGGCAGGTCGCCGTCGTAGTTGATGCGCGTCGAACGCCACCACGGGATGACCTGGAAGATGCCGTTGCCGTCCCTGGAGATGTTCGTCCAGTTTACGTTGGAGAAGCGATCGTACTCGCGTTGAACGTCGTCGGTGGAGGCCGGGGTGGTAATCGGATCGTAGGGGTTGTTAGGGTCCGTGTTGATCGGAATCTGGAAAATCGCCAGCTGGTTCGAGTAGTCGAACGCGAGCGTGCTGCGCGGTGTCAGCTGGGTGATGAAGCGGAAAAACTGGTCGCTCTGCGACGAGTTATCGTGTATCGCATCGAAGGTCGGCGCATCCAATCCGCGCGCGGTCGATTGGGTATTGGCGTCGAGAAAAGCCTCGCTCTGTCCGAACCGGGCCGAGGTGCTGAACTCGCCGATGCCCTGGGACTGGTTCCCGATCCCGCCTTCCACCGTACCGTAGATGCCTTCGGGAACGTCGTTCGGACGGGTCGTGATGATGTTGACGACGCCGCCCATCCGGTCGCCGCCGTACTCCGCCGGAATCGCGCCGGTGTAGAGTTCGAGCGAATCGATGATCTTCGGATCGACGATCTCGGCGAAGTTTGAGGTGGTGGCTAATGGAAGCGGCGCGCCGTCGATGTTATAGGATACGCCGTGGAATCCGTTGATCACCGGCTCGTTGTACGAAAAGGGGACGACGCCCGGCAGCGTCGCCAGCGTCTGGTCGAGGCTGTTTTGCACGGGCGAGGTTTGGATCTGCGAGCGGTCGATCTGATGGACCGACGGCGGATTGCTCGCCGCGCCCGCGTGTGCCGTTACGACCGTCTGCGCGATCTGGCGCAGCTGCGAGAGCGGCAAGTCGATGGTCGCGACGGCACCCCCCGCAAGCGACACGTCGGCATGAACTTCGGGGGTGCCCTTAATCGACGCGGTGAGCCGGTACTGCCCGAACGGCACCTGTGAGAAGACGTACCCGCCGTCGGCTCCGGTCTGCGTAGTAAATTTCGACCCTTCGCCTTCCAGGACGACGGTTGCATGCGCAACCGGCTTTCCGTCGAGCGTTACCGTACCGCGGACCAATCCGGAGACGGCCGCTGCGCTTGGAAGCGCGTAAGAAAAAATCGCGAGAGCGGCGACGAGCGCCGTGATAAATCGAGACATGGGGCTCCTTCGATCGGAAAGAGAGTGGCTGTTTTAGAGCTACTATCCGATCGGAGGAGGACGTGCGAAGCGCCGGCGCACCCAAAGCATCGGGCGGACCGGAGTCGTTTGAGCGGTGAGGAGCGACCACGTTGGAGTCCGCGGCGCGAAGTTCGTACGAGCGACCGCAACGATCGCGCCGGCGAGTACTGCCAGCGCGAAGCGGACAAGGCGTTGCAGCAGCCACGACGTTACCGCGAGTGCAACGGGGATTGCGAGCCAGGGAATGCCCGCGTGATGCTGCCCTTCGACGAGTTCCGCGGCAGCGTACCACGCGGTCGCCGACGCGAACAGCGCGCCGAAGCCGGGAAGCCGGCTCGCGAGCCGTGCGGCAAGCACGCTTCCGTTGACCGCCGCACGTGCCCCGTCGCACGCAAGCAATCCAAAGAAGCCCGCAAGGCTCAGGCCGCCCGCAAGTGCGAGCTGAACGAGTAAGGCGTGGTAGTCGCCGCCCATGGAGTGTCCGCCGCCATAGAGGCCGCCATGGGCAACGAGGGAGGCAAGCAAGCCGAGTGCGAGCGCGCCCGGAACCTTCCGCAAGGGCACGAGGGTCTTTTCTAGGCGTGCCTGCGGGGAGACCTGGGGGCCGCGTCGTAAGGACCCTGCCCCTTGGGCTTCATCGGTCCGGTGGGATAGGAGTGTCAGAGAAAACCTTATCGCTATGAGCATGCGAGCACACGTCGAGAACGCCGATACCGTCAGCTTGGTTTGCGCACTGCTGGTGCGCTTCCCCGAGTTGGCTTCAATTCGTTCTGGTCCGACCGACCGGACGTTGCGTTTGACCTTTGCCGTGCGTCAGCGATTCGATCGCGCCGCGCAAGCACGGCTCTCCGAGGCGATCGAAGAGCACGTTCGCAGCTTCCTCGCGCTGGGCAAAGATGAGCCCGCGACGCTTCGAATCGAGTGCGAGGGCGACCGCAGCCTGACGTTCCTCCACATCACGCGCGATCTCGAGACTTTTACAAAGGAAGAGCTCGAACTGCAGGTCGGCTTTCTCTGCGACCGCTGCGGCGATGCGCTCGTCCGTACGCCTCCCCCCGACGATCATTTCGAGGGCGACCCTGCCGCCGAAGACGAAGCCGCACTCTACGCCGTGGAGGCACTTCGCGATCCGGCGCAATCGAAGAGTTTGGTCGGGTTTAGAGAAGAGAAACGGGTACTGGTTTACTTTTTAAAATCTCAGAAGAAAGCGAAGGCTTCGGCTCGCCGGTAAATAGCCCCAGCTTGAACCTCCTGGTTGTCGGGGACGTCGTAGGGTCTCCGGGGCGAGAGGCCCTCAAGCGTTGCGTCTCGTTGCTTCGAGAGCAACACCAAATTCATGCCTGTATCGCCAACGGCGAAAATGCCGCTGGCGGTTTTGGCTTGACGGCACAAACGGCCGAAGAGATGTTCGAGAGCGGTATCGACTTCATCACTGGAGGAAACCACATCTTTGATAAGCGCGACTTCGGCGAGTATTTGGAGACCAGCAAGCGCGTGATCCGGCCGGCCAACTATCCGCCGACTGCACCGGGTCGCGGCACTGGGACTTTCGAGGCAAACGGAGTCACCGTCGGCGTCCTCAATTTAATGGGGCGTACGTTCATGCCGCCGGTCAACGACCCGTTTCGCTGCGCCGACGCGCTCGTCGCCGACCTCCGCAAACGCACGCCCGTCATCATCGTCGACCTCCACGCCGAGGCGACCTCGGAGAAGGTTGCCATGGGGCGTTACTTGGACGGCCGGGTTTCGTGCGTCTTCGGGACGCACACCCACGTTCAGACCGCCGACGAGTGCGTGCTTCCCGGCGGGACGGCCTTCATTAGCGATCTCGGTATGACGGGCCCGACGGACGGCGTCATCGGCATGGACGCCGGGCCGGTGCTCGACCGCTTCCTTACCGGCTTTTCGGATCGCTTCAGCGTACAGAAGAGCGGAATGCGACAGCTCTGCGGCGCGGTCGTTACCGTCGATGCCGCCTCCGGCAAGGCCGAGGGGATCAAGCGCGTCTTTCTCCGAGGAATCGCATGAGCGGCAGCAACGCAAGCGGCGGCGTGACCCTCAAGGTCTCCGCCAAGAGCAATCCTAATTCGGTCGCCGGCGCGCTCGCCGCGGTGCTGCGCGAACGTGACACCGCCGAAGTGCAAGCCGTCGGCGCCGGGGCGATCAATCAAGCGATCAAGGCCGTCGCCATCGCGCGCAGCTATTTAAAGGGAGCGAAGCTGGACATCGTCTGCACCCCGTCGTTCGTCCTGGTGTCGATCGACGAGAACGAACGGACGGCGATCTCGCTTCAAGTCGAACGCCGTAAGCTCGAAGAGAAAGTTGAAGACGTTGAGAGTTGACCTCCATTCGCACTCCACGATGAGCGATGGAACCCTCACCCCCCAAGAGCTCTCCGATTTCATGGGCGAGCGCGGGGTCGAGATCTTTTCGATCTCCGATCACGACACCACCGCGGCGTACGGTAACTTTACGCCGCCGCCCGGCGCGCGGGTGATCGTGGGCATCGAGATCAACACGACCTGGAAAGAGAACGAGGTCCACGTTCTCGGGTACGGCGTGCCGCTTGGGCCGTCGCCGATCAACGAACTGCTGGAGTACAACCAAGATCAGCGCCGAGTCCGCGCCGAGACGATGGTCGACCAGTTGCGCAAAGCCGGTTACGGCATTACACTCGACGACGTTCTGGCCGAGTCGGGCGACGCGCTCTCGATCGGACGCCCGCACGTCGCCAAGGCGCTCGTCCGGCTCGGAATCGTGAGCAGCGTCGATGAGGCCTTCAAAAAAGCACTCGGCACCGGACGGCCCGGCTACGTTCCGCAGCTCTATACAACTCCTGCGCACGCGATCGAGAAGATCGCGGAGGCCGGAGGCATTCCCGTACTGGCCCACCCGGGGCGCTTGAAGGATCGCGTGCTGATCGACGAACTCGCCCCGCACGGTCTGCGCGGTTTAGAAGTCTTCTATCCGCTCCACGATGCCGCCGATACCGCCGAGTTTCGCGAAACGGCGCGACGCTACAATTTAGTGATGACGGCCGGCATGGATTTCCACGATATCCGCTATCACACCAAAGGCGTCGGCATGGAAGTCCCGGCAGAGGATCTCGAGCCCTTCTTCGATCTGGTTGCGGCGATCGCGTAACTGCGTAGCTTCGGGACGGTTACATTCCGACTCGGACACATTCGTCGCGCCACATCCGTGTGGCGCTCCTATCGTCTGCCTCGCGCCTCCCGCATCCATGCTCCGGCGCTCGGTCAGACGGTCCTCGCCGGAACGTAACCGTCCCGAAGCCACACACTTCCGGCTGCTGAATAAATGGGCTTCTTCTGACGCTCCTTAGCGGCTGAGTATGCGGCTGACCTCGGTGCGTACGTGATCGAGCAGCCGTTGTGCCGCTTCCTCGTGTGTCCGCAAGCGCGCTTCCTGACGCGCGACCGTGCCGGCGTCCTTCATATACTTGTGGTTGACGCGTACGTTGTACGCGCAGCCCGCCACCGCGGCGCAGGCGAACTCGGCCGCGCAGCCGATGTCGCTCACCAGCGCCTTGGTCTCGACTTCGAGCAACTGCGAGGCAAGTTCGAGCACCCCTAGGCAGAGGGCGGCCGCCCGCAATGGCGCCTCCGCCGCACGTTCGAGCGCGAACTCGAGGGCCTCGCGCCGTGCCTGCGTTTCGGCGGGCGTCCCTTTCGGCAGCGCCTGAGCGGAGATCACGCGCCCGAAGGCCTTCTCATCGTGCTCTTGCGCGGTTTTGAGCTCGGCCCGCAACTCTTCGCTGCGTGTAACGATTTCCTCAAGCGTCGCCGCTGCATCGGGCGGCTTCGGGTTGCGCCGAGCGATCCGCCCGACCATCGCGGTCAGGGCGGCGCCGAGCCCGGCGACGAGCGTTGCGGCGCTGCCGCCGCCGGGCACAGGGGCGTCGGAAGCAAGGCGTTCCAGATACGCGTCGAGCCCTTCCACGCAGCGTGGGTTGGCCCGGGCGAGGGAGCGGGCCTGCGTGCCGGTGGCGACGAAACGATTGCCGACCTTTTTCCTTGGAAGTCAGGAGTCTACTTGTCTATTTTGGATTCAGCCCCAGCCGGTTCGGTCCGGGATCTCGGACGCGCAGAGGCGGGGCGGGCGCGGATCGGATGGGCCGCGTCGTATATGCCGGTGCTCAGACAGATCCACGATCGCTTCGAGTTGGAGAAGCCGCTCGCCGGGATTCGGATCGGCGCCTGTTTGCACGTCACGACCGAGACGGCAAACCTCATGCTTGCCCTGCAGGCTGGGGGCGCCGAGATCGCGCTCTGCGCGAGCAATCCGCTCTCCACGCAAGACGACGTGGCCGCCGCGCTCTGCGAGTACGGCATCGCGACCTATGCAATCAAAGGTGAAGATAACGATACGTACTACTCGCACATCGAATCGGTGATCGCGACGAAGCCGCAGATCTCGATGGACGACGGCTGCGACCTCGTGACGTCTATCTACACCAAGCACCGCGAGCAGCTCGCCGGGATGATCGGCGGCTGCGAAGAGACGACGACCGGAATCATCCGCCTGCACGCGATGCAGCGCGACGGCGTGCTTCCCTATCCGGTGATCGCGGTGAACAACGCCCTCACCAAGCACATGTTCGACAATCGCTACGGAACCGGCCAGTCGACGCTCGACGGCATCATCCGCGCGACCAACATCCTGCTCGCCGGCCGGACGCTCGTCGTCGTCGGCTACGGCTGGTGCGGCCGCGGCATCGCCTCGCGCGCGGCCGGGATGGGCGCGCACGTCGTGGTGACCGAGGTCGATCCGCGCAAGGCGATCGAAGCGGTGATGGACGGATATCGCGTCATGCCGATGACCGAGGCCGCCAAAATCGGCGACATCTTCGTCACCGTCACCGGCAACTACCACGTGATCCGTGAAGAGCACTATAAGCTGATGAAGGACGGCGCGATCGTCTGCAACTCGGGCCACTTCAACGACGAGCTCGATCTCGATTCGATCCGCGCGATGGCGATCCGCAAGCTCGAACCGCGCGAATTCGTCGAGCAGTACGAGCTCCAAGACGGCCGGATGATCTGCATCCTCGCCGACGGCCGGCTCGTGAACCTGGCCGCGGCCGAAGGCCACCCGGCGGCCGTTATGGATATGTCGTTCGCCAACCAGGCGCTCGCGACGTCGTATCTCGTCAAGCAGCATAAATCGCTCGATAAGCGCGTCTACGACGTGCCGCTCGAGATCGACGAAGAGGTCGCGCGATTGAAGCTCGCCTCGATGGGCGTCAACATCGATATTCTCACGCCCGAGCAAGTCAAGTACATCGCCTCCTGGAGCGAGGGAACCTGATGGCGTACAAACGGCTCTTTACCAGTGAGTCGGTGACGGAGGGGCACCCCGACAAGCTCGCCGATCAGATCTCCGATGCGGTGCTCGACGCGCTGCTCAAAGACGATCCCTACTCGCGCGTCGCGGTCGAGACGTTCGCGATCACCGGACAGATCCACATCGCCGGCGAGGTGACGACGAAAACCTACGTCGACATTCCGCGCCTTGCGCGCGAGGTCGTGCGCGAGGTCGGCTACACTCGTTCGGCGATCGGCTTCGATGCCGAGACGTGCGGCGTCAGCGTCTCGATCGACGAGCAGTCCCCCGACATCGCGATGGGCGTCGATCGTTCGTGGGAGTCTCGTTCGGGCGACGACGCCGAGTTCGAGCGCATCGGCGCCGGCGATCAAGGCATGATGTTCGGCTACGCTTGTCAGGAAACCGAAGAGCTGATGCCGCTGCCGATCGTGCTCGCGCACAACCTCACCCGCCATCTTTCGGCGATGCGCAAGAATGGCGACATTCCCTATCTTCGCCCCGACGGCAAGTCGCAGGTCACGATCGAATACGACGGCGACCGTCCGGTGCGCGTCGAGGCGGTCGTGGTCTCGACGCAGCACGATCCCGAGATTCCGCTCGAAGAGATTCGCCGCGAAGTTCGCGAGCGCGTGATCGATCACGTGCTTCCGAAAACGATGTTCGACGAGCAGACGCACGTGTACGTCAATCCCACCGGCCGGTTCGTTATCGGCGGCCCGAAAGGTGACGCCGGCTTGACCGGCCGCAAGATCATCGCCGACACCTACGGCGGAATGGCCCGCCACGGCGGCGGCGCCTTCTCCGGCAAGGATCCCACCAAAGTCGACCGCTCCGCGGCGTATGCGGCCCGCTGGGTCGCTAAGAACGTCGTCGCGGCCGGGCTCGCCGGCCGCTGCGAAGTGCAGGTGGCCTACGCGATCGGCGTCGCGCATCCGGTGAGCGTCTTCGTTGAAACCTTCGGCACCGGCAAACTGCCGGACGAGCAAATCGCGGCCGCCGTCTCGAAGGTCTTCGATCTACGTCCTGCAGCGATTATCCACTACCTCGATCTTCGGCGCCCCATCTACAAACAAACGGCGGCGTACGGTCACTTCGGCCGCCCCGATCTCGACCTGCCCTGGGAACGCGTCGACCGTGCCGACGCGCTTCGCACTGCTACTTCATTCAGTGGAGAACAGCTACGTGTACCAAACTTTACGCACTAAAGCGACCGCGGCGGCCGGCGCATTCGCGCTGCTGTGCGCTACGCTCGCGCCGGCCGGCGCGACGACCTTCACCAGCTCGCAGACGTTCAAGTCGGGAACGCGGATCGCGTGCGTACTCGACGAGCACATGGATTCATCGACGCTGAAGTACGGCGATAAGTTCATGCTGCGCGTCGTCGACACGTCGCACCCGGCTCTTGCCGGCTCGGAGATCATCGGCTACATTACCGAGGTGCGCCAACCCTCGGGCGGAAGCCGCGCCCGCGTGGGCTTCATGCTGACCACGATCAAGCTCTCCAATGGAGAGAAGAAGAGCATCAGCGCGACGGTCATCAGCAAACGCGTCGTGCCGATCAATCCCGGAGGGCAGTCGGCTTCGCGCCAGCAGCTCTCCCCGATGGCGGGCGTTCCGTACGGAACCGTTACTCCCGGCCCGATCGCGTGGCAGATGAACATCGGCAGCGGTCCTTCGAACGTCAATACGACGTCTTCGCCGAATCTCGGCGGCTACGTCTACGCGACGGGATCGCATCAGCCGATCGTCGCCAACGCCGGCACGCCGGTTACGGTCGAACTCACCGAGAGCCTGACCGTTCCGTAGGTTTCACGAGCTGGTCCATCGTGCATTGACGCGGCGCCTTATCGGGGCGCCAGCGTAAGAGGCGCGTGGCGTGGCGGAAGCGCCGCGCCGTCGTGTGATCGAAGGCGACCTCCACCACGATCTCCGGGCGCACCGGAAACCATTGCGCGTCGGCGGCGCGCCGCCAGCGGCTCGGGCCGCCCGGCGCGGAGCCGGTAAATCCGGGCGGCCCGACAATCGGCTTGAGCAGCTCGGCCGCACGTTTGCGATCGGGCGCCCCCATCGAGCCGACGAACCCCACGTGATCGAGGAGCCCTTCTTCGTCGTAGAGGCCGAGAAGAAGCGAGGCTATTGCGCCATCCGAACTCGTTCGGAAACCGCCGATCACGCAATCGGCGCCGTAGCTTCGCTTCACTTTTACCGCGGCATCGCGCCCGCCGAAAGCGTACGGCACGTCCTTTTTCGCGATGACTCCGTCGAGCCGCGCCAAACTGCCGCCTAGCCATTGCTTCGCCAGCGTGGGATCGTCAGTCGCCGGGGATAGTGCAATCGTCGCGTTCTTCGCAAAATTCCGGTGCATGAAATCTTCGAGGTGCGTGCGGCGCTCGCGCAGCGGATGCTCGAAGAGCTTGCCGCCCCCGCTTAGGAGGAGGTCGAAGAGTACGTACGTCGCAGGCGTCTCGACGGCGAGCTTGCGAACGCGGCTCTCGGCCGGGTGAATGCGCTGCAGCAAGGCGTCGAAATCTGAGCCGTCGCCGGCCGGGACAATCAGCTCGCCGTCGGTAACGAAGCGCGCCTCCTTCGCGGAGAGCAACGCCGCGACGACCTCGGGAAAATAGCGCGTCAACGTTTCTCCGGATTTCGACTGGAGCTCGACGTCGTTGCGATCGCGAAAGGCGATGCAGCGAAAGCCGTCCCACTTTGGTTCGTAGCTCCACGTCTCGCCTTCGGGAATCCGCGCGATCTGCCGCGTCTCCATCGGCTCGATCGGCGGCGCGATCGCGAGTTCCTCAAAGCGCGTCACGGGCGTCCTTTCCCATCAAGCGGCCGAGATCGAAGCGGCCGCGATTCTGCAGCAGCGGCTTCCACAGATCGCCGATCTCCGCGACGCGGCCGGGTACGTTGAAAACGGTGAAATCCGTGAGCTCGCAGCCGGCCTCGATCTCTTCCCAAGTCACGGGCGTCGAGACGGCCGCCGCTTCATTGGGACGCACGGAGTATATCGAGGCCAGCGTTTTTCCGAAGGCGTTCTGGTTGTAATCGACGAGCACGCGCGATTTCGGACGGTCCGCGACGCGATAGATTGCGGTAAGGACGTCGGGATGCGCTTTGGCGATCTGCACGCCGATCGCTTTCGAAACCTCCCAGACTTCGTGCTGGGTGAACTCTTTGCAGATCGCGACATACACGTGCACGCCCCGGCTGCCGGTGGTCTTAACGAAGGGCGTCATGCCGATTCCGGTCAGCACGTCGCGCACGATCAGTGCGGCTTCGCGCACGGTGGCAAATCGAGTCTCGGGTGTCGGGTCGAGATCGAAGTGAATGTAAAGCGGATAGTTCGGGTCGTCGCAGAGCGAGTACCACGGATTGAGGTCGATGCAGCCGAGGTTGATCAGCCACATCAGCGATGGGCGATCGTTGATGATGGGAAAGTCGATCACGTTGCCCGAGCGGTGCTCGACCGCGCAGGTGACGATCCACTCGGGCCGCGGGTTCGGCGCGCGCTTCATGTAGAAGAAATCGCCGGTCACGCCGTGCGGGTAGCGCTTCATCACCATCGCCCGGCCGGCGACGTGGGGAATCAGCGCGTCGGAGACGCTCAGGTAGTAGCGGAGCAGGTCGCCCTTCGTCAGGCCCAGTCTCGGAAAGTACACCTTGCGCAGGTTGGTCAGCGCCACGCGGCACCCGTCAACCTCGATGGTTACGTCGTCTACGTCGGTGGGTATCTCAACCGTCGGACGGCCCTGCTTCGAACGCTCCCGCACGAGGTCCGATATACCCGAAGGGGAGTGGAGCATCCCTCGTTGAACCCCCGTCCGCCGGCAACTCCGCCGCCCCGACCGTTCCCGGTTAGCTCAGTTGGTAGAGCAGCTGACTGTTAATCAGCGGGTCGTTGGTTCGAGTCCAACACCGGGAGCCATTTCAAAGCCAGATCGGCGTTACCCACCTACGCAGCCACCTACCGCACCGGAAGAGACGGACGAGGGGTACGATGCAGCATCTTCCAGGCTAAACGGTTGCATTAGGCCTGCCTGGCTGGCTGGAGGCATTGCCACGGAACCCACGTGCCAGCGCCGAAACGTTGGAATGAGCCGCTGCGTTAGCCGACCTGAGGAGCGAGGAGAATATGGACCGTTTTTATATTCAGAGGGCGGCGGAGGTAAGTGGTGCGGCTCCGGCGGCTGCGGCACCGTGTTCGTGCTGGCGCCGTAAGGGTTTTCTGGTGGGCCGTCCAGCGATCGAACCTTGGACGCGCTTCAGTGAAAGCTAGAAGCTTAGCCTTCCATCGACTGCGCTAACGGTTACAGCGCTACTCGCTTCTCCGGTACGGCTACAGCGGCGGCTAACGTACGTTGTTTATAACGCTGTTGGGCGGAAGTCCCCTGTGGCCACTTCTTGGCGGCACGGGGTGGCGAGCGCAAGGACTCGGGGACATCTACTGCTGCCTGTTCTACATTCCGGGAACGTGGCAAACGACCGACTTAGAACCGCTACAGGCGGCCATCGGAAGGTGGCCTTGTGGCGGGAGCCCTTCGGCAGCTATCGAAAGAGCACGCCAGCATTGGCGAAATCGGGGGCACGGCTGCGTTCTCATGAAAAATTTTCTACCGCGCAACATTCGACATATCGTCAACATTGATGATGAGTACGGAGGCGGCTCGACGCCCCGCAGCACCGCTGGCGGTGGAGGCGGTGCGACGAGCGATGGCGCGGTCGTCATACCGCACACCGATCCCCCGAAGATAGACAACGATCTCCGGCGCGATGCGCTGCTTTATCAGGCAATACTGAGCATCGTCGCTCTCATCGGCGGCTTCGTTGTTCTGGCTGTCGGAGCGGTATTGGCGATCGAGGGGTTTTCAGGAAATATGACCTTCGGAATAAAGATTTCCGGGGTTTCTGCGAACTTAAGCAATGCCGGCCCCGGTATGGTGCTTGCCGTAATAGGACTGGCGATCGTCATTGGATCGCTCGCATCTTTTAGAGTTACGATAAAGAGCAAAGTTAACGTTTAGCAGCGGCTTTATGAGCCGTAGTCAGAAATGCCGTCGCGCGAGAAATGGGCGAGGTGACGGAAGAACTCGCAAGGACTCGAAGAAAGTCTTGCCTCAAATGACATGGGAAGCAATTACGGCGCTCGCGACGCTCGGAACGGGGCTGGCTATCGTTGCGACCGTTCTGCTGGGGATTCGTCAGCTGCAACTGACTCGCGCGCAACTCGAACACTTACGCCGTGCGACTCAACTTCAAGGGGCGATGAAAATTTTCGACGACCTAAACTCCGATGAATTTTGGAGCTCCTTACATTTCATCGCGACCGACCTTGCCAAGCGGATGACAGATCCAAAATTTCGCGATGAAGTGGCATTTATCGGCATGGCGGATACCGATGTCCATCAAGAGTTGCCGCTGATGCGCGCCTTCGAGCGAATCGGCACATATGTGAAGCATGGCCTAATCGACGGCCCGATTATCTACGACTTCGTTTTCCCGCCCATTGAAAAGGCCTGGGAATTATTGACCGACGTGGTGCGGATCCATCGTACGGCACACGGGGAAGCCTTTTGGGAAAACTTCGAGATGCTCTATCGTGAGGGGAAGCGCTGGGAGGAGCGTAGACGAGAATCGGGAGCCGGAGGAAAGGCCCAACTATGACCCAGCGCAGCGGTCATGAGTCACCGAGGCCTGCAGCCAGCCTTAGCGCGTGCGGGATTTCGAGGGCGCAACGGAGACGGTAACTCCATTAAAGTCGATTGAGGCTTTCTTGTAGGGCGGGAATTTCCGGATGGTCTTCGTGGGCCTTCCGCCTTTGGGGTATTCAAAAACGCCTATAACCCTCGGATGTAGGTTGTGGATGTTATACGGTACGATAACCTTTACCATCGTACAGCCAGGAGGGAGCCACACGACGAGGCACTTTTATGTTTACGGTTTCGACAACGGTTGCCGTTGATCCCGAAATTGCAATTCGCGAAATCGTGTTTCCCGGTAGAGGCCTTGATAAGCGATATACGTACCATCCCACTGAACCCGACCGGGATTCCCGACTGTGTCCGGGAGAGCGAAAGTTCTAAACGCGCTTGCACTCTTGGGAAGTTCAGATAGGCCGGAAGCACTTCCGTCGTATCCGGCGACAAATAGGTTGCCGTTGTTGTCGTATCCACAAGAGCGCGAAGCAAGATGAGAGATGTAATTTGCCCGTGTACCGTGTTCATCGGTGAAAACCGCTACGTCGCCGCCGCTTCCTTCATAAACGACGGCGAGGTCGTTACTCTTGGGGTCGACTGCGCAAACACGAGCGCCATCGCCCGGAAGATTAAGGGTGGCGATAGGTTGTGTGCCGCCCAAGTTCCCTCGCACCCGAATGTCGCGTAAAGCAACACCTCGCCCTTCGCTTCCGGCAGCATCCAAGACGTTGAATGTCCCAAAGCGAGACTTTGCAGTGCATTTTGGGGCACAGTGCCGGAACCCCCGCACCCTACGAGAAATAACGTTGCCGTTAAGCCTACGCTGATAAATAAAGACGATTCATCCTGTTGCTCCTTGCCGTAAACCCCTCTGCGAGTGGCTTAGGCTCTAACTGCCGGATTGAGTATCGACGGCGACCCCGACGCCCGCCTGGCTTTGTTGAGCGATGAAGTATTTGTATTTGCAGGACGGGTAACTAAATACTGTGACGCCGCCGCCCGCGCTCGTGTAGAGAAGCCTGTTGTTGTTGTCCAGGGCTCCGTATTCGGAATTGTATTCTACGGTGCACCATCGCCCGGGCGCACCCTGATAGGGCGGAGGATAGACCATCACCTCTCCCAAGTATGAAAAGGCGAGTAGATTACCTTTCAAGTCGAACGTTATGCCGACGGTAGTATCGAAATACTCCTCTGTGAGGGGCAGCACGCGGGCGCCCTTCTGTCGCCCGTGCGGATACCTTACAAGATAGGAGCACTCATAGATTTGATCATCGCACAGCTTGAAAACCGTAGCGTAGACGTCACCTCCGCGGACCGCAACGGAATATGCCCCGGTAAATCCAGACTCGCAAAGTTTTCGTGTGGGCAAGGTCGCCCCGTCCTCGTAGACTTCGACGCACCCGTTTCCATCCGATACATAGACGATCCCTAGTTTGTTGTCGAAGGCCACATCAATCGGTCCGCCTGCCGGATCGGAGAGCGTTGGTCCCGCCGGCCCGCAATTTGCGGCAAACGTAAAGATCTCGTGTAACGAGAATACCGGCACGTATAAGACGTGGGCGGCGTTCACGCCGATCCCGCCCCATACATACGAGGTCGGCGGCACGGAGTTGACACAGAGCGACTGGCGCCTGTTCCCGGAAACGGCGTACTCCCTGATGGCGGGCAGCGAGGAGATGTAGAGGCGGTCTTTCTTCACTCCGCCAGCCGAGGGCTGCAGCAACGAAAGCGCATCCGGGTGTGCCAGGATTGGACCGGCCGCGATTCCGCCGCACGCACTAATTGCGAGAGCGCCGGCGAGAAATAGACAAATCCGAGCCGGTATGTAGCGCATCGTTGCCCCCAGAATACTGCCTGTTGTTAGTAGAATCCCATAAATTGGCGCGGTTGGCGTGAGCCAAGGTCCTACGGGCGAAGCCCTTCATCGTCGGAGCTCCCTTGGGACTGCGTGGCCGCGGCGTGAAGTTGCCGGTGAGATCGGAATACACCCGTGAGAAAAGCAGGTAGCTGCATCCACCAGGTGCTTTCCAAAGCTTGACACAATACTTTGCACCGGAGGATATCTATGCCTCATCGCTTCACGTTCAGCGCGGCGCTCATTGCCTTATCCGCCTTGTCGGTGCTCCCGGCTTCGGCGTTGCCCGGCACGTACCGGATGCGAACGGCATTCACCGGCCACGCGAAATGCCTAGACATCGTCAACGACGGCTGGAACAACCGAGTGACGATGGTGGGTTGCGGCTATTATTCCGGACAGGCCTGGATCGTCGAGCCGAACGGAATACCGGGACACTGGCGCCTGCGCACCGAGTTCACCGGTCACGGCAAATGCCTCGATATCGTCAACGATGGCACGAACAATCGGCTGACCATGGCGACCTGTGGAAACTATACCGGACAGCAGTGGATCATCGAGCCCGCCGGTACGAACGGTTACTGGCGCCTGCGCACGGTATTTACGGGTTCCGGCAAGTGCCTCGACATCATCAACGACGGCAGAAACAACCGGCTGACCATGGCGAGCTGCGGGAACTACACCGGCCAGAGGTGGTCGCTCTCGCCCTACACGCCTTAAGCGCGCAAGGCCGACAGCGCAGAAACGGTTCCGCCTCTAATCCCTGAATAAAGTACGAAGAGGCCGGCTTCGACAGCCGTTCTCTAACGCGGAGCGCCATACCGCTCAAGCATTCAAGTGGCACGCAGATCGCGGCAACTCCTCGTGATCGTCAGTTTTTGAAATTCTCACAGAAGAATTGATTGGCTTTTATTTGCAAGGCTAAGGCGGCGCAGGAGAAGAAGCGGCATGGCGCGCCGGTTCAGGAGGATACGATAATGCATGTGTACAGAGGATTGTGGTTGAGCGCGGTCGGCGCTGCGTGCGTCCTTCTCTTAGCTGGCGGGGCCGCGGAAGCTGCCGGCGACTCCGCGGTCCAGGCCACAATACCGTTTACGTACGTAGACAATCGAATCGTCGTCGATTGCAAGATTGATGGCCAGGGTCCCTTCGCGATGATCCTCGATACGGGCTCGCCGTCGATCGCCGTCACTCCGGAAGCCGCCGCCAGGTTAGGGGTGATGGTAAAAGACGCCGGAACGGTGACCGGCGCGGGGAACAACGCCGCCAAAAATGGGCGAGCGGCGATCGCAAGCCTTTTACTTGGGAGCTTGACGTTCAAGAACCTACACGCGGATGTGCTCGATCTCACGGAGATTCGAACGAAGCTCCACTTCCCGCGTTTGGACGGTATCATCGGCTATCCCGTGCTCCAGCAGTTCGCTACGTTCGTCGACGCCGATGACGAAACGATCACGTTTAGCCGGACGGGTCCGACGGTTCCGCCAAATGCGGTTACGACGCGCTTCGAAGGGGTGCTGCCGGCGATCCACGCCGTGATCGACGGCATCCCCGGCAAGGTACTCGTCGATTCGGGCGATCGCTCCTCGTTAACACTCTTTGGGCCCTTCGCCAAGAGCAACGGCTTCTTTGGGCGCTATCCGTCGAGGGAAAACATCGTGACCGGCTACGGCTTGGGCGGCCCCGTGTATGCCGACGTGTTCACACTCCCCAGGCTTGACGTTTTTGGCTCGCATTTGGTACACGTTGTGACCCGAGCTTCGAGACAGACCGGAGGCGTTTTCGCGAGTACCGCTGATAGTGCAAGCATCGGTACGGGTGTGTTGAAGCGCTTTAACATCGTCTACGACTATCCGCACAACACGATCGTCGCATGGCCCAGCAAGTACTTTAAAACGCAAGATACGTTCGTTCCGCCGGGAACCTAAAGTCTTGGGAAGAGCGAGTGCGTGCGCCTTGCTCACGATGCTCCTTTTCCTTGCGGCAGCGGGACCAAGCCGATCGGTAGCTGAGGCCGAAAGAGCCGCAGCCTCCGCTTGCACCAGCGTTCTCTTCGTCGGTGATAGCCTCACGTACGTAAACAACCTACCGGCATTGTACTCGGCGATTGCTAGAAGCAAGGGCCTCTGCGTGACCGCCGCAATGGTTGCGTCGGGTGGCGAGTCGCTGAAAGACCATTGGGCTAGCGGCGACGTAGTGAAGGCATTGAGGCTGCATCGCTGGAGCTTCGTAGTGCTTCAGGATCAGACGACCTTCGGCGAAGTCTATCTCGTGAACGGGCATCCTCGCGTCCGCAGTGCAAGTGAGTTCTTTACCTACGGCAGTAAACTCGTCGCAACGGTACGAAGCGCGGGGGCCGTCCCGATTCTATTCCTGCCGTGGACTCCTCGGAATATGGATCCGCGAGATACAGATTTCGTACGATGGGCCTATGAGAGTTTTGGCCGCAAGCAGCAAATTGCGATCGTACCGGTTGGCTACGCCTGGAAGCAGGCTTCGAAAAATGTCCGGCTGCCTTCGCCGTATCTCTCCGACGGTACTCACCCGACGGCCGCGGGGTCGTACCTCACCGCGGCACTCTTCGTCGCATCTCTGAACAAAGGGAATCCTGAGGGTGCCGTTTCGAGCATCTTGGGAAACGCGGTCGGTTTCGATTCAGGCGTAGTCGATCATCAAGCCGAAGTATTGCTTGCCGACATCGAGCCGGCATCGGCGCTGCTTCTGCAGAAGATCGCCTGGGACGCGAGCTTATTCGTCGCCCATAGCGCCGAGCGCGAACCGGCTCCGCCTACGTTGCCGGTCCTTCCAGCCGGCGGCGCCTTGCGAGCGGGAAGGCTGAATGGTGAATGGGTTGGCCGGAGCTCCGTGTATCCGTATCCGGCGACGATGATGCTTACGATTTGCGAGAAGCCTCTCGCCGTTAAAGGAGTCATCGATTTCGGAGGCAGACCCGATACCATCACATTTGTTGACCCGTCCCCGAGCCTTACGCC
The DNA here is from genome assembly GCA_963833845.1 of Vulcanimicrobiota bacterium. Lineage (GTDB taxonomy): Bacteria > Vulcanimicrobiota > Vulcanimicrobiia > Vulcanimicrobiales > Vulcanimicrobiaceae > Cybelea. Next base: position 451,361 of record CAWHZL010000001.1, read on the forward strand.
GCGGACGCTAGCGTTCGTTGATTCACGCGGCCCAAACGGCGGGCATGTGCGATATAAAGCGAGGCTGGATGCGACGGCCCTCGTCGGAATCGGAGAAATTATCGTCTACTCGGCACCGATTTATGCAATCGGCGAATTTGTTTTGAGTCAGCGCACCCGAACGGCGGCCTGCCCACGCCGCTGAAAACGCGGCTCGCGTACTGAGTTCCGCTGCGTCCGCCCGTTACATTAACCGGTCGCCCCCTTACTTCCACCGATGCCTCCGTTAAGCCCCACAGCCGGGGGTAGTCACAGCGCCCGGCCCGGGTGCGCGCGGCAGCCGGTGCTAGGGCGGAGCAGCTCCGCAGCCCATCACCGTCTCGGTTAAGAAAATCGAACGCACGCAAAATAATCGTTCGTGAAGACTCGATCGCTCGATCATCACGCAAGATTATCCGGCGTGCGACGGCAACGCTGGTGTCGCTATCGCATCGAACAGCGCTGCATTCGCCAAGCGGAACAAGCGTTGCGGTACGCCCCACTAGTATATTTGTGCTATTTAAATTTGCGGCGTAAATCCGTAAAGTGAAGCGGTGCAAGATGACTTCTCGGCCGCATGCCATATTATTCAGACGGCAATCAAAACCGGGAAAGTTCGCCCCTCCGATAAGAACCGGTTCGGGTTCAATCTGAAGGCGGTTGCAAAAGAGACGGTTTTGCTACTCGGAATCTTTTTAGGTAAGGAATAGCGCAAAATGCACGTCCGCTCTAACGATGAAAGCTCGGCCGGAACTCTCGGCGCAGGCGCCGCCCTTTGGCGGACCAAGCATTGGCGCTGGAAGAAGAAGCGCGCCCGTTGGCGGGTCGTCTACACGAAGGCCCGCGCCGGCTCGGCCAACTCAGCGAACGCGCCCGCAACTTTACCGAACGACCCGGCATCGCCTTTCGCGAGCGGCTGAGCTCGAGACCCGCCGACTCCGGGATTCGAGCGCTTAACGCGCCGCTTGCCGCCCTCATGCTAAGCGGTTGCGCGGCGTTCTTCCCGACTGTGCCCGTCGGCACCGTCGTTGCCGCGCGACCTGCGGCGCGCTCGCAAGCGCACACACTGCCCGTCTGCCCCCAAGCGCGTTCCGGATTCGCGCGCTGCCTCGAGCTGATTCGCACCGATAGGCTCAACTCGGCACTCCCTTTCGGCTACGGCCCCGCCGATATCCAGAACGCCTACGATCTGCCCTCGGCGTCGCGCGGTAAAGGCCAGACCATCGCCGTCATCGATTCGGGCGACAACCCGAATGCGGAGTGGGATCTCAACGAATATCGCTTGGCCTTCCGCCAGCCACCCTGTACGACGCGCAACGGATGCTTTGCGAAGCTCAATCAAAGCGGAAGCGCCGGCAACTACCCAAAAGCCGATCCTGGCGACGGTCTCGAGATCGACCTCGATATCGAGATGGTCTCGGCAACCTGTCCGAACTGCCGCATTATGCTCGTCGAATCGAATACACCGCAGATTGCCGACCTCGCCGCGTCGGTCGACACCGCGGTCGCCAAAGGCGCGAACGTCGTGAGCAACAGCTATCAAGTAATCGGTAACGCGGCCGACGATGCATATGGAAGTCATTACGACCATCCGGGCGTCGTGATCTTGGCCGGGGGCGGCGACCGCGGCTACGAGAAGGAAGGCGGTTTCCCGTCCGATCAGCCCTCGGTCGTCGCCGTCGGCGGCACTACGCTGGTTCGCGCAAAGAATCGCCGCGGTTGGAGCGAGAGCGTCTGGGGCGGCGGTTCCCTTGGAACCGGAAGCGGCTGCACGAGCGATCGTACGCCGAAACCTCCGTGGCAAAAAGATAACCGCTCCGGCGACTGTCCCTACCGCACCATGAACGACGTCGCCGCCGTCGCGGATCCGAACACCGGCGTTGCCGAATACGATTCGTACGGAATCTACGGACCGTGGCTCGTCGGCGGTGGAACGAGCGCCGCAGCTCCCCTCGTCGCCGGAATCTACGGATTGGCGGAAAACGCTGCGAAGCAGAGCGCCGCGAGATCGCTCTATCGCAAGCGCGCGAACGACCTCTACGACGTGGTTCGCGGCCTCGACGGCTCCTGTGCCGCGGCGGTACCGCTGGCCTATCTCTGCACGGCCGAGCCGAGCTACGACGGCCCCACCGGCAACGGTACCCCGCACGGAATCGCCGCGTTTTAAACTAGGGGGCCGAGAGCAGCGATACGATATTGCCGAGCGCGGTGACGGTTTCACGAGCCGCCGAATCGACGTTGCTTTGGCGCCCCGTTCCGATTGCCAAGGCAACCTTGGGGAACGCGACGCTCGCGTAGCCGTTGGCCGAGTACGCGATGAGGTCGACCTGCTGCGCCGCCTGCAGCGTCTTGGCTTCATCGCGTGCGGAGGTCGACGCGTCGTACGCTTGAGCCGCCGGCTCGAACTTGGCGATCGCCGCGCCGAGCTCCGCCGGGAGCGTCAGGTGCTTCGCCGTCGCCGCCGCCGTCAGCATCTTTAGGCCGGCGTCGAGCGATTTGCCGTAGGGCGTGAAGCGATAGGGAATCGTCTGGGCATCGGCCAGGCGTATGGCGATAACGCCCACCGTCTGCGCGATCGTTTTATGGTGGAGGAACCCCGGATCGGCGAAAAGTTCGGCGTAGCGGAAATCGTCGTAGGTGGAGTGGTAGGTGCCGAATGCGCCGCCATATCCAAGGTTGATGATCGGCGTCCCGAGCGTGTAGATGAATGACTCGTAATCCGAGCCTCCGGAAGGATCGTCAACCGGCGGCCGCGCGATCTTCAGGACGTCGGCGACCGCAGGCACCATCACCGGGACGAGCGCGCCGGCGACTTCGGAGCGAAAGTGCGGGCCGGCCGCCGATTCGTCAACGTTGATGTACGCGACGCATCCGCGCTGCAGCTCGTCACGATGGCGATGCACGTAGTCGGCGGAGCCGTATTCGCCGATCTCCTCGGCGTCCCAGCCGGCAATGCGGATGCTGCGCTTGGGTTTCCAGCCGCTGCGCTCGAGTGCCCCGAGGCCGCGGGCGATTTCGACGAGCGTTGAAATCCCCGAGCCGTCGTCGGTGACGCCGTACACCCACGCGTCGCGATGACCACCCAGCACGATTGACTGTGCCGGATCCGTACCGGTCGCTTCGCCGATCGTATTCCAGAGCGTCGTAATCCGCGCATTCATCTGCACGTCCAGATGCACGAGCGCGCGCGCGCCGTGAGCGTCGGCGATCAATCGCTGCGCCGTTTTGAGCGTCACGGGAAGGGTCGGAATGCGCAACGGCACGTTATCGTCGCCCATCACATCGCCGCGCTGCACGGCGCCGGGCGGCCGGTTCCGTCCGTTCGGATAGGGAAGGCCGGGCGACTCGTCCTTGGGTGAGTTGTAGAAGATGACGGCGGCGGCGCCGTTGCTCTGCGCTCGTGCCGCGAGATTGCCGCGATACTCCGCGCCGTAGCGAATCAAGACGATCTTGCTGCGGACGGTAACGCGGGTGCGGGCCAAGCGCGCGTAGTCCGCATCGAGTCCGCGCCCCACTTCCACGAGCGGTGCCCGGATGTCGCCGTTGCCGCTGCCGGCATTGAAGGGCAGGCCGGCGCCCGGCCGCGAGCCGTCCGGATCGGCGGCGATCTTGCCGTCATGCAAATCGAACGTGACTGGAGGCGAACTCAGCAACTGCAGCTCAAGGAGACGCGGCGTGTAGACCGTCGCCGTGAACGATTCGATCCACGCTCGCAATCCGAAATGCTGCATCGTATCGCGCATCCAGACCGCCATGTGGTAATCGCCCGGCGTACCGGGATAGCGATAGCTTTCGTTGAGGATTTGCGAGCTCGCGCGCGCCCCGGCGGCGCTCGGTAAGGGCAGAAATGTCGTTTCAGGCTGCGACGACGTATCTTGCGGCGAAGCAGTTCCCAGCATTGCGACGGCGAGCAGTCCGGCAGCGCGGCGCACGAAGACTCCATGAAGCATCAAACCATCGTACCTCCACGGCGTGCATTGCGTCGCCATTGGCGCTCGCCCTGCTCGCCGGTACGATGCCCCGGCAGAGGTTACTTCGCCTGAGGGTCCACCGCGATGCTGTCGTAGTACTCCGACTCGATGCCGCTTGAAGAGCGGCCGATGCTTCCCAGCGGGTAGCTATTGGCCTGCACGCTCCCAAAGCCGTGCGATGCGACCGGAAGAGCGAAGTTGCCCGCCCACAGCGTGTTTTGCGGCTTATTCAATGATATACCGGTGTAGTAACCATTTGTAGCAGATCCGTAGACGAAGGTCAACGTTGGCGAGCCGCTCCAGGGTTTTTTGAATACGGCGAGCGTGTTACTATCGCCGACGGTATTGAGGATGAGGTTTTCCCGGCGATCGAACGCGATGCCCTCGGGCACCGTACCGGAGGTAAGCTGCTGAAGGACCGTATCGGCGCCGGTTCGCGTATTCACGGAGACCAAAAACGGTTGCCCGTAAGCGTTGTAGCCGTCGGCCAGCAGCGCGTGGCCACCCGCGGCTAAAAACTCTACTTCGCTTAAGTGCGAGGTAACCAGCGTACGGGCAGGCGTTCCGCCACCGGTCGCGATCTCGCTTGCGGTAAAGAAGTCGATGGCGTTGTCGCCGGCATTCGCGGCGTATAGGTCGCCCTTCTTGTCGAAGGCGAGTCCGATCGCATACGGGCCTTGCGATAAGTTCAGCGTTGCGAACAGCGTGATTTGCTTTCTCTTCACGTGCCAAACGGTGACCGTCTCCGAGTGTGTCCCAACGGCGAGATCGCCGGAGCGCGGGGCGACGGCGAGGCCGACGCCGGTGCACGTGCACTGCGAAATCAGCTTGAGCGTTTTCGCATCGTAAACGTCGACGTTAGCCGCCTCCCCGTTCGAGGCAAAGATCCAGGTTGCCGAGGGCGGCCCTTTCCCGTCGGGCGAGTTGGGTGTCGAGAAGGCCGCGCTGACGGCCGGCAGCCGCGCGCCGCTAAACGGCAATGCCGCTCCGCTCGACGCCGGGCCCGAACCCATCCCCTGGCACGCCGTTGCCAAGAGCGGCAGAGCGGTGAACATGATCGCGCGGCGGATGGTAGCCTCTTTTTTCACGAGCGCCTCCTGGAGAGTCCCCACTTAGGATGGGCCGGCAGGATGAAGAATCTATGAAACAAAGGCTACCCCGCAATGCGGTACGCGCTGGTACGGACCTGGGCCGTCGTCAGCATCGGATTGCTGGCCGGCGCACTCGGCGACGCGGGGACCGAGTTTTCCGCGAAATTTGGTTGGCTGGGCGGCACGACCCGCGACCTCGACCATCAGGGGATCCTGCCGGTATTCACGATCGCCGTACTGCTGGCGTTTAGTCTTGCCGCATACATCGTGAGCGCCCGCATTGCGCCTAACGATCCGCTCGTTCGCAGCCTCGACGACTTGCCGGCGCGCGCGGTCGACGCGATCGCCGCATTCGCGGGGAGTTACGCTACCGTCTTTGCGATCGAAGGCTATGAAACACACTTCGGGGGCTTGGCGCCGTTCGATGCGCACTCGGTCGTCGCCGCGCACGCTCCGGCGCTCGCCGTATCGTTTCTGACGATCGCCGTCGCCGCCCGGCTGATGCTCGGCGCGGCGATCCGCTGTGCCGCGCGCAGCGGAGCCTTGGTCGCGGCGCTCTTCACGTCGTTCCGGCGGATCCCGCGTCCGATTCCCGCTACGTCGAAACACGCGACGCAGCCTCATCCCGACGCGAGCTGTTCTCACGTCGCCCCAGAGATCGTCAAATCGCGGGGCCTTCGTGCGCCCCCGCACATGCTCCCGAGTCCAACCTAACTTCCTCAACGGGCTGCGTCGCGTGCACGGTCACGCGCCGCTTGGGAGCGAGTTTCATGCCAACGATCGCTCGCGTTCTCTGCGTCCTCCTTGTATTAGCGCCTTCGTTTCAACGCTCCGATGCCGCCGAGTTCGTCACCGGCGCGATCTTGGGGAGCGTCTCGACGGCAGCTCGCGCGCCGATCGCCAATGCACGCGTCCAGGCGATCGCACCGTCAGGCCGCTACACCGCAACGACCGATGCGGGGGGCCGCTTCACGATCCTCGGGGTTGCCCCGGATACGTACGCCGTGAGCGTCGAAGCCAACGGCTTCGAACAAGCCGATGCAGTGGTCGTGGTTCTGCCCGGCGAGCACGAAAGGCTCGCCGTCGTCCTGCTCGCCAAGCTCAAAGAAATCGCGAAGGTGGAAGCCAAAGGTGAGGCGTTCGCCCTCGGCAGTACGAGCGACGTCTTCACGGTACAGGGCGAACAGGCTCGAGCCGGTACGCCGCAAGCCTCCTCATCGGGTCTGGCCAACTATTCGCGCGATTCCATCCAGGGCGCAATCTCGAACGTACCCGGGGTCCAGCAAGATTCATTTGCAAACGTGATCGTCCGCGGCGGAAAAGTGCAAGACACGGTGTACGACTATGACTCCGTTCCCGTGCCGCAGGGGCTCATCGCCGAGCCCGGAGGCAACATCGTGGGCGCGCAGCTCGGCACGGCCGGCGTTGGTTCCGCAACCGTGACCCTCGGCGGTTACAACAACGTCAGCCAAAATGCCCTCGGAGGCGTCGTCAACGAAGTGCCGCTCACCGGAATCTACCCCGGAACGGAGACCATCGAAGTCGCCGGCGGCATCGACACGCAGCTCAGTGAGGTGAAGTTCACCGCACAAGAGGCGGCGCCCGATCTGCGATGGCGCTATGCGCTCTCGGCGACGAGCGGCAGCGAATACTTTTCCTACGGCGACGGTCACACGTTCTATCCGGCGGAGATCGGCACGTACGGCCTCGGCTTTCAAACGCGCGCGCAGTATGCGATCGCCGGCAACGTGCACTTCGCCGCGAGCCCAAAGGACGATCTTTCGGCCGTCTTTCTTAGCGGCGCGGCCGCGTATCAACAGTACGATTCGCCGTACCAGGGCCTGCAGTGGTCGACGTTCAACAGCCCTACCGCCTCGTTCCCCGGGCAGCCGGCGAACCCGAATCGGCAAGTAGACACGCCGTCGATCGCTCGCGGGACGTACGGCGTCGAAAAACTCCAGTGGGTCCACGACTGGGCGCACTCACTCGGCCGGCTTCAACTCTTCCAGTCGCAAATCGGTGCCGTCGCCAACGGCCCCGAATGGGACGATCTCTCTTTCTCCGACGGCGTTATCTCGCTCTACTCGACGCAATCCCAGCGCGAGGACGGCATTGGCTACGACTTCGAGGATCAAGCCAACGACAAGACCGATTTTCGCGCGGGCGCGCAATACGACGTCAATACCAGCAACATCTACCAGATCGTCCCAACCGTACCGCAGGTCGTTACCGCGGCACCCCGCCTCAACCAGTATCTCGTCTACGTGAGCGACACGTGGAGCGTGACGCCGAGTCTCTCCGCGATGGGTTCCCTGCGCTACGTCGGCCAGCACTCGCAGACGAGTGACAACCCGCCGGTTATCTACGGCGACGGCGCCATCGACCCGCACCTCTCGCTCGCCTACACGTTCGCCGGTCAGAACGCATTGCGCGCAACCTTCGACCACAACTCCGTCATGCCGCTGCCGCTCGAGGTTCAGCGCACGTGCGTGCCGGCGAGCGCCTGCAGCAACGATTCCGGCGGTAGCGCCAACGGCGCGATCCCGAGCTTTCCCTTGGCGCCGGAAACCTCGAACGACTACGCGTTCTCGTACGAACACGGAGGCCGAACGCAGGTTCGTCTGACCTACTTCATCGAGTTGGAGCAGGACGTCATCGACGTGCTCCCAACCAACTTTCGCAACGCGCTCAACGCCGGTGAAAACCCCAACGCGATCGGCGTTCCAACCAACGCCGGCGAGCTACGCTCGCATGGGCTAGAGCTGTGGCTGCAAAACGGAGGATTCACGCTCAACGCCAACTACAACCATACGCTCTCGTCGAGCATCTATCAGTTCGCGTTCAACGATCTCAACGCCCCGGCGGTTCTCGCCGGCCACCTCTTCCCGGCCAACTACATTCCCAACTTCACGGCGACGGCTTCCTATGAGTTCGATTTCTTGCATCGCCGCTTGCGCGTCACCCCGCGGCTCTCATACGAAAGCGGTTATCCGTACGGCAACGGCACGATGATCTGGGAAGTCGTTCACGGCAAGCCGGTGCAAGTCCCCAACGACAACTATCTCAATCCCGGATACAGCTATTACTTCCTGACCAACCCGCTGCGCCCGTACAACGCCACGACGAATCCGTACATCGCGAATCTCGGGACGAACGAAGGCGCCGATCCGAACACGCTGCGCACGACCCCTCAGACGCTCGCGTCCCTGCACGTTGAAGGCGACCTCTCGCCCCGCGTGACCGCGATGCTCGACGTCGTGAATCTCTTCGGAACCGCGACGCCGACGCAGCTTCAGGGCAACCCGTATCTCATCGGTCCGCCCGGGTACACCGGCGGCGACCCCTACTACGAGCGCGCATACGGCGCGCAGTACTGCAAGAAGTGCCTCTATACGCTCGGCAACGGCGTACCCACCAATAACGGCCAGGTGCCGGTCGTGCCCTGGCAGTACGGCCTCGCCGGATACGTGCCCGAAGCCTACCCGCTAGCCCGCTCGGCCCTGATCCGTCTACGCTACCGGCTCTAGCGCTACCGCTGCTCGTACCAGGGCGTAAGATCGGCTTTGAGCTTCGCCAGCGAGCTCGCGTCGATATACGCCATGTGCCCGGCTTCGTAGTGCGCGATCGTGAGATTACGCCGCAGATCTGCCGTTAAGTGGAGATGCGTGAAGTCGTATTCTTGCTGAAAGTACGGCGTCGAAAAATCGTAGTAGCCCATCGCCGCGAAGATCCGCATGCTCGGATTCTGCGCCATCGCTTCGGAGAGATCGACGATCGTGTTCGGCAGCTGCAGTAATGCGCTCGTGCCTCCGAGATCGGTCTGGTGCTTCCAGCTCCACTGCGCGAGCACGTCGATGAGCGGCAGGTATTCGAGATCCGTTCGATACCCTAGCTGCGCGCGCACGTAGTCGTTGAATACCGCCTGCACCTGCGGCGTCGTGGCGAGATCCGACGTATCCCACGCCGGCTCTTCCCGGTTGCCGACGGGGTCGTAGCCGGAATATCGGGCATCCATATACCCGACGACCTGCCCTCGTTCGCGCAGCAGCTCGCTGCGAAATCGCCCCGGCGCGATCCGCAGATTCGCCGCTCGAATCGTGGCGGGTGAGAGCCCGGTGTACGCGCTGAGCTGCGTGACGATCGCCTCGCGCCGCGGCGCCGGCAAAGAATCTCCCGCGGCGAGCGCCGTCAGGTAATCGGTGAGCGCGAAATGCTCGACCTGCGTGAGAAACGCGGCGAGATCGTTCGGGCGATTGGGAACGCGGTGGTAGTACCACGCCGCTGCCGCCTCCGTTGGAAGAAATAAGACGTACGGCCAGTCGTTGCCGCCGACGTCGGCGTCGTCCCAGAGGAGGTTGACGTTGAGCGCCGACGACATCAGCACGATGCCGTTGAGGTCGATCGCCTGCCCGAAGCCGTTCTCCAAAAGGCGCGCGAGCGCGGCGGAGCGCACCGTGCCGTAGCTCTCACCGAAGAGATACTTCGGCGAGTTCCAGCGCGAGTATTGGGATAGATAAAGACGGATGAACTGCGCGAAGGCGGCTGCGTCCGCATCGACGCCGTACGCGTCGGCAGGTTTGCCGGCAGGCAGCAAACGGCTGAATCCCGTTCCCGGCGCGTCAACGTAGACTTCGTCGGTAACGTCGAGCAGCGAATATTCGTTGTTGACCATGCGATACGGCGCCGAGACGTTCTGCCCGGGCGGCGGCACGAGCACGCGCACCGGACCGAACGCCGCCATCCGCTGCCAAACGCTCGAACCACCCGGGCCGCCGTTGTAGAAGAACGTTACCGGCCTCGCGGACGAATCCGTGCCGTCTTTCGTGTATGCCGTATAGAACATCGAGATGTCCGGCTGGTTCTTGGCATTCTTCAGCGCGATCGTACCGGCCCGAGCCGTATAGGGCAGATCGGTGCCGCCGATGTGAAGGACGTGATGCGTCGTCGCGAGTGGAGACGTCATGGCTGCGAGCAGAACGGTTGCAAGAATCATTCGTGCGGCTTCGCCCCATAGGTGCGGCTCTCCGCGTTTTCGAATCAGCCGGCGTGCGCAAATTCGTCAGCGCTCCGATCGTCGCGGCCGGTGACGGCTTCGTCACGCCGGCGAGCGGCAGCGAACCGCCCGTGCCGCGCGCCTTTCGCTGGGCCGAGCGAACCCTCGAAGTCGCCTCGGTGCTAAAGACGTGGCGCTCGGCGAAGACCGATCGCGGCGACGCTTACCTCAGGCGGCACTGGTTCGAACTGCAGACCGCAAGCGGCGCCAAGCTCGAAGTGTATTTCGATCGAGAAGCGCGGCGCGGTGCGCCGCAATGGTGGCTCTACACGATCGACGAGTGAGCGCCGCTAGGGTTTTTCGCTGACGATGTGCGCGCTTTTGATGTAGTCGAGCTTTGGAAAGGATTTCTCGAGGTAGGCGTTGCCCTGCGCGGCGATCAGTTCCTGGTCGGGGCGCTGGCCGTACCCGGGATAGATCTTTGCGACGGTCGCCATTCCGCTGTGAACCTTGCCGATCGTTGCAAAGCCCATCACGTCGAGTTTCGGGTTGTCCGCTAGGTTGATGAAGAGATGCGTCGAGCGCGTGTTCGGCTGCATCTCGCTAGCGAACGTCACCGTGCCGAGCGTGTTCGAGCCTTTGACCGGATCGTCGGGAATATCGGCGCTCCACTTTTTGGTCACCGCCGGATCGGCCGCTGCGCCCCACTGCACGACGAAGCCGGGAACGACGCGGTAAAAGCGCGCTCCGTTGAAATACTTCGCCTTGACCAGCTCGTAAAAGTGCTGGGCGCCGATCGGCGCGAGGCTCCGGTCAACGTCGATCACGACCGGCCCCCGGCTCGTGTCGAGCGCGACCCGGTACGTGCCGGTCGCGGGCGGCCCCTGCGAGACGGCCTGCTTTGCGGCGCTGTTGCAGGCAACGAGCGCGAGTACGAAGGCGGCGGCGATTGAGAGCTTCATCGGTGCTACGGTTTGCCGGAATCCCACCGGAACCATGCCGCGCGGCTCTGTCCGGCGCTCCGGGGCGTGTGCTATGATGGCCGTCCGGAGGTAGCCGTTGTGAAAATCGCTTCGTTGACCATTGCCGTGCTCGCCGCCGTAATAATGACGGCGTGTTCCTCGAATGTGCCCTCGATGCCGTCGGCGGCGCAGTCGAGCGCAACCCAAGCGGCGCGCGCCGACTCGAAGGCCTGTCCGAAATCGGTCGTCTACGTTTCGTCCGCGCAGAACGGCACGGTCGAAATCTACGACCGCACAAATCTCAAGGGCGGTCCGTGTGGTTCGATTACCGGACTGCAGGAGCCGCAGGGGCTCTTCGTCGACTCGAAGGGTAATCTATGGGTCGCGGACGCCGCCACGCAGCGCGTCTACGTCTTCGCACCGGGCAGCCCCGGCGCGATCGAGACGCTCAACGATCCCGACGGCCAGCCGGCCGCCGTCGCCGTCGACGAAAAATCCAACATCGTGTACGTGACCGAGTACGAGAATGATATGGACGCGACGAACCTCGTACAGGTCTACGCAAACGGCAATACGATGCCGACCTCGACGTTGAGCGACCCGAACGCGCGCAACGGCGGATTCGCCGCCGTCGACTCAAGCGGAAACCTCTACGTCACCTTCATGACGCAGAGCAACACCGCGCAGGTCGACGAATGGAGCGGTGGGAGCGGCACACCCGTGAATCTCGCTCTCAAGCTCGTATCGGCCGGTGCGATCGTCACCACGAAGGATGGAACGCTCGCGATCTGCGATCCCTTTGCCTACCGCTGCGGTGAATTCGCGCCCGGATCGCAGGAGATGTCGCACGTCTTCGGCCACATCGGCCGCGGCGTCCGCCCTTCGGTGAAGCCCAATAAGCGCGATTGGCTCAATCCCGACGCACTCGCCATCGACGGCGCCGAAGACCGCGCCTACGTGGCCGCCGAGACGCTCAGTGCCTGGAGATATCCCGGGGCCGCGAATCGGCCGAACCACAAACCGTTCGTTGAGATTCGCGTGCCTGGCCAAGCCGGCGACGGAATCGCGGTCTATCCCGCATCGCCTCCGGGGAAACCTTACTGATAAGTAAAAGGCCTCGTGATGAAACCACTATTTATTCTCCCCGCCGCAACGGCGGCCGTTCTTCTTGCGAGCTGTGCAGGCGCCGGCTCGCCCCCTCAACAGCCGGCCGCGCAGTCTCTCAATATTCATAGTTATCCTCTCGGCGCGTATGGCAGCGTCTTCGGTCCCGGCTTTCCGCGTGCCGGAAAGCGCGCGCACCGCAGTGCGTCGTACGACGCGAAGGGCGCCTCGCAGCTGGCATACGTGTGTAACCTCGGCGCCGGCGAGGTCGACGTTTTTCGTCAGCACGGCAAGAACCAACAGCCGATCGCGACGATAACGAACGGAATCCTGGGTCCCGGCGGCCTCACGACCGATCGCAAAGGCAATCTCTATGTCGCCGACGAGGGACCGATCGGCGGGACGTGGACCGTGCAGGTCTATGCACCCGGCGCGACGTCGCCGACCAAAAGCTACACGACCGATCTTTCCTCGCCGACCGACACGGCCGTCGCCAAAGACGGAACGATCTACATCGCCAACTTCAACGGCCTCAGCAATGGCTGGGTCACGGTCTATCCGAAAGGCAACGTTTTGAAGGAGTACCGCCTCTCCGATTTTAGCGGCGGCGCTCCCCTCTCGGTCGCGCTCGACAAAAAAGAAAATCTCTACGTGCTGTACGACGTCAACAACGGCAGCGCGGTCAACGAATACTCGCCCGGTGGGAAGACCGGCACCAATCTCAACCTCGCCTTTAGCAGCGGCGGCGGCATCCAGGTGGATCCGGCCGGCAACATCCTGGTGGCGCAGCAACTGAACCCATCTGAGATCCTTATCTTTCCACCCGGCCAAACGCAGCCGTCGAAGAGCATCTCAATGCCGGGAGGCGGAGAGCCCTTTAACTTCGCGCTAAACCACAAGAGCAAGGTGCTCTTCGCCGCCGAATACTTCACCGCGAACCAAGTCGACCGCTTCGCCTACCCGTCAACCAAGTTCCAATACAGCATTGCGAGCGGTTTCAATAATCCGTCCGGCGTAGCCGTCGCCCCAACCGAGTTTTAGTCTGGCACTACGTAATCTGGGCTCCCTTCGTTTCGGGAGCCCATAGCACCGAAATCACAAGACCGATCGCGGAGAGCGCGCTGGCGCCGAGTATCACGGCCGACACGCCGAAGCGCGCGATCCCGATCGGCAGCAAGAACGTTCCGATGAACGCGCCGATACGGCTGATTCCTGCGGAGAAGCCGGCCGCGGAGGCACGTATCGACGTCGGAAAGAGTTCCGCGGGATAGACGAGCTCGAGCACGGTCGCCGCGCCCATTCCGATGGCGTACGCCATGAAGCAGAGCACGACGATCGCCACGCCGGAGAACGGCAGAATCGCAAACGCCATCGTCGCGACCGCGAATCCGGCGATGCAAATGGGGCGGCGCCCCCACCGCTCGATCAGCGGCATCGCGATGAACGCGCCGCAGGCAAAAGCCGCCGTAATCGCGATGCTTCCCGCCGGCGATCCGTTACCGCCCAGGCCGAGCGCCGAGAGCACCGACGGCGCGTACGTGTAGATCGCAAAGAGCGGCACCACTTGCAGCAGCCACATCACCGAGACGAACGCGATCTTGCCGCGGAACGCGCCGTGAAAGAGCCGCCCGAATGAAACCTGCGCCAGCTCTCCCGAGTCTCGCGCGGCAAGCCACATCGGCGATTCCGGCGCGGTCGCGCGCAAGAGTAATCCGCCGATCGCGAAGATCGCGGGGCTCGCGAGAATCCACTTCCAGCTGGCCGGTCCGGTGTGCAGCAGCGCGTAGCCCGAAATGTATGCGACGGCCGCGCCCAACGACCATATTCCCTCCATCGCGCTCAGCGCCGCACCGCGCCACCGCTGCGGCGTGAACTCGGCGACGATCGACGACGCGATCGGATAATCGGCGCCGATCGCGACGCCGAGCAGAAAACGAAGCGCAATCAGCTCCCAGGCCGCAGTCACGAAGATCTGCGCGATCGCGATGACGACGAACGCGCTCAAGTCGGCGATCATCAGGATTCGCCGCCCGTGGCGATCGGTTAGGTGGCCGAAGAGCGGCGCGCCGACGAGGATGCCGAAGAGCGTTGCCGCGCCGATGAGGCCGGTCGTCAGCGCATTAAGCTGGAAGTGCGGCGTCAGCGTGATCAGTGCCAGGCCGATGCTGCTCAGAATATACCCGTCACAAAAGACGCCGGCGTTGGCGTAGATGAAGATCGTGTACGGGAAGCGCTGTTTTTCTATTTGGCTACGCTTACCGTGGCACCGAACGGTTCCGTGAGTCCGCCGATCGTCATGCTCGGGTCACCGCCCGCCGGATAGTGCCAATACCCGACCGTACCCCCGTTCTCTTCGTTCGGCCCGACGAGCGTTGCGCCGGCGATCCAAAACTGCTGCACGCCGGTACCCTTCTTGAGCGTGATCGCCTGCGCCGCCTTCCTCCGGTCGAGGCACTCATCCGGCACATCCTTGCGAGAAAACCTCTCGATGAATCTTCCACGAGGGGCCGTTACAAGGGTCCGCTCTGCAAACCTGCAGCAGCGTGCGCTTGCCGAAGTGGCCATTTGACGATACGCTCGTTACGCGGATGGGAAAGCTACCTTTAATGAAGCAGAAGAGAGGCCGAATCTACGCAGGAGCGGCAATCGTGCTTCTCGCGATCGTCGCGTTGGGGCTGTGGCAGTGGAAGAACGTCGCTCGCGCGGTCGTCAATACCGCCGCCGTCTCGATCGCGAAGGTGCGCGTCTCGTTTGCTGAGATATCGCTGAGTCCCAGCCGCGCCGTCCTCGACGGCGTTCGCGTGACCTCACTTACGAACGAGCCGATCGTCGATATCGGGCGCCTTACCGTCACGTACGATCTGCGCGACGTGCTTCCCGGCGGCGGGAAGCGGCTCTACGGATTGGAGAGCCTCACGCTCGACTCGCCGCGCCTCACGCTCGTTCGCCACGCCGACGGAAGCTACAACGTCCCCAATCCGCAGGTTCCGACCGGAAATCGTGCGCAGCCCGCGCCGCTGATCCTGCAAGCGCACGTGCGCGACGGCTCGCTCGAAGTTCGCAATGAGAGCCGCAACGCGCCGGCGAATCAGCGCCGGCTCTTCGCGCAGAACGTCACGGCCGACGCCGACATTTCTTCGCTGACCCGCTCCACCTACACCGTGTCGCTGGCCTACGGCGAGCGGCCCGATAAGCTCTATCCCGTGCACGGGCGCGGCGACATCAACTACTCCGGCGGCTACATCGATCAGCGCTGGTCGGCAGCGCAGCTTCCGATCGCCGCGGCGGTCAACTTCTTCGTCGACTCGCCGGCGCTGCGCGTCAACGCCGGCATGCTGCGCGGCGCCGAGGTGCGCTACTACGGGCTTCCCGATCCCTCGAATAAGCTGCAGCAGCATCTCGTCGCCAATGCATCGTTGAGTAACGGCCGAATCTCGATTCAGGGTTTGGCCGTGCCGGTCGAAGGCCTCGGCGGCGTCTTCGACGCCTACGATAACGGTCTGCTCACGCAAAAGCTGACGGCCAAGGTCGCCGGAACGCCGGCAACGGTCAGCGGCGGAATCTACGATCTGCGGCAGCCGCATCTGCGACTCGTGGTCGAAGGCGCCGGAGATCTCTCCAGGCTGCGCGCCGCCTTCGCGCAGGCGCGCAGCCTGCCGATGCGCGGGCCGCTCGCGTTTTCGCTGCTCGTTCAAGGCAAAGCGTCTAAGCCGCTGATCTGGATCGATCTGCGCTCGCCCTCGGTGACCTATGCGAATGCGCCGATCGACCGGCTCGGCGGTTTCGTCGCCTTCGATGGCACCGAAGCCGACGTCGTCGATTTCACCGGCGACTATCGCGGGAACGCGCTCGCGGCGCGCGGCCGCGTGGCACTCGTCAAACGGGCCAACGCGATCGAGATGCTCGCTGGGGCGCACGCGCCGCCGGGCGCGATTCCTTATGCCGATCAATTGCTACCGCAACTTCCGCTCGATGCCGTGGCGCTTGCGACCGCGCGAGATCCGAAGGCGATTACGCTCCGCGGCCTGCTCTGGGGCGCGAACGCCAAGCAGCAAGTCGATGCCGCCTTCGACGTCGACGGCCGCGGCGTCGGCACGATCGGTCCCCTGCACGTGCGCGAAGGCAGTGGTTCGCTCTACGCGCGCGTCGCGCTCGACCGTCCGCGCGGCCTCATCGTCGGTTTAGCGCGCGTCCACGATTATCGCTTGCCGCAGGCCCGCGCGACACTCAGCGCGACGCTCTTCGGCGGCCAAGCGAAGACGACGTATGCGCTGAGCGGCATCGCCGATGCGAGCATGCCGTGGGGCCACGCACAGGCCCAAGCGCGCATTGCCTCGATCGCCAACGATTTGCACGGCGGCTTCTCCGGTCGCGCCGGCGGACAGGCGAGTTTCGTCGCGAGCATTGCCGGCACGCCGCAGAAGCCGCGCGTTACCGGCAGCGTCGTCGTCGCCGGCGGCCGCTATCGCGATTTCGACGTCAACGGCGCGGCGGCCGTCGCGTTTGCCGGCGATACGCTGCATCTGCGAGACGCGGCCGTCGCGCTCGGCCCGCTCTTCGTCGCGGCCTCCGGCACCGTCACGAACCTGCTTCCGACTGGCACCGTAGCGCCGCGCTACCAGCTCGCGACCGAACTCCACTCTTCCGATGTAAGCTCGCTGGTTGCCCAGGTGCAGCCGCGCGTCGCTCCGCTCGTTCAAGGCAGCGTCAACGCAAAGCTCGACGTGCACGGCGCCGGCGTGCATCCATCGTTCGCCGGCACGGTGTATGCCCCGGAAGGTTCGATCAACGGCCTCGCCTTCCGCAACTTCCACGGCAGCGTCGCCGGCGGCTCGACCGCCGTCGCGATTCGGGCCGCCCACGCGGTCGTCGGCTCGACGGCGCTTGCGCTCAGCGGCGCTGCGACGGCGCGCGGCACGGCCGACGTCACCGTCAACACCCCGCGCGCGGATCTCGCGGATTTTAACGATCTCTTCGACGCGGGCGACGTGTTCGCGGGAACCGGCTCGGTCGATCTCTCCGCGAGCACGCACGGAACTCAGCTGCTCGCCAGCCGCGGTACCGTCAATCTCACCGGTGCGCGCTATCGCCAGCTCGCGCTCGGCGACGTCGCGGCGAACTGGCACAGCGTCGATAAACAGATTGCTACCAACGTGAGCCTCGGCGGCCCGACCGGAACCCTACGCGCTTCGGGAAGCCTCATGCCCTCGGCGATGAGCGCGAACATGACGGCGCACGCGCGCAACGTGGATCTCGCGACTTGGCTGCCGATGCTCGGATACGTCGTTCCGGTCACCGGCAGGCTCGACGCCGATGCGAGGCTCTCCGGCAGTTATCCCGATCTTTCGATGAACGTTCGCGCCGCCGTCGCGAGCGGCACCGCCGGACGTCTGCCGGTGCAGCGCTTCGAGATAACCGCCTCGGCGTCGCACGGCCGCGGCACGATTCAATCCGCCGCCGTCGAGCTGCCCTCGCTCTCCGCGACCGCTTCGGGAACCTTCGGCTTACGCGAGAGCGATCGCCTCGCGCTCGTCGCCAACCTCACGAGCCCCAACGTCGGCGCATTCCTCGACACGGCCAGCGGCAAAGCCTCCGGCGTGACGGGAACGCTCGCCTCGACGGTGCACGTCAACGGCACGCGCGCCCAGCCGCACGTTCGGGACGAGCTCACGCTGCAGTCGCTCCAACGCGGCAATCTGACGCTCCCGCGCGTCTACGGCGTCATCGACGCCGACCGCCATTCCGTCGCGCTACGCAATGGCGAAATCGATCTCGTGCGCGGCCGCGCGCTGCTCGCCGCCGAAGTGCCGATTCTTTTCAAACCCACCGGCATCGCCGTCGCTGCCGGCGGAATCTCGGGAACGGTGACCGCCGAGGATATCGAGCTCTCGAACTTCGCGCAGCTCTTGCCGAAGGATACGCAGCTGGCGGGCCGCATCGACGGCAATGTCGTCGCCGCCGGTTCGATCGACGCACCGCAGCTCAATGGCACGCTCGCGCTGCGCGACGGCACTTTCAACGGGCCGATGGAGAAATCGCCGGTGACCGGCGTCGCAGGTCACGTCGCCTTCGCTGGAACGCACGCCACCCTCGAGTCGCACGCCACCATCGGAGGCGGTACGATTACCGCGCAAGGTGCTGCGTCGGTTGCCAATCTGCGCGATCCCGCAGCGGTCGCCTTCAACCTGCAAGCTCGAGCCGATAACGTGCGCCTCGATATGCCGAACTACTTCACCGGCAACGTCAACGGCAGCGTCTCGCTCGCCCACACGGTCGCCGATGCACCGCAACTCAGCGGCGACATCGCGCTCTCGAAGGCGCGCGTCCCGCTCGACGCTTTTCTCAGCGCCAAAGGCGGCGACAACTCCAAGGCGGCAATGCCCGACGTCGAGTTCTCGAATCTTCGCGTTAGCGTCGGGAGCGACGTCCGCGTGCAGAGCAAGAACGTCGACATCGGAGCAACCGGCGATCTCGCGATCAATGGGACGCTCGCGGCGCCCTCGCTTTCCGGCGCCTTCAACTCGACCGGCGGATCGCTGAGCTTCTACCGCTCGTTCAATCTGCAGAGCGGAAAGGTGACGTTCTCACCCACGAGCGGCTTCATCCCCGACGTCGATGCCGTCGCTACGACCTACGTCTCCAATCCGCCGACTGCGGTAAGCCTGCAAGTCAACGGGCCGGCGACGAACATGAACCTCACGCTGGCCTCCGACCCGTCGTACAGCCGCGAGCAGATCCTTGGATTGCTCGTCGGCGCGCAACAATTCGGTGCCGTGCGCGGCGTCAACTCGACGGGTGGTACCGGATTTTCGGCGACCGGCGTAGCGCAGCAGGTCGCGCTCGGCCAGCTCAACACGCTCTTCGCGCGTAATCTGCTGCAGCCGCTGTCGAGTTCGGTCGCCGGTGCGCTCGGCTTCACCGAAGTTGCGATTACCACCGACATCCAGACCGGCCTGGGCATCAATGCCGTGAAGCGGCTCGGAAAGAACGTCAATGCGGTCTATTCGCAGACCTTCGGCTATCCGCGAACGCAGGCCATCACGTTTGAAGCCGACCCGGCCGTCGGCACCGGCTATCGTTTGAACTGGTACACGACGGTCGGGCCGACGCTCTTCGTTCTGCAAGGCTCGCAGCCCGCCGCAACGGACGCGCTCAATCTGAACCGAATGACGCAGCTCCCGCCGCCCACCGGCACGAACGGCATCAACCTGCAGTACCTGAGGAAGTTCCCGTGAGGAAGGCGAGGTCGCAGCCTGCGCTAATGCTGTGCCGTGCGCTGACGTTAGCGCTCGGTCTCTGCCTCACGGGCGTTTCATTAGGCGGTGCAGCCGGCTACGCCGATCTTACGCGCCTCGTCGCGAGCCATCCGCTGCACGCGGTGCTGGCCGGATACGACCGCGAGATCGCGGTACTGCGTACCACGCTGCGCGCCTCCGGCCTCACGGATCCGGCGGCCCGAACGGAGCATGCCACGGCCGTACTGCAGAAGACCGCTGCCGGCGCGCAGGCGCGCGCGCTGCGCCTCGATACCCGCGACTCTTTCGCCGATCTCAATACCGAGCGTAACGCGCTGGCGGCGATCGTCAGGCTCCGGGGCACCGGCGATCTCGAGTCCTCGTCGTACGATGTGGAGCTCGATCGGGAAACCTCCGCCAGCCTCACCGCGTTCGAAGCGGCAACCGTGCAACGTACCACGCGTGCGTCGGAAGCGCGCCGTCAGCAGCTGCGCGAGAACGAACTGGCGCTGGCGTACGTGCTCGCGCGGCGCGACGCTCCGCAGCGCCTGCTGCTGCAGCTCAAGCTTACGCACTTGCACCTCGATCGCAGCGATCGGGCCGCGCTCGAAGCGCAACGCGCTACCCTCGACCGTCGCGAGGACGATGCGATCGCCGCACTTCGCCGCTCAGATGCCTCGACGCTGGCGGCCTACGAACGCGAGCTGCAGTCGGAAGCAGCGAGCGCTAACGCGCAGATGACGGAGCAATTGCGAGGCACGGCAGCCGCCAATCTGGCGATCCATGGCAGCGTCATCCGCGCCGAATCGAGCGCCGCCGGCGCGCTGCCGAACTTTCCCGCGCAACTCGCGCTCTTCCGCACGAGCTACCGTTCGAGCGCCCAGGCGACCGATATCGCCGGCAGCATCGCTACGGCGAGCAGCGATATCTCGAGACGCTTCGCCGGCCTTGCGCAAGCCGACCGTCAATCGCGTCTCGCGACGCTCGTGCAGATTCAGACTCTTCAATCGCAACGCGAAGCTCTTTATCGTTCGATCGTAGCGCAAATCACGCGCACCGCGAACCGAATCGCCGTGGAACGTCACTTGAGGACCGTGAGGGTGGCAACTTCGCGGCCCTACGGCACCGTCAACCTCACGGCCGCCGTCCGCTCCGCGCTGGCCGGCCTCTAGCGGCTCCGCGGCGTCATCCTGAGCGACGCCGAAGCACGGCACGCGTGGGAACGGCGCCGGAAGAATCGAAGATCTGCGACATATTGCGTTCACGTACGCGAAAGGTAAGCATGACGTTTATTTCTGCCCGTCTCCTAGGAAGGAGAGTGCCGCGCAAGGCAGCCGCGTTGCTTCTTGCCGCACTCACCATGGCCGCGTCACCGGCTTCGACGGGATCCTCCTCCGCGCTGTCGGCCGCGTCAAGCGCAGTAGCGCCGCAACTCGACACGAAGCTTACCGCAGTCGTCGGAACTCAGCCGATGCAAACGCCTGCGTTGCAAGTGGCGATCGCCCAGAATGGACGTGTTTCCTACGATCGTGCCTTCGGCACCGCATCGCTCGAAACACGATTTCCGATTGGGTCGATCACGAAAATGTTCGTCGCCGTAGCGATCATGCAGCTCGTAGAAGCGAACCGCGTCAACCTCGATGCTAAGGTCCAAAGATACCTTCCTACGGCTCCCCATGCGAACGAGATCGCGGTTCGCGAACTTCTCCAGCACACATCGGGCCTCTGGAATTATGGAGACTATGCCTTCCAAAGCGGCCTCACCTCAACCCCCACGACGCCGGCCGCGATATTAGCGATGGCGGCAGCGCATCCGCTGACGTCGCCGCCCGGCACAAAGTGGGCGTATAGCAACACGGGGTACGTCGTCTTGGGCTTGATTGTGGAGAGAGTCTCCGGGAAGCCCCTGGCGCAGTACGAACGTGAACATATTTTTCAGCCGGCGGACATGACGGAAACGACGATGGGTAATCCCGGCGGGACCGGCCCTATAGCGCCGGGATACATGAGCGCGGCGGGGGCGCGTAGCGCTGCGTACGATCCATCATGGCTCTTTGCTTGCGGCGATATCATCTCGACGGCCGGCGACCTGGCCCGCTTTGATATCGCGTTGCTCGACGGCCGGCTGCTGAAACCGGCTACGTTTGCGAAAATGCAGTCGGACGTCGTTGGAGCCGAAAATTCAATGCAAGGCTTAGGAGTTAGCATTATAAGTTGGCACGGGCTGCGCTTCGTGGGCCATCACGGCGGCTTGCCCGGGTACGAAGCCGAGAACGAAACGATCCCTAAACAGGGAGTCGCCTGGGTGGTGCTAAGTAACGCGTTCGATTTCGCTACGTCCCGGGCGAACGGGGTAATCCTTAGCGCGCTGTTCCCCGCACTTGGCGTGCCGGTGGCGTCAACGACTCCCGAAGATCACGCCGTGACCGAGCGATTTCGCAAGGCGCTTGGCGGCCTCATGCAAGGCACGATCGACCGGTCGCAGTACTCCGATAGCGCCAACGCCGCTTTGACTTCGCAGCGCCTCGCCGAAACCGCAGCGCAACTAAAGCTGCTCGGCGGTGTCCTAAAAATCGCATTCGCGGGAGCGGCCCATGGTGCTGCTGGAACCATATACAGTTACGTCGTTACCTTCTCAGGAGGCCAAACGCTGACGTGGCAATTCATCTTGGATAGCAGCGGCAAGATCGCCGGAATCGGTTCAACGGGATGAGTGCCACGGCTGCACTTTCTCTAAATGGGTTCGCGAGCGCATCAGCCGCGCACAAATGGAAGAAAAGGTAAGATCGGTGGCTCAGCCGCGATACTGGTTTCGACGAACGCGACTTGGATGGGGGCTGGAACCGGGCTCTCGAGAAGGATGGCTTGCAACGGGGGGTATTTGTTGTAGTCATCATCGGCGGAGTCATCGCTTTAGGACCGGTCGTAGGTAAAGCGCACGCTTGGATTCTTGTAGCTTGGTCTGTTGCTTGCAGCGTCGCTTTCGTTATCCTGGCGCTCGTAAAGGGCGAGAAGCTGTGGTGATATCCGAGGGCTGCCCTCATCGGGCGTCACTCGCGCCGGGCTTCTGGGGCCCGCTGGTGAACCGCTCAGGGCGCGTATCGCGTAAATACAAAATCGTGATCGCTCACGAACGCCGAGTGGCAGGCGAAACACGTGCGATGTTCCGCGATGTTGTGCGGTTTACTATCCGACGCGTCGAAACGCCCGAATCCCCAACCGCCAGTTGACGCATACCTGCTCGAGTCTTTAACCATAAACTGAATGGTCGTCGGGCGCCCGGGAACGAAGGCCTGGAAGTGCCCCAGGGCGCGATCGTCTACGCTTGACTGCACGCGCTTCCAAGCGACCTTCGCAAGAATCGTGCCATCGGGAAAGGGAATCTTTCCCTCGCGGAAAGCCTTCATGGCCACGTCGTTTCCAAGAATGACGCGCAGCTCGCCGAGACTACCCTCTTCCTGTGACGGGGCAACGACCTGCCACTGGCGGTACCCATCGGGGACCGTGACTCCGTAGATCGGAGAAGCCTCACCGGGAGTATGTCGCGCACTGCATCCCACTAGGGCGGCGACGCAGGCCGCCGCCACGAACGCGAGCGATGAAACAGAGATGCTCTTCATTCTGGTTTTACTCCTGGGAATGTGAGAGGGCAACCGTTAAGCTTGCGACAGAGAGCGCAACGGCCCGTTCCGATGTAAGCCACGCCCCGGCCGAAAGAAGCGAATCGCGTTGGTGCGCCGGCACTTCTTCGCGCAGCAGTGAGTCGAGCCGCGTGCGCGTTACGAGCTCCGTGTATTCGCGTTGATAGCCGAGTCGTTGAAAGGCGGCTTCGCTATAGCCTGCCAACCTGGCAGCGGCTTCGAGATCGTTGCTTAGCGCCAGGATCAGCGCCGTATGCTCGACGGCATCGGTCACGAAGATGCCGCCGCGGTCGTGTTCGGGACTGCTTTCGAAAACTTCCAATGCGATGGCGGCCGCCTCTGCTAGCCGATCGGACGCGACGAGGTAGCCGCACAGGTTCGCGAGCGCGCCCGCCAGGCTTTGCCGATCGCGGTCGGCGCGCAAGGCGTCGAGAATCTCGTACGCGAGACTTATCGCGCCCGCGGTCTTTCCTCGTTGATACTGGAGCTCGGCGAGCGTAACGGCGATGCCATTCGCTTGCGTCGTATTCCCGAGCTGTTGATTGGCCTCCCGAAGCCGTTCGTAGGCTTCCGCTGCGGCATCGAGATCACCCGCTGCAACGCCCATCGAGGCCTTCGTGAAGAGGATCCGCAGTTGCGGCCAAACGCTCTCCGGCGAGGCAAGGCTCTCGGCTTCGCGCAGTACCGCCGAAGCTTCCTCGAAGTTGTACTGGTGGATCAGTGAGCTCGCATAGACCACGAGTGCATCGGCGAGCAATTCGTTGTCAGCGGTATTCCGAGCCAAAAATAGCGCGGTGGCGATCGCCTCGAGGGCGCGCGCGCGGTCGGTACGTGCGGTTCGAGCGATCGCCGTCCAGAGCGCAGCCTTCAACGCGCTCTCGGCCGCCGGCAAGCGTTCCATGAAGCGCTCGAATAGAACCAGAGCCTCTGCCGTCAAGCCGAGCCGATCCATTCGGTCGCCGATCGCAACGAGCAGCTCGGCGCCCATCCGAATCTCGGAACTGCCGTTAACGCGTGCGAGCGCCAAGCGTACCTCGTCTAAATCGGTGACGACCAGCTCGTTGAGTTCGACCGCCCTGGCGGTGCGTTCGGCCTGCGCGCGCGCGCGCGCAAACTCGTCGCGTAAGTAGCGTAGATGCTGCCGTCGCGCCTCGTGAAGCTCGCCGGCGGCTTCGAGTTTCTCACGCAAGTAGGCTTTGGTCGACTCGAGCAGGCGGTAGCGGCGCATCGCGCCGCCGTTGACCGAAAGCACGAGCGATTTGTCCACCAGCGAACCGAGCGTCTCGAAAACCTCGGCCTCACCCAGCTCCTCGCCACCTCCGGCGGCAACCGCGGCTTCTAGGGTAAATCCGTTAGCGAATACGGAGAGGCGCCGGGCAAGCGCGCGCTCGTTCTCGGCGAGCAGTTCGTAGCTCCAGTCGAGCGTGGCGCGAAGCGTCTGCTGACGCGGTCGAAGGTCCCGGCCGCCTCTCGTCAGCAGCGCAAACCGTTCGTCGAGCCGGTCGCGCAGCTGTTGCGGGCTCAGGAGCGGCGTTCGTGCCGCAGCGAGTTCGATCGCCAGCGGAATGCCGTCGAGGCGGCGGCAGACTTCGGCGACGGCCAACGCATTCTCGTCGCGCAGCGCAAAGCGATCGTCGGCGGCAGCCGCGCGTTCGCAGAAGAGCTCGACGGCCGGAAATGTCCTCGCCTCGCGGGCAGCAAGGCGCGTTAGCGGATCCGGCGTCGTCAGCGAAGGGATTTGAAACGTCGTTTCGCCCGATGCCCCGAGGCTCTGGCGGCTGGTTGCGATGACGCGGATGCGCGGGCAACCGCGCAGGATCGCCGAAACGACGCGGCTCGTCTCTCTGACGAGGTGCTCGCAATTATCGAAGATCAGCAACGCATTGCGGGCGCGCAGGTTGCCGACCAGCGATTCGAGCGGATCGCGCGCATCGGAACGCGAGATGCCGAGAACCTGCGAGACGGTCGACGGAAGATACTCGCCGCTCGACAACGGGGCGAGTTCGATGAGCCAGACGCCGTCGGCGAAGCTTTCGCCTACGTTTGCGGCAACCTCGAGCGCGATCCGCGTCTTCCCCACTCCGCCCGGCCCGACCAGCGTCACCAGCGCCGACTTTCCGATCAACGCGACAACTTCGTGCACAACCGTCTCACGCCCGATGAGCGAGGTTACTTGCCGCGGCAAATTGTGTCGTGCAGGTTTCTCGCCACCCGCCAGAAGCGTCGCCGCTCGGCCGTCTCCCTGCCGCAAGACTTTCGGACGCTCCGCAGCCGCTTCGAAGGCCTGGCGCTGCTCCGCGTCGAGGCCGAGCGCCCGCACCAAAAGAGAGAGCGTTCCGCGCTGCGGCGTCCTTCGGTCGCCGCGCTCGAGCGCGCCGATGCCTTGCGTGCTCATCTGCGCGCGTGCGGCGAGCTCCTCTTGGGAGAGCCCGGCCGCCAGGCGATGCTGGCGAAGGAGCGTCCCAAACCGGGAAGAGGACGGCGTGGCCTCGTCACCCCTCATTGCAAGAGGCTTCGCGCGGCTCCCAACGCGGTCCTTACCCGCCAGGCGATTCAACTTGTAGAGGTATTTTGTAGAGACGTCGATTGTTGCGCTTGCCGCTGCGGCGCATGATGGCCGCAAGCACAATCTTGAAGCCAGCTTTTCCGCAAAGGAGTCCCCATGCAACCCGCCACGTCAACTACCATTGCCAGCTGCTACGTCAAAGCGAACGGAACTCAAGCGTTCAGCTACGTCGGCGACGATCAACGCCTCTACCAGCTGATCCAGCAAGGCGATCCGGATTCGAACTGGCAAACGATCGACGTCATCGCCCAGTGGCAGTCCACCGCCAACATCACCTTGCCCTTCCCTCGCACCGGCACCGGTCCGCGCGGCGACGGCCCGGTCGTAATGAACACGTTCGAAGCGATGGCCGGATTTTTTCTCTGCTACATCGATCAGAGCAACCATATTGTCGTCCTTCCGTATCCGATCGACGATAGCACGTATGCGCCCCCAGGGTGGCCTGCGGGCGGCTCGCTGGCCGCGGCACTCTACCCCGACATCACCGCGCGCACCGGCGCGCCGCCGGCCGCACCCAGCAGCGGCATCGCCTGCTACGCATGGGAATCGCAGCAATCGCAACACGTCGTCTACGTGGGCGAAGACGGCAACGTCTGGGAACTGTATTGGATCGTCGGTCAGTACGATAGCACGCGCGGCGGCCCGTTGTGGAAGAGCAACAACCTCTCCGCCGCCACCGGCTTCACCGGCGTCCTCGGGCCGAATATGAAGAACGGCTCGATCGCCGCGACGATGTTCGAACGCGAGAACTCGGAGCACGTCATCTACATCGCCGGCGACAACACGATTCGCGAGCTCTATTTCTACGACGGCCGTTGGGGCGGAAACGATCTGAGCGAAGCGGCGGGCGCCAAACCGCCGGCCACGAACGCAGCGCTCGCGACCTACGCCGCCAACTACGAAGATACGCTGCACGTGGTCTATTTCGGCCAAGGCGATGCCGTGCACGAGCTGTGGTGGGGGAACGGCGGCTGGCAGCCGGATCACACGATCTCAACCGCGCAGCCGGCCATCGGCACGGCACTCGTCGGGTACGCATCCGAGGACGAGCAGGTCCACCACGTCATCTACATCGACGTCAACAACGATATCCAAGAGGTCTATCACAATAGCGGAGGCTGGAGCAACACGACCCTCAGCTTCTCCGCAGGCTCGGGCGCAACGCCGCCGTTGACTACATCCAGCCCGTTGGCCGGCAATTCAGCCGCCTATTACGACGACGGCCAGTCCCAGCACGTCTTCTATCTCGACGACCAGACCCGCGTGCACGAGCTGTACCGTTTCAACGATCAGTGGATCGCCGGCGAAACCGCAGGCTAACAGCCCTGTCATCCTGAGCGGAGGCGCGGAGCGCCGCAGTCGAAGGACAAGCGCGTGTGGTATGCTAACCGAAGTCGCAGCACGCCACACCCTTATCGTAGCCGCAATCGTCGTCGTTCCCAGCTCATCGAAGCGGGATGGCCGGAACCGGCAGGTAAAGTTTCGAAAGGGCATACCAAGGTATGAATGCTCGACTCGCTGTCTCACTCGTGGCCGTTCTCGCATTTGCCGTGGCGGCCTCGCCTTCGCCGGAAACGCGCGGTCCGCTGACCGATGCTCAGATCGCGTCGATCGATAGCTTCGTGACGACCGAGATGGCGCGCTCGCACGTTCCCGGTACCGCCGTCGGCATCTACAGCCGTGGGACCATTCTATTCGCTAAGGGCTACGGCTTCGCGAATGTCGAGCTGAGCGTCCCGGTGAAGCCTGAGACGCTCTTTCAATCGGGATCCGTCGGCAAGCAGTTCGTATCTGCGGCGATCATGATGCTTGTCGAAGAGGGCCGGGTTTCGCTCAACGACAGGATCACGAAGTACTTTCCCGGTGCGCCGGCGACCTGGAAACCGATCCTCATCAAGAATCTGCTTTCGCACACCTCCGGACTGGCCGAATACGAGTCGCCCGAGAGAACCGGCCCGAAGGGGCCGTTCTACCTGCGCCTGGATTACACGGAGGCCCAGCTTCTGCACAAAATCGAAGCGCTACCGATTGAAAATCCGCCGGGCGCGAAGTGGAACTATCGCAACACCAACTACGTAGTGCTCGGGTTTCTAATCCATCGAGTGACCGGCATGTTCTACGCGGATTATCTGGCCAAGCGCATCTTCAAGCCGCTTGGTATGACCGCCACGCGACTGATCAGCGACGCCGACGTCATTTCCAACCGCGCGGCCGGGTATCAATGGGAAAACGGCAAACTTAAGAACCAAGACTGGGTCTCGCCGACCTTCAACTCCACCGCCGACGGCGCGCTCTACTTCAATGTCCCGGACCTAGCGAAATGGGACGCCGCCCTGTACACGACGCAGCTGCTCACGCAATCGAGCCTGAATACCATGTGGACTGTCTATAAGCTCAACAACGGAAAGCCAAACGATGGTGACTACGGCTTTGGATGGGAGATCACAAAGCAGAACGGCCAGCGCCTCATCGAACATGGCGGCGCCTGGCAAGGCTTTACTTCCCAGATTTCGCGCTACCCCGATGACTCGCTGACGATCGTCGTGCTCGCCAACTCCGATTCGGCTCGTCCCGACTACATGACGCACGTGATCGCCGGGCTTGTGGAGGCGCCCCTCCTTCCGAAAAAGCTTACGCCGATTGCCGACGCTCAACCAAAGGTTACGGCATCGCTGGAAGCGCTGCTCGACCGCATCGTTGCGGGTAAGGATATCCGCCCCATCGTGTCACCGGAGTTTGCGCGTGTCGTTACGCCCGATGCCACCGCAAGCGTTCGGCGCCGTATTGCGCCGCTATGGCCCGGCGGGACGCTCGCGCTCGTCGCGCGTTCGCCATCGCCCGATAACGCCTCGTTGACGGTTTCACAGTTTCGCCTTTCAAAAGACACGAGCTCTACTCTGATTTGGTACGGCCTAGACGCGCGCGGAAAGGTGAATACGCTTTTCTTTGAGCCGGATCGAGAGTATCGTACGCAATGAGCATCGGAGTCTCTGCGGCGCGCTTTTTCCAAATCTAGCGAACTGAAGCAGATCGACCTAGAAGCCGTTCGCCGGCAACTAGATTTCGAGCGTCGCACGCTGGCACCGGAGGGCTGCGTTCTCGAAGCGCTCCCTTACGTTTCACGCATACGCTGCGCCGATCCCGAGCGCCACATGATTTCGTTCTCTTCCTTAACGAGTGAGACCGCGGATGCAGTTATTACCGAGCAGGCTGCTCATTATCGGGAGCTGGCGACCGAAGTCGAATGGAAGGTCTATCGGCACGATGGCCCTCCCGATCTTTTGCAACGCGTTGAACGGGACGGCTTCATTGCCGGCCCGCAGGAGGCCGTACTCGTCTTAGATCTGCAAAATCATCCGAATTGGATCGACGAGCCGCCCGCTCATGCCGTTACTCGCATTGAGAACAAAGACCAGGTGGATCTGTACCGCCGTTCGGCGGACGAGATTTTTGGGAAAGAACATGGGCCCACTGCTCGGGAACTGCTCTCCGGCATAGAAAGAGCGTCGATGCGGCATTGCGGCTACATCGTGATCGAAGGGAGCATTGCCGCAAGCATTGGCCGGCTCTACAGCGACCCGCAGAGCGCGTTCGGAGGCTTATACGGCGGAGGGACGCTGGAGCGATATCGCGGCCGCGGCCTCTATCGAGCAACGGTGGCGGCACGCGCACGGGACGCAATGAACCTTGGCGCCCGCTACTTAATCGTTGATGCTCTTCCCACGAGTCGTCCAATCCTTGAAAACCTTGGCTTCGTTCGCTTAACCGACACGTGGCCATGTACGCTTAACGCGTGACGCACCCGGCGGAAAGGATCCGCTCGATACCGCCTGGGCCGATCAGGCGCTACTGCGCAGAAGATTGCCACGCACGAGCACCGGTTCCGTCTAGACATTTACGCGGATCTCGTGACTGCAACGATCGAGATCTTCATGGCGATCAGTAACCCAATGAGGAGCGCGCCGATCGTGCCGTTATCGCTCCGCGCGGTGCGAGTCGGTAGCGGCATTGCAGCGTCAGCGGTTGACCTCGCGTATTCTCGCATGGTACGCCGTGCGGCCGCTATTTCTGCTTTCCGGGCAGGCTTTTTCGCCGCGTCGGTTGCATCGTCGCACCATGCGCAGCGTACTTTTCGGCCTTACTTTTCTTGCCTTGACCGCCGGCTCGATCGGTTCGCCGGCGATCGCCCAGATGACCGCGCCCCAGCCGGTACCGTCGCCCTCCACCGTCTCGTCCGATAACGCGCTGGTCGGTTGGGCTGCCGGCCCCGCGGTCTCGGCCGAGCTCGACGCCGAGAAGACGATGATGCGCGTGCCGTCCCCGACCAACGCGATGGATATCGAGCACCACCTATCATCGGTTCCGCATCGAGCCGGATCGCAGGCCGACTATAAGACGGCGCTCTACGTGAAGCAGCGCCTGGAGAGCGACGGCTTCACAACAAGAATTCAAGAGTACCAAGTCGGATTTACCGGCCCGCTGCAGCAGAGTCTGACAATGCTGCAGCCCCGCCACGTTGATTTCGATCTGATCGAAGGCACGCCGGGGCGGCACACCAAGTGGGAACTGATGGCCGGGCCACCGTTTCTCGAAGAGTCGGGTGACGGCACCGTCACCGGGCCGGTCGTCTACGTCAATACGGCCTCGAAGGACGATCTCGCCGAACTGGACGCCCAGCACGTCAGCCTGAAAGGCGCCGTCGCGATCGTGCGGCTCGGCGCACCGGGGGGCGGTATTCGCACTCTGGACCCCACCTGGATCGCCTACAACGAGTTGACGAAACGCGGCGTCGCCGCGATCCTCGAGTTCATGGATCCGATGACGACGGGCTACGGCGGCGGCGCGATGTGGCCCGACGGCAATTATAAGAATACGGAGATGGCCGAACGGATGGGCGGCATGTCGCCGCGCGGCTTTTTGATGTATCCGCCCGGCGATCCGACCAGCGCTGGAAAAGCGCCGACGGTCGGCGCGCCGCACAAGAGCTGGGAAGAGATTCCGCACGCGACGATTCCGGAGCTGAGCATTACGCAGAGCACCGCGCGGACGCTGCTCGCCGGCCTGACCGGTAAAGTCGTTCCGCAAACGTGGCACCCGATGTACGAGTTCGTGCAGCACTACGGCGGAAACGAGGTCGTGCGCGTGCATGCGAAATTCGAACGCGAGCTCAAAACGATCTGGCTCGTCTTCGGCGACATGAAGGGCAGCGAGAATCCCGACTCGATCGTGATGATCGGCAGCCATCGCGACGCAATGACCTACGGCGCGATCGATCCCGGAAGCGGCACGACCGTCTTGCTGCAAGATGCCGATGCCTTCCACGCGCTCGCGCAGCAAAGCTGGAAACCCAAACGCACGATCGAGTTTGCCTCGTGGGACGGCCACGAACTCGGTCTCTTCGGCTCGGCCGCCTACATTTATCAGTACGGTCCGCAGCTGCGCAAGAATGTCTTTCAGTACATCAATACCGATCAGCTCACGACCGGCGATCCATTCGTCGTCAGCGCCTCGCCGGGGCTATATGCCTTCATGAAGCAGATCTGCGACGTCGTGCCGAGCCGCGACGGAGCCACGATGCTCGGGATGCGCGATCAGCGCGACGCGCCGCTGCTCAATCCGATCGGCGGCGGCTCCGATCACCAGAACTTCGCCTACATGATCGGGGTGCTGAGCACGACCAACGGCTTCTACGGGTCCTTCGGCGCCCATCACACCGCCGAAGATAACATCGACGGCCTGCCGACTTACGACCCGGGGATGAAGGAGGCCGTAATCACCGCGCAGGTCACCGGTATCCAAGCGATGCGTGCCGCCAACGCGACGGTCGCGCCGCTGCGCGTCGAAGAGATCCCGCAGCAACTGCTCAAAGATCTGATGGCGCTGCAGCTGATTCAGTTCCAGAAGACCGACGGCGCTGTGACGCTCGACGACTTGCGCCAGGCACTCAATGCGTATAAAGCGGCTGCCCACGAAACCGACCTCGCGATGCAGAAGGCCGAAGCGGGGGCCGACGTCGCCGCGATGCAGGCGATCGCGGCGCGCGAACAAGCCTCACGCGACGCGTTCTTCACACCCGACGGCCTAATCCAAAACTCGTATTACCACACACTGGACCGGATGCTGACGAGCTTCCCGGAGATCGCCTTTGCCGGCGGCAACGCCGATACGGTTAAGAAAGGGGAGGCCCGAGCCCTCACCGCCATCCAAAACGCCACCGCGGCGTTACGCTAAGCGCTGCAACCCGCTCCAGCCTGACCCCGGTTAAAGCGGCATGAGCGTCGCTGCCGAGAACTATATTGCGCCAGTCGAAACGCGCGAAGAGCTGCTGTATCTGCTCACGCGCGCATCGGAACTGGAGCACGACCTAGCCTGCTCCTACTTGTATGCCGGCTACTCGATAAAAATGCGGCCGGACGAAGGCGGAATCACTTACGAGGAGCTGCTGAAGATTCGCGCCTGGAAGCAGAAGATCGCGCACGTCGCCGTCGAGGAGATGCTCCACCTCGCCCAGGTCTCGAATATTCTGACCGCCGTTGGAGGCGCCCCGCACTTCTTACGCTCGAACTTCCCGCTCCCGGCGACCGCCTTCCCGTTCGGAATCGAAATCACGCTCGAACCGCTCTCACACGCGCTGATCGAGCGCTTCATGTGTTACGAGATGCCCGCAGACGACTCGATTCCAGCAAAGCTCCGCCCGCTCTGCGACGACATTCGCCGCCGCACGACCGCCCGGATCGACCACGACGAGATCGTTCGCCAGCAAAACGCGATCGAGCCCTTCGATGTCGACTTCCGCACGATCGGCGAGTTCTATAAAAAGATCGAAACCGCGTTCGATACTATCAGCCCCGAGCGGCTCTTCATCGGCGATCACAGCGACCAGGCCCGTCCCGCCTATCTCGACCTGCCGCAGCAGCTGATTCGCGTCCACGACGCAGCCTCCGCGCACCGCGCCGTCGAGCGAATCATCGAACAGGGCGAAGCGCCGCCGCGTCATCATCCCAAGGCGCATTTCCATGTATTCCACTCGATCCACGAAGAATACGAGCAGCTCGCGCGGCGCGCGAAAGCCGAAAGCCGCGTGTTCGAACCCTTCCGGAAGATGCTCACCGATCCAGTCACTCGCATCATCGGCCCCGGCGACGGTTTGAACCGAATCACCGATGCTTCATCACGCGAGCTCGCCGAAATCTTCAATAGCGTCTACGAACTGATGCTGATGATGCTCGTACGCTTCTTCGCACACGGCGGGGAGACCGAAGAGCAACTGCGCCTTCTTTCCCGCGGTACGCTGCGAATGATGGCATCGGGGCTGCGCCCGCTCGGCGAGGCGCTCGCCCGGATGCCGGCCGGCCCGAACTATCCCGGAATGACCGCCGGCCCGCCCTTCAGTATCACGCAGAACGTACGCTTGCTCTCGCACCGCAAGGCCGCTTGGATCTTTTTCCTCGAACGTCTCTACGATCTCTCGTTGCGTTTGACGAACCTCGCCAAAGAGACGACGTTGCCGCAAGAAGTGCAGGAGGCCGCGGCCGCGCTCGAATCGGTGGCCGAACACCTGACCCCTTTCATTCCGGCAGAGTTTGCGCAGGCCGTTCGTGAAGATTGCGACGGCCGCGGAAATCGCACGAGCATCCGCCCGGAGCTCGACGGTCCCTACATCGTGCGCAACCTGCGCAAGCTCACCAATTCCAAAGGCGAGAGCCTCGACGTGCGCCCGATCCTCGCGCTCTGCCGCTGCGGCGGCTCGAAGATCAAGCCGTATTGTGACGGCTCGCACGCGCGCATCAACTTCTGCAGCAACAAGAAGCCGGATCGCACGCCCGACCATCTCGATACCTACGAGGCGAAAGACATCACGGTTCTCGACAATCGCGGGACCTGCTCGCATTTCGGCAATTGCACCGATCATCTGCCGCAGGTCTTCCACGCAAAAGGCGAACCGTTCGTTACGCCTGAGGGCGTGCCGGCGGACCAGGTCGAGGAGATCGTGCGCCAGTGTCCCTCGGGGGCGCTCGGCTTCATCAAGGACGGCATTCGCTACGAGGGCGAGCAGCGCGAGGCGGAGATCTTCGTTTCGCATAACCAGAGCTACTGGGTACGCGGCGGCATCGAGCTCGAAGGCGAACCCCGGAACCAAGGCGCGTCCCTAGAGCACTACGCGCTCTGCCGCTGCGGCCACTCGAAAAACAAACCGTTCTGCGACGGCTCGCACTATTACGCCAACTTCGACGATCCCAAGAACTGACGCTAACCAGCGGCCTCGGCCGCGTCAAACGAACGTATCTCTTCGACGAAGGCGCCGCCATAGCGCTCGAGCTTGACGTCGCCAACACCACCGATCTGCCGGAACGCCCGCAGCGTTACCGGTTGGTGCGCACACATATCGCGTAAGGTCGCGTCGGAAAAGACGACATAGGGCGGAACGCCTTGATCGTCTGCGATGCGTTTGCGCAACCTGCGCAGTCTCTCGAACAGCGCATCGTCAAGGACGGTAGGCAGGGCCCGAAGCGCGCGGCCGCGCTTCTCGGCCTTGGCGACGAAGCGCGGCATGGCAAAAGCGAACGTACGGTGCTCTCTGAGTGCGTTCAATCCTTCGTCGGTTACGAACAAGGTGCGATATTCGGAGTCCTGTTCGATGCAACCAGTCCGCAGGAGTTCCGAGAGCACCGCCATCCATTCGCGTTTACTCTGCTCGGCACCGATTCCGAACGTCGATAGGCGATCGTGCCCCCATTGCGTGACCTTCTCAGTGCGCTTTCCGAGCAGCACGTTGACGATGTGGTGCGCGCCGCTCGAAAAGCCGCTGTGCTCTCGCACGCGATAGATGCAGGAGAGCAGCTTTCGAGCGATCAGCGTGCCGTCGACTCGCTCCGGCGGCTGCAGACAATTATCGCAGTTGCCGCACTGATCGGCGACCGCGTCCTCGCCGAAATAGCGCAAGAGGTGACTGCGCCGGCAATGCGTGGTTGCGGCGAAGTCGAGCATCTGTCGCAGAAGGCGCTCGGCCTTTTCGCGTTCCTGCGGATTCTCTATCTGACGAATGAAATGACGCTGTTTCGCCGCATCGCCCCCGTTGAAGAAGAGCGCACAATCGCTGGTGAGGCCGTCGCGGCCGGCCCTCCCGGTCTCCTGGTAATAACCCTCGACGTTCTTGGGAAGATCGTAGTGTACGACGTAGCGCACGTTGGGTTTGTCGATGCCCATGCCAAAAGCGATCGTCGCACACATGACGCGGATCTCGTCGCGAATGAAAAGCTCTTGGTGGCGGGCACGCTGCTGCGACGTGAGGCCCGCGTGGTACGGGCGAGACGAGATGCCCGCCGCGGAAAGCTTCGTCGCCAACTCTTCTGCCGAGTTGCGGCTCTGCACGTAGACGATACCGCTCTCCTTAGCACGGGCCGTGCACCAAGACAGCAGTTGTTTAACCGCGTCGGCTTTTTCGAAGACGGCGTAACGTAAATTCGGGCGGTTGAAA
Organism: Vulcanimicrobiota bacterium; assembly: GCA_963833845.1. Taxonomy (GTDB): domain Bacteria; phylum Vulcanimicrobiota; class Vulcanimicrobiia; order Vulcanimicrobiales; family Vulcanimicrobiaceae; genus Cybelea. The sequence continues at coordinate 486,420 of CAWHZL010000001.1, forward strand.
CTTGCCACGAAGCGGCGCGGCTTGCGCAACTCGAGAAAGCGCTCGATGTCGTCGCGCACGCGCGCGGTCGCCGTCGCGGTAAGCGCCAGCATTGGGACGTTGGGATAACGCGAACGCAGCGAAGCGATCTGGCGGTACTCGGGCCGAAAGTCGTGCCCCCATTCGCTAACGCAGTGCGCCTCGTCAACGGCTATGCGGTGCAAGTTCCAGCGGGCCAAACCGGCGAGAAACGCCGCCATCACGGTTCGCTCCGGAGCGACATACAGCAGGCGGTACGCGCCGCGGTCGAGCGCGGCTAGCCGATGCGCGGTTGCCGCCGGATCGAGCGAGCTGTTGAGGAACGTTGCCGGAATGCCATTGGCTTCGAGCGCGTCGACCTGATCCTTCATCAACGCGATCAGTGGCGAGATAACCAGCGTGAGACCTGGCTCGAGCAGTGCGGGCAATTGATAGCAGAGCGATTTCCCGCCGCCGGTGGGCAGGAGTGCGACGACGTCGCCCCCCGCCATCGTCGCCTCGACGATCTCACGCTGTAGTGGGCGAAACGCCGTATAGCCGAAGTGATGCTTGAGCGCCTCGTCGAGCGCCGTCCCTTGTGCTATGGGGATATGGGCTGGTCCAATTGCCAGAACAGGAAGGAGTACTCGTCGGTGATGAGCTCCTGCGTTTGCGCTCGAGAGGCTCCCAGGGCCCCGTGTCCCGCGTCGTAGTTGACGCGCAGCAGCACGGGCCTTCCGCTTGACGTCGCCGCCTGCAGGCGTGCCGCGAACTTCGCGACGATCCACGGCGCGACGCGTGGGTCGTTCGCTCCCGTGATTGCAAGAACGGCCGGATAGGCAACCCCGTCTCGAATATGAATGTACGGGTCGGTCTCGTAGAGCGCTTTAAATCCGATCGGATCGGTCACGCTTCCGAACTCGGGAATATTCGCGGGACCGCCCTCGGCAAACTCGTCGCGGGTGGGATTCGTATCGCCGACCACGTCGAGCGCAGCGCGGAAAAGCTCGGGATGCTGCACGATGGCGTTTCCGATCGTGACGCCGCCCGCGCTCGTGCCCATGCCGGCAAGCTTTGCCGGCGTCGTATATCGGTTATCGATCAGGTAGTGCGCGCACGCAACAAAATCGTCGATGGTACGCTGCTTGGTGGCGATGTGAGCGGCAAAGTGCCAATCCTCTCCGAACTCGCCTCCGCCGCGAGCATGGCACTCTGCAAAAATGCCGCCGCGCTCGAGCCACGCGAGACGCGTCGGGCTAAACGATGGGGTTATAACGATGCCGTACGCGCCGTACCCGTCCACGAGCGTGGGATTCTCGCCATTGCGCGTGAGGTTGGCGCGCATGACGATCGAAAGTGGCACATCGGTCCCGTCGGCGCTTTTCGCGAAGACCTCGCGAGCGACGATCCTCGAATAATCAACTGGCGACTTGTTTCGAAGGCCCGTGTCGCGAACTGGAGTGCTTGCCGAAGCGCGGTACCATAACGGCGATTTTGTCCACGACTCCATGTCGAAGGTAACGCCCGGGCGCAGCCGGTCCGTTGCGATCTCCGAAATCGTACCGTCGAACGGGAGCGCTACCTCCGTTGTGCCTGCGGGAGTTCCGTCGGAGCGTATCGCGATGCGGCGCAGCTTGGAGATCCCGCCATCAAGATCTTGGAGATAAATGCCATCGGCGGCGAGGCTCAAACCTTCGATCACGCGCCTGCTTTGGGCGACGACCTCCCGCGCGTTTGCCATCGACGGGTTACGTAAATCGACGGCGAGGATCCGATGGCGCGAAGCGCCCAAGTGCGAGCTCAAGTAAAGTGTATCGTTGACGACTTCGAAATCGGTGACGTCGTCCTCGTAGCCCACGATTTTGCGCCAAGGCGCTTCTCCGTTTGTCGCCTGGGACGCGGGTACGGCATAGAGGGCGATTTCGTTTTGCACGCCGTGGTAGATCGCGGCGACGGCCCAGCTCGTTCTGGGCGACACGCTGACAATGGCCGCATCTTCGGGCGCGAACGGAATCTGCGGGGACAAGCCGTAGCCGAAGATCGCCGGATCGAGATCGGGGCTTCGCCCCAGGACGTGCAATCGAACGACGCCCTTTGTGTCGCGCGCGCTCTGCGGCGCGTCGGGGCCGAGGTCCGGCGTTCGGAAATAATAGAATGAGCGAGAGTCGCGCAGCCACTGCGGAGGAAAGTAAATCGCTTTTTCGATAACGTCCGATAATAAGTGCCCGCCCTGGACGTCAACGACATGCAGTACGGTCTTTTCCGAGGCGCCTTCGGCGGTCCCGATCGCGGCATAGCGTCCGTCGGGCGATACGGAGTAGTAATCGAACGTGTAGTGCTCCGCCGGCGAGCGTGCAAACGTACCCGGATCGAAGACGAGACCTTCAGGACCGCCCGCAATACGCCGGCGGTAGAGCTTCGCCGTATTCGCTCCGGGGGCGCGTTTCAGGTAAAAGTAGTACGAACCGACCACCCGAACGGAGTTCAAGCTTTCGTTCGTGTTATCGAGTTGCGCAACGCGGCTGCGAAGCGCCTCTCGACCGGGAAGGGCGTCGAGGACCTGTCGCGTGTAGGCGCTTTGCTCGCGAAAATATGTTGCCAGTCCTGGATCTTTTGGATCTTCAAAATAACGGTACGGATCCGGCACGGAAACCCCGTAATACACGGTCGTCACGTTGCGAACGGCCGGCGGAGGCGGCGGCGCCGGAGATGCCGCCGCAACGAGCCCGATTGCAAGTATGGAAAGAGCGGCTCGATTCTTCAATATCACCTCGTGCCTCATCTACTGCGCCGGCGGAAGAAGGTTACGCGGCGTCAGCGTCACGGTTCTGCCGGCACCCGCGCGATTCACCGTTACCGTAAATGGCGCGTTGCCGGTGGAGTACGGTGTCAAGTCGCCTAACCCGAAGCCTGCCGCCACCTGATTGCCGGCAAACGCCGTGATGCGGTCGCCGGTCGCGATGCCGGCGTCGGCAGCCGGGCTTCCCGGTACGATTTCGTGAACCTCGAAACCGCCGGCATCCTCTTGGCCGAGGCTCCACCCGATGTGGTCGACGCGAAAGGCCATCGCAACGTCGCGATTCGGAATGAACGTGACGGCTTGCGCCTTGTAATCAAAAACGACGGTAAAGCGCGAGAGGAAGGCTGAACCGAGATTTCCCGCCACGCCCCGCGTTGCGAAAAAGCCTGACGTCACCTGCGGGGTGCTGACCGGAACGTTGTGGTAGGTCTGTCCCGCGAACGCAAAGGTTTCTGCCGCGGCGTGCGTCTCCGAGTAGCCGCCGCCCACTCCGCCGGGCGATCGGTAGATCAAGCCGCCCTTGGGGAAGAGGTGGTGCTCTTTCACAAACGGCGCGGTAAGCACGATGCCGCCGCCGTTTCCGGTATCCAGAAGATAGTATCCGGAAACGTTGTTGACGGTTGCGAGCACGTAGGCGTGCGACCCGTCGCTCTTGAACGGCAGCGTGACGCCGCCGGAGGGCGCCGGTTCGTCGAACGGCGCGAGATCCATTTGGCGATCCGCATAGCGTACGCCGACGCGGAAGTTGGCGAGATATTCGAAGCCGATCAGACCTCCGATTGCGAGGTCTTTGCGCGGGTGCAGTAGCGGATAGCCCAACGGCGTGACGACGAAGTTCTGATCCGATAGGCGCGCGCCGCCGAAATCGACCGATGCAACGTGGGCGTAGGCGGTCATCTGTTGCTGCGCGCCGGCGCCGCCCGTCGCAATGCCGCCTGAGGCCTGCAGGCCGAGGCTTTTCGCGGCATCGGGAACCAAAAAGTTCGCGCCGCCGGAATCGAAGATGAGTGTCGCCGGCTTATCGTTGAGCGAAACCGGAACGACGATATGGCCGAGGCCGCCGACGAGATCGCTGACGAATGGAACCGAAACGGGCGCGGCGAGAGTGCCATGCGAAACGTACGGTGGGCGGGCAATGGCGCTGGGTTCGAGGCTCGTCGAGAACTGGACCGTCTTGAGCGTCGCCACCGACGTCGTGCCGGACGCATTGACGTCCAGCGAGCGCATTGCCACCGGCACGCCCTGCACGGTTTGAAAATCGGAGCTCGTGGTCGTATCGATACCTTGCGCCGTCTGCGAGACGACCTTTACCAGACGATGCGACGATGCGTCGAAATACAGATCGGCGGGAGAGCCGCCTTGAGGCTCGGCGTGCAAGGCGTACGCGGGCCGCCCATCGACGTTTTCCTCCCGTCCCGACTTGATCGTCGAGCGCTGATCGGAGCGAAAAAACGCGTAGCTGCTCAGGTAGGCCTGTGTCACGGCATCGGCGACCAACGATGGTAGGCTAACGATCGAGAGTATGCCGTTTTGCTGACCCCACTGCGTACCGTCGTAGCCCTGGAGGAACGTTGCCGGGCCGACGACGAGCCGATTTCGCGAGTAACCGTTGCGCAGATCGACGACGCCGTCGAATGGACTCGATGGTCCGCCATTTTGAACGAGGGTACCGGATTGGGTCATTGCGGCGTAACCGTCGAGTTGCGTTCCGCCGGCCGCGGTGTGCGCCTGCACGAGGACTTTATCGATCTGCGCCCCACCGATCGAGGTGGGGGCCGGCGCCGCGCTCGCGGCGGCAGAAGTGACGACTGCTGAAAGGAACAGGGCATAGAAGCCAAGTGTGCGCATCATGTGGCGGGATTTCTTGCTCGTCGAGCGCTTACCTGGATGCAGCGCCCCCGCGCGGTTGCGGCCGCTATACTCATGGCCGCCCTCTGCGGCCTCCTAGCAATCGCCGCGTCCCGTGGCGTCGAGCGTCAGCGAGCGATATGGACGCTGGTCCCGCTTGCAGCCTTTTTTTGCTTCTTCATCTTCGGTTTGATCGCAACTTCGTCGTTGCCGCACTCCGGAACGATTATCGTTGGCCTCGTCAGTACTCTCGTGTTGCTCACCGCACCGGTTGCCCTGACGTACGCGGCACTGAGCCGCCGGCTGATCGACGTCGGCTTCTTCTTGAACCGAGCCGCCGTCTTCACGATGGTGTCGGCGATCGTGATCGGCGCATTCATACTGGCCGAAATGGGGCGCGGGTGCCTGGCTCGCCGGCGCTACACACAGCAGCGCCCTCATCGGCATGGTCGTGGCGCTCGGCCTCGGCATCTCGTTGCGGTACATTCATCGGTACGTCGAGCAGTTTGTCGATCGTGTCTTTTTCCGCAAACGGAACGAAGATGAGTCGGCATTACGTCGCTTCGCGCACGAGGCGTCCTATATTTCCGACCGAGGCACGCTCCTGGATCGGGCCGTGCAGACGGTCAGGGAGCACACAAGTGCGGACGACGCGGTGATCCTCGTTCGTGAGGGCATGGCTTCTTACGCTTTCGCTACCAATGGCCGGCGGGCGGAGGTCAGCGAAAACGATCCGGGCATCGTCGCGCTCCGTGCGTGGAACAAGCCGATTGACCTGCACGCGCTTACTGGTTCGCAGTTGCGCGGCGAGTTCGCGTTCCCCATGATCTCACGTGGCAACCTTGTCGGGGCGCTCATCTGCGGAACCAAGCGCGACGGAGAGGCGTATGCCCGCGATGAATCAGAGGCATTGCTGGCTCTCGCGCAGGGCGTGGGGACGGCTCTGGACACCCTGTCCAGCCAAAGCGACGGCGCGATAGAGTCAATACGAGAGACGCAGGCCCTGCTGCTGCGAGGGCGAGGGCTTCAGGAACTTCGGGCGCAGTCGCCGGCGCGACGTGCGAAAGGAGCGAAAAGGACCGTCGGTCCACCGACTAATAAGCGCGCCACACGAGTCTTGCTCGGTTTTGGGTACGGTAGGAAGGTGCTCGCCGAATCACTCGATCCAGCGCTGGCCGCGCGCGAAGCCGGGCTACGATATCTCGACGACCGAAAACCGGGAATCTCGCGGCGCAAGCGTGGGAAGCATTTCGCCTACTATTATCCCGACGGAAAGCCCGTGCGTGACGAGGCGGAGCTGCAGCGGATCAAATCCCTTGCCGTGCCGCCGGCCTACGCCGACGTTTGGATCGCCCCGATCCCGAACGGCCATCTGCAGGCGACCGGACGCGACGCGCGGGGACGCAAGCAGTATCGGTATCACAAACGCTTTCGCGAAGTCCGCGACGAGGCGAAGTACCACCGGCTCGTCGCCTTTGGCCATGCGCTGCCCGCGATTCGAAAAGCGGTCGCGGCCGACCTCGCCGGCGCCGGGCTCTCCCGCCGCAAAGTGCTGGCCGCCGTCGTTTCCTTGCTCGACGTCACCGGGCTGCGCGTCGGCAACGAAGAGTACGCCCAGACGAACGATTCGTTCGGACTGACGACGCTTCGTACGCGCCACGTGCGCGTCTCCGGTTCGCAAGTCAAGCTGCACTTTCGCGGCAAGACCGGAAAGGAGCAGCGCATTCTGCTCGACGACGCGCGCCTCGCGCGCATCATCAAGCGCTGCCGCGACCTTCCCGGTGAAGAGCTCTTCAGCTATATCGAGGAAGACGGTTCGGTCGCGAGCGTTAGCTCCGACGACGTCAACACCTATCTGCGCGAGATTGCAGGCGACGATTTCTCCGCCAAAGATTTTCGCACGTGGATCGGGACGGTCGAGTGCATCGGCGCGCTTGCCGAAGCGGCCGCCCAGCTCGTCGAAGCGAAAAGCAACATCACCGCCGCGCTGGAACGCGTTGCCGCGCGCCTCGGCAACACTCCGGCGGTCTGCCGTAAAGCGTACGTCCACCCGGCGGTGCTCGAAACCTACGCGGCGCAGCGCCGGCTCCCGGGGCGAGCGCGCGTCGCAAAAGGAAGACGCCCCGCAGACGGTCTCTCGTCCGAGGAGCGCTTCTCTCTGCGTTTCGTCGAAGGGTGGGAGAAGAAGGGTCAGACCGCCGTTTCGAAGTGAAGCGACTTACGGAAAGTGCGCACGGCTTCGGCAAGCTCTTCGACTTTTCGGGGATCACCGACCTCGAGTAGCCGCGGGAGAGCATTGCTCTCTTCCTCGTCGATGTGTGCGAGTACCGCCTCTGCGAACTTCTCGGCTTTCACGCCGAACTGCGAGACGTCGCCGGCTTTGAGCAGAGCATCAAGCTCGAACGCCAGCACGTCGGCATCGGCAGTCTCGTGATAGAGGTGTTGCGATTCCTCTTTGCCGCCACCGAGTTTGTTGATCGCCGGATAGATGAGATTCTCTTCGGTCGCATTATGGATCGTGAGAACTCCGACGAGCTGCTCGAATACGCGTTTGCGCTCTTGCGGGGCCTCGCTCGTCAGCTCCGTCAACAGGCTCTTGATGACCCGATGATCGTGGCGGAGGATTTCGACCGCGTCGTCGCCGCGTACCGGTAGAAGTGTCGTGTCGATCTGCATTACGTTTGCATACCCGCAGCGCCCGCGGTCGAAACCGCAGCCCGCGCGGCGGCCTCTAGCAACGCTGCTGCCGATCGTATCGATTCCTCGAGCGGAATACCGGCCGGTGAGATGCCTACCACCTCCACGCCGATTTGCGCGAGCCGCTTCTTCGCTTCGGGGTTGACCGTTCCACCAAAGGCGATCGCCGGCACTTTATGCTCGCGGGCGATCAGCGCCACGCCGTAGACGGTTTTGCCGTGCAGCGTCTGAAGATCGATCTTCCCTTCGCCCGTTAGGCACAGTGTCGCACCGTCGAGGAGCTCATCGAGGCCGCTCTCGCGGGCGATGAGGCGTACGCCGGGCTGCAGCTTCGCGCCGAGAAAGGCGACCAGCGCGAAGCCGAGGCCACCGGCCGCGCCTGCGCCAGGAACGTCGCTCTCGTCGCGGCCGAGCGTACGCGTGCTAATCTCGGCGATGCGCCGCAGCACGCGTTCGAGCTGCTCGATCTGTCCGGGCGTTGCGCCCTTCTGCGCGGCAAAGGTGTTAGTGGCGCCGTCCGGCCCGCAGAGTGGATTGTCGACGTCGACCGCCACCTCAACCGCGGTCTTCGCAATTCGCGGGTCGAGCCGGTCGAGGTCGATCGAGTCGAGGCGCGCGAATTCGAGGATGCCGCCGTCGATCTCGGTGCCCGCTGCGTCGAGGAAGCGCACGCCCAGCGCCCGGAGCATCCCCGTGCCGGCATCGTTGGTCGCGCTCCCGCCGATCCCCATCACGATACGCCGCGCGCCGCCGTCCAGCGCGGCGCGAATCAGCTCGCCGGTTCCGAACGTGCTGGTCTGCGTCGGATCGTACTGCGCACGATCGAGTAGCCCGAGTCCCGACGCGCTCGACATCTCGAGGATCGCCGTCTCCCCGTCGCCCGCGTAAACGGCATCGACGAGCTCGCCGCGCGGGCCGCGCACCCGCGCGACCTTACGCTCCGCGCCGCGCTCCAAGAAGACGTCGACGGTTCCCTCGCCGCCATCGGCCATCGGGCAGAGCTCGCAGCGTGCTTGCGGCCGCGCCTTCAAGACGCCGCGCTCGATCGCGCGGGCTGCCTCAGTCGCGCTCAAAGTTCCTTTAAACTTATCCGGAGCAATGACGATCTTTTCTTGCACGCCGCGGGTATTCTCCAGCTCATTGGCGTCACCCTGAGCGGAGGCGCGGAGCGCCGTAGTCGAAGGGCGATCAGGGAATTAATCAGCGCACGGTAAACGCAAGAGCATGCGCGAAACGAAGGGCGAGTGGGGGGGCGACGCACGAGCGCTGGAGCAAACGCTGCGCGCGCGAATAGCCGGAGAAGTGCGCTTCGACGATGGCTCGCGTGCACTCTACGCGACCGACGCCTCGAACTATCGCCAAGTGCCCATCGGCGTCGTCATCCCAAAAACCACCGGCGACGTCGTGGCCGCCCTCGAAGTCGCGCGGGAGTTCGGCGCGCCTGTCCTCGCGCGAGGCGGTGGGACTTCGCTGGCCGGGCAGTGCTGCAACGTCGCGATCGTCCTCGATTTCTCGAAATACCTAAACCGCGTCATCGAAATCAACTCCGAGGAACGCTGGGCACGCGTCGAACCCGGAATCGTCCTCGACGATCTGCGCGCTGCCGCGCTGCAATATGGGCTCACGTTCGGCCCCGATCCGGCGACCCACGCGCAAAACACCCTCGGCGGGATGATCGGCAATAACTCCTGCGGTATGCACGCGCAGATGGCCGGCAAAGTTGAAGATAACGTCTACGAAATCGAGATCCTCACCTACGACGGTCTGCGCCTTACCGTTGGTGAGACGTCGCCCGACCAACTCGAACGCCTCTGCGCGCGCGACGACCGCACCGGCGAAATCTACCGCGGCTTGCGCGAAATCCGCAACAACTACGCAACCGACATCCGCGAACGCTTCCCCGACATCCCGCGCCGCGTCTCAGGCTATCCGCTCAACGAACTGCTCCCCGAAAACGGCTTCAACGTCGCGCGCTCGCTGGTTGGAACCGAGTGCACCTGCGCCGTCGTGCTTTCGGCGAAAGTCAAGCTGATCGAAAATCCCGATAAGCGCTGTCTGCTCGTCCTCGCGTTCGGCGACGTGAGCCAAGCCGGCGACGCCGTCGCGCGCGTCAATGCCCACGGCCCCATCGCACTCGAAGGCTTCGACGACCTTCTCCTCGACTTCATCAAGCGCAAACAGCTCGACGTAGGCGACGACCGCCTTCTCCCCGGCATCGGCGAAGCGAAAGGCTGGCTGATCTGTGAGTTCGGGCGCATCGGCGACATGGAGGGCGCGCTCGCCGCCGCGCGGGCCTGTGAATCCGACTTGCGCTCTTCCGGCGCACTCGATAGCAAAATCATCACTGACGCGCGCAATCAGAAGGTCCTCTGGGAGTTCCGCGACGCGGCGCTCCCCGCGACGTCGAAAGTGCCGGGCATACCCGATCTCTATCCGGGCTGGGAAGACTCGGCCGTGCCACCCGAGGCCGTCGGCCGCTATCTGCGCGATCTGCGCGCGCTCTTCGATAAGTACGGCTACATCGGCTCGCTCTACGGTCACTTCGGTCAAGGCTGTATTCACGTCAACGTCACGTTCGATCTGCATACGAAAGCGGGCGTCGAGGCCTGGAAGGCTTTTCTACAGGAAGCGGCGCGGTTGATTCGACGCTACGGCGGCTCGCTGTCCGGCGAGCACGGCGATGGGCAGGCACGCGCGGCACTCCTGCCCATAATGTACGGTGACCGCGTCGTCGAAGCATTTCGCGCGTTCAAGCGCGTTTGGGATCCGCAAAACCGGATGAATCCCGGGAAAGTGGTCGACGCCTACGCGGTCGATATCGATCTGCGCGAGGGGCCGCCGTACGATCCACCCGATCCGCCGACGTACTTCAGCTTCGCACAACAGGATAACGGCTCGTTCGCCTACGCGGCGAACCGCTGCGTCGGCGTCGGAAAATGCCGCAGCCATCAAGGCGGGACGATGTGCCCGTCGTACCGCGCCACCCGCGAAGAGCGCCACGCAACGCGCGGGCGGGCGCGGCTGCTCTTCGAAATGCTGCGCGGCTCGCCGTTGACCGGCGGCTGGCGCTCGAAAGAGGTCAAATCCGCGTTGGATCTCTGCCTCGCCTGCAAAGGCTGTAAACACGATTGCCCCGTCAACGTCGATATGGCGACCTATAAAGCCGAGTTCCTCGCGCACTACTACGAAGGACGGCTGCGCCCGATCTGGGCGTACGCGTTCGGCCTGATTCCGTGGTGGGCGCGCCTCGGCTCGCGCGTCGCGCGGCTCGCGAACTTCGTAACCCAGGCGCCGGTGCTCTCGAACATTGCGAAAGCAACGGTACGAATGGCACCACAGCGCCGCATCCCGCGTTTCTCCGAGCGCTCGTTCAAAGACTGGTACCGCAGGAACCGTTCGAACGAGCGTAAGAATGCGGACGGCAAGCGCATCATTCTATGGGTCGATACTTTCAATAACTACTTTCACGCGCCGACTGCGCAACACGCCTTCGAAGTGCTGGAGGCTGCGGGCTACGACGTTGTCGTTCCGTTGCAGAACCTCTGCTGCGGGCGCCCCCTCTACGATTACGGCATGCTCGATCGGGCGAAGCTCTTTCTGCGCAACGTCATCGACCAGCTCCGCCCGGAACTCGAACGCGGCACGGCTATCGTCGGCCTCGAGCCATCGTGCGTCAGCGTCTTCAAAGACGAGCTCCTCAACCTATTTCCCGACGACGCTAACGCCCGACGCCTCAGCGAAAGCGTGATGCTGCTCGGCGATTTCCTAGCTGCAGATGCGTCGTGGAGCGCGCCAAAGCTCGACGTCACGGCAACGGTGCACGCGCACTGCCACCATAAGTCGGTGCTCGGGACCTCCGGCGACAAGTCCGTGCTCGAGGCGATGGGCGTTGATGCGACGTGGCTCGACGACGGCTGCTGCGGAATGGCGGGCGCCTTCGGGTTTGAGGCCGGCGAGCACTACGAGGTCTCCGTGAAAGCCGGCGAGCTTGCGCTCTTGCCCAGCGTCCGCAGCGCCGCCGCCGGCGAGCTAATCGTCACCAACGGCTTTTCATGTCGCGAACAGATCGCTCAGTGCACGGATCGCGAGGCCCTCCACCTCGCCGACGTCATCCATATGGCACTCATCCGCCCCGCTAGCAGCGTTTAGCGCTCACAACGTCTACATCGAGAACGTTGCCATTGCTTGGCCTAATGCAAAGGCCCAACTGAACCTTCTTGAGGTCCCAGACCTTAGTGGACCAGTTCCGCTCCCAAGTGCCGGTGGCCGTGTGGCCGTGGCGGCCCGTGAAGTGAAGAGCGAATTTCGCATTCTCCTGCAAGCAGCTGCCCATGATGTTGGCTTCGATCTGGCCGTTCCAACTCTCCCCGGCTTTCAAGGTCGTCCTATCAGGGGGAAGCTTCAACATGCATTTGCTCGACGGATGACGGACCACGAGAATCGATCTGAGCCGTGCGGTTACCGTCATTTGCTTGTTTGACGGGGGAAAGAAAGTCGGCGTCGTTACGTTGGTGCTGCTGCATCCTCCCGATACGAGGGCAGCCATTACGACACAGAGTGAGGCGCCACGCCGCTCCTTGAGCATAGTTCCACTCCCTTTCGTTGCGAGCGAAGCCGGTTTATTTCAGTGAGCGCGCTGAATGCCCCCGCCGGGCGGTGGTACGCTTGCATTCCACACCGCCGAGGGCTCCCTGCGTGATTGAAGCGGGGGTCTGAACGATCCAGTGAGATCGTTTCCCTACACCGCACCGTACCGCGCCGCGCTTGATCTGGGGTAGGATACGAGGATGATGGAAGAGAGTAACGGGCTAAAGCGCGACCTTAAGGAAGGTGAAGCGGTGATCCTCAGTACCGGCGCGACCGCGACGGCTCGGCGCTCGTACCGCGCCGGCTATACCGGGGACGTAGAAATTCTGCTCGATGGACATGAAGAAAAGGAGCGCGCGAGTGGCCTGGTATTACCGGATGAATCGTCTCCGCCTGCACCTGGTGACGACGTCGATGATGCAAGCGCATCGGACGACATAGGCCATAACCGCGCTCCAAGCCGCAAGATGGAGGACTGACGGACGCAGGCTCCGTTACAATGAGGGACATCGGCCGCCGGCGGATGGCCTCTACCGGAGATCGTATCTGGCCAAACATATTTCGTTTTGAACGGCGAGGCTGTCGTAGGTGAAGCCTATCTACGCTTTGGGCTTACCCGGTGCGCGAAAAAGAGGGTGGCAACATCGGGGTGTTGGCTTGGCCCAGGCTCTGCCTTACGTGCACGGAAAGCAATACCGCGTCAATACGCGTCATCGAGAAAACCGATGGGATCAGGGTTGACGACGTGGTTTCAGATGACGGGACTCCCGACAGACGTTACCTAATAGCCACCGGCGAGAGGAATTAAGAATGCGTCTGAATCCCGCGATTGCCTTGTCTCTTCTCGCATCTGCCGGCTGCTCGCAGGCCGGCGGGGCTCCATCCGCGTTACCGGTTGTCCCTGCATTCGAACGGCAATCGAACGCGACGGCCACCTACAAGAGCATTTACAGCTTCAAGGGCACGCCCGACGGCGACACGCCGAATGGCGATCTGATCTATAAAGGCGGGGCGCTCTATGGCACGACGACGACCGGAGGCACCAGCGATTTGGGAACGCTCTTTAAGCTGACGACCTCTGGAAAGGAGAGCTTGCTGTATAACTTCGCCGGCGGCTCGGGCGGCAACAGCCCGGATTCCGGCGTCGTCGCGCTGGGCGGCGCATTCTACGGCACGACCGGAGACGTCGCATACCAAGTGACGGCGAAGGGTGAAGAAACGCCGCTGCACGCTTTCGGAAGCGGGCACGACGGCGCCACGCCGGTGGAGAGCCCGATGGCGGTACTCGGCGGAAAGCTATACGGCGCTACGCAACTCGGCGGCTCCAAAAGTTGCAACAGCGGCTGTGGCACGATCTTCGAGCTAACGACCGGCGGCTCGGAAAGCGTCTTGTACTCTTTCAAAGGCGGGCACGATGGCTTCTTGCCGTCGGGGAGCGTGATTGGGTTCAAAGGCGCGCTGTACGGCACGACATCTTACGGCGGCACGAACGATGGCGGAACCGTTTTCAAAATGACGGCGTCCGGCACAAAGAGCACGTTACATAGTTTCAAGGAGGCCGGGAGCGACGGAGAACGGCCGAGTGGCGACCTGACCGACGTCGGCGGCGTGCTGTACGGCACGACCGGCTTCGGCGGCGCAAAGGACCTCGGCACCGTCTTCATGCTCGACGCATCCCACAAGGAGACCGTGCTGCACGCATTCACCGGCGGCGCCGACGGAGCATCTCCCAACGGAAGCTTAGTCTCTGTGAAGAGCGTACTGTACGGCACGACGTCCGGCGGCGGCAAATCCGATAAGGGGACGGTCTTCTCGGTAAACAAGTCCGGTAAAGAACAAGTCCTCTACGCGTTTAAAGGCGGATCCGACGGCTATCAGCCGATCGGAGGACTCGTAAACGTCAACGGCACGCTGTACGGAGCGACGGCGCGAGGCGGGCACGCCGGCAAGGGAACGGTTTTCTCGATACGACCGTGAGTCAATCTCACTCCATGTCCTGACGGCTCCACGGCTGTAACGTCCACGGGCCATCCAGCGACGACATCGGATCTACCATGCACAACCCATGGCCGTTCCAAACCAGCACCTCCGCCGCGGCGCCCCCTTTGAAATGACCGATCCCCTGCGCGAGTTGGAGGGTCCACGGCAATCCACTGCATCCCGAGACCGTGTGTCGCGACCACGTACTGCTGCCGCCGAATGACACCATGATGCTGCTGCCGTCGGTCGTCGCGATATCGGAGCGGCCGTCGCCGTTAAAGTCGGCGGCGACGAGTCCGTCCACCTTGGTCGTCAGCGACACTGGCAGCGGCGCCCAAGCTCCCCGTCCGCCGTCGCTAACCTGCCACTTTCCGGCGACGATCCCCATAACGTCGGTCTTGCGATCCCCGACGAAGTTGCCGAGGAGAATGTCTCTCACTCCAAAGCTCGAGGTTCCCACCGGCTCGAATGGCCCGGCGCCCGCCGCCGAGACCGACCACGTGTGTCCGTCCGCAAGGAAGATGTCGTCACGTTTGTCGCTCGGCGGCCGGTTGAACGAATTTGCCAACCGCCATCTCGTTGAGGAAGCCTTTGATGGGACCCGGATTGAGCACCTCCCAATCCGATTCGCCGCCCCACGATACCAACAGGCGCGAACCGTACTGCATGACGATATCGGTGCGGCCATCGCCGTCGAAGTCGCCAAGGAGCAAGCTGTTGATACGCTCGGATTGCGCGTTGAGAAAACGCCACTCGGCCGCGCCGCCGGGCGAGTAATACCACGCCGTGCCGGTCGCCATGAACAGATCGGCAGCCCCGTCCCCGTCGAAGTCGCCGACAGCAAGGTGGGCGCCCGGATCGGGAAACGGTGTCCCGCTATTACTGAATTGATTGTTCTCGTCGACGACCGCCGACGTCGGCACTTCTGTTAAGGGCGCGACCGGAGTACGTGCAAGGTCCGGTCCCAGAACCTGGAGGGGGATGTTGGGGTCGCCCACGTCGTGAAAGTTGATCGTGCCCGCACCGTCAGTCTGCCCCTGCTGCGTACCGTTGTCACGGAAGAACGTGGTGTCGCAAGGATGGCCGCGTAACTCGAAGTTGAACCGGTTTCCTCCGAGAAACGTATTGCCGGCGATGTCGACGGCAAACCCGCCGATCCACCCATAGCCGCCGCTGCCCCTCGAGTTTTCCCCGGTTCCGTGCATGTCGAAATCCTGCTGCCGTCCCACATCATAGATACTGCCGCTGTCGCTGGAGGAATAGGCCGGCACTGCGGACAGGACGAGATTGTACCAGGCGCGATATTCGTTGTGGGGGTCGCCGCTCGAAGCGATCGCGTGGCGGTTCGATAGATAGGTGTTCCCGAGTATCACGGCCCTTCCGCCGCTCGACATGACGCTGCCGTACCCGCCGCCCCACCGCTGGTTATGGTGCATGAAATTGCGCTCGATGCGCATGTTGCTCAAAGTCGCCGGGTCATCGGCTACCGTCACGTTGGCGTGCGTGACGGGGTCGACGACCGTGCAGCTGCACGACTGCGAAAAAATCCGCGAACTGCCGTTCAGATCTTCGCGCACGGAGCACGTGTGACTGGATGTCGAACCGTCGTAAGGTCCCTCGACTTCGACCGTCGCGTTTTCCCAGTCTGAGATGTCGTTGTGATCGACCGTCACGATATATGGAGTCATGGTTGCAATCTTTGCCGGCTGAATTACCTGCGCCGGGGGCCACTCGATTTCGATCGCGTCGCTCTTTTCTACTAGCGTCTTTAGGTCACGGCTCTGGCCGTGCAATCGTAATCCGGTGACGCGGACATAGTCGCCCTCAACCTGCAGCATGCACCAGGGACATTCGCCGGATGCCCCTCGCTCGTGAACGTACGCCGCAAAAAGCTGAGCGCCCTGATCGGTTCCCCGCCGTCCACCTCGTAAAGTGGCTCCTGAGGAAAGCACGAGCGAGGGATAGAGGCTCATGTCGATGCATGGGCCGGCGACATCCGGAGTATTGCTACACTCGTTGGGATCGTCATCGATGTAGATCACGCTGCCGGGGGCCGCCTTGCTGCTGCAGGCTACGAGAAGCTTTCCGTCGTCGGGTTGTCCTGGATCGTCCACCACCGGCCGATTGCCATTCAACTTCGCGCGCGGCGTACAGATAGCGTTCCACAAATCGACGCCCGTCGCGACCCGTACGAAGCCGTTGGTCGGGAAGGCCCCCGAACCGTCAACTGCATCGAAGTCCCAGAACTCGTACGATGCAAGATTCCGGGTCCCCGCGACGAGCGGCGAGCCGTCGGCTCCGCGACCATCTTGGATCTGAACGACCATCTCCGGGGGAGGTGGCGGACACAATACCGTCGCCGTTGCCGTGTTACTACAGGGACGGCTGCTCGCGAGGATGATGCTGTCGCCGTCGAGTGTGAAGACTTGGTTGGCAAGGTCGTGTTGCAACGGTCCCGGGGGAGCCTGCAGCTCGAGCGGGTACTCCGCGGCTGGCGCAGCCGTAGCGGCGCCGGTCGTCGTGGAGGTGTTCGAAGCCGGATTATGGATGCCGATGACGGCGGTCCCCGCATACAGCACGACGTCGTGCCGGTCGTCGATCTCTTGGACGCCGATCGAGTGCGCGACGCTGCAGTCGTTGAGGTAGACCGCAATCGAGCGGTCACCGCGGTAGCGCGGTCCGTAATCGAGGCACTTGCCGCCATAGCTCTTGACGAGGAATAGTTGTCTCGCCGGCGGCGCGTTCGCTGCGCGCGCCTCGCCCCCGAGCAACACCAGTGCCAGTGCCAAGCCACCCCACAGAAATACGACTCTCGTGCGTTGCATCTCACAAGCTCTTTTCGGCGATTGCGCCAGCCCCGGAGCGTATGGTCCCCAGTGGGCCTGGGAGCGGGCAGGCCACGATGGTAAAGGGCGGGTCCGCCGGCTCACCGGGAATCGAAATATTTTGGTAGCGCATGTTCGGGTCGATCAAGTAACCGATCGAAATGAACTGGGGGATCGCGTTGACGAGCTTTTGGAAGTCCATGCGCGCGGCATTCGCCTTGTCTCCCATATGAAGGTTGACAAACAAGCCGGCTATATCCAGAATGACTCCTGGATCGACGGTGGCGACGATGCCCGTATCTGCCGGAACGATCTTGCCGCCGCCGTCGATAATGAAATTGGTCGATATGGTAACATCGAGGCCCAGTGGGCCGGCCACGGTATTGTGGGTGTCAACCATCAAGTACAGTTTCAAGTTCATCGCGCCTTGCGTGAACCACAGTTGCGGCTGCAGCTGCGGCAAGTTGCTGCCTAGTGCCCCATCGGTTGGTGCCAAAGAAAGGTCGGCATTGGCGCCGAGCGCGCTCCCGACGCAGTCTTGCAGCAGCGATTTGCGAAATCCCGGCGACGCTTCGACCGTGATGCAACTCACCGTATCGACGGATATCCCCAGGCTTGCCAGCGGCTTGGTCCCGGTTCCCGCGTAGGCGCTCAGCGCGTAGCCCGTACTGACGCGCGGTGCCACCGTCGTGTGCGCGCTGCGCTGCACCGGAAGGCCGTTGAGCGTCACGCCGAAACCATCCGGTCCCGTGACCTCCCAACTGATCTCGGCCTCACCGAAGGGTTGAAGGGCATCCGGCTTGGCCGTGAAGCTCTGCAACTGGATATGTTCGAAGATTTCTAGTTGATTCTGATTGGGATCGCTGCCGCTTGTCTTCATTTTGGACTCCTTTGCCCAAATGATGCTCGCAAGCGACGATCGCAACAATCGACATCTCTACAGAATAGCTATACAAGTCGGCGTGGCCGACGAGGCCGGGAAAGAACTTTATGGCGCTGCCGCGGCCCTACTTCCCTGGGAAAACCGCGATGGTTCCGTCCTCGATCCACGAGACGTCGTAAGTTCGCAACAGTTTGCCTATCGCGGCGCCCTGGGCGTCGTAGGCGTAGACTTGAACCGTCTCCGCCGGATAGTCCGTGGATACAAAGAGCTCGCGCTCGTCGGCACCCAAGGCCGCAGCCCAATAGACGCCCTCACCCTGAGTCGCAAAGAGCTTGATCTTCTTCGAGCCGCGCGCCATGACCCCGAGATTTACGGACTGTCCACTCTCGCCATTGTAATAGCCGAAAACGTCGGTAATCAGGTTACCCGACGAATCCGAGGTGATGAAGTCGGGAACCGACTGCCCTAACGATCTGAAACGGCGCGCTTGGCCGGCGTCTGGGGGAAACTCGTCGATCTTGCCCATTCCTCCGCTAGTTTCCCAAGTATCGAAAAGCGCGTTCTGCGGTGAGAGCGCTACGCCGAAGAGGCCGTCGCGTCCCCGCAGGGCGGCTCGTTGGTCCGTAAAAATGCGGCTCGGCTTGGGGCAGTCTCTCCCAGCGCGAATGGGCAAAGCATATTCGTCGATACGATACTGCTTGAAGCGAGTCGTGTAAAAGGCGTTGCCGGTGAGAGAGTCGCCCCCAATGTTGTGCCCTAAGAGGCACGAAACCGTTGGCTTAGCCGATCCGGAAGGAAAGATATCGAGCTCGGAACCATTTGCGAAGTAGTTTACTGCGTAGAGCTGGTTCGTGGAATCGACCGAGAGTAATACGTATTCCCCGCCGCCCCTGGGAGCGATCGTATAGAGTGGTTTTGGCTGCTGCGATTTGTCGTGCGCGTTGAACACTTCGATGAAGGGGTGCCTGGTCCGGAAGCTTCCGCCGAGTGCGTAGAGGAGTTCGCGAGGCTCTCCTCCGGCCTTTACGCCCGCTGCGGAGGTGGGTGGCGTAACTTGGGGCTGCGTCGCGCTACACGCCGCGATCACAACGAAGCCCGCGAAGGCCAGCAAACCAACCGGGGTGATTCTCCCGGATTTCAATTCGTTCCAACGTCGCATAGTCGGCTTTTCTTTACCCAATTGGGGCTGAGCGCCTACGAGACCGGAGGTTCCGAAGGGTGCCGCGGACGTAGGGGAAACACAACGGGATGCTGCTCGCGGCCGTGGCCGCCGTCGCCACTCCGGCGCCGCTCAAAGAGATCGGGCACGTTCGGGCGACCGCGTTGTGCGCGGCGCTCCGAGATCACGTTGCTCCAGTCGTCGCCGGACTGCGCGTGAACGATCGTCTTATCGCTCAGAGCGAGATTGCGATGTCGAAAGTCCATTTCGATGCACTCGTCGATCCGAGCGGGAACTCAGCGATCGGCGGAGCGGGCGACGCCTCGGAGATGGACGATTTTCAAATGAACGTCCTCGTCACCGCAATGGCGGCGAACCTCGCGAAAGTCGACGCGCTTCTTGCAGATCAGCACGTATTCGCTCCGAAGGAAAGCACGGACGACGAGCGAGCGCTGAACGTTGCGAAGGGACGTCTCGAGGCCGTCGTTTCCGAACAGCGCCGGCTGCTCGACGTCCTCGGTGCGACCTTGGCATCGAACGAAGCGGCAGACCTGGGTTCAAAATGCGATCCCGTCGATTGCCCGGCCGGCGGACCGACGCCCGAACGGCTCGGGACGAAACGAACCCTATCCGCTGAGATCGCGCAAGAGCAGCAAGCCGAAAGCGGCGTCGCGCCGGCGATCGTCGAGCTCGTCGCCCGCTGCACAGCGAACCCGTAACGGAACTCGAATGATCGACCGACTCTCTGCAGTGGAGGCTCGATTTCTAAGCGAAAGAATCGTCGAATTCAACGCATCGTTGGTCCCATTTACGCAGTCGCCGCCGTTCGTGCCGATCGCCTATGGCTTTAAGGACGATAGTGGAGATATGCTAGGTGGGATTACGGCCACCGTATACTGTTGGAAGGTCTTGTGCATCGACGTATTGTGGGTTAGCGAAAACTGTCGAGGAAAAGGCGTAGGTTCCGAACTTCTTCGGGCGGCCGAAGACGAAGCGCGCCAGATGGGCTGTGCGTTGGCTCACGTTGGCACGTTTGACTTTCAGGCTAAGAACTTTTACTTGAAGCACGGATAAGAAATCTTCGGCGAATTAGACGACTGCCCGCCCGGGCACAAGAGGATCTTTCTTAAGAAGGCCATTTGAGGCGCTGGATCCGAGCGCCCCGTCAAGAATCTCGCTCTTAGGTTGGCGGAAGCAGGGTAGCCACGACGTCATCGTCGGAGTCGTCGCATTGGCGGCGGCGCTGCAGGATCCACGCGGTCGCGACTAATGCCGATGCAAATATCGACGCGCCCGCAAGGACGAAAATGGAGGGCATGGTCGAGTCTCCTTCTCAACGGTTGCACCCGTGCCTATCGCTACGCTTGCCGAAGGTTTCATTTTCTAGATTCACGGCGCCGCGCACCTCGGAGGCCGCCCCAAAAAGAGGCGGTTTGTACGATGGCACCGGGAAGCTAAAAATGATATACCTTGCGCATGAGGTGTTGCGGTACGCAAAAGCTTCTTGAAGGGTAGGCTATCATGTTCGATCAACCGTCCGGCTCGGCAAAGCCGGCCATTGTCCTTATCCACGGCGCATGGGCCGACGCGTCTAGCTGGAATGGCGTCGTTAGAGAATTACAGGCCGCCGGCCACACGGTGTACGCGCCGCCGAATCCGCTGCGCAGCTTGGCGTCGGATGCCGCAACGATCGCCGCATTCCTTAGGGTGATGCCGGGTCCCGTGATTCTGGTCGGCCATTCGTACGGAGGCGCAGTCATGGGCGTCGCATCGCCAATCAGTCCGAATGTTAAAGCGCTCGTCTACGTCGATGGATTTGCGCTGGACGAAGGCGAAAGCTGCCTCAGCGTTCTCTCCGCGAGTCCGCCGCCGCCCGCAGACCTGTTTACCCCCGTTCCGTGCGCAACGGGAAACGATGTAGATCTCTACTTCACACCAAAGTATTATGGTGCGGTTTTTGCCTCAGATGTGCCGGCAGGGACGGCGTCAATCATGGCGGCGACGCAGCGCCCGCTCACCAATGCCGCACTAAACGAAAAAGCGCCGGCTGCCGAAGGCTGGAAGACGATACCGTCTTGGTACGTCGTCGGCGACGCGGACCTTGTGATTCCGCCACCCGTACAACTCATGATGGCAGAGCGAGCCAAGGCCCAAATCACGCATGTGAACGGTTCGCATCCGAGCATGATTCAGCATCCGGAAGCCACCGTTGCCGCTATCATGGCGGCGAGCTATCAGATAAGCGCAGCCATCAGGGAGGTCAGCTTAGCCGGGGCACCGCGCCTCTAAAGTGAGGCGGACGAGCTCGGCGGCGAGGTAGCGCACCGCCTCTCGGGGTGGCGACTTCGTCCTTTCTTGATCGCAGATTTTCAGCACCCGATCGCGCGAGTCTCGCACGCTGATCAAGGTCTTGTCCTTCGCAAGTCTGGTTGCGGTCTTCTTTAAGCGCAGCCAAACGCGCTCCATATCATTCATGGCGTGGCCTTCCTCTCGCGAAAATGCGGATTGGCCGGCCGATGAACCGACGGTCAAGGCGTATGATGGTGAGGCTTCGATTATAGCACGTTTTGCGGCTATACGACGCGTATGACTCCCATCATGCCGCCGTCTTCGTGAAAGAGCATGTGGCAGTGGAAGACGAACGTGCCGCGCGGCACGTTGCGGAAATCGAGCAAGATGCGGGTGCGACTCGGCTTAACGAGCGGGTAGTTCGGTTCGGCCTTGTTCGGCAGCGTGGCTCCGACTGGAACTAGCACGGTGTCGAGCATCACCGGGGCCGGCGCTTCATCTTCCGCCGCGAAGGCCATCTGGTGGATGTGAAACGTGTGGGCTTCGAGCGTGGCATTGAAAAGATACCACTCTTCGATGGTTCCGCGTTTGACGACGATATTGGCTTGCGGCGTTAGTTCGCCCTTGGCAAATACCGGCAGGAACGGTTGTTCGTGAAAGTTGACGTTGCTGGTTTCGGTGATGTAAAACTCGGCGTGGTTGTGGTTCCCCTTCGAATTGGGAAGGGCATATTCGGTGTAGGTGATCGCGCGCCGCTTCACGAGCTTTGGGTGCGTGCGCGCGAATCGCAGGAGGCCGGCTGCCGGAGATTCGCCGGGAGTTACTGGAGTCGACGCGATCGCCGCTGAACCGCTCGATTCGGGACCAGCGCGGATCGTAAGCAGGTCATGTTTGATCAGGTCCCCGTCAAGCGGGCCAATGCAGCGGCGATCGCTGTAGAGAGCGAGCACCTGGCCCGGCTCGAGGGTGAGGAGAACGTCGGCGCGCCCGGTCGGCACGAGCAGTATGCCATCCATCGGTACGTAATGGGCGAGCGCATTCGCGTTGTCGCTCGAGACGGGGATGCCGTCGCGCCCCACGACCTTGAGGGTTTGTACGTGGCCGTCGGCGTCGGCGAGACGCAGATATTTTATGCTGTCGGAGGTTGCATTGAGAATGCGAAGCAGTTGGGGCCGGCTTGCCGGCACGGTGATGGTCGCCGGCGCGTTGACTCCGTTGAGGGAAATGAGCGGCGAAGGAGCGCTGCCGCATCCATGCAGATCCACGGCTTGTACGCCCACCCGGTCCGGAAACGGGAGGGGCCATGGCGGCGGATTGAGCGGATCGTAGCGAGCCACGGGCAGCGGCTGCAGCGCCGCTTGGTGCGCCGCCGCGGTCGTGCTAAGAAGATCGATCGGTGGGCCGGGAGTGCCGTCGTTCACGAAAGGAATGCGATAGTAGAGGATGACCGCATGCTCGTCGGCGAGCGGAATCTGAGGCGCGTCGGGTTCGACGATCCACATCCCGCCCAGGCCGCCTGCGACCTCGTCATCCGCCATGCCGTGCGCGTGCGGATGGTAAAAATACGTCCCCAGCGGTTGCGTGCGCGGAATCGTAACGTCGTATTCGCACGCGTGCGCCGGAGTGCTCAGCGTTGACAGAAAGATATTCTCTTGCTCCGGCGGTCCCTCGAATCCATGCAAATGCAAGTTCACGTCGGTGTCGGGCATGGGGGCGTAGCTGGCGTACATCGTGTGGTTCAGATATCCGACGAACGCCGTGGTTTTTGGCATCGTCATCGTCGCCGGCAAGCATTGCGTGAGCGCACTTGCGGCCGCGTTGGTACCCGCAGCCGGCGCGCTAATTTCGTTTGCGATTCGCACGGCGAAGCGTTCCCCGCGGTGGACGCGCAAAATGGGAGCGGCATTCTGCTCGACGCCGTCGAGCGCATAGCGGTAGCAGAAGCGGTCGCCGGCGCGCGCAACGCCCAGTATCAGCTCGTGGACGCCGAGATCGTTGAGCGGCAGGCTCGACGCCTCGATCTGTGGAGGCTGGACGAGCGGTCCCGGTGCGACCGGTGCGCCGCAGCGTGCCGGAGGCGGCGGCTGGCTTGCGGCATGCGCCGGCGGTACGGCACAAATCGCGGAGCAAACGCACGCAGCCGCTGCGATGAACAGTCGCAGATGACCTCTCATCGGAGCAGTATACACTAAACGCGGGCGTTTTCAGTCGAGTTCGCTGCGCGATGCAAAAAATGCGCGCACCCATTTGAAGATGCTGGGTCTAAAGACCCAACCCGCTAAAAACGTATGCGCGCGTGCATCGGCCAACTGGCGAAGAGCCCAAAGAAGCCTCCGCTTTTCATAAATTCTGAAGGAAGGCCGGGATCGTTTGCGGATACTCTCCACCCGGAGGGTTTGAAGCGTGCGCACTTTTTGTGTTAGCGTCTTTCTTTTTCTAGTTGTACTGGCGAGCAGTACGAGGGTCGTTCGCGCCGGCGGCGAGGTGCGAACCTATTACATCGCCGCCGACGAGGTTACGTGGAATTACGCGCCGTTGGGGATCGATGAGGTCACCGGCAAACCGTTTGACGCGATGGAGCGTCCTTACGCGGTGCAAGATTCGCACCACATCGGCAGCAGCTATCGCAAGGCGATCTATCGCGAATATACCGGCGCGACGTTCACCACGCTAAAGCAGCGCCCGGCCGATGACGCCTATCTCGGCTTCGTCGGGCCGGTCATCCACGCCGAAGTCGGCGACACGATCCACGTCGTCTTCAAGAACAACGCCTCGCGCCCGTACAGCATTCACCCGCACGGCGTCTTCTACGAGAAGAATGCGGAAGGAATGGCCTACAACGACGGCAGCTCGGCGGCCGATAAGATGAGCGGCTCGGTCGCACCGGGCCAAACGTACACCTACGTGTGGCAGGTTCCCGAACGTGCCGGTCCGGGCCCCAACGACCCGAGTTCGGTCGTCTGGCTCTACCACTCGCACGTCAACGAGCAGAAGGACGTCGATAGCGGCTTAGTCGGTGCGATCGTCGTGACCGCGCGCGGCATGGCGAAACCCGACGGTACGCCCAAGGACGTCGACCGCGAAGTCGTCACGGTCTACCATATCGTCAACGAGAACCAGAGCTGGTACTTCATGGATAACGTCGCGACGTATACGCCGAAACTCAAGAAGGCCGACCGCGGGGAAGCGATCCCGCTCGACTCCAACGGCGCCTTCACCCTCAACGGCAGCGGCTTCGTCGACGGCAACTTCAAGTTTTCGATCAACGGCTACATTTACGGAAATGGTCCGAAGATTACGATGAAGCAGGGCGAGCGCGTGCGCTGGTACGTGATCGACATCGGCAACGGCTTCGATTTTCACTCACCGCACTGGCATGGTAATACCGTGCTATGGAACAAGCAGCGAACCGACGTCCTCGCGGTGATGCCCGCGCAGATGCTGACCGTCGACATGCTTCCCGACGATCCCGGCACCTGGCTCTTCCACTGCCACGTCGCCGACCATATGGACGGCGGCATGAGCGCCTTCTATCAGGTTACCCCGTAGGTTGGCGGCTCGACGGCGTCGCGCGTAAGCGCAACCAGTTCGGAAGCGAGTCGTTCGAGCGCGTCCGGGCGAGGCCGCGGCACCCTCTGGTCGCGGCAGGTCAGCACGACGAGCATCCGCGCGTCGGGCATGCTGATCGGACGCTTGCGGCGGGCGTATGTCGTCGCGATCTCGCGCAAGCTCGCCCAGACGCTCTCGGCGATGGTCGTCAAGGCGCCGAACCGCGACCGGCCGCGCCTAAATCGGCGCATTGAACGCATAATTCTTGAAGGCCGCATCGGCCGAGAGTGAGAGGTGGGGTTCATCGATATCGGCGGTGAGCGTCTGCGGCAGCAGAAACCCATTGACCACCGCCGGCGTGATCTTCATGTGAATGTGTGTCCCATTGATATAGTTTGCGTCTATCGTGCGCGTGCAAGCCTGCGGCCCCAGCGCTACGGTCGCTTCCTGCAGCGAAGGGTCGTTAATTGCGTGCAGCGAGTACAGCGTCATGCCGTCGCGCGTCCCGAGCGCGGCGTAGGTATAATGCTGCGGCCATAAGAGCGGATCGATCATCGAAAGATCCATGCCGTTGGACTGTTTAGGAAAAAACCAAGGCGTCTTATTAAAAGAGACCTTATAACTTTGGCCGGGCGTATACTCGCCCGTCCCTTGCAGGTTGAAGCGCAGCCACGGAAAGCGGTGCATCCGCATCGCGACGTCCATGTCGAACGTGTAACCGGGCGGTACGTTCTCGGGTTCGAGCGCAACCGGTGACTCCGTCGCAGCAGCCGCTCGCGCACAAGGGCACAGGAGTACGGCAAGCACAAGTCCTGCCGAGAACTGCCGAGCCGCCCAACTCATACCAGCGAGTGTACCCCCGAAGCATTAAAATTCCACAAACGAATCGTGCATCATGCCGGCAACGAGTTTGCCGTTGCCGGCTCTGCTTTCGTACGCGTTGCTGCCAGGGATTTCGGTAGAGAACTGCTTGGCGAACTTTGCACATTGTTGGCCGACTATTGGTGTCACCGGGAGCCGGTAGCACGGCTCTACTTTAAAACGATGTTCAGCGTGACCTCGGCGGTGTTGCCGATGGTCGGATCGAGTTGGGTGCGCGCCATCCCGAACGCGTGACGATCGATCTCTCCCTCAGCGTGATAGGTCGGTTGCTCTGCGGTGCCGGCGGCCGTAACGTTGAGTTGCTCCGGTTGCGTGACGCCGTGAATCGTGAGGTTGCCGTCCATCTCGAACGAGGTCGCCGTCTTGGGCAGGATGCGCGTGCTGACGAACGTCCACTTGGGAAACTTCGACGAGTCGAAGAAATCCGGCGACATCAGCGAGCGATCGCGGTCGGGCGCGTCGGTTTTGATGCGCGTCGCGTCGAGCACCGCGGTCGCACTCACCGGGACGATCGAGCCGGTGTCGAGCGTCACGCTGCCGCCGACGATCGGCACGGTGCCCACCACCCGTTCGACCCAGATGTGCGCGACGCTGAATTTCGCGCTCGATTTGGCGGCGTCGATCTCTCGCCCCGCCGGGGCCGCTCCGACGAGCGCCGCCGAGAGAAGAAGGGCGCAAAGATAGTTTCTCATCTCAGTATCCCACCGTGAACTGAACGTTCATCGTGTTGCTGGTGCGCGGCGACGTCGAGAGCACGTCCTCGATCGTCAGGCGGGTGTTCTCGGTCGGTCCGTATCCGGCGAGAATCACGCCGTCGCGCGTAAAGCCGTTGGTCGGATCGTTGGTTCCCTCGTACCGTGCTTCGAGGAAGAGCCGGTCGTTGAACGCGTAGCGCAGCTGTTCGAATCCGCCGCTCATGTGGCAGCCGCCGGCGAGCGTACCGACCGTCGGCGGATCGGTTCCGCAGTTCGAATCGTTCCCATCGATGAGCACCGCTTCGCTCGAGAAGCGCGTCCACTGACCGTAGGTGAAGCCGAAGAGCGTACGGTTGAAGCGGTCGAACGGCCCAAACGGCGTGGGACGCAGCCCGTCGTAGTTCAAGACGCTCAGCGTAAACGGTCCCATCGCATCTTGCAGGTACGTTTCGGTATCCGTGCCCGTCGGTGCGAGACCGCTCTGGCGGTCGTAACCGGGGCCGGCGAAGATCTGCAGGTTGAGGCCGCGCAGCGCGTCGCCGACGGAGAGCCGTGCGCCCAGTTTCGTATCGAAGAAGGTGAAGGGATTCGAGCCGACGGTCTGTTCGTAGGGCGTATAACCTTGATACGTGTCGCGGAACGTCTCCGGATCGACCGGCAGCGGCAGCGTAAACTGGCCGCCCTGCACGAGCACCGGAATCTTTGCGTTCCACGGATTGACGCGATCGCTCACCCACGCGTCGCGCAGCAGTCCGGGCTCGCCGCCGTCGACTAGGTACTGCTCGACGAAATAGTTCGCGCGCGTGCCGATCGTGGCCGACGAAAATGCCTCGACCTCGTCAACGATCGCCTTCGGCAGGCCGGCGCCGTCGGGCCCCTCACCTTGGTTCTCGCTTGAGTCCACAAAGTTTACCTTCACCGAAAGCGGAATCGCGCGACCCGACGAGACGCCCGGAAAGCGCTCGCCGTTGGCGAGAAAGGCCGCGCCGAACTCGTTGAGGTGCGGAATCACGCTATGGCACTTTTCGCACGTTACGCCGTACTGGTGCGCAAAGAGCGGAATGGCTTGGGCCGCGGTCGGGACGCCGGCGCTGAGCGAAAGGAAAAGCAAGGCAAGCGGCCATTTAAGCATGCCTCACGATATACTTAGGCAATCCTAAATCCCCTGCTGGCCCAGCCTACATTACCCGTTGGGCGAGCCTAAGAGCCCGAAGGGTCTTTTGGGCGCGTCGTTGGCGGGGAACCACGCGCCTATGCCTGCACTCTTTGCCCGCTATCCCGTTACTGCGACCGTGCTGCTGTTGGCGTGCTCGAATCTCTTCATGACGATCGCTTGGTACGGCCACTTGAAGAACACGAGAAGTCCGCTAATTCTGGCAATTTTAGCCAGCTGGGGAATCGCATTGCTCGAATACTGCTTTCAGGTTCCGGCGAATCGAGTCGGTTACGGTGCGCTGACGCTGACGCAGCTCAAAATCGTGCAAGAGGTCATTACGCTGATCGTCTTTACCGTCTTCGCGCTCGTAGTTTTCGGACAGGTTCCGAAGTGGAACTACGGGGTTAGCTACCTCTTCATCATCGGGGCCGTCTACTTCGCTTTCAGAGGCTAGTCAAGCCGGACGGCGCCGCTGGCAAAGCAAGAGGAGGGTCCCCCTGCGGCGGCATAGTGCGAGTAGATGAATCGTCTTTATTCAGCACGCCTAGCGGCGTTGCTGGCGTTCACATTTGCGCTGGGAGCATGCTCGAGCGGCAGCCTTCCGTACATGCAAAACGGCGATCCGTTGCACAACCTCGCCGGGACGGGCGCCGGCAAGATCACCCACGTCGTCTACATCGTTCAAGAGAACCGCAGTTTCGACGACATGTTCCACGACTATCCCGGCGCCGATACCGTCGATAGCGGCGCGATCTCTACCGGCGAGAAGATCGAGCTGCGGCCGGTGCCGCTGAACGATCAGTATGTGATCGACCACTCGGCCGACGCGATGTTCGCCGCTTGCAACGCGCCCAAGGGCGACGTGCCGGGCACGCACTGCCGGATGAACGGTTTCGACAAGGAAGAGAACTTCGGCGGACCGTTTCGCTATCCGGAATACGCCTACGTGCCGCACGGCGACTCGAAGCCCTACTTCGATATGGCGCACCAAGGCGTCTTAGCGGACCGGATGTTTCAGTCGCAGCTCGACGAGAGCTTCGTGGCGCACCAGTACATCATCGCTGCGCAGGCGGCCTGGAGCGTCGATCTGCCCTACGGCGAATGGGGCTGCGGCGGCGGCGGTTATGACAAGGTTTCGACCGTCACGGTCGATCGGAATCCAAACGGACCGGCGCAGCAGCCGTGCTTCGAATATCAGACGCTGGGCGACGAGCTCGATGAGGCGCACCTCTCGTGGCGCTTCTATGCGAGCAGTTACGGCAGCGCGTCGAGCGGAAGCGGCGGCGTCTGGTCGAGTTACCAGGCCGTCAAACACATTTATCACGGCCCCGATTGGAAGAAGAACGTGATCTCGCCGAACTGGAAGTTCATCACCGACGTTCGCGCCGGCAAGCTCGCAAACTTCACGTGGATAACTCCCGTCTGCGACGACTCCGATCACGTAAACTGTCCCGGCGGTTTCGGGCCGTCGTGGGTCGCGGCTTTAGTGAACACCGTCGGCCAGAGCAAGTTCTGGAACTCGACCGCGATCTTCATTCAGTGGGACGACTGGGGCGGCTTGTACGATCACGTCCCGCCGGCCTATCTCGATCGCGATAGCCTAGGCTTCCGCGTTCCCTTGATCGTCATGTCACCGTACGCCAAACACGGCTACGTCTCGCACGTGCACTACGAGACCGCGAGCGTCTTGCGTTTCGCCGAGGATCTCTACGGCCTCGGGCAGCTCGCTCCGGCCGACCGGCGCGCGAGGTCCCCGGCCGCCGACTGCTTCGATTTCAACGCCAGTCCGCGCAAATTCGTGAAGATCCCGGCGCCATTGAAGCCGAAGTTCTTCATGCATCAGTCGGGCGACACCGATTTCGCACCCGATTACGAATAAGAATGGAGGTCCCGTGCTTCGCTACTTCAGGAACCCTGCGTTTCTCTTAGCGGCGGCGATGCTCGCCGCCACCGCGTCCGGATGTTCCGGCAGCCAATCGATGCTCCCCGGAGCGGGGATGCAGTTTCTCGGCGCGCTCGGCGCGAGCCGCTCGGCGCAGTTCGCGGTCGTCAGAAATCAGCCCCCGGCGCCGATGATGATCGGCTTCTTGATGACCGACGGTTCGGTTCTTACTCAGGATATCTCCGGCAGCAACTGGTATCGCTACGCCCCCGATTCGAAGGGAGGTTATAGCGACGGAACGTGGACGCAACTCGCATCGCTTCAATCTGGTTACGGGCCGTCCGCGTATGCCTCGCAGGTGCTCGCCGACGGCCGCCTGATGATCAGCGGCGGTGAGTACAACAACCCGAGCAACGGGTACCCGCTGCAGCTGACCAATCTCGGTGCGGTCTACGATCCGGTGAAGAACGCGTGGACGCCGCTGGGCCATCCGCATCGCTGGAATTGGATCGGCGATTCACCGTCAACGATCTTGCCCGACGGGCGAGTCATGATGGGTGACAAGCTTCATCACTGGGACGCGTTCCTCGATCCGAAGACGCTGAAGTGGTCGCCCGCGAGCGACGCGGGAAAGGCCGACTTCAACTCGGAGGAAGGCTGGACGCTCTTGTCCGACGGCACGATTCTCACCGCCGACGTGAAGAACTCGCCGCACTCCGAGATCTACAATCCCGCAACCGGCCATTGGAAGAGCGCCGGCTCGACGGTCGTCGATCTGCGCTCTCCGGGCGAGCCCGGCTGCGTGAAATACGGACCGAAACCCAAAGACTGCTATCGTCCGCCGGGCGAGATCGGTCCGGCGATTCTGCGCCCCGATGGCACCGTCTTCGCAACCGGCGCAGGTACCGGAGCGAGCGGTTACGGCACGGGGCATACCGCGATCTACGACACGAAGAACGGCACCTGGACCGCGGGTCCCGACTTTCCCAATAACGACAACGCCGGCGATTCGTACGCGATGCTCGAACCCAGCGGAAACGTCCTAGTGTTGAGCATCCACTACATTCTCTACGAGTACAACGGAAAGAGCTTCACGCAGGTTGGCAGCGCTGCGGGGCCGCCGGTGCTCCTGCCGACGGGACAAGTGCTGATGCTCGGCTCGGGCGGAGTCGTGCTCTACACACCCAAGGGCAAGCCGCAGGCCGGCTGGGCGCCGACGATCTCAAACGCGCCGGCGAGCATCACGCCGGGTAAGACCTATAAGATCACCGGAACGCAGTTCAACGGCCTCTCCCAGGCGGTTGCCTTCGGCGACGAAGAGCAGAACGCGACTGGATATCCACTGGTCCGCATTACCAACAGCGGCAGCGGCGATATCTACTACGCCCGCACGCACGATCACAGCACGATGGGCGTGGCGACTGGGTCGAAGAAAGTCTGGACCTACTTCGACGTGCCGAAGGGCATTGCGAGCGGGAAGAGCACCCTCGTGGTCGTGGCCAACGGCATCGCCTCGAAGCCGGTTACGGTTACCGTAGGCCAAAAGCCCTAGAGTTCGCGGCACGCGTGCAGACGCACGCGTGCCGATCGTGCGAGTTAGTCGTGCGGGCGTGAGTTACGGCAAAGGCTCGCGTGCAGGATGATTGCTCCATCACACTTTCTCGAAAGAAAGGGAGCAATCTATGAAACCCCAGCGTTTCCAAAAACATGCGGTCCGGGCGGCGTTCTTCCCCGCACTCCTCGCGATCGTCGCGGGTTGCGGTAGTAACAGCGCCGCCCCGTTACCCGCGGTGAACGGCGCGACGCCCGGAGGGCCCGCACAAAGCGCGGGTGTTGCCGTCGGCCCTGCTAGGAAACCGTGCAAGCCGGTTCTCTACACCGGCGTCGGTTGGCAGTACCTCGGCAACAACATGACCGGCGAGTGGTACGAATGGAGCGGTCCGTGGACGCGCGGCGCCTACGAGACGCTCGTGCCGTGCGCCGGCGATCCGATGCTCTGGAGCGGACAGCCGCTCAAGGGCCAACCGTTAAATGCCTGGTGGGGCACCATCGCCCAAGCTTCGGCGTGGCGCGGATCGCAAGCGAAGGCGGTAACGGAGCCGCTTGCGCAGAGCGTTGCCATCCTCAAGACGGGTGCGCGCAAAACGGTGATGCTCGAAACGATCTCCACCGCACCGAACGCTCCGGCAGACGTCGCCGTCGGAAAAGACGGCACGATGTACGTACTCGTCGTTCCGCCGCCCCAGAACACCAACGCCTCGTCGGTGATCCTCGTCTATCCGAAGGGCCAGACGAGGCCGTCGCGGACGATGATCGATCAACGGATCGGCAAAAGCCCCGGTGCGATCGCGGTCGAACTCGCAAAACGACCTCTTCGTCAGCTTCGACGCCGGAGTCTTGGCCGGCGAAGAGATCGACGAGTTCGCAAACGGCAACTCGAACCCGAGCGTCTTCCTGCAAGTCTCCGGCGCCAAAGCCGGTTCGCTTGCCATCGATGAAAACGGAGATCTCGCCGTCAGCAGCCTTCGCGTAAACGCAACCGGCGACGTGACGGTCTACAATCTCCAGCGAATGCGGCTCTCCTCGTTCGCGACCACGCCATACCCCGTAGCGATCGCCTTGGATCGAAGCGGCAAAAAGCTGACCGTCGTCGATTCTACAGAGAATAAAGTGACGGCGTACGCCTATCCAAGCGGCGCACTACAGTCGCAGACATCGCTAGGCAATTCGTCGCAAACGTGGCTTCCGGGCGGGATGATCGAGCCCTAGCGCCATGTTCGTGCAGCGCATCTGGGCGGGTTGGTTTCTGCGGAGGCTGCCCGCCCGGTTGCCGCTCTTTATTCCGAGCTCGCCGCATTCGTGTTGGGGCGTGTGAGCGCGTCGCACTTCGCGGCAAAGATAAAGTCGCTCTCCGTCAGGCCGCCGATCTTGTGCGTCCATATTTCAATGCCGAGCCGCCCCCACGCGACGTGCAGATCGGGATGGTGCTGCTGCTCTTCGGCCATCGCGCCGATGCGCGCGGCCGCGGCCATCGCTTCGGCAAAATCCTTAAAACGAACGGTTCGCGTGAGAATCTTCGCGCGCTGATGCTTGGGATCGTCGCGCTCGACCAGGCGCCACCCCTCGTCGAGCTGGGCGAGCAGCGGCGCAATCTGGGCGTCGTCCAACGGCGGAGTTCCACCCCGGCACGGAACGCAAATCTTCGCGGCCAAATCACTCATGCCGGGCGACTCACGAGCCTTGCCGCAACGAGGCCCAGGTAACACGCGACGACGCCGAGGATCACGCTGCCGAGCGCGTAGGCGAGGCTCAAGCGCCACTCGCGTTCGCTGCCGAGCGTCAGCGTTTCGTAGGAGAAGCTGGAGAACGTCGTATAGCCGCCGAGCACGCCCGCCGTCAGCGCGACGCCGAGCAGCGGATGGAATCCGAGCGCGCGCGTCTGCAGGAGCGCCGCGACGATGCCGATGCAGAACGATCCGCTAACGTTGATGAACAGCGTGCCGAAGGGGAAGCCCGGGCCGAAGCGCTGGAGGAAGAAGAGGCCCACGGCATAGCGGCACATGCCGCCGAGTCCGGCGCCAAGGCCGACCGCGAGATATGGAACGATGCCTCTCATCGTCCCTTCGGCTCTCCCGCGCGATAGGCGATGATCTCGACGGTTTCCAGCGTAACGAGCCCCTCTTTGACCATTTCGTCGAGCGCCGGCAGAAAGGCACGGATGCGCTCCTCGGTATCGACGATCTCGACGAGCACCGGCAGATCCGAGGAGAAATCGATAACGCGCGCAGCGTGCACGACGGAATGGCCGCCGTAGCCTTCGATTCCCTTAAAGACGGTCGAGCCGCCTAAGCCGGCCTTGCGAGCCGCCTCGACGATTGCCGTATAGAGCGGTTGATAACCCCACCGGTCACTCTCGCCGACGAAGATGCGCAGCAGCTTTCCGGTGCCTTCACTCTTCACGGGCGGTGCATTCGCCGGAGGGGCTTTTGAGGCCTTAGCCTCGGCGTGGGCCCTTTACGGCGTCACCTCAAAGACCGTTCCGTAGTGGGTTCCGCCGCCCGAAGCCGTGCCGTAGAGATTCCCTTTCCCATCGAGTGACAAGCCGGCTTTTGGAGTTGCGCCATCGGAGCCGCCGGTAAAGCTATGCAGAATAGTTTCACTGTAACCGGCTTCCGAGGGCGTCAGTTTAAATACCGTCCCACACGCGCAGGAAGCGCTGCCGCCGGTCGAAGTCGTGCCGTAGAGCTCCCCCGTCTCTTTGAGAATCAAAGCCCCCAATGGATTCGCACCGTCGGCAGCACCGCGAAAGCGATAGAGGACGTGCTCGCGATAGCTGCCGCGACTCCGCATCACCTCAAAAACAACGCCCTTATTTCCCCGACCGCCGTTTGCCGTCACCCCATAGAGCGTGCCCTTACCGTCCGTAATCAAGCCCGCTTCTGGATTGACGCCGCCCCGGCAATCGAGGCTGTCGCAAAAACTGTGGACTACACTTAGTCCGCCGTCCAGACGAAAGATCGTGCCGCTTCCGTGCGCTCCGCCCGATGACGCTGCGCCGAAGAGGCCGCCCTTATTTCCGGGAATCACTCCAGCGTACGGGACGCTGCCTTGGTCGCCATTGGATTCCTGGCAGAAGCTGTATAGGCTGGCATAGCCGCCCGTGGTTGTCGCCGTAAATATCGTGCCACACCCACCGCAGAAATCGGAGCAGCCATACTGCCACCCGCCGTGCGTCGTTGTGCCGTAGAGCGTCGTATCGTTTACCAAAAGCAGGTCTCCGGTCGAATTGGCTCCGTCGGGCCATCCTGAAAAACCATGCAGTGCGCTCTCGGAATAACCCGATGCCGTTGGCGTTAGTTTGAAAACGATTCCGTAACCGAGCGGGTTCCCATATTTGGTCGTGCCGTAGACCGAGCCCGCGGCGTCGAGCGTAACGCCGGCCGCCGGATAGGCGCCGTCATCTTTAACGTATCCTCCAAAACGATGAATGACGGTTTCGGCGTACGTCGATCCCGACGGCGTTAGTTTGAAGGCCGTTCCGCATCCAATCGTGCCAACCGCCAAGCAGACTTTCGGCGACCCTCCCGACGCGGTCGTACCGTACAGGGCGCCGCTCGCATCGAGGACGACTCGCCCAAGAGGTTCTGACCCGTCGAATCCGCCGTGAAAAGTGTAGAGCACCTTGAAGCTCGAACTCGTCTTGGACGCAGATAGAGGGGTGGGCGCCGCCGTTGTGGGGACGCCGTTCGTATTTGCGCCGCATCCTCCGAGCATCGACGCCGCCGCGGCGCAAATGCTAAATGTGCAACCCTTAAAAACGGGCCTCTTCATCGTGTTTGCTCCTAGATCCGAAACGCTTTTCTTCTAAGTAGCGATGACCCAGCTTAGCACGGTCCCAAGCCGACTGTAAGAGCGCCTTTCGAAAAGAGAGCCGATCTGCTCAGCTGAGCCCTAGGACGAACGGCCCATGAAAGATCTCCCGCTCGGAAAAATGAACTCTCTGATTTCTTTGGCGATCGCTCCGGGTTGCTCCATGATTGCGTAGTGGCCGCTCTCGCGCAGCAAGACAAACTTCGCGTTCGGCAGTAGTGCCGCGACTTTTCGTTCGTACATCTCCGGATCGTCGTGCTCGGGAGCGATGACGGTTGCCGGCGCCTTAATCGTTCGGGTCTCTTCGGCGAAATCGGCGTTCGTCCACGACTCAAAGCTTTCGAGCGCGGCGTCGGGGTGCGTCTGTGCAGCGGCTTCGCACAAGCGTTCGAGCGCCTCGGCTTCGGGTTCGTTGTGAAAGGTGCGCGCGAGCCACTTGCGCGCGGCCTCGCGATCGCCGACGGTCGAGCGAAGATAGTGAGCGCCCTTCTCGGAGAACCCGGCGCCGCTTGCCGGAACCGGCGCGACGAGCACGAGCGCGTGTACGAGCGCCGGTGCGTCGATCGCTAAACGCATCGCAACCATTGCACCCATCGAATGTCCCACGACGACGACGGGGCCGGGATCTTCGAGCCGTTCGACGATCTCGCGCAGATCGGCGGCGAATCGTTCGACCGTAAACGGTCCGGGAATATCGCGCAGCTCGCCGCTGCCGCGCAAATCGACGTCAACGGCGCGTACGTCGGGTCCCAGGGCGGCGATGACGCCGCCCCAGACCGAACGATCGGCTTGCCAGCCGTGGACGAAGAGAACGGTCAGTTCAGGCTCGTAGCGACGGGGACGGGGCGGCCTTCGTCCAGATCGAGCACGTCGAACCACGTGACGATATCTTTGCGCCCGGGCGCAACCTGCTCGCGCAGATTATCGAAATACGCTGCCGAGGGCGAACCGGGGTCGGGATGCCAGTGCATCCGGTCGCTGTTGAAGCGTTCGATCTCTTCCGGCCTCTTCTTCGAGAGGAACTGCGTCTGCACCCAATTGCCAATCGCGTCGTCGGTTTGAAGCTCCTTGACCTTGCTCGCGAACTCGGGCCCGGTCGTTCCGAGAAATGCGAAGACTGGCTTGTCGTGCGGGCAGTCGTAATCGTAGTCGCCGAGGTGTCCCTCGTTCGAGGCCTTGGCCTTGTCGATAACGCGCTTGAGCGAGACGAGCCCGATGAGCTTGTCTTTGGCGCTGCGCGGTTTTTCAAATTGTTAAATCCATTGATCTCCTCTTACCTGGGTGTGTATGGTTCTAATCGGCTTGACCCGCCGGCGGGTTGCAGGAGCTAGCGCTGGGATGCTATTCGTAGTCCGGGGCTTGCCCGTCGTCGTCCTGATGCAGGAAGAACTTGAGCCCCTTGGGCGATTTGATCGGCACGAACTTACGCGGTGCTTGCGTGAAATCGAGCGTATCGGCTGCGGGCGAGTGGGCGCGCCGGTCGGCGGCGGCGAGCGGCGGCAAGCCGAAGAGGCCTTCGGCGAACTTCAGCACGCTGGCCGTTTCATACTGGACGTGCGAAACGTAGTCGTGCTTCGCGTAGGGTGAAATGACCATGAGCGGAACGCGGAATCCCAGGCTGTCGTAGTCGCGATGGGGCGGCGGAACCGGGTCGTAAAGGCCGCCCCAATCGTCCCACTGCACGAAGATCACCGTCGATTTCCAGAACTTGCTCTCGCCGACGGCGTTGACGACGGTCGCCACCCACGACGGGCCGTATCCGCCGCCGCAGGCGACGTGGTCGGAGTCGGGACAGAGCGGCGTAATCCAGGTAAACTTCGCGAGCTTCCCTTTGCCGACGTCGGTGAGAAATTGCTTCTGCGGCGTGATGACGTCTTTCTTCCAATCGGGTCCGTTATAGATGTGGTCGATGGCCTGATACCCCGACCACAGCCCGCTGGTCGGATAGTTGAACGTGCTCGTGTAGAAGCGCCACGAAAGCCCGGCGTTGTCGAGCTCGTCGCCGAGGGTCGTATAGTTGAAGCACGGCGTCTGCCCGGGGCCGAGTTGGCGATCCTTCGTGATCGTCAGAACTTCATCTCGCGAACCGCCCGGGCATCCCCACGGACCGTCGGGAACGTTGACGCTCGATTTCGCTTGTGCCGCGATGATGTATTGGTGCGCGACGAAACTTTCGTCGAGTTGCGAGGCGAACATCCGGTCCGCCAGCACCCACTGGTGCGCCATGTCGAAATATGGCTTCGACTCCTTGTGGTCAACGTAGACGTACTGCGGATCTGAGGGACCGCCGTACGACGCCAACTCACGATCGAAGCCGTTCATCCGGCAGTGCGTTCCCGGAAGGTCGCCGGCCGGCGCGTTACACGCCTCGAACATTGCGCCGGCCGAGTGATCGATGTCGTACAGCTTCTTGAGGCTTATCGGTTGAAGCTGAACCGTTTTCCCTTGTGAGTTCTTTCCGCTCGAAACGGTATTGGCGTTCGGAAACCCCTCGAACATGCTGTTGAAGCTGCGGTTCTCTTGTATGACGTAAACGACGTGCTCGATCTTGCCGGCGCCGGTCCCTGCAAGCACGCGCACGGCCGCATCGCCCTGCATGTACGGCAGTGAGGGCGGTCCGCTGGAAGAACATGCCGCAAGCGCGGCAACAAAAACAAATCCTGAAAAATGCTTCATATCGTGTCATCCTCAGCTTGTCGAAGGACGACCTAAACCCTGTCCCCCGTTGTCATCCTGAGCCATGCACCGATTCACGTGGCGGCGGCATAATGCCCGCGGACCTTGGGAATCATGCAGAGTATAGCAAATCGAGGTATATGAATGTGATTGCATTACAACTGCGTCCGGCGCTGCGCCGCGTGGGTGCGGCGATCGCCCTTGCGGCCGTCGCGGCCTGCGGGAGAGGCAGCCACCAGGCGCCGTCGGCCCCCTTACCGACGGTTGCCCAGGTCCAGCAGCGTTTTGCCGACGCGATCGGCGGTCCGGCGGCGATCCTGCAGCCGCGATCGATGACGATCCGCGGCAGCAACACGATCTACGCGGCGCACGGCAGACGAATCCACGCCGGGATCGTCCTCTATCTTGCCGATTTCAAGCGAGCGGAGATCGTCACGGTTTCGCACCTCGGCCGGTATCTCTCGGGCTACGACGGCAAGATCGGGTGGTCGATCGGCCCCCACTCGGCGCCGCAGGTGATTCGCGGCCACGACGCAATCTCGCTCCGGCGCGATTCCGACATGTACTACTTCGCCCACATCGGGAAGTACTTTAAAACGATGAGCGTCGTCGGCGTCGAATCGTTTGCCGGTCACCGCTGTTACCACCTCCGCGGCACCACCCTCTGGGGGAACGAGAACAATCAGTACTACGACGTGAAGAGCGGCTTGCTCACCGGCTACCGCTTCCATCAGTGGGCAAACGGCGGTTCCGAAGTCGCCCAGTCGCGGCAGGTCTTCGAGCGCTATCAGCGCTTCGGAAAGCTATGGTTCGCAACGCGCGAAACGGATTTTAAAGACGACAAGCTCGCCGGCGTCGGCCGCATCACAGCGGTGACCTACGATAACGTGAACCCGCAGCTCTTCACCCCGCCGGCCGCGGTCCGCACATTGGCCGCTAAGTGAAGCGAACCTCGTTTCTGCGCGCCTCGGCCGGCACGCTCGCAGCACTGAGCCACGCAGCGTTGCCGCAACTCGCATCGGCACAGAACGATACCGAACCGCCCTTCGCGCAACTCGAACAGCGGTACGGCGGCCGCCTCGGAGTCTCGGCGATCGATACGCAGACGACCCGCGCCGTGGCGTACCGCGAAAACGAACGCTTTCCGATGTGCAGCACTTTTAAGTTCTTCCTCGTCGCCGGCGTGCTCGCGCGCATCCAAGCCGGAACGATAAAAGGAAGCCAGTGGGTGCGCTATGGGCCGAGCGACTTGCTGGAATACGCGCCGGTCACGCGCGCGCACGTGGCCGCGGGCGGCATGACCGTCGATGCGCTCTGCGCGGCAGCGATCGAGCTCAGCGATAACACCGCCGCCAATCTCTTGCTCTCGCTAGTAGGCGGGCCGGCCGGCGCGACCGCCTACGCTCGCAGCCTCGGCGACGACGTCACGCGGCTCGATCGCCGCGAGCCCGATCTCAACAGCGCGATTCCGGGGGATCCGCGCGACACGACGTCGCCGCTTGCCATGCGCGGTCTGATGAACGCCATCCTCTTAGGTTCGTCGCTGAACGCAAAGAGCGTCAACCGGCTCGTTGGGTGGCTGCTCAAAAGCCGGACCGGCGACGACCGCCTGCGCGCGGGGCTTCCAAAATCGTGGAAGATCGGCGATAAGACCGGCAATGGCCGCAATAAAGCGACCAACGACATCGCGGTCGCCTGGCCGCCGGGGCGCAAGCCGCTGCTGATTACGGCGTATTACGTCGGCTCGAAGGCGTCGCCGGCCGAGCTCACCACCGTATTTACCGCTGTCGCCGAATACCTCGCACGCGATCTCACGAAGTAGCCGGCCTAGCTAAGGCGCTCGCATTTAAAGCGGACGATCTTCTTGATGAGTTCGAGCGGTAAGGGCTCTCCGAGCGGGAACTGCACCGATCCCTTAGCGGTCGTATATTCTTTCAGATCGGGGCGAAATGCCGCAATGGCGGCGGCTCCAGGGTAGAACCCGATGTGAGACTTGAAGGCGCCGAACGATACCAGAACTTCACCGCCGCGCAGTTGTGCCCGCGTGTTCGTCGGACACTCTGCAAGATACTGACGAAAGTTTTCCACGCGCGAGCTCACGACGCAGCGGGGCACGATCGCACCGAATGCGGTTTGATCGCTTGATCGGATAAGCGCTTCGTCCAGCAATCGCCCAACAGCGAGCAGTAGCAGAGCGAGACATTGACCCGATAGATGTTGGCCAGTATCGGGCGAGTGAGGAACTTACCTTCGACCCGCAGGAGCTCGAGCTTTTGACCGGCCGGCAAGACGTCGCCGGGAAGAATCGTGCTCGAGGTCATGTCGTTGTTGCCGTGCTGGTGAGATGTGCGCTCGGCTGCCGCGGCCTGGGCGCGTTCGGGCGCAAGCGCAGCGCCGACCGCGGGGACGACGTTTGGGCCGGGCGGCTGGTCGATGACTTTGCCGTCCCGCGTCACGGTCGAGGTGAGGATCAGCGCCGGCCCGATGCCCGGGTTGGAGACGTCCAGCTCGAAGAACTTATCGGTAGAGCTCGAGGTGATGAAGGTGAGGTAGGGCCACACGGTCGCGCTGAACTGCTTGCGGATGACGTAGGTTTGGTAGGCCGACGAGGCGGCCGCCACTCCGCTGATCAACAGGGCGCCGAGCGCAACGAGCAGATCGAACCGGAATCGCTTTTCGTCCACGCCGGGAGCTTCTGGCCGGCCGCCCGAGCCGCCCCCAAAAAAATTATCAAAGTCCGTGTCGAAACGCAGCGGTCCCGCTCGACGCATAGGCAGAGTAGCAAAATCCACCAAAAGGAGATTTTCAATGAGATTCGTGGTCCTGGTGAAGGCAAGCAAAGATAGCGAAGCGGGCGTGCTCCCGTCGGCCGATCTCCTCAACGAGATGGGCAAGTTCAACGAGCAGCTGGTCAAAGACGGGGTGATGCTAGCCGGCGAGGGCCTCAAGCCCACCTCCGAAGGCAAGCGGTTGCGCTTCGACGGCGGCCGCACGACGGTCATCGACGGACCGTTTGCCGAAACGAAGGAACTGGTCGCCGGCTTCTGGATCGTTCAAGGCAAATCGAAGGAAGAGATCGTCGAGCGCTTCACGCACGCCCCGTTCTCCGGCGGCGAGACCCTCGAGATCCGTCCGATCTACGAATTCGAAGACCTCGGCGAGAACATCACCCCCGAGATCGCGCAGCGTCAAGAGCGCCTAGCGGAGCAAATGAAATGAAGATCCTTTCGATCGTTACCATCGACCGCACGAACGGTCGCCCGCACGACGACCCCACGATTCCCCAGCGCATGGGCGCGCTGATCCAAGAGATGCGCGCGAAAGGGGCGCTGGTCAACACCGGCGGCCGCGACACCGACATGCTCGAGCTCTCGATCGCGCGCAAGAACGGCCAAACCAGCGTCACCGACGGGCCGTTCGCCGAATCGAAGGAAGTCGTCGGCGGCTTCGCCCTCATGGACGTCAAAGATCGCGACGACGCGATCGGCTGGACGAAGCGCTTCCTCGACGTGCTCGGTACCGGAACGTGCCATCTGCACGAGGTTTCGCCGACGCCGTAGTGAGCAGCGGCGACCGTCACGGCACGATCGCCGCGATCTGGCGAATCGAGTCGCCCAAGCTAATCGCCGGCCTCTCGCGGATGCTGCGCGACGTCGGACGAGCGGAAGATCTGGCGCAGGATGCCTTCGTTGCGGCGCTCTCGCAGTGGCCCGACGAAGGCATCCCGCGCAATCCCGGCGCGTGGCTGATGACGGCCGCGAAGCGCCGCGCGATCGATGAGATTCGCCGCAACGAAACCAAAGATCGTGTCACCCTGCGCCTGTCGAGGGGTGCCGTGGAGCCCGACTTCGCCACCTCCTACGAGGAAATCGACGACGACATGCTGCGCCTGATGTTCGTTGCCTGCCATCCGGTCGTGTCGAAGGAAGCGCACGTCGCGCTGACGCTCAAACTCGTCGGCGGTTTGACGACGGCCGAAATTGCACGCGCCTTTCTCGTTCCCGAAGCGACGATCGCGCAGCGCATCGTTCGCGCGAAGCGCACGCTCTCCGAAGCGCGCGTTCCTTTCGAGGTGCCGTCCGGCCCGGAGCGCCTCGAGCGGCTCGCCTCGATTCTGGAAACCATCTATCTCATCTTCAACGAAGGCTACGCCGCGACGGCCGGTGACGACGTCCTGCGCCCCGAGCTCGTCGAAGATGCGCTGCGGCTCGCACGCATGCTCGCGGCTTTAATGCCGCACGAAAGCGAAGTGCTAGGTCTCGTTGCGT
This sequence comes from Vulcanimicrobiota bacterium, assembly GCA_963833845.1. Classification (GTDB taxonomy): domain Bacteria; phylum Vulcanimicrobiota; class Vulcanimicrobiia; order Vulcanimicrobiales; family Vulcanimicrobiaceae; genus Cybelea. Next base: position 527,963 of record CAWHZL010000001.1, read on the forward strand.
TGATCGAAATTCAAGCATCGCGGATGCGAGCCCGCGTCGGGCCTTCCGGCGAGCCGATTCTTTTGCTCGATCAAGATCGCAACCGTTGGAATCGGCTGCTCATCAATCGCGGACTCGCCGCGCTCGCGAAAGCCGAGAAGCTCGGCGCGTCGCTCGGGCCGTATGGGCTGCAGGCGGCGATCGCCGCTGGTCACGCTCGCGCCGCGACCCCCGAGCAAACCGATTGGGAGCGCATCGCCGCGCTCTACGACGCTCTGGGGCAGTTGATGCCGACGCCAGTGGTCGAGCTCAACCGCGCCGTCGCCGTCGGCATGGCCTTCGGCCCGCAAGCCGGCCTCGAGATCGTCAACACGCTCCGCGATCAGCCGGCATTGCGAACCTATCATCTGCTGCCGGCGGTCCGCGCCGATCTGCTCTTCAAACTCGGACGATCGGACGAAGCGAAGGCGGAATTTGAACGCGCCGCCTCACTCGCGCACAACTCCCGCGACCGCACGCTCCTGCTCGCCCGCGCGCAAGCTTGTCATCCGCAGCGGAGGCGCGAAGCGCCGTAATCGACGGACCAGCGTGGGTGTTGCGCTGAGCAAAGCCGAAGCACGACACGCGTGGAAGTGCGTTTAAAAAAAGAGCTCGCGTTGCTGGTAATCGCATTGCTGCTGCCGCATGCCGCGGCGGCGCAGACGGTCGTACCCTTCACGCTGACCGATGGCCTCGTCACGGTAAAGGCAAGCGCAAATCAGCGACCGCTAACGATGATCGTCAACCTCGGCGCCGGCGTCAACGTGCTCTCGGCAAAGGCCGCAAAGGCGCTCGGCGTTATCGTCACACGCCGTTACACGAACTGGCGGATGGAAGGCGAACGCGTCAACGGCGACATCGGAATGCTGCCCTCGGTATCGGTGGGAACTCTGCAGATACCCAGCGCGCCCGCGATCATCTGGAGCGGCCTCGACGGGAGCGGCATCGATGGCCTTATCTCCGCGACCGCCTTTCGCAACGGACCCGTGACCTTCGACTACACTGCGCAACAGCTGATTCTCGAAGACCAATCCTCGTTCGTGCAGCGCACGCGTTCGGCGGCGAAGGTTCCGATCGAGCTCGCCGACGACCGTGATATCTCACTCGGAATTTTTGCCTGGTTCGATTTCGGCCGGGGCCAGCGCGGACTGTGTGAGATCGACACCGGCTCGCAGGGCTACTTCCTCGATAGACGTTTCGCGGCGAAGCTCGGCGTTAATCTCGACGACCCGCAGCTCAAACGTGTAAAGGGGTCGGCGGGCGAGCGCATCGTCGCTGCGATTCCGCAGGTCGCGCTTACCGGCGTGCCGTTCTCCGCGATTGCCGCGCCGAAAGCGCTCTTCACCAATCTGATCTACGACTGCAACGTCGGCAACGAATTCTGGCGCGGGCGGGCGTTTACGCTCGATATCCCGAACCGCGCGCTCTACTTCGGAGGCCCATCATGAAACGGCTTTGCCGCGGCAGCCTGCGCTGCCGTCGTTCTCGCCATGGTCTCTCCGTGCGTGGCCGCGACGCCGGAACCGGTGGGAAACAAACTGGACCTGCGACTACACCCGAAAGTAACGATCCGCGGCGTCGGGAACCCCTCTTCTCAAGAGCTACGGCAACGGTCGCGATATCGACCAGTGCACCGTATAATCGGAGTTCGAAAAGCAACCATCGGGGGAATCGCTGCCGAGGAAGCGGGTTCCTTGCGTATAGGCGGCGCCGGGATCGAGGGTGGCAAAGAGTTGCTGTACGTCGCGTGCCTTTTGAAAGCCCTGTTGATCGACGACGACGATGCCATCGCAGTCGGCGAAGACGTACGAAAGGGCGTAGCTCAGCAGGCTGCCGACGACGAGCTCCCCGAGCGCGCCGATAATCGCGCCCGGCGTAACGCCGAGAATTGTCGTGCCGGAATAGTCGGTGGCAACCTTCACACCGTTGAACGATATGCTCTTCGGGCCGGGTGTCGCGAGTGATTTCACCACGGAGTTGACCAGCGATTCAGCTCCGCTCACGATCGCGTTTTGGATCGCGGTTGCGGCGCTTTGATTTCCGGTGTTGACGATCGTATAGGTGAAAAAGACCGGCTCGCAGAGCTCCGTCGTCAGCGTTTCAAGAGGGAACGGGATGGGGTAGTTCTGTCCCTGGATCCCGTCGTACGGGCCGTCGCTTAAGCTTCGGATCGGCCACTTTCCGACCGAAAGCGTCACCGTAACGTAATCGGTATCGTTACCAGCCGATCGCGGGTTTGCGACGAGAAATGACTCCATCGTGAACTTAAATGTCGAAGGCAAGCGGAACGCCGGGCCGGGTCCCGTCCCGTAAAACGCCGTCCCGTCGTACCGAATCAGGGCAAGTCTTCCCGCTACGGTCGGCTCGACGAGCATAATGTTGACCGCGCCCAGGGAGTGCAGAGAGGTGTCGGGGACGCACAGAGACGGCGCGCACGCATACGAAGTCGCGATCAAGGCTTGCGTCTCGACCCGCGCCCAGTTCAGCGGTGCATTGGGTAAGCCGCTGGAGCCAGGCGAAGGAGGCGCACCATGCCAGCCGTCTTTATCGAGCCATTTATGCCAAAGCGCGTGATCTTTGCCGACGGCGAATACGTCGATTCGAGCGCCGGACAGGTTGATTGGCGTAATCGGAGAGCCGGTCGGCACCACGGTGAAGTCTCGCGTTCCATCAACAACGCGACCCGCGAACGACTCGAAAGCACAAACGACGGGCTCGCTCACGAACGGTGTGACGACTGGAGGTGTCTTGAGATTGACGAGGCTCGGATCGGTAGGCGTCGTTTGCGCTGGGCCAAGCGACGTCCACGGCTTCCACACCACACCATCGAAGGTCGTCATCCACACCGCGGAGTCGTCTCCGGTAACGAAGACGAAGGTTGCGCCGAGCACGCGTATTGCCGCCGGCACGGAGGCCGCCGTTGGAGCCCCGAGCAGACCGCCGCCGAGCAACTGCCAAGTCGGAACCGTTCCCGGCTTCCAACTCGTTGTGTAGATTTGAAAGTCCAGTCCGCGCGCAAAGATATCGAAACTGCCGTCGGAGTCTGGCAGGACCACCGGCGCGCTCGTGAAGGCGCCTCCGAGCTCTTCCCATGCGCTCCAGACATTGGCGTTGAGCCTGCGATGGAGCATCGTTTGGTCCGGCCCTAGGCCGAAGAGATCGATCGTGTCCGGCGAAATGGATACGGCGACGGGCGTGCAGGTGAAATTGCCGCCAAGGTCTTCCCAGTCCGGCGTCCACTGATTTGCCGCGGCGTCGTACGTCTTGTGGTAGACGCTGTAGTCGAGCCCGAGGCCGAAGACGTCGAGCCGATTCGTCCCAAGTGCAACACCCGCCGGCGGGCTCGTGAAGATGCCTCCCAAATTTTGCGCCGGAAACAACGGGTCGGCGTCGAGCTGCGACCACTGCGCGTAGTTCATCGTGAAGCTGTTGTCGAGCCACAGAGTATCCATCCGGCTTCCAGGAACGATGACGACGCCTTGCACTTCTACCTCCCGTTCGTAGCGCGATCCAGTGGGCATCGTATTTAGCCCGTTAGCCACCGGCTCGTTGCTTGCAAATCGACCGTTTCCTCTCTTCGTAAAACGCTTCGAGTTCCTTCACCTCATCGCGCCCGTCATCTCATCGAGGCCTTCCTGCAGAGATAAGATGGTTAAGCTACGGAAGGAGCTTCAATAGACGGGCGCAAGTCTTCAGGCCGCCAGATTCACTCGCTGAAGGAATGACGTATGAGCAGCACCGATCCTAAGACCACGCCGACGAAAGCGCCTGCGTCTGCAGGCGGCACGACGGGCTGAGCCGCAGCGAAGGATGCAGGGTTGGGGAACGTGGGGTGCGAGCTGGGTCTGGAGCTTGTCGCTCATCGCCGTCACGATTGCAATTCACGCCCTTGGAATAGTTTTGATAGGGGCTGCAACCAAACGGATTACCGCGAAGCTCGTGCGCCAAGGCACGAACTACGCGGATAACGCGGTGATGACGATAATCCTGATCGCCGCCGTTGGTTTCTCGCTAGCGGTCCTGCACTCAATCGAATCCATGATTTGGGCGTTCGTTTACGTTTGGCTCGGGGCACTCCCGTCTCCAGCCGATGCCGCGCTCTATTCGGTCGATTCCATGACGACGCGCGGTGCGTCGGGTCTGGTTCTAGCTCCAGAATGGCGGATGATGGGCGCGGTCGAGGCGGGCGATGGAATGCTCCTTTTTGGGATAAGCACCGCGTTTTTGTTCTACGTAATGCTGCACTTTTGGAGGGACGAATCAAAAGCGTGAGCGCTACTTCGCCGGGCTTACCGCAACACCGAGAACGCCGCCCGTAATCCCGTCGGTGATGCGGCCGGCCGGCTGCGTTGCTCCCGGCGGAAAGACGACGACGTTGCCGTTTGCGCCCGCATATTCATCGCCGACGAAAAGCGTGCCGTCCGCTCCGTAGGCGAGGGCGGTGGGAGTCGAGAGTCCGCTACTGAGCGCCGTGCTTTCCTTCTCGTACGGTGGTGGGTAGAAGCGGACGCTGTTGAGCTCGGCGTCGGCCACGACGATGTCGTTGTTAGCGTCGAGCTTGAGGTCTTCGAGAAACGCCCCGGTATTGAGGTCGTTGAGCGGCAGAATCTTGCTTTTGTTCTTGGCCTTCGGAAACTCGATGACCGACGACTGCGAACCGTGGATCTGCGCGAGGAAGAGGTGCCCGGCGGAATCCTTCGCGAGGCCGTGCGGCACGTACACGCCGGCAGTGAGAATCGTCGACGGGCTCGTCTTCCCTGGCAGAAAGACCGCGATTCCGCCTTCGGTCTGCCCTTTCACCCCCGCAACCGAGACGTACATGGTGTTTTTCGAATCGACCATCCCGCCGAACGGCAAATCGATCCCGTCGGTGTAGGTGCGGATCAGCTTGTAGGTACGGGGAGCGTACTCGGTAACCGAGCTCGTATACGTCATATCATTGCCGACGAACACGTCGCCCTTCGCGTCCGTCCAAATCGCGCCCGGATTCGCCAGTCCCTTGGCGATCTTGCCGATCATCGTCGGATTCTTCGCATACGCATCGTAGAGGGCCACGTAGCTCGTGTACGTGCCACTATTGACGAGCACGTACAGAGTCTGATGCGGTTGCTTCGCGGCCGGCGCAACCCGCGCGGCGGAGGAGACCGTTTGCGGCACGACGCTCTGCGGTGCGCCTCCCAAACCCGAACAGCCCGGGAGCCCAATCAAGGTTCCTAAGGCAAGCAAAGTTCGTCGCATTATGCCTTGCGACTTGCGATGCGGGCGATACGCTTCCTCCCCGCCTTGTATCCGCGCGCTTGGTTTACGCCGCCGTCTCTCTTTAAGGGTTATCGGCTATCTGCTTGAGGAACGAGTCCATCGTGCGCGCTGCCAGTCTTCGCCCCACGACGCTATCGAAAAAACGCCCTAAGCGGCCGCCCGGCGGCTCATACGAACCCTCGAGTACGACCTCCGTTTTCTTACCGCTGGGCTGCACCGTAAGCGTGGCGCCGAAAGCGGGGAAGCCGCCCCAGGCCGGGCGCCACGAAAATGCCACGCCCTCCCGATGCGGATTGATGCTCAGCCAGTCGAAAAGCAGGTAGTACTGAACCTCCACGCCCGCGGTTGACGAGCCCAAAGCTTTCACCTGGAGTTTTGGGTGTTGCGAAAAGAAGTCTTGGAGCCGATCGATCACTACTTCTTCGGGAGCACGGATCCGAATCGTTCGGATTATTCGCGTCATACTTGAATACTTGTCTAACGGCGCGAAATCACCCTTACATTTAGCACGGCATACACCGGCGTCGCACGTGCGACCGCATCGATGCTACGGTGCTGGACTAGGAACGCGATCGTGAAGGTGCGTCGTCGGCGCAAGGCCTAGCTGCCCTCGACGAGCGTCGAACGTGAGGACGAAGCGGCGCAGGATCTCCATGCCGACCGCCGGCGGATTGCCCGACGGCCCCCAGACGTTCGTAATCGTGTACGGCCCGATCGCGACGCTTGCGAACAGGCCGGAATAGTCAACGTACGGCGTCCCGAGGCCGACGCCTTGCGTGCTCTTCCGCCGCGCCGGCGACTGGCGCACGAGGTCGTCGCTGACCGCGTCGCCCGATCCGGTGTCGACCCGCACGCGATGCGTCGCCGCGACGCCGTTGGGAAGTGCGAGCTTTAAGTAGATGAAGAAGCGGTCGTTCGTGACGATCAGCGGAATCGTTGCACCGGATGCTCCGCTCGGAAACGGCACGCCGTTACAGAACGCGATCGTCTGCTTCTCTGGATCGATGCGCACGGCGTACGCTTTGAAGAAATCGACGCCCACGAGGCCGTCGATGCGCCGGCTCGTTCCCGTATGGCTGAGATCGAGAACCCACGGCTCGGCGACGTGCACGCTCGTATTTCCGGCGCGGATCTCGACCGGCGACGTGTGAAGCAGCTCCGCCGTCCCGCGTCCCGCCCCCGACATGCGGGCCGGTTTGATCAGCGGTAAGCCAAGCCGTTTTGCGGCCGCGAGATCGATGACGGAATGGCGCGCTCCGGTATCTACGTCGAACCAGAGTTGCGAACCGTTGATCGTCACCGGCACGTTGACGAGCCGGTCGTCCGGCCGATAGGCGATCGTATCGCAAGATGCCGTCGCGACCGCTTGGCGCGCCACGGCGCTGCTTAGCAATAGGATGCCAAGCGCGGCGCAAAGCGCGTAGCGGGCCAAACTCTTTCTAGAAATGCCGCCCATTGGTTAGCGCCATGCCTTGCGCGGCGTAGCCGCCGCCAAGTTCCCCTAGAGCGAGAATAAGGTTCAACGAACTGCTTGCGTCGAGCGGAAACTCCGTCGAGTAAACTGCATTTGCCAGACTCGAAGCATAGAGCGTGCGGTCTTCGCGAGCCCGCGCAAGTTCAGTTAACGTATGGGGCGGAACTAAGCGCACCTCCGGCGTCTTCTGGCCCGGAAGAAATTTATCGAGCGCGCTGCCATAGTCCGTCTCCACAACGAAGATGGCGTCGTCGTGCGTGACGATCAGGCCTTGTGGCTGTACGAGCGAAATGCCGAGATTCCGGCGAACGCGCAAGTCGGGTGAGAACCGGTCGATTCCGGCGCCGTACGCGTTACGGTAGGCGACGTAGAGATTTCCGTGACGATCGAAATCCATCCCGTCCGCCTCAGTTCCGTCCGACTGCGCGACTCGCCGCGCCGTCGTGCTGCCTGCTAGGAACTCCGTCACCGTGCCGCCGGTGCCGTTGCCGACAAAAAGATCGCCTTGGCGATTGACGACCGCGTAAAGCGGCCTGTCCAAAGAATTCGTATAGACACGGCTTGGATTCAAGCTGCCGGGCGGATACATCTCGACGGTGTTATCGAGCCAGTTCGTTAAATAGAGATTGAGATCGTGGTCAACGAATAGGCCGTACGCGCTCGTAACGCCGTTGGTGATCTCTCCGATCGGCGAAGCGCGGCCGCGATTCTCTTCGGGGAAAATCCAGATATGCGTTCCATCGGCCACGTAGATCACCGGCTGCCCGTTTGTGGCAGCCGGTGAAAGCCACCCACGCCCGGAAGCCGCCCCGCGGGGTAGGGTAAAATGCGTGCCCGGTCCCGGCGAGGGGTATGTGGCAAGAGCCGCCATCGGGTTCGACATCGATTGCTGCCCGACGCCATTCGTGGGCGTCGCGCCGTACGGCACCTGCGAACATGACGCAATAAGCGCCGATCCAATAATGACGATGCTGCGAAAATCTGATAGCTTCATGACCGAGTCCCACCCTCTTGACGAACGTCGGAGCAATCGTTACTTCGCGGTCGTCGCCTTCGCGCCATCTAGTCGTCGGTCATCCGTGCCCATTTCGAGTTCGTGGGTGGCTGGTTCTTGAGTATCTTGCAGGAGATCGGCCCAAGAGCTGCTCGGTAAACTTGGCGACGGTGGGAAGTTCAGTTTCAGTGTGTGCCACGGTTTTAAGCTTCAAAACGCTCGGCTGTAGGCCCCGTCATCCTAGCCGTGCTATGGGTAGCCGCGCCGCTTTGCGTACGGCCGACGGCTAAATCTGGAGCGCCTCGCGCATCGCGAGTTCCTCGTCGAGATTTGCACCCTGTTCGAGCAACGCTGCGCGACGCAGCGGCATAAGCTTCGCCTCGATCGCCTTCACCAACAGTTCGTAACTTCTCCGCGCGACGGTCTCGCGTAGCGCGTGCGTCTCCCGCCGGTAGCCGCGCTCGGCGTACCCGAAGAGCTGAGCGGCCCGCTCCACATCCCCTTCGAGGATCGCGAGCGCCGCGAGATGTTGAATCGCGATGGTGACGACGTGCGGTTCGCGCCCGCGCGCCGCGGCCACGGCTTCGTGCGCGTACGCGCGCGCCGCCTCGGGATCCTCGAGCGCAAGCGCGATGCCGGCGAGCATGTTGAGCAGGCTCATCTCGCGGTAGCTCGATCCGCTGCGCCGCGCGATCACGAGCGCGCTCTCCGCAAGCCGTCTCGCTTCCGCAATCCGGCCCGACGCGAAGGCGACGTCCGCGAGCGCCGATTCGACGCTCGCCGCGATCGTGTCGTCTTCGAATAGCGCGGCAAGGCTCTGCGCGTGGGTCAGCTCGGCCAGCGCCTCGTCGAGCCGGCCGAGCGCGCGAAGAATCGCGCTGCGGTCGATCAGCATCAGTGCGTAAAGCGGCGACGCTTGCCGCCGCTGGGCGCGAAAGATCGCGCGCGTTTTATCGACCTCGCCGAGCGCGCGGTTCGGGTCGCCGATCTGTAAGAGCCCGTACGCGATGCCCGTGTGGCACCCCGCCGCGCCGTGCGTGTCACCGATCCGCTCGCAGAGCGTGAGTGCGCGAACCGCCGCGTCGATTCGTGCGTGGCCGTTGAGCGAGCCCGCGAGCGAACGCAGCAAGCGGGCCGCAATCGCCGGATGCGATTGCTCGTCGATGCGTTCGAGCGCCGCGAGCACCCACCGGCGCCGCTCGGCCTCGAGCCCGGCGATCCGCCACATGCCGCTCAGCCCTCCGGCGATTCGCCCGGCGGTCACCGCGTCGTCGCCCACGCCGAGTGCCCACTCCAAAGCCGCCCGCGCGTTGTCGAGCTCGGGTGCGACGTCCGCCATCCAACGCGCTCGCGGCTCGATCTGATACGTCCTGTTCGACCCGATCGGCGAACTCGGCCACCCACTGCGCGTGACGTCGCGCAACGCGCTCTCGTTCGCCGGACTCGTCGAGTTTCGCCGCAGCAAACGCGCGCGTAGCCTCGAGCAGGCGGTACCGCGTAGTCTCACCGTCAACGTCGGTAACCACGAGCGACTTGTCCACCAGCGAGACCAGCGCCTCGAGAGCGGCTCCCGGCGCTTCCCCATCGCCGGCGCCGACGCGGGCTGCCGCCTCGAGCCGGCAGCCTCGCGAAAAGATCGCAAGCCGGCGAAGCAGCACGCGTTCGCGATCCTCGAGCAGCGCGTAGCTCCACTCGAGCGCCGCCGCCAACGTTTGATGGCGCGCCGGAACGTCGCGTTGCGCCGCCGAGAGCACGTCGAAGTGTTGCGCGATCCTCACTTGCAGTTCGCGCAGGCCGAACGCCGGAAGGCGCGCCGCCGCAAGTTCGATCGCGAGCGCGATGCCGTCGAGCCGCCGGCAGATCTCGGCGACCGGGCCGGCGGCCTCATCGTTGAACTCGAAGTGATTGTCGGCGGCGTCCGCGCGCTGCGCGAAGAGGTCGATCGCGGAGTACGCGCGCCCTTCGGCGACGCTGGTGATCGCCTTCGACGGCAGCGCTAAACTCGGGAGCCGATAGAGGGTCTCTCCGGAGACGTGCAGCGGCTGGCGGCTCGTCGCCAAGATCGTAACGCTCGGCGAATCGCGCAAGATCGCGGCGGCGGCCTGCGCCGCCGCCTCGCTGACGTGCTCGCAGTTGTCGAAAATCAGCAGGAGACGGCGCGCGCGCAGGGCCTCGAGCAGGGCGTCGAGATTTCCCGAGCGCGCCGAACCGATCTCGAGCAGTGAGGCGATCGTGCTGGTAACGAAGGCCCCGTCGTTCAGCGGCGCGAGATCGATGAAGCAGACCCCGTCGGGAAAACGGTCCACGAGGCGCTTTGAAACCTCGAGAGAGACGCGCGTTTTGCCGATTCCGCCCGAGCCCGTGATCGTGAGCAGACGCCGGTCGGCGAGCAGCTCGGCGAGCCGGGCGATCTCGTACTCGCGCCCGACGAACGAGGTGAGAAACGCCGGCGAATTCGCAACCGCGCGGCTCGGCGCTGAAGCGTCCGATCCGCCGCGGCCGCGCATGACGGCAGCCGCCGCTTCGAAATTCCGCCGCTCGGCCTCGCTCAATCGCAGCGCCATCGCCAGCAGTGCCACGGTGTCGCGATGCGGTGCGCGGCGAATCCCGCGTTCGAGGCTGCTGATGGCGTTCGCGCTGACGCGCGCGACCTCGGCGAGGTGCTCCTGCGTCACGCCCGCGGCGATGCGGTGTCGTTTGAGCAGGTCGCCGAAGGCAGGCGCCCGCGAAGCCGTCATGACCCGATGCTTCGGGCTTCGCGGGACGCCCCTTCTAACTAGTTGAGGGAAACCTCCCTGGCGCCGACCGGCGCGCCGAAGAAGGCAAGGAGGTCGGCGTTGACGCGGTCTTTCAGGGTCGAGCAGAGCCCATGCGGCGCGCCCTTATAGACTTCCAAGCGCGCGTTCGGAATCAGCTTCACCGAAAGCATCCCCGAATCGGCGAATGGAACGATCTGGTCGTCGTCGCCTTGAATGATCAGCGCCGGCACATCGATTTTCTTCAGATCCTCGGTGAAGTCGGTCTCCGAAAACGCTTTGATACAGTCGTAGCAGGCTTTGATGCCGGCGAGCATTCCCTGCATCCAGAACGAATCGCGCAGCCCCTGCGAGACCTTCGCGCCTTCGCGGTTTGCGCCGTAGAACGGCGCGCTTAAGTCCTTGAAGAACTGCGAGCGATCGGCTTGCACCGCGGCGCGCAGCTGATCGAATGTCGCCATCGGGAGGCCGCCGGGGTTGGCGTCGGTCTTGAGCATGATCGGTGGAACCGCACTGATCAGCACGGCCTTCGAAACGCGGCTCGTTCCATGCCGCCCGATATAGCGCGCGACCTCGCCGCCGCCCGTCGAATGTCCGACGTGGATGAAGTCGTGCAGGTCGAGCTCGCGCACGAGCTCGTCGACGTCGTCGGCGTACGTATCCATGTCGTTGCCGTTCCAAGGTTGGCTCGAACGGCCATGCCCGCGGCGGTCGTGCGCGATGCAGCGAAATCCGCGTGCCGATAGGAAAAGCATTTGATCTTCCCAGGCGTCGGCATCGAGCGGCCAGCCGTGGCTGAAGAGCACGGGCTGCCCCGAGCCCCAATCTTTGTAGTAGAGCTCCGTTCCGTCACGGAGCGTCAGATAGGCCATGATCTACCTCTTTCTTTCATACTCTCGGTTACGTAAGGGTGGCTTCGCTGTACGGTGAGGATGCGGTTGGCGAGAGCGCCCACTCGAGCGCGTAGTCTGCGACGTCTTCCCATCCGGGAACGGCGCCCGTGAAGTGCGGGCGCCCCGGAAACTCTTTGAACGCCGTCATCGACGGCGATTCCGAGAGAAGATCCCAGGTCTTGCGCGTGAAATCGGGCGGCACCAGATGATCCTCGCCGCCGGCGATTAAGAGAATCGGCGGCCGATCGCCTTTGACGTCAATTCGTGCGGGCGAATGCGGCGCGAAGTTCTCGAAGGCGCCTTCGAAGAGCACGCGATCCGCACAGGCAATTGCATAGCGGTCGTAGAGCTTCTTGCTCTCGTCATCGGAGAGCGTGTTGGTGAAGGCGTACTGGAATTGTTCGGGCGTCAGCATCGTCGCTTTGCCGATGTTGAAGGGGTTGGCGAGCACCGGCGCCGAGCCCTTGAGCGTTGAGAACGGGAGGTCGAGGACGCCGGCCGGTGCCGTCGGATCGACTCCGACGACCGCGCTGCCGAGCCCACGATAGGCAAGCAGCTGCGCGAAGAGGCCGCCGAACGAATGGCCCATGATGATCGGCGGCTCCTCGAGTTTGCGAACGAACGCGTCGAGATAGTCGACGACTCTGCCGATGCTCTGCTCGGTAAGCGGCGTGGGATCGGCGCGCAGCTCTTCGACCGTCTTGTCGAGGCCGGGCCAGCCCGGGGTGAAGACCGTGAAGCCGCGCGCGCGATAGCGTTCCGTCCAGTTCTCCCAGCTCTGCCAGTTTAAGAACAGGCCGTGGATCAGCACGATCGGCCGCGAGGCGTTGGGCGTGGTATCGTTTGTCATTGTCGTAAAGACTCCTAACGGTTGCTAGTGAGACTCCAAAAATTGGTCAGTGCGGGGATGGTCTGCTGCGGATTCTCTTCCAGCAGCCAGTGGCCGGTGTTCCTGAGAACGACGACGGTGACGTTTTCGGCGACCGTGCGCACTTGCGCGCCGAGCGCGACGCCGTTGGCTTTATCGCCGCCGATCGAGAGCACGGGCATCCGCAGCTTCGTGGCCGCTAGCCGAGCGAAGTTGACGGCCGTCTGCGGAAAGGAATCGAAGTACGCCCAGCTGGCCGTCATGCGTCCGGGCCGCGAATAGGCCGCGACGTACTCCTCGCGATCGGCGGGCGAGAGCGAGCGGTTGGGATTGGCCGCGAAGTCGTTCCAGTAGTAGTCGAAGTACGTTCGTTCGCGGCCGCTGACGAGCGCGAGTGGCGCCGGCCCGTGAAAGCGAAAGTGCCAGAGATTGGGATTGTCGTAGATCGCGCGCCATCCGGCGACGCCCGGCAAGAACGCATCCATCAGCGCGAGCCGCTGCACTTCGCGAGGATAGGTTGCGGCGTACGCATAGGCGACCATCAAGCCGATGTCGTGCCCCACGACGCTCACCCGCTGATATCCCAGCGCATGCACCGCGTCGCGCACGCGATTCGCGGCGTTGCTCATATTCGAGCCGCCCGTAGGAATCGCCGAGTTGCCGATGCCCGGAAGGTCGGGTGCGATGACCGTGAAGTGGGGCGCAAGCTCGATCGCCAGCGGCTTCCACATGCGAGAATCTTCGGCGTAACCGTGAATCAGCACGACCGCGGGGCCGTGCCCGCCCGTCGTCACGCTCACCATATCGCCGTCGACATTGAGGCTGTGAGTTGTGAAGCCCGGACCAAAATCGACGGGAAAGGCCAAAGCGGCCTGTGGAAACAGCAGGGCAGAGACCATAGTTATCATCGTGAGTGCCTTTTGCTTCATAAGACCACGGTAACGCTTCGAGTCGGTCGCCGATAGAGGTCCGAGCCACACAAATGCTCACACATTTGTTTTATCAGGCCATTCTGGTGTCATCCTGAGCGCAGGCGCACAGCGCCGCAGTCGAAGGACATCGGCGTGTCAGCCTGAGCCTTCGAAGGATGACCAAAGGGTGAAGAAGCTTGACGAAAAACTTGTAGACTCGTGCAAGTCATGAAGGCAATTGTTATCCACAACTTCGGCGGCATCGACGAGCTCCAGCTTGAGGAGGTGCCGATTCCAAAACCGGGCCCCGGCCAAGTGCTCGTGCACGTTCGTGCGGCGGGCGTGGGACCGTGGGACGCGCTGGTTCGCACGGGGCAGAGCGGCCTGCCGCAGCCTCTGCCGCTCACACCTGGTTCGGATGTTGCGGGCGTCGTTGAAGGCACGGGCGAGGAGATCTTCGGCGTAACCAATCCTTCGTTCACCGGCGGTTACGCAGAGTATGCCCTCGCGTCGAAGGATTCGATTGCCACAAAACCCTCATCGCTCAGTTTCGTCGAGGCCGCCTCGGCGCCGGTCGTCGCCGTTACCGCGTGGCAGATGCTCTTCGACCACGCCAAGATCGGGCGCGGACAGAGCGTGCTCGTGCAGGGAGCGGCGGGTAACGTCGGTGGCTATGTCGTTGCGCTGGCGCATTGGGCGGGCGCGCGCGTGATCGCGGTGGCCGATGCCTGCGACGCCGCATATCTCCGCGGGCTCGGAGCGGAAAAGACGATCGACTACCACACCGAGCGCTTCGAAGACGAAGTCGCAAACGTTGACGCGGTCATCGACACCGTCGGCGGCGAGACGCAGGCGCGCTCGTTCGCCGTGCTGCGCCGCGGCGGCATCATCGTCTCGAGCGTCTCGCAGCCTTCGCCCGAGCTGGCCGAGCGCTACGGCGTTCGCGGCGACTACTTCATCGTCGCGGTGGAGCGTCCGCAACTCGTGCGGATCGCGCAGCTCTTCGAAGAGGGCGTGCTCGAGGCCGATATCGGCGTCGTGCTGCCGCTATCGGATGCTCGCCGGGCGCACGAGATGCTCGCCGGTACAGTCATACATCCGCGTGGCAAGATCGTGCTCGACGTGTCGGTGTAGAAAGGGCTCGAGCTTACTGAGGCGCGAGAAGAAGAACTGCTGCCGTATCGCGCTCGATGGCCGCGCGGCTAAACGGCAACGGCGCGAGTTCGCCTCGCACCCATTCGCGCGAGAGATCGGTATAGTGTCCCGAGCCCGGCTCTCCCGACTCGCCGCTGGGAATTGCGATTCCGCCGCGATCCCAGTCGCCCGAGTCCCACACGGCGCGGAAACCCTGGGCGAAGCCCGGCTCCTGCAGATGAATCGTGTACTCATCGCCTTCGCCCGGCAGCCACGCGCCGTTGAGGAAGGCGAAGTTCATCGGCGAGAGCGGATGTTCGATTTGCAGGCCGCCCGCCTCGCGCCAATCGCGGTGTTCGTCGAAGGCAAAGCGTAAGGCGCCCCCGACGTCTTGGTCGAACTCAAACGGCGCACCGGACGAATCGCGCAGTTCGACCAGCCGCGTTCCCAACCCCGAATCGTCATCGAAGAGTTCGAGCCGAAGCGTGTGTTCGAGCGCGGCCGCTTCGGAGTTGGGCGAGTAACGGCCGTTCCAGCTTTCGAGCAGCGCCAACGCGTTGACGTCGCTGGGCTCGTCCGGCCGCCCGCGCGCCAATCGCACGACGTCGCGCGCGATTTCGAGATCGATCGGCGAGAGCGTATCGAGCTGCATGCGCGCAAAGTACGCGGTATCGAACTGCCGCCGCTCGCTCATGAGCTGCGCGATACGATAGGCGCGGTATGGCGGTTCGAACTGGGCGGAGAGACGATAGGTATAGCCGGCGGGGTAGGCTTTGTTGTTCGCCGAGAGGAGCACCGCGCCACGCGACGCCGAACGTTGCGGCAGCCGCGCAAACGGCACCGGCGCGTACGTGTGGCGGAGATCGCGCGCCTTGTGCACGTAGCGACCCCAGGCCGGATCGTTCGGGACTAAGCCGGCGACGTGCCAGGCAACGCGGCCGCTGCGATCGGCGAAGACGAAGTTCTGCGGCGATCCGCGGTACTGCGCAAGCGAGTGCACGGCCTCGCCGATGTTCTTCGCGCGGTCGAGCGCGAAGACGGTGGCGATGGTCGACTGGCGCTGCGAATAGATCGGCCAGCGTACGAGCGCAACCTCCGACGGATCGTTTTCGTTCGGCACGGAAAATTCGCGCGAGGTGCGGTAGTACGCCACGTGAACGTCCGGCGCGAAGCGCACGCCGAAAGACTCCGTCACCCACGACGACTTCTCGAGGTGTCCCGCCTCGAAGACGCTCGTCGTTGCCATCTCGCCGTTGGTCGATGCCCACGCGAGATTCTCGTTGTGCCCGAGCACGACGCCGGGCATCCCGGGAATCGTTGCTCCGGCGGCGTGAATTTGCGGAGACTGCAGATCGACCAGATACCAAATCCCCGGGATCGTCAGGTCGAGGTGCGGATCGTTGGCGAGCAGCGCGTGTCCGTCGGCGGTGCGTGCCGCGCCGGCCGCCCAGGCATTGCTGCCGATCGCGCGATGCTGCGTACGTGCCGCAAGGGTTGACGTGTCGCAGCCGGCCGGCGCAGAACGCGCGATTCGCCTAGTGTGCTTCCCGTCGATCGTCACGTCGTAACGCGGATCGGAGAGCGGAAAGGCTGCCGCAAAACAGCTCGCACCGCGATGCCGCCAGACCGCGTCGCGCGCAAAGATCGCGTGCCACGGATCGGCAAGCTCGAGCGAGGCAACGAGCGAGACCGCGAGCGAGTCTTTCGGCGTCCACGCGGCCGGGCGGTAAAGCAGGATGCGAAACTCGATCGGAAGCGGCTGCGTCCCGGCCGCCGCGTTGACGCCGTCGCTAAACGCCACGAGCGCCGCACGATCCCGCGGTGCCATCGCGCGCAGCTGCCGCGCCGCGATCGCATTGATGCCGACGGCGCGCTGCATCCGATCGTAGAGCAGCGCCTTCGCGCCGAGGATCTCCGCGAGCCGGCCGTAGGCGTAGCGGCGCGTCAGGTCGAGTTGGAAGAGCCGGTCGGATCCCTGCACGTACCCTTCGGCAAAATAAAGGTCGTGTTCGTTTGAAGCGCGGATGTGCGGAATATCGCGCCGGTCGCGGACGATCGTCACCGGAGCCCGCAATCCTCGGGCGACGATGCGGCCGTGGATCGTCGCCGTATCGCGCAGCCCGATCGCCAGATTCACGCTATAGCCCAGCAGCAGCACCAGAATGCAAACGGCGAAGGCGGTGCCGTGGCGCTTTATCGCGCGGCTGAGCGCACCGATCGGCGTCGGATCGGCGATCCGTGCGAGCCTTGGGTCGGGCCGTTCGAAAAAGCCCACGGCGAGTATTTCAGCGTCCGGCGCCGAGGCCCCGTGACAGGCTGGCTCGCCAGGCCCGAGAACGAGACGACATGAGCAGATTTTCGATCGCCGCCTTGGCCGCGGCCCTCATTTTATGTCTTTCGTCTCGTCCCGCCGGCAGCGCGAGTGCGGCCCCATCGGTCAACAGCGCGTCGGTTCAGGCCGCGATCGTGGCGGCGGTCGAAAAAGATCGAAAGCTCTTTGGCGGCAAGACGCCCGTGCCGGGAACGCTGATCGGCGTCTGGGATAGCCAGGGCAACTCCTACGTCCACGGCTTCGGTTACGCCGATGTCGCGACGAAACGGGCGATGTCGGCCCAGGATCACTTTCGAATCGGCAGCAACACGAAGACGTTCGTGGTGGGCGTCATCCTGCAGCTGGTTGACGAAGGCAAGCTGAAGCTCGACGATCCCCTGTCGCGCTTCTCGCTTGGCATAAACATACCAAACGCGCAAAACATCACCGTGCGCGAGCTCTGCGACATGCGCAGCGGCCTCTTCGAAGGCTACGATACGCCGCAGGTCAACAAGATGGATATGAAGGCGACAACGCGACTTGATTCGCGGGAAATCATTCGCTGGGCCGTCGCGCAGAAACCCTACTTTCCGCCCAACAAAGAGTACAAGTACACCAACACCAACTATCTGCTGCTCGGCGTGATCATCGAGTCGCTCACCCACGACACGGTGAAGAATCAGATCACGAAACGGTTGATCGAGCCGTTCGGACTCACGCACACGAGCTATCCCACGACCCAAGCGATGCCCGATCCGTGGGCTCACGGCTACGCCCTCGACAAGCAGAAGAACTGGGAAGACGTCAGCAACACGATTCCGGTCTCGCTCATGGGCTCCGCGGGCTGCATGATCTCCGATATGGCCGATATTCGCGCGTGGATCATGGCGTACGTTGGCGGCAAAGTCAGCAAAGCCGCGACCTATAAGCAGCTGATGAACGTGATTCCGACCGGCGACGGCAACCTCGCCTTCGGGCTTGCGCTGGGTGAAAGCGCCGGTTGGTACGGCTACACCGGCGGTCTGCCGGGTTACAACACCGCCGACTACTACTTCCCCGCCAATCACACGTTCGTCGTCGCCTGGGTGCCGCTGCAAGCCCACGATCCGCAGCCGGGCGTCGCCAACACGATCTTCCGCGATATCGCCCGCATCATGACGCCGAACAACATTCCTTTCCAAATGTCCGCCGGCAAATCCGGGCTATAACTTCGCGCACGCGTAATAACGGTGTCATCCTGAGCGAAGGCGCGAAGCGCCGTAGTCGAAGGACGATAGCGAGGTCACTCCGAGCGAAATCGAGGAGTGACCCCTTTGAATTTCTCCGGATTGCGCACTACGTACATCGCCGCAATCAGCCCGTTGACGATCTCCAGCGCCATGACATCCTGAACCCCGTCGTTGTTGAAGGTGACGATGCCCGGTAAGCCGTTGATCATCACGAGCTCCATCCGCACGATCGAACGCCAGCCCTTCTCTTTCAAGCCGAAGAGCAGACGCGTGACGCGTTCGCGCCCAATCAGCGGAACCGCGGCCGCCGGAACCTTCCCGCCGCCGTCGCTGGTGAAGACGACGTCTTCGGTAAGCAGGTGCGCGAGGAGCGCAGGATCGTCGTTTTGCAGCGCGGCGAGAAACGCATCGCGCACGCGCCGCAGCTCCGCCGGATCGGTACGCGAATGACGGCTGGAATCGCGCACGTGCTCCCGGGCACGCGACGCGAGTTTGCGCACCGCGGGCTCCGCCCGCCCGAGGGTTGACGCTACCTCGTCGAACGGAACGTCGAGGACGTCGTGCAGCAGAAAAGCCGCCCGCTCGAGCGGCGCGAGACGTTCGAGCGCCAGAAGCAGCGCGAATGAAATGTCGTCTGCCATCGTGGCCGCCGCCTCGGGACTATCGTTACCTTCGGAGATGACCGGCTCGGGTAGCCACGGCCCGACGTAAACTTCCCGTTTCGCACGCGCCGAACGCAGATGGTCGAGGGAGAGGCGGGTGACGATCGTCCGCGCAAGTGCGCGCTCGTCCTCGACGTGTGTCGAGTCGAGCGCCGCACTCCAGCGCAGATACGCGTCCTGCGCTACGTCCTCGGCCTCGCCGTACTCGCCCAGCATCCGGTACGCGTGTCGCACGAGTACCGGACGTAAGGCTTCGAAGCGTTCGGCGCGTTGGTCGATCACGCGTACTGCGGGTGCGGCAGCGGAACGGTTTCGTTGCCGATCGTGACGCGCACGCATGCATGCCCGTGGCCGATCGCGTATTTGAACGTCGGAAACGACTGCGCGCCGACGATGGCATACGCGAGCGAAACGAGTCCCGCGCGTCCCCAGCGCTGCAGAATCTCCGCACGCGCTTCTTCGCCGGTTCCGTCGCGCGCGATCGTGCTCAGCGCCAGCTCGATGCCGAGGAGTGCCTCCCTCGAACACTTGGCGTAGTCGCGATCGAGAATCGCGCGGATCAGCTCCGGCTTGATCTCTTTCTCGGCCATCTTCACCCCGAGCTGCAGGCATGGCCCGCAGTCGGCCGCCTTCCCTGCCGTCAGCGCCGCGCCGTACCACGCGTCGGCCGGCACCTTTCGGTAGCTTCCTAGCTTCTGCAGAGCTTGCATCGGCATCACCGCACCGACGCCGGCTTCATCGACGATCTCAGCCATGTAGCCGGTGTCGTAGCCCCACTTGCGGCCGAACGATTCCAACTGTTTCTTGACTAACTGCTTGAACATTCTTTCCGTTCCTCCACCCCCTAGACGAGATTCCCCGCCGAAACGTGACCTGCCGAAGCAGGGCCATTCGGTTGAGGTACGCGCCGCAGCGGAGCTTTTCAGAAAACGCGAACGCCAGCAGGCGAAAGCACGCAGGCTGGGTTTCGCGCGGCGTTTACTTCGCTCCGATCCTGCAAGGGGTTTTGGCAGCAGGCTTTCTCCCAGCCATGCGGCACGCAGACCGCGTCACCGCTGCTCGCGAAGAAGGAAGCTAGTTGCGCAGCGCCGGCGTCGCGGCGATCACGCGCTTCCCTATGATGCTTCCGCCGCTGCCGCCTTTCCGTGTCCAGGTACCTTGGAACTGCATGCCGTTCGATGTGAACTTAAGCCCGACGACTCCGGTCCCGTGCGCGTCTCTCCAGGTGCCGCTTAGCGATGCCGAACCTCGCGCGAGCGTTCCTTGCAGGCGCCCATCCTTGAAGCTGCCGGTTATCCTCTCTCCCTGTTGCGTGAGCTTCAGAACATTGCCGGTAAACGCGCCGCCGCTGGAGGCAATTTCCCAAATCCCGTTGACGTGGAGCTGCGACGTGTCGACGACGCCTCCGTTAATCTCTCCGGCAGATTCCGCACCGGGCGCCAGGCCCCAGGTGCCCGCAAAACTCTTCCCGTCGTCGGCGAACTTGAGTTTGATCCAGCCGCTCCCGTTCGGTTCCTTCCAATTGCCGGTCAGCGTGTTCGTGTCGGAGTCGATGGTGCCGTCGAGTTGAGTTCCCGGACCCAAATTGCCGACGACATCTAATCCTAACTGATGGAGGCTGATGCGGCGCGCCGTCATTTCCGTGCCGCCGGTAACGTTCACGTAAAAGAGTCCTGACACATTCGGGTAGGCGAATCGAACCGCTTCAAAATGTCCACTTGGATTGCTGCCCGGACGTCCCCATTGGCCGGAAAAACTTTTTCCGCTGGCCGCAAAGACGATCGTCATCCAGCCGGTTCCGCGCGGGTCGCTCCAAGTCGCATCGACCTGCAGCGTGCCGGGCTGGAATTTCCCTTCGAAATGCCCGCTTGGGCTATAGGTGCCGGCCACCGCCGTCCCGTCTTGTCGCACTTTGACTTGACCGTTCGCGAACGGCTCACCCTTGGGAGTTATGCTCCAGTTGCCGGTCGCATCGATCGCCTTCTGCGCCAATGCATCGGTACGCAGAGAAATTACAAGAATGGTGATACCGAGAAGAGCGACACTCCGCTTGATCATGGATTTAACCTCCGAATCGCAGCCGCAAAATGCGCAAATGGAGCCCCTCCCCCGAGAGCCGGCCGCAGGGTCCCACCGACATTGTTCCCCGGTCCCGAGGACTTAATACCGGCGCGTGGCCGAAATAGGGCTCCAAGGCTACGGTCTGGCGGTCACGGCTCCTGGCGCTGAAACCCGGGTGGGAAGCTGGCCTCGGCGCGGATCTCGACGGCTTCGAGGTACTCGGCGTTACGAGAGCCCTGCCATGCGCACGATACACCGCGCCAACCCGCCTGCGACCAGATGAAATGTTTTCGACGGTTGTTTCGTTACTCGTATCGTCAGGCTTACGTTGCCTGAGCGGGTTTTCGAAAAGTTCGACAGACCGACCGACGCGACGATTAGCGCGGTGTAGCCGGCGAGAACGAAGAGGAGCAAGAATCATGATCAAGTTTTGGGAAGGACTCGGAGTCGGGCTCATTCTCGGTCGCCTCGTACAGAATCATGAGCTGAGGCTCATTGAAAACCAGGTTTCAGCGCAAGAGAAGTTCCTTTTGCGAGCCGTAAGCGAGTCCGTGCGAGCCAGACTTAACGACTTAGTAGAGGAACTCGCACACCAAGATAGTTTTAAATCCGCATCGGCACCGGTAAAGATCAACCTCGAAATGAGCGGGCCAACGAAGCAAATCACCGGCGTGCTCGCAAACTTCCGCGAGGATCTGATGCGCGAGCTAGCGATTAGTGCTTCGGACCGTGAAATCGTGGAAAGCCTGCCGCTAAACCGAGACCAAAGCCCATTGGCAACTCTAGAAGCCGTAACCGACCCAGCTCCTCGACTCCCCCTCAGGCAGCTACTTCAGGAAGCCGCCGACGCTGTCGCAAGATTTAAATCGACGATATCTACAGAGAGCGATTTAGTAGAGATTCGGTTGCACACCCTTGTCCGGGCTGCTGGTGTGCTGTTCACATCGCTCCTCTCGATTGAACGCAGGATTAAGGAAGCGACCTTTCCGGCGGCATTCGCCAGAACGCAGAGTGCTTTCGCCGGCACGTGCGAGGCTACACTTTACGAATTGTATTCTTGGCTTAACGCGCTCGATTCGAAACTGACGAAGTTCGGCGCAGGTAAGAGTTTCGCTCTTCACCTAGAGTTTCATTGCGACGTCCAGAGAGTGATCAAAACGTTCGTGGAGGACGCGCGGAGTATCTCCACGCTGGCAAGCTAGCACCGGACCGGCCACGCACGACAGCCGCACACGAGAGGTTACGTAGTTTGACGTTACGCAGCTTCCGTGGCACCTTTTCTACCGTTCGCGTGAGAATCGACTGCCGTCTGGCAATCGGCTGAACGCGCCGGGGCAGCCAGTATGGACGCAGCTTGAAACCGCGGGCTCGGTGTCGCGCCGTAGGCCGCACCCAACGGATGCCAGAAGCATCGAAGAACGCGATGCGTCTCGTCAGTGGCCTGCGCCGGAGAGGCGGCTGATGCGATTCACTTGCGCTTGCGAGGTTTCGCGCAATGGCTTCAGCGCGCGGCGTTGCCACTCTGCTCAACTCGATGGCGATATTGCTCCTCTCGTCGGCTCGGTACGGCGAGGCCGCGGAGAAGGCACGCGAAGCCTTCGACGCTGCACGCGAGCATCAATTGGATGCCCTCGCCGCGTACGCCCTTCAGCACCTCGTGGCCATCGCAGCTCAAAGAACGCGTGGCGTCGCAGAATATAATTCCGTGCACGCGCGAGCGGCGCGGATCTTCGGCTTCGTCGATGCACGCCTGGCTGTAATGGGATCGGTACGGCAGCAGGCAAACCGGTTGGAATACGAGCGCACGCACGCGGCGCTACGCGACGCCCTCGGTGCCGATGCTTTAGCGAATCTCATGGCGACGGGGTAACGATGACCGAAGAACAAGCGCTCGAACAAGCGCTGGCGATGTAGATCTCAGGGATTGTCGTCACCAAGCCTCGCCTGCGGGATAAGTCGCAGCAAGCGTGAACTTATACACCCCGGCAAGGCAGCCGGGCCATCGGTTTCCTGCTGAGGCTTCTCGACAGGATCCCGTTCAGGAACTTCGATTCGCGAGTACTGAAGCTTGAGACGTATCCTTTGATCTCTCAGTCGCTTCGGTCTTCAGAAATAGGCGTATCATGACTCATCGATCCAGCATTGCAGCTTGTATTGCTACGGCTTTTTTAACGGCGTGTGGAGGACCAGGCGGTAACGTGCTTTCGCAGGCGCCTCCGTCGAACGGCATATTTAATTCGCAGTCTCAACGGGCTCATCACCACGGGCACCCAAATCCCGAGATCATCTACGTAGCTAACAGCGGCTCCGACAACGTTTCTGCGTACACCATTAACAAACTCACCGGCGCGCTGGTCGAAGTGCAGGGTTCACCGTTTGCAGCAAGCGCGCTTCCCGACGCCGTCGCGGTGGACTCCGCACGCGGGTTCGCCTACGTCGTAAACCAGCGCTATCCGCATCGCTACGGGAGCGTCTCCGCCTTTACGATCAACGCCTCTACCGGTGCTCTTACGCCGGTGCCTGGATCGCCGTACATGGCGGGAGACAGCCCTTACGCTATCGCAATCGCCAAAAGCTTCGTTTACGTGCCGAACATTTTTTCCAATAACGCTACCGGTTATAGTATTCAATCGACCGGCGCTCTGAAGAAGATTGGCTCGTATGGCCCCGACGCACAGCCCGAAGGCATCGCGGTCGATCCGAGCGGCAGTTTCGCCTTCATCACAAATACTGAATCGAACACGGTTTCCCCATATACGATCAACCCCTCGACCGGCGCACTGACGCCCGTGTACTACTACGGGTACTCGACCGGGACAACGCCCCAAGGCCCCGCGGTCGATCCATCCGGGACGTACCTCTACGTGCCGAACACGAACTCTAACAATATCTCGGCCTATAGGATTGATTCCAGCAGCGGCGATCTGACGGAAGTGGCAGGCTCCCCGTTTCCTGGAGGTACGAATCCTTACGACGTGGCGCTCGATCCGAAGGGCAGATTCGCTTTTGTCGCCGATGCCGGCGGCAATAGTGTTTCCGTTTATACGATCGGCTCGAGCTCCGGTGCGCTGACGCAGGTACCGGGGTCGCCGTTTGCTGTGGGCAGCAGTCCCCAGGCACTGGCCGTGGGTCTTCTCGGGACGTATCTTTACGTAGCGAACTTCAATTCCAACGACGTTTCCGTCTTCAGAATCGACCGGCACAACGGCGCGCTGCGGACGGTTTTGGGATCCCCGTTCGCGGCTGGGACAAATCCCAAAGGCATCGCCGTCGGGAGGTTGTAGGAACGCGTTTTTCTGGCGTTCATTCCATCACGCGGAAGAGGCCCCATGTCGAGGGGCCTCTTCGTCATTGCGCGAGCATGACCGCCGCGTCACTGCGCGTTGCGTTTGTCGGGCGCAGCGTCTTTCAGAGTTCTCTGACCTGCTTGGCCTCCTACTAGCGTGTATGCGTTCGGCCAATGACGCCTTTACTTCTTGGAACGCGCCTTCTTTGGCGCCTGCGACGCAACTTCGGGCTTGGCCGGCGGCAATGCGGGCTCGCCTCCATGCGGCTCGCCTGCCATAGGACTGAACTCCCAGAGGTTCTGGGAGGCGAGCAGTTTATAACCCGGTGAGCTCGACGTACCGTTGCTCGCGGCAGCTTCATCGGATGAGGTGTGGAAGAACTCGTGGGCGAACTCGTTCAATACGATATTCCCCGGCGGGAAGTTATTCGGAATCGCCGCAAGAGCCGATTCAAACATCTTCTGGTGCGCGACTTCTCGCTGCATCAGGAATGTCAGGGTGTCGCGCGCGCCGGCATCGTCGCACTGTTTGATCAAGCGCTCGTAAACGATCTTCGCCCGTGCCTCCGCCGCAATATCCGAGCGGAGGTCGGCGGTGGGATTCCCGATCGTGTCTACCCAGTCTGCAGTAAACGAGTTCCCCATTGAATCGGTGAAACGCGGCCCCGGGCCCCCGAGGACGGTCTGGGAGCTGTTGAGAGACATCTCCGTGTAGTGATCGTGCTTTTGCTCGAGCAAGTCGCCCAGGTATCCGCCTTCGACCTGATCGACCACGGCGCCGGGCGAGCCTTTGAGCAGCATCGTCAGCATTTGGCCGACCATTTCGAGATGTGAGAGCTCTTCCGTCGCGATATTTAAAAGTAAGTCGCGACGCTTTGCGTCGGACTCCGCCCATCCTTGGCCAAAGTATCGCAGCGCTGCGCCGAGCTCCCCGTTCGGCCCTCCGAATTGCTCGAGCAGCATTTTAGCAAACCGCGGGTTCGGCCGGTCAACACGCACCGTGTACATCATTTTCTTGTTATGCAGGAACATTTTTCTCCGATCGTCAGATTGTTGCAAACGTTCGCACGATCGTAAAACGATCACAACCGATTCATTCAAATCGGTAATATCAGCATTTCGAGCCGTACCGCGCTTTTACGTTAGGTTAGAAGTATACCCAGGGGCGGAAACCCTAAGCGAAAGTATCGATTACGACTTTTAAGGCGTTTGCTTGTTGAGTTTGGCGGCGATGCGAATGTGGGATGAGTTGAGCATGTCCACCGCGCGTCTACTCTGGGGGTACGTCACCGAGCGCCCGCGCGAGGCACTCGCCCAAAGGCCGCGCTTCCTGGCGGCCGTTCGCACGCATTCGGGCACTGGGGTGGACGAGTTCGCTGCTAAGCTGATCTATACGGAACTGATTGGTAACGTCGTTCGTCATGCACCAGGTGCGGTGGAGATCAGGCTGCAGTCTGATGGGCGAAGTATGCTGCTCGAAGTCTCCGATGACGGCCCCGGATTTGAGCTCGGGGGCGGCCTTCCGCCGACGTTTGCCGAAAGTGGCCGCGGTCTGTCTCTCGTCGCACAATTTGCCGATAGGATGTGGGTTGAGACCAATCGGAACCGCGGTGCTAAGATCGTCGCCGAGCTTCCAAGGCCTCGATGCTAAGCGTCAATTCCGTCATCGATAAAATCGCTTTGGACGCTGGGTTTGAGCGGCAAGACGACGCGTAGTTCTGCGCCGCCTTCCGGCGACTTCGTGAGGGTCACGTCAAGCGAGATCGCGTGAATGAGGAAGAGCCCCCGTCGCCCTTCGTCCATTGGGTCTTCCGGTAGCGCCGAAGGGACCGTCTCTAAGCCTGGGCCGCTGTCGCGGACAATGAGGACAAAGTGTTTCCCAGTCCACTCCAGCAGGAGATGGACGAGCCCGGGGGCGTGCGCTACGGTGTTGGCCAGCAGTTCGCCGATGACCAACTCGCTCGAACACGCGTCCTCTGTTTCCCCGCAGATCTCGAAGATATGCGTCGCGATCTCGCGGCGCGCCACATGTGCGGCTCGTGCATCGCTTGCGTGGAATCGCCACTCCTTATTAAGGCTCTTGCGCGGGTCGCGTGAGAGCGGTTTGGCGGGTGAGAACTGCAGGAGTAAAAGAGCGATATCGTCTTGAGGCGGGATCTCTTCCAACACTGCTTCATAGATAAACGTGGCCGGTCGCGCTATGCCGGTATTGCCGACAAGCCTAGAGGTGACCGAGCGGAGTTTCATCTCGCCGGCCACGGCGTCGCGGGCGTATTCTGTTATCCCGTCGGTGTAGAGTAAGAGCACCATGTCGTTAGCGGTGCGGAACGTGTGCGTTGGGAGGGCCAATGAGTCCATTACGCCGAGCGGCGGACCATTGCAGGCAAGCACGTCGGCAGGCGTTCCGGCGCTGTACGCCACAATGGGCGGCGGATGCCCGGCCGTCGCGTAGGAAATACTTGAACCGTCCGGCGCGATAAAGGCAACGAGCGCCGTCGCGAACGTGTCCGGCTCCTGCGCTCGAAGAATGGCATTGACTTCCGTCAGGATTTTCGAGGGATCGTCGAGGCGCCGCGCGAGCGTGTAGATGGATTGGCGGAGCCTTCCGACCGCCAACGATGCCGCCAAGCCATGCCCCGTGACGTCTCCGATCGAGAGGCCCATTCTGCCGTCGGGAAGTTCGAATGCATCGTACCAGTCACCGCCGACCCGAGCGTCCTCTTCGGCGGATACGTAGGTAGCATCCACGCGTAGTGCCGGTCGTTGCGGAAGCTGTCGCGGCAAGAATGCTTCTTGTAACGTCTCCACGACACGCTGCGTTCGTTCGTGGGCCTGTTTTTGCGCCTCGATATCGACGACGGTCCCGTACCAACTCAGGATCGTCCCTTTGTCATCGCGCATGGGCTCGACGCGCGCCAAATGCCAATGATACACGCCATCGTAACGGCGCAATCGGAATTCTATTTCGATTGGCTTCCCGGTGGCAAGGGCCCTCGGCCATTCTTCCATGACGCGAAGGAAGTCTTCTGGATGGTGCGCGGTCTGCCAACCCCATCCGGCGGCCTCTGCGCGGGTTTGTCCCGTGAACGAGTACCAGCGGTGGTTGTACCAGTTTATCCAGCCGCTGGGCTCGGTACGTAAGACGATGGCGGGTACGCTCTCTGCCAGCGTCTCCAAGGATTGCACCAAGTCGCGCTTGGCGATCAAGGCGCTCAAGTGCGACGTAAAGAGCCGTACCAAGGCGCGATCGCGTGCGTTGAAGAGCGATGGTCCCGGTTGCCCGATCGCAAGAGCGCCGACACACGTGTCGGCTTTCATGATCGGCACGGCATAAAGGGAGCCGAGTCCGATTCCGGCCAGCGCCGTCGCAAGCTCCCCGCCCATCTCTGCCGGATTTTCGTAGCAGCTCGTCTCTCCCGACTGGAGAGCTTGGGCATATGGGAGCAAGTCTTCGCGGATCGCGAGTCCCGCAATGTCTCCGATCAGGCCGATCTGAGCGCTGATCCTCCAAGTTCGGTCCTCGCGCCGAGCGGTGTATGCGATCCTCGCCTCGGTAAGTCCGAGCAACCCGGACAGCGCTGCGCCTTCGATTTCATCGAGCGTCTCGGCGTGTTCCATAGCGAGCCAGCACGCTGCAAGCGCTTCCAGTTCGACGACGGGCAGGTCTATACGCGCGCGCCCCGCCCGGTCAGGAAATTCACCACCACGAGTACGACGACGATGACGAGTATGAGGTGGATGAGACCTCCGCCAAAATGCAGCAAGAATCCGAGGAGCCACAGAACGAACAGCACGGAGATAACCGCCCATAGAATCCCGGCCATAAAAATGCCCTCCCTTTGATGATGTTTTGCCCTTCCCAGAGGGCTTTCAATCGCGACAGGGGATCGGGCTTTGCCGATCCCCTGTCGCGTGACCACTTTAGGGTCGTTCGGAGCGAACCTCGCCGGCATAGTCGTACTCGAGCGCTTTGCGCACGTCGGCCCGATGTTCTTTGCTTCTCGGGCGGACGGCGACCAGAATGCCGCCATCGCGCAAGCCCTTTTCGTAGTCCTTGGCGCGTTTTTCACCGACACCGACGCCGATCAGTCCGCCAACGATACCGCCGCCTACCGCACCAGCTCCCAGTCCGGCAAGCGCGGCCGCCATTGGACCGACAACGAGCGGTGTGGCCAATCCGCCCGTGCCCGCGATCGCTGCCACGCTGCCGGTGGCCGTGAGCCCGGCAACGATGGCGCCAAGGACGCCACCGACGGTAGCGCCTGCAGCGATACCCTCGCTGCCTTTGGCATTCACGACCGCCGAAAACGCCTTTTCGCGCGTCTTGTCGTCCATCATTACGCTGATGTCATCCCGGCCGTAGCCGAGTCCGTGCAGGCGTTCTACCGCGGCGCTGGCCGGCTCCCGGTCATAATACATTTCGGATTCGAACCCATCGTCTTGATCGTACATTAGTCCTCGCTTTCCGCCGTTTTTCTACCCCTCGTCGTTCACAACAAAACGAAATATCCAGCCGTATTTTATGGTTAGGAACGTCAATTTCGCGGTATGCGCGCCAGCAGTTCGGTGGCGTCGAGTCGTTCGCACGTGGTGGAAAATTCGGCAGTCGGCCCGCGCCACTCCAGCTCGTTGACGTCGGCGAAGAGCTTCGCGTCGGTTCGAAGCGTTGCGAGTTCCTTAAACAACAGCGCAAGACGCCGGCGCTCGCCGAGCTCTTGCGGCGGAAATTGCTCGATCGCGCCATAACGCGTGAGAAGAGCGGCCGCGCCTTTCGGCCCAATGCCTGGGATGCCGGGATAGCCATCGGCCGAGTCGCCAACGAGCGCAAGGTAGTCCGGTATCAGTTCGGGATCAACCCCGAACTTCGCGCGGACGCCGTCTGCATCGCGGATCACCTTCGTCCTTCGGTCGACTTGCACGACCCGATCCCCGCGCACGCATTGCGAGAGATCTTTATCCGGAGTCCAAATGCAGATCTTCTCGACGCGAGGATCCTTCGAGGCGATGGCGGCCCCCGAAGCCAACGCATCGTCGGCCTCGAGTTCGGTCATCGCCCAAATGGCGACGCCCATCGCTCGCAGCGCGTCCTCGAGCGGCTCGAACTGCGCGCGCAGTGCGGGCTCGACTCCATCTCCCGTTTTGTAGCCGGTCCAAAGTTCGTTGCGGAAGGACTCGATCACGTGATCGGTGGCGACGCCTACGTGTGTGGCGCCCTCGCGGATCATTTGCAGCACGGTATTGAGCACGCCGGCAACCGCCCCGAATCGCCGATCCTTTCCACCGGTGAAGCGGCGCAGTCCATAAAAATGGCGGAAGAGCTCGTAGGTACCGTTGACCAGATGAACGATCACGCCGAGCGCTTTCGCGCTGCACTTAGCGGAACGCTGCCTTTATTCAATTGAGGTGCACGCCGCAGTCGGGACTAGTTCCAGGAGTTACCAGAAGCGGTCGTCCGCAGTACCGGCAGTAAACGATGTCGGCCTCTCCGTCGGGGAATCGGTCCTCCGGGCTTCCGCGTCGAACGTAACCGTTTGGCTCGAAATCCATAAGGCCCCAGAGTATCACCTGTGTCAAGCCAGCCATGAAGCGAGGAGCCGCCCGGCGCGGGATTCGCGTCCAATTTCCGCCAACGCTAAATACCTATGCTACGCACAATTGCTTTTGCGCTCGCGGCGCTGTTGCTCGCCGTGCCGGCCTCGGCCGCGAGCCCATCCACCGCCGCGCTCAAAGTCGCGCTTGCGCGCGACGTCAATCAGTATCTCGCGACGCGCTCGAAGATCGAGCACCTCTCGGCGATCTCGCTCAGCGTCAGCCTCAAAGGCTCGAGCGACTACATCAACGTCACCGCCGGACGGACGCAGTACGGCGGCGGAGGCGCTCCAACCACGCCCGACAACATCTTCCAAATCGGCAGCAACACGAAAGCGTTTACATCGGTCGCGATTCTGCAGCTCGAGGCTGAAGGGAAACTGAACATCGATCAGACGATCGGAAAGTGGCTTCCGCAGTATCCCGCCTGGAAGAACGTCACGATCCGCCGGCTGCTCAGTATGACCAGCGGCATTCCGAGCTACGATAATACCGACGCGATGCTCGCCGCCTACGCGAAGACGCCCAAACGCCACTTCACCGTTCCCGAGCTGATCGCGTACGTGTACCCGAGCGATCCGAAAGCGCCGAAACCAACGACCGGATACTCCTACTCGAATACGAACTATCTCCTCGCCGAGCTGATCGTCGAAAAAGCCTCCGGCGATACCTTTCCGAACCAACTCGACAAGCGCTTTTTCCACGGCGGCCCGAACCTAAACGACACCTTTTACGCACCGAGCCAGTACCCGGCCGAGGTGCTCGCGCGTCTCCCCGCCGGCTATTTCGTAAACTCCGATCCCGACAACAAGCCGCTCTTTCCGCTGCTCGGAACCAACGTCAGCCTCGATAGTCTCTCGTGGATGCACGGCGCCGGCGGAATCTCCGCAACGATGCAAGATCTCGCGCGCTGGGCGCGCGACCTCTACACCGGCCCCGTGCTCGCGCCGAAACAGCGCGCCGAGATGGAGAGCCTGGTTTCGACCAAGACCGGCAAGCCGCTGGCCAAAGTCACGCCGGACGAACCACGCGGTTTCGGTCTGGGCGTCGCGCAGATGATGGTCCCCGAGATCGGCACGATCTGGTTCTACGAAGGCGAAAGCCTCGGCTTCCGCACCGTGCATTTCTACGACCCGGCGACCGGCGTGGTCGTTACGTTCTCGTTCAATAGCCGGCCGCCGTCGAAGGAAGACGGTGCCGGGAAGCTCGCGTCGGCGGTTTACAAGACCCTAAAGAACGTCGGCATCTAGCGCGCCGGCGGAAGGGGAGCGTGCTGCCGGGGCCCAAGTGAGGAGCTCGGGTTTAACTGCTACGAGGAGTACGAGATGAAGAGTTTTGGCTTTAGCCAACGCGCGTTAGTCGTTTTTATTGCCGGCGCATTGCTGTCCGGCTGCGGCCAAATGCCGCTGCCCTCGGGCGCCCCTCAAGGGGAGCGGAGCGGTGCCGGCGGGTCGTCCTGGGTGCGGGCCGACGCGAAGACCGGCTCGCTCCTCTACGTCTCCGACGGTAGCTCGTCGGTCTACATCTATAGCTACCCGCAGCTGAAGTTGACGGGTACGCTCAAGGGCTTCTCGCAGCCGCTGGGCGAGTGCGTCAATAAGAACGGGGACGTCTGGATCGCAAACTTCGGCGCCCAAGAGATCGACGAGTACGCGCACGGCAGTACGAAACGGATGGCAACCCTCAAGACTGACGCCGATCACACGCCGTACGGCTGTTCGGTGAACTCGAAAACCAACGATCTGGCCGTCTCGACGTGGCGCGGGGGCTCAGGTCCGGGCTACCTTTCGATCTATAAACAATCCAAGGGCACGCCGAAGACGTACTCCGATGCGGCTTTCGTCTACGCGATTTTCCCCGGCTACGACGGTAAGGGGGACGTGTTTCTCGACGGCGTTGGGAGCGGCAGCGCGTTCCGCTACGCCGAACTTCCCAGCGGCAAGACCAAGCTCGTCGCGGTGTCCCTCAAGCAAAGCATCGGGTACCCCGGCGAGGTACAGTTCGACGGAAAATATGTCGCCGTCGGCGACCAGATCGCTCGCGCGATCTACCAGACGACCGGCGGAAAAGTCAATGGAACGACGACGCTCGGCGGCTCGGGGACGCTCTTCGGCTATTTCATCGCTGGGAAGACGGTCTTCGGGGTTGACGCGTACGGCTTGGGCGTTTACAACTACCCTGGCGGCGGATCGGCGACGAACTCGATAACGATCGCCCACCCCTTCAGCGTCGTCCTAAGCGTTAAATAGCCCTACACCTGGTGCGCGACGTTATGCTGGGTGAGAAACCCGTCGATGAAGCCTGCGGTCTGCGCAAAGGTTAAGCCGTCGTACCGGCAACTGCCTTGCGTAGACGTCTCGCACATCCCGGCTTGCAGAACGATGCCGACGACACGGCCGTCCGCTTCGTAAAGCGCGCTTCCGCTTGCACCGTACCAAGCGCCTTTATCGACCAGGAGAAATCGCCGGTGATTCTCCCAGAAATAGCCTGCCACGATACCGACCGATGTAATTGGGTGAACGTTGTTAAGAGCGAAACTCGTAAATGCGACAGGGGCTCCCTCCGGCTGCGTGCTGATGTCAAACCCAACCACTTCTAAGGCCGTGTGGAGTGTGGGATCGGTAAATGGATTGGCGACGAGGTGGCAGACGGCAATGTTGACGGATGCATCCTGATCGCACGACGAGATGCGATACCATTTTGCATCGACGATCTCGTCGGTGAATGACCAGCCGGAGCGCGGGACGTAAATCGCCGGGATACAACCGCGCAGGGCGGCGACCACATGCTGGGCCGTTACTACGTCTCCTTGGCGATTGACGAAGAAGCCGCTTCCATTGATGTTCCGAATGCTGATTTTACCCTGCACGTCAGTCGCGCAGGCGATCGGCACCGAGGCTCGCGCCATTTTATCGATCGTTAGGTATGGGAACAGGCCTTCCTCACTGCTTCTTGTAGCGGCGTCAGCCAAAGCCGGCGTACCGTTGCCGATCGATTCACTGCCAACGAGCGCAAGGAATAGGAAGGCCACCATCAATCGCTTCGCCACGTTCTGTTCTCCACTGGCTTACAGCAATGCTGTGTGTAACGTTCATTTGCGCGGCCAGACGGGCGCTCCTACGTGAACGAAGGCGAAGTGCGCCTCGGCAGGACAGGCGCGACGGCCGATAAAATCCCACAATGCTTTACTTTCGTGAGGGATGCAATGAATCCAAACAAAGCGCTGTGGGAGAAGGGAGACTTTACGCGGATCGCTGCGAGCATGCGCGACAGCGGCGAAGCTCTCGTTAAACGGATCGGCGTCAAGAGTGCTATGAAAATCCTCGATCTCGGATGCGGTGATGGAACGACGGCACTGCCTGCAGCAAGGCTGGGCGCCGACGTTTTGGGCGTCGATATTGCCAGTAACCTCGTAGCCGCTGGAAATCGGCGCGCAGAGGCGGAGGGCTTAACGAACTGCCGGTTTCAAGAAGGTGATGCGACGGATCTGCGGGAGCTCGACGACGAGTCGTTCGACCTCGTCATGAGCATCTTCGGTGCAATGTTCGCCCCGAAGCCATTCGACGTCGCGCGGGAAATGGTACGGGTCACGCGGGCCGGCGGGCGCATCGTCATGGGAAACTGGATTCCGAACGATCCGACGCTGGTTGCCCAGATTCTGAAGATATCGGCGGCGTACGCGCCGCCCCCGCCGGAGGGATTTATCAGCCCGATGAAGTGGGGAATCGAGTCCGACGTGATCGACCGCTTTTCGAGCGCGGGAATCCCAGAGTCGAACATCGCTTGCGAACGGGATACGTTCGTCTTTAACGTTCCGACACGCCCGGCAGTGTTCGTTGACGAGTTTCGCCGCTACTACGGACCCACGATGAATGCCTTCGAGTCAGCGGAGCACAATGGACGCGCGGAAGACCTTCGCAAGGAACTCGAAGCACTCTTCGAAGCGAAGAATACGAGCACCGGTACCGGCGACACGTCGATTCCTGCGACCTTCTTGCGCGTGACGGTAACGCGTCCCCCGTTGAAGTAAGTTCCCGCGCGGCGCAACGGCTCTTGCGGGCCCGGGCGCTCAGGCGCCCCTCGGCCGCCGCTGGTATAATTGAGGCCCTATGAAGCGCTTTGCTTTGACCACCCTCGTCGCGGCCGGCGCGTTGACGGCCGGGCTGGCCATCACGCACGCCCGCGCGGCGACGGCGTATATCGCCCCCGATATCCAAACCACGACCCGCGACCACATGCAGATGACGCTGCACGCCCCGCAGCAGCCCGGCGATTCGGCACGCGCCGATGCGATCGTGGCCGCGGCGCGCAAGGTGATGGCCCAGTATCCGACGGCCGGGGCCGCGGAGAAGGCCGGCTTCCAAAAGTTTCTCCCGAACATCCCGCTGCCGATCGAGCACTACACGAATCACGCGTACGCGGTCGAGGCATACATCGGCGAGTTCGACCCGGCCCATCCGACGGCGCTGATCTTCAAGCGCGACGGCGACACGCTGCAGATCGTCGGCGTGATGTATACGGCCTCGAACTCCGCCGATCGCGAAATCCTCGATTCGCGCGTGCCGTTGAGCTTCGGCACGTGGCATCGCCACGTCGATTTCTGCAAAGCGCCGGCCGGGACGCCGCTTGCCGATCGTATGGGGCCCGGCGCGCGCTTCGGCTTCAGCGGCTCGATCGAAACCAAAGAAGCCTGCACGAAGGCCGGCGGTACGTTTCTTCCGGTGGTTTTTGGTTGGATGGTGCACGTCTGGCCGAACGAAAAGACGCGCGCCGGAATCTGGGCCGTGGACGCTCACGACAGCATGAGCACGAGCGCCCACGACAATATGTAGCGCCAGGACTTACCCGCCCGTCTCATAAGGCCGCAGCGTGAGCGATCGCTACGTCTGGCTCGCGCTCTTTCTGCTCGGCTGTTACCACGGCCTCAACCCCGCGATGGGCTGGCTCTTCGCGGTCGCGCTGGGCTTTCAGGAGAAGCGCACGAGCGCCGTCCTGCGCTCGATCGTTCCGCTCACGCTCGGCCACGTCGCGTCCGTTGCCATCATCGTCGCGATCGCCACGTTCGCCGACGTTGAATTTCCGCACAACGCCGTGCACTACGCGGCCGCCGCAATTCTGATCGGCTTCGGCGTCTACCGGCTCGTGCGCGCTCGCCACATCCGTTGGGTCGGTATGCGCGTGGGATTCTGGGGACTCGTCCTCTGGGGATTCTTAATGTCGAGCGCGCACGGCGCGGGGTTGATGCTGCTGCCGTTCATCACGAGCGCGCACGCAAATGCGCAAAGCTCGATGTCGATGCCGATGGGCGCTCCAGTCCACGGCGCCTATGCAATCGGCTGGCTGATGGTCGCCGTGCATACGCTCGGGTATCTGCTGACCACCACGGGGGTGGCGCTGCTCGTCTATACGAAGGTAGGTGTCCGGTTTTTGCGCGTCGGCTGGCTGAACTTGGATCTCGTTTGGGCGATCGCGCTGATCCTGACCGGTCTTATCGCTCTCCTGACCTAGCTCAAAAAAGGAGACTTAGGTCAACAAAACGGAGTAGCCCATATGCAGCTCAAGCCCGACCCCACCTTTTACGCGTCGCCCAAAGACGCCATGAAAGCCCCGCCCGAGACGCTCGCCTACGTGGCGCTGCTGAGCGCGACCGGCAACGGTGTGCCCGATCGGCTCGCGGTCGTCGATACCGATCCGTCCTCGCCGGGATACGGCACGGAAGTCGGCGGCGTCAACCTCCCCAATACCGGCGACGAGCTGCATCACTTCGGCTGGAACGCGTGCAGCGCCGCACTCTGTCCCTTCGCGCCGCATCCGCACGTCGAGCGGCGCTATCTCATCGTGCCGGGGCTGCGCTCCTCGCGCATCTACGTCATCGATACGAAGCCGAATCCCGCGCAGCCGCACATCAGCAAAATCATCGAACCCGAAGAGATCATCGCGAAGACCGGGTACACGCGCCCGCACACGGTGCACTGCGGCCCCGACGCGATCTACGTCAGCGCGCTCGGCAACGCCGACGGTGACGGGCCGGGCGGCATCTTCAAGCTCGACTGCGACACCTTCGACGTCATCGGTAAGTGGGAGGTCAACCGCGGCCCACAGTATCTCGCGTACGATTTCTGGTGGCACCTCACGCACGACGTGCTGATCTCAAGCGAATGGGGCACGCCCAAGATGCTCGAGAATGGCCTCAATGCGGAGATGCTGCTCGCCGGCAAATACGGCCACAACCTGCACTTTTGGGATCTACGTACTCGCAAGCACAAGCAGAGCATCGATCTCGGAGCCGAGCAGCAGATGGTGCTCGAGCTGCGTCCGTCGCACGATCCAGCGAATACCTACGGCTTCGCCGGCGTCGTCGTCTCGCTCAAAGACCTCTCCAGCTCGATCTGGCTCTGGCACCGCAAAAACGGCGAGTGGGCCGCGCAGAAGGTGATCGAGATTCCGGCCGAACCGGCCGATCCCGCGCAGTTGCCCGATCTCCTCAAAGGCTTCTCGGCCGTGCCGCCGCTGCTGAGCGACATCGATCTGTCCGTCGACGACCGTTATCTCTACGCGTCGTGTTGGGGAACCGGCGAGATGCGCCAATACGACGTCAGCGATCCCTTCAATCCCAAGCTCATCGGCTCGGTGCACATCGGCGGCATCGTTCGCCGCGCGCCGCATCCGGCGAATCCGGATAGAGCGCTCGCCGGCGGACCGCAGATGGTCGAGGTCAGCCGTGACGGCAAGCGCGTCTATTTCACGAATTCGCTCTATCGCGCCTGGGACGATCAGTTCTATCCCGACGGCGTGAAGAGCTGGATGGTGAAGCTCGACGTTGCCGGCGACGGCGCGATGAGCTTCGATAAGAAATTTTACTTTGAATCCGACGACGCGCATCGCGCGCACCAGGTCCGCCTGCAAGGCGGCGACGCCTCATCCGACTCGTACTGCTACTCGTGATCTAATCGGGCGCGAGCGGCGAGAAGAGCCGGTCGATCTCGGTGGCGTCGAGCGTCCTCAGGGCCGATTCGTCGAAGAGTCCGGCGGCGAGTTCGGCCTTGCGCTGCTGCATCTCGACGATGCGTTCTTCGACCGTTCCCGCGGCGATGAGCTTGTAGACGAAGACGGGTTTGTGCTGGCCGATCCGGTGCGCGCGGTCGGTGGCCTGCCGTTCGACGGCCGGGTTCCACCACGGATCGTAGTGAATCACGGTGTCGGCCGCGGTGAGATTCAATCCGGTGCCGCCGGCCTTAAGGCTGATGAGAAAGAGCGGCACCTCGCCGGCCTGAAAACGACGCACGGGCGTCTCGCGATCGCGCGTCTCGCCGCGCAGTTCGACAAACGGAATCTCCGCTGCGCGCAGCTCGGGCTTGATGAGATCGAGCATCGAGGTGAACTGCGAGAAGAGCAGGATGCGCCGGCCCTCGTCGATCAGTTCGGGCACCATCTCGAGCAGCGCTTCGAGCTTGGCCGAACCGCGAACCGCCTGCGCCGCCGACATCTTGAGCAGGCGCGGATCGCAGCAGACCTGGCGCAGCTTGAGCAGCGCATCGAGCACGACGATATGGCTGCGCGCCAAGCCGCGCCCCCGTAAGGCATCGCGCACGCGCTCGTGCATGGCGATGCGGATCGTCTCGTAGAGGTCGCGCTGCGGCCCCTCGAGATCGACGCGGGTGATGATCTCGCTTTTTTCCGGCAGTTCGAGCGCCACGCGTTCCTTTGTGCGGCGCATGAGAAACGGACGCAGTCGCGTCGCGAGCACCTGGCGTCGGTCGGTGTCGCCGCGCTTCTCGATCGGCGTGCGGAAGGCGCGGGTGAAGGAACTGCGGTCGCCTAGCAATCCCGGCACCGTGAAGTGGAAGATCGACCAGAGTTCGTCGAGATGGTTCTCCATTGGCGTTCCGGTAAGCGCGAGCCGCTGCGCCGCGCGCAACCGTCCGGCGGCCTGCGCCCCCTTGGAACGCGGGTTCTTGATCGCCTGCGCTTCGTCGAGCACGGCCATCTGCCACTCTTGCGCGCTCAGCATCTCGATGTCGCGCTGGAGCAGGGCGTACGTCGTGAGCACCACGTCGTGGTTCGGTATCTCCGCGAAGCGTTCGGAACGGTCGGAGCCCGTGAGCGCGAGCACGCGCAGATCGGGAACGAAGCGCGCGATCTCGGAACGCCAGTTCGGCGAGACGCTCGTCGGCGAGACTATCAGCACCGGCTTTGTGAGGCGCCGCGCGGCTTTTTCGACCGCGACGTGCGCGAGCAGTTCTACCGTCTTGCCCAGCCCCATGTCGTCGGCCAGGACGCCGCCGAAATCGTTGCGGGCGAGCAGCTGCAGCCAGGCTACGCCGCGCTCCTGATATTGGCGCAGCGTGCCTTTGAAGGTTCGCGGCATCACCGCCGTCGCCATGGACTCTTCGTCGGCGAGCGC
This sequence comes from Vulcanimicrobiota bacterium, assembly GCA_963833845.1. Classification (GTDB taxonomy): domain Bacteria; phylum Vulcanimicrobiota; class Vulcanimicrobiia; order Vulcanimicrobiales; family Vulcanimicrobiaceae; genus Cybelea. Next base: position 565,812 of record CAWHZL010000001.1, read on the forward strand.
GCGCACTAAGTCGCGCAGGCGGGTGCCCGCGGTCCAGCGCACGGTGGTCGCCCGCTCGAGCTGCGCGATCGAGGAGAGGTGCGCAGGCGTGAGCGCCAGGCGCCCCTCGCGGGTGAGCGGTGCGTCGAAGAGTTCGACCAGCGCCGCTAAGAGCGGCGCGATTCGCGCCGCGGGCAGTGCCACGAACGCGCCTTCGCGCACGCGGCCGTACACGGTCTCGGCGTTGAGCTCGGCTAGCTCTTGGTTCGAGCGAACGCCGAGCTCGCGCAGCGCATCGATGACGATCGGCAGCAGCGAGACGCGCTTGCCGCCGACGGTGATGCCGAGATCGAACTCAAACCAGTGGTTCGCGCTCTCCTCGATCTGAGCGTCCCAATCGCCGGCGTCGATCAGCTCGTAGGGAAACGAGGGATCGATCTCGATCCGCCAGCCGCTTGCGCGAAGCTTCGGCACGGCATGCCCGAGGAAGCGAACCCAGCGCCGCTCGTCGGGCAGGGGGAAGCGTAGCGTCGAAGACTTGTGCTCGACGTACTGGATCTCGGGCCACCCCACGAGATGCAGCCCGTACTCGTCGAGCGCCGTGCGCGCCGCGGCTTCAAACTCGTCACGCCGGGGCCAAAGAACCGTGCGGTCTCTCTCCACCGACTCGAACGCATCCGGCTTATCCGCCGACAATTCGACGACGTGCGCACCGTACTCAAAGGTGAGCTCGGCGACGGCCGCCGGCGGCGGCGAAGAGAATCCGCGCAGAAGGAGCACCGGCACCGGGTCGCGTTCGACGACAGTCTCGGGAGCGACGTCGAACTCAAGCACCGAGCATCACGAACCTAGTAAACCGCATCAGAGTATCATATCACGGCCTTCCAGCACTGGGAAAAGTCTCAGGGCGACGGAACGAGCGTACGCCAAGACGCGACGGAAGGTCGCCTCGCTCTGGCCTTCCTGCATGGCCCCGCCGAGCCGGTCATAACAAATCAAAGCGAAGTAAGAATCGAGTAACGCATCGGTGCTGTGGCGAACCGCGATCGAGGGAGGCCTTTTACATGCACGTGTTGCGATTAGCCGGACCGCTCGCGCTCTGCGCTGTTTTGTTGACAGCTCCGCATATAGCTCGCGCGGCGAGCCTTTCGCCCGCGGCGGCGTCAGCGTGGCAACGCGACCTGGACTACATGGTCAACTGCATCGAGAAGTACCACCCCGACGCGTTTCACCGCATCAGCCGTGCCGCCTTTGAGAGGCGCGTTTCCAGCCTGCGCGCTCGAATCCCGACGCTGGATCGCGCCCAAACGATCCTGGGGCTGGCAAGCATCATCGCTTTGGTGCACGACGCGCACACCGGGTTCGGGCTCGGCACGAGTCCGCCCGTCGAGTTTCACGCCCTTCCAATTAAAGTCTACCAGTATACCGACGGCGTCTTTATCCAGGCGGCGGCCCCTCAATATAAGAGCCTCGTGGGCGATGAGATTCTCAGCGTGGGCGGCGTACCGATCGCGACGGTACTTCAGCGCCTCCTCACGGTCGTCATGGTAACCAACGACTGGACGTTTCGGTCGCAGCTCGCCTTCCAGTTCAAAGGCGAAATCCTGCACGCGCTGGGGCTGTCGGAGAGTGACGACGCGGCGACGTTGCGAGTGCGCGGGCCGGCCGGCGTGAGCAGCGTCGAGATAAAGATGATCCCGCATCCGTTCAGCGTCGGCTACAAGCCGGGCTCCCCCGACGGCTCCGATTGGGTCGACTCACGCTCCGGGATTGCGCCGCTCTATCTGCGGCACCTCAACAAGTTCTACTGGTATGAATGGCGGCCCGGCACCCGGACGCTGTACGTCCAGTGCAACTTCATTTTAAATGCGGAGGACGAGTCGCTTACGGAGTTCTTTACAAAAGTCTTCGCATTCGCCGACGCCACGAACGTTCGACAAATTCGTCCTCGATCTACGATTCAACGGCGGCGGAGACAACACGCTACTGCCCGTCGTCGTGCAGAATCTCGTGAAACGTGACCGGCTCAACGCTTCCGGCAAACTCTTCGTCATCATCGGCCGCGGCACCCAATCGGCCGCGGAGAACCTCGTCAATCGGCTCCAGCGCGACACCAAGGCGACGTTCGTCGGCGAACCGACCGGAGAGCGGCCCAACGAGTTCGGCGATCCGTGGCCCTTTATCTTGCCCCATAGCCGGATCGAAGTGCACGTGGCCAGCATTCAGTGGGAGGATATCGATCCGCGCGACGATCGCGATTGGACCGGCCCGGACCTGGCCGCCGAGCTGACGTCGTCCGACTACGCTTCGAATGTGGATCCAGCAATGAACGCTATACAAGGCGCTCCGTTCGTTCCGCTCGAGGACGCGCTGCAGCCCTTTCTCCGCTCGGACATTGGTGAGCTGCACGACGCTTATTTACGATACTTTAACGATCCAGCCCACAAGTTCACGCAATCGCAAAGCGGCGTCGACGAGATTGCCTCGCAGTTAATTGCCGCCAAACGCTATGCCGCCGCCCAAGCCTTTCTCGAGTGGAACGTACGGCATTCGCCCGATTCGGCGCCCGCTTTGGACGCGCTGTGCGACGCTTATCTTTCGGGTCGCGATCTTGCGAAAGCCAAAGCCTGCTACGAGGGCGTGCTCGCCGGCTTTCCGCACGACGCGATTGCCGCCTCGCGTCTTTCGGTCCTCGCGGCTGGACAGATTCCCGATCTTTAGGCCTTCAAGGGCGCCGGCCGTGGGCGTGCGAACTCATCCCTCCTACCACCCCGTATCTCAGGAGTAGCATGCGTAAACGGTTTTCGCGCGCGACCTTCATCGGTTCGTCGCTCGGTCTTTCGGCGCTCGCCGCAGCGCGTCCGGCGACGGCAATCGCCGAGCCGCCAGGCCCGGCGCTTGCGCCCGTGCGCATCGACGCGAACCGCGTCATTCGCACGATCGTCGGTCTGCGTCCGTTTCGTGCGCCAGGTTTCGTGCTGCGCGCGGAATCGTTCGGTTCGAAGGTGCTCGTGCACAACTACGGCCACGGCGGCGGCGGCTTCAGCCTCTCTTGGGGCTGCGCGACGCTCGCGGCCGATCTCGTCGCCGATCGCTCGCCCTCGCGCGCGGCCGTGCTCGGGTGCGGCGTCATCGGCTTGACGACCGCGCGCATTCTGCAGAATCGCGGCTGGCAGGTGACAATCTACGCCTCGGATCTTCCACCTGCGACCACGTCCAATGTCGCCGGCGCACAGTGGACGCCGACGACCGTTTTCTCCTGGGACGTCGTGAAGCCGGATTTTCTCGACACGTTTCGCAAGGCGGCGCGCATCGCGAACCGGCAGTTTCAACTGATGGTTGGCGACCAGTACGGCGTGCGCTGGCTCCACAACTACGATCTCAAGCGCAACGCGCAGGCGGCCGGCGGCGAAATCGATTTCACGCGCCGTTCCGGCATCGAAGATCTCTATGCCGATATCGAGACGATCGATCCCGCCACGGTGCCGTTCCGCGGCTACTCGGAGATTCACCGCTTCGACACGATGCTGATGGAGCCGAACACGTTTCTTCCCGCGGTGCAGCGCGATTTTCTCTTGCAGGGTGGGCACATCGTGGTGCGCGCGTTTCATCGGCCGGCCGACGTCGCGGCGCTGCACGAGCCGGTCGTCTTCAACTGCACGGGCCTGGGCGCTCGTGCGCTTTTCAACGACCAGGTACTCGAGCCGGTGCGCGGGCAGCTCTCGATCCTCGAGCCGCAGCCGGAGATCGACTACACGTACCTCACCGGCGGCCTCTACATGTTTCCGCGCAACGACGGCATAGTTTTAGGTGGGACATTCGAATTCGGCAACTGGTCCACGACTCCCGACCTCGCGACGCAGGCGAGAATCCTAGCCGCACATGAAGCGATTTTCGCAAGAGGCTAACCAACCAACGCCTTGTTGGCGCAGGTCGATAAGTGATAGAGTTGAGTGCAGCAATGGAAATTCACGAGATCGTCTTGCCGGAAACGAAGCCCGAAACCGAGTGGGTGCTCGGGCGGCCGCTTCAAAAGATGAGCCCGCAGCGGACCCACGCTCTCCTTCAGCTTGCTCTGGCGTCGCGCTTAGATCAATGGACGGCAGGCAGGGGTAATACGGGCACTGAGTGGCGTTTTCGCGTCGCACCGCCAGGAGAGGTGCGGCGGCCGCTCGTTCCGGACGTCGCCTACGTTTCGAACGAACGTTTACGGCCCCTGAGTGATGAAGAGGTTGAGATGCCGCCGCTTGCGCCCGACGTCGCCGTCGAAATTCTGTCGCCCGGCGACCGGCGTGACGACGTCGACGATAAGATTAGCGTCTACCTGCGGGCGGGCTCATCATTGGTAATCGTCGTCGATCCGCAACGACGGACTGTCGAACTGCACGACACCAAGTCAACGAAACTTTTGGGCGAGGACGATGTGATCGCGCACGATGCGCTGCCGGCGTTCGCCTACCCGGTGCACGACCTGTTCTCCGTCCTCCGCCGCAGTTAGCCGGCGGAAGATCGATGCCAAGGCCCTAGCCGGGGTATCGCGCCTCTAGGGTGAGGCGCACGAGCTCCGTGGCGAGGTAGTCCAGCGCGTCTGCCGGTGGGGACTTCGCTTTTTGTTGGCTGCAGATCCTCATGACGATCGTTCGCGACATTGGTACGCTCAGGAAGTCTCTGCGCCGGGCAAACCTCGTTGCCGTCGTCTTTATGCGCGTCCAGACGCGCTCCATGTCGGTCATGGCGGGCCTTTTCTCTCGCAGAAATGCGGATTGGCCGGGCCTCGGTCAAGGCGTAATTAAGTGAGGATTCAATAATATCACCGTGCGCTCGCTAAGGATATGGCACTTTTTGGGGATATTTGCGCTGCGGGCCGCTCCCGTGGCTACGATGCCTCGCGACTGGCCGGTCGATGCAACGAGCACCATACGACGCGGACCACGTCTTCGTCCGGTATGCGAAGACCCACACATCCGCACTGGAAACGGTAGGTCGTCTGGTCATCGCTCGAATCGGTTTCTACGATGGGCGCGTCGGAGATATACGCCAACAATGTCGCCAACGGCATGTTGTCTGACAACTGGGAGATCACCGGGGCCGCCTTTCGCCTGAATGCGGTTCGGCCGCGCGGGACTCTGCGGTCAAGACGTATCGAGGTTCCTCAGTATAGCACGGTTCAGCCCGCTTTAGGGATCGCAGCTCACGGAGGCGGACGTGTCGGGAGCGTCGCGCCTAAGAAGTTCAGCGTCGCGCGATATGCGATCGGGGCATGCAAGCCGAAAGGTATCTCTTCGAAGGCGTGTTCCGTCCACGGCAGCTGCACGTATGTGACGCGAGTCCCGGCCGCGCGAAGCGCGTCGCGAAACGTCCACCCGAAGTGCACGGCGACGACGTGATCGCGCGCGCCGTAAATTAGGAGCGCCGGCGGCAATCCCGGGCGGATCAGCTCGAACGCGTTCGCCGCGCGGTACCGCTCCGGCGCCGCGGCCGGCGGCTCGCCGATGTACTGCTCGATAATTCGCCGGACGCCGATGGGGTCGGGCGTGGGCGGATACTTCCAGCCCATTGCGAGATCGATCGCGCCGGAGTAGATGATCAGCGCGCGGATGCGCGATCTGGGCTCGAACGCGGTCAGCGCTGCGAGCTGGCCGCCCGAGGAGTGTCCGAGCACCGCCGTGCGCTGCGGATCGATGTTGTAGCGGCTCGTGTTTTTCAGGATGAGCCCGATCTCCGAGCGCACGTCGTCGAGCGCGGCCGGAAAGCGGTATTTCGGGGCGTGCCGGTAGTCTAACGCAAAGACCGCGTAGCCGTGATGCGCGAGTCCGCGATTGAGTGTGGCGTCGTTTCGAGGGCCCCCGTTTCTCCAGGCGCCGCCATACATGGCGAAAATCGCCGGGGTACGGCTAGGTACGATCGGCAGGTAGGCACGGATCTTTGAGCGTTCGCTTCCCAACGTAACGGGGATCGTCCGTTCGGTTATCGGGACGTCAACGTCGCGATACGAAACGGGAGCGTCAACGCCGGTACCGCGCAGCGCGAGCGACGGCAGGGCGCAAACGATGCAGTTGGCTGCGAGCACGATTGCGGCCGGGACTCGCCTGCGTCCGCCCAGCCAGAGTGTAAGAAGAAGAAGAATCGCATTGATGGCCAGCAGATACGCGCTGAGCTCGATCGCTGCGACGGCGAGAACGATCGTGATTCCGTTAAATGGCGGAATCACGACCCAGACGCACAGCAGCCCGAGTAGGGCTGCGAGAATCAGAAAAGGCAGATCAGTTCGCTGCCGAGGTCCAGCCTACATCGGGGGCGAGTTCATCGGTTTCGCGCCCATCGCGGTCGCTTCCGACTTGCACATCATCTTGACGTGATGCTTGGCCATCATCGCCTGCTTTTCCGATGGCGACATTCCGGCCGTCTTGGCCATCATTTGCGATTTGGTCATGTACATCTTGGTCTCTGTGTTCACGCCGACGACTGAATCGCCGGAGGCGCACTTCGGCATGGCCTGCATCGCTGGCGCGCTGCTTTGGGCTGCGCTCGGCAGCACGCTCGCAAAGAGGATGCCGACGGTGAGGACGAGCCCGGTGGTAATGGTCTTCATAATAACTCCTATAAGGACGAAGATCGTTGGGAAACTACTAGTCTTGTAGTTGATACGACTGAGGAACCCTCTTGGATGACTGGTTCGAGCCTCTCACGGCGGGAAATAGTGACTCAATGCGAGTTTTAGTGACCGGAGCGACCGGCTACATCGGTGGACGCCTGGTGCCTCGCTTGCACGATGCCGGCGTCGAGGTGCGTTGCGTGGCCCGCGCGGCGGGGCGGCTACGCGGACGGTTCGGTGAGCGCGTCGAGATCGTCGAAGGCAATCTTGACGATGCCGCTTCACTAGTTGCCGCGCTAAATTCGTGTGACGTCGCTTACTATCTCGTGCACTCGATGGCCGCGACGGCAGACTATGCGGAAGTCGATCGACAGACGGCGCAGCGGTTCGGCGCCGCTGCTCGTGAGGCGGGCGTTAAGGCGATCGTCTACCTCGGCGGCCTCGGCGACGACCGCGATGCGCTCTCCACGCACCTGCGCAGCCGCCACGAAGTCGGCGAGGTTCTGCGCGAGAGCGGCGTGCCGGTCATCGAGTTTCGCGCCGCGCAAATCATCGGCAGCGGCTCGATCAGCTTCGAGATGATGCGCTACCTAACCGAACGCTTGCCGTTGATGATCGCACCGCGCTGGGTGACGACGCGCTGCCAGCCGATCGGCATTCGCGACGTACTCGCCTACCTTGTCGCGGCGCTCTCGCTGCCTCGAGAGAGCCGAATCTACGAGATCGGCGGCAGCGACGTGCTCACCTATCGCGAAATGATGCTGCGCTACGCCGCGATTCGCGGCTTGAAACGCCGGGTCGTCGTCGTGCCGTTCTTTTCACCGACGCTTTCGTCATATTGGGTGCATCTGATCACGCCGGTTCCCGCGAAGCTCGCGCAGCCGCTGATCAAGGGCTTGTACAACGAGGTCGTCGTGCGCGAATCCGCCGCTGTCCGCGATTTTCCGCAGATCGCGCCGATGGGATTCGATGATGCCGTGCGGCTGGCGCTCGACCGTTCGCAGAGCTTCGATCGCGAGTCGACCTGGTTCGATGCGTTTGCCGCCCGGGCGCCGCACGGCGATTTCGCGGGCCTGCAAGAGGGAATGCTGATCGACCGCCGCGTGGGCGAGGCCTCCGTGCCGGCGGCGCGCGTCGCGGCCATTTTTTCATCGCTGGGCGGAAAGCGCGGCTGGTTCGGCTCACCCCTGCTATGGCGCATTCGCGGCTGGATGGATCGTTGGGTCGGCGGCGTCGGTCTGCGTCTGGGGCGGCGTTCGGCGAACGACTTGCGCGTCGGCGACGCCGTGGATTTCTGGCGTGTCGAAGCCTACGAGCCGGGGCACTTATTGCGTTTGCGTGCGGAAATGCGGCTACCGGGCCGCGCGTGGCTCCAGTTCGAAGCAGAGCCGCGCGGCGACGACGGGAGTACGCTGGTACAGACCGCGTTCTTCGAGCCTCGCGGCGTCTGGGGCTATCTCTACTGGTATGCGGTGGCACCGTTTCACGCCTCGGTCTTCGGCACGATGGCGAAACGCATCATCGAAGCCGCAGCCTCCGTAAGTGTTACATCGTTGCCGGGTCAACCCAACCGAGACCGCGAGTCCCCGTCTCGTTAAACCAGAAATAGCCAAGCCTTCAACGCTAGCGGCGCTCGACAGAGCATCCGCGGCGATCTACGCTTTATATCTTCAGCCGGATCTTATCGAAGGTGCCTTCGATCAGCTGCGGCGCGATGGGGTAGAGGTCGGCCATGAACCGAAGCGTCATCGCCGCGGCGCCTTCAAAATGAAACGAACAGTCATTAAACGTGCAACCGTTGAGACTATACGGACTGCTCGCTTTGTAGACGATCGCGCAACGATCGAACGTGCAGCGCTCGAACTGTTTTCCGTCGAGCTGCACGCGAGCATTGCTGAAACTGCTTCCGCTGATGAGCGCCATGAGACCGTCCCTCCAACGCAGCCTCTGGTTCGACGCGGCGAGGAGGAAGCCGCCTTTTGGTTTTCTCGGCGCCGAATCGAGCTATTGATCGAATACCTGCGCCCGGCCGGCGCGCTGGTTCGTCTTCACGTGCGTGTCGTGATCGACAAAGACGGTAAACGTCTTATCGGTTCCGATCGTCACGTCGCGGCCATGCACGAAGTTATGCGCGAAAAAACCTACCGGTCCGAGAAGTACCGACGAGAGCAAAGTCACGGTGCTCGCCGCACCTTTCGTATCACCGTTTTCGCTGGCATGACTGGTCGCCGACAGCTGGAGCATGCCGCCATCCGAGCTATAGACCCAATCGACGCTCATGTTGATCTTGCCGCCGCTGCCGTTTCCGGCTGCGTGCGCCACCGCGGTAACGGTCGCGTGGCCGTGCGCGCCGGCCGGGACGACGACCCAGCCATTGACGACGACCGGCTTGTTGACGACGATCGCGACCTGCTCGTTGACATTTGCGGTCGCCGAAGAGATGGGTTCCGTCAAGGAGACGACCACGGTGGTCCCGCCCGGGACGAGCACCTTTTTGGCACCGCCCCGCGGCGGGGCTCCGGCCAGAGCCGGCGAGGCGCTCGGTGTCGTTTGGGCGCACACCGGAGCGAACTGAAGAATGAAAAGAAATAGGCCTGCTCCACAAATACGCAGTTGCCGCCCGCTGAGCGCGCGAGTGAGGTGAGACATAATTCCTTCCCGGCGAAAGCCAGAGCTTAGCTTGACCCGCGGCTTCGCCTCATTGGTTCATCGGTTGCCATCTCTTGGGGAGTTTGCGCAGTCCTTCGTTGATGTCGTCGATATCGAACGCCTCCGAATCGAAAGTGCCCGGTTTGTACCCGAACTGGGCCTGCCGTTCCGGCGAGTCAATGAAATCCAGGTAGCCCCGCGGGCCGCCGACGTCCTCGGGCGGACATGCGTGCCGGCCTCCGATGCAGGCCGGGTAGCGTTGGTTCGATTCTGCGGCGTCGATGCGTTCGACGGTGACGCGGTGCGACCAGCCGTCGCCGAAGTCGTACTCGTATCGAAACGAGCTGCGTGTGCGAAGCCGCAGATCGTGCAAGCGCACCTTACGTTCGTCCTCTTCGCGCTCATCGCCGAAGCCGAGTTCGCGGTCCGGGTAGGCGAAAGAACGCCTTCCGACGCTGAACAGGTGCAGATGTCCGTCGCTCCAGCCCATCGCCATGTTGAGGATCATGTGCAGCCGGTCCAGGCGTTCGGATCCGTCAACCAGGACACGCCGCCAGATTGGCGGCTTCGTGTCGGTCAGCGTGATCTTTAGCTGATAAATCGTTCTGCCCGCGGCGATCGGACGCGGACGGGTGCGCGTATTTAGCGGGTCGGCCGGATCGATCCCCAGCTCGCCCCACATCCACGAGAAATCATAGGCGGGCCGGCCCGCTTGGCGCTCGCGTTCGGACTCTGCGCTGAAATCCTTGAGCAGACCGACGAGGACGGCGCGTAGGAGGCGAAAGCGGGTGGCCTCGCGCGGCGTTTTACCGCTTAGCGCCGGCAGCGGGACGTCGATCCACTCGCGGTAGTGCCGCTCCTGGAGCGGCGCGAGGATCGCCGCCTGCACGTCGGCCGGTAATTCGTCCGCGTCCTTTCCGCCAGGCTCGAGCTTGGATGTGGCGCGGTGCGCCGCGACCGCGTCCTCGGGCGTTTTCCGTTCCATTCTGCGAAACGCGACGGCTGCACCGCAGCGCTGCTCGATGAGACTCCGCGCGGCGGCCGCCCGGCGCTCCGAGAGGGTCTCGACGATCAGCAAATTGCCGTCGAGCCGAAGATGAGCGTGCACGATGCGCTCCCGTCCGCGAACCCACGCGTATCGCCCGTCGCCTTCGTCGTGAAACGTCCTGATCGCAGCGAGCGCGGCGCGCAGCGCGGGGGCGTCGAGCACCTCGAACCGCAGCGTGCAGAACATCGTCGGATCGCCCGTCGTCGTGGTGAACCGCGTGACTCGCGTTAAAATCTGGAGCGCCCAGTAGCGGACGATCGCCGGCGTGTGCTCCTCCGCGGCCCCGCTCGCGAGCCGGCGAAGCTGCGCGACGAGCGCATCTTTATCCGCGTGCTGGAAACCGGCGAGCCCCGGGCCGTCAATCACGAGCGTTCCGTCGGGCTCCGACATCAAGCGCAGGGCGACGATCTCGTGGGGAACGGCCTGGTGCGTGAAGAGGCGCTCGCGAATGTCGAGGCGTTCGCCGCTCAAACAATCGGTTACGCCCAGGCCTTCATCTCGTACGACCGACTCCACTTCGTATAAGCGCAGGTGCGTTTTGCGCATCGCCTCGAGATAGCGTCGCTCGGCCGGTGTGAGCGTTTGCCACTTGCGCTGCAGGAACTCGTCGCAAACGTTGCGGTTTCCGACTTCGGACTCGCATATATACCACGCGACGAACTGCTGGGCCAGTTGTTCGTTCTTGCGAATGACGTCGCGGCGGTTCGCGGGCAAGCCGGCGACTTCGCTTCCCAAAAAGATCGCCTGCTGCGTGGCGATTTCTTCGGTAAAGCGGCGCGCATAGTCGCAGACGGCGCCCCAGGCGCGCTGGCGTGCCTCCTGCGGGAATCGCAGCGGCGTGACATTCGCCGCACTCAGGCAGCAGCGCTTATACTTTTTCCCGCTGCCGCACGGGCACGGGTCGTTTCGCCCCAACGTCTCCACGGCCGAGCGGTTCGCAGCGCCGCGGTTGCGCCCTCCCGGGCGCCGTCACCAGGTCACGACGATGGGCGACTTCGGATAGCTTAGCGGGATGGCAGCTCGCTGACGACGACTGCTACCGGTTCGGTAAAGCCGGTGAGCGTTTTGAGTGACTTGCCACCCTTGGGGTACCGCCAATACATGACGTTCGGCGCGCTGCCGCTATTCGGACCGATCACGCGGTTGTCGTAAAGCGAAAAACCGATGACGTCGAGCGAGCCGTCGAGCGGCGTCGTACCGGTTTCGGTGGCGCGGGTTCCGCTGATCGAGAACTCGTAGATCGTCGAGCCTCTGTAGCCGGCGCCCTGGTCGTCAACGGCGACGTTCTGCCCGTCGAATTGTAACCCCCCGGCGACCTGGATCGACTGCGGCAGGCTGATGCGCTGCATCGTTTTACTGCGACGAGCCAGCTCGGCGAAGAAAAACATTCCGTGGATGTCGGTGCCGTCGAAGAAGAGATTGCGGCTATAGTCGTAGGTGCAAAAACCCGGGAAGAAAAAGTCGTAGCCGACGTAGTTCTGCGGCTTACCCGTCGCGTGGCGGAAGATCGCGACGCCGCCGGGATTGCTGCTCTTCGGCTGGATGGCGACGGCGAGATCGCCGCTTTTGGCATCGATCGCACAGCCCTGCGTGTAGTAGCCGGGATCCGATAGCGTGCGCGTCGGCTTTCTAACGTTATACGGATACTCCCGGAGCTTGCCATTGTGCCCGTCGGAGACGTAGACGTCGCCGTCAACGTCGGCGCAGAGGCCGTTGACGGAGCCAAAGCCCTTGAGGGTAAATTTCGGCTTTCCCTGTGGGTACGTGAGAACATCGACTTGCGCCTTACCCAGATCGCCGACATAGAGTAAGGGCATTCGCGGGTTATTGAGCCGGTTCGCCGCAGACGTCGGCGCTGGACTGAGAGGAACAGTGCCGCCGCCGCACGCGGCGAGCAAAACGGCGGAAATGCCTGCAATGGCGATGCGCTGAATCATGTAACTCCATTCGCAAAGCCCTGCGGCAAGCCTTCGCGGGGAGGTGAGGCTCCCATTCGGACGTCCGCGGCGCCCTTGGCGGGCACGTCCGCCGAGGCCGTGCCGTCGGCGACGAGCACCACTTAGAGTTGCGCGAGCTTCCAATCCCCGAGCTCGGCGCCGCGCGGGCACGTCCAGGTTGGGGCGTGCAGCATCTGGCACCGCGGGCCGTTGCGGCGTCGGTTGCGCGCGCCGGCTACGTGGCATGCTACAAGGTCGGGACCTCGGGATTCCGGGTTTGTTTTGCTAACCTCGTCGCATTGGGTCCTCGGCTGACCCGCGCCGTCTTTTGATCCGGGTCTCCCAGACGATGATCGAGTAACGCCGCGGCGTCGAAACTTGCGCTAGAAGATCGGAAGCTCCCGAGCGGCGTCGTTCATCGGCAAGAGCGATCCGCGCTGGCGCGCGATGAACGCCACGCCATTTTCCTGAAGGATCGTCGAAATCCACCCGGCCTCGCTCGATGGGATCGCCCCGAAGGCCAGCACCGGCTGCGCGCCACCGATCACAGCCCGATACCGCACTCCGTAATCGAAAAGCTGCCCCATCCCGTAGCGCATCCGATCGACCGCCGCGCTTTGGACGGTCAGGCTCTTCGCCTCGACGAGCAACTTCTGTGACCCAAACGACGCGAGTAGATCGACGTTGTTGTTGAACAAACACTCGCCATCGCGAGCCTCCACCATCGCCTTAACCAGCTTGAGCGTGTCTTGATGATCGCCGCGCGCCCGTTCTTGAAGAGCTGCCGACTCAAACACATCGATGGTTTTTCCGGTTGGCCGATAGCCAGTGCCGTCTGGAACAACAGTAAGCGGCCGGAACACGTCGCGCGGAGGTTCCGACGCACGTCCCGGTACCAGCAAGCCGCTGAGGATGTCATCAACCGTCGGAGCTTCGCGCCACACCCTGCCCGTCAGGCCGGCAGCATCGAGGATCCTATGGACGTCCAAATCATCGATGTAACGAACAGACCGACCCTGAAAGGCGTTGCGCCCTGTAAATGTCAACTCGTACATCCTATCTTGCCGATCGACGTGCGGTATGGGATTCGCGAACCGAATCGGCTTCCGGATGCCGACAAACCGGTGCGTTGGGTCGCCCGGATCGGTCCACCAGTCTCCGAGCTCCCCGCATCCGAAATATGTGCTCGCCTCTCCAGCAGCCGCGCCAGCGGATGGGCGGTAATAGACGAACTTCTCTCCGCCACTTATTTGATCGAAGTACCGCTGCGGATAATGGTAAACGACGAACTCTGTATCCTTATACTTCGGATCGTCTCGCCAGGCACGTTGCATGAGAACGAGCGGCATGTCAGCCTTTAAATTTCGTGGCGAGATGCCATTCTAAGTGCTTTCGGTTCGGTGTAAGCTCCCGATCGCCGGGAAGAAATATCATCGGCGCGCGCTGCGCATACTCGTAGTAGACCTCGCCGTTGTCGAAATCTTCCCGCAACCGCTCGCTGACGCGGAAGCGGTACTCGGGCGTCACCGTGACGTAACCAAGGTCGAAGAGCGTGTGGATGTCTGATCGAAGCGCGAGGCCGTTGCTGACCTCATGCTGGGCGACGTCCGCAAACGGCTTAATGTGGCTTGCCTGAAGCACCGGAACGGTGTGCTCCCCACTGACCGCGCAGCGCCGCTCGTACGCCTCGAGCACGAGTTTCCGAAATGCTCCCTGGCCAAGCCGCGTTGGCTGCCAACCCGGCGCTCCGTAGCCGCCGAACGGGCTTACCGCAACCCGAGGCTGGCCGGCCGCCAGCGCAATCGAGACGTCGCGCCAAACTCGCTGAGCTACGCTTTCCGTCAAGTAATAGTATCTGCCACCCTGAATCGATCCCGCCCAGTCCTGGGGCTGCGCGACGGGAGTGCTGAAAAAGAACGGCTGCGACAGGACGAAGCAGCCGATTTTTTCGTCGACGCCGGTCGGCGCCTTGCGATTCGCTTGTATGCGGAGCCGGAGATCCTCCAGCGTGGGGGCGCCGTTCTCTCGCCCAAGAATTCCCACGCATCGCGGATGGGCATCCGCTCCACAAATGAAACGAATGCGCCACCACCAATCACGTTCTCCGGCGACTTAAGCTTAAACAGGAACGGCATTCCGCGCTCGGCGTTTATCTTGCGGCCGCCCGGGCTCCAGAAGTTCACCTCATCGAGCAGCGGCTCGTCACGCAGGAACCTGAACCATTTCGTGTCGGTGACGCCGACGTAGAAGCGCGCGGGCTTAATCACGGCTAGACGCGCAGACGTCCGAAGCTAACTCATCAATAACCCGGCGAAGCTCGCTCACGACGGCGCTCACCCGTTCGTCGAACAGTGCGAGGAATATGCGTCCACAAGGCATCGGTATTCCAAAGCAACGCATCGCGGCCGGCCTTGAAACGCGCGTCCCGGGTTCGATCTCCCAGATGACCGAGAGTTCTTCGCCAGGACCGTTGATCCGCTGCCGACATGACGTATGGCGGTAAGGCGCTGGGAAGAGCGCTTTTCACGATCCAGGGCCGGTCGCGCACGGAGACTAGCTGCCCTTCTCCGTAGATGGCGGCGCGACGGCGGAATCGAGTAGGGTACTCGAGCGTGAAGCCCTTTTGGTTGCAATTGACTTGGCGTATCAACGTTCAAAGTGACCTGCTTCCAGGGCCCTGTTGAATGTGAGCTCGATGGCGGAGGCATGCCACTTTCGCTTGACAACGCAAGCAGATCCGCTTGGCTGAATGCCGAACAGTGGCGTTAGATGCAACGCTTCTAATCTACTGATGCAGTACCCGCCGATTCTTCTCTGCGTCAGCAAACATATCTCGGCACGGCTGACAATCTGCAGTCGGCGTACGAAGCGCCATATACATGCGGTGCTTCCCACACCGCAATTTCGTGTCAATCCTCTGTTCCGAGTAGCCACCTGCCATGTTTTATTCCCTCCGTTGTAGCGGTGCGGGTAGAGTGATGTTGTTAGTTTGAAGAATTTCGTTCGCGTAATCTATGGGTTTATTGGTGCATTCGGTTGAGGCGGCCGCCTATGAGTCAAGCCGCGAGACCGATCTAACTAAAATCGACGTTCCGTTATCTAGCTAGCAGCGTCGTTAAGCCTACGGAGACGCGATCTGCCATGGCAAAGCTTTAGCGGAAAGCACTGATTAGCACGATTTCGTCAATTTTAGGAAGAACCTGGTGCTGGCCCCTCAAGGTCACGCCATGTTGATCCATCCACGAACAGCACGCGGCTCACCGAGCAGCGGACGACGCTTAGCCCAGCCCAGATGTCCTCATTGGACCATTTCTGCCCGTCGATTTCAACATCAGGCGAAAATTGGCCGCTACTTTCCCCGTACCTGTTATCGAGCACATCTCCAAACGCGTTTGAGAGCTGGAAGCGGATGAGAACAGCAACGGCGACTTTAGAAGACTCGTTCTTAAACTGCGCAAACATATTCAGACGGTAAAAATCGGTTCCAAAGCCGCTGTTGATATGCTCGAGTCCGGCGCTGCAGCCTACGACCTGCACAGGCGATGATGCTTGAGTCTGCGCGTAAGAGGCAATGCCGCTAGCGGCAGCGGGCATAGCGCTAGCGAGCTGAAGAGCCGCGATGAGCGTGGCTGCAAAAACGACCCTCATTTCGGGATAGCGCTAAAGTTCAGATTGAGAGTGCCGTCGGGATTCTCGGTTACCAACAGGTGGACGTAGCCCCTATCGAGCACCATTTCTGTTGAAACGGTATGTCCGCAGCTGAATCCTTTAGGTATCGTGTGGTTAATGGCTCGCGTAAATTCATAAACCGTCCGTCCCTCAGGGTCACTTTGGACGAAGTGCAAATTATAAGGCTGGCATAGAGCTGCACCTTCTGAATAGATCGAGAGCGCGCTACCCTCTTGGTAGCCAATTCGGGCGCAAAGATCGTTATCTCCGCAGTGGTTGTAGGAAACCGCAGTTGCTCCATTAGTTAGATGGACTGTTTGGTTCGGCGGAACGTCGCCCAGCGCCAGAGCGGCCCCGCACGCGTTCAATAATACAAAAACGGCACAGCTCTTAAAATTCATCCAAGATTCTCCCAAGCGCACCTCGCTCGTGTGTAAACATAGGAACAATGAACCGGACTGCGCGTTAGCAAAAGCGTACTTCAAGGGACCTACCCCCTACTCCCTTTGCCCGACGCCCTCAAAAGTGGCGTAAGGGATTATGACTCGGGCGTAAGGGATTATGACGCGGCTGTAAGATAAGAGGCGGCGGCCCAGTTCCTAGACTTCGAACTGTTAACGACCTTTCGGCGGCTGCCCTCGCCGGTGCCGGGTGGGACTACAGGCAGCCCGACAACGACGCCGGCGCCCTAAGTTCGTGCTATGGGGCCGAACGTCTCGCGAAGCAAATTTGCTAGCGCGGAGGTGTACATCTTTCGGACCGCGCCACGGATCGGCTGCGATATCCTCAAACCGTCGGCCTCGGACACCGTCTTCCACCATTGCACCCCGATGAGGTACTCCGCGAGGTCATCGTCGCTGGCGTGCCTTAACCGCGCTTCCGAAGTCAGGGGAACCTCGCTCAACAGAGCGTGGGCGCGCTCCGGTTTGAAGTGATCGGCGCGCGCGGCCACTGACACGACGACACCGCAGTACGTCTGGGTGCGACTCAATCCAATCCTCGGCCGCCGTTCTCGGTCCACGTCCCCCGGATTGATCCTCACCAGCGCGCCGTCCTGTGCCGCCCACAGTCCAATGGATTCTGCCATCACCGCTGGGCTTCGTGACGAATATGTTAGTCCCTTAGCCGAGCCGCGATGATGCTGTCATATGCGAGGATTATGGGCCAGGCGTCGAACCGCATACTGGAAGGAGGTGCTTAAATGGCTTCTGTCCGCGAGGTCTTCGCTTCGATCACCCATTGTCCGAACATCGCTTTGGCTCTTATGGAGAGCTCCCACCCTTGCAGCGCGATCGTTCGCTCACAGCATGTGCCGGAGAACGAGTTTCAGCTTCCCGAGCCATGGCGCGGCCAGATCGACAAAGCACGGATCTTGTTCGTCGGCTCCAACCCTTCGATCGGCGATGATCGTTATGCCCTTCGTTCGTCGCCGGACGAGCAAGTCTGGGAGTCGCAACATCTGGCTTTCGGCGGCGGAAGCCGGCCCTACGTCCTGGATGGAATTAAAACCACAAAGCCGGACGGTTCGCCGCTGAAGCTCGTTCGCTACTGGTCTTCGATCCGGGCTCGGGCCCGCGAGTTGCTCCCCGATGCCCTACCCGGCGAAGATTACGCGGTTACCGAAATCGTTCATTGCAAATCCGTTGGCGAAATAGGGGTCCATGAAGCAGCGCTCACATGCTACAACCTTCATGGGAGCAACGTCTTTGCGGTCTCTCCCGCGAAGGTCGTCGTGGTGCTGGGGAAGTTCGCGAGAGGAGCGCTGCTCGGTGCGGGAGCGGATCTCCCGAGCACGCCGCTAGACATGGACCTTGGGGGGAGGACAAGAAATGTTCTTTTTCTTCCGCACCCAAACGCACGAGGAGGTGAGAAATCTCTTGAGGCCCACTGCGGCCATCCGGCCCTGGACGCGGTCAGGCGACTTCTCGTGACGACGTGACGCGTATTCCTCAGCCCAAGGCGCATCTCGACCGCGCCAGAATAGCAATGCTTAGCGCAGGGCGAATTCCCGATGACGACGAGATCACCAGCGACGACTGGGTGATCGGCCGCATCAAGGACTATACCGTCGTGTACGCCCCTTTTGGGGTGAAACCTAGACCGAAAGCAAGGGTGATCTTTGTTGGCCTAACGCCGGGACGACAGCAACTGGCGCTTGCCATGGAAGTCGCGCGAGAAAAGCAGACGCTCGACCCAGAGGTCCTTGCCGTCGAATTGCGGCGAAAGGTTGCCTTCGCGGGTCAAATGCGGACTAATCTCGTTCGGATGCTCGATGATTTAGGGCTTCCGCATCACCTCCGCCTCGAATCAACGGCCGCCCTTTTCGAATCGGCACAAGATCGCTTGTTCGCGACGTCTGCGTTGCTTTACCCAGTTTTCCGCCGCGGTAGGAACTATTCCGGCGATCCCGCGATTCTACGAGAGCCGCTCTTCATTGATATGCTCGAATCGTTTCTGGGCCCGACGCTGCAAGGGATGCCGAAGGCCATGATTATCCCGTTTGGTCGGTGGGCAGAAGCTGCGGTGCTCTATGTGGCCGAGCGCGGTTTCGTCGATCCGGTTAGGGTGCTGCAGGGCCTCCCACACCCCTCTGGCGCGAACGGACATCGCCCAGCGCTCTTTGCGCAGAACGCCGCAAGCATGCGCAGACAACTGAACTGCTGGTTTCGACTTGGCAAAACGTAGCCGTTGCCAAGTGTGTCGGCGGCATCTCGAACCCACGTCGCATCCCGCCAATGTCGGCAAACCGCTTGCGGACGACTTGTAAATGGTCGAGATCGCCGCGGCGTGAGGTGCGTCTACTTCACCAACTTACTTTGCCGCGCGGGGGCGATCAGTTCTTTCCCGTCTGCGTCGGACGG
Source organism: Vulcanimicrobiota bacterium (assembly GCA_963833845.1). Classification (GTDB taxonomy): domain Bacteria; phylum Vulcanimicrobiota; class Vulcanimicrobiia; order Vulcanimicrobiales; family Vulcanimicrobiaceae; genus Cybelea. The sequence continues at coordinate 584,550 of CAWHZL010000001.1, forward strand.
TCAAGCTCGATGTTGCTGACGACGCTAAGAGGCCGTTCGATGAGAGGTTTCCCGTGGAGTTCGATCCTGCGCAATGCCTGCATCAAGTGCGCCTGTAGCACGTCCGAGCGACTCTTTCGCGTAAGCGGGGATATCAAAGATGAGTTCGAGTGGGCGATTTAAAGGCTGACGAGAGCGCGCCTCAAAAAGCGAGTAGGGACAGCCGCCGGGCCTCAGAACGGAATGTACATGACCTCCGATCCGTTTGCCACCTTCAAGGACCGCCAACGCGAGATGTGGGCCTCATTCGCCCCTGCGGCGACTTTCACGACGCCGCCCGCCGCGCATCTCGTTCGTTTCGCTGGCGTCGCGCCGGGTGATGCAGTGCTCGACGTTGGTACAGGAACCGGCGTTGTGGCGATTACCGCAGCTCGGGCCGGAGCTCGGGCAAGCGCACTCGACCTAACTCCAGCGTTGCTCGAAGCGGCTCGGGAGCACGCGCGAATTGCAGGGTTTCCCGAAATTGATTGGGTCGAGGGCGACGCAGAACGCCTTCCCTATCCCGATGCCTCCTTCGACGTCGTGCTTAGCCAGTTCGGACATATCTTTGCTCCTCGGCCGGAAGTCGCGATCGCCGAAATGCGGCGCGTGCTTAAGTCTTCAGGGCGGATCGCGTTTGCGACCTGGCCGCCCGACCGGCTCGTCGGGAAGCTCTTCCAGTTCATCGGCGGCAACTCGCAGCCGCTACCGACGGGTTTCCCGCCGCCGGTGCTCTGGGGCGACGAGGCCATCATCAGCCAGCGCCTCGCAACCGGTTTCGAGGAGCCAGCGTTTGAGCGCGGCGTGATGACCGTTCCCGCCTTAAGTCTCCCGCACTACCGCATGTTTATGGAGCGTTCCGTCGGCCCGATGGAAAAACTAGTCGCGACGTTTAGCCGGCGAACCGGAGCGTCTCGAAGCAGATCCGCCGCGAGTTCGACGAGATCAGCGTGAGCGCATTTCGCCGACAATCTCGTGTCGCAGGAATATCTTTTGACTCGAGCCGCGGCGAAAGCCTAGCTGCGATGCGCGCCGCTATACTCGTCATCGCAACCTTGCTGCTGACTGCCGCTGCGGGGCCGCCGCCGTCGCTGCAAAGCCTCTTGCGCGATCGCGTGCGCTACGTGTTCGTCATCTACCAGGAGAACCGGTCGTTCGACCATTACTTCGGCACGTTTCAGGGAGCCGACGGCATCTATACTGATGCGGCTCGCGCTCACGGGTTCTCGCAATACAACCCGATAGCCAAGCGGCAAACGAGCCGCATTTCGCGTCACCACTCCCGACCTCGGTCTGCTGAACAACGCCCGCACGCTCGTCGATTCCGGCATCAACGACGGAAAGATGGATCGCTTCGTTGCCGCGGAGATCGCGTGGGCGCAGAAGCTCCCGCCAAAAGCGCAGCAGGAGCTGGGCATGACCGATCCCTCCGAACTCGCCTCGATTGGCGACGAGTCGATGGCGCACGTCGATTGCGATACGATTCCTTACCTCTGGATGTACGCGAGCCGCTTCGCACTCTACGATTCGTTCTTCCAAGGAGCGCGCGCGCCGTCGTCGCCGAGCAACGTCGAAATCATCGCCGCGCAAAATGGCGAGACGGAATACAAAAAGTACGGCACTGCTGGTCCGCCCTACACCGCCGACCCGAAAGGAGCGGCCGGCCGCGGCGTTCCGATGTTCGTCGATCTCGATCCCGCCTGGGGCCCCTACAACACGAAAGATTCCAGCGCAGAGAAGCAGGTGGACCAAACCTACGCGACCGTGCTGCTCAACCTCGAAGGCGCGCAAGCAGGCGGCCTCAAGAACTACACGCAAGACATCGGCGACGACATCGCCTTCCTGCGCGGCAAGGGCGACGCGGCCGTCAACTGGACCTGGTATCAACAAGGCTACAACAACCCCGCCGATCCCGGGCGCACGTCGCTGGTCACCCATCACCTCGCGCCGCACTACTTCGGCTACATCGCCAACAACGCGTCGATGGATCGCGGCGTGGCCGACATCACCCAGTTCGCCTCCGACGTCGCCGCCGGCAAGCTCGGCGATAGCGGGCTCTCCTACCTAAAGGGTGGCTTCGCGAGCAATCAAGGGCTTCATCCAGCCAACGCCGCGCCGCACACCTTTACCGGCGACGACGACCATCCTGGCGAGTCCGATCTGCAAGTCGCCGAGGCCGACGTCGCGCAGCTGGTCAACACCATCGCGCGCAGCAAATACTGGAGCCAATCGGCGATCGTCATCACCTGGGACGATCCGGGCGGTTACTGGGATCACGTGCCGCCGCCCTCATGGCTCGTCTGTCCCGATGGTAACCCCTGCGGCAACGGCCAGCGTGTGCCGATGCTGCTGATCTCGCCGTACGCGCAAAACGCCGTCATCCATGAGTCCGACGATCAAGCCTCGGTCATCAAGTTCGTCGAGCATCTCTTCAACCGCACGCCGCTCGCGCAGCTCCCCGATGAATCGCGCTACATGCCGTTCGGTCCACGCGACGCGACCGATCAAACCGGCGATCTCTCCGGCGGCTTCGACGAGCAACGACTCCGTGGCGAAAAGCCGCCGATCGCGGCAGAAGAAGCGATGATTCCCGACGACGTCGTGCGGGCGATCCCGAGCCCGTGGTCGTGTGCGTCGCTCGGCCTGCATCCGATCCCCCCGCCGCCCGGCACCTCCGACGCTCCGCCCGCGGGCTTCAATCCGCACGTGCTCGTCGTGCCGATGTAGTTTCGAACTCCCGCCTAGCGTACATCATTTATAGCGACGGGGATGAGTCATTCGCCATGGGAGATGGGTCCCTCGAGACATTCGGCAAACGCCCCGGCGGTCGAGGACCCGTCGAGATAGGTTGCCGAGATTCGCTCGCCGCGGGCATTGGCGGACGCCGAAAAAACGATGAATCCCGAGCGTTGACAAACCGGGCCGGCGACGAAATGGGTCTTGAAGGGCCTGCTATGCCACGGCTTCTTGATTATAAGCGCCTCGACAGGCGCATCATGGGCACGTACAATGAGCGCGGACGATGATCGAGATCATTCCGCTTTCGCCCGAAAACGAACTGCCAATCGCACGGCATCTGCGAGACCTTATTCTCGCGGAGTGGCGTGACTTAGCGCAATCGCCGAGCGCGGACCGCGTGCGAATCTTCGTGGGCGTGCGCCTGATGTTCGAGGTCGACCTCGCGGTTGAGATATCGCTTGCGAACCCTCGTCCAGTTGCCGCCGTTCGCTTGCGCGACGGCGGAACAGCGCCGGAGACCTCGATTACCTGCGGCCTCCTAACCGTCGAGGTGAAGCAGCAAAGTCGTGAATCTTTCGAAATGGAGGGGTCGGAGCTCTTTCCAGTCTACGGTCGCGCACGTTCGAGACGTTCGGTTGGCAAGCAGATTGAGGACGGCGTCATCGGAGTCAAAGACTTCCTGAAGCGCTACACCGACGAGATGCCATTCGTCCACGGCCTTGGTTGGCTTACCGACATGCCCGAGAATGAACTCCGCGCCGCTCCGGCATACATTGTTGGGCGCGAGGCTACCTGGTCGGATATGCTGCAGGCTGCCGCGACCCGCCAGCGCATTCTCTTTGCCGACCCGGCGCCATCGTACCACCGCGCAATCGAGACCTTCGGCAAAATCCTCGCCAAGAAGCGTCGCATTCCGCCTCGCGATCGCGCGGCGGTCGACCGCCTCACCAACGCCACGATCGCGAACGGTCGATTCGAGGAGGTCAAAAACGCGCTGGGCTCGCGCCAGGTGCGTCTCGCCGGACGCGCCGGCAGCGGGAAATCGACTGCGCTCGCACTGCTTGCCGAGTACGTTGCGCGCGTGCGCCAAGAGCGGATGCTCGTGCTGACGTACAACCACGCGCTCTGCCACGAGATCGAGCGCCTCATCCGGTCGGTCGTCAACGACGACGCGCTGGTCGATCGTCACGTGCGCGTTGCCACGCTGGTCAACTTCCTCGTGCACGCCTCCGCCGAGCTCGGCGCCGACATCGCTCGAGTCGATGGTCACATCGACTACCAGCAGCTCGACGCTACGTTTCGCGCGTTCCTGGTCGCCGAGCCGGCCGACGAGCGCCGCAGCGAAGCGGCGATCCTCAAGGAGCTCGAGCCCGATCGCTACGCCTTCGACTACGTCTGCATCGACGAGGCGCAGGATTGCCTCGACAGCGAACGCGACCTCCTCCGGATATTCTATGAACCCGAACAGATGGTGCTCGCCGACGGCATCGACCAGCTTGTGCGCCGGCAAACGCCGTGCGACTGGACGACGAGCGTCACGCGCGAGGCTCGCCTCCACGTCGACCTCGCTCAGAGCCTCCGCATGTCGCGCAACGTTGCCGAGTTCACGACGGCGATGGCGAGCGCGATGGGAATGGAAGGTTGGCGGATCACGCCACACCGCGAACTCTCCGGCGGCCGTATCGTCATCCTGCCACGCCCCTACGATCGCGAATTTTTCGACGAGGTCCTCACATCGTTGCAAACGGCGAAACTGCACCCCAGAGAACTCCTCGTCTGCGTGCCGCCGAGCGAGATCGTTTCCGACGGGCCGAAGCGCGATTCGAAGGTATCACAGGCGCTCAGGTCGTGGGGGTACCGCGTATGGAATGGCTGCGATGAAGAGGTTCGTCGCACAGAGGTTCCCGACGACGATGAAATTCGCGTCGTACTGTATGACTCGATGCGAGGTTTAGAAGGCTGGTCGACGGTCCTCGTCGCGCTCGATGAGTTCTATACGCACCGTGTGGCGCACCCCAACCTTCGTCCGAACGACCGCTGCACGCCGGAAGCCGTCGCAAAGCGGTGGGTGCTTATGGCCCTCACGCGCGCAGCGCAAACGCTGGCGATCACAATCTCCGATCCGTCGTCCGAAGTTGCCGATTGGCTTCGACGCAGCGGCGGCGAACTGCCCGACGATGTGGTCGAATGGAGAACGTAGCCCCGAACACGCGACCGTACGACCGGTAACGGCGGGAAAATCTCCGTCGGCCAGGTCGAAAAGCCCGACCTCGTCGTCAATCAAGCGCTGCTCTAAAATGCCTGAGCAAGCGAGAACCCGTCGGGAACTCATCGCGTCGCAACGCGGCCGATTGCCGAGGGCCCGAAGACGCTCGTAAACCACATCGCGCCGTCGGGGCCAGCCGTTATTTGTTGGAGACTTGGATCGCTGCCCGGTACGCTGTAGAACTTCATTTTGCCAGAGGTTGTCATTCGCCCGATTTCGCCCGGCGACTCGGTAAACCACAGCGCGCCGTCGGGACCCGTTGCAATGCCGCTGGGCGACCCGTATTTGTCGGGAATCGAAAACTGCTTAAACTTCCCGGTCGTCGTGAGGCGGCCGATCGCGTTGTCGTCGACTTCGGTAAACCAGAGGGCCTCATCCGGTCCGACGCAAATTTGGTCGGGTCCCGCGGCGAACTCACCCTTTCCGACTTTGAACGATTTAAATTTGCCGCTGGTTGAAACGCGGATGACCTGATCGGAGAAGCGGCTGCCGGCGACGACCTCCTGCGTGACCCAAAGATTACCGTCAGGCCCGGTGACAATTCCCTGGAGCTCGGCGTCGCTTGGGGCAACCGTGAAATGCGTGACCTTGCCTTTCGTCGTCATGCGCCCGACGGTACCGTTGAACTCGGCAAACCAGAGCGCGCCGTCAGGGCCGACGGTGATGCCGGCCGGATATTCGCCTCCGGGATCTTCGAACAAGGTCACAACGCCGGCTGGCGTGATCCGTCCAATCCCGCCGTACTCTAGCTCCAGCGTGAACCAGAGGTTCTTGTCGGGCCCGGTTACGATGCCGTCGGAGACTTCGGTTCCGGCCCTCTGATCGAGGGTGTATTGTCCGCTGGTCGTAATCCGCCCGACCGTGTCGTTTCCGGGGTCACTGAACCAAAGAGCGCCGTCGGGGCCTGCAGTAATGCCGGCAGGGGTCGGATCGCCGTAGGGATCATCGTAGAGCGAGACCTTCCCCCGCTTGGCAGGGATGACGTGAGTCGGGGCAGCGATAGACGGAACGGCCGGTACTGAGCGAACGCTCCCGGGCGCGCATCCCGAGAGCACAAAAACCGGCAGAGTGGTCAAAGCGGCGAATCGGCGCAATGCTAGCATGCCAGACTATTCCACATTGCAAATCCACGTCATCCCCAGCGATCCGGTGTCACGCCAAGCGAAGCGGCGAGCTTGCGTGTATTTGAGAAGGTCTCGTTTCCAACAATGCGTTGAGCGGCGCGGATCGACGGCGTCGGGACGGTCCAAGTCCATTCCCGCGGTCTGCGCGATCCACCACGCAGCGTCGTGAGCGTCGGCATCGTAGGCGGCCTCGCCGAGGGCTTAAGCCTTCAGCCAATAGGTCAACGTTGGGAGCCCTTCCGGTCTCACGCTCGGCATCGATCGCATGATCTCCGCGGCAGGCTTTGCGGGAGACCTCCATCTTGGCGTAATCGGTGTGCTTTATGGCTTGATAGCAACGCTTGGAATCGTTGCGCTCGGTGAGCTGGTAAAGCGGCCCGGATGCTCGCGGCGCGGGTGAATCTTTCGAACACGATGCGAGGGCAGAGGCGCAGGCACACGCAAGAAGCAAACGCGCGATCTTGAGATCGTGTCACTCGAGCACACCGAGTGTTTAGGTACGGAGACCTCAACTCCCATGCGCAGAGCCAAAGAGTTGCGCAAGCCCGCCCGCGTAAGCGAAAGTTAAATCCCGCTCCTAGGGTTCGGGGCGCCATCCTGCATCCGGTCATCCGCCCGGAGCTCACGCGCGTTCCAAGGGTATGAAAGCGCGGTTTGTTGCACTCATGAGCCTTCTGGTCGCAACCTCGACGATAAGCGCGAACGCGTCCGCCGGGCAAAAGACGCTCGTCCCGCTCTACTCGGCGACGCAATGGATCGACGGTCGCGTCACGGCCTCGGACCTGGCCGGCCGCGTCGTCGTCATCGACATCTTTACGGTCGATTGTTCGAACTGTCAAAACGTCGTTCCCAATCTGCGCTCGCTCAACGCTAACGATCGCGCCCGCGGTTTGCGGATCGTCGGCATTCACGCGCCGGAGACGCCGGCCGAACGGGGGCGCCCGTACGTCGAGCAAAGCCTGGCGCGGCAAGGCATCGTCTGGCCCGTTGCGATCGACAACTACTTCGATCTCTGGAAGGCCTACGGCGCCGATGCCTGGCCGACGCAACTCTTCTTCGATCGGCACGGCCGGTTGCGTAAGGTCATCGTGGGCGACTTGCAAGACGACGAAGTCCGCGCGACCGTCGAATCGCTGCTCCGCGAAAACTGAAACCGCAAGCGGGTCTTCAAGTTGAGTGCTAGCCGAACAAGTTGAGTGCTAGCCGAACAAGCTCGCTCGCCTCACCCTAAGAAGCGAGAAGGCGTCCGCCTATCGTGCAAGAATAGAGATCGTCGATATCAATACGATCTCAGTTTCTGCACGCTCGCAGCCGCATCGTCCGACGTGAACGGCAACGGCGTTCACCTCCTGGTCGCCGCGCGTCCGCGCGCCGGCTCGGAAGAAGCGTTCTCGCAGTGGGCATCGCGTCTGCAGAAGGGCGCGCTGGCATTCCAGGGCAGCCGCAGTTGCGAGATCTGGCCGCCGACGCCGCCCGATCAAGAAGAGTGGGTTGCGGTGATGCGCTTTGAGTCGCTCGATGCATTGCGCAACTGGCGCGTCTCGGAGAACCATCGCGCGCTGATCGCGGAGGCGCAGCCGCTGGTCGAGGGCGCGCGAGTGATCGAGCTCACCGGCAGCGCCGCCACCGAGTTCTACGTGCAGAACAGCGCGACCGAAGTGATCGTCACCGAAGTCAAGCCGGGCAGAGAGAGCGACTACCGCGAGTGGGCGAATCGCATCGACAAGCTCGAAAGCGGCTTCCCCGGATTTCGCGGCTCGTACATGCAGCCGCCCGCGAGCGGCGAGACGGCGTGGACGACGCTGCTGCGCTTCGACACGATCGAAAAGCTCAACGCGTGGCTCGCATCGCCCGCGCGCGCAGCGCTGGTCAAAGACGCCGAAGAGCTCGTCGATCGCGTCGTCGCTCATCGCGTTGACACGTCGTTTCCCGGCTGGGTTCCGCTCAATCCGGTCACCGGAAAGCCGCCCAACGTTTGGAAGACCGCCGCGCTCGTGCTGCTTGGGCTCTTCCCGGTCGTGATGCTCGAGCTGAAGTTCCTAATGCCGCATCTGCGCGGGCTCGGCGCGCTGGGCACCTTCATCGGCAACGCGATCAGCGTCGCCGTGACGACGTGGCCGCTGATGCCGGTCGCGATCAAGGTCTTTCACGGCTGGCTCTTTCCCGAGAGTGCGCCGCGTTGGGTCGTGGCGTGGAGTCCCGTTCTTTTGCTCGCGTGCTACGCGATTGAGTTGCTGATCTTCTGGCGCCTGCTCTAAGGTTTGCAGGGTGAACTTAAACACGGTCACCGAGGTCAAGCGCCCGCTCGTGCTTGAAGAAATTCAGGGTTGGCGTTCCGGCAACGCATGGCTGGCCGGCGGCACGTGGCTCTTCTCCGAACCGCAGATTCACATCGACACGCTGATCGATCTCGAAACGCTCGGCTGGCCTTCGCTGACCGTAAGCGACGCCGGCCTTGAAATCGGCGCGACCTGCCGCATCGCCGAACTCTACGCGTTTACGCCACCGAAAGAGTGGACGGAAGCCTCGCTGATCCACGAGTGCTGCCGTTCGTTTCTTTCGTCGTTTAAAATCTGGAACGAAGCGACGGTCGGCGGCAACATCGTGATGTCGCTGCCGGCCGGGCCGATGATCTCGCTCGCCGTCGCGCTCGAAGGCGTCTACGAGCTCTGGCCGCGTGACGGCGATGCGCGGCGCGTGCCGGCGATCGATTTCATAACCGGCCAGCATGCCAACGTGCTCGGCGCCGGGCGAGCTCCTGCGCGCGATTCATGTGCCGGTAAGCGCGCTGCGCAGACGCCACGCCTTCCGCCGCGCCTCGCTCACGCATCTCGGTCGCTCCTCGGTGCTGCTGATCGGGACGTGCGGATCGAAAGATCTGCTGCTGACGGTCACCGCCGCGACGATTCGCCCGGTACAAATCCGCCTCGGGGAAAGGCCGCACGAACGTGAGTTGCGCGCCGCGATCGATGCCGCGATTCCGTCCGAGCTCTACCTCGACGACGTGCACGGTTCTCCGGCACATCGCCGCCACCTCACCTATCACTTCGCCGCGGAAATCTGCGAGGAGCTCTTCGCTTCATGAACCTGACCGTCAACGGTAAGGCCTACTCCGCGACGCCGGCGGCCGGGCAATGTTTGCGCACCTTCGTGCGCGATCTCGGCTGGTACGGCGTGAAGAAAGGCTGCGACGGCGGCGACTGCGGCGCGTGCACCGTCTGGGTCGATGAGAGGCCGGTGCACAGCTGTCTCTACCCGGCGTTTCGCGCCGAAGGGCGCAGCGTTACGACGATCGAGGGGCTCGCGCAGCCCGACGGCACGCTCCATCCGATGCAGCAGGCTTTTCTCGACGCGCAAGGCTTTCAATGCGGCTACTGCGCGGCAGGTATGATCATGACGGGCGCCGCGTTGACCGGCGAGCAAAAAGACGATCTCCACCAATCGCTCAAGGGCAATCTCTGCCGCTGCACCGGTTATGGTTCGATTCGCGACGCGTTCGCGGGGAAGAAGAACGTCGCGCCCGATACGGCCGGCAAATCCAAGGGCGAGAGCGTCCCAAATCCCTTCGCGCGCAACATCGTCACCGGCCACGCGCGTTATACGACCGACCTTGCGCCGCCCGATGGCATGCTGCACCTTAAGGTGCTGCGCTCGCCTCACGCACACGCCCGCATTATATCGATCGATAGAACCGAGGCGATCGCCGTCTCCGGCGTCGTCAACGTCTTCACTTGGGAGGACGTCCCGCGCCAGCGCTACACGACGGCAATCCACGAAGACAATCGCGTCGACCCCGACGACACGTACGTGCTCGATAACGTCGCGCGCTTCGTCGGCCAGCGCATTGCCGCCGTCGTCGCCGATACCGAGGCCGCGGCGGAAGAAGGCTGTCGCAAACTCGAAGTGCAGTACGAGATTCTGCCGGCCGTCTTCGATCCCGAAGAAGCGATGCGCCCCGGCGCCCCGCAGCTGCACGATAAGGGTGTGTTTTCGCGCGCGATGCATCCCGAGCAGAATATCTTTTTGGAATTGCACGGTGAGATCGGCAGCGTCGAGGAGGGCTTTCGCGAGGCCGACGCGATCTACGAAGACACCTACGACGCGCCGCGCCAGCAGCACGTGCATCTCGAGACGATGCAGTCGGTTAGCTGGCGGGGTGACGACGGCCGCTATCACATCCGCACGAGCGTCCAAGGTCCGTTCATCGTCAAGTCCAAGCTCTGCTTCATCTTCGGACTCAATCTCGCCGACCTGCACGTCTTCTGCGAACGCGTCGGCGGCGGCTTCGGCGGCAAGCAAGACATGATGAGCGAGGACCTGCCGCTGCTCGCGACGCTAAAGCTGGGGCGCCCGGTGATGTGGGAGTTCACCCGCGAAGAGCAGTTCACCGGCGCGACGACCAAGCACCCGATGAAGACGCACGTGAAGATCGGCGCCAAAAAAGACGGGAGGATCACCGCGATCCAATATCGCGTCGTCTCCAACACCGGCGCCTACGGCAACCACGGCGGCGAGACGCTCGCCAACGGCATGTCCGGCCCGTGGGCGATCTACAAGTGCCCGAACAAAAAAGGCGACGGTTACGCCGTCTACACGAACCTGCAGTGCGGCGGCGGCTTCCGCGGCTACGGTACGTCGCAGACGACCTTCGCGGTCGAGTGCGCCGTCGACGAGCTCGCGCGCATGCTCGAGATCGATCCGCTCGAGTTTCGCCGCAAGAACGTCGTCGGGCTCTACGACAACATCGAATCCGCCTGGAAAGAGGCGACGGATCTCACGATGGGCAGCTACGGCTTGGATCAATGCCTCGATCTCGTCGAGACCGCGCTGCGCAGCGGGCGCGGTCTCCCCAAACCCGACGGGGAGCACTGGCTGGAAGGCACCGGCGTCGCGCTCTCGATGCTCGACTGCGTTCCGCCGACCGAACAGCGCTCGGGCTCCGAATGCGAGCTGCGCGAAGACGGCACGCTATCACTTTACCGTGGGATCGACCGAGATCGGCAACGGGCTCATCACCGCGCAGCAGCAGGTCGTCGCGCAGATCATGGGCTGCCCGACCTCGCGCGTGAGCATGCTCAACGCCGATACCGACAAGACGCCGTACGACAGCGGCACCTTCGCCAGCGTCGGCATGATGGTGCCGCTCAAAGCGGTCGAGAATGCCGCGGTCGCGCTGCACGAGAAGATTCTGAGCTACGCCAGCCGGAGCAGCGGCGAGAGGCTCGAGGACTGCCGCCTCGACGACGATCGCGTCGTCTGCGGCCGCCGCAAGATCCCGCTGAAAGAGCTATATGCGAAAGGTGCGGCCGAAGGCGTGGAGTTCACTGCGTTTCGCAAGGCCTACGGCTCGCCGCGGACCGTTGGGTTTTTCGCCTACGGCGTGCGCCTAGCGGTCCATCGCATCACCGGAGAGATCGTGATTCTCCATAGCGTGGAAGCCGTCGACGCCGGCGTCGTGATCAATCCGCACCAGTTGCGCGGCCAGGTCGTCGGCGGCGTCGTGATGGGCATCGGCTACGCTCTGCAGGAGAAGATGGTCTACAACGAGAGCGGCGCCGTGATCAATCCTACGCTGCGCAACTATCGAATACCGGCGATCGCCGACGCCCCGGAGACGGAAGTCTTCTGGGCCGACACGCACGATAAGATCGGGCCCTTCGGCTCGAAATCGGTCGCCGAAAACACGAACAACCCCGTGCCCCCCGCCATCGGCAACGCCTTGCGCGATGCGACCGGCGTTCGCTTCACGTCGCTGCCCTTTACTGAAGATCGCATCTTCGCAAAACTCAACGAAGTTACGGTTCCTTAGAACAGGAAGGGAACCAGCATCTTCGTGCGCTCCCGATAGGCGGGATACTGCTCGGGAAACGCGCCGGCCATCGTCCGCTCCTCGACGCGCGCGCTGTAGATGAAGTAGGGCCCGAAGATGAGCAAGGCGAGCGCCCAGGTGACGCTCTCGGCAAGCGCCGAGCCGATCATCGCGAGGAGGAGTCCGGAATAAATCGGATGCCGCACGAACGCGTAGGGGCCGCTGGTAACGAGCTCCGGGTTCGCTTTACGCGACATCGGCAGCCCCCAGTTCGAGCCGAGGTAGAACCGCGCGTAAACGGCGAGGCCGATTCCGAGCGCGCAGAGCACGACGCCCGCGGCGCCCAGAGCAGCGTTTCGGTTGGCGAGGTACAGAGTCGCGTGGCGCAATCCGTGCGAGATGCTAGGGAGACGCAGCGAAAACAGGATGAGCGTGACGACGATGAGGCGCAGCACGACCCCGCAGGACCACGCGCGGTCGCGCACGCTCTTTTTTGCGCCCAGGCTCGAGATCACCCAAACGGCTAGGAAACATAACCAGAGCCCCAGGATGGACCAGTAGTAGAACGCCACGCGACCGGTTTCGTTCTCCGGCGTTCCCCCACATTTCACGATATTCATGGACTCTCGAGTGCGCTAGAATAAGGGGTTGGCCGCCTTGAACGAGGCCGGCCGCACAAGGGGAACGACATGCCCAGGACAGATCCGCAGGCGGCTCGTGAGGTTGCTGTGAAGCACTTGTTCCGTCACCTGCGTGACGATCAGCAGCTGCTTCGAAATCCACTGGTAGGCCCGGATCTGCTCGGCGGCAAATTCACGGCGCAGGAGCTTCGCGCTGGGGTAGCCCGGGCTGCTACCATAATTCGCGACGGTGATGTGCGCCTCGGTCGATCTGAACGAGGGGAGCGTCAATCGGCCTGCCTTCTGCAATGCGATCTTGGCTCCCAAAGCGTAGCCAGCCTCGCGGGCGAGTTTGAGATATCGCCCCGGCAGCTTGCGAGAGAGCGGCACGAAGCATGGATACGCGCGCTACCGCACATCTTAACGAAAACGGTGCATCTGACGCCGGCCTCCCTCCACGACCTCGTGCACGGTCGAGCGCTTGCGCTTTTTCGCGCCGGCCGAGTGCGCGATGCTACTGAGCTCATTCGGACACACGTCGCAAAGTCGCCCCCCGAAGCGGCCATGTTCGGCCTCTGCAACCTGGCGCTGATGCAACACGACTTTAAGAGGGGCCACGACGCCCTAGAAACGTACAAGGAGATCAACGCTCGCATTGCCTCGCTCGCAGGCACGCGCTCGCACTCGCGTCTGAATCTTGCGCTGTACCTCTTGGCGATACTTCTTGACCAAGCCGCCACGACGCAGATCTGGAACCTACGGGTCCGTGACCTCATGCGGCGCGTAGCGCTGGAAGCGACGACCGACAGATGGATATCGCTGACGATACTTCGTCTGTTGTTTGCACTGGCGCAGAAATTCGTGTATGCCGACGACTTGCGGAGTATGCTTGCCGTTTCTTGCGCCATCGACGACATTTGTCCAGAGCTTAACGACCTGGACTGCTACGAAACGTTTGCCCTGCATACCGTGAAAGCGATTACCGAGTGGAAGCAGAACGGCTTCACCCTTGACATGGAAGCGCACACGCTGAGACTGTTGCATCTCGCGCTTTCAAATGGCTGGACGAACGTCGTGGCTGAAGGGGCGTCGTTGTTAGCCTCGGCGTACTACCTAAGCGGCAACGTCGTGTTGGCGCGAGGATACCGGGACGTGGCGCTGGGCGGCGTTGCGCTGACGGACGATAAAAGCGTCATCGCTCGGACGTATAACAACCTCGCGACTGCTGCGCTCGACTCCGGCTGCGTCGGTGCGGCCGCCGAGTTCGGGAGCCGATGCCTCTCCGCAAGGGGTGAAGAGCATCCCGCGCTGCAGCACCTCCCGCTAACGGCCGCTGAAATCCTCATTCGGCAGGGTCACGCGAAAGAAGGAGCCGTTGAAGCCCGTGCAGTGTTGCAGAGGGCGAATCGGTCGGGCAACCAAAGGCTCGTCGCGACCGCCGGAAGGGTTGTCGCCTTGGGGTTGGAGGCTGAGGGCGAGCGGCGCGAGGCCGTTACCGTCATGAAGCAGTCTCTCGATCTCGCGCACGCCGGCTGCTGCTCGAAGTTCGACGTGCACCGCATCGACAAGTCCTATCGGAATATCGCTCGTCTCAAGCAGCTCCCGGCCAGAAAGCTGGACGACCTAGACTTCTGCGGGTGACGCGGCTACCGGAGCACCAAATGACATGGTTTTGACACGTTTGGCCAATGCAGCGCGGGCCGAACCGGGGAAGGGTATCCCATCAGTTTCTTTAGTTTGAGGGAGAACATCGAATGCGTCGTGACAATCTAGCCGGTCTCGCGTTGACCGCCATCGTAACGGCAACGATCTTTGCCGGCTGTTCAGGGGGCTCGCAAGTCGGAAGCGCCGTCTCGCCCATGTCGGCGAACGTGCCGCAACAGCAAAGTGTTTTTCGCGCATCCAAGGGCCAAGGCCGGCAGACGACGAGCTGGATGGCCCGGCCGCTAGCGCGCGCGCCTCTCGCATACATCTCTGACGTCCTCACGAACAGCGTGACCGTGTTTGACCTCAAGGGAACCATGCAGGGTCAAATCGGTGGCCTCAGCAATCCCGAAGGTCTCTTCGTTGAACCATAAACGCAACCTCTGGGTCGCGAACGCCGGTGCCAACAACGTTCTCGAATTCGCGCGCGGTGCGACGATGCCGCTCAGCACGCTCAACGACCCGGGCGCCGGGCCGCTCGACGTGACGATGTGCCCGAACGGCACGGTCTACGTCGCCGGGGACGACTCCACCGCCATCGAGGTCTACCCTCGAGGCAGCGTCAGCCCGACGCGATCGCTGACCTATCCGGGAGCACTCCAGAACGACGCCCTGACCTGCGACGCTACAGGTAACGTGTTCGCGACGGTCATCTTGAGCTTCCACGGCACCGTCGTGGAATTTCCGCACGGCAAACAGCACGGAGCCATCCAACTCCCGATCAGCCTCGGGGGTCCAGGCGGCATCAAGCCGGATAATGCCGGTAACCTTCTGGTTGACGATCAGAGCGCGCAGACAATCACCGAGTACACCGAAGCGGGCTCGCCGACCGGTAACTCGATCAGCACCGCCTTTGACTGCATCAACTTTGGCGTTACGAGGAATGGCAAAGTCGTGGGGTGTCCCGTCTACGTTGCGTACCAGACGTCCTATGGTCAGTCGTATACCTTCCCGGGCGGCACCAGTCGTCAGACGTATTCCGGCTCTTTCATGCTGCCGTACGGCTTCGCGTTCGATCCTGGCCAAAAGGGCCTTTAGGCAAACCATGAGCACATCTTCATTCCTTGGCTTCTTTCTTCGTAGTGCGGCATCGGCCGCATTGCTCGCCGGCTGCTCGGGCGGCGGCTCGCAGCCTCCGACAGCGAATGCGCCGAGTTCAACACTGACCCAACTCGGCGCGCTGCCCCAGGATCCAAATACGAAGTCGCCGGCCGCCGATCAGGTGATCGTTTCCGACAGCTTTTCCAACACCGTTAGCGTCTTCGATGCCAAAGGGCACCTGCAAACGCGCCTCAAGAAAGGTATCGAGGCTCCTTTCGGTATCACGACCGATTCGGCGGGGAGCCTGTACGTCGCGAACTCCCAGAGTGCAAACGTCTTCGTGTATTCGCAACCGTATAAGTCGGTCAGCTTAACCTTGAACGAACCCGGTCGATATCCGTTGGACGTTGCCGTGAGCAAGACCGGGCTCGTCGGCGTCATGAACGAGACGGCGCCGTCGGGGCCCGGCGACGTGACCTTCTATAAGAGAGGCTCCACGTCGGCGTGCGCGGACGTGAGCGATTCGAACTGGAACGAGATATCCTTCGGGGCATTCGACGCTTCCGGAAACCTCTTCGTCGACGGCGTTGACCGCGAAGGGAACCCGCTCGTCGGCGAAGTCTCGGGCGGTTGCGCGGCCACGTCGGTCACGACGCTGACCGTCGGGAATACGCTCTCCGGCGTCGCCGGGGTGCAGGTGGTCCACGGCAACATCCTGATCCTGAACCAAAACTACACCACCTTCACTCCGGAAATCCTTACCTACGCGCCGCCTTCGGGTGGTTCGCTCGGCGCCCCGATTGCGACGACCAAACTGTCGGCCGGAATTGAAATGGAGGGTTTCGCGATGACCCGCGACGATCGCCATCTCTGGATCGCGCACTCCGACGTAGCGTACGGACGAATAGAATACACGTATCCTGGCGGCCGGTTCGTTAAGTCGTTCAACGAGCCCCATTTGGTAACTGCATATGGCATCGCGGTCAATCCGGCTGCGAGCCCGTAACGTGATAAAGAGATTTAGGAGCGTTCATCTCATGCGCACATTATCTTGCACCGTCGCCGTCGCGTTGCTCGCGGGCTGTTCTGGAACCGGATCCCCGTCGCCGGCGGTCGCCGTTGCTGTCGCGGGGCTGAACCAAACCGCGCGGCCTCGCGTCGCGTCGAGCCGCGCGAGGCCGTTCGTCAACGTGGCCGCAATAAAGGCGCCCCATGGCAATCAGACCTTCGTTACAGACGCCGGCACGGCGACGGTAACCGTGTGGGGCGCCAACGGCCAGCTCAATGCGATACTTTTCGACGGGATAGGCGCCGATCCGACGGGCCTGACCACGGATGGCGCGCAGAACCTGTACGTTGCGAACACGGGTTTCAGCAACGTTATCGTCTATGCAAAGCCATACACCTCGATAAAATCGACGTTGAACGATGCCGGCGAGAACGCGGAAGACGTCGCGGTCGACAAAAGCGGCCTCGTGGGCGTCACGAATTATTTGACGACGTCCCTTATGCCTGGAAGCGTGAGCTTTTTCGCGAAGAATGCGACGCAGCCGTGCAAGACCATTCAAGATCCAAACTGGGTATATTTCTTCAACGATGCGTTCGACGCGTCGGGAAATCTATTCATTGATGGACAAACCGTGGCCGGCGTGACCCTCGTCGGCGAGGTCTCCGGCGGCTGCAAGGCGACGTCGATTACGACGCTAAGCGTCGGAAACACGATCGCGTATCCTGGCGGCGTCCAGGTCTCCGATGGGAGCATCCTCGTCGGCGACGTGAGCAAGCAGGCAATCTACACCTACGCGCCGCCTTCGGGTGGTTCGCTGGGTTCTCCAACGGTCGTCACCACGCTCGCCGGTGCAGAGCTTCCGGTAACCTTCGCGATCGAAGCGAATGCGAAACACGTGCGTACCGCCGATGAGGCTGCGGATACGTTATATGCTGCACTCTACACGTATCCGAAGGGCTCCTACGTCAGCAAGCTCGCCGACCACGTATGGGCGTCTGCCGTTGCGGTCTATCCGCCGGCGCGGCCATAGTATCATACTCCCAGCGTCGGCCCCGTCATGCAGCCACTGATTTCTGTGGAGGTTGGGTAGTTTCGTAGGTCGCGAGGAACTCCTCGGGCGTTCGATAATCGAGCGCGCTGTGCGAGTGCGTCGTGTTGTAGCGATGCAGCCACCCGTGCGCGTTGAGCTGGGCTTGGGGAAGCGTGTGGAACCAACTGGGTGTTTAGGAATTCGCAGCGAACGCGGTTATTGAAAGATTCTATGAAGGCATTCTGCGTCGGTTTACCGGGCTGGATAAGGAGTAGCTCGACGTCGTGCTCCTCCGACCAGAGTTGCATCAACTTGGACGCAGATACTGCGGATAGCCGTAGATCGCCCCAACACTATCCAGAACGGCGATCGCCGATCGGCTCGGGAACGAGAACGATAGCTCTAGTGCGAGGCCGCTGCAGCTGAACTCATCCTCCATTGAAAGCGTCCGGAAGGCTCGGCGAAAGCGTCCGGAAGGCTCGGCCTCCGGAGAGTCAATCGTGCATGAAGTCGACCGTCCAGCCTTCGAACGGTTTGGTCGCGCGACTCAGGAGCTTGCCGCGCACGATCTTGGCTCGGCCACGTCGGCGCCGACGGCCGATCTGAAGATTGGCAAGGCGGTAGATTCGGCGAAACCGCTTGTAGTTCATGAACTCGTCTTCACCGCCGGCGCTAACATTCGATGGCATCGATCTTGACCGTTTGGCGAGCGATGATGCGCTGCATCTGCGCGTTCCCGGCCTCGAGCTGCTTAGCCGTGCGAGATCGCTTACGTTCATGCCGGCGTACTTTGACCGCCAAAGTCGGATCGTACTCGCGTGGATGCCGTGGCGGCGCGCAAGGGATTTGAGCCCCGGAAACCAGTCCAACGGGAATTGTGGGTTTCCGGCCAAGATGGCCAGCAAAGGAGACCCACACGCGCAAGCGAGGCCACGCCGAAGCGCAGATGGTCGCGATACTTAACGAACTCGATGCCGGCCGTCCAGCCGCCGAGCTCGCCCGCAAAGACGGCGCTCACGTAAACACGCTGCGGCTATGGCGCAGCAAATGCGGCGGCCTCGAAACCACCGATTTGTCGCGGCTCAAAGAACTCGAGTCCGAGAACTCACAAATGGAAGACACGGGCGATGGGATATCTCGTCAAGTAAGAGTTATAAGGGTAAGACGGGCTTAAAGGATATGTGACCCTGATGGCCAGCCCTTTAGTTCTAAGTTTAGGCTGGTGTAGATTCCTTCTGAACTGATGAGTCGTCGCCGCGCTTTACAAAGCCTATAACTGCAGACAGCACGCCGAGAAGCGCCGCCGTGGCGGCCAGGGAGCTAGTCACAACGGAAGCGTCCGCGACGAAGTCGGTTGCTCGTGACACTCGAACTTCCATCACTATTGGTCGTAGAGGAAAGACCTGTTTCGATCGGCAGAGACCGCTTGGCCCACCTACGACCGTCAGGCTTGGAGAAAGCATTAGGTCCTGTCTTCCGGTGGGATTCGCAACGACCAACCACGACCACGTCGCGGTGGCTGGGGGCCGTGCCACTGGGCCGATTGAAACCGGTTCACCTAGCACCGCGCGACGCGTGGTAAACGTAGGTGATCCCAACGTCGCAGACACTGAGTAGTCACATCTCGGAACTTCGATCGACTGTGGAGATTTTAGGTTCTGAGCCTGCACAAGCGTCTCGTCGTTTGCAAAGTCCCCCTTGTGATAGAACATATTTAGAAACGCCTGGAACGTGTCGCCGGCCGTCGCCTGGTCGGAAGACGTAGAAAAACGGAAGTAGTACGACGGCGAGTTCGTTAGGCTTGACGGTGAGGTTGAAACCATCACGAACCCCGGCGTGATCGAGGCCGGTACAGGCTTGGCATTGCCGCCGTAAGAAATGCCCTCGGCGTTGAGTTCCTCGGCCCTATGTTGTGCAAATCGGTAGTTAACAAAAAGCAAAACCCCGGTAACCACAAAGAAGCCCGCTGAGATGCGAGCCCAGGGAAGCTGCTGCAGGTCGAGTTTCAAAATTCCAACGAATAGCAAGGTTCCAATAACGATGTCACCGGCAGCGTACTTGGTGTCTATATCGTATAGCGGAGCCATCGCTCCAAGCGCGTGCAGGTAAAGATAAATGCTGGCGCCTACCGCTCCTGAGAACAAGACGCACAAGGCGATCGGCCAATACTGGAAGCGGCGATCAGGCCCGAGGTGCTTCCACGCCAAGGCCCACAGAAGCGATAGCAACGAGCAGGAAACCACGAAGGCAAGTAAGATCTGGCTCGAATTTGATGGAGGCGCCAAATCGCCCAAGAGCGTCTTCGGAGTGCCCGCGCAACTCTTGGGTTTGCCGACCTGCCATAGGTTGATCGCGTCGCGGATTTGACTCGCGCCGGGAGCGAATACCGGAAGCCAAATTCCATGGTCGTCCGACTGGGCGTTGCAGTAGGCGCCGGTTCTAACGTCTTGCGCAGCCTTACTCTCTTCTGCCTGGTCATGCACTAAAATCGGCATGAGCGCGAATGCTGCTGCAATTAATACCGCCGCCAGGGTGGGCCAGCGAGTTAAATTCAATGAGCGGCGCCGCGAAAAACGCGCGGAGGCGGGCTTCGGCGTTTCGGGAAGCTCTGTCATAACGCCGTTGTCATCGCGGTGAAAGAGTCAAACACGATGGCTCCGATCGGCCTGGCGCGCCTGGGAAGAATCATCCGACAAACGCCAGCAAGGAGTCGCTTCGCATTGCGCTATCTGCCTCCTAAGGCTCGGCTACTCTGGCTATTATAGCAGCCAAGCGCACTGCCGCCAAGACCGTGCTGCCTGTAGGACGGTCGCTCTCTGGGCCGACGAACCCGGTCGTCGCCTGGTGGCGTTGACAATTACGCAACCAGGCGCTAGTCTATGCAACAAAGAGACCCCCGTCAGTACTAGGAGGTCATGTAAGATGTTACGGGCGTTGAGCGTTCTCGTTGCAGCGGCGTTCTTATTGTTTGCTGTCGTGCGCCCCGTGCCGGCGATGGCGCGGTCCGCGACTGGGCCGGTCACGGTTGCAGAGCAGCTTACGTGCACTATTGAGTCCACAACCCGTCCTTGGAATCCGCCCGGCACAATGGATGTGCAGATCGACGGTCAGGATCAAGGGAACTTTCAATTCGGGCCGAGCGGCAATACGGGGTTGACCTGGAGCTGTTATCCCGGTCCGCACGCCTTTACGCTAACGGCTAATTTCGCTAATGGAACATCGACATCGTGTTCCGGAAGCTTTACGGTCGGATCAAACCCCAACTTTTTCGCCCAAATGAACATCGGGCCGAACGGAACGACGTGTAGCCTTTAGCTGCTCCGCTGCAAATACGCAGAAGAGTCTTTGTCTGCAGCCCCAACGTTAGGAGCGCGGACCGGTAGTAGCCGCCTACGTTGACGGGGCCGGCGGCCCTGCGGGTTTTGACGGTACCTGGTACGGCGTCGGGAATGGCCGCCAAATCGCTGCAGCCCGTGCATCAAAATTGAGGTCTGGTGACCAGGCGTAAAACGCATACTCGTTTCCCGGATTGCGGTTGAGCGTGACGCGCACGTACGTGAATTGGTTGGGCTGAATCAAGCGGTTGATATCGTCTGATGGCCGATAGATCGTCGGTTTGTATCCGATGTATTGGCTGTCGCTGACCGCTTCAATGTAGACTGCGTGATGGTGCGAGCCGTCACCGATCCAGGTCGGGTAGTCGAGATAAAACGAATAGGAGCCGATCGACACGTCGTTGTGGATCGGCGAGTTCGGCAGGATCGCTGCGGACGAGCTCAGCGAAGCATTGATGACCTCCTGGCGTATCGTGCGCTCTGCGTCCGTCTCGACGGCCGGCACGTATTCCGCTCCGGGCGGGCGCTGCGGGGGAAGCGTAACGTCTCGTGGATCACCGCTAATCTCGGCTTCGTCCCAAAAGGCAATCATGCAGTCGCCGATCGGATCCGTCGCCTGATTGCGCAGGTTGAAGACGACCGTTGAATTGACGTCGCCGGTCTTCCCGGGTTCGGTCTGACTAATCTTTCCGTTCATCCAGGTTACGTTCGCTTCATGCCATTGCTCGGCAAGCGCATCGTAGCCGGCTGCCGGCGTCTGCAGCGCCAAGAGGAGCGCCTTGAACGCCGTATCGGTCGCATCCGGGGCGTGGAGAATTCCCGTCTCGCTGTCGAAATGCGAGTAGCCCGAGAGGATGAGGTGGGGCACCGCTCTGTTGAGCACGCGCGGCGTGATCTTTGGCGGGTCGGAATCGGGGTTGGCCTCCAGCATCGTATAGTTTAAGTTCGCGCCGCTGATTCGCACCGTGTTGTCGCTTCCGCTCTCGCAGGTTGCCCAAAACAGCTTCATCGCACGGTCGTTGCCGATAAAGTCCCCGCCGAGGCTAAACGCGAGCGTCTGATTGGAGAGCGGATGCTCGGGATCGTTCCAGGCGTCCAACCATTCGTCGTTCAGGCGCCAGAGAAAGTCGCTGCCGTAATCCAAGTCGGTGAGCACGGCCTTTCCGACCGCGAGCATGTGCTTGGAGAGCAGCTTCTCAAGATACCCGATCGGCGATTTGCCGATCTCCGCCAGACTCGAGCCGTGGTTCGCGCCCGCCATTGTAATCAGGCGCTGCGGAAGCACGGCCTGGCACGGGGACGAGGCCGCGGCGCGGCGGTCCAGCATCCATCTGCGGACGACCAGCGCGCCCGTCGAGTGACAGACGAAGGCTGCGGCGCTCACGTCGAACCCAGTAGCCTCCAGATCCGCGACCCGCATCTCCAGCGCACCCGCAAGGTCGCCGATCGTGACGAAATCGTCGAGTGAATCGAACGCCGAGAGAACGATCGAGTCAAATCCCGCTGCACTCAGGAGCTCGGGCAGATGCTGGTACGCTCCGAGCGACGTTTCGCTGTATCCATGTACGAGAACGACGGAGGGCATTTTTACGGTCCTTTCTTATGAGCGGCTAGGATTGCGTCGGCTGCCTTTTCGGCAATCATATAGGTGGAACTCGCGATAAAGAACCCCGGAATCTTCGGAAAGACCGACGCGTCAACGACGCGCAAGCGCTCGACGCCGTGGACTCGGAAATCGCTCGATAGCACGCCGCCCGCGGCTGCATCGCCGATCGCGCAGGTGCAGGAAGCGTGGTGCCCCCATGCGTTGCTTCGAATGAACTCGCCGAGCTTCTCCTCCGTATCGCATGCCGGTCCGGGCAGCTCCTCAACCATAGCCCCCTGCTCGCGCAGCGACTTTCCGAGATCGCGAACGTATTGCACGCCTTCGATCATGGCTTGCAGATCGGCATCGCCCCCCTCTTGAAAGTAGTTGAATGCAATCTCGGGAGGGTCTCGCGGGTCGCTCGAGCGCAGCCGGACGGTCCCGGCGCGATTGCGGGTATGCGCTTTCAATACCACCCACGTCATGTAGTCGAGCTTTTGAGTGAGCTCCCGTGAAAAGTTTGGATAGTAGCCGTTGAAACGGGCCAGCAGCAACATACAGAACAGGTCCGGCGCTCCCTGGGCGACCGAAGATGCCTTCGCAAGCGAGAGCGCCGCGCCGTTGGTCGTGTAGACGCCGGAGGGGTCGGGCCCGTTCCATTCTTGGAATTGCGGATCCGCCGGTGAAAATTTGGCATCGCGATAGAACGGCCACGGCGCGGCCAAACGATTGACGACGCCGATCTCATATCGGTCTTGCAGGCTGCTGCCGACGCCCGGCAACGCGGCTCGTAGGCCGATTCCCATCGCGGAGAGGTGCTCTGGGGGCCCGATGCCAGAAAGCATCAGCAGTTGCGGCGTGTTGAATGCGCCGCCGGCCAGAATGACTTCGTGCCGCGCCGTAACGGTCTGCAGCCGGCCGCTGTCGGCCGCGCCGCTGCCCGCGCGGTAGAGGTTGGCTCCGCTTAAGTACTCTACGCCTTGCGCCCGATTTCGATCGTCAAAAAGAACGCGCGTCGCTAGGGCGTCGAGCTCGATCTTCAAACGGTCTCCGACACATTGGCGAACGTCCAGCAGCCGTTCGCGCGTGCCGGCGCGCCGATGTTCGCGGGTGGTTAACGGCACCGACCGGAGCCCGGTGGAATTTTGTTTCACCAAGCGCCAGTCATTTGCGTCGAGTCCGACCTCCGATAGCCAGCGCAGCCGTCGAATTTTTTCCGGGTCCATCGCGAACTCGCGCGCGATCTCGGTCCACAGCGGCTCGAACACGTCCAGCGCGGTCAGCGGGGAAAGACGCGGGAGTTCGGCGGTGAGCCAGCCATCGAAACCGTGACGCGATGGATTCAGGCCAAAGCGGCTTAAGAGCCACTGATCGGGACGATACCTGCAGCGCTCGAGCCTTTGGAAGTAGCGCCGCATCGCCTCCGGCCGCCAGGACCGGTCGTTCGTCAGATCGGCAATGCCCTGCCAGTCTTCCTCGTGCGGGTACACGAAGATCATCGCGTTATGCGCGGTGCACCCGCCGAGCGTTGCGGCTCGCGGATAGAGCACGCCGGGCGGCTCGTCGCCGGAATAGTGCCGAACGTAAAAGTCCCACTTCATGGCATCGTTTTCGCAGGCCAGCGCGTGAAACGCCGGCACGTCGTAATCGCAAGGAAGGCAGTTGGCGCCGGGTCTCGCCGGATCGCCGCCCTGAAGCGCGCGGGGATCGCCGCCGGCCTCCAGCACGATCACGCTCGCGCCTCGTTCGGCAAGTCGCGCGGCTACGGTGCCGCCTCCGGCCCCCGAACCGACGACGACGTAATCGTACTCCACCTAGTCGAAGACTTCGTCGCCGGTCGGCTCGTAGTGGGGAGCCGCGTTCATGGTCTGCCGTAAGTTTGCCAGTTCGGTGTACATTCGCCAGCGTACGCGGTTCTGATTTCCGAGAGGCTTGTGTTCGGGAAGGCAGTGCCAGGGCGAATAGCGCAGCACGTTTGAAAATGCAAGCTGTGCCGGCGAGTCGAATCGCTGCGCGGGAAGGTGAATCGTTGCGGCCTTCACGTATGGCGAAAGGCCCAGCGGCCAACGCACCGCCGCATTTTCGATCGGCATGCGATGCGCATCGGTCTGCACCTGAATCAGAAAATCGAGATCGACGGCCTGCTTTAAAAGCGTCGCGGCCATGGCCCCGCGGAGGTAGTCGTCTGGGGGCCGCAGCGGCAGGCGGGGAATACGGGTTCGCGTCTTCAGGGTCGATCTGATCGAGTACTGCATCGCTTGGCCCTGGCCGAGCAAATACGGCGTGCAGCTCCAATACTGGGTCTCGAGCGGGCTGGACTGCGTTTTGTTCCACAGTCCTTGCATCAGCGCGTCCGGCAAATGCGGCCGCGTGAAGTTGCAGAAATAAAAGAACTCGGTGCTGTCGCGCAACTCGCGTTGGAGCTGTGCGTTGGCAATAACGTCGGGCGTCACGAATGTCGGTGTGGTTACCGTCAAGAAGTCCTGCGTGAACCGCTCGTCCTCGAAGATTTTCGGCCCCGGGACGCCCATAAGTTTGACCGTGCAACTCATGAACCCGACGTCGTCGATGTCCGCGGGCCAATCCGGTCCGGGGCCGGAGAAACGCACGTAGGCCTTATACGTGCGGGGCTCGGCGAATATGCCCTTTCTCAGTGCAGGCGGGATGTCGTCGTGGACGATAAAATCGCCGCGGACGATCCCATGCGTCTTTGTGTTCCCGGCGCGCTGGTAGTTTCCCGGAGGCCAATGCATGCGCATGTAGGTCCCCATGTCGATAATGATCGAGTCGAGACACTCCGATTCTCCCGGCAGCGGCTTCTCTTGCGCAAGCGCGAGCCGGTCGTCTGGGCGCCGCAAGTTGATCAGCCATTGCAAGATCGCGGCGCTCGGTTCCCGGAACAGCGCATCCCACGCCGGACGAAAGAACGGGTCGAAGCGCCGCTCGAAATGCAACACGGCCATAAAGACCCCGTGAACGAACCGTTTGATCGCCAGCCGGGTGCCGCTATCGGTGCTCAAAATGTTTTCAAGAATTCAATGAGCGCGCGCTTGTCTGTATCGCTCAGCCCTGGTCGAATGGGTCCCGTTTGCCCCGGTTCGCGATAACCGGTTCCGAAATAATGGCCTCGGTTCGCCACGAAATCCGGACACTTGCTCAGTTTGAGCAGGCGTGGGTAGAGATTAGCGAAGACCGCGCGAGCCTGCGCGTCCGAGGCGTTTGAGGGAAGGCGTAAGAGATCGACGATGATCCCGGCAACGAGCGCCGCCCGGTTCTTTTGGTACTCGGTGAGCTGATTGCCGCTCAAGTCCTCCGAAAGGAGACGAACGTTCGTGAGCAGAGCCACCGGTGTCCCGGCGGGAATCGGCCCGATCGAGAGCTCCGAGTCGGATCCATTGGGAAACGCGTTCGGGAAGACCACTCGCGCCGCGCCGATGTTCTCCTGTACGAGGGAGGGCAAGTAGCCCTTCGCGATGGTCAGATAAGATGGCGCGGTCGTGCGATCGATCGTGCCGGGAACCTTCGTGCCAAGAAGCGAGTCGTGCACCCGCCGCTGCGGCCACAGCATCTGTTCGATCGAAGCCTGGAATACGCGCATGCGCGTATCTACCGAGGGGCTTTGGTCGAATGGCCCCACGCTGTTGTTGAGTAGGTACGGTGCCGTCAACCAGAGGGAGATGAGCGACGGGACGCGCGTATAGCCGCGGCCTCCGGCGGGCATCTCGTACTGGTGCGGCACCCCGGTGTACGGGTCGTACCACGTGATGCTTCCGACCGACGGCAGATCCTTATAGGATTGCGAGGAGTAGTTATCCCAGATGTTGTTGGCGATCGCGTTGGTTGCCAGCGGGCTGCACGCGTTGGTGTGCAGGAGCGTGACGGGCACGCGAACGTCGGTCGACAGATAGTTGTCCTTCAAGAAATCGGGAGCTAAGACGATCGCCCGCATCTTTGCCTTGAAGTCCGCCGTCTGCGTGGATGTGAAGTAGCGATTGAAGCAATCGCAGATACTGCGGGCCGACGCACCCGTTGGGATCGAGGCCGGCCAGCGAATCCGGCAGCTTGCTGGAGTGGCACCGCGCGCAGTTCTCGGCGAAGACGATCTTTCCGCGTGTGAGAACGGCCTGGTTTGCGGTCAGATACTTTGCGCCACCCGGCGCGTCCCGCAGATGGTCCGACTGCTCGCTCGCGTGGATGAGGAAGAGTGCCTCGTCAAACGTCTGATTTTCGGTGGCGGCGAACGCGCTCGAGTTGGCGCGGGCGTCGGCGATCGCGATCGGAGAGATCGGCTTGCCGCCCACGACCGGATTGAAGTGCAGCAGCCATTCTTCGCTGTCCGTGCCGATGTTGATGTAGACGCGATTGAGCGCACCCAAGACGCCGATCGAGTCGGCACCGTCTTTGAGCACGTGTGGCGTGAGGACGGTGTCGGGCGCCGTAAAGAACGCCGTAAAGGGACCGGCGTGAACGTAGTCATTGAACTGGCGACTCTCTAGGCCGCCGCCCGCGAGTTTTTCGCGGCCGAACCGCTGCGCGTCGCTCAGGCGCGGCAGCACGGAATAGATGGCGTTCATCGTCCGTGGGTTGTTGATATTGTCCGTCGAAACGAACGACGTATCGAGCGTTCCGGGGCGCCACGACTTGAAAACCTGGGTAATGAAGTCGCGATCGCTCCGCCGCCATGCGAAGATACGGTCAACCCACATGTACTGCGCGCCGACGGTCGAGCTCAAGTTCGCCCAACGAGGGTTGTTCGGGTCAACCGGAGGGTTGATCGGGCTCGGGCCGACGTGGCAGAAGCCGCAGGACATGCCGACGCGATAGGGTTTGATCAGATTCTGATTCTCGTAGTACGAGGCGTCGGTGTAGTAACGCTTGGAGTCCCACGCCTTCGCGGCGTCGGCGTTGAACGCGGGATTTGGAAACAGCCGCAGGCCAACGACACCGCTGGCGTAGCCATAATAGGAACCGGCCGGCACGGTCTTCCCCCGAGCGCCGAAGGCAGCGCCTGGGTATTTTGTTGCGTTCTCGAATGGGTCGGGAGAACAATCCTTCGAGCGCACGCGGACGTCGAGCCACAAGCCGAAACGATCGGGATTCGGCGCAGCGGCCTGTTTGAAACAGGGCTCGTTCACGAGCCCAATCGTATTCCAGCGGTTGTTTCGCTTCGTGACCAGGGTCGGATACGACGAGAGCATCTTGAGCAGATCGACGTTTCCAAAGCTTATGACGCTCAAGCGATCCCAAAAGCGGTCGTTTCCACCGCTCCAGACGATCCAAGTGTTCCGGCCTTTGATCTCGTCGGGTGAGAGCGTAACGCCGCCGTCCATGTCGTGAAAGTAATCCTCGTCCGCGGCTGTGAAGGAGGAGGCGTCGCGTCCTGCGGCCTTGGCTTCATCCGGGGCGGTCCCAGGATGGCTCCAACACGCGGCGATTGAAACCGTCGCCAGAACCATGCTCAAATGTCGAAGCGCTCTTTTCATGGCGTTCCCTCCGCGTTGAGGCGGGCGAAGTAGCGTAAGGCCCGTAAACTCGGCAAAAAGAAATATGCGCCGCCCGTCACCGAAACGAAGCGAGGCAGCCGAGTCAGGCGCGTTCGCGCGAGGTTTTCGCGATTCATAACGAACGCATCCGTCGGGAGGCCGTCCGGCCCCGGCTCGCGATCTCCTAGCACTGGGTCGCTCTCCCCGATCAGTCCATCGAACGTGTCGCTTGCGATCCAGGCGTTCTGCAAGAACTCGAACTGTCGGGCGATGTTGGCGTTGAGACAGACAAAGCGCAGCCCTCGAGGCGGATCGTCGCCAATTGCCGGCGACTGTGCGTCGGCCGGGCTGAGCCCGGGCCCATACTCGCGGCCCCGCCGCAAGATCCGGTGAAAACGAACCGATGACGTCAGGTCGTCGTGGAAGGCGCCTTTGCGAAAGCCCAGCATCTGTACGGCCGTGCCGATTGGACCCGACGGCGCCTCGGCAAAATCGGCGTTGCGTGGGTTTGCGCGGCGAATGTGCGCGCCGAACGGGCAACGCGTGCCATCGCTATCGCCGGCGTAGGTAAAGTTATTCTGCGCGAGAGCCTGGGAGCTGGTCCCGATTCCTTCGATCGGTGCGGGCGCGACCGGCACGAGCGGATCGCCGTTTTGCCTCCTGCCGACGATTGCCGCGGCGAGGGTTTCGGACTTGGCAAACGACCAAAATGCGCGGACGTCCTGACATAAGTCGCGGAGCACTAAATAGGTTCCGTTCCGGCCGAGATCGCGCTTCGACGGATCGTTTTCGGCGCGCGCAAGCAGATCGTTCACGCCGCCCGAACTTACCAGGGGCCGTTCCGTGTAGCAATCGTATTCGTTTGGATAGCCGAGTAGGAACTCGCCAAGAGCCGCGACGTTGCCGTAGCGGGCCTTATCGCCGCGCAGCCGTCGCCGGCGCTCCCAATCGATCGTGGGCTGGCTGATTCCGTCGGTGAATCCAAACTGTTCGACGCCGCCGAGATTCGACGTTTCGAGGCACGCGATCTCTTCGAAGGCCTCGTTAAAGTCGCCGGTTTTGATTTGGCGCATGAACGCTGCGAGCGTGCCGGCGGCGGCAAAAAGTGCGACGAGAACGTGCGGTTCGCGACCGGAAGTTCCCCAGGCCCAGTGTTGCGGGGCGTTGGCTCCGACGTCGCCGAGTCGTCGCGACCGGTTCTCCTCGCCTGCGATCCCGCTGACGAACTCGGGAGAAAACTGGGCGACAACGCTCTCCGGCACGCCGAGCGCGCGCAACCCAGGGGCCGAAAATGCCACCTGCAAAGCCGTCGTTGGGGGAGGCGAGGCCTCTGTCGCGCTCGCGACGGGCGCCGTTTGGAGCCACGCGCGCGCACAGCGCGGCTCGGTGATTCTCAGGAGAAGGTAGCATGCGTCGGTCAGATGCTTGAACGCGTAGCGGATGACGCCTTGGACGTCACCGTACTCCACGGTGCTTGGCTCGAGAGCGGTCATAGCAACGCGGCCCACCTTTGCGCGTCCTCAACTCCAAGCGAACGTGCCTCAAGCCCGGCCCGTATTCCGGAATTTCGTTCGAGATCTACCGCCGTGAGGCCGGGATGGGCGTTGTACCAGACCTGCGTATAAAACTGGTGCCGATTGAGAAAGTTTTTGAACTTCTGCTCGTCTTTACACCCGTCGGCCAGCAGCCAACGCGTCGTTGGATAACCGATGCCATTGCTGAAAACGAAGTTGAGGCCGAAGCCGGCCTTGTTGATGAAGTCGTCCATGTAGCTTTCGAGGCTGCCGTCGTAGTTGCTCATGAAGGTAAGGCGCCGTTTCCGATCGAGCCACACCCAACGCGCGAAGTGGATGGTCCGGACGCGCGCCAGCCTTCCCCGCGTATAGATATGTTGAGCCGCGTAGTCGAGTATCAGGAGGCCAAACAGCCCGACGGTGCGGCGGACCAGCCCGGGCTTGAGGGTTCCGACGGCGCTAAACGCATTGGTCACGTCGCGGTCTTCGGTCACGGCGATGGCGCGGCGATAGTCGGGGTCTACGCGTGGGCAGATCTCCGGATCGGAACTTTCCTGAACTCGGACCAGCACCAGCAGAATCGCTCCGACGACGACGAGCACCGGAGAAAAGAGTATTAGCAGAAGCACGGGTACGACGGCTGCGAGCGCATTGGAAATCCACCACGCAAAGCGCGTGGGCGGGTCTGGAGTCATCGTCAAGCGGGCCGCCGCGATCTCAGCGCTCAGGTAATGTCGCAATAGGGCATGCAACTCGACCGGGCTCGCGGACGAAACCGCATCGGCATTCTCATCGAGATATCTCTCCATGGCCTCGCGGAGTGCCGCCTCTTCACGGATCTGCAGCATCGTACGGCCTTTCCAGTTCGTGTACGCGGCCCCGGCTGGCGCGCCGTGACGCCTCATCCAGGTCAGCACGTCCTCACCCGACTCAAAACCTTCGCAATGCGCGAAGAGCTCGGCAAGGCCGGTCTCGGTGCGATCGGCAAGCTCTTGCAGAAACGCATCGGCGCTCCCGTCAACGTCGCCCAAGAGTGCGAAGTACGGCGCATAATTTGGAGGCGATAACCCATAGGCACCAACGTCACTCAGCGTGTTATCGCGAATCAAGCAGATCCGAGCGAAATGAAGCCGTTCGAAGCTGCCAAATGGGATGAGGCTATTGTTCGGATCGGCGTGCCCCGGCTCGGCATTCATCGTCTCGAGCAGCGCGAGGAGAGCGTCTTCGGCCTCGGGACGGACCGGCGCCAAGACGAAGAATGGCGACTGGGGCGTCACGAGCTTGGCGAAAAATCGAGGCTGAAGTTGATCAGCCGGCTGTTACCCCAGTAGACGATACCCAGATACAGGCTCGGCGCTATCTCGCGTATCTCGTCGCGGATCCAATGCGCGAGCGTCAACGTCTTCGAGTAGTCGAGCACGATGCAATCCTTTTTGTCGAACCAGCTGGGAGCCACGTAGACCTGGGCCACGATCGCGTTGATCCCAAAGGGCAGGATGCGATTGACCAGCGTGCCGTGCGCAGCGTCGAAAACCTTGCCCTGCCAGGCAAAGACGTTTATCGCCTGCGCAATATCCGCGCTGTACGTGGTTCCGGGAGCGATGATTGCGGTACCGCGGGCCTCCCCGTTCGGTATCGGACCGGGCGGGCTCGACGTGAAGACTTCGTCGAGCTGCTGCTGGCTCATCGATAGCAGCTGTTCCTTGTCCAACGATGGGTTCATAGATGGTTGCCCTCACTAGCCGGCGCCAGGCTGCTGAACGTCCGATGGCTTCGCCGGCGAGCCGTTGCTTCCCTAGCCTTGGAGACCGGCCAGTAAGCCTCAGCCACAGTTGTGGCTTACGCCGGCAACGGGGTCACTTCGTGGTGAGGTCCG
The DNA here is from genome assembly GCA_963833845.1 of Vulcanimicrobiota bacterium. Taxonomy (GTDB): domain Bacteria; phylum Vulcanimicrobiota; class Vulcanimicrobiia; order Vulcanimicrobiales; family Vulcanimicrobiaceae; genus Cybelea. Next base: position 615,703 of record CAWHZL010000001.1, read on the forward strand.
GGTTTGTCGAAAAGTTGATGACGCTATACGTTCCGCTTACGTCGCGCTTAGGCACCCCGAAGCTCCGCGGCTCAATCATAATAGCACGTCCTATGCTACGACTCCGCGAATTTCAAGTTGATCGGCTAAGCTCGGTTCAATGTACTCGCCCAGCCGATGATTTCCGGTTACGTAAAGGGAGAGGTGGCGCCGGTTTTTTGAACAGCAAATCGCTTCTGCGTAAGTGATGCTCCGCTCAGTTATGCCGCAACTGCAGGGAGTGATTTGAAGTATGCTTCGTCCGGCGTGCGGCCGTCAAGCGAAGAGTGCGTCCGAACGCTGTTATAGAACGCGATGTAACGGCCGATCGAGGTCCGAGCCTCCGAACCGGACGCGTAGGCCCTCAGGTAGACTTCCTCGTACTTCAACGAGCGCCAGAAGCGCTCGATGAGCACGTTATCGCGCCAGCAACCCTTGCCGTCCATGCTCAACTGCACACCGAGTTCTTCGCGGATGAGCGTCACGAAGTCGCCGTCAGTGAACTGGCTTCCTTGATCGGTGTTGAAGATTTCTGGCTTGCCGTAAAGTGCGACCGCCTCGCGCACCGCTTCGATGCAAAAGTCGGTGGTCAGCGTGTTTGAGAGGCGCCAAGCCAGAACGCGGCGCGTCGCCCAATCGAGGACCGCGAAAAGGTACAAGAAGCCGCGCTCCATGGGGATGTAGGTAATGTCCGCCGACCAAACGTGATTCGCTCGTTCGATCGTCAGGCCGCGGAGAAGGTACGGGAAGACCGGATGTTCGGGATTCCGTTTGGTGGTCTGCTGTTTCTTGCGATAGAGCGCCTCGATCCCCATCAGACGCATGAGGCGAGCCACGTGCCGCCGGCCGACGCGATAGCCTCGGTTCCTGAGCTGGTCGCGCAGCTGCCTTGCACCCATGAACGGGAAGTCAGTATGAAGGCGATCCATCTCGCGCATCAGTTCCAAGTCGGCCTTCGATGGTCCGATCGGAACGTAGTACAGCGAGCCACGGGAGAGTTCGAGAAGATCGGCTTGGCGCGTGAGCGAGAGACCGTGGTCGCGGTCGATCATCGCCTTGCGCTCGGGCCGCCGACGCGCCCGAGCGCCTTTTCTAAAAAATCGTTTTCCAGCGTCAGCTGGCCGATCTTCGCGTGGAGTCTCTCGACGTCGATCTCTTCGATCTTGACGCCGCTGCCGTCGAACGCCGTTACGGCGTTTTGGAGCAGTTGGGTCTTCCACTGCGTGATGAGGTTAGCGTGGATGTCGAACTTCTTGGAGAGCTCGGCCATCGTGAGTTCGCCACGAATGGCGAGCAACGCCACTTTTGCCTTGAAGGCCGGAGAGTGGTTCCGGCGAGAACGTCGTGCCACGAGATGCTCCTTCTGAAGGCTGTTTCGCCTTCGATGGAGCGAAGTCATCACTTAGACGGCTGTCCGATTATCCGGGGCCACCTCTGGGATCGGGGTCGTCACGAATGCGCCATGATCAATGCGCTTGGAATACTCCCATCTGGGTTTCCATATCTGTAGCTAATCTTGCCTGTTTGTATAACAACTGCCGCGTGATCTATTCCGCTCGATATGTTCATGCACGCGACGTACCTCAACCCGTGGAAATATTGAGCCAGATCATAAAGATGTGACGCCGTGGACGCTACAATGTGAAGGGCAAACTCATGATCGATAGCAATGACTATGTGCTCAAGAGCGGGCGTCTGTCGCTCATCTGAATGAATCCCCAACTTGCCTCCCGGTTCGATGATCAAAGGCCCAGATTGCATCGCTTGCTGGCAGTGGGATGTGTTAACCTCTTTTGCAAAAACGATCGACGTCTGGCCATTGGATCCAATGCAAAGCACACCCTTCGCGAACTGCGCAGATCTGTCGAGGCCGGATGCGACGCGGCCGTTATCAATGACCAGGCCTAGAGTCGCAGGCAGGGTCAGCGACGGTCCGGCGGGACCGCTTACGGCGAGAATAGGATTCGTTGCCTTCAGAACCTCGGTCAACGCATAGGTGCGATAGCCCCCGACCTTAATCCCACCGAACATATCGACAACTCTAAGGACGCGCGGCGTGGTTATCTTTATGTCGATCAGTTGCACTGTTCCATTAACCCCGGGGACACTTAAACCTTGAATGGTCATTCCATCGTAGGATCCAGAGGGGACCGGTGCCATCGTCGTAATTTCGCTGAGGCGTAGTTGCTTGTGCAAGCAAAGTGAAATCGTGAAAGCAAGCTTCGCTTGCCTTGCACGTGACTTCTGGGCGTGGGCGTGGCATGGCGGCGGGTTTAGTGGCCCAAGACCCAAGCAACGCGACGGTGGAGATACTGGCTACGAGTGCGCGGTAGGTACGTGCAGGTACGCTCGGTATTTTCAAGATGCCACCATATCCTCTCTCACTGCCCCGACGACGGTATTGAACCTGTCACGACGACGAGGGCGTTCAACGGTTATAAGAGCTTTCTCCCCAGGGTGATCGAGCGTAGTAACTGACAATGCGTGCGCGTGACCCGGATATTGCTCCACACTAACAGTATTGGCGCTAAGAGGCTCAAATATTGGTTTGTTTCCATTCGGAAAAGGGACCGTAAGTTGGGTCCCGGCGGGAAATACTACCGGAATTCCATCAATCGCGACCTTGATTGGTATTCCACGAATTACGCCGCTCGATTTGGCTATTGTGCTGCTGAGCAGAATCTCAGCCTGTTGGGTGGGCGCAAGTGTAAACAGGAGAGTCTGAGGCACCTCGCGGTCGGTAGAGTCGTTCGCGTAATCGTCAAATACAAACGTACGGCCATAACCTACCGCCAGATCCTTCGCCACTCGCTTTTCGATATTACCGGAGACATTGTAGACATCGTTTATTAGCCAATCGAGTAACGTATTTTTGGTTAGAAAAAACATCGTTAGGACAATTACGGTGAATACGGCGAGTACGACGCTTGCCGTTCCAAACGTTCGACGATCTATCAGCGCTAGTACATCCTTCAGGCCCACTTTTAACCTCCACGGAACTGAACGATCAGCTTTTGGGTTTTTTCTTTCGCGTCAATGCTTTGGGTGTTCTGAACTCATAACGTCGGTGTGATGGCAAGCTGCGAGTGAGACGACGCCGATCGTCGGCCTTTGCCCTCGAGCTTTTTGCTGGGGGCGGTCCACTGGCGCACATTCATAAAGCGCGAAAGCGTATCAAACCAAAATGGTATCCAATGCGCGAGCGTCAACGTCTTCGAGTAGTCGAGCACGATGCAATCCTTTTTGTCGAACCAGCTGGGAGCCACGTAGACCTGGGCCACGATCGCGTTGATCCCAAAGGGCAGGATGCGATTGACCAGCGTGCCGTGCGCAGCGTCGAAAACCTTGCCCTGCCAGGCAAAGACGTTTATCGCCTGCGCAATATCCGCGCTGTACGTGGTTCCGGGAGCGATGATTGCGGTACCGCGGGCCTCCCCGTTCGGTATCGGACCGGGCGGGCTCGACGTGAAGACTTCGTCGAGCTGCTGCTGGCTCATCGATAGCAGCTGTTCCTTGTCCAACGATGGGTTCATAGATGGTTGCCCTCACTAGCCGGCGCCAGGCTGCTGAACGTCCGATGGCTTCGCCGGCGAGCCGTTGCTTCCCTAGCCTTGGAGACCGACCAGTAAGCGTCAGCCATGTAAGAATTGCACGCCGGAGCGCTGAGCATGTCTGTAGTAGGCACCCCTTCGGACAGGTCTCGTGCAATGTCACGCACAGCGGCGGCCGCCATCACGATACCTCTGCGGAAAGTTCGGAAACTTTTGCATCGCGTGCCCGTTTGCCAAAGAAAAAATGTGAGTCAGTCACGTACTAGAGCCAGAAACCGAGGAATCAGAGCTCGACGATACTGAGGAATCAGAGGTTGAACGAGGCCGAGCCATTGGAGCTCGATGAGGCCGCGCCGTCGGAGCTAGACGATGAGGCGGACCCATCGGAGCTTGACGAACTCGATACCGAAGAGGCGGAGCTCGACTGTGGCGTAACGCTGCCTCCATTTGAGGCCGTACCGTCCGAAACCGCCGATAGCGCCCTCGCAGCAATACGTGTTAAGGCGTCCGGGATCAGCTGCTCGGCAAAGCCGGCAACAAATCCGAAGATTAGTAGCGTCGCCGCGTCACTCAAGTGTACGGGCGTGCCGTCGATAATGTTGATGACGCTCGTGGCCAAAAGCTTGGAAACAAGCAGTCCATACATCACCGCGCCGAAAATTGCAGCAAATATCGGCGAAACTACGGCAATCCCGAGCCAATCGGCGTTTGTCTGAATGTAGCGGTAGTACGGGTCCACGTCCACGCTTGGATCCTGAAGCCTGCGCTGGACACTCACGACGCTTCCAAGAACCGCGGCGCACGAAGCCGCCAGCATCCACGCTATCGGAATGGCCCAGTCGGTCGGCGCCGAAAACGCTAGAGCGCCAGCGTTCCAGTGTACGAATAGCAGCAGTCCGATGGCTACTTCGAAAGCCAAGACCGCTACTGCGGCGCGCATCAGTGAATATGTCGCTTCGGTTCTACTGCGCGCGGCTACGCCGTAGGCGCCGTACCAGAAATAAACAATCTGCATGCAATTGCACAGGTCGGCTTTCAGCCTCTCCGGATTCTGCTCGTGAACGATATCGGACGCGGAAGTAAGGTAATCAGCATATTCGGCAGGGCTCGCGACCTCGTGCAGACGCCTTCGCCAGCTACTAAGCGTAGCTCTGAGTTGATCTGCATCGAGCATATCGACGAGGCACAACTCCGCCAGCAACATATCGGACCACCAGAGCGTTGCCGGTTGCTCGTCCAGGCTCTTTCGCAGCTTTGCGATCTCGGCATCGTTTCCGGGCGATGTAGTTGCCGTGTTTGCCCGTAGGCAGTCGTACTCGTCCAAAATCGTGCGTAATTGATCGAGTGCCTCTGAAGGCAGCTTGTCTTTCGGCGGGCGGCGAAATGACGTCATTTTTTTGCGCTTTCTGCTTAGGCCCTGAGCTAGTCTTAGGCGGGCAACGGGGGCCACTGCGTGGTGAAGTCGGGATTCGTTGAAAAGTTGATGACGCTGTAGGTGCCGCTTACGTCGCGCTTGAGGCACACCTCAACGTAGGTTACTTCGTTCGGCCGGACGAGCGCTTGGAGCTGCGGCGACACGATGTAATCGACGTCGCGGTAGTCGACCAGGGGACTCCCGCTGCGTGCCTCAATGTGCACCTTGTGCGGCTGAGTCGCCATGAACGCGGCGTTCTTCACGTAGAATGAGACCACCGAACCGTCGGCCAGGTTTTGGATAGGCTGGTAGGATTGCAACGATGGACTGATGTTGGCGGCGACGCTCGACGAGTCACAGAGGAGGATCAAGTTATCGGTGATGGGACGGCCACTTTCGTCGGTCAATCGAAAGATCAGCAGCGAACTACAATCGTCGGGATGCGCGCGGCTCCATGTATTAGTCGTGTCGCACCACTTTTCGAGAATATCCTGGTACGAGGCTGCATCGGTGACGGCAAGCGCTTCCATCAAAGCGGTAAATGGGGCGTCTTTCTCGGTGCGAACCGAATCGATGATACCTTTGGCACCGGTGTGCGAAAAACCGGTTATGACCAGATGAGGTACCTCTACTCGGGTCGATCGGGGACGAAAGAGGGGTGGGTTTTCATCGGGGTCGGCGATGAGCCAGTTGTAGTTCAGGTTCGCGCCGCAGATACGGACGGTCGAGTCGCAGCCATTCTCCTTTGTCTGCCAAAAGAGCTGATCTTCGAAAGCGCTGTGATCGTCACCGATCATGCTGAAGCAGAAGGTGCCGGACAGCTCATCCGAAGCGTCGATCCAATCACTGTTGAGCCTTCGTAGGAACTCGCTTCCGTAGTCCAGATCCGTAAGAACCTGCTGGCCGACACCGTCCGCCCCTTGAACGTCCTGACGAATACGGTTGACGATGGTTACACCAAGCTGCGCGAGCGTGGAGCCGTGGTTCGCCCCAGCCAGCGAAACGAAATGGCTGGGTAAGTTCAGCTTTGCCGCCGGCGTCGCGCGGTTGTGAAAAATCCGATTCAATATCCAGCGTCGAACGATAATTGCACCCGTCGAGTGCACGACGAAGGCAGCCTTGCTTACGTCAAGGTTCTGAGCTTCCAGTAGCGCGATGCGCTGCTCGAGGGCTTCGGCTAGGTCGTCGCAGGTAATGCAGTTGTCCAGGGAATCGAAAGCCGACAGCTCGATGTCTGCCCGCTGGAATCCCTGGGCGACGAGCAGGGTCGGAAAAAGCCCATAAGCCGAAAGGCTCCGCACACTGTAGCCGTGGACGAAAACGACCGCTGTTGGCATCCTTGGCTCTCTCCTTTCTTTTAATAGGAAAGTATTTTTTGGGAGGCTTTACCAGGGTAATTCGGCCCAACGATCGGATAGTTGCGGCGCGTTGGTGCCCCGCACGGGTCAGGAACTCCAGTGGGCTACGGCTTCGCTCGACGGCAAGCCGAGCTCCGCACACAGCCATGCTGCCGCTTGCGCGCGCGTCATCGCCGCTGCCGGCCACGGAAGCTGCCGCCCCACGTGACTATTTACTGCGTCACGCTCGCTCTGCGAGATCGCAGCTCCCGGTCGAAAATGCAGGGTCGCTGGATCGCTCATTAGGCCGCGAACGCCGAGTAGGTTCGCGGCGGCGAACGTTTTCGGATCCTTGCCGTAGTCCAAGTCGTCCCACCAAAAGATCGGTATGCCTTGCTCGAGGAGGCGCAGTTGCAGGGCCGCAACGCGCGATCCGTTCGCATGAGCTTGAGCGGGAAGAACGCCCTGCCCGACGCAGTAGGCGGCCAGCACTCCGGCAGCCTCTCCGATCGCCCATTCACCCGGATGCACTCTGTAAGCGCCGCTCGTGATGTGAGTCGAGCCGATGTTCTTGCACGCCATGACGAGGTTGCTGCAATCGGTCGGAATGAGTGAGCCGAGAGGGATCTGAAACGGAAGGGTACCCACGCCAAGCCAGGGCGTGCCCGGCGGCCCGTAAACCTGGTGGACGTCGATTCCGTAATAGCAGATGCCGCAGGAGTCGGAAAAGTTCATCGGGGCACGCTTGGCGGCCGATTGACCGGCAGCTGCGATGTGCTGCTCCACCACCCGGACGATCGGCTTCGAGATGCGGCGCGACTCGCGAATGTATGCCTGCGGCGCGGTGCCGTCGGGACGCCCGAAGATATCCTCGCGCGCCATGAGGTTCGGATAGCCGCTGCCGTTGCCGTCGTCGTGCGGCGCCTCGGTCTGCAGCCAGTAAAGGTAGGCGATCGAAACAGCGCGAGCGTCCTCGACGATCGCCGCATCCTTCTGGGCATCGCCCGTGGGGACGACGGCATTCTGATAGTCGTTGCACCCAACGTTGATCGTGGTCCGGTCATCGGCAACGCCGGCGTCGGCAAAGTTGCGGTGGTCGATGTACTGCCGGTAGTTGAAGATCGTTTCCCAGCCAGGCTGCGCCGAGTGCGCCGAACTGAAGACACCCCCGATCATGCCGTTGCGTTCGTTGTAAACGTGAAACGCCTGCGCGGCGATTAGCTCCGGCGTATAGTTCGGGGGCCGCGGAATGGTGTGCTGTTCACCGTCCGGCCGCCGCTCGACAGCAATGGAGACGGTAATCGGCTGGATATGCTCGGGGTTCGCTCTGTCCTCTGCGTGGGGCTCCTCGGTGTCACTTTTTGCCTCGGCCCCGACGAACCAACTGACGCCGCAGAGCGGCAGAAGGTCGCCCAGGTCGGTCGCGTCTACGAAAATCGTTCCAGACACGGTGTCGCCATTTGCGAGCTGTAACGAAGAAACTGCGCCGTTTTGAACCTTGGCGCTTTGCACGGCGGTGTCGAGCATGAGGGTTACGTGTGCCTCGACATCCTTGAGAAGTTGTCGAAGTACCGTCTCGGTCACGTTGCAGTCGGCCGAAAATGGATGTCCCGCGTCGAAGAAGCCCGGGTTGAAATCGCTCTGCCGCGCTCCGGGCGCGAGCTTTGTATTCGCACGGTACCATCCGCGGATGTCGTCCTTAAGCACCTGATAGGATTTCGTGCTCCCAGACGTTTTCGGCGACAACACCGGGTCGGATTCATCCCAGCGAGTCAAGCCTTGTGCCGTCGCCTGGCCGCCGACGTTGCCGCCGCGATCCAACAGGACGACTCGCTTGCCAAAACGCGCCGCCGATAAAGCAGCCGACACCCCGCCAAAGCTCGCGCCGACTATCACGACATCGAACTCAAAGTTCACGAGACCCTCCCAAAAGAGCAGAGCTAGCGGGGGCTTGGCAGTCATCCGGAGAATACCTGCTAGCCTATTTAAGTTACCAGAGCGGGGCGCGGGCCTCCCGGCACAGGGGCCGTCGCGCCGAAAAAATGCCCCCTCTAACCCGCTTCCTTTTCGAAAGCGTAGGCGCAGTGGTTTCGTGCGCCCGCGCCAGCGCTCGCCCGTAGAGCCAGCTCTACGACATCGCCAGCAGGCGAACAGGTGTTCACATACGGGCCAGTGTCGTCGCCCTGGCAACTTTTGCCTCGCTGTCATCTCCTCAAGAGCTTGCCTTCAAGGCAAAGGAACCAGGCGTGCGGTCGTAAAATGCCGCGTCCCAGGCTTCCAAGGGAGGAGACTTTAGTGCAACGCTGGCACCGGACCCATCTTAGGGGTATCGTCTTTCTTGCGTCCATCGCAGCGGGTATATTGGCAAGTTGTGCCGCCCCTACCGATCTTTCAGCGATCACAAAGTACGCAGCAGCAACCGCGCAAAGTGCGGATACTTTCGCGGCAGTAGCCGCCGATTACGGTGAATCGTGCGAGCGCTACATCGCCGTTTCAGAAGGAATTGTCGAAACCAGTTCCACTACGCAAAGCGCAACCTTCGATACAGTTAAGCCGAGCCTACGCTCCTTCCTAATTGTCGAAGCGCCGCGGCCAGGCTACACGCTGCCTCCCGACGCCCCGAGTCCAGGTAATACCGCAGCACAATCGCAACCATCATCGTCCGCGGGAACCGATCCATGCTCGGTCTCAAAGGAAGTAAGTTCGTCTTGGAATCAGGCTAACGGCACTGTTTTAGATTACGTTAAAGCTCTTGGCAATTTAGCTGGCGTTGACGCCGTTCCAAGCCCAAACCCGTCGCCCTTTGTCGCTGGACTTAGCGCGGCCGGTGTTTCAAGTGCGGCGACCCAGGCGGTTTCAAGCCTGATTAGCAGTATTGCCGCGTACTTCGAAAATCAAGCGAGAGAGCGCGCCATAAATAGCTTCCTATCGACCGTTAACCCCAACATGAAGGGCGCTATTGGGGCCCTTGAAATAGTAGACGCCGCGTACACTGTGCGACTAATCGCGGAATACATTGCGGCCCGCGATGATTACAATGCATATGCGCGAATAGCGCTTTCCTCAGACTCAAGCGATTCCCCAAAATGCCAGGTCCTTCACACGGCAACCACTGTCAGTATGTGCTTGGCGTCCCTCTCAGAGGCGCAAAAATGTCGCCTGCGGACTCCCAAAAGCTCCGCCGATATGTGCCTTAGGCGTCTAAATCAGGCGAAGTATCGTCATATTCTGAACACCAAGAGCACCGTGGAAGCCTACCTCGCCTCTGTGAACGAAAAGCTTCGGGCCAGTTCGGACTATGGTTCGGCGGTCGACACGGTACTGAAAACGCACGAACAACTCTACGACGCCTCACAAAAAGGTGCTACTTTCGCCGATTATGTCAAGATAATCCAGACAACTGGAGCGCCGGTAATCACCGACCTCCTCGACCTAGGAAAGGCGGTTAAGTAAAAAATGCCTCCTGCTGCAGGCACTGCGCTTTCGATCGCGCAAGATTTCAACGCCCTGGCCCTTACAGCCAGCAATATCCTTGCAGATCCCAACCGCGTTTTTAGTAATGCTCAAACAACGACGCTGCAGAGCTCTAGTACCTCCTTAACCAACTACGCCACCGCTTTTGCGGATGATGCAGCATGGTCTGCGTTGGCCGCTGCTCAGCCGGACTTGGACGCAATGAAGCGGGCGACCACCGCAGCAAATGCAAAGGCGAAAAGCCTTGCTCAGCAAGCAGCGCAGCTAAATAGAATCCTGGCGATTCTCGGCGCCGCAATATCACTAGGCGCGGATATTGCCACTGCAAACCTCGCTGGGGCCCTTACGGATGCCACAAACCTCGCCGCCGCCTCTGTCTGATGTAAGAAGATTGCCCAGGGCCCTAGGTATGCCCTGAGGATGGCGAAACGCCTACGACGAGGGGCCCCGGTCTTATTGGCGGTGTTAGCTTCAGCTATTCTCGTTAAGCAGTCTTCTGAAGTGCAGATTCCTTCGAAAAGGCTCCGCCCACCGCCGGGGGCTACACAAAGCCCTCAGATTGCGCAGCCGGCTGCTTCTAAGCGGTAAGACAGCTGTGACGATCACGCCATCAAAATGCCTCAACTGGAGTTCGACGCGTTTCGTAAGGGCGCGGTGATCAATCCGCATTAGCTGCGCGGCCAGGTCGTTGACCGCGTCGTGATTGGGAGCCGCCCGCGCTCGGTAATGCCCTGCGTGCTGCGACCGGCGTTTGCTTCACATCGCTGCCCTCTACCGAGGATCGCATCTTCGCAAAGCTCAGCGAAGCTTAGAAGACGAAGGGAAACCAGCATTTTCGTGCGCACCCGATAGGCGGGATACTGCTCGGGAAATGCGTTGACCATCGTGCGCTCCTCGACCGACGCGGTGTAGATGAACTACGGCCCGAAAATGAGAAATTTGAGCGCCCAGGTGACGCTCTCTGCCAACGCGGAGCCGATCATTGCGAGGAGGAGTCCGGAATAAATCGGATGCCGTACGAACGCGTACGGTCCGCTCGTTATGAGTTCGGGATTCGCTTTACGCGACATCGGCAGCCCCCAGTTCGAACCGAGGTAGAACCGGGCGTAAATGGCGAGGCCGACGCCGAGCGCGCAGAGCGCGACGCCCAGAATTGCACTCCGGTTGGCGAGGTACAGCGTCGCATGGCGCAATCCGTGCGAGATGCTTGGATCCGCAGCGTTAGCAGGACGAGCAGAATGATGATGAGGCGCAGCAAGATCCCGCGCGACCATCAGCGATTGCGCAGGATTTTTTTTGCGGCGAGGCTCGAGATCACCCAAACCGCTAGGAAGAGCAGCGAGAGCCCGAAGACTCGCCAACGGTCGTCACCACACTGGCCGGTGCAGAGACTCCGGTGACCTTCGCGATCGAGGAGAATGGTAAACACGTGCGTACCGCCGATTGCGCTTCGGATAAATTGTACGCCGCACTCTATGCCTATCCGAAGGGCTCGTACGTTAGCAAGCTCGCAGATCATTTATGGGCGATTGCCGTTGCGGTCTATCCCCCGGCGAGGCCATAGTATCGGTGCATCGTGCCCGGCGGCCGCTCCGCTGTTACACGCCCAGTGTCGCACCCAGCGCCGAGAAGGATTAGCGAAGGCGCCGCGCAAGTTCCCGGCACTTGCAAAAACTGCTCCTTCGCAACTTTTTATCCCCCGGCGACATCGTGATGCTCACTGCGGCGCTGCGCGATCTGCACAAAGCCTATGCGCGGCGGTTCGCGACCGACGTACGCACCGCGTGTCCGGCGATCTGGGAGAACAACCCGTACCTGACGCCGCTGGCCGAGAACGATCCGGAGGTCATCAAGCTCGACTGCCACTATCCGCTGATCCACCGCAGCAATCGCGCTCCGTACCACTTCATCCACGGCTTCATCGAGTATCTCAACGAGAAGCTCGATCTGCGCATCCGGCCGACCCTCTTCCGCGGCGACATCCACCTGGCGCCGATCGAGAAACAATGGATTTCCCAGGTGGAAGAGATCGTCAAAGAGACGATCCCCTTCTGGATCGTCGTCGCCGGCGGCAAACGAGATTACACGGTCAAGTGGTGGGAGACGGCGCGGTACCAACAGGTCGTTAACCATTTTGCCGACCGCATCGCCTTCGTGCAGGTGGGTGAGGAGGGTCACGAGCACGCGCCGTTGCGCAACGTCATCGACCTGCGCGGCAAAACCGACTTGCGCCAGCTGATTCGGCTGGTCTACCACGCGCAGGGAGTGCTCTGCCCGGTCACGCTGCACATGCATCTCGCGGCGGCGGTCAACGTGCGCCCGCAGATGCCGAAGAACCGGCCTTGCGTCGTGGTCGCCGGCGGTCGTGAGCCCCCGCACTGGGAGGCATATCCGCATCATCAGTTCCTCCATCGGGCCGGCGCCCTGCGCTGCTGCGACGACGGCGGCTGCTGGAAGTCTCGCGTCGTCCCGCTCGGCGACGGTGACGAGCGCGATCGGCTCGAGCATCGTTGCGTGGACGTCGTGGGCGCGCTGCCGCGCTGTATGGACATGATCGCCCCCGCCGACGTGATTCGCGCGATCGAACTCTACTTCGAAGGCGGAGCGATTCATTATCTGACGCCTGCGCAGGCGCACGCCCGCGACCGCGCCATCGCCGTCCCCGCATGAGTGTTGCGACGGCCTCCTCCGGCCCGCTGACGCGTTACCGCCTGCCGGTCTACACGCACGAACGCGGCGCCTTCAACGGAGTGCGCGACGCGAAGGTGCTGATCTACTTTCCGCACGGGCTCGGCGATTGGGCCCAGTTCGCGCGCGTGCTGCCCATGTTGGAGCCCTCGAATCGGTATTGGATGACGCGTTACGGTGACGATTGCATTGCGCTGGTCAACCGGTGCGCTGGCGCACGGCCGGTCTACCTCGGCGTCAACGGAACGCAGAACGGTGACGGCGCCGCCTTCGAGAATCGGCACTTCGGCTTGGAGTACACGCGGCTGGACGGTTCGCCGCGCGACGTAGTGCTGCCCGATTCGCTGCTCGAATTCTGCGAGCGCGAGCAGATCGATGCGCTGCTCTGGACTTCGTTCCCCGAGATCGGCGGCCGGATCCCGTATCCGCACCATTCGAAGGCGCGTAACGTCATACGGCATCTCGTCTCGGCGGACCGTCTAGCGAAATTCGATCTCGCTTCGCCGCTGCCGAACCCGCTCTCGTTTGAGGTAGATCCGTTCGTGCGGCGCTGGGTGGAGGCCCGGCTGCGCACCTTGCTCGGATTGCGCGGGCGCCGGCTCTGCCTGATCGCACGTAACGGCTACACGTCGATCGGAAAGAATTGGGGGCACGAGTTCCGCGAGGAGCTTCCGCCAGGTAAACGCCGCGAAGGCCAAGAGTGCCGCGATTTCATGCGATCGATGCGCGCCAAAGACGATCGCTGGATATTCCTGGTCTTCGAGGACCGGCTCTTCGAAGGCGACGACACGGTCCGCTCCCGCGAGCTCGAGGCGTACAGTTACGCCGAGCTCTTCGGCACGATCGATCAGCCGATGATTCCATTCGGCCTCGTGGTCAAGGTACTCGCCTCGATCGCCGATCTCTGTGTCGGCGTCCCGGTCGGCCCGTTTCACGTCTGCATGGCCAAGCCCGATCTGCCCGTCGTCGGAATTTGGATCGAGCACGTGCCGAGCTGGTACGAGGAACCGAAAGAGGCTTCGATCCATCTGATCGGCCGGTGCGTGCGCGAGCGCCGCCTCAATCGTCTGCCGGGCAGTTTCTTCACGAAATCGCACCTGCATTATCGCTCGACGTATACAGAGACGCGCGGGGTCGCCGGCGAGCACGTGTTGGCTGCGGTCGAGGAGCTGCTTGAGTAAGACGTGCGGAGTGTAGTACCCTAACGACCATGGGCGGCCAAACTTGGGCGCCGAAGAAGCCCACGTCCTTTCGACCGGAACCGGAGCGGCCGCGACGGCCTGCGTGGCGCAGCCCCGAGGCGCTGGTCGGCGAGACTCTGCGCACGCCGGGTGAGCCGCTCGCGCGCGATGTCGGCGCAAGAGTTCGGCTGGACCATAACTTCCGCGACGTCCGCGTGCACCGCGACCAGAAAGCCGCTGAGTCTGCGGCCGCCGTGGGTGCGCGAGCGTACAACGTCGGGCGGCATATCGTCTTCGGTGCCGGCGAGTACGCCCCGCAGAGCCGTGACGGCCGGCAGCTGCTCGAACACGAGCTGACGCACGTGGCGCAGCGCGGCAGCGACATCGGCGATTCGCATACTCCTCCGGTTATCGCCGACGCGAACCACCCCGCGGAGCGCGCCGCCGAGCGTTTCTCGCTGCACCGGCTGCAGACCGGCGCGCCGAAGGTGGGCGCGCATCTGCTGCTTCGGCAACAAGCGCAACTCCCCACACGGCCGACGACGGCGCAAGATATCATCGACTATCTGCACGAGCTCGCGACGTTTATGGCCGACCGTCGGCGGTTCGCCGGCGAGCTGTTGCGGTTCGCCCAGGTCGACAAAGCGCCGAGGGCCGGCGACGAGCGCCGGCGTGCGCAGAAGATGGTCAATCAGCAGGCGATCCAGCGGAACATCACCGATGCGACGCGCGCCTTCGAATCCATGTACTCGGGCCTCCCGGCAAACGATGCGGCGCGCGCCACGATGCGAACGAGCCTCGAAGCGGTGCTGAAGGAGGCTCGGCTGAGTGCGAGTTTCGCGCTTGGCTTGACCGATGCGTCGGGTGCGGGGCAAGCAGCCGGCCAAGACGCGTACGCCGAGACGCTCGCGCGCATCGTCGAGGCGAGTCCCATGACCTCGACTGGGCTTGCGGCGTTAACGACGTTCACGGCAGCCGACGAGACCCAAGCGCAGGCGTATCAAACCGAACTGCGCGACCTCCTCGACGATCTGCTCGCACGACTCCCGGGGCTGCACCTCTCTCCTGCGCAGCAGGATGCAACGTACCAGCGCTTACAGGTCGCGCTGCGTCGCGCGTTCACGACGATCTCGACCGGGCCGGCCGGAAGGATCGACGTTCGCTCGATCTCCGACCCAACGATCGTTGACAAGTATCAGCGCGTCTCGGCGATGCTTGCCCAGGGTGTTGCCAACGCGCCGCACGTCGATTTGATTACCGACCGGATGCCGCCGTTCACGCTTCCTAACCCGGTACCCGACGTTACCGCGCAGCTCCCCCATCCTGCCGATCTCACGCACGTACCCGACGACGAACGTGACTCGGTGCGCTTCGCTATCCAGGTTGCGGAGACCACGACATTCGGGGCGAGCTCGACCGTGCAGCTGAGGAACGCCGTCTGGCCGGTCGTGATTCCGATCCGGCACGGTGCAACGACAACGACCGTCCAGTACGAGTTCGTCTTCGATGCGAGCGGAAACGTGCGCGCCGAGCGATTGGGCGTAACGCAGCCGCGCGAAGTGGATCCCGCCTTTTCAACGCTCTCTACGGCCGACAAGAAAGCGGCGCTGGTGCGGCAGTTTGGACTAGCTGGAGTTGACGACCGTCCGGCCGCACACGGCCGCGCTGCCGCCTCTTGGACCGACGACGAGCTCGTCCAGCTGAAGACGGCGTACGATTTGATTCCACCGGCCCAGCGAGCCGGGCTCAGCGGGGTTACCGTCGTGCGCGATCACGTCTCGCCCATACCGCAGGCACCCGGGGTGTTTCAGTTCGGCCGCTTCCACTCGGGAGCCGATGCCGCGTTCGACACACCGGCGCCCCCCGCACACGGACCGCCGCACATCCACTACTTCGACGAAGCATTCAGGGAGAATTCGTTCATCGTCTCGAGCGCCCCGGGAGTCGGCGGCCCGGGCGCCGATTTCGGTCTGATTCACGAGACCGGACACGCCGAGGGCGACGCTCCGGAGCGTGCCGCATTTGCGGAGGCTCATACATCGAATGCCGCGCTCAACGCCGCAATCCATACCTTGAACGCGCGGCTGACGAGTACGCCCCTCCCTCCAGCGCAACACGCGGCAGTGGCGACGTGGCAGGCGGCTTTCCATGCGGCCGGCCTCGCCGTGATGGCGGTCGGAGGCGGTTCCATGGCCGGCCCTACGGGCACGGTAGCGACGACTGCGTTAGCGAGCGAGGCGACCGCGCTGGCCGCTCTCGATGCCAGCGGCGCGCCCGCTCTGCTCATCGCCGCTGCCGACGCCGCAAGCGCGGCGCTGCGCCCGTTGCTTACCAAGGAGACGACGTTGCAAACGGCGCGCGGCCAAAACGACATCTTCGTCGCCATCGCGAACCGCTTCGGCTTTTACAAGTTCACCGACTACGCACGCACCGGCGGCGCAAACGACTGGTTCGCCGAAACCTATGCGCTCTTCGTCACCGACCCGAGCCGCTTGAACCAGATGAACCGCAACGTATTTCTGTGGTTCCAGGCAGGCATGCCGCTCGATCCGGCCTGGAACCCGCCTCCGGCTCCGTAGCGGAGAGCGGGCGGAGAGCGGGGCGAAAGCGGGCGCGCCTACGATTCTCCCGAGAGGAGAATCATGTCCGTTACACTGTCATACCCCGGTGTCTACGTCGAAGAGATTCCGAGCGGCGTCCATGCGATAACGGGCGTTCCGACCTCGATCGCGGCGTTCGTCGGACGCGCTTTGCGCGGCCCTATCGACACCCCCACGACGATCTTTAGCTTCGGCGACTTCGGCCGCCAGTTCGGCGGCCTCGCCAGCGGCTATCCGATGAGCTATGCGGTTCGCGACTTCTTCGCCAACGGTGGCGGCGAGGCGGTGATCGTGCGGCTCTGGGAGGCCGGCCCCGGTTCCTCGGGATCGAGCGTGAGCAGCTCGTCGCTCTCGAGCCTCTCGAGCGGAAGCTCCGGCTTCACGCTGCCGCTGCAAGCCGACGGCATCGCGCGCACGAACCTCGCCGACCCTGATTCGGTCGGGCTCGCGCTCGAAGCGCAGAGCCCAGGCGCGTGGGGTAATAAAGTCTCGGTTCAGGTGGCGCTGCCGAACCCGCCGATCGACGCGACGGTCGCCTCCAACCTCGGCTACAGCGACCCGTCGCAGCTCTTTAACCTGCTGGTTACCGACACGGGCGCAGGCGCGAGCGAAACGTTCCTCAACGTCTCCGTCGTCAACGGGAGCCGCCGGCTGGACCAAGTCCTTGCGATGTCGTCGCAATTGCTCAGCGTGCCGATCGACCCGATCACGCTGAAACCGACGCTGCCCACGACGACACCCGGTGCGTCGAGCGCGATCTTCCTCAGCGGCGGTGGCGACGGCAACATCATCACCGACGCGACCGTCTATCTGCCGGTCGATCCGAGCACGAAGACCGGCATCTACGCGCTCGAGAACGCGGGCATCTTCAATCTGCTCTCGATTCCGCCGGACAGCGCGACCCCCGATAGCATGTTGTGGACGAGCACCGGCGCGCTTTACGAGCAAGTCTATCCGGCGGCGCTTAGCTACTGCAAATCGAAAAAGGCAGTCTTGATCGTCGATCCGCCGTACGACTGGACGACGGTCGTCGACGCCAAGGGCGGACCCGCGGCGCTGAACCTTACCGGCGACGGCGATTACGGCGCACTCTACTTTCCGATGTTGATCGAGGCCGACCCGCTACGCCAAGGTCAGCTTGGCACCATGCCGGGATCCGGTGCGATCTGCGGCCTGATCGCAACGACCGACAATACGCGCGGCGTTTGGAAGGCGCCGGCCGGCATCGACGCCGCATTCGTCGGCGCGCAAGGCCTGACCGTGCAGATGACCGACGGCGAGAACGGCGAGCTAAACCCGATCGGCGTAAACTGCCTGCGTAACTTCCCGTTCATCGGCAACGTCGTCTGGGGCGCGCGCACGATGCGCGGCGCCGACGTCCTCTCCGACAACTATAAGTACCTGCCGGTGCGACGCATGGCGCTCTACTTGGAGCTGAGCCTTCAGCAGGGCTTGCAATGGGTTGTCTTCGAGCCGAACGACGAACCCCTCTGGGCTTCGATCCGGTTGAACGTGCAATCGTTCATGCAAGAGCTCTTCACGAAGGGCGCCTTCGCGGGCACGACGCCGCAGCAAGCCTACTTGGTGAAGTGCGACAGCGAGACCACGACGCCGACCGATCAAGCCAACGGCGTGGTCAATATCGTCGTCGGATTCGCGCCGCTCTATCCGGCGGAGTTCGTGGTTCTGCAAATTCAGCAGCTCGCCGGCCAGACGGCGTCTTGAGGTAACGACGATGGCAGAGTTTCCCGCCAATCCGAAACGCTTCGACCCCTACAAGAACTTCAAGTTCCGCGTCAAGTGGGACGGGAAGTACGTCGCCGGCATCAGCAAGGTTAGCGCACTCAAACGCACGACCGAAGTCGTGAAGTTCCGCGAGGGCGGCGACCCCAGCCTCTCACGGAAGTCGCCCGGGCGCAGCGATTACGACGCGATCACGCTCGAACGCGGCGTCACGCAAGATCTCGAATTTGAAGCGTGGGCGAACAAAGTTTGGAACCTCGGCGCCGGCCTCGGCGCGGAAGTCTCACTGGCAGACTTCCGCAAAGACGTGATCTTGGACATCTTCAACGAGGCCGGACAGAAAGTGCTCTCGTACAAAATCTTTCGCTGCTGGGTCTCGGAGTTTCAGGCGACCGCCGATTTCGATGCCAACGCGAACGCGGTGCTGATCCAGCACCTCAAGCTCGAGAACGAGGGCTGGCAGCGCGACGACAGCGTGACGGAACCAGTCGAACCAACCCTCAACCCAAGATAACCGCGCGCGATGCTCACGATGCCGAGCGACGCCGCGTTATTGGAAGTTTGGGAGATGGGCGAGGGAGAACACGCCCTCGATCGAGCGTTAACTGTGCTCGCCGCCTTTACCGGCCGCTCGCGCAAAGAGCTCGCGTCGCTGGGCATTCACCGGCGCGATGCATTATTGATCGCATGCCGCATTCTGGCCTTCGGGACTTCACTCGAAGGCGTCAGCGCCTGCGACAAGTGCGGTTGCGACGTCGAGCTCGCGATCGAGCTTTGCGCGCCGCCCGAACTCGAGGAGGGGGGACGTCTCGAACTCGATGCCCGGCAGATTGCCTTTCGAGCTCCGAACAGCTACGACTTGGCCCTGGTCGCGTCGTGCGGCGATCGCGCCGAAGGGGAAGCGCTCTTGCGCGCGCGCTGCGTCGAGGGCGCCGCCGCCGAGCAGGCCGTGCGCAGCGTAGAGGCGGCCCTCGAGGCGCTTTGCGATCCGGTGGCGATCGAAATTTCGACGGCATGCGCAGCCTGCGGCGAGCCGCTGCGCCCAACGGTGGAGATCGAATCGTTTCTGTGGTGCGAGATCGCGGCGTACGCGCAGCGCTTGCTCGACGACGTCGATCAGTTGGCCAGCCGCTACGGTTGGAGCGAGCGCGAGATCCTGGCGTTGTCGGGCGTGCGGCGTCGGCACTACATCGAGGCGTTTGCGTGAGCGGCTACTTTGCGCGTGTCACCGAGCGCGTATTTGGCGACGAGACCAGCGTGCGTCCGGCTAGAAACCGTTATCAGATCGCCTTGGCTGGTGACGAGGCGCCGGCACTGAGCAGCGAGCGGTTCGAACGTCGCGCCGTCACCGATCGCGCGCCTTCGCCGGAAGCGGCGCGACCCCAGCCCGAGAGACACGCACCGAGCGAAGGAGACGCCCCGGCTGGTGCGCGGCTCGCCCCGTCGGTGCCCCTCGCAACAATTCCACGCGAAAGTATGCGTCTCGTCGAGAGCGAGCCGCCGGTACGGAGCGCGTCCAAACGCGCACCCGTAGCCGAGCCACGCGACGCTGCTTCACGCGCCGAAGTACCGGAGCGGGTCGAACGAGCCGCGTGCGCGCGCGCAGCCGCAGCGCAGCGTGGAGCCGCAGCGCAGCGCGGAGCCGCGGCGCAGCTTGGAGCCGCGCCTGCTGCCCGTGCGGCGACCAGCGCCGCCGACGACGATTGGCGAGGCGCTCGCGCGTCCGCCGGCATCGCGGCACGAGCCGGCGCCGGTTCACGTGCACATCGGACGCATCGACCTGCGCGCGGCAGAGGCGCCCCCACCGCAGAAACCGGTTACGGAGCGCGCGATGCGACGTCCCTCGCTCGAGGAGCACTTGCGCGCGCGAGAGCGGGGCCTGCGATGAGCACCGCACTGGCTCTGGCCGCGACTTCGCGCGTGATGGCGGCGGTGATCGACGACGCCGTCGCAGCAGCCCGCGCGACGCTTCCGAGCATCCTGGGATCGGCGACGACGAGCTCGTCGCCGCCCGACAAGATCGATACGAGCGTCGGCGGCGAGATCACCAATCTCAACCTCTTTCTCTATCACGTCACTTACAATCAAGGATGGCGAGAGGCCGGGCTCCCGACCCGCGGTTCGAACGGATCGCCGATCGGGCGCGCGCCGCTGGCACTCAACCTGCACTACCTGTTGAGCGCCTACAGCGACGGCGACTACGAAGCGCAGATCATGCTCGGCATCGGAATGCAGGCGATGCACGAGATCCCGCTTCTCTTCCGCCAGAAGATCGAAGACGTTTTCAGCTCGGCGGTGACCGACGTAGACAAGGCGCTGGCAACATCGGGCCTGGCCGATCAGCTCGAGCTGATGAAGATCACGCCGCAACAACTGACGACCGACGAGCTGGCAAAACTGTGGACCGCGTTTCCGAGCAAGTTTCGCGTCTCGGCCGGCTACGAGGTCTCGGTCGCGTTGATCGAGACGAAGGCGCCGTTCACCGCCCCGCTCCCGGTGCTCACGCCAAAGATTACCGTCTTTCCGTTCCTCGAGCCCTCGATCGTCGCCGTAACGCCGCAGGGCGTGCCGTTTGCGGCCGGCGCTTCGATCGAGATTACCGGAAGCAACTTGCCCGGTCAGAATACCGTGGTGATCTTCGATGGTGCCCCGTCGTTGCCGCAGACGCCGACGATCGTCGGCGACGGGTCGAGCGTCAACGTCGCGCTGCCGACGCTCTTGGCCGGCATCAACACGCTGCACGTCGTACGGGAGCTCGACCTAGGTGAGCCAACGCTCACGCCGATCGTCGAGTCGAATCTCGGTTCGTTCGTTTTACAGCCGGTGATCGGATCGATCGTCGTCGGATCGTTCGACCCGGGCACCCAGACGACGCCGGTAACAGTAGGGCTGACACCCGCGTTGGGCGGCGGCCAGCAAGTATCGCTGCTGCTCACCCAAACCAGCCCTCCGCCCAACACGACCGCGCTTTCGTACATGTTCGACGCCGACCCGGCCGACATCACGTTGCCCGGAACGGTGATATTTAGGACGGCTGGCGTCGCGACCGGCAATACTTATCTGGTACGCGTGCGTGTAGACGGTGCGGATAGCCCACTCGGCATCGATCCGATTACCAAGCAGTTCATCTCGCCGACGGCGGACTTCTGATGGCGTTGCGCATCGAGAGTGCGGAGTTCATCGGCGGCAACCAGCGCGCGCTGATGCGCGATGTGGCGCTGGTGCGCGCGGCGCTCGAACGCTACGCCGGCACGCCCGTGGAGGCGCGGGCTGAGCCCCAGGGTCCGGGCGTGCCGAGCTGCCTCGATCGTATCTGCGAAACCTTCTCGCTCTCGAGCTTCGAGCGCAAAATTCTCGTAGCGTGCGCGGCGGTCGATCTCGACGGCGGCTTCGCCTCGCTCTGCGCGATCGCGCAGGGCGATCCGGCACGCGCCTATCCGACCTTCGGCCTGGCGCTGGCAGCCTTCGACGATGCGCACTGGAGCGCGCTCGCGCCGCAGGCACCGCTTCGGAGCTGGTCGCTGATCAGCGTCGGGCGAGACGCGCCGTTAACCTTCGCGCCGCTGCGCATCGACGAGTCGATCCTGCACGAGTTGGCCGGCGTTCCCGAACGCAATCCGCAACTGCGCCCGTTTCTGGCGCGCTTGCCCGAAGACGACGACTTGGCGCCGTCACAACGGGTTGCGATCGACCGGATCGCGCAGCTGCTCAATGCCTCCGCGCGCGAAGCACTGGTGCAACTGACCGGTCCGGATCCGGCGGCCACTGCGATGGTTGCCCGCGCGGCCTTTGCCGCGATCGGCGCCGATACCCTAGCCGTCAACGGCCGAACGCTACCGCGTGACCCGCGCGAGATCGAAGAGCTCGTGCGCGTTTGGTCGCGTGAGGCGCTCTTACACGGCAGCGCGCTGTATATCGACGCGCACGGCATTGACGAAACGCCCGAGCTGATGCCGTGCACGCTCCTAGCCGAGAAGGCGGCGAGCCCGGTCGCGCTCGGCGTCGACCGGCCGCTGGCGATCGCACGCCGCCCGGCGTACGCATTGGCGATCGGCAAGCCGCTGCGCGGGGAACAGCGAGAGCTCTGGCGTCAGATGCTCGGGACCGATGCTGCGGGCGACTTGCTCGCCGCGCAGTTCGACTTTGCGGCCCATCGCATTCGGGCGACCTCGGTGATGGCCCAGAGCGAGGAAGGCGAAGACCTTCAGGCACGCGCCTGGTCGGCGGCGTGCGCGAACGCGAGGGCCGGACTCGACACGATCGCGCAACGCTTGGATTGCGGCGGCGCGGGCGACGCCCTCGTCTTGCCGGCGCGACAGAGCAACGGGCTCTGCGACATCATCGCGTTCGCGCGAAATCGTATGCGTGTCTACGAAGACTGGGGCATGGGGTTGCGCGCCGCTCGCGGGCTAGGCCTGAGTGCGCTCTTCCACGGGCCGAGCGGAACCGGAAAGACCCTCGGAGCCGAGGCGATCGGCGCCGCGCTTGCGCTCGACCTCTACCGAGTCGATTTGAGCCAAATTGGTAAGCAAGTACATCGGCGAGACCGAGAAGAACTTGCGGCGCGTCTTCGACGCAGCCGAGGACGGCGGCGCCATTCTGCTCTTCGACGAGTGCGACGCGATCTTCGGTAAGCGTGGCGAAATTCAATACGGTCACGACCGTTACGCCAACGTCGAGGTTAGCTATCTGCTGCAACGGATGGAGGCGTATCGCGGCGTAGCGATCCTGACCACCAACATGCGCAGCGCGATCGACCCCGCGTTTCTGCGACGCATTCGCTTCGTCATCGACTTCCCGTTTCCCGATTACGAGCAGCGCTTGGCGATTTGGCGGCGCTCCTTCGCGCCGAGCGTTCCGATCGAGGGGCTCGACTTCACGAAGGTCGCTCGCCTCAACGTCACCGGCGGAAGCATTCGCAACATTGCGCTGCACGCGGCCTTCCTCGCGGCCGATGCGAAGCGGGGCGTGCGGATGAGCGACGTCGAACGGGCCGCGCGCGCCGAGTGCCTCAAGATGGAGCGGACGCCAAGCGAACTGGAGATCGGAGGTTGGGTATGAGGGCTGGGCGCACGGTCGTGACCATCGACGAGCTTCGCCTGCGCGGGTTCGACGCGCGGCGCTCGAGCGGAATCGGCGAGGCGCTGACGCGCGAACTGACGCGCCGCGCTGCGCTGCAGCCGGGGGTCGCTCGCGACGTCGCCAAAGCGGTCGCTGCCGCAATCCGCAGAGAGGCGCGTAGGCCGTGCTAAAGGGCGGAATCGTGCTGGTGGATCCGACCAGCGCGGCGGTGCTGCGCGTGATCCCGCTGCAGTACAACCCCGAGACGATCTCGCGAACGCTGCAAGTGCAGGGCGTTGGCGCCGATAGCGGCCCGCACGTCGATCAGCTGCGCCTCAAAGGGCCGCCGATCGAGACGATCAAGCTCGAAGCCGAGCTCGATGCGAGCGACATGCTCGACAACCCGCGGCAGAACCCGACCGCGGTGCAGAGCGGCATCGCGCCGATGCTAGCCAGCCTCGAGCTGATCATCTATCCGACCACGACGCAGCTTCAGACGGCCAATGCAAACGCGCAGAACGGTACGCTCGAGATCGTTCCGATGGATGCGCCGCTCTCGCTCTTCGTCTGGAGCAAGGTGCGTATCGTGCCGGTTCGCTTCACCGACTTCAGCATCACCGAAGAGATGTTCGACAGCTCGCTCAACCCGATTCGTGCCAAGGTCTCGCTCGGTTTTCGCGTCCTGACCATCGACGACGTCACCTTCGCCTCCACCGGCGGCAGCATTTACATGGCTTATCAGCAACAGAAGGAACGCCTCGCGCAAAGTTTTAGCGGAGGCCGTCTCTCCAGCCTCGGCATCGGGAGCATTCCATGATCGACACGCTAAGCGCACTGCTCTCCGCCGGCGCTATTCCGCAGACTTCGTACGCGCCGGACAGCCGCTATTACGGCCTGGCGCCAAGCACGTACGTGACGGCCGGCGGCGAGACGATCCAATACACGTCACGCCGCTTCATTCCACAACCGGCCGCATTCGCGACCATCTCGGTGCACTCGGTCGTGCAGGGCGAGCGCGTCGAACGTGATGGCGACGCAGTTTTTCGGAGACCCGCTTCTCTACTGGCGGCTCTGCGACGCCAACCTTGCGGTGCGCCCGGACGATCTCGAGACGACGGGATTCTTGCTGCAGGTGACGCTTGCCGCGGTCTTTGCGAGCCAGGCAACGTGAACGGCGGCATCCAGCTTTCGCTCTTCATCGGGCCGGCTGTGCCGATCGCCGTGCCGGAGACGGTGCTCGATGCACTGGAGAGCGTCAAAGTCACCTCTAAAGCGGTGGGAACGAGCGGCTTCGAGCTGACCTTCAACATCGACGTTAACTCGCCGCTGCAGACGCTCTTCCTGATCGGCGGCGGCGTTTCGATTCCGCTGCTGCGAGTCGTGGTCGCGGTTACGTTCAACGGATCGCAGACCGTACTGATCGACGGCGTGATGACCGATCACCACGTCGGCACCGACGTGCAGAATGGGAAGACGACGCTGACGCTGATTGGTGAGGACCTGACGCGGGTGATGGATTACCTCGATCTGAGCGGCATCCCGCTGCCGGCGATGCCGCCCGAAGCGCAAGTGCTCTTGCAGCTCGCGCCCTACTTGCTGCTGGGCATCATCCCGATGGTCATCCCCAGCTTGTTGATGGATATTCCGATCCCGATCGACCGCATACCGCGAACCAAAGGGACTTCGCTGGCGCATATCCGCCGCCTCGCGGATCAGTGCGGCTACGTCTTCTACCTCGACCCCGGCCCGGCGGTGGGCTCCAGCGTCGCGTACTGGGGCCCGCAGATCAAGTGGGGACCGGTGCAGCCCGCTCTGGCGATCGACGCCGACGCCTCGACCAACGTCGAACATCTCCAGTTCTCGTTCGACAACGATCACAACACGATCCCGATCGTAATCATCCAAGAGCCGTTCACGAAGGTCCCGATCCCGATACCGGTCGGCAACATCTCGCCGCTCAATCCGCCCCTCGGGATTATCCCGCCGATTCCCAAGAAGATCGAGATCACGACCGGCGCCGCCAAGTGGTCGGCGATTCGCGCGGCACTGCTGGCGATGGCCAAGGCATCGAAGGCAGCCGATTGCGTAAAGGCCACCGGATCGCTTAACGTCTTGCGCTACGGCAATTTGCTGATGCCGCGCAAGCTCGTCGGCATTCGCGGTTCCGGCACTGCCTTCGACGGACTTTACTACGTCAACTCGGTGACACACGAGATCAAGCGCGGCGAGTACAAACAGAGCTTCGAACTGACCCGCAACGGGCTGGTCTCGACCCTTTCGAGCATACCGGCATGAGCACGACCGGCCAAGACACCACCCTCGACTCCAACGCCAACGACAACGCCCAGCGTTTCTACGGCAAGTACCGGGCGACGGTGCTCAACAACGTGGATCCGATGCAGATCGGACGCATTCAGGTGATCGTGCCCGACGTCTCCACCGTGCTGCCGACCTCGTGGGCGTTGCCGTGTTTCCCGACGGGCGGCATTCAAATGGGCGTGGTAAGCGTGCCGCTGATCGGCGCCGGCGTATGGGTCGAGTTCGAGCAGGGCGATCCCGATTACCCGATCTGGGTCGGCTGCTACTACGGCGAGGCGGCCGAAGTGCCGCTGCTCTCGCACCTCGCGCCGCCGGCGATTCCGGCGATTACCATGCAAACGGCTCTGCAGAACGGCATCATCATCAGCGACACGCCGGGACCGACCGGCGGCATCATGCTCAAGAGCGCGACCGGGGCGACGCTGATCGTCAACGACACCGGCATCTACATTCAAAACGGAAAGGGCGCGATGATCACGCTGATCGGACCGACGGTCACGGTCAACGCCGGCGCGCTGACGGTCATCTGATGCCCGGGCCGCTCTTTCACGTCGGCGCAGTCGCCCTCTGTCCGCACGCCGGAACCGTCACGACGATCTCGTCCGATACGCGCGTCCTCGTAAGCGGCATGCCGGTCGCGACGATGGCCGATCAATATATGGTCGCCGGCTGCCCGTTCAACATCTCGGGCGTGCCGACTCCGTGTTTGAAAGTACAGTGGATCACGAGTGCCACGCGCGTCCTGGTTAACGGCATACCACCGATCACCGCGCTTAGCACCGGCCTGACGATTGCAGCCGGCGCGCCGGGCGGCCCACCGATCATCGTGCAGACGCAGCCACGGGTCTCGGCGTTATGACGCTGAGCGCAGGCACGGCACCGATCGCCTCGCCCTACGCGATTGACGGACGCGGGCGCACGGCCGAAACGACCCCCGGCCAGCACATCACCGACCTGATCGAGATGGTGCTCTTCACCGCGCCGGGCGAGCGAGTGATGCGGCCGACGTTCGGCAGCGGCTTGCTCGGCCTGGTCTTCGCGCCGACCGACGACTCGATCGCGGCGACGACGCAGCTGCTGATCGCGAGCGCCTTACAGACCTGGCTCGGCGATCTGATCCTGGTCGGCGACGTTACCGTCACCAGCGACATCTCGACGGTCGAGATCGTCATCTCCTATGCGATTCGCAGCACGGGAACGACGGCAAGTGCGACGTTCTCGGTGAACCAGTGAACGGCACGACGTTGGCGCACGAGGAACGGCTTGCGCTCGTCCGCGAGTCGGGCTCCGGCGCGCCGCTTAACAAGATCAACGGCATCGATTTTATCGACGTCAACCCGGCAGACGAAGGAACCCTCTTCGTCTCATTCGTCTTCGACGTCAACACCACCGTGGATCCAACTATTCCAACGGCGGTCGGCAGCGCACTCTCGGCGGGCGATTTCGCGGTCTTAGGAGGCGAACGGATCACGCCGGTCTCCGTGCAGAAGATCGCGCGCGTCGGGAGCAATCAAATCGCGGTAACCGTGGCGCCGGTCGGTGATTTCTCGATCTACACGCTGCAGATCGGAACGCCGCCGGATGGGCCACCGGGGTTCGACCCGATGCTCTGCGCGGCGTCTTTCATCTTCCACGTCGAGTGCGCGAAGCGCTTCGACTGCAAGCAGAGCACGATTTGCCCGCCGACGGTGGTGACGCCGCCGCCGATCGACTACATGGCCAAGGATTATCCCGCGTTCGTCGCCGTGATGCTCGACCGGCTCGCGCTGTTGGCGCCGCGCTGGACCGAACGCCACGCGGCCGATCTCGGCGTCGCCGTCGTCGAAGTGTTGGCCTACGTCGCCGATCAACTGAGCTACCGGCACGACGTCGTCAACACCGAGGCCTACCTCGAAACGGCGCGCCTGCGCACCTCGGTGCGCCGCCACGCCCGGCTGGTCGATTACCGAATCGGCGACGGATCGAACGCGCGCGTTTGGCTCGCGCTCACGTTGAACAACGATCTTGCGAACGGCGTGCCGCCGGGAACGCGTTGCTGCACCGCGTTCGACGGCGCGACTGCGCCCGACTTGCCGGCGACGACGCAGACCTACCTGGCGGCGATCAACGCCGGCGCGGAGTTCTTCGAGATTTTGGCCGACCGCTTTACGACCGACGAGCCGCCCCAGGCGGCGCCGCGGGCACTCTTCGCCATCAACAACGTGATGCCGTTCTACAACTGGAGCGCGACCGAGCTCTGCCTGCCGATCGGCGCGACCAGTGCAACGCTCGACGGGAGTTACAAGCTCTCGCGCGGCGACGTGCTCGTCTTTGCCGAGCAGCTAGGACCTCAGACGGGCGAAGCGGCCGACGCCGATGCGACGCACCGCTGCGCCATTCGATTAATCGCCGACGGCGTGGCGGATTACGACCCGCTCTACGGAACGGCGAAGCCGATTACGCGCATTGCTTGGCATGCCGACGACGCGTTGACGTTTCCACTCTGCGTTGCCAGCGTCACCGATCTGAAGCACGGCGCGCAGCCGATCGTGGCTGTAAGCGCAGCGTACGGCAACGTGATCCTCGCCGATAGCGGGCGCACGCTGGGCGCGCCGCTCGAGACGATGCCCGAGCAGCTTCTCCCCGCGCCGGCCGACACGCGCTTTCGCCCGCAACTGAGCGAGGCGCCGGTGACGTTCGCTGCGGCAAACCCGTACGTGAGCGATCGACCGTCGGATCCGTCGGCGGAGCTGACCTCGGCTGCAGCGGCAATGCTCTGGACAGCGATCGAGACCTTGCCCGAGCTCACCGTGACCAGCGTTGACGCCGAGAGCAACGTGTTGACCTGGGCACCGCAGGGCGACCTGATCGATGCAGCGCCCGAGACGACCGGCTTCGTCACCGAAGTCGAGAACAACGGGAGTGCATTTCTGCGCTTCGGCGACGGAACCAACGGCATGGCGGCGACGACCGGGATGTCGTTTTCGGCAGGGTATCGCATCGGCAACGGCACCTCGGGGAACATCGGGCGCGATACGGTCACCCTCATCGATCTCAGCTTTCCGGGCGGCGGCTTCATCGATTCGATTACCAACCCGCTTCCGGCCGCCGGCGGCGTCAACCCGGAGAGCAACGAGCACGTGCGGCAAAACGCCCCGGTCGCCTTTCGCACGCAAGAACGTTGCGTCACGCCGCAAGACTACGCCAATCGGGCTCTCGAGGTGCCGGGCGTCGCGCAAGCGGCGGCGACGTGTCGCTGGACCGGCAGCTGGCTGACGATGTTCGTCACCATCGCTCGCGAGGGCGGCGCACCGATCGACGCGGCATTTAAGACGAGCGTCGAGGCTTACCTCGACATCTACCGGATGGCCGGCGTGGATCTGGAGGTGGAGGACGCGATTCGCGTGCCGCTGCACGTAAAGATGCACGTCTGCGTGCAGCCGGAGTACGTGGCAACCGATGTCGAAGCGGTGCTGCTGCAGGTATTTAGCAACGGCATTCTCGCCGACGGGACCCTGGGCCGGTTCAACCCGAAGCAGTTTGTGATGGGTGCGCCGTATTATTTGAGCCCGCTGATCGCGGCGGCACAAGAGGTCGATGGCGTCCAGAGCGTTCGCGTCGACGCTTTCGAGCGCGAGAGCCAACCGGGCGGCGAGGGCCTAACGGCGGGCGTCCTAATACCCGATCGGCTCGAGCTGTTCGAGCTCGCGAACGATCCAAACTATCCCGAACGAGGCTATTTCGAGCTCACTGTGGACGGTGGACTATGAGCGGCGTCAACTACTGCGGTTGCTGCCAGGGCATCTCGCAAGAGACGCCGGCGGCGATCGACAACCGGCCCGGGCTCTCGGAGATCGCCTATCGCGTCGGAACGTGGACGCAGTTCAAAGCGAGCATGCTAGACGCGCTCTCGAACTTGCCGCAGCTGGCCGGTCTGCGCACGCGCGACGACGACGATTTTACGACCGCGCTCTGCGATGCGTTTGCCATCGTCTGCGATATCCTTACCTTCTACTACGAACGCAGCGCGAACGAGCACTACTTGCGCACTGCGACGCAGCTCGTCTCGGTCGCCGAGCTGGCAGCGCTGATCGGCTACGAGCCCTCGCCCGGCGTCGCGGCTAGCGCGGCCCTCGCATTTACGCTGGAATCGCCGCCGCCGGTCATGCCGCAGACGCCGCCGGCGCCGCAGCCGGCGTTGGTTCCGAATCAAGTGCCGATTCCGCTGGGAACGCAAGTGCAGAGCGTGCCCGGACCCGGAGAGCAGCCAGTCACGTTCGAAACGGTCGCGCCGATCACCGCGCGCTACGACTGGAACGCGCTCGAGCCGCGTCAATCGATTCCATATGCAACCGATCCCGCGAACTGCCATCCGACGCACCTTCGTTTGAGCGGTCTGATCGGGACGCTGCAGGTCGGCGATTACGCACTGATCGTGGTCACGCAGGACGGGAACGTAACCACCGGTATCAATCGCGTAAGCGCCGTGACGCAAGACCTCAATTCACAGACGACTCTGGTCGTTTTCGAGGTTGCCGGCACCGTCTCTCCCGTCCCGCGGGCCAAACCTGGCAGTGCGACCGAACCACTCAGTGGTACGCTCAGCTACGCGACGATCGAGAATCAAGTTGCCGGCTTTACGTGGAGCGATCAGGCCTCATTCGTAGCGCAAGCGCAAAAACTACAATGGGACATCGACCAGACACAGCAAGTCATTAACGAAATCAGCTCGCAAACCCCGTCGGCACCTCCCCTCCAGGTCTTTCGGCTCGGCATCCGTGCATCGATCTTCGGTCACAACGCACCGTACTACAATACGCTCCCTTCGTACACGGCGCTAACACCGGACCCGTTTCCAAACAGCTGGGAGAACGAAACGGTCGCTGAACTAAGCGCCGACTTGACTCCCGTCATCGCGCTAAGCGGCGAAGGCGTTACATTTGAGAGTTTCTATGGGACGACATTTGGCGGTGCGTCTCTAGGCTCAATCTACGGCGGCTCGTTTATCGCTGACCCCAACAACGTGTACCTAGATGCGACCTATCCTGCGCTCGTCGTAGGCACGTGGGTCGTCATGTCCCAAAGCGGCACGCCGGCCGTCGTCACTCAAATCACAAACGCTTCGACAACAAGCGTGGCTCGCTTCTTGCTTTCGTCAACCGTGACGGTGCTGACGCTCAAGGGAAGCCCGGATTTGAGCCCATTCCGCATGCGCACGACTGCGGTGCTCGGATCGACCGACGAATACCAGGTTGCCGAAGAACTGCTCGACAACACGACGGTTAGCGGAGCGACGATCCTTCTGAACTCGGCACAGCTTCGTCTGCAGACCGGCCAGGAAGTGATCGTGAGCGGCACCTCGGCAACGAAGACGGGTCAGACCAGCACCGAGCTGCGTACCATCGTCGGGCTCGCGCTGGTCAACGGCCGCACGCAGCTCACCCTCGACGCGGCGCTCGCCGATCAGTACGTTTGGAATAGCGTGACGCTGAACGCGAACGTCGCGCCCGCGACGCAGGGCACCACCCGCGGTCAGATTCTCGGCAGCGGCGACGCGACCGCGCCGTACCAGCGCTTCGCGCTCAACCAGCTGCCGGTCACCTACGTGAGCGCGGCGACTCCTTCGACGATCGCGTCGACCCTGCAAGTGCGCGTGAACGGAAGGCTTTGGAACGAGGTGCCGTACTTTTACGGTCACGGACCCGCCGAGCGGATCTACGTCACGCAGGTCAACACGCTCGGAAACCGGTTCGTCGAGTTCGGGGACGGCGCGCAGAACGGAGCGCGCTTACCGACCGGACAGAACAACGTCATCGCCGCGTACCGCCAAGGCCTGGGCAGCGCGGGGAACGTCGCGGCGAACAAGTTGAGCACGCTGCTGACGCGGCCGCTAGGCGTGCGCAGCGTCGTCAACCCGATCGCGGCAAGCGGCGGCGGGGATCCGCAGACGCTGGCCGACGCGCGAACGTGCGCGCCGATCACGGTGCGTGCGCTCGACCGGATCGTCTCGCTCGACGATTTCGCCGACTTCTGCGCGGCAAGCGCCGCGGTCGCCAAGGCCTCGGCGGTCTGGGCCTGGGACGGGCAGCGCCAAGTGGTCTGCATCACCGTCTCGGGTCCGCAGGGCGTACCGATTTTGCCCGAGTCCCAGACCTATCTCAATCTCGTGGCCGCGATCCAAGCGGCGGGCGACGGCACGGTGCCGATCGTGCTCTGCACCTTCGTGCCGCGCACGTTTACGGTCGGCGCTACTCTCACCGTAGATCCGAGCTACGACCCAGACGTGGTAACGTCGGCGGCGAAGGCAGCACTGCAGTCGAACTTCTCCTTCGATCAGCGCGCGTTCTTGCAGCCGGTCTACATGAGCGAGGTCGTCGCGTTGCTGCAGCAAGTTCTCGGCGTGGTCGCGTTGACGATCGACACGTTCGATTTCAGCGACGGCCTGGGCGTCGAGTTTAGCGGCGCCGCTCAGGGCGCGCTCGTCGCCGGACCCCCGCGGCTCGTCGCCGGGGCGCTTGCCGGCGCCGAGCTGCTGACGATCGACGGCGGTCCGCTTCCCGGCGTGGTGCACGCATGAAGACTTTCGATGCCGACATCATCTACAATCTTCTGCCGCTGCACGTCCGGACGGTGGACGCCGCGCAGGGCGGGACGCTTTACGCGCTGATCGAGGTTATCGCGGGTCAAGCGAACGTCGTTGAACGACAATCTTTACCAGCTTTACGACGACCTGTTCATCGAGACGTGCAGCACGTGGGCGATTCCGTATATCGGCGATCTGATCGGCTATCGTCCGCTGCGGCCGATTCCACCGAGCGAAGGACCGACGCGCGCCGACGTGGCCGATACGATCGGCCTGCGCCGGCGCAAGGGAACGCTGGTGGCGCTCGATCAGCTTGGAATCGACGTCACGCAGTGGCCCACGGTTGCGGTCGAGTATTTCTCGCGCCTAGCGGTCTCGCAGTACGTTCGCAACCACGTGCGCCCGCAGGACACCTGCGTCAACGTGCACGGCTACGAGACGGCAATCGAGATCGACGGCGCGTTCGACATGGCGACGCGTTCGGCAGACGTGCGGCGGATCCAAAGCGGCCGCGGACGATACAACATCCCGAACATCGGCGTCTTCGTCTGGCGGCTCCAGGCGTTCGGCGGAGCAACGCTTGGGCTCGGGCCGGCGTCGGAACCGGTAAGGAACAAGCTCGTTGCGAGCGCCGCGCGCGACGTCGGTCCCAACCGCTTCACGTTCGATCCGTTCGGCGACGACGTCGCGCTGGTCAATCCGCCGCAGACGCGCGCCGAGTTTACGCTGCCGGCAAAAGCGAACGTCCCGTTCCCTCTGCGGCGCTTTCCGCTCTACGACGAGCTCCGAGGGCTACGCGCGGGGACCATCGCGCCCGACGACGCGGTCTATTTCGGCGCGAGTCCGGTTCTAGCGGTCTTCGACGCGAGCGGCATGCAGATCTCCGCCGCGAATCTCGCGGTTTGCGACCTCTCGCAGTGGACGGCGCCGTCCGATCCGGCGATCTACGTTGCGGTCGATCCGGAGCTCGGACGGATCGCCTGCAACCCATCGGTCTTCACGCCGCGGCTTCCGCTGCGGGTCGCCTATGCGTACGCCTTCAGCGGACCGTCCGGCGGCGGCACGTACGCGCGGCCGCTCGATCCGAACGAAGGGCTCGCGACGCTTGCGGTTACCGATCTCGCCGGCGCGGCGCCGGACGGATGGCAGTCCGGCGTCGTCGAGATCGGCGACAGCGGCGTCTACCTCGGCGACGTGACGTTTGCGCCGGCTTCGGGTGGCCTGCTCGTGCGCGCCGAAGACGACGCGCGCCCGGTCATCGGGGGAGACGTGACGATCGTCGCGCAGCCCGGCGCAAGCATCACCATGCGCGGCATCGGCATCGGCGGTACGCTCTCAATCGTAGCGCCGGTGAGCGCCGGCGGCGCAAGCAGTGGGTCGAGCAGCAGCTCGTCGTCGCTCGGTGCGGTCGCCGAACCGGGCGACCCCGCGTTCAGCGTTAACCTTGAGGATTGCACCGTGCGCGGCTCGCTACGCTGGACGTACCCCGGCGGCGGCTCGCTGCAGATCACGAAGTCGCTCTGCGCTGCGCTCTTCGTGGACCCGACGGTTGCGATTTCGGTCGCCGAGAGCATAATTGATTCCGGCTTCACCGGCCCGTTCTTAGGGAGCAGCAGCGCGTCGAGCGGCGGCGCCGATCCGTTCGCCGCGATTGCCGGCGCAAACGGATCCGACGAGTGCGGGGATTTGACGCTCTCGGCGTGCACGGTCTTCGGCGACATCCAGACGCGCGAGATCCTGCTGGTCGAGAACTGCATCATCACCGGCAGCGTCATCGCCGCGCGTACGCAGGCGGGTTGCGTTCGTTACAGTTACCTTACGCCGCCGCCCTACTCGAGCGTTCCACCCCGTTTCCGCTGTCAACCCGATCTGACGATCGACGGCGCCGTGGCCGCCGCGCTTGACGCCAATCCTGCGCTGACCGCGGTGCAGGCAGCGGCGATTGGAAGCGCGATCCAGGCGTGGCTGGTGCCAGTATTCACCAGCCGGCGCAAGTTCGATGCGGGTTACGCGCAACTGGCCGACTCGTGCCCGAGCGAGATCACCAACGGGGCCGAGAGCGAGGACGAGATGGGCGCGTTCCATGCATTGTATACGCCGCGGCGCCAGAGCAATTTGGAATACCGTTTCGATGAGTACCTGCGCATCGGTCTCGACGCGGGAGTCATCCATGCAACCTGACCGATACATCCGGGAGCACGACTAGCATGAAAGCCGATTTCAGCCGAAATACGTTTCACACGTGGCGCCACTACCGCCGCGTGCTCGGACAGCAGGGGCGCGTCGTCATCGATGCAGACGCCAACGAACAGACCTCGATCGACCTCGCCACGGCCGAGCAGACGACCTACGACGTCATCGGCCCGGCGGGCGTCCCCGAAACCTCGCTCTCTTCGGGATACGACGGCGGCTTTCAAATCGGCATCGCCTCAGGCGGCAATGATCTCACGATCTCGCACGGGCGAATTTACGCCGACGGCCTGCTGGTGGAGAACAATCTCGACACGACGCTGACGACGCAGCCCTTCCTGCCGCTCTCGCCGGGAAACTTCGGGCCGGCCGGCGTGAGCGGCAAGGGCGGCGTCTACGGCGTGTACCTCGATGCATGGGAACGCCTGATCACGCCGGTCAACGATCCCGAGATTCTCGAGATCGCGTTGGGAGGTCCGGATACCTCATTGCGCTCGCAGATCGCCTGGCAGGTGAGGCTCGGCGCGATCGACACGAAGGGGTTCGGCGAGAACCCCTCGTGCGCGCAGATTCCGCCGCCGTGGGGCGAGATCGCGAATCAGGGGAAGCTCGCCGCGCAGGGCGGCGCGCCTTCGACCGATCCGCTGCCCTGCGTCTTGCCGCCGCAGACCGGATATCAGAGCCTCGAGAACCAGCTCTATCGCGTCGAAATCCACACCGGCGGGGGCTACGGGACCGCGACGTTCAAGTGGTCGCGCGAGAACGGCTCGGTGATCGCTGGTATCGTCTCCCAAGTCAACGGCTCGTACTCGAGTCCGACCTTCAAGGTGACGACGGTCGGGCGCGACTCGACGCTGGGATTTGCTCCGGGCGATTGGGTCGAGCTGATCGACGACGACAGCGAGTTTCAAAGCGGCGCCGGAGAGCTGATTCAGTGCGGGGCGGTCAACGGCAACGCGATGACGATCTCGTTGCAGAGCGCACCCACGCTGACGATCGATCCGACAAAGCATCCGAAAATACGCCGCTGGGACCAGAGCGGAAGCGCCGCAACCGCAAGCGGGATTGTCGTCGCCGACGGGTCGTGGATCGCGCTGGAGAACGGCGTTGCGGTCCAGTTCTCGAACGGGCAGTTCGAGGTCGGCGACTACTGGCTTATTCCGGCGAGAACGGCGACGTCGGCCGACACGACGGGAACGATCGAATGGCGGACCGATCCTTCGACCGGGGCGCCGGCGTTTGAATACCCCAAGGGCATTAAGCACTACTACGCCAAGCTCGCGATCGTCGCGTTTGACGGCGAGGCGTTTTCGTCGCCGCCGGGCGCATCGGGCGTCACCGATTGCCGGATCTTTTTCCCACCGCTGACCGGCCTCGCGCCCCAGGCAAGTCCGTGCACGCTGGTGCTCGAAGCGGGCAGCGACTGGGTCGGCCTAATTAACTCGCTCTTCGCCAATCAGCCCTCGCTCGACGCTGAGATTTGCTTTGCGACCGGCACCTTCGCGACAACGCAGCCGGTCCCGATCGCCACAACCGGCAACGTCAAGGTGAGCGGTGCCGGTTGGGGCACGCGCCTAGTCGGCACCGGCATCGAGGCCGTGCTGCAGTTCCAAGGTTGCGCGACGGCGGTGGTGCGCGATCTCCTCGCCTCCGCCGATTCGGTTGAACGCGCCGCCCGACGGCACGACCAAAGCGTCGCGCGTGATTCACGGAGCGCTGGACTTCGTCGGCTGCGGCGAGGTGCTCGTCGAGAACGTTTCGCTCAGCTGCGGGGCAGCACTACTGCCCGGCGCGGCGTGCCTGGTGGTACGCAGCGATCCGAGCGTCAACCCGACGACCGGGACTGGCGTCGCGCGGATACGCGGTTCGACGTTCGCGGTCGGCGAGATGCAATATGGGATCTTGCTGGTGCACCAGCAGCGCGCCTACGTGGAAGATAACGCGATCAGCGCGCTGCAGAGCTCCGGTATCAAGTGGAACATAAAGATCGGCAACGCGCTCTTTCAACGGCAGATCGTAAAGCAGCTGGTAGGGAGCCCATCCCTTCCCGTCGCGAAAGTATCCACCTCGTCGAGCTCGTCTTCTTCGACGCGCAGCCGGGCGTCGCTCAAGTCGCGCGCCGTCGCTACGCAGCAGAGCGCCGTCGTCCAGAAAAATGCCAACGCTGCACCGGAGGTGGAGAAGCTCAACGCAAGCGTTACGGTCGGAAGCAATGCGATTAAGTTCGTCTCGCCGCCGCAGATCGGTCAGGTCTTTCAAACCTATGTTGACCTCAATGGACCAAAAGAGTTCGCCAACCAGAACGATCTCCACACCTACGTATCGAACGCGGCCCAGCTGCTAGTGACCGATCCAACTGCGCGTCGTCAGTTTCCATCGTTGGGACAGTACCTCAACGGCTTGGAACGCAGCGACCCGGTGGTGGGTGCTCGCGCGATTGCGGTTGGGGGCAGGGCGATCACGGAGCTGCGCATTTCGGACAACTCGATCGCCAACATGCTCTCTGGAATCATCGTCGGCGTCAGTCACCGGGAGAAGCGTCCGCCCGCCCTTCCGGCGGATTCGATGCAGCACATACGCATCTCCGGGAATGTGATCAACCTTCTCCAGCCTTCGGTCAGCGCGGCTTCGTTGACCCGCTTTGCGATCTTCGTCGGAAATTCGGGCAACTTGACGATCGACGGGAACGACGTGTCCGTGGTCTCCGCACTGCGGCGCATTCCAACGGATGGCATCCGCGTCTATGGCTATCTCGGCAAGAAGATGATCATACGCCACAACCACAGCGCCGGCTTCTCACGCGACATCTTCGTGCGCGCGTTGATGCCAAGTGGACCGAAGCCGGGCACGACGTATTGGTTCACGAGGCCGCCGGCGATCGGCACGCCGAACACGAATCTCTGGCTCGTTGCCGACAATCTGGTCGAAGGCATCAACATCGATGCACAAGCTTGCATGGTCGTGGATAATTGGCCGTAACGCGAGGCGAAGGGTAGTCGTCAGGTGATCGCGGTCAAGGCTCACAGGTCTGGTCGGAGAGATGCATCAACGCGAAGTAAAGTTGTCGAGTCTGCGCCGAGCCGCGGACTACCTCTGCCTCGGCCGATTCAAGAGTCGGCACAGCAGCGGTTCGGGCACGACTTCTCCGCAGTGCGCGTCTTTGACGCAGACGGCCCGATAGCTACCGCGGACGGCACAGCCGCCGCTTTTGCTCTTGGAAACGACGTTGTTTTCGCGCCCGGCCGGTATGACCCGGATCACCCTCGCGGGCGTCACCTCATCGAACACGAGCTCGCGCACGTCGCGCAACAGCGCAATGCCAGCGCCGCAGAAGGCGTAGCCGCCGAGCGGCCTTTTGTTGATGAAGAACGCCTTGCGAGCGACCCGCTTGCAAGGCGCCCCGGTTCCGTTGCGCAGCAGCACGTAGCGTATGCGCCAGAAGACGAGTCGTTTCACTTTGAAAGCTCTACGCTCGATAGAGTCGGAAACAGCATCTTTGGGACCACCGCCTGGCCCTTCATTAAGGCAGTTTTCGAAGGGTTCATCGGAGGCCTTATTAAGGACGTTAAATCGGGGCGAGCAGATAAGGCAAAGGAGCACCTAAAGGACGTCCTGTACCCTTGGAATGCCGGCAAGTTCTACGGCGGTTACCTGCTCGGCCTGGTCATTGGCTTCTTCAGCCCGATCACCGATCTTATCAAAGGCATTATCGGTGCGGTGAAGCTCGCGATCGGCGCCGCTCAATGGTTAGTCAAGTGGTCCCCACTCAACGTAGCGGCTCACCCCGAACTGCAATTGAAGGTTGTACGCCTGCTCGAGTCCTTTACTGCGCTCGGCGGGGAGCTCGCGAAAAGCTACGAGGAGTTCAAGAAAGATCCCACGTCGCTCATCGATAAGCTACGGCAGTTCTTCGACGAGATGATGCAACGCGCGCTGGGGAAGGCGCGGGAGATCGGCGGTAAAGCTGCCGATTCAATTTTTGACCTGCTTGACCTACCGTTTTTCGAGATGGGGAAGAGAATCGGCGAGGTCATTGGGGCGCTACTTGCACAGGTGCTCCTGCTGGTGTTTAGCGATGCGATCGGCAATCTAATCGCCAAAGGCGCCGCCCTGTTAGGCGAAGCCGCCGAATTCGTCGCCGGTAAGGCCGCGAAGATCTTTGAATGGGTCAAAGGCTTTGCCACCGAGATTGCGGCGGCATTGCGCTCGGCGGCCGAAGGCGCCTTGAAGATCCTCCGGGGGCTTGCGCAGAAGGCGATTGAGGCATTCGATTCGCTCAAAGCAATCTTCGCCGGGGCGCAGGAGCTTGAACCCGCCCCGGGAGTTACCAAACAACTAGCTAACGCGGGCACGAAGGAAGCTGAGGCAAGTGCTGTTCGCGCGAGCTCGACTGCCGAGCGCCCCAACCTCAATAGGCACGAGAGAGCGCAAGCGACGGGGAAAAGCGCTAAAAGCAAGATTGACGCCCCTAGGACCGAGCCGAGCGAAACGAGTGCGAAACGGACGAAAATCGCGGACGCATCAACCGCCTTAAAATACGGTCCAACGCTTCCGAACGTTAATCCCGCTTGGGGCAAATCGCGATTTGTCAGCGAGCTCTACAAGCGGGGCTTCGTGTTAGAAGGGCCCACAGAAGGCGCTGGCGGATTGATGTACTTGAACCCGGCGACTGGTGAGCGGGTCAGAATTATGCCTAAGCCGTCCGTCAGATTTCCTAATGACCCCCCCGCGAAGTTTGAGAACGACTGGTACTGGAGGTACGACGCTCCAAATAAACCGTGGGGGCCGCACACAACGTTGCCCGACTACGAGCACGGGCGGCCCCGTCAGCGGTAGATCTTAGGCGCCGCAATGTCCGACCTAACGAGAGTAGAACGCGATATCTTGTCGCTCTTGGAGGAAGCGTTTGAAGAGAGGTTCTCCACGATCTTGAACACGCTGTCGCGCGAGCTTCATCTTGACGCCTGCCGACAAGTTAGGAGTGCCGTAATTAATCTTCTCGATCGCGAGTTTGTTAAGATTGCTCTGGCGCGGGACGAACGTTCGCTTCGTCAAGTGCCGTTGGGCAACGTTCAAGCGCTTGCATTGATCAGAGATGTCTGCTTTTGCTGGTCGCCGAGCGATGAAAAATTGGATCCAAGGCCCCAGTGCACTCGACCCTGACGTCATTCTAACCGATTTGGGCATCAAAGCGGCGCGCCGCGTTCGCCTCGAGGATGGCTAACGTTTATTCGTAATGGCACACTTGCAAAAAAAACTTGGCAACGACTTGTTTCATCCTCGGCGCGGAGGTAAAATGTTAGAAAAGCGAGGCTCCAAGGTAGGAGGGGGTGACCCAGGGGGTTCGAATCCCGCTGACTCGCACTCCTTGAAGGCGACTATTATTGTCGTCTTCTTCGTACTCTCGCGATCTTGCGGGGTGGTGCCCGATGAGCGTGCTTCACATTCAGTTTGATCATGGCTTGGGCGACTGCTCGGCGTTCGCACATTTGCTGCAGCTCTATCGTCGGCGAGAGTACTCGTTCGCGATAGAGTCGGATGCGAACAAAGACCTCGTGTGGAAGGCGGCCGGCGCGGCGGCAGCGTCGGACGCACCGCTCTCGCGCCACGAGTGGAATCATCCGCCGCACTTCAACCGGCCCGACGCAAGCAATCAAATATCGAGCAGCAAAATTGGTTGGAACATTAACTTGCCGCCCCTGCCGAACATCGGCGATCCAGAGGATCTTTGGCGAGAACTCTGCGCGGTCAACCTCGAAGCTGCGATGGTTCCATTTATCGGTCTCGAGGAGCATCGGGATGCATTTGCGTTCCTGAAGTACTTGCCGCGGCCGATCGTTTTGCTCCATACCGCGGGCACAACGAGTCCGGAGACGAAGAGCTTGCCCAGCGCGTCGGCGACCGAACTCTATCGTTTGCTGTTAGGAGGCTTCGAGGGTTCGCTAGTCTTACTCGATTGGGACAACCGCGTGCCGAAGCTCGCGCACGCGCGCGTCCGCCATACCGAGACCGATTGGAGCCACATCAGCCTCGCGCAACTTGCGGCGTTAATGCAGGAGTCTGCGCTTCTCATCGGCGTGGATTCAGGGCCGTACTACTTTGCGTCGTTGAATCGGATTCCGGCGCTCGGAGTCTTTCATCATCACTATCCGGCCTGCCTCACGTTGCCGCGAACGAACAACCTAAATATGACCAGAGCGGCGTATCGCACGATCAATATCTCGCGCCGCACTGCTTGGAACATCGTCGAGTACGCGAGTCATATGCCGACCGCTGAAGAGATCGCCTGCCAGGCGTTCCGCATGCTTGCGGGCCCGCGCTACGGACTGCCGCTTGGGCGTGACGTGATGATGCAGCAATGGATTCGCGACTGGTGCTCGACCTCGACACCTGCATTTCCGGTGCAGGACCGCGACCAGACGCTGGATTTTTTGTTCCGCGAGATGACGAAGCGTTTTGCCGGCCCAACGATCGTCGAGACCGGCTGCGTCCGCGCAACCGAGGACTGGCGAGCGGGGTACAGCACCTATCTCTTCGGTGCCTACCTCGATGGGCTCGGCAGTGGACGCTTGATCTCGCTCGACAACAGCGCGGCAAATTGCCGCTTTGCCGAGTTGCAGACGGAGGCGTGGAGCAAACGCACGATGGTCGTCTGCACCGACTCGGTGGCTTGGCTGGCAAACGCCGGCGAGCAAATCGACGTGCTCTATCTCGACTCGCTCGACACGGATTTTCCAGGACACGCCGACCACTCGCTGCGCGAAACGCAAGCGGCGGAGAGCAAACTGAGCCATAACGCGATCGTCGTTTATGACGATTCTCCATGGAACGGCGGATGGGCCGGCAAAGGCGCCAAAGCGATTCCCTATCTTTTGGAACGCGACTGGCACGTCGTCGCGGCCGGATATCAGACGCTTCTATCGCGATGCTAAGGCGCCGACTTCGCTGCGCAGGCTGCGCGCGAGAGCCGTCGTTTCAGCGGTCGGGGCGACGCCCAGATACGCATGCAAGTACGCACAGAGTGCCTCGTATTGCTCCCAGGCTCTCGCCCGTTGCCCGAGTGCGGCAAAGCAGCGTATGACCAAGCGTCGCGCGCTCTCGTGGCCCGGTTCCCATTCGACTAGGTGCAAGCCGTAGGTGAGCGCAGCACCGTATTCGCCGCGCTGCATCGCGTCTTCGGCCAGTTGGCAGACAGCAATGGCAAAGGCCGATGCGCAGCGCACGCGCAGCGGCAGGAGCCAATCGCCGACCTCGCCCGTGAGAAACTCGCCTTGGTAGAGCGTCCCTACAGCTTTGAGCGATTCGCAGTCACCCACTCGGGTGAGTGCGAAGAGCTCGTCAACATCGGACACGACGCGCGCGGTCGGATTCCACGCATAGCCGCCCGGAACGCACTCGATCGCGTCGAAACCCCCGAGCAGCTCGCGAAGATAACGCCTGGCGCCGCTGGCTGCAAGGTGAATGCGATGCGTTACGGAGTCGAGATCGGCGCCCGGCCAAAAAGCGTCCGCCAAGTCGTCTCGCGTTGCGACGCGGCGCGGATGCGAACCGAGATATTGAAGAAACTCTCGCCCCTTCTTAGGAGCCGGGCCGCTCTGCCATTCGCCATTCGAGCGTATGGCGAACGAGCCGAAAAAGCGAAAGCGAATGTCCAACGTCTGCATGTTTCGCTTGCCTCGTATGGTTCGGGTGGGAAGAGAAAGCCGAGAGTCCAATGAGAGGGGCGTAGGCTATGCTGCGTGCGT
Organism: Vulcanimicrobiota bacterium; assembly: GCA_963833845.1. Classification (GTDB taxonomy): domain Bacteria; phylum Vulcanimicrobiota; class Vulcanimicrobiia; order Vulcanimicrobiales; family Vulcanimicrobiaceae; genus Cybelea. The sequence continues at coordinate 657,586 of CAWHZL010000001.1, forward strand.
GGCGGCGAAGAATTCGGCTCCGGTCTCGTTCGTCCTGCAAGTGCTGCCGGACGGCGAGAATGCTGATCTCCGCCTCCTGGTGACCAGCGGAGTTGAAGGGCGCAGGCTCGTTGCCGACGAGTCGGAGTTCCTCGTGCGCGTCTGGCGCGAAGACGGCGGTCCTGACGGGTCCGAGACGATTCGGGCTTCCATAACCAACGTGAGCAGCGGCGCGGTGGCGATGGCCCAAGGAAACGCCGCGCTTGGCCGGCTCGCGCGAGAAGTAGCGCTCGAGCTGGCCGACCGGTAGCCGAATTCGCCTCTTCGTTTCCCGTCCCGACCGGCGCCATGCGGGCCGGCTCATATTCCACGCTGCCACCACGAGACGTCGATCCACCGCGCGAACTTGTAGCCAACCTCGCGATAGATGCCGACCGGCTCGAAACCGAAGCGTTGGTGGAAGGCGACGCTGGCGTCGTTCGGGAGCGCGATGCCGGCAAAGGCGCGATGAAACGTGCCTGCTTTCGCAAGACGGGCGAACAACTGGGTGTAAAGCGCTCGGCCAATGCCGCTTTGCCGAGCGGTCTCGCCGACATAAACGCTGACGTCCACCGAACTCGCATACGCAGCACGCCTATGATGCGGTGACGCGTACGCGTAACCCGTCGCCTGTTTGCCATCGTCGATGGCGACGAGCCAAGGATAGGTTCGCGTGATCGCGAGGATACGCGAACGAATCTCGACCTCGTCCGGCGCCTCGAGCTCGAAGGAAATGGTCGAGCGCTCGACGATGGGGCGGTAGATCGCCGCGACGGCAGCGGCATCATTTGGGGAGGCATCCCGAATCAGCACGGGGCGTAGTTCGACGATCGGCGAAGTGGCGCTCCTATGGATATTGCCGGAATCAAACATCTCTTCGGGCAGAAGGTGCTCGCCGACGCGGGAAAAGAGTTCGTTGGGACGCTCGAGCCGATCGCCGGAAGCCAGGATACGGTCACGCTCAATCCGCTCGACGCCGCGACCGCGAACAACTACCCATTCGCGATCAATGGGGTGACGGCGTTGGGCGTCAGCGCGATCAGCTTCATTCAGAAGCTGAGTTAAACCAAGGCTAAAGCTAAACTCCGGCGCTACGACTTGAAGCGCATCACATACTCGTCGGTTTTGTCGAAGAGCTGGTTGAGCAGTTTCGCATTCTGACCCCAGTCCAGCCCGGTGTGCTGCGCCTGTCCGCTGAAGTGCGTGACGTCGCCGCGGTCGGTGAGCGTAATCGCGAGCGTAAAGCCGGGCGCGAGCAGCGACATCGGCCGCTTCACTTCCAGCACCGCGCCGCTCTCCGTATCGAACGCGGCCGTGAGGTTCAGCCCGCATGCCTGCAAGGCGAGAATCAACGCGCGGCCGGCTGTCTCGTAAGGATCGGCGAAATCGCGCTCGACCGAGCTGCTCGACGCGAATTTGGGGAATCGCTTCGCGACCTCTTCCGAGAGCGCTTCGGAGAGCTGGATCGTTGCGCCGGAAGCCCCGCCGCCGATCACGGATGCGAGCGCGGCGAGCTGCTCGGCCGAGGCGCCGGGTTGATCGATGCCCAGCTTGCCGCTGGCGCGGATGATGTCGGCGACGCGCGCTCGCGGCGGCTCGGGATTCACGCCGAGGTGATTCGTTACGCTGCGTCCAAACGCCCACTATGACGGCACCTTACGAGCGGCGCGCTTTCGTCGCATGTGTCGAGATATTTTACCTGCTGGTGCTTTTCGCGCTGGCGCTGTTGTATTTTCCGCCGCTGGGGCCTGCGTTGCACGTTAGCCTTCCGGCGTCGTTCGGGTCGCTTCCAGTCGGCGTGCCGTGGTTCGGGGCGCTCGGCGCGGTGATCATCTCGCTCTCGGGCGTCTTCGATCATCGCAACGATTGGGATCCGACCTGGGCGCTCTGGCACTTCACGCGCCCGTTGATCGGCATCAGCCTCGCGATTATCGCGTGGCTGACCTTTCAAGCCGGCATCTTGGCCGTGGGCTCGGTGCCCGGGCCGCCGGCAGCAAATCCGGAAAATCCCACGCAGATCGTTACCGCCCCGACGAATCTGCTCTACTACCTGATTGCGTTTGTCGTAGGGTATCGCGAAGCCGTCTTCCGGGAACTCATCAAACGGGTCTCCGACGTCATCCTAACACCGTCGGGAGGCGCCGGCTCCGCGCCAACGCCTCCGGTCGTTATCGGCATCAAGCCGGCACAGGGTCACATCTTGGGCGGTGAAGAGGTAACGATCAGCGGCAGCGGCCTTTCCGGCACGACCGGCGTTACGTTTGGCGGCATCGCCGCGCCGGCCGTCCGCGTCAACTCGGATGTCGAAATCTCGGTGACGACGCCACCCGGCGGGCTCGGGCCGGTGACCGTGACGGTGGCGACGAGCGCCGGCAACGCAAACTGCGGCCCCTTCACCTACGGCGCGCGATAGCGCCGAAAAAGGGCTAGGGGCCGGCCTTTTTCGCCATCGAGTCGGAGACGAGCGTATAGGTCGTCTGATAGGTCGTCTGCGAAACGCCGATGACGCCGCTATGCTGGTCCTCGGTGGCATATTCGTCGATCGCCGTCGGCAGCAGCCGGTTGAAATCGTAGTCGATCTTCGTCTGCGTATCGACGGTAATCGAGCCTTGCGCGGTACTCTCAACGTGACGCGTCTCAGTGATCTTCATCACGCCGTCGTTATTGCTCGCGACGGTGTACGTAGCCGTCATCGTCGTTCCGCCTTTTTTATCGGAGACCGACCAGCTCTGCTTATCGTCCAGCCCGTTGGGATCGAAGAAGTTCGCGCCCAGAAAACGCAAGAGCGATAATTCTTCGGCATTGATGATCTTCTTGGGCTCGCAGACGACGGTCGTATTTCCGTAAACGGCGCACGTTGCCGGGTCGGCGCGGCGCGAGGCCTGGCCTTGCTCGCTGACCACGACGAGGAGTCCCCGGTCCTGTGCTTCGCGGAGCACGTCGACGGTCATCGTCCCCTGATCGTCGAGCTTCCCGTTGTAGGTGCGTGCTCCGGACGAGCCGGGCTCATTCGGAACGTCGCCGTGCTGGCGCGACTCGTACGTGAAAGAATAGACCAGGTGCCGGAGCGGCGGGGCGTCGGCCCGAGCGACCGCCGAAGCAGCGAGCACCAGCGCGAGAGCACCGCCAAAGACATACCGCATCAGGGTATTTTCATAGGCTGGAGGTTCTGGGTCCTGCTCGGCGCTACCAAACCTCACTAAGGCGAGGTGCAGCGGGTGACGGAGCCTAAAGGTCAACGAAAGCCGTGTCTATCGACGCGGTGAATACTGCTGTTTCCAAGGAGCGTGAAGTTGAAAAACCCGTGGCGTGAGCTGCCCCAGAGACCAGACTACGTCCTCCCGCAGGACCGCGACGCCGTGGAAGCTGCGAATGCGAAGAATGCCGAGAAAGCAAAGAAAGGTCCTTACTCCAGAAATGCCTGGCGTTACGAGTACCACCTAAACCTGCTTCCCGACCCGTACATAGGCAACCTAAACGCGCCGGTTGTGCTCTTCAGTCTGAACCCAGGATACACGCGGAAAGCGCCGCACGACGGCAATTGCAACGACGATTGGTGGCATAGCAACAGCGTTGAGTTGCGCGAGGCGTATCGACGAAACTTTAACGAGGAATGGTCAACTTATCCTATGTTCTTTCTCGACCCGATATTCTCCGACAATCCGGGCGGCAGGTATTGGAGTCACAAATTGCGCGAGTTAGTAGAGACGTGTGGTCGAGAGAAAGTTGCGCAGAACTTGGTAACGATCGAGTTTTTCCCGTACCATTCAAATCGCTTCCACGGGGGCTGCGCGGTGCCGTCTCAAGAGTTTGCGCGCTATCAGATGCGCCGCGCAATGGCGCGCAATGCGGTCGTTCTCATAGTCCGCGCGGAGACGGCCCTACTTGCGGCGATCCCGGAACTGCGCAAATACCCCTACCTTCCCGTTAACTCGCCTGCTTCAGGTTGCGTTTCGACCAACAACGTGCGCGGATTCGCCACTCTCGTTACTGCGATCCGGGGGGCGAAACGGCAGGAGTGAAGGCTCAGTATAAGTGCGTGAGAGATTGGCTTGTCCGAGGAGCGCAACGACCCGGCTGTGGTTCTCGGTGCCAACCGTGAAACCCTGGAGTATCAGCGAGGGTAAATTACATATTTTAAAGAATTTTCCGACTCGCTGATGCGCTAAACCCGCCAGGCTCCCGCCGGCCACTTTCCGCGTTTTGCCGCGAGCATCGCGCGATGCCACGGCAGTCTCGCGAAAATTTCGCGCTGCTCGGCATCGAGATGGGGTAAATGCTCCTCGTACAACGCGTTGGCACGGTCGAGCCACTCGCGCGCGGCGGCTTCATCTCCGCAAACGTGATACGAAAATGCCGCGCACCACGCGGAACGTTGCGGCCACAAAAGCCCAACCGAGCGCTCCGGTTCCTTGGTCGGAACCGAACCGGCGTGCGTACGCGCCGAAGCGCAATCGCCGGCCTGCGCGTAGAATGCGGCGAGGAGCGCGCCGTACTGCCCCGCCGCGTGAACGAACGACGTCTCGCGGCGAAGTTCGGCGGCGGCTTCAAGATGCTCGATCGCGCTGCGCAGGTCACCGGTCGCGTACTCGGCCTCGGCGAGATTACCCAAACGCTCCTCCAAACCGAAAAGGTTCTCCGACCGCTGCATCGTGTTCACCCCTTCGCGCCCTAAGCTCGCGGCCTCCGCCGCGCGCCCGCTGTAGGTAAAGGGGATGATGAGATTGCTGCGCGCCTTCTCGGTAAAATGGGGCGCGACGCCCGCATACTCACGCGTAGCGCGCTCGATCTTCGAAATCGCGTTGTCGAACGCACCCACCTTCACATAGAACTCGGCGACGTTCATCTGCACGACCATCAGCGCGGGCATGAGACCGCACTCTCGGCAGATTTGCGCGGCGCGTTCCATGATCGGCAGTGCGTCGAGAAAGTTCGGTTGCCACTGCAACGGCCAGGTGCTCTGGCCTAGCGCATCGGCTTCGCAGCGGCGGTCGCCGGCATGCACCGTGAGGTCGATCCAGCGTGTCGCCCACCGCGTAGCGGCGTCGGAATCGAGCAGTCCGATCGCATTGGCGTGCAGTTGCGAAATCACGCGCTCGGAGATTGCGTAGTCGCCGAGTTGCTCTGCCATCTCGAGCGCCTCTAGTCCGATGCGTTCGGCCTCCTCGACATTGCCGCCGAGCAGCGTAAGATGCACCATCTCGGCGAGCGCCCGTGCGATTCCGGACGTGTCGCCGATCTCTCGATATCGGGCAAGCGCGCGTTGCGCGAGCGCGACGCCCCGGCTCGCGGGAACGCCGAGCGGATAAAACATGCTCTCAAGAAGATTGGCTTCGGCTTGCCAGTACGGGCTCTCGTTGCGCTGGGCGCGCTCGCGCAACGCCGCGAGCGGCGCGAAGACCTCATCGCGCCCGGTATAGTCGTTGAAGGCGAGCCGCGATCGGCGAAGGAGCACGCGGCAGCGGAGCTCTTCGTCGTCGCCCTCTTCGGCGATCGTCGCGAGCGCGTCGAGGTCGGCCCGCTCCTGGGCAACGTTGCTCGCCCGCTCGTCGGTCCGTTGGCGCAGCAGCCACAGTTGCGCGACCGTGGTTCGATCGGTCGCAAGCGAAAGTCCTCGGTCAACGTCGCGCCGGGCGTCGTCGGGTGCGCCGAGATCGAGCGCATAGGCACCCGCCACGGCGTATTCGGCCGCGGCCTGGTCAGACGACCCTGCCGCTTCGAGCAGCGATCCGATCTGCGAGGCAAACTCGCGATTTCGCTCGGGGTAGAGCTCTCGGAGCGCGCGCGCCAAGCGACGGCTTCGCTCGTGCAGACGTTGCGGCTCGACGAGCGCCGCGATCGCCTCCTTGACGAGCTGGTGGCCAAAGGCGTACGGCAGTATCCCGCGCCCCGTCGTTTCCTGCACGAGACGGCAATCGAGCAGCTCGTCGAGCGCGCGCTCGACGATCGCGTCGCCGTAACCGGTAGCGTCGCGGACGAGCTCTGCGGAAAAGCGCTGGCCGGCGAGCGCCGCCACCTCGGCCACCGTTTGCGTTTCTGCGGAGAGTGCGGCGACGCGCGCCTCCACCAGCGAGGCGACCGTTGCCGGGATGGCTTCTTCCGGCGAGGGCGCTTCGAGCAGCTGCGTGAGGAAGAGCGGATTGCCGTTCGAGCGCCGGTGCAGCGCGGCCGCGACCTCGGGGCGCGACGCATCGTCGGAAGTAGCACCCGCTCGTGTGAGGATGCGTTCGACGATCTCACCGTCGAGCGGCGGTATCGACAGCGTGACGGCACTCCCTTCGACCGTTGCTTCGCGGGCGAGCCGGCGCAGCGGATGGCGCGCGAACGCCTCGTTGTCGCGAAACGTCGCTAAGAAAAGAATTCGCGCGCCGGTGATCCGTTGCAGCAAGAACGCGAGCGCGTCGAAGGTCACCTGGCTCGCCCAATGCAGATCTTCGAGCACCACGAGCAGGGGGCGCGGACGCGCCAATGCAACGAGCACGCGTCCCAATGCGTCGAAGATGCGCCGCTGCTGATCGCCGACGCGGATCGCCGGTAACTCGGGCAGCGGACCGACGCGTTGCCTCAACTCCGGCAGCACGCTCGTCAAGGCCGCAAACCAGGTCGCGCCGATATCGGTGGCCGCAACGAGCGGAAGCTGCTCGCGCAGCGCGTCGACTAGACACTGATAGGGAAACGCCTCGGGAAAACCGGTGGCGCCGTAGAGCGCGCGGCCGCCCGACTCTTCGACCGACGCCATGAACTCGCGTACCAGCCGCGATTTGCCGATACCCGGCTCGCCGCCGATGAAGACGATGCCGCCGCGCTGCATCGTCGCGCGGCTCCAGGATTCGTTGAGTCGTTCGATCTCGCGCTCGCGTCCGAGAAACGGCAGAAGACGGCTGCGTTCGGTGGCGCGCTGACGTGGTGCCATGATCGCATCGCCGTCATCCTCGCCGGCGATATCTCCCCGCACGACCCGTTCGGCCAGCGCTGCCGTCTCGGGCATCGGATCCACGCCCATCTCTTCGCGGAGCCGCGATTCGAAAGTACGGTATTCGCTGATCGCGCCGGCTGCATCGCCCGACTCGTAACGCAACGCTACGATCCGCCGCACGATATCCTCGCGCCAGGGATCGGCTTCGAGGATCTTGCGCGCCGTTTCGATCGCACGGGTGAACTCGCCCCGCTTACGCAGTGCGGCGACGAGTTGCGCGAGCGAGGTCAGATAAGCGTTGCGGAAGCGCTCGCGGAAGCCGTAGAGCCACTCGTCGTAAAGCTCGGGAAGCAGATCGCCGCGATAGAGCGCGACGGCCTCCTCGAGCCGTCCCGGGTCTTTCGCGCCTTCGGAGAACGCGTTAACGTCGAGCCATAGGTCGACCTCGCCGTTCCACCAGACCTCATCGGTGTTCGTGCCGATGAAATCCCCGCCCGGCTGCGGCAAGACGCGCAAGAGGTCGCTGATCGTCGAGCGCAGGCGTCCGCGGGCGACGCCCTCTTCCTCGTCGGGCCACAACAGAAACGCGAGGTAGTCGCGCGAGATCGCTGCGGCGCGATGCATGAGCAGGTAGGCCAGAAGCTGCAGCGATTTGCGCGGCGTCGCCAACCGAAATGGCTGGCCGTCAACCGTGACCTCCACTTGCCCCAACAGCCGGACTTCGAGCGTCCGCCGCTGCGTTGATTGCACAGTCTTGCTCGTGGGAAAGCCTTCTATTCGTCGTCGTGCGTTTCCCCGGGTAGCTGCGCGTTCGCACCCCCACCCAGGCGCAGCGCGATGAAGTCCCAGAGATCGCGCAGCTTTCCCGAGGCGATCCCGAGCGCGCTCGAAACCTCGTAGATGCTGCCCCGCCAGCCGCTCTGCGCGGTAGACGGCTCGCGCCAGAAGCGCAATACGAAACGATGCTCTTCACGCTCGGTCTCGGGGTCGATGCGCACGCTGTTCTCCGATCTTTGGTCGAAAAAGGTAACGAGGCCCGCGGGCAGCGCGGGCCTCAACTCGATCGCCTTTTGTCGATTACGTATCGATCATCGCGAAGTGAAAGGCGTTGTCTTGCAGCGCTCCCGAGGCGCGTTCGTAGAAGCGGACCTGCATCTTGACCTCGCCGTTGTTGCCGCAGGTGATGTAGTTATAGACGTCGGGGATCGCGAGATGGCCGTTGAGTCCGGCCGGTAATACGTTGATGACCGGACAGTTTGCGAAAAATCCGGCTGGAACGTCGAGCGTGTACTCGCCGGTGCCGTCGTGGCTGACGGAGTAGCCAGTCCCTGACACGATCGACCCGGCCGAGCTGACGATGCCGGCTTTGATCGCCGTCTTTCTCTTATGATCGGGTTGGAACGTCTGAGCCGGCTGGACGATGCGGGGCGGCGGAACGGGGCGCGCGAGCGCCATGGCGGTGCTTCCGAGGATCACCGAAGCGGTAAGGGCGATGAACGACTTGCTGAGCACGGGTTTACTCCATTCTGGTGAGCCGCTGGCGCGGCGGTAGCAGTTGTATGAATGGAGCTTAGCGGCCGGCCCGTCCGCAGACGTCCGGCTACTGGGCGATCAGCGCGGCGTAGGTACGGCTCGAGTCGGTGGCCACCCGTTTGAGCTCGGGATCCGTGTCGAGGTCGATGTGATAGAGCCCGAAATCACTACCGCCGTCAAAAGGAAGGCCCCATTCGCGGTTTGAGGTGATGCTCCAGCAGATATACGCTTCGACGGGGGCTCCGCGTTCGACGGCCTTGCGCACCTGCTTGATGTGCGCCGCGAGGTAATCGGCGCGCGAGAAACCGGGCACGCGCGCGACGCAGCCGTTCTCGACGATGACAATCGGCTTGCCGGGAAAATCGCGCTCAGCCTCGGCGATGATGAGGTCCAGTGCGTCGGGCCAGGCGGGCGCGTTTGCATAATCGAAGTCCGAGGCGGCGCTGAGGCGATGCAGCTGCGACGGCCAAAACGACGGTACGCCCCAGTAATAATCGAGGCCGACGTAGTCGAGCGCGCCGACGCACTCGCGAGGGCAGAGAAACTCGGGCAACTTTCCGGCCAGCCCCAGATTCCACCAGTTCGTGCCGAGCAGCGTCGTGAAGATCGCCAGCCCCTTACGCAGCGAGAACAAGGCATGCAGCCACGAGGATCGGGTCGCATTCAATCGGCGCTGGCCGTGGAGCGGAACGAACTTCACGCGCCCGGCATCGCCGAAGACCAGCCGCGCCATTTGGCGCGCAATCTCGGGCTCGAGCCCATCGTAGGTGTCACCCTGCGCCGTGCACAATCCCGGCACTCCGGGATGGACGCCCACCCGCAAGACTCCCCGTTTACGAATTTTGGTGATCGCCGGGTCCATATCGGGAACGGCTTGCCCCTCATCGCTTTTCGACGCTTCTTCGCGTCCGATGTGCGCGATCGTCTTGCGATTGAAGGCGTTCGGAATCTCCGGGTGAGTGCGCCGCAGCTCGCGGATGGCACGGTCGGCGATGTTCAGCAGCGTGCGGCTTCCCAGCGCCAGGGCAACGGCAAAATACTGCGGTGGCCCATCGAGCTTCGTCAGCGTAAGCGCGTCGCCGGCATACTGTCGCAGCATCACCTCGTCGTCGAAGACGGCGTCGACTTCGCCGCGCCGCAACGTTTCGACCGCCTCGCTCATCGTATTCGCATAAACGATCGTCGCTGCGGGAAACCAGCCGCCGACTTTCGTTGCTGGAAGCATCTGCGCGACGACCGAAACCCGTCCGCGCCACTCGAGCGCCCTCGCCGCCGGCGCGGAGCCGCCGGCGTGCAACGCGGCAAAGCGCGTGCAGTAGTAGGGCTCCGAAAAAAAGGCGTGTTCGCCGCGCTCGAGGGTCAGCGTGAGTTGTGCGATCGAGCAATCGACGCGGCCGCCCTCCACGATCGAAGCGCTTGCGAACCGCGCCACCTGGCGCTTCGCCGCCGCCGGTGACTGCAGGTGGGTGGCGTTGCGATCGATCAGACCCTGTAGCCATCGCGGCAAGCCGAGCACGAGTGGATTCGTGCCGACGCGCGCATCGGGGTGAACCCGCTTGATCGCATCGCGAGCCTTTGCGTTTGCTCGAAACAGGTTCGGAATCGCGGTCAGCACGTCGTCCATTTGGGCGTCGCCGCTTTGGTAGGGAGGCTGCCCGGGCGGCATGGGGTAGGCGCGCATCCAAAAGCCCTTGATCCAACCGTAGACGAGCTGATCGGGTTCGTTGAGCGTCACGTAAGAGCCGATGCAATCGCCGAGCCGCCGCGCGACCTCGCCCGCGAACGCGGCGACGCGATCGGGAAAGCCCGCATCGAGCGGTCCGGCCCCTTGGCCGGCCGCCTGCACGTGCAGCGGCCACGTGTTGTGCACGAGCGTGACCATCGCCGACATGCCCGCTGCGCGAATCGCCTCCAGCACCTCGCGATAGTGCGCGAAGACTGCGTCGTCCCAGGCACCGGGGTCCGGCTCGAGCCGTGCCCACGAGAGGGAGAGCCGGAAGACCGTGCAGCCCAGGCCGCGCGCCAGTTCGATATCCTCGCGATAGCGATTCCAAAAGTCGGTCCCGTTGCCCCGCCCGACGAGCCCGCGTACGCGCTCCCAAGCGTCGCGAATGTCGTCGTGGCCGTCGTAGGCCTCGCATTGATGGTCGGCCGTCGCTACACCGAATCGCAGTTGAGTCGCCACGAGCGCCTCATGCGCGCCGCAGCGCTGCCATCCCTACTTTCAAGGTTGGTTAAGCCGCCTACGCAGCGAAGATGATCGCGGTAATGACGCCTGCCCCGCGCCAGCGGTCGATCGTCGTTCCCGATCAAGAGTATTGGCGTCGACGTCACGCTCGAATTGTTACGTCGACGATCGGCACGCAAGCACGCGTACGTTGCGAACAGCGTCGTTTCCCGCTATCCGGGAAGCGGTTACCGTTAACGCTTAAACTAGGCATTTCCGCTTAAAAGTTAGGCACTCCGCCCGAGTGTTCTTCATCGGCGAGCGTGCTATTGTAGTGCCGTTCCGGCCACCGGAGTATGAGGTTGGATCGGGGCACGCGGTAGAGCAGGGCGGACTCATCTATGCCGAGGCCGTCGTTAAAGATCACCGGAGGGGACGTCTTGTCGCGGCCCAAATCTCAGATCGACCGCTTCCTGCTCTCCCCGCGTTTTGCAAACTCCTCGTTACTTCCCCGGGCTGACCGCCATTCCATAGGCGAAGGGTTCCGTGCTGCTGATCGTTTTTTGCACGAGCAGCTCGCGTCCGCTGGGATAGGCGAACTGTGCCGGCCGAGTTGCGACATCTAGGAAGTTCTCGACGATGTAGGCCGGCGCGTAGAAACGGTTGCCGGCGAGCGAGAAGAATTTAAATCCGGTTCCCCAGCCCGTGCCGGGATACTGGATCGTGCTGGACGGTTTCGTCGCGCCGTGCGGGAAGGTCAAGATCTGGTTGAGGGTCGCGTCGTCTTGTACGTTCTGTACGACGACGTCTCCGTTGGATCCAATCTGAATCCCGCCCAGCTCGGGGCCGCCCGGTACCTGGAGCCCGAGCGCTTTGCCGTGCGTCGACTTATACGCATACTCGGTGACATCGCTCTGCACGAAGCCGCTGCTCGGATAATAGAGGTTCGTCAGGTACAGATTGGCGCTCGAATCGACGGCGATCGCCTCCGGGCAGCCGATGAAGTCGTCGATCGTCCGCGCCGGGCTCGTGCTGCCCTTCGTATACTCGATCACGTTGCCGCCGGGGCCGCTGCCTTGCCCGCAACCGCCGCCCCCGGCATTCGCGAGGTTCGCGACGTAGAGCACGCCGTGCGCATCGACCGCGACGTCGACGGGCGCCGTCAGTCCCTGCGTGTAGGTTTTGCTCGCTTTTGTGGCGCCGCGCGGAAAGACGGCGACGCTCGGTGTGCCCGAACCCAAGCTGGCGATCGCGACGTAGAGATTCTGCGCCGCATCGACGGTCAGGCCCAGCGGAACCGCCCCCGCTCCAAGCTCTAAGCGTCCGCTTGATTTGAGGCCTTTCGCGCTCACCGTCCAGATATCGACGGCCGCGTCAAACGGTTCCGAGGTATAGAGCAGCGTCGAACTCGTGCCGCTCGACGACCAACTCGCGCCGGCGCCGCCGGTCGCCGCGTGTAGCCGTTGGCACTCCGTTGCGTTGAGCGGAAGGTTGAAGGCGCAGGTCGGGCGCGTTTGCAAGGCCGGCGAACCGTGCGTGGCGCCGAGCGAGAGCAGCGTGAGCGCTGCGATTATTACAAGCCTCATCTTTATTTCTCCGGCTGGAAGACGGCGTCGTAACCAGTGGTTTGGTATTGGCTCCAGGCGGGCTGCGTCTGCCCCGCCGCGTAGCCGACGACCGCGGGGACGTAGCCGAACCACTCCGCTCCGCCGATCAGCGCGAGCGTCAGCGGCGCGCTGACGATGAGAATATCTCCCGGCTGCGCGACCGAGAGCATCGCCGGTTCGGCGATCGTGCTCTCCGACGAGTTGTACGGCGGTCCGGGAACGACGATCGTGGCTTTGGGCGTTGTCGCGCCCGGAGCGTACATCGTGACCGTCGACTTGGCACCGAGCATGTTGCTGACGAAAATGTCGCCGCTGCTGTCGATCGCAACCCCGACCGGCCGAGCGATCTTCGTCAGCTTGAGCGATCGCGGCGTCTTCGATCCCTGCGTCAGCTCGAACACGTCGTTCGCCGAACTGTCGGCGATATACAAGTTGTCCTTTGCGTTGACGGCGAGGCCGTCGGGGCCAGTCAGATTCGCAGTGATCGTCTCGCTCGGCACGCTCTTACCTTTGGGGTAGACGACGACCGAGCCGAGATATTTATTGCTCGCGTAGACCGTGCCGTTCGAATCGACCGCGACGCCCGTCGTTGTATTGAGCCCGGTCGTAAGCGTTCGCGCGGGCGACGTCGCGCCGCGCGGATACTCGCCGATCGAGCCTGCGCCGCTGGCGTTAACCTGTGCGTTGGCGACGTAGATCGTGCCTTTGGAGTCGACGGCCAGTTGCGATGGGTTCGAGACGCCCTGCAGCTGTCCGGTCGCGGCGAGATACCCGAGCTGGATGTCCTTGAAGTTCGCCGGACAGATCCAGACGGTGGCGCTGTCCAAGTCCGAGACGAAGACTTGTCCGTTATACTTTCCGTGGCCCTTCGCAGCCGCTTGCGAAGCCGCTTCGCTACTCGGAAGGATTGGGGCGGCGTGCGATCCGATCCCGGAACACGCCGCGAGGAGTGCGATCGCGCTGAGCGCGCCAAAGTTTTTCATGGCAACGCGCACTCCGATTGAACGGGTCCGGGCTCCTACCGCCCGGCGAAAACACGGCATTCCGCAGTAGCCGGCAGCCTCCGCGGCGCGAGAATGCCACCGTCACCTGGCAGAGCCGCGGCTCGCTCTGGAGAACGGTAGATCGATGGCGCGCAAGCCCGATCGAGACGATCCGCTCTCCGCCGTTCGCCGCTTGCTGCGCGAGCTGCGAACGTTGCGCTCGCCCGCAGTCCAGAGGCGCGAGGGGTTGCTCGGCGCCGTCGAGATCGCGCTCTTCCGATTGCCGCCGCGCCAGCGCGAGATCCTGCGGCGGTACGATCTCGCCGGCGAGAATGCCGGCGACGTCCAGCGCGCGTTGGCGCTCTCACCGCGGCAGTTCTTTCGCGACCGCCGCCAAGCGCTTACCTTCCTCAGCGATCACCTTTTCAACGAGAAGGCCCCCGCGGTGGACGATCGCGTCGTCGCGGTTGCGTCACCGCTCGCACCCACCGGCGACGCGGCGCTCGCAGGCAAAACCTTCGCGCGCAGCCTCGCCCAATCGGGAAACGCGCAGTGCCTCGCCGCGTTGGGCGAACTCGCCAGGCACGCAACCGATCCGCTCGAGCGCGCCGACCTGCTGCTCGAGTTGGCTGAGACGGCGAACGATTACAGCGACGAACCGGCCGCGTCCGGCGCCGTTATCGCCGCGTTGCGCGTGCTCAACGACGGCGAGTTCGCACCGGCGATCGCCGATTGGCTGCGGGGACGTCTCGCTCGCGCGCAGGCGCATCTTGCGCAGTCGCCCTTCGAGGGCGCCTCGCATTTTGAACGGGCGCGCGCGTTTCTGCACCGCAGCATTGCGGGTGATCCGACGTTGCTCGGGTCGCGTTGCGCCCTCGCCGACACACTTGGTGACGACGCGCTGCTGCAGTTTAGACTCGGAAACTTCGCGCGGGCGCGCAGCGCGTCGGCCGAAGCGATCGAGCTCATCGAAGCGTTCCGGCTTGCGAATCGTCCCGAGGCGCTCGAGATCTCGGCGGTACACGTGACGATCGAAGCGATCGTCTCGGGACGAACCCGCGCGGCCGTAAGCGAGATCTCGTTGCTGCTGCAGCGGGCCGGCGAATCGGGCTGGTCGTCGACCGCGAGCCGGCTCGGAGCGATCCTCGTCGGGCTCAGCGGCATCGGCGGCGACTATACCGAAGCGATCCGCCGCTACCGCACGATGGCGCCGCTCGCGCTGCGCGGCGCGCGTCCCGGCGACCGTTTCGGCTTAACGATGGAAGCGGCGCACGCCTTGACGATGACCGGCCGCCCGCGCGACGCGCTCTCGCTCATGGGCTACGTTCGTCCCGGGGAGGGCTGCCCGCGTGCGGTCGTGCCGGGTTGGCACGCATCTGCGGCCGCCGCGTTGAATCGGCTCGGCGAACACGAAGCTGCCTTGCGCGAGGGGCGCGAGGCGCTCGCGGGTTACAGCGCGCAAAAAACGGAGCGCGGACTCGGCGACGCGCATCGCTTGATCGCGACCTCGTACGCAAAGCTCGGCAACGTCCGGTCGGCACGCGAACACCTCAGCGAGGCGCGCCGGCTGATCGAACATCACGGAACGCCCTATGGGCTGCTGCTCACGATTTCGGCGGAAGCCGCAATTCTGCAGAGCGCCGCGCTCAAACGCGAAGCCGCGGAATACGCAAGCCTGCTGCACGAGCTCGCGCAATCGTAATGCGCCAGGTAGTCGTCCTCGCGAGCTCGGCGGCGTACTTCGCCCTGGCGGTCCTTGGAGAGGGCGGATTCACGCCGTTCTCGCAGCCGGCACTCGCGACGGCGACGGCGGCCTACTTCGCGATCGTCGTCGTATCGATGTTCGCCGGCGGAAACCTCTCGCCCGGCGAGCGCGAGGATCGCACGAATCGCTGGGTGCTTATTCCCTTTTCGATCGTTGGGCTGGCGCTCGGTTTCGTCCCGGCTTTCACCGATCGCATCGGTTTTCTGACGCTCGACGGCAATGCGATCCGTTGGGCTGGTATCGCGCTCTTCATCGCCGGCGCTTCGTTGCGCCTTTGGCCCGTCTTCGTGCTCGGTAATCGCTTCAGCGGTCTGGTCGCGATCCAGCAAGGCCATCGCCTCGTGACGACCGGCATCTACAGTGTGATCCGCAACCCTAGTTACGCGGGCCTATTGCTCTACTTTATCGGCTGGAGTCTCGCGTTCCGCTCGGCCGTCGGCCTGATTCTGGCCGTACTTCTCGTGCCGCCGCTAATTGCGCGTATTCGTTCCGAAGAGGCGCTGCTTGCATCGCACTTCGGCGCAGAGTACGAGGCCTACCGCGCCCGCACGGCGCGTCTGATTCCCGGCATCTACTGATGCGGCTGCGCGCCTACTCCCCGCCGGGGCTGGTGTCGTTGCCGCCGTCGCCTTCATCAGGAAGCGGATTGCCTTCGCCTGGGTTCGGCGGCGGCGAATCCGGATTCGTCTCCGGCGCATCGGGATCGTCGGGATTGGGTCGCGGATCGACGGTGGGGTCTTCGACCGACATCGTTCTGCCTTTCGTAGCGTGGCCGGGTGTGGTTACGTGGCTGCGTCGCCTTCACGATACCCCGAAAAGCCGTGCTTTATACTTGTAAAAAGATGACGGAGATAACGACGCGTTTGGAGCGGCAGGCCGAGGCCTGCGCGGCGCTAGGTTCGCCGTTTACGGCGGCGCTGATGCGCTCGGCGGTCGCGGTGTATCGCAGGGACGATCGTGCGATCGTTGCGCTGCTCGATTCGCTCAACGCGTACTCGCGCCCCGGACTGCATCTCGCCGGCGCCTTGCACTATCTCGCGCTCGCCGGCGACGCGGACCTTGGGCGTCACTATCCCTCAACCGGTGGCGACGGAGATGCGCTCGCCGCCTGGCAAGCCGCGCGCGAAATCATCGTGTCCGCTGCCGCGCGGTTGACGCCGCTCCTCGCAAGGATTCCCCAAACAAACGAGCCGGCGCGCTCGATGCCGCTGCTGGTGGCCTGCACGTTCGTTGCCGCGCGTTTCGGGATGCCGGTGCGCTTGCGGGAGATCGGTGCGAGCGCAGGCCTAAACCTGCGTTTCGATCGCTTCGGCTACGACGGCGGCGATTGGCGGTGGGGCGATCCGAAATCGCTGCTCGTCCTGCGCAATCGAATCGTATGCGGGCATCCGGCTGAATTCGGCGTGCCTCTCAAAATCGTCGATCGCCGCGGTTGCGACCTGCACCCGCTCGATGCGGCAAAGGAAGAAGATCGGCGGCGGCTGACGTCCTTCGTGTGGCCCGACCAGCACGAGCGTCTCGAGCGACTGCGCGGCGCACTCGCCGTAGCGCGAACGCTGCCGGTAACGATCGACGAGGAGAGCTACGCGACGTGGCTCCCACGCGAAGGCCGAACGGCCGAGGGCTGCGTCACCACGGTCATCCACACCGTCGTCGAAGAGCACTTTTCACCGCAAGAGAAGGCCGATCTCGCCGAACGGATCGCGTGCTGCGCCGCGGCGGCCTCGGCGAGTGCGCCATTCGCGCATGTTTCGATGGAACTCGACGGCCGCGTTTACCGCACGTCGGTGCAGAGCTGGCCGGGGCCGAGCGCACCGGTGACGATCTGCCTGAGCGACGGTCACGCCCAGGATATCGTCTGGTCCTCTACTGTTTGAAAATTTGCTCGATCCGCGCGCTGAGAGGCATCGGCCGGCATGGCGAGACCGCCGAGCGGCACCCAGCCGCAACGGCTCCGAAAATAAAGATAAGGTAATCCTAAATTGGGCAGCCTACGCGTAGGTTGATTCAATCGACCGCAGCCTTTCGTAGGATTTTCCATGCGCGGATGGGTAAGGCGTCTCTATGACCACAGCTAGTACTACTGCGCGATATTCGCCTAAAAAATGGAATCTGTCCGGATTGCAGGGCATTTCGGACCAAACGCTCGAGATCCACTTCGGCCTCTATGAAGGCTATGTCAAGAACACCAACGGCCTGCTCGACCGGATCGAGGCGCTCCGGAGCAACGGCCAAAACTCCGGCGCGAGCCCAGAGTTCGCCGAAATCGTCCGGCGCTTAGGGTGGGAGTTCGACGGGATGCGGCTCCACGAGTACTATTTCGATAACCTCACGACCTCGGCGTCCGAACTGAAATCGGGCAAGCTTCACGATGCCCTCGGCAAATCGTTCGGCGACGTGGACCAGTGGAAGAAGGACTTCGCGGCAACCGGCGGGATGCGCGGCATCGGCTGGGCGATCACCTACCTCGATCCCGATACGAAGCAGCTCCTCAACGTCTGGGTCGGCGATCACAACGTCAACAACCTGGCAGGTTGCGAACCGATCGTCGTCATGGATCTGTGGGAGCACGCGTGGCTGCGCGACTACAAGCCCGCGGATAAATCCAAGTACGTCGAGGCCTTCATCGCCAACATCGACTGGAGCGCCTGCGAGGCGCGGCTCAAAGGGTAGAGAACCTACGCCGGATGCGCGCCATCGTCACCGGCGCATCCGGCGGCTTCGGCCTGGAGTTCGCCAAACTCTTGGCTGCCGATCGCTACGATCTCGTGCTGATTGCGCGCTCGGGCGATAAGCTCGCGGCGCTTGCTTCAGATTTACGCGCGCGCCATGGCGTCGCGGTCGAAACGCTCGTGCTGGACCTGAGCAAAGCTCGATGCCGCAGCGACGGTGTTCGCGCGAATACCGCAGTGCGATATCCTGATCAACAACGCCGGCTTCGCGACGAACGGCCGTTTCGAGGAGATTCCGCCGGAGCGTATCCGCGGCGAAATCTCGCTCGACGTTTTGACGCTCACCGAACTCACGCGCGCCTATGTCCCGGGTATGCGGGCTCGCCGCTCCGGCCGAATCTTGAACGTCGCTTCCACCGCCGGCATGCTGCCCGGTCCGTTCATGTCGGTGTATTACGCGTGCAAAGCCTACGTGCTTTCGTTCTCGCAGGGTATCGCCGAGGAGCTTCGCGGCACGGGCGTCACGGTGACGTGTCTGGCCCCCGGGGCTTCAGCCACCGGCTTTGCGGAGCGCGCGAAGGCGGGGCGCTCGCTGCTCTTTAGGAGGCTACCCGTGGCCGATGCGGCATCGGTGGCGCTCGCCGGCTACCGGGCGATGATGGCCGGCCAGGTTCTCGTCGTTCCGGGACTCTCGAATAAGCTGGTCGCGCTCGCATCGCGCTTGAGCCCGCGGCGCCTGCTGATCTGGATCTCGCGCCGGTCGATCGAGTGAATCGCTGCGCTCTCGTACTCATCGTCCTCTTCGGCTTGCCGCTCTACTGCGGCGCCGCCGTCGCGGAACGCCGCGTACAGCCCGAAGGCACATCCTACTCCGGCATCTTGAAAGTCGAGCGCTTCGGCAATCGCGACAACCGCGCGCTCATCTTTATTCCGGCGCTGTTTTGCGGGTCGTGGCAGTGGAACGCGCAGATCAATAAGCTCTCGAAGGAGTACAACGTCCTCGTCGTGACGCTGCCCGGTTTTGGCGGACGGCCGATGATTGAAGGCGACGACCTGATGGCGCGCGCCGCGCAGAGCCTGCACGAGCTGATCGCGGACCGGCATCTGCGCCGACCGGTGGTCATCGGTCACAGTCTGGGCGGAACGCTCGCGGTCTACTTTGCCGAGCACTACCCCGGCGATCTCACGAATCTCGTGACGGTCGAAGGCGGCTATCCGGTCGCATCAACGCAGCCGGCGCGCGACGCGGCGGTAAAGAAGAGCGCGACGCCGTACGAAGGGCTGCCGCAGAGTGAGGTCGGTGCGGTCGCCCGCAAACAGACGCTGCAGTATACAATCACGCAGAAAAGTGACGTCAATACCGTCGAGACGCTAACGGCGAACAGCAAACCCGCGGCGATCGTGGAATGGCTGCAAGCCGCGATCTCGCTCGACCTAACGCCGGGCCTCAAACGAATAACGGTTCCCTTTACGGCGATCGTCCCGTTCGACCCCGATATCGATCCGTATCAAGGCTTCAAAACCGCGGCGCAAAAACAGGACGACTACACGCGCTGGGTGGGAAAGGCTGTTGACGGAAAGGTTATCCTCATCACTCCCAGCCGTCACTTCGTGATGTTCGATCAACCCGAGCGCTTCGAGCAGGCGCTGGAGACGGCAATCGCGCGTTAGGCTCTAGGTGCCGGTAGAGGCCAGCGAGATGTCACGTGCGTATGCGTCTAAGCGCGCCGGTTCGTCCCCTTCGAATGCGAGCGCGACGTAGCCGTCGGGTCGAACGAGATAGCTCGCATCGCGCGCGAAACCGGATCTCTCTACGTCGCGGTTAAACTCGAACGCTTCGACGGCGATGCCGAGATGCTCGCAGAGCGCGGCGACGCTCGTTCCAGGCCTGCCATATACGTGCAACTGCCAGTCGAGCGAACGCAACGGTTCGTAGTTGTCGATGCTTTCGACCCACGGGAGCCGGTCGCCGCCGCGGACGCCGCCGGCCTTTCCTTCGCTCAAGCTCGAGTCGGGATAGTGGATCTGCGTTTGCGAGACGATGCGGAAGAGGGTGCGCTTGGTAACCGACAGCCTCGTCGCCGCAATGACGGCGAAGGGTGCGACGAAGCGACGGATGAACTCGCCCGCGAGGCCCGGCGCGACGATCGCGGTGAACGCGCGATCGGTCGTTGCGACTAAGGCTCGCGCAAACGCAACGCGCTCCTCTTCAAAACTCTCGAGCACGTTCTCCGCCGTACGCCCGCGCAATACGCCGCCGAGCTTCCAGCCGAGGTTGACCGCGTCGCCGATGCCGGTATTCATCCCCTGACCGCCCGCAGGGCTGTGAATGTGTGCCGCATCGCCCAGAATGAAAGCTCGCCGGTCGCGAAAGCGCTCGGCAACGCGGTGGTGCACCCGATAGACGGCGAACCAGTTGACTTCGGTGACGCGCGTGCCGAGCACCGGTTCGATGCGATCGCGGATGTCGTCAAAGGTCAGATTTTCGGCTTTGGAAAGCTCCGGCGGAACGAGCCCGATCAAACGCTGCATTCCGCTGGATCGCACCGGGAATAATAGAACCAGCGCATACTCGCCGAGATTGGCATAAAGGTCGGTTTCGAATCCTGCGGCGACCTTGCAATCGCAGACGAAGAAGGGCTGCTCGTACGTTACCCCCGCAAAGCCGAGGCCGAGCGCTTCACGGACCTTGGAGTGCGCGCCGTCGCAGCCGCAAAGATACTCGGCCATGATCTCCTCCTCGCCGTTTGGACCCCTTACCGTGGCACTGACACCGGCTTCACTCTGCGACAATTCGGTCAGCGTGGCATTGCGTTCGACTCGAGAGCCCGCTTCAGCGAGACGCTTCTCGAGAAAACGCTCGTGATCGTCTTGCGGATAGGTCAGCGCAAATGGATAGGGGCTGACGCCCGCGCCGAGATCGCTAAAGCGCAGCTGCAACACTTCGCGCGAGCGCCCTCGGCGGCCGCTCTCCCGCAGATGCAGCCGCTGCGCGATGACGCCTTCGGCGACCATTGCATCCGCGAAACCGAACTGCCGGTAGAACTCGAGCGTGCGTGCCTGCACGACCATCGCTCGCGAATGTTCGCCGGGTCCGTCCGCGGCGTCGATCAGCCGAAAGGGAATGCCCTGTCGTGCGAGACTCAATGCGAGCACGAGTCCCGTCGGCCCGGCGCCGGCAATCAACACTCGCGTCGTAGACGGCACCCTCAAAGACTTCGACGCCGCGTGGTCGAAATCGCTGCCCATGGCCCGAATAACCGGTATCGGCGGAGTCTTCATTCGCGCACGAGATTCCGCGGCGCTCGCGCAATGGTACGCAGAACATCTGGGGATTGTGGAGAAGCCGGGAGTCGGCATCATGTTTCGCCGGTCCGACGATCCCGATCCGGATGCGGTGACCCTCTTCAGTATCTTCGACGCGGACGACGACTACTGGGATCGCGCGCAGCCCGTGATGATCAACTTTCGGGTCGATGGCCTCGACGAGTTGATCGCCAAGCTGAAGGCCGAGGGCGTTACGGTTTTAGAGAAAGCCGACGACCACGAGTACGGACGCTTCCGCTGGATCGTCGACCCCGAAGGCAATCGCATCGAACTCTGGGAGCCGCCCGCCACGTAGCACGCGGGCCGGCCGCCGGCAGCTCTTGGTTTCGGACCGATCTAGCCTCGTGTACGTTTCCGTACGCAAGGCCGATTAGAATGGCTGCATGACGAGGGAGTTAAAGGATTTATTCTTGCTCGCAGCCTGGACTGTGTTTGCGATGGGGAGCGTCGTGCTGCTCCGCGCCTGGGACATTCAGACGTACTCGGTCGTCCGATAGTCCCGGGCGAAACGGTTCGGTTACGGGGCCGGCTGGAACTTCGCTTGGAATATGTAGCCGCCCTCGACCGGCGTGCAGTTCACGATCTTCGGCGAGTACTTGCTCTTGCGCGCCGCTGCCACGACGGCATTATCGGCGGTCGTATTTCCGCTTGACTTGACGACGGACGTTTTGACCACGTGCCCGTTGGGCGCGATCGTCACCGAGACCTCGACGGTCCCGGAAACCTTCAGCCCGTGCGGCAGGATTGGCGGTTCGGGGTCTGTTACCGTCGCCTCGGCGTTCGGATGGGCGCACGCTGCCGCGACGACCGGCGTCCCGGGCACGCCCGGAGTAGCCGGTGTGAGGGCGAGTGCGGGTGAGAGCGCTTGCAGCGCGATGGTCGCGATGAGGAACAGCATGATGGCACCTCCGATGGCAAAAGTGTTGATGGTCAGGCGGCGAGGTTCGCTCGAGCCCAAGCGCTTTATGCGCTCGATCAGCGCGCGTCGCGAGTGAAACGCCGTCGGCGTTAGGAGCGGAGTGTTTCGCGAGCGAACGGATTGCGCGAGCGACGCGAGGCACGCGGCGTATTCGCCCGGACTGCCGACGCTCTCGACGACCCAGTCGTCGCAGGCCGCCTCGCGCTCGAGGCAGAGTTGGCGCCCGGCGAGGTACACCCAGGGATTGAGGATCAGCAGCGCTTCGATCGCGCGCGCAATCAGATTGCATAACGGATCGTAACGGCGGATGTGCGCGCGTTCGTGCGCGACGATCCGCTGCAGGTTCGCCGGCGTGAGTTCGTTGGCGATCGCCGTCGGAATCACAACCGCCGGCGCAACGATGCCCGCGACGATCGGCACGCTCAGATCGTCGCACACCCAGACGTCTCGGCCGGCGCCCGCAAGCGGCCGCGCCGCGCGGCGGATCGCCCGGACCCGGAAAAAGCTGACCGCGAGACGGATCGCCGCAACCGTGGCGGCGGCGAACCAAAGGCCCAGCAAAACCGGCACAGCCAAGGCAAGCACCGCATCGGCGTGCGAGACGAACGAGCTCGCCGGGATCAGCGTGATTTTGACGCCCGCTTCCGCCGAATGCGATTGGACGAGGCTTGCGAGCGACGCGCCCGCATTCGATACGGTCGCGAGAACGGGCACGACGGCTAGCGCCGGCAGCGTCACGAACCACACGGCATAGCGCGTCGCCGCATTGGAACGCGGAATCAGGCGGGTTAGGAGCCAGGCGATTGCGACGACAAGCGCTCCCTGCCACAAACCATTGAAGAGCACGTTCGCAATCATGAGCGTTCCTTTCGCTTGCGCGCGAGCAGCCGTTTAATCTCAGCCAAGTCGTCCTCGGAGAGTTGTTCGCCGTCGAGCAGCGTAACCGCGAGCGCCCCGGGCGAACTGCCGAAGAAGCGGTCGAGCACGTGCCGCACGGCGGATTTCGCCGCGTCGGTTCGCCGGATCGCTGGACGATAAACGAAAGCGCGCCCCGCTTCGTCGTGCGTGAGGTGCCCCTTCTGCTCGAGCGTCCGCAGCGTCGTGAGCACCGTACTATAGGTAAGCGGCGGCGGCTCGAGCGCCTCGACGACCTCGGCGACCGTACCTTGCCCGTTGCGCCAGAGCACCTCCATGAGCCGAAGCTCGTGATCGGTGAGAACGACGGCTTTTCGACGAGGCACCTTCGAGCAAACCCTCCAAGCTACTAGATTTGTAATAGAAAGCTACCACCAACCGATCTCATTGTCAACTAGATTCCTAATAGTTGCTACGGGGATAGCTGTTCGGATCTGGTCTCAAGAACAAACCTTCTGGCTAGGACATTTGGAATTGGTGGTTGCAGGCACCAAGGGGACGGTCGCATAACCGACCAAGGACGTCGTACTCTTAGACTTTTAATGAGGTGCTTATGCCTGACTCTTCGCCACTCGGTCAATTCCTGGATTACCTAAATGGTCATGGTGCGCTGCGCCAGACCTTAAAGGATGCGCTATTGGAAGATATCGTGGCCGAAGGCGCAAAAAGAGGCTTCTTTTTCTCCGTCGAAGACCTGCGCGACTCGCTTAATAAATCATCCAAACCCACCACTGGTCCAATAGGCGGATCTGAGTGGCAGGCGCCCGGCCAGGGCGAGTGACGCCGTACCGAACCGATTACGCCGGCACTATCGAAGAGTTTCTGAGACTTGTTGACCCGGTACTGGCGCCGGGATTAGTCGACAGCCCAAGCAAAAGCCGGATTCGCCGCATAATTCGTTCTGCGACCGGATAGAAGCAACGTTGCCAAGAAGTGCCATATGGAGGGAGAGCACCGGCGTGCCCTTGGCATCGAGCTTCTCTTTCGAGGAGAGGCGCGGAGACGGCAGCCTCCCGCCGAAGGGCGATGGGTTGAACTTTTTGATCGACTCGTGGAAGAGGGACTCTGTTTCCCTGATGAGCGCGCTGCGCTTCTCGCGTGCAGCATGGAACAGGAGCTTCGGGCGTCCCCCATCGAGCAACTGATGGCTCGAACCTTTCCGAGTGAGGCCCTGCTCTTGCACGGAACGCTATGCACTGGCCTGCAGCACGTTAAGCTCGTGCTGGATTCGAACGGTAGCATTAGTGCCAAAATCTACCTTGGCGCGACACTAGCGCCGTCTCTGTGAAGTGGAGAGCGTTGCGCGAGCCGTGCAACGAGCCGGGCAATGGCTCCGTTCTGTTCAAAGGGAGGACGGCAGTTGGCGGGATTTTTGGACGCCATCAGGGGTTAGCGATGAGTGGGTCAGCGGATATGCCGGCGCATCGCTCGCGCTGTCCTCAAGGGATGAGGAACGCGCGGGTGCCAAAGAGGCGTGGCAATATCTAAAGTCCCACGCGCGCACTCCAGCCGGCTGGGGCTACTCTGCCAGTGTACCCAGGGATGCCGACTCGACGGCTTGGGCGCTTCTCCTCGCAGAAAGGATAGGTGAAGGCGGCCCGTTGCCGAGCGACGAGGCGACCGCGTTCCTCCGCCGGTCCCAAGTGCCTGGCGGCGTGTCAACCTATGCAACTGCAGGGGACATTCGGGAATACGTCGAGGCGACGGGTTGTACTGACTTCTGCGGTTGGAGTGCTGCACATGATTGTGTGACCGGTACCGCCGCCCAAGTCTCTGTTTTACGCGCCGCGCTCGCACCCGCCATTCTCGCGGCCCAACAGGACAACGGCTCGTGGCAAAGTTACTGGTGGTTCGAGGATGCCTACGCCACGGCCATGTCCGTCGCAGCTCTCTCGGACGTTCCTTCGCCAGAAGCTCGGCGTGCCATCGCGCGCGCAGGGGTTTGGGCCGAATTGAAGGTCCAGAGCCGGGCGGACTCGTCGCCGTTTGCTGCCGGCCTTTTGTTGATCATTCTCGTACGGGCCTCAGGGTGCAAATCCGTGCAGTACCGGCTTTGCGAGGAGTTGCTCGCAAACCAAGATCCCGGCGGGTATTGGCGAGGCTCGGCCCTCCTCCGAATACCGCCGCCGAGCGCGCAAGATCCGCGCTCGGTTAAGTCGTGGGCGCGCTGGTGGGGCCGCGGATCGCCGTTCGGTATCTACTCGATCGACCAAGAAAGTGTCTTTACCACAGCAACGGTCTATTCCGCGCTTGCAGGAATAATGTCACGCGAACAAGCTTGATGCCGACGATGCCTCGTAATATCACCGTAACTGTCGTCGTTGCACTGGCGGTATTCGGGCTTTCGACGAGCGCGACGAGCGCCGCAGCGCCGGTACCCCAATCGATTCGAATCGAAGCACTGGACGAGAACGGAACGCCACTAACTATTGATGACGTCAACCGAGGCGAAGCGAGCCATGGCTTTCAGCCATCTCTACGAACTTCGTCCGGCAATGTGACGCGCTGGTACCGCATTGCTCCGCCGCCGATGAGCGATACGCCGTATCTGATCGCACTCAGCGAGAAGGTGCGCGACGCGGACCTCTACTTTCCTCGAAGTGACGGGACCTATGCGCTTTTGCGCTTTGGAATGAACATCCCCTTCGATCTCCGAGTGTACCCGTCGATATTCCCGGCGGCGTTGTTGACACCGGAGATGCGCGGCGCAAAGCGTCTATTTTTACGTCTATACGGGCCGGCTACGCCACCTCGAATTCGGCCGCAAGGACCCTTCGACGAATTTGTTTCGGCGCTCGAGCGTTGGACGTTCCTATTTGCGGGTTTTCTCTTGTCGATCGCAATATCGAGTGCATTCCTTGCCATCTACCTACGGGAGCGAGTGTTCGTTCTACAAGCGACGCTCATGGCTGCAGCTGTCCTCTTTACGCTTGTCAACAGCGGCTTGGCGTGGAGACGAGTTGGTCCGAACACAGCGAGAAGCGCTCGAAACGCTTACACGGCATAACGAGGCGTTTGGCCGCTTCGTGCCACGCGAATTCCTTACTTTGCTAAACCGCGACGATATCGTTGCGGTGAGACGTGGTGACCGTGTAGAACGCGAGATGGGCGTGCTCTTCTCGGACATTCGGTCATTCACTACGCTATCCGAAGGGTTGACGCCGAGCGAGAGCTTTGAGTTTATCAATTCATTTTTAGCTTATGTGGGACCTGTCGTGAGAGAGCATAATGGGTTCATCGACAAGTACATAGGAGATGCGGTCATGGCGCTTTTTGCCGGACCCGCGGACGACGCCCTCGATGCGGCGATAGCTTTGCAACAGGCGGTGAGGCGGTTTAACGAAGCACGCGCACGCGCTCTACAGTATCCCATCGCGGTAGGAGCGGGTCTTCATTATGGCTCCTTAATGCTGGGAACGATCGGCGAGGAACGACGGCTCGAGACAACCGTAATCGCGGGTGCTGTGAACGTAGCCTCTCGTCTCGAAGGCCTTACAAAGCTCTTTCGTGCTCGAATTATTGTTAGTGAAGCCTTTGCTACCGCCCTACAAACCCCACAGCGGTATCATTTAAGGGGGCTAGGAGGCGCGCACCTTGCGGGTCTTTCTGCGGATGTAGGTGTTTACGAGGTTTGCGACGCTGACGAGCCGGAGATGTTGCTCGCGAAGATGAGCTCCGCGAAAGAATTTAGCTCTGCGGTGGCAGCTTTTTGCGAGGGAAACTCTGAAGCCTGTACGGCGATGTTCGAACATTTGGGCCGCCAGAGTCCCGAGGACGGGGCCGTAGCGTATTTCCGCCGTCGCGCTTCCTCCGAGACAATACCAGTAGACCCAGCGGGGAGATGAAAAGCGCTTACGCAACTTAGGCCCTTCGCGTTGGAGCGGTTCTTCGCGCGTTACGAATTCACGACGCGCTACTTGCTCTGCTCGAGCGATCCGGAGTCGATGCCGGTAAGCGAGCTGCTCGCGCTCGAGCCCGATGCGGATCGCCGGCTCGCCCAGCTGCGGCTCGGATACATCGACTCGCGCGGCACGCCCGAACTTCGCAATGCAATCGCCTCACTCTACGACGACCGCAACGCCGAGCAAATCCTCGCTCATAGCGGCACGCAAGAACCGATCTTCGCCTTCATGCACGCGATGCTCGCGCCGGGCGATCACCTCGTCGTGCAGTTCCCCGCGTACCAGTCGCAGTATTCGATCGCGGAGAGCTTCGGCGCCGAAGTCACTCGCTGGGAGGCAGATCTCGACCGCGGCGGCGCTCCCGATATCGGCGAACTCGAGCGCCTCGTCCGCCCGCAGACGCGAGCGATCGTCATTACCAGTCCGAATAACCCGACCGGCTATCAGCTCACCCGTCGCGAGCTCGACGCGATCGTCGAGATCGCGCGCAAGCATGGCATCTGGCTCCTTGGCGACGAGGTCTATCGCGGGACGGAACGCGAGGCGGAGCGGCTGCCGGCCGTCGCCGATCTCTACGAACGCGGCGTCTCGCTCGGCGGAACGGCTAAAGCCTACGGGCTCGCCGGCCTGCGAATCGGCTGGGTCGCCACGCAGAGCGCGCTGCTGCTGGAGAAGATGGCGTCGATCAAAGATTATCTGACGATCTGCAACAGCGCGCCGAGCGAACTCCTCGCGGCGCTCGCTTTGCGCAACGCCGGCGCGCTCACCGCTCGCGTGAAACGCATCACCTCGCGCAATCTCGACCTGCTCGACGCATTTTTCACCCGCCGTGCGGATCGTTTTCGCTGGACGCGGCCGCTCGCGGGCACGACCGCGTTTCCGCGCTATCTCGGCGGCAGCAGCGAAGCGTTCTGCACGCGCTTGGTGGAGCGTGCGGGAGTGCTGCTTTTACCAAGCAGCGCCTTTGAGGCCGGCGACGCGCATTTCCGTATTGGATACGGGCGCGTGAATATGCCCGAAGCCCTCGCGGCACTCGATGAATTCATGAATTTCGGACGACTAAAAAGCGGCAGGCTCGGCTGCCTGCAACCAGAACCGTCAGCCATGGCCGCATTCTTCGATCGTTCACACTCGATTGCAAAACCCGGCTTCAATCGCTGGCTCGTTCCGCCCGCGGCGCTTTGCATCCATCTCTGTATCGGCGAGGCGTACGCGTTTAGCGTCTTCACCAAGCCGATGTCGCAGGCGCTCGGCATCACCGCGCCGGCGGCAGCGGATTGGTCGGTGCCGGCAATCGGCTGGATCTTCAGCATCGCGATCGTCTTTTTAGGACTCTCGTCGGCGGTTTTCGGCAAGTGGGTCGAGCGTGCCGGCCCGCGCGCCGCGATGTTCGTGGCGGCGCTCTGTTTCTGCACCGGCTTGGTCGTCGCGAGCCTCGGTGTCGACGCGCACCAGCTCTGGCTCGTCTATCTCGGCTACGGCGCGATCGGCGGCTGCGGTCTAGGCATCGGTTACATCTCACCCGTCTCGACGCTCGTGAAATGGTTTCCCGACCGGCCGGGTCTCGCGACCGGAACGGCGATCATGGGCTTCGGCGGAGGTGCGCTGATCGGCGCGCCGCTCTCCGTCTTGCTGATGAAACACTTCGCCGACGCCACGAACACCGGCGTCGCGCAGACGATGATCGTGCTCGCGATCGGCTATTTCATCTGGATGTTCGTTGGTTCGATGATCGTGCGAGTGCCGTCCGACGGCTGGCAGCCGCAAGGGTATGTTGCACCAACCGCCTCGCGCGGCCTGATTACCTCGCGCAACGTCGTACTCGAGCAAGCGCTGCGCACCCCACAGTTCTACCTGCTCTGGATCGTGCTCTGCATGAACGTCACCGCCGGCATCGGCGTGCTGGGCCAAGCCTCACTGATGATTCAGGAGATGTTCGGCGTGACGGCGGTTGCCGCGGCCGGCTTCGTCGGGCTCATGAGCATCTTCAATATGGCCGGCCGCATCGGCTGGGCCTCCGCGTCGGACTTCATGGGGCGCAAGACGACCTATACCGTTTTCTTTATCCTCGGCGCGATACTCTACGTGCTGGCACCGACCTTCGGGCACATGCACGCGATCGTGCTCTTCGTGCTCGCGTTCCTCATCATACTCAGCATGTACGGCGGCGGCTTCGCGACGATTCCCGCCTATCTGCGCGATCTCTTCGGCACCGTCAACGTCGGCGCGATCCACGGAGCGCTGCTCACCGCATGGTCCGCCGCGGGCGTGCTCGGGCCCGTGCTCTTCAATTACATTCGCGAGTATGAGATCAATCACGGCGTCGCCAAGGCCGATGCGTACTCCGTCACGATGTACGTGATGGCCGGCCTGCTCGTCGTCGGATTGATCTGCAATCTCGCCGTGCGCCCGGTGCACGAAAGCCGCTATCTGGAGGCAGAGCATGCAGCAGCAGACTAAGAGCTATACCCTCGAGCTCGTGCTCGCTTGGCTTTGGGTCGGCATTCCGCTTGCTTGGGGAGTTGCGCTGACGCTGCGCAACGCGGTGAATCTCTTCAAGTAATCGCAGGGCAAAGGCTGCCGCATGCTCGGCGCGAAAAGCTCGCGCATGCTTACCCCCAAAACACTTCTCAACTCGGCGGTAGCGATGGTCGCTACCGGACTCTTCGCCGGCTGTGCCGGCGGCGCGCCATCTAACAATCCTATCGGAGGTCCCGCTGCGTCGCTCGTGCGTCCGAGCTGGATCAGCCCCGATGCCAAACATAAGAAAGGACTCATCTACGTCGCCGATTACTCGTACTCGGCGGTGCACATCTATCCCGAAAAAGGTACGAATCAAAAGGAGATCGGCCTGATCACCGGCCTGCCGATCATCGAGTATCTCAACGTCGATCGCTGGCACAACCTCTACGTCGTCGAGTTCGTCGCCGGCCAGGTGGTCGTCTTTCCGAGAGGTTCGACGCAGCCGTCGCTCACGCTGACGGTCAATCCGTCGGGCAGCTTCCCCAACGCGGTAGCGATCTCAAAGACCGGTGAAGTCGCCGTCGGAATGTTCCAGCAGAACGGCGTGAACTTCTACCACAAAGGCTCGGCGACGCCGTACAACCTCGTTCCGCCACTGACCGGGTACTCGTCGGGTTTCTGTGCCTACGATAAGCACGGAAATCTCTACGTGATCGAGAGTACCGCCAGCGGCCCCTCGCACATCGCCGAGATCGTCGGCGGCGGCAAGGGTACGAGCACCAAAGACCTCGGTGTCAACGGCGGCATCACCAACGCCAAGGGCATTCAGGTCGACACCGACGGCAATATCGCCGTCGTCGGCGACTCCGGAACGCTCAATCTCTACAAGCCGGGCTCGAACACGCTGATCAGCACCAATACGCTCAATGGCAACCCGAATCCCAACGGCGGGTTCTCGCTGCTCAAGAATGGGAAGAACCTGTACGTTGCCAGCGCGATCCTCGACGGCAACCTCGGACAGGCGTTAGAGTATCCCTATCCGACTGGCGGGAACTCCATCAACACGATCACGGTGGAACCGCCGGCGACCGGCAGCGGCAGCGGCGAAACGGCCGTTACCGGTGTTGCGGTCGATCCCCCGGAGCGCCCGTAGCGCGTCGCAGCCACGCGACGATCGCCGCGCTGACGTCGGTATCGTAGATCTCAACCACGCCGCGCTCGTCGTCGCTCTCGGCAACCTTCGGGGTTGCTGCATGGCCTAAACCGTGGCTCATCGCGGGAATGACGACGAGCGTCGCCGTTCCCGCGTGGGCTGCGTTAACGACGTTGAACGATCCGCTGGTGGTCGGCGAGTTCCGTTTCGAAATCTGAAGTGCCGTAGATCGCAAGGACCGGCACCTCGAGATGCGCCCAAGGCTCGATCGCGTTGAGTTGGGCGACCTGCCGCATGTAGGCGACCGACGCCGGATAGATGCCGTTGTGGACTTTGCACACCGGCATCGTCTGCTCGATACTCGCCTCGGACTGTTGCTCGAAGAAGAGCCGCTCCATGCACTGCGCCTTCTCGATGAGCGCCCGGTCGGTGTTCGCGGCCGTTTCGCCGTCGAGTTCGAGGTCGCGGCGCAGGTTGCGGATCTCGTACTCCGGCCAGTCACGCCCAACGGCTTCGACGACGATCACCCCGGCGACGCGATTGTCCGAGGCAAGGCGCGGCGCGACGATCGTGCCGATGCTGTGGCCCAGCAGATAGACGCGCGCTGGATTGACCTGCGGATTCTTTTGCAGCGCGCGAAGCGCGGCGGCATAGCCGCGCATCTCGGAATCGAAGTCGACCCTGCTGCACGGCGGCCCTTGACTATCGCCGACGCCGCTCTTCTCGATGCGCATCGTCACGAATCCCGCGCGCGCGAGGTCGTGCGTCAGCCGCATGTAGGCATCTTGCGGCCGGTTCCCGACGTCGATCGAGTAACACCCAATGCCGCCGATCAACAGCACCGCGGGCGCGGGTGAAGCGAGCGCTTGCGGTGACGTCGTTAGCGTTCGGTGCAGCGAATCGTCAACCGGGATCGCGCCGTACTGCGTGATGAGCCCCGGATCGCTCTCGTACGGCGCCGTCGCGAGCACAACCAAAAGCCGAACGGGAGAGCCCGCGCGCACGATTTCGACGTTCACGCGCTGATTCGCGTTGCGCTCGTGGATCGCCGTGAGGAACTCTGCAACGCTCGCGACCGGTTGGCCGTCGAGCGCTAGGATGACGTCGCCCGGCTGCACGCCCGCTGCCGCAGCGGCGCTGCCCGCAATGACGGCGACGACCCGTACGCCGCCCGGCGCTTGCGCGACCGCCGCGCCGAAGACGCCGTGGCGCGGGAGGGTGGCCGGCGTTTCAGGCAATGTCGCGTCCTTCGCTGTATCGTCAACGCGCAGCGTGCCGCGATCGAAGACGAGTGGCGCGTAGCGATCGCTCCCGGTGTAGAAACGGCTCGGCCAAGCGATCATTTTTCCGTCGGGATAGTCGTAGACGATGTTGAAACGCTTGAGCAAGCCGTTGCCGATGCTCGCGTCGTCGCGCCCGGAGGCGAAGACGCCGCCGCGATCGCGTGAAGCGCGCGTCACGACCCCTGCAATCGTCGAACCAAAGACCGAGACGCTCGTGCGCAGCACGTCGCTATAGACGGGGCCGCCGATGCCGATGCCGGTGATGGCGTTACGAACCAACGCGTTGCGGTAGAAATCGTTGGCTTGCGCAAAGTGCTTGAAGAGCGTCAGCGACCAGCGGTCTCCGGTATCGACGATGAAGCGCCCTTCGACGCCGTCGACCGAGGCCGGCAGCGAGATAAGCCCCTCGTCGATGGTAAAAGGGGCCGAGACCGCCGTTTTTGCAACCGGCAGCGGCGCATACGATAGCGTCAGGCGCCCATCATCCATGTTGAACGCCGGCCCGAAGCTTGCGCAAGATGCTGTAGCCGATCACGCCGTCCAGCTCGGGAAAGCCGATCGCGTGTTGGATGGGCGAGAGGTCGATCACGTCGGCCGCAAGATTGTCGAAACGCATCGCCCCGATCCCGACGCTGCCAACGCGGCTGCGCGACAGCGGCGACGAGCCGCTTCCGGCGCCGCCCGTGGAACCGGCCGGCCGCGCCGCCAAGCCCAGACGCTGCGCGACGCTCGGCGTGATCACCAGCGATTCCGAACCGGTGTCGACGATCATCGTGAACGGCCCCGAACCGTCGAGCGTGACCGCGATCAGCATTCGGTTGTCAAAGAGCGTGAACGGTACGGTGGTCGAAGTTGCCGCCGGCGCCGAAAACGCGGTGACCGCGCCCAATAAAATCGTTGCAAAGAAAAACGGCATCGTTACGGCAAGCTCCCCGCGTCAAAAGGATGTGGCAGCAACTCTTCCATCTTATAACGCTGCACGACCTGTCCGGGTGTCGCCGACAGCACGTCGATATCTCCGCAAAACTCCCATAGTACCTGGCGGCACGCACCGCACGGGACCACACCTTTGATATCTTCTGATATGACGAGCAGTCGTTTGAACGCGCGATGCCCGTCGGAAAGGGCCTTGAAGAGCGCCACGCGCTCCGCGCATATCGTCAAGCCGAACGAGGCATTTTCGATATTGGCACCGGTTACGATCCGGCCATCGGCACTCTCGATCGCGGCGCCGACGGTGAAATGCGAAAATGGCGCCCAAGCGTTTCTTCGCGCCGACTCGGCCGCCGCGAGTAACGCGACCTCACTGCTCATGCCTAACCTCCGGTCAGTATCTCGTAGACGTACGCGGCGGAGACGGACGCCATGTCCATGGCGGCTTGATCGTGGAAACGGCTCTCCAAGAGCGATTTGTTGCTGTCGCACGAGAGCGTCCCAAGCGGCTCGGTCTCACGGTCGGAAGATTCAAAGCTGCGAATCGGCGCGGCCAGAACGCTCTTGAGTTCCTGCCAAATCCGTACGTTCGCGGGGTAATCGCTGTCGATGTGCACGTCGTGCTTGTCGATCCAGTTGCCTTTGAATGCGTTGACGACGACGAACTTTTCGGAGTCGGGGCCCTGGCAGGGGATGGGATCGTAGGTATCGGCGTGCCGGTGCATGCTCCAGGTTTCGTAGGGAAGAAGTCTCTTCGTCTTGCGATCGTAGAGCCGGCACGCCACGCGAATCGTCGCGCCGTCGCTCGTCATCGTCAGCGCGTGGCCTAAGACGGCGAGCAGCTGTTTGACGTGCTGCAGCTTGCGCGACGATCGCGAGCTTTGCATCAGGCGGGCCGCTACGGCGGTGAACGCGACCGCGAGGGTGACGAGCCCAAGCGTGTCAAGCTCGTACTTGAAGAAGATCGCTCCCAGGCCAAATGAGGCGAAATCCAGCGCCATCGCCGGGCCGCGATCCCACAGCAGTGCGCCCAGCAGGCAGATCAGCAGTGCGGCGATCAGATTGCTGAAGCCGTTAAAGAGGTCGGAATGTCCGCGGAGCAGCCGTCGGATCGCGTGCACCGAAAGACCCTTGGCTAGTACAAGATCGAGGGGAGATAAGGGCCGGAGGGCTCCTGATAAATGCCCCGGGACATCAGCGTCATCGTCTCTACGATGCGCATGCCGTGATCCAAGCACCACCGGAAGAGCTGATAATTGCGCGCCGGTACGAGCACGCCGAGGCTCGGCAACCGGGGGGCCGCGGTCAGCAACGCGCAGATGGCTTCGGTCGTCTCGCCGGCGGAATGGCCGAAATAGCCCAAACCCGAGGTGTACGCGCGGATGGCGCCGTCGCGCTCGGCGACGAACGCCGTTCGCGCGGCGCCGGCTGCCGCGAGCTCCGCGCCGCGATGGAATCCGTGGACGTTGGTGCAGATGTCGTTGCACGCCCCGAGATCCTCAGCCCGCAGAGGCCGAATGGCGTAGACCGACAAGCTCGAATCTTCGGCGGGTTCATCCATCACCACGAGCTCTTCGCGCGACGCGAAACCCAGCTTCGTGTAGAGAGAAAGCGAACGTGCGTGATAGGCCGCTTGCACGAGGCGCACGCTGGGAAAGCCGCGCGCGTCGCTGCGCTCGATCGCGGCTTCCATCAGCCGGCGTCCGAGACCGCCGTCCTGGATCGCGGGATCGATCGTGACCGGTCCGATGCCCGATACGGCGTTTCGTTCGTCGAGCCAGTTGCTTCCCAGGACGGCCCCGCCCCGCTCGGCGACGATGCCGTAGAATCCGGGAATGCTATGGAGCATCTCCATGATGCTTTCGCCGACGTCCGGGCTCGGCAAATCCGGCGGGAAGCCGTGCTTTTCGGCGATCGCGCGAAAGGCTTCGTAACAGATCCGCCCGCACGGCACGATATCTCGTTGTTCGAATTGCCGAAGGACGACCGGTTCTGACTTGGCCACGCTGCTAGGTTCTGGCTTTAGAAGGGCATGTCCTCATCGCACAGCCCGAAGTAATGGCCGAGCTCGTGGATCAGCGTCTCGCGAACCTCGGCTACGGCTTCCGCGCGGTCGCGCGTGATGCGGTTGATCGGCCCGCGGAAGACCGCGATCTCGTCGGGCAGCAGCGGCGCGTCGTGCGAGCGTTCGGTGAGCGCGACGCCGCGATAGATGCCGAGCAACTCGTCGCCATCGCCGTCGTCGCCCTCGGTGCTCTCCAAATCTTCGTCGGTCGGCTCTTCTTCGACGGCGATGACGACGTTCTCGATGAGGTCGTTGAAGCGCTCTGGAAGTGACTCCAGCGCCTCCTCGACGACCCGTTCGAACTCGGCCGAGCTGAGCGCTTTCAGTTCGCCGCCGGTAGGAGGGGCCTTCTCATGCCGCGACGTTCCATCGCGCGTTGCGCGAACCCCTGTCACCTTCCCAGGTTACTTCAAGGATTCGTCCAGGAAGACGGTGCTACGATTGCCTGGCTTTGCGCTCGCAGACTCTTCGCCGCGTCGTGCTGGACGGCGAGTACGATCTCAGCCGAAAAGAAGAGGTCGCCTCGCTCTTCGCGCGCTTAGTCCCCGACGGTCCGGCGGTCGTCGATATGAGCAGCGTGACCTATATCGACTCCACGTTTCTGCACCAACTCGCGCTGCTGCACTTCCGCTTCAAAGATTTTCCGGTCACGCTCGTCAACGTCCGTCCCAACGTCAAGCGGATTCTCGGGATCGTGAAATTCGACCGGCTCTTTCGCTTCGCCGGCGAGTCAGCGCACCTGGGAGCGGATTAGGTTCGTCGCGGGCGCGTTCGTCATGTCGTCGAGCAGCGAGTGCAGCGGCGCAACGTCAACGGCGATGAAGCCTCCCTGCGGATGGTCGAGATCGATGATCGTGAAGACCGTCCCGGCAAAAAGCAAGCAGAAGATCGCGGCGAGCAGCGCGTGCGGTTCCTTTGCATAGCCGAAGGTCAAGCCGAAGAGAAACGCCCCGACGAGCGTGCAAAGAATGATGATGAAGATGATCGGACGCGGCACGTGATTGTTAAACGCCGCCGTCTGGTCCTCGGACGTATTGATCGTGTCGACGACCGAACGCGTCAGATCGGCGAAGAGCGGGCTGCGGGAATCGCGTAGGACGGCGTTCGTCGCCATCGCCCATAGCTCGCCCTGCAGATTCTTTCCTTTGTCGATTGCGAGGCGCTCGGCTTTCGGGTCCCCGACCTCGTAATAGCTCTCTAGGCGCGCGCGGGTATACTCGACGAGCACGCGCCGGAACGGTGCGCTCTGAGCGCCGGGCAGGAATGCCGCGCGCAAAAACGTGGTGCGAATGGCGTCGGCCTCGGTCACCACGAGGCCGCGGCGAGCCTCGTACCGCCCTGCAGCGAACGAAAAGGAGAAACCCAGAATCAAGGCGATCAGCGCGAAGATCGCGGCCTGTCCCAAACCGAAGGCCCAGCCGGCCTTGTCGTGTTGCGTTCGCCTCGAACGGGCCGCGAAGAGATAGCCGCCGGCGAGCGCCAGCAGCGAGACGGGAAGGACGGCAATGAAATAGACGAGCGGGTCGGGTCGGGTCGTCAGGTTCTCAAACATGCACGGGCATCCACTCCTTTACTTGCATCTGCGCCGTAGGCGACGCGAATGCCCGTTTCGAAGAGCGACCGAATGAAACTTTCCGAGCGATTCGACGATGCGGTGGCCTATGCTAACCGCGTGCACGGCAATCAGCGGCGGAAAGGCTCCGAAGTGCCCTACCTCAGCCACCTGCTGGCGGTCGCGAGCCTCGTGCTCGAGTACGGCGGCGACGAGGACGAAGCCATCGCGGCCCTCCTGCACGACGCGCCGGAGGATCGCGGCGGGTCGCCGGTGCTCGAGAGAATTCGCGAGCGTTTCGGCGATCGGGTCGCCGGTATCGTCGAAGGCTGCTCCGATTCGCTGGTCGAGGATCCGCGACAGAAGGAGCCGTGGCAGTTTCGCAAGGAGCGCTATCACGAGCATCTGCGCGAAACGGGCGACTCATCCGTGCTCCTCGTAAGCGCCGCCGACAAACTGCACAACGCCCGGGCGACGCTCAGCGACGTGCAGCGCCTCGGCCCGTCGGTATGGAACCGCTTTTCTTCGACGCCCGAGCAGGCATTATGGAACTATCGCGAACTGCTCGAGGCCTATCGCGCCTCGGCCGATCCTCGCGTGCAGCACGCCGTTGCCGAATTGCAGCCGGTCGTCAACGCGCTGGACGCGCTTACTTAGCGACGTTACGCAATCGCTAACCTGACTCGTCGCGCTGCTACGGCGAGCGCGAAGAGGATGCAGGTGGCGATCGCGTATCCCGGCGCGTATGCGCCCTGCGTGAAATCAAAGGTCGTGCGGTTCATCGGCCCAACGTACCAGAGCATAAGGTAGACGATCTCGTAGAGCCTCGTCGTGCCCGAGAGCGCGCCGCACGCGAGCGCTAGCGTCGGCACGAAGAACGCGCCGGCGACGATGCCCTCCGCGCCAACGATGTTTCCCGCAACCGCCCAGTGGATGAGCGAACCGCCGGCCGTGGCCAACGCCAGCAGCACGCCGGCGAGCCACTGCGCGACGAACTGGCGCCGGATCGGATGCAGCGTCGGATAGACGAGCTGTTCGGTGGAAAAAACGGATTCGCGCGTTCCCAACTGCGACCACTGCAGCATCGGCCAGATCCACGCCAGCCCGACGACGATGCTCTGCGCCTTCGCCTCGGCCGGGATCTGCGCGATGAAGAAGCCCGCGGCGACGACGTACCACCAGATGCTCAAGCCACCGACGAGCAGCCGTAGCTCGGCGAACACCAGCGCGCCGAAATTCCCGGGGAAGAAGAGGTCGAGTACCGGACGGAGCACACGGTCGGCGGCCGCGTGCCATCGGTCGGCGATACCGTTGCGCGAGCGCCGGCCGCTCGAGAGCGCCGGATTTGCAAAACGATCGAAGACGAGCGCCGCAAGCGCGACGATGGCAAGCGCGACGGCAAACCACGCAAAGCGCCCGGCGACGTCGCCCGCACTCCATGAAAACCCGTGGAAGACGAAGAGATGGCGCGCCGCTTCACCGCCGGCACCGATCTCGACCGAGTTCAGCGTTGCGCGTGGATCGACGCTTCTGAGGGAACTCCAGACTTCGCGCAGGACGAGATTGCCACCGTAGGCATCGCGCCACCAGGGCACGCTCAGCCCTGAACCTTTAAAGCTCCAGACCAAATAGCCGATCCAAGCGAAGAAGTAGACGACGTTGCCCAAACCGCCCCGAAGCCAGGGAACGACCTCGAAAAACAGCGCGACTGCCGCGGTGATCGCGATCGAGGGAAGGACGACTAACGCAAACGGAAGCGCGATTTGCGGAAGGTCGAGCGTCGCATTCTCGCCGCGCACGAACTGCATGACGATGGCGACGATGAAGAGAATTGCCGTCATCGAACCGAGAACGGCGAAGTTGCTCAGTCCTTTGCCCAGCGTGTAGTCGAAGCGGTCGATCGAGGTCGAGGCGACGATCTCGCCGACGCGCGTCTCGCGATCGCGCTCCACCGCGCTCTTAATGTTATAGAAGCCGAAGAGGGCGAGCATGAACGACGTAAGCAGCGCGAAGGTCGCGCCGATCCACGCCGAGTTGTAGACGCCGCGATAGCCGTCGATCAGAAACGTTTCGTAGCCCGCGCCGCGCCCGGGGACCAGGAGCGTGCCGATAACGAGCGTTACGACGATGGAGGCGACGTACTGGTAGCGGCGCGTGCGCTCGAGAACGTCGGCGCGCGCGATGGCCAAAATCGCGCGTAGGTCCATCATGCGGCCGCCTTGCGAGCGCCCGCCACGATGCGCAGGTACGCGTCTTCGAGCGAGACGCTGCCCGGTGCAAGCCGCGCCGGAACCTCGTCGGCCAGCAGCATTCCGTGGTCGACGATCGCGACGCGCGTCGCGATGCTCTCGACGTCGGAGCAAATGTGCGTCGAAAAGATGATGATGCGGTCCGTCGCCATCTCGGCGAGCAACGTTCGTAGACGCACCCGCTCCTCGGGGTCGAGTCCGGCGGTCGGCTCGTCGACGATCAGCAGATGCGGATCGTTGAGCAGCGCCTGGGCGATGCCGACGCGTTGCCGCATCCCTCCGGAAAAGCCGCCCAACGCACGCGAGCGGACGTCGGAGAGGTTGAGAACCTCGAGAAGATGCTCGATGCGCGCGCGCAGCGCGCGCCGCGGGACCCCTTTGAGTGCCCCGATGTATTCCAGGAACTCCGTAGCCGATAGATGAGGATAGATGCCGAAATCTTGCGGGAGGTATCCGAGTGTACGGCGCAGCGCGTCGGGCGATGTTACGGCGTTAACGCCGTCGAGCCGGATCGTCCCGCTGCTGGGCTTCGTCACCGTCGCCAGCATGCGCATCAGCGTTGATTTTCCCGCGCCGTTCGGGCCGAGGAGCCCGAGAATCCCCG
This sequence comes from Vulcanimicrobiota bacterium, assembly GCA_963833845.1. Classification (GTDB taxonomy): domain Bacteria; phylum Vulcanimicrobiota; class Vulcanimicrobiia; order Vulcanimicrobiales; family Vulcanimicrobiaceae; genus Cybelea. The sequence goes on from CAWHZL010000001.1 coordinate 696,612, forward strand.
TTCCTAGTGCGAGGGTAAAATCGCGCACCGCGTGGACGGAACGGTAGTGCTTGTTGAGGCCATCGATTTGAAGCTCCATGGCCGCATGTACGCAGCGGGGGCGTCCCTTTGTTTCTTCGGGGCAGGATTTCCAAGCTCGCAACCAAGCAACCGTAGAGGGCGCCCGGTAGGGGTCGGCTCGCACGCTCCGGAGAAGGTGGCAGCCCGAGCTGTTAGATGGAGATGCGAGAAAATGTGGCGCTGGAACGTTGGCTTTTTGTTGGCTTTGACGTTGTCGGCCGGATGCGGGGGAACGCAGGCCTCTGGCCCACCTCCGGCGGCCGCGATGCTGACGGGGCTGATGGCGACTTCGCCGCTGGCGCACCTGATGCCGAAGCCCGAGCCCGTTCGCGAGGCGTCCTTCGGCCATTCGTGGATGCGCCCGCCGAAGAAGGTCAAGTCGATGCTCCTCTACGTCTCGGACTGGGCGAACAACGTCGTCAACTCCTACGACTATAAGACGGGGGAGCAGGTCGGATCGTTGACGGGCTTCGACGAGCCCTACGGGCAGTGCGTCGACGATCGCGGTAACGTCTTCATCACGAACTACGGCGATGGCGAGACGATGGAGTTCGCGCACGGCGGTACGAGCCCACTCGAGACGTTCTTCACCAACGGCACGCCGCTGGGCTGTTCGGTTGACAAACGCGGCGATCTCGCGGTGACGAGTTTCAATCCGGGCAACGTGACCGTCTTTCCCAAAGGCAAGAGCACGGGCAACACCTACTCGAACGCCTCCTGCAATATCATGTGGCCGGCCGGCTACGATGATACCGGCAACCTCTACGTCCTCGGCGAGTCGTATCAAGCCTCGACGCGCAGCGGACCGACGGCACTCGTGAGCGTCTGCGAGGTTGCGGCAGGCAGCGCGGCGATGGTCGTCGTCCCTCTCTCCGGTGCGAACATTCTCTATCCGGGCAGCGTCATGTGGGACGGCAAGCACATCACCCTCACCGATCAAGGGTACTCCGGCGGCTATCAGAGCGGCGTTTACCAGACCGTCGAGGATTCTTCCGGCGGCTTGACGGTCGTCGGCAGCACGAATCTCGACGGCGGCTGCTACAGCGGCTATACCGACATCGAGCAGCCGTTCTACGTCGGCAAGAAGAACACGCCGGTGAACTCCAAGGAAGGCAACGTGCTGGTCGGGGTCAACACCTCGTGCCAGAACGGCGGCTCGAACGGCGTCGTCTTTTGGCGCTATCCCTCCGGCGGCGATCCCTTCAAGAAGTACAACGGCGATACCGAACCGCTCGGCGTCTCGGTCAGCATCAGTCCGATCGGAACCCGCTGAAGCACCGCCTGCGTCGCCGCGCTAGTAGGCGGGGTGATCTTGGCAGTGCTCGACCGACGGGTCGTCGCTGGGGAAGACGGTGAAGGCCGTGCCGCGGGGAACGACGATGTTCTTACCCTTGTGGAAGTGGTTGAAGACGCCGATCGCCGCGCCGACTCCGGGAAGCGGTATCGCCCCGAGATAGCCCGGAATTCCGGTGCTCGCTCCGGCTTCGATCAAGTTCGTCGTGTTGTGATTGAGCACGACGTCGAGGCGCTTTCCGCTGGGAAGCATCAGGTAGCGCGGCTCGAGCACGAGCGTGCCCGGACGCGCGTCGCGAGCCGCCGGCGAAGCGACCGCGACGATTCCTTCGCCCATCGTCCGCGCGGGAATGACGATCGTCGCCCCCGCGGTGACCGCGTTGATCGTCTCGAAGCGGAAGAAATCGCCGGGACGGGCGTCGGTCGAATCGACCTTGTCCATCATCTCAACGGCGATGACGGTGCATTCGTCGAGGGTCACCGTTCGAAGCGTCGCGCCGGTTGCCAGAAGCAGAATCGCTCCGCAGACCAACGCGCCGCAGAGCCGCCTCAAGCTTTTACGTTCGCCTCGGGATGAGGTGCAGCTGGCCTCCGGCGTAGTCGAACCCGATGATGAACTGCTGCCAGAAGCCGGCGCCGAGATGTCCCGAGGCCGCCCCGTGCAGCGTCCAGGTCGTGCCGATGCGCTGCGGACCGGCGCGATAACCGCCGATCGTTAGTTGCGGAATCTCGCCGATCATCTCGACGCTGCTGCCGCCGATTCCGCTGACGGGCCGGTGCGAGGTCACGGTGAAAAGCCCCGGATGTTTGGCATAAAAGTCGTATGCCAGATTTACGTTCGACTCATCGCCCGTATCCACTGCTAGATCCGCATCGACGGCTCCGAGCCCGACGCGCACGATCGGAATGAAGTGTTCGAACGAGAGCGGAACTGCGATCGACTGCGCATCGAGCGAGGCACCAAAACGCACGACGTGCGAGCCGAGGTCGACGACGACGCCCGTTGCGCCGAAGACGTCGGAGCCGAGCACGACGTCGTAGCCGTAGCGGCGCAGATCGTTGAGCACGACGTAGTACGCTTCGGGATAGATCGCGCTGCCGATCCGCAGCGGCCCTGCGCGTACGACCTGCGTGGCATAGCCTCCGAGACCGCGCACCTTATACGTTCCGACGACCGGTGCGCCGAGCCGGCTCGCAAGCTCCGAGCTCAGCGAAAGCCCCGAGTTGCCGGTATCGATCAGACAGCGCAACGGGACCCCGTTCACGCTGCAATCGATGATCGGTTCGATGGCGTTGGGATCGGTCGGTACGCTCGTCGGTGTCTCGCGTAGAACGGGCGTGAGTCCGTGCGGCGGATGGAAGGCCGACGATACGATGGCCCGGTCGTCGTAGTGCTCGAACGCTTTGCCGTTGCTCAGGACGTCGAAGGGAAGGTTGAGCGCGCCGACGCGGCGGTAGCTGCGAAACTCGTACATCTCGGCCGATCCGAACGCGCGCGCGTAGCGAACCAGGCCGTTGGCGGGATCGACGTAAACGCGGATCGCCAGCGACTGCGGGTCCGCGACGACGATCGTGCGGTAGACGTGGCCGCTAAGGCTCTCGCTGCCCGCGTCGCCGAGCCGGCCGCCGTGCGCGATGAACGAAGGCGAGAGAAAGTTGAGGGTCGCGACCAGCCGCAGGGCCCGAAGATAGGGCTGGTTCTCCAACGACTGCGGAAGGGCCGTGCCGTTCATGTTGAACGTGTAGAGGCGCTGGCCGTCGAAATAGCTGCCGTCGCAAAGCTCACCCGTGCAGCGGCGGATGATGACTCGAAAGGCCTGACTCTCGCTAGATACGACCGCAGGCGTTCCTTCGAAGGTCAAGCGCGAGATGGAGACGATGTGCGCTCCCCAGACGGGTCCGGCAGAGGCGCGCATCTGTTCGAGCAGCCGCACGATGTCGTTTTGATTCCGGTTCGCTCCCAGCGTCGTTAGCACGATCGCGAAGAGCAAGCCGGCCCGTGCGGCGAAGCCCATGGCCGATGGACTTCGAGTTGCTCGACGGTTACCTCCTCGACGGAGCGCCTCCCAAGGACGAACTCGTGCGTAAACTTTTGGAGAATCGCCCGGAATCGGGTGCCGCGGCCCCATTCTACGAGGGCTTGGCGCGCTTGGGAGCGCGCACTCCCGACCTGGCGCTGATCGCGCTTCGCTTGGTCCTGGGCGGTGCAAAGGCTGACGATTCGACCGTTACGACCGCGCGGGACCTCATCGCCCGAGCAAAAACCGGGGACCAGCGCGCTCGCGACGAGTATCGTTCGTTCGTGCCGCCGCCCGCGTGATGGCGCTGAGCCTGCGCGAACTCGTCGCCGGCTACCCGAGCCAAACGCGACGCGCGCTCGAGGCGATTTCGTTCGACGTCGAAGGTGGGACGACGCTGGCGATCGTCGGCCCGTCGGGCGCCGGGAAGACGACGCTTCTGCGCGTCGTCGCGGGCCTTCACGATCCTTTGGCGGGAGACGTGCTGATCGACGGCGTCTCTACGCTTCGCGTACCGCCGCAGGAGCGGCGAGCGGCGATCGTCTTCCAAGACGACGCGCTCTTTGCCAACATGACGGTTCGCCAGAACCTCCGCTTTGCGGTGCGCGATTCCGGCCAACGCGAGGCACGCGTTGCGGCTGCGGCCGGCGCGCTGCACGTCGGCGATCGCCTCGAACGGCGTCCCAAACAGCTCTCCGGCGGCGAGCGCCAGCGTGCCTCGATCGCCCGCGCCCTGCTCTCCGATCCCGCGGTGTTGCTCCTCGACGAGCCGCTCGCGCATTTGGATCCTTCCCTGCGGCGCAGCGTTCGCGATGAAATTCTCGGCGTCCACGAACGCTTCGCCGGTCCCGTTCTCTACGTGACGCACGACCACGTCAACGCGATGAGCGTCGGCGATCGCCTCGCCGTACTCATCGACGGGCGGCTCGAAGATATCGGCGAGCCGCAGCGAGTCTACGATGCGCCGCGCAACACGGCCGTCGCGCGCTTTCTCGGCGAGCGACCGATGAATCTCTTCGAAAACGACGGCGCGCTCGCCGGCATTCGCGCCGAGCGCGTTCGCCTTGCTCCCGACGGTGCGCTCGGGGGCCGCGTCGCGCGACGGGAACGAACCGGTGCCGATCTCTATCTCGAAGTCGAGACGGAACGGGGCTCGATCGTCGCGCGCGTCCCCGGCGACGATCGCACGCAACCAGGCGACCGTGTGGCGCTCGACCTGCCGGCAGCTTGGGTTCGTCACTTTGATGCAAACGGAGCCGCACGCTCATGAGTGACATTACCGCTCTCGCGAGGGGCGTCATCCTCACCGGATTGACCGAGCCCCCGAAGTCCGAGTGGGAGGGCTTTGCCGGCTACCTGATGTTTTCGCGCAACGGCACCTCCGCCGCCGAGCTGCGCGCCTTCACCGACGCGATTCGCGAGCGATGTGACGATCGTCCGCTGATCGCGATCGACCAAGAGGGAGGCCGCGTCGCGCGCTTAGAGCGCGGGGTCGAGACGATGCCTTCGATGATGGCCCTCGGCGCCACGGGCGACGCCGAGCTCGCCCAGCGTGCTGGAGAGCAGACCGCCTTCGACCTGCGCCGCGCCGGCTGCACCCTCGATTTCGCGCCCGTGCTGGACCTGGCGCTCGATTCGGCAAACACCGTGATCGGCACGCGCTCGTTCGGATCCGTTCCGCAAAGCGTCGCGGCGCTCGGGGCGGCCTTCGCGCGCGGGTTGACGAGCGGCGGCATCGTGCCGTGCTACAAGCACTTTCCCGGCCACGGCGCGACCGCCGTCGACTCGCACGACGCGCGCCCTTCACTCGACGTCAACGAAGCGACGCTGTTCGCTCGCGACGTCGCGCCGTTCGCCGCGGTCGCGCGCGACGCCGCCGCAATCATGAGCGCGCACCTCGTCGTACCTTGCCTCGATCGCACGAATCCGGCGACGCTCTCGCCGCGCATCGCGACGGATCTGCTGCGATCGCAACTCGGTTTTCTCGGCGTACTCGTCACCGATTGCCTCGAGATGAAGGCGGTCGCCCCGGCCCCGCCGGCCGACGCGCTCAACGCAGGCTCCGACCTGCTGATCTTCAGCCATAACGTCGATCTCGCGCTGGCCGCCGCGGCCGAAATAGAAGCGGCCGTCGCCCGCGGTGATCTCCCGTTACCGCGCTTGGAGCAAGCGCACGCGCGCGTCATGCGATTGCGCGAAGCGTCGAACCAGCCGTTGCCCCTCGACGAATTTCCGCCCCATCCCGGCGTCGGCCGCGAGATCGCGCGGCGCGCGATCACCGTACTGCGCGGCATTCCTGAAGCGAGCCCGCTCTCGTCGTGCGCCGTCTCCTTCGGGAGCGGGGCCTCCTCGTTGAAGCGCGAAGCGCCCGCGCTGGCCGAGCTGACCCTCTCGCTCGATCCCGCGCAAGCCGAGATGGAACGGGTCTTCGCAACGCTTGCGCAAAGCGATCGCCGCCCGATTCTGCTCGCGCGCCGCGCGCATCTGCACCCGGAGCAAGCCGAAGCGATTGCGGCGGTCGTCGCGCGCTATCCTGACGCGCTCGTCGTCTCGTTGCTCGAGCCATTCGACTTGCCGTTCTTCGCAAGTGCTCGGCATCTGCTGGCTGCCTACGGAGACGATGCCGCGTCGATCGGCGGCCTCGCCGACGTGCTCTTCGGCAACAGCATGCCGGCCGGCAAACTTCCCGTCGCGTTGAAGCTGTAACGCAATGCCGGAGAGTAAAATCGAGCAAGTGCCGTTCGCTCGCGTCAACGCGGCGCTGCGATCCGGCGACGGCGACGAATATACCGGCGCGGTCGCGCGGATCGAACACCGTGGCCGCGTCGTATTCGAACGTGCCTACGGAGCGACGCGCGACGACGCGCTGGGGCGGCCGGTCTATTGCGACACCCGCTTCGACCTCGCGTCGCTGACGAAGCTGTTCGTCGCCACGCTCGCGCTCCAGCTCGTCGCGCAGAATCGGCTATCGCCCGACGATCCGCTCCCGACGGTTCTGCCGGAATGGAAGGCCGGGCCGCACGCGGCAATTACCGCGCGCATGTTGCTCGCTCACGACTCCGGCATGAATTCGGGCGCCGATTACCGCGCGATTCTCAACGAGAACGTCGAGCGTTTTGCGCTGCGCACCGAGCTGCTCGCGGCGCCCGGCGAGCGCGTGATCTACAGCGACCTCGGGTTCATCGCGCTTGGCGTCGCGATCGAACGCATCGCCGGCCGTTCGCTCGATTCACTCGCTCGCACGGCATTTGCGAACACGGTCGCCTATCGTCCGTCGTCGCGCGATCGTCTCGCGATCCCGGCAACCGAAGAAGACTCCTGGCGCGGGCGCGCGCAGGGATTCGTTCACGATGAGAAAGCCTACTTGATGGGGGGCGCTGCAGGCCACGCGGGGCTCTTCGGGTCGGCCGCCGATGTCGCCGCGATGACCGAATCCTACCTTGCGCCGTTTGCCGGCCGCACCGGCGCGCTGTTGCCGGAGTCGATTGCGCGCGAAGCGGTGAGCGAACAGGCCTACGATCCGGTACTCCGTCGCGGTTTGGGCTGGGCGCTCAAAACCAACGATGAAAACTCGTGCGGCCGCTGGATGGACGCGGCGTCGTTCGGCCACACCGGCTTCGTCGGGACGTGCGTGTGGGCCGATCCGGTGCGCGACGTTCAAGGTGTGTTGCTGACCAACGGCGTCTACTTTGGGCGCGACGCGGCGCCGAGCTCCGAGCGGAGCCTGCGCGTGCGCTTCTACGAAGCGATGATCGAGGATCTCGCCCTACAGTGATCGCCGTCGGCCTCATGAGCGGCACCTCGCTCGACGGAATCGACGCCGCGCTGCTTCGCATCGAGCCGCGCGCGGGGAGTTACGCGCTCGAACTCTTGCGCTTCGCGACGTTTGCCTACGAGCCGGCGCTAAAAGCGGATCTTCTCGCTGCGCTGCCGCCCAATGCCGGCACCGTCGCGGCGATCGCAAGGCTGCACAACGCCCTCGGCCACGCCTACGCGCGAGCCGCCAACGAGATACGCGGCGGCGAAGCCCTCGATTTCGTCGCCTCGCACGGGCAGACGATCTGGCACGACGGGCCGCAGCACGTGACGCTGCAGATCGGCGACGCATTCGTTATCCGCCAAGCCGTCGAGGCGACCGTCTGCTACGATTTTCGCAGCGCCGATACGGCCGCTGGCGGTCAGGGCGCGCCGCTTGTTGCATACGTCGACGCACTGCTGCTCGCCGGCGCCGGCGAGGATCGCGTCGCGCTCAATCTGGGCGGCATCGCCAACGTCACCCTCTTGCGCAAAGGCGCGCCTCCCGGCGAAGCGATCGCCTTCGACACCGGTCCCGGCAATATTTTGCTCGATGCGTTCGTCACGCAACGTACCGCCGGGAGCCGGCGCTTTGACGACGACGGCGGGCTCGCGCGACGAGGGCGCGCGCACGAGGGTGCGCTCGAGGCGATGCTCGGCGATGAGTTCTTCCTCGCGCTACCGCCGAAGACGACCGGCCGCGAGCGTTTCGGTAGTCAATTTCTCTCCAAACACGCCGCGCGTCTCGATCGGCTGACGCTCGAAGACGGCGCGGCGACGCTGACGGAGCTGACCGCCGCCGCGATCGCGTTGGGGATTCGTCGCGCAGGGTTTCGCGAGGCGGCGCTCGTCGTCAGCGGCGGCGGCGCGCGCAATTCGTTTCTCCTCGAGCGACTCGCCGCGCGTGTCGCGCCGGCGCGCCTCGAACGCAGCGACGCGCTGGGTCTGCCGGCCGATGCGAAGGAGGCGATGGCCTTTGCGGTGCTCGGTTACGAAACGCTGCGCGGGCGCGCGGCGAACGTTCCGGCCGCGACGGGCGCGCGGCGCGGCGTCGTGCTCGGCGCCCTCGCACCGCACGATCTGCGTGCGCTGCTCGAAAGGCTACGGCTTGAAGTCGGCGCGGAAGAGGTACGTGCCGACCACGGGCGTGCATAGCAGCGTCCCCGGTGTGTATCGCGAACGCTCGGCCGCAACCGCCGCCGCGGTGTCGAGATAGTCGACGCCGCTGGACTGCCAGACGTATGTCTTCACGACGTCGCCGTTGGCGTTGACGAAGGCCATGATGAAGCTCGTGCGCGGTTTGTCGATGCCGCTCGCTTGCGCCACCGAGGCGCCGGCGAGCGTCGGGCTCTCGAACTCCTTGCCGCACTTCAGCGGCCCGATCGCCTGTTTGTAGACGGCCACGACGCGGTCGGAGGGATTCGGACGCTGCGCGCGCGAGCCCGAGCTCGCGGCGTCCTCGGCTTTGACCGGCTCGGAGGGACAATTCGTCGTCGACGAGCCGGCCGTGTACGAGTCGACGAACGCGTAGCGAATCGCCTCGGCCCCCGGCACCTGCACGAGGTACGGGCGGGAGCGCAATCCGGGCTGGCTGCCCGACAGCGGTACCCGCTGCAGGAAGACGTCGTAGGCGTTCGTGTCGCCGATCAGCGTGACGTGCGCGTCGAGTCTGTTCGCGCTCTCCGAGGAAAGCTCGACCGTGAGGCCGCTGGCCCCGGCCACCGCTTCAACCGAGACGGCGCAGAACGGATCGTACCACGCCGGCGGCAACTGCGCACGTGACGGGGAACCAGCCTGCGCAAGCGCATAAAGAAGCACCAATGCGAGACGCACCGGGGCCCCTATTGGACGTTAAGAAGCCCAACCTCTTCGTCGGCGTCGACGCAGGCGGCAGCCGAACCGTCGCCGCGCTGGCGCGCGGGCGCGAACTCGTGCGCACGGTCGAAGCCAAGGCCGCGAATCCAAACATCGTCGGCCTCGACGATGCCGCGCAGGTGCTCGCGCGGGCGATCGAGGGCGTTCTCGAAGGCGAATCGGCCGGCGCGATCGCCGCCGGCGTTGCCGGCGCCGGCTCGAGCGAGGTGCAAGAGCGACTGCGCCGCCGGTTGGAAGCGCGGTTTCCCGGCGTACCGCTTGCGGTGACGCACGACGCACGCATCGCCTTGCGAGCCGCGCTGCCCGAGGGGGACGGTATCGTGCTGATCGCCGGTACCGGCTCGATCGCGTACGCGGAGGTCAACGGCAACGAATTGTACGCCGGCGGGTACGGCTATCTGCTCGGCGATCGCGGTTCGGGGTACGCGATCGGCGCGGCCGCAATGCGCGAGCAGGTCGACGCCGGCGATCGCGAACTACTCGTGCGCCTCTATCGGTTGCCCTCGGCGGTCGTCGAGATCGCCGGCTACGCACGCACCGTTCTGGAACAAGCCGCAGACGGCGACGACTACGCGCTGCAGATCGTACGCGAAGCCGCTGAAGACTTGCTGGAATTGATTGGTTCGATCGTGCAGAAGTGCCGGCGCCCGGCGTTGCCGCTCGCGTTCGCGGGCGGCCTGCTTCGCGAGCGCAACGCGCTCTCGGAGCGCTTGGAGCAGCGGATCGCCGAAGAGTGGGTCAACGTAATCATCGTCGACGAACGTACCGAGCCATTTGCCGGTGCGCTGACCCTCGCACGCCGGCTGGCCGGAGCGCCGTGACGCATCTTCCGCCGACCGAACGCGAAAGCTTGAGGAGCACCGGACTCGATTCTTTGAGCACCGCAGAGGTTGTCTCGCTGATTGCCAGCGATCAACGCGAGGCCGCCGACGCCGTGCTCGCGGAGACGGCCGCGATCGCGCGAACGATCGACGAAATCGCGCGCCGGCTGCGCGGCGGCGGAATGCTGCATTACCTTGGAGCGGGAAGCAGCGGGCGTATCGCGACGCTCGACGCTTCCGAGATGCCGCCGACGTTTGGAACGCCGCCGGAGCTGGTTCAAGCGCACGTCGCCGGCGGTGCGGCGGCGTTGGTGCGCTCGATGGAGGGCGCGGAAGACGACGCGGAGGCCGGCGCTGCGGTCGTTCGTGATTTCGTTCGCCCGCAAGACGCCGTCGTCGGCCTCTCCGCCTCGGGCTCGGCGGCATTCGTCGTCACCGCGCTTGCCCAGGCGACCGCGCTCGGCGCGTTCACGGTCGCGCTGACGAGCGTACCCGGTTCCGCGCTCGTGCGCGCGGCGTCGCAGGCAATCGTCCTTGAGACCGGCGCCGAAGTGCTCACCGGCAGCACCCGGCTGAAGGCCGGAACCGCGCAGAAGATCGCGCTCAACGCGATCTCGACGGGAGTGATGGTTCGGCTCGGCAAGGTCTACGACAATTTGATGGTCAACGTCGTCGCGAGCAATCGAAAGCTGCGCGCTCGCGCCCTGCGCTTGGTCGAGCGTCTCGCCCGCGTCGACGAACGGCAGGCACGCCAGCTCCTCGCCGCGGCAGAGGGTCGCGTGAAGGTTGCGGTCGTGATGGAGTGGCGGCACGTCGATCCAGCCGAGGCTCGCGCGCTGCTCGAGCGCCATGACGGAGCGCTGCGGCCACTGCTTTAATGAATCTCGTCGCGCTGCTCCTCGCTTCGATCGTATTTCTGCCCATGGACGACCGTCCGGTCACCTATGCGCTGCCGGTAATGCTGGGGCGCATCGCCGGCGTGAAGGTTGCGGCGCCGCCGCGCGAGCTCGCCGGAAACTTTCTCGTCGCCGGGCACCCCGATGCGCTGATCGCTTGGCTCAACCAAACCGCCGCGCGCGAACGACCGGGCGCGTTCGTGATCTCGACCGACATGCTGGCCTACGGCGGGCTCATCCCCTCGCGCGTTCCCGGGCCGGACTACACCGACGCATACTCGCGTTTTCGCGAGTTCGCGCATCTGCGCGAAGAGTATCCCAACTCTTGGGTCGGCGCGTTCGGTACCGTCATGCGCCTCGCACCGACCGGCATCCCAGCCGGCACGCCGTACTTCGCTGCCTACCCGACGTGGTCGTATCTGCAAGATTACGCCAACCTAAGCGACCCGCCGCTGCCCAGCGAAGCGGCAAGAGCGCAGCACCTGCGCGAGCTGATCGGCGAAGCGACGCTCGATGCGTATCTCGCCACCCGCGCGCGCAATCTCGCGGTGGACCGGCTGCTGTTGAAGCTCACCGCGAACGGAACGATCGACCGCCTCGTGCTCGGTCAGGACGACGCCGGACCGGTCGGGCTGCACGTTCGAGATGTCGCGTTGCTGCAGTCCGAGCTTGGAGTACAGAACCTCTCGGAACGTGCGTCGATCGAGCCGGGCGCCGACGAGCTGGGCATGGCGCTCCTCGCGCATGCGCTGGCCCGGCAGGCGCGCTGGACGCCGCGGATTGCGGTGCGCTACTCGACGCCGTCGGGCGCCTCGTATCAGGATAAGATCGAATATGCGCCTATTTCGACCGCGATCGACGCGCTGATCGGCGTCTGCGGCGGCATCCGCGACGACTCGGCGCCGGACATCGTCCTCTACGTGCGCGTCCCGGGCACGACGGCCGCGCTCGACGTCGCGCTGAGCGCACAGATCCAAGCCGACTCGCAGACCCGATCGGTCGCGCTCGCCGATCTCTCGTATCTAACGTCGTACGACGATCAGGCGCGCTTCGCGCGGCAGTTGCTCGCTTCGGGGATCGCCTCGCGCCTTGACGCTTATTCGTCCTGGAATACCAACGCGAATACCGTCGGCACGGCGCTCGCCGAAGCGATCGCTGCGGGCGCGGGCCGGCGCCTTCACACCTACGATGCGCTGGCGCACCGCACGTTTACGCTGACGCGTTTCGTGGACGACTACGCGTTCCACGATGAGGTTCGCCCGCGCCTCAACGCTACGCTGGCGGCCCAAGGGGTCGCCGACCATACGCTCCTTGCACCGGGAGTTGCCGAACCGGTCACCCAGCTCGATCGGGCGCTGCTTTGGAACGACGCTGCGCAGATTCTCGATCGGCTCTATCCCGGATACCATATCGCGGCGATCTCCATCGGGCTCCCGTGGAGCCGGACCTTCGAGACCTCACTCGAGATCGCGATCGCTCCGAACCTGTAGCGCGAGTCGCGCTGCTTCGACGTCGAACGGCAGCGGACGCGCGCCGGCTTCTATACAAACGCGGTTGCCGGCCCAGATGGCATCGTCGTCCGGCGGCTCCACGGCGAAGCACGGCTTGCCGAGTTCTGCCGCAAAACGCATCGCGTGCATCGCGCCGCCGTCGATCTCGGTGCAGACGAGGACCACGGCGCGCGAGTGCTCCGCTTGCAGACGATCGCGCTCGATTCGCGATTGCGGCGAGGCCGGCGTCCCCGGCGCGAGCAGCGTGGCGACCGCGCCGCCCGATGCGACGATCTCCGCTTCGAGCACGGAGTGCTCGGGCGGATCGGTCGCGCCGAATCCGTAACCGACGAACGCCACGGTTGGAACGCCCGCGGCGAGCGCGCCGCGATGCGCCGCGACGTCGATACCCGGCGCGAGCCCCGCGACGATCGGTTCGCCCAAACATTTCGCGAGTTCGTAGGCGAACGTCTGCGCTTGCGGCGGCGGCGTGCGGCTGCCGACGATCGCGACGCCTCCTTCCGGCAGCCGCCCGCGAACGAGTAGAAGGGCGCCCTCCGCCCTAAAGTCTACCAGAGAACTCCACGTACGAGCGATCCAGCGCGGACACGTCGCCGCAGCCCAACAACCGCAGCGTGCGAACCACACCGCTGCGAAGGATCTCGATCGCGCGCAAGACGCCGGGACCGCCGGCGGCGCCGAGCCCGTAGGCGTAGGCGCGGCCGACGAGAACCGCGCGCGCCCCCAGACAGAGCGCCTTGACGACGTCGCTGCCGCGGCGTATTCCCCCGTCGAGGTACACCTCGGCGCGCCCGTCAACGGCGTCGACGACCTCGGGCAGTGCCGCGAGCGTCGGCGCAACGCCGTCGAGTTGACGGCCGCCGTGATTCGAAACGACGATTGCTTCCGCGCCGGCGTCGATGCTGCGCTGCGCGTCCTCCGCCGTCAACACTCCCTTGATCACGATCGGGCCACCCCACGTCTTGCGGATCCAGCCGAGATCCTCCCAAGTGACGGTCGAGCGTTCGAGTGCGGCGCCGACGTCTTCGTACGGCAATGGGCCTTTACCGGGAATGACGACGTTGGGAAACTTCATCATCCCGCCGTCGCGCAGGAAGTCGACCATCCACGCGGGGCGCACGAGCATCTGCCACGCGTACGGGAGCATCTGCAGCGGCCTCCCGCTGACGAGTTCGCGGCCGCCGTTGCGCAGATCGCGTTCTCTCTGCCCGGCCACCGCGGTGTCGATCGTGACGACGAGCGCGGAGTATCCGGCGGCGCGCGCTCGGCGGATCGCGTCTTGCGCGGCCTCGCGTCCGCCTAAAAGATAGAGCTGGTACCACGCCGGCCCTTTGCTGGAGATTTTTACTTCTTCGAGCCGGCAGCCGGAGAGCGTTCGACAAGATGTAGCCGGTGCCGGCCTTTCCGGCCTGCTTCGCCGCGACGCACTCTCCGCGCGGGAAGAAGAGACGGCTGCTGCCGACCGGCGCGAGCAAGAACGGCAGATCGATGGTCGTGCCGAGAACCGTCGCGTGCAGATCGACGGCGCCCATCGCGGCGGCGTTGCGCGGGCGAAAGCGTACGCGATCGAAGACCGTGCAGTTCTCACGCATCGTGACCTCGCCGTCGGAGCCGCCGTCGATATAGTCGAAGACGACGCGTGGAAGCCGCCGCTTCGCCGCCTTGCGCAGATCCTCGATCGTGTGGGCATTTTTCATACGCCGAACCGCGCCGTATGCATGGAGCCCTTGACGTTTGCCTCGAGGAAAGGATACCCTGTCGTCGCAGCATGGACGCCGCCTTCATCGCCACCGCATTTGCCACCGCGTTTACGATCATCGATCCGATCGGAATGATTCCGATGACGATCGCGGCGACCGCGCGTCTGGCACCGGAGCGCCGCAATCAAATCGTCGATCAGGCCGTCCTCGTCGGTGCGGGCGTCATTCTCTTCATGGGCGTCGTCGGGCGGTTGATCCTGAACTCGCTCGGCATCACGCTGCCGGCGTTCACGATCGCCGGCGGAATCCTGCTCTTCCTCATCGCGATCGATATGCTCTTCGCGCGCCCGACCGGCGCCAAGCGCACCGAGGCCGAGGAGCGCGAGGCGGCGCAGACCGAGAATCCCGCGGTCTTTCCGTTAGCCGTTCCGATGATTGCCGGACCCGGCACGATCGCGACCGTTTTGCTGCTCGTCAATCTCTCGCGCGGCGATCGTCTCGATCTTTTGGTCGTCGTGCTTGCCTATGCAGTCGCGCTCGCCGTGACGTGGCTCTGCATGCGCGGTTCCTCGATTCTACTCAAAGTGATCGGCACGACGGGTATCCACGTCATCAGCCGGCTGCTCGGGATTATTCTGGCCGCGCTCGCCGTCCAGTTCGTGCTCAATGGTCTATCGCAGTCGATTCTACGGCGATGAAGTAACGCCGGCGTTCCCCGCCCAGTGTTCGTACACCGATTTTTCGATCGGTGGAAGTTGCGTGCCGGGCGGCAACTTATATCCGGGCAGCGGCAATGGGAACGGAATCTCATGCGGCGATTCTTTGAACGGATCCGATCCGGGGTCGTAGCAGAAGGGCCATTCGATGTCGCCGTACTCCATCGCACCGTCCGGATAGGTGAACTCGTAGCGGCCGTAATAGCAGTCGTTTCCGTTATCGTGCCAGCGCCGCGTCGGCGTGATGATGCCGTTACCGTGCTCTTCGCCGCGCAGCGATGAAGGAGCGGCGAAACCGTAATCCTTCGTCGCCGACTCCTGCGTGCCGGGATCGATCGTCGGCATCGCGTGGATGTCGTTCTGCTTGTTGAGCTGCGCGACTTCTTTCTCGAATCCGGCCTGGTCGCGCTCGATCTTGGTCGGAATGTACGGATGGCGTTGCGGCAGCGGCGGCGCGCGATAGGCGACGGCCTTGGCCAGCTCGCGTCTGGGCGCCCGGGCCCGAGGCGCCGCGGCGTGCCGTACGGCTCTGACGTGGCTGACGTGCTTGGGCGCCGGCGGAGGCGGGGAGGGCGCCTGGCGATGGATCGTAACCGCCGTCGTCTCCGAGACGCTCTCTTTGGACCCGCGCGGCACGAAGAGGTGCGCCAGCTCGTAGAAAACGAGCGTCAAAAAGATGAGATGGAACGCGGCCGAAGCGAGCGCCGACCATGCCAGGGCGCGCCGGCGATTTTTAAACCTTCCCGAGATCAAGTGGTCGTTAGCGTTTTCTTATTTGAGCGGATGCGGCTGGCAGAGTTCGATGAGGACACCGCCGGTCGCCTTTGGGTGCAGGAAAGCGATCAAGCTCCCGTGGGCGCCGCGCCGCGCGTGTTCGTCGATCAGCCGTACGCCTCTCGCCTTGAGCTCGGCCAGCGCCGCTTCGATGTCCGCCACGCGGTAGGCCGTGTGATGCAGTTTCGTCGCAGAATCTCCACGATACCGCGCAATTGCTGAGTTTTCGTCGAGAGGAAGCAGCAGCTCGATGACGGAGGTCCCGGCCTCCAGGCCGACCGCTTCGACGCCTTGATCGAAGACGATCTCGCGATAAACCTCTTTGAAGCCCAGCGTCTCCGTGTAGAGCCGCACGGTGGCCTCGAGATCCGCGACGACGATCGCGACGTGATCGATCTCCACTACTACGCCACGACCTCCTTGGCGCGGTAGGTTCCAAAGACTCCGCGCAACACGTTGCAGATCTCACCGAGCGTCGCGCCGTCGTCAACGGCGTCGACGAAGAACGGCATGAGATTCTCGCCGCCCGCGGCTGCGGCCCGCACGTCGCTCAAACGCCGCTCGACGGTTTGCGCGTCGCGCGACGCGCGCAGCGCGCGTAAGCGCTCGACCTGCTCGCGCTCGGGGCGCTCGTCAACCTGCTGCAGCGGGATCGGCGCATCGCCCGACTCCTCGGTAAACTTATTGACTCCCACCACGACCTGCTCGCCCCGCTCGATAGCCTGCTGCGCGGCATAGGACGAATCGGCGATACGCGCCTGCATCCAGCCGCTCTCGATCGCGGCGATGCTGCCGCCCATCGCGTCGACCTCGCCGATAATGGCCGCCGCGCGGGCGATCAAGTCGTTGGTAAGCGTTTCGAGATAGTAGGACCCCGCCATCGGATCGACGACGTCGGCTACGCCCGATTCGTACGCGATGATCTGCTGCGTGCGCAGGGCCACTTTGGCGCTCTGCGCGGTCGGCAACGCGAGAGCCTCATCCTTCCCGTTGGTGTGCAGCGATTGCGTGCCGCCCAGCACCGCGGCGAGTGCCTGCAGCGTGACGCGCACGACGTTGTTCTCGGGCTCCTGTGCGGTGAGCGTCGAGCCCCCGGTCTGAGTGTGGAAGCGAAGCATCTGCGAGCGCGAATCGCGGCAGCCGAAATCGTCGCGCACGATCTTTGCCCAGAGATAACGCGCCGCGCGAAACTTCGCGATCTCTTCGAAGAAATCGTTGTGCGCGTTCCAGAAGAACGAGATGCGCGGCGCGACCTCCTGCAGTGCGATGCCGGCCTCTTGGGCCGCGCGCAGATACGCCTTTCCGTTGGAGAGCGTGAAGGCGATCTCTTCGACGGCGGTCGATCCGGCTTCGCGAATGTGATAGCCGGAGACCGAGATCGCGTTCCATTGCGGCACCTCGCGGGCGCAGTAGGACATCACGTCGGTCACCAGGCGCATCGAGGGTATCGGAGGATAGATGTAGGTTCCGCGCGCGACGTACTCTTTGAGCACGTCGTTCTGGACGGTGCCGCCGAGTTTTTCGAACGGTAGGCCGCGCCGGCGCGCGACGGCCAGCAGCAGCGCCAAGAGAATCGCCGCGGGTGCGTTGATCGTCATCGAGACGGTCACCCGGTCGAGCGGCACGCCGTCGAGCAGCGTCTCCATGTCGGCGATCGAGTCGATGGCGACGCCGACTTTGCCGACCTCGCCGCGCGCCTGCGGGGCGTCGGAATCGTAGCCGAGCTGCGTCGGTAGATCGAAGGCGACGGAAAGCCCGGTCTGGCCGCGCTCTAAAAGGTAGCGATAGCGCGCGTTCGATTCGGCGGCCGTGCCGAACCCTGCGTATTGGCGCATCGTCCAGAGACGTCCGCGGTACATGTCCTTGCGAATTCCGCGCCCGAACGGGAACCGGCCCGGCTCGCCGAGATCGTGCGGCGTTCCTTCGACCGCATCGTAGACGGGCTCGATTGGAATTCCCGAGGCGTTGAGTTCGCGAGGCATCGAGCCGTACTACGCCACGGCGCAGCGGGGCGCCCGCCGCCATGCCCTAGGCTTGGGCGAGCGTTACGAGCGCGGAGCCGCTCTCGACCGTCGAACCGGCGCTCGCGTGCACCGCAGTGACGCGACCTGCGCGAGGGGCACGGATCTCGTTCATCATCTTCATCGCCTCGATGACCGCGACGACCTGGCCTTCGGCCACGTCGTCGCCGGGCGAGACGCCGATCTCGACGACCAGTCCGTGCATAGGCGAGCGCACGTCGTTGCCGCTTGACGCCCTCGCGCGTTTGCGCAGCGTTCCCAATCGCGGCGCGAGCCGGCGTTGCGCGACGCGCGGCGTCGCGGCGGGTAGCTGCAGACCGTTGCGCGCGGCGGGTTTGAAGGTCGCGGCGAATCGTTCGAGCGTCGCCGTGCCGTACGATGCGTCGATCACGGCGGGAAGGTCGCAGAGCGCGCGCAGCAGCGGCAGCGTCGTCGGTACGCCGTTCGACGACGTACTCGTCGATCGCACGGCGCAGCCGCGCGATCGCTGCATCGCGCGTCGGCGCCCAAACGACGAGCTTGGCGATCAGCGAATCGTAGTCCGGCGGAATCGTCCATCCGCAATAGGCCGCCGAGTTCGACGCGAACGCCGAGGCCCCCCGGCTCGCGATACGCGCTGATGGTTCCGGGCGAAGGTTGGAAGCCCGCCGAGGGATCCTCGGCATTGACGCGACCCTCGATCGAAAAGCCGCGGAAGCAGAGATCGCTCTGCGTAAAGCCGAGCGCTTCGCCGGCCGCCACGCGAATCTGTTCGCGCACGAGATCGAGCCCGGAGATCATCTCGCTGACCGTGTGCTCGACCTGAATGCGCGTGTTCATCTCGAGAAAGTAAAACTCGTCGCCGGAGACGAGGCACTCGATCGTACCGGCCGAGTCGTAGCCGATCGCTTTGGCGGCGCGCACCCCGGCCTCGCGCATTGCGGCGCGCACGACGCCGGAAATCTGCGCGGGCGTCTCTTCCCACAGTTTCTGGTGGCGGCGCTGCAGCGAACAGTCGCGCTCGCCGACGTGCACGACGTTACCGTGCTTGTCCGCCAGCACTTGAAGCTCGACGTGCTTGGGATTCTCCAAGTAACGTTCCGCGTAGATCGTATCGTCCTTGAAGTACGCTCGCGCCTCGCGGCGCGCGGTTTCGAACGCGGATTCGATCTCTTCGGCGCGGTGCGCGACCTTGAGTCCCTTACCTCCGCCCCCCGCAGCGGCTTTAAGCGCCAGCGGGAGCCCGAATTGTTCGGCGGCGGCTCGCGCGCCCGCTACGTCGGCGATCGCTTCGAGGCCACCCGGTACCGAAGGGACGTTTGCCGCGCGCATCGCTTGGCGCGCGCGCAGCTTGTCGCCCATCGCCGCGATCGCATCGGCGTTCGGTCCGATCCAGGTCAAACCGGCGGTGACGACGCGGCGCGCGAACTCGGCATTCTCGGCGAGAAACCCGTATCCGGGATGTACGGCCTGCGCTCCGGATTGCCGCGCGACGGCGATCAGCTTCTCGCCATCGAGATAACTCTGCGCCGGTGAGGCGGGGCCGATCCCGTGCGCTTCGTCGGCGAGACGAACGTGCAGCGCGTCGCGGTCGGCGTCGGAATAGACGGCGACGCTCTCGATGCCCATCTCCCGCGCCGTCCGAATGACGCGAACCGCGATCTCACCGCGGTTCGCGATGAGAATCTTACGAAACACGCATCACTGCGGCGAATACAGTCCCATCGCGTGATAGCCGGCGTTGACGAAATGGACGTCGGCGGTAACCGCCGAGGCGAGATCCGAGGCGAGAAAGACGGCCATATTTCCGACGTCGTCGGCGGTAACGTTGCGGCGAAGCGGCGCGACTTTGGGGACGAGCTCGAGGATCTTGGAAAAACCGCCGACCTGCCGCGAGCTCGCCGTTTTGATCGGACCGGCCGAGATCGCGTTGACGCGGATGCTCCGGTCGCCCAGATCGAAGGCGATGTAGCGAATCGTCGCCTCGAGCGCCGCCTTGGCGATGCCCATTAAGTTGTAGTTCGGCACGATCTGGGTCGCGCCGAGGTAGGTCAGCGCCATGATCGACGCGCCGTCGTTCAACGACTCGCGCAGCGCGCCGACCAGGCCGATCAGCGAGTACGCCGAGACGTCGAGGGCCAGCGCGAATCCCGATCGCGACGTATCGAAGACCTTTCCGGCCAGATCTTCCTTATTCGCAAAGGCGATCGAGTGAACGAGGACGTCGATTCCGCCGAAGCCTTCGGCAAGGGCCGTCCGTAACGCCGCCAGCGAGGCGTCGTTCGAGACGTCGCACTCGACGACGGGCCCCCCGCCGAGCTCAGCGGCAAGCTTCTCGACCTCGTCCTTCACGCGCTCCCCTTGGTATGCGAGCGCGATCGAGGCTCCATAATCGTGCAGCCGGCGGGCGACCCCCGTGGCGATCGACCAGCGATTCGCGACTCCGGTCACCAGAGCGCGCTTCCCCTCTAATAACTTCACGAAAACCTAAATACCAGCGCTGCGACGGCCGTCCTCTATCGCTTGGTATGGCAGGAGGCGCCGGGTCTCTCGCGGTCTAAGTCCGGAAGCCTCCGCAGTCCCCCGCGGAAACCCAGCGAACAGAAGGAGCACTTGTGAATAGCCCGTTCAAACTATTTGTTTCAGTGGCGGCGGCACTTGCCGTTGCCGCCTGTAACGCCGGCGGCAACTCGAGCCTGCCGGGCGCCGGAGGCCTGTCGGCGGCCCCCCAGACGCGCAACCTACCCGAGGGGCAAACCCGTAAGACGAAGCGGGTTTGTAACGACCTGCGCCCCGGTTTTATGAACTGCGACGTATTGGTCGAAGAGCGGTTGCCCGGTGAAAATCCGAACATCATCAATGGCTGGCAACCGCCGACTCTGCAGAAGCTTTACAACCTCCCGGTGACCAAGGGCGGAAAAGGCACGATCGTCGGAATCGTCGATGCGTTCGACAATCCCAACGTCGCATCGGACCTTGCGATGTTCCGCTCGCAGTTCGATCTCGGCAAGGGAAAGTTCAAGAAATTTAACCAGCAAGGCCAGCAGAAGAATTATCCGGCCGGCAACTCGAGCTGGGGCGTCGAGATCGATCTCGACGTACAGATGGTCTCGACCTCGTGCCCGGAGTGCACGATCTATCTCATCGAGGCCACAACCAATAACGGCAACGACCTCTACAATGCCGAGGTCGAGGCCGCGAAGCTCGGCGCCACGGTCATCAGCAACAGCTGGGGCGGCGGCGAAGGAAGCGCGTCGGGCGGTTCGTTCGACAAAAAGGGCGTACTCTATCTCGCGAGCGCCGGAGACGCCGGATACGGCGCGCAAGATCCAGCCGACTACGAGAACGTCATCGCCGTCGGCGGCACGATCATCTCGCAGAGCGGCAACAAGTACACCGAGCTCCTTTGGCCGAGCAGCGGCGGCGGATGCTCCGTCGTCACGAAGCCGTCCTGGCAGAGCGATCCGAAGTGTGCGCAGCGCACGATGAACGACATCTCGGCGGTTGCCTCGAACGTCGCGATCTACGACTCCTATCCGACCGGCGGATGGGGCACGGTTGCCGGCACGAGCATCTCCTCGCCGCTCGTCGGCGGGATGTACGGTCTGGCCGGTAATGGCGCCAAACTTACCGCCGGAGAGAATCTCTGGAAGCTCACGAAGTCCCAGTTGAAGAAAGACCTGCACTACATCAAGGCGGGTGAGCTCGCCAGATGCCCGACGAGCCTGCAAGGCACGTACCTGTGCGAAGCGGGAACCAAGGAGTTTGGGAACTACTCGGCCGGCGGCGGTTGGGGAACGCCCAACGGTATCGGCGCACTCTAGACCTAAGCGTTCGACGAAACGAAGCGAGCCCGCACGAGCGGGCTCGCTTTTTTTACAGCGGGATATTGCCGTGCTTTCGCTGCGGCCGCGCAACGCGCTTGTCGCGCAGCATTTCGAGCGCTCCGGCGATGGCACGGCGCGTCTTTCGCGCCTCGATCACGTCGTCGACGTAGCCGCGCCCGGCGGCAATGTACGGGTGCGAGAAGCGCTCCTCGTACTCGGCGATCAGCTCGGCCATCTTCGCGGCCGGATCTTGCGCGGCCGCGATTTCGCGGCGGAAGATCGTCTTTACCGCACTCTCGGCTCCCATCACGGCGATCTCCGCGGTCGGCCAAGCCAGATTGAGATCGGCGCCGATGTGTTTGCTCGCCATGACGTCGTAGGCACCCCCGTACGCCTTGCGGGTGATGACGGTGATCTTCGGAACCGTCGCTTCGGCGAAGGCGTAGAGCAGCTTCGCACCGTGTAAGATGATGCCGCCGTACTCTTGATCGGTGCCGGGCAGAAAGCCGGGCACGTCGACGAAGGTGACCAACGGGATGTTGAAGGCGTCGCAAAAACGCACGAAACGAGCCGCCTTCACCGACGAACGCGTATCGAGAACGCCGGCCAGCACGTTGGGTTGATTGCCGACGACGCCGACGCTCCGGCCGTTGACCCGCCCGAATCCGCAGATGACGTTCGGGGCGTAGAGCGCGGCGATCTCGAGAAAGTCGCCGTAGTCGACGACGCCTTCGATGACCGCGCGCATGTCGTACGGTTTGTTTGGAGAGTCCGGCACGAGGTCGTCGAGTTGGGGAACGTCGCGCTGGGGATCGTCGTCGCAGGCGAACTCGGGCGGCGCTTCCCGGTTGTTCTGCGGAAGAAAGGAAAAGAGCTCGCGCGTCAGTTCGAACAGGTGCTCCTCGTCGTCCGCGACGAGCTGCGCGACACCGCTGCGCGTGGCGTGCGTGTGCGCGCCGCCGAGCTCTTCGAACGTAACCTCTTCGCCCGTGACGGTTTTGATGATCTCGGGGCCGGTGATGAACATCTGCGAGATCTTTTCGGTCATGATGATAAAGTCGGTGATCGCCGGCGAGTAGACCGCGCCGCCCGCGCAGGGGCCCGCGATCAGGCTGATCTGCGGAATCACGCCGCTCGCCTGAACGTTGCGCCAGAAGATCTCCGCATAACCGCCCAATGAGACGACGCCCTCCTGAATGCGGGCGCCGCCGGAGTCGTTGATTCCGATCAACGGCGATCCGGTGTGGATGGCCATGTCCATCATCTTGCAGATCTTCTCGGCGAAGGCTTCTCCCAGCGATCCGCCGAGCACCGAGAAATCCTGCGAGAAGAGGAAGACCTGGCGTCCGTCGATCGTCGCGCGCCCGGTGATCACGCCGTCGCCCAAGAACTCCCTTTCGTCGAGGCCGAACGCGTTGGCGCGATGGACGACGAAACGGTCGAACTCGACGAACGAACCTTCGTCGACGAGCGACTCGACCCGTTCTCGTGCCGACCGTTTGCCTCGCGCGTGCTGTCGTTCGAGTGCCTGGGGGCCTGCGGGAACCGCCGATTCGGCGCGTTTGCGTTCAAGCTCGCCATAACGTTGCGCGCGACTCTTCACACCGTCACTTTGCACGCCGCCTCCCCCGTGTCATCCTGAGACGGTCGAAGGGCGCGAGGCGCTCGGGGGTCATCCGAGAATAAAGGGCCCATGTTACGAGCCTTTTGCTGCGTTTTCGCCCTTGCCGTCGTCGGAGCGGTCCCCTCCGGTTTCCCCACGCCCCCGCCCTTGCCGCCCGAGAAACCGGTGGCGGAGACGATGTACGGAACCTCGGTGACCGATCCGTACCGCTACTTCGAGAATATGAAGGACCCGGTCGTACAACAGTTTTTCAAGGAGCAGAATGCCTACACGCGCGAGGTGCTCGGTCGCCTCGGTCCGGCACGCGAGAAGCTCTTAAACCGCATCAAGGTCCTCGATAATTCCGGCGCTTCCGTCAACGGGGTCACGCGCGACGGCTCGTACTATTTTTACGAGAAGCTCAACCCGGGGGACAACTCGCCCAAGCTCTACGTTCGCAACGTCAACGGCAGCGGAGAGCGCGTTTTGATCGACCCGCAGAGCCTCGCTAGCGCCGGCAAGCACTATACGATCAACTACTTCTTGCCGTCGCCCGACGGAAAGCTCGTTGCCTACGGCATCTCTGAAGGCGGCTCCGAAGCCTCGGTGGTCCACGTCGTGGAAACAGCCACCGCTGCGGTTTTGCCCGACGCGATCAGCCGCTGTTACTACATCGGAGCCACGAGCTGGCTCGCCGACGGAAAATCATTCTACTACGTCCGCTTCCCAGAGCTGAAGCCCGGCGAGCCGGAGACCGATAAGGAGACGCGTGCCGTCGCCTACCTTCACGTGCTGGGCCGCGATCCGGACCAAGACGTCCCGGTCTTCGGCTACGGCGTCAACCCGAAGGTGCCGTTCGGCTCGACCGATTTCCCATTTGTAATCTACTCGCCCGTCTCGCCGTACGTGCTCGCGCTCGTCGTGCACGGCGTTCAGAACGAGCACGAAATCTATGCTGCGCGCGGGCCTGTCGACTCGGGCAACGTGACCTGGACGCAGATCGCAAAGACGAGCGACGACATCGTCGGCCAGGATTTTAAGGGTTCGACGATCTTTCTCATGACCCATAAAGACGCGCCGACGTTCAAGATCGTCCGCACCTCTCTCGATGTGCCCAACGTAGCCGGCGCGTCAACGGTCGTGGCCGCCGCCAAGGACGTGCTGGAAGATCTGCAAGTCGCTTCTGACGGCCTCTACGTTCTCTCGCGCACCGGCGGATTCGGGAAGATCACGAGGATTTCGCTCGCCACCGATGGCACGCCTGGCGCCGCGCGCGACGTCGATCTTCCATACCAAGGAGCGATCAATGCGATCGCGACCGACTCGCGTGAGGCCGGCGTCGTTTTCGGGCTGACCGGCTGGACGCATTCGTTGCTCTACTTTCAAGCCGATGAAAACGGCAGCGTTGCCGATACGCATCTCAAGGCGCTTGCGAACGTCAACATGTCCGGCTATACGTCGTCGGAAGTCCAGGCGCGCAGCGCCGACGGAACGATGGTGCCGCTCTCGATCGTGTATCGCAAAGGGCTTCCGCTCGACGGCACGCATCCCGCGTACCTCGAGGGATACGGCTCCTACGGCATTACGCTCGAGCCCGCTTTCAGCGCGACCCGCGTTGCTTGGATGGAGCGCGGCGGCGTCTTCGCCGTCTGCCACGTCCGCGGCGGCGGATGGTACGGCGAGGCCTGGCACCGCGCCGGCATGATCGCGACGAAGCCGCACACGTGGCAAGACTTCATCGCCTGCGGCCGTTGGCTTATCGCGCATAAGTACACTCGCTCCGCTCACTTAGCGGGCGAAGGAACCAGCGCCGGCGGCATAACGATCGGCCGCGCGATAACCGCCGAGCCGCGTCTCTTCGCGGCCGCGCTCGACGTCGTCGGCGAGAGCAACGCGATGCGCGCCGAGTTCACGCCCAACGGACCGCCGAACATTCCGGAGTTCGGCACGGTGAAGAACGAAACAGGATTCCGCGCGCTCTACGCGATGGACGCCTACGAGCACGTCGTGCCGGGAACGGCATATCCCGCCGTGATGCTGATTACCGGCTACAACGATCCGCGCGTTTCGTCGTGGGAGCTCGCCAAGTTTACCGCGCGGCTTGCGGCCTCGACCAGCAGCGGGCGCCCGATTCTGTTGCGCGTCGACTACGACGCGGGCCACGGGTTCCTCGCAGCTTCGCGCGAGCAGAGCGAGCAGCTGCTCACCGATGAGTATGCTTTCTTGCTCTGGCAGTGCGGAGATCCGGATTTCGCCGGGATCCCGAAGCTGATCTACCCGCGGCATCCGTCGTAGGCGCCTCGCAATCCATGCGGCGGTGGCGCTCGTTTTAGGTGGGTGACGCAGTCGGGCTCATGGAGCGCGTAAGGCGCGGCGATGCCGGCGCCTTCGAGACCCTGTATGACGAGTACCATCGATTGGTCTACGGCGTCGCGTTGCGCGTGCTTTCCGACGCTCCCGGTGCCGAAGACGTCACCCAGAGCGTCTTCTTGAAGCTGTGGAGCAACCCGGCGTCTTTTGTCTCAGGGAACTTCGGGGCTTGGATCGTCCGGGTGGCGCGCAATCGCGCCTTCGACGTGCTTCGCGCGCGCGCCGCGCGCCCTGAAGACGAGATCCCGGAAACGCTGGCCGAGCAAGACTCGCTCGAAGAGACGGCGCTGGGGGCATTGAACGCCGAATCGGTTCGTAACGCCCTCGCGCAACTTCCAGCAGAGCAGCGGGAGTTGATTGAGTTGGGATTTTTTGGCGGGGTGACACATTACGAAATAGCACACAGGACGGGCTTGCCGCTCGGGACGGTCAAAACGCGCATCCGCGCCGGATTGCGCCGGCTCCGCAGCGCGCTTGACGGAGTCGTAGCCTTATGATCTCGCACGACGAGATGCTCGACAACGTCGCCGTCTACGCACTCGGAGCGTTGCCCGCGGCCGAAGCTGCCGAGGTTGCCGCGCACCTCAAGACCTGCGAGTCGTGTCGCGCCGAATACGAACTGCTTCGTCCCGCGGTGACGGCGGTTGGTTCCTCGGCCGCGGATTACGACGACGCGCTCTGCCCCGGGCCGATGCTCAAAGCCCGGATCATGCGCGAAGTGCGCAACTCCGAACGCGCGAATGCAAAGGCGTATCGCTGGGAAACGTTTGCCGCGATCGCCGCCGCGTTGGTGCTAACGGTTGGGGCCCTGCTCTTGTACACGACGATGGATCGCCACATCGTCAGACAAACCGCCCTGATGGCCGCGCAGTCGGCGGCGCTCGCCGATCTGGCCGCGGCCGACGTCAAGCGGTACCGGTTCGGCGACGGGCAGGTTTTCGTTCGGGGCAGTCACCTCTACGTAACGTTTCCGGGCCTCGCCGAGCCCCCGGCCGGTAAGGTTTACCAAGCCTGGACGCTGCCGAAGGGCTCCAAGACGATGGCGCCCTCGATCACCTTTACGCCAAACGAACGCGACGTCACCGTCGTGCGCCTCCCCGAATCGGCCCTGGACGTGGCGGCGGTTGCCGTCAGCGTCGAGCCGGCAGGCGGCTCTAAGCAGCCGACTAGCAAACCGATCGCCGTCGCCGCGCTCTAACCGCTGGGGGTAAATCCAAAGCCCGCTCCGCTCCGTTTCCTCAGGCGAAAATCGTTTTTCGTCGTCGAGCTCCCAGCTCGAGAAAGGAACCTATGCGGAATTCGACTCGTATCGGCGCGCTGGCGCTCGCGGCCGCGCTAGCGGCTCCGGCCGCCGCTTCGGCGGCGCTCATGCCGAACATGAGCAACGAACCCACTCGTTTCTCGGGATCTTGCTGCGTCTATACCGGCGCGCCCGATCTGCCGCTCACGCTCTCGATGGTCATCGCCGGCGGTGGTCCGAAGAGCTTCCAAACTGCGACGCTGCTCAAGGTGCTGACCGGCACGCTCTTCGAAGCCGAGGTCGCCAAGCTGACGAAGCAATACGGCAAGGATCAGGTCGGCCAGTTTCTCAAGACGTTCGACTTCGTCGTCAACGACTCACTGAAGATCGTGACCGAGAAGAACGTCACGCTGCCCAGCTCACCGAGCCCCGATCCCTCGAACGGACCCGCCCTCGCCGCCGCGCTGTGGAAGGCTGGACAGAGCGGTGAAGGCTTCAACGTCGAGGTCCTGCTCGATCGCCTCGTCTCGCATTCGATTCACCTTCAAGTGATGAAGGATATCGACACGAAGTACGGGCTCGGCGTCGACGCGCAGTATCACGCCATTCTCACCACCGCGATGAAGGATCTCGCCGGCGCATACAAACTCTCGATGTAGCCGCCGGCCGGGCAGTATCCAAATTGTTCGGAGACGGCCTGGGGAATCCGGCTCGAAGCGCGTCGATGTTTACGCTTCTCGCCGGACCCCAGGCCGTCTTCAAAATTTAAATGCTGTGGTTAAAGAATATTGCGTCCGCTCTTGAGGAATTACCAGATGCCGAGCATGGCCTTGACGTCGTCCGAGGCCATAGTCTTAGGATCCCAAGGAGGAGTGAAGGTGATCTCGACGGTGGCGTTCTTGACGCCTTCGAGGGCCATCACGTGGTCCTTCACGGTCTGGACGAACATCGGGCCAACCGGACACATCGGAGAGGTTAGGGTCATCATGACGTTCACGTTTTCGCCGTTTTCGCCCTCGGCCGTGACGTCGTAGACCAGCCCTAACTCGAGGATACCGAGATTGAGCTCGGGGTCTTTCACCTCTATGAGCGCTTCGCGAACTTGTTCGACGGTTGGCATACCTGCGAGGTTCCTCGGGCCGTAGGGCAAACCTTCGGTTAGAATGTGGTGTCAAGGGCCGGACGCGGGCGGGCCGCTGATGGATGCCGCGAAACTTCGCGCAGGCGGGACGAGTTTATAGGGCAGGAGGAACAGCAGAGCGATGTCAATGTGGGAGCCTTTCACCGAGCGAGCGCGGCGCAGTATCGTACTCGCTCAGGAAGAAGCTCAGCGCCTAGGAAACAACTATATCGGGACCGAGCACATCCTGCTCGGCATCATTTCCGAAGGCGAGAGCCTTGCCGCTAAGGTTCTTGAGTCGCTCGGGGTCAATCTGGCGAAGGTTCGCCAAGAGGTCGAAGCGATCGTCGGACGTGGCGGGCAGACGGTTCAACAGGAAATGGTCTTCACGCCTCGGGCCAAGCGTGTGATCGAGCTCGCCTTTGAAGAGGCTCGCCAGCTCAATCACAACTACATCGGGACCGAGCACCTGCTTCTTGGATTGATCCGCGAAGGCGAGGGCGTCGCTGCCCGCGTCCTAACCAATCTCGGCGTGGATCCCGCGAAGGTCCGCGTACAGACCACCTCCCTGCTCGGTGCCGAGGGCCAACCGCAAGCGCCCAAAGGCAAGAGCAAGACGCCGACGCTCGATGCGTACGGACGCGATCTCACGCAGCTGGCCCGCGACAACAAGCTCGATCCGGTCATCGGCCGCAACAACGAGATCGAGCGCGTCATTCAGATTTTATCGCGGCGCACGAAGAACAACCCCGCGCTCATCGGCGAACCCGGCGTAGGTAAGACGGCGATTGCCGAAGGCCTCGCTCAGCGCGTCATCAAGGGCGACATCCCCGAACCGCTGCGCGACCGTCGCGTCATCACGCTCGATTTGGCGGGCTTGGTCGCCGGCACGAAGTACCGCGGCGAGTTCGAAGAGCGCATGAAGCGCGTTATGGACGAGATCCGTGGTGCCGCCGGCGAGATCATTCTTTTCATCGACGAACTGCATACCTTGGTTGGAGCCGGAGCGGCCGAAGGCGCGATCGATGCAAGCAACATCATCAAGCCGGCACTTGCACGCGGCGAGCTGCAGTGCATCGGTGCAACGACCCTCAACGAGTTTCGCAAGCACATCGAAAAGGACTCGGCGCTCGAACGCCGCTTCCAGCCGGTGATGGTCGGCGAGCCGACGGTCGAGGAGACGATCGAGATCCTCAAGGGTCTGCGCGATCGCTACGAGGCGCATCACAAGGTCCAGATCACCGACGAGGCGCTTGCGAGTGCAGCGCGCCTGAGCGACCGTTACATTACCGACCGTTTCCTTCCCGATAAAGCCGTCAACCTCATCGACGAGGCGAGCTCGCGCGTGCGCCTCCAGGCGACGCTGCCGCCGCCCGCGATTCGCGAGGCCGACGCAGCGCTGCGAAAGCTGATCGCCGAAAAGGAAGCCGTCGTCAAGAATCAAGAGTTCGACAAAGCGGCCACGATCCGCGATCGCGAGGAGAAGCTGCGGCTGGAGAAATCGCAGCTCGAGCAAGAGTGGCGCGATCGCAAAGCGACCGGCGAACGTGCCCTCAAGGTAACTCCCGACAATATCGCCGAGATCGTTGCCTCGTGGACCAGGATTCCGGTCAGCCGGCTCGCGCAGGCCGAAACCGAGAAGCTGCTCAAGATGGGCGAGCTGCTCCACGAACGCGTCGTCGGCCAAGAAGAAGCCATCAACGTCATCACCCGGGCGATTCGCCGCTCGCGTGCCGGATTGAAGAATCCGAGCCGCCCGATCGGCTCGTTCATCTTCCTCGGCCCGACGGGCGTCGGCAAAACGGAAGTCGCGCGCAGCGTTGCCGCGTTTCTCTTCGACGACGAAGAGTCGATGATCCGCATCGATATGTCGGAGTACATGGAAAAGTATTCGGTCAGCCGCCTGGTCGGCGCGCCTCCGGGATACGTCGGTTACGAAGAGGGCGGCCAGCTGACGGAGGCGGTGCGCCGCCGTCCGTACTCGGTCGTGCTGCTCGACGAGATCGAAAAAGCGCATCCCGACGTCTTTAACCTTTTGCTCCAAGTGCTTGAAGACGGGCGCCTCACGGATTCGCAAGGCCGTCACGTCGACTTCAAGAACTCGGTGATCATTATGACGAGCAACGTCGGCGCCACCGGGATGACGACGACGACCGATATCGGCTTCCGGCCGGAACGTGCGTCAATGTCGGACGAGGCGAAGGCCTACGAACGCATGAAGAACCGCGTGATGGAAGAGGTCAAGCAGACCTTCCGTCCGGAGTTCCTCAATCGCGTCAACGAAGTGGTCGTCTTCCATCAACTGACGCGCGACCAGATCGAGAAGATCGTCACGCTCGAGCTCGCAAAGGTCGTGCGCGAAGTTCGCGCGCAGGAGATGGAGCTCAAGGTCACCGAGGGTGCGAAGGCCATTCTCGCCAGGAAGGGCTGGGATCCGCAGTTCGGTGCGCGGCCGTTGCGACGCGCGATACAGCGGATGGTCGAAGACGAACTCGCCGAAGAGATGCTCAAGGGCAACTTCGGTGCGGGCGATCACATTCTGGCCGACGTCGACCCCGACGATCCGGACAAAATCAAGTACGCGAAGATCCCGACGGTCGAGCCGCCCGCTCCTCCGTCCACATCGGAACCAGCCAGAACCTAGAAACCCTTCGCCCGCGTCGCCCTGAGCCTGTCGAAGGACGAGAAGAGCAGTGCCACCCTGAGCGAAGTCGAAGGGTGGCACTAATGTTTGTGCCCCTATTAGCCACCGTGCTCGTCCAATTCACACCGCCGCCGGCGTCAGCCTCGCCGGCATCCGTATCCTCACCCTCGCCGGTTGCTTCACCGGTGAGCGCGCCTTCGGCATTACCCGGCGCGCCGCTGACGCTCTCGAGTAGTAACGTGAACCTCAATCCCGCGCAACAGAGCGTCGTCACGGTTACCGGCGCCGCGCCGCCGCTGCAGCTCACGCTGGATCGGCGGCTCGTTACCGTTACGGCCGATCCGGCCGGTACGAGCGTGACGATCACCGCTTCACAAGCGACCGGCAGCGACGTGCTGCACGTTACCGATGCGAACGGTGCGAGCGCCGACGTCAACGTTCGGGTGGCTTTCAACGCCGGCACCGTCGTTCCGCAAACGACGCTGATGGTTACCGGCAATCCCGCGCAAGCCGATTGGCTGGCCCAGCAAATCGCGCAGTGGGTGACGCGCCTGACGCAAGCCCTGCCGGGCGCGAGCGTTACGATCGGAGCGGTGACGCCGCTGCCGGCGGCGTTGGCCGCCGGTGCGACCGCGCAGTTCAGCGTGGCGATCCAGATCTCGGGAAACGGCCGGTACTTCGACCAATCGGCAACGACGACGGTCAACGTCCAGAACACGCCGATGCAGCCGTTCACGCCGGGATTGCTTTTTTATGACGACGATCCGGAGCACGTCACGCAAGACGGCGTGCTCTTTCGCGGCACCGTGACGGCCGCGCAACCCGCACGCATCTACTACTATCACGACAACACCGCCGATCCGCGCCGGCTCGTCGTCGCCCTGCAAGCGACGGGACAAAACCCCGCGTCGGTTCAACTGATTCACGCGTCGGCCGGTCCCAACATCGACGTGATGACCGTGGGGCAAGCGGTTACGAAAAAATTCTTGCTGACGAAGAATCAGCAGGAAGGCACCGTGGTCGACCTCACGGGTGACCAGCCCTACCTGCTGACCGATCTGCCGATGACCTCGCGGCAACTCGTGGCCGGGACCGCGGACATTCGCGTCCTCTCCGGTGGTCCGGTCGAAGTCACGGTGATGGGCGTTTCGCCGGGCGCCGATCCGCGCACGATGCTCGCCGGTCCCATTTTACCCGGCGATGGACATCACCGAACCGGGGTCTTTTCGATTGCCGGCTTCGGCGCGGATAATCTCCGTTACGCGGCCGGCGGCGACGACGCAACGGTCGTGCTGGGCGATACCGAGCCGACGCCGCCGAACGTCACGCCCTCGGCCGACGGGCACGACTACGGTGATTACGGCGTCGTACACACGATCGCGTTGACGCTCGAGAATCCTACCGCCGCGCCGGCAGCGGCGTACCTTTACGTCCAGCCGCTTGCGGGTCCGGCGCGAGGAAGCTTCTTAATCGACGGCAACGCCGTCGACATCGGCTGCGTGCGCGTTTCGTCGAAATACCAGGTCACCGCGTTCGATCTGCCGCCCGGTCAATCGGCGCACGTCGTTCAGACGATGACCGACGGCGGTTCGTTCTATCCGGTTCGTCTCGGCGTGACCGCGACCGCTCCGCAGCCGAGCGCGCCGCCGATCAACGCGCCCGACGGGTGCTTCCCCAAACCACAGGCTCCCGCGAACCAATGAACGCTGACGGCGAGTCGAAGGTCATCCTACTGGTGCGATTGCTCAACGCGATCGACCAAGGCCGTCACTCGTTCGAAGGGCTCAAAGAGAAGATCGGAGAGGACGGCCGCGCGCCCAGCACGCGCAGTCTGCGCCGCTATCTCGCGATCCTTACCAACGCCGGCTTTCCGCTCTATTTCGATCGCGCCGCGAACGTCTACCGGTTCGCCCAAGGCTACAGCCTCAAGCGGCTCGACCTCAGCAACGGCGAGCTCTTCGGCCTGGTCGCACTGCGGTCGCTGGGGGCGAGCATCGGCGGCACGATCGGTGCGTCAATCGACGACGTCGCGGAAAAGATCGTCGGAAGCGCAGGCCGCGGCGCGCGCGCCCGGGTCGATGCAGCGAGCCCGGTCGCCTTTCGTCTCTCCGAGGTCTCGCTCGACAAGCGCGGCGAGCGTGCCTTTGCGTTGCTCTCCTCGGCGGAGCGCTCGTCGCGGAGCGTTCGCTTCAAGTATCGGGATAAGGAGGGACGCAGCAGCTCGCGCACGGTCAACCCCTACGGCTTCATCATCAATGCCGGACGAGTCTATTGTGTGGCGCACGATCACACTCGCGACGACAAGCGCACCTTCGCGGTGGACAGCGTAAGTGAGCCCCGGGTGCTCGCAAAGACGTTCGTTCGTCCGAGCGGCTTCAACGTGGAAGCCTACGCGGCGGCTTCGATCAGCGGCGTGCTCCACCGCGACGAGACGACCGGCGTCCGCGTCAGGTTCGCGCCGCGCGTCGCCAAAGCCGCGGCGGCCGCGCACATCGTCGCCGATCGCACGATCGCGCAGCGGCGCGACGGATCGGCGGAGATCACCTATCGCGTCGCCGACGTCGACGAGCTGGTCCGCTGGGTTCTCGGCTGGGGAGCGCAGGCAGAGGTCATCGCACCCGACGCCGTCCGCACGCGAATTGCGGCGTTGGCCGAAGAAGTTGCGAAGAAGTACGCCCGATAAACCGCTTGGTATCCGGCCGGCGGCCACCTCCAGACGACGCTGCAACCTCCCCCAACCCAGCCACCGGGACTCGATTTTTTTTCTTGTTGCGCTGGGCTAGACCCGGACAGGGAGGCGTCGCGACTTTTTCGCGCAGCCACGAATGGCGGAGCAGAAAAGGCGCGCGAGTAGGAGTGGCGCCAGATGCGCCACGACGAACGTCCGATTCGTCCGGGTCTAGCCCAGCCCAACAGCCGGAGCAAACATAGCGAAACCCGTTGAAGCGAGGCCTCAACGGGTTCCGACGCACTCACGCACTTGCCTCGCCTGTTTGGCCACCTGGTCGGAGAGCCCCACCGACGCCGGACAAGCGGTTTGACCTCTGCAGTGGAATCGACGTTCATCACGGCGTTTCACACCTTAATGCGTTGGTCGCGAACGATGCGTTCGTCGCACTTCGGATTGGATTCGAAGCTCGCAAAGCGTAGCACGCGTAAGCTTGGGTCGACAAGTGTCGCAGCCCACAATTCACAAGCTGTCCACAAGTTTTTTCCGTTATGCACATCGAATGAAAAATGCCCATGCAGCCCATACCGTTGCTCCTTGCTCTATTGATTCACGCGACCGGTCCGGCGACGGTCGCGCAGAACCTTTTCGGCGGCCTTCCCATCGACGGCATCCGCTGCGACGCGCAAGAGGGTGCGGTCGAGCACATTCACGCCCATCTGCAGATCTTCAATCGCGCGAAAGCTCTCGCGATTCCGGCGATGATCGGCATCCCGCGACAGGGCGCCTGTCTCTACTGGATTCACACCCACAGCGGCGACGGCTACATTCACATCGAATCGCCGGTCGTGCGCGCCTTCACCCTCGGCCAGTTCTTCGATATCTGGGGCGAAGACCTGAGCGCGACGAAAGCTTCCGAGGTGCAGGCACCTCACGGCAAGCGCTTGAGCATTTGGGTCAACGGCACCGCCTGGCACGGTAAGGATCCGCGCGACATCGTGCTACGCGATCACGAGACGATCGTCATCCAGAACGGGCCCCCGTTCGCGAAACCGGCTCCCTCGGATTGGTCGAAGCTCTAGCGCTCGACGGGCGCCATCTGACGCTCGAGGCCGTCGAGGCCGCGGCGCTCGGCGGGCGCGTCCGGATCACCGCGGCGGCACGCGAGCGCGTGCAGCGCGCCCGCGATTTCGTCGACCGGCAGTTCGCGGCGGGCGACCGCATCTACGGCGTCACCACCGGCTTCGGCCGGCTTGCGAACATCGCCGTCGCCCCGGCCGACGCCGCCGAGTTGCAGCTCAATCTCGTCCGCAGTCACGCGGCGGGGACCGGCCCGCCGTTGCCGATTCCGGTCGTGCGAGCGGCGAGCGTCCTGCGAGCGAACTCGCTCTCCGCGGGGCACTCGGGCGTCAAGCTCGAGACGCTCGACCTGATCCTTGGGATGCTCCAGCACGGCGTCACGCCGCTCGTTCCCGCGCAAGGCTCGGTGGGCGCGAGCGGCGATCTCGCGCCGCTTGCTCACATGACCCTTGCCCTGATCGGCGAGGGCGAGTGCTACTACGGCGGCGAGCGCATGCCCAGTGCCGTCGCGCTCGAGCGCGCAGGCCTCAAGCCGATCTCGCTCGGCGCGAAGGAGGGGCTCGCGCTGGTCAACGGCACGCAGGTGATGACCGCGGTGGCGGCGCTGGGCGTGTTGCGCGCGGAACGGCTTGCCGCCACGGCGGACGTGATCGCCGCGATGTCGCTGGAAGCCTATCTTGCAAGCGACCGGGTCTTCGATCGCCGCCTTAACGAGTTACGGCCGCATCCCGGTCAGGAACGCGTCGCCGGAAATCTCCGCCTGCTGCTGGCCGATTCGGAGATCGTCCATTCGCACGTCGAGTGCGATCGGGTTCAGGATCCGTACTCGTTCCGTTGCGTGCCGGTCGTCCACGGCGCGGTCCGCGACTCGATCGCTCACGTGCGGCGGGTCACCGAGATCGAAGCCAACTCGGTTACCGACAATCCCTTGGTCTTCCCCGAGGACGGCGACTTCGTCTCCGGAGGCAATTTTCACGGCGAGCCGGTTGCGATCGTGCTCGACCTTTTGAAGATCGCCGTCTCCGAGCTGGCCTCGATTGCCGAACGGCGGCTCTACCTGCTGCTCAACGCGGAGGACCGCGGATTGCCGCTCTTCCTCGCGCATCGCCTTGGGCTCGAGTCGGGGCTGATGATCGTGCAGTACACCGCCGCGGCACTGGTCAACGAAAACAAAGCCTACGCGTGGCCGTCGAGCGTCAACTCGATTCCGACCTCTGCCGGCCAAGAAGACCACGTCAGCATGGGCATGACCTCGGCCAATAATCTCATGCGCGTTTTGGAGAACGTCGAGGGTGCGCTCGCGTGCGAGCTGCTCGGCGCGATGGCAGCCGCCGATTTCCGCAAGCCGCTGCGCCCCGGGCGGGGCACTGTGGCCGCGCACGAGGTAACGCACGAGCGCATCGCGCCGTTTACCGCCGATCGTAGCCCGGCGCCCGACATCGCCGCCGCGCGCGAGTTGATTGGCGCCTACGCGCTCGCCGGCGCTGCCGAAGCCGCAATCGGCCGTCGTCTATAGGGTGACGTTTACCGAGAAGTAGGCATTGAACGGGTTCGGCAGCGTGAACGCGTTCGTGTCCGCGTAGGCCGGAATGTAGGAGTTCGCAAAGGCCGGATTGAGCGGCACGCCGTTGGCGAATTTGTCGTTTGGCGAGGCTCCGTTGTAGAAGTTCGCGTCGTAGTAGAAGTTGGCGATGTAGCCGCAGGTGAAGCCGTTGGGCGGATACTGCCGGCTCCACGGCTCCGACGATCCGCCGAAGCACGCGTTGACCAGATTCGCCAAGAGCGCGTTGACCTTGACCCGCGGCGTCACCTGATAGGACATCTGCAGGCTCAAGTTGAGCTGAGAGGGCTGACGGAACGAACCGAAGCTGTCGAAGACGCCGGTCTGCGGGTTGGGAATCGCGAGGATGCCGGCGGCCGTCCCGCTCTGCGTAGCCGCCAGGCCGCAGGTCGTGTAGTCGGCCTGCTGTTTGTTCGGCGCGCTGGGAATGTGCGAAGAGTTCCTAACGCACGTGCGCGGGTCGAGCCCGTTGACGTCGGCCGGATTGCCGTAGGGCTGCCCCTCGTTGAACGTCAGCGCCGGCGTGATCGCAAACTTGTTGTGCTTGTAGTTGACGATCGTGCTGACGACGTTGGGCGAGAGGTACCCGAAATCTAGGCCCACGGGATACCAGCCGTTGCGGTCGAGCAGCGGCTGCGGAGACATCTTGAAGTACGGGTTCGCGATCACTCCGTTGTAGTTTGGGTTGAGCCGCACGCAGCGCGGATCGGGGTAGACGTTGCCGGCTCTATCGTTCTCGTAGCACCGCGATCCGCCGCCTGCCTGCGTGAGCCCGTTGAAGTTTGCGATGTTCTGGTTGTACGGATCGATCGGATTGAGCGAGGTGCCCGGAAAGTTCGCCCAGCGTTCTGCCGCGTTCGTGTACGTGTAGGAGAATAAGAAGGAGAGTCCGTTCTTGTCGAAATCGCCCTTGGTGAACTCGAACTCCACCCCATCGACGCGTTCCACGCCGCTGTTGAGGCCGCCGGTGAGGCCGAACGGTAGAGAGATATTGTAGACCTGGTTGTCCGCGTAGCGGTAATAGGGCGTCAGCTTGATCGACATGTCGGTGCCCTTGAAACGCTGCTCGTACGACGCATCGTAGTTATCGGAGTACTGCACCGCCGGGTCGTGCCTGGGCGTCGTATATCCGTACTGCCAGAAGGCCTGGAAGAGATCGTAGGCGAGGTTGTTGTCCTTCGCGTTGTACTGCACTTGATAGGTTTCGGGCTCCTGCGCGTAGCGTCCGGCCGAGAAGCGCAGCACCGTGTCGGGATTGACGGTGTAGGTCGCGCCGACGCGCGGCGTCAGGGCGTAGTCCGCAATCGTGGGGCTGTAGTTATTACTCAGCAGCAGATGGCCGTCTTTTCCGTCGGGGTGGACCGTCTGCACCGGATGCGCCGGAATCGAATTATCCAATGGGCAATTGAAGCCGATGAAGGGCGTCGCCGGCCGCCCGCTGGCCGGCGGCGAGGGAATAAAGTATGGCTGAAGCGTCTGCGGGTTGTAACAAAACTCGTTCTGCCCGGCCTGGAACCAGAAGTTCTGGCCGTTGCTCGACGTGTTGGCCAGATCGTACGCGTACTCTTCACCGCGCAGACCGAGATCGACGTTGACCTTATCGGTCGGCGTCCAGTGATCTTCGAGTGCGACTGAGGTAAAGTTCGGCGTGACGACGTTGAGGAAGCCGGAATTGCCGGTATAGGTGACCTGCCAGTTGGCGCCGGCGACTTTCGGCGAGCCGGGCTCGGGGTCGAGGAACGAGCCGCTGGTCACGGGACTGTTGCACGGCGCGGGTTGGCCGGCCTTGTAGGACTCTCCCTCGAAGTTACCGGCCGCCCAGGCGAAGCACTGTTTACCGTTGGTGAAGTTCGTCGCGCTCGTCCCGAGGAAGTTATTGAAGTTCGTGTTGTTATAACGATTGGTCGTCGCCGTCGTGTAGTTGGCGTCAACGTTGAGCAAGTGTTGCGTGCTGAGCTGATCGGCGAAGGTGAACGCGAGGCCGCGCGTGTGAGACTCGAGCTCGTAGTCGTAACTGGTCACGCCGAAGCCGAAGAACGGCGTGCCGTAGCTCAGCGGGCTCGTCTGCAGCCAATCGGAGTAGAACGTATAGCCGTAGACGCGGATGTAGGCGTTCGAGCCGATGTTGTGCTGGTACTGCAGCTTGAAGATCGAGGCATTGTTCCAGAACGTGTCGCGGTCGTCGGCGGGAACCGCCGAGAAGGTTCCCGCGGCGCACTGCCCTTTGATCTGGGCCGCGCCGTAGAAGCCGTAGGGATCGATATTCGCGCAGCGATTGCCGGGCGAGGCCGGGTCAAAGTAGGGAACCGGCGCGATGCCGCTCGGACTCTGGCCGAACTGCGTGTGGCTGGGCCAGGTGACGAAGTCGCCCCAGACCTCCGGCACGTTCGCGCCGTAAATTGACTGGCTGAGCTGGTTGATGACGTGCGGCCCGAGGTCGTTCTGCGAGCTGTAGTACGCGCTCTGCAGCGAGACGACGTTGTAGAGGATCTGGATGTCGTCGCGTCCGGCGTCGTGCCGGTGCGGAACGCCGATGTGCAGGTTGAGGACGTTCTCGCGGTCGCCGAGGTTGGAGTAGCTGGCATAGGCGGGCGAGAGCGTCTGATAGCAGCCGGGGTTCCGGTGCGTGCCGATCGGTAAGCTCATCGTGCCCGGTAAGCCGTTATAGCCGTAAGGGTTGTAGACCGGCGAGGAGTTGGGGCCGCCGTACCATCCCGATCCCGCCGGCGGCGTGTTCACGCATTCTGGGAAGACGCCGGCGAACGGCAAGTTGATCGTGTTGAAAGCAATCGCCGGATAGCCCCAGACGTCGCCGAGATTCGATCCGTTGAACTGATCGAGATACCGGTAGTCCTGATTGTAGCCGCCGATTCCGACGTAGTAGGAGAACATGCGGTCGGGGGTTGCGCCGCCGGCTTCGACCTGCAGGTTGTGGTAGTACGTCGGCGTGCCCAGACCGGCATTCACGTTGGCGTAGCCGG
Source organism: Vulcanimicrobiota bacterium (assembly GCA_963833845.1). Classification (GTDB taxonomy): domain Bacteria; phylum Vulcanimicrobiota; class Vulcanimicrobiia; order Vulcanimicrobiales; family Vulcanimicrobiaceae; genus Cybelea. The sequence continues at coordinate 735,165 of CAWHZL010000001.1, forward strand.
GGTAGGTGCCGGTCTTGATGACCTGGTTGATGAAGCCGGCGAGGCCCGTCGCACTTTCGCCGGCGGTTCCACCGCCGGTATACACTTGCAGTTCCTGTTGTCCGAGGGTTCCAGCCGTGCCGCCGGGATAGTTATCGAACGAGCGATTGACCGGAACGCCGTCGAATTCGTAACCGACCTGATCGTAGTTGCCGCCGCGAATATAAACGGTCTGGGCCCAGCCTTGCTGGTTGGGCGGCACGAATGCGCCGGGGACCGCGGCGATCGCTGAGTATGCGTTGTTCAAGTTGCCGCCGCCGCCGATGCCTGCCGCGGCCGCCGTTACCGTCGAGTTGACCGAATAAACATCGGTCGTGGTGCCCGATTTTACGACGTCCATGCTGGAGCGCGAGGTGACGTGCGCGATCGTCCGCATCGAGGGCGCGAGCGGGATGCGCAGCGTCTGCACCTGGTCGGCGAAGATGGAGATGCCCGTCGTCGTCAACGTTTCGAAGCCGTCCTTCGAGACCGAGATCGTGTAGGTATCGGGAGCCAGCGAGAGGATCGAGAAGCGCCCCGAGGCATCCGTCGTTACCGTCGTCGTCTGCGACGGACTGACCGCGGCGACTTTCGCGCCGGCGACCGGCGCGCCCGTCGCGCTGTGGGCGACCGTTCCCGTCAGAGAGCCCGTCGTTCCCGCCAGTCCGGTACCGGTGGAGAACGCAAATCCGAGGATGCTTGTCAGAATGAGTACGGAAAGATTACGCCGTCTGCACATGCGTGCCATGCATTCTCTGCTGCGTTCGAGAGGTCTTGTTCCTATCCCCAAGAATTCTGGCGCGTTATGAGCGTAATCGCCGGACCTCGCACCGTTCGAGCGCCGCACGGAACCGAGCTTAGCTGTCTTGGGTGGCCGCAAGAAGCCGCGCTGCGCATGCTGATGAACAACCTCGATCCCGAGGTTGCCGAACGCCCGGACGATCTGGTGGTGTACGGCGGAAACGGCCGCGCCGCGCGTTCTTGGGAAGCCTTCGATGCGATCGTACGGACTCTGCGGCGGCTGCGATCCGACGAGACGATGATCGTTCAGAGCGGTAAGCCCGTCGCGGTCTTCAAAACCCACGCTCGCGCCCCGCGCGTGCTGATCGCTAACGCGAATCTCGTGCCCAAGTGGGCCGACTGGAGCATCTTTCGCGAGCTGGAAGCGCAAGGGTTGACGATGTACGGCCAGATGACGGCCGGCTCGTGGATCTATATCGGCACGCAAGGCATCGTGCAAGGGACGTACGAGACCTTTGCCGAGTTGGCGCGCCTGCATTTTGGCGGCTCGCTTGCCCGTCGCGTAACGTTGACGGCCGGTGTCGGCGGAATGGGCGGGGCGCAGCCGCTGGCGGTGACGATGAACGGCGGAATCTGCCTGATCGTCGACGTCGACCGCTCGCGTTTGGAGCGCCGGCGCGAGCTGCGCTATCTCGACCGCGTCGCCGAGTCGCGTGAGGAGGCGCTGCGCCAAGTCGAAGAGGCGCGGGGAAGCGGCGAAGCCGTCTCGATCGGCTACGAAGGCAATGCCGCCGAAGAGTTCGGGCTGCTCTACGATCTCGGGCTGCGCCCGGATGCCGTAACCGATCAAACCTCCGCGCACGATCTGCTCGACGGCTACGTGCCGGCCGGCCTTTCTCTCGTGCAAGCAGCCGAGCTTCGACGGCGAGATCCCGAAGAGTACCAGCGCCGTGCGCTCGCGAGCTGCGGCGAGCAGGTGCGCGCGATGGTCCGTTTCCTCGATGCCGGTTCGGTCGTCTTCGACTACGGCAACAACATCCGCGCGCAGGCACAGCGCGCCGGCTTCGAGCGCGCCTTCGCCTTCCCGGGCTTCGTGCCGGCCTTCATTCGCCCGCTCTTCTGCCGCGGCTCCGGGCCGTTTCGCTTCGCCGCGCTCTCCGGCGACCCGGGCGACATCGCGGCCTGCGATGCGAAACTGCTCGAGCTTTTCGCCGACGACGAGCCGCTGGTGCGTTGGATTCGCATGGCGCGCGAACGCATTGCCTTTCAAGGATTGCCGTCGCGAATCTGCTGGCTGCCCTACGGCGGCCGTGCGATCGCCGGGCTCGCCTTCAACGAGCTCGTTCGCAGCGGGGCGGTAAAGGCGCCGATCGCGATCGGCCGCGATCATCTCGATACCGGCAGCGTCGCGTCGCCCTATCGTGAGACCGAAGCGATGCGCGACGGCAGCGACGCGATCGCCGACTGGCCGATTCTCAACGCGCTGCTCAATACCGCGGCGGGCGCACACTGGGTGAGTTTCCATCACGGCGGCGGCGTCGGCATCGGCTATAGCCTGCATGCGGGCATGGTCGTCGTTGCCGATGGAAGCGAGGACGCGCGCGAACGTCTCGACTGCGTGCTGACGACCGACCCGGGCATGGGCGTGGTGCGTCACGCCGACGCCGGCTACGAGATCGCCATCGAAACCGCCGATCGAGAAGGCATCGATTGGCGTCTTTGATCGTCTGCGCCAAAACGATCGTCACGTGCGATACTGCGGCTCCGCAATGCGGCGTTGATTTCGCCGCGCTCGGCCGCATCGACAACGCCGCGATGCGCATCGACGACGGCATCGTCACCGCAGTTGGCCCCCAAGATGTCATCCTGAGCGCAGCGAGCGAAGCGAGCGGAGTCGAAGGACGTGCGAAGACAGCCCCGAGCGAACCCGAGGGGCGGCAAATCCGCGACCTCGGCGACTGCGTAATCTTCCCAGGATTCGTCGACGCGCACGCGCATCCGCTGTATGCGGGCGATCGCGAGCCCGACTTTGCCGCGCGCCAGCGCGGCGAGGCCCCGTCGCTCGGGATGCGCTACACGGTCGAGCGAACGCGTGATGCGCTGCTCGACGCGCAGAAGTTTTACGAAACGACGGTTCGCCCGCGCCTGCGAACGATACTGCGCCACGGCACGACGACGCTGGAGACGAAGACGGGGTACGCGCTGCATCGTCCCGGCGAGCTGGCGCTGCTCGATCTGGTCGCCGCGCATCGTGAGGATCCCGACGTGCCGCGCCTCGTCGCAACGTTTCTTGGCGCGCACGCGCTGCCGCCGGAGTTCGATTTCGAACGCGAAGACGGATTCGTCGACTATCTGATCGACCAGGTGATTCCGCTGGCCGCAAGGCATGGCGCCGTTTACGCCGATGCTTTTTGCGAGCCGGGTTTCTTTTCGCCCGAACAGACGCGCCGCTACCTCGATGCCGCGCGCCTGCACGGGATGCGCCTGCGCGTGCACTGCGACGAGATGGCCTACGGTGCGGCCGCGGCGATGGCGACCCAGCTCGAAGTCGACGCCGTCGACCACTGCAACTACATCCGCGACGACGATGTGAAGGCGATCGCGCGTCGCGGTATCGTCACCGTCGCCTGCCCGGCGACCATCGAGTTTCTCGGCCTCGAACAGAAAGCGCCGGTGCGCGCGCTGCTCGAATCCGGCGCGATGGTCGCGCTCGCCAGCGACTACAATCCGGGCACGTCGCCGTGTTTCAATCTGCAGACCGTCGCCTATTTCGGCCGCAAATATTTTGGACTCTCTGCTGCCGAGGCGCTCTACGGCGTGACGCGCGCGGCGGCGCACTCGCTCCGGGCCGATGCCGGAACGCTGCGGATCGGCGGCCCCGCGGACTTCGTCGCGATGCAGATCGCTTCGCCCGACGAGTTCGGCTGGCAGTTCGGCGGCAATCTCGCGAGCACCGTCGTCAAAAACGGCGCCGTCGTGTGACCGACGAGCTCGTCCGTTGTGCGCGCGCGCTCGTCGGCGGCGAGCTGCGCGAAGGCTATGCGTTCGCCGTGCGCGATGGGCGCATCGCGGCCGCCGGCAACTTCCTCGACGTGCGTTACCAGGCGGACGACCTCGATACGCGCTCCTTTCCCGCCGATCGGCTCGTCGTTCCCGGCTTTATCAACGGCCACAGCCATGCCTACCAGATCCTCTTACGCGGCTGGGCCGACGATCTGCCCTTTGCCCAGTGGCGCAGCGACGCGCTCTACCGCGTCGTGCCCCAGCTGACTCCCGACGACGTCTACTGGACCTTTGCGCTGGCGTTCTCCGAGATGCTCGCCGCCGGCATCACCACGGTCGCCGAGTTCTTCTATTTAAACGGAGCGGGAAACGCCCACGCCGAGGCGGCGATCCGCGCGGCACGCGAGACGGGAATCCGCTTGGTCTTCGCCCGCACGTGGATGGATGCCGATTATGCTCCCCCGCAATTTCGCGAGAGCATCGATCTTGCCGCCGAACGTACGCGCGAGCTGATGGAGCGGTATCCGGAAGCAAACGTCTGCGTGGCGCCGCACTCGCTGCACGCCGCGTCGCAAGAGATGATTCGCAGCGCGTCGGAATTTGCGCGCGAACGCGACTGCATGCTGCACATCCACGTCGCGGAGGCACCGTACGAGGGTGAAGAGACGCTGGCACGATTCGGCGCCACGCCGGTCGCGCTGCTCGACCGTCTCGGCGCCCTGACGGAGCGCACGGTGGCGATTCATGCGATTTATCTCTCCGAATCGGAGAAGGAGATGCTCGCGCGAGCCGGCGCGCGCGTCATCCACAATCCGATGACCAATCAGTATCTCGGCGACGGCATCTGCGACGTCGTGGGGTTGACGTCGCTGGGAGTGGTGATGGGATTGGGATGCGACGCGGACGTCAAACCGTCGCTGATTGACGAGATGCGCGCGGCCACGCTGTTGCAGAAGGTAAAGCTGCTCGACGGCGCCTCGTTCGGCGCACGCAACGCCTTCGCGCTCGGTACGTCACAGGGCGCGCGAGCGCTGCGTCTCGATGCCGGCGATCTGCGCCAAGGGCTGCCGGCCGATTACATCGTGCTGGACGGATCGTCGATCGACCCGTGGTCGCCGGCGGTCAACGCGCTCGTCTATCGTGGCGAAGATTCTTGGGTGCAGGCAACGTTCGTGAACGGGCGCCGCGTCTACGTCGGAGAACCTTCGCCGCTCGCGCGTCGAGCCCGGGACGAGGTCGGCAAAATCGCGAAGCACCGAATTCCATGAGGAGGTCGATCCAAAATGCGCACGACGATTCTCTCCGTTTTCGTTATCGCGCTCGCGCTCGCGGGGTGCAACGGCAATAAGGCGAGCAACGAGGCATCGAGCGCCGCCAAGGCCGCGGCGACCGCCGCGAGCGACATGGGGAAAGCGGCTTCGGACGCGATGCAGCCGGCCGGCCGAGCGGTCACCGGCGGTCAAACGCCGCCAAACTGCGGCGCGGTCTCTCCCGTCTGGGTGAACCTGCGGACCAAGGTTTACCATGAGGCCAGCGACCCGATGTACGGCAAGACCAAGCACGGCGAGTACCTCTGCCCGGCGGCTGCCAAAGCGCAAGGTTTCCGGCCTGCGGGCGGCGCGATGGCCGGAAAGCATCATCACGCCAAGGGCGCCGGGGACGACAGCTCCATGTAGGCCGGAGCGGGTGCGTGTAAGCACTTGCATTAGGTCCTCCCCTGTGGTAGCATCTGCGTGCAAGTACCCACTTGCAATGCTTATCACCGGTAAGGAGTACAGGGCTGAGCACGAATTCCGTTCTAATCGAGTACCGGCCCGGGGTCTATGCGGCCCTCGAGGCTGAGGTGCTCGCGGCAATCCAAGAGGAGGGCGCCGAGCGCGTCGTCCTCGATCTCGACAAGCTGGACCGCCTCGATTCCGGCGGCGTCCGCGACGTGATCTCTTTGCTACGCCGCGTCCGCTCCATCGGGGGCGATCTGGCGCTGCGTTCGACCCATCCCGAAGTGCTCCGTACGCTTTCCGCGACCGGGCTGGACCGTGTCTTTTCGCTCGAAGGAGAGGCGGTGTAGATGGTGAGATTGCTACCGTTCGCGCTCATCGCTGCCGCACTGCTCGGCACGGCTCCAGCCCTTTCTTCGAGCACCGAAGATAGCGGCGCGCCACCCGATGCCCGGACGGTGATCAAACGGCTGGCCGATCGTAACCCGAACCTGCAGAGCTATAAATCGCGCGTCCACGTCGACGTGCGCATGCTCAGTTTTCCGTATCTGGCCCCGAAGCTCGACGGGACCTCGTACTATAGGCGGCCCGACCTCTACGTAGTCGTCTTCGACCGCATGCCCGGCTACGCACATAATTTCGGAACCCTCTTCAACGACGTCGGCAACCCGCTGGCCTGGCAGCGCGACCAGTACGTCTCCGTGGACGGAACGACGCTGCTCGACGGCCGCCCGACGATCGTCTTGCGCATGACAAAAAAAATTCACAGCGACATTCTCGATCACACCCTGGCCTACGTCGACACTCAAAGCTGGGTGCTCGTTCGGATGGAGTGGTACTACACCAGCGGCGGCAAGATCGCGATGTCGCAGCAGTATCGCGTCGAGAATAACTACGTCGTTCTCTCGGCGCAGCACGCAACGATTGCGATCCCGCACGTACGCGCCGTCGCCGACGCTTCGTACGGCGTCTATCAGACGAACGTCCCCGTTCGTCTCGGCTTGAAAGCGCCGCAATGATCGAGACTCGCAGGGTCAGCGATCTCGGCCGTTCGGCCTCGCCGGAAGAGACGCGCGAGCGTATCCTCGTTGCGACGCGTGAAGTCATCGGGCGCAAAGGCAAGCGCGGCGCCACGACGCGCGAGATCGCCGATGTCGCCGGCGTCAACGAGGCCACCCTCTTTCGTCATTTCGGAACCAAGGAATCGCTGCTCGTCGCCTGCGCGCAGCACTTCTGCGGCCACCTCGAACTGGCGGACGTGGCGGCGACGCGCAGCGGCGACCTCGCACAAGATCTGCTCGCGCTCGCGCGGTTGATGTTCGCTCGTTTCGTTGCGCTCGGCGACATGATTCGCTGGTCCCTGGTCGAGCAGGAGTACGAACAGGACATCTTCGCCGAGACGGCCTGGCGGCCGCAGCTCGCGATTCTCGCCGTACTCACGGAGTTCATGAACCGCCGCGTCGAGGGCGGCGAACTGCGTGGCGATCCACAGAAGCTCGCGATGGTCTTCTTGGGCCTGGTCTTCATGCACGCGCTGGGGCGAAAAAAGTTTCCCGGTTCGCCGCTGCACGGCGGCGACCCGGATAACGCGCTGCGTTTTTATATCGACGTTTTTCTCAATGGGGTAAGGAACTCGTAAAATGGATACGCGAGAAGCTGATCAACAGAAGACGATCGAACGCAAGGGCAACGGCACCGGCAGGGCCGCGCCCCAAGACGTTGGGGCCGACGACGCCGGCGAGTCGCGGGGACGGCCGCGCAAGCGGATCTTTTTCCTCGTTGGGACGGTCGTCGTCATCGCCGTCGCGCTGATCTGGGGACTGCCGTGGCTGAGCTTCATGATGTCGCACGAAGGCACCGACGACGCGCACGTCGCCGCCGACGAAGTTGCGGTGACGAGCAAAATTCCCGAGCGCATCAACCAGATATTGGTGGATACGAACCAACAGGTCCATCGCGGGCAGCTGCTGATCGTACTCGACAACAAGGACGAGATCTCCAGGCTCCGCGCGGCTCAAGCACAGTACGACCTCGCGGTCGCCAATCAGCGGGCGACCACCACACAGGGGCAGGGCGGCGTCGCGCAGGCCAGCGGCGCGATCGGCAACGTGCAAGCGCAGGTGCCGCTGGCGCAGGCCGGTGTGGAGCAGGCGACGGCGCAGTTACGCGCCGCGCAAGCCCAGGTCCCCGCCGCGCGGCAATCCTACGATAAAGCGCAGGCCGATCTCAATCGAGCGCAGTCGCTCGTCAGCACCGGCGACGTCGCGTCGCAGACGCTCGACGCAGCGCGCGCGCAAAGCGCGGGAGCCGCGGCGCAGCTGCGGGGCGCGGAGGACCAGGTCAACGTCGCCGAAGCAGCCGTTTACGCCGCGCAGAGCCGCATCTCGGCCGCGCAAGCCGGCGTCGCGGAGGCATCTGGTGGCCTAACGACCGCGCAGGGCAAACTCGCGCAAGCCTCCGATCCGAGCCAAGTCGAAGCCGCGAAAGCGCAGCTCAATCTCGCCAAGCAGAGCCTCAACTACACGCACATTTACGCCTCGACCGACGGCTACATCGGTGAGAAGAGCGCGGAAGTTGGCCAGACGGTCGGCGCCGGCATCACGCTGCTGACGATCGTACCGCATAAGATCTATATCACCGCGAACTACAAAGAGACTCAAATGGGCAAGATGCGAGTCGGGCAGCCCGTGGATATCAAAGTTGACGCCTATCACGGCGTGACGTTCCACGGCCACGTCGCCTCGATCAACCCCGCTTCGGAGAATACCTACGCTTTAGTGCCCGCTCAAAATGCGAGCGGCAACTTCGTGAAGGTGACGCAGCGCATTCCCGTGCGTGTCGAGGTCGACAATCCACCCGCCGACTATCCGTTACGCCCCGGTATGAGCGTCGAGACATTCGTCCGCGTGAAGTAAAAAGCCATGATGCGGAGCACCTACGAAAGCCCGGTCGTCGAGCATGGATGGCGACGGGTCATCATCAGTGTTGCGGTAATCACGGCGACGCTGCTCGAGATCATCGACGTCACGATCGTCAACGTCTCGTTGCCGAACATTCAGGGCAACTTCGGCGTCGGCGTAGACCTCGGTGCGTGGGTCGTCACTGCTTACCTCATCGCCAACGTCGTCGTAATTCCGCTCAATCCGTGGTTCGCGGCACGCTTCGGCCGGCGGCAGTACTTCTTCGCCTCGATCGTGATCTTCACGATCGCCTCGCTGATGTGCGGCCTCTCGAACAGTTTCGGTTCGCTCGTCTTCTGGCGCTTGGTTCAAGGTCTCGGCGGCGGCGGCTTGATCTCGACCTCGCAGGCCATCCTGCGCGACACCTACGGGATCAAGGAACAAGGTAAGGCGCAGGGCGTCTTTGCGCTTGGCGTAATCGTCGGCCCCGCGCTCGGCCCGGTGATCGGCGGCTGGATCACCGACAACTGGAACTGGCACTGGATTTTCTTCATCAATATCCCGGTCGGCATCATCGCCGCGACGCTGATCTGGAACTTTCTGCGCAACCCGGCCGAGCCGCAGTACCGCCGTCTCGATTGGATCGGCCTGATTCTGATGTGCGTCGGCCTTGGCTCGATGCAGTTCGTGCTCGAGAATGGCCAGCAGTACGACTGGTTCGACGACGCGCGGATCCGCTGGTTTACGTTCTTATCGGTCGGCGGACTGTTCTCGTTCGTGTGGTGGACGCTGCGTTCGGCGATTCCGATCGTCGATCTTAAAGTGCTGCGCCTGCGACAGGTCGCGGCGGGGAGCGTTCTCGGCGCCGTTCTCGGCGTGAGCCTCTACGGGTCGATCATCATTCTGCCGCAGTACCTAATCAACTCGCTCGGCTTCACGGCGACGCTCTCGGGAGCGACCGTCATGATCCGCGCCGGCGCGGTGCTCCTTTTTACACCGCTTACCGCGATCATCACGCAACGGGGCCTCATCGATCCTCGGATCTCGGCGGCGATCGGCTTCATACTGCTCGCGCTCTCCAACTGGATGCTGGGCAGCATCACGACGCCGGAATCGGACTTCCACTCGCTCATCCTCCCGCTCATCGTCAGCGGCATCGGCCTCTCGCAAATCTTCGTCCCGCTTTCGGTCGCCGTGATCGGCAGCGTACCGGATAAGGAAGTCCCGGCGACCGCCGCGTTCTTCAATCTTTCGCGCCAGATCGGCGGAAGCGTCGCGGCGGCGATCCTGATCACGCTGCTCGTTCGCGGCTTTACGATCCATCAAACCGAGCTCGCGAGTACGCAAACCCTCGCGCGTCTGCCGACCGCGCGGTACGTGCAGCTGCAGGGCGGCCTCCACAACATCGCCTCGATGGATCGCTTGCGCATCCTCGTCTCGGCGCAATCGGCGGTGCAGTCCTACGCCGATACTTCGCGCTGGGTCGCGGTGATTACGATCGGGCTCATGCCCTTGGTTTTCTTGCTGAAAAGGCCGCGCATCGGCGTGGCCATAGAGGAATGACTATGCTAAGAACTCGTACGCTTTCCGCAGGAATCGCGCTGGCCGCGCTGGTTACGGCCGTCGTGCCGGTGCAGCGACTATCCGCCGCGCCCGACGATGCTTTACCGAGCCGAGTCACGCTGCCGACCGCAATTCCGACGATGATTCTGCCGGTGGTTCCCAGCGTTGCGCCCGGCTATAGCGCGCCGCAGGTCCAGCCGACCGGCGCGGAGATCGTCGGCGTTTTTCAGGGGCGCTTCGTCGGCATCTCGCTGCAAGACGCGATCGCCATGGCGCTGCTCAAGAACCCGAACCTCGCGGTCTCCGCGTCGAACGTCAAAGTTGCCAAATACACGATCGTTACGGCTAAAGGCCAATACGACGTACAGTTGCACCTCGAGCCGTCGTCGAGCTACTCGGTAAGTCCACCGGTCAACCTCTTTGAAGCGGGGCCCGGTGACGTAGGAACCTATCCCGGCGGCGTAACCACGCCCGGCCCCGGAAACGTCATTGTGCACCAGTCTACGTTTCAGTACGGAATCGGCGGCCAGACGGAAAACGGCACGACGTACCTGGCCGGCATCCAGCAGCAGCGCACCTACAACAATACGATCTTCGATTCGTACAATCCATATTATCTTGCGTCTCTGAATCTCGGCGTTACGCAGCCGCTGCTGCGGGGCGCGGGGATGAATTCGGGTAAGCGACTGCTGAAACTCGCGATGATCAATGCCGATTCGAGCTCGGCCCAAGCACTCGTCGACTCCTCGAATACCATCGCTGCGGTTGAGGATACCTATTGGAACCTCGTGGCGGCTTGGCGGAACGTCGCGATTCAGGAGGACGCGCTGCACCAGGCATCGTTGCAAGAACAAAGCACCGCGCGCCTCGCGAAGCGCGGCGCGGGCGCCCCGATCGACGTGGTAGAATCGCGAACGCAGGTTGCTACGTTCCAAGACTCGGTCTACTCGGCCATTCAAACTGTTTCGCAACTTCAAAATCAGCTCAAAAGTCTAATCGTCGCCGATCCGGCCGATCAAATCTGGCAGGCAAACCTCGTTCCGTTCAACTTCGGTTGAATCGCTGCCGTTCGACCGACGACCTCGCGACGATTCAACGGGAAGCGCGCTTGAATCGGCCGGAGTACCGCCAGGCGGAAGATCGCCGGCTTCAGGCAGATCTCGACCGGGCCTTTGCCAAGAACCAGATGCTTCCTCAAGGCGACGTGCAGGTGCAGTACCTCAGCAACGGCTTTGCCGGCATACTCGCTCCGGTTCCGGGTTTCCTAAACACGGTCTGCGTTAAGGACGAAGCGCTGCCTGCGTGTCCGACCCCGCCGCCCAACACGCAAGGCAAGATGGCCTTTGCGTACCACAATATGTGGGCGGGCTACTTCCCCACCTTCAACATTGGGTTCGTCGTGAACTACCCGATCCAGAATCATTACGCCCGGGGCTTGCAGGGCGCGGCGGCCGAGGAGACTCATCAGGCCGCGATCCTGTTCCAGGGCGTTGAGGAGCGCATCGGCGTTGAGGCGCGCCTCGCCCTGCAGCGCTACCAATCCTCCCTCTCGCGGCTCTCCGCAGCGCGCAGTTCGCGCGATGCCGCAGAGAGCGTTTACGCAAGTGAGGTCCGCAAATTCCATGCCGGCGCTTCGACGACGTTCCTCGTTCTGCAGCGGCAAGTGCAGCTGGAACAGGCGCGAGGCCTGGAGCTCAAAGCACAGACCGATTTGAACCAGTCGGTCGCGGAACTCCAGCGAGTCGAAGGCACGACGTTTAAGCTCAACGGCGTCAATCTTCAAACGCTCGGCTCACAGGCACTGCAGCGCTAGGCTTTAAGGTGAAATCTCGGACGCTTCCGGCCTCGATCGCCGCCGTGGCGATTCTCGCGGCCGTCTTTCCGCTGCAACGCACATCGGCGCAACAGCCGCCGGTGCCGGCCATTGCGCCGCGTTACCATGCTCCCGCGACCCAAACGAGCCCCGCGGGGATCGTCGGCGTGACCGAGCAGCCGTTCGTCGGAATCTCGTTGCAGGACGCCGTCGGTATGGCGCTGCTAAGCAACCCAAATCTCGCAATCACGGCCGGAAACATCCGGATCGCGCGGTTCAACGTTGTCGGAGCGAAAGGCCCGTTCGACCTGCAGCTGCACCTCGAGCCGTCCTCCAGTTTTCAGGTAACGCCGCCGCTCAACGTTTTCTTTGCGGGGCCTGGTGAGATCGGCAAGTACCAATGCCTCAATTTTTTGGGACAGCCGTTCACCTGCTATCAGGAAGGGCCGGGGAACATCATCCAGCACCAGTCATCGTTCAACGGAACGTTCCAAGGGCAGTCCGTCAATGGGACGCTCTATAGCATCGGGATCATCCGGACGCGGACCTATAACAACACTCTTGTCAATACTTTCAGTACGTCGTATCAGTCGTCGCTGGATCTCTCCGTGGATCAACCGCTTCTCCGTAATCTCGGCATGAATGCCGAGAAACGCAATCTCAAGGTTACGATGATCAACGAGGATACGACCGAGGCGCAAGCCCTCGTCGGCGCCTCAGACACAATTGCGCAGGTGGAGGATTCTTACTGGGATTTGGTGGCGGCTTGGCGCGCTGTCGCGATTGACGAAGATGCGCTAAAAGAGGCGATCGCCGTGCAGCGCAGTAACGTTCGGCTCGCGGCGCGCGGGGCGGCGCCTCCAGTTTTAGCCGTTGAGGCGCAGACGCAGGTAGCGAGGTTCCAGAGCAATCTCTACGCGGCGCTGCAATACGTCTCCGATCTGCAGAATCACCTGAAAAATCTGATCGTCACCGATCCGCACGACCCGATCTGGAACGCAAATCTCGTCCCCTCGTCACCGGTCGTCGAGCTGCCGTCGGTGGGCGACCTCAACGCGATCGTCGCGGAAGCGAACCAGAGCCGGCCGGAGGTGCGGGTTGCGGAAAATCTGCGCCGTCAGGCCGATCTCGACCACGCGTACGCCAAGAACCAAATGCTGCCGCAGGCCGATTTTACGGCGACGTACCAGAGCAATGGTTTTGCCGGCGTTCTCGCTCCGGTTCCGAAATTTGAACTCGAGCAATGCACCACGCTCGGGCCGACCTGCCCGACGCCGCCGCCGGAGTCGATCGGCAAGATGGGTCAAGCCACGGGCAATATGTGGGCGTGGCGATATCCGACTTTCAACGTAGCCCTGATTTTCAACGTGCCGATCCAGAACGACGCCGCGCGCGGGTTGCTGCACCAAGCCGACGAGGAACGGACACAAGCCGAGGTTAGCCTCGAGGGTGTGGATCAGCGGATCCTGGCCGAGGCGCGAAATGCGCTGCAGGTCTACGAGTCGTCGCTTTCCCGTATCTATAGCGCGCGTACCTCGCGCGAATCGGCCGAGTCGGTCTATGCGAGCGAGCTGCGGAAGTTCCATAACGGAGAGTCGACGACGTATCTCGTGCTCCAGCGTCAACTCGAGCTTGCGCAAGCGCGCGGGCGGGAGCTGCAAGCGCAGACCGATTTAAATAAGGCGGTCGTCGAACTGCAGCGCGTGCAAGGTACGATTCTCAGCGCGAACAGCGTCAGCCTCAAGACGCTGGGAAGCCGCGCCCTCGCGACGCCAAGCCCGAGTCCAAGTCCGACCGCGAAGAGCTAATCCGTTATCGCCCAAATCGGCGTTCTCGCCGAGCGCGGTGTGCGCGTGGCAGTCTGCGAATTCGCGAGTGGTGCGCCCCACGACCTCCCGCTCTAAAGATGAAGCATGCTCGCGGCGGCCTCGTCGACCAGCCACGTTAAGCCGCCGGAAGCGGGCTCGACGATCTGCGCGGGATAGGTGATCGGATCGCGCGGCCCTTCGTAAACGGCCGCCAGTACCGGGGCTTTGGCCGTACCTTCAACCGCAAAGGCCACGCGCCGCGCACCGTTGATGACGGCCGGGGTAATCGTTACCCGCCACATATCTTGCTCTTGCGCGTACACTGCCCGCACGAGCGCGCCGTCGTCGAGATCGGGATCCGATCCTGGGAAGAGTGAGGCCGTGTGTCCGTCCTCGCCCAGTCCCAGAAGGATCAGGTCGAACTGCGGCGTGCTTCCGAAATCGGCGCGCAGGGCGGAGGCGTACTCGTTGGCGGCCAGACCCGGGTCGATCTCGCCCCGAATCCGGTGGATGTTGCTGCGCGGAATCGGCACGGCGTCGAGAAATGCGCGCGACGCCATCCGGTAGTTCGAGCGCTCGTCGTCCGGCGGTACGCACCGCTCGTCGCCGAAATAAATGGAGACCTTTTCCCACGGTACGGCTGCGCGGAGGACGTTGCCGGCGAGCAGTTCGTAGGCGGCCTTGGGCGTCGTGCCGCCGGAGAGGGCGATGTGAAAAGCTCCGCGCTCCACCACCGCGGTGCTGGCGCTGGTGACGATGAGATCCGCAAGCGCCTGCGCGAGATCGGCGCTATCGGCGCAGACTTGAAGGTCGCCTCGTTCGCTCATGCTTGCGGGCTTCGACGCGCAAGGATTTCGCCCACTGCGGCCAGTGCTTCTCGGAAGACGCGATCGCTGTGCCCCGAGAGAATTGCGCGTTCGACCAGGGCCGCGATTCCCGGGTTGTTGACGGCGCGGTACCGCGGCTGTTCGCCGTGCCCGGTGACGCTCAGCGAGATCGTCTCGCCCCGGCGGTCAACTTCCGCGACAAAAGTCGCATGCTTTGTCGTGAGCGCGACGCGCCGAATCCGTCGCGGCTCGCCCTCGCGCGAGATCGCGAACTCGATGCGATTGCCGGCCTCATCGATCAGCGTATCGCCGTCGCCCGGCCGCCACCGCAAGCGGCTCGCGAGCCAGCCCAGCAAGTAGAATCCTTCGGGATCCGAACCGCACGCGATCTCGACGCGACGCATGTCCGGCAACTCCTCGACCCGTCCGTCGAAGAAGATCGCGACGCTCTCCTGCCACGGCGCAAGCCGCAGGTAGGCGATGTCGGCCAGCGCGAGCTCCGGGTGGCGCTGCGAATATGCGGCCAGCTCGTCGAGCGATTCTCCTCCTTCGTGCACGAGCGAACTGTTGTAGACGATCGTCCGTGCCTCGGGTGAAAGTTGGCAGAAACGGTCGTCGTCGCCGATTCCCGGCGCAATCCAGAGCAAGATTACCGGCGCCTCCGGCAAGCGCAACGCGGCTACCGCCGAGCGCACGACCTCTGCATCTGCCGACTTAACCCCCAGTTCGATCCAGTCTCGCTCCTCGACGCGCCGCACCGTCTCCGCGGCCGTAGCGTCGAGGACGATGACGCGCGAGGGATGCTTCGAGGCCAGCACGTGAATGCGCTCGCGTGCCAACGCTCCGATCGTCTCGTCTTCAAAGAAGACGACGATCGTCATCGTGGCCGCGCTGGCTTCGTTCGGGCGCTCGCGGTGGAGTTGCGTCAGTTCGTCGAGGATCGTCTGGACGGCGAGCTTCACAGCCGTCGCCAGTCCCCGAACAACTCGTGCGCGCTCTGCGGCCCTTGGCTGCCGGCCGCATAGTTCGGAAACGAGAAGTCCTTGGTGTTGTGCCAGACGTCGAGGATCGGCGTCACGATCTCCCACGCACGTTCGACGGCATCCCAACGCGTGAAGAGCGTCTGATCGCCTTGAATTGCGTCACCGATGAGCCGCTCGTACGCGGGCGGCGACTGCACGCCGAAGCCCGTACCATAGCTGAAATCCATGTAGACGCTGCGGATGTGTTCCTTCGGCCCCGGAACCTTCGCCTCGAAGCGCATCGAGATTCCTTCGTCCGGCTCGATCTTGATGACCAGCACGTTCGGCTCGATCTGATCGGTCGAACTCGCCGTAGAAGCGATGAGGTATGGGGCGGAAGGTGACGGCGATCTCGGCGACCTTTCGCGGTAAGCGTTTGCCCGAGCGCAGGTAGAACGGCACGCCCGCCCAGCGCCAGTTCTCGACGTAAAACTTCACGGCGGCAAACGTATCGGTGTTGGAATCGGGCGAGACGTCCTGCTCTTGCCGGTAGCCCTTGACGGGCACGCCGTCGATCGCGCCGGGGCCGTACTGCCCGCGCGCGGAGACCGCCCAGACTTCCTTATGCGCCGGCGGCTGGATCGCCGAGAGCACCTTATACTTTTCGTTGCGGATGTCGTCGGCGTGCGCACTGATCGGCGGCTCCATCGCCACCAGCGCCAACAAGTTGATGACGTGATTCTGAATCATGTCGCGCAGCGCGCCCGCGTTCTCGTAGTAGCCGCCGCGCTGTTCGACGCCCAGCGATTCGGCCGACGTGATCTGCACGTTCGCCACGTAGTTGCGGTTCCAGATCGGCTCGAAGATCGTGTTGGCAAAGCGCAGCGCGAGGATGTCCTGCACGGGTTCCTTGCCCAGATAGTGGTCGATGCGATAGATCTCGTTCTCGGGAAAGACCGACTCGATCGCTTTCTGCAGCCTCCGTGCCGAGTCGAGATCCGTCCCAAACGGCTTCTCGACGACGACGCGCGTCCAGCCAACGTCGTTCTTGTCGAGTCCCGCCTCTTTGAGATGCTTGATGATCTCGGGAAAGACCGGCGGCGGCGTGGCGAGATAGAACAGGTGATTGCCGGCCGTACCAAAGTCTTTGTCGTTCTGCGCCAGGCGCTCTTTGAGCACGACGAAGTGGCGCTTGTCGTTGAAATCGGCGGTGATGTAGCCGATGCGTTTGGCGAAGTCATCCCAGATCGGACTCTGCGGCTTCTGGCCTTCGGGCATGAATTCGTCGAGTTGCTCTTTGCAATACTGCCGGAAGGCATCGTCGTCGTAGGGCGAGCGCGCAAAACCGATCAGCGCGAAGTCGCTCGGCAGCGTACCGTTCAGACGCATCGAGTAGACGGCCGGGAGCAGCATGCGCTTGAACAGGTCGCCGCTCGCGCCGAAAAAGACGGCCGTGCAAGGATTCGTAATCCGGTCGTCCGGCAATCCGGCGCGCAGGGGGTTGGCCGCCGCACCGTCGGCAGTGACCGGCGCGGTTACGACGGTATTGTCGGGCACGACCTACACGCGCGCCGCTAAGGCTTCGTCCGCCGCCGCGACGAGCGCGCGCAGCGCCGGCTCGACCGCGCCCTTTAAATGCACGCGCACGCCGCGCCGATTGCGCTTGTCCAGCGACATCCAATCGCCGAGCGCCTGCGCCGCGAGCAGCGTCCGGAAACCGACCTTCATTCCCGGGATCGCCGGATCGTCGGGATCGTCGGCCGTGATCTGCAGCACGACGCACGTGTCGGGACCGCCCTTATGCAGCTGTCCGGTCGAATGGAGGAAGCGTGGGCCGAAGCCGACCGTCGTTGCGACGTGCGCGGCGTTGCGAATCTTCAAGCGCAGCTCCTCGAGCAGCTCGCTGTGCGTCGCATTGCGCGCGATGTACGCGGTGATCGCGTTGTAATCGTGCGGACGCAGCTGCGCGAAGAGCGCCGCCAGCGCCTGCGTCGGATTCTGCGCGGAGATCGATTTGCTGCCGGAGAGATAGGTGACGTCGAAGCTGTCGCCGTCAACGTCGGGCTTCGGCTCTTCGAACTTACCGTTGCGCGCGTACTCTTGTAAGAGCGCGACGGTGTTGTCTTTTGACTCCTGAACGTTGGGCTGGTCGAACGCATTGATCTCGAGGATCACGCCGGCGGCGGCAACCGCGATCTCCCACAGATAGAACTGCTCGCCGACATCGTAGGCGTCGTTCATCGCCAAACGGACGACCGGGTGCCCTGCGGCCTCGAGCGCCGTGAGTTTCCCTTCGGTATCGGGATCGGGATCGGGCAGATTCGAGCCGACGTACGCGAAGACCCGATCGTCGGTGTAGACGGTAGGCTCGCCGAGGACCTCGCCTTCGATCGGCACGATGCCGCGTCCCAGTTTTCCGGTCGACTCCGCGACGAGTTGTTCGGCCCACGCGCCGAAGGCCTTCACCGCCGGGTGCGTGACGATCGTCAGCTTGTCGCGCCCGTTCTTCGCCGCTCCGCCGATCGCGGCGCCGAAACGCACGCCCGGCGCGCTGCGTGAATCGACGGTACGATCGTCGGCGTGCATCGCGCCGAGGGCCCGGTCGAGCAGCAGGTTGATGTCGAATCCGGCGATCGCCGACGGCGCGATGCCGACGAACGAGAGCGCCGAGTATCGGCCGCCGATGTTCGGATCGTTCTCGAAATCCGCGCGGAAGCCGACCTCACGCGCCTCCTTATCGAGCGTCGTACCGGGATCGGTAATCGCCGCGAAGTTGCGTCCGGCCGAGGTCGAGCCGACCTGTTTTGCCACCTTGTCGTGGAAGTAGGCGTAGAAGGCGTTCGGCTCGGTCGTCGTGCCGCTCTTGCTCGAAATGATGAAGAGGGTTCGGGCGATCGGGATCTGCGCTTCGAGTTCTTTGATCTGTTGCGGGCAGGTCGAGTCGAGCACGAAGAGTTTGGGGAACCCGGGGATATCCCCAAACGTGTCCGCGAGGATATCGGGCGCGAGCGAACTGCCGCCCATGCCGCAGACGACCACGGCGTCGAACTGATCCTTGCCGTCGCGCGCGAACTTGCGCAGCCCTGGAACCTCCTCCAGCATATGCTGCTGGATATCCAGCCACCCGAGCGATTTTTTGATGACGGCGATGTCGTCGGGCTTCGACGACCACAGCGTCGCATCGTGGGCCCAGAGCCGCTTCAGATAGTCCGCCGAGGCCAGCTGGCCGATGGCCGCGTCGTAGTTTGCCTGCGAGGGCCCCATCTCGATCATCACGCGCTGCGTGCCGCCGGATTCGAGCAGCTTCTGCTTGTAGACGATCGCGCCGAGCAGCGCCGCAAAGGAGTCGGAGAAGAGCGCGACGCCTTCGGTCTGTAAATCGTGCGTGACGTCGAAGAGGGAGATCTTTGCGTCTTGCAGCGCACGCATCACGTCGCGCGCCCCCGCAAGATCGCTCTCGACGGTATCGGCGACGATCGTCCCGTGATCGAGCAGCGCGTCGAGGGTTGCCGGCGGCATCGTGTTGACCGTGTTGGGACCGACGACGCTCTCGACGTACATCAAGTCGGGGTAGTGCGGATTCTTCGTCGAGGTCGAGGCCCAGAGCGGGCGTTGCACCGCGGCGCCTTTCGCCCGCAGCGTCGAGAACTCGTCGCCGGAGAAGATCTCACTGAAGCGCGCATAGGTGAGCTTAAGGTTCGCGATGCCGGTCTTCCCGAGCAGGTTGTCGAGTTTTTCGCCCTTGGCGATTCGGTCTTGCAGCAGCTTGTCGACGGCGGTGTCGATCCGGCTGACGAAGACCGAGTTCACGGAACGAATGCGGTCCACGGCCTTTCCCTCGATCGCGCGGCGCTGAAGGCCCTTCACGTAGGCCATCGCCGCTTTCTCGTACATCTCGATCGAGAAGATCAGCGTCACGTTGATGTTGTAGCCGCGATAGATCGACTCTTCGATCGCCGGAATGCCGGCGCGCGTACCCGGGATCTTGATCATGACGTTGGGACGGTCAACGCGTTTCCAGAGCTCTTCGACCATGGCGATCGTGCCCGCCGTATCGTTGGCCAGCAGCGGCGAGACCTCGAGGCTGACGAAGCCGTCGTTGCCGCCCGACGATTCGAACACGCCCGAAAAAGCGTCGCAGGCGTTTTGAATATCTTGGACCGCGAGATCCCAGAAGAGAGCGTCGGCATTCTTCTCCGAGCCGATCAGCGCGCCGAGCTGCTCGTCGTAATCGTCGCCGGCGCCAATCGCTTTTTCGAAGATCGTCGGGTTGCTCGTCATTCCACGCAGACCCTGATCGATGAGGCGCTTGAGCTCGCCCGACGCGAACATGCTTCGGCGAAGGTTATCGAGCCAGACGCTCTGCCCGTCGTCGAGCAGTTGCTGGATTTGGTTCTTCATCGGTCTCTCCTAACGGGCGGCGAATGCAAAATGTTCGAGGGCGACGTCGGCAAGATTCTCAGGCGTGAATCCGTAGGCTTTCGCGATCTCGGCCAGCGGTGCCGACGCACCGAAGCGATCGATGCCGAAGGCGTAGCCGCGATCTCCTACATACTTGGACCACCCTAGGGTCGCCGCGGCTTCAACCGAGATGCGGGCGTCGACCGACGGCGGCAGCACGCCGTCGCGATAGGCCTGCGGCTGGGCGTCAAAGAGCTCCCAGCAGGGCATCGAAACCACGCGGGTCCGCACGCCCTTCCCTTCGAGGATCTTCTTCGCGTCCATCGCCAGCGAGACTTCCGAGCCGGTCGCGATTGCGATCAGGTGTGGTTTGCCGCCCTCGGCGTCGGAGAGGACGTAGGCGCCGCGGCCGACCGCCGCATCGCGTTCGCCGAGGAAGGGCAGCTTCTGGCGGGTTAGGACGAGAACCCAGGGCGCCCCCTTGCGGGCCAGCGCCAGTTTCCATGCCTCGAGCGTCTCGAGCGAATCGGCCGGCCGCACGACGTAGCAGTTCGGGGTCGCCCTCAGCGTGGCGAGTTGTTCGATCGGCTCGTGCGTCGGGCCGTCTTCGCCCAGAAAGACCGAGTCGTGGGTGAAGACGTAGATCGTGTGGATGCCGGTCAGGCAGCCTAAGCGCAACGCCGGCTTGAGGTAGTCGACGAAGTTGAAGAAGGTCGCTGCAAACGGCAGCAGCCCCCCGTGAAGCGCGATGCCGTTACTCGCCGCCGCCATGACGTGCTCGCGCACGCCGTAGTGAATGTTGCGCCCGGCGTAGTTGCCCGGCTCGAAGTCGCCGCAGTTGTTGAGATAGGTCTTCGTCGATGGATCGAGGTCGGCCGAACCACCGACGAGTTCGGGAACGCTCAGCGCGACGGCGTTCATCACCGTACCGCCGGCGTCGCGAGTTGCGACGTTGCCGTTCTCGGCGTCGAACGCCGGCCACGGCAGATCGGCCGGAAGCTCGCCGCGCAGCGCGCGCTCGAGCTGGTTCCCCAGATCGGTATTGGCGGTCTTCCACGCGTCGAAGGTCGCTTTCCACTGGGCCTCCAGCTCCTCGCCTTTGGCGCCGATGTCGCGGAAAAACTTCAACACATCGTCGGGAACGTAGAAGTCGGGCTCGAGCGGCCAGCCCAGCTCTTCCTTCGATTTGCGAACGTTCTCGGGACCGAGCGCCTCGCCGTGGGCCAAGTTGTTATCCTGTCGCGGCGAGCCGTAGCCGATGTGCGTGCGCACCGCGATGAACGACGGTCGATCGGTGACGTTCTTCGCGACCGCGATCGCCTGGTCGATCGTCGCGACGTCGTTGCCTTTATCGATGCCGACGATCTGCGTATGCCAGCCGCTCGCGTCGAAGCGCGCACACGGATCGTCGGTAAGCGTAATGTCGGTCGGACCCGCAAGCGAGACCAGATTGTCGTCGTAAAGGAGGATCAGTTTGCCGAGCTTGAGGTGGCCGGCGAGCGAGGCCGCTTCTTGGCTGATGCCTTCCATCAGGTCGCCGTCGCCACAGATGCAGTACGTGAAGTGGTCGACGATTGCTCGATCGTCCCGGTTGTAGACGGCGCCCAGATGCGCTTCGGCGATTGCCATCCCGAGCGCGTCGCCGATTCCCTGGCCAAGCGGCCCGGTCGTCGCCTCGACACCCGGCGTACGCTCGGCTTCGGGGTGTCCCGGCGTCTTGCTGCCCAACTGACGGAAGTGCTTGATGTCGTCGAGCGTCAGGTCGTAGCCGGTGAGGTACAGCAGCGCGTAGAGCAGCATGGAGCCGTGACCGGCGGACAATATGAAGCGGTCGCGATTGAGCCAGTGCGGATCTTTGGGATTGAAGTGTAGATGGCGCGTCCAGAGCGTATACGCCATCGCCGCGGCTCCCATCGGCATGCCCGGGTGGCCGGAGTTTGCTTTCTGGACGGCGTCAACGGCCAGAAAGCGGATGGCGTTGATTCGCTGCTCGTCGGCGGGCGAGTTCGGCACGAAATCTCCTTTCCCACGGTGGGGCTATGATAATGCGCGGCGGGGGCGCGCTTCCCTGGTGCCGTAGCACCGTCGGGTGACGGCCGATGAACTCCAGTCGCGGATCGAGGCGCTGGCGCGCGGGGAAGGTGACGTTCGCGGCCGCGAGGGGCGCGCCGTCGACCGGGTCATCGAGTTGCTGGACGAGGGCGATTTGCGCGTCGCCGAACCGCGTGACGGCGATTGGGTGACGCACGCATGGCTCAAGCGGGCAATCCTGCTCTACTTTGCTCGACGAGGTGTGGAATGGATCGGCAATCGCGATCGGGATGCGCTCATCTATTACGACAAGCTTCCCGTCAAACGAAATTTTAAGCGGCTCGGGGTACGCTGCGTTCCCCCAGGCGTCGCCCGGTACGGAAGCTTCCTCGGACGCAGCGTGATTTTGATGCCGGGCTACGTTAATATCGGCGCCTACGTCGACGAGGGTAGCATGATCGACACCTGGGCGACCGTCGGATCGTGCGCGCAGATCGGCAAGCGCGTTCACCTCTCCGGCGGCGTCGGAATCGGCGGCGTGCTCGAGCCGCCGCAAGCCGCCCCGGTGATCGTCGAGGACGGCGCCTTCATCGGGTCGCGTTGCGTCGTCGTCGAAGGCGTGCGCGTCGAGCGCGAAGCGGTTCTCGGTGCCGGCGTCGTGCTGACGGCCAGTACGCCGATCGTCAACGTACGTGGGGCCGAGCCGGTTCGCAGCAAGGGCGTGGTCCCCGCCCGGGCCGTGATAATCCCGGGCACGCTTCCCAAGCAGTTTCCGGCGGGCGAGTACGGGACGCCCTGCGCGTTGATCGTGGGGACGCGCAACGAATCGACTGACCTCAAAACCTCGCTCAACGCGGCGCTGCGCGAGTACGAGCTCGCGGTTTGAGCGGGTAGGGGAAACCTGCGAAAAGGAAACCCACGCCGACCGAACAATCGGCCGTAGCCTATGAATCCGCGCGTCGCTGAAATTTCCGCCTCGCTCATTCGGCAGATTGCCGCGAAGAAGCGGGCGAGCTCGATCGATCTCGGTTTGGGCGAACCGGCGATCATGCCGAGGATGGATCACTTTCACCTGGCAATCGATCGCGTGCGCGAAGCGGGCGTGAAGTACACGCCTAATGCCGGCGACCCGGCCTTGCGCGAAGCGATCGCGCGCCACTACGCGTATCCGAAGATGGATCGCGGCGAAAACGTCTGCGTGACGATCGGCTCGCAAGAAGCGATGTACGCAACATTAAAGACGCTCCTGGATCCCAGCCGCGACGAGCTGCTCGTCGTCGGGCCGGCCTTCCCGTCGTACGTGAAGATGGCGAACCTCGAGGGCGTGCCGGTTCGCACGGTGGCGCTGCGCGAAGACGAAGACTTCGCGTTCGATCCCGAAGTAATCGGCGCGGCGATCGGCGAGCGTACGCGGGCGATCGTAATCTGCTCGCCCTGCAATCCCACGGCGCGCGTGATCTCGAGCCACGCGGCGAAGGCACTAAGTAAGCGTCTGGAACGCAGCGGAATCTGGCTGATCCACGACGAGATCTACCGCGAGCAAGTCTTCATCGAAAACGCGGCCGACCTGGCGCAGATCTACCCTCGGACGATCGTCGTGAACTCGCTGAGCAAGAGCAACTCGATGACGGGCCTGCGTTTAGGATGGATCCTCGGACCGGCCGATTTCGTCGAAGCCGCGACCAAAGTTCACGCGTGGCTCACCTCGTGCGCCGACACGTTCTCGCAGTACGTTGCGCTCGACGTGTTTTCCACGCGCAGCAACCTCTCGGAGTTTACGCCGTGGTACCGGCAACAGCGCGACGGGGTCGTTGCGGCGCTGCAAGAGAGCGGCCTGCGTTTCATCGAGCCGGAGGGGAGCTTTTATGCGTGCCTGCGGCTTCCCGGAAACGCGTCGTCCCTCGAGGCTGCCAACGAGCTCATCGAACGCTTCGACGTCGTGGCGATTCCCGGCATCGCCTTCGGTGAGGAGATGGAGAGCTGGCTGCGCCTGAGCTGGGTCTCACCGATCGAGCGCGTGCGCGACGGCATCGCCCGGATCGCGGAGTACTGCGCGCAGCGGGCCGCGGTCGGGTGATTCCCTAGGTTTTGTCTCGGAGGTGACGCTTGGAGGCGTCGATCTCCGCTTGCGTACGGTTCTTGGCCTCATTGAGTACCGAGCCCGCCTTCTCCGCCGGCGTCAGCTCGTCGCCGAGCGTCTCGCGCTTCGATTTTTCGACGTCGGCCACCGAGCGGTGCCGAGCCTCGTGCGCGGCGTCGCGTACGTCGTCGACGACGTGCTTGACGGCGTTTGCTGCTTTATCGAGTGCATCTTTGCTCACCCGCTTGTTATACCCAGGGGCGAAACGCACTAACCCGCAAAGCGCGGCGACGAGCTCAGGGTCCGATCCACACCGTCTGAATGTTGACGAACTCGTGGATTCCGAAAGCGGAAAGCTCGCGGCCGTAGCCGCTCTTCTTGACGCCGCCGAATGGCAGGCGGGGGTCGCTGGCGACCATCCCATTGATGAAGACGCTGCCCGCTTCGATCCGCGCCGCGAGCTGCTCGGCGAGCGCAACGTCGCGCGTCCAGATGTTCGCGCCCAAGCCGAAGCGCGAATCGTTGGCCAGCGAGATTGCGCGCTCGCAGTCGTTCGCGCGAATAACGGCGGCCGCCGGCCCGAAGACCTCTTCGTCGAACATCGTCATGCCGGGCTCGACGCCGGCGACGACGGTCGGCTCGTAGAAGAAGCCGCGCCCCCGCACGAATTTGCCGCCGGTTACCAGTCGGCCGCCCGCCGCGACCGTATCCGAGACTTGCTCGTGAATCGTTTGGCGAAGATCTTCGCGCGCGCAGGGGCCGAGCTGCGTGCGCTCTTCCATCGGATTGCCGACGATCTGCGCGGCGGCCTTTTCGGCGAAGCGTGAGAGAAACTCGTCGTAGACCGGATCTTCGACGATGAAGCGTTTGGCGGCGATGCAGCTCTCGCCGTTGTTCTGAAAACGCGCGGTCACTGCTTTCGCGGCGGCCGCCTCGAGATCGGCGTCGGCGAGCACGACGAACGCGTCGGAGCCGCCGAGTTCGAGCACGCACTTTTTTAGCTGCTCGCCCGCGGTGCGCGCGACCGAAATACCGGCGCCTTCACTTCCGGTCAGCGTAACCGCGGCAACGCGCGGATCCGCGACGATCCTACCCACCTCTTTTCCCGGGACGAGCAGCGTTCCGAAGCAGCCGCCGGCTGCGCCGGCTTCACTAAAGACGCGCTCGATCTCCAAGGCGCAGCGCGTCGTGTTGCTCGCGTGCTTGAGCAGCAGAACGTTGCCGGCCATCATGGCCGGCGCCGCCGCGCGAATCACTTGCCAGAACGGAAAGTTCCACGGCATGATCGCCAGCAGCGCGCCCAGCGGACGAAACGCGACGTAGCTTCGCGTACCCGTCGATTCCGCCGGCTGCGCCGCGAGCAGCGCTTCGCCGTGCTCCGCAAAGTAATCGAGTGCCCACGCGCATTTGTCGACTTCGGCGCGCGCCTGAACGAGCGGCTTTCCCATCTCACGCACGGCCGTCGCGGCGAGCCGCTCGCGTTCGTCGCGAAAGCGGGCCGCAACGCCTTGCAGCAGATCGGCGCGCCGGTCGAATGACGTCGCGCGCCAGCCTTCGAAGGCGCGCGCCGCCGCGGCGAGCTTCGCTTCGATCCGCTCGGGACTCATCGGCTCGATTCGTTCGAGGACTTCGCCGGTCGCCGGGTCGATCGTCTCGATCATAGCGTGCGCACCGCCCACGGGCCCGAGGGCCCCGAGTAGACTTCGACCAGCCGGTCTGGGTGCAAGTACTCGCGTGCGACCCGCTGCACGTCGGCCGCGGTGATGCGTTCGTAGCGCTCGTTCAGCGTGCTGTAGTAATCGAGCGGCAAGCGATTGTCGGCGATGTCGAGGATCTGTTTTGCCTGCCCGGATGACGAAGATTCCTCCAGCAGCGCGTTGCTGACGAGGCGTACCTTCGCCTCCTGCAGTTCCGTCTGCGTGACCGGCTCCTCTTGCAGCCGTTTGAGTTCCTGACGCACCAGCGTCACGGCGGCGACGACTCGCTGCGGCGACGCGTTGAGCTCGACGCGCAGATCGCCGCGATCGCCATCGGCCTCCAGCGTGCTATTGACGCTGTAGACGAGGCCGCGTTTTTGCCGCAGCTCCTGCCACAGGCGCGATTCGAAGGCTCCGCCGGCGCCGAGGATCTGATTGAGCACCGCGAAGGTATTGTAATCCGCGCTCGAGCGCGAGAGCGCGGGCTGCCCGAGACGAATGTAGACTTGGTTGGCGGCGGTGCCGATGTAATCGTGGCCACTCGCAGCGGGCGGCATCGCCATCAGGTGCGGGTCGGGCTTCGGACCGCTCGCGTTCCACGTGCCGAAGCTCGCCTCGAGCGCCGTTCGGACCGCTTCGGGCGGAATGTCGCCGACGACGGCGATCGTCGTCAGATCGGGGCGCCAGTACGTTGCGGTGTAGTTAAGCAGATCCGTGCGCGTGATCCCGCCGACGCTCTCCGCCGTCGGTTGGCGAAGGCTCGGATCGGTATCGGCCAGCAACAGCCGGTCGTACGCGCGGTCGATCATCACGCCCGAGATCCGCCCTTCCGATTGCAGGCTGTTGGCGAGTTGCGACCGCTCGATGCTCAGCCACGGATCCTCGAAGCTCGGGTGCGCTTCGCCGTCGGCCAAAATCGCGACGACGCGGTTGAAGTCGCGCACCTCGGCCTGCGCCGAGAAGTCCTGCCCGGTCGTCATGAAGACGCCCATCTCGTCGGTCGCTTTACGGCGTTGCGCGAAGGGATAGTTCGTGCTCCCATAATCGGCCGCCGAAGAGGCCAGCCGGATGATCCCCTCTTTGCCGGCGGGTGCGAACGCGGGTGAGCTCGCGATGCTGCCTTTGATCACGACGGTCGGCCGATCGGTCTTGCGTTGCACGATGACGTGCAAGCCGTTGGAGAGCGTAAACTCGACGGGCGCGAGTTTGCTGCGCGCGGTCGTCGGCGTCGCGACCGATTTTGCAATCCAGCTCGGCTCGACGATCGGGCCGTTGGGGATTCGCTTGGAAAAATCGTCGCTTACTTCCGCGCTGCTCTTCTGAGAGTTGCCGCGTGGCGGGCTCGCGTTAGGGCTCAGGTGGCCGATGACCGTCGGCCGATGCATGTAGGTACGCGTTGCAGCGACGAGATCGGCGCCGGTGAGCGCATCGAGCCGCTGGTCCTCGTCGGAGACGCGCTCGTGCACGATGCCGTACGTATAGCCCGCAAGATCGCCCAGGCCATCGATGGAGTCGGCGTCAAAGAGCCGTTCGGCGACCGTCATTCGTTTTGCCGCGAGAACGATATCGGGGTCGTAGCCGTTCTGCAGAATCGAATCGATCGTCGCTTGGAATACGGCCTGCGCCTCGCGGGCATTGTGTCCGGGATTCAAAATGACGAAAACGTGAAGAAGGCCGCCTTTGAGCTGAGTATCGGCGTTGGCCTCGATGCCCAGCGCGATGTTGCTTTCGACCAGCGCGCGATAGAAGGGCGATCGTTGGTTCTCGAGCAGCGTCGAGAGCGTGCTGATCGCCGGCTCGCCGTGCTCGGTGTCGCCGGGGATCGAGTACGCGAAATCGACGACCTCGAACGGAAACGGAAACTCCGCTTCAACCGTCGTCGGCGAAGCCGCAACCGGATCTTTCTCGCTCCACGGGGGCAACTTCTTCGACGGGATCGCGCCGAAGAAGCGCTGGGCTTTGGCGAAGGCCGCGGCGTGGCTCACGTCGCCCGCGATCACCAGCGTCGCGTTGTTGGGCGCGTACCATTCGCGGTAGTAGCGGGCGATGTCGGCGACGGTGGCACGCGCGACGTCCTCGCGACTGCCCAGCGGCGTGCGTCCGGCCGGCTGATCGGGAAAGGCCGCGGCGCGCACGCGAGCCAGAAGGTTGAAGAACGGCGAGCTCGCGTCGCCGTCGATCTCGTTGAGCACCGCTAATCGCTCGATCGCCCAATCCGAGGGGCGCAGCGAAAGGTGCAGCATTCGGTTCGCGTCGATCGCCAGCGCGACGTCGATCTTGTCCGACGGCATCTCGAAGTAGAACTGCGTGTAGTCGTAGTTCGTCGAACCGTTCATCTGGGCGCCCAGGCGCGCGACGATGTCGTCGAGTCCGCCCGCCGAGATCTCCGGCGTGCCGCGGAACATCATGTGTTCGAGCGCGTGCGCGAGGCCCGTCTTCCCAGGCGTCTCCTGGAGCGATCCAAAGCCGTACCACACGCCGGTTTGAATGACCGGCGTCTGGTGGTCCTCGACGACGACCACTTTGAGACCGTTGCGCAGCGTAGTCGTATAAATGCCGGCGTCGCCGGGACCGGTCTGGGCGATCGCCGATCGTACCGTGCAGAGCGCGATCGCGCAGAGTGCGATCCCGAGCGCTGCCGTTCTACCCCTGATCAAAGTGTTGAGACTCCCAAATAGTATGCGGCGGCCGATTCAACCGCGGCGATGGGCAGGCATCCGATAAGTTCGCAACCCAGCAGTTCGACCCCACGGCCGGCGGCGAGCTCGCGCACCAATTCTACTACGCGGTAAAGCGGCGTTGCAGCATAGTCCGTGACGTTGAGGGAAACCTGCACCCGGTCGTTTCCGCGGGGTAAGGCGATGGCCCGCAAGGAGCGCAGCCCCCCATCGCGTTCCCGGATTGCCCGCGCGATCGCCCGGGCGAGCGAAAGTTCGGTGGTGCCGAGCTCGATGTTGAACGCAATGAGGATCTCGCGCGCGCCGATGGCGATCGCACCGGCGCTGACGTGGCGGGCGACGTCGCCTTCGTCGGGCAGCCAGCCGGTGTTGCGGCGGATCGACGGCAGCAGGCGGCGTTGGGCGCTGCGGGCCGCGGCGCCGTAATAAAAGGAAGGTACCCCGAAGCGCTCCCAGATCCGTGCGCCCGCCCGGTGAGCGAGAGCTGCGGCCTCTTCCAGGCTCGCTCCGCCCAGTGGAACGAACGGAAGCACGTCGAGCGCGCCCATCCGCGGATGGAGGCCGCGGTGCCCGCGAAGGTCGATCCGCTCGAGCGCGACGCCGGCAAGTTCGACCGCGGCATCGAGCACCTGCGTTGCGTCACCCACGATCGTTAGGACGCTGCGATGATGCAGCTCGTCGCTGCTCCAATTGAGCACCTGCGCGCCGGCCGTTTCGGCGACTTTTACGGCTTGCGCGATCGTTTCCGCGTTGCGCCCCTCGGAAAGATTCGGAACGATCTCGAACACTACCCCAGCGCTTCTTGGATCGCGGCGATGACGTCGGGTGCGTTCGCCGGCGAGATTAGCTGTGTGTACCCGAGCTTGCGCGCCTCGGCTTCACGCCGGTCCGATGCACCGACCGCGCGCACTTCTCCGGAGAGGCCGAGCTCGCCGAAGACGGCAACCGCTGCCGGAATCGCCACGTTGCGGAATGACGACGCGATTGCAAGCGCAATTCCCAGGTCCGCGGCCGGTTCGGCGACGCGCAATCCGCCGGCGACCGACGCGTAGACGTCGTGCGTTCCCAGCGAAAAACCGGCTCGCCGTTCCAAGACGGCCAGGATCATCGCAAGGCGCTGTTGGTCGAGGTTATTCGCGAGCCGCCGCGCGGTGCCGTAGCTGGTCTCGCCGACGAGCGCCTGGACTTCAACGAGCACGGGACGCGAGCCGACGATCGATGCGACGACGCAGGAACCACTGGGACGCTGCGCTCTCGCTCCGGCGAAGAGTTCCGATGGATTGGCGACTTCACGCAATCCCGAATCGTGCATCGAAAAGACGCAGATTTCGTCGACGGATCCGAAGCGGTTCTTGTACGCGCGCAGGATCCGGTACTCGCCGCTGGTCTCGCCCTCGAAATAAAGTACGGTATCCACGAGGTGTTCGAGCAAACGCGGCCCGGCGATCGCACCGTCCTTGGTTACGTGCCCGACGATGAACGTCGCGCAGCCGCTGCGCTTCGAATACTCCATGAGCGCCTGCGTGCAATCGCGAATTTGGGTAATGCTGCCGGCGTAGGCCTCGCTCTCGGGAAGCCACACGGTTTGAATCGAGTCGACGACCATCGCCAGCGGTGCTCTGCGCTCTACGTGATCGAGCACCGCGCGCAGGTTCGTCTCGGGATAAATGAGCAGGTTGCGCGAATCCTCGCCGCGCAGCGTGCGATCTGCGCGCAGCTTGACCTGCGCGGCCGATTCCTCGCCGCAGACGTACACGACTTCGCCGCGCCGTGAGAGGCGTGCCGCGATTTGCAGAAGCAGCGTCGACTTGCCCGCACCGGGCGGCCCGCCGACGAGCGTCAGGCTTCCGGGAACCGTGCCGCCTCCCAAAACGGCGTCGAACTCCGGCATATCCATTCGCAGCCGCCCGAGCGCGCTCGATTCGATTTCGGCGAGCGCCAACGGTGTCGCCGCCGGCGCGGCGGCCGGCCGTTCGTCGCGCTTTGAGGCCCGCCCGACGGTAAAGGCCCGTTCGTCGAACGAGTTCCACGCTTCGCATTGCGGGCAGCGTCCAAGCCAGCGCGCCGATTCAAAGCCGCAGGCGGAACAGAAATAGATCGATCGCGCTTTTGCCAACCTAGGGTTAGGTTCTGCGAGGTGAGGGTGACCTCCGGGCGAATCGAGGGAGCGAAATACGATGACGGGTCTGCAGGTTGCCATCGACGGGCCGGCGGCGTCGGGTAAGACGACCGTTGCACGCGCGACGGCTAAACGACTGGGCGTGCTCTATCTCGATACCGGCGCGATGTATCGGGCGCTGGCGTATTTGGCCCTCCATACCGGTACCGACGTCGATAACGGTGCCGCGCTCGCCCGTCTCGTGCAGGCCTCTCCCGTCGAAGTACGGATCGACGAGTCGGCGCCACTGGGCTTTCGCATCACGGCAGGAGGAGAAGAACTCGACGAGCGCGCGCTTGCGAGCAGCGAGGTAACGGCGATCGTCTCGGCCGTCGCGGCGCACGCAGCCGTGCGCGCGGAGATGGTCCGCGCGCAGCGCCGGATCGCGCAAGACGCCCCGGTCGTCATGGCCGGTCGCGATATCGGGACGGTCGTTTTGCCGGACGCTCCCGTCAAGATCTTTCTCACCGCGTCGGTCAACGCGCGCATCGCGCGCCGCCGGCTGCAGCTCGAGCGGGGCGGCGTCGACGTCGACGTGCGCCGGCTCGGCAAGGATTTGGAGGAGCGCGACCGTCTCGACCGCACGCGCGCGATTTCACCGCTCGTCCCGGCGAAGGACGCATACGTCATTGATTCGAGCGAGATCGACGCCGCCCACGTGGTCGACGAAATCTGCGCGATCGTCGCAAAGCTCTCACCGGCGCCCTGAGCCTGCGCTTGGATTTTTACGACTTTTCCAAGTTCACCGTGCGTACGGCGGCGCGCGTGTTCTGGCATGCGAGAGTCTTTGGAACGGAAAACGTTCCGTCGAGCGGACCGCTGATCGTCGCCTGCAATCACGTCTCGTACCTCGATCCGCCGCTGATGGGTTGTCTCTGTCCGCGGCGCATCAGCTATATGGCGAAGAAAGAGCTCTTTGTTGTCCCCGTCCTCGGGCCGGCAATACGCGCGCTCGGGGCCTATGCCGTCGATCGGCAGGGCAGCGCGACCGCGGCGATCAGGCGCTCGCTCTCGGTGCTGGATGCCGGCGGCGCCATCGGAATCTTTCCGGAGGGCACGCGAAACCGCAGCCGTGACGTCCAGCCTCAGACAGGTGTCGCACTTTTGGCGTCGCTGGGAAAGGCACCCGTGGTGCCCGCCTGCATCGTCGGCAGCGACCGGGCGCTGCATTTTGCGCAAATTACCGTAGCGTTCGGCGCTCCGCTTGCCCTCGAGGCCGGCAGGAAAGCAACCCGCGAGGACTTGGCGAAGTTTACGGGCGAGGTCATGAATTCAATAGAGCTGTTGGCGGGGAGTATCGGTGGAAATTCGTAAGGCATCCGTCCAGGGCTTCTGCTTCGGGGTTGCCATCACGGTAAAGAAAGCGGAGGAGGCGATCGCCTCGCGCGGCGATGTTACGACCCTCGGACACGTCGTCCACAATCCGCAGATGGTCGAGTCGCTGGCCTCCCGCGGCCTCAAGAACGCCGCCGTCGTCGATGACGTTGATACCGGCGCGCTCTTCGTCCGCGCGCACGGCCTTCCCGTCGACGTCTTCGAGAAGGCCAAAGCCAAGAACCTCGAGATCATCGACGCCACCTGCCCGATGGTAACGAAGATTCACGTTCAAGCTGAGAAGCTCAAGGCCGACGGCTACAAGATCGTCGTCATCGGCGACCCAAACCACCCCGAGGTCAAAGGGACGCTCAGCCACGTTCCCGGCGCGTGGTGCATCCAGAGCCCGAGCGACGTCGACAAGCTTCCGCGTTCGAGCAAGGTCGGGGTCGTCGTGCAGTTCGACCTGGTCCGGCGAAGGGTTCACCGAGATCGTGCGGGCGCTCTCGGCAAAATACTACGAGGTGCGCGCCGTCAACACGATTTGCACGGATACGCATAACCGGCAGAACGAAGCGCTTCGTTTGGCAAGAGACGTCAACGTGATGGTCGTCGTCGGCGGAAAGACGTCGGCGAACACCAAACACCTCGCCGATCTTTCCGAATCGCACGGTGCGCGAGCCTACCATATCGAAGGCCCCGACGAACTGCAGCCGCAGTGGTTCGCCAACGTGCACGTCGCCGGATTGATGTCGGGCGCCTCGACGCCCGGATGGCTGGTCGATCAGGTCGAAGCGCGGATGGAGGAGCTGGCCGCTTCTGCGTAATCCGGTCGATTTTGGCGAGCGCTTCGAAAGCGCCCTCGAAGAGCGAATAGCCGGATATCGGGGATCGGAAGAGATCTCCGATATGCTTTTACGCCACTTCGGGTACGGCAGATACGGACCGGCGCGGCGCGGCAAGCGCCTGCGGCCGCAAATGGTAATGCGCGTTGCGACCTGCGAGGGTGCCCCGCTCGAGTACGCGCTCGACGCCGCCGTCGCCGTCGAAATCTTTCACAACTACTCGCTCGTTCACGACGACATCGAAGATCGCGACGAGCTCCGTCACGGGCGCCCCACGCTCTGGAGCCAATACGGTGTCGCCGCCGCAATCAATGGCGGCGACGCGATGTGCGCGCTGAGTTTCCTGAGCCTGGAGCAGGCCGCCGCGCACCTCGACCCTGGGCGCGTCCTCGAGATGCTCGCGCTTCTGCACGAGGCCCATGCGGTGATGTGCGAAGGCCAATCGCTCGACTTGCACTTCGAGTCGGAGCGCACCGTCGATCTTCCCGCGTACTATCGAATGATCGAGTGCAAGACGGCGCAGCTTTTCGATGCCTCGTGCCGTTTGGGCGCATACGCCGCGGGTTGTGATCCCGCGGCGATCTCGGCGTACGGCGACGTCGGACGCGCCTACGGCATGGCCTTTCAGATTCGCGACGACGTCGCGGGCATCTGGTCGACGCTGGGCGAGACCGGCAAGACGGCCGGCAGCGACATCGCGCGGCGAAAGTGGACCTTCCCGGTCGTGTGGGCGATCTCGCAGCCGCCCTCCGCGGCGCGCAGCGCCGTGGTCGAGGCCTACGCGAGGGGATCGATGCTCGATGCGCCGGCGGTCCGCCACGTCGTCGAGGCGCTCGACGAGCTCGGTGCGCGCGAGGCGGCGACGCAAACCGCCGCCGAACACGTCGGCGTGATCGAACGCCATGCCAATCGCGAGCTGCGTGAGTTTTTGGCGGGTACGCTCGGTCTCGCCGCTGCATGACCCGCGCGCCGGCTCGCTCGAACCTCACCGTCTGGGCGCTGCCTGCGTTCCTGCTGGCCGCATTCTTCGTCCGGCTGCTCTTCGTCGATAACGAAGGCTTCAAGACCGACGTCAATACCTACGTCGCGTGGGCGCTCGCGCTGAGCGAGCGTGGATTTTCGAGCTTCTATTCGTCGATCGGCTTTGCCGACTATCCGCCGGGCTACTTCTACGTACTCGCCTTTGTCGGGCGAATATGGCATCTGTTCTTCGCGGCGCACGACTCCGGTTACACGGTCATGCGGGTGCTCGTGAAACTGCCGGCGATCTTCGCCGACCTGGGGGTCGGCGTGATGCTCTTTGCCATCGTCCGCCGTTTCGCCGCGACCGGCGTTGCGCTGGCCGCCGCGGCGATCTATCTCTTCAACCCGGCGACGATCTACATCTCCGCCTCGTGGGGCCAAGTTCAACTCGATCTCGGGAGGTCTCGCGCTGCTCGCGATCTACCTGCTGCTGCGCAGCGAAGACCCTTGCACTCCGGCAAGTTCCGCGAACGCGCGACGGAACGCCGAGATGGGCTGGATCGTCGGAGCCTGGCTCGCCTTTGGCTATTCGCTGCTGATCAAACCGCAGGCGGCCGTATTGCTGCCGCTGATGCTCGCCTTCGCGCTAGCCGCGCCCGAGCGCCGCCGGGAGCGAATCACCGCCACGCTCGCCGGCATCGGGGCCGCCTTACTGCTCGCGCTGCTCGTCAGCGAGCCGTTCCATCCGAGTAATCCGGTCGCGGCGTTCGGCTGGCTCATCGAACGGTACGCCTACGGCTCGAACGTCTATCCCTACAATAGCGTCAACGCGTTCAATCTTTGGGCGCTGCGCGGGACGATGTGGATCCCCGATAGCCAGAGCATCTTGGGCCTGCCGCAGTATCTCTGGGGCCTTTTGCTGCTTCTTGCCGCCATCGTGCTGATCGTGTGGCGCTATCTCCAGGACCGCAGCGCGCAGGCGTTCCTCGAGGCCTGCGCGATCTCGACGATCGCCTTCTTCGTGCTATCGACGCGCATGCACGAGCGCTATCTCTTCGACGGCGTCCTCTTCACGATTGCCTGCATTCCCTTCGCGCGGCGCTACTTGTGGGGCGCGATCGCGCTCTCTCTCGTGCTCTTCGCCAACCTCATCTACAGCTTGCAGTACTTGCACGTGGTTACCGGCAACGTCCCGGGCGCCAACGAGCAGAACCTCTGGGGCCCGGTCACGTCGGTCCTCTCTCTGATAACGGTCGCGACGTTTTTCTGGCTCGGCTACCTCTTTCTCGGCGGTGTCGAACCCCGCGCATCCGCCGGCGCCGCGGAGGCGGCGAAACCGAAAGCCGGGAGCGCAAAGGCCCCGGCATACGAGGCGGCCCTGGGCTGGGCGAATCATTGGTTCGATCCGCGAGCGGGTTTGGCAACGATGCGCGCGCCGCTCGATTATGCGATCGTGGCGGCGCTGGGCGTCGGAAACTTCGTGCTCTCCTTCGTCGGCTATTGGTGGCCGACGGATAAGGTGTTCGACGAAATTTACTTCGCGCGCGCGGGCGAAGAGTATCTGCAGAACCTGCGGATCTACGAGAATACGCATCCGCCGCTGAGCAAGCTGCTGATCACGCTCTCGATGGCGCTCTTCGGCGGAATGCCGCACGGCCACGGCTTGGGAGGCTGGACCGGCCTCAACGCGCTCGTCGGCCATATGGGCAACGGGGACAACTCCTACGGTTGGCGTTTCCTCGACGTCGTCTTCGGCGCGCTGGTCGTGATGCTGCTCTACGTCTTTGCCAAGCGCGTGACCGGCTCGACGCTCTTCGCCACGGTCACGGCGCTCTTGCTCAGCTTCGACGGGATGCACTTCGTCCAATCGCGCATCGCCACGCCCGAAGGCTTCGTCGTCTTCTTTTCGACCCTTGCAGTCTATGCATTCTATCGCTTCTGGATCAGTTCGCAGGTCGGCGAGCGCAAGAACGTTGACGTTCCGGGGTGGGGGCTTGCGGCTGGTGCCGGCGGCTCGCTGGCCGCCGGACTGGTCCTCGCCTTCCTCGGTCGGCTCGTGTTCGGCTTCGACACCGCGTCGACGGTGATCGTCACGCTCTACGCCGGCTGCGGGATCTATCTGCTCGTGCGCTACCTTCTCTTTCCAGCGTACTTCGGAGACAAGCGGCTCGAGCTCTCGTTCGGTGAGGGATCCTACGCGTTGCGCGACGCCGCCGGTGCGACGAATCTGTTCGCCGCCGACGGCGGCGCGATCGACGCCCGCGGGAAGATTACGCGCGGCGCAACTTCGGAGGGCAAGGGCGGCGTGCTCGTCTACGACGACGACCCGCTGAAAATCGAGTACCGCCGTGACGGCAGCGTGGGCTACGAAACGCCCGACGGCGGCGTGCTCTATGCCGACGATCAGATTCGCGATGCGCGGGGAACGCCGGTCGAGAGCGGACACGCGTCGCGGCGCTGGCTGATCTTCTTTACGGTCGCGCTGGGCCTGCTCGTGAGCAGCAAGTGGTACGGCGTGATGGGCTTCGGCGTTAGCTTCGTCGTGCTCTCGTTCGTCTGGCTGCAGCGCTTCTTTTTCAGCGGGCGTCCGACGCTCTGGGGAAATCCGCGCGGTTTCCGCCTCGACGGCGCGTTTGCGACGATTCTCTTCGTCAGCGCAACGGTGTATATGCTGGCCTGGGTGCCGGATCTCGTCCGCCACTCGCCCGATCCCGCCGAGGTCCATAGCCTCAACGACGTCGTCTACCGGCAGTACACGATGTACGAGTATCACCATAATCTTCGCGCGACGCACCCCTACTCGTCGCAGTGGTGGGAGTGGCCGATCGACTACGTCCCGGTCGCGTACTTCTATCAAGACCGCCGCGCCAACACCAACGATCCGAAAGGGTGCTGCATCTACGAGATCACCTCGATGCCGAACCCCGTGATTCTCTGGTTCGGGCTTTTCTCGGTCTTTTTCGTCGGCGTGCTGGCGGTACGCGAGTGGAATAAGGCGTACTGCCTGATCGTGGTGACCTATCTGCTGCAGTGGTTGCCCTGGATCTTGTCGCCGCGCTTGATCTTCGCGTATCACTTTTACGTCAACATCCCCTTGATCTGTCTTTGCAACGCGATCGTCTTGCAGCGATGCTGGCAGTGGTGCAGGCGCCAGGAGAATCTCCGCTGGCTCGGCGGCCTCGCCGTCGGCACCTATGTGGCCGCGGCAGCCGCCGGCTTCGTCTATTTCTATCCGATCCTCGCCGCCCACCCGATACCGTGGGACGCCTGGCACCAGCGGATGTGGTTCCCGACCTGGATTATCGGGCCGGGCTAGCGAAGGGGGCGAACTCCCATGTCTGGACACTCAAAATGGCACAATATCAAGCTGAAGAAGGGGAAGGTCGACGCCCAGCGCGGTGCCCTCTTCACCAAGCTTAGCAAAGAGCTGATCCTCGCAGCGAAGGGCGGCTCGCCCGATCCCGAAGCCAATTACCGGCTGAAGATGGCGGTTGAAAAAGCCCGCGGGTTCAACATGCCTGCGGATAACATCAAGCGCGCGATTGCGCGCGCCTCGGGCCAAGGCGGCGAGCGCGAGATCGAGGAGATCCGCTACGAAGGGTACGGTCCGCACGGGCTCGCCGTCATCGTCGACGCTGCGACCGATAACCGGAACCGGACCGCCGGCGAAATGCGCTTTCTTTTCACGCGCCACGAAGGGAGCCTCGGCGAGAGCGGCGGCGTTGCGTGGCTGTTCGATCCGGTCGGCATGATCGAGCTCGACCCCGCGGGCAAATCCGAAGACGTGCTCATGGAAGAAACGCTCGTTGACGGCGTAGAGGACATCGAATACGAAGACGATTTCGCGACGATTTACACGCGGCCGGCGATGCTGGCCGAGGTGCGCGATGCGCTTCGCGCCCGCGACGAACGCATCTCCGATGCCTATCTCGGCATGCGCGCGAAGACGAAGCTGGAGTTGGGCGGCGCGGAGCTTTCGGCGGCGCTTACGTTTCTCGAAGCGCTCGAAGAGCACGAAGATGCGCAGCGGATCTTCAGCAACCTCGATCTCAACAAGGTGCCCCTGGAGGCGCTCACCTGAAGCAATCCCTAAGCGCCTATCTTCCGCGCGACTGGCTCTTTCCGCTCGTCCTGGTCGTGTTCGTCGCCATCGTCGTGTGGTTCGGACGTCAGATCTTCGATTTTTTGATCCCCTCCTCGGCGACCGTGACCGTGCCGTCGTTTATCGGCCAGACGCTCAGCGACGCCAATGCCGAGGTCAACCGGCTGAGGCTGAGCTCGGCCATCGTCGATCATACGATCAGCGACCGTTATCCCAAGGGCGTCGTGATCATGCAGCGGCCCAATGCCGGGGACCAAGTGCGGCAGGGGCGGCAGATTTCATTCGTCATCAGCGACGGCATCCTCGCTCGTCTCATGCCCGATCTGCGGTATCAGTCGCTGCGCGAGGTTCAGCTCGATCTCTCGCGCACGCACCTCGCGCTCGGAAAGATCGCCTACGCAAAAAGCGACATCATTCCGGAAGGGCACGTCATCTCGCAGCAGCCTTCGCCGCTTACGAGCGTGCACGAAGGCGATACCGTGACGCTGACCGTCAGCTCCGGCGGCAAGACGGGGCTGCGCGTTCCCGATTTCGTCGGCTTGACGATCGATCAGGCGCGAACGCTCGCCACGAACGCCGGCGTCAAACTCGGCCAGATCGTTTGGACGCCGCTGGGTAAGAGCGGCCCGCAGCACGGAATGGTCGCGCGTCAACTCCCGGCGCCCGACGCAAAAATTGCCTCGTACGACCCGGTCGCGCTGCAGGTCAGCGCCGGTCCGAACGAGTCGGGGTACATCCTTCACCAGGTGCACGTGCTCGTCTCGGTTCCGCAGCCCGACGATCCCACAAATAGCGCCCAGGTCGACGTCCGTCTCGCATTAACCGACGCCACGGGCACCTACGATCTCTATCACGCCTTCGCCGAGCCCGGGCAAAAGCTGGACTTCACCGTAACCGCGGTCGGAACGTCGGTACTCGACATGTACGCCAACGGCACGCTGGCCGGCGAGACGCGCCTCGGGCACGAACCGCCGAAGATCTACGGCAACAAACCGGCATCTCCCCAACCGAGCGACGGCCCGTAAATGACGATCCTCGCGCCTTCGCTCTTATCGGCGGATTTCGCGCGCATCGCGGAGCAAATCGAGTGCGTCGAGAACGCGGGGGCGGAGTACCTGCACCTCGACGTGATGGACGGGCAGTTCGTTCCGAATATAACGTGGGGCCCGAAGATCATCGGCGATCTGCGCCGGCTTTCGCCGTTGACCTTCGACGCTCACCTGATGATCGTCGAACCCGAACGCTACGTCAACGATTTCCGCGAGGCAGGTTGCGACCGGATCACCTTCCATCTCGAGGCGACATACCACGCGCAGCGGCTGCTCGTGCACTTGCGCTCGATGGGCGTCAAAGCCGGCATCGCGATCTGCCCGCAGACGCCGGTCGGGCTGCTGCAAGACATCATCGAGGACTGCGACACCGTGCTCGTGATGAGCGTGAATCCCGGCTTCTCCGGACAGAAATTCATACCGCATGCGATCGAAAAGGTGCGCGAGGCTCGCGCGCTGATCGACGGGCGCAATGCGGAGTGTTTGATCGAAGTCGACGGCGGCGTCGGCGAGACGAACGCGCGCGCGCTCGTCAACGCGGGAGCCAACGCCCTGGTGATGGGGTCGTCGGTCTTCGGCGCGCCCGATCCGGCGGCAGCCCTGCGCCATATTCGTTCGCTTTTGGCGTGACCGAGGACGAGATCGTCGCGCGCATCGAGGCGTTGCTCTCGCGAGGGCGCCGCGACGAAGCGAAGAGCCGAGTGCTGCTGGGGATCGGCGACGATGCGGCGCTCTGGCAGCCTTCCCGCTCGCACCGCAGCGTCATCTCGACCGACATGCTCGTCGAAGGCGTGCACTTCACGCGCGAAGCGATGTCGCTCGAAGACGCCGGCTGGCGCGCGATGGTTGCAAACTTAAGCGATCTCGCCGCAATGGGCGCGCGTCCGGTGCTCGCCACGGTCGCGCTCGGGGTTGCGAAAAAGGATGCGGCCGGCGATGCGCTCGAGCTCTATCGGGGGATCGCACAGGCGGCGGACCGTTACGACATCGCCATCGCCGGAGGCGACCTGACGCGCAGCGAGGCGATCACGATCTCGATTGCCGTCGTGGGCGAGGTTCGGCCTTCAAACGTCAAGACGCGTTCCGGAGGCCGCGCCAACGACGTGCTTGCCGTTACCGGAGAACTCGGAGCCGCGCGAGCCGGGCTCGAGGGCGCGCCCGACGCGCAAGAGGCGTTTCGCCGCCCGCAGCCTCGGCTCGCAGAAGGGCGCTTCTTAGCCGCGAGTGCCAACGTTACGGCGATGATGGACTGTTCCGACGGGCTTTCTACCGACGTGTACCGTCTCTGTGCGGCCAGCGGCTGCGGCGCGGCGATCGAAAACGTGCCGGTCGCGCCGGCGGCGCGCGCCTTTGCGCAAAGCAGGGGCGAGGATGCCGAGCGCTACGCGCTGGCCGGGGGCGAGGATTTCGAACTGCTGGCGGCGATCCGGCCGCGAGCCTTCGACTATCTAGCGGGACGCTTTGCGAAAAGGTTCGGACGCCCGCTGCTGCGCGTAGGCGTCCTCGAGAAGGAAGAAGGCGTGCGCAGACAGAGCCGGCCGCTCGAGCGGTCGGGCTGGGAGCATTTCGGAGTGGAAGGGCGCTAGGCTCGGCGGGTAACGCGCTTCGAGCGCAGACAACGCGTGCAGACGCGGGCGGTGCGGTGCACCCCGCGGTCGTCGATCCGCACGGATTGCAGGTTGGGGAGCCAGCGACGCCGCGTCTTATTCATGGCGTGACTGACGTTGTTCCCCGTCGTGGGTCCCTTCCCGCAAACTTCACAGCGCTTGGCCATAGCCGGCAGATAGTACCATGGGGCGCATGTGAACGCAAGCGCCAAATGTTGACTCTCCCGGCGAAATGTTGACCTCAGGCAAGGATTCCCGGGGTATCCCCCAAAGAGCGCTCCGTGAATCGAGCGCGCATCGCCGTTGACGCGATGGGTGGAGACCACGCCCCCGGAGAGATCGTAGCCGGAGCCGTGTTGGCCGCCCAGGAGTTCGATGTCGAGATACTTCTCGTCGGTGACGAAGCGCGGGTACGCGCCCTTTTGGCGCGCCGGCCGGGCAGCGATTCGATCTCGGTCATCCACGCTCCCGAAGCCATCGCCATGGATCTTTCGCCCTCGGCGGCGGCTCGTTCGTGCGAGCGCACCTCGCTCGGCATCGCGGTCAATCTGGTCAAGCAGGGGCAAGCCGATGCCGTCGTTTCCGCCGGTAACAGCGGCGCTTTCCTCGCAATCGCGGTCGTCAAGCTGCGAACGATCGAAGGGATCTGGCGCCCCGCGATTGCGACCGTCTGGCCCGCGCTCAACGGGCCAACCGTTCTGCTCGACTCCGGCGCCAACGTCGATTGTAAGCCCGAGTGGCTCGAACAGTTCGGAATCATGGGATCGGCGTACGCGCGTGCGGTGCTCGGGGTTGCGGAACCACGCGTCGCGGTGCTCTCGGTCGGAGAAGAACGGACGAAGGGAAATCAGCTTGCGCTCGAAGCGGCGCGACTTGCTCGAAGCCGCGCCCGTGAAGTTTATCGGCAACGTCGAAGGCCGCGCGCTCTTCCACAACGTTGCCGACGTGATCGTTACCGACGGATTCGTCGGCAACATCGTGCTCAAGGCGGGCGAGGGCATGATCGCGGATTTCGGACGCGTGATGCGCGACGCGCTGCTCGGCGGAAACCTGCTGACGAAAGTCGGCACGGCGATGCTCGCGCCGGCGCTCAAACGGCTGCGCAAAAAATTCGACTACGAAACCTATGGTGGCGCGCCGCTGCTGGGTTTGCGCGGAAACTGTATCGTGACGCACGGACGCTCGAGCCGCAATGCGATCAAACACGCGATCGGGGCGGCCGCGCAAGAGGTCGCGCACGACGTCGTCGGCAAGATCACGGAGCTGACTGCCCCATACCTCGCCGCGACGTAACGTGCTCGGTGTTTACGTCCATCTCCCGTACTGTCCGTATCTTTGCCCGTATTGTGATTTTGCGAAGTGGCCGATCCGCGAATCCTCGGCGCGGCGGTACCTCGCCGCGCTCGAAGCGGAGATCGAACGCGAGCCGCGCGCGACGGCGGCGACGATCTATTTTGGCGGCGGCACGCCGAATGCGTATGACGCAGAGACGATCGCCGATCTGGCCGGACGTCTCGAAGAGCGCTTCGGCGCGACCGTCGAGCGCTCGATCGAACTCAATCCCGAGCTCGCCCGCGACGGCGACGCGCGCCGCTACCGGCAAGCCGGCATCACTCGCCTATCGATCGGCGTGCAATCTTTCGAACCTTCCGAGATTCGCACGCTCGGTAGAAAGCATACCGTCGCGCAAGTCGACTCGGTCGTCAACGCCGCGCGCAACGCGGGGATCGCGTCGGTCTCCCTCGATCTGATGTTCGCGGTGCCGGGACAAACGCCGGCGAGTTGGGAACGCTCGCTGCAACGTGCGATCGCCCTCGACGTCGATCATATCTCGGCGTACGGCCTCACCGTGGAAGAGGGAACGCCCTACGCAGCGTGGCAAGCGCGCGAGCCCGGCGCGTTCTTGGACGACGTGCGCGAGGCCGAGCTCTACGCGCTGGCGATCGATACGCTCGCCTCGGCCGGCTACCGGCAGTACGAAGTGAGCAACTTCGCGCGGCCTGGCCACGAATGCGCGCACAACATGAACTATTGGGCAAACGGCGAGTATATCGGTCTCGGCGTCGGCGCGGCCTCGTACCGTAGCGGCGTGCGCTCGGTACACACCCGAAGACTCGAGGAATACATCGATGCGGCGCTTGGGGGAGGGCCTATTCCTTCGGAGGGCGAGCGTCTCGTGGGCCGGCGGCGAGTGGGGGAGGCGCTGATGCTCGCCCTGCGTACCGTGCAAGGGGTTCGTCTAAGCGAGTTCAAAGAGCGATACGGTATCGACGTGATCAGGGACTACGATCCCGTCGTCACGCAGTTCGCCCAGACGGGTCTGCTCGAGCGCACCTCAGACGCGATTCGGTTGACGCGTAGAGGCCGCTTTCTTGCCAACGACGTCTGCGGAGCCTTCATATCATTCGAGTAGCCAAGACCAACCTATCGGAGACCGTCCTCCGCATCGCCTTCATCATCGTGTTCGGCGTGACGGGGTTCCTATTGGGCCGCGAAGCGTACTTCAGCCTCTTCTCGCCGCATTTTGCCAGCGAAACCTGGCAGCTGATGTTCTTGATCGGCTCGCCGGTCGTTGGCGCGATCCTCGGGGCACTGCTCGCGCCGGTGGCACAAGCGCTTTTTGAGGGGCAACTGACTCAGGCCGAAGGTGCGATCGAGCGCCTGACGCCGGCGGAGATCGCCGGCGGCGCGGTCGGACTCGTCGTCGGCCTGCTCGTTGCGTTTCTCATCAAGGGAATCGTCTTCGAGCTGATCTCCGACGTCGGACGCTCGGGAACGTACATCGCGATCGTCCTCTACCTCTTCATGGCGACGTTTGCCGCCTATCTCGGTGCGCGAATCGGCGCGAAGACGAAGATCGTGCCGATGCCGCACGGCTCCGCCGGCAGCGGCGGCGGAACGTCGAAGCTCGTCGACACCTCGGCAATCGTCGACGGGCGCATCGTCAACATCGTCGAGAGCGGATTCTTAGACGGCGCGCTCGTCGTCCCGCGCTTCGTGCTGCGCGAGTTGCAGTCGATCGCCGACTCGGTCGATCCGCTCAAACGCACGCGCGGGCGCCGCGGCTTCGACGTGCTCAGCCGCCTGCAGGAGCTGACGACCTTCGAGATCACCGAGCGCGACTACGACGACATGCCGATGGGGAACGTCGACGCGCGCCTCGTTCGCCTGGCGCAGGAGCTCGGCGCGAAGCTCGTCACCAACGATTACAATCTCAATCGCGTCGCGCACGTCGAAGGCGTTGCGGTCCTCAACGTCAACGAGCTGGCGAATGCGGTTAAACCGGTCGTGCTGCCCGGCGAAGAGCTGCACGTCGCGGTGATCCGCGAAGGCAAGGAAGGCCATCAAGGCATCGGCTACCTTGAAGACGGAACGATGATCGTCGTCGAGCACGGGCGGCGGTTGATCGGCGAAGAGATCGACGTCATCGTGACGAGCGTCCTGCAGACCGTCGCGGGCCGCATGATCTTCGCCCGTCCGAAACGCGAAGGCGTCGCCTCTTGAAGTGGGCCGCCGCGATCGTCGCGGCAGGGAGCGGCACGCGCCTCGGCCGGCCGAAGCAGTTCATCGAACTCGCCGGGCTGCCGATGGTCGGCTGGTCGATCCGAACCTTTGCCGCGATGCCGGAGATCTGCGAGCTCGTGATTGCGACCGAGCCCGAATCGATCGATCCGATGCGAGCGCTCGTGCGCCATCTCGCCGCGAACCTCGCGCACAAAGTGATTGCGGGCGGGAGAACGAGGCAGGAGAGTGCGCGCGAATGCGTCGTCGCTTTGAGCGAAGACTGCGATGCGGCCTTCATCCACGACGGTGCGCGTCCGCTCGTCACGCAAGACGGCGTTCGCGGCGGCATGCGCGAGACGCGTCAGGGCCGCGGCGCGTTGCTCGCCGAACCGGTCGTCGATACGATCAAACGCGTCGATCCCGATACGCGGATCGTGGACCAAACGCTCGAGCGGGGCGAGCTTTGGGCCGCGCAGACGCCGCAGTTCGGCTGGGCGGCGGATCTGCGTGCCGCGCACGAACGCGCGCGGGAAGAAGGCGTGGCAGTGACCGACGATGCGGCGCTGCTCGAGCGCATTGGCGTCGAGGTCGTCGTCATTTCCTCGCCAGGCGAGAATTTCAAGGTAACGCTTCCCCAAGACATCGCCCGCGCCGACGCGATTCTCCGGCGCCGTCCGCAAACGCTCGCCGCGGGATGATACGCGTCGGTCACGGTTTCGACGCCCATCCTCTGGTCGAGGGGCGCCGCTTCGTACTCGGAGGTGTCGACGTACCCTTCGAACGCGGCGCGCTGGGACATTCAGACGCCGACGCGCTCGCGCACGCGATCGCCGACGCGGTGCTCGGCGCGGCCGGATTGAGCGATCTCGGCTCGC
This sequence comes from Vulcanimicrobiota bacterium, assembly GCA_963833845.1. GTDB lineage: Bacteria > Vulcanimicrobiota > Vulcanimicrobiia > Vulcanimicrobiales > Vulcanimicrobiaceae > Cybelea. The sequence goes on from CAWHZL010000001.1 coordinate 779,822, forward strand.
GCTTCCCGGCAAGCGATCTCCGTTGGAAGGACGCGAACTCGATGGAACTGCTCGCGCAGTGCGGAGCGGCGGTGCGCGAAGCGGGCTATGCAATCGTCAACGTCGACGCGACGATCGTCGTTGACCGGCCCAAGCTCGCGCCCTTCATCGAGCAGATGCGTAAAAATGTCGCCGACTGTCTGGAGCTCGAAGCGTCGTTCGTCGGGGTTAAGGCCAAGAGCAGCGAGGGGCTCGGTTTTACGGGTGACGGCAGCGGCATCGCGGTTGCGGCCGTGGCGCTCGTCGAGGCCCTCGACGCCCTCGGCGCCCCCGCACGCTAGCCGGCGTGCTCGAACCCATTTGTTGACCGGCCGGGTTAAACTGTTCGCACATGGACGAGCCTTTCGAGACCATTGCTGCCGACCTGCAGGCGCCGATCGAGCGCGATCCGGCCGCTCGCGGCTGGCTCGACGTGGTGCTCTCCTATCCCGGCTTTCACGCGCTGCTCGCGCATCGCGTCAATCACTCGCTCTATCGGGCCGGAGTTCCGATCTTACCACGCTTCTTAGCGAACATCGCGCGCTTTCTGACCGGCATCGAGATCCATCCGGCGGCGGAGATCGGTAAGGGCGTGTTCATCGACCACGGCATGGGCGTCGTCATCGGCGAGACCGCGCAAGTCGGCGACGGCTGTACGATCTATCAGGGCGTGACGCTCGGTGGAACGAGCCTCTCGCGCGGAAAGCGCCATCCGACGCTCGGCCGCAACGTCACCGTCGGTGTGAACGCTACCGTGCTCGGCGCGATCGTGCTCGGCGACAACGCAAAGGTCGGCGGCGGTTCGGTCGTCGTGAAAGACGTGCCGGCGAACGCGACCGTCGTCGGCGTACCGGCGCGCGTCGTGGCGCAGGACGGCAAGCCGGTGCGCGTCGTTTCCGCCAGGCCGCAAGTCGAGATGCCCGATCCGACAGCCGATGCGATCGTGCGTGTAGCGCGGCGGGTGGAACAGTTGGAACGGCGGCTTACCGAAGTCGAACAGGGCGAAGCGGCCGAAGAAGAATCCTGGAGCTGGGTTATTTAGCGAGCCGTGGCGTTAAAGCTGTATAACACTCGCACCCGCTCGGTCGAGGCGTTCGAGCCGTTGCGTTCCGGCGAAGTGAGCGTCTACGTCTGTGGGCTTACGCCGTCGGCGCAGGCGCATCTCGGGCACGCGCGTTCGTTTCTTTTCTTCGACGTACTGCGGCGCTATCTCACGCATCGCGGTTACCGCGTCACGTACGTGCAGAACGTTACCGACATCGACGACCGCAGCATCAACGCCGCGAAGGAGACCGGCGGCGACTATCACGCCATCGTCGAAGGTTTTTACGCCGAGTTCAAAGACTCGATGCGCAAGCTCGGCGTGCTCGAGTACGATCACGAGCCGTACGCGACCCTCTTCATCGAGCCGATCCAGAAGATGATTCGCGAACTCGTCGAGGGCGGACACGCATACGTCGCGCGCGACGGCATCTACTATCGCGTCGCGAGCTTCGCCAACTACGGAAGGCTCTCGAATCGCAACGTCGCCGAGCTCGAGTCGGGCGCGCGCATCGAGGTCAACGAGCACAAAGAGGATCCGCTCGACTTCGCGCTCTGGAAGTTCGCAAAGCCAGGCGAGCCGCGCTGGCCGTTCGAGCCGTACGGAGACGGCCGGCCCGGCTGGCACATCGAGTGTTCCGCGATGTCGCACGAGCTGCTCGATCCCGGCGGCACGGGCTTCGATATTCACGGTGGCGGTGCCGATCTGATCTTCCCGCACCACGAAAACGAGATCGCGCAGAGCGAGCCGCTGATGGCGCATCCGCCGATGGCGAACTTCTGGGTGCACGGCGGCCTGCTGCTTTTCGACAACCGCAAGATGTCGAAGTCGCTCGGGAACTTCGAACCGTTGATCGATCTGCTGCGCCGGCACGATCCGCAGGCCGTTCGCTGGCTCTTTCTGCAGACCGGCTATCGAAAGGTCATGAATTTCACCGAAGATTCGATTGCGGCCGCGGGCCTCGGCCTCGAGCGAATCAAGACGGCCTACCGGCTCTTGGCCACACGTCGCGAGGAACGGCCGGCCCGGCTTTCGGAGGTGGACGCGCAGATGGAAGCCGCGCTCGACGACGACGTGAACACCGCCGCGGCGCTCGCCGTGCTCTACGAGTTCGCCGGCGATCTGCCCGATCCGCAGGCCGACCCCCAGGCCGCGGCCGACGCGTTCGGCCGCCTGACGTACTGGTTGAAAATTCTCGGCATCGAACCGAACGACTCGTGGCTCGCCGAGCCCGTCGTCGAGCTCGAGGCCGATTTCGTCGATCGTCTGCAGCGCGTGCTCGCCGAGGCCCGCCTTGGCGACGGTGCCGTCGACCTCGCGCAGTTGCCCCCGCCCGACGCCATCGAGCGAGTCATCGCGCTGCGCTCCCAAGCGCGGCAAGGTAAGGACTGGGCGACCTCGGACCGCCTCCGCGACGCGCTTGCGGCCTGCGGCATCGAACTCAAAGACTCGAAAGAAGGCACGAGCTGGACCGTCGCCGGCTGAAGCAGCGCCGCCCCGAGCTGGATTTCGACGATCTGATCTACGGGATTCACGCGGTCGAGGAAGCCCTGCTCGGGGGCGAGGGCCTGCGCGTTATTCACGTGGCCGCCGACCGCACGAGAGACGGCGCGCTGCGCTCGCTGCTTGCGCAAGCGAAAGAGCGCAACGTCCACGTCCGCTTCGAGCAGCGCGGCTTCTTCGAGCGCGTGCCGTTTCGGGCTCACCAGGGCGTCGTGGCACTCGCTCCGCCCTTCCCGTACCGCTCGCTCGACGAGTTGCTCGTCCCCCGCGCCGCGGGGAGCACGCGGCTCTTCGTCCTGCTCGATCACCTGACCGATCCCCACAACGTCGGCGCAATCGTCCGGACTGCCGAGGCGGCGGGGGCCGGCGGACTGATCCTGCCCGAGCGCCGCTCGGCGGGGATCAACGCCACCGTCCGAAAGGCCGCCGCCGGCGCGGCTGCGCACCTGCCGATCGCCCGCGTCTCAAACCTCGCAGACGCGATTCGAACCCTGAAAAAAGCCCATATTTGGGTCGCCGGCGCCGACGCCGCACCCGAAGCGACGCCGCTCTGGGGGGCCGATCTCAACCGCGATCTCGCCCTGGTCCTGGGAAGCGAGGGCAGTGGCCTGTCCCAGCTCGTCCGCCGCGAATGCGACTTCCTGGTGCAAATTCCGATGCGAGGGAGGGTCAGCTCGCTTAATGCTTCGGTCGCGGCTGCCGTTCTTATATACGAGGCCCTTCGTCAGCGCGAATGCTCGCTTCGTCCTTGACGAGAGAGGGGGAACCTCCTATATACTAAGCGACGACGTGCCGTGCCAGATGAGCTCCGGCCCACGCATGCGGCTCGTCTACCCCACGAGGCAGACAAGAACTATGGCAATGACCCATCCAGCGGCGGATGGAGTTGAGTACCAACAGCGGGTTGACGAAGACCTGGTGGCCATCGCGAAAACCGGCGACAACCTGGCGATGGAATACCTGCTCAACAAGTACAAAAACTTCGTTCGCATTAAAGCGAAGAGTTATTTTCTCATTGGCGCGGATCGCGAGGACATCATCCAGGAAGGTATGATCGGTCTTTACAAGGCCGTACGCGACTTCAAGGCCGATAAACTCTCGAGCTTCCGCGCGTTTGCCGAACTCTGCATCACTCGCCAAATCATCACGGCGATCAAGACGGCGACGCGCCAGAAGCACATTCCGCTCAATCAGTACATCTCGCTGAACAAGCCGATCTACGACGAGGATAGCGAGCGTACGTTGCTCGACGTCATGGCGTCGCAGAAGACTTCCGATCCCGAAGAGCTCGTCGTTACCCAGGAAGTCTCCGACGATATCCGCCAGCGCATCCGTCAAAATCTCTCGGAGCTGGAATCTCAAGTCCTGGAATCATACTTAGAAGGTAAGAGCTATCAAGAGATGGCGCGCGACCTCGGGCGGCACGTCAAGTCGATCGACAACGCCCTGCAACGCGTCAAACGGAAGATCGAAAAGAACCTCGCCGAGTTCGAGTTCCAGTAGCGAAAACGCCGGCGACGCTTATGCCGCCGGCGGCTACCCTTTTTCGCTAACGAAGGCGTTCAGCCAGCCGAGCACGACCGTCCAGCCGCGATCGTGATCGTCGCGCGACTGCGAATCGGCAAAGCCCGAGTGCGTAACCTTCAGGAGCGTCGCACCGCCCCGCTCCGTTAGATCGAAGCGGACGAGCGTCTGCGTCCGGTCGCCGTCGCCCCAATCGTGAGACCAGGTATAAACCAGTACGCGCGGTGGATCGATCTCTCGATAGATGCCTTCGACGGCGAAGGGCCGCCCGTCGCTCGACGTTCCCGTCGTGCGCCATCGTCCGCCGACGCGGAGGTCGGCCTCCATCTGCTCGACGCGATACTTGCCCTCCTCACCCCACCATTGCGTCAGCTGGTCGGGCTCGGTCAGGGCGGCGAAGATCTTCGCCGCCGGCGCGTCGATTGAAATCTCTTTGACGATCGCGTCTGCGGTGCTAGTGGTGCTCATCGTTGTCTCTCCACATGGGCTTTGAGGCGTGCAAGGCTGTGATCCCAGAATCGTTTGTACTCGCCGAGCCAGGCTTCGATCTGTTCCAGCGGCGCGGCATCGAGCTCGCAGAGGCGCGAGGTGCCGCTGCGCGAGTCTTTGACGAGCGCGGCGTCGCGCAGGATGCGCAAGTGCTTTGAGATAGCCGGACGCGAGGTGTAGAAGTTTGCCGCGAGGTCGCCGACCGACCGGCTTCGCTCGCGCAACAGCGCGAGTATCTCGCGACGGGTGGGATCCGCGAGCGCCTTAAAGAGATCGTCGGTCGAGGGGCGAGTCGTCGCGGTGGGCATCCGGGCTCCTTTCGTAACCAAATGGTTACCGTTATTAATGGTAACCAAAGGGTTACCGATAGTCAAGCCTCGCCGAGCTCCTCGACGATCGCTGCGTACACGGCCTCGCGATCCTGCAGCGGGTCAACGACCATCACCCGGGGTGGACGGTCCACCGGCTGGATGCAGAGGGTTACCCGCCCCCGCGCGCAGACGTCCATGCAGCTGGTGTCGATCGCGCGTATCTCTCCCCAGCGGCCGTCGGCCTTGAGCCGTTCCTTGAGCCAGTTGCGCAAGTGGAAGTCCCCGATTCGTTCGGCGGCTTCGGGGTCTTCCTCGGGAATGCGCTCCCTCAAGCAGCGCTCGCAAACGAGGACGAGGCCGCGCCTCGTCCATTTTGGTTTAACCTCTTGCATCGAGTCGGCGATTACTGCGGCTGCAGCGCTCCAAAGATGTTGCCGTCGAGGTCTTTGAAGTACGCGAGCAGTCCGATACCGGGGATCTCTTGTTTGTCGAACGCGATCGTACCGCCCTTGCCGACGATCGCGTTTAGCGTTTGATCGAGCGACTCGACGACGATCGTGCAGACGTACCCGTTGACCGCGGCGCCGGAAGCGGGCGGGGCGCCCTGGCGGCGCACGATTCCGCCGTCGATACCCGGCCCCTCGCCGGTCGAGACGAGCCAATAATCTATCGGTCCGTCCCACTTGGAGATCTTCCAGCCGAAGACGTCGGCGTAGAACTTCGCCGCGGCGTCCGGATCCGCGGAGTGAATTTCGAAGTGATTAACTCGAGCCATTGAACCCAACTTTCAGCGTGTTGCAAAACTGGAGCCGACGGCCGGATTCGAACCGGCGAGCGCTTTCGCGGCCACATTACAAGTGTGGTGCCGTCAACCACTTGGCTACGTCGGCGAATAGCAGGCTGAACTTGTACCCCAGCCGCCGGCAAAACCTGCCGGCACTAAGGAAGATATGAGTTTTAACCGTTGAACGGGCGCGCTATGCTCCACCACGTTGACATTCACGTTCGCAATCTCGATGCGGCCCGCGCGCTCTTCGACGGGCTCGCCGAAGCGATCGGCTATCGTCCGCTCGGCAACGACCCGGATTTTGCCGGCTATGAAACGATCGCCGGCGGCCGCCCAAGGTTCGGTCTAATTCTCGATCCGGAACACCGCGCCGGGTCGATGAGAGCCGCGTTCGCGGTCGAAGCGCCGGCGCAGGTTGACGCGGCCGCTCGCGTTGCCGCACGATGCGGCGCGCGCGCGATCGAAGGGCCCGGCCTGCATCCCGAATACGGCGACTACTACGCGGTCTTTTTCGAAGATGCCGACGGCAACCGGTTCGAGATCATGGCCGACGAAGCGGCGGCCGCGTAGCAGAATGTTTTGCGAACGCACGGCACGAACGGGGCCGGAGTAACTCGCTCTACGTGGAGATGAAGATGAAGACGTTCGCGGCCGTTTTACTTCTCGTGACGCTCGGCGCCGCCGGTGCCGGCAGAAGTGTGACCGTACAGCCTTCGAGCGTCGGCTTCAAGGAGGCGATCGCGGCTTGCCCCCCGGGAACGCTCGCTGCGCTCACCCTGACCCTCGGACACTTGCGCATTTCCGAAGCTTCGGGCGTAGACTCCGACATCGACGACGCGAATCCGAGCGCCCAATCGCTCGTCCTTTCAAAGGGCTCGCAGAGCGCGACGGTCAAGGTCAACGCTGCAAAGAACAGCGTCGCCGCGAAAAACGTTATTCTAAAATCGGGCGGCCGGATCGCCTGCGTAGCGCCCGACTAAGAAGGTTCTTTACCTACGTCCCGACGACGATCCAGTCGGCGATTACGTACTGCGCGCCGGTGCTCGTGATTGTGAGCGTACCGTTGCCGCGCACGTTCGTGCGGAAACCTGCGAGCTCGACGTTGCCTTTGGTGATCACCCCGGCGACCTCAGGCTGACGTGCCGGCGTCGTCGCGACGTCGAGATTCTCGCCGTCGGAGAACGTCGCATTGCTGATGCTCAGATTCCACAGCATTCCGTAGCGATACGTTACGGTGAGCGGAATCGAAAACGTATTCGCTGAGTTCGCGCCGTTGATCGAGTAGGTGGGCGTCATCATCGGACAGACCGCGTCACCCGAGCGCACGATCGAGAGTCCACCGACGGGGGCCTGTACGCTCTTGCCGGTTGCGTTCGCCGACCAGGTGGCAAAACGAAGACCGTCGGTCATCCGCGTGCCGCCTGAAAACGTGCCGCTCTGCCAGCCGAACGTCGAGTCGAGCGACGGGATGCCCTTGGCGGTGTAGCCGGCGGAGCTCTGGCAGTAAGCGCTGACGTTGCCGAAGCTCGGCCGCATCACCAGTGCCGCGACCGAGAGCACGCGCTTCGAGCCGGCCGTCACTTGGGTTGAGGTGCGGGAAAAATCGGTCTTCGTGGCCGCCCCGAAGCGGGTGAGAAAATGCTCGCCTTCGTTGATTTCGCGGACCACCGACCCGAGGGCATCGGTGACGCCGATCGCCGCCTTCGCGTTCTCGGAGGCCGAGCTGCGGTGCGCTACCAAAGAGTCGGCCGCGTCGCTGACCGTCTGCACGCCGTCGCCGGAGCGAGGCAGCGAAACGCCCGACTGGCCGAATCCGCCGCATCGGGTCAGGAGCAGTCCCAGCAGGGTGGCGAGCGCGAGAGCCGGCAGGCGACTCATCTTCGTGCAGACTCCAAAAAGAGGGCAAGCGAGTTTGCTATGGCTTCCATGGTAAGGGTACCCCATTGGGCGGCACATGAGAAGACCATGAGGACGGCTACTGGAAGCTACTTGGGTTACCTTGTGAGGTTTCACCCTTGCCGAGGAGCGCCTTGTTCGGGTATCGTACCCCAGGGTCGCTACGAAATCTGCGAGATCTCAGGGGTAGGTGGCCGAGTGGTTAATGGCACCAGACTGTAAATCTGGCGCGCGAAAGCGCTACGCTGGTTCAAATCCAGCCCTGCCCAGTTCGCGGGCGTTGCATAGTGGTAATGCCCTTGCCTTCCAAGCAAGAGTCGCGGGTTCGATTCCCGCCGCCCGCTCCACAAAAAGCACGGTTCTAAAGGGTTTTTTGATTGTTGCGAAGTCAACGGTTGCCATTCGGTTGCCGTGCGACACAAAACCAACCCTGCTGCGAACAAGATTCATGCCAGCTTAGCCCTCCGGAGGCGCGTGTCGATCGTGGCGATCGCTAGCGATTCGGAAGCAGGGAGGACGTGGGCATAGATTCCCAGGGTCGTGCTCGGCGTGGAGTGGCCGAGAATCCGCGCGACCGAGGCAACGTCAACGCCCGAAGCGAGCATCCAGGACGCTGCGGTGTGACGCAGGTCGTGAAGCGTCGCATTGACCTTCGAGCGCGTGCGCGTCCGCGCAAAGGCCTTGGTTGCCCGATCCGGCCCAATAGGACCGCCTAGCTCGTGCTGGAAGACGTGGCCGCTGTCTACGTAGGCTTGGCCCCCTTCGCGCCGCTCATGAGTCTGCAATGCCCACTGATGGCGCAATGCTTCGATTGCGAGCCCTCCGAGGGGAATCGTTCGAACCTGGTCCGTCTTGGTGCACTTCTCGACGATTCGGCCACCCTTGCCCTTCGGTTCGACGAAGGCTCGCCGCACAGTAAGCGCCGCTTGGCCGACTTCGGGCAGGATTACGTCCTCCCATCGCAGCGCCAGAAGCTCGCCGCGCCGAGCGCCCGTCCCGAGTGCAAGGCGGAAGAACGGCCCCCAGCGAGTCGCGTCTGCAGCCTGGAAGAACCGCGCCGCCTCATCCTCGTCGATCGCGCGTGCTTGCGAGCGCGGCACAGACGGCGCGTCGATCGCATCCGCGACATTGCGCCATGCAAGATCGTGACGAACGGCCCACCGTAGAGCGGAGCGAAGAATCATAAAGGCGTGCCAAACAGACTTCGGAGCGAGGGGTTTACCCTTCGCGCTGCCGCGCTCCTGAAGAGTCGCGAGCCACGCGGACAAATGCGCCGGCGCGAGCTTTGCGAGCGGAACGCCGCCAATATGCGGGGCAATCGTGAGCCGTGCCAGCTCCTCATAGCGCATAAGGGTTCGTAGCGCCCGACCCTTCGCGCGCCGATCGACGACGAAGCGGTCGAGAAGCTCTGCGACCGTCACTGTTTTCGGCGAAAGGTCGATGCCACGATCACGCGCTTCGAGCGCTTTGCGCTCCGCGGCCTCCGCCTCTTTGCGCGTGCGAAAGGTTCCGATGCTCTTACGACGGCGTAAGCCTGTTGCGCTGGATTCGAGATCGACCAGGACCGCGTAACGGCCGCTCTTTCGCTTGTAAATCGACATTTCGGTTCAATTCCTCTTAGTGCTACGTGCGCCGCGAGGCGCGGGCCGGCGGGGACTTAAGTAATCTTTGATTTTGGTGAGCCTGTCGTTTTGAACGACGCTGAGCGAAACAGGATCAAGTACGTGTGCCATAGCCTCGTCAAAAGACGTAACGACGGAGCTTGCGGTTTCGAGGCGTTCTGAGGGTGTGCCACCAAGCTTGGCGAGGGCTTCGGTGATCTGGGCTTCAAAATGATCGCGTGCGATCCTCAGGACGAGGGCCTCGTTTGCCAGCAATTTACCTTCGAGTGGTGCGCCAACTTGGGAAAAGAGGTTCAGGAAGATCGCAAGGCTGGTTGACCGTGGCGGCTTGCCCTCCAATCGGCGCAGAAGCTCCCTGCCAAACTCAACAGCCGCGCCTCCCAGAAGAGCGAAGCGCATTTGATCATCGAGTGAGGCCCACGCGGCGGCGATAGCGCCCCTCATGCCGCCCTCAAAGTATGGATCCAGGTCAGTGGCGAGTTCCAGCAAGGGCTCCGAGGCAATGGTGGCCGTCCCTGGCAAGAGGAGCTCCTCAAGCAAGGCCAGCGTTATGAGATAGGGTTCAATCCCCGGAAGGTTTGCGAGCTTTGCGGAGGCGCGACTGATAGATCGCACTTGGCGGGCATCAGGCGTATACGCTCCATGGAGGCCCGGTTTGCGCAAGAAGCGTGTCAACGCCATCGGATAGAGGCGCGCTTCAGCAGCAAGAGCTGTTTGCGAAAAACCTCCGGCAGCACAGATCCTCTTTACTGCGGACCGCCATGTTACGCGCACCCCATTTTCATAACACACGGGATTTGCTAACGTCAAGCCAAGGAGGTTCACTAATAGATATGACAACCGACGTTGACCGAAGCTCCAGGCCACTGCTCCTCACGAGGGATGAAGCCTGCCGCGTCCTCGGAGTGAAGCTTAGCCACTACAAAGACCTTGTTGCCAAGGGCAAAATACGAGAGATTGCGATCGGGCTTAGGGGCAAGCGCCTACCGTTTTCGGAAGCGGAGCGTTTCGTGAGCGAGCGGCTCGCGAGAGAGGGGGCCGCATAATGAGCGCGCCGCTGAGAACGGCGCGCGATGGTACTGACGAGAATCTTCACGTGCAGGCGTTGATACCCTTCCTCAAAGCGGTCCCGTTATGAAACCCTCGGTTCTCGAAGCCCTCACAATAGCTCGTGTCTACGAGCTCACTACGCCAGGACGAGCGATTCGAAGGCTCAGCCAAAGTGTTCTTGCTAGATGCCCCGTTAACGGACATGAGGACCGTCACGCCTCGTGCTTGTTGGATGAAATACGGAATCGCTGGCACTGCCTTAGCTGCGGCGCCAGAGGCGGCATGCTCGATTGCGTAATCGTCGCCGGCCACGCCGCCGATCGCGCCGGCGCCGCGCGCTGGCTGGAGGAGCACGCGCGATGAGCCTTGTCCGATCGTTCTTCTATTCCGAGAATGGCGTACCCGTCGCGCGAGTGGATCGCGTCGAGCCAGGCCTTAACGGGCGCTCCAAGGACTTCTTCCCATATCGCGCGCTGCCAGGAGGCGGCTTCGCGAAGAAGCCGGGCCTAAATGGCATGAAGCTTCCGCTGTATCGCGTGGACGACGGTCGCGCCGCGATCGAAGCCGGCGAAGCCATCTATCTCGCCGAGGGTGAGGGTAAAACCGACGCCCTGCGTGACGCGCTACGTAAGGACGAATCGGCCGCTGCGGTCACGACGTTATTTGGCGGGGCGAATGCGATCCTAACGGACGCGCATCTCGCCGCACTCTCTGGCGCGCCAAGAGTCGTCATTTTGGCCGACTCCGACGACGCAGGGCGCAAGGCTGCGACTGCGCGCGCGCAGCGTATCGTCGCGGAGCACCCGGCGTGCGACGTCCGAATCGTCGATCTATATCCCGGGCGCTCCGATGGCAGCGATGTTGGCGATTGGCTGGAGAGTGCCCGCGGGCTAATGCAGCTAGGGGAGTTTGTAGCCGCCGCGCCCCGCGCACAACCGTTGTCCGTAGTTAAGAGCGCAATCGCCGACCGTGGGGCGCCGGCAACCCACGGCCCTGCCTTCGTCCGCGCGGGGACACTGCTCTCGGAAGGCGACGGAGACGCCGTTGAATATGTTATTGATGGGCTGCTCCCGGTCGGGGGCACGGCAATACTCGCGGGTCGCCCAAAGTGTGGCAAATCAACGCTAGGGTCGAACGTCGCCCTGTTGGTTACGCGCGGTGACCCGTTCTTCGCGCGGCAAACGCGAAAGGGACCTGTTCTCTACGTCGCACTCGAAGGCGCCCGCGGTGCTTGGAAACAGCTCCTCATCGCGCTCGGCGTGGGCCACGACGATGACCTTTATCTCTGCATTGACCGTGCGCCCGAAGCGGCGATCGAATGGCTACGAAGCGCGATCGAGACTTATCGCCCCGTGCTCGTCATCATCGACACGATGCAGCGCTTCCTCCGCGTGAAGGATGGTAACGACTACGCTACGGGCTCAAATGCGACCGATGCCGTGATCGAGCTTGCGCGTAATGCCAAAGTGGCGGTCCTTATGCTCCACCATAGTGGCAAGACGAGACGCGGTGACCTCATCGACGAGGTTTTGGGTTCAACAGCGTGGGCGGCGGCCGTCGATACCGTTCTGGTGCTACGGAAAACGGAGCGCCTCCGAACGCTAGCGAGCCAAGGGCGTGTTGGAGAGGACCTGCCTGAAACCGTCTTAGAGATGAACCCGGCAACGCGCCGGGTCGAGGCCGCCGGCACGAAAGCGGACACCGACGTCGCCGAAATGGGCGATGCGATCGAGCAGTTTCTCCAGCAGCGTGCGGAAGCGAACCCCGACGACACCGCACCCGACGAGGCTACGATCGACGAAAATGTCGAAGGCCGCACTAAGACAAAACGAGAGGCGCTGCGTGGCCGCGTAGCCGCAGGTCGCATCGAGCGCAGCGGCAGCGGTAAGAAAGGCGACCCGTACCGCTTCAAGGTTTCTTGTTTCCTTGTTCCCGACTACGGGTGGGAACAACAAAACGAGAATCCAAAAATAGACGAAAACTCCGATGCAATAAGCGCGGATTCTCGTTCCCTTGATTCCGGCGAAGTGACCGGCTCGGGAACGAGAGTCGCCTCCGAGCAGAATCACAATCGATCGGCTGACTTGGCTGACGATTTGTTCGGCTATGCAAATGAGCGCATCCCTCCGCCTCCCCCGCCGCCAGGCGCAGGCGCGGCTAGAGCCGTAGCGGGCCAAGACAGGTCAAGCCTTCCGAAACACTAACCATCAGCGCTTGCGTGATACGCGAATTAATTGCTGGCTTCGATGCGATGCTATAATGCTGTCGTGCGCGTATTAACCCAATGGCTACGGCGGAAGGTCCAGCAATTCATTTTTGCGCCCAACCCACGTTGTTACATCGGTGGAGTAAAGGCGGAAGCCGCGTTGATAACGGCTCCCGATGGTCGCGCTCTCGTAGCGATCGACAGCCGGGGAAACGTTGGGCTATTCGGAGAGATTCAGGCGCCGAGCTTTGCAACTCCGGCGATCTACTCGGAACGAGTGAAGCGTAATACCGTCGTTGGCGTCAATGGGCCGTCCGATTCGCCAACCGTTAGCCACACGTCGTCTAAGCCATCCGTGTAGGTCACCTCGGTAACGTCACCGCGGAGCAGGGAAAGCGTCGTTAGGTAATACTCGCCCGGTGGGGTATCGGCTGGTATCGGGATGCGCGTCACGTGAGGTCCTTCCCCGTCGCTACATCCTTCGGTACCCCAACTATGAATCGTTTTGCTGCGACCTTCTTCGTCGGCTAAGCCTGTAAACTCGACATAAACGCGCTCACCCTCGCGGGCTATCACGGATATGAGCATCGTAAACTCGCCACCAGGCGCGCACCGGTACCGACCGCGAGGCTTACTCATCTTTCATCGCCATTCTAAAGCGGGCTGGTTATGGAAGCACTTCCTTCACTTGGTCGTTTCCCGAATCGACGAGATAAACATCGGTGCCCAACGCTGCGACGCTGATAGGCGCGGAGAAGCCATAGCCGACTTTTGTGATCTTACCGTGCGTCGAACCGCGAAGGGCGGCGACACCTTCCATGTCCAGCTGCGATCATAATCCGCAACGTAGACCGCAGACGACGATTTACACGTGCGATCAACAGCGACGGCATTAGGCGCCTGAAACCCTGACCCTACCGTCACAACCTTCCCGGACGGTTCAAGTTGTTGCACGGCGCCTTCTTCGGCGATATAGAGGTTCCCAGCAAGGTCACGCGCTACGTCAAACGCATTAGTAAACTTCGGCCAAATCTGTCGGGGGGCGTCCCATCCCCCGATGGCCTTGTGTCTGATTTCGTAGAGATCGCCGGACACAAAAAAGACGTTTTCGTGCGAATCTACTGCGAGACCGCCTTCGTCTGTCTCGAGATAATTGGCGACAAGATTTTTGACTCCGTTTGGTGTTACCTGTAGTGTTTCGTCCTGGCCAGAGGCTTCGAAAACATAAACATTGCCTTTGGAATCAACGGCCAGACTCTCAGGCTTGCTAAACTGCCCGAGGTTCCGGATTTTGCCGTGTGTCCCACCTCGAAAGGGTGGAGAGACCCTCTTTACAGCGTTCAGGCTTATATCGCCGACGTAAGCGCTGCCTTTGCTATCGACCGCCACGGCCCAGGGAGCTTGCCAGCCCGTTCCGACGAGAACGATCTTTGTACCCGCCTGGCCGCCGACATCGGGCGCTTCAGGTCGGGCCAGTGTTGGAGCAGTAAGCTGCGACGGTGAGGCGATGCATCCAGCCAGCGCAGCGAGAAGCGAAAGTGCACCGAGTCGAATGGAAAGGCATTTGAACATCCCGTATCTCCGAAGACGTTGCAACCTCTTTTGCGTGCATGAAGGGGAGGGCAGTTAAACGACCAGCCAACGCGCAAATCATTCATTGCCAACTCAGGATGACGAGCCCATTGCCAGTGGCTTGTGTGAAGTTTCGCTGCATCTTTACGTTCGTTGCGCTCGGCTCGACGTACGATGATCCGCCGCGGCCGCCACCGCCTACGCCGCATGGGCCACCAGTCGCGGGAGCGCCACATGCGCCGCCGCCACCACCACCCCCATAGTAACCGCCGCCTCCACCGCCGCCAGCGTCTGGGTAGTAGCCATCACTGCCGCTATGGGCACCAGCCTGCCCCCCACTGCCGCCCTCGCCTAACGTTCCGGGGCTTCCGGGACCTCCGTTCCGTACGAACCACCGTACTGGCCGGCACCCCCAGAACCACCCTGGGATTGAGTGCCGCCTCCACCGCCACCACCACCAGCATAGTAGCCGCTGCCGCCGCTAGGGTTGCCTGTGCCGCCCCTCGCCACCGATTGTTCTCCCACCGCCACCGCCCGCAACGCGGGCAAACCGCCCCCCTGCGGCGCCTCCGCCTCCTCCGCCGGCAACGACAATGCGGTCTGTCAATAAGTCTCCGCCTTTTCGTATATCTGACGCACCACCGCCGCCTTCTCCATAACAGTTGTTGCCGCTACGCTGGCAGTACGGAAATAAGCCGCCGGCGGCGCCGCCGTTGAAACCGGTACCCCCTGAGCCTGCCCCTTCCGATCCTTCGCCACCGACGACCACGTAAAGTGTCTCACCCGGGCTAACCGGAATGATCGTACGGACACGTCCACCGCGCCCGTGGCCTTTATGCATGTAGCGTCCTCCGTAAGGGAGACGGAGCCCCGGCTGCACCACGCGCATCGACGGTGATCGAGTTCACGCCTGGGGGCACTTTGAACGTGTGCTCACGCGTGAACCTAAACGTGTGATGGTGCGGCAAAGCGTCGGCATTGCCGCCGATTGGGGGGATCACGCTGCCGTCGCTGTGGCTGCTGCAACCCACGAGCATCGCGGTGGCCATCGATACACCTAAGGCAAAACGGCAGAGAGTCGAAACGCTCATACGGATCGGTCCTTTCATGGCGGCCTTCGCGCGCGCGAAGCGGGGGGGGGGAGCGCCGCCGAATGACCCTTTTTGCGCCTGGGCCGCGAGCCCTGTCTAACGTTGCCAAAAACGGGTTCGGGCCGTGGCGCACCCGCGATATAATAGACACATGATGAGCCCGTGCCAGGTTTGCGGCGGAACGATAGACGCCGCGCGATCGGAAGCGGCGCAGCTGCGACGCAAAGCACCGACGTATTGCTCGAAGCGTTGCTCTCGGGCAGGGGGTCAAGCGCACCTACCGCGCGAAGCGCCGAAGCGCACCATCACTTGCAAGCGGCACCGCCGAAGCGAATTGCGAGGTCTCGCCTTGCAAATTTTTGGAGGCACCACCGAGTTCAACTGCCCGAAGCGCGCGACGAAATGCTCAAGGGCCTGGGCGACGATCAACGAGCATGGATCGAGCGGCTCGCGGAAAGCATAGCAAAAGCGTTGAACATCGATTAAATCGCGAACTTCGAATTTTTCGATTTTTTGGCGAAGGGGGCTCCCCGTTTTGAGTCGCACGCGGCGACGGCTATCCTTGGGGGGAACCGGTTCACGCGCGGACGTCGGCGGTTACCGTGACGCGCTTACGTCACCATCACGCCGCAAGCCGGTCGCGCGATCAAAACGCTCTGAGAGCGGCACTTCTGCCCGCGCGCGCCTGGGAGGGGGTGGGGCACTCCCGAAGTGAGTCGTTTGCGGCGACGGGTATCGTTGGGGGGAGCGGGTTCGCACGAGGATAGTCGCCGGTTAGCGTAACGCGATATGCTACCGCCTCGAACCGGTCGTGCGATCGCAGCGCTACAAGAGCGGTTACCGTACCCGCGCGCCCGTGGAGAGGGGTGGGGTACCCCTCAAATGAGTCGTTTGCGCCCGCGCGAGCGCGAGAGGATGGGGCACCCCCGAAATGGGTAGCCTCAAGCGCCTTCTCGGTGCCTTGAGGCGCTATTGCGATTCTTGCCTGATAGCCCGCAGGGCATTCACTCTCGGCTATCGGCAATTTTACCCCTCACTTCGGCGAGCCCGGATTGTACGCCGCAGCCTCGCATATGTCGGTGATACATGGGAGACCACCGGCGAAGCTGTAAAACGGCGTGACACCGGTTTTTTTATAATGGTAGACCTCGACGTCTCCAGTCTCGAGGTTGGTCGTCACGTAGCGCGAGTTCTGTCTGCCGACGTGGCCGTAGATGCTGAGGCCATTGAGAGCCGTCGAACTAAGCAGGGTGCATGCCGGATTGCAGCCCGAATAGACGTTGACGGTGCTCGGCGGGGCGAGGTCCGGGCCCAGTAAACTAGTGGTTACGAGATTGCCTTTGCTGTCGATGTCGATGCCGCCGAAGAACCCGTTCGTGAAACCGGTCGCGAGTTGCCCCGATCCCGCGCAGCCGGCAAAGTAGACGAGCGCCGCTAGGCCGTTCGAACCCAGGGCATCGGCCCAGCAATCGCCCGCACTGTTGATCGCGACGCCCGCGACAAGGGCCATATTCGGGCTCGTTAAGTTAGGCGAGCACGATCCGCTGGCCAGCGTGCAGATCGTAACGCTGCCCGCGCCGATGAAGTCGAAAAAGTCTGCGACGACGATCTTTCCATTGACCGCGTCAACGGCGGAAGCGTCGTCGGCGTCACCGAAGGGATCGTCGATCGTTTGTGGAGCCTGAGGCTTTCCGCACATTGCCGGGCCTATCCAGACGGTTATTCCGCCGCGGCCTTCGGGAATTATAAGGTTGCCGGAGTTGTCAACGCCGAAGCCATTGACGTCCGTGGCGGGGACGCTGCAAGTTGGAGGCCCGTTGCCGGCGTTGTTCTTTGTAAACCCATAAAGATGCGAGTCCAACAACGCCGAAACGTAAATGCCCCTCCTGGCAACGTCTGGCGCGATTTTCCCCCGAAACGGCTTGGCCCTGCGGGCAAGATACTTCTCCGGGATAACGCTGATGGGACTTCCGTGGAGTCCGGCGTGGCCGAGCGAACCCGGCATAGTGGAGCTCGGCGAAGATACGGTTCCCGCGCATCCCGACAGCAAGAGTGCGGTGACCGAAGTGACGATCCCCGTCAACAACAAACGCATAGCGGAAGCTCTCCTTTCAGCGCGGCAAAGTTCCACGCCCCGTCTCAAAGCCCGCCATGGCTGATGACTCAGCTGCACCCTTGCCAATCGCAGGGCTCCTTCCGCGAAGGATCCACTTGACGCTCCTGAGGTCGGCCGTGAAGTCGCCGGGATAGTCGAACTGAGGAGGTTGTGCCATAGGGACCGACCTTCGATTCAACGACGCTAGCCGTCACGCTCGGCCTACCGTGACCGGAGACTCACGAGGATGCGAGGAACCGGAATGACTCAATGAAACAGTCGATTGGGGAGGGCGCCTGGTCGTTTGGGACTTGGTTGCTTGCCCAAAAGTCTTTATGGAGTCAACTTCCCAGTATTGCAACCACCGCTTCCACCCGACCGTCAGCGCGGCGCTTCTAGGGCCTGCCGTGCCGCCAAGGAGCGCGTCCTCCATGCCGCGACGGATGAGTTATCGTCCGCGAGCGCGAGCAACGCCCTAGCGCCCCCTCATTCGCTCCCCGCACTCCGCGGTTGCCATTCGGTTGCCGTCAATGGCAACCGTTCTCGCCCATCGACGACCGGGAACCGGGGCTAAAACTCATATTTTAACAGGCCTTTTGTCCGTCAGCGACCGCGCTCGGCCCCTCACGGGCGGATTCGATTCCCGCCGCCCGCTCCATAAAAGGCCTGTAAATACGGGCCTTTTTTTCGTCGCCCCACAACATGGCCCATTCGAAAATGAGTTTTGGGGCGCGCGCGGCCCTCGACCGGCTGCTCGCCCCTCTCGGCCGCTCCCACCCGCGAACGTCAAATGACGGGTTTAACAACGCGCGCTTTCCGAGCCGCCGCAAGATAGGTCTCGGCTGCCTTGCCTGGGAAAGCAACCTCGGAAGACTCCCACGTTTCGATCTTCAAACTCGGGTAGTTGCTACGCCCACAAAGGAGAGGCTATGCGTTCGTTTTCAGCAGCCCTGAGCACCGCAGTCGCGGCGGCCCTATTGGCCGGCTGCGCTGGTAGCTCGACCGGCTCGAGCTTGAGCCCGCCGAACCCCGCCGCGGGCGATCAGATTCGCGGCGTTGGAAGGCTTATTAGCTCCTGCCGGCTCTTTCCAAATCCCGGCTCGTTTTATGCACCGTACACCGCGAATATCTCGAACTACCCGGTGAACTCGAAGAGCGCGACCTACATGGCCAGATACAGAACGATCCTACATGCCAATTTCGGTTACGCTCCGAACACCGGATTTCCGATAAACGTCGTTCCTCGGAATCAGCCGTTGGTGCCGGTGAGCTTCACGAAATATGCTAATGAGAGCGACCCTGGACCCTACCCGATACCCAACAACGCGCGTCTCGAGGGAAGAAACGGCGGGAGCGACCGTCACCTCATCGTACTGCAAGAAGGCACGTGCAACGATTACGAGATCTTCCAGGCAGCCCGTTCACGGCGAACCGGGTGGACCGGGGCCAACGGAGCGAAATTCAATCTCACGACCGGCAACGCACGTACGATTGGTTGGACTTCCGCCGACGCAGCCGGGACGCCGATTGTCGCAGGGCTCATCCGCTGCGATGAGATAGCGAACGGTAGCATCGACCATGCTGTGAATGTCGTCATCTCGGTACCAACGCAGCGCGGTTTTATCTTTCCCGCAACGCATTGGAACGGCCCGATCAGGAACCCGGACTACTTGCCGATGGGCGCGCGGTTGCGGATAAAGGCATCGTACAGCCTATCGAGGTTCACCGGACAGGCCCTCATCATCGCGAAGGCCGGCAAGAAGTTCGGCTATATCGTCATGGACGGCTCACCACGGCTCTTTCAACTTGAGGGCGAGACGGGGACGTGCTGGAACGCCGGGGAGCTGGCCCAGCTAACCACCATCCCCACATCCGCGCTCGAGGTTGTCGAAACGGGCAAAGTAAGAATGCCGCGGTAGCTCCTGGCGCACTGACGCCGATGGCTCGAAGGTACGCGGCGAGAGGCTACCGCCGCACACGCGACATTGGAAGGCGTTGCCGATGTTGGAGCGTAAGCTCTGACGCCATTCTGAAACACTCCAGCGGAGGGTCCCCTGCACGCAGCATGAGCATCAGCTCTTCGCCGACGGCTACGTCATAGCGTGTTCGGAAGGCGCGAACGAAACGAACCGTTAGGGACCCTGCGCGACGCCGTCGAGATCGTCGCAATCGTGGCCGCTGGACTCTGGGCGCTATACGTTTTTGCCTACGAGCAGCGATTGAAACCCGCGAGCGAGCCGCCCTCGCTGCGGCTTACGGGGTCATTGTACAAAGTCGGTACCCACAACGGGCTGGTTCAGCTTGCCATCAAGGCAACTATCTCTAACAACGGCAGCACGGATGCCTCGCTCATTGCGACGGGATTCACCGCCGACGGTCTTCGATATGCGCCGAACAGTACGCCCGCCGTCGATCGCGCCATCAATGGGCTGACGATATATCAGCGGGACGCTCGCGTGGCATCGCGGACGGTGATTTACCGAACCGTCGAGATGACGCGTCTTGCGTCGCCGAAATACTCGAGCAGCTTTACGCTGCAACCCGGCCAAGAACTTCCGTACTCCGAGATTTTCGCGATCAAGGCGGGAGAGTTCGATGCAGTCGCGCTCTACGGCAGCATCGCCTACTCGAAGCGCGATGTCGTTGGCGGCTTTCCGATGAAAGTAAAGCTTACGCCTACGAACGCGGTCTACTTCGCTCCTACCAACGCGAAGTCCGACTATAAGTCCGAGGAGGTTACGCTCGATCAAATCTCGCTTTGGTGACCCGATCCCGTTCCGGGTGCCGCAAACACGCCGGTAAGATCGGTTACCTATTTCCGCTTCGGTAATTATTCCGTAATATCGCGGTTATGCCACCCTGGGGGGCACGCGTCTGCGCGAAGATGCGTGCATGAAAACGTGACACGAAAGCAGTCGGCGATCTTTCCGAAATCATGGTGATTGCTGAGCTCACGCGTGCCGGTTATTCGGTCGCCGTACCTCTCGGAGAAAACAATCGTTACGACCTCATCGCCGAGATCGATGGGATCTTAGCCAGAGTGCAAGTAAAGACCGGCCGGCTGCGTAGAGGCGCCGTAATCTTTAATTGTTTCAGCTCGCCCAGCCACCGCAACGGTACCGCTTGTCGCCCCATATACCAACGAAGTGGAGTATTTTGGAGTCTATTGCCGGGAGTTGGAGGCGGTGTCGTCCACGCGGACCGCAACGAGCGCCTGAGAACGTATCGCGGCGCGATCAAGTTCTTCGGCGTCTACTGTCGGGGCGTCGAAGGCGTCTACCTAATCCAGTTGGGGAAGTGCCGAGCACTTGCCACGCATCCATCCGCGTTACCGCTTCTAAAAATGGGCAGTGCTCGCGCGTGAAATGGGCGCATCGGTACCGAGCATGCCGCCGAGGGCCGTCCGGCGGCCGGGTAGGACAGGAAACAACGGACGGAGTAACGCCTAGGGCCGGCGAGCCGTCGTAGCTTAGTGGTAAAGCACCTCATTGGTAATGAGGAGATCATGGGTTCAATCCCCATCGACGGCTCCATTTTATTTGCAGCCCATCGCCTCTTTGATGAAGGCATCGGCGGCGTCGCTCCACGGCCGTTTGAAATCGGCCGGCCAGTGCGTCTGATCCGACCACAGCTTATTGAGGCCGCTCGAGACTTCGGCGTTCCCTTGCGTAAAGGAGCCGACCAACTCGCGCCAGCGGCTCGCTAGCGATTGCGCCGGCGAACTCGCGGGATCGATGCCTTGCGCAACCGCCGCTTCGACGTCGGCAATCAACGCCGCCCAGTCGCGCTGTCCTTGCTCGACCGCCTCGGGCGGCAGGTCGTGTCGCCGCTCTTCGATCTTCTCGCGCGCTTCTTCCAAGTAATATTCTTGGGTCCACCCAAAATCGTTCTGCATTTTAAAAACCTCCAGGAGTGTCCGGAGAATCTCCCGGCGATCCGCCTGCGAGTCCGCGGTCAGCGCGTTCTCCGCGCGATCGATGACGGCGAGCGCCGTGTCGAGCCGGCGTCGCTGGCGCGCGATGACGTTGCGCTGCATGCGCAGCGCGTCCGCAAGCGGTTGGGAAGATCCTCCGAGAAGCTGCTTGATTTGGTCCAAGCTGAAACCGACGAAGCGCAACGCCAGTACGTGCTCGAGCCGTTCGAGTTCGAGATCGCCGTAGAGCCGATAGCCGGACTCGGTAACGGCCGCCGGTTCGAGCAAGCCAAGCCGATCGTAGAGGTGCAGTGTCCGAACGCTGACCCCGGCGTCGTTCGCGAAGGCCTTAATCCGGCGCAGGCCGTTTCGCGTTTCCATCGTCGTTCCGAAGCCTAGACCCTAACGCAAGGTCGGAGTCAAGGGAGGATGCATCTCGGGGTTTTGCCCGGTTGACCCGGAGGGCGGAGGAGCGCCGGTTTTTAGCAGCATTTTCTAACCCCGCGCCCAACGATTAAGAGTTATAATATCCACAGATATGTTTAAGCTGTTCTCGCACGCCCTCCTCGGCGCCGCATTGGCCGCGCCGCTCTCCCTCACTTTCCCCGCGGCGGCAAGCGCGCAGGAGCCCGCTCCGAGCTACGGGACCCCGGTTGCAAACCAGCAGTCGATCAAGGGGACCCTGACCGGATTCGACGGCACCTACGTTGTCTATCTGCACGACGACCGCGGCTATAGCGATCACGTCACCTTGCACCAAGGGACGACCATCAATCCCACCGGCGTCAAGCTGACCGAAGGCATGCGCGTAACGATCTACGGGTACGCCAACGGCTCGACGTTTGACGCCTATCGGCTCGACGTCGCCGGCTCGTCTTACTACGGCGGCAACGGCGGCGGTGGCTATGGCGACAACAGCGACGGCGGCTATTACGCCAACGGCGGCTACGGCGGCGGCTATGGCTACGGCGGCGGGTATGGTTACGGCTACCCGGCGGGTGTAGGTATCAGCCTCGGCTTCGGCTGGGGTTGGCCGGGTCCGTGGGGCTGGGGCTATGGATATCCGTACGGCGGGTACTATGGCGGCGGCTACTACGGCGGATACTACCCGTACGGCGGCTACTACGGCGGATACCCGTACCGTTACGGCTGCTGCCGGTACCCCTACGGGGGTGGCGGACGTCCGCCGGTGCACGGCGGAACGATCCAAGGCAACCCGGGACGCGGCGGCCCGCAGGGCGGCGGAATGCGTGGCGGCGGCGTCAGTGGTGGCGGCGGAGGTCACGCTCCGGTCAGCGGCGGCGGCGGCGGGCACCCACCGCACTAGGCCGGCGAATCAGGGGCTCGACTTACCAGAGCGCGCCGTCTGAGACGAGGATGTAGAGTATCGGTCCCAGACCCCAAACGATGCTGACGATAAACCAGACGACCTTCTGAAAACCCGTCAGATCGCCCCGGCCGAGCAGGTTGATCCACATGAGGATCATCGCGATCGGGTGTAAGAGAATCGACAACAGGATCTCGAAGAGCAGCTTCATGAGCTGCTCTTCGCGTTTGCATCGCTTTGGCGCCTTCGCGCCTTATAAGCTTCCAGGAGGAAGTAAGCGATGAAGCATGACGTAGTCCCGGAGATTCAAAAGAGCGAAGAGGAATGGCGAGCGGAGCTCGGCCCCGATCGCTATCATATCTTGCGCGAAGCCGGAACCGAGGCGCCGTTCACCGGTCCGCTGCTTCACGTCAACGATACCGGAACGTATACGTGCGGGGCCTGCGGTCTGCCGCTCTTCACGGCTGATTCGAAGTTCGATTCGCACTGCGGCTGGCCGAGCTTCACGACCCCGCAAGAACAGCAGAACGTCCGCCTCCTCGACGACCATAGCCTCGGCATGCATCGCACCGAGGTGCGCTGCAAACGCTGTGATTCACACCTTGGCCACGTCTTCGACGATGGTCCCGGCCCGGAGGGAACCCGCTATTGCATAAACTCGCGATCGCTCGACTTTCGGCCCTCGTCCTCTTCGTAAGCCTCGCGCTGCCGTTCGCGCTGCTGCGCGTCTCGGCGGCCCAAGACATCGTATCGGTGCTCTACGCCGGCTCGCTCGTGACGCCGATGGAAGGGCCGGTGAAAGCAGCGCTGCTCGAGAAGGGCATCGCGTTCGAAGGCCAGCCCGGCGGCAGCAAAGAGTTGGCGAATCTCATTGCTTCGGGCGTTCGCACGCCCGACGTCTTTATTAGCGTCAATCCGGCGCTGGTAAAGAATCTCGGCGATAAAGTCGCCTCGGCGACGACCTTTGCGGGAACGAGTCTCGGTGTCGCTTGGGCGCCGGCTTCGAAGTACGCAGCCGTCTTCGAGCGCGCCGCGAAAGGCGATATGCCGCTGCAGGATGCGCTCGAAACGCCCGATCTGCGCATCGGACGTACCGATCCGAAGCTCGATCCCAAAGGCGCGTACACGATCACCGGTGTGAAGATGTGGCTCGGCGACGAGCAGGAACAGCATCTCCTCGGGCCCGAGGAAAACCCGGCGCAGATCTTTCCCGAGGAGGATCTTTTGGCGCGCGTCGACACCGGCCAAGTCAACGTCGGATTCTTCTATCGCACCGAAGCGATCGCGCGCAAATATCCGTTCATCCCGCTTCCCGGCAACGCCGCGCTCACCGATCGCATTACCTATACGCTGGCGATCATGAAGGCTGCGCCGCATCCGCAAACCGCCAAGACCTTCGCCGATTTCATTCTC
The DNA here is from genome assembly GCA_963833845.1 of Vulcanimicrobiota bacterium. Classification (GTDB taxonomy): domain Bacteria; phylum Vulcanimicrobiota; class Vulcanimicrobiia; order Vulcanimicrobiales; family Vulcanimicrobiaceae; genus Cybelea. Next base: position 803,681 of record CAWHZL010000001.1, read on the forward strand.
ACCGGCGGTGGTCGCGATATCCTGACGCGCGCGGGTATATCCTATCTGAAGTGAACAAGGCCCAGTTTCCGCAAGAACAAGCCGCCGACGGCAGCTTCAAACGCCAAGAAGATGCCTTTCGCGACTGGGTGACGGCCGACGGCAGCTCCGGCTATCCGGCGCAAGCCGGCCGCTATCACCTCTACGTTTCGCTGGCCTGTCCGTGGGCGTGCCGCACCGTCATCGTTCGGACGCTCAAGGGACTCGAAGCTGCCGTCGGCATGACGGTCGTCGATCCGATTCGCGACGAACGCGGCTGGCGTTTTACCGCGCAGCCCGATCCCGTCAACGGCTGGACTTTTCTGAGGGAAGCCTACACGGCCACCGATCCCGGTTACGACGCCCGCGTGACGGTGCCGGTGCTCTGGGATAAAGAGCGCGGCCGCATCGTGAGCAACTCCGACGACGACATCATGCGGATGTTCGAAACGCAGTTCGACGCCGTCGCAACCAATCCGCAACTCGATCTCTATCCCGACGATCTGCGTCTGCAGATCGACGAGCTGAACGACTTCCTCTACGAAACGTTCAATAACGGCGTCTACCGGGCCGGCTTTGCGACGTCGCAAGCTGCCTACGAACGCGCCGCCTATGAAGTCTTCACGACGATCGATGCGATGGAGGAGCGTTTGGCATACCAGCGTTATCTGCTGGGCGCACGTCCGGTCGAAACCGATTGGCGTTTCTTCGTGACGCTCGTGCGCTTCGATCCGGTCTACTACGGCCACTTCAAGTGCAATCTCCGGCGGATCGTCAACTATCCCAACCTCGACGGCTACCTGCGCGACCTCTACCAAATCGGGGGCGTCGCCGAGACCGTGGACTTCGATCAGATCAAGCGCCACTATTACATCACGCAGGACGAGATCAACCCGACGGGGATCGTGCCCATCGGCCCGATCATGGATCTCACGCAGCCCCACGACCGCGACCGTCTGAACTAAAACCGCGGCCGGAAAGAGAGCCCCCAAAAACCGCCAGGCAGGCCCTTGACATCGAACATATGTTCGATTAGCATGAATCTCCCATGGTGGCGCTAGCAGTACGGAATGAAGGCAAAATCGCGGCTTTCGAGGCCCTCAAGGCCGAGCTGAGCGCCAAGGTGGGGCCCGTTTCCCTCGCGGTCGAGGGAGCCGTTCCAACCGCCATTCCGGAACTGGACCGGCTGCTTGCGGGAGGCTTTCCTCCGGGTGCGGTCGCGACGCTCGAGGGGACGACCGGGCGCTGGAGCCTGGCAGCTGGGCTCGTCGCCGAGTTGACGCGCCGCAGCTTAGTAGCGATCCTCGACGATGGAACGCTCTATCCGCCGAGCCTGGCCGAGGCGGGAGCACGCCTCGAGCACGTCCTGGTCGTCCCCGCGCGGAAGGCGCTCGAGGTCGCCCGCGCGGTCGACATCCTGCTGCGTTCGCGAATCTGCCGGCTGGTGCTCATGCCGGCAATCGCGCTGCGCGATGCGATTTGGGCGCGCTTGGCGATGCTCGCGCATCGCAGCGGGGTGCTCTTGGTCGTGATGGTCGCGCGCGCCGGCGCCGCGTTGAGCGCCGTCGCGGAGCTGCGGCTGCACTGCGCGTTCGAGCGTGCGATCGTGCACGGCAAACGCGGACTGTGGGGAAGCTTCGCCGGCTTCGATTTCTGCATCGACCTGCGCAAGCACAAACACATCCCTTCGGCCCTGCTCGGGACGGCAAGACTCCGTGCTGCTCTGCGTTGACCTTCCCGGCGAGATACCCGAACCGGCGCAGTGGGAAGAGCTGCTCGATGCGCTCGACGCCGTCACACCGCTGATCGACGACGTCCGCAGCGGCCTCGCCTATCTCGACATGCACGGCAGTCCCGGCGGAGCATCCGCCTGGATGACGCAAACGCGAACGTTGCTCTCGGCGTACGGCCGCCTGCCGCGTCTCGGCGTTGGATTGAATAAAATAGCCGCGCGAGCGGCGGCGTACGTTGCCGACGGCAGCATCTGCCGGCCGGGTTCGGAGGCCGGGCTGCTCGCCGAGTTGCCGTTAGCGTTGCTCGATATCGAACCGGAGATCGTCGAGCGGTTGACGCTGCTCGGAATCGAACGCCTCGGCGATCTCGCCGCGCTGCCGCACGGGCCCTTCGTGCGGCGATTCGGATCGGCGGCTGCGCGCTGGCACGAGCTCGCGCGAGGCATCGATCGCCGGCCCTTCCTGCCGCGGAGTCGAGCCGTCGCGATCGAGGCAGTGATCTTCGGTGAGGGGCGCGCCGTCGACGAAGCACAGGTTTTCTTTGCGCTGCGCATGCTGTTGACGCGCGTCTGCAGCGATCTCGAACGCTGCGGAAAGCGTGCCGGTGCGCTACACCTGGCGCTCGAGCTCGAAGACGCCGGCACCGCCGCGTTTGACGTTCCGCTCGCCATGCCGACGGCGGACGAGCGAACGATGTTCGAGATGATGCGCGCGAAGCTCGAAGGCGTGATCTTCGAAGCGGCCATCGTCGGTCTGCGCGTGCAGGCGCGGATCCTCGAAGAAGGAGGAGAAGCGCAGGCGCTCTTACGCGCCGTCGACTTCGATCCTGCGCGAGTCGTCGTAACGATTGCCCGGCTCGAAGCGATCCTCGGCGAGAGCGTTTCGCGCGCGACGACGCGTCAAGCGCATCTGCTCGAAGAGCGTTTTGCCTACGAACCGTTCGCGCTCGACAAGCTGAAGATGACGGCCGCTCATTCCGAGAGCGATCGCTGCCGCTCCGAGGGCGCTCGTAAGGTCGTTCCTCAACTGCGCCTACTGGAAGTTCGGGAGATTCCTGTCGAGCTGCGCGCCGGGGAGCCCGCGACCGTCGACCGTCAAGCGGTAATGCAATGCACCGGTCCGTGGCGCATCCAAGAGCGTCCGTTCACTCCCGCGCCGGTCGCGCGCGACGAATACGACGTCGTTCTCGCCGACGGGACCTTTGCCCGCATCTACCATCAAGGCACGCACTGGTACCTCAGGGGTGTGTATGAGTGAGTTCACGTCCGTTCGGAAGCATACTCTCCGAGACGGCGACATGTCCGGAGAGTCGCGCGGACCGCTCCTCCTCCCTTCACATGCCCCGACCCCATTGGGTCGCGCGCTCTCGGAGAGTCTGCAACGATACTTCTCATCGCATACTCCCGAACTCACTCATGCATTTGAATGGCCCGCGCGATAGTCTCGACCTTGACTGATGGCACTCGCGCCGAACGTCTGTAATTTTCACAATGCAACGCTGCGGCCGAAGAAAATTGTAAGTCTATGTAATAGGCTCGAATATGAGCCAATAAAGCCTCCAGCTTTTCCGCTATTCATACGTCGTCGCTTGATTGAATCGGTTCGAATATAGGTGGGAGTGTGAGGCCCGATGGGTGCGGGGCGTGTGAAGGGAGGAGCGGAGGCAGGATGCCGGGAGCGACGACGAGGCGAGCAGCTTTTCCGCAGGACGCGGAAAAGCGAGCGTCCCCGCACCCATCGGGTCTCGCACTCCCGACGCCGAAACCGATAAAAGGCGGCTACGCAGAGCTCCACACCTGGTCGAACTTCAGCTTTTTGCAAGGCGGTTCGCATCCTGAGGATCTGATCGAACGCGCCGGCGAAGTCGGTTTGGATGCAATTGCGTTGACCGATCGCGACGGGCTCTACGGCGCGGTACGGTTCGGCGCGCACGCGCGACGGCAGCACGTTGCCGCCATCGTCGGCAGCGAGTTGACCTTCGAGGACGGCGCGCACCTCGTGCTCTTGGTCGAGAACGAACGCGGATACGCAAACCTCTGCCGCTTGATCTCGGCCGCGCAAATGCGCGGAAGCAAAGGCGACGCGCGCTTGCACGTGGAGGATCTGCAAGAGGGTAACGAAGGGTTGATCGCGCTCTCCGGTGGCCCGCTCGGGCGCGTCGAGCGCGCCTTGCGGCAAGCGGGCATACGCGCGGCGGCGCGCGAGGCCCGGCGGCTCGCCTCGATATTCGAGCAGCGTTTCTATCTCGAGCTCCAGCAGCACCTAACGCCGGAAGATACGCAGCGCAATCTGCAGCTCGTACGCATCGCGGAGCACTGCCGCTTACCGTACGTCGCGACCAACGCGGTGGTCTATGCAACCGGCGAGGACGCGCTGATCGCCGACGTGCTCTCCTGCGTTCGCGAAGGCGAGACGATGCAGGCGGCGCGAGCCGGCAATCGTTTGCGCCCCAACGCCGAATTCTATCTCAAAGCGCCGGCCGCGATGCGCCGGCTTTTTGCCGAGTATCCCGAGGCGATCGAGTGCAGCCGTACGATTGCGTCGCGCTGCGCGTTCCGGCTCGAACGCTTGGCCGGACAGTTCCCCCTCTTCGAAGTTCCGTCGGGAGGCTCGCCGCAGAGCCATCTGCGCAAACTCGTCTACGAGGGCGCGGCGCGCCGCTACGCGATGCCGTTGACCAGCAAGGTCGAACGGCAGCTCGAGTACGAGCTCGGCTTGATCGCCAAGATGGATCTCGCCGGATACTTCTTGATCGTCTGGGATATCGTGCGCGCGGCGGCCGAGCTCGGCGTGCTCTGCCAAGGTCGCGGTTCGGCGGCGAACTCGGCGGTCTGCTATTCGCTGGGCATTACCGCCGTCGATCCGGTCGAGATGGACCTGCTCTTCGAACGCTTCATGTCCGAGGAGCGCCGCGAGATTCCCGATATCGACATCGACTTTGCCCATCAAGACCGGGAGAAGGTCATTCAGTACGTTTACGACCGTTACGGACGCGCGAACGCGGCGATGGTCGCCGAGGTCATCACCTACCGCACGCGCTCGGCGATTCGCGACGCCGGTAAGGCCCTAGGATTATCGCTCGAGCAAGTCGATTTCATCGCCAAGGAGTACGACGTGCGCGAGCAGCTGCCCGAAGAGGCGGGGCCGGATCTGCTCTTTACCATTTGTCGCCGCATTGCCAACTTTCCACGTCACCTGGGGATCCATTCCGGCGGCATGCTGATCACGCGCGATCCGCTCGTCTGCGTCGCGCCGGTCGAATGGGCGACGATGCGCGATCGCACCGTCGTTCAATGGGACAAAGACGACCTCCAAGAGCTGGGGCTGATCAAAATCGATCTGCTCGGCTTGGGGATGCTCTCGCTGTTGCGCGAAGCGTTCTCCCTCTACGGACGCTGTCTCGCGCGCGGCGATACGTGGCTGCCGGCCTGCGTGCCGCCCGATCTCGCACTGCACACGATCCCCCCCGACGACGAGAAGACCTACGCGATGATGCAGCGCGCCGATACGATCGGCGTCTTTCAAATCGAGTCGCGAGCCCAGCAGTCGATGCTGCCGAGAATGAAGCCGGTCTGCTTCTACGACATCGTCATGCAGGTTGCGATCATTCGTCCCGGCCCGATTCAAGGGCAAATGATCCATCCGTTCCTGCGCCGGCGCTCGGGCCTTGAATCAGTCTCCTATCCGCATCCCAAACTCGAGCCGGTGCTGAAGCGAACTCTCGGCGTGCCGCTCTTTCAAGAGCAAGGAATGCGCTTGGCCATCGAGGCGGCCGGCTTCTCCGGCGGCGAGGCCGACGAGCTGCGCCGCGCGATGGGTCACAAGCGCTCGCGCGATCGGATGGAAGCGATACGCATGCGGCTCGTCAACGGCATGATCCGCAACGGCATCGATCGCGCCGCCGCCGAGCAGCTCTTTCATATGCTCGAAGGCTTTGCCGATTATGGTTTTCCCGAATCCCACGCGGCGAGCTTTGCGCTGCTGGCCTATGCCTCGGCATACGTCAAGTGCCACGTCCCGGCAATCTTCGCGGCGGCGATTCTCAACGTTCAGCCGATGGGCTTTTACTCGACCGAGGTGCTCGTCAACGACGCGCGCCGGCACGGCGTGACGATTCGCTCGATCGAAGTCAACGCGAGCGAGTACTGGTCGCACGTGGAGTACGACGGCGCGCTGCGCTTAGGATTCCACCTCGTTCGCGGTCTCGGCGAGGCGCAGCGGCAACGTCTCGAGAGCGCCGTCGCGCGCGGTACGTTTGCCGGTGTGCTCGAGTTCGCGCAGCGGACGCACCTCGAACGGGAAGCGCTGGAGAATCTGGCGATCGCCGGCGCTTTTGCGCCGTGGTATCCGGCGCGGCGCGACGCGATGTGGGCGCTGCGCGGGCTCGACGAGCGCGAGGCACGCGGTGAGCTCGGGGCACTGATGGACGTCGACGAGCCTGCAGCCGCCTTGAAGCCGTTGCCCGCAAAGAAGCGCACCGCCTTCGACCTGTGGTCAACCGGGGTGACGCCCTCGGGACAGGCGATGGAGCACTTCCGCGAGTTCCTCAATTCGCAGCGGGTCACGCTCGCCACCCGGTTGCCGTCGCTGCCCCGCAACGCGCGCTGCCGGGTCGGCGGCTTGGTGATCACCCGCCAGCGGCCGGGCACCGCTAAGGGCTTCGTCTTTCTCACGCTCGAAGATGAAACCGGCGTGGTCAACGTCATCGTCCGTCCCGACGTCTACGACGCGTACCGGCGGCCGATCCGCACTTCATCGACCCTCATCGTCGAAGGCACGCTGCAGAAGGAGAGCGGCTGCGTCGACGTGCTCGCCAAGAGAATCTGGAGCTTCGACGACGAAGGCGTAACCAAACATCTCTCCATTCACAGCTTTCAATAGAAAGGCAGCATGCGCAAGGCGAATACGAACCGGATCGACGCGACCGCTTGGGCATCCCCCAAGGGAACCTTTGGCGGCGAAGGCATTCAGGTCTCCGAGGCGCTCGGGCGCAAGCGCGATTCGACCGACCTGCTCGAGCGGCATCCGTTCGACGTCGAAATCCTGCGCATCCCGGCCGGTAAGGCGCCGTACCCCTATCATTCGCACAGCGCGCAGTGGGAGTTCTATCACGTGATCTCCGGCAACGGCAGCGTGCGCCACAAAGATGGAACCGATCGCGTCGAGCCGGGCGATGCCTGCCTCTTTCTTCCAAGAGAGCCCCACCAGTTTTTCAACGACGGCGCCGAACCGCTCGTGATGTACGTCGTCGCCGACAACCCCATCGGCGAATCGTCGTACTATCCCGACAGCAATAAATGGGGCGTCGGCATGCCCGAGCGGCGCATTCTGCGATCCGAGGCGGTCGACTATTTCGACGGCGAGGAGTGAGAAAGACCGGCGGCTTGCGCTCGTGTTATAAGCAAAACGGAGCGCCGAAGGCCTCCTTCGAAACGAAAAAGGCGGCCGAACGCGCCATCCCGCCCACCTCGACCGGGCTGAAGCCCTATCGCTGCGAGCAGCACGGCTGGCATCTCGGGCACTGACCGATGACGCGCCGCATCTATATCCCCCTCGTTCTGACGCTCGTCTTCCTCGCGCTCGTCGCGGTCGTGCTCGTTCTCGCGGGCCATCAGGTCAGCAAGACGATTGAAGAAGCGTTCAGCGGAGCGGGCGACGTTCGCGCGGCGCGCATCACGGTCGCCCGCACGATCAGCCTGCAGCTCGACGAGGAGACCGGCGTACGCGGCTATGCCACCGTGCGTCAGCGTATCTTGCTGCAGCCGTACTATTCGGCGCGAGCGGCGCTGCCGGTCTCGTTCGCGCGCTTGCGGCAGGTGCTGACCGATCTCAAGATGCCCGGCACGCGGGCCGTGCTGGAGGATGCCGTCCGCACGAATCGTCGCTGGGTTGCCGTGGTCGCGTACCCGGTTATCACCTTCCGGCGCGTGCCTGCCCGCGTGCAGCTGCGCGGGAAGCGGCTCGTCGATCGTTTCCGAACGGATCTGGATTTCGTCGAAAACTCATTGGCCGCTCGCGCGAATCAGGCGCAACGCCGCGCGCAACAAGCGATTTACGGCGTTACTCTGTTCGCGATCGGAGCCGTTGCGGCGGTGATCGTCGCGGCCACGCTCTTTGCGATCCAACAGTACCGTTTGGCAGTTCGGCTCGAGCGAACTCGCGAGCGTGCCGAAGAGGAGCGCCGGCGCGCCGCTGAAAGTCGTTCGGCGTATGAGGCCGAGAAACGTATCGCCGATACGCTCCAAGGCGCCTTCACGCAGAACCTGTTGCCGCGAATGGCCAGGGTGCTCTTCAGCGCAACCTATCTGCCCGCGGCCGAGGAGGCGAGGATCGGCGGCGATTGGTACGACGTTCTCGAGCTCACGGAGTATCGCGTGCTGCTCACGATCGGCGACGTCACCGGACACGGGATCGACGCGGCGGTTGCGATGAATAGGGCCCGTCAGCTCCTGATCTCCTGCGCGCTCGTCAACCCCAATCCAGGCGCCATCCTCGAACGCGCGAACGCCGACCTGTTCCGCAAAGCCTCTCCGTTAATTACTGCGGTTACCGGCATCGTCGACTCTCGCAACTGCGAATTCGTCTACGCGACCGCCGGGCATCCGCCGCCGGTGCTCTTGGAACCGGGATGCAAGCCTCGGATGCTCGATTTCGGTTCGCTGCCGCTTGGCGTCGTGGGCGATGCCAAGTATCGCAGCCATCGCATTTCGAGCGTTCCCGGCGCGCTGCTCGTGCTCTATACCGATGGGGTGATCGAGCATTCGCACAACGTCGTGGAGGGCGAGGCGCTGCTGCTCCAGGCGGTAGAAGCCGCCGCTGCGTGGCCTGCGCACAACGCGGCGGCAATGATCTCCGCCTCGATCTTCTCTAACCGCAGGGTCGTCGACGACGTCGCGATTCTGACGATCCGCTTCGCCGAGGACGGCGGGTCGACCGTCGGGAGGGTCGCATGAACGACGCCATCGAGACCGTTCGGCTCAGCGGCGAGCTCGAGATAAGCCGAAAGCGCGAGATCCGCGACGCCTTTACGCTGCCCGAAGGCGCACGCGCCGTGCTCGTCGATCTCTCAACGGTAACCTACGCCGATTCGACGGCGCTAACCGAGCTGCTTCGCTTTTGCGTCACCGCGCAACGCGATCGGATTCCGCTCGCCGTCGTCATACGAACCCGTCAATTCTCAAGACTCGTTCAGTACGCAGGGCTCGCCGGGGCGTTTGCGATCTTCGAAGATCGCGACGACGCCCTCGCCTACCTCAACGAGCGAGTTAAGCCGTGAACGCCGTACCGCAGCTCCGTCTTCGATGTCCGGCGCGGTCGCGCTCGGTTGCTCCGATCCGCCACGCCTTGCGCGCGTTTCTCCAGGCGATCGGCTTCGACGGCGATTGCCTCGACGACGTCACCACCGCCGCCGGCGAAGCCTTGGCCAACGCGGTCGAGCACGCCTACCGAGACGATGCCGAGCCCGTTCCCTTCGTGGAGCTGCACGCTCGGATCGCTCGCGGGAAGCTGGCCGTCAACGTTTCCGATCGCGGTTCGTTCATCGAGCGCGAACGGCTTCCGGGCCGCGGATTCGGCTTGCGCATCATTCGCGCGGTCGCGCCGCAGATTCGGATCGATACCGCGCGCGGGACGAGCGTGCGCATGCGCTTTCACATTCCTAAAAGATAACACACGTCATCATCCTGCGGCTCCGGTATTCCTGGGAGTTTTGTCGCATCTGTCGTATTGAGTTGCCCGGGTCACCCGCCGCATAAGGAGGAGCGTGCATGCGGTCTATTCCGGCAAAGAGTCGGGCCGCACCACGCGGTCTCCTGCGGACATTCAAGCCCGTCCCATCGACCTTCGGCATCGGCTTCTTTAAGCATCAGAAAGCGAGCCATCACATCCCCGATGCGCTGTAGGACGGCGCCGCGATTTGGGTGGCTTGCCGCCCTCATCGTGCCTTTTCTCGCCGCGTGCGGCAGCGGCGGGTTTGCTCCCCCGCAGCCGGGCGCGCGCGCCCTCTTCGACGCGCTGCACGGTCATCCAGCGAGCGCGAAGATTCGCCACGTGATCATCATCGTTCAAGAGAACCGCAGCCTCAACAATCTCTTCTACGGCTTTCCCGGAGCCGACACGACGAAGTACGGATACAACTCGAAGAATGAAAAGGTCGAGCTCCAACCGGTCGGGCTCGACACGGGCTGGGATCTCGACCATAGCTCGTACTCGTTCTACGCCGCCTGCAACGGAACCGGGAGCTATCCCGGCACGGACTGTCTGATGAACGGCTTCGACAACGAAGCGTACTACTGCGGGAACTCCGGTGAGCCGCGCTGCCCGAACAAGGACCCTCCGTACAGTTACGTGCCGCACGCCCAAACCAAGCCATACTTCTTTCTCGGGAATCACTACGTGCTCGCCGACGAGATGTACGCCTCGAACTTCGACGCCAGCAGCTTCATCTCGCACCAGTACATCATCGCTGGCCAATCGGAATCGGCGGTGAACTATCCCTACTATCAGTGGGGCTGTTCCGGCGGCGGGGGCGACTATATCCAGACGGTTACCCCGCAGCGCCAGTTCGGTTCGTACATCCCGGTTTGCTGGGATACGACGACGATCGGCGACGAGATGGACGACGCCGGCCTCTCGTGGGCGTTTTACGCCTCCGCGATCGATTCGGACGGCGATCTCTGGAGCGCGTATCAGAACATCAATCACATCTATAACGGGTCGGACTGGAAGAAGGACGTAATTTCGCCGCAGACCAAGTTCTTCGACGACGTCTCGCAAGGAAAGCTGCGCGACGTGACCTGGATCACGCCGACCTGCGCCAACTCCGATCACGCCGGCTGTTCCAGCAAGACCGGCCCCTCGTGGGTGGCGTCGCTCGTCAACGCCGTCGGTACGTCAAAATATTGGGACTCGTCGGCCATCTTCATTTTTTGGGACGATTACGGCGGCTGGTACGATCCTAAGGCGCCGGCACTCAAGGATTACGACGGGCTCGGGTTGCGGATCCCGTTGCTGATCGTCTCGCCCTACGCCAAGGACGGCCACGTGTCCCACGTTCACTACGAACACGGAAGCATCTTGAAGTTCGTCGAGGATACATTCGGCCTGGCGCGGTTAGCTGCCAGCGACAAACGCGCACGCTCGCCCGAAGAGGACGCTTTCGATTTCAATCGGCCGCCCCGCAAGTTCGCGCCCGTTCCGTCGGAGCACGGAATAGAGTACTTCAAGCACCAACCACTCGATCTTCGGATTCCCGATAGCGAGTGATAAGCAGGATGTTGATGTGCCTTCCAACTACGGCTCGGCTGCTGCCGGTCGCGGTCGTTGCGCTCGTCCTGGGCGCCTGCAGCGGCGCCGGAACTCCGGGAGTTCCCGGCGTGCAAGATCTGCAAAACCCCAAGCTGAGCCTTCACCGCTACGCGTCGAGCGGCAAGATCCAACATATCGTCATCATCGTTCAAGAGAACCGTTCTTTTAATAATCTGTTCTACGGCTTCCCCGGCGCCGACACTACCAAATACGGTTTCGATACCGACGGAAATAAGATCGCGTTGCAGCCGGTCGGGCTCGAGACCTGGTGGGACATCGAGCACGACCTCGGAGGCTTCCTGACGGCCTGCAACGGCACCGGAAGTTATCCGGGCACCGACTGTCAGATGAACGGCTTCGACCGCGAATCGTGGGGTTGCGGCTCGGACTGCCCCAACGCCAATCCGCCGTATAGTTACGTTCCTCACAGCGAGACCAAGCCATACTTCTACATGGGTAAGCACTACGTGCTCGCCGACGAGATGTACGCCTCGAACCTCGATGCGAGCAGCTTTATCTCCCATCAGTACATCATTGCCGGTCAGGCGAGTTCGGCGGTGAACTACCCAAGCGGCTACTATTGGGGCTGCCCTTCGCAGTCCGGCGAGATCGCGACCATCACCCAAGCGCGCGAGTACGGCAATTCCATTCCGATGTGCTGGGACAATCAGACTCTCGGCGACGAGATGGACACCGCGGGCCACTCGTGGGCTTTCTATACGTCGTCGTACAACGGCGACGGCGGAATTTGGAACGCGTACCAGAACATCAACCACATCTACAACGGCCCAGACTGGAGCAAGGACGTCATCTCGCCGCAAACCAATTTCTTCAACGACGTCCAGAACGGCAAGCTCCGTGCGCTGAGCTGGATTACGCCAACCTGCGAAAACTCCGATCACGCCGGCTGCGGGAGCAATAGCGGACCCTCCTGGGTTGCTTCGCTCGTCAACGCAATCGGCGAGTCGCAATACTGGGACAGCACGGCGATCTTCATCTTTTGGGACGACTACGGCGGCTGGTACGACCCGAAGGCGCCGCGGATGGTCGACTACGACGGCCTGGGAATGCGCATCCCCATGCTGATCGTTTCAGCCTACGCGAAGAACGGAAAGATCGACCACACCCATTTCGAGCACGGCAGCATCCTGAAGTTCGTCGAAGATACTTTTGGGCTGCCGCGCCTCGCCGAGAGCGACAAGCGCGCGAACTCGCCGGCCGATGCCTTCAATTTCAGCAAGCCGGCCCGTAAATTCGAGGCCGTGCCGTCGGTGCACGGGATCGACTACTTCAAACACCAGCCGATCGACCGGCGTCCGGTTGAACAGCGAATAAAAGGAGAAGGTTGATGCGAACCCCCATCACGATCCGGTTAGTACCGGTCGCGGCCGTCGCTCTTGCGCTCTACGCGTGTAGCAGCGGTGGCGGCAGCAGCGGAAGCCCGGCGCTTCCCGGTATCTCACTTCAGAGACCGACGCTCAAGGCCCACCGCGCAAACTCGAGCGGCAAGATCCAGCACATCGTCATTATCGTTCAAGAAAACCGAAGCTTTAACAATCTCTTCTACGGGTTCCCGGGGGCGAAGACCGCGAAGTTCGGCTACGACCAGAACGGAAACAAGATCCAGCTTCAGCCGATCGGGCTGGAGACGACGTGGGATATCGACCACAGCTTTGGTTCGTTCTTAGCGGCTTGCAACGGCACCGGCAGTTATCCGGGCACGAACTGTCAGATGAACGGCTTCGATAAGGAGTACGTCGGCTGCGGGACCCACTGTCCCAACTCCAACCCCCCGTACAGCTACGTCCCGCACAACGAGACAAAGCCGTATTTCTTCCTGGGCAAACACTACGTTCTGGCCGACGAGATGTACGCGTCGAACGTCGATGCGAGCAGCTTCATCTCGCACCAGTACATCATTGCGGGCCAGGCGAGCTCGGCGGTGAACTACCCCTCGAACTATTGGGGTTGCCCCGGCGTTAAGTACGGGGATCAGATCGCCACGCTGACGCAAGAGCGCGAGTATGGTCCGAACATCAACATGTGCTGGGACAACCAGACGCTGGGCGATGAGATGGATACTGCGGGGCTCTCCTGGGCCTACTATGCGTCAACCTGGTATGGCGACGGCGGCATATGGAGCGCCTACCAAAACATCAACCATATCTACAACGGTCCCGACTGGAGCAAAGACGTCATTTCCCCGCAGACCAACTTCTTCAACGACGTCAAGAACGGGAAACTGCGCGCCCTGAGCTGGGTTACGCCAACGTGCGCCAACTCCGATCACGCGGGTTGCGGCGGCAAAAGCGGCCCCTCGTGGGTCGCTTCGCTCGTCAACGCGATCGGCCAATCTCAGTACTGGGACAACACCGCGATCTTCATCTTCTGGGATGACTACGGCGGATGGTTCGATCCCAAGGCGCCGAAGATGCTCGACTACGACGGCCTCGGCTTGCGCCTTCCGATGCTGGTCGTCTCGGCCTACGCAAAGAAAGGAAAGATCGACCACACGGCCTTCGAGCACGGCAGCATTCTGAAGTTCGTCGAGGATACGTTCGGCTTGCCGCGTCTGGCCCAGAGCGACACGCGCGCGAACTCGCCGGTCGGCGCTTTCAACTTCAATAAGCCGCCGCGGAAGTTCCAAGTGGTGCCTTCGGAGCACGATATCAAATGGTTCATGCATCAACCGCCGGACTATCGCTCGCCCGATAGCGAGTAACGAGAAAGGCGTCGATGCACATTCCAACCATGCTGCGGCTACTGCCGGTCGCGATCCTCGCGCTCGCCCTTGGCGCGTGCGGTGGTCGGGCCGGCCCGGCTCTGCCGAGCCTCTCCGCTCCGCTGCTCCAATCGCATCGCGATGCGTCCAACGGCAAGATCAAACACATCGTGATCATCATCCAAGAGAACCGCAGCTTTAACAATTTGTTCTACGGGTTTCCCGGCGCGCACACGGCGTCGTACGGCTACGACACGCACCGCAAGAAGATCGAACTCAAGCCGATCGGCCTCGACACGACCTGGGATATCGATCACAGCTTCGCCGGATTTCTCGCCGCCTGCGACGGAACGGGGAGCTATCCCGGCACGGGCTGCAAGATGGATGGCTTCGATAAGGAGTACGCGGGGTGCGGACATCGCGCCGAACCCAAGTGCCCGCACGCCAATCCGGCCTACAGCTATGTCCCGCACGGCGAAACGAAGCCGTACTTCTACTTAGGCGAGCATTACGTGCTCGCCGACGAAATGTACGCCTCGAACGTCAACGCCAGCAGCTTTATCTCACACCAGTACATCATCGCTGGGAAGGCCGACTCGGCGATCAACTATCCGACGGGCTGGTGGGGCTGCGTCGGCGAGGGCAGCGACTTCATCTCGACGATCACCAAGCAGCGAGAGTACGGCCCGTCGATACCGATCTGCTGGGACGACAAGACGATCGGCGACGAGATGGACAAGGCCGGACTCTCGTGGGCCTACTACGCCACGCTCTGGTACGGGGACGGCGGTATCTGGAGCGCCTACCAGAACATCAAACACATCTACTTCGGGCCCGATTGGCAAAAGGACGTCATCTCGCCGCAGACCGATTTCTTCAGCGATGTGAAGCACGGCAAGCTGCGCGCGCTGAGCTGGGTCACGCCGACCTGGGAAAATTCCGATCACGCGGGCGGAGCGAGCAAGACGGGGCCGTCGTGGGTCGCGTCCCTCGTCAATGCGATCGGCGAGTCGAAGTATTGGAACTCGACTGCGATCTTCATCTTCTGGGACGACTACGGCGGGTGGTACGATCCGAAGCCGCCGCCGCTTGCCGACTACGACGGACTGGGGCTACGCCTCCCGATGCTGATCGTCTCGCCCTACGCGAAGCAAGGGAAGATCGATCACACGCAATACGAGCACGGAAGCATTCTGAAGTTCGTCGAGGATACGTTCGGCCTAGGGCGCCTGGCCGCCAGCGATAAGCGCGCGACCTCGCCCCTCGATGCGTTCGACTTTACTCAGGCGCCTCGGAAGTTTACCGAAGTTCCGGCCGAACACGGCATCCACTGGTTTGAGCACGTGCAGCCTCCCGACCATCACATCCCCGACGCGGAATAAAAGCCATCAACTTTGTTAGACTCTAGAGTGATCCGGGGCCGGGGGCGACGCCGGTAGGTGGATTGAAAAAGCTCAAGCCCGCTGCAATCTTAACGATCTGTTTTGCTTTTGCCGTGCTGAACTCATACATGAAGGCGCCGTACTGATAGTTGCCGAGATCGCTGACCCAGAAATCGGTGAAGTTCGCCGTGAAGTTTAGATACTGGGGCTCGTAGAAGTGGCTGAGGATCTGCTTGCACGATTTCACGCCGGCGCATTTGTAGACGCCGTTGGCCGACGACGCGTAGCTTGTATAATAGAGATTGCCGCTGCCGTCGAAGGCCACGCCGTACGGTAATGCCGGGCCGATATCGAGATCTGCCCCCTTGCCCTTGCAGCCTTTGAACTCGTTGACCCGAGCGCTCGAGCCTTTGCTGGCGAAGCTGAGATAGCAATTGCCCGATGGGTCAAACGCGACGCCGGTGCCTTGCGTCATGCGCGAATCTTTGAGTGTCGCGCTCGGCTTGGTCGCCCCCTTCTTAAAGAACGTCAGGCTCTTTTGGTTGGCGGCGATGACTTCATCCTTGTAGACGGCGACGTCGACCGGGGCATTGCCACCGTTGTCGAGCGTTCGCATCAGCTTCTTCGCGCCGGCGGAATAGACGAGGATCGTCTTCGCATTTTCGTCGGCGATGTACAGGAGGCCGTCGGCGCCCGCAACCACTCCGGCCGGCCTCTTAAAACCTTTTTTCAAGGTCTGAGTGACCTTGTTGTTTTGATAGACGAGGCAATCGATGAGCGCCATGGTCTGGCAGGTGTAGAGATACGTACCGGTCTTTGCGTTCGGCGCGAGGCTATCGAGCGTGGTTACGCCGGGAGCCGTCATCGGGCTGAATGCGGGTGCTCCGCACGCTGCAAGGCAGGCGAGCGATGCCCCAAGGGCTGCGTTGCGCAGTGCTAAACGTCGCGTATGCATGCCCCGGTATTCCGTGAGGATTCGCGGGCGACCTGGCGACACAAGCGCAACTGCGCGCGTTGCGAGCGGGAAGGTAGGCCGCACGAAAACGTGCGGCCCATTACTTCTTCGGGGTCGCGAGGAAACCGTCGACGTGGTGAGAGGCGTCGGCGTAGAAGCCAACCATCGTGTGATGGTCGTTCACGCTATGGACGGCCATCGGGCCCTTCGCGTTGGGCTCGTCGATCTGCTGCCATCTCTGGCTAGCCAGCGGTGGGGAGAGGATGAAGCCGTGCGTTTTGTTCTGCTGATCCTGATACTGCCCAACGATATCGTCTTGCGAGTTGACACTCCACGGGACCGTGTAGTCCGAGTTGGGATAGCGGAAGATCGTGAAGTGGCCGCCCTTGAGCAGCCAACACACGGTGTCTCCCGCCGCGTTTGTCATAGCCGCCGATGTCGCCTTTGCCGCGGATTCCCGTCCAGAGCATGCAGCCGAAGATCCAACCGTGCTTGTCGCGATACCAGCCGGCGATCGACTTGGCATCGCTCAATGACGTGATCTCGGTCTGGGTACCTCCGGGATGGTTCTCGTTGTGCAAGTTTTGCGGTCCGTACGGTGCGATCGCCTCAAAACCGGTCGTGTGGGTGCCCGTGCCATAGTCGCCGGCGATCTTCCCAATGGTGTTGGCGCCGAGCACTGCGGTGGTCGGATCCTAGGGATCGTCGATCGTCTGGTAGGTGAACCGTCCGCCGCCGGCCGGCCATCCCGCTACATTGGGCCGAACGAGCTCGGCAGCCGAGGGCATGACGGGGACCGGCGCCGAGCTGCCGCTGAGGCGGCGCGGGCCGGGAGAAGGATCGCGGCGACCGCGGCGGCGCTCGGCCGCGTCAGCACGGTCAGAAACGAATAGGACATGTCGCCCCTTTTAAGGAGCGACGGAGGAAAGGGGCGGGGTCGCAAGAGAGTTGCGCAGGCAGGGAGGTCCTAGTTGCAGTCGCCTCCCGCGTGCGCCACGGCCATCCGAGAGCCCGCTAGGCTTGTAAGAAAGATGCATAGTTGACCAAGCAGATCTATCTTTGGAGGCGATTTCGTACTAGTATATTCGTACTACTTATTAGCCTTCCTTGTGCCAACTTTGGGCACTGAAAGGAAAAAAAACAGAGAGATGCGTACGATCCTCCTCGCTATTGTACTCGCAGCCCCGGTGCTGCTCGGCGGTTGCGCCGGCGGCAATTTGCAGGGCAGCTCACTGCTCCCGAGCACGAGCCAAACGATTCGCGTTCATAACAATCTCGACTCCGTCGGCGGCGGCCCTCCCTCCCGTCAGGCGAGCGGCCACGTAGTGCGCAATACGGATTCGGTCGGCGGTGGCCCGCCAAAAACGGCCGGTGCGTTTGCGCAGTCCAGCGATTCCGCCGGCGGTGGACCGCCCGCATTGCCCGGAGAGCGAGGCGACTCGGTAGGTGGCGGCCCACCGGTGAAACATGCGAAGGTGCATCACGATAGTGGTGATTCAGTTGGCGGCGGACCTCCGTACCGTCACTAAGGAAGGCAACCGGGAATAGGTCTTTTGTCCCAAGGTAGTAAAGGTACATCACAGAAGTATCTCGGCCTGGCGGGTTTACCGCCGGGCCGATAGTCTACGCTCTTAACAACTAGATCGGGATAATGCTGACGAACGCTAGACCCAACCTAAGCTTCGACGGCGTCGAATTCGAGCGAGCGCTCCGCGCGGCCGACTTTGATCGCTGTCGTGAATTAGTTGACGGACAAAGGACGACGGAAGCGCTTTTAGCTTCGTCTCGGCTCGCTATGCGCGAGCGCCGTTACCTCGACGTCATCGGCCTGCTCGCCGATTTCGCGGACGCGCGCCCCTCCGCCCGGATCGAGCGCGACGTGACGCTCGGAGCCGCGATGGGCTATACGCGAGACTTCGTTGCGGGACGCCGGTTGATCAATCGGGCCATTAACGAACTGCGTGCCGGCGATCCCCTCTACGAAGAAGCCTACTATTATAAGTCGGCGATTGCGTGGATGCAGCACGAGCACGGCGAGGCGCAAGAAGCCGCCGGCGTTCAACTGAAGTCGAAGGACCCAAACAACCGCGCGCGCGCACACATCATGCTTTCTTGGGTAGCACTGCGCCGCGGAGACGTGCTGCTGCAGGTCGAGGAGCTGCAGAAGGCGCTCAACGAAATCGACGCAGCCGAAATACCCGATGAATACTTTCGAGCCAACGCTCTCCTGACGCTCGCTTTGCTGTGCCGCGAGCTTCCCATCCAAGACGCGTCGGAACGCGTCCGTCATACTTATGAAGAGCTTGCGTGGACGACGGGCCTGCAGCTCGAACGTTTTCAAGTAACTCGCTTCATGGCGGCGGTCGAAGAGCTCGAGGGCAACGAGCTGGCTGCATTCGGCGGCTTCAAGAAAGCGGCACGCCTCGCTCCTTCCGATCATTGGAGCGTTCTCTGCTTCCTCGACCGCGCGTTGCTGGCCAAGAATACCGGCGAGCGGGCTTTCGCCGCCGAGCAGCTGCAGGAAGCGCATGAGATCGCGCAGCGCGTTTCGTGGAACGAGGTCGCCGGTGAAGAGCGTTCGGCGCTGCTCGTTCTCGCGGAGCTCTTTGCCTACGAAAACCCGGCGGTGGCGGAGCAATACCTAGCGCGGTTCCGGTCGTTGTCGTCGTCAGTCGTCCCGATCCTCTCGTACGGCACCGACCCTCGCGTTCGCGGCTTCGAGGCCTATTCGCAGGGCGTTGCCTGGCTGCACCTCGGCGATGCCGAGGAAGGAAAGAACGCGCTCACGGAAGCCTGGTCGATCTTCGAAGATTTCAACTACGGATGGCGCGCGGCGCTCTGCGCCTTGGGTCTCTACGAAGCAACCCGCGACAAGCGTTGGATCGAACGCGCGGCCAAGAAAATCGAACCGTGGCCCCGCAGTTGGATCGCTCGCCGGATCGGGGAGGCGAGTTCGTCGCGGGTGGTGCCGCTCGAGCGCATTCCATCGGCGAAACGCGAAGTTCTCGAACTCGTGCGCGTCGGCCGGCGGAACTCCGAGATCGCTCAGACACTGGGACGCAGTCCGCACACCGTGCGCAACCAACTCGCGCAGCTGTTCCAGATCTTCGACGTGAAGAGCCGCGCGGAGTTGGTCGCCGTGCTCTCCAAGCCGGTCGTTCCGATCACTCGAGCCCCGCAGCGTCAGCGCAAAGGCGGTTAACCCGCCGCGTTTGACCCCCGGCGGCGGGGGAATGAACGAGATATGACCCGCCCGCGTCCGCTCCACGGCGTCCGTGTCGCGATTCTCGTCGACAACGGATTTGAACGAGTCGATCTGACCTCTCCCCGCGAAGCGCTGCACGCGGCCGGCGCGACGACCATGCTGGTCTCTCCGCAAACCGAAAGCGTCTGCGGCTGGAGCGGCGTGGAGAAGGACGAGTCTTTCCGCGTCGACGTTGCGATTGCCGACGCCAAGCCGACCGAGTTCGACGCGCTGCTGATTCCCGGCGGCCTGCGCAGCGCGGACAGCCTCCGGATCTGCAACAAGGCGGTGCTCTTCGTGCACGCGATGCAAATCGGGCGAAAACCGATTGCCGCGATCTGTCACGCACCATGGGTATTAATCGAGACCGACTACGTGCGCGGACGCAAGGTGACCTCATCACCCTCGCTGCGGACCGATCTGACCAATGCCGGGGCCGTCTGGGAAGATCGTCCGGTAGTCACCGACGAGCTCCTCGTAACGAGCCAAACGGCCGCCGACCTTCCGCAATTCAACGATGCCGCAATCGTGCTCTTTACCCCGCGATCGTCGAAGGTGAAAGACGCGTCCTAACGGCAGCGCCTCGCTGCTAATGCGAAAGGCGGCCGCCGAGTTCGCCGGTACGTTCTTCATAACGATTGTCGCCATCGGAGTCGACGTCGCGTACTACACCGGCGACGGAGCCGATTACGTTTCGCGCTGGCTGGCGCGCGGCTTCATTACGACGGCAATGATCTATGCGTTCTCGACGCTTTCGGGCGCGCACATCGACCCGGTCGTCTCGCTGGCCTTCGCGCTACGCAAGACGCTGGCGCCGCTGCAGTTGCTGCTCTACTGGATCGCCCAGTTTGCGGGAGGATTGGCAGCAGCCGCGCTCGCGTTCGCACTCTGGAGGAAGACGATGCTGCTGGGCGCGAGCCATCCCGGCGCCGGCTATACGCAGTTGGAAGCGGCGCTCGCCGAGGTGATTCTCACGTTTCTCCTCGTCTTAGTGATTTTGGCGACGGCCGAAGATTCGTCCAAGGTCGGCAAACAAGCCGCAGTCGCCGTCGGTCTGACGATCGCGGCGTGCGGCTTCTTCGCCGGCCCGATCAGCGGAGCGTCGATGAATCCCGCGCGCTCGATACCGGCGCAGCTGCTCGGCGGCGCGCCCGGACTCGTCTGGATCTACGCCGCCGGTCCGTGTGTGGGGGCGGCGCTCGCCGCGGCCGCCGCTTCTCTCTTCTTTTCGCGCCCGGACTCTGGGGAGCAAAGAGCAGGAAAAGGCGAGGAATAACGCAGACCAACCGACCGTGACGAGTCCCGCTCTTCCGACGGGGACGGTCGCGTTCTTGTTTTCGGACATCGAGGGAAGCACGCGGCGCTGGGATGCCTATGGCGACGCAATGCGCGACGCGTTGCGGCGTCACGACGAGATCGTGCGCACGGAGATCGAACGGCGGCGCGGATACGTCTTCAAAACGATCGGCGATGCATTTTGCGCGGCGTTTTGGAGCGTCGAAGACGCGTTGAACGCGGCCGTCGCAGCGCAACGAAGCCTCGCGAGTCAGGATTTTGCGACGGTCGAGGGCGTTTTGGTTCGCATGGCGATCAACGACGGCGAGGCCGACGAGCGATCGGGCGATTATTTCGGGCCCGCCGTCAATCGCACGTCGCGTTTGCTCTCGGCCGGCCACGGCGGTCAGATATTGCTTTCGGGTCACTCCGCCGACGCGCTGACCGCGCGGCTTCCCGGCGGAATCACGCTGCGCCATCTCGGAACCTTGGCGCTGCGCGATCTGCGGGAACCCGAGCGCGTCTATCAGCCGATTGCCGAAGGTTTGCGCTCGGAGTTCAAGGCGCTGCGCGCGCTGGAGACGCCGCCGAACAACCTCCCTCGGCAAAGCACGAGCTTCATTGGCCGCTACGACGACGCGGCTCGCGTCGAAGCGCTGCTCGATCGAAGCGCGGTCGTTACGATCGTCGGGGCCGGGGGAATCGGCAAGACTCGCCTTGCCCTGGAAGTCGGCGCGAACCGCTTGAGCGACGAACGCGACGGCGCCTGGATCGTCGACCTCGCGTCGATCACCGACGCGGCGCTGATTGCGGTCACGATTCTCGCGGGCGTGCGTGCCGAACCAAAGCCGGGTGAAGAGCCGCTCGACACGCTGCTGAGCTACCTCGAGAAACGCGAGCTCCTTTTGCTCCTGGACAACAGCGAGCACCTCGTCTCCGAAGTTGCTGAGATCACCGCGAAAATCGTCGCGCGATGCCGGCAGATAACGATCCTCGCGACAAGCCGCGCCCCGCTGGACATCTCTGGCGAGCGAATCTATCGGTTGGCTCCGCTCGAGCTCGCCTCGGCGATGCAGCTCTTCGTCGATCGCGCGCAGGCAGCCGATCCCGATTTTTCCGCTAGCGCTTCCTCGGTGGCGATCGAACAGATCTGCACGAACCTCGACGGCATCGCGCTCGCCATCGAGCTGGCCGCGGCGCGCGTGCGGGCGATGCCGGTGGAGACGCTGGCCGCGCACTTGGAGCCGCGATTGCTCGCAGGCGGCCGCGACCGGAGGCCCCATCAGCAGACGATGCGTGCTTTGGTCGACTGGAGTTACGACCTGCTCGACGAGGACGAGCGGCGTGCAATGCGCCATTGCGCGGTCTTCCTGCGCGGCTTTACGCTGGAGGTAGCCGACGACGTGTGCGGCAGCGGAAGCGACGACGGGCGTGTCCTCGACCTCCTTGCCTCGCTCGTAGACAAGTCGCTCGTGGTCTCAGAGGGTCGAGGCTACGATCAGCGCTATCGTCTGTTGGAGCCGATTCGCGAGTACGCGCGGGAACGGCTGACCGAGGCGGGCGAAGCTCCCGAGGCGACGCGCCGGCACGCGCACGCATTCGCGAAGCTGGCGCATGCCGCATACGAGGAATGGGATACTGCGCCGTCGCCCAATTGGCTCGCGCGACTGGAGCACGACCTATCGAATTTTCGCGTCGCGATTCGCTGGGCGCTGCACGACGGCAACGATCTCGAACTTGCCGCGCATCTCGCCGCCGATACGAGCCCGATCTTTCTACGGCTTTCGCTACTTCGCGAAGCCATCGCGTGGTGCAAGCAAATTCTCGAACAACGGCCCGCCCTGCCGGCCGGCGTCGAAGCGCGACTACGCTACGGCCTCTCGATGCTCTATGGCAACCAGGGGACGCTCGATGAGGCGTTCGATCAGTCGTGCAAAGCGGTATCGCGGTATCGCGAGAGCGGCGATCGGCGGGGCCTGACGCGCGCGCTTTCGCAGGTCGCTCATCGATACGCACAGCGCGATCGTTCCGAAGAGGCGAAGTCCGCTGCGTCGGAAGCGTTGGAACTTGCGCGAAGCCTCAACGACCAACGCCTGCTCGCCGACGTACTGCGTCGGGTTGCACCTGCCTTCGCTCCCAACGAGAGGGAGCGTATGCGCGAGATGTACGCTGAAAGTGTCGCCCTCTTTCGAACCTTGCGCCGCGACGAGGAGACGGCGCGCGCCCTGACCTGGTGGGGCCAGTCCGAGGCCGACATTGGCGAGTATCGCTCCGCGGCGGAGCGCCTCGCGGAGGCCAAGCGCCTTGCCGGGGACGAGCTTGCCGTGGCTATTGCAAACGATATCGTCGCGTGCTACTTGGTGCTCGAGGACCGTGAGAGCGCCGGGCCCCTCGCCGTCGAGGCGTTGACTCTCGCGGCGAGGGTCCGCCATCCGATACACGTACCGTTTGCGATTACGTACGTCTCCGTGCTCGCGCAGGAGAGCGATGCGGTGGAGGCGGCTCGCCTCGCGGGCTACGCGGAGGAGCGGCTGGCGTCGCTCGGGTGGCAGCGCGTAATCTCTGACCGTGAAATCGCGGAACGGCTCTTTCTCGAGCTCGAACGGCGGCTCGGCAAGTTGCGGCTAGCACAGCTGCTCGCCGAGGGCGCAATCCTCACCGAAGAAGAGGCCGTCGCGCGCGCAACGGCCCTTTCGATGACCCTCTAAGAGGGGTTTACCGCACTCTCAACATTGCCTCAAGCCGGCATTGCTGCGGATGTCGGTGCCTTCGTTGTAGAAACACTGCTGCGTGAGCGAGAACGTGCCGTGCTCGCCGCTGCAGCCGATGACGGCCTGGTATCGCCCGCTTAACCGGTTGTTCGCGCCGTGGTAATTGGCGCGAAAGGTGAACGAGCATGCGGTGCTGGCAATTGTCGCGACGAAGAGGCCTTGCATTCCTCGAGACGTTCGCGCTGCCGACGCGGCGTTGGAATACAGCGCGGTGCCGAACGTGAATCCAAAGTAGCCCCCGAGGCTCTCTCCCTGGCTGGCGAAGTTGGCGGTCGCGCTTCCCGTCCCCATGATGCTGTCGCTTACCGATCCGGAGTATTGGCCGGATAGATTCCGGAAACCGTGATCGCTCGAGTCGACGTTGACGGGGACGGCCGGCGCCGGCCCGGAGCTCAAGGCGAAGATGCCCAATGCGAAAAATGCTGCGGTGTAAAGACGTAGATATTTCATCACGCGCTCCTCTGTAAAGCTAACGCGCGCGAGCGCGCCTTGAAAGAGTTACCGCATTTGGCTGCGAACGCCCTCTTTCTCGGTTACTTCAATGGTGCAAAGGAGTAGGTGGAGCATGCAAAGACAACGGCGCGCGTCGCTAGCGGTCGTCCTCGTTGCTGCGCTTGTATTGCCGTTCGCGCAGGCGGCCCAGGCTGGAACGACCGGTACGATCACCGGTACGGTCAGCGACGAGAGTACGCGCGCGCCGATCGCCGGCGCACAAGTCACCGCCTCAAGTCCGTCGCAGGTCGCCCACGTTTCGACCGATGCGTCGGGACGCTTCACCTTCCTGTCGCTCGCGCCCGACACGTACGCGATCTCGGCCGAGCACGGCGGCTACGAAACCAACGTGCTCACCGGCATCTCGGTCTTCGCCGATCAGAGCCAATCGCTGCCGATTCGCTTGCAAAAAAGCATCAGAGAAATCGCCCGCGTTAGCTCGAGATCTTCGTTGAGTCCGGTGCGTTCGGGAACCGGAACCGATGTTTATTCGGTCAATCCCGCGCTGACCGCGGCGGCCGCGCCGCTCGGCGGCGGCGGCGGTCTCAACAACGCTTACTCCGCGATCGCCGCGATGCCCGGCGCTTACGTTCCGCCCAACCAGGTCGGCGTCAATCAGAGCGTCTACATTCGCGGCGGCTATTACGACCAGATCGGCTTCGAATACGACGGCGTGCCGATCAATCGCTCGTTCGACAACTTCCCCGGAAACTCCGAAAGCACGCTTGGGCAGCAAGAGCTCCAGATCTACACCGGCGGCGGCGAGGCGGACGCGAACGCGACGGGACTGGGCGGCTTCGTCAATCAGGTCATCAAGACCGGAACCTACCCAGGTTACGCCGTCGGCAGCCTGGGAGTCGGCACGCCGACGTTCTATCACGACGCGCGAGTCGAAGCCGGGGGCTCGACGCCCGACCGGCTCTTCTCGTACTACGTCGGAATCAGCGGTACGAATCAGGATTTTCGCTACTTCGATCAATACAACGGCGCGAGCCTTGCCGACACGATTCCGTACGGCTACTACCCGTCGTTCATCACGACGTTCCTGCACTTTTTTCCCGCGGTGTATCCGAACTGTACGAATAGCTTCACTTACAACAATCCGGCAGTGAACAAGAATTTGGTTACGAACGATCCGGGTTGTTTCGGCGGCTATCCCGCCAACTACGGCCAGCCGGCATCGATCAACAATCGCGAGGTCGTCGGAAACTTCCACGTCGGCATTCCGCACCGCCACGATTCCGGCCGCGACGACGTCCAGTTGCTCTACATGTCGTCGTCGAACTTTCAGCAGGACTATTCGAGCCTCGACGACGCCGGCCCACTTGGGCTCGGCATCAACAACGACGGTCTGCAAGGGACGCCTCCCGACTTCTTCGCCGGCAATACGAACCAGTGGCCGGATTTCTACACCTATCCCGGCAACACGCAGTGGCTCGCTCCGGCGTCGACGGCGCCGATCGCCTACTACTATCCGGGTTCGCCCACGGGGCGCTGCGCGAACGTAACCGGCGTGCCCAATGCCTGCCCGGTGAACGCCGCGGGGAACCAGGAGACGGTGCAAGTGCCCGCCGACTATCGCGACGGGCGCTGGGATACGGCCAACATCATCAAGCTGCAGTACCAAAAGAACATCGGTTCCAACGCCTACGTGCGCCTCTTCGGCTACACGTTCTATTCCAACACGAACCGCGCGACCGCGAACGGCTGGGGCAACAACGTCTCGCTCGGCGTCACCAACTACCAGTACGAGGTCGACTCGCACACCGGCGGTTTGGAGATGCAGTTCGCCGACCAGCTCTCCGGCGCCCATTTGCTCCAAGGAATGGTCTCCTACCTCACCTCCGACACGCTACGCTACTACAACCACAACTACTTCAACACCCCCGGCCAGCAAGTCAGCAACTTCACGAATGGATCGCAGTGCTTTGCAACCTACACGAGTGCGCGCTATCACGTCGGCGATCCGGCCCCGTGCAACAAATTCGTGAGCCAGGGTCAGTTCGACAGCCCGTACGGCGGCGGCGGCTTCGGCTCCGCGGATCCTTGCAGCGACGGCGATCTGAAGGCGAGTTCACCGGCGTGCGAAGCCGGCGCCTCGATGCTCCTGACCTATCTCGGGAACAGCGCCGACGTCAACGCCGTAACGCCGAAGGTCACCTCCGCGTCGCTAAGCGATCAGTGGCGCCCGAGCGATGCCTGGAACATCAACGCCAGCATTCGCTTCGAGAACGACAGCTACGACCTCGCCGACACGAACAGTCCGGCGACGAACTTCTGGTTCAACGCGGCGCAGCACGAGTTCTGCGTCAACCCGGTCACGCGTCAGCCGATCTTCGTGCCGCAGCCGCCGCAGAGCATCTACTTTTTCACGCCTTACGTCGCGTTCAATTGCCCGGTTGACCGTTCCACCGGAACGCCGGTCCGCACCGTGCACCCCAACGGCACCGACGGAATTCTCCTGACCAACGTCTATCCGCCGTCCTACAGCCAGATGTACTACGAGCCGCGCGTCTCGGGGACATACACGGTCAATCCGGACACGGTGCTGCGCGCCTCCGTCGGGCGCTACGCACAGCAGCCCCAGAACTACGAGATCCAGTACAACACGGCGCAGCCGAACCTCGCCTCGTCGCTGCTGGGCTTCATTCCCTTCGGCTACAGCTCGCCGCTGCACGAAGCGCAGGCGCAGTTCTCCGACAACTACGATTTCTCGGTCGAACATCACTTCAAGGGCACCGACATCGCGGTCAAAGTGACCCCGTACTACCGCTGGGCGACCAATCAGCTCTACGAGACGGTCAACCTCCCAAGCCTCGGCGTCTCGCCGTCGTTCAACGCCGGAACGCTCCGCGTTGACGGCGTCGAAATGGAGCTCACGAAGGGCGATTTCAGTCGCAACGGCATCTCGGGCATCTTCTCGTATACATACACGAACGCGGCCGAGAAGTGGAGCAACTACCTCAATAGCACGGTTGGCCCCGTCGATCAGTACAATCAAGATATCGAGGAGTTCAACGCGTTGACGAAGGCCGGTGGCGGTGCACCCTGTTACAAGAATTCGGCGACTGGTAAGCCCGACCTCAACTGCAGCGCCAACTCGATCCGTAATATCTACTACAGCATGACGCCCGAGTCGACGCTCGGAACGCAGGGTTGGTACGCGCCGGGACTCGACTTCCCGTATCTCTCGCCCAACACGTTTGCAATCGTGCTGAACTACCGGCACAACAAGTGGGCGATAACGCCGGCCTTGCAGATCGCCGAAGGAACGACGTACGGTACCCCCGCCGACGTCACCGGGCTCGATCCGCGGAGCTGCAGCGCCAACCAAGGCAGCGTCGGTGTGAAATCCGGTGATCCGCGCAATCCCGACTACACGTCGTGCTCGCACGCGCTGACCAGCGACGGATCGAGCCCGGGAACGCTCTACATCCCCAACCCGCAGACCGGCACGTTCGATACCTTCGGCCAATTCCGCCAGCCGTGGCAGTTGAATCTCGGCATCCAGACGTCATACGACTTTACGCCTCGGGTCAGCGGGCGGCTGATGGTGACCAACCTGCTCAATCGCTGCTTCGGTGGCTCGGCCGAGCCGTGGACGCAGGCCTATGCGCCCAACTCCGTGATCTGCGGTTACACGTCCAACACGTTCTATAACGGTGGTCATTTCTATAACGGCACCGGCCCGAACGACGTCGCCGCCAATGGCGTCAAAGAGAACCCGTACTTCGCGCAGAGTTTCGTGCCGGCATTCAGCGACTCGTCCTCGGGCAACTATCCGCTCGCCCTGAACCTCTACTTCACGCTGCAGGTGAAGCTGTAGTCCCGGCGATCTTCTCGCTCGAGGCGATGAATCGCATCGCCGAAGTCTCAGGCGCGGTGATCTCGCCGGACGGCCGGCAAATCGCCTACGTCGTCTCGCGTCCGGTGCCCGAGCGCAACACGTCGGTCGACGACCTGCACGTCTACACCGTGGCGCTCCGGCTTGACCGGCGGCTCGGCTTCGTGCACGAGTCGTACTCGAACCTCATGTGGTCGTCCGGCGACCGGCTGGCCTATATCGCCGATGACAAGACGACGAAAACCGATCAGATCTTCACCCTTGATGGGAGCGGCCGCGAGCGGCGCATCACGGCCGGCAGCACTGGCGTGATGGACGCGGCCTGGTCGCCCGACGGCGCGCGCTTTGCCTTCGTTCGCCGCGATGCAGTACCGGTGCGCACCGGCGCGGCGAGTTTCCTCGACGGCTTCGCGGTCGGAGACAATCCCTATCTCGCAACGAACGCACCGGTGCCCGCGCACCTCTGGCTCGTCGGCCTTCAGGGCGCGGAGCGCCGGCTGACCTCTGGCAGCAGCTGGAGCGTACGGGACGATCTGCCGTCCTGGTCGAGCGACGGCCGGTATCTCGTCTACGCCCATGCCGACGGCGTCGCCTACGGCCTGCGCGACCGTTCGTTCGTCGAACGCATCGACGTTGCGAACGGCGAACGCCGCGCGCTGACGCCGCAACGATCCTTCGAAGAGGCGCCGCGCTATGCACCCAATGCCTCGAGCGTCGCCTATTTTTATCCGCGTGACGGCGATCCCGCGGGCGAATCCGAAGTGTGGCGTGTCGCGGCTGCCGGCGGGCAACCGCGCGACGTTTCCGGGAGTCTCGACCGCCACAGCGAGGGCTTCACCTGGTACGATGCATCGCGGTTGCTGATGCGCGTCTACGATCGCACGCGCGTTCGTCTCGTGCTTGGGTCGACCGAGCCCAGCGATTTTCGGGACCTCAGCACCGGCGACGTCGCCGACGCCTCGATCGAGGCGCAGTGTGCCGCGCGCAACGGCTCGATCGTCTTCACGGGCTCGACGCCGCTGCATCCCGACGAGCTCTACTATCTGCCCTCCGCGACGGCATCGCCCGTAGAGCTCACGCACTACAACGATTCGATCGCAGCGCTCGATCTCGCCCACCAAACGGAGATTTCGTACGCGGCCGGCGGCTACACGCAGTACGCCGTTCTCACCTATCCGCCCGGCTACGACGCCCACCGCAAGTACCCGCTGCTCGTGCGGATTCACGGCGGCCCCAATCTCTCGTCCTTCGTCGCCTTCGATCCGTTCTACCAGTATGCGGCCTCGCGCGGGTATCTCGTGCTGGCGCCGAACTATCGCGGATCGACCAATGACGGCAATGCATTCCAGCACGCGATCTTCCGCGATCCGAGCGTCGGCCCGGGCAACGACGTGCTGGCCGCGATCGATGCGGTCGACGCGATGAACGTCGTTGACCCCGGGCGGATCGGCGTCTCGGGCTGGTCGTATGGCGGTCAGATGACGACGTGGCTGATCGGCCACGAATCGCGATTCAAGGCCGCGGTTGCGGGAGCCGCGGTCGACGATCTCGTCGTCGACTATTCAACCGCCGACGATATCGACGACGATCGCAACTCACTGGGGAGCTCGCCTTTTGCCGGGGACGCGCTTGCGGAGTGGCGCGCGGCCTCGCCGCTGACCTATTTCGAGCGAATCACGACGCCCACGCTGATGTTCTCGAACGTGTACGACGTGCGCGTTCCGATCGTAGAGAGCTACGAGCTTTTTCACGCGCTGCGCGATCGCGGCGTCCCCGTTGAGTTCTACGCGTATCCCACTGCGGGCCACCTTCCCAGCGGTCCGGTGCGGACGGCCGACGTCTACCGCCGCTGGCTCGATTGGTTCGACCATTACGTCAGGAGGTAGTTAGCGATGAGAGTTTGTCTCGGTCTTCGCGCGAGCGGCGCCTTCGTTGGTCTCGCGCTTCTCGCCGGGTGCGGCGCAACCGGAAATCAGACGGTTCCCACCGCCGGCATGATCGCCCCCGCGGGGTCTCGCGCAGCGTCCGGCGCTTTGCTCTACGTCGTCGACGACGGCGCGGCCACGGTTTCATACTATACCTATCCGAAAATGAAGAAAGCCGGAGAGCTCACGGGTTTCGGCTCCGTCAACGGCTCGTGCGTTGACGCAAAAGGCGACGTCTTCATCCCCGACGGCCACAACTACGAGGTCGACGAGTTCGCGCACGGTGGCACCAAGATACTGCGCAAGCTCAAGGACGTCGACTTCTATTTGGAAGGCTGCGCGATCGATCCGGTAACCGGTAACCTCTCGGTCGCAACGCAGCCTCGCAACAGCAGTCCCGGCGGCGTGGCGATCTTCGCCCAAGCGAAAGGCAACGCGAAGAACCTCGATGCCTCCGGCATCTATCTTCCGAGCCACTGCGCGTACGACGGTCATGGCGACCTTTTCCTCGACGGCCAGGACACGATGGGGTATTTCCGCCTTACCGAGCTTCCGGCTAAAAGCAAGACGTGGATTCCGATCGAACTCGACCAGAGCATCATGGTTCCCGGCGGCGTACACTGGGATGGTACGTATCTCGCGGTCGGCGATCAAGGCGTTGGGTATCGCGGCTCGGACGTCTACCGCTTCGCCATCTCCGGCAGTTCCGGAACGACCGTTTCAAAGGTCGCATTGCTCGGCTCGAGCGACGTCGACGACTTCTGGCTCGACGGATCCCGACTGATCGCTCCCGATCACGGACGCAGCGCGTCCACGGTCAAGATCTGGAAATACCCCGGGGGAAACTACCCGGTGAAAACTCTTAGCGGCGGCTTCGTCGATCCGATCGCGGACGCCGTGAGCCAGTAAGGGAGAGCCGATGGAAGCAATCGATCGACGCGACTTTCTCCTCGCTGCCGGCGCGGCCGCCACGCTGGCGGCGACGTCGCCGGCAGCGGCTCAGGCCGCGAGCGGCCCGGTCTTTCTCTCAACGTGGCAATGGGGCATCGAGGCAAACGCGCGCGCGGCGCAAGTCTTTTCGGGCGGCGGATCGGTGCTCGACGCGCTCGAGAGAGGCATCAACCTGGTCGAAGACGATCCCAACGTGGATAGCGTCGGCTACGGCGGCCTGCCCAACGCGCAGGGAGAGGTGGAACTCGACGCCGGCATCATGGACGGCACGACGCATCGTGCGGGATCCGTGTGTAACCTCCACAAGATCAAGAATCCGATCTCGGTCGCGCGTCTGGTAATGGAGAAGACTCGTCATACGACAATGGCCGGCGAGGGCGCGCTGCAGTTCGCGATCGAGATGGGCTTCAAACCGATGCAGCTACTGACTCCCAAGAGTCTCGAGGCGTGGTTGAAGTGGAAGAACACGCCGAATCACTCGACGTTCTGGGTCGACGCGGAGCATCACGATACGATCGGCATGGTGGCGATCGACGGTAAAGGACAGGTCGTAGCGGGGTGTTCGACGAGCGGACTCGAGTGGAAGATTCCCGGACGCGTCGCCGACTCGCCGCTCGTCGGCTGCGGCTACTATGCCGACGCGTCGGCGGGCGCGGCGTCGGCGACCGGCAACGGCGACGTCATGACCAATTATTGCACGTCGGCGTACATCGTCTCGCGGATGGCGGCGGGCGTCCATCCGCAGGAAGCCTGCAACGATCTGATGCGCTTCATGGCCAAGAGCGCGCCGGATCTGCACGGCGGCGAGTACTGCGTCATCGCGATCGATACGCGCGGCCAGATCGGCGCCGCCTCAATGAATGCGAAGATGCCGCTGCAGTACGCACTCTGGCGCGATGGGAGCAATGCGCTGCACACGGCAGCGCCCTACTTTACTTGAGGGTCTGAACGCAGGTGTGCGTAGCGTCGCTCAGCTCCGGCTGCGTCGTGTAATGCTTGGAGCCGAAGCGATCGTTGGCCAGGTTGTGCCAGGCGCAGTCGTCGCCGATCTCTCCGTCAACGCCGCGCCAACCGCTGAACGGCTGCGGATCGGTGATCGATTCACCGTATTCGTCGCCTGCCATGATCGTGACGCCTTCATCGGCGCCGCTCTCGTCGGAGGGCGGCTTGATGCTGTTCTTACCGCAGCCGTCGGAGTTGGGCGTGTACGGGAAGTTGATATACGGCAGTAGATCGTTCTTCTGGTAATAGGTGTAGCTGTGGTAGGCGCACCAATTCGTCGGGAAGCCTTGCGAGCTGCGGCCGTTCGGCGTCGCGACGAGGTAGACGCCCTGCGGGTCGTACTTCAAGTGCGCCAGAGCCTTGACGGCCTCGGCGGCTACCTGCTGATCGGTCGGGTTGTTTGGGACCGCCGATTCGTCGCTCCACGCTCCGCCGTACTGGTCTTTTGGGTTCGTGATGTACACGTTCTTACTTTTGATCGTTTCGTAGTACTGCGTGTAGATGTCGTTATGCGCGCTGCCGCCCAGGTTCTTGGCGTACGATTCGAGCAGGCTCTGCACTTTGTTGGGGTCGCCGTACTTCTTGTAGCCCCAGAATATCAAATACAGCTTCGGTGCGGTCAGCACCGGGCCGCCGTTGTACCACAGCAGGAGCTGGTTGGGATTCACTCGAGCCCCGGCCGCCGCTGGTACGGGGAGTTGGGAGGTCGGCGAGTTCGAACAACCGTAGGAGACGAGTGCCGCGGCGCACCCAATTGCCGCGGCGAGCCTGGAAGCATATGGCGCGTGCATACCGTCCTGTACGAGGCCGCGGCCAAATTTGCCTCGAAGCGGCTTATACTTCACGCGAGCTATTTCGATCGGAGGCCACTCGTGCGCGGAATTAACGTTCGCCCGGCTCCCTTGCTTGTGGGAATCTTCATACTCTTTGGGGTCTTCATACTTTCCGGATGCGGAGGCGCCGACGCGCCCGCGACGGCATCGCGAATCGTTGGAGCCGGCGTGCCGTTTACGCTCGCGCG
Source organism: Vulcanimicrobiota bacterium (assembly GCA_963833845.1). Taxonomy (GTDB): domain Bacteria; phylum Vulcanimicrobiota; class Vulcanimicrobiia; order Vulcanimicrobiales; family Vulcanimicrobiaceae; genus Cybelea. The sequence continues at coordinate 836,322 of CAWHZL010000001.1, forward strand.
GACGAATTTCCCGATGCGGCGCGACCGCCGTGCGTACTCGCGACCCGACGGTTTGGCAATGGATGAGAAAGGCACGCTGTACGTCGCGACCGAGTGCAACGCAGACGACATCACGTATCCCGCGTCGGTCGAAGAGTTCGCCTACGGCAGCACGTCGCCGATGCAGACGATCGGCGGCCATCTCTGCGTTGGCGATTTCGGCGCGAGCCAAGTGTCGTGACGCCCGATCTCGATACGCGCGCAGTCTACGCCAACGGCATCGAATCACCGGGAAGCTTGCCGAGCGAGAATCCTTAGCCGATGGCGCTCGCAACGGCGATCCTGCTCGGTTTCTTGGCCGGCCTGCGGACCTTCACGGCTCCGGCGGTGCTCTGGCTGATGCGGCGGCCTGGCCCGCTTGCCTACGTTCTTGCCGTGCTCGCGCTGCTCGAAGATGCCGGCGATCTGCATCCACGGACGCCCGCCCGCACGCAACCGGTCGGCTTGATCGCGCGGGCCTGCAGCGGCGCCTTTTGCGGCTGGGCGGTGACCTCGCAGAGCGGCGCCCCGGTGCTCGCCGGCGTGCTGCTCGGTGCGCTCGCCGCGGTCGGAGGGGCATTCGCCGGGCTGGCCGCTCGGAAGATCGCGATCGAACGTGCCGGACGCATCCCCGCCGCACTTCTGGAAGACGCCGTGGCGATCGTCGCATCGGTCGCGGTCGTCGCCTATCTCTAATCAAACACAAACGTACCGTGCCCATAAAGGCGCAGAGGCCTCGGGACCCCAAACTCGAAGCGGAGAGCAACGTTTTTTTCATGCGCTAAGAAAGGGTCTGAATGCGGCGTTGCGCCTCTGTTTGGCGGGGATCGTTCCTCGCTTTCCTCGTTGCTTGCTCTGCGGGCAACAGTGGAAGCATCCCGCCGGCGACTCCGCTCGCGCCAGCCGGGCTGCCTGGAAAGGTCGTCCCGGATGCGACCGCTCACGGCACGCTCTTCGTAGCCAACTACTACTTGAGCACAATTTCGGTTGTGCCGCCCGGTGCCGACGCGCCTACGAGAACGATCTCAAACGGCGTCAGCTACCCCGATTCGCTCGCCGAGGATAAATCCGGAACGCTCTACGCCGGCAACTACGGATCGCCGAGCGGAAGCTTCACGAGCACGGTGACCGCGTACCCGCACGGGGGCGGCAATCCGTCGCGGACGATCACCAACGGGATTTTTGGCCCCTACACGATGGCGGTCGATAACGCGGGCCGGCTTTACGTCGCAAACAACGGCCACGATACCGTCACGGAGTACAACAGAGGTGGCGCGACGCCGATACGGACGCTATCGAGAGGTATCCGCAGCCCGCAGGGGCTGGCGTTTGACGGCAAAGGGAATCTTTACGTCGCAAACTTTGCGGGTAACGACGTCACGGTTTACCCGCCGGCCAAGAACGGACCGTCGTCGTTCATCAAAGCCCGCATGGCGGGCCCGTCGTCGATAGCGATCGATGCCGCGAACAACCTGTACGTAGCCAACGAGCGCGGAGGCTCGGTCACGATCTACGCGCCGGGCAAAAAGAACGCGCCGCGCCGCCTCAAGGCGGGGATTCACCTGCCGATCGCGGTCCGCACCGACGGCGCGACGCTCTACGTGCTCAACTACCGGACCAACGTGCTCGGCGCTTACGACGTGCAGACGCTCAAACGGGTCGCGTCGACCTCGACGGGGATTGCGTGCCCGAGCACGATGACGATGAGCCCAAACGGCCTTATCTACGTTGCCAGCACCTGCCCGAGCAGCGTCACGGTCTACTCCGCCTCCGACCTGAGCCTGCAGCGAACGATTACCAAAGGCATCAGCGATCCGGTCGCCCTCGTCGTCTCTCCGTAGCCTCGCTTTTCTGGCGATCCTCGCCGGCTGCGGGCACAACGCCGGCGCCGGCGCGTTAACACCCCCGCTCGCGCCGGGCGCGCTTCCCCCCGCAACGTCTTCAAAGATCCGGCACGTCGTCATCATCGTTCAAGAGAATCGTACCGTCGACGATCTCTTCAACGGCCTTCCCGGCGCCGACACGGTGCACAGCGGACTCAACTCCAAAGGGGCGCGCGTTCCGTTGCGCCCCTTTGGTTTAACGACGCCGTACGATCTCGGCCACACGCACCGCTCCTTTGAGACCGAGTACGACGGCGGCAAGCTCGACGGGTTCGACGAGGTGACCGGCCGCTGTTTCAACCTAAATCTCTGTCCGGCGCCGCAGAACCGCGCGTACGGTTACGTTCCGCGCAAAGAGGCGGCGCCGTACTTCGACATGGCCGAACAGTACGCGTTCGCCGACCGAATGTTCCAGACGAACCAAGGCCCGAGCTTCCCCGCGCATCAGTATATCGTCAGCGGGACCTCGAGCATTGGCGACGGCTCCTCGCTGCGCGCGGCCGAAAATCCCTTCACGCTCGGCGCCCAGCCAACCGGAGGCTGCGACTCACCGGCGGGCTCGCTGGTTTCATTGATCGATGCCAAGGGTGCCGAGCACCAGAACGTTTATCCGTGTTTTCGGCGGATCGCGCTCATGGATCTGATCGATGCGAAGTCTTTGACCTGGCGCTACTATCAGGCCAGCGCCGGTCCGGGAATTTGGAATGCGCCCGATGCGATCGTGCGCGTCCGCGAGAGCCGCGAATTCGCGCGCGACGTCGTCACGCCGTCCGTGCAAGTGCTCAACGACATCGCCGGCGGAAAGCTCGCCGACGTCGTCTGGGTTACGCCGACGGCACTTGCATCCGATCACGCGCGCACGACCAACGGCTCGGGCCCGTCGTGGGTGGCGGCGATCGTCAATGCGATCGGCAAGAGTTCGTACTGGAAAGATACGGCGATCTTCGTGACCTGGGACGATTGGGGCGGCTGGTACGACCATGTGGCTCCGCCGCGGTATAATTCGTACGAGCTGAGCTTCCGCGTTCCGTTGATCGTCATCTCGCCATATGCTAAGAGCCGCTACGTCTCGCACCAACGGCACGAGTTCGGGAGCATTCTGAAGTACGTCGAAAAGACGTTCGGCTTGCCGTCGATGCACACGACCGACGAGCGTGCCGACGATCTCGCCGATTGCTTCGACTATTCGCAGCCGCCGCGCAAGTTCAGGATCATTCCCGCGCCCTTGTCGCCGAAGTACTTCTTTGAGAATCCGTACGGTGGAGGTCCGCCCGATGACGACGCGACCTACAGCGAGCTCTACAGTTTCGGCGCGAAAGCCGACGACGGGGAGGCGCCCTCGTCGCATCTGACCGCACGCGGATCGGCCCTGTACGGAACGACGCAGTTCGGCGGATTGAGCGGCTCGCATTGCCCTTCGGGCTGCGGCATCATCTACTCGATCGACACGGCCGGGAAAGAGCGTGTGACCTATCGTTTTAGGGGCGGCAGCGGCGGCGCGGCTCCCAGCACCGGACTAACCTCGGCTGCGGAGGGATTTTTCGGAACGACGAGCCTCGGCGGTGCGAGCCCCAACTGCCCTGGCGGATGCGGGACGATCTTCAAGGCGAGCCGCGCCGGAAGCGGCGCAAAGACGCTCTATCGTTTTGCCGGCGGCGCGGACGGGGCCACGCCCGACGGCCGCCTCCTTGCGCTTGGCAGCACGCTTTATGGAACGACGCAGTTCGGGGGCGCTCGAAGCGCGCGCTGTACGAACGGCTGCGGCACCGTCTTCCGAATCGGTACCGGCGGCAAGTCGGAACTCGTGCTGCACGCCTTCAAAGGCGCAGGCGACGGTTATCAACCGCTCGCGGGCCTCATCAACGTTGGGGGCACGCTCTACGGCGTGACGCAGTACGGGGGCACCCAGACGCCGTTCTGTTCGCTGGGCTGCGGTACCGTTTTCAAGCTCGACTCACGCACCGGCGCGGAATCGGTGCTCTACCGTTTTCGATACGCACCCAAATCGCACGACGGCGCCTATCCTGCGGGACGGCTGCTCGACGTCGACGGAGCGTTCTATGGGACGACGCTCGGCGGCGGCTTGGGCTCGGAAGGGACGGTCTTTCGAATCGATCGCTCCGGGAACGAGCGAGTGTTGCACAGCTTCTCGTGCTGTCAAACGGTGCGCGACGGCGCCGATCCGTTCGATGGCCTCACCGTTCTCGACGGCGTGTTCTACGGGACGACGAGTCAGGGCGGTGCAAACGAAAAAGGCACGGTTTTCAGTATCACGCCCGACGGGGCCGAGAGCGTTCTCTACAGTTTCGGCGACCGCCCGGACGGCTCGAACCCGGCGGCGGCGCTCGAGTCGCTCGACGGTGAACTTTACGGAGTTGCCGATCGCGGCGGTGCCGGCAGCGAAGGCGCGATCTTTAGTTTTTCACCGTAAAACGCACGGCTACCGCGTAACGACGGCAGCACCGATGGGATCGTGCGCGCCCGGAACGCTCGCCTGTGGCCTACCGCCGCCGGGGAAGGCCCAGCGATCGGTGCTGCTCGTGCCTTTCGCGCAATAATTGCCGCCGAAGAGCCGGCCGTCGGCGAGCGTCGCCTGCGCCACGTCGCACGAGCCGGTGAGAGCGATCGTCTTCGTGACGGTCGCCGTCTTTGCGGAGATCGAAACTTCGTAAAGGCACGACGTCTTTTTTCCACCACACTCTTGGTCGCCGAGCACGAGTGCGGGGCCGTTGGCGAAGATGGTGCCGGGGAAGTGCAGCGTCGCTCCGTCAACCGCAATCGTCAACATCTTCGATTCTCCGCTCGGCAGCAACGAGAGCGTGAAGGTGTTGTCCTGTGTTAGACCATCGGTGTAGAGGTTGCCGTGCCGATCGTAGCCGGCGAAGTAGTAGTAGAACTGCTTAGAGTTGAGATAGGGACGTGGGGTGCCGCGGGCGTTCTTGAAGACCAGCACGCCGCCCGAGCCGTAGAGATCGAAAATATTGGTGACCGCGAGATCACCGTCGTGCAGGTTGACCGCGCAGCCGGCCGGATAGCCGGTCGGATCGTCGAGCGTTGCGACGGGGCGCTTTGAGCCAGGGCGAAACTCGAGGATCTGCTGCGCACCGGTATTCGTAATCCAGACGTTGCGGTGCGCGTCGCTGCACTCCCCTTGCGGCTGAAAGAACCCGGTGATCTTTCCGACCATTTTTAACGCGGGCACCGTGTAGATGTACACGTCGTAATTGCGAAAGTTGGATATGTAGAGAAGCGGGCCGGAAGAGGCGGCGGCATCCTCCCACGAGGCTCCTGTATCGGGCTGCGGCGCCGTAATGCGTCCGGGCGATGCCGCGCGGCTAGAGGCGGACGAAACCGGCGCCTGCGGCGTGGCCGTCATCGAACACGCGGCCAGCGCGAGGGCGGCAGCCGGGCCTAAGAAACGGCCGGGAGGCTTGCTCGATGGATAGCTTTGTGATACAAAGTGGATGATGGAACTCCAGCGGGCGCTTTCGGATCTTGCGGAGGTTCGCGACCGCCTCGCCCAACTCCAGCGCTTCGAAGGCTATTCGGCTCCGGCCGCGGCCGCCAGCGGCGTCGTAGCGATCGTCGCTTCGCTCGCTCAGCGCATGCTTGCGCCAATGCCGCTAACGCCCGAAGCGCAGCACACGTATCTGTTGATCTGGTTCTCGTGCCTCGCAGTTGCCTTGCTGCTCAACTACGGCGCGGTGACGGCCTGGCTGATCAAGCATCGCGCGCCGGGCGCGCGCAGCCGCTTTCGGACCGCCGCGATCTCGATTGCGCCGAGCATCCTTTTAGGCGGCGCGCTCAGCATCGCGCTAATCGACCACGGCGCGTATTCGCTTTTGCCGGGAACTTGGTTCGCCTTTTACGCAATCGGCCTCTTTGCCTCGCGCGGCTCGATTCCAACGTCGACGATCGTCGTCACGGCATTCTTCGCGCTGCTTGCGCTCGCGTTTTTGATTACGCCGCTCGTCCTTGCCGCGCTGGCGTGGTGGGTGATGCCCTTGGGATTTGGAGCCGGGCAACTCGTCATCGGATACTTCATCTGGGTGGACCGCCGGCCGTGAGCGAACCGCAAGCCGCGCCCTTTGCCTATCCGCGGCTCGAGCGGATCTTTCACGAGCGCGGACGGCTCGCGATCTGCACGTGCCTCATCGCGCATCCCAATGGTTTGAGCTTCACCGAGCTGCAAAGCGCGTGCGATCTCACCGACGGGAACCTCAACCGTCACCTGCACGCGTTGGCTGAGGTCGGCATCGTTGCAACCGACAAGCAGCGCGGCATGGGCCGCGCGCTCTCAACGTACCGCATCACCAAGCGGGGCCGTCAACGCTTCCTTGCCTACGTCGACGAACTCGAAAGCGTCGTTCGCGACGTGCACGAGCGGCGGGACTCGGTGCCGCGCTCGAAGCTGGCCACGACGTGATTCCTCGCCACGTCGCGATCATCATGGACGGCAATCGCCGCTGGGCGCGCGAGCGAAAGCTGCCGATCGCGTTGGGATACCGGCGCGGCGTGACCGCCTTGCGCGCAACGCTGCGGGCTGCGCGGCGCGCGCAGATTCGCGTCGTCACCGCGTACGCGTTCTCGGAGGAGAACTGGAATCGCCCGACCGCCGAGGTCAACCTGTTAATGGCGCTCTGCCTGAAGGCGGCGAGCAGCGAACTGCGCGCCCTGCGCCACGAAGGCGTGCGCGTTCGCCTCTGCGGCCGCGTCGATCGCTTGCCCACCGCGACGCGACGAGCGTTGCAAGGCCTCGTTGAGGCTACCGCTCACAACGACGACGTGACGTTGAATCTCGCTATCGATTATGGCGCCCGCCGCGAGATCGGCGACGCCGTACGCGCGCTCGCGCGCGAGGTCAACGATGGACTACGCTCCATCGACTCGATCGACGAACGGGCCGTCGAGAGCCGCCTCTACACCGCCGGGCTTCCCGATCCCGATCTCGTCATCCGTACCGGCGGAGAGTTCCGCATGTCGAATTTCATGCTGTTTCAAGCAGCCTACGCCGAGTTTTGGGCGACGCGGACCTACTGGCCGGACTTCGGTGAAGAAGAGCTGCAAGCCGCCCTGGCGGATTTTGCGCTGCGCCGGCGGCGTTACGGAACGTAGAGCGGCGCGTCTGCAGCTCTAGGATAAAGCGAACACGACCTGGTCCCAGCGGTAGAGCTGCTCGAAGAAATCGCGCGCGACGGTGCGCTTTTCACGATCGCCGATAATCTCGGCGATCGGGCGCCTTCCGTCGATCGCCTCCCATAACCCAAGGCGCAGCGCGTCGACGGGCAAGTAAAGGTCGGTGTAGGTGTGGTTGCGGTTGATCAGCACCGCGGCCGCGCCGGCCGGCAGGCGTTCGCGTACCGCGATCGTGCCTGGTAAGCGGACGGGGACGTAGTCGCGCCAGGAATCCGTATCGAAGGGCACCTCGGCGCTCGCCGGCGCGTCGTCGCGATAGGCGACGGCGGCATGGCGAACCATCGTTCCACGAAATAGCTCGAGCGCCGCAAATTGTTCCGCCGCCGCGAGCTTTCGCAGTTGCGGTGCATGCGGCGCGTTCGCGATCGCACCGCAGTCGGGCAGATACGGCGCCTGGCGCACCCAGCGCCCGAACTTCAAGCCTCCGGTCGCCAAAAAATCGAGAAACTCCGGAACGGAATAGGCGCGATCTTGCGGATGAAGCAGCGCGTCGGCGAGACCGGCGGCGCTGGCAAAATCTGCAGAATTGCGCAGCAACGGCACGAGCGGATGATCCGGCGGCAGTGCTTTGAGCGTGGCCGCGAGATCGTCGATCTCTCGCTCGCTCGAGCTGATTCCCAAGCGGCGGCAGTAATCCTGAAGCAGATAGACGCCGGCGCGGCCGTACGGTGCGTAGACCATGACGTGCAGCGCGGCATTGCACGCCAGCACTTCTCGCAGTGCTCGCAACCCGCTGTCGGGATCGGCGAGGTGGTGCAGAACGCCGGTGCAGACGGCGTAGTCGAAGCGCTCTCCGAGTTCGCCGGCGCGTTCGACGGGAAGTTGCCGCACCTCGAGGTTGTCGAGTTTGTGTTTGCGCTTGAGCTCCAACTCGTGCGCGATGCTGTTTTCGCTAAGGTCGATTCCCACGACGCGCGCCCGCGGCCAGCGAACGGCGTAGTGCGCTGCCTGGGACGTGCCGCAACCGGCGACGAGAATGCTTCGGTCGTCGCGGTAGGGTTCGTGTGGCCAGAAGAGATGCGAATCGGCGCGCCTGCGATCGTCGTCCCAAGCGCGCCGGTAGGTCTCGAGATCGTCGGCCGGCGGAGGGTAGGGGTGACTCTCGTAAAATGCGGCCACCCGCGCGCCGGTCGAGCCTTCCATACCGACTCTATTCGACCCGGTATGGAAAAGGCTCTTCCGATCGGTGCGTGCGATGTGCCGCCTAGGTGTGCGGCGTTTTTATTTGCTCCATCACCGAGTCCAGGTTGAACGAAGCGGGCTTCTGCCGCGGCGGGAACTTTTCGAAGTCCGCGATCTGGCCTGCGATCACCGCTTGCATCATATACATCTGTGGCACGTGATCGACCATCCAGTCGAAGTACGTATTCGAGTTGAAGTCGCCTCGCTCGAACGGGTCGCGGCGCAAGCTCACGATATGGGGCAACCGAAGCTTGACGAACGGCTCGGCCCACTGCTGCATCGTATTGGCGCGTTGCACGGACAGATTGAACTTCCAATCGCCGACGCGCACGGCGATGACGTCGCCGTCATCGCTGAAGTAGACGATGGCCTCACGCGGACTCGTCTTCGACTCCCCGCTAAAATAGGGCATCTGGTTGTATCCATCGAGGTGCACGTTGAACTTCTTGCCGTCCACCTTGCATCCGTCGAGGAGCTGCTGCGTCACGTTCGGATTTCCGGCAGCGGCGAGCAGCGTCGGGAACATGTCGATGTGCGAGACGATCTCGTTGTAGACGGAGCCGGGTTTGATGAGTCCCGGCCAGCGGATGAAGCACGGAACGCGCCAGCCGCCTTCCCAGTTTGAATCCTTTTGGCCGCGGAACGGCGTATTTGCCCCGTCCGGCCAGGTATCGTTTTCCGGGCCGTTGTCGGTCGAGTACATGACGATCGTGTTGTCGGCGATGCCGAGCTCGTCGAGCTTGTCGAGCATCATGCCGATCTGCTCGTCGTGCACCACCATGCGGTCGCTGTAGGGATCCTGGCCGCTCTTGCCGATGTTCTTCTCGGCAACGTGGGTGCGGAAGTGCATCGCCGTCGAGTTGTACCAGAGGAAGAAGGGCTGATCGGCCTTCGCTTGTTTCTCCATCCAGCCGAGCGCGGCGCTGGTGATCTCTTCGTCAACCGTCTCCATGCGTTTTTTGGTGAGCGGTCCGGTGTCGGTGATCTTTTGCTTTCCGACGCGCCCCCAGCGCGGGTCGACGGTCGAGTCGTCGGCGTCGGTCGCCCAGCAATGCATCACGCCGCGCGGACCGAACATTTCTTTGAACTTCGGATCCTTCGGGTAATCCGGCAGTTCCGGCTCCTCCTCGGCGTTGAGGTGGTACAGGTTGCCGAAGAATTCGTCGAAGCCGTGAACGGTCGGGAGAAACTCGTTGCGGTCGCCGAGATGGTTCTTGCCGAACTGGCCTGTCGCATAACCAAGCGGCTTGAGCAGTTCCGCGATCGTCGGGTCCTCCGGCTGAAGGCCGACGGTGGCGCCGGGCATTCCGACTTTTGTCAGGCCCGTGCGGATCGGGTTCTGCCCGGTGATGAAGCAGGCGCGCCCTGCCGTGCAGCTCTGCTGTGAGTAGTAGTCGGTGAAGAGGCCGCCCTCATTGGCGACGCGGTCGATGTTCGGGGTGCGGTACCCCATCATGCCATTGCTGAATTTGCTGATGTTCCAGATGCCGATATCGTCGCCCCAAAGGATGAGGATATTAGGCTTTTTGTCAGGCATTTCTATAGGCTCTCCTAGCTGTGTGGTCTTGGGAGCTCAGCGTACCAAGCAAGATGGCGGCGCGCTATCCCAAAAACGCACATTGGCTGAGTAAGACGCAAACTAGGGTACGGTTAGGGCATGAGCGACAAGCGATATTGGTTCAAGCGGCGCCGGTTCGGCCTGGGCTGGAGCCCCAAGAGCTGGGAGGGGTGGGCCGCGACCGGCGGCTTCGTGCTCTTGCAGGCCGCACTGCCGGCAATCGTCGAGCGGTTCGGCGGCAGCGAGCGGCGGATCTACGGCAGGCTTCGCTGCGGAATCACGGCCGCTTTCGTGACGCTGGCGTTCCTCACCGGAGAGCCGCTCGGATAAACTTGACACCGCCAGTCCCCGGTGTTAAGGTTCCTGCAATGTCTTTCTCTATGTATAGCTGGACGATGTCCCGGATGAGCTGCATGCCTATGCATGCGGCGGGGTCGTCGTGAAGCGGTAGAGTAAGTCCCAAAACCAAAAGCTTCACACGCCCCTCGCCGCACAACGGCGAGGGGCGTGTCTTTTGTCCTCGCTTTCCCATCGAAACAGGAGGCCTGGAAACATGAAAACGACTGTGGGGGTCGGACTCCTCGGGTGCGGAACGGTCGGCTCGAACGTAGCCGGCCGTCTGCACCGGGAGCGCGATGCAATCGAGCGCCGGAGCGGCGTTCGTTACGAGCTTCGCGCGATCGCGATCGCCGATTCGCTCAAAGAACGCTCGAACTCGCTCGAGCGGCGACTCTTCACACGGGATGCCCGTTCGGTCGTCAACGATCCGCACGTCGATTTGATCATCGAGGTAATCGGCGGAACGACGGAGGCTGCAGAGCTCGTCGAGCACGCGCTGGAACGCGGCCGGCACGTCATCACCGCGAATAAAGATCTGATCGGCGAACAGGGGCCGCGCTTGCTGGCGCTTGCGGCGTCGCGTCGTGCCGCGCTGCGATTCGAAGCCGCGGTTGGCGGTGCAATACCGATTCTGCGGACGCTCGACGAGGCGCTGGCAGGCGACGAAGTCTTCGGCGTCGCCGGCGTCGTCAACGGAACCTGCACGTCGATTCTCTCCGCGATGGAGCGCGGCGCTGCGTTCGCGCAAGCGCTCGCGCAGGCGCAGCGCTGCGGTTACGCCGAGGCCGATCCCAGCAACGACGTGGGCGGCGTCGACGCCGCGCATAAGCTCGCGATCGTCGCCCAGCTAGCCTTTGGCCTCTCGGTAGTCTCGCCCCGCATTCGGCGCACGGGAATCGGCGAAGTGACGCAGCGCGACGTCGCACGGGCGCGGATGCTCGGTTACCGGCTTCGACTCGTCGCCGGAGCTCTGCGAACGCCGCAGGGAATTCTGGCGGAGGTCGCGCCCGTTCTCGTTCCCGAAGATCACGAGTTCGCGCGCACAACCGATGCGGAGAACGTCGTTCAAGTCCTCGCTCGCGATGCAGGTACGCTCGTCTTGCGTGGGAGCGGCGCCGGCGGGGTGGCGACCGCTTCGGCCGTCCTGGGCGACGTGGTCAGCGTGTTGCGCGCGCTGGGACAAGGGCGCGGCTTCGACCTTCGCGGGCGCACGAACTCGCTCGAGGCGGCGATCCACGTCGATCCGCTCTTCAGCCGGCTCGGACACGCCGCGGACCTGCCCGGGTATCCGGTATGGGACGACGAGCTGGCGACGCTGCCTTCGCAAGCGCTGGTGAATGCGTGATGCGAGAAGAGAGCGTCGCGATCGGTGCCCTGCCCCTGGATTGCGGGGAAACCTTACCCGCGGTCAACCAACTGGTAACCCTCTACGGTACGCCCGCTGCCGGCGGATCGAACGTCGTGCTGATCGAGCACGCGCTGACGGGCTCGAGCCGGGTTGCCGATTGGTGGCCCGGCGTCGCCGGGTACGGTGCGCTCTTCGATTTGCACGAGTGGTGCGTCGTCGGCATCAACGCGCTTGGGAGCTGCTACGGATCGACGGGTCCTTCGGGCAAACCGTTTCCGCGCGTTACCGTCCGCGATATCGTTCGAGCGGAGCGTCGCGCGCTGCAAAGACTCGGAATCGAGCAGCTCGCGTTCACGATCGGCGGATCGCTTGGCGGCATGCGCGCGCTGCAATGGGCGCTGAGCGCACCGCAGTGCGTCGGCGGCGCGATCGTCGTCGGCGCGCACGACCACCACAGCGCAATGGGGATCGCCCTCAACGCGCTGCAGCGCGAAGCGCTGGAACTCGACCCGGTTGGGGGCTTGCGTTTGGCCCGCAAGCTCGCGATGCTCTCGTACAAGAGCGACGAGCTGCTCGCGCGCCGTCACGACCGGCGCTCCGACCGGCTCGGGCGTCCGTTCTTCGACGTCGAGGGTTACCTCGAGCATCAAGCAGACCGCTTCGAACGGCGAATGAATGCGGATAGCTACGCGGCCCTGACGCACGCGATGGATTCCTTCGACGTGCGCTCCGCGGTATGGCGTGCGCTGGAGCCAAAGCCCGCGCTGACCTTCGTCGGCATCACCTCCGATTGGCTTTTCCGCGCGCAGGACGTACGCGCGGCTGCAGGACGCTTCGCGCGCGCCGGCTTCGACGCAGCCTATCTCGAGCTGCATTCCGATCACGGGCACGACGCGTTTCTGGCCGAGGCAAACGATCTGGCGGCGCTTTTGAAACCGCGCATCGCGCGGCCGTCGCCGGCCGCAGCTGGGAGCATTTCGTGTTGAACCACGGTTTCTCGACGCGCGCAATCTGGAGCGGACAGGATCCCTGTTCCGCGACCGGCGCGACGATCGTCCCCGTCTACCAAACGGCCACCTTTACGCTGCCGCAGATTGGCGTGACGAAGGGCTTCGACTACTCGCGCACCGTCAACCCGACGCGTAGCGCGATGGAGCGTCAACTCGCCGCGCTGGAGGGCGCATCTTTCGCGTCGGCCTTCGCGTCGGGCATGGCGGCGGTTTGGGGAGCGGTCTCGCTGCTGCGCAGCGGAGACCACATCCTCGCCACGCGCGACATCTACGGGGGCACCCACCGGCTTTTCACAACCGTGCTCTCGCGCTACGGCATCGAGGTTACCTTCGCGGATACGAGCGACGTGCGGCAGACCTGGGCGGCCGCGCAAGCCAACACGCGGCTGCTCTGGCTCGAAACACCGAGCAATCCGCTGTTGCGCCTCTGCGATATTGCGGAGCTTGCGCGTTCCCGGCCGGCGGGCGTGCTGCTCGCGGTCGACAACACCTTTGCCTCCCCGTTTCTGCAGCAGCCGCTCGCGCTCGGCGCCGATCTCGTCGTGCACTCGACGACAAAGTACATCGGCGGCCACAGCGACGTGGTCGGCGGCATCGTTATAAGCAGCGCACGCGAGATTGCTCAGCAGATCGCCTACCATCAAAACTGCGTCGGCGCGGTGCCGGGGCCGTGGGATGCCTATCTCACGCTGCGCGGCACGAAGACGCTCGCGCTGCGGATGCGCGCGCACGTGCAAAATGCGCAGCGTGTCGCCGAGTTTCTCGCGGCTCGCGACGACGTGGCCGAAGTCCACTATCCCGGCCTCGCGGCGCACCCGCAGCACGAGCTGGCCCGGCGGCAGATGACCGGCTTCGGGGGCATCGTCTCCTTTCGCCCCAAGGGCGGCGTCGAACGCGCGCACGCGATCGCCCAATCGACGTCGATCTTTACGCTGGCCGTCTCGCTCGGAGGCGTCGAATCGCTGATCTGCAGTCCGGCCGCAATGACGCATGGCTCGCTGACCCCGGCGCAGCGAGCAGAGCTCGATATTGGTGACGATCTGCTCCGCCTGTCGGTGGGGATCGAGGAGGGCGACGACTTGCTCGGCGACCTGTGCGCCGCCCTCGACTCGACGGGGGATACTAAAACTGCATCCGCAGAATTTTTAGCTGCGAGTTGACGACCGCGACCGGACGAGATCGAGCGGATTCGAGGTAGATGTACTGCCGGTCGTCGGGGCCGATGCCGCCGAACTCCCACTCGATGACCCGCGCGTCTGGATAGTTCGACTTCGCGATCGCCTCGCGCGCCGTCTGCGTCAGCCGCGCAAAGGCGATTGCCTTTGCGTTGAACGCGCGCGCGTCGACCGAGGCCGCGGTGATCGGACCGCCCCCGATCGACATCAGCTTCACCGGCGCCGGCCCGGTGAGCGTTCCGTCGGGCGCGACGACGTAGCGGTCGACGTTGATGTGATGTGTGGGCTCCTGCACGTCGACGCTCAATCCGTTCATCTGATCGGCGTTGATGGACGTAACGCGCAGCGGTGTGCCGGAGCGCGCGGCGATGGCGTCGAGGGCTAGCAGCACGGCCTGCCCGTTGGTCAAAAACGGATCGATCGGGCCGCCACCGGGATTGGCAGCGGCGAGGTTCGGGTCGCCCGATCCGTAGACTCCGCGGCCGCCCGAAGAGCCTGAACAGGCCGCCAATACGAGCGAAAGTGCGACGAGCAATATTCTCATCATGGTTCGCTCGCATTCCGCAGCCGCCAAGCATCCCCCCGCCGCTGCTTCTTGCGCATATTGCAAATGCGGCAGACCGTATGATATAGTGACGCCCAACATGCTCGTACGCATCGCAACGGCTTCCTACTATTACTATTACGGCTGCTCCAAGCGGAGTCGGCATAGGTCGCCATTGCTTTAACGAACGAGTTCGTCAAAATGCAAAGCCGCCTCGCCGACGCGAGGCGGCTTTTTTTTCACAAGGAGTCGAAAGCCAAAATGAATGCCCTGTTCCCGTCCACGATGGATCTTGCAGAGTTCGAACGAGCCGTCGCCGTTACGATCGACCGGCACCCGATCGTCGCGGGCAATGCCTATACCGGCTGGTTCTCGCGCGGGGAGGCCACGTTGGACGAGCTACGCGACTTTACGGTGCAGTTCTCCGTCTTCAGCCATCTCTTCATCGAGGCGCAGCTGCGCAAGTGCATCAATGCGGTCGACCGGCAGAGCTACCGCGCGGGCAAGGAGATCCTGATGAACGAGCTCGGGGTCGTCTTTACGAAGTCGGGCAGCATCCAAGGTGGGACGTTCCGCTTCGACGCCGGCCACTTCGAGTGGCTCGCGGACTTTTCGCAATCGCTCGACCTCAAATGGGGCGAGATTGGAAAACGCCGCTGCGGACGACCCTCGACGCTTGCGTTCTGCGAGGCGCTGATGGCTTGGTACAGCTCCGAGGATGAATCGACGGCGGCCGGCGCCTCCTACGCGATCGAGCACTGGGCGGCGGCAGGCTTCTGGAAGCAGCTGATTGCCGGGCTTCGGCTCGTGAAGCAGACGCGCATTCCGTCGCTGCCGCTGGGCTTCTGGACTTGGCACGACGCACTCGAAGAGAAGCACGCTGCCCACACCGACGACGAGCTGCGCGAGGCTTTTGTCAAGCCGAGCTTTTCGTCCGACCGCTTTCTGGCCGCCGGAGAGGCGATGCTCGATGCGGTGGCAGGTTTCTGGAACGGGCTCGAAGCCGCACGCCTGTCACCGGAGTTCGCGCCGGCGCGTTAAACTGACGCTATGACCCTTCGCGCGTTTGCGGCCGTCGCGGCGTGCGTCGCGTTGCTCGCGACGCAGCCGGCAAGCCTTGAGCCGCAGCTCGATGCGCTCGCCGCGCGATATTACGCGCAAGCGGGGCGGATTGCGATCGCAACCGGCCGCGACTCGACGATGGATTACTATCAGCGTCTGCTCGACGACGCCGCGATGTTCGGTTCGCCCGCACCGTCGGGCGTGAGTGCGGCGAACTGGGACGAGCTGAGGCAAACCTTCGCACGGCTCGACTCGAGCCTCGCGACTCAGCTGCTCGATAGCGCTTACGAGCCGATGGCTTCGGTCCGCGGGCTCGGCGAGAGCTTCGTGCGTTCCTCGAAAGACGGAACGATGCAGCCCGTCGCCGTCTACGTGCCGCGATCGTACTCGCCGTCGCGGCCTGCACCGCTGCTGGTTTTCTTGCACGGACGCCTTCAGGCGGAGTCGCACCTCCTTTCGCCGCAGTACGTCGCCGATCTCGCCGAGCAAACCGGAACGATCGTCGTCGCGCCGTACGGGCGCGGTTACTACGACTACAATGGTTCGGAGAGTGACGTCTACGATGCCTTCGACGCGGCGAGCGGAGCCTTCAACATCGACGTCCGGCGGCGATATCTCGCCGGCTATTCGATGGGCGGATTCTCAGTCTTCAACATCGCGCCGTTGCATTCCAACGATTGGTCTGCGGTGATGTCGATCGCCGGATCGTTGCTGAACTCACGCGCTGCGCGCGTGCTCGCGACGATGCCGCGCACGAGGTTCTACGTGCTGACCGGCGCGCGGGATCCGATCGTTGCGACCGCCTTCGCGATTGACACGGCGGTCTTTCTCCGCGATTCGGGGCTCGCCGTTACGTTCTACTCGCAGTCCGACGGAACGCACTCGATCTACTCGCTTCGCCCGATTTTTGCGCAAGCATGGCTCGATATGGAACGCGGCGTCGTGCGTGCGCCGGCCGGCCTGACCGGCAATGGAAGCCTTCCGGAGGCGGTCTCGCAGTAAACCCAGGAGTCCGCTCCTCTCCCCCTGAACGTGCGGCCCACCATTCGCTTGCTATAAGTCGAGGGAGGTTTACTTATTATGCGCACGATGATGACGGTTCAGATTCCGGTCAACGCGGGAAACGCGGCCATTGCCGATGGCCGGCTTTCGAAAGTAATCGGAGAGACGCTCGAGCGTTGGAAGCCTGAGGCCGCGTACTTTACGGCTGTCGGCGGCGATCGCGGCGGCTTTCTCGTCTTCGATCTCAAAGATCCCAGCGATATTCCGGCGATTTGCGAGCCGTTCTTTACCGAGCTCAGCGCCAGCATCGAACTGACGCCCGTGATGACGCCGGACGAGGTTGCCGAAGGAATCGCGAAGGCGTTTCCCTAGCGAGCTGTTCCTACTCGTCCCGAAGGATGCAGCGAAAACCGAGGTGGCTCATCGAGGTGTCGATCATCTGCGGCGATCGCGCAGCGGGGCGGAAACGAAGGCAGTAGTTCGGGGCGCAGAGATGCGAGCCGCCTTTGAGCACCTTGCGCGGAATGCGAATGTTCGGCTGATTGGGATCGTAGCTTTCGCCGACGTTCGCAAGACGCGCCTGCGCACCGCCGCAGCACGGCTTCGATTCGACGGTTCCGGGCTGCGTCGAATACCAATCGGTCGTCCATTCCCAAACGTTCCCCGCCATATCGAACAGCCCATAGCCGTTAGCGGGAAAGCTGCCGACAGGTGAGGTGCGGTTAAAGCCGTCGAGGTTCAGAGCTTGCCAGGGAAACTCGCCCTGCCACGTGTTGGCCATGTACTTTCCGCCGGGGATCATGTCGTCGCCCCACGTGTAGATGGCGCCGTCCAACCCGCCGCGCGCGGCAAATTCCCACTCGGCCTCGGTCGGCAGCGACTTTCCGGCCCACGTTGCGTAGGCCTCGACGTCTTCGAACGCGACGTGCACGACTGGGTGGGACGGGGCGTCGCCGATGGTTGAATCGGGACCGAGCGGATGGCGCCACGAGGCGCCCGGCGTCCACGCCCACCACTGCGACCAGTCGCGCAGGTCGACGGGCCCGCGCGTTGGCCGGAAGACGAGCGATCCCGCAACGCACATCTCGGGAATCGCGCCCGGGTACTGCGCGGGATCGATCGGCCGCTCGGCGACCGTGACGTAGCCGGTCTCGTCGACGAATCGCGAGAACTGCTCGTTGGTCACCGGAGAGCGATCGATGAAGAAGGCGCCGGCTTCGGCGCGTCGCACGGGCCGCTCTTCGGGATAGAAATCGTTTGAGCCCATCGAGAACTCGCCGCCCTCAATGCGCACCATATCGTTGACGGCCGCCGTATCCCTCATCCCTTGGCCTTTTGCTTCGCAGCCTGCGAAATACTCTAACGGCGCCCGGGCCGGGCCACCGCCGGCGGAGTTAGCTTCCGAGGATGTTGATCGCGCGCGCGCCGACGGCGATTACCGTGATCAGCGAAATCGTGCTCTGCACCATCATCAGCATCTTGGCGCGCGGCCGTAGGGGAAGCACGTCCGTCGGGCTGAACGCGGCCGACGTGTTGAACGCAAGCGAAAGATAGTCGGCGAAGATGGGCACCCAGTCGGCGGGAACGTTATCCTCGGGATCGCCGCGCGGAAACGTGAAATCCGTACGCCCTTTCCAGCCCCACCTTCGTCCGGCGGGGCCGCCGCGATCGATCTGCCAGTAGGCGAGCGCGAAGATCAGAATGTTCTGCGTCCAGATCGCGATCGAGGTCGTCAGCAGCGTCAGGCCGCTGATTCCCGAATGCGCCTTGGCCATATCGCGCAGCAGAAGCGCGAGCAGCACGAGCTCCATCATCGCGCCGACGGGCAAAATCACCGCCGCCGTCCAGCGTTCCGCGCGGCGCCAAAAGAGGCTCGCGGGCACGATCCCGGCGGCGACCATCGGTATCGCGAGCACCGCGGCCGCCACGAACGGTACCCAAAGCGGCATCAACTGATAGCGTCCCGGCAAAATCGCCAAAATCGCTGGGAATGCGAGTACGGCGAGCGCGGCATAGACGCGGGACTGACGGTGGGTCGCAAGCGAGTAAGCCGTAGTCTGAGTGTTCATCGCTATCCCTTTCGCTAAATGGCCGCGTACAGCAGAAGTTTGCTAGAATCACGAGACAAGGAGAACTACCTTCATGTTGAACGTCTCACGCATCCTCGTTTTCGTACTCATCGCCGCATTTATGGGGACGAGCGCGGCCATCGCTCAGAACGCGCCGCCGCCGGGTCAACCGGCGACGTCGAGCCAGCCCAAGCAACAAAACAAGAAAGGCAAATGCAAACAGAAAGGCTGCCCGAAGCAGAAAGAAAAGAAAGCCGCCAAGCAACAGCAGTCCGGGGGGGCGCCGCCGCAAGGCCAAGCGCCGCCGCAATAATCGTTATCGGGTCCGAATGACGCCGCTCGATCTGCGAAATGTGCCGCCGCGAGGGGTGCGTGAGAGGCTGCTCGGGTTTTACTTCCTCGCGCGTACGATCGACAAGCTGCGCGCCGAACTTCCGGGGGGCAGCCTGGGCGCCTACCTCAATCACGACACGGGATTGAGCGCCTGGGTCGTGCGCCGTCTCGGGCTCGATATGGACGAGTTGAGAACGGTCGTTGCCGCCGCGCCTGACGAGGCGGCAGTCGTGCAGTGGCTGGCCACGCGCGTCGATCCGAGCACGGCCGCCGCGCTCAATGCAAAGCTCGAGAGCTTCGTCGTCGAGCGGATGTCGCCCGAGAATCAGGCTCTGGTTCGAAGCCGTCACCCGGTGATGGCGGGGCGCCCCGGCCTATCGAAGATTCTCGACGTGATCGAGGCCGATGACGAACACGGCTTCTCCGCAGAGGTCCCCTAAGCTGATTTCCGTTTCTTACGAGTCGCGGCGGCCTTCTTCGCGCCCTTCTTGGCGCTGCCCGTCCGCTTGCGCGTCGCCGATGCTTTGCGCGCGGCGGCTGCGCGATTGGGCTGCGGATGCACGCCGAGTTCTTTCCACGAGTCTTCGCCAAGGTCGACGCCGTAGTGCCGGGCTGCTTTTTTGATATTGGCAAACGCGAGCTCGCGGTCGTCGGCAGAGGCGTCGGTGACTTGGTCGAAGCGCGCGACCGCGTTGCGGACGTGCCGCGCGTCGGTCATCGGTTCTTTGCGCTGTTCGGGGAACGCGAAGACGCTCGCCGGCAGGTCGCTGCGCATCGTGAGCCGGCCGTGCTTTTCGTGGGGTTTCCAGGTCGCTCTCATGCGAAGTAACGTACCCGCTATGAGGCTGGGCTACCCGGTGCGGCGATGATCGAGATCAAGCTCAAACGCGCGTACGACGAGCCAGCCGGGGGAGACGGATTCCGTATTCTCGTCGACCGGCTCTGGCCGCGCGGCATTAGCAAAGAACGCTTGCAGCTGGATGTCTGGGCGAAGGATCTGGCGCCCAGCACGGAGCTGCGCAAGTGGTTCGGGCACGACCCGGCCCGATGGGCGGAGTTCGTCACGCGCTACCGCGCGGCGCTGAAGCAATCGGGGGCGGCCGATGCAATCGCGGCGTTGCTCGTATCGGCCAAGCGCTCGAAAACGATCACGCTGATCTACGGGGCAAAGGACCGCGAGCACAACGAGGCCGTCATTTTGCAGCGGCTCTTCGCCCGCAAAGCCGGGCTCACGGCGAAAAAAGCCGCCGATCGTCCGACTCGATGATGTCGACGATGAACTCCAGCCCCGGGTCTTGCGCGAGCGTCTCCGCATATACGCTGCGAAAATACGCCTCGTCTTGCGCGTGCTTCGGCCGGATGCGGCGCAGCGTCTGATTGATGGCGGCATACGCGGTAGGGTCGGTCCGCGCGCGCAGCCAGCGCGCCACGTCCGCTTCGGTCGCCGCATCCCGCACAACGTCGCGCAACTCGTCCTCACCAACGCCGAGCCGGTCGAGCAGATATCCCGAGATGCCCATAATCTTTGCGTTAATGAAATAGACGCCGGGGTTGCCTCCGGGCAGCGTCGCCCGCAGCTTATCGATCGTTCGCGGCATCAGCATCAGACCGTCGAGCTCCGCGTAACAGCTGCGCGGAGCCCGATGCCTTAGATCGAGCGGCTTCAACGTCAGGAGATGAGTGTTACCTCGCCGCTGGCGAGCCGATAGACGCCGCCGGCGACGAGCACTTTGCCGTCCGCGACGCCTTTGGAGATCGCGGGTGACGTGCTCTTGAGGTTGGCGACCGCCGCGCGGACGTTCGCCGAGATCGCCTCATCGAGGCTGCCTTTGCGCTTTACGACGCCGGCGATACCCGGCGCGATGAGTTCTTGAATCTCCGTGAGGTGGGGGGGCAGGGTCTCGTGGTGCTCGATTGCCGAGTAGACGGCGGTGACCGCCCCGCAGTTCTGGTGTCCGAGCACCACGATCAAATGCGTTCCGAGGTGCTCCAATGCGTACTCGATCGAACCGGTGACGAGATCGTCGGGAAAGTTACCGGCGACGCGCGCGACGAACAGGTCGCCGACTCCTTGAACGAAGACGAAGTTCGGTATGACGCGCGAGTCGGCACAGGTCAGGACCGTGGCGAACGGTGCCTGGCTGTTGACGAGCAGCTCCCGCTTTTCCGTGACTTCGGTGAGCTTCGGAAGATCGTTGTTGACGAACCGCCTATTTCCGGCCATCAGGCGTTTGAGCAGCTGCTCCGGAGGCACCGTCAACGTTGCGGGCTCTGCGGCAAAGGCGGTGTCGCAAAATCCGGCACCGATTGCGGCAAGCGATCCCGCGAGAAAGGCTGCGCGATCCAAACGAAATCGATCGCCCGCGGATTCTTTCATAACACAGACTCCTTCATGTTTGACGCGGCAGCGGCGGAGATAGGGTATCTCTGGGAGCGTAAGCAAGGAGTGATTCGTGCAGAGGCCCGGGTTCCTTCGTTCGCTGCTCGCGCTTTTCGGCGCTCCATGGCTCTCGGGCGAGCCTGCCGGTGCCCAAGCGGCGCCCGCGGATATGATCGTCACCGGCGCGACGATTCACAGCGTCGACGATGCGAACGCATCGCCGGAGGCCTTCGCGGTGCGTGGCGGCCGCTTCGTCTTGGTGGGCAGCACTGCCGTCGTCATGAAGCTGAGGGGGCCGGCAACCGGCGTGCTCGACCTCTCCGGAAAGACCGTACTGCCGGGACTGATCGACGCCCATCTGCATCTCACGCAGCTCGGTCTCTCGCTGCACGAGTTGCGGCTCTTCGGCGTACGGTCGCTCGACGAGTTGATCCGCGCAACGGTAGCGTTTGCCAAAACCTCGCCCGATCGATGGATCGCCGGCGACGGCTGGGATCAGAATCTCTGGGCCGGCGAGGCGTTCCCGACGCACGACGCACTCAGTGCCGCCCTGCCGGACCGGCCCGTCGCGCTCGAGCGCGTCGACGGGCACGCGCTGTTCGTCAACGCCGCAGCGATGCGGTTGGCCGGCGTAACGCCGGCGACGCCCGATCCGCCCGGCGGCCGCATCCAGCGCGATGCGAGCGGCAATCCGACCGGCGTCTTCATCGATAACGCCGCCTCGCTCGTCTATCGCGTCATCCCGCCTCCCACGGAGGCGCAGTTGCGCCGGGCCGCGCTCTCGGGCGCCGCCGAGTGCCATCGCTGGGGCGTCACCGCGATCGGTGAGGCGCGTACGACGGCGGCCGACCTCCGGGTCTACCGCGAGCTCGCGTCTTCGGGAGCGTTGCGCTTGCGCAACTACACGCGCGTCGAGGACGATGCCGCGCTCATCTCGGCGGTTTTGAGCGAAGGCCCCGTCTCTGCGGCGTACGACGGGCAACTTTGGATACGCGGCATTAAACTCTTCGCCGACGGCGCCTTGGGCTCGCGCGGTGCGGCGCTGCTCGCGCCCTACGACGACGATCCCGGAAACGTGGGACTGCTGCGCACGACGCAGGCGCATATCGAAGAAGTCTCCGAGCGCGCGCTGCGCGGCGGTTTTCAGGTGAGCGTTCATGCGATCGGCGACCGAGGAAACCGGGTCGTCCTCGATGCCTACGAGTCGGCGCTGCGAAATGTGCCGGCCAAAGCCCATCGTTTTCGCCTCGAGCACGCGCAAGTGCTCAGCGCCGCCGATATCCCGCGCTTCAAAGAGCTGGAGCTGATCGCCTCGATGCAGGCGACGCATCAGACCAGCGACATGGCCTGGGCGGCGCAGCGGTTAGGACGGGCCCGGCTCGAGGGCGCATATGCGTGGCGTTCGGTCCTCGATACGGGCACGATCGTCGCCAACGGCACCGATGCGCCCGTCGAGGGCGTCAGCACGCTGCGGACGTTTCACGCATCGATCACTCGCCAAAACGAAAAGAACGAGCCGCCGGCGGGCTGGTATCCGCAGCAGCGGATGACGCGCAGCGAAGCGCTCAAATCGATGACGATCTGGGCGGCGTATGCGAACTTTCAGGAAGATGTCATCGGATCGATAACGGCCGGCAAGTACGCCGATTTCGTGGTGATGGACCGCGACTGGATGGCCGTGCCGCCCGAGCAGATAATGGGCACGGCCATCCTCGCGACGTATTTCGGCGGAAAAGAGGTCTACGCGACCTCGTAAGTGCCGCTGAGAAAGCTCCAAAGGGCCTCGCAGGCGTCGTTGGTCGCTGCGAGCACCTCTGCGCGCTTTTCGGGCGAATCGGCGGCGCGCTCGATGAGCGCCCACTCTGCGGCGGAATGCTCGACGTCGGCCTCTTGGTGTACGGTGAAGAATTCGAAACCGGCCGGGTCTTCGAACCCGTAGAATTTCCGCAGACCGTCGATTTTAACCGCGGCGATCGCCGGGACTTGCGATTCGAAGGCGTGCAGCGCGGCGAGACCCGCGTAGTACGGACGGTTGCGACAGATCTCGGTGAAGGTGTCGATGAGGCGTTGGGTTCCTGGAAGCGGGCGCGTCGCGGCGAGCTCCGCGTCGGAGAGCCCCAGCGATGCCGCGAAACGCTTCCAGAGCGCTGGATGATTCTTCGGGCCGAACTCCTCGTCCATCAGATTGGCGAGAATCGTCTGGCGCGCGGCCAGATCCGGCGTTCCATCGGAAGCAAAGTGGGGAGTGTTCGAGTGGACGTTGCTCAGGTAGGCCGGCTCCGCGAGCACGTGATGGAAGTATTGAGCCGCGTACTGCCGCAACTGCTCGCGCGAGAGTTTTCCTTCCGTCCAGGCGACGTAGAACGGGTGCGTGAGCAAGTGGCGCCGTTCGATAGCGCGATTCACCTGCTCTTTGAAAGTCGGCGATTGCAATGTTTGCATGCGCGGGGCTTCTCCCCGCCGGGCGCGTGGCCCTCGCCACTCGCCGGCTGCTATCGCGAGCTCTTCGCGGTGCCGAAGAAACCCGTGATTGCGGCCCGAGCGGTCGACGTACCAGCCGGCTATGCTCTCGTGCAGGTTGATGGCGGTGACGACGGTGGCCTTTGAGCCAAAAGCCGACGGCCTGGGTCGAGTTCTTGCTCATGATCTCGATGACCCGAACACCGCGAGGCGCAGAGTACGCAAATCAAAGGCCCTTCCACGTTAACGGGCTCGAACGTTTCGCAACACATGGCACGTTAACGGCTTAACGAGGGATCGCAAGGCGCTCGCTCCAACGAATTCGCCCGGTGAGCTGCATGACGACGAAGAGGGTGGCGATCGCACCGATCGTGATCGTGAGCCCGCTCCAGCCCTCGTTAAAGAGCGCATAGGAGAAGAGGATCAGGTAGACGAGCTGCGCGAGGCCGCTCTCGATTGCCGCGAACCGCCAGCCGACGGCGAGCCGCAGGTAGGAGATCGTCAGGAAGAGCGTGACGGAAGAGCAGATGACGAACGCGACCTCGACCGGAAGGCGATCGACGAGGTACGCGAAGAGCAAATGGAAAGCGAAGAACGAGGCCGCGAGAAAGAAATAGTTGACCGGATGCAGATCGATGTTGCGCATTGTCGTGATGACGAGCATGACGAAGAAGTAGAAGAAGAGCGCGACCGGAGCCCAAAAGGTAATCCGTTGCGCGAGCGGTCCGGGTTGAAGTGGATACGGAAACGCCATGCCCACGCCGTTGCCCGTGACCAGCGTTGCGTAGTGCCAATGGAGGCGCCAACCTTTGCCGGCGCGTTCCTCGGGCGGATCGGGAAGCAGCGTCTGGGGCGGAAAATCGATCGCCCCGAAGTCCGTCGTCATCGTTAGCGCGAAGTCGTTAACCGCCGTAACGTCATTTCCGAATCGGTAGATCCACGTTCCCATGCCGCGCGAGGTGTAGCCGACGTCCATCGTCGTTTCGGCTCCGGGAGCGAGGTCGAATGCGACGTAGCCCTGATCGAGCGCCGTCGAGTTGCTCACGCCACGGCCGCCGATCGTGCAGTAAAAGTTCGCGTAGGTACCATCGGTCGAAGGAAACGGAAAGTGCACCGAGAGCTGACGGCTCGCGGTAACGTTGCGGATTCGGTAACGCGCGTTGAAGCCCACTCCGTAGAGGTTGTACCAGAGCAGACCGTCTCTTCGCTGCTCGAGATGCAGATTGACCGCGACGAAGCTACCGCTCAGCGGCACGCCGACGCTTTCGTAGCCGCGCTCGACGCGCTTCTTATCCTTGTTATAAGTATCGACGGCGACGCGCGCGCTGACTTGCGGAGCGAACTGCGTCTGCGCGCTTCCCCACTGTGCGGTGAGCCGCTCGCGCTGGCTCGAATCGGAGTCGGAGGTTCGCGCGACGAGGGTTCCGCCGAGAATCATCCAGGCAACCGAGGCCGAGCAAAAGATGAAAACGATGGCAATCAGGCGTTTGAGCATGCCCTCTCCTCGAGCGGGGTGGCTGCCTTTGCAGTGCAAAGTTAATGACTTTGTATCACAAAGTAATGCGGGGATGCAAGAGGGGCCTGGGATTTTCGAACTGCGGACGCGTAGAGAGCAAAGGTGATGGGCAGAAGGATCCGCTGGGGATTTTTGATCGCGGGCGTGGCCGCCGCAGGATGTGCTGTGCCCGTCTCCGTGCCGTTCCCGCCGCTCGTTCCGGCGGCGATCCGCCAGCCAGCGGCACGCTGCCGGCCGACTTTCTACACGCCGCGCGGCGCGGCGAAGCCGGAGCGCAGACCGTTGCATGGACCGGGGCTTGTCTTGGGCGGCGGCGGCCTCGACGTCAACGGCGAGTTCGTCTGGATTCACGATACGATCGCCGGCGGTGCAACGAAGCGCGCCGGCGACCTCGTCGTGCTCAGAGCGACCGGAAATAACGACTACGACCGCTGGATCTACCGGCTCGCGCCGTACCATTCCGTTCGAACGCTGCTGATCCCGACGTGCTCGAGCGCGCAAACGCTGCGGGCCGCCGCGGCGATCGTCGAGCGTTCGGGAGCCGTTTGGTTCGCCGGCGGCAATCAGGCCGACTACGTTATCTGGAAGCACACGCCGATCCAGCAAGCGGTCGAGCACGTGTACGCGCGTGGAGGCGTGGCTGGCGGCACGAGCGCGGGCGAGGCGATTCTCGGCCAGTACGTCTTCAACGCGGTGGCCGAGGGAGACCGTAACACGAAGACGGAGAACGCCGTGCGCCATCCGTGGGAGCGGATCATCAGCTTCACCTACGGTTTCTTCCGATTTCCGGCCCTGCGGCACGTCATTACCGATCAGCATTTCGTCACGCGCAATCGCTTCGGCCGCACCGCGGTCTTCATGGCGCGACAGATCGCCGACGGAAGGGCTCCGCCATCTGCCTCGGTACTCGGCGTCGGCGTGGACGAAGCCACTGGTATCGTGGTGGACAAGCACGGAATCGGAACGCTCCTCCTACAGGGCAGGGGCGGATCCGCGTTCTTGATTCGCGGCGGCCCGGCAAAGCAGATCGTCCCCGGCGTTCCGTTTATCTCCGGCCGGCTCGTCGTCACGAAGCTGAGCCGTCAAGGCGACACGTTCGACTTCAACACGTGGTGCGGAGAAGAGCCGACCTACGAGGTTCGCGTTGACGGTTCGCAGCCCGAGGGCTCGATCTACACGCCGAAAGATCCGTACAAGCCGCCGGAGACGAGCCGCATTCCGAAATGCTAGGTTCGCCGGGCTGCTAGCGCCCGGCGCGCAACCTGCCGGGTGTCACGCCGATGACGCGGCGCATCCGCAGCGCCATGTGACTTTGATTGGCAAACCCCGATTGCAGCGCGATGTCGCAGACCGATAGCTGCGTTCGCGCGAGCAGCTCCGCGGCGCGTTCGACCCGCTTACGCAAAACGTACTGATGCACCGACGTCCCCATCGACTGTTTGAAGCGCAGGTTGAGGTATGACGGGCTGACGCCGGCTACTTCCGCGATCGCCGCGACCGTGAGCTCCGCGCCGAGCTGCTCGCGAATGTAGGAGAGCACGCGTTTGAGGTCGCGCTGCGGCAAGCCGTTCGCCGGCGGCTCTCGCGCCACGCGGCTCCAGCGGCGCAACAATTGCGAGGCAAGCGCAATGCCGAGGCTATCGGCGTAGATGCGGCCGTGCGGCGCCTCCGACTCCAACTCGGCCTTGAGGGCCCAGAGCAGATGCTCGATCTGCGGATCCCGGCACGTCAACCGCGGAATAAACCCGACGCGATCGGGGTCGAGCCCCATCTCCAGCGCGGTCGTCGCGATGAGGGCGTGTTCTAAGCCGACGGCAAGAAAGAGCGAGCTTCCCTGGTCGACCCACTCGACCGATGAGCGCGCGGGCAAGATATCGAACTCGCCGGGACGCTGCAGGCGCACGTCGGTCGTGTCGTCGCAGCGGGCCACGGTCCGCAGCGGCGCCCCGACGAGCATCGTAACGTTGTGGCGCGCGAGCGTCGCCGGCCGGCTCGTTCCGCCCGCCACTCGGATGAGCGCGGCCGAAAAACCTGCCCAACCACGATCGGCGCTCGTGACGCGCGAGAGCACCTCGAGCGGCCGATCGAGCCAATGGCCTTGTTCCGATCGCGCGTCCATCGTGGAGATGAACAGCCTTCGGCAGAGCGCAGTGACACTCATCGCCGCGATCGTAGCGCGTCGCCGCGCGAGCCGTCGCGCATATTCGAACGATTCGGAATAATTTCAAATCCATTTGTGTTCTGGGGCGCTCGAACGTGAGCGACGGAGCCGCCCTGGCCTCGTTATGCTGGCTCAAAACTACAACCGGAGGGCAACGTGAAACAAACAATCATGAGCGCGGCGATTCTCGTGCTGGCGGCGAGCGGGTGCTCGGCGGCCGGTACCGGGGGCACCGCGGGTTTCGGACGCGGCATGCTCCCCAGCCGGGTCATTTCGACCGGCTCGGGCAGCGGATACACCGTCACCGTTTTACCGTCGCTCGGCGGCACCAACAGCGCGGCCAGTACGATCAACTCGCGCGGCCAGGCGATGGGAACGTCGTTTCTGCCAGGCAACGCGACGATGCACGCGGCGCTCTGGCGCAGCAGCGGCGTCACCGATCTCGGCACGCTCGGCGGACCCAACAGCGCCGTCGAGTGGCCGGTCGAAAACGATGCCGGCTACGTTTCGGGCATCGCGGAGACATCGATGCAAGATCCTTTAGGCGAAAGCACGGGGTGGAGCTGTCACGCCTTTCTTCCCGACGGTGGAACCTCGGGCGACACGTGCCTTGGCTTTATCTGGCACGACGGCAAGATGCTTTCGCTGCCGGCGCTGGGCGGCAACAACGGATACGGGGCGGGCATGAATCAAGACGAAGTCGTCGGGTGGGCCGAAACCGAAAACCGCGATTCGACCTGCATCGCGCCGCAGTTACTGCAATTTCTTCCAGCCGCCTGGAACGTAAAGACGCGGAAGGCAACGGCGTTGCGGACGCTAACCGTTCGCGGAAAGACCGATCCCGATGGTGCCGCAACCGCGGTCAACCACTCCGGCGACATCGTCGGAATCTCGGGAATCTGCGATCAGGCCGTCGGGCGCTTCACCGCGCGACACGCCGTATTGTGGCGCCACCACAAGGCTCTCGAACTCAAAACAATCGGCGGGATCTCCTGGAACACTCCGACGGCGATTAACGATCGCGGCCAAATCGCCGGCTTCCTCAATCGCCGCGGGAAAGCCGACCGTCACGGAGAGGCGGATTTCATCTCCGTCATTTGGACGAATCCGAGCTCGCCGCCGACGCAGATCGGAACGCTCTCCGGTGACTCGCTGAGCGAGCCCACGTCGATCGATAATCGCGGCGAGGTCCTGGGCGTCTCGTTTCCCAGCTCCGACGTCTACCTTTGGCAGAACGGGACGCTCACCGATCTCACAAAGCTGCTCGCGCAGGCGTATCCGCAGCTGCGGCTTGTGAGCGTCGGCGGCATCAACGATCGCGGCGAGATTGCGGGCCAGGCCTGCGAGCTGGTCAGCAGTGCCTGCCCCTCGTCGAACCCAACCCTCGTTTCGGTGCTCGCCGTCCCGAACTGAGAGCAAGCATCTCTTAAATATTTAGTTGACAACCCTCCCGCCTTGGAGTACCATACAACTAAATCTTTAAGAGTTCTGTTGATGGAGGCACCGTGACGTACCAGACCAACCCCACGACCAAAGAGCTTCCCCGCGAGGCCCGCACTCGGGTCCGCGTCCCCGAGATGATGTCCAGCCGCATTTTCCCGGGCTGGGGGCCAAACTTTTAGGAAACCGCGGCGGGGCGTATGCTGTATTAAGGGCATGCGCCTAGCCGTTTTGCTCCTCGCTCTGATCCTCTATCCCGTGGCCGCCTCAGCCGCGGCCGTCGCACCGGAGGATCTCTTCAAGTTCACGTTCTTGAGCTCGCCCGCGATCTCGCCCGACGGCGCCCGCGTGCTCGTCGAAGCGTCGCGAATGAACGGGCCGAAAGACACCTACGACCGCACGATCGATCTCGTCGACGTGTCGACGGGGAAACTCTCGCATAACGTTACCAAACACGCGGGAGACGGTGATTTTGCCTGGATGCCGGATAGCCGGAGTTTCGTCTTCGTGCGCCGCGTCGAAAAGAAGAAACCGCAGCTCTATCGTTACACGCTCGCGAGCGCAAAGATCGTCGCGCTCACCAACATCAAGCAAGGCGTCTCGAGCCCCGTCGTTTCGCACCGCGGCGACCGCATCGCGCTCGCCGTCAGCGACACGGACCCAGCGCCCGCGGCGCAGATCGATTTCGCTAAGGCCGGCTTTGCGCCGAAGGACTCTCAGAAAAAGAGCGACATCCGCTTCATCGATCAGCTCTTCTTCGAAGGCAACGGCCAAGGCTACATCTACGATACGCAAACCCACATTTGGACCGTCAACGCCGATGGTTCGCATCCGAAGCAGCTGACGTCGGGTAAGTACTCGGAGGGCTTCGATGCGTGGTCGCCCGACGACGGCACGATTCTCTTCGACTCGTTGCGTTACGAGCCGGTCGACAGCGGGCCAAACGACGTCTATACGATCCCGTCGACCGGCGGCACGATGGAGAAAGTCGCCTCTCCGCTGCCCGCAAACTTCGGCTTTACCTTTGGGAGCAACGGAAGCCGCGTCTATTATCTCAGCAACGACGTTAAGGATCCCGCCGAGCTTCCCGCCTTCGTTTCCGCCAATCGCGACGGCTCCGATCGCCGTGTCGTCGTTGAAAAGGACACGGTTTCGTGGGGCGATTCGTTGCTGGCCGACATGAAGGAGGGCGGCGGACTCTGCATCTCGCCGCTGCCAGGCGAGAAACTCGCGCTGCTCAACGTCGACGGTCCCGGTTATTCAAATCTGCGGACGCTCGATCTCGCGAGCGGCGCGCTGGCCAACGTCACGCCGCCGAAGGGCGAAGCGTGGAGCTGCACCGTCTCTCACGACGGCAGCAGGGTCGCCTATCTCTACAGCGATTTCTTGCATCCCGCCGACCTGTACGTGGCCTCGACGAGCGGCGGAAGCCCGCGGCAGATCACGAGCGTCAACGCCGGATACCTGGCCTCGGTGACCCTCTCGACACCGCAGGAGTTTGCGGTGCAAGATCCCTCCGGCTTCAACGTACAAGCGTGGTTCATGCCGGCGACGACCGGTTCTCCCGGCGGGAAGCATCCGACGCTGCTCGATATTCACGGCGGTCCGGAGACGCAGTTCGGCGACACGTTCTTCCAAGAGTTCCAGCTCTACGCGGCGATGGGATATAACGTCGTCTTCTGCGATCCGGCCGGAAGCACGGGACACGGCTACGCCTTCGAAGAGGCGCTCGAAAAGAGCTACGGCGACGCGATGTTCGCCGACACCCAAGCCGTGATGGACGCAGCGGTACGCCGGCCGGAGGTCGATGCCTCGCGCCTGGCGGTGCTCGGCGGTTCCTACGGCGGATACGCGACGCTCTGGGTCGTTTCGCACACCGATCGTTACAAGACCGCCGTCGCCGAACGGGTCGTCAGCAACATGCAGAGCGAGAATCTCGCGGCCGACTTCGCCGGCAAAAACGGCTTAGCCGGCGGCTACTACACGATGGGGCCGCCGTGGGATCCGGCCAGCACTCTCTATGGGAAGTTCTCACCGCTGAGCTACGTGGCAAACGTGCACACGCCGCTGATGATCCTGCACTCCGAAGACGACACGCGAACGCCGATCGACCAGACGCTGCAAGAGTTCACCTCCCTGAAGATCCTCGGGCGAACGGTCCAGTACGTTGCGGTGCCCAACGAGACTCACGACCTCTCGCGCACCGGCGCGCCGATCCATCGAGTCGAACGTTTGCACGTCATCCTCGACTGGCTAAAGAAGTATATCCCGGCAGCGTCATCCTGAGCCCGTCGAAGGACTGAGCGAGGATGCTTTTCCTAGACGAGGCCGCCGTGCGCGAGCTGCTGCGTTGGGAAGAGCTCATCGCCGCGATGGAGCGCGCGCTTGCGGATTTTTCGCGCGGCGCGGTCCTGCAGCCGCTGCGTACGGTGCTGACGATCGAGGAACGGCAAC
The DNA here is from genome assembly GCA_963833845.1 of Vulcanimicrobiota bacterium. Taxonomy (GTDB): domain Bacteria; phylum Vulcanimicrobiota; class Vulcanimicrobiia; order Vulcanimicrobiales; family Vulcanimicrobiaceae; genus Cybelea. The sequence continues at coordinate 867,452 of CAWHZL010000001.1, forward strand.
GCTACCTCGGCTTGATGCCCGCCGTCACCGGCGACGTGATGGGGCTGAAGTTCGTCTCTTTCTATCCGGTGAACGCCGGCACGGCGTTTCCGACACATCAAGCGACGATCGTGCTCTATCGTACCGATAACGGACAGCCGCTCGCGGTGATGGATGGCCGCCTGATTACGGAGATGCGCACCGCCGCCGTCTCCGCCGCAATCACGAAGTATCTCGCACCGCCACAGAGCCGCGTGCTGGCAATTCTCGGCAGCGGAGTCCAGGGCGGCGCGCATTTCGAGGCGCTGCGGCGCGTTTGCGACTTTGCGGAGGTGCGTATTTGGAGCCGTACGCCCGAGCACGCGGCGGCGTTCGCGCGGGAACGAGGTGCGATCGCCGTTTCGAGCCCCGAAGCGGCGGTTCGCGATGCCGACGTCGTCGTCACGGCGACCGCCGCGCACGAGCCGATCCTGCGCGGTGCGTGGCTCAAACGCGGCGCGCACGTCAACGCGGTTGGCTCGTCCCGGCCCGACTGGCGCGAACTCGACGATGACGCGATGGACAACACGGTCGTCGTCGACTCGCGGGAAGCGGCGCACACCGAAGCCGGCGACGTCATCATCCCGCAGGCGCGCATCTATGCCGAGATCGGGGAGATCTTCGCGGGCACGAAAGCGCCGGTTCCGGCGCAGACGACGATCTTCAAATCCGTGGGGCTCGCAATTGAAGACATTGCGGCCGCACGGCTCGTGGTCGACGCGCATCAGCGCCGTGAGCATCGTTCTTGAAACCCAACGGCTGATCGCTCGCCGCTGGGAAGACGGCGACGCAGCCGTTGCTGCCGCCATCTACGCAAAACCCGAAGTGATGCGTTTCATTCCCGGAGGCGTGTGGGATCTCGAGCGCACGCGCACGATCCTCGCGCGGATGCGCGAGCTCGAGGAACGGCAAGGATTCGGCTTCTATCCGCTCGTGCATAAGGAGACCGGTGCGCTGGCCGGCCACGCCGGCCTGGGGCATCTCGAAGGCGGCGATGAGATCGAGGTCGCCTATATCCTGGACGTGCCGTACTGGGGCCGCGGTTTGGCGACGGAGGCTGCGCGCGCATTTCTGGCCGCTGGATTTAAACGCCATGCCCTAACGCGGATCGTAGCGGTCGCGTTTCCCGAAAATCGAGCCTCGATCGCCGTTATGCAACACTGCGACATGCGGCCCTGCGGTCTCGCGCGGCACTTCGGCCGTGAGGTTGCCAAGTACGAGGCTTTGAGCAAGTGAGCGGGAACCTCTGAACATGCTGCTATTGCGCCGGGGTCAAGTAGTCGTTCTTTTGGCTGCGCTCTTTGCAGCCGGCCCGACGGCCGTCGTGGCGCAAACCGTTACCGTGACGGTCAACGGCCAGCTAATGTATCTCAATCCGGGACCAATCGAACGCAGCGGTCGCGTCTTCGTTCCGTTACGTGGAATCTTCGAGCGTCTCGGCGCTGCCGTCGTCTACGCTTCGGGCACGATCAATGCGACGAAAGGGAGCACGACGGTCTCGCTGCAGATCGGTTCCACGCAAGCAACGATAAGCGGTCAGGCGCAGATCCTGGACGTCGCGCCCTTCATTATCGGAGCCAGTACCTACGTGCCGCTGCGCTTCGTCGCGCAGTCCCTCGGCGCCAACGTCGGGTACGACGGATCGACGCGCGTGGTCGCGATCGTCATCGCATCGGGCCCGGCCCCGGCGCCGCCTCGGTATCCGCCGGCGCCACCGCCGCGGCCGAATCCGCCGCCGAACAGCGTCGTGAATCTGCGCGCGCGCCAGCCGGCTCCCGACTCGATTGTGAACGACCGTTTCGTCGTGATCGCGGCAGAGTTCACGCACCGCGTCGCCGCGGGCAGCGTTCGCGTGCGGCTCGACGGCAACAACATTACGTATCGCAGCGGCGTCTCGCAAACGGGATTTTCGTATAAGCCTCCGGCGCCGTTGGATTTCGGCTCGCACACCGTCCGCGTCGACGGGCGCGACGGCGCCGGCGCACCCTTCGATCGCGCGTGGACGTTTATCGTGCGGCGATCGGGCCCGGCACCGATCGGGCTGACGATCAATCAGCCCGCCCCCGATACCGCGGTTGGCCGCACGTTCGTCCTCCAGGGAACCACCGCGCCGAACGCACGGATCAGCGTCACCGCCGGTGCGACGCCGTCTCTCAACGGTCAGTTTGCCGGTACGACGACCGCCGGCGGCCAGGGGAATTTCCGAATCAAAGTAACGCTCACGACGCTGATGGGCCAGCAATCCGTGCGCGTGCGAATCACGGCGACCGATCCCTCGACCTCGCAGAGTACGTCGACGACGTTACAGCTACGGCTGAGCAACTGATCTAGCGCCGATCGGGGCGCGCGATCGATTCGTAGAGCGCACCGGCGCCGACGATCAGCGCCATCACGAGCAGCGTGATCCAGCCGTAGTTGAAGACGGCGCGGCCGCCGGATAACGGGCCGGGCCAGACGATGTCGAGCAGCATCAGAATCAGGTAGAGCGCGCCCCCGATCGTCACTGGAAGTCCCCACCGCCCGAGCGAGAAGACGCCGTTCGGCCGCCAGCCGCGCATCCTCGCGACGAGCGCCCCGAGGACGGTAAGAAAGAAGGCCAAATAGATTCCCGACGTGGCGAACGAAACGAGCGCATACAGCGCGTTGACGTTCGCGGGGTAGTCGAACCAGAGCACGTGCACCGGTTTGCTCGGATTGACGAGCACCAGCAGAAGGAAGAGAAACGGGACGATCGTACCGACGAGGATCGCGTTGCCGGGCGTGCGGTGGCGCGCCGAGATCTGTTTGATCTTTCCGCTCCACGGAAGCGCGCCGTCGCGCGCGAGTGCGAAGGCGACGCGAGCGCCGGCACCTTGCACGGCAGTCCCGCAGCTGAAGAACGCGACGATGACCATCACGAGGAAGAAGTCTTGCAGCCATTTCGGCAGCTCCGCAAGGACGCTGTTGATGCCTCCGCTGACGACCCCGCCGATGCCTGCGGCGGGAGTTGCGAGCAGCAGCCCCGCGACGAGGACGAACGACGCGATCCCGCCGTAGAGCAGCGCCGTTCGCATCGCTTTGGGGACCTGGCGCTGCGCCTCGATCGTCTCTTCGGAGATATCTCCCGCCGATTCGAATCCGTAAAAAATGTAGACGTTGGCGAGGACCGCGACGAGCGCGGCGCCGGTCCACCAGTTTCCGCCGAAGTTGAGCCCGAGCGGATTGCTCTTGGGATGCTCCACGCCTTGCGTCGAAAAAACGAATCCGGGATGGTGATGAAACCCGTAGATCGCGAGCGCGATAAAGACGCCGAACGTTCCGATCGTCTCGACGTAGACGCCGAACCGCGCGACCCGTCCCATGATCTTTGCACCGACCCAGTTCAAAATCGCCGAAAGAACGATGATGCCGCCCGCAATCGTAAAGATGACGAGATGATTTGCGGGGTCGAAGTGCGTGCCGAACCAGATGTTCGAGAGCGACGTCACGTACGCAACCGCGCCCGAATCGACCGACGCCACCGTCGCGAGCAGCGCAAAACCGTAGATCCAGCCGATGAACCATCCGTAGCGCGGCCCGACGCTGTACTTGCCGTATTGGTAGAGCGCTCCCGAGAGCGGATACTCGCTCGCGAGCTCCCCGAAGACCAGCGCGACGAGCATCATCAGCCCGACGACGACCGGAATCGTCCAGATGTAGCGCGGACCGCCGGTTCCCAGCCCGAGCGTGTAGAGGGAGTAGATGCCCACCATCGGGCTCAGGTAGCTGAAGGCTACGGAGAAGTTGTCGAAGAGCGAGAGTACTCTCGAAAGCTCTTGCCGGTAGCCGAGCGCGGCGAGACGATCGCTTTCGTTTGGCGCGTTGACCACGCCACGTGCTTTCGCGCTTGCTTAGGAAGTTCACCCGCTGGCCGGCACGCAAAATGACTCGGCCGCCTTTTGCCATCGACGCGATCGACCACGTTCTGCTGCTGGGCCAGGGAACGGGTGAGTCGTTGGCGTTTTACAAGGGTGTCCCAGGCGCGGTGCTTGAGTCGCAGCTGCCGAATCACGCGATGGTGGACCGGCGCGTAGGCCGGTCGCACGTCAACCCGGCGGCGCGGACGGCCGAAACGTCGAACGCCTCGCTTTCACGGAGCGTCGGGGTCATCGAAGAGCGCAGCGAAGAGGGGCTCGAAGGCCGCAGCCTCAGCCTTTACCATCCGCGATCCTCCGGCAACCAGATCGAACTGATCCTGCCGCTTTAGCCCGCTCTACGGCAAGTTCGAATTAAATTTCAGCGTGTAGTTCGCGGGAAATGGTTGCGCGCAGTGGGTCGCTTTGTAGAGCGTGCCGCCCACGAGGCTTGCCGCGTAGACGCAGAGTTGGCCGGAGGATGGCAGATCCGAAAACTTGACCTGTCCTCCGGAGTTCGTGCGGTCGGATTCGATGATGCCCGTCGGGCCGTTCGTCCCCAGACTCGTCGATAGGGTTACGGCGACTTGATCGACCGGGCCGCCGCTTTTGGTGGTGACGGTAACGAGCGTCGAGCTCGGATTTGCAACCGTGCTCGGGGTTGAAGAAGAACCGGAGTGGTTGCTGCAGGCAGCGCCGAGAAGGATCAACGGTAAAATAACGAGCGAGCCAAGAAATTTTGCCATAAAAGTGCACCTCCTTAGGTGCACCCTTCGTTCGGAGCGGGGGCACCGCGGCCATACCGGTGCCGATAAGAATAGGATTAGGTCTTCAACGAAGCCCTAGAGACGCTCCAAAAGAGCTTCGTCATCCAAGGCGGCAAGCTCCGCCGGCACGCGGCTGCGTGCGCGTGCGGCAAGCCGGGCAGCGAGTTCTTGGCGCCGCTCCGTTGGAAGGGCGTCGCGGCGCTCCATAAAGCGCTTGACGATCGCGCGTTCGTCGCCGTCGAGATACGCGGTCGCGGCGTAGACCGGTTCCTGGGGCCGCTGCGGAAGATCGCGCGGCTCGACCAGGCGCGCGTCGCGTACGACGATCGTGCCGGCCGCCAGGTCGCCGAGCCGTTTGTTTTCCGGCGAGATCAGTGCGCTGATTGCCGCCAGGATGTAGTAACCGACGATCTGCTCGCCGACGCGAATGAGGTTACGGATGAGCGACGCGCCGAAGTCGATCGGATATCCTCCGTCCTGCACGACGCGCAGGCCGAGAAGCCGCTTCCCGGGCGTCTGCCCGTTCCACAGCGCCTCGAAGACGATGAAGTAACCGAACATTACGATGAAGACGACGGCAACGATGAGCGCGATCGCCGCGCTTTCCGCAACCTTATCGGAAGCCGCGGCGACGATGTGGCGGTTCGGAACGCGGGACGCCGCGAGAACAATTCCGAGAAAGATCGCAATCAGCGTGCCGATCTGGATTACCTGATCGACCATGAGCGCGAGGAAACGGCTGCCGAGCCCGGCGAGCTCGTAGCTGAACGCGATACTCTCCGGCGTACGTACGTCAACGGTACGATCCACGGTTGCCTAGGTTCGACGGCCGCTTTTCGCCAACTCCTTGGGCTTGACACAGAGGGTCTTTATCGCGCGCCGCTCGGAGACGTGGCAACGGCTCGAAGCGCTGCTTACGCGCATCGGACGCCGCGGCATACGCTCGCTCTCGCCCGACGAAATGGCGGAGCTCGGCGCGCTCTATCGCGCGACGACGAGCGACCTCGCCTACGCGCAAGGGCGCGGCTTCGACCGCTCGCTGGTCGAATATTTGAATCGGTGCGTCGCGCGCGCCCACGCGCTCGTCTACGCGAAAGCCTCCAAAAGCGGGATGACGCGAATCTCCGACTTTTACACGGTCGTCTTTCCGCGGGAGTTCCGCCGGTCGCTGCCCTACGTCGCGATCTGCACCGCGCTGACCGTTGCCTGCGCCGTCGTCGCCTACGTCTTGGTTCGCAATCACCCGGCCGACGTCTACGCGTTGCTGCCGGCGGGCCTCGTCCCGGATACGATCCGCAAGAGCCTTCACGACTCGAACTTCGCGGTCGATGCGACTTTTGCACCGGCGATGTCGGCGCTGATCATTACCAACAACGTGAAGGTCGCGATCGTGGCTTTTGCCGGCTGCGTGACGCTCGGAGCGCTCACGATCTACATCATCGCCTTCAACGGGCTGATGCTCGGCGGGCTCGCGGCGCTCTTTACCAACGCCGGATTCGGCACCGATTTCTGGGCGACGATTGCGCCGCACGGATTTATCGAGCTGACGGCGATTCAGATTGCCGGGGCTGCCGGTCTGCTGATCGTTGCCGGCGTGATCTACCCCGGGCGTCTGCGCCGCCGCGACGCGATCGTGGCCAACGCGCGCCGTGCGGGTACGCTGATCGTCGGCGTCGCATCCCTGCTCGTCGTGGCCGGCACGATCGAAGCCTTCGTTTCTCCGCGGCGGCTGCCGCCGGCGATGCGCATCACGGTCGGCCTCGTTACCGCCGTCGCCTTGACCGCGTACTTTTCGGGTGCCGCGCGCCGCGAGGCGGCGGGAACTACAGAAGACCTCGCCGCTTAACCCGGAGATACTCCTCGATAAGCGTCGTCGTCAGCGAGCTTGCGGGAACGTCGATCACGATCGCTCCGGTGCGCTCCAGAATCGTCCTTGCCACGCGGCGCTCGCCGGCTAGGCCGAGCGCGACTTTTGCCCGATAAGCTTCAACGGCGCTCTGGGGCTCGGTCGCAAGCGCCGTGTTCACCGCCGCATCGTTCATAAAGACACAGATCAGCAGATGGCGTGCCGCAAGCGACGTGACCTCGGCCACGAGCGTTGCTTGAGCGATCGGATCGATGACGTCGGTGAGAAAGACGATCATCGAGCGCTTGTGCAAGTGGTGGCGCAAATAGGCGAAGGCTCTGGCATAGCTCGCCTCTTCAAAGCGCGGCTCGAGGTCGTAGAGCGCCTCCGAGAGGTGTGCGATCGAGGAACGCGTCGAACGCGGCGCGAGGGCGGCGAGGATCTCGCGTGCGAATGCGACAAGGCCTACCCGGTCGCTCGCGAGCCCGGCGATGGTCGCCAGCGACAACGCCGCGGTTACGGCGTAATCGAGCTTCCGTAATGCTCCGGGCGCGTTGTCGATGCGCGCGGTCATGAGACGGCCGCAGTCGAGCAGAAGCATCACGCTTTGGCTGCGCTCCACTTCGTGCTGCGCCACCATCAGTTTGCCGCGGCGGGCCGTCGCCTTCCAGTCGATCGTCCGAAAGGCGTCGCCGTCGCTCCACTCGCGCAGCGATTCGAAGTCGGTGCCCGCGCCGCGGAGCTTCATGCGGCGCAATCCCGCCTCGATGACGCGGTTACGGACGTGAAGCGCGCCGTAACGTTCGACGGCCGACAGGTCGGGATAGACGCGGATCTCCGTCGCCGCTTCGAATCGCCGCCGGCGCCGTAACAGCCCGATTCGGTTTTCGTACCAAACGTACATCGTCTTTAGCTCGTCGGCTCCGCGCGAGAGCGGCGTTACTGGGCGAACGAGCCGCACGCGGCTGCGGGCCGGAACGTCGCCAGCGACCTCGTCGGCATCGAACCGCAGCGCGCGGACGGGCGTCTCGACGATGCCGATCCGCAACGGCCGTTGCGACGCATTCTCGATCGTGTACGAAAGCTCGGCTCGCGCGCGTAGCGCGAAGTGCTCGGGAGGCGTGCGTGTTACGGAGATGAGCTTTGCGGCCGGCCCGATCGCCGCGTCGAGGAACGTCGCAACCGCGAGCGCGGCCGCGAGCGCGATTGCCAACGGCACGAAGAACGAGACGCCCGGCGCGCACGCCAACAGCAGGGCGACGACCGCCAAGCTCCAGAGAAAGCGCGCCGTGACCCAGACCGGGAGCCACGGGGTGAATCTACTCACGAGGCACGGGAAGCGCCGCGAGGATCTCTCTGACGACGTCGCGCGCGGAGATGCCTTCGATCTCCGCGTCGGGGGCGACGATCAAACGGTGCGGGATCACCAAATCGGCGACCTCTTTGACGTCGTCGGGTGTGACGAAATCGCGGCCGGCAATGGCGGCTGCCGCTTGCGATGCGGCAAGCAGCCCGATGCCGGCACGCGGCGACGCACCGAGCGTTAGGCGCGAGTTGGCGCGCGTTGCTGCAACGATGCGGTACGTGTAGCCGCGTACGGCATCGGAGAGATGGACGCGCCGCACGGCCTGCTGTGCGTCGATCACCTCGGCGGCGTTGGTTACGGGCGCAATATCCGAAGACTCGAGCGCGCGCGCGTCAAATCCGGCGGCGGCACGGGCGAGCAGCTCCAGCTCCTGAGCCTCTTGCGGATACGTGGATTCGACTTTGACCGTGAATCGGTCCAGCTGGGCCTCGGGGAGCGGATAGGTGCCCTCGTACTCGATTGGGTTTTGCGTCGCGCAGAGCAGAAACGGTTGCGGCAGCGGATAGGAGACGCCGTCGATCGTTACGCGCCCTTCTTCCATCGCTTCGAGGAGTGCCGATTGCGTCTTCGGCGGCGTCCGGTTCACTTCGTCGGCCAGCACGACGTTGGCGACGATCGGCCCGGTTCGCGTCGAGAACTGCGCGGTCTGCGGATTAAAGACCGTCGTCCCGACCACGTCCGACGGCATCAGATCCGGTGTAAACGCGATGCGCCGGAATTGCAGGCCGAGCAGCAACGCGAGCGTTCGCACCGCGAGGGTTTTTCCGGTGCCGGGAACGCCCTCGATGAGGACGTGGCCCCGCGCGAGCAGCGCGATCGTCAAACCGGTCGTCACGCGTTCCGCACCGACTAGGACCCGGTCCATGCCGGCCGACAAGCGGCCGGCGATCTCGGCAACGTTACTGCTCACGCATGCTCCTTTCGCCGTCGGTAATCGAGAACGGCCTCGTGCAGTACGGCGGCGTCGGAGGCGCGGCTGCGCGAACGGCGCATCAGCTCCGCCATTGCCGCAATGTACGAAGATGAGTCCCGCTCGCCGGGGAGCGCCGGCAGGTAAGGCGGCGCCGAACGGACGTTGGCGCCGATTAGCGCCAGCACGACGATCGCTACGACGATCCAAAAGGCGATGCGAACAGACTGGGGCAGCGCGCCCCACATCGTTAAGCCGTCGTCGTAGCCGTGAACGTACTCGTCGAAAGCCGCCGCGCCGTGATTGGCGATTGCGTTGTAGGCGAAACGGAGGTTATCTCCATTGCGTAAGTATCGGTTTCCAAAGAGCTGAGGCGCGGTGATGGCGACGACCTCGCCGCGGCCAAACCGGTAGGAGACCGCGATCGTGCCGCGATCGTTGGCGAGCAGCGGAACGCCGCGCGCCGAGCGAAAGGGGAAGACCGAGCTCAACGGACCGCGCACGCGCGTTACGCCGGCAGTAAACGCGTTGCGCGCGAGAGCGATCGCCGTCGCGCCCTTGGCTGGATGGCTCGTGCCGACTCCCGGAGTTATGTCGTTTCGCCCAGCAAAATCGGTATCGATCGCCACGAATCGTCCGCCGCCTTCGACGAAACGCTTTATTGCCGAAGCGTCGCGCTGGTCGAGGGGCTTCTGAGAAGGGTCGTTCTCGTAACCGGAGACGATCAGCGTCTTGATGGAAGGGTCGAGCACCGCGACGACGCGCTCGAAGCGCCGCACCGGAACTCCGGTGGTGCGGAGTACTTCGTAGAGCGCGCGGTAGCCGTTCGGTCCGGTATCGAAGGTCGAGGAGACCGAAACGGCTTGATGCGTCGTCGTCGAGTTTGCGTACGCCAGCAGGATCAATACCAGCGCCGCACCGGCGACGATTGCGATGTCGAGGCGCGCTTTTATGTGCGTACCCCCCGTCGCAGCGCGCCGAATGCATCTCGTGCGCGCTCCCATTGCGCCGCCTCGACGCTACGCTCCGCGTACGCCTTCTGGGTGAAGGCCGCGGCAACTGCATCGAAGGGCGCGACGAGCGTCGCGGAGGCGCCGCGCAGTTGCCGGCGCAGATCGCCGACGGTCGCGCTGCGCTTACCCGCCAGGGTGCCGCTACGGTCGAGCAGCGTTACCGTCGCGGCAAAGAGTAACAGCGCCGCACTGCCGTACTCTCCCCGGTTGGCGGCCTCGCACGCCTGCCCGTAGAGAAGCGCCGAATCGGTGCTCGACGGAAGCGGTTCGCTTGCAACCGTCTTCGCGGCCCGGCGAAGCTGGAGATTGCGCAGGAGAAGAAATGTCACCAGCAGCAGCGCGGCGGCGACGATCGCGAGCAGGGCGTCGCCGATCGCCGCAGCGCCTCGCCGGCCGATGCGGGCGTGGGCGAAGAGCGAGCTCCAGAACTGATCCCAGCGATCGTGCAGCCAATGCCAGGCGCGCACCCACCACGGCTCGGGTTCCAGCGGGGCGGGAGGGGGTTCGCTCAGCCGGTATCGGCCGGAAATCGCGAGTTCGCGCCGCGCGATTGCGCGAAGATCCGCCGGCGCGCTTGCGTTGGGTCGGGAAGACTCGAGCTGTGCAATCTTATGCGAACGATCTGCCTGTAGCCAGCGCTCGATTAGCGCTTCTCGCGAGGGCGTCGCAAGTGCTGCCGCGGCCGCGACCGCAAGGATCACGCGGGTTGCGCGCCGGTCAAACGGTCGAGTGAGGTTTCGAGATCGAAGGCTTCACGGCGAATTCGCACGTCGAAGTAGTAGATCGCAAGCAGCACGACACCGAACGGAGCGAGCGTCGCGCGGGCCAGCGATTCGATAATGGCCTCCAACGCCGGCTGGTGGGCGAACGCCGCAACTAACCCGAGCATTCCCAGCATCATCGAGCCGCCCAGCACGACGCCCCCGGCCGCGATGGAGAAGAGCAGCGCGCGCCAGAACTCGGTGCGGTTGAAGATGCGTGCAAAACCTCGCCGGAGCGCCTCGCCAACGCCGCACTCTTCGATGACGGCCGAATACATGGCAAAGACGAGCGAGACCGCGAGGGGCGCGAGCAACGGAGCCATGACGATGAACCCGGCGAGTCCTGCAAAAAAGCCGAACCAAAACGCGAACGCGCTCGATGCCGCGCCGACCGCGATCACGATGACGACGATCGCCATGACGATGACGATCACCACGAGATACCAAGCCAGAAAGGCGAAAAACTGAACGAAGAGCAGTGCGATGATTTGCGGCCAGCGCGAGAGCACCGCCTCGTAGCACGCGCGAAAATCGACGCGCCGGTTTCTGTAGAGCCTCGCGACGCCGACGGCGACCGCGTTGAGCGCGAACGGCCAAAAGAGATACGTGATGAAAAGAAGGATGCCGAGCACCGCGACCGTCGCCGGGGAATCCAAGATCGTCGGAACGTGCTCGATCTTGGCATGTGCGGGGTTTTGCAGAACCTTCATCATCAGGTCGAACTGCGGTTGGGAGCTGCGATCCAGAACGTACTGCAAAACGGAGAGGGGCAGTATCAAGACCATGACGATGCCGACGAACGGCACGATGTTGCGGATATAGAGCGTGACGGCCCGGTCGAAAATTTCGCCGAAGCCCAGTGGTCGAAGCTCCACGCGCGCGCCTTCTGGCAACGCCATTCGAATCCCCCCGGGAGGCTCGGAGGCGGATGCTTCGGCGTCGATGCCCGTTCAACGGGGCCGCGAAGCCGCACGCAACGAAGGAACGCCCCGGTATGATGACCCTATCCTTCACGCGATGCGCGCAACGTCGTCCAAAGCCGCCGGATCGTCTCGTTTCGATCGAACGGCTGACGGAATGTTCGTGGTAAGCGCGCGGCTTCGCTGCGCTCTCCTACTCTGCGGCCTGGCCGCGCTGAGCGCGCAGACCTCCGCACCGCTACCCGCGCCCAGCCCGGGACCCACGCCTACGCCCGGAAAGGCCTTACGCCATCTCGAATACACCTTCAGCGTCGGCGTGCAAGGCTTGCAGAACTATGCCGTCGAGCCCGGCGGTAGCGGCGTGCAAACCGTCGATAAGGGAGGCCACGTCGCGTCCCCCGAGGGCGGGAACGGAACGATGTACGTCAACGTGCTTTCAGTGGCGCCCGACGGCGCGCTGGTCTTGCGCATCTCCGAGCTCGTGCAGGGCGACCCGCGCCCTCGCCAGGCCTTTACCTGCAACGTCTACGGCAACACCTCGGTACTCTGTCCCTCGATGCCCTCACCGAGCCAGGCCGAGTGGGTGTTGCTGAGTTATCTCGGGCGAGAGTTCGTCAACGCCGCACCCTGGAACGCGCAAGGGCAGTGGGAGCGTAAGGAGCAATCCGATCAGTTCCAGACGACGGAAGACTTTACGCTGGTCGACGCGAGTAAGCAACGAGCGGTCGTCCACGAAGTGAAGAAGATGGATCTGCACAACGGCGGCTTTGACAACCAGACGTCGGACGTGATGATTACGTACGACCGTGCGATGGAGGTGCCGACCTCGATTCATGACGACGTGGTGACGACCGGCGGCGACGAAGCCAGCCATGCGAAGTACGATTTTACGCTGAAGCACGACTCAATGAAATCTCCGCGTCCGCGCGCGACGCCGAAGCCGTGAACCACGCCGCGAACGCCGCCGCGGGCTTCTTGGCGCTCGCGCTTCTGATGCCGCGCGCGGCGCCGGCCGCCGCGGGTGCCGATTCTCCCGCGGCCATCGAGCGCGTCGTCCGCAGCTCGATGGCGGCCAATCATCTGCGGGCCGCGATCGTACAGGTTCGGCGGGATGGAAAGACCGTCTACACGGGCGCCTTTGGCGAGTCGATGACCGGCGTGCCGGCAACACCCGATATGCACTTTCGCAACGGCGCGCTGGCCTTCACCTACATGGCGACGCTGCTGCTCGAGTTCTGCGATCAGAAGAAGGTAACGCTCGAGACGAAGCTCTCCAAGTTTTATCCGGAGCTTCCCGACGCCAATCGCATCACGCTTGTGGATCTCGCGCAGATGACCTCGGGCTACCCCGATTATGTCTATCAGGACGAGATGATCAACGGTTTGTATCTGGATCCATTTCGACAGTGGACGCCGGAGGAGCTGATCCGGATCGGCGTCAGCAAGCCTCTGCAGTTCGCGCCGGGGACGAACTGGGGATACTCGCACACGAACTACGTGATTCTGGGCCGGGTGCTCGAGAAGATCGCGGGCATGCCGCTGATCGACGCGCTGGAGAAATACGTCTTGGATCCGATGGGGCTCAAGGAGACGAGCGGCAACAAGACGCCGGCAATCCCGCAACCGGCGCTGCACTCGTTTACGTCGGAGCGCCGTCAGACGCTGGGGATCGCTCCAAATACCCCGTTCTTCGAAGAGTCGACGTTCTGGAATCCGTCGTGGACGACGATCGACCAAGCGGTTGAAACGACGACCATCACGGATCTGAGCATCTCCCTGGAGGCGGTCGGCACCGGTAAGCTTTTATCTCCGGCGTCGTCGGCCGCGCAGATCACGCCGAAGCTCATCGGCTTTGGGCACCCTCAGACGAACTGTCCCGCCTGCCGGAAGAACGACCTCGCGCTCAGCTACGGGCTCGGCGTCCTTTTCTCTGGTCCCTGGGTTGCGCAGACGTTGGGTTTTGCCGGCGCATCTGGAGCGGTGGGCTATCTGCCGGCGCAGAGGGTGACGATCGCCGTTGAGGCGACGAACGGGGCCGCTGCCTACGATCGAAAGGGCAATGCCGGTCTGGGTGCGACGCAGGTCTTTCGCGCGCTAGCCGACGCGGTCGCGCCCGGCACGATGCCTCCTCCCGACGCCCAGTAGGGCAAAACTCTAGAAACTTCGTGGTGCCCCCGTACGCACGACGCTAAGCTGAAGCCATCTTCAGTGCGTCTTCTGCGCACTACTCTCCGAAACATTAAGGAGGCACCATGTCTTTACGAAAGGCTTTACATCCCATCGAGGCCGCAACGTTGGCTGCGGCTTTGACGCTGGCGGTAACGGGTTGCAGCGGCAACTCGCTGACCCCGCCCGCTCCCATAGCAGCGCTGCCGGGCACGGCGGCGCAAGCCGCGGCGCGGCCCGAGGCGACGACCACGTCAAAGGGCTTTACGTTCGTCACGCTCGACGACCAAAACGATCCAACGTTCAATCAGCTGCTCGGCATCAACAACAACGGCGAGATCGCCGGCTACTTCGGCAGCGGGGCTTCGGCGCATCCGTTCAACGGTTACACGTTGCAGGCGCCCTACGGCCAGAACGATTACACTTCCGAGAACTTCCCGGGCGGAACGGCAACGCAGGTGACGGGTCTCAACAATCACCACGACACGTCGGGCTTCTGGATCAACAACAAGAACGCCAACCTTGGCTTCGTGCAATGGCGCGGTGTCTTCACCAGCTACAAAGATCCAAAGGCTGCCGGCGGTACGGTCAACCAGATTCTCGGCGTCAACGATTCCGGCATCGCCGTCGGCTTCTACACCGACGCGTCGGGAATCAATCACGGCTTCACCCTCAATCAGGCCACCGGCAAGTTTACGGCGTTGACGCTTCCGGGCGTGACCAACGTCACCGCGGCGGGCATCAACGACGCCGGCGACATCACGGGTTTCTACGCGTCGGCTTCGGGCACGGTCGGCTTCCTCAAGAAAGGGAAGGGTTTCACGACCTTCTCGTTCCCGGGCGGCAACAACACGATGGCCCTGGGAATCAACAGCCACGATCAAATCGTCGGAAGCTACCAAGATCCCTCGGGCGGCATGCACGGCTTCCTGCTCTCGCGCCCGGTCACGCACGCCAAATGGGTATCGATCGACGATCCCAACGGCATCGGAACGACGACGATCAACGGCCTCAACGACAAAGGGCAGATGGTCGGTTTCTACGTCGATGCCGCCGGTAACACCGACGGGATGCTGGCCGGCCGGTAAATAATCACGACCCAATGCGAGATCGAACACCTCCGTGGTAATCCTCGGGGTGGTCGGTCTCGCCTAGCGAATCCACTTCGTCGTGCCAACCCATATCCGCCGCGCAGTGCCCGAAGATGCGTCCGGAATCGCCCGGGTTCACGTGGCGGCCTGGGAACGCGCCTTTCGAGAAATCGTTCCCGAGGATGTCATCGCTGCGAGAACACTAGAAGTTCGAATCGGACAATGGATGAGGGTGTTGCAGAAGTCCGATCGCGTGACCATCGTCGCGTGCGGCGACGATGACCTGATCTTCGGATTCGCAAGTGCGGAGCCCATCCGCGAGCCGAAGTTCCAAAGCTATTTAGAGACGCTGTACGTTGCTCCCGAGGCTTGGGAACGGGGCCTTGGCCGCGAGTTGCTCCAGGCCATTGCGGCGGAACTGCTCGATCGCGGCATCGGTACGCTGGCGTTGCGGACGCTCCGCTTGGGAGCTGCGCGCAGCTTTTACGAGCACCTCGGCGCGCGCCTCGTTCCTGAAGGCATCGTGCGCGATGCCGGTCACTTCGACGATGTCGTCTACGGATTCGACGATCTTGCCCGGCTTGCCAAACGCGCCCGCGGCGAAGGGAAGGAGCGCGCGGGTTCGTAGAGACCAGCTATGGGCAAACGAGCGGCCTCTCTGTTGGCTCTAGCTGCCATTCTACTCGCCGGCGCTGCGCCGCCCCGGCATGCCAGCCGTTACCTTTTCGCCTGGGCTATGGAGATTCGCAACCCGAACGCGGACATGCCTCGCATGACAACGATGGGCAAGGATTTCTTAGCCGTTTTCGACGTCGCGCCGGATGCGACGCCCTTCGGAAAGCTCGTCGCGATGCTTCCCGTGGGAAACGGCGCGAAGATGGCGCATCACACGAGCTACTCCCTCCCGCCTGACGACGTGCTCTACGCCAACGACCGGCTAGCGGACCGAACCTATGCAATCGACGTGCGGGATCCGCTGCACCCACGATTGGTTTATCACCTAGCCGACGCGGGGCCGTTTATGTATCCGCACTCGTTCGTCTACCTATCGAACGGAAATACGCTCGCGACGTTTCAGTACACCGGTGGCTTCAATCGCGCGCCCGGAGGCCTCGTCGAGCTCGGACCGCGAGGAAACGTCGTGCGCAGCGCGTTCGCCACGAATCCAGGGATCGACCGCAACATACGGCCGTACAGTTTGGCCGTCGTCGATAAGCTCGACCGCGTCGTGACGACCAGCGGCGACATGATGGGCGCACAGCCGAGCCACGTCGTGCAAGTTTGGCGTCTTTCCGATCTCAAGCTGCTCCAGACGATCAAACTCCCGACGTCGCCGCATTGGTATTACGACGATGCGGCTGATTCGTCCGAGCCGCGTCTCCTCTCGGATGGAGAAACGGTCGTCGTGCCGACGTTTGGTTGCGGCCTGTTCCTGATGCACAATCTCGCGACGAATCCCACGCTGCAGCACGTCTACGATTTTGGGTATCGGACGTGTGAGGTGACGCTCGTCGTGGGAGACTATCTCGTCGGCGCGATGCAGAGCGGACACGCCGTCGTCAGCCTCGACATGCACGACCGGGAGCACCCGCACGAGGTCAGTCGAATCTTGCTTAAGCCCGATGAGTATCCGCATTGGCTCGCGATCGAACCTCGAGGGGACCGGATCGTCATCACGGGGCCGGGCGAACTTCAGACGAAGGCGCTTTTCGCCAACGTGACCGCGAGACCGGAGAGCTGACGCTCGAGCCGGAGTCGATCGATTTACACGCGCGTGGCCCGACGGTTGGAGCGGTGCCGCCATTCCGCACGGCGCAGTTTTCAGCAACACGTGAATCAAAACCGCGCCGATGGCCCTCTGAGACGACGGAGGTCGTCAACTTTGGACCGAATACGCTTGCCATATGGGGAATGCCGGATTCAGTCCAGGCGGCTCTAAAGCTGGGGGTGTGCAAACCGCTCGTTGCTCGTGCGGAAGCGTGGAAATCGAAGCTCTTGGGAGTCCCATTACGAGTGTCGTCTGCTATTGCGACTCCTGCCAAGAAGGCTCCCGCCAGATCGAGGGATTGACTAGGGCTGCTCCAATTCTGGGTTCAGATGGTGGAACCGCCTATATTCTCTATCGAAAAGATCGCATAAAGTACGCAAAGGGCGCCGAGCTCCTCAAAGGCTATAAGGTCGAGGAGAAATCGAATACGAGCCGAGTTGTCGCTAGCTGCTGCAACTCAGCCATGGTCATGCGATTTGAAGATGCAAAGCACTGGGTGCCCGTGTATCGAGCGCGATTTCAGGGCGACGTGCCGCCGCTGCAGTGGCGTATCTGCACCAAATTTAAGCCCCGGAATGCCGTGGTACCGACGGATATTCCAAGCTCCGCGATGTACCCGGCTGGATTTATGTGGAAGCTCCTGACCTCAAAACTTTCAATGCTCTTTGGCCGATAGGTGCACTGGGGATGCCAAGCGGTCGCCGCGCCCGTTTAGGACGCCGCGCTTCGCGGAAACGAGTATATTCAATGGAAACAGATGTTCGAACGAAATTCACGGCGCTGCTGGCCGAACGCGGCCTAACGTTAGCGGCATTCGATGGGAAGACGTTGATCGTCCATTACGACGCCGAGGGCGATTCCGAGGTACAGAAGGGCCACGCGGTAGATGCCACGTCCTTGTCGCGCTACGTTCAAGACGTCATCGCGCAGCATCCGGGAAGTGAAACGATGTTTCCCGGACTCGTCGACGTCGAAGTGGAATTGTCCGCGACGCGCTAGCCGGGCAGACGCCCTCAATGGATGGGGGTGAAGGTTGGCGAAAAAGTGCCTTGTGAATCGGCGTGCTGCTCTGCAAGAGGCCGTCAAGGAACGTCATGCTCGCTAGACGATCCGCACGAGCGATCGCGCCCGTTGCAACTGTCGCGCTCGCTGCGCTCGGAGCTGCTGGCCGCCCGCAAACCGCCGGTGCGCAAGCCGTGCCCTCGTGCACGTCGAGCATCCGCGTACTCTTCAACCAGTTCGGCCAGACGCGCATCCCAGCCGGTTCGACGATCTGGTTCTCGAGCGTGCTCGAAGGTATCCAAAGCGATGCCGGCAAGCCGATAACCAAACCCCTTCGGATCGACGTCCGGCAGTCGCGCATCACCTTTGGGCTGTGGCCGTACGTCATCAACATGCCCGACAGCACGATCGCGATCGATCCGGCGGCCGGCGCACCACAGCGATGGTGGATCGACGATACATCGTGGTCGGTCACCTACGCGCCGCCACAGATTCCTGAAGCCTTCTTCGACGGCATGCCGTACAAGGCACCCGAGGCTTTCATTCCCGGTTATAGCGGTCCGGTTACGTGGACGGCGACGTTTACGGCTTCCCGCCCCGGCGTCACGGTACGCTGGGCGTGGAGTGCGGCCGCGTACTCGCAGTTTGGGGCCAACGGGCGCCTCCTCGTGAAGCCGCTATCGGTTCCGGTCGCGGAATTTCAGAATACCGATTCTGCGGGCACGCCCGAACTCTTCAAGCAATACGTCGTCGCGGGTGCGATGGGCGGCGGGTCGCCTAATTACCCGGGCACGCGTAGCGAGAGCGCATCGGTTGTCGCGTGTCAGGCATCCAAGACCCCGCCGCCCACGACCGTGCGGCCCCCGCAGCCAGTTCGCCAACCAGCGCGCGTCTTCTTGATTTCCAACCCATTCGGTGCGCCCTCATTCGCCTCGCCTGTCTCGCAGGAGATCACGTTCGCCGACGGCAGCATCGGCAAGGCCGTCAGCCGCTGCTACGCGACGGATCTCTGCGCGCTGATCTCATACGGCAACAACGACCGGCTGGCCATCTATTCCGAAGGCGCCGGGTACTGCAGGCCCTACGTATTGCACTTCGAGCGAAAGAGTCTCGGCCGTACAATCTACAGTTTTTCCCGGGTCCTCGACTACGACGAGCCCTCTGCCCCCAACGGCCGCCATTGCGTGCGCACGCGTACTACTCATGTCGTTATGGACGGCGGGCGCGAACGGCTTACGATCTCCAAGAACGCCGACGGCACGTTGCGCTTC
Source organism: Vulcanimicrobiota bacterium (assembly GCA_963833845.1). GTDB lineage: Bacteria > Vulcanimicrobiota > Vulcanimicrobiia > Vulcanimicrobiales > Vulcanimicrobiaceae > Cybelea. Next base: position 886,223 of record CAWHZL010000001.1, read on the forward strand.
CGCTTCGGCGATCTCTAAGGGTGATTCGCAGTGCGCTGCGCTGTTGCTTATGCGCGGAGATATTGGATAAGCTGCTTGTGAAAGCGTTCGAGCTCGCCCCGTGAGATCCGGCAGGCCGGTGTAGCCGGCCTGAGTAGCGACGAGTTTGCCCTCATCGTCAGCCAGCACCGTTAACCTCATCATGAGACGGTGCCGCGGCGCTAGCTTCGAATGCCGTTCTTAGCGGCGATCGGCCTAGTACGATCTCGCCGCGAGCGACTTACTTTTTGGTATCGCGAATGGGATAGTCCGGCCTTTGAACGTAGGTGTACTTCTCGCCGCAGATACGGCAAATATTGAGCGGACTTCCAAAGTGCTCGTGTGGCTCGTATACTTTTGCGACCTTCGCACGCTTCTTGGCCGGTGCTGTAGTTTCGATGATGTCTACTCTTATCGGCTCCCGAGGCCAGGAGCAGCGCGGCTCCAAATCGGAGGCGTCTTTTCTTATTCGAGATTCACCGCAAAAGGCCTCGGTTCTTGAAATGCTCGGCTGGAAACCCATAAAAGTAGCACCTGTAGCGGAATTTGGCCTCTTTCGAAACCTTGGCCGAGCGGGTTCGGTAGTAGAGATCGAAATGACACAAACGCATGATTGGAAAGATGAACTGATATGATGGCCCTCGCGAAAGTTTTAGATCGGGCGCGTGCCCCCGAAGCCGTAGATGATACTCTTAATGGCGGTGTCGACCGCAGCACGTGCGACTACAGTCTGTACGGCACCTCAAAGCGAAGAGATTTCATTTTTAGCGTCCATTAGCGCCTGCGGTCTCCCGAATGCTACGGCAAGATCGATCGTGCCGTAAAGCATACACCAACAGAATGAGTTTCGGCAGAGACTTCGCCGGCGATCGAATGGCCGACGAGGACCGCGGGCCGAATGCCGAGGCGTCGAGAACCCGGGCTGGTTTGCTCGGTAGCCCATAAAACAAATGAGGAGCGCCGCTTGTATCGGCGCTCCTCGTGTATCTAGATATCCTGGGCGGATCTCGTCGTTACGGTCTTTACCTGTTGCCGACGGGGAAGACGACGGCATCTTCGGGGCCTTGGAGGACACCGGCGCCGACCCAGTACTTGATCTGCGGGCTACCCAGCAGTTTCGCGTACTCAACCCGCTGATTCGTGATGTCGGCCTGCCACGTCGCCGTATCGGAGCGGCCCCACGAACCCGATACCGGGTCGGCGAAACCGCTGATCTTTGCGATCGGACCGGCGACCATGTTGGAGGCCTGGAAGATCTGAACGCTTCCATTTGCTTGGCTGACGCTTTGGTCGTCGATCGAGAGCAGATTCTTCCCGAAGGCACGAATGCCGCCGGGGAAGCCGATGCCGAGGCTACCGAACTCGGTGATCGTACCGGTTGCCGGCACGTACTCGGCGACGGCGGTGACAAAGTTGCTATCGAGGTAGTCGTACCAGACGTTGCCCGTGTGGTCGCAAGAGACAAAGAACGAGAAGAAGATGTTGCTATCGGGAATCGATCCGGTCGGCGTCGTCGCGCCGGGTGCGAAGATTTGGATGCTACCATTTTGGTAACCGTTGTTCGCGAAGGTGTTCGAAACGTAGACGCTGTCGTCGGGACAAACGGCCACCGAGGCCGGCGCCTGCTGGTTGCCTTCGTTCAGAACCTTCGACGCCGTGTAGGTGCCGGGCGCGTACACGTTGACGGCCGAGGTGCCCTGGCTCGTCACGTACAGATTGTCATGGCGGTCCGTGTCCATGCCTTGCGGTCCGACCACATCGCTGATGGTCGCTATAACTGCGCCACCGCGTTTCGGCGCAAACTCCTGGACGACGTTGCCCACGTAGTCGGAGACGAAGAGCGCGGGACCCCACTTCGAGCGCCTTCGGTTGGGCACAACCACGTGCGGCACCTTGACGCCGCTGTTGCGCAGCACTGCAAGCCTGGCGGCCGTAAGCGAGGATGCGCCGAGGGGGCGTTTCATCGGCTGTGCGACCGACGGATTGCTTACCGACTGCGCACCAATCGCCGACGGAGAGAGTTGCGACGCGCCGGAGCAACCTGCAAGCAGCGCGAGGGAGGCGACGGCGACTAAGCCGCTGCGGTGTTGAGACACTAACAATTCAATAACCTTTCTGAGAGCCGTAGAGCGAAGGAGGCCCTAATGCCTAACGACTCGGAGCCGTGATCGTTGCGCGCCCCCAGAGACGAGTTAAAGAATCGGCAAGGCTTCCCCGAGTAATCTTGCTAGAACGTCGGGAGAAGAACCATGACCACTTTGGGCTATAACGACTAACGCAGAAGGCCGAGGTGATGCGCGCGAGCCACTGCTTCGATGCTTCCCGAGGCGCCCAGCTTACGGGTGATCGACTTGATCTGATTGCGAATCGTATGGATGCTGCGCGAATGCTTTTGAGCGATTGCCTTGGCCGTTTGGCCGCACGCCAGTTCGACCAAGACGCGGCTTTCAGCCTCGGTGAGCGGTCCCGAGGCGTCGTCATATCGCAGCGAAACAAGCGCCGCGGCGACGGCTTCGGCGAGCCCCTCTTGGCGCGCTAGGCGCAGTCGGTGCAGCGCTGTTGCCGCCGACTCGCTCCCGAGGGATGAGCCGAGCGCTGCGAGGTCGCGCGCGAACGACGCCAGCGCGCGCGTCTGCGAGGTCGGCGCGTGATGCGGCAAACGGCGAACAGCGGCTTCGGCGTGGCCGAGCACGATTTGCGCGACCGCCGCGAAGCAGTCGGCCACCACGTTGCCGACGGCATTTTCGCGGGCGGCCGGCGCGGCGGCTTTGCCGCACGCGCGAAGCCGGAGCGTTGCGTTCTTTTCGTCGGCTCCGAAAGCCGCGAACATCGCGAGCGCTGCATTCCACAGGCGCCGCTCGGAAGAATCGACGACGCGGTCGTCAAGTGTCGCCAAAGTCCGGTAGCCTTCCGAAAACTCGCCATTCCAACTCAAGCGCGTCGCTAGCGCGATGCAGCAATCGAGTTCGTCGCGGAAACCTGAATGCAGCGGCATCTCCGCTTCGAGGGCCAGCGCGCGTTCTCTGCGGCCGCGTTCGACTTCGAGGGTATATTGTGCGCTAAGCGCATAGAGGCGATGCCGGCGGTCTCCAGTTCGCTCTGCGGCCCACGCTATCTGTTGTGCGTGCCATAACGCCGCATCGTGATCGTCGCGCGAGCCGATCGCCACGGCGTACAGAGTGCTGTGGGCACAGATGAAATGAAACCAGGCTCCTAGCCGATGCGCGAGGCGCGCTGCCTCGCGGGCGTTCTTCTCTGCATCGGGCATGTTGCCCGCTTGGTATTCGACGTACGACATCCGTTGTAACGAACGTGCTAACAGCGCCTCATCGTCGAGGTCGGTTGCAAGCGCCACCGCATCCCGTGCCTCCCTGCGCGCATCGTCGAGCCGGCCCGCTAATGCCTGGGCCATCGCGTAAATCCCGCGCGCGTCGATGCGCTCGATCTCCGTACCCTCGTCAAGAGCGGGGAGTATTACATCGAGGGCTTCGGTCTCGCCCTGGTTCAGATAGTGGAGGGCTCGATGCCGCCCGATGCGAGCGCGAACCTCGGGCGTGGTCGCTGTCTGGCTCGCTCTTTCGTACAGAACGGCGGCGCGCTCGACCGCACCGGCTTGCGCTTCGAGCTCTGCCCGTAAGCACACCACGATCGAGTCGTCGCGGCGCGTCGATTGAGGCAGAGCACGCACGGCCTCCTCAACGCTCTGCCAGCAGCCGGCGTCGAGCAAGGCAAAGCCTTCCTCATGAAGTTCTGCAAGCACGGAGTCAGGCGCGTAACGGCGCCTTAGGTCGAAGGCGCGTCCAACATGACCCGAAGCGCGCAGCGTGGCGGCGGCGCGGAGCGCGCGACTGCGTCGCTGTCCCGCGGGAATCTGTGCGATCATATGCTGCGCCAGCGCCGGGTGCAGCGAAAGCTGCCCCCCGTCTTCGGAGAACGGAGTAGCCGAGTCGCGGAGCCATCGCAGATCCGCCGATGCATCCTCACGCCCCAGCGTCGCGAGCATGCTTTCGTCGAAGGCGCCTAGCAACGCGAATCTGGATAGGAGCTCGCGTCGATCGTCGTCTAGGTGCTCGAGTATTTCGGTTGCGAAGTACGCGGAAAGAAGGTGCTGGGTCGTTGCGGCAGCCCGCGAGAGGTCCAACGGCGAGCGCGCAAGCGCGGCTAGAGCGAATCTCACGGCGACGGGCCATCCGCCGGTCGTGTCCAGCAAAAATTGCATGGCAGCGACGTCAACCCGCAGGCCGAGCGCTTTCGCGGCCCGGCGAATCTCGAGTGCCGACAGCGACAAATCGCTTTGCCCAACTGGCGCGCTAGCCTCTCCTCTGGCGATCCAAGTTGCGAGCGGTAGGCCAACAGACCGCCGGGAAACCAATACCCATTGTGTTTTAGGAAACCGGTTGACCAATGCCGCGATCGTCTCCGGGCCACCGTTAGCCATGGCGTGAAGATCGTCGACGACGATAAGCCGATCTCCTGACGAAGCCGCTCCAAGGAGTTCGTTGCGCCCGAGCGTTGCCGCATCGTGCCACACGTGCGCGACCCCGGCGACCGCGGCGCGGACCGCGGTGGTCTTCCCCGATCCCGCGGCGGCCTGTACAACCGCGACGCGGTATTCCAAAGCGGCGACCAGGGCATGCGTACCCGTCCCTGTTTGTGAAGACTTCACTCTGGGGTGCTGCATCCTCAATGTCGTTTCTCGAGCAAATCGCCCTCTTCGATGCGCAGGTCCGCGTCGCGCCAACGGACCGCGCGTCCGGTTAGCCCGCAAGCCCAGACGGCAATCCCGAACAGGTCACGCGGCAGCATGAGCCACACAGAGGCCACCGGCACTCCGAGCGCTCGACTCGAAACCCGCCGCAAGGCGATACGCGCGAGTACCGCGGCAAAGAGTGCCGCCGTTCGTTGTCGCCGCGGTGCGAGCAGGAACGCCAACAGCGCTAGCGGCAGCGGATAGGTAAGGAACATGCCGGCGTAGCCGGCGGGGCGCACGCCTCGAATCGTCCGATGCCAGCGCAACTCGTGGTTCCAGAGCTTCGCAAGGCTTGAGTCGGAGACCATCGTCCGAACGACGTAGCGTGGGATGACGACGCCCAGACCCCGGGCCGTAACGAAATTTCCCAGCATGAAATCGTCGGCGAGATGGGGCGCGAGCGCTTCGAAGCCGCCGATTTCGGAAAGCACCGCAGCCCGGAACGCATTCGTCGGCCCCAAACAGTGCCGCGACGGTCCAAAGAGCCGGTTGACGAGCACCGATGGGATAAACTGCTCGTTCATAAACATTGCACCGAGTTTCGCCGTAAACGAGTCGTCGGGCACGCCTGCGAAAAGGCAGGTGACCACGCCGGCGGCCGGGTCCTGCAATGGCGCCGTCACGCAACGGACGTAAGCAGGATTGACTCGCGTGTCGCTGTCGGCAAGGATCAACATCTTGTGCCGAACGAGTTGCATCACCGAGAGGACGTTTGCAATCTTGGGGTTCGCCGAGCTGGGGACTTCGCCGACGTTGATCTCAATATTCCGATCGGGAAGCGCGGCCGCGACACGCCGTGCAATCGGCAGCGCGCGATCGTCGGCGCGCGCGACGCCAAGGACGAGCTGACAGACCGGGTAGTCCTGCAAGGCAAAGGAGCGCAGGTTCTCCTCGAGACCCGGCTCGTCGCCGTGCAACGGCACGATCAAGCTTACCGGCGGCAAATCGCGGGCGGGCGGCTCCGATTCGCGTCGTCCGAAGCGCGCCGAGCACACGATTGCGACGGCTGCATAACCGAGGGACGCGAGCGTGACGACGTCGAGACCCGCCGCCAGGAGACGAGCTAACTTCACGCGACGCGGTTCGCTAGCCGCAGGGGGCGGCCTTTTTTCGATAGGCGGTGCTCGCGGCGTGCAAGCCGAATCCCGCGTTCCGATGAAGCCCAACTGGACCTTGAGGGCCATTGCGTATTGCGTGCGCCAGGCGTACCTTTTTTTTAAGATCCGCGTCCGCCACTGGGGTAATCTGCCGGCAGAGCGTGGGCCGACCGTGCTGATCACCAATCATCAGCACGAGATCGAGGGGGAGATGGTCACGGCGCGCACGTTTTTGCGGAACCCGTGGAAGCCGCTGGCCATGTGCAACTCCCGCCGCACCTTCGAGACGGGATTCATGGCGATGGAATTGCCTTGGACCGCGTGGTTTACGCGCCGCTTAAATCTGAGCGGATTATGGGCCGCCTTCAGCGTGCTGCCGATCGAGAACCATCTCTTCTCGCGGCCGCTTATCAGCCTGACCGAAGAGCTGCGCGCGGCACATGGCGATCTCGCGTTCGAAACGATCTTACCGCCCGAACCGCTCGAGCACCTTGGGCTCGAGGGGTCCGTGCTCAGCGACTTATGGAAGCCCGCCGATTTCATGCGAGCCCGCGCTTGGGTGAAAGTAGCGAATCTCAAACAGCCGTACCGGCGCGAAGTGCTCGAGAACCTCCGCGCGGTTACCCAACGCGACGTTGCGGCGATCGTGGAGTGCGTGCGGGCTGGTGCGACGTTCTATATCACGCCTGAAGGGGACTTCAGTCGCGACGGCCGCATGCATCCGATGCGTGGAGGAATCGTCGAAGCTCTCTCGCCATTTGCCGAGCTCTGGCTCTGTGCGGTCGCATACGACCCGTTCCGAGGCCGGCGGCTCTCGATGCTCTACCGCCTCGTTCGATACACGGGTGCCACGGATATCGGGACGTCGCTCGCCGGTGCTCGGCCGATCACGACGTCGGCGGTCCTGGCGGCGTCTCTACTCGAGGGCCCCGAGACGTTCGTGCTTGCGGATGCGGTGCATGCCGTGCGCGAGCGGCTCGATTTGCTGCCCGGATACGTCTTCGTCGATCCCGAACTGCGCCGCGCTCCGGGCGCGGCGGTCGGCGAAGCGCTCGCGACGCTGCGAAAACGCGGTGTCCTGGTTGCAGACGACGGCCGCTACCGCCTTACTGCACACCGCGCCGACGCAAGGTTCCCGCACGTCCCCGACATGCTCGCCTTCCAACGCAACATGCTCGACGAAACGCTGGAGTCGGCACGGCGGTCGAATGAGACTGACGCGAATCGTTAGGCCGGCGCCGCTACCCCTAATCGAGGCAGGCAGCTTCCGGCGTCTGCCCCTTGCAGCGGCGCTCGTTACCCTGGCAGTCCATCTCGCCGGTAATCCGCATTACGGTTTCTTCCGCGACGAGCTGTACTTTATCATCTGCGGCTTTCATCCGGCGTGGGGATATGTCAACCAACCGCCGGTCGTGCCGCTCCTGGCGGCGGTCTCGCAGCTCTTCGGCCACTCGCTCTTCCTTCTGCGTCTGATTCCGGCGGTGTTTGCCGCGGCATCGGTCTACACCACGTGTTTGTTGGTTGCCGAACTCGGCGGTGGCGCGTTTGCCATGTTCTTCGCCGCAGCCATTGCGGCGTTGACTCCGGCGCTGATGGATTTTGGGGGAAAGCTGACCGGCGACGTCGTCGGCTTGTGGCTGTGGCCGCTGGCGGCGCTCTACGTGCTGCGCATCATCAAGGGAGCCGACCCGCGCTGGTGGCTAGTCGTTGGAACGATCGTGGGCATCTGCGTCGAAAGCAAATACACCGTTATCTTTTTTGCCGCCGGCGTCGCCTTGGGTCTGCTCGTGCTTCCGCAGCGCCGTGCCCTCTTGACGGGCTGGTTCGCGGGTGGCATCCTGGCTGCGGCGCTCATCGCATTGCCGAACTTCCTGTGGCAGGCCGCCCACGGCTTTCCGATGTGGACGCTCTTGCGCGCGGCGGTGGCGTATAAGGACGTGCCGCTCACGCCGCTGCAGTTCCTCGTTACTCAGGTGCTGATCACGTATCCGCTGCTCGCACCGGTTTGGCTGATCGGCCTGGTCACGCTGCTGCGCCGGCCGGACGCTCGATTTCTGGGTCTCGCGTATCTCGCGTTGATCGCCCAAATGATCGCCCTGCACGCAAAACACTATTATGCGGCCGACGTCTACCCCATACCGATCGCGGCGGGAGCGGTGACGATTGAAGCGTGGACCGCGCGCGCAACGCTCTGGCGGCCCGTCCTCACGCTCTACTCGCTGGTTGCCGGGATTGCCCTGGTTCCGTTACTGATGCCGGTCTTGCCGGAACGTACGATGTCCGCGTACGACCGCACGCTCCAAACGATGCTTTCGCGAGAGGTAAAACTCGCGGTAACCGAACACACGCAGATCGGCAACCTGCCTCCCGATTGGGGCGACATGCACGGCTGGCCGGAACTCGCGCAAACCGTCGCGCGCGTGTACGATTCGCTACCGCCCACGCAGCGCGCTCAGACCGCTATTCTTGCAAGCAATTACGGTGAGGCGGCCGCGCTGGATTTTTTTGGGCCGTCCTACGGCCTGCCGCCGGCGCTCTCGGGCCACAATCAGTATTGGGTCTGGGGCCCGCGCGGCTACAGCGGCAACGTGGTCATCGACGTTCACGGAGACTGCGAAGGTAAAGTGCATCTTTTTCGAAGCCGCCGCATCGTCACGCGCTTCTCCAATCCGTGGGGACGGCCGCTCGAAAACGGGTTTCCGATCTGGTTCTGCCGCGGAATTACGATGCCGCTGAGCGCCTATTGGCCGAAGCTTCGCAGGTACATATGATGCTCGGGCGCCGGAACGCTGCGAGGCACGGCGCCGTCTTCCGGGGCGTCGCGGACTAGCAGCCCGGATAACAAGGAGGAAGCGGGGGCGGCGGATAGGGTGGATACTGCTGCGGCGGATAGGGTGGATACTGCTGCGGCGGATAGGGTGGATACTGCTGCTGCGGATGCTGCGAGTACTGCTGCTGCGGATATTGCGAGTACCGTTGCTGCGGATATTGCGAGTACTGCTGCGAATATTGACTTTGCGCGACCTGCCGCGTCCGCGCGAGCGGGGTTGCGCTAGCGACATCGTCACTGAATCTTCCAAACGTGGCTCTGTGGTTTCGAAACAACGCAATGAGATCGGCTTCGCGCTGCTCGTCGCTCGGGTGATCGACGCCGCCATTGTTGCTGACGCCCATCGCTTCACGGTACCGCCTGAAATTCCACACCATGCCCCATGGGTTAAATCCGGCCTTCGCGCACGTGTAAGCGCCGGCACGGTCGGCGTTCGCCTCGGCGGCGCGTTCGTCGGCGATCACGCCGGGATCTTGCGGCGATCGACCGCCTTGAGTCGCTTGGAAGACGTCATACATATCGTGGTGGATGTCGTGATTGACCTCGTGGCAGAGAACGCCCGCAAGCTCGTCCCTGTTCTTGAGAAACGACAGCAACGCGGTCGTCACGTAGACGTTGCCGCCGGGCATGGAAAATGCGTTTGGGGTCTGCTCGTTCAGCAGTATGAAATGGAACGGCGCAAAGTACTGCCGATCGGCGACCGCGGCGATGGCTTTTCCGATAGGGTCGATCGTGCGATAGAGCGGCGATTGCGGCGGGACGATCTCGCCGCGCTGCAAATAGTCCGCGTATCTCTCCCGGCCGACCTGGATCTCCCAGCCCTCCTCTCTCGAGTAGGTGTTCGGCCACGCCGGCACGGGCCGGAGGCACAGGATCACGGAAAAGGCGGCGAGCGCTCGCAAAAAGATCGGCATTGTCAGACGCTCTTCCACAATTCCGTAGGCGCTGCCCGGCACAAATCGCCGTGGAACGGCTAAGACTTGATGAGATTGCGGTGGGAGCACCCTAAACGCGCCCTAGAGCGTCAGGCGACCCTCGAAAACGACGATCTCGGGCGTCGCGTACAACACCAGCGACGCGGCGCGCTCTACTTGCTGGCGATCCTCGTCGGGTTTGTCATGCTGAGGTAGCTTCCCGACGTGCTCATCCAGTCGGGCGACGCGCTCGACACCGCGCATAAGCTCGTCGAGCACCAGTTTTTGTTGCGGCGTGCCATTGTCGGTGATTTCGTCGCCGGCGTCGTTTGGCTCTCTCTCGTCCTTGCGCTGTACCGGCTGCTCATTCTCGGCGCCTTCATGCAAGTGCCGCTTTACTTCGTTAACGTCATGAATTTACGTTGCGGCTTTACTGCTGGTAAGCGACCCCACACTTTTAACGGCACTCTCCATCGCAGAGAGGTCCGCATTGGCGATGCTGTTTCTCAAATTGCACTATTACGAGCTGCTCGCCAGTCTTCTTTTTGGCGGTCTGTGGCTCGTTCCATTCGGAGCCCTCGTGCTAAAGTCGCGATTTCTTCCGCGTCTTTTGGGCGGGTGGCTGCTCCTGGACGGTTTTGCGTGTCTCGCCATTTGCCTTTGCGGTTTTCTGACGCCTCAATACTCAAAGGAGGTCGGTAACCTTACGTCGCCGTTCCTCCTCGGTGAAATCGCCATCGCGTTGTGGCTGTTAATCATGGGGCCGGAACGTTTGTCCGTCCCGAAGCGACGCGACGCGTCTCGAGCAGCTAAGACGCTCGGAGATTTCGAGGCTTCGAAGGCATAGGCTTTCGACCGCGGTGCGGAGTACGATACGGGCGCGATGACGCTGACGGCTGGTGCGAAGATACTGGGCATCGCGTTCGCCGTTGGTCTGGACGTACTGGCGCTGTCGATCGCGGTTGGCGTCATGCGGATTGACTGGCCCGCTCGCATCCGGCTTGGTGCGGCCTTCTCCGCTTCCGAAGTGCTGATGCAGCTCATCGGCTACGGCATCGGCACCGGTGCAGGGCGCGTTGCCGGAGCGACCGTGCCTTACGTGGGCTTTGCAGTCCTCGGCTGCGTCGGTGGCTTTATCTTTCGCGAGAGCTTCGAAAAGGCGCCGCCGACGTTCAAGGTGACCTCGGGATGGGGACTGGTCGTCGCATCAGCCTCGATCAGCCTCGACTCATTCGGAATCGGCGTTTCCTTGCCCGGCGTACCGCTGCCGCTTCCACCGCTTCTCGCGACCGTTGCCGTTAGCACGGTTCTCTTTACCGCAATCGGCCTAGTGTTCGGCGAGAGGCTTGGGCGAAAGTACCGGAGGGACGCTCAACGAGTGGCGGGCGTCGTGCTCGTTATATTGGCGGTAGTATTCACCGCCCAGCATTTGGCCGGCCTATCGCCCTAGACTCACCCCGTTGGTAATGTCCCCGGCGCGCCGCGGCTAAGCTCTGTTGTTGATATGAAGGTCGGCCGTTCCGATGGTCTTGCCGCCTTTGGTCTTGTCGGTAAACACGGCGGTGCAAGATCCAGACGACGTCCCCCACGTCGCCCTGAAGGCGTGACCCGAGCCGGCGATCGTCGCGATGTGCTTGCTCTTGCATGCCGCGTCGTTGAAGCTGAAAGTGCCGGTCGGGCCTTTTGTCGTCACCGATTCCTGAGGATTGGAGAGCGACAGGTTGATGGAGCACGGCTTCACGGAGACGCCGTGATTGGATTTGCAGGTCATTGGCACCCCTGCCGGCTGCGCCATGCCGGGCAGCGCGCTCGACGGAGACTGAGGTGCCGATGCGCAGCCCGCCAAAACGCCGGCGACGGCGAGGGCCGCGATGGATTGGATTGCTTTAGTAGGGTTCATGGTACTCCTTGATAATATTTATGGATTGCGCAGTTAACCGGTGCGATTGAGCCAATCGCGAAGTTAACGCAAAGCTATTAAAAAAGCGTGAACTCGCCGCGGCCTCGCCGAGAGCACCGCGGCGGCTGAGCCGCCCCTCGGACGAGCGCGGCAATGGGTTGCATCGCGCCTTGCGTTTTTCGGATATCGCTCCCGCTGGGCCCGGGCGTACAATGGGAGCATGAAGACTCTGATCGGCCGAGTTCTTTTTGGCGTTTTGCTCGCGGGCGGAATCTGTGCGGTGCCCTCGGGTGCTGCATACGCTACGGGGACGGCCCTCGTTCAACAACGCGACGGATCCGAGAAGACCTACACGAACGTACGCATCAGCATTCGAAATGAAAGCATGGCGATCACCTCGAGCGACGGACAGGGCACGATCGTCCTCGGCAAGGCGGCATGCACGAAGGTTCGGGAGCTCGTCGAGTGTCTGCCGTACGATGCAACCCTCCTGCAGAACGGTCAGTCCACCCATATCGCGTTACAATCGGGGACGGTGTGGTTGAACCCGAGCGAGACGGCGCAGGAACTCAGCCACTCATCGACCCAGCTTCCTCCCCGCGGTGTCTTGCTCGCCGTTCGAACGAAAAAGGGGACGTATGTAACGCTGACCGGTGTCGTAGATGAGGTCCAAAAATGAACGCTAAACGTGCCGCAGCCGTAGTCGTCGTGCTGGTCCTCTCCTTGGCGCCCTTGAGCGCTGCCGCGGGCGGTCGCGGAGGCGGAGGCGGCCGCGGCGGCGGATTCGACATGCATAGTGAGGGCGCAGCTGCACACCCGTCGCAGAGCTACAGTCATTCAAGCACTGGGCCGGCCGGCACGAACCGCTCGACGACCGCGACTAGCACCGGCAACGGCTACAGCCGCAGTACTACGGCCACGAATGGAAATTACAACCGCACGAGCTACGGCGGCGCGAACAGCAACGGCAACTACTATCACGGCAGCAGTGCGTCGAACGGCTACGCGAACCGCAGCGGCAGTACCAGCGGGAACGTCAACTCCGGCAATTACTATCACAGCGGTAGCGGCAGCAGTCCGTATGGCTCGTATCACACATCCGGAAGCGGTAATACCTATAACCATACGTACAGCGGGTCGTCAACGGCGACCAACGCCTATGGCCAGACCTACCATGCAAGCACGTACGCGAACGGCGGAGTCGTCTATCACGGTGCGACGGTAACGAATCCGGTCTATCACGGCTACTCGGCGTGGGGGTGGAACGGCGGTTATGCGTGGTACCCGGCGCCGTACTATTACGGCGGCGGGTTTTGGGGCGCTTTCGCGATCGGAGCCGCCTCGGCAGCGGTCTACGGATCCATCGTTGCCGCCAATAACGTGACCTACAATTCGTATCAAACGCAGCCGGACAGCCCGGGCGCAAAGCTTCTTCAGAGCTACCACTTGACGCAAACACCGTGCGGGCCATCGGGTCTCGTCGTCATCTACGGCCCAAGCAACAGCGCAATTTGTGCGCATCCGAACGACCTGGTGGCGGCGGGCAACTACAGTGTCAACTCACAGACACTAACGATCGTCTCGGAGAAGCCCGCATCGTAGGGTGAGAGTCGTGACGACTACGGAATTCGCTCCGACGCTAGCTAAGAGGCCTTTAGAGTTTTTTCAGGATTTGCGGAAAAGGGCCGCAAATGCAAGCCCTGCCATACACCCTCGTTCGGGGCATCGTGCTCGCGCTAAGCGCGATCGCCGTCGTCTTTTTGCTTGCGGAACTCAATGCGATGCGCGCCGGCATGGATGCCGTGAACGTGGCAATCGCTCAAACCAACGCGCAGCTCTTGCGCACGAACCGTGAGCTGGGCAGTACCAACCGTCAACTGAGCGGTACGAACCATAAACTGACGGGCGTAGCTTCACTGCTCCGCAGCACCAATCGCACGCTGATCGTCATGCAAAGCCAGTTGGGCGGCACGAACAGCCGTCTGGGGCGCACGAACGAACAGCTGAGTGCGATGGGCGCCAACATCGCGCCGATGCGAAAGACGATCGACGAAATGACCAGGAGGATCGTTCACGCGAAGCTGTTGTTCTAGCGGCGCGTAACTGTCGATCTCCGCACCCCCGGGGTGTAGAGCTCTGCGCTCGTTACCTGAGCAAAGCCTTGGCCGAATCCGCTCGGCACTTTTGATCGCGTGGTTGTTTTTGTCGAGTCCGCCTGCGACGAGTACTTTGCCGTTCGACAAGGTCACGGCCAACGGCGCCACGCGCGGCGTCTGCAGCGATCCGGTGACGCTCCAGGAGCCCGACGCCCGTTGCCTCTGGCTAGTTTGGGCTAGCGGCTGCGCGAGGTTTGGAAGGGCTTCGCGAATTTGCCCGCAGCCGGCTGCCATTGCCGCGACAGACCAAAAAAGAGGCAGCCCAATGGCTCGACGCTCTCGCAGCTGAAGCATGGTTCGTCCCTCCGAACCCTCACACGCTATCGAACACTCGTGAGGACTTTCTGAACGACTCCGCGTGAACGTCAGACCGTTAGGATGATCTTACCCACGTTGCTGCCGGAGGACATACGGGCGTAGCCGTCCGCTCCGCGTTCGAGCGGCAACGCGCAGTCGATCACCGGCGCGATCTTCGCCTGATCGTATAATGCTAAAAGCGCCTCCATTTCGCCGAGCAGCAAATCGGCCCGATCCGACAGATGTCCGAGGTTGACGCCGATTACGCCGCGATTTTCGCTCATTAGCCGCAGCGGCGAGAATCGCGGTACGCGAGCAACCTGCCCGATCAGCCGCAGCACGTTGCGGCGCCGCCGTTGCAGATTGGCAAAACCGTACACCACGATCCTTCCTCCGGCGCGCAGCAGCCGATAGCCTTTGAGCGTGTCGCGGCCACCGAGCGGATCGAGAACGATGTCGAACTCCCCGTCCTTGCGTGAGGCGCCGCACTTCCGCCGCGTAGTCGGCGGTGTGGTAGTCGATCGGATGCGTGCAGTCGTTATCAACGAGCACCTGATGCTTGCCGACGGAGGCGGTGCCGAACGTGGTGACGTTCGGCACGGTCCGGCAAAGCTGAAGCACCGCAGTGCCAACGCCGCCGGCGGCCATCTGCACGAGCACCGATTCGCCTGCGCGCAGATTGGCAGCAAAGAACAGCATATGGTACGCAGTGAGATAAGTTACCGGTAGAGCAGCGGCCACTTCGTACGGCATTTTGGGCGGAATGGCGAGCGCGAGCGCCGACGAAACGCATGCGTATTGAGCGTGGCCGCCGAAGTGCGTCATCCCAACAACGCGCTCTCCGATGCGCCCTGTGTCGACTCCGTCACCGACCGCGTCGATGATGCCGGCGACCTCGTAACCTAAAACCGCGGGCAGCTTTGGAGCGTCGGGGTAGAGCCCTTGACTCGCCATGAGCTCCGCGAAGTTCAGACCCGTCGCGCGAACCGCGACTCGAACTTCACCGGCCTTGGGTTGCGGCTCCGGCGTCTCGCGAATTTCCCACGTACCCGACTTGATGAGCCATAGCGCCTTCATCATGCTCAATTTCAGGCTTCAGCCCCATAGGCCCCCCGCACGAGATGGGTCATCACCGGAATTGCAACCGTGAACGCTTCGATCTTGTCGTCGGGACCTTCGTCGAATTCGTATCTGGCGCCACCCGATCCGCGCGCTTGCCGGACCCGACCGATTCTCTATCCCAGAGACACCATTCCAAGGCTGGCGTGAAGGCTGGCCAGAGGCTGCTAATGCGTGTCAACCGGTCGCGTATCCAGCGGCTGACGAAGGAAATACTCCCTGCCGAGCGAGCTCTTAATGACCTTAAACTTACGGGGTGGCTTACTAAAGTCGAAAGCATCTTGTGCGGGCGAGTTGGCTCGAGTATCGCTGGCGGAAAGCCGCGCCAAGCCGAAGATATCCTCGGTGAACTTCAAAATGCTGCCGTGCTCGTATTGTACGTGAGAAACGTAACCTTTCTTCGCGTACGGAGAGACGATCAACAGCGGAAGCCGAAACCCCAGGCCGTCGTAGTCAACGTACGGAGGAGGTGCGGGATCAAAGAAGCCGCTGGGGTCGTCCCACAGGATGAAGATCGCGGTGGTATCCCAGAACTTTGACTGACCGATCGTATTGACAACCGAGGCTACCCACATCGGACCGGTATTCGACATGCTTTGGGGATGGTCCGAGTTCACAAACGTCGGCGTGATCCAGGTGATCTGGCTGAGCTTTCCTTTGGACACGTCGGTGAGAAACTGCGCTGGGTTCTGCACGATATCGTTATTCCAATCTTGCCCATTGTAGACGTACTGATTGGCCTGATATCCATTCCAGCCGCCGCCGTTTCGGGGGCCAATGGGCGCCGAATAGGCGGTCCAGGTGACGCCGGCGTCATCGGCCTCTTGACCGAGCGTGATATCGGAAAAGCACACTTCTTGCCGCTTCCCAGTCGGCTTGCGGTTTTGGCCGAGAATGGGAACGCTGTTGCCCGGTGGCCCCTCGCAACCCCACTCCTCGGTGCTCGGCCAGTTAAACGACTCCATGGCTTGCGCGGAGATGATGTATTGATGCGAGATGAAGCTGCTCTCGTCAATGTTCGATGCATACATCTGATCGGCCAATGCATACTGCTTGGCCAAATCCCAGTACGGCTTGACCTCGCTTGGCTCTACGTATGAATACGGCGGGTACTTAATCGGACAATGGTCGCCGCCGCACTGCGTCGGCACTTTATCAAAGCCGTTCATCTGGCAATCCGTGCCCTCGATGCTGCCCGTCCCGTTGCATTGCGTGAAGAAGTCACCCAGTCCGTATCCTGGTATGAAGTTTGCCTCTAACGTGACCGGCTTGAGGCTAACCTTTTTGCCGGTGCTGAGGTAGCCGTAGTTCTGCGTCGTCGCTCCGGGATAACCCATAAAGAGATGGTTGAACGGCCGGTTCTCTTGAACGAGGATCACCACGTGCTGAATCTTGGAGCTGCTGCCGTCCACCAACCCATGCGCGCGCTGCGGGTTGCCGGACTGAGGGCCAAGCAAAGGCGAGGAGCCGGGGCTGCCCGCGCAGGCGGCAAGCGCGACGGTCCCTGCGGCGAAAGCAACGCTAAGGGAGACCCTAAGGACCGCTCGCATAGACTGACTCCCTTTCAGGGTGAGAGCTGGGCGTTTCGCATGACTCGGCGGCACGCGCAAAAACCGACTGCAGGAGCACTCCTGTTCCCTTAAGATAAGAAACTACTCCTTCTACTGCACGGCGCATCGCAAAGCGAAGATGCGGCGGGTGCGCGCCATCTTTCGAGTTGGACCGCGTGGTGAAATGGCGCTTGTTTTGATGATGTCTCATCGATCATACAACGTACTTCGCTGCGTGTCAGTTCGTCGGCAGACGAAGCCGCGTCTGACGGATCGCTCAACTTCCAACTCTGGTGACGTGCGTTCACCCGGCGAAAGGTTCGGCTGCCCGGTGGGAAAATGATGACCTCAGTTATCGGGCGTCTCTGTGGCATCGTTCTTCCGAACGCGATCGCCTCGGTGCTGGCCGCGGACCTCTTGGCCGGGTGCGCGTACATCCAGTCCGCATTGCCGGCGCCGGCGGGCGCGTCCGCGCGAGGTTCCACCGGGCCAGAGCGCGTGCTTTTATTCATTGAAGGGTGTCGATGGCTGGAATCCACGGCGGGGCTTGTCACCGACTCCAACGGCCCGCTCTACGGGTTCGCCGCGATGGGCGAACTGCACGCCTCGAATTGTGGAAGCGGCGGCTGCGGCACGGTCTTCAACCTGACGCCGGCGGGACCGGGCCATCGGCCCTGCTCGTGGGCGCGTCGGGCGCGCTCTACGGCACGAAGACCAGCGGCGGGGGGTCGTCAAGTTCGTACGACGGCACGGTATTCAGTGTCGCACCGTAACAAAAGCGCTCAAACTCCAGTGAAGCGCCGAGCCGCAAGCAGATGCCTAGGTCGATTAGCGATTGAACGGATGTTCGCTGATCCAGTGAAATCCGCGATGTGTGAGTAGGAACCTCGACTCATCAACACGCTGCAGCACCGCGACGATTCGCCGCCTCCCGAGATGGCCCCAAAGGCGCAGTTGGTTCGGTGGCGTCTGGATAAATCGTAGAACGCCCCCGGCATGGGGGTCGCGGTAGCCCAAAATCGCTATGCTCCGTCCCTGCGCGTTCGTTTTTTGAGAATAGTACTGCATCGATCCCTCCCGGGACTGCACTGCGAAAACGTTATAGTCGTCGAAAACGACCTGTTTCCAATCGACGTTTGCGCGACTGACCGACCAAACGCCGTAAAGGACCGAACGGTTTGCTCCCTCGCTTTGCAAGTAGGAGAAGTCGCCGGCCAGATCGGTGCCTACCAGAAACGCAGCGAAGAGCAACTGCAATATGAGACCGGCGAGATTCAAACGCCGGTTGGAAAAGAATGGTCGATCGATCGTCAGCCGTGCGGCACGCTTGAAAACGAAGAATTGCGCCGAAATTACCGAGATCGGGACCTGCAAGTACGAGCGCTGCCACGAGAAGGTGGAATGAAAACAGCTTTACCGGGACGTCGTAGCTCATGTTGAGCATGAAGACGTTGCTCATTACGGCCACGCAGAGGAGCGCTCCAAGCGTGGTAAACCGCGGAATCAGGAGAAGAATCCCCGCGAGCATCTCCGCGGAACCGGCGAAGAAATTGTACGCCTTCGACAATCCCATGAACGTCCAGAGCAACCCCATCGGTGAGTGTTGCCCGTATGGCACGATCAACGCCGACAGCAGCGGCGGCGAAAACTGCAACTGGATTACCTTGCTGGCTCCGTACGAGCACAAAATCGACGCGAGCCATAATCTCAAGTATAGGCGCGACCAGCGATAGAGGCGGTCGTAGCTCGGGCGTTTGCGATCGAGAACCGACCAAAGGACGGTCGCCAGCCCAGCGATTACTAGGAAGCAGCCGACCAGAACCCAGTTGTAGGTCGTGTCGCCGCTGCCGTTTTCAAAAACGGTGATCGGCCGTGGAAGGTGCAGTACGTGTGCCGCGACCCACGGCACTAAGGCGTGCCAAAAGCCCTCAACCAACTGGCCGGCCCGTTCTCCGTACGGAATCCACATCAATGGAAACGGAGCGCAGTAGAGCAAAAAGTACGAGAATGCAAAACGAAAGGCGATCCGCAGGGAGAGCGACCACCTTGGCGGGCCGGCATCGAGCGTCCGGCCCATCTCGGCCGAGGGGACCGGACTTGCCCCGCTCGTCATGGCAATCCGTTATAGCGGACGCCAGCTGGTTCCCGCGACCGGTCCGCGGGATTCGAAATATCCAAGTCTAGCGCCGGAACTTGCCGCGATCGAGCGCTATGCGTACCGCGCGAGCGTTCGGTCAGACCAACGAGATGCGAAGACGATGTAGATCGTCTCTGGTCACCACGCGCATCGAATCGAAGCGCCCGAGGAGGTTGCCAAAATATGGCCGAGAAAGCCTGCGGATGAAGAGTTTCGTTGTAGTCGTCCTCTTGGCATCGCTGTCGGCGTGCGCTTCGCCCGGTACGTCGATGACCGGCGCTCCGAATTCGTCCGCCGGCACCATGCCCTCGAGCGTCCGCGGGCGTTCGGCGTTTCTGGCCCGCCGCGGTGTAAGCCCGATCACCAACGTGATCATCGTGTTCCAGGAGAATCGAACGGTCGACAATCTCTTCCAGGGTTTGCCCGGCGCCGACACGCAGAGCTATGGCCTCGACTCCAAGGGAAATCAGATCCCGCTGCACCAGAAATGGTTGGGATGGCCCGGCGACATCTCGCACGAAAATAGCAACTTCGTCACCGAGTGCAACGCCCTTCCAAGTAACCTGGCCGTCTGCCAAATGAACGGCTGGAATCTCGCGGCTGCTACCGGAAAGGGTTGCACCAGCGGACTCCACGACGAATGTCCGTACGCGTACGTGCCGCGACCCGAGGTGCAACCGTACTTTGACATGGCCGCGCAGTTCGCGTTTGGGGATGAGATGTTCCAAACGAACGAAGGCCCGAGCTTCCCCGCGCACCAGGAGATTATCAGCGGAACCGCATCCGCGGCGCCGACATACCCAACACGGCAGATTTTGAACAACCCCGGGAAAGGCAACGGTGGTTGCGACAGCATGCCCAGTTCTACGGTGCAAACCATCCCGATCGAGCCGCTCGGCGCGAAATCAGGGAAGCCGGTGTACCCGTGTTTCGATCGTCAGACGCTCGGCGATCTGCTGACGACGGCGGGGATCACCTGGCGCTATTACCAGTGCGGCACCGGCGCCGGCTTGTGGCACGCCTACGATGCCATTCAACACATCCGCGAAGGCAGCGGCTATTCGAACCTCGTCGTCCCCAAGCCACAGCAGATTCTTAGCGACATCCAGAACGGCACGCTGGCATCGGTCTCTTGGGTGACGCCGGACGGCAAGCACAGCGACCATCCCGGCGACGGCAACACCGGCGGCCCGTCGTGGGTGGCAGCCATCGTCAACGCCGTCGGGAAGAGTTCGTACTGGGATTCGACCGCCATCATCGTCACTTGGGACGACTGGGGCGGCTTCTTCGACCACGTCGCGCCGAATCGGCGTGACAACTACGACCTGGGTTTCCGCGTCCCGCTGCTGCTGATTTCACCTTACGTCGTGCAGCCGGGTTACGTTTCGCACGTTCAGCACGAGTTCGGCAGCATTCTACATTTCACCGAAGAAACGTTCGGCACCGGAAACCTCGGTACGACCGATGCGACCGCCGACGACTTGCAGGATTCGTTCGATTACACCCAGTCGGCGCGAGCATTCACCCCGATCACTGCACCCGCGTTCACGCCGGACTGTAACGGTTCGCGTACGGAGGAAGATCCCTAGGCGCGGACCGCCCAATCGTATAGTAATGCCCTCGCCCGTGTGCCGCGGATTCGACGGGGCGACGCCGAGTTAGCAGGGGATGACCGCTGGTTCGCGGATTTGCGACATGCACGTACGCCGGCACGGCGGCGGCGATGACGATCGAGACGACAAGAATGCGCATTCAGAACACTCTTCGATTTCGACCGTTCGCCATCCGGACGGACGACGGCGGTGGGGCCGAGCCGTCGCGACGTAGAAAGCGCCGAGACCTGTGGGCGAGTCATGAGTGTATATCGCGATGAGCTGTTAGACGCCGAGCGGAATGGACTAGCGGCATACGAGGCGATGGAGCAGTGGGTAAGCCGGCCACCGGAGGCGCGCGACGACGTGCCCGGCGCGGTGCTGGAAGGTTACGCGCGGGCCTTGCGCGAGAGCCGCGAACGATTCCTAAAGCTCGTGGCTGATCACGGTAACCGCGACGACATCGTGGAGGCGCTTGCTAAGAGCGAGCGATATCATCGCAGCCTAGGACTATCGATCCGAGATAAGCCGGAACCAATTGAGCCGGAATGAAAAGATATCCGCCCGTGTCTCCGCGGTTCAACGCTTAGCCCCACCGGCAGTCTAAGTCCGCCCGTGCGGGCCCAAGCGCGGTCGGCTACGGGTAGGCAGCGTAACGCATGGGTTTTGGCCCGCGCGTCCCGTCGTTGATGGGCTAGGACGGTTGCCATCGACGGCAACCCTGTGGCAACCGCGAACGCAGCGAAACGCGCACGAGAGCGCCTCATAGACGCCCCTTTCCTTCGCTACGCGGACGCAGTCGCGCCGATTCTAGCGAATGGCGATGCCTACGTGGGCATTGAAGCCAGCGTTTCGTCCCGGTACGGCATCGATCGGCTTCTCTCAGAGGGCCGCGCACTGCGACCTGTTAAAGGAACAGCGTGATACAAGGCCGGAGCGTTGCCGCGATTCTCTTCGTCTGGGCTTGCGCAACGGTGTCCGGTTTCCTTGCTGGCACAGTTGCGATGTACCTCATCTCGAGGTGGTTCTATCTGACGCCGATGCTACCGCGCATAGAGATACTAGGCAGCATGGTAACAGCCATCGTGTGCTTCGGGTTGTTATTCCTCGAGTTCAACGCGACAGAAGTAACCTTTGGGACCTTTTTGCCCTTACTGCTTTCGGCCTTGCGCCTCTGTTTTTGCCCCTCACCGGCTGGCATTGGCTGATGCGCCACCACACATAGCTTTTCAAAGCGACGTCGGTCGCACTCCGCCATCAGCTGGACGACGACCAACGCCGATCGTCGATGCGGCGGCTACTCGTGTTGACGTCATACGACGCCGTACGATTGCATTACGGACCCGCACAAGGCAGGGAAACCCAGGAATAGCGGCTTCAGCAACAACCGGTCGGGCTGCTCCCATCTTCGAGAATCCAACCGCGGTCGGTTCTAGCGAATGGCAATGCCCACGGGTCCATTGGGGCCGGTATTTGGTGCAGTTATGGTATTGATGGGCCTCCGGTTCTTTTTTGCCGGAGGCGCAGACGGTGACGTAGCCCTCATAGCCTGGGCCACTAGCATCTGTGACGTAGATGCTGCCGCTACCATCGAGAGCGATGCCCTGAGAAGGATTCAGATTCACTGGTTCCCAGCAATCCGCGCCAGCGATCCTCTTCTGGCTACCGATGCACGACGGCACCGGCTCCCTTGCGGGTGGTATGCTTCTGCTCGAAGAAAGGCCTGGGTTTTATTGGGAGGTTCACTTGGACGTGCGTGAAGTCAACCAGATCGATGGAAACCGTGACGCTGAAAAGCGCTACGGGACGAAGACGCCATGAATTCGCTTCGAGCCGCCGTGCTGGTCTTCGTAGTGGGGGCCTCGATCACTAATTATTTCTTCACAAGAGAACAGAACGACGAAATCGCTCCTGTTTCTGTAGCAACCTCCGCGCCCGCGACCCTTGAGGATCGCTACCAGCACTCGTCAACGCCTGATCCAGAGGAGCTAAGAAGAGTCCACACGGAGGAGAATGACAACGGGTGGGTGCGCGAGGCCGTCATCGTGACCCTCGCCGGCATCGCTTGGTTCGCACTTCGCGCTAAAGTGGCGTGAATGAAGTAATGTTTACAGCGCTACTTTGAAGATGGTCCCACATCCGTAGACGTAGCCGAAGTATTCGCACTTGCCGGCGCCGCCGAAGTACGTCGTGCCGTAAAGCGACTTGTTCGCGGCAATCAGTCCCGCGACCGGCCCATGACCATCAGGGGCAGGATTGAAGCTATAAAGGACACGTTCTTTGCCCGTCGTGCTTACGTCGAAGACCGTTCCACATCCGTAACCCCCGGAGCGCGGGCCTTACGCCCCTTCGCCTCACAGCAGCGCGCCGAGCCGTCGCGGTACGCGACGCGGTGCTCCCGATTAGCCGGAGCTGCCGCAGTACCGGCTCTATCTGCTGCGAGTGGCCTACGCGTTCATCGGTGTCGCGCAAGGGTTGAAGACCTGGCCGGCGATTCTGCACCATACGCATCCCTGGAATTTCTGGCACGGCGTCGGGATGAGCTTCTTCGGAGCGCTGATGCTGCTCGCGCTGCTGGGCATTCGTTACCCGGTACGCATGATGCCGCTGATGATCTTCGAGTTGGCATGGAAGCTCATCTGGGTGCTTGCGGCGTACCTGCCGGCGTACCTCGCACGCTCCGTCGATGCCGACCTTGCGGACAACTTTTCAGGGATATTCCTCGGTGTCGTGGTCGTCCCGCTCGTACTCCCTTGGGGTTACATCTGGAAGAACTACGTGACCGCCGCCGGAGACCGCTGGCGCTAACAATGGAGGGACTTCGCCGAATCCATCAGGTGAATCCGTGCTAAACAGAGTTTGCACCTGATTTTGCATTCGCTCGAGCTCAGCAGGCGAAAAAGCCCTATAACATAAGGACAAAAGAAATAGTCCAAGCGGGAGTCGAATCCGCCCGTGCGTGGCCAAGCGCGGTCGCAGACGGACAAAAGACAGCGTGAAATATGAGTTTCCGAGCCGGTGGCGGTGCCGCTACACCCCGCAAGGAGCAGACCAGAAGTGAAGAATCCCGTGAATCGCGTAGAGTAGCCTCGCATTCTTGCTCCCTTCCGGCCGGACGGTGAGTGCCGACGGCCACTGCGCTGAGTGGTTTACGAGGTCATCGTCCCACCGAAGCGCGACGGCCGTAACGTACCACCACCCGTACAGCCGACCGTGCGCTGGGTGAGGGTGCGGCCGAGGGAACCCCGAACTTTGCCAGCGCGATGGAAGACCGCGGGCGAGTAGCTGGCTCGTCGGACTTCGGGATGCTGCTCCGGCGCTACCGACTGGCCGCTGGGCTATCGCAAGAGGCACTGGCCGAGCGTGCCCGGATGAGCACTGAAGGAATCAGCGCGCTCGAACGCGGCTATCGACGCACGCCTCAGCGCGAAACGCTCGCGCTCTTAGTCAGCGCGCTCGGACTCGACGAAGAGCAACGCGCAGAGTTCGAGGCGACCGCGGCGCGTTCGGTGTTGCTAGGACGGGGAACCTCGGTGACCGTCGGGCCGTGGGCCGACGGCGCGACCCTCAACCTACCTCTCGCGCTGACTAGCTTCGTTGGGCGAGCGTCTGAGCTCGACGAGATTGCCACGCTCGTGCGCGAACATCGCATGGTCACGCTCACTGGAACCGGCGGGATCGGAAAGACTCAGACCGCGTTGCACGTGGCGAGCGCACTACGAGAATTCGATAGCATTGCCCTCTGCTTCATCGGACTGGCGTCAGTCAGCGACGCTTCCTTGGTTGTCGCAGCAATCGCATCGGCGCTACGTCTGCAAGAAGTGCCCAATCGCCCACTGCTCGAGACATTGCTGGCATATCTGAAGAACAAAACGCTCCTGCTGATTCTCGACAACTGCGAGCACGTCATTACACAGGCCGCGGCCGTTGCTGCCACGCTGTTGACCGGATGCGCGCGCGTTCGGATCCTCGCCACCAGCCGCGAACCGCTGCGGGCCGCGGGCGAATACTGCTATCGGCTGCCCTCACTGAGCCTTCCATCGCCGAAGGCAAGCCGTCAACTGAGTGTAAGCGAAGCCGCCGGCTATGGAGCGATCGTCCTCTTCATCGATCGCGCCCGTGCCGCGAACCATCGCTTCACCCTTACCGACGAGAACGCACCGATTGTTGCGGTGCTCTGCCGGCGCTTGGACGGTGTTCCGCTCGCGATGGAACTCGCCGCCGCTCGAGTGAGCCACTTATCGCTCAACGCGCTGGTGCAGAAACTCGACGATCGCTTTGAGGTTCTGACCGGCGGTGATCGGACGGCCCTCCCGCGACAGCAGATGATGCGCGCAACGATAGATTGGAGTTACAATCTCCTCGCTGCGCCGGAGCGGCGGGTCTTCGAGCGGCTCTCGGTCTTTGCCGGCGGCTGCACGCTCGCCGCCGCGGCGACGGTCTGCGGCGGTGAGGAAGCCGCAGAAGTCGAGTTGTTTAACCTGCTCTCATCGTTGGTCGACAAGTCGCTGGTGGTGGCCGACCTGGAGGGGATTGAGCCGCGTTACCGGCTCTTGGAATCCTTTCGGCAGTATGCGCGCGAGAAGCTCGCAACGCGTACTGAACGGGACGCCGTGGCGCACCGCCATGCGATCGCGTATCTCGAACACGCCACGCGAGTTAACCAGAGACTCAACGAACTTGACGACGCCCTTCTCGCGGTCCAGTTGCAAGAGGAACTGGACAATTATCGCTCGGCGCTTCAGTGGACGCTGACTGATCGCAGTAACGTCCTCTTAGGGCAACGACTCGCCGGGCAACTGCTCGGAGTGTGGGGGCACTCGCCGGTTGAGGGACGGCGCTGGATAACGCTTGCGCTCGAGCTGGTCGACGAGCGAACGCCGGCGAGCGTACTCGCGGAGCTCAGTTTTGCGCAGGCGACCGTCGCATGGCTTCTTAGCGAATACGCACCCCAACTTGTGAGTAGCGAGACCGCGATAGAGCACTACCGTGTCGTCGGCGACGAGCTTGGAATCGCCCGCGCGCAATGGCGGGAGGGTCAGGCGCTGATGTGTCTTGGACGGGTTGCAGAGGCGAAGACAGTGCTGGAAGAGGCCTTGCAATGCGCTCGCGCATTAAGTGATCGCCGGCTGGTCGCTCACCTACTCGTGTGTCTCGGATATGCCGGCGGCCTCGGTGGGAGCCTTGACGCGGCCCGTAGCTACGTTGCCGAAGCGCTGCTGATCCTTGAGGCCCTGGGAAACAAGGTCTCAGTAGCGTGGACGTTAGACGATCTTGCGGAACATGAGTTTTTATCAGGCGATGCGGACCTCGCACTCCGGCACGCGACGGACGCGCTCGCCACTTTTCGCACATTCAACGATGCACGCGGCGTCGCCGCCGTTCTCGGCGGCATGGCGGTATATCTTGTTTCCCTGGCTCGGTTCGACGAGGCCGAGGAATGCGCACGTGAAGCGCTTGAACTTGCACGCGATCGCCAGTGGGAGGTCAAGGCCGCGTCGAGCCTGCAGCACCTCGCAGCGATCGTCGCCCAACGGCCGCAAGGTGACGCGGAACGCACTGGTAAGGCGCGCGCACGGGCGGCGCGGATCTTGGGCTTCGCCGACGCCCGCTTCCGGGCGATTGGCTCACCACGCATCGCCCTTATGGAGTGGCAATATGGTCGAGTTATTTTCGCTCTGCGCGAGTCGTTGGGCGCAGATGCGGTCGCGAGGCTCATGGCGGAGGGAGCAGCGATGACCGAAGAGCAAGTGGTGGAAGCTGCGTTGAGCGGCGCAGACGTTCCATCGCCGCCGGTCGCCGGTTCGAACCTTCGTCAATCACAAGCGCCAGCGGGCTACTGAGTCGTACGGCGAGAGCAAGGGGGACTCATATCCTTCGAGACGGAGGGGAAGAACGTTGACCTCGCTCAGCTGGCACAAGAAATCGTAAGGCACGTCGGTCAGGAGTTGGCGCTGAACAAAACTATAGGCTCGACGCCTAACTGCTCGGGCGAGGGCTTGAATTCCCAACTGGAGCGCCCGGTCAACTGACGGATCGCAATAGCGCGAGTAGTTGCCACCATTGGGAGCCCGCTGGTCGCACGACAACAGCCACGATGCGTCGGGATCGTAATTGGACTGATAGGAAAGCAAGGCAACCTGGAAATGGCCCTCACTGAGCGGACCATCCTGCCCCAGGAACTCTTCGGGACTGTAGCGCTTCGTCGTGACATCGATCCCGACTGCTCGCTCGTACTGGACGATCAGCAATGCGAACCCGGCAGCGACGCCCGAGCCGGTTCGAAAGGCCAGCTGAACCTGTAGGCGGCGCCCGTTTTTCACGCGGATGCCGTCGGCCCCGGTGATCCATCTGTCTTTCGCGAGCAGCGTTTGGGCGCGCTGCGGATCATACGTTTGGCGTCCCGTGTGCCGATCGAACGCCCACGTGAACAAACCGCGCATCGCGGTATCGGCGTCGTAAATGCCGTGCGTTACCTTTCTAAGCAGAACGTGCCGATCGATAGCGAGCGCGAAGGCGCGCCGCACGATAGGGTCCCTTGCGATCGGATCGGTAACATTAAACGACAACGCATAAAAATAGGGAACCGGTGTCACGATGATTCGATGGTGGGGAATAGTGCGCAAAATCTCGATTTTGGAAGCGTCTGCAAAGAAGGTAGCGTCAACTTCATTGGTCAGCAGCTGGTTGATCGCGGTTGACGGGTCGTGTATAAAACGCAAACTGATGCGAGCGATTGCTGGCCGCCCCGCATAGTAACGGGGATTTGGCCTCATCTCCAATCGATCGCCGCGTACCCAACGCGTGAATTGGTAAGGGCCGGAGCCAACGGGCGCGGAGTTATAAGCGACGCGATCGAGGCTTGCATATCGCGCGAGAAGATGAGCTGGTAGAATGGGATAGTTACTGTCGCCACCGAAAAAACACGCAACGATCGGCGAGTAAAGGCGTTTGAGGGTCACGATCACCGTGTAGGGACCCGGCGCCTTGATGGAAGCGACGCGATCGTAGCAAGAGCGCGAAGGCACGGCATTTAAAGGGTTCATGATCGCGCGGTAGCTGAATATAACGTCTTCCGAGTTCAGCGGAGCGCCATCTTGCCATGAAACGTCGCGGCGTAAATAGTAAACAATACGCTTGCCATCAGCTGAGATGCCGCCGTTCGCGAGCGAAGGCACGGTAACCGAGACGTCCGGCACGATGTTTCCCCATGAATCGTAGTTCGTGAGGTAGCTATAGCCGAGCTCGCTAATTGCATAGCCGATCGCGCCATCCAAGTAGAGAGGATTAAGCGAAGAGGGTTCTTGCCCGGTGGCGATTACGAGTGTGGCTGATCGCGACGGTCCCTCCGCCTTCGCGCAGGCAGCGAGATTGAGCGCAAACACTAAGGCGGCGATTCCGCGTGGCGTCAACTATCCGCTACCAGCGCTTCGTTGATCGCCTGCTCCTCGCTCATTCCTGCTTCGGCATTCATGTCCCGTGCAAGTTTCAGCCTCACTCCGGGCTGCCCCCGCAACCCGCGGCTTCGTGATCGCGAGGTCTCATTTGGGCGGTTGCCCCACCCCTGGCACGCGCGCGGGCGCGAGGCAGGCGTGGCGCAATTAAAGGCCGGCCTCGCGATCGCGGCCGGCGCCTCTTGGTATACCTCAGCGGCCAGTCGGTAGTGCCGAAGGAGCATGCCGAAGTCCGGCGAGCCAGCTACTCGCCAACGGTCTGCCATCGCGCTGGCAAAGTTCGAGTTCCCTCGGCCGCACGCTCACCCACCGCACGGCGGGTTGTACGGGTGGTTGTACGTTACGGCCGTCGCGCTTCGGTGGGACGATCACCGCATCAAGCACTCAACGCAATGGCCGCCGGCAGCGCCGGTCTGGCCGAAGGGAGCGAGAAATGCGAGTTTACTCTACGCGATTCACTGGATTCTTCATATCGTGCCTGCTGCTCGCGGGGTGCAGCGGCGGCGAGAACCCGTCAGCAATGGCGCCGATCCCGCCGATGGCCCTAGAACGGCCGGACGGGGGAGTTATTGGCTTCGCCTACGTGCCCAACTACTTTGGCAACGATATCTCCGCCTACACGATAAAGGCAAACGGAAAGTTGTCGCCAGTGGCGGGGTCACCATTTAAGACCGGAGTTGGCCCTTGGGGCGCGGTGGTTGATCCCAAGGGCAAGTTCGTCTACGTGACCGGTCTTCAGAGCCACGATGTTTCCGCGTATACCATTAACCCGAGAAACGGCGCGCTGACGCCCGTAGCGGGGTCGCCTTTTGCCACGTCCAGCCTTCCCTATTTCGTGGCAGTTGATCCTAAGGGAAAGTTCGCCTACGTTGCCAACGAGGGCTTCGGCACCGTTTCCGCCTACACCATCGACGCGACTAGCGGCGCGTTGACGCCGGTGACGGGGTCACCGTTTGAGGCAGGCGCGGGCGCCACCGGCGTTACGGTCGATCCCAGGGGCAAGTTCGCCTACGTGAGCAACCACACGGCCGGGACCGTTTCCGCTTACACAATCAATGCGAGCACGGGCGCGCTAACGCAACTTGCGGGATCTCCGTTCGCGGCCGGCGTGGGTCCCAGCGGCATCGCAGTCGACGCCAAGGGTAAGTTCGTTTATCTGGGCAACGAAAACTCCAACAATGTTTGGGCCTACACGATCAACGCTTCTACCGGTTCGCTAACACGCGTGGCGGGGTCGCCTTTTGCGGCGGGTTCCGGGCCTTGGGATGTAGCGATCGATCCCACGGACAAGTTCGTATACGTAACCAACGATGGCACCAGCTCCAACAATGTTTCCGCCTATGCGATCAACGTTACGAGCGGCGCGCTGACGCCGGTAGCAGGGTCGCCGTTTGAAGCAGGCGCCGGTCCCACCGGCGTGGCAGTGGATGCTAAAGGCAAGTTCGTCTATGAGGCCAACGCCCAGTCCAACAATATTTACGCCTACACCATCGATGCCACGAGCGGCGCGCTAACGCCGCTCGCCGGCTCGCCCTTTGCGGCGGGGGATAATCCAGAAATCATAGTCACGTGCCGCCTTGTTGGTAGCACGTGTAAACCACCGCCGATGTAGTTGACGCGGTTCGGGGTTTTGGCAGACCGGCTCGCGCGACGTTCGCTCAACTAAGCACCGTCGCGCGCGCCACCCCGCACACGGCTTCGCCCTCGCACATCCACCGTCACGAATCCAAAGACCCTACGCTGCGGACCCGAAAACGACTACTGTCACACACGTCGAGGCCCAAGCTACGAGGGCGACGTGACTGTTTATGCTCGCGGCAAAAAAGGCTAGAACCGAACGCGGTTGCGTTCGCCGACAGCAAAGGTGAGAGAAGCCGTGAGCGTGGCGCAGAAACTGCTACGTCTGCAAACGGTCGTCGCTATAGGCTATTCGCGCACAAAACAAAGCTTTTCTCGCCTCGGCTCTCGAGACTGTTGAGGGCGCCAAGCCCCTCACCGTGAGGCGGACGACCTTTCCGCAGAAGCTAAGAGCCGGATGCTACTGCGGCCCCTACGGGGTAGTATAGACCGTTCGTTATGGTCGCGGCAGGTAAATGCTTAGTCAGATCGATGACCGTGACTTTGCTAGCGCTACCGGCGAGCGTGCCGGCGCCGCTTGGAATGGCTAGGAACTGATTATTGATCGTCAAGAAAAGCGGCGCTTCGAAGGCACCTGTTACTTTGCCTGAGTATACCCAGGAATTGTCAACGGCAGAATAAATCGCCACGTCGTTAGCGCATGGGTCCGAGACGTACAACTTTCCGCTTGCGTCGAACGCCAGTCCCCATGCTTGTTGGTTGTTTGACAGTGGTACATACTCCCAAAGCGTTGGCAACAGATTTACCGCGACGGTGTAGGTGCTACCGGCGCACCCGCCGGCGAAGGGAATGGCGGTGAGGCTACTCGCTGACGCGAACAACTGTGATCCTGAAGGATCGACGGCGATTCCCTCGTCAGGTTGCGAGGAGTAACCAGGCCCGGCGATGCCGATCAGCGGCTTGGCATTTCCGACCGCGTATTCAACAACTTGCCCGGGCTGGTCTGCAACGTAGAGCGTGCCGTTAGCGACGGTGACGGCGGTGGGATGGACGAGCCCCTGCGAGTACGTCTGGACAACAGAAGTACCGCCCGGCGCGAATTCGACGACGTTGCCGCCGCTTCCATTCGCCACGTACACATCGCCTGAAAGGTCCACGGCTATCCCCGTGGCGTCAACCAGTTTTTTGGTCACTATCCGCAGCGGTGACGGGTTCTGCGCGGCCGCGGGATAGACGAGAAGCTCGGAAGTGCCTTGCTGCGTCCGATTGGACACATAGACATAGCCGGCACTCGCGTTGCTGCGCATGGGGCGGCTTTCAAGTTGAGTCGCTGAACGTGCGGGGATGTACGATGACTGCAGCGCACCTACGCCACAGCCTGTGAGGATCGCAAATGCAGCGTAACCGCTCAATGTGCAACGAGTCAGACCCGAGAACAGCTTTATAAGAACGCTCATTCGTAAGCGCGCAAAGGTGTAGACCTTTGCAAGGCTGCAATCTTCTCGCGAAGAGGGGGATCGCAGAAACACGCACGCCGCGAGCAGCAGACTAGATATGAAAAATCGCGTGAATCGCGTAGAGTAGCCTCGCATTCTTGCTCCTTCAGGGCGAACCGGTGAGTGCCGGCGGCCGCTGCGCTTGAGTGGTTTACGAGGTCATCGTCCCACCGAAGCGCGACGGCCGTAACGTACAACCACCCGTACAACCGGCCGTGCGCTGGGGTGAGGGTGCTGTCGAGGGAACCTCGAACTTTGCGCAAAGAAGCGGGGCGGCCGAACGCAAGGCGCTCGAAGCGCGCGATCGCGGAATCGACCTGTCGCCCAAAGACGGTGACGGTTACGCAGTTTCTCGATGGCCTTATTTCGGACCGCGGCGCGAAGGGCCGCGCGTTTGATACGGTCATGCGCTACGACGAGCGCACGTCTCATCTTGGCTTGCGACGATTAAGGAGCGTGGCAGCGTGGCGAAAAAACCGCTCGCGCCCAGGTCGGTGAGCCACGCTTTGACGCTTCTCTGGTCCGCGTCGCGCTGGGCGATTCGGCACGATCGTGCTTGGCGTACCGTCGCCGATGCTCTCGATGCGGCAACCGCGCCGCGATCGCAGGCGCTCGACGAACGAAGCAGCCCGTTTCTTCGGAGCCGCCGACGCTACGCGCTGGGGCCGTTTCGCGTTGAGCTGGGTTCTGCGATGAGGCGAGGCGAGATTCTCGCGCTGCGTTGGGACGACGTTATGCTTCCCGAGATGTGATCAACTATCCGCAGGGCAAGCTTGTCGGCACAATTTGACACGGGGCGAGCGAGGTTTGCTCCGATAGCGCGGGAGATGTCTTTTCTCCTACTGCTTCGCAAGTTCTCGAATTTACGCGTTACGAAATCGCCGTCGATTCCGCGCCGCATAAGTCGCCGTCTGACTATGGCAGTTAGGGCACAGCATCCGGAGGTTGTTGAGCCGATGGTCGTCGTTCACGCCGTTGCGATGATCGATCTGGATAGTGAGCGGGCGTCGCCTCCATTCGGCGAGGCCGCATTCTTCGCACGCATTCCTCAATAAGCCGGCTTCGAGTAAGCGACGCTTGACCGTGTAACGGCTTCTGGAATCTTGGAGAATGCGTACTAGAGGGCACTGTCTTGGCCGCACCAGGATCCTCCCGCACCGGATTGCCTTAATCCAGCTGTCCTTCGCGAACCCGAATTTCTCGCGACATCGCAGATAGCCGTTACCCTCGTCATAGTAACGTTGAATTCCCGCCCAGTCGTATCTATAACAGCTCTTCGCCATACGAATATATGTTCGCACACATTTTTTACAACGATACTGCCGAACGGCTAGGCAATCGGCTTTTCTGCTGGTCCGACGCCCGCCGCAAAAAAAGCAAGAGGTACATACGCACGCTCTTGCTTATGTCAGCGAAGTCTTAGCCCCAGCGGGATTCGAATCCGCCCGTGCGTGGTCGGGCACGGTCGCGGCACGGACGAAAGGCCCCGTAAATTATAGGTTTCTGCCCCGGTGGCGGTCGTCGACGGGCGAGGACGGTTGCCATCGACGGCAACCGTTTGGCAACCGCGATGGAGAGGAGCGATTGGAGACCGCAGCGCGCTTTATTGCACGATAGCGAAGCCGCGCAGCATCGACCGCGCGGCTCCTGGGTCGTCGCCTCCCTGCGTAGCTCACGCCGCTAGGGTAAAAATGTGAGCGAAGCCGCAAACCACGCAGAGGGAGGCGGCTAAAAGAAAACGCGCCCCGACGAATTATGCCGCGCCGGTGCTTTTTTAAAAGACTGGCCGTTGCTCAGCGCGATGCCGTTGTCATAGTCCAAGCCTTCGCCAACCTCTTCCAAGACGAGCTTTTTAAATATCGGGTTGTGAATTGCGTAAATGGACCCATTGGTAAATGACGCCGCGAAGATGACGTGCTCGGCCACCGTCGCGGTGATCTGCGTGGGATCGCCACCTTGCGGCACTGTTGTCGTCACCTTTGGTTTTGTCCACTGGCCCGCAGTAAATCTGAGAAGATTGTTGGTTCCGCCGGTTTGCGCCACCGTGATATCTCCGTCAGAATCGACAAAGACGCCTTGCGGTTGATTGAGGGTCATGCCGAGCACTTTACCCTGAGTGGAACCTGGTGCGAACTCCTCAATGCTGCCCGTCTCGGCGCCGGTGCGGTAGGCGACGTACAGATTGCCTTGCACGTCGAAGTCCATTCCGTCAACTTCGGTGCCAGGCGTCTGCAGGATCTGGTATTCGCTCGTACTCCCGGCTAAGAACTCAGTAATGGTTCCCCCGCCTGAAGCTTGATCGCCGTTAGCCACGAACACGTCCCCATACTGGTCAACGATCGGATAAAGCGCATCGCCAACGCCTTGGGAGTAGGTCGCCGTCGGAGAGACCGATCCGGGCGCATATTCCGTCACGTCGTGTGCGTCGCGATTAGCGACGTAGAGATTGCTATTTTGGTCTACCCACAGCCCCCACGGCCCGCTGACGCCGTTTGAGATGCTTCCGATAGGCGACTGATTGAGCGCCTCAGGATAGATGAGCACGCTCCCGCCGCTGGTCACGTAGACGACTGACGGCTGCGGTTGGGGAACCGCAACGCTGGGACGCGTTGATTTTAGAAAGGTCGGCAGCGGCGTGTGCGCCGGGAGCGCGCCCGGCAGAGACGCGGGAGAGGCTGTCTGCTGGCCGCTACTGCAGCCGCAGAAAAGCGCTATGGCCCCCAGCCATAGCGCAAATATGAGCTTGTGCATAGTTCAAGTGCTCCTTTTTTAAAGAGTAGCCCGCCGGACGATTGGTTGGACAGTATCCTAGCCCGTCCTGCCAGCCACAGGGCGGCAACCTCAATGCCAGTTCGTTCAGACGAGTTCCCGTGCAATGCGTTTAGCATCGCGCGATGGGTATCAGTCCGCCGTCGAATCGTGTTTGGCGCGTCCAGCGTCTCGGCGTCGCCGCTCCTCAACCTTCGTCAACGAGCGCTCTGGTAAAAGCCGCACGAAACTCCGATTGCACACCCGCCCCTCTCACGCGCGAAGCCGTGCCGAGAGGTTGGAACCCATTCGCCCCATTGCCCGCCCTCGCGCGGGACCACTCGCACAGGGAGGGTACCCCCTCTTTCGTGCGCGCAATGCAGACTGGCGAACGCGAAATAACAGCGCTTATGTCGCGTTGGCCAAACCCGTCCACCGGCTCGCCCCCATATATCCGCGCGCCCAGATGGAATGCTGGGCGCGGCTTCTTGCGATCCGCCGAGCCCGTTCCCCCAACTGATGGCGGCCGGCCCGTACGACAATCTCCGGGCCTTCGATCGCAAAGGGCAACCGGCTGGCGCCCGTGGCTATTGGCGGCCGCAAGCGAAAATAGCCGCAAAGCGTAGGGAACGGGGAACACAAATTAACCGAGCCGCAAGCAGGCGGTTTCCAAATACGGTATTTTCATGTACCATGCAACTCTGAGGCCACTTCTGATGCGGCTGGCCTTTGCTTAGGAGGAGCCATACACGATGAAAAGAGCTAACCGCAGCCCTTGGGTCAGTCTGCTTGCAGCCATATGTATCCTGGCGGGGTGCGCAAATGGTTCACCTCCGAATCTTCCACCAGGCTTGTCCGCAGCGGCTCCGGGAATCGCCCATGCGTTCGTTCGGGGCCGTTCTCTAGCGGCGCGAGCTCCGCGGAATTCCGTCAGTCGAGTGGAGCCCCTTTCGGCGGCGTATACGCTTCTCTATGCATTCACAGGCGAGCCAGACGGTGCATATCCCTCGGGAAACGTGACCGCCTTTCACGGAGCGCTTTACGGCGTCACAACGAACGGCGGAACCGGCGATAAATATCCATGCCAGCGCGGATGCGGCACGGTTTTTACCGTTGGTGCGGCCGGCGAACGGATCGTTCATACTTTTGCCGGACCGCCAGGCGATGGCGCGTCACCTGAGTCTGCTCTAATAGATGCGGGTGGCACGCTGTACGGTACCACTGCTGAAGGCGGCCTGTACGACAGGGGCACGATCTACACGATCACTCCGTCTGGTACCGAAAAGATACTTTACAGCTTTGGCCGTAATGTCCGCGACGGCTTACAGCCGACTTCCAATCTTACAAACGTGGACGGCGTACTGTATGGGACGACATATCGGGGTGGCTCGAGCGCGTATTGCTGCGGCACGGTGTTTGCGTTTACTCCTTCGGGTCGCGCAAGGATCATTTACCGGTTTGGCACCTCGAACGACGCCGAACTTCCCGATGGGGCGGTAACTGATGTCGGAGGTACGCTTTACGGCACGACCCAATACGGCGGCGAGTACGACAGAGGCACAATTTACTCGATCACTCGCTCGGGTGAAGAGACAATAGTACACAGCTTCGGCGCGCCAGGCGACGGGAACGGCCCTTCGGGAAGCCTCATGGACGTTAACGGCACGTTCTACGGCACGACTGAGGCTGGCGGTGCCCCAGAGCCCCCTCCTTGCCAGTACGGATGCGGCACTGTGTACTCAATCACCCCATCTGGTAAGGAAACCATCCTCCATTCATTCGTCGGGTCTCCCTATGACGGATCGTATCCGAATGGGTCACTGACGCGGGTAAACGGAGCGTTCTATGGCAGCAGTCGCGGAGGCGCTGTCCAACTTGGCGGTACCGTTTTCGCGATTGAGCGGACAAGCGGTCACGAATGGATCGTCCACGACTTCCCATTCGGCTCAGCGCCCAATCCGTTAATCAATGTAAAGGGTACACTCTACGGTACGACTCGTGCGGGGAACTATGAGGCTCATGATGGTGCCGTCTTTTCGCTGGCGCCCCGGTGACGAGGCCCAAACGCACTCATTACGGGGTGCCCCACCGCCCTCACAGGCGCGCGACGGGCACGAGTAACCGCTTTCGCGGCGTGGGATCGCGCGCGGCCGGTTTGCGCGACGCGTCACGCTAAACGCCGGCCATCCTCGCGCGAACCCGTTTCCCCCAACGATACCCGTCGCCGCGTGCGACTCATTCGAGCCCCTAGCAAAAAAAATCGAAAATCTGAAAATCGCGATTAGCCGATGTTCAACGCTTTTGCTATGCTCTTCGCGAGCTGCTCGATCCGTGATCGTTGGTCGTCGCTCAGCTCTTCTAGCACTTTGTCTGGTACGTCGAGGGGTCGAACTCGGGCCGCCTCCAAAAAGTCTGAAGGCCTGAGCTCGCGCTTCGCTTTAGCCGCATCGATTGCGAGTGGCGGTGCGCCGCGGCGCTTCGCGCGGTAGGTGCGCTTGATGCCAGTCCGATAGCAACGCGGCGAGCAGTACGTCGGAATTTTGCGCCGCAGTTGCGCCGCTTCCGATCGCGCGGCGTCTATCGTTCCACCGCAAACCTGGCACGGGCTCATAATGTGTCTATTATACCGCGGGGCGCGCCACTGCCCGAACCCCTTTTGGCAACGTTAGACAGGGCTCGCAGCCCAGGCATAAAAAGGGTCATTTGGCGGCACTCCCCCCTGCTTCGGGCGCCGGAGAAGGCCAGCCACGAAAGGACAGATCCGTATGAGCGTTTCGACTCTCTGCCGTTTCGCGTTAGGTGTATCAATGGCCACTGCGATGCTCGTCGGTTGCAGCAGTCACACCGAGGGTAACATGGTCCCCTCGATCGGCGGCAACGCCGACGCTTCGCCGCACCATCACACGTTTAGGTTCACGGGTACTAAGCAGACGTTCAAGGTACCCTCAGGCGTGAACTCGATCACCGTCGATGCGCGTGGTGCAGCCGGGGCTCCGTTCCCCTACGGAGGACGCTACGTGCATAAAGGCCACGGCCGCGGCGGACGTGCCCGTGCGATTATTCCGGTTAGTCCGGGTGAAACGTTATACGTGTTCGTCGGTGGCGAAGGGTCGGGCGGGATCGGCGGCACCTCAGGTGGCACCGGATTCAACGGGGGCGCTGGTGGAGGCCTATACCCTTACTGCGGTCGCAGCGGCTATAAGTGCTACGGATCTGGCGGCGGCGGTGCGTCAGACGTGCGTGAAAACGTACAACTAAAGAACCGCATTATCGTAGCCGCTGGTGGAGGCGGAGCCGGCACGGGTGGCGTCTTTGGGGGCGGCGGCGGCGGAAAGATCGGTGCCAGCGGCGGCAGCGGTAGCCCTAGCGGCTACTATGCTGGGGGCGGCGGAGGCGGAGGCGGCACCCAGTACCAGGGGGGCTCGGGGGGTGCCGGCCAGTACGGTGGTTCGTACGGAAACGGCGGCCCCGGAAGCCCCGGAACGTTAGGCCAGGGCGGCAGCGGCGGCCAGGCTGGCGACTCTCGCTATTGCTCGAGCAGCTGCAATGCAGGCGCTGGCGGCGGCGGCGGCGGCGGCTATTATGGTGGTGGCGGCGGCGGCGGGGCGTGCAGCCCTAGCTTTTCTAGCCCCGAGTGCGGCGTGGGCGGTGGCGGCGGCGGCGGATCATCGTACGTCGAGCCGAGCGCAACTAACGTGAAGATACAGCGAAACTTCACGGAAGCCACTGGCAACGGGCTCGTCATCCTCAGCTGGCAATGAATGATTTGCGCGTTGGCGGCGGTACTTTGTGCTTCGCTTTGCGATAAAACGGAAAAAGACGAATGAATATTTCGATTCTCGGTCGCTACACACGTAGCATCGGCGCGGTTGCCGTGATGGCTTCTGGCTGCAGTGGTTCGCAAACGGGAATGAGCGACGTGCTCCCCCGGACTGCGATGGGCGGTCTCTATGGCTCGCGTGCCGTCCAGCCTAATTCCGGACAGGACTTGCTGTATATCACCGGCTTTGCGAACTCCGCGGCGGCGCTGTTCATATACACATATCCGCAAGGGCACCACACGAAGACGATCACCGGCTATCCGCTCATGTCGCGAGGAGGCGACTGCGCTGATGACTCCGGACGCGTCTACGTCCTGAACGGTTCACAGGTACTCGTATATGCTCACGGGGGAACAAGCCCCATGCGGATTTTGAAAGCCGACGCGAATGAAGGGTGTTCAGTAGACCGCAACACTGGCGATCTCGCCGTTCTTGGTTCCAAGTTGCAGATCTACCCCTAATGCTAAAGGCTCCCCAAAAGTGTACTCCTACCTCCCGTATACTAGCCCTGTAGCTTGCGACTACGATAACAAGGGGGACCTCTTTATTGAGGGCGTATCCGTGCATAAGAAGATCGGCCAACCCTGGCACGTTACGCTATCGGAGTTGGCAAAGGGAGCGACCCGACTTGTAAGCATCGCGATTCCGCGCATTGAGGAGGCGAATAGTATCGGTTCTGACAGGTGGGATGGGAAGTATTTAGCGCTGGACGATGGTGCGGGAAAGATATACCGGCTGGCGATTAGCGGCAGCAAGGCAAAGAGCATTGGCGTGATTTCGCTTGATGGCTCATTCAACGTAGGATCGATTTGGATTCAAAGCGGCACAATCGTTGGCGCAAACTCCGGCAGCCGCAGCGTGATGATTTGGAATTATCCAAAAGCCGGCGAACCAACGAAGGTGATCAACAACGTTGGGAGCGGCGACGGCGTCGCGGTCTCTGTCGCTCCGCGATGACGCGGTTCGAAAGATACAGGCAACGCGCGGGTCAAGGAAGTGATTCCGTAGCACCGGAGTCGCTAGACTTGCGTTGTTGTGTCGCGCCATTCGCGCGGGTAGGCACTTCGTCGATAAGACCCTTGTGCGCGGCATATGCCAAAAGCGATTCAGCGGTTTCCATGCCGGCCTCGTCATACACCGGTGGCGGAGCGCCTGCGAGCAACGCGAGTAGCTCCGCCTTATTGTCTGCCAGTTCGCTGAAAAGCGCGGCAACGGCTTCAGCCGGACCGCGATACCGGAGCCGCCCCTCGCGACCTTCTAGCGTAACACCGGCTCGCGTCGCCCGATCGAGCACCTCGGAGGCGGTCATAGCTCCCCCCGATGTCTCCCGGAGAAACCGGATCAACCGGACAAACCCCTGCGGCCGAAGCTTGGCAGGATGTTTGTCCCTCTTTGTCCGGTTTGTCCGGTAAAGAAACCGCATACCAACGAACGCGAGGGCGCCCACCGTTTGCGCCAGGTGCTTCCGTCGTGTGGCGGACGAGGTTTCGGCGTTCGAGATCATCACGAACTGTGTCGAGCTTGGCGGCACGCAGCGACTTGCCGAAAAGTTCGTCGATTTCCCGCCCATCTAAACCCTGCGGCCACGCATCGCGAAGTGCTCGCACCAGCCGGTCTGCAACCGGGTCGCCGATGCGCGATCCGAACAAGTGCCGCGCGCTCGCAAGGCAGTAATCCCAAAACGCAAACGCAGCACGCAAATGGGGAGCGCCGATCGAATCGCGACGGTCGAGTAGCGCGTAAGTGAGAGCGAGCCGCAATGCCTGCGGTTCCCTGCGCGCGGTCGCCGCGGCGAGAAGGCCGCCCTGGGTAGGAGCCTGGCGGTACCATGCCGCCCAAACGGCTCGCGCTTCTGGCGTCATATAGATTCGTTTGCGCGTTCGCGCCTCGTCGATGGCGCCGCGCAGGTCGCGTGCGACTGTAGCCAGGTCCCCGTCCCTGAGGTCCCCGCCAAACGGTAACAGCTTCGATCGCTTCGCCAAGACAATTTGAAAGCGATTGAGCAGCCCGTTTGCGATTTCCAAGCCGGGCATCTTTTCTGCGAATTCGTCTGCGGTAATGTCCGCGCTTAGGCAAACGTGCGCGCCTCGTACCTTCAACGGATTCCTGCGCGTCATGTTGCGGGCGTCGCCTTTATCCCAGAGGTCGCGCAAGATTGCGCTGAGGGTGTTACCTTCGCGCCCGGAAACCGCAAGAATCCGGGCAAACTCCGAGATCCTGCACGAGGGCGCGCTTCTCCGTTACAACCTGCTCGCCGCTCTCGCTCTGCTTATCGCAGAGATGTTCGATGAGGCCCTCGCCGCTTGCGAGCCCGGAGGTGCGAATCGCTTCGAGCGTTTCTTCATCGGCGATTCGGAAAACATGCTCTATCCGATTCCGGGCCGTGCCCTTGCGCGCATTCGATGTCTCGCCAACGATCAACGCGAACAGCCGCGCCGGTTGTGGCGTGGATTCGACTTCAAAATGAGGCTCAGGCCCTACCATCGCGCCGAAAGTCACCAGGACATGCACGAGAAGGGCTGCCGGGTCAGCCTCGGAATGCGGCTCGATAAGGCGGACGATCTCGCCAGCGAGACCGTGCATCGCTGCCTCGCCGAGAACCGGCCACGGGTTGGCGTCGGTCCATTGAGGCTTTTCGCCAATCGCTTCGACGCGAGCCACGCCGTTCGCGGCGGGCGCGTATCGCGCGATGCTGCGCGCGATCGAGCGAACCTCGCCCTTCGGCAAAGGTGGCGCGCATTGTCGCCGGTTCATCGCGAGCAGCGCGTCCTCAATCGCCTTCGCTGTCATGCCCAGCCGACGAAACCGGCCGGCGATTGTCGTGAGGGCATTGTTGCGCGCGCCCTCGGGGATACGTTCGTCGTCGTCAACGCCGACAACTGATCCGGGCTCGCGCGCCTTTAAGGAAATTGGCGAGCCACGAAGGCACGGACGCGGGTTCGGCGGGTGACGAGGCCTCCCAAGCGTACGTCCCACCGGAGATATGGCGCGACGGCGGTGCGATGACGTAGCCGCCTCGTGCTTTCACGTCGATACCTGGGTACTCCAGACCGAGCGCGTTCGCGCGCGATGCTGTCTTGATAGAAGCGCGAAAATAGTGGTGCTCCCCGCCTCCGCCGGAAAGTGCGACGAGCGTATCAAGGCCGCCGTGCCTCGTCGTTAGAACCCGCATCGACTCGTCGCCGTCGTGCCGCGGATCAGCGTCGAGCACGATTAGGCCGGAACGCTCCGTCGCGACGCCTACGTTTGCGCTCGGCCAACGTTTCCACCATTCGCGAATCATCGAATCATCGATCGTGGCATCGAGGTGGCCGTTCGGTGTGCGGGGATGCTTTGCAGGGTGCTCGCACTTTGGTACGCCGCAGGCGCACGACGAGCCACGAGGTTCGTAAAGCGGGAGGACGTGCCATCCTCGCCTCGCATAAATTCGAGCGGCGTCCAGGAGTGCGTTCGTCATGTCGCGCCCCCGAGGTTGATCCCGGCAAAAGCGTCGCCGATCCCGCATTCGCTTTTTAAGCGCATTTCGCTCGGCTCGATGTCGTGCTGGTTGCGCTTCGCTCGCCTCTCCGGCGCCTTTGAAGCCTGACCGCGCAACGCATCGAGAACGCACGCGGCGAAGGCACTATCGAGCGCGATGGTGCGGCGCCATCGCCCCGTAAACTTGTCGCGCACGCTGCGAGCTTGAACGAACGGCTCGCATCCTTCGGGAGTGAAGAGGTCGCCGTCGACGATGCCGATCGGCGTTTCGATCGATAACTCGCCGACCTTCGACCCAAAGGCGACGCGCTGGAATGCGACTATGCGAAAGGGGACGGGCGCGACTATGCGAATCGTTTCTTTGTCAGCATCGCCCGCCGTTGCCCGCGGCGGGTTTTTCATGCTGCGCTGCCGTGAACGCGTTGCAAGCGCCGCGCGATATAGCGCTCGATCTCGCAGTATGGCAACCGTTTGCCTCGGTCGCCGATGCTTACCTCTCTAAGCTCGCCCTTTCCCACGAGCCTCTTTGTATTTGGACGGCCCTATCGACAGGAGCCTCTGCGCCTCCGCTCGGCGGAGTAGCGTAGGTTTTGAGCTGTTCGTATTGGTTTCCATAGGACTTTATGATATGGTAACGCCATGACAAGAGGTAAGCGCCACGTATTGTCATGGCGCACCGAGGTCGAGAACAGTACTGGGTGAGGCCGGCTTGACGACCGCTGACCTTGCGCGGGAGCTCGGCGTGAATCCGGCGACGGTGTGGCGCTACTTTGACCGTCCGCACGGCCCGAAACGGGCGACGATCGAACGCGTCTGCGATGGGGTCGCCGAACTCGTGGCGCCGAGGATGCGTTTCGATCGGATGCCCGATGAGCCCCGCGACGATAAACTGCGTCGCACTCGCGAAGACATTAGCGGATACCTTGAGGCCGTTGCGGCGTTTGAATTCGACGACGAAGGCGACGCCGCGGAGCTTGGCCTGCGGCTTGGATTCCAGTTCATCGAAGAATGCGTTGAGCCCCACGCCGTGGAGCTTGTAGATTCGATCCTCAGCCAACAGGCTCGACGCGACCAAACCCGCAAGCTTCGGCGTGGCGAGTGGCGCGTGACTAAGCTCGGGCGTTCGCTGCTTTTCGAATTGCGCCGAATCCGCTACGACCTTGCGCGAGCAAGCTACCCGCCGGCGAGTCGGTTCGATCGAATCGTCGCCATCTTCGAGAGCGCGGATCCGTCGCTGAAAGGCAAGCTCACGCCGAAGGCTGACGTGCTGCCGACTTTCGCGTACGAGCGTTTCCACTCGAGCATCGCCGCCGTGCTCGCGACGTATGTTGCAGACCGCGATACGCAGCTACGGCTTCACGACGGCATTGAACGCGCCACACGCGACCTTATAAAGAGCCTCGACGACATCTTCACCAACTATGCATCGACGGAGAGAAAGCCTTGAGCATTTACAAACGTAAGAGCGGCCGTTACGCGGTCCTCATCGACCTTGAATCGAGCGCCACCGGCCTGCGCCGCCGTAAGAGCGTCGGCACGTTTCGCACGCGAAAGGAGGCCGAAGGCGCCGAGCGCAAAGCGCTCGACGCCCGCGATCGCGGAATAGACCTGTCGCCAAAGACAGTGACGGTCACGCAACTCCTCGATCGCTTCATCGCGGACCGCCGCGCGAAAGGGCGTGCGCTTCGCACGGTTATGCGCTACGACGAGCTTGCGAAGTTTACGATCGCCCCGCATATCGGCGGCATTGCGCTCGCGAAGCTCTCGCCCGCGCACGTATCGTCGTGGCTTGCGACGATTAAAGAGCGTGGCAGCGTGGAGAAGAAGCCGCTCGCGCCAAAGTCAGTGAGCCATGCCTTCTCACTTCTCCGCTCCGCGTTGCGCTGGGCGATTCGGCACGATCTTGCATGGCGTAACGTCGCCGATGCTGTCGATGCGCCAACCGCTCCTCGTTCGCAGGCGCGGGCGCTCGATGAGAACGAAGCGGCGCGCTTCTTCGTAGCCGCTGATGCTACGCGCTGGGGGCCGTTCTTTCGGCTCGCGCTCGGCTCTGCGATGAGACGAGGCGAGATTCTCGCGCTGCGCTGGGAGGACGTTATGCTTCCCGAGATCGGGCAAGCAACGCTGACCGTGCGCCGAGCATTCGTCGAAGGCAAAGGCAAGGACTCGCGCATCGTGGAGAAAGGGACAAAGACCGACCGCGTTCGCACGATCCCGCTTGGCGAACTCGCGATCGATGCGCTGCGATCGCAATGGGCGTCGCAGGCTCAGGAGCGCCACGAGGCGGGCGGAATCTATGAGGACACTGGGCACGTCTTTCAAACGCCGCTCGGCGGCCCTGTGGCGCCCTTCTTGGCGACTGAAGCGTTCCGCTCGATGCGCGCTCGCTCGAAGGTGAAGGCGACGCTCCATGATCTACGGCATACGGCCGCGACGTGGATGCTCGCCGCGGGCGTTGACTTTGCGTCCGTTGCGCGAGTTCTGGGCCATGCTACACCCACGACGACGCTTAGCATTTAAGCTCATGCGATGCCGGCCGCGGAGACGCGCGCGATCGCCTCGATCGACGAACGCCTAGCGCTCGCGAAGCGGGCCTAGGTGGTTAGGCCCTCATTAGGTGGAGGAAACCCTCGCGGATCCGTGCTAAGGGCAGCACGGATTGAAATATAGGGAGGTTCGTAAAATGCTCCGGGAGGACGGCTGGGAGCTACGTCGCCAGGAGGGGAGCCACGAGCAGTATAGGCACACGACCAAGCCCGGAACCGTTACGGTCGCTGGAAAAGACGGCAGGGACGTGCCACCGGGAACTTTGAGGAACATATTGAAGCAAGCCGACCTAAGATGAGATACGGCATCGTTTTTGAAGAGGCGCCGGACGGTAGCATCGGCGCGTATCTTGCCGACATGGTCGGCGTGGGCGTAGTGGGTGATAATCAGCTCGAAGCGCTGCAACTCTTAAGCCAAGCGGTGCGCTGGCACGTCGAGGCGATGATTGAAGACGGGATACCGTTGCCGGAGGCGTCGGAAGGCTCTTTCGACGAATATCTTGAGTTGGGCCGCATATTTATCGGGCGCTTAGGAGACGAGCGATTAGGCGGCCTCGTTCAGGTTTCGAGCGAAGATGCTGTTCCTTTCGTGTCGGTGAGATCGCACGTCTCGACATTTCGAGTTGGTGCTCCGCTTGCCCACCCGCCCATTCCCGCGTGAAGGCATGGCTGATACTTGCCGACGCGGCGCAAGTCGAAGGCGGCAAGCTATTCGTTCTCGGCGGCGGCATATATTTGGTAGGACCGGGTCCGTTTAATATGGGTATCGGTATGCAGGCTGTCGCACCGTGGGCCGATCGTGGGCGCCGTCTCGATATTCGAATCGTTCTGCGTGATGGAAACAATCAGCCTGCACTTGTGCCTACGCCGGGCGGCGCGGCCCCTCTTGAAGTGGGGGCCTCTTTTGAAATCGCGCCATCGGCCGGGACTCCGCCCGGAAGTTGGTTGCCCTTCAACTTCGCTTTCAACGTCGCTGCGTTGCCGCTAGCTGCGGGCGATTACTCTTGGTGCTTGTATTTCGGCGCAGATGAAAATGTCACCGCAAGGGCCCGCTTCAGTGTCCGGGCGCCAGCGGTTCAGGCGAGACGACCTGAAGCCTGAATTTGAACGCCGCGACGGGGTCTCGCGGATGCTTCGCTCAGCGCAACGGCAACCGAATGGCAACCGAGGCCCTCATGGAAGTGCGGAAACCCTTATAGAATAAGGGTTTAGTTGGTAGCCCCAGCGGGAGTCGAACCCGCGTTACCGCCGTGAGAGGGCGGCGTCCTAGGCCTCTAGACGATAGGGCCGCGCTCCCGGGGATGGACTCGAACCACCGACATGCAGATTCAGAGTCTGCCGTTCTTCCAGCTGAACTACCCGGGACCAGATAGCGA
The DNA here is from genome assembly GCA_963833845.1 of Vulcanimicrobiota bacterium. Classification (GTDB taxonomy): domain Bacteria; phylum Vulcanimicrobiota; class Vulcanimicrobiia; order Vulcanimicrobiales; family Vulcanimicrobiaceae; genus Cybelea. The sequence continues at coordinate 931,079 of CAWHZL010000001.1, forward strand.
ACGTTATACTACACGACCAGTGGCGGTTCTTGCAAATGCCGCCGCTTGCTATTGCGACCGCTATAAGTCGGCGTTTGGCTGTGGCAGTTTGGGCAAAGCATCCTCAGATTCTCGAGGCGATTATCGTCCCTTGATGAGGCGGGCCTTGAGGTGACTGCGCTTCCTCTCGTGCTGACAAGCTTTGAACCAAGCTGCGGAACAAAACCCGAAGTACGCAGCGGTTTGCCAGTCCGAGTGCCCCGCGTCGTAGTATGCCTGAACTTCCGCCCAGTCATATCGCCGTCGCCGGTCCGCAAATCGCGTAGGCGCCGCGCGCAGCCTGCCGCGTTTGATCGCCTTGATCCACGCGGTGTGCCCAAAACCGAATCGCCGAGCGCTCGACGAAGGCATGCCCCTGGTCGCGGTACGCCTGCACCGCATTCCAATCGTGAAGCTTTCGAGCCATACGGCAATAGTCGCAAGGCAGGGTGCCAACCGGGTGGCATTACCGCGATATTTCCTGCAAGTACCCGCTCGACGGAAGCAGAATAACCAACCTCGTGCAGGCAATCGTTTTGGTAGGCGGTGAGGGGACGCGCCTCCGCCCCCTGACCTACGGCACCCCTAAGCCGATGGTGCCCATCATGAACACGCCCTTTCTTGCCCGCACGCTCGAACGCTTATACGCGGCTGAGATACGCGACGTGATCCTGGCTGCCGGCTACATGCCGCAGTCGATCATCGATTACTTTGGCGACGGTTCGGGCCTCGGAATGAAGGTGACCTACGCGATCGAGGAGACGCCGCTGGGTACCGCCGGCGCGCTCAAAAACGTCGAGCCATTCATCACCGGGCCGTTTTTCGTGCTCAACGGCGATATCTTTACGAGCCTCGATTTGACGACGATGCGACGCTACCACGAAGAAAAGGGCGGCGTCGGCTGTCTGCATTTGATTCGCGTGGAGGATCCCTCAGCATTCGGCTGCATCGCGCACGAGCCCGACGGCCGCATCACTGCCTTCGTCGAAAAGCCGCCCAAAGACGAAGCGCAGACCGACGAAATCAACGCCGGAACCTATCTGCTCGAGCGCGAGATCCTCTCGCTCATTCCCGCCGGGCGCAACGTTTCGATCGAACGCGAGACCTTTCCGGAAGCGATTGCCGAAGGTAAGAAGCTCTACGCCTACACCACCGACGACTACTGGATCGATCTCGGCCGGCCGGAGCAGTATCTGGCCGCCCACCGCGACGTGCTTAGCGGCGCCATGCCCCTGCTCGTCGAACCGGGAATCAGTGGAGACGGCGGCGAGGTCCTCCGCGGTCACCCCGGAGTCGTTCCGCCCGTCCACGCCGACGCCGATGTCGTGGTTGACGCCAGCGCCACGGTCGGCCCCAACGTCGTTCTCGGCCGGGGCTGCAGCATCGGCGCGAGCGCGGTGGTCCGAGAGTCCGTCTTATGGGAATGCGTCAGCGTGGGCGCCGGCGCTGTTATAGAGGAAGCGATCCTCGCCAGCAACGTCACGGTCGGGCCGAAGACGCAGATCGGTCGAGGCAGCGTGATCGGCCACGATGTGAGCCTCGAACCGGGGACCATGGTAGAAGCGGGCGCTCGGATCGGCTCGCCGACCTAGTCAAAGCTTACGGCCGCGCCCGGCGCTCGTTCGGTTTACCCTGCATCCGGAGCGGGGTAAATTGGGGTCCAGAAAGGAGTAGGAGACGCACCCACGCATGCTTCCGCCCCAGGTTTTATTCTTGGGCTCGTATCCGCCCCGGGAGTGCGGAATCGCCACGTTTACGAAGGACGTAGTCAACGCCTACGACCGTGCCTTTGGCTTTTCCAGCCCCGTCATCGCGATCGATGAGCCGGATGCTGAGGTCCGCCGGTATCCGCCCGAGGTCGTCGCACGGATCAAGGAGCAGAGCCGCGAGAGCTACGCTCGTGCCGCCGAACTCGTCTCCGTCTACCCGATCGAGCTCGTGAACATTCAGCACGAATACGGGCTGTTCGGGGGCGAACGCGGCGAGTGGCTCGTCGATTTTATCCGCGTCTTACAGAAGCCGGTCGTGTTGACGATGCATACGGTTTTGCCGGATCCGGACGAGGACTATCTCCGAGTGACGCGAGCGCTCTGCGAACAGGCATCGAAGGTCGTCGCTCTCTCGGAGACCGGACGCGGCCTGTTGGAGAATATTTACGGCGTCGATCCCGAGCGGCTTGCCGTCATCCATCACGGCGTGCCCGACGTGCCGTTCCAGGATACCGACGCCGCAAAAGCCTCGTTCGGCATCGGCCAGCGCACCGTCATCTCGACCTTCGGCCTCATCAGCCGCGGCAAAGGCCTCGAGTATGCGATCGAAGCGATGCGGGACGTCGTCAAGCGCCACCCCGAGACGCTCTATCTGATACTGGGCGAAACGCATCCCGTCGTACGCCGTCAGGAAGGCGAGTCGTACCGAGAATCGCTGATCTCGATGGTGCGCGATTTCGGCCTGAACTACAACGTCCAGCTGATCGACAAATACCTGGACTTCGACGAGGTCGTCAGCTATCTCGCGGCAACCGACATCTATCTCACGCCGTACTTGAATCCCGCGCAGATCGTCAGCGGAACGCTGGCGTACGCCGTCGGCTGCGGCAAGGCCATCGTCTCGACGCCCTATCTCTACGCGCAAGAGCTCCTCGCCCACAATCGCGGTTTTCTCTGCGAATTTCGCGACGCGGCCTCGATTGCGAGCCGGCTGAACATGCTGCTCGACGATCCGGCCCTGCGGCGCGCGACCGAACGCCGGGCCTACCGCTTCGGACGGCAGATGACGTGGCCGCACGTCGCCTCGCAGTACGGTGCGCTCTTTGCCGAACTCTGCCCGCGCGGACCGATGGAGCTCGTCAACACTGCGTAAGGGGCGGAGCCGAGCGCTCCCGCCGATGGACCACCTGGCCGTCCTCACCGACGATGTCGGCATCATTCAGCACGCGCTGTACGCGTCGCCGAATCGCAAGACCGGCTATTGCACGGACGACGTCTCGCGAGCCTTCATCGTCGCGCTCGAGCATCTGCGGCTCTCGCCCAACGATCGGCAGAGCCAGCGATTCGCTTCGACCTACCTCGCCTTTCTGCAGCACGCGCAGCTCGCCGACGGTCGCTTCCACAACTTCATGGAGTACGACCGGCGCTGGTGCGACGAATGCGGAACGCACGACAGCATCGGCCGGGCGATCTGGGCGCTCGGTTACGGCGTGGCCAATGCGCCCGCGGAGCCGTGGCGGCGCGTCTGCGCGACGCTGCTCGGCCGTGCGCTGCCCGCGCTCGGAACCCTCGATTATCTTCGCTCGCGCGCCTACGCGGCAATCGGGCTCGCGCACGCATACGCCGCCGTCAAAGAGGAACGGTATGCGAGCGCGCTCTCGGGCATTGCGCGCGACCTGCAGGGCGCGTACGAGTTGAACGGCATCCGACGAGTGGCCGTGGTACGAAGACGTCATGACCTACGATAATGCGCGTCTCGCCGAAGCGATGATCCGCGCGGGGCAAGTGCTTGGCGAGAAGGCCTTCCAGGACGTGGGCCTGACGACGTTGGCCTTCTACGAGAGCGTGACGACCCACAACGGCGTGCACGTGCCGATCGGCAACGAGGGCTGGTATCCCCGCGGAGGCCGGCGGGCGCTCTACGCGCAGCAGCCGTTGGAGGCCTACGCGATGGTCAACGCGCAGCTAGCGGCTTTCGATCTGACCGGCGACGTTAGTCGCTTCGCCGCCGCCGAGCTCGCGCTGGAATGGTACTACGGAAAGAATTCGCGCGGCGTCGTCATGGCGCAGGGCGGCGGGTGCTACGACGGCCTGGACGCAGACTCCGTCAATCACAATATGGGCGCGGAATCGACGCTCGCATTGCTCGCCGCCGCCTTTGCGATTGCCGCCAGGCGCGCTCGCGTGCTGCGCGCGGTGCGCTGACGGTGCCGAAAACGTAGCAGTTTCTCCATAAACAAGGCGTTAACGACACTTGCGCCGAATCGCTATAAATGCTCCTGGAAACGGAAGTCCTCAACGACGTGCAATCTGCCGCCGTTCGGCAGACCGATGGCCCCGTCTTGATCTTTGCTGGTGCGGGCAGCGGAAAAACCCGCGTACTTACGCATCGCATCGCCTACCTGCTTAAAGAGCTGCGCGTCGCTCCCGATCGCGTGCTGGCGGTAACCTTTACGAACAAAGCCGCGGGTGAGATGAAAACCCGCCTGCAGAACATGATCGGTACCGACGCCCGCGACGTATGGGTCGGAACGTTTCACTCGATGTGCGTGCGCATTCTGCGCCGCGACGGTTCGCGCATCGGCATCGCGCCGACGTTCGCCGTCATCGACGACGCCGATCAGCGCCAGCTCGTGCGCGAGATCGTCGACGATCTGGATTACGACGAGCGCCAGATTTCGCCGGGAGCCTGCCTCGCGGAGATCGATAAAGCCAAGAACGCGCTGATCTGGCCCGACGAATACGTCCAGCGCCAGACGTCGTTCCTCGGCGAGCGCATCGCCAACGTCTACACCGAGTACCAGCGGCGCCTCAACGAGTCCAACTCGCTGGACTTCGACGACCTCATCGTCCGCGCGATCGATCTGCTCGAACGCGACAAGGACGTCCGCGAGAAGTATCAACGCAAGTTCGAGTACGTTTTAGTCAACGAATATCAAGACGTCAACGCCGCGCAGTACCGGCTCGTCGCGCTGCTCGCCGCCCGCTCGGGGAACATTACCGTTGTCGGCGACGACGACCAGTCGATTTACTCGTGGCGTGGCAGCGACTACCGCATGATCTTGCGCTTCGAAGAAGACTTCCCGGGCGCGAACGTCTTTAAGCTCGAGGAAAACTATCGCAGCTCGGGGCGCATCCTCGAAGCGGCGAACGCACTCGTCGCCAACAACCGGTCGCGGGCCGCCAAGAAGCTCTTCACCTCGCGCGACGAGGGCGAGCCGATCTCGGTCTATCCCGCGGCGACGGAGCGCGACGAAGCGCGCTACGTCGTCGAGAAAGTCAAAAATCTCGTGCGCGAAGGCTCGGCGTATCGCGATTTCGTCGTTCTCTACCGCACCAATGCCCAGTCGCGCGTCTTTGAAGAAGCGCTGCTGGCCGAGGGAATCCCCTATCGCGTCGTCGGCGGCGTCGGTTTCTACGCGCGCACCGAGATCAAAGACATCGTCGCCTATCTTCGCTACATCGTCAACTCGTCCGATGCGCTTGCCTTCAAGCGGATCGTCAACGTGCCCCGGCGTGGCATCGGCCAGCAGACGCTCTCGGCGCTCGTGCAGTCGGCCGGCTCGGCGCGCCTCTCCGTCGGCGAGGCGATCTTCAATGGCGAGCTGCTGCGGACGGCCGTTCCCAAGAAGCTCAAGGAGCTCGAGCGCTTTGCGGATCTCATCAACGATCTGCGCGTTCGCGCGAAAGAGTTTAACGTTGCCGATCTGCTGGTTGCGGTGATGGAGGAGTCCGGGTATCTTCGCGAGCTGCAGAGCGAGGATACGCACGACGCTCGCGCACGAATGGAGAACCTCCAGGAACTGGTCGGCGTCGCGCGCGAGTACGAGACCAACGACGAGGAACCGTCCTTGGCCGGCTTCCTAGCGAACATTGCGCTCGTCAGCGATCTCGACGCGCTCGATGACGAAGCGTCGTACGTCACGCTGATGACGCTGCACAGCGCGAAGGGACTGGAGTTCCCCAGCGTCTTCCTCACCGGTCTCGAAGAGGGCGTCTTCCCGCACAGCCGGGCGCTCACCGAGCAGACCGAACTGGAAGAAGAACGGCGCCTTGCCTACGTCGGCATCACGCGGGCGATCGACCGCCTCTTCCTTACCTACGCGGCGCGGCGCGCGCTCTTCGGCAACACCTATGCCTATCCGAAGTCGCGCTTCATCGAGGAGCTGCCGTCGCTTCTGGTCCTCGAGAGCGACAGCGTTCCGCTGGCGCGCCCGGCGGGCGGCCGCTGGCGCGAAGTCGCGATCCACGAATCCGCGGGCGCGGGCATGCACCTCGGCCTCACGGCCGGCGACCGCGTGCGTCATCCGAAGTGGGGCGAAGGCCGGATCGAGAGCATCGTCGGCGCCGGTGGGGATGGTCTGGTCACGATCGACTTCCCCAACGTAGGGCAGAAGATGCTGATGCTGAAGTACGCGCCGCTAGAAAAAATCTAGTTCTTCGACATCCTTCGACAAGCTCAGGATGACACACGTGGAGCTCAGAATGACACACGTGGAGCTCACATGACACGGGGAAGCTCAAGCTCGCCATGAGAGGGGAGGCCGCACGGTGCCTCAAGGTTTGAGGGTCGCGGTCGCTGGAATCCACGGACGCATGGGCACGATCGCGCGAGAAGCGCTCGAAGGCAGCGGCGAGTTCTGCTGTGGTTTGGCGCGCCGCTCGGATAGCGTCGCGGACGTCGTCGATTCCGTCGAAGCCGTCATCGCCCGCAAACCCGACGTGCTGCTCGATCTCACGACGCAACCCGGCAGCTACGACATCTCGCTGGCGGCCGTGGGGCGCGGTCTGCCGACCGTGATCGGCACGAGCGGATGGAGCACCGAACAGCGTGCCGTGCTCGCCGCGACGGCGCAAGAACGCGGCGTTGGCGTGCTGCTCGTCCCTAACTTCTCGCTCGGCGCGACGCTGATGATGCGCTTTGCCGAGCAGGCGGCTCGATTTTTCCCCGACGCCGAGATCGTCGAGCTCCATCATGCCGGCAAGAAAGACAAGCCGTCGGGCACGGCGCGCGAAACCGCGGAGCGCATGGAGCGCGCGGGCGGACGGCCACCCGCGATTCACAGCGTTCGTTTGCCGGGACTCGTCGCGCATCAAGAAGTGATGCTCGGCGGAACGGGCGAGCTGCTGACGATTCGTCACGATTCGCTCAGCCGCGAATCGTTCGTCGCCGGCATGCTGGCCGCGGTGCGCGCCGTCGGCAAGCGCCGCGGGCTCTCTGTCGGGCTCGATTCCATACTTGACGATGCGCCGCTCCCGTTGCGAGCGCGCGCGTGAAGGTCGCGGTCGTTGGGGCCACGGGCGCCGTCGGCGAGACGATTCTTGCGGTGCTCGAAGAGCGCAACGTGCCCGTCGCGCAGCTCGGGCCCTTCGCTTCGCGCGAACGCCGCGCGGCGGTGCGTTTTCGCGGCGATCGCCTCGACGTCCGCGCGGCCTCGGACGAGGCGCTGCGCGGCTACGACGTGGTGTTCTTCGCCGGCGGTGAGGACGCGAGCGAAAAGTACGCGCCGGCGCTAATCGAACGCGGTTCGATCGTGATCGATAACAGCGCGACGTTCCGGATGCGTCACGGCGTGCCGCTCATCGTTCCGGAAGTCAACGCCGACGAAATGCGGCCGGAGCACCGGCTCTTCCCGGTCGCCAACTGCACGGCGATCCTGCTCTGCACGGCGCTGCGACCGATTCGGGACGCGGCCGGTCTGCAGAGCGTGCAGGTCGCGACCTATCAAGCCGCCAGCGGCGCGGGCCGGGCCGGGCTCGACGAGCTCGAGGCCGGCGAACGGGCCGTCATCGGCGGTGACGCCGAACCGCCGCCGGCCGTCTTCCCCCGGCCGCTCGCGCGCAACGTCGTGCCGCAGGTGGGAAGCTTCGACGACGAGGGCTGGAGCGGCGAAGAGCGCAAGGTGACGCGAGGAAAGCAAGAAAATGCTCGGGCTTCCCGATCTCGAGATGAGCGTCACCTCGGTTCGCGTTCCCGTGCGAACCGCGCACAGCGAAGCCGTCTTCGTGCAGACGCAGCGGCCCACGACCTGCGCCCAGCTCGCGGCGGCCTTCGAAAGCGCGCCCGGTGTTGTCTTTCATGCGACGGGGATCGTTACGCCGCGCGACGTCGAGGGAACCGATGACGTGCACGTCGCGCGTTTGCGCGCCGCTCAGGGCGGCACAGGGACGGACTTTGCGTTGTGGTGCGTCGGCGATCAACTGCGCAAAGGAGCCGCGACCAACGCCGTGCAGATACTCGAGCTGCTCCTGCAAAAGGGATTCATCGCCGCATGAACGCGACCGCCCGCATCGCCGTCTTGAAGTTCGGCGGCACTTCGGTCGCGACGCGCGAGCAGCGGCTGCTCGCGTTCGGGCGCGTGCGGGACGCCCGCGATGCCGGATTTGCGACCGTCGCGGTCGTTTCCGCGATGGGCCGTTCCCCCGAGCCGTACGCGACCGATACGCTGCTCTCGCTGCTCGCGGGCCCGAGCGGAAATGCGAACGCGGATCTGCTGCTCGCCGCAGGCGAGCTGATCTCCGCCGCCGTCTTTGCCGGCGAGCTGAGCGCCGAGGGTATCGCCGCCGTTGCGCTCTCCGGCGCGCAAGCCGGCATCGTGACGAACGATCGTCACGGCGACGCCACGATTCTGCGGGTCGAGCCCGACTCGGTTCGCGATCTCCTGGAGAAGGAGATCGTTCCGGTCATCGCCGGTTTCCAAGGCGTCGCCGAAGACGGCACGATCACGACGCTCGGGCGCGGCGGCACCGATCTTTCGGCGGTCGCGATCGGTCACGCCCTCGACGCGCAGCGCGTGGATATTTATACCGACGTGAGCGGCGCGATGACCGGCGACCCGCGGCGCATTCCGACCGCGCGCACGATCGAGCGCGCGTCGCTCGCGGAGATGAGCGAGCTCGCCGATCACGGCGCGAAAGTCATGCACTCCAAGGCCGCCGAGTACGCAAGCCGTACCGGAACCCGTTACGCGGTGAAGGGGCTTACGACCGATCGCGGCACGATCGTCGACGAAGACGTCGATCACCATCGCCCGGTCACCGGCGTCACCTCGTCGGGCCGAGTAACGTGGGTGCGCATCATTCGCGGCGACATCGAGTCGCCCGAGCGCCGGATGCAGACCGAGCTCGAGATGTTCCGCCGGGTGGCCGAGGCGGAGATTTCGATCGACCAGGTGACGATCAATCAGGCGGGCGTCGCGTTCGTCGTCGAAGGCGATCGCGGCAACGACATTCGGCGACTGCTCAGCGATCTGAACCTGGCGGTGCGGGTGCGCGAGGGATGTTCGAAGCTCTCCGTCGTCGGGATGGGAATGCGCTACGCTCCGGGCGTCGTACACAACGTGGTGGAGGCCCTCTCGAACGCCGACGTGGAGATCATTCACTGCACCGACAGCAACGTGACGATCTCGGTGCTCGTGCCGGCCGCGCAGGCCGAGCGGGCCGAAAACGCCGTTCACGATCAGTTTTGTCTGGAACGAGGAGATCCCGTCGTATGAACTCGCAACTCGGAGTGATTCTCACCGCGATGGTGACGCCGTTCGACGAGCACGGCGAGGTCGACCTGCGCGAGGCGCAGCGCGTGGCGCGCTGGCTCGTCGAGCGCGGCAACGACGGCCTAATCCTCGCCGGCTCGACCGGCGAAGGCCAGACGCTCGAGCCCGGCGAGCGCGTCGAACTCTATCGCGCCGTCAAGGAGACCGTCGGCGGGAGCGCCTACGTCATCGCCAACGCCGGGACGAACTCGACGCTCGAGTCCGTCATCGCCGCACGCGATGCGGCGGCCGCCGGCGCGGATGCAATTCTCGCGGTCGTGCCCTACTACAACAAACCGACGCAGAGCGGAATGATCGCGCACTTCTCGGCGATCGCGCAGACGACGCCGCTGCCCGTCGTGATCTACAACATCCCGGGGCGTACTGGGGCGAATCTGCTTCCCGAGACGCTGCTCGAAATCGCCCGGCGCAACCAGAATATCGCCGGCGTCAAAGAATCCAGCGGCGATCTCAAACAGATCGGGATGATTCTGCGCGACCGCGGCGAGCGTTTCATCGTTTGGGCGGGCGACGATCACCTCTTTCTTCCGTGTCTGGCGCTGGGTGCCGACGGCGTCATCGGCGTCGCCTCGCATCTCTGTTCGCGCGAGTATCATGCGATGGTCGACGCGTACCGAAACGGCCGCCCCGACGACGCTGCACAGATCCACGCGTCGCTGCTGCCGCTCATCGACGCGCTCTTTGCAACGACGAGTCCGATCGCGGTGAAATGGGCGATGGCCCAGCTTGGCTTCCGCGTGGGCTCGTGCCGCCTGCCGCTCGACGAGATTCCGCCGGCCGTCGCCGATCGGTTGCGCCCGCTGCTGGCGGCCTACGTGTCGCCCGCCGTCGAGTCCCGGTGAGTTCGCTGCAAATTCTCGGCTGCCGCCTCGATCCGATCGATGCGGACGAAGCGACGACGAACATTCTCGACTTGGCGCGAGGCGGCAGCGGCGCGCAGGTCGTAACGCTCGGCACCGAGATGGTCGTTTACGCGCAAAAGGATGCGAAGTTTCGCAGCATCGTCAACCAGAGCGCGCTTTCGCTGTGCGATACGGCCGGCGTGCTCACCGTGGCGCGCTGGCGAGGCGCGCCGCTGCGCGACCGCGTCGCGGGCGTCGAGCTCTTGGAGCACCTCTGCTCGGGTGCCTCCATCGCGGAGCTCCCGGTCTATTTTCTCGGCGGCGGGGAAGGCGTTGCCGCCGACGCGGCGGCGATTTTGGAGGTGCGCTTCCCGGGATTGCAGATTGCAGGAACGCGCGACGGCTACTTTAGCCGCGACCAGACGCCGCAAGTCGTGAAGGAGATCGCGGCCAGCGGCGCGCGGCTGCTCTTCGTCGGCATGGGCTCGCCGCGCCAGGAGTTTTGGCTGGCCGACCATCTCCGCGAGACGGGATGCGGCGTGGGTATCGGCGTGGGAGGTTCCTTCGACGTGATCTCCGGCCGCGTCGCGCGTGCGCCGCAGATCCTGCAGCGCATGCGCCTGGAATGGCTCTACCGGCTCGTCAAAGAACCGCGGCGCTGGCGCCGCCAACTCGCCCTTCCGCACTTCGCCGCGCTCGTCGCACTGGATCAACTCCGACCGTGAAAGCGATGATCTTGGCGGGAGGCCTCTCGACGCGGCTCTACCCGCTGACTAAATCTGTCCCGAAGCCCCTCGTGCCGATCGCGGGCGTTCCCAACGCGATTCACCTGATGCGCTACTTGAAGGCGTACGGGTACGACGAGATCGTCATTAACCTTCACTATCTCGCCGACGCGATCGTCAGAACGCTCGGCGACGGATCGAACTACGGCGTGCGTTTGCACTATTCGTACGAACCGGAACTGCTCGGCAGCGCGGGCGGGCTGAAGAAGGTCCAGTCGTTCTTCGACGACGGCCCGTTTCTCGTAATCGGCTGCGACGAAGTCACCGACATGCGGCTGGATGAAGTGCTCGCGTTTCATCGCGAACGCGAAGCGATCGCGACGCTCGGTTTGGTCGAGTGCGAGGAGGTCGATCAGTACGGCGTCGTCGTGCTCGGCGATCGAGGAAAGATCGTCGGCTTTCAGGAGAAGCCGCCCAAAGGCACCGAACGCAGCAAGCTCGCGAACACCGGCGTCTACTTTTTCTCACCCGAGATCTTCGACCGGATTCCGGCAAACGAGTTTTACGATTTCGGCAAGCAGGTCTTCCCGGCATTGCAGAGTGCGGGCGAAGCGTTTTACGGCTTCGACGCGAAAGGCACCTATTGGTCCGATATCGGCACGCCGGCAGAGTACCGGCGCGCCAGCTACGATGTGATTCGAGGCGTCGTCAGCATCCCGCAGACGCGGGCCGACGGGATCGACGCTTCGGCGACGCTGGGCAAGGACGTGCGTATCGAAGGTGCGGTTCGCATCGGCGCTTGCGTGCGTATCGAGGACGGCGTCGCGATCGTCGGCCCGAGCATCCTCGACGACGGCGTCTGCGTGCGCTCCGGCGCGCGCCTCGAGCGCAGCATCGTCTGGCAGGATTCGAACATCGGTGCGGGCGCGACCCTGCGCGACACCGTCGTCGGCCGCGACTACGACGTGGCGCATGGCCTCGTCCTCGACGACGCACTCGTCGCAACCGATGGCACCGCGAGTAGCTAACAGAGCTCCCTAGTCGTTTTCGCAAAGCGCGTGATCGAGCGGTGTGGATCTGCGGCCGCTTCTCGACTTCGTATTTCCAGCGCAATGCGCGAGCTGCAACGCGTTGGGCTCCGGACTCTGCAGCGCGTGCGCGCCGCATGGCCCGGCGATCGAGGCTCGGTTTCCGTCGCTGCGGGTCAGCGGACTCGCGGTCTATGAGGGAAGGCTGCGCGATGCGATCCTCGCACTCAAAGACGGCCGCCGCGACGTTGCCGAAGCGCTCGGCCTCCTCGCCGCGCCGCTGGTTGCGTGCGACTCGATACTGCTTCCCGTTCCCACGACGGTAAAGCGCCGCCGCCTGCGGGGCATGGACGGCGTCGCGCTCGTGGCGCGCATCGCCGCGAAGGTTGCCGGCGCGCACGTCGTCCTCGCGTTGAGCCAACGTTCGGGCGATGCCCAGCGCGGCCGTTCGCGTGCCCTGCGCCTGGCGGCCCGCGGGCGCTTCGGCTGCGATGCGGCCGAGGTGGCCGGCCGTTGTGTAACGCTCTTTGACGATGTCTGCACGACCGGATCGACGTTGCGCGACTGCGCGGGCGCCGTCCGTGAGGCTGGCGGGCTGGTGAACGATGCGATAGTCGTTGCGGTGGCGAACAGCCCTGGCCCGTGGAGTACTCCGATGGCAAGCTGACGCCGCTCGACGAAGTCTACCTGCAGCGCGCCTACGAGCTGGCGGCCCGCGGCATCGGCAGCACCTTGCCCAATCCGCCCGTCGGCGCGGTCATCGTGCGGGAGAACCAGATCGTCGGAGAAGGCTACCATCATCGAGCGGGGGCGGCGCACGCCGAAACGTACGCGCTCGAACAAGCGGCCGATGCGGCGCGCGGGGCGACGATCTACGTCTCGCTCGAGCCCTGCGGTCACGTCGGTTCGACGCCGCCGTGTACGGGTGCGCTGGTCGAGGCGGGCATCGTACGCGTGGTCGCCGGCACGCTCGATCCCACCGAGCACGGAGGCGCCGAGCACCTGCGCCGTCACGGCCTCGACGTCGTCGTCGCCCACGACGATGCCGCGCGCGATTTGATCGAAATGTTCGGCCGAGCCGCGAGCATGGCGCGTCCCTATCTCGCGGTGAAGATGGCGATGTCGCTGGACGGGGCGATCGCCGCCCGTCCCGGCGTGCAGGAGTGGTTGAGCGGAGAGCAGAGCCGCGAGTTCGTCCGCAGCCTGCGCATCGGGTACGACGCGGTGATGGTCGGCGCGGGCACCGTTGCGGTCGACGATCCGCAGCTGACCGTGCGTCCGCCACGCGATCGTCTGCGCCCGTACGTGCGCGTGGTCCTCTGCGAGCGTGAAGGCCTTTCGCCGCGCAGCCGGATCTTCGCGCAAGAAGCGGGTTACGCGCGTACGATCGTGCTTGCGCCGGGCGCCGTAGCTGAAACTTTTCACGAACTTCGCGAGGTCGCCGACGTCGTCGCGGTCGGAACGCCGCAGAGCCGCCGGCTCGATCTTCTGGAAGCTCTCGAGGCGCTACGCGCACGAGGCATCTTCAGTGTCCTGTGCGAGGGCGGCCCCACCCTGGCCGGTCGCCTGATCGCCGCGCGCCAGGCCGATCGTTTCTATTGGCTGATCGCGCCGCTGTTGCTGCGCGGGGAAACCAGCGTACCGGTCTTGGCCGGCGCCGAACTCCAGGCCATGCGCTTACGGTTCGATCGCACCGAGCGAATCGGCGGCGACCTGCTCGTCAGCGGGGTCTTTGCCGATGTTTAGCGGGCTGATTCGCTATCGTGGAACGGTCGTCTCGAACAAATTCCGCAGCGACGGCGGGGCGAGACTCGTGGTGAGCTGCGAGGGCGTCGAGGCGGAGCACCCGGCTCCCGGCGATTCGATTGCGATCAACGGAATCTGCCTGACCGCAACCGCGGTGGCGGCAGCGGCGGTTGCGTTCGACGTGATACCCGAGACGTTAGCTTGCAGTACGACGGGCGACTTGCAAACCGGCGACGTGGTCAACGTCGAGTACGCGCTGCGCGTCGGCGATCGCGTCGGCGGCCATTTCGTCTACGGCCACGGCGACGCTGCGGCCGAAGTGCTTTCGCGCGTGGCGGAAGGGCAGGGCGAACGGATGCGGATCGAGCTGCCCGCAACCTTGACGCGCTCGATCGTCGCCAAGGCATTCGTCACCGTCAACGGCATCAGCCTGACGGTCGCCGCAACGGGAGACGGCTGGTTTGAGATCGCGCTGATACCCGAGACGCTGACGCGCACGACGCTCGCGGCGCGCCCTCGCGGCAGCCGCGTCAACCTGGAGGTCGATCCGATCGCACGGTATCATGGCACGGTATAAAGAGACGCTCCCGCCCGGGGCGCGCACCTTCGAGGCCCGGCTGCAGGTGCAGTGGGCCGACGTCAACGTCGTCGGCATCATGTACTTCGCCGCCTATTCACGCTTCGCGGAGTATGCGGAGATGCAGATGTTCGCGCAGCTCGGCTTTCCCTACGAAAGCGTCTTTACCGAATACGGCTTCTGGCTGCCGCGCGTGAAGGTCAACGCCGAATATCACGCACCGGCGCGCATGAGCGACTGGCTGCGCATGCGCACGCACATCGAGCGCGTCGGTTCGTCGAGCGTGCGCTGGAGGACCGTATTCTTCAACGAACGAACCGGCGAGCCGGGCGCGGCCTGGAGCTTCGTCGTCGCGACGATCGACGATGCGACGCGCAAGAGCCGTCCGCTCCCCGAAGTGGTTCGCGCGGCGCTGCTGGCCTGCGTGGCCGACCCCGCGCAGTGATCGACGGCCGTTCGCGCGTCGCGATGCTCGTCGAGCCGCAGCGGATCGAACTGCGAGAAGAGGCCGCGCCGCTGGCCGAACCCGGCGGCATCGTCGTCCGCGTACGCGCCGCGTTGACCGACGGCACGGATCTGAAGACCTACCGTCGCGGCCACCCGAAGATGCCGATGCCGACCCGCTTCGGGCACGAATTTTCGGGCGAGGTCGCCGCGGTTGGCGACGGCGTCACGGCCTTTGAGCCGGGCGATGCCGTGATGTGCGTGCACACCGCGCCGTGCGGCGCGTGCTTTTGGTGCCGCAGTGAGCAAGAGGAGCTCTGCGAGTCAATCATGCCGGCGATGATCCTAGGCGCGTATTCGGATACGATCGCCGTGCCGCAGCGCGTCGTCGATCGCAACTGCTACCAGAAACCCGAAGACGTTACTTGGGTCGAGGGCGCGTTTCTCGAGCCGCTCTCGTGCGTCGTTCATTCGGTCGAGCTGCTCGCTGCGAAAGCGGATTCGGTCGTCGCAATTCTCGGCAACGGCGGCTTCGGCATCCTCCACGCGCTGCTGCTGCGCGGTCGCGGTGTCGAGGTGCTGCTCTTCGGGCGCAACCCGCAGCGAGCGGGCCTCGCTCGAGAGCTTGGCTTGGAGAGTTTCGACACGCGCGCGGTGGCGATGGAAGAGGTCATCGCCGGGCGCACGGCCGGGCGCGGGGCCGACGCCGTCGTCGAATGCACCGGAAGCGCGCAGATGTGGGAACGCGCGCCGGCGCTGGTGCGCCGCGGCGGCTGCATTTCGTTCTTCGCCGGGCTTCCCAGCGGAACGAACGTATCGTTTGACGCGGCGCGTCTGCACTACGACGAAGTGCAGCTCGTCGCGCCCTTCCACTTCACGCCCGACGACGTTCGTACGGCGTACGAGCTGATCTGCTCTCACGCGCTCCCGCTGACGGCGCTGATCTCGGGGACCTATCCGCTCGAGCAAATCGCGCAAGCCTTCCAGCGCCTCGATACCGGCGACGCCGTGAAGTTGGTGATCGAACCGTGACGCCGACCATGCGCGCCGCGGTGCTCTACGACATCGACGACATTCGCATCGAGGAGCGCGACGTTCCCGTTCTGCGCGAAGGCGATATGCTCGTGCAGACGATGGCCAGCGGAATCTGCAGCGGCGACGTGATGGCCTGGTATATCCGGCGCAAGGCGCCGCTCGTGCTTGGCCACGAACCGGCGGGTGTGGTAGCCGAAGTCGCCGGCGAGTCAACGTTCGCGGTCGGCGACCGCGTCTTCGTGCATCATCACGCGCCGTGCTTCGAGTGCCGCGCCTGCAAGCGGGGAGAGCACGTTCAGTGCTCGACCTGGCGGGCGACGAAGATCGAGCCGGGGGGGCTCGCGCAATACTTTCGAGTTTCGCGTGAGAATCAGCGCGACACGCTCGCGTTGCCCGCGAACGTTCCATTCCGCGACGCGGCGCTCGTCGAACCACTCGCCTGCGTCGTGAAATCCCTGCGCCGCAGCGGAGTTCGTCCCGGCGATCGCTGCTACGTCATTGGCCTCGGCGTGATGGGTCAGCTTCACGTTCTCGCCGCAGTCGCGCTCGGCGCGCAGGTGTATGGAAGCGACTTCGTCGAGGAGCGGCGCACGATCGCGCAGGCCAACGGCGCCGTCGCCTTTCATCCCGACGAGATCGAACGCGTCTTGCCCGAGGGAGCCGACGCCGTTATCTGCGGGCCCGGGAGCGTCCCGGCCATGCAGGCCGCCGTGCAAGCAACGGCCGGCGGAGGAACGATCGTGATGTTTACTCCGTTCCCCCCCGAGGTCGCGCTGACGCTCGATTCGACCCGTTTTTATTTCGGCGATCTGCGCGTCGTCGCGACCTATTCGTGCGGGCCGAACGATACTCGGGAGGCGCTTTCGCTGATCGAACGCGCCGTCGTTACCGCGGAGAAGGTCGGCGCGAGCTTGATCGCGCTCGACGATGTGCCGCGCGCTTATCGCGAACTTGCGCAGGCGCGCATCGTCAAGCCGATCGTGTGCTTCGAGTAGGCCGCGGCGATGCCGCATAACGACGATCGCGTCTCGAAGGTCGCCCGCGGAGTCCGGTTAGATCTCGTCATCGCCCTTTTCGCCTTGCTGATCTCCACGCTCGCCGCGGGTGCGTCCGTGGTGGCAGGCGCGCGTCATGCAGTCTCAGACCAAGGTGCTCGAAGAGCAGCTCGGCGCGCAGGTCTGGCCCTACGTCGGCGTCACCGAGAGCGTCAATGGCGATACCATCACGATCGGCGTGAGCAACGACGGCCTCGGACCGCGCCTCGTCGCCCGTACGCCGCGTGGCGAGAAGATCGCCCTGGGAATCGACAGCTCCGCGCCGGGATCGGTCGTTCGCCCGGGCGATCGCGGCGTGGGCTTTTCGCTGGCCAGCAAACATTTTGCGCGCCCCTTCCTCGAGGCGCAGAAGCGTCTGAACTTTCGGATCTGCTACTGCGCAATTCTGCCCGGAAAATGCTGGCAGCGGGATTCGTCGGCGGACGAGGATCCCAAGCCGGTTGCGTTCTGTCCGCTCGATCCGAAAGATCTGCTGCACGAGCCGGCCGTCGGCGAGCTGATGAGCCGGAGCTTTTAAAGGCTACGTTTCGAAACTCTCGGCGTATTGCGGCGGGACCGGTTCGACCGGCAGCACGACGTCGTCGGCCCGCGACGTGGCGCGTGTAGCAACCAGCAGCGATATCCCATACATTAGCGCGGCGAGCAGCCACGGCGCACCGATCAGGCCGAACGAGCGCCACGGCCCGGCAAACTGCGCGAAGGTCAGCGAGAAGATCGACGGCCCGATCAGCATCGAAAGGCCGCGCACCGAGCCGAGCGCGCCCTGCAGCTCCCCTTGTTCCTCGGGTTTCACGCGGCGCGTCATCAACGCTTGCGACGAGGCCTGGTACATCGGCAACGCGATGACGATCGCAGCGATCAAAAACGCATACCCGTTGTGGACGCCCAATAAGGCAAGACCCCCCGCGGCCACCGCGAGGCTCGCGAGCAGCACGCGGCGTTCGCCGAGTTTAGCGACGACCGGGCGGACCGCCGTCGCTTGATTGATCGCCGAGACGACCCCGACCAGTGCGAGCGTGAGGCCGACGCTTCCCGTGCTCCAGCCGAAGGCCGCGATGCAGTAGATGACCCAGACCGTCGGAAAGACTTCGTGCGCGGTATAGGTGATGAAGTTCACCCACGTCAGTCCCCAGAGCTCGTGATGCGAGCGCAGCAGCTTCAGGCTTCCGACGGGATTGGCGCGCGACCATTCGATTCGCGCCGTTCGGCGTTCCGGCGGCAGCGATTCGGGCAGCACGAAAAGGCCGTAGAGCGTGTTGACCAGCGCGAAAGCGGCGGCCGCCCAGAACGTCCAGCGCGGGTTGATCGTGCCGACGACGCCGCCGATCGCCGGCCCGAGCACGAACCCCAAACCGAAAGCGCTGCCGATCATGCCGAAGGCGGCGGCGCGCTTCTCGGGCGGCGTGACGTCGGCGATGTACGCGCTCGCGGTCGACATATTCGACGACGCGATGCCGGAGAGCACGCGTCCCGCGAAGAGCCACCAGAGATTCGGCGCGAGCGCCATGATTGCGTAGTCTACGACGCTGACCGCGTTCGAGATCAAAATGACCGGGCGCCGCCCGACGCGATCGGAAAGCATCCCGAGCAGCGGCGAGCAGAAGAACTGCATCAGCGCCCAGGCGGTCGCGAAGAGGCCGATAATCTCGGCCGCGTGGCCGTAGTTGTTGCCGGCGAATCCGGCGATCAGCTTGGGGAGCACGGGGCCGATCATGCCGAAGGTCAGCATGTCGATTAGCACGGTGACGAAGATGAAGATCGTCGCGGCGGTTCGCGCGCCGTTGCTAGGCTGCATAGATCCTCGCCAGCCAGCGATCGACGGCGCGATCGATGCGCGCCCGATCGTGCGTCGCAAGCAGGTCCAGCAAGAACCCACGGAAGCCGGCGATCAGGATCGTCGCCAGCGTCTGCGCCTCTTTGGGGCCCCATCCGGGAACTTGCGCGCAGGTTTCGAGCGCGCGCAGCCAGCCGTTCACGGAGCTGTCGAGATAGCCGGGGAAGCGTTCGCGGTCTTGCAGTGCGAGCACGTAGACTTCAAAGGAGAGCCTCGTAACGGCCTCCCACTGCGGTTTGCTCCACTCGCGCCATAACGTGCGCGCGACTTCGCCCGGCGCTACGTCGGCAAGCTTGAGATTGGCCATCATCGCCTGTTGGCGAGTGCGGGCTTGCCGCACGATCTCGACAACCAGATTCTCCTTCGATTCGAAATAGTGGAGCAGGACTCGAGGGCTCGAGCCGACGGCCTTTGCCAGCGGACGCAGCGAAAGCTCGGCCAGCCCGTAACGGCAGACGTAATTCACCGCACGGTCGAGCAGTTCGGCACGGCGTGCTTCGTCCGGAGTTCTCGACACCGGCTATCCTAGCATACTTGAAACAGTCGTTTCAAGTATTAGCGGAGACTAATTTGGGAGCGTATTCGGAATCGTGGTAAAGGCGCTGGGAGTGCCGCCCAAATAGACGTACGGGTAGTTGATGCCGGGATAGTTGCGCTGCGAAACGTTTGGTTGCAACGGGCCGTCGGGGAATAGAAGGTACCTCGCGGTCGCATCCAGGCGGATCGGTCCCGGGCAGTTGGCGTGAAGATTGCCGCGGTGGACAATCCGCTTCGAACCGATGGGCCGGTGGTAGGCCGTCACCCGGCCCTCGGAACCTCCGGTACAATTCACGTTGTCGACGACGATCAAGGCATCGGTTCGCGGATTAACGCCGAGGCCGGTGACGGACGCCTTCGTTTTGATCGGAAGCTTCGCGCAGGTAGACGACCCCGTCGCGTACTCCACGATGCCGGCGAATGAGCCGGGTCCGCTCCCCCCGACGAAAACGTTCGCCTCGTTATCGACGGCGATCGCGGTGCTTGCGGAAATGAAAGGACAGCTGAGTTCGTAAGGCTGTGCGCGCGGCGGGAAGACGGTGACGTTCCCGGCGTTGAGCGCATATACATCGGCGTTTCGATCGATCGCGACGTCCAGTGGGGCACCGTATGGGTCGCCAAGGGTCGTCGTTTTCTTCGTGTTAACGTCGTAGGACACGATCGCCGGCGGCGAATCGCTCGCGATGTACACGGTATCTCCGTTCGCGACCATCCCCATGGCGTCAGATATATGCAGCGTGCGGGAGAGCCACTGCGCCTTTGATCCGCCCGTTCCAAAGTTCCAATACTCGAGCCGGCCGCTATTGCTATCGAACGCGATGAGTATCTGGCCGAGCGAGGTATTGGGAACGGCCGCTGCAGTCACTGCGGAGGCTCCCGGACCGGTGCCGGTGCCGTTCGCCGAGCATCCGGCGACCGTGAACGCCCCGAACGTCGTAGCCAGGAGTAAGAATCGTAAGAACATTGCAGCTCCCATCCTCCTTAGTTTGGCAGGGCACTCGGAACGAGGGTGAAACCGCCCAGGTACGCGCTGTAGTCCTCATACGCCCGGTGCCCTTTGCCGTCCGGATACGTCCGCACGTCGATCAACGGATAGCTTTCGTTGACCGTCCAGTCGGAGACGTAGATATGCTTGGAGCCTGCATCGAGCCGGAAGCCTCCGGCGCAGGAGCCGGCATGCAGATGGCGCGTAATCGCCGTTCCTTTTGCGTACGGCTTGGGATAGATCGTCATCCGACCTTCGTCGCCGCCGGCGCAGTAGCCGGGATTATCGATGAGGATGAGGTCGTCGGTCTTTGGATCGATGCCGATTCCGCCCGGATCGCTCTTCCGCCCGAGATCCAGTTCGACGCAGTTATTGGACGAGCCGACAGGCACTTCGAGGACGCCGGTAAAGCTTCCATAGCCGGTCTCGATGAAGACGTCGCTTTCGTTATCCACGGCGACCGAGAACGGCTCGGTGCCGCTAAGCTCTTTGCACGTAATTTCGTATGGCTGCGACGTCCCGTTGGGAAAGACGCCGACTTCGTGCGCACTCAGCGCGTAGACCGTGCCCGACTTGTTGACGGCGACGTGCGAGGGCGAGCCGAACGTATCCGGCACGATGGTCTCCGCTTTTGTCTTGACGTTGTACTCGATGAGTTCCGCGGGGGCGTAACTCGCGATGATGACGACGTTGCCGTTTGACGCCATGGCGTTAGCCTGGTAAGTTCCGAGGTTGCCGGTGAGCGTGATCGGCGAGCCGCCCGGGCCATCCTTGATCGGCCAATAGAGCAGATCGCCGGTCAGCTGATCGATCGAGATCAGCCCCGGGCGTTTGAGGCGAGTATCTTGGCTGAGGCCGGCGCGTACCCGAACGACGGGCAGGCTCGACTGTGATGAGCCTGCGGCGCCTGAGCTTTGGCCGCCGCATGCGGAGGACGAGAACAAGAGCAGCGCCGCAAGAGGCCTAATTCGGCAACGCACTCGGAAGGAGGGTGAAGCCGCCGGTATAGGCGTTGTAGTCGGCGTAGGATTCGGTGCCGCTGCCCGATGGATACGATCGGACGTCGATGAGCGGGTAGCTCTCGTCAACCGTTTCGTCGGCGACGTAGATGTGTGTCGAGTTTGCATCTAAGCGAAACCCTCCGGCGCAGTAATTTGCGTAAAAATTATTTTGTTTCGCTGTGGCGCTCGCGTACGGCTTGGGATAGATGGTTATCCGCCCAACGTAGCTGCAGAGTACGCCGGGATTATCGACGACGACCAGGTCGTCGGTTTTCGGATCGATGCCGATGCCGCCCAGGTTGCTAGGTCTTTTCAGATCGAGCTTCACGCAATCCGTCGTGGAGCCGGCAGGCAGTTCGAAGATGTCGGTCGAGCGGGCGCGGTCGGCAGCAACGAAGACGTCGCTTTCGTCGTCAACGGCGATCGAGAGTGCTTCCGTACCGCGCAGCTCCTTGCAGGCAATTTTAAATGGCTGCGACGATCCGGCCGGAAAGACGCCGATCTCGTGCCGGCTCAGCGCGTAGACCGTGCCGCCCTTGTCGACCGCGACGTGGTCCGGCGCACCGAACGGATCCGCCGTGGTCGTTTCCGTTTTCGTTTTGATGTTGTACTCGATGATCTCCGACGGCGCGTGGCTGGCGACGATGACGACGTCGCCATTGGAGACCAAGGCATTCGCGCTGTAGGTTCCGAGGTTACCGGTCAGCGTCATCGGCGTGCCGCTGGGGCCGTCCTTGATCTCCCAGTAGACCAAATCACCCGAGAGCTCATCGATCGCGATCAGCGCCGGCTTTCTGAAGTGGGGCGAGGTTTGGGGGAGAGATAGGACGCGCGAGGATTCGTTCGCTAGCGGATTCGCGGGAGCCCCGGCCCCTCCGCAGGACGTTGCCAGCAATGGAACGACCGCACACAAAAGCTGCAGCTGCAACGTGATCTTCCGCATGATTCACACCCTCCTCGAACCGATAATTTTGATGCCTTCGGTCAATAACCCTGGCCAATTGCGCGCGTAATGCTTCTTGACCCACCTGGCCCAGGGCGAGCTCGGCATGCCGTTATAGCTCTTGATGAGCACGCCGCAGCCGCCCCAGGTATCCCAGGTCCACGCTTCGTAGCCGACGTCATGCGCGTCGGCCCAGGTCATGAACTGTGAAATGTACGTCGGTCCGCAGCCCGCGCCGGTGTCCGTCTCGCCGGAGCCCGAACCGCCGTACATCTCGCCCGTCTCGGCAAAAATCATGGGCACGACTTTTGTGATCGGTCGCATGCTCGAGTTGAAGCAGACGGTCGTATTGCACGTATCGTCGCCGAACGCTTGCGCCTCGGCAATCGTCTGGTGGTCGGGATCGGCCGGTCGCGATTTTAGCCAGGTCGATCCGTCGTAGTCCTGGCCGTTGATCTTGCCACACGCGTTCGCGAAATTAATGCACGGGAGCGAGACGATACCTTGATAACCGGCCTCGCGCATATCCTGCACGGCCTGCTTCATTGATGCGGTCCGGTAGAACCGATCGTACGGACCGTACTTTGCCTCGTCGCCGCAGCCTTTGCGCATGAAGCACGCCCAGCCGACCGTCGTTTCGCCCCACGGTGCCAGAATAACGTTCGGATCGCCCTTGAAAACGGAGGCCATGCTCGACCACATCGCGGGCGAGTGATCCTCGTCCGGCGCGGCGGATTCATAGGTGGCCTTGTACTTCCCGGGCGCCCCATAAATCAGCGAAACTTCCGCATACATGCCGTAGCGGTGCAGCAAGTTCACGTAGTCGACGATTGCCTTCCGATACTTTTCGCCCGCGTACCGGGCCTTGATCCCGTTGATTGCCAGCCAGCAGTCCTCATTAAGCGGTACGCGCACGACGTTGACGTGCCAGGCCGTCATTGCTTCAATCGACGCGGCATTGCTGAGTCCATCGAAGATGCCCCAGCCTTGGACGCAGGCGTATTCGGTTCCGGATCGGTTGACGCCGCGAAGGTGCACGACGTTGTTGGAACGGTTAACCAGTTTGTTGCCGGAGACGCGCAGGCCGTTCAACGCCGGACCCGCCACCGTGCGTGCCGCCCCGGCGGTTATCGGCAGCGCCTCGCCGCCCGCGTGCGAGCAGCCGGCCATCGAGATCGCAACGGAAGCGAGAAGAAGTAAGCGCATCGCAACCACCTCAGTTTGGAAGCGTATTCGGTATCGTCGTAACGGCACTGGCACATCCTCCGGTGTACAAGCTGCGGCCGCGTCCGGTCGGATAGAGGCGCTGATCGACCCACAGCAATCCGCATGCGTGTACGCCGCCATGGGTGCGCAGCCCTGAATAGCTGTCGGTAACGAGAAGGTGTGACGAGTTTGCATCGAGACGGAACCCGCCGGGACAACTTGCGTGCAGCCAATTGCGCGCGACGACCTTAGGCCCATACGGCCGCTGATAGACGGTTATCCGGCCTTCATCGCCGCCGGCGCACCCGCCCCCATCCTCGACGATGAGATCGTCGGTCTTCGGATCGACGCCGATGCCGACGCCTTCGCCTCGCTCTCGCCTTTTTAGCGCTAGCTTCGTGCATCTCGATGAGCCGGCCGGGTACTCGACGACTCTGGCAGGGTTTTTCTGGCCCAAACCGTTGACGAAGACGTCGCCCTCATTGTCAACGGCCATTGCCGTGCTTTCTAGGATGTACCGGCAGGATAGGTCATACGAGGAAGAGTGGGGAGGGAATACGGCGACGTCGCTCGCGCCCAGCGCATAAAGGGTACCGTCCTTGCCGATGGCGACGTCTCGCGGATGGCCGTATGGATCGGCGATCGCGCTCGTGGCGCGCGTGTCGACGTTATACGAAAGTAGCTCCGGCGGGTCGTCGCTTGCAATCGTCACGACGTGGCCGTCGGCGACCATCCCCATGGCTCGAATATGCAGCCGCCCGGAGAGATAGGTTGGCGACGAACTACCGCGTTTTCTCATCGGCCAGTAGAGGAGCCGTTCGCTGTCGTGATCGATGGCGATGACCGCCGGCGTCTTCAGTCTTCGTGCCGCGAGGGCGGCCGACGTGGCGGAACTCGGCGTGCCGGGCGCGCTGCCGGCAACATCGCAGCCGGCGATAGCGAGGGTGGCGACGATCGCGATAACAAGCCGCATTTGATTACCTCGATTTCCTTCGATGAAGCCCAACGCTCATCGAGCTGATGCTCGGCTGACCGTCACGGCGCTGACGTAGCGGTATATCGAGCCCTTGAGGATATTCACGGGGTTTCCGCCGGCTGGGTAACTAAAGAGTCCGACGGCGTCGGCGGCGTGGCCGCGGTCGCGGTAAGGCACGAGCACGGCGGACCCGTCGATCCATGAAGTCCCAACCGGTTTTCGAAGTCCCGCAAAGGCGATCGTGTTCACGACCGTTCCTTGGGAACCGGAAAACGTCACTTGATAAACATGATACGGTCTATCGCGATCTTGGATTGCGACGTACCGGCCGTCCCATTGAATTTGACCGGGGTTGCCGATCTTCTTATCGAGCGTCAACGCTACAAGTTGGCGGCCGTCGCTCGGCAATTCGAAGAACAGAGTTCCGCCGTCAATATTCACTCCGTCCACGAACAGATTACCGTGCGAATCGTAGCCGCAATATCGTAATTCGTAAGACGCGTTGGTATGGTAGACGTGCGCCTTGCCGCGTTCGTCTCGAAAGAGATACACGTGCCCTTGCTGCCCAACGACAGCAAGATCGTTCGATGCCGGATCGACCGAGCAACCTCCGACGTACCAGGTGAAGGATTTGTGCGCGATCGCCTTCCTGCCGCCGTGCGCGTACTCGGCAAGAGTGGCGTAATCCGCGATCCAGACGTTGCCGGAGCGATCGCTGCATTCGCCGGTGAGATAAGAGTAGAGACCGTACTCGATCGAGCCAACCTTCTCGCCGTCCGGATACGTTAGGATGTTCACGGCCCCGCTGACGATCGCATAAAGCAGACTGTGGCCCTTTGCCTCGCGGGCTTGAGTCGCGGCGGTTTCCGACGACGGGCTCAAAGGGAAAGCGGCGCAACCGGCTAGGAGCGACGCGGCTAGGCTCGCAATTGCGAGGTCGCGAAATCCTGTGGCTCGGCAGCATGACACGATACGCATGGCCTTCTGGCCTCCTGGGGATTGGAAGACTTTGATGCGCCAGGTTAATTTCCTCGGCGTCGCCGAGCCCGGCAAGCCGTGCCAAGACGAGGATTCTTAGCTACTTGACAACTGTAAAGTTCGGCTTACTCTGGAGGGGTATGAGCGGCTTTGCAGATGTTTTGAACTCGGCGATCGCCGAGGCGCACCTCACGGCGGCCGAGGTCGCGGAGAGCGCAGGGCTGACCGAGTCGGCGATCTCGCTTCTGCGGGCCGGACGGCGCGAACCGACCTATCGAACGTTGCGCCGGCTGATCGGCGTGCTGCCCGCCCTGGCTGGTGAACTCGAGGTCCGCCCCAACCCCTTCGATTCGATTGAAGAGGCGATTGCCGACGTGCGCGCCGGCAAGATGGTCGTCGTGCTCGACGACGAGGATCGCGAGAATGAAGGCGACCTCGTGATGGCCGCGCAGATGGTAACGCCCGAGGCGATCAACTTCATGCGCAAGCACGCCGGCGGTTTGATTTGCGTGCCGATGGCCGGCGCCCGCCTCGACGAGCTCCACATCCCACAGATGGTGCGCGAGAACACCGCCGTTCACGAGACCGCATTTACCGTCTCGGTCGAAGCACGCGGCATGACGACGACGGGTATCTCGGCGCAGGATCGCGCGGCGACGATCAAACGGCTGCAGGATCCCGAAGCGAAGTCGGCCGACTTCCTGCGCCCGGGCCACACCTTTCCGCTGCGCGCACGCGAAGGCGGCGTGCTCGTGCGCGCCGGGCAAACGGAGGCGGCCGTCGACCTCGCGCGGCTCGCCGGGCTCTACCCGGCGGGCGTGATCTGCGAGATCATGGCCGACGACGGAACGATGGAGCGCCTGGAGGGCCTGCGCGCGTACGCGGACCGGCACGCGCTCAAGCTGATAACCGTCAAGGATCTCATCGCGTACCGCATGCGTACGGAGAAGCTCGTGCAAAGGGTCGCGGAGTTCGAACTGCCGACGGTCTTCGGCGCGTTCAAAGGCGTCGCGTACAACACGAGCATCGACGACAACACGCACGTTGCCTTGCTCATGGGCGAGGTCCAAGACGGCAAGGAAATCTTGGTACGGGTCCATTCCGAGTGCATGACGGGCGACGCTCTGCACTCAATCCGCTGCGACTGCGCCGCGCAGCGCGACGCGGCGATGGAGCTGATCGCCCGCGAAGGGCGCGGGGTCTTCCTGTATTTACGCCAAGAGGGACGTGGCATCGGGCTTGCCAACAAGCTGCGGGCCTATGAGCTCCAAGATCGGGGCGCCGATACGGTCGAGGCGAACCTCGCGCTGGGCTTGCCGATCGATAAGCGCGACTACGGAATCGGCTCGCAGATCCTGGCCGATCTCGGCGTGAGAGAGATGCGCCTGGTTACGAACAACCCGAAGAAGATCTTCGGCCTCGAAGGCTACGGCCTCAAAATCGTCGGCCGCACGCCGCTGCAGACGACGCCGACCGCGCACAACAAGCACTACATCGATACCAAGCGCGCAAAGCTCGGCCACTTGCTCGACGAGGTTGCCGCTTCGTGAAGTCCGACTCACCGTCGCAAAACGCAAAGCCCGACTGCGCGGGCCGGACCTTCGCGATCGTTGCGGCGCGCTTTTACATCGAGATTGCCGATCAGCTCGTCGATGGGGCACGCCGCGCGCTGCGCGACTGCGGCGTTCGCGACGAAGATCTCGGCCTGTACGACGTTCCGGGGTGCTTCGAGCTGCCGCTCGCGTGCCGGAATCTTATCGATGCCGAGCGCTTCGACGCCCTGGTCGCGCTCGGTGCCGTCGTGCGCGGCGAGACCCCGCATTTCGAATTCGTCGCCGGTGAGTGTGCGCGCGGCATCATGAACGTCTCGCTCCAAAGCGGAATTCCCATCGGCTTCGGCGTGCTGACGACCGAAACGCTCGCACAAGCGCAGGAGCGCGCCGAACCGTCGGGAGGGGATAAAGGCTACAGCGCCGCGATGGCTGCCGCGTCGATGCTCACGCTGACGGCCGGCGCACCGCGCGCCGGCTTTCGCAGCTAGCTTTGGAAGCATTCGTTCCGGTCGCGTGGGACGGCGACGCCGTTGTGTACCTCGATCAGCGCCTGCTGCCACGCGAAGTGCGTTACGAGCGCGCGCGCAGCGCAGAGGAGCTCGAGGCCGCGATCAAGAGTCTCGCGGTGCGTGGTGCGCCGTGTATCGGCGTCTTTGCCGCCTACGGCATCGCCGCGCTGCGTCGGAGCATCGCTGACGACGCGGAGTTTCTCGCCGCCGCGCAACGCGTGCGCCGTTCGCGCCCGACCGCCGTCAACCTTGCGTGGGCCGTCGACCGCGCGCTTGCCGCCGCCGATCCGTTGGCCGAAGCCTGCGCGATCCACGAAGAGCAGATCGAGATCGACGCGCTCATTGGAGAGAACGGTTTGGAACTCGTCCCCAAGAACGCGCGGATTCTGACGATTTGCAATACCGGGCCGTTGGCAACGGCCGGCGCGGGCACGGCCGCCGGCGTGATCGTCGCGGCGCAGCGGACCGGAAAGAAGCCGCGCGCCTACGCGTGCGAGACGCGTCCGTTGCTGCAGGGCGCGCGTCTGAACTACCTCGAGCTGCGCCAAGCCGGCGTCAACACCACGCTTATCGTCGATGCGGCGGCGGCGATCACGATGAAAGGTCGCGGGATCGATCTGGTGATTGTCGGCGCCGATCGAATCGCGGCAAACGGCGATACGGCCAACAAGATCGGTACCTACGCGCTGGCCGTCCTTGCGGCGCACCACGGCATTCCGTTCTACGTTGCCGCGCCGCGCTCGACGTTCGACTTCTCGATTCGCAGCGGCGAGCAAATTCCGATCGAGGAGCGGGCCGCGGACGAGGTAACCGCTTTCCGCGAGGCCCGCGTCGCTCCGGAAGAGGCGAACGTCTACAACCCGGCCTTCGACGTGACGCCGGGTCACTTAGTGGCGGCGTTCGTTACCGAGTGCGGCAACATTCGGCCGCCTTACGTCGAGTCGATCCCCGATCTCGAACTGCGGCCGCGCGTTGAAGTTCTACGAATTTCTCGATAAGCCGCCGGCACTCGGCAAGCTCGTCATTATCGAAGGTACGGAGCGCATCTTTGCCGATCGCGCGCTCGAGGTCGTTCTCGATCGCCTGCTGCCGGCCGAGGTCCGGGAGCTGAACCTCTCGCGTTTTACGCCCGACGATCTCGGCGATCTCTCGGCGCTGCGCGAGGCGTTCTCCGCGATGCCGTTTCTGGCCGATCGCCGAGTCGTGATCGTGACGGAGACGCAGACGATGCGCGCCGACCCGCGTCGCGACCTGTGGGCGGCGGCGCAACAGACCCCCGAAGGGAACACGCTCGTGCTGCTCGATCTCCTCTCGCCGCGCAGCCAGCGTCCGCAGTCTTTCGGAAGCTTAGCGGGACGCGCGGGGCTGCGCATCGATACGACGGCCGACGAGCCCAGCCGCGAGCGCTTCATCATCGAACTGCTCGAGCACCTCGCCGCGAAAGCCGACCCGAGCGCCGTCAACGCGCTCGCCGGCGGCACGGCCGATCTGACGTCGGTCCGCAACGATCTCGAAAAGCTCGCGCTGACCGGGAAGAAGATCGGCATTGGCGACTTGGAACGGGAAGCACTCGAGATCGGCGACCCCAAGCCGTACGAATACGCAAGCGCGCTCGTGGACGGCAAGACCGCCCAGGCGCTGGCGATCGCGCACGAGTTTCTTTCGGATAACACGCGGGGAGCATTCGCACTTCTGAACGCATTGGCAGCGGAGTGCGGGAATCTCTACGCGCTTTCGGTTCCCGGCGGCGAGCTTCCGGATCGGTTACGCTGGCGGGAGCGGTATCTTCGGCCGATCGCGCGCCGCCTCGGCGAGCGCCGTCTGCAGCGCGCCTTTCGCTATGCCTTGCACGGCATCGAAGCCGTCGTGACCGGACAGTCCGGCAGCGATCCCGAGGATCATTTCAGCCTCGTGGACCGCGTCAGCATCGAGCTTTCGCGCCTCTTTGCCCGCTAGCGTATGAGCGCTGCGGCCCGGGCGCCGGGCGTATTTGCATCGCGCACGTTTCGTAGATACTTTGTCGGGCAATCGTTAAGTTACGTCGGCGACGGTCTGCGTCTGCTCTCCGTTCCGCTCCTGGCCTATCACCTCACGCACTCCGCTCTTTCCACCGGCACGGCGTTGATCTGCGAGGTCGCCCCGTTCTCGGTCTTTTCACTCGTCGGCGGCTCGCTCGCCGATCGCCTCGACCGGCGAAAGCTGATGCTCGGCTGCGACGCGGTGCGGTTTGCGGTGACGGCGTTCTTCGCCGTCAGCTACGCCTTGCACGTTCTGACGCTGCCGATGATCTATGCGGGGCTCGTGGTCATGTCGATCTGCGCGGCCGGTTTCTTGGGCGGCCAGTCGTCGAGCATTCCGTATCTACTGGGGAGAGAGAAGACCACCAAAGCGATGGCGCTGCTCATTGCCGCCGAGAACGGCTCGAATCTCATCACACCGGCGATCGGCGGCGCGATCTTCGCCTACTTCGGGCCGCTCCCCGCGTTGACGATCAACGCGGTAACCTATCTTGCCTCGCAGATTTCGCTCGCCTTGATTCCCTCGCTCGGTCCCGACCGCACCACCGGCCTGCCGTCGCTGCGCCATCTCGTCAACGACATCAAGCTCGGCTATCGCCAGCTGTGGGGCGATCTGGGGATGCGGGCGCAAGCGCTCGTGGCCTTTACCTTCAACGTCTTCGGCTTCGGCTGCTATGCGATACTGATTCCCTTTCTCAAGAAAGGCTTCGACGCGACCGATCAGCAGGTCGGCATCTTTTTTGGCCTCTCGGCGCTTGGCGCCGTCGTTGGCGCGTCGCTTGCGGCGCGCTTTGCGGAGCGTTGGCCGTTCGGGCGAGCGCTTACGATCGCGTATCTACTTGACGCGGCGTTCTTCTTGCCGGTCGTCCTCGTCTCGAACATCTGGCTCGCGGCGTTTTTCTGGTCAACCTCGAACGCGATCGCAAACTTCGAGATCGCGCAAATCCTCGGCTTTCGCATGCGCGTCGCACCCGAAGAGATGGTCGGCCGCGTGATGGGTGCCGTTCGGTTACTCGTCCTCGGCGGGATGGCGCCGGGCATTTTCATCTTCGGCTGGGTCGCCGACCGCCACTCACCTCATACGGCAATGTGGATTGCGACGCTCGGCTATTTCGTCGCGGCCATCGGCGCCGCGCTCACGCCCGCCATTCGTAACGAATCGCGTTAGCGCGGCGGCTCGTTTCGAAGTCGAAGCACGAGATCGGCCGCCGGCATCATCCCGACGATCGCGCGCCGATGCGGCCACGCCATTGCCGGGACGCCGGTGACGCCGGCCGCGTAGCCTTCTTCGATGAATGCATTCACGACGGGAGAGAATCGGCGCTCGAGCCAGGCCTCTTCCACGGCGGAAGCCGAGATGCCGAAGCGTTCGGCGATCGGGACGATCACCTCGCGTTTCGAGATGTCGGCCTGTTCGGCGAAGAACGCACGCGACACGTCGTGATAGAACGTGCCGGCCGCGTCGTCGCCCTCCTGGTTGCGCACCATCTCGGCCGTCTCGAGCGCGTAACGCGAGTTGACGTTGCGCTTCGGCGGATCAATTGGAAGCCCGACTTCAAGAGCCAAGCCCTCAAG
The DNA here is from genome assembly GCA_963833845.1 of Vulcanimicrobiota bacterium. Taxonomy (GTDB): domain Bacteria; phylum Vulcanimicrobiota; class Vulcanimicrobiia; order Vulcanimicrobiales; family Vulcanimicrobiaceae; genus Cybelea. The sequence continues at coordinate 961,926 of CAWHZL010000001.1, forward strand.
CCTCGCACGTACCCGGGGCCACTCCTCCGGCGGAAACGGCTTCGGTGCTCCTTGCGGCGGGGTTTCCGGGTGGATCTCAAAGGGAAGCCAGCGGAGATCCGCTTGCAGTTCCCGCGCTGCTTGTTCGGCCCAAACTGAGCCGAGATAGCAGAACGGTCAAATAACGTCGGACCAGATGTTAATGACGCGATGCATGCTCCGCTCATCATAGCATGGCCTGGGATCATGAAACGGTTCCGCTGAAGGTATCCCAAATGACCATCATTCTGATCGACCACCGCCGTGCACGATTCTTCGAGCCCGCACCGGAAGGCCGGCTTGCCGAGGGCGAACATCTCGAACCCAAAGACCCCCATGGGTTCCAACGACATCTAGAACACCGTAAGGAGGCCGACTATAAGGGTCAGCGAGTCCCGGAAGCCGACGAGTTCTACGACCGCATCGCGCAGCGGCTAAAGAATGCGACCTCGATCCTTCTGCTCGGCGACGGAACGGGGAAAAGCAGCGCGATGCGATACTTTGAGGCGTTTCTTAAAGAACGGCACAAGGAAATCGCCGATCGTGTGGTCGCCGCACAAGATGCAGACCTCTCGGCCATCTCGCTGGGCGAGATCGAACAAATCGCCCGGCGCTACTCGGGCTAGACGGCGCTATGCGAGCTCTACGTTTTGACGTCTTCGGCGCACCGTCAGTCCTTCATTTGGCTGACGTTGCGGACCCACTCGCGGGGGATGGATTTGCCGTCGTTCGCGTGACGGCCGCGTCGATTAATCCGAGCGACGTCAAGAACGTGGCGGGCGCGATGGAGGGCACGACCCTCCCGCGGACACCGGGCCGGGACTTCGCCGGCGTCGTAGAGAGTGGTTCGCCCGAGTGGGCGGGGCGAGAGGTTTTCGGTACGGGCGGTGATCTCGGCTTCACGGTCAACGGCAGTCACGCCCAACGGCTCCTCGTTCCATTATCCGCCCTCACGCCAAAGCCGGCTCGCTTCAGCGCCGCAGAAGCCGCTAGCGTGGGAGTTACGGCGGTGGTAGCATGGCTGGGGCTCATCGAATATGCGGCGCTGCAGCCGGGTGAAAGCGTGGCAATCATCGGCGTCGGCGGAGGCGTCGGCACCGCCGTCGCTCAACTCGCTCGCTGGCGCGGTGCGTCGACGATCGTGGGCGTGGACGTGCTGGCGCCTGCACCGGGGTCGCCGGCCCAACGGTCCATCGACCACTTTGTACCTTCGGGCGAACACCTCACGGAGTCCGTGCGCCAGGCGACCGGAAGTTTGGGCGCAAACGTGATCTTCGACGCCGTCGGCGGCATCGCGTTCGAATCCGCCCTCAAGGGTCTCGCGCATCGCGGGCGATTGGTGGAGATCAGCGCCACCGGACGTGCGCGGGTCGAGTTCGATCTGCGAGATTTCTATCACAACGAAGGCCGAATTATCGGCGCCGACACCCGCAAACTCGACGCAAGCGCATCCGCGCAGCGCCTCACGGCGATGCTCCCCGCGTTCGAGTCTGGAGCGATTAAAGCGCCGCCGATCGAGCACGTCGTACCGCTCGACCGTGCGATTGAAGCCTACGAGCGCGTTGCCTCCGGCGTGCGCGATCGCTTTGTGCTCGCTCCTTGATTTGAAGCGGCGCTCGACCACCGCTTCGGGGAGAAGCCGGTACGCCCGCGAACGTCTCGGGGATGACTGAGCAGTTCCCAAATGATGAGATAAACGGTAAGCCCCGCGTGGTCGTGCATATCTTTTCTGCGGCGCTCGATCCAAACAAAAGTGCGGAACTCGCGTCGCGCCTCACCGATCTCATGCGAGAGGTCTCCGTCAAACACGAAGGTTTCTTAGAGGGGCGAGTCTTCGAGGGAGACGATGGGAAGAGCGTGACCGTCACAACGAGCTGGAAATCGCGCCATTTCTGGGCCAACGCCGTATGGGACGAGCGAGTCGCCCTTCTCTTAGCATCGCTGCAGGGCTACGAGGTACTCGACGTGATGTGCTACGAGCAAGCGAGGATCGTCCCCCACGACGTATAGCCTCGTAGGTATTCCCACACGGATGTGCCCCGACGAATGTGTCCGAGTCGGACTGGGCCGCCGGCGCAGAGACTAGATGCTCCACCTCCACGCGTTCCAAGCCTCATTGACCGGGTTGGGCGCAAATCCGTGGAAGTCGACGCTGATCGCCTCTTGCTGGCGCTGCCACCAGAAGAAGAGTATCGGATTGTCAACGGCGAGGAGATGTTCGATCCGTGAGTACGCGACGGTACGCATCGCCTGGTCGTAGTGGGAGAGCGCCATCGCTTGCGCGGCGTCCATCGCCGCGCTGCAGTAGCGCGGATCGTTGTAGCCATGCGGCGGAAAGTTATCGCAGGTCAGCTCCGACGAGTTGTCCGGATCGATCCCCGAGTACCAGGAGTAGAGCAGCATATCGAATTTGCCGCCGTGCTGGATGCCGCCCATACCCTGCGGCGCGTAGAGAATGTCAACCGGGTAGTACTTGACCTCGACCGAGATACCGATCTTTCGCAGCGCTGCTTGAATGAGGATCGCTTCGGAACGATGCGTCGCTAGCGCATTATCCGTGACGAAGAGAAGCTCGAGCGGCTGCCCATTCTTGCGCGCCACACCGTCGCTGCCGGCGACCCATCCAGCTTGCGCGAGCAGACGTTTTGCCGCTTCGGGATCGTAGGGCACCGATTTCACATTGGGATCGAAGGCCCAAATCCAGTTCGGGAGATCCTCGGTGGCAAACGTCGTCTGCCCGTACGTCAATCGCTGCGTGAGGGAGACTTTATCGATGGCGGCGGCGATCGCGCGCCGCACGCGCGTGTCGGCGAGAACGGAGTGCGATAGGTTGAACTCGATGCCTTCGAATCCGTTGACGTTCACCCACACGATCCGCGAATCGGTCAGCGTCCGCAGCGTCAGGTAGGTTTGGATCGAGGGCTGGAAGACGTAATCGATCGCGTGCGTGCGCAGCAGGTTGATCGCCGAGTCTTCGTTGGGAACGAAGTCGATGTCGACGCGCGCGAGGCCGGGTTTTCCTTGGAAGAACCCGGGGTTGGCCGCCAACTCGATCCGGTCGCCGCGCCGCCATGCGACAAAGCGGAAGGGGCCGTCGCTCACCGCCGGCGCGGCGTTGAACGCAATGCGATTGATATCCGGGTAGCGCGCCAGAACGTGCGCCGGCACCACGTCGTAGGGCTGGTCGCTTTCGGCGAAAAACGTGTTGACGAAGGGTGAGAAGCGCCTCTTGAGATGCACGATCGCGGTGTGTGCGTCAGGCGTGTCGATCGCGCGAACGTCGTCGTATCCGTGCCGTGAGACGACGTTGTTGTTCGGGTTCTCGATGGCGCTCCAGCTGAAGCGCACGTCGTTTGCCGTAACCGGTACGCCGTCGCTCCAGCGCGCGTCGCGGCGCAGATGGTAGACGATCGTCAATCCATCGGCGCTGACGCCGCCATTGGCTTGCGTCGGCACGGCGGCGGCCAGCATCGGCACCGGATTGCCGCGCGGGTCGGCCGAAAGCAGCGGTTCGAACATCAGCCGCTCGACGAAGCCCTCTCCCGTCGTACCGAAGAGCAAGGGGTTTAGGTTTTTGGGCTCCTCCGGCAGGGCGATGCGCAGTACGCCGGCACGCGTCCAGGTGTGCCGGCCTCCAGAGAGGCTGCTGCTTTTGACGCAGCCGGAAAGCGCGCAACTCAGAACGAGCAGCATTGCGCCGGCCGCCTTCATGCGCTTCCTCTACGGTGACGAGGCGGAGGCTTCCCGCGAGGCGAAGGCCATTTGCAAGCCCATGGATTATCGCACCTACGCCTCGCCGTTCTCGTGGAGATACGGCCGCGCGGAGCTTCGTTCGCTCTTCTCCGAGGAGACGCGCCGCCGGCTCTGGCGCGCGGTTTGGGTGGCGCTGGCCGAAGCCCAAGCCTCGCAGGGCCTCATCGCGCAGACCGAACTCGACGATCTGCGGGCGCACGCCGGCGAGATCGATATCGAAGCGGCGCTGGCGATCGAGCGCGAGATCCACCACGATTTGATGGCCGAGATCCGCGTCTTCGCGTCGCAGGCAAAGCACGGCGGCGGCAAGCTCCATCTCGGCGCGACCTCGATGGACATCGAGGACACCGTCGAGACCTACCGACTGCGCCTGGCGCTGTCGCACATCGGCGCGAGCCTTCGCGACCTGCTCGTGGCCTTGGCTGCGAAGATCCGCGAAACGGCCGAGCTCGTCTGCATGGCCTTCACCCATCTGCAGCCGGCCGAGCCGACAACGCTCGGCTACCGGTTTGCGGTGTACGCGCAGGACCTGCTCGTCAACGACGATCAGTTGCGCTTCGTCTTCGAGCATCTGACGACCAAGGGTTTGCGCGGTGCCGTCGGCACTGCGGCCTCCTACGAGCGCCTGTCCGGCGGCGGCTCGGCCGAGATCGAGGCTTACGTCTTGGAGCGTTTCGGCTTGGAAGCGCTCGAGATCAGCACGCAGACCTATCCGCGAAAGCTCGACTACCTGTTGCTCAGCGCGCTTGCCGGCCTCGGCGCGTCGCTTTCGAAGTTCGCGGCCGACGTGCGCATTCTCGCGAGTCCCGGCTTCGGCGAGCTCGGCGAACCGTTCGCGAAGTCGCAGGTGGGCAGCTCCGTTATGCCGTTTAAGCAGAACCCCATTCTCTCCGAACGAATCGGTTCGCTGGCACGATTGCTTCCCGCATACGCCGACGTGACGTGGCAGAACGCCGCGACGAATTTCTTGGAGCGAACCCTCGACGATAGCGCGAACCGCCGAGTCGTTCTTCCCGAAGCGCTTCTCTGCGCCGACGAGCTCATTAGCCTCGCGCGCCGGGTCGTCGATGGATTGCGTGTCAACCAACGTCGCATCGTCGCGAACTGCCGGACTTACGCGCCCTTTACCGGAACGCAAGGCGTGATGATGGAGGCCGTTCGGGCCGGCGGGGACCGGCAAGTTCTACACGAAGCCTTACGAAATGCGTCGCTGCAAGCGTGGGAAGCGGTACGCCGCGGTGAGGAGAATCCGCTCGCGCGCCTGCTCGCCGAAGATCGCGCGCTGATCGCATTTTTGGACCCGGCGGAGATCCGGCGGCTGCTCGATCCGAGCGGCCACGTCGGCACGGCTCCGCAGCGCGCGCGCCTTTTGGCCGATCGCATCGACCGTCTTCCGGAATTTCCCCGCCAAAGCGAAGTGAGCGTCACGTGAACAAAGGGATCGAAATCGCCCGCGGCAAGACGAAGGTACTCTACGAGAATCCGGGCCAGCCGCATCAGCTGGTCGTCGAGCAGACCGATCAGATTTCGTCCGGCGACGGCGCGCGCCGCAACATCATCGCGGGGAAGGGCCGCTTGGCCGCGCAGACGACCGCACGCGTCTTCCGGCTGCTCAATCTGTGCGGCTTGCCGACGCACTATCTCACGGGCGGCGAAGACGACGACAACAACGAGATGGTCGTGCGGCGCGCAAACATGATTCCGCTCGAGGTCGTGACCCGCGGCGTTGCGGCGGGTTCGTTCGTCAAACGCAATCCGGGGCTCGCCCGCGGGACGCTGCTCGTTCCACGCGTCGTCGAGTTTTTCTTTAAGGATGACGCCAACCACGATCCCCTGATCGCGCCCGATCAGATCATCACGCGCGGCATTGCGACGCCGCAGGAAGTCGGCATCATGAGCGAGGTGGCGCGCCTGACGTTCGACGTTCTTTCGCACGCCTGGCGGCGGCGCGACGTGCTGCTCGTCGATCTCAAGATCGAATTCGGCCGCTTGGCCGGCGGCGAGAGCCAGGGCCAGCTCGTGATCGCCGACGTGATCGATAATGACTCGTGGCGCATCTGGCCGCAAGGCCGCGAAGAGCTGATGCTCGACAAGCAGATGTATCGCAACCTGGAGACGGTCGACGAGAACGCGCTCGAAATGGTCAAGCGCGCCTACGAGCACGTCGCCGACCTCGTCGGCACGTTTCCCGTCATGCGTCCCGGTATGGTCGCCGTCGTCTCCGATTCGCCGGAGCGCGTCGAGCGTGCCAACGAGATCGTCAACGCGCTGGGACAACTCGGTCTGCCGACGGTTCGCCACGTTGCGAACCCCGCCACGACGCCCGGCTTCGTGCTGCAGCTGCTCGGGCAGCTCGAAGCGAGCTTTGCTCGGCTCGTCATCATCGCCGTCTCCGAGAACGACCTGCTCCGCACGATGCTCGATGCGTCGTCCTCGGCACCGGTGCTCGACGGCCGGGACGACACCGGACGCGTGATCGTGCAGTGCGCGAAGCTCTTCGGTTTGGAAGACACGGTGCTCTACGGGCGCACGCTGTTGATGCAGGCGAACTCGCGCACCGCCGTGCTGCACGCCGATGCCTCGTTACAGCAGGCCCCGCCGATGTCGCAAAAGTCCGCGCTTGGCTAACCTTCGCGAAGACGAACTGGAGCGTATCGCCCATCGCCTCGGGCGAAGTCCCTCAGGGGTCGAACTCGCCGCCTTCGATGCCGCTTGGAGCGAGCATTGCAGCTATAAATCGAGCCGTCACTTCTTACGGCGTCTGCCCACCGAGACGCTGCGTACGGTCCTCGGGCCGGGTGAGGACGCGGGCATCTTGCACCTCGGTACGCACGACGGCGTGCGGTACGGAGTCGTCGTCGCGCACGAGTCGCACAACCATCCCTCGCAAGTCGTTCCTTTTGAAGGCGCGGCGACCGGAATCGGCGGGATCGTGCGCGACGTTCTGTGCATGGGCGCCGAGGTGATCGGCGTGGCCGATCCGCTGCGCTTCGGGCGCTGCGAGGATCTCCATTCGCATCAGAGCCACGTGGCGCGCGGCGTCGTGGACGGAATCGGCTCCTACGGCAACGCCATCGGCGTTCCGAATCTTACCGGCGACGTCTACTTCGACGCGGGCTTCGACGAGAACGTGCTGGTCAACGTCGTTGCGCTTGGGCTCGTCAAGGAAGATCAGATCGTTCACTCCTACGCGCCGAAGGGCGCGGCCGGCTGGACGATCGTGCTCGTCGGCAAAGCGACCGATCCAAGCGGCTTCGGCGGCGCGTCGTTCTCGTCCCTGACGCTCGACGCTCGCGATGCCGAACTCAATAAGGGCGCCGTGCAAGTCCCCGATCCGTTTCTGAAAAACGTTTTGATGCGCGCGAGCTACCGCGCCTTTGCGGCGCTGCGCGAGCAGGGGGTCGAGGCGGCCTTCAAGGATCTCGGCGCCGGTGGCATCGTCGGCTGTTCGGCGGAGATGACCGGGCACGGCGGTTACGGCGCGCAGATCGATCTCGACCAGGTGAACGTCGCGGTCCAAAACATGGCGGCGGAAGTTATCGCCGTCGGCGAAACGCAGGAGCGCCTGATGTGGATCGTGCCGCCGTCCTTCGTTGCCGAGTTGCTGCGGATCTACAACGACGAGTTCGGCCTGCCGGAGATCGCGTATAACGCGCGGGCCGTTGCCGTCGGTGCGGTGACCGAAGAGCAGCGGTACGTCTTGCATTCGAAGGGTCAAGTCGTTATGGACGTCGAGAGCGAGTTTCTCACCGGCTCGATCCGTGACGAGCTTCCGTACACCGAGGTCATCTATCACGAGCCGCCGCAGGAACTCCCGGCCGTCGACGTCGGCGAGCTCTTTCCGCGCGTGCTCGCGCACCGCGACGTCTGCTCGCGCGAGCCGCTCTATCGGCGGTACGATTCGGTCGTTCGCGGGCGGACGGTGCTCCCGCGTGGCGCGGCCGATGCGGGCGTGCTCGCTCCGATCGCCGGCTCGCCGCTCGGCGTCGCGCTGGCCGTTGCGGGCAACCCGCGCTACGGGCGCGTGGATCCCGGTTACGCCGCGCAGCGCGCCGTCCTCGATTCGGTGCGCCGCGTCGTCGCGGTGGGTGCGCATCCGATCGGGCTCACCGACTGCCTCAACTTTGGAAGCCCGCGCAATCCGGGGCAATATGGAGAGTTCGTGGCCGCCGTGGACGGGCTCGCGCTCGCCGCAAACGAGCTGGGCCTGCCGTTCGTCTCCGGGAACGTCAGCCTTTATAATGAATCCGCCGAAGGCGTTGGGGTGCCGGCCTCGGCGATCGTCGCCTGCGTCGGCACGATCGACGACGTTTCGGTTACCGTCACGCCCGGCTTCAAAGCTCCGGGTTCCGCACTGCTCTGGGTGGGAAGCCGCGAACTTGCGATCGGCGGCTCCGTGCTCGCGGAGCTCCTCGGACTCGAGGGCACGCTTCCGGTCATCGAATACGATGCCGAGCGGGCGGCGATCGGCATCGTCGGGGACGCGCACGCGCGCAACGTGTTGCTCTCCTGCCGCGCCGTCGGCGACGGCGGCATGCTGACGGCGATCGCGCGTCTCGCGTTCGGCGCGTGGCAGGCCGGCCGCGAGATCGGCGCGGAGATCGACTTCGGCAATCCGCTCTGCGAGGCGGGCGGCTTCCTGTGCGAGGTCTCCGCCGACGGCGGCGTCAACGTCACGGGCGCGCTGCAGATCGGACGCACGATTGACGCTCCGGAACTCATCGTCAACGCAACGCACTTTGCCGTGAGCCGGCTCTACGAAATCTGGTCGCGACCGCTGGAGCGGCTCTATCCATGAAGGCCCGCATCGCCGTTCCGGTCTTTCCCGGCACGAACTCTGAAGAAGAGACGCTCCGGCTCCTGCGGGATTGCGGCGGCAACGCCGAGCTCGTGCACTGGTCCGAAGCCCAGAAGCTTGCCGCGTACGACGCATTCGTTCTCGCCGGCGGCTTCGCGTACGAAGATCGCATTCGTGCGGGGGCCATCGCCGCGCACGACCGGATGATGGACGCCGTCATCGAGTCGGCTCGGGCGGGGAAGCTCGTGCTGGGCGTCTGCAACGGAGCGCAGATCCTTTTGGAGGCCGGGCTCGTGCCGGGCACCGGAGAGATTCGCCGGCCCACGGCCGCCTTTACGCGCAACGCCCCGGAGCCGCATTTCATCTGCCGGCACGTTTATATGAAGCTGGCCGTCCCGCCCGAGCGCAGTCCGATAACGGCCGCGCTCTCGGAGCAGGCGCTGGTGCCGGCCTGGGCCGCTCACGCGGAGGGGCGTCTCGCCGCGACCGGCGCGCGCTTGGAGGAGATCGTCAACGGCGGCCACTTAGCCTTCATCTACGCGCACGCCGACGGGAGCGTGGATGCCGCCGCCGCGCCGAACGGCTCCGCGCTCGGCTGCGCGGGCCTGGTGAATCGCGAAGGCAACGTGCTCGCCGTGATGCCGCACCCCGAGCGCGACGGCTGGGAGTTCAACCATCTTGCGCAGCGCCGCCACGAAGACGTGCTCGCACCCTCGGGCGGCGCGGTTCTCTTCGAAAGTTTCGTAAAGGCACTCGCCTGAGATGAAAGTCGCCGTTGCGGTCGCGCTGAAGATTCCCGACAACACCGCGTATACCGCGGGGGTCGCGCTGCGGCGCTTGGGCGTGGCCGTCGGGCGGGTCGAGCGAAGCGAGATCCGGCTCTTCGATGATGGCGGCGACTCGCACGCACTGCTCAAAAGCGTCGAAGCCGACGAGACGATCTTCAATCCGAATAAGCACGTCGCGACGATCCTCGCACGACCCGCGCCGCGCGCGGGCGAGGTTTGGATCGAATCCCTCGAAGATCTCTCTCACCCCGAGCGCAGTGGAAGGGCCGCCGCCGTCGCGTGGCGGCTGCTGGACTCGCGAGGCGCGCCGTTCGATGCCGGCGGCTTGCGCGCCGCGGTCGAGCGGCTTCTCTGCAACCCCGCGATCGAACGCGCCGTATACTGACGCCATGATGAAAACGGGACATTCCCAGCAAAGGCGAGTAGAGTAACATCCGATGAACCGCCCGTACACCATCGCGACGCTCGGCTCGCACTCGGCACTGCAGATTCTCAAGGGCGCTCACGACGAGGGATTCCGTACCCTGGCGATTTCGAACCGCGATACCGAGCGGCTCTATCGCGATTTCGCATTCGTCAACGACGTTATCGTCCTGGAACGGTACTCCGAGTTCATGACGCTGATGGACGAACTCCAGCGGCGCAAGTGCATTATCGTTCCGCACGGATCGTTCGTCGCGTATCTCTCGCTCGAAGAGCATAAGAAGATGACGATCCCTTACTTCGGGAATAAGGCCGTTCTCGATTGGGAGGCGAGCCGCGAGCTCCAGCGCGATTGGCTCTCGCGGGCCGGGCTTACGCTGCCGCGCCAGTTCCGCAGCGGGGCCGAGATCGACCGGCCGGTTATCGTCAAGCTCTACGGGGCGGCGGGCGGTAAGGGATACATGTTCATTCGGGACGCGCAAGATTTCGAGGCCCGCGCCGCCGACCTCAAGGAAGCCTACATCATTCAGGAATACGTCATCGGCGTTCCACTCTACATCCACTATTTCTACTCGCCGCTGCAGAACAAGCTCGAAATCATGTCGATGGATCGCCGTTACGAGACCAACGTCGATTCCCTCGGGCGCATCCCCGCCGCCGCGCAGGAAGGCATGAACGTCAACCCCTCGTACGTCGTGGTCGGCAATCAGCCGGTTTCGCTGCGCGAGTCGATGCTCGCCCAAGCGCTACGCATGGGCGACGACGTCGTTCGCGTGAGCAAGGAGATCTGCGGACCCAAAGGCCTCTTCGGCGCCTTCTGCATCGAGACGATCATCACGCCCGACATTCAGTTCTACGTGATGGAGATCTCGGCGCGCATCGTCGCCGGTACGAACCTCTTCATTGACGGCTCGCCTTACTCGTACCTGAACTATTCGGAGCCGATGTCGACGGGCCGGCGGATCGCGCGTGAGATCAAGAACGCCCTGCTCACGAACAACCTTCGCCTGGTACTGGATGACTCGAGCGACCTATAAATTCGCCACCGCGCTGATCCTCTCCGGCGGAATTCTCGCCGCGCCGGTCGCCGCCCGCGCGGCGCTGATGGCCGATCCGACGGTGCTCTACGCGCAGATGAAGGACGCCTTTGCCAAAGGAAATACCGATGGCTGGAACTTCCGCTCGCAATCGGTCTATCTCTCGACGATCTTCAACGCGGGCCGTGCCTACTCGCTGCAGTATCCGACCGATCCCAACTACGCGGTGCTCTGCTCGCTGACGGTCGCGATCGGCAGCGGCCTGCACTACAACCCGCTCACCAATCACGACGGCGCCGTCTGGTGGGTGCGCGAGGCCGCGGATTGGGTCAGCAAGCACTCCGGCGATACGCCGACGATCGGGCAGGCTCAGGCGCTGCTCGCGCGCGTCAACTCGGAGACCAATCCCCAGCAACTCGCCCGCTACGCCGATGAGGACGCTACGGCCAACGTTCGTGCCTATCCCGGCGACCGCGACGCGCTGATCGAGCAGGTCGAGGCGAACTGGCGCGGCTGGCTGCTGACGCGCGATCCGCAGTGGCGGTCGCTCGCGCTGAGCCGCGCCGCGGCGGCGAGCTTTCCGGTCGCGCACCTGCCGACGACCTGGGGGAACGAGTTCGTGGCGGCGGCACAGAGCGCGCAGACCGGTCGCGACGGCTATACCTCCCAGGACGTCGCGAACTCACAGACGTTCCTAACGCGATTGAAGGCGGTGGATCCGATTCGTGTGATCGCCACGGTCACCGTGATGCCGCACGACGCCTATCTCTCGACGCTCGCGCCCGCCGACGAGTACTTCGGCCCGCTGGGCATGTCGATTCTCGGCATCCAGAACGAGCTCAAGCACATCAACTTCATGCTCGACTACAACTACGGGAACCAGGAGAGCGATCCGGCCTTTCAAGTTGCCAAGGCGATCGTCGCGATGCAGGAAGTCTATCCGCGCGATCGTGACCTGCCCATGCTCCTTTATTGGTGCTACACGACGCTGCAGCGCATGACCGATCAGCAGTCCGGCCGCGCTGCCGGCCAGTTGAAGGCGATCCTTACCGTCGAATATCAGGACAGCCCACAAGCTCGTAAACTCCTCGGCCGCTCGTGAACGAGGCTCTGGCGGCGTACGACCGCTCCGCGCTGACGCTGTGCTCCATCGGCAGCCACTCCGCGCTCGAGGTCGCCTACGGCGCTCGCGCACAAGGCCTGCGCAACCTGATCGTCACCGCGCAAGGGCGCGAGCAAACGTACGCGCGTCACTTCGCTAGAAACGAATCGCCCGTTGCGCGCGGGTGCGTTAACGACGTGCTCGAGCTGGCCGCCTTTCCCGATATCCTCAACGATGACGTCCAGCGCGCGCTCCTCGAGCGCAACGTGATCTTCATCGCCAATCGCTCCTTCGAGGTCTATCTCCACGAGAAGTACGGCTACGACGAAATCGAAAGCCGGATGCTCGTCCCGTTCTTCGGCAGCCGTCGCCTCCTGCGCGCCGAGGAACGCTCGCTGCACGGCGCCGTCGATCAATACACGCTATTGCGGCACGCCGCAATACGCCATCCGAGACGTTACGATTCGCCTGACGCGATCGACCGGCTCGTGATGGTAAAGGCTCCGCACGCGCGAGTCTCGTTCGAGCGCGCCTTCTTTCTCGCGTCCTCGCCCGAGGAGTACTACTCCACACGCGACCGGCTGCTCGAGGAAGGGACGATTAGTGCCCACGGGATCGCCTCGGCGCGCATCGAGGAATTCGCACTCGGTCCTTCGGTGAACTTCAACTTTTTCTACTCGCCGCTTTTGGACGAGCTCGAGCTGTCCGGCACCGATACGCGGCGTCAGACGAACCTCGAAGGTTTTCGTAACGTGCCGCCGTCGGCGTTCGCTGCAGTGCGCGGGATCACGATGCGCCTCGAGGAGGCCGGCCACATCGCGGCGACCGTCGTCGAATCGTTACTGGAACCGGCCTTCGAGATGGGCGAGCGTTTTGTGAAAGCGGCCCGCGAGCTCGTGCCACCCGGGATCATCGGTCCCTTCGCGCTGCAGTGCATCGTCGCGGCCGGACCGCCCAAGGAACTCGTTTGCTACGACGTCTCCCTGCGCATCGCCGGCTCGCCCGGCACGCGCTATACGCCCTATTCGGCCTATCGCTGGGGGCGCGACGTCTCGGTCGGCGAACGGATCGCCATGGAAGTCGTGATGGCTCGCGACACCAATCGTCTCGCGGACGTGTTGACGTAAATTCATTCCAATCAATCGCTACAACAACCGAGGAGGGGCTCCATGACCGTAAGCAACGTGCCGGAACGTACCGGCGCGGTGGCGTTCAAAGGCAATCCGATGACGCTGCTCGGCCCGGAACTGCGCGCCGGAGATCCGGCGCCGGAGTTCGAGCTGACCGCAAAAGATCTATCGACCGTCAACCGCGAGGCGCTGCTTGACGCCGGAAAGCGCGCCGCACTCCTGATCGTCGTGCCCTCGCTCGACACCGGCGTGTGTTCGCTCGAATCGCAAAAGTTTAACTCGCGGCTCGGCGAGCTGCCCGAGGGCGTCAAAGCCTGGGTGGTGAGCATGGACTTGCCCTTTGCGATGACCCGCTGGGGTACCGAGCAGGGCGGCGTGGCGCTCGAAATGCTCTCCGATTACCGGGGACGCAGCTTCGGACGGAACTACGGCTTTCTGATCTCCGAACTCGGGCTGCTGGCGCGCGCGATCGTCGTCATCGCCAAGGACGGCACGGTTTCGTACGTCCAGCTCGTACCGGAGGTCGCCTCGGAACCCGATTACGATGCGGCGCTAAAGGCCGCGGCGGCCGCCGGTGCTGCTTAGCACGAGGCGATGGCGCACACGGTTCTGATTCTCGATTTCGGCGCGCAGTACAGTCAGCTGATTGCGCGCCGTACGCGGGAATCGGGCGTCTACTGCGAGATCGTTCCCTACGATACGCCGTGGAGCGCGCTTTCGCTGCGCAATCCCGATGCGTTGATTCTCTCCGGGGGCCCGCAAAGCACGCTCGTTGAGGGAGCGCCGGAGATGGACAAAGAGATCGTGCGCGCGGGCGTCCCGATCCTCGGGATATGTTATGGCATGCAGCTGCTCGCGCGCGACGTCGGCGCGGAGCTCGTCCAGCTCGACCACGCGGAGTACGGTCCGGCGACCCTGATGGTCGCCGATCGCGCCACCCCGCTTTTCGACGGCGTTCCCGAAGAGTCGCGCGTCTGGATGTCGCACGGCGACTCCGTCGTCGAGTTACCCTCGGGCTATCTCGCGCTTGCCTCGACGGCGCGCTGTCACGTCGCCGCGATGGGCAATCCGAAGAAGAAGATCTACGGCGTTCAGTTCCACCCGGAGGTCGTCCATAGCGAATACGGGCGAACCGTTCTCGACAACTTCCTGCACCAGATCGCCGCTTTGGGCAGCGACTGGGCGATGGAGTCGTTCTTGGAGACGTCGGTGCGGGAGATCCGTACGCGTATCGGCAGCGACAAGGCGATCTGCGCGCTCTCAGGGGGCGTCGACTCGGCGGTTGCCGCGACGCTGGTCGCGCGTGCGATCGGCGAACAGCTGACCTGCGTCTTCGTCGACCACGGCCTGCTTCGCAAAGACGAGGCCGCCGAAGTCGTCGCGGCCTTCCGCGACGTGCTGCACCTCAACGTGATCGCCGTCGACGCGCGCGAGCGCTTTCTGCGTAAGCTCGAGGGGGTCGACGACCCCGAGCGCAAGCGCGTCACGATCGGCCACGAGTTCATCTCCGTCTTCGAGCAAGAAGCGGCGAAGATTCCCGGCGTCAAATACCTCGTGCAAGGGACGCTGTACCCCGACGTCATCGAATCGAAGACGCCGCAGAGCAAGGCCGGGCAGAAGATCAAGTCGCACCACAACGTCGGCGGCCTGCCCGAAGAGATGGACCTCTCGCTGATCGAGCCGCTGCGCATGCTCTTCAAAGACGAAGTGCGCGATCTCGGGCGAGCGCTGGGCCTGCCGAAGGCGATCGTCGGCCGGCAGCCGTTCCCGGGGCCGGGGCTCGCGGTGCGGATCATCGGCGACGTGACCGAAGAGCGGCTCGAAGTCTTACGCGCGGCCGATGCAATCGTTCGCGAAGAGATCGACGGGGCGACGCTGGCGCCGCACCCTTGGCAGTATTTCGCAGTGCTGACACCGGTCAAAAGCGTCGGAGTGATGGGCGACGGCCGCACCTACGCCAATCTGGTCGCGATCCGGGCGATCACGAGCGAGGACGGCATGACCGCCGATTGGGCGCGCCTGCCGCACGAACTGCTCGAACGAATGTCGTCGCGCATCGTCAACGAAGTGCGCGGCGTCAACCGCGTCGCCTACGACATTACGACGAAGCCGCCGGCCACCGTGGAATGGGAATAGCACGTGCGCGTACTCGTCGTCGGTAACGGTGCGCGGGAGGACGCGCTTTCGTGGCGGCTGGCGCAATCGGCCTCGTGCAGCGCGATCTTCGCGGCTCCGGGCAACGCCGGTACCGCGTCGCGCGGCGAAAACTGGGAGATCGCCGCGACCGACGGCAAAGGCATAACGCAACGCGCGCTCGGCGAGAAGATCGATCTTGTCGTGCTCGGCCCCGAGACTGCAATCGCCGCCGGTGTCGGCGACCGGCTGCGAGAGGCCGGCCTTGCCGTCTTCGGGCCGAATCGCTCCGCCGGACGCTTGGAGTCGAGCAAGATTTTTGCCAAGCGTTTCATGGAGCGCCACGCGATTCCGACGGCCAAAGCGGTCATCGTCCATTCGCTCGACGGAGCGCGCAGCGCGCTGGATGCCTGGCAAGCCGGGGGTGTCGTCGTCAAAGCCGACGGCCTCGCCGCCGGCAAAGGCGTCGTCGTGACGCCGGATGTCGACGCTGCGCGCGCGATCGTAACCGATTGGTACGGGCGCGGCAAGGTGCCCGGCGGCGGCCTCGACCTGTTGCTCGAGGAGCCTCTTGCGGGACGAGAAGTGAGCGTCTTTGCGATTTGCGACGGACGCGCGATCCTTCCGTTTGCCGGTGCCTGCGATTACAAGCGCGCCGGCGATGGCGATACCGGCCCGAATACCGGCGGTATGGGCGCCTACTCGCCGCCCGCCGGCTTTCCCGACGACCTCTACGATTCTGTGCGCGAGCGCATTCTTGCGCCGCTCCTGCGCGGATTGCTCGCCGAGGGTGAAGAGTATGTCGGCGTGCTCTATTGCGGTTTGATGTGGTGCGCGGACGGCCCGAGAGTCATCGAGTTCAACGCGCGGTTCGGCGATCCGGAGACGCAGGTGCTCGTGCCGCGCATCGGCGGTGATTTTGCCGAGTTGCTGCGCTCTGCGGCCCAAGGCGCGATCGACCTTTCCGCGACGACGGTTTTACCGCAATACTGCGCGGGCGTCGTGTTGGCGACTGCCGATTATCCGCGGAGCAGTACGCCGATCGATCTGAGCGCCAGCGCGTCGCTGCCCGACGGCTGCCAAGTCTTTTGGGGCGCCTCGAAACGGAGTGGCGGAAAAGTAAGCAGCAGCGGCGGGCGGGTTCTCACGGTCACGGCGCTCGGCGACGACCTCGAGCAAGCGCGAGCCCGCGCCTACGAAAACGTCAAAACCCTCGCGAAACGCCTCGATGCCGCCGGCCTAACCTACCGCACCGATATCGGCAAACTTTAGGCTCCTCTGCAACTTGGCGCCCGGGAACGGGATATTAGGGGACGTATGGCTTATCGCTTTCAACCGCAAGGGCCCTATGGAGGCCCCATTGCGCCGGCGGTGCCGGCCAACTCGATGCTCGCGCAAGTGCTCGGTCTCACGGCGCTCGGCTTATGCATAACTGCGCTGGCCGCGTGGCTCTTCCAGGGCGTGCCATACGGGCTGGGCTTGGTCGCGATGATCGTCGGCTTCGTCCTTTTGTTGGCGATGAACGCTGCGCGCAAAAACGAGCCGCTCTCGCTGATTCTCTTCTATGCGTTCACGTTTTGCGAAGGGATCGGCATCGCGCCGGTCGTGCATCAATATCTCACCGCCTTCGGGCCCGACGTCGTCGTCAATGCGGCCCTCACGACGGGGCTTGGCATGTTTGCCTTGGCCGCGGTCGTCTACGCTACCGGATTGGACCTGCGTCGCTTTGCGGGCATCTTTACGATCGCCTTACTCGGTCTGGTCGTCATCGGCGTCATCTCGGTCTTCGTGCGTTTTATCCATCCGGAGACCTATGCGTGGCTGACGCTGGTGATTTTCTCGGGGTTGGTGCTCATCGATTTCGCCCGCCTGCGCGCCGGGGGAGACGGCCTGACGCCCGTGCAGATGGCCACCAGCATCTACCTGGATGCGATCAATATCTTCCTTGCCTTGCTCCAGATTTTCGGCGGCAGGCGATCTTCAGACTAGCGGCCTGGTATAATGGTGTGAGATGTGCGGGATAACCGGAGTCTTCGCACCCGGACGCGATGCAGCCCGCCTCGCGTTCTTTGCGCTGTATGCGCTGCAGCATCGCGGACAAGAGTCGGCCGGTATCGCGGCGGCTGACGGCGGGACGATCCGATCGCACAAGGAGATGGGTCTGCTCGGCGCCATCTTCGATGAAGAGATTCTCAGCGGGCTCAGCGGCCACATCGCAATCGGCCACACGCGCTACTCGACGACCGGTTCGTCGCTGGTCGTCAACGCGCAGCCGCTGCTCGAACGCTCGGAGCTCGGCGACTTCGCCTTCGCACACAACGG
Source organism: Vulcanimicrobiota bacterium (assembly GCA_963833845.1). Lineage (GTDB taxonomy): Bacteria > Vulcanimicrobiota > Vulcanimicrobiia > Vulcanimicrobiales > Vulcanimicrobiaceae > Cybelea. The sequence goes on from CAWHZL010000001.1 coordinate 979,430, forward strand.
AAACCTGACCAACACCGACGAGCTTCGCGAGTCGCTCTCCCCGACGACGGTGCTGCAGGCAACATCCGATTCCGAAGTCATGGCGAAGCTGATCGTTGAATCGAAGGGCTCGATGTTCGACCGGATCGCCTCGGTTCTGGCCCACGCGCGCGGCGCATACTCCGTCGTCCTCTCTACGCAAGACGAGCTCTACGCTTTCCGCGATCCCTGGGGCGTGCGGCCGCTCTGCCTCGGTGCGCTCAGCGAGGGCGGCTACGTTGTCGCATCGGAGTCGTGCGCGCTGGGTACGGTCGGCGCACAGTACGTCCGCGAGATCGAGCGCGGCGAGATCGTCCGGATTACTGCGTCCGGACTCGAGACGCGCCGCACGCCCGTCGAAGACGCGCAGCAGGCGCTCTGCATGTTCGAATACATCTACTTTGCGCGCCCCGACTCGCGGCTCAACGATCGTTCCATCTACATGGCGCGCTACGAGATGGGACGTCAGCTCGCGCGCGAGCATCCGGTCGAAGCCGACGTCGTGATGGCGGTCCCCGACTCCGCCGTCGCCGGCGGTATCGGCTACGCCGCAGAGAGTGGCTTGCCGTATATCGAGGGGCTCATCAAGAACCGTTATATCGGGCGCACCTTCATCAGCCCGGATCAGCGCATGCGCGCGCGTGGCGTCCATCTCAAGTTCAACCCGGTGGTCGAAAATTTGCGCGATCAGCGCGTGATCGTCGTCGACGATTCGATCGTCCGCGGCACGACGACGCCACGCATCGTCGCGCTCGTGCGCGAAGCCGGCGCGCGCGAAGTGCACCTGCGCATCACCTCGCCGCCGATCAAGCATCCATGCTATCTCGGCGTCAACATGGCGACCTACGACGAGCTCATCGCTGCGAACTACACCGTCAACGAGATCCGCCGTAAGACCGGCGCCGATTCGCTCGGCTATCTGAGCCTCGACGGCCTGATCGGAGCGGTAGGCCGTAAGCGAGAAGATATGTGTATGGGGTGCTTCGTCGGCGACTACCCCAACGTTCCGTCAACGCACGCCCGGCACGAGCTCCACGCCACCAGCGCATAACTAGCACCATTCGCCAAGACCAGGCGGTTCAAGGGTCTTTCTTGCGGCGCGCTACAGTCCAAATGGGTGACGCTGGGAAAAAGGATCGCCGCGCTGCGCCGCGCCCTAGGATGGTCGCAGAACGAGCTGGCGCGCCGGGCTGAGGTCAATCATCCGACGCTCTTTAAGATCGAGGCGGACCAGCGGCTGAACCCATCGGTCAGCGTTATCGTGCGCATCGCGCGCGCCCTCGGAACGACCGCCGAGACGCTCTATGGTCTCGAGCGCGACGACTCGCGCGTGTTGGTCGAGGCCAATAAGTCGGCGATGATCCTCGAGATCCGCCCGATCGGACGAAAGCTCAGCGAAGCGGCACGCGCTCGCGCTGCGGCGTTCGTCACCGCCGCGCTCGAGCGCGCCGGCGCGCAAGTCCGCGAAGCGTCGCCTAGCGAGGGCGAGGACGAAGCGGAATCACCGTTGCCGGCTCAGGCCGGTCAGTTGGCAAAGGGTGGCCTTGCGCTCGTTGAAGAGCTCGGCTCCCTTCGGCGCCGCGTCGACGCGCTCGAGGTGTGGCGTCGGACGCAAGAAGCACGCGCTCGAAAGCGCGGAGCGCGATAACCAGTGGATCGGACGAGTCGTTTGTTTCCAGCATACCGGAGAGGTTAGCGGCGCAGAGTGCCAACAGGGCGGCACCGTGGTCCCCAGCAGCAAAAGATGTCGCGGGATCGATGATTCAGGCCGGAAAGATGCGCTCCGAGACCTCTCGCGCGTATTCTTGCAGGGCTTGCGTCGCCATCTCCCCGACCTCGGCGTATCGTTTGGCAAAACTTGGCGAATGGGGATACATCCCGAGAATATCGTGGAGCACGAGCACTTGCGAGTCGCAGTGCGGTCCCGAGCCGATGCCGATCGTCGGAATGGAGAGCATCTCCGTAATCTCGCGCGAGATCTCGTAGTCGACGACCTCGAGGACGATGGCGTATGCGCCGGCGGTTTCCACCGAGCGCGCGTCGTCAATCAATCGGTCGCGGTGCGTGCGCATCTTGAAGCCCGGGCCGAGGCCGGCGGTTTGCGGCGTAACGCCGATGTGACCGACGACGGGGATTCCGGCGCCGGTGATCGCGCGAATCCGTTCGGCTTGATCGCGGCCGCCTTCGAGTTTGACCGAACAGGCGCCACCCGCTTTGACCAGTGCGATCGCCGAGCGCAGCGCGTCCTCGTTGCTGACTTGATACGAGCCGAACGGCATATCGGCCATGATGTGCGCGCGGGTCGTTCCGCGCGCCACGGCCTGCGTATGGTAGATCATGTTCTCCAGCGTGACGGGCGTCGTCTCATCGTAGCCGAGCACGACGTTGCCCACGCTATCTCCGACCAGAACGACGTCGATCCCGGCTCGCTCGACGAACTGTCCGAAGGGCGCGTCGTAGGCGGTCGCGATCGGAAAGATCGTCTTGCCCTTGCGGCGTTTGATCGCTCCCGCCGTTAGGCGGCGTATCGCCGGATTCTTCTCCGGCTCGTACGGCCGAGCGCTCTCCCGGCCGTTCCGCGCTGCCTTCACACCTTTATCTCTGCGGTCCTCGCTCCGTTGGGAGAGGCCTTCTCGGCGCCGCCGCGCGCGAGCGATTCTACTAGGGCGATGAAGGCGCGTACGGGCGTTCCCGTCGGACCCTTCGCTTGCCACGCCGACTCGGTGTCGAGATAGGCGGTGCCGGCGACGTCGAGGTGAATCCAGGGCGTGGAGGCGACGAACTCGCGCAAGAACGCCGCCGCGGTCAGCGTTCCCGCCGCGCGCCCGCCGGTGTTCTTGAGATCGGCGATGTCGCTCTTCATTGCCGTGAGGTAGTCGTCGTAGTACGGCATCTGCCAGTAGCGCTCACCGGTCGGCTTCGCCGCGGCCAGGAACTCCGCACCGAAGGCTTCGTCGTTGGTAACGGCCGCCGAACTCGCATGCCCGAGCGCGATGACGCAGGCGCCGGTAAGCGTCGCAGCGTCGACGATCTTCGTCGCGCCGAGCTTGTTGGCATAACAGAGACCGTCGGCGAGGATCAAGCGTCCCTCGGCGTCGGTGTTGATCACTTCGATCGTCTTGCCGTTCATCGCGGTGACGATGTCGCCGGGTTTGGTCGCTTTACCCCCGGGCATGTTCTCCGTCGCGGGAACGATGCCGACGACGTTGAGCTTGGGTTTGAGCGCGCCCAGCGCCGACATTGCGGCGATCACGCCCGCGCCGCCGGACATATCGTACTTCATCTCCTCCATGCGCTCGGCGGGCTTGATCGAGATGCCGCCGGTATCGAAGGTGATGCCTTTGCCGACGAGCGCGAGCAGTTCTTTGCTCCCGGGATCGCCGTTGTAGCGCATGATGATGAACTTGGGAGGCTGGGAGCTGCCCTGCGCGACCGAAAGGAAGGAGCCCATGCCTTCGCGCCGCGCGCGCTCTTCGTCGAAGACTTCGATCTCGAGGCCGGCGGCTTGCGCCGCCTTCGTCGCCGCTTCGGCGAGATGTGTCGGCGTCATGTCGTTGGCCGGCGTAAGCGCCAGGCGCCGCGCGAAGTTCACCGCTTCGCCGAGTGCGGTTCCGCGCGCGATACCCCGCTGCAGCTCCGCTTCATTGAGAGAACCGGCGAGGATCGTGACGTCGTTCGTGACGATCTTGCGATCGGGCTTCTCTTGATAGATGGTCGTTTCGAACGCACCGGTAATCGCGCCCTCGGCGATGAACGAAGCGCAAGCCGCCTCGCGCCCCTGGGCTTCGGCCGGCAACGCGAAGGCAATCTTTTCGACGTTGCGGCGCCCCAGATAGCGGACGGCGCTTCCGGCGTAGCGGGCGAGAAAGCTGGGTTCGAAGCGCGCGCGTTCGCCGAGTGAAACGGCGAGAACCCGGCGGTAGGGTTGACCTTTTGCGTAGACGAGAACGTTCTCGCCGAGGCGTCCGGCAATCTCTTTGCCGGCGAGCGCATCGGCGATCGTGCCGCCGAGCACGGCGTTCGACTTCGGCGCTGGTCCCTTCCAGCGGGCTATCGGAAAAGAAGGGGACGACGAGCGCTCCGGCACGCACCTGATCGGGCGCATCGTGAATAAGACCAACTTGCATGGTGAACCTTTCGGACGGTGAACTACTGCCAGCCTATGGCGGAAAGCTGGGAGAATCCTCGTCCGGAGCAAAAAGCCGCCCCCGACAGCTACGCCGGCGCGGGCGTCGACGTGGCGGCCGGCAACGAAGCCGTCGCGCGATACCGGGAGGTGCTCGGCCAGTGGCGCCACCCCGCGCAACTCGACGTCATCGGCGGCTTTGCGGGCGTTTTCCGCCTTCCCGATGAGGGTGGTCGCGCGCTCGTCGCCTCGACCGACGGCGTCGGCACGAAGGTGCTCATCGCCACCGAGCTCGGGCGTTACGGCAGCGTCGGTGCCGATCTCGTCAATCACTGCGTCAACGACATCCTCGTCTGCGATGCGACGCCGCTCTTCTTTTTAGATTACCTTGCGGTCGGCAAGCTCGATCCGCAGGTCGCGGCCGAGGTCGTGCGCGGCTGCGCGAAAGCCTGCCGGCGGCACAACTGTGCGCTTTTGGGCGGCGAGACGGCCGAAATGCCGGGCCTTTATCAATCGGGGCACTTCGATCTGGCGGGTACGATCGTCGGCATCGTCGAGATCGAAGCGCTTTCGCGGCTCGGCGGCGTCGAGCCCGGCGACGCGATCATCGGTCTGCCCGCCGTCGGCCTGCACACAAACGGTTACTCGCTCGCTCGCGCGTTGATCGACCGTTCGGAATGGAGTGCCGCTTTCGGCGAGGGCACGTACGCTGACGCCCTGCTCGCCGAGCACCCTTCCTATTACGACGAAGTTCGCGCGATCGAGCACGTCGCGCGCGTCAAGGCAATGGCGCACATCACCGGCGGCGGCCTGCTCGAGAACGTCGGACGCACGCTGCCTCCCGGCGTCAAAGCCGTTTTCGAGCAGCAGCGCTGGAAGGTCCCGCCGATCGTCGAGGAGCTCGTACGCCGTGGAAATCTTCCCGCGCAGGAGCGTTATCGCGTTCTCAACATGGGTATCGGCTACACGCTCGTCGTTCCGGTTACCGACGCCGCGGCGGCGGCCGGCGCGGTCGCGGGTGCGCGCGTCGTCGGCTGGATCGAAACGCGCGCGGGCGACGAACCGCAGGTAGTCATCCACAGCTAACGTGTCGACGCTCCTCAATCTCGTCGTCGACCTCGATACACTCTCCACTCTCAGCCCTGCGCCGCAGGGCGTCATCTCGCCACCGGCGCCTGCCGACGACCGTACGTTGGCGTGGATCGATGAAACCTTCAGCGGAACGTGGAGCTCGGAAGTTGCGGCGGGTGCGACGCTGATCGCGCGCCGCGTCGCGACGCCGATTGGTTTTGCGACGATCTGCGCGCAAGGGCTGAAGTTTCGCTGGCTCGCAGGGCTGGGAAGCGCGCCCGACGTGGGTCTCTTCGGGCCGTTCGGCGTCGCGGCGGCCGAGCGCAAGAGCGGCGTCGGCGTGGCGTTGCTCCGGCGCGCGCTTGCGGGGCTTGCCGATCGCGGGTACGCCCGGGCATTGATTCCTGCGGTCAACGGCGAATCGTTGATTCGCTATTATGTAGACGCGGCCGGTGCGCGCGTCGCCGAGAGGTTCGATCGCAGCGCGTTGCTGGCGCCGCCGCCGCGCACGCTCGTTATGGCATCGGGCAACGGAAGCAACTTGCAGGCCGTGCTCGACGCGTCGGCAGCGGGAAGCGTACCGCTGGAGGTCGTCGCGGTCGTCAGCAACGATTCGCGAGCGTTTGCCCTCGAGCGAGCGCGCCGCGCGGGCGTCCGCGCCGTGCGCGTACTCGCCTGGGATCGAGCGCGCGAAACGCGCGCGCAGTATGACGCGCGGCTGCTGGAGGAGGTGCAATCGCACGAGCCCGACCTCGTGCTGTTGCTGGGCTGGATGCATCTGCTTGCGGAGCCGTTCGTTCGCGCGTTTCCCGAGCTGCTGAATCTTCATCCGGCGTACTTGCCGCTCGATCCCGCGCAAGACTCCGTCGTCATGCCCGACGGCGCGCGCATTCCTGCGTTTCGCGGCCCGCACGCCGTGCGTGACGCGCTCGCGCGCGAGAGTTCGTGGATCGGCGCGACCGTGCACCGGGTAACGCCGTCGACCGATCGCGGACCGGTCTTGGCGCGCAAACCCCTCCGCGTCGCGCCCGCGGAAGAAGAAGCAACGCTGACGGAGCGCCTTCACCGCGAGGAGCACAAGCTCGTGAACGCGGCGGTTACCCAGTGGCTTTTCGAACGCCCGGCAAGCGCCGATCGAAAGGAGAAACTCGAATGACTCAAACCAACGGCGTCGAGGATCACCCGCTCGTCAACGACGTCAACGCCGAGCATCAAGACCAGCTCACCGAGACGGAGAAGATCTGCCGCCACATCGCGGATGCGACGGGCGCCCCGATCGCGCTGCTCTTGGCGATCCTCGTTCAAATTATCTGGATCTTCGTCGGCTGGGCGACGCACTGGGATCCTTTTCCCTTCGTCTTTCTTCTTACGTGTTCGAACGTGTTGCAGCTGATTCTGATCTTCGTCATCGCCGTCGCGCAGAAGCAACAGACGCAACACGCCGAGCTGCGAGCGGAAGCCGATCACGACTCGATCTCGCGCCTGCTCTACCACCAGGAGCTTCAGGATAAGTTGCTGCTGCAAATTGCGCAGCGCGCCGGGATCGACGTTTCGGATCTTGCGACGCAGGCGAAGATGCTGGCGACGTCGCCGTCCTAACGCCCGAAGGTCCCGCTCGCGAGCGTCGTTGAACAAACCTTGGATCGCAGTTTTCGATCCAACGCTGGTGATGCCGGTGCCGTCAGGAGTCGTTGCCTGACGTTCGAGATGGCACCGAATGGAAGCCGCGGGAAATATCGCCGGCAACGAGGCAACCACTAGAGGCGAAGTATCGGTGCGCCTTTCAGCTTCCCGATTCGTGGTGGTTTTGCAGCCGTACGCTAAACCGACTGCCAAAGCTTCAGCGCTAATCCACGTTGCCGGGCCGCGCACTTGCGAAGGCGCCGTGCGTGCACTCGACGGTCTGTTGGCCGTAGTTTTCGGCGATGAAAACGTGGCCTAACGGCAGTGCTTGTAGCCGCTCCAGGCGTTCCGCCGCACGCGGCGAGAATACTAACCGCCCAGCATCCGACCGGCGGCTCGCCCGCATAATTCGATGTCACAAAGCCTCATGTAAACCGTTGTTAGTAACGGCGATGCTTCACGCGTGCATTGCTCTTCGACCTGTCGTTCGGCTGTCTGTCTCGAGGGCAGGGTTCACGAATCGCGGCCAGCGCCGAACGCGTTCCCAAATTACCTCATCACTACTTCGCCAAGGAGAATATCGCATGCGTTTATTTACTTCGGCGGTCTGCGCCGCGATCGCCATCGGCCTCCTCGCCGGTTGCGCCGGCAACATGGGGTCTAACAGCACTTCGCCGTTGGGTCTTGGCCCACAAGTGCGAACCGCGCCAATAAGCGTTTTCGACGACGCTGCGCCACCGCGCCTCGTCGCGGTCATACATTCACTGGTGCTGCCGGATAAAAATACGAAGATGCCTAAAAAAGGCACCTACGTCAGTGAATTCAACATATCATCTGTTTTCGGTTATAACGCCAACAATAAGGGGAACCAGGGACCAATCTGCACGGTTGATGGAGTTGCGTTCGTTAATGACATAGGAGTCGACGGAGAAGGCAACCTTATGCTGCCTAACCCAGGTAGCGGATCAGAAAATACGCTCGACATCCACCAAGGCCCAACAATGTGCGGCAAGCTGATCGGTTCGATCGCCGATCCGTATGGGCAGCCCTCGGACGCCACAAGCCCGAATGCCGTAACCGGCCAGATCGCCCTAGGCAACCTGGTAGGCAACGCCTCAAGTGCCGGCAGCCTTTCGATCTGCACGTTCAAGGGCGGCTGCGCCGTAAATCTCACGAACAGCGCGTACTTTCACGTGGGCGGCGTTGCGATGTCTAACGCCGGCGACTGTTGGATCGACGTAAAGACCAGTGCCTCGGGCGGTGCAGAGCTGGTCTACTACAAGGGTTGTGCCGGCAGCGGCGCCGTCGCCTCGGGGTTTAAGCAAACCTACTACGGCGGCATTGACATCGACAAGAGCGGCAATCTGGTGATTATCGATGACATGGCCGAGGACGTTTACATTTATAGCGGCTGCGATCCAAACTGCACGGTCGTCGGCGGCCCATTCGCCCTTAAAGGCGAAAGCTTCTGGGGGAAGCTTAATCAGTCGAACAATCAGTTTACGGCAGTGGACCGAACCGACGGCTTGGTTGACGTCTACTCATACAGCACGAAGAACATCAAGTTCTTGTATAGCTATGGTAGCGGTCTCTCGGCCAGCTTACTTCCGAACGGTGTCGCAGTGAATCCGCGTTCAAAGCAATAGGCCGATCAGAGAAGCTATCGCACAGCTTACATCGCTGCGGAACAGGGGAGGGAACCGCCCCTGTTCCGTCACGCGGCGTTGATCGCGGTCTCGATCATGAGACGAGGAGCGCGCCGCCGAGCTGCCTCCGCCGATCCTCGTTCCGCCGTTGCACGATCGACGCAACGTGCTGATCGATGGTTCGGACTGATCTGCAGCGTTGGAAACTCGCGCGATCGCGAGCCGATGCTCGGTAACAGCGCCTGCGCTCGTCGCAGCCTCGCGTGTTCCGTACCCGATTTTTCGAGCGACGGCCGCGAAATGGCCATGGTCATGCCGGTGACAAAGAAAAACGCTCGTAAGAACGAGCGTTTGTTGGTGGAGGCAAGGAGACTCGAACTCCTGACCCTTACGCTGCCAGCGTAATGCTCTACCAGCTGAGCTATGCCCCCATCCGGCCGCCCGTTGCTATGGCAACCCGCCCGTATTCAGGGCGCCGAATATGACTCCTCCGCCACGAGCTTGAGGGGGGTCCTCGGGCGGCCCTGCTACGGGACCTCGGCGTCGCTGATAGCGAGCCCTTGAATCGAGTAACGCCGGTGCGGGCCGCGTCGGATGAACTTAACTCGCTGATGGAAGACGCGCGTGGTAGGGGAGCTTTGGACGATTGGATAGTCCGCTTCGTAGACGCTCCCCTCGCCGGTCCAGCCGAACTCGGAGACGAAGAGCTTGCGTTCGTCGCTGCTGAGCGCGACCTGCACCGGCGTTTGGCGAACGTGGAACCTGATCTGTTGAACGAACTGACTGCCGTGGGGTTTGTTCGGGTCGATGATGTAGACTCCGTCGGCGTTGCCGGTTTGGACAACGACGAACGTACCGTCGCGTGTGACGAGCAGGCCTTGCGGCTGATCGAGTGGGATCGGGAGGATGAGCGGCTGCGTTGAGCCGGGGGTAAACTCCTCGAGACCGCCGTGACGATAATCAGTTCGATACGAGACGAAGAGGTTGCCGTGGCTATCAAGCGCGATCCCGTTGGTAGTGCCGGTAGCTTGCAGCGTACGATAGAGCCTCGTCTGCCCGCGGCGGTATTCGGTGACCTTTCCGTAGTCGTTGGAGACGAAGAGGTTGCTGTGGCGATCGACGGCGGGGTAATCGGGGTCGTCGATGCCCTCGGTGTATGTGCGCGACGGAGTGATCGAGCCTTGCGCATAGACGGTGACCGTATTACCCCAACCGTTGGCGACGTAGAGGTTGCCGTCGCCATCGACGCACAGACCTTGCGCGCCCTTGACGCCGCTGGTGATACGGGCGATGATCGACGGATCGTGCAAGTGGTCGGGCAGGACGAGAATATCGTTGCCGTTTGCGACGTAGATCAGCCGTTTGCCGTTGTGGGTTTCCGGCGCAAGCCAGCCGCCGCCGGCGGCGTTTGCCGATGGCGCGGCGGTGATGGTTGCGCGATCGCTGCACCCTGCGAGCATCGCCGCAGCTACGCAGCTAAGCGCGTAGCGGCCAAAACCTGAAATCCTCACGGCGTTCCTCCTCAAGCGGCGGGATCGAGGGTGTTATCGTTCGGCGCGAACGCGTCGGCACCCTAAGGCCGCTAGAGCTCCACGGGCGTGCCGGCATTCTCAGGGAGGCAACGTGCGAGCAGGGAGCAAGACGCCACCCCCTCGCACGGCCTCCGACCGGCAGTATGACTCCGGCACACGGCGCGAGAGATCACGTCCGCCCAAAACTTAACTAGGATTTGCTTAGCAAGCGCATGGGGCACTCGCGCCTCAGCACGACGTTCGAGAACTACAACGCGGACGTCTGGCAGCAGCGTGACCGCGAAGCGGCCGAGAAGATTCAGGCGTTCTTCGACGGCTTGTCGAAGAGGGGAGAGGACCAGTAGTACACGCGGTTGAGACGCGCGTTGAGACGTTGGGGCCAGGTTCAGCGTAACTACCACTCGAAAAACCGGGCAAAACAGGCTTCCTGGGGATGTAGCTCAGCTGGTAGAGCACCTGCTTTGCAAGCAGGGGGTCTGGGGTTCGAGCCCCCACATCTCCAAAATCAGAAACCCCTATAATCAGAAACCCCTATAACGTAAGGTTTTTTGATTTGGCCGACCGCGAGGCCGGAGGACCGGTTCGCCGAACCTTTGTTAGTCGGTGATTCGCTCAGCCAATGGGAGGCGTTGAGGATGGGGACTCTAGTGAGCCGCTGGGCCCTCAGCACAGGCGTGGGTGCGACAATGCTCGCGGGGTGCAGCGGATCGCAGCCGCCGGATCGGCGCGCCGGGCGCGATGCCGCAACTCTGCAGACGTCGTGAGCGGATAAAAGTTTGCGCGATCGGGAAACTGAACTTATTCCCGAACCTCTCGAAGAAGCCGGCGCAGCCATCACTGTTCGTCAAATGTATTGCTTCTAACGTGGAATATGCGCTGGCATTCAGTATACAGCCCTCGCGGCGGGGGTAGCATGACCCCACGTGCTGGAGCGACTAATCGCCGAGGGCGCCGCACTCGCACCAGAGGCTGCGATCGCGCTTTCGCTTGATGAACCGTAGCGCCCCAGCCGCGTTTCTAGACGTCGCTTTACGAGCCTCCACCAAAGAACGGCGCCGCGCGCCGTAGAATCGTCCTGAACGAATCTATGATAGTCTGGATCTTGCTAGCTGCCCTTTCGGCCGCGCCACCGTCGCCAACGGCCTCTTTTTCGGGAGAGATTCTCGCCGCGCACAACCGCTACAGAAAATCGGTTGGCGTTCCGCCGCTCGTCTGGTCGGAGCATCTCGTGCGTGCGGCGCAAGTGTGGGCGGACGCATTAAACGTAAACCTACAGTTCGCGCACGATCACGGGACGAACGGTCAAGGCGAAAATCTCTGGATGGGTACGGCCGGTGCTTTTACGCTTACTGAAATGATCGATGGTTGGGGCCAGGAGAAGCGCTATTTTCAAAACGGAACGTTCCCAAACGTGAGTACCACGGGAAATTGGTTTGACGTCGGACACTATACGCAGATGGTGTGGAAGAAGACGACGAAGGTAGGCTGCGCCGGGGCAGCCGGCTCCGACGGCAACTACCGCCTCGTCTGTCGCTACAGCCCACCTGGAAACGTCATCGGCGAGCGGGTCTACTAGGTCCGATCCGGGGTGAGGACCTTCGGCTCGCGTTATCAGCGCCAGCAGTCTCCGGGTTTTAGCACGTAGTTCGCAAACACATCTCCCCAAGGTATGACGATGAGATAGACGACGACGATGAAGCACTCACACGTGGAGGCTGCGGGTCCGACGACCGGCTCGTGGAATACGGTTTGCAGTTGGGCGCATAACGCGTCGCGCACGGCGTGGTCGGGCAGTCTGGAGGAGAATATGCAAAGCGCACCCGTACCCTGTACGGTGAACGACTTCGTCAGGGCCGAGTCGGACTTATACTTCAGCGCAGTCGCGTTGAAGGAAGGCGGTTTCGGCAAGTTCGAACATCACCGGGTACTATCGCCGATCGATGCCCAGACCGTGGTACGTATGAATCGCGACACGCTCTACTCGGCCGCAGTATTCGATTTGGACGCCGGACCCGTCACCGTCTCGCTGCCCGATGCGGGCGAGCGTTTCATGTCGATGCAGCTCATCAGCGAAGACGAATACTCTCCGCCGGCGATCTATGCGCCGGGTAAACATACGTTTACAAAGGAGCAGATGGGTACGCGCTACATGGTAGGCGTAAGAACGCTCGTGAATCCGGCGGACGCAAACGACTTGGAGAAGGGACGCCGTTTACAGGACGCCCTCCTCGTTGAGCAGCCAGGAGGGCCCGGTAAGTTCGAGGTGCCGAACTGGGATCCGATCAGCCAAAGCAAAGTGCGCGACGCGCTGCTCGTCCTCTCCGCTACCGTTACCGATACGCGCAGGGCCTTCGGTACGAAGATGAGGTAGACCCAATACTGCATCTCGTCGCCGCGGCTTCGACCTGGGGCGGCAATCCACCGAGAGACGCGATCTACCTGAACTTCACGCCGGCCAAGAACGACGGCAAGACGATCTATAAACTCACCGTTCGGGATGTGCCGGTGGACGGGTTCTGGTCGGTCAGTCTCTACAACGCTCAGGGGTATTACGAGAAGAACGAATACGACGCATACACCTTGAACAACATTACGGCAAAGCGCGGTTCCGATGGATCGGTTGCGATTCAGTTTGGCGGATGCGACGGCAAGGTTCCTAACTGTCTGCCCACGATGGCTGGCTGGAGCTGCACGGTGAGGCTCTATCGTCCGCGCGAAGAGATTCTAAATGGAACCTGGGCGTTTCCGGAAGCCGAGGCGGTCAGTCTATGAGCGCATAAGAACCTATCTGCGGGTTTGGCTCGAAGGAGGTGCGGCCTTCTGTTCATTCGAGCGTTTTGAAAAACTTCGCATCGCGATGCGTTTTCTTTCTTACGCGGTAGTTTGTAGCTCAAGCGAACTAGCTTAGCTGTAGCAACGTGCGCGACGCGCGTAAATATGTTTGCAACGCAGCACTCGCCTGAAGGGCGCGGCTACTGCAATAGCATATCCTAGGGACTCTCTCGGTGTTGGGGTTCTGTAAGGTGAAGGTTCGCGTGGTCTGGGAACGCCACGCGGGCCTTCTCTCATCTTGTCGCGAACCCTAACTCAGGGTCGCCCCGGGCGTTACGCGGTCGTAGCTCAATGGATAGAGCAACAGGCTTCGAACCTGCAGGTTGGGGGTTCGAGTCCCTCCGACCGCGAGAAAACCCTTATGAGATCGTGTTTAGCGGGCGCTCGTGCTGGTACTGAGGCTTGTGCTCGTACTCGTGCTGGCCGGCGGCGCAGCGATCGAGATCGGCCCGCAGCTCGGAGCCCACGACGCAACTCCGCACCATGCCTGCACGGCAGTCTGCCATAAGTTGCCTTCGCTCGAGAGGTACGCATCGCCTAAGAACGACCGCACGATCACCGACAGGAAAAAGAGCACGCCAAGCATGCCCGCCCCGAAGATGGTCTTCGCCAAAGGCGAACGCGCTCGCCTCAATTGCGCCTCAGGGAATCCGTGTTCGTCTTGCATTCAATCCTCGCCATTGAAGGGACGTTACGTTTCTTACCGCCGCTAAGCTACGACAGCAAGAGCCATCTTACCCCGCTGGATAACAAAGGAAAATCAGGCGTTAACGTCCGATAATATGACGAAAGCATGCGAGCGCAATCCCATTCTGTTAGACGAGCCGTGCGAGGGACTGCTTTTGGCACGAGGGGCCGGCGATGCGCCCGAAGAGACGATTGCAGTTGGAGCTTAGAAAGGAAACGCGATGATCGCCGGAAAGCACGTGCTCCTTTTCAGCCGGCACACGCAAGCAGTGCAGCTGAAAGAACAGCACCATCCCTCACCGCCCAGCTTGACGCTCGAAGGACGTGTGGAGTGAGGCGGCTGCTGCCGGGACTGCTCGCGGCGCTCTGCGGCGCATTTGCCGCGCCTGCCGCCGCTGCGCCGACGATGACCCAAGTGTTAACCGCGTCGTTTGCCGTCCGCGATCTCGGCGGCGTGAACCTTGCGCCCAGCGGCGATGCCGTGGCGTGGGACGAGAGCTTCCACGATCCGGCAAACTTGCTTCACTCGGCGCGCTACACGTCGCTTTACGTCGCGCCGCTCGCAGGCGGGAAACGATTTCGCCTGACCGCCGGCAGTGCAAACGGATTCTACGATGAGGAGAATCCGGTTTGGTCGCCCGACGGCAGCAAGATCGCGTTTCTCTCCGACGCCCGCTCGCAGGGACAATCGCAGATCTTCGTTGCGCATTCGGACGGATCGGGCGTTCAGCAGCTCGGCCGTCTCAACGGCAACGTGCAACGCCTGACGTGGGCGCCCGGCGGGCAGGCGCTCGCGGCCCTCTATATTCCCTCGGCGCATCGCAAGGCCGGCGCGCTGGCCGCGGGAGCGCGCGACGTCGGCGTCATCGGCTCAACGGTTGAAGAGCAGCGGCTCGCCATCCTCGATGCCGCAAGCGGCGATCTTCGGTTCGTTACGCCCGGCGATAGCTACGTTTACGAGTACGGCTGGTCGCCGGATGGGCGGCGGATCGCGGTAACCTACGCCAAAGGCAATGGCGACAACAACTGGTGGATTGCGCGGCTCGCGCGCGTCGACGTCGGAACCGGAGCGTTGCACGATCTCTACGCGCCGGCGATTCAGCTCGACGATCCGCAGTGGTCGCCCGACGGAAAGAGCATCGCGGTCATCGGCGGCGTCATGAGCGATTTCGGATCGACGGGCGGCGATCTCTATCTGGTAGATGCGCAAAGCGGAGCCGCGCGAAACCTCACCGACGGCGACCGGTTCTCGGTGCAGTCGCTGCGCTGGAACGACGCCTCGAGCCTCGACGTCGTCGCGCACGTACCCGGCTCGATGCAGCTGATGCAGATCGACGCGGCGACCGGAAAGCAAAGCCATGCGTTTACGCCTGGGGAAGAGTCGCTCTGGAGCTGGTCGACCGCCCGGCATGGCGGCGTTATTGCGCTGGTTCGGGCGTCGTTTGACGATCCGCCCGAAATCTGGGCGGGAAGTCCCGATTCGCTGCGCCAGATCTCGCACAGCAACGCAAACGCGCGCCGCCTCTACGGAAAAGCGGTCTCGCTGCAGTGGAAGAGCGACGGTCTTAACGTTCAAGGGTGGCTCGTTTATCCGCTCGACTTCGACGCCAATAAGACCTATCCGATGGTGACGATGATTCACGGCGGTCCCTCGGCGCAGACGGTCCCCGGCTTCGGCAACCGCAATGTCAGCGCGCTCTGCTCCGCCGGCTACTTCGTGTTTATGCCCAATCCGCGGGGCAGCTTCGGTCAGGGAGAAGCCTTCACGCGCGCCAACATCAAGGATTTCGGATATGGCGATTGGCGCGACGACCTCTCGGGTGTCGATGCGGCGATCAAAGCCGCACCGATCGATTCCAACCGCCTTGGGCTGATGGGCTGGAGCTACGGCGGGTACATGGCGATGTGGGCGGAGACGCAGACGGACCGTTTCAAGGCACTCGTCGGCGGGGCCGGCATTGTGAACTGGCAGTCCTACTACGGGCAGAACAAAATCGATCAGTGGATGATTCCGTTCTTCGGCGCATCGGTCTATGCCGATCCGGCGGTCTACGCGAAGAGTTCGCCGATCACGTTCATCGAGCAGTCGAAGACGCCGGTATTGATTCTGCAGGGCGAACGCGACGAAGAGGTTCCCGCGCCCCAAGCCTTCGAATTCTGGCACGCGATGACGACGCTTGGCGTGCCCACGAAACTGATCGTCTACGCCGACGAGGGCCACGGACCGCAAAAGATCTCAAACCAGATCGATATCCTTACGCAAACCGTCAACTGGTTCAATCGATATTTGACCGCGGCCCCGTAGCATGCCGCGCATTGCCATTTACGGCTAGACCGGCCAATGGCTTGGTGTTAAACTAAGGCACCTATGGGCGCTGTGAAGCTCGTTGCCCTGCTGATGCTCGTCTCGCTCACGTTCGGCGCCGGGCTCCAGGTCAATTTTCGACCACCTGATCACCACCCTCAAGAACGTGCCGCTGCTCGTCAAGGCGCTGATCGCGAACTGCGTCATCGTCCCGATCCTCGGCGTGCTGCTAGTGCGGCTGTTCGCCTTGCCTGAGGATATAGCAACCGGCTTCCTTTTGATGGCGATCGCGCCCGGGGTTCCTTTCGTCCTGGCGTCGGTGCGTAAACGTGGCGGGAGCCTCGGTTTGGCGGTCGCCTTAGCCGCAATGCTTCCGCTTGTTTCGATCGTCACCGTTCCGCTGACCGCGCGGTACGCGCTGCCGGCTGCTGAGGCGGCGGCGCTCCCGCTCGGCCAGTTCGTCGTCACGCTGGTACTCTTCCAACTGCTCCCGCTGCTGGTCGGCATCACCATTGGTACCAAGGCGCCCAGTGTCGTGCCGCGGCTCTCGCGCATCGCGCAAATCGTCTTCCTGATAAGCGTCGTCGTGGTGCTGGTTTTCTTAGCACCGAAGTTCGTCAGCGGCGTCGCTGCGGTCTACGGTTCGCGCGGCATGTGGGCAATGCTCTGCATCACGATCCTCTCGATGTTCACCGGTTGGCTTCTTGGCGGCCCGCTGCCGGAAAACCGCCGCGTGCTCGGCATTGGAACGACGTTACGCAATATCGGGCTCGCTTCGGTGATCGCGACGACGAACTTCCCGGGGACCATCGTCATCGAGGCCGTTATGGCGTACCTCTTGTTTCAGTTCCTCATCGTGACGGTCTTCGGCATCTATTTCACCCGCAAGACGAAGCAGGCTCTCGCATGACGCCGCTGATCTTCTCTCAGTTCGGGTTCAAGACGCTCGCCCTCGTCGATTACATTTCGCTGATCGCCGCTACGACGAACGCGTTCAACGGTGCGCTGCTCGCGCGCCGTCCCGACCACTACCGGCATTTCACCGTGATCGGGGTTATCGTGCTGGCGTACGCAGGCGGCATCGGCGGCGGCATCGTGCGCGACATCCTGGTGAATAAGATTCCGTCGCCGCTGATCAACCCGTGGTATCTGATTCTCTGCTTGAGCGCGGCGTGGCTCGCGCTGATCATCGACTTCCGCAGCGAGCAGAAATTCAAAGACGGCCTCTTTCAGTTCATGACCGCCTTCTCGCTGCCGTGGTACGCGATCGTCGGCGCGCAGGCAGCGCTCGCGGCACACCTCGGATATGTTGCGGCGGTGGTCATCGGCGTCATCGCCACGACGGCCGGCCGCTGGATCATCGACACCGCGTGCCTCGTCGTACCCAAGCAGCTCGTACGCGGCGAGTTCTTCGTGCTGGCAGCCATCCTCACCGGAACCGTCTACGTAATCCTAAATGCCGGGATGGGCGTTTCGGTGATCGCCTCGACGCTGATCGCCTTCTTCGTCGGCTTCGGATTCAGGCTTACGTGTCAGACGCTCGGGTGGGAGGAATGGGAACCTTGGGAACCCCCCCTGCTCACCGAGGGCGAGAAGGCCCGCAAGACGCTGGGCGAAGGATTACGCAACGAACTCAATCACAACGGAGGAGAGTCCTAGTTGAGCAAAACCGCCGAAAAGGTGCGGGAGACCCCGCTGGTAACCCACCGCGAGTTCAAACTGTTGCTCAAGCCTGAGAAGTTTCTCAGTCGCCGCGCCCTGCTCGAGTTCGCCGAGCTGCTGCGGCAGGCGGCGGAGAAGCTGGGCGTACGCTACGAGCCGATCGAATCGGTCGACTCCCAGCTGCGAATCGTCCAGTTCTACGATACGAAGGGCCAAGATCTACGCAAGAACAAGCTGATTTTTCGTACGCGGCAGATTCGCCATGGCGGCTGGCCGGACGAGAGCTGGGAGCTCACCTTCAAGTGCCGCGCGCCGGAGTATGAAAAGGCCGCGAACTTCGACACCGACACGACGATGACGCAGCTACAGAAGAAGAAGTTCAAAGAAGAGCTCGTTCGCGGCGAGCATCCCGGCACGATGACCAGCATCTTTTCGAACAACGTGATCGTCGAGTATCCCCAAGTGCAGATGGAGTTCCCGCTGTCTCGCCTGGCGGCCGCACTGCCGCACCTTGCGACGCTCGGTCTGAACATGGAGGAGCCGCTCTCGATCGTCGCCGGCGCGAAGGTCTTTGAGATTCAGTCGAACCTGGGAAACCTTTCGTTCGGGCACGGCGTTACCGCTACCGCGTCGCTCGCGCTGTGGGCGCGGCCGGTCCCCGATCGCTTCGAGCCGCTGGTCGCCGAGTTCGGTTACTCCACGCACGTGCGCGGCAAAGAGAAGGAAGAGCTGGGGCAGAGAGCGGCCGACGACTTCTTCAAAGCCCTCCAGATTCCGTTCCGCGACTATTTGAGCGACGGGACGACGAAGACCGCGCTGATCTACGGCGACGAGGGCTCCTAACGCCGTTTCCGGTGTCGGCGTGGAAACGCGATCTGACGACGCCATCGACGAGGCGCTCCTGCGGGACCCGCTCGAGCGTCCCATTTTTATCGCATCGGTTGCGTTAAACTTCGTCCTGATGGCGCTGGCCCTCGCGCTGGTGTTCTACACGCCGGGCTGGCTGAAATCGCACGCGCTACTGAATAAAGACATCACGTTCCTGCGGATTCTCGCCATTACGGCGCTCGTCGGCATCCCGCTGCTCGTGCTCAATCGAAACCGCCGCGAATCGGCGGTGCGCGGAAACTCGGTGCGGCTTTCCGAGACGCAATTTCCCGAGGTCTATGCGATCCTGACGGATCACTGCCGGCGCCTGGGGATGACCGAACTGCCCGAAATCTTTCTCACCTCGGGCTCGATCCCGCCGTACTCCCAAGCGTTTTCGTCCTGGCACGAGAAGTACATCGTGCTGCACCAAAACATCTTCGAGATCGACGACCGCAAGACGCTGGACGTAATCTCCTTCGTTATCGCCCACGAGCTTGGGACAATTCGCCTGAATCAAACGGCGGTCTGGAACGAGATGCTGCTGACCTACATCAGCTCGATCAAATGGCTGCGCAGTCCGCTCGAGCGGGTTCGAATATTCTCGCGCGATCGCTACGGTGCGGCACTGGCGCCGACCGGATTTCGCGGTTTGCTCATCAATGCGGTGGGGCGCCGCCTGATGGACCAAGTCAACGTCGAAGATTACTTCGCTCAGCTGCGCAACTACGGTGGATTTTGGTCGGCGGTGAACGTCTTCTTCGAGCCCAAGCCCCAGGTGCTCACTCGGCTGCGCCGCCTGCGCGACGCCGGCTACAAGTATATCCCGCACACCCCGCCGGTCTAGATGCAGCAGCGCCGGTTCACCCTCGGCTTTGGGCCGGGGCTGGTCTCCGGCGCCTCGGCGAACGACCCCACGACGGTCGGCTCGATCGCGGTCGTCGGAGCGGCGACGGGATACGGCCTGGCGTGGCTCGTCGTTCTGCTGCTGCCGATACTCGCCGTCGTTCAAGCGATTGCCGCGTCGGTCGCCGCCGTATCCGGGATGAGCCTGCAGCAGGCGATTACCCGCACCTGCGGACGCGGCCCGGCGCTGCTGAGCGCGGCAGCCATCGTGGGCATCAGCCTCTTCACGCTGGGCGCCGACCTCCAGGCCGGCGCTCAGGCGCTCGCGCTGCTGTGCGGTATTCCGTACTATCTGCTCGTCGTGCCGATCGTGGCGGCCGCGTATTGGGTGCTGGCGGCGAAGTCGTACCTGCGCATCGAACGCGTCCTCGCCTCGATGACGCTGATCTTTCTGTGCTACGTCGCGAGCGCGATTTTGGCGCGGCCCAACTGGGGCGACGTTTTGCGCAGTATCGTGCTCCCGCACTTTTCGCTCGCGCCCGCGTACGCTATCGGCGCGCTCGCGCTGCTCGGAACCACGCTGACGAGCTACGTCTACTTTTGGGAATCGATCGAGATCGCCGAGCGGCGCACCGCGGGTTCGGAACTTCGAGCAGCCCGTTCCGACGCCGCAATCGGGATGCTGGTCGCCGGCTCGAGCTTTCTCTTCATCTTGATCGCCGGCGCGGCAACCTCCGGGATACACCACGTTACGATTCAAACGGCGGGCGATGCGGCTTCCGCGCTTCGGCCGCTTGCGGGCGCTTGGGATCAACGGCTTTTCGGCGCCGGTCTGTTCGCCTCGGCCGCGATCGCGATTCCGGTGATCGCCGCGACCAACGGCTATGTCGTGGCACAGCTGCTCGAACTTCCGGCGAGCCTGACGCTGCGTCCCACGCAGGCACCGGCGTTCTACCGCGTCATCTTTCTCTCGCTCGCGCTCGCCGGCGGCTTGGCGCTCTTACCGATTCCGATGATCTCGCTGCTGTATTGGGTCTCCGTTGCCGCCGGCGTCGCGACGCCGGTGACCTTGACGTTGACGATGATCGTCGCGCAGAATCGCGAGCTGATGCGAGGGCGCCCGATCTCGCTGCCGCTCGCGTTTGCGGGCTGGACGATCGTCGCAATCGTCACGTTCTCAGCGCTGAGCGTACTCTTCGTTGCGCTGCGCTCCGGCATTCATCTCTAAGTGCGTTAAGGCGGTCTTCGGCATTATCGTGCTCGGGCGGCCTCACCGAGAACGCGGAGCCACGCTTTTTATTTGGGCGCTAAGAGAGGGCCCGCCTGCGCTTGGCGAATCTCCCGAACAGCCCAAGGGGCTTTAGAGAGGGAGGTATGGCGCATGATGAGGTTCGGCTATGTTTGATTGGCAGAAGCAGACGCAGCTTTTCGATCACGTTGACCAACTGATCGCCTCCGAGGCAGCCAAGTACGATCCGGGGACGCCGATCCGCGATGGCCTGGACCAGCTCAAAGCCGTGGTCGACTCACAGCGCGGGCTCGCAGACAAGATGAAGACGGTGACGCCGGAGAACGCGCAAGCCCTCTTTGCCGAGATGGCCGCCGCGCACGCGAAATATCTTCGCGCCTTGACCGTCTGCACCGAGTTGATGCAACAGGCCGGGACGGACTACAACCGCGATCTCCTGCGCAAGCTCCAAGACCTCGGCTTTCCCGTCACGTAGTCGCCCGGCGCCGGCACGGAACGCGGCGAGGGCCGCGGGCGTCGTAACCGGTTGGAGCCGGGGCCCGCGGTGCGTCTCCTTGGGCCCCTGCCAGGTAAATTAGCAGGCTCGCTTTTGGTTTGCTCTGCAATTCCGATTAGAACGCGGCCGGCAAGGTGAGCGCGGCCGGGATTTTGAAGATTCCCGCCACGCAAGCGCAATCATACTCCTGCAAGGCCACCGCTCCAGGGCGGTGGCCTTTTCCGTGGAGAAAACCTTTTTCGAGCTTTTTTCCGAGGAGAGGGATGTGACAACTGTCTTGGCGTGGCGGCTCGCGCCGTCGTTTTGGCGATACTGCTGATCGGCGCGCTGTTGGTTATATTCTGGCGGAACTCCCAGAGTCCGGAGCCGAGCTCCCAGAGCTTGCGGCCTCAAGCAGCCCGCGTTGCCGGCGGCGAAATAGGTGCGAACGCGAACCGCCGAGTGGACGGTGCGTTTCAGTTTATGGCGGTGGAGGTCCGTTGAACGCCTCGGCTCTGGCGTTAGTCCTCTGCATCCTTCTGACGTCGAATGCGCCGGCGGATCTCGACGCGTATCAAATCTTCGAACACGCGAAGCGCGTTCTCCAGGCGCAGTCGTACCCGGACCCGATTTTCTATCGCACTACCGTCCACGTCTCGGAAGGCGATAAGGACGAAGTCGAGCACTTCCACGCCGAAGCACTTTCTGGTGGGGATATTCGCGTCGTGGGAATCAGCGACGAAGAGCAGGCTGCACCTCACGAAACCCGCGGTGTCAACTTTAGACTCTCCCTTTCGATCGGTTGGAACACCGGAGCCGGAGGGCAGACCGAGACGGACACCAGGGACGCTCACCGCAAGGAGGCCGGTCCCGACTACCTGGGCATCCCGCTCATTAGTCCGATCTATTTCTTTGCCCTGGCACCGGGGCGCACAGAGATTTCAAAGCCGATCCCGGTCGTTACGCCTGGCTTGCCGACGATTGCGACCGTTACCTCGATCGGTCGCGTCTACAAGGTCTCGTTGGCGGGAACGGAGTCGTTGGGCGGATTGTACACCTATCATCTGCACCTCGAGCCGACGAGCCATCCCGAGCGCTACAGAGTTAGAGAGCTGTGGGTTGATGCATACACCTATCAAATCGAGCAGCTCGAAACGCAGGGCAACTTCACGGATGCGCCCATGTCGGACGTCCCCTGGCTCGTGGTCTTTCAAAACGTCGATGGGAACGCCTATATCAAGAGCGAGACCGCTCTCGGGCCGCTGGTGTTTCATCACGATAGAACCTTCGCTCGCGCCGACATTAGCTTTGACGACATTCGTACGCTAGATAGCTCGCTACCGATCTTACCGACCTCGGACGGAGACGCCGACATTTACTTGCGTGAACCCGACGCGAGGTAGCGAAGCTCCTGACTGCAAGCAGGAAGCGGTATGCGAGAGGCGCAGAGTAAGTCCGTAAGAATCCCGCCAGCGAAAGTCGAGGAATGCGTGCGGCAAAAACTAGTGCTTTTCGTTATCGTGGCCGCTGCGACCATTGCCGCAGGTTGCAGCGGCAACGGCTCGCCAATTGCAAACCCGGCGAGCTGGCAGGTAAATCCCGCTCAGATGAGCTCGCCGAGCCCCATCCAGCACGTCGTTCTTATCGTGCAAGAGAATCGGACCTTCAACAATTTCTTTGCCACTTTTCCGGGGGCCGACGGTACGACGACCGGCAAGGTCGAGGCAAACGCCAATTGCAGTCCGCCCATCGCGGCCGGCACGATTGCGTTGGTCAAGGCGCCGCTCCTGCTTCGGAAAGACCTGCGCCACGCATACCCCGCGTTTACCGCAGCGCGCGACAAAGGTAAGCTTGATGGCTTCGATCTAGCTGACTTCGGCAACGGGCAGCCGGAGTGCGCCTATCCCTACATGTATACCGATCCTAATGATATCAAGCCGTACTGGGATATGGCGCAGCAATACACGCTGGCCGAGCACATGTTTACCGAACAAGGCAGCGACAGTTTCACGGCGCATCAAGCGCTGATCGCCGGCAGCACGATCGTCAAGCAAAACAAAAGCGGAGGCTACCTTTCGATGGTCAACCTCCCGGGCTGCTCCGGGCCCAACTGTTACTGGGGCTGCGACGCCCCGCCGCCCACTCGCACGCACCTCATCAATGAAAAAGGCGTCGAGCTGGCGGGGCAGCCGGGCCCTTTTCCGTGCACGAATAAGTTTACGGTCAACTACCCGTCTATCGATACGCTGCTCGACCCGAAAAGCGTTACGTGGAAGTACTACGTTCCGCCAAGCAATCAGAACTTCGGAAAGCTTCTTAACGCCTTCGACGTGATCTACGACGTCCGCCACGGCTCAGATTGGAACAATATCGTCACGCCGCAGACGAAGATCTTCAACGATATTTCGAATAACGCGCTCCCCAACGTTTCATGGGTCATACCCGACGAACCCGATTCCGATCATCCGGGCTTAGGCAAGGATACCGGTCCCTCGTGGGTAGCAAGCGTCGTCAACGCGATCGGCGAGAGCCCGTATTGGAACTCAACGGCTATCGTCATCATTTGGGACGATTGGGGTGGCCTCTACGACAACCGAGTTGGTAAGAAGGTGGGATACGGAGGGTTGGGGCTGCGCGTCCCGGCAATCGTCGTCTCTCCGTATGCGCGGCCGGGTTACATCTCGAAGACGAACTACGAGTTTGCCGGCATCCTCAAGTACATTGAGAATAACTGGAATCTCGGGACGCTCGGCGGCGACGACAAGCGCGCGACAAGCATCATCGATTGCTTCAACTACTCTCAGAATCCAATTCCGTTCGTTCCTATCGCATCGTCGCATGACAAATCGTACTTCATCCATCGGCGGCCCTCATTCGAGCGCATCGACGATGATATGTAGCACACCACCATGGCTTGCAGCGACGCTTAATCCATCTGTATCATGCGCGGTGTGTCTGGCGCTAGTGGATAACTTCAACAGCAAGCGCCATTCCGGCCAATGTAAATTAACACCGCCCAATAAAGCCCTACCGGGATGCGATTGCTGCCAGTAATGGCCGCAGAGACTATCCGTATTTGAGCCCACAGGAGTATCGCCGTCACGCCAACGCCGATGACCAGCATCCCACGTTTGTGCCCCGTTAGGTATAGGGCCGCATAAAGAGCCGCGAATATGAGCTGCGCGCCGACGGTAATCCATAGTAGCGGACGCGGACCAAAGGAATCGGCCTTCCCGTTGATGCCAAAGTGGATGGGGATGCGAGAGGGCAGCACGCGATACCTAGCAGCGCATATCCGCGGTCTGCAGTCGGGTCAGCACGAGATTGTAAGGCTCTATGATGGTGGGCCGTCCAGGGATCGAACCTGGGACCTCATGCTTATCAAGCATGCGCTCTAACCAGCTGAGCTAACGGCCCGACGCAGAGAAAAAGTATAGCATCCGGCGCAAGGCTCCTCTAACCGCCTAAAGGTCACCCTTCGACGGCCCTTCGACGGGCTGGGCTGCGGATCTGCGCCTGCTGCTCCGCGGTGAGATCCGACGATGACGCCGAGAAGGCGGAGCTTCCCCTCGGCTGGCGAGCGCGCTGCGTCCCGCAACACACTCAAACGACTGGAAGGGAAGAGCTACGGCGCACCTGCGGAACCTGGCGCCGCGACTAGATCAGCGAGATCCACTTCTTCGTAATCTCGTCTTCGTTCTTGAGGTGCGCCATCAGCAGTGCCTCGAGGATTTCGTGCTCGCGCAGGATTTCGGCGTGCTCGGCCGCTTCGAAGTCGAACGCCTGACGCTGCGCCGCGACCGCCTGCGACCCGGCGAGGTTGCCCCTCGCCGTGGTCGCGCGGTCGTTGCGGGCCGGCGGAAGCGGTCCGGCCGTCATTCGGTGATGCTCTGGATGAACTTCTTCGTAATGGAGTCGTCCATTTTGCGCTGCGCCATATCGACGTTTCGCAGGGTGTCGACCTCACGCATGTTTTCGCTGCGCTCGTCCATCATCTGGTCGAAGACCTCCGACTGCATTTGCAGCTGCTCCTGATTCTGGATTTCGGAGGCGTACATGCCGAGCTGAAACGTTTCGTCTTGCGTGTTGAGCGCGTTCATTGCGGAGTTCTGCATGTTGCCGGCGGTACCGCCGCCGATGGCGCCGCCAATCGCACTGCCGAGGAGCCCGGAACCGATCCCTTCGAGTGCCGGAAGAAGAAATGCCATGTCGTGTTTCCTTCGCGAGCCTTAGTTCGCGTCGTCGCCGAACGCGTAGTCGGCGGGTTGCATCTGGTAGCCCTGGCCCTGCGGGAGGCCGGGCAGCGTCGGGGGCGTCAAGGGCAGGCCCTGCGCCTGCGTGGAGAGGGAGCTGAGCGAGGTAATGAGGTTGCCGATCTCGGCCATGGCATCGTTAGCCGGCGACTCGCCGAGGTCGCCTCCGAGCTTTCCGCCCGACCCGGTTTTGCCG
Organism: Vulcanimicrobiota bacterium; assembly: GCA_963833845.1. GTDB lineage: Bacteria > Vulcanimicrobiota > Vulcanimicrobiia > Vulcanimicrobiales > Vulcanimicrobiaceae > Cybelea. The sequence continues at coordinate 1,004,818 of CAWHZL010000001.1, forward strand.
CGGAGCCCTCCGGAGTGGTGCTCGTGCGTCCCGCCGATTCGGCCGTGATCGTGCTTGCCGCCGATCCGCCCGGGGTCGTGATTGCCCTTGATGTGGCCGCGATCGTGATTGCCGCCGATGCGGCCGTGATCGTGGTTGCCGCCGATCCGCCCGTGATCCGGGTGCGCGAACGGCTTGGCGGAGATGGTTCCTTCGTGAATTGGAGAGATTGTACTCATGGTGTTTCTCCTTACGAGTCGGTCTCGTTGGTGTCGTCGGTAAAAAGCGAAACGTAGTCGGTCGGTTGGCGGTGGAAGGGGTGAGCGTGCGCGGCGCCCGGGGATGCGAACGCCGGAAGCGGGGGCGCCGGCAGAGCAACCGGCGTCGGGTAACGCTGGGCCGCGGCGCCAAGCGCGCCCACCGAAGCCACCTCGGCCGGCGACTCGGCGACCGCCGCCGCCTGGGCAGAGTCGGGGAGCACGGGAGAGCCGGTGAGCTGCCGGTAGTGCCGCAGCACCGAATCGGCGTATCCGAGGTCGGACCCGTCGGCCCAGCGCGTCTTCGTTCCGGTGGCGGTCGGCGAGCCGCTGTTGTAGGCCGAGAGCGCGGCGTGGACGTTGCCGCCGTAGCGCTTTAGGAGGCCCGAAAGCATTCCGGCGGCATAATCGGCATTTCGAGCCGGGTCCATCGCCGAGGGGGTCGAGGCAAACGAGTGCCAGCGATCGTCGATTTGGAAGATCCCGCGGCCGTGGCCGCCGTCGCCGACGACGTTGCGCCCGGAGTTGCTGCCGGGCCCTCCCGTCTCTTGGGCGGCAACGGCAGCAAGCAGATCCGGATCGAGGCCGTTTTGCCGGGCCGCCCGGGCGATCTCGGGAGCATAGCCGACGCCGGTTTCCGCAAGCCGGGAAGCGATTGGATCGATGCTCATGACAACCGCTCCATCCCCCGCCCGATGCGTTTGACAAGGCGGCAGCACGGGTTTTAGAATGGCTAGGTCGTAGCGGGCCCTGCCTGGTTGGGTGGGGCTTCGTGCTGCGACGGCACTCTTCTATGGATCGTTCGCACAAAGTCGATATCAGTGGGCTGCTCAGCGGGGGTCGCCAGCTCATGCTGATCGGCGATGAGGTGCCGATCGAGCCGTTCGAGGGACTCGCGTTTCCGGAGCCGGTCCGAATCGCGCTGGAACTGCGCCAGGCCGATCGCATGGTCGCCATCGAGGGAAGCGTTGACGCGCGGGTACGCGGTGCCTGTGACGGCTGCCTCGAAGACGTGGACATGCAGGTGCACGTCGACGTCGACGAGCGCCTCGATCCAACGAAGGGTCGCGACGAAGATCCCTTCGGCGACAGTAACGTCTTGACGGGGCAGCGTCTCGACGTGGCCGATCTGGCCCAACAGATCGTGCTCAGCGCGCTGCCGCTCGGCCTGCGGTGTAAGGAAGATTGCCGGGGGCTGTGCGGGGTTTGCGGGGCGAATAGGAATATGGGCGAATGCTCGTGCGACGTCGAGCAATGACTTTATCGATCGGAGAATTATGGCGAATCTAAAATGGAAGACGCCGCGCAGCAAGACGCGCAGCCGGCGGGCGGCAAACTGGAAGCTCGGCCCGGTGACGACCGTCGAATGTCCGCAGTGTCACCAGCCGAAGCGGCCGCATTTCGCTTGCCAAAACTGTGGCACGTACAAAGGCCGGCAGGCCATCAAGGTAACCGAAGAATCCGCCGGTTAGCGCGGGTGGTTTCCAGAACCGGCCGGTTAGCATAGGTGTCCCCGAGCGGTGTGAAAATCGTCGGAGTCGGCCATTATGCGCCGGCCCACGTCGTCTCTAATCATGATTTGGAGGCCTGGCTCGATACGTCGGACGAGTGGATCAACAGCCGGACGGGAATGAAGCGGCGCCACTGGACCTCCGATGACGAGGGAACCAGCGATTTGGCCTCCGCGGCCGCGCAAGCCGCGCTCGTTCACGCCGATCTGCCTGCCTCCGACGTCAACTGCTTCATCGTCGCCACCGTTACGCCGGACTACTACTTTCCCGCGACCGCATGTTTGGTCGCCTCGCGCCTCGGCGTCAGCCAAAAGGCGGCTTTCGACATCTCCATCGCCTGCAGCGGCTTCATCTACGGGCTGACCGTCGGGTCGGGGCTGATCCGTTCGGGCGTCTATCGCCGCGTGATGGTCATCGGCGCCGAATCGCTCTCGAAAATTCTCGACAAGCAGGATCGCTCGACGGCGATTCTCTTCGGCGATGGCGCGGGTGCCGTGATCCTCGAAAGCTCGCAAGAGGATTCATTTCTCGCCTCCGATCTAGGTGCCGACGGCAGCCGGCCCGACCTGCTCTTCGCGCACGGCAGCGGTTTTCGCAAACCGCTCGATCACGAAGCTCTCGACGCAAAGGTGCACCTCATTCACATGGCCGGTCCCGAAACGTTCCGGCTCGCGGTCACCAAGATGGTGGAATCGACCGACGCCGTCTTGCTCAAGGCAAACCTCAAGAAATCGGACGTCTCGTTTTTGATTCCGCACCAGGCGAACAAACGCATCATCGACGCGACGGCGCGATACTTGAATCTTCCCGACGATAAAGTCGTCGTCAACATCTCCGAATACGGCAATACCTCTGCGGCCTCGATTCCGATGGCGCTTTCGGAGGCCGTTCGCGCCGGACGCGTAAAGCCGGGTGACGTGGTCGTCTTCGTAGCCTTCGGCGGCGGCCTCTCGTGGGGCGCGGTTGCCTGGAAGTGGGTGGCGTAGTGCGTTACGCCGCGGTCTTCCCCGGCCAAGGCTCGCAGGGCGTGGGCATGGGTTGCGATGCCGCTACTCACTCGCCCTCGGCGCGCGCGCTGTTCGAGCGGGCAGGCGAAGTCCTCGGTTACGACTTGCTGACGCTGCAGCGCGTCGGCCCCGAAGATCGTCTGCGCGAGACGGAGTACAGCCAGCCGGCGATCTTCGTGACCAATCTCGCGCTGTACGAAGCGGTGCAGAGCGAAATTCGTCCGGTCGTCACCGCCGGGCATTCGTTCGGCGAAATCTGCAGTTTGGTCATCGCTCGCTCGCTAGACTTCGACGAAGCGCTGCGCATCGTCAACGAGCGCGCGAAGGCGATGCAGGCGGCCGCGGCACGTAAGCGCGGCGGGATGTCGGCGGTGCTGGGACTGCCGGCCGGCCAGGTTCGTTCGGTGCTCGAGCGGCTCGCCGGTGAGAACGTCGGCCACGTCGCGATGGCCAACTTCAACTCGCCGACGCAGATCGTCATCAGCGGCGACGTTGCCGCCGTGCAGGCGGCATCGCAGCCGATGCTCGACGCCGGCGCGAAGCGCGTCATTCCGCTCAACGTCTCGGGTGCGTGGCACAGCGTGCTGATGGAGCCGGCCGTCGGGCGGCTCTCGGCCGCGGTCGAGAAAAGCCACTTTCGGTTGCCGGAGTTCGACGTTATCTCCAATGTCGACGGCCGCCCTTATCGCGACGCGCAGACGATCAAAGAGAACCTCGTTCGTTCGGTCGTCGAGGAAGTGCGCTGGCACGATACCGCTGAACGCCTTTTAACCTACGGTCTGGATCGCGTCGTGGAATTCGGCGCGAGCAACGTGCTCGGCGCGTTGATGCGGCGCATGCCCAATAGCCCGCAGGTGAGCGTCGTTAGCGATAGCTCGGGCGCCGAGAAGCTTCGCGGCGAGCTGGCCCGCGCAACGGGCGCCACCGTATGATCCTCACCGGCAAGACGGCGATCGTTACCGGCGCCAGCCGCGGAATCGGACGCGCGATCGCCGTCGAGTTCGCGCGCAGCGGCGCCGACGTTGCGCTCGTCGGCCGAGATATCGAAGCGCTCACCGAGAGCGCGGCCGCGTGCGCGAATGCGCGCGCCGGCGCGACCGCGGAAGTCTACCTCGGCGACGTAACCGATCAAGCGGCGATGGAGCGCATCGTGGGCGAAGTCGTCGAGCGCTTCGGCCGCCTCGACTGCGCGATCGCCAACGCCGGGCAATCCATCGATTCGCTGCTCATGCGCCTCAAACGCGAGACGATCGATCATCTGCTCGACGTCAACCTGAAGTCGGCGTTCTATCTCTGCGGCGCGGTGTCACGCCCGATGATGAAGCAGCGCTCGGGCTCAATCGTGCTGATGACGAGCATCGTCGGCATGACCGGCAACGCCGGGCAGGCGGCATATGCGGCCTCCAAGGCCGGGCTCATCGCCCTGTGCAAATCGCTGGCAAAGGAGTTGGGTTCGAGGAATATAAGAGTCAACGCCGTCGCGCCGGGCCTGATCGAGACCGCCATGACCGAGAAGATGCCCGGAGCCGCAAGGGAATTTCTGATAAAGCAAGCTGCTCTCGGCCGAGCCGGGAAGCCGGAGGATGTGAGTGGAGCGGTCGCGTTTCTCTGCTCGGATGCCGCCGGGTACATCACTGGACAAACGCTCGTCATCGACGGCGGGGTCCTGATGTGATCCCAATAACGACATACTTAATAAGGAGACGAGATGTCCACCACCTTCGATAAAGTGAAGAAGATCATCGTCGAACAGCTCGGCGTCAACGAGTCGGAAGTCACGCCAGAGGCGTCGATTACCGACGATCTCGGTGCCGATTCTCTCGACCAAGTCGAGCTGGTGATGGCGTTCGAGACCGAGTTCAACATCGACATTCCCGACGAGGAAGCGGAGAAGATCAAAACCGTCGGCGATGCGGTCAAGCGCATCGACGAGACGACGACGGGTCCCGCGGCCTCGTAGCCCTCATTGTTCGATCAACTCAGCGACCGCCTCGGCGCAATATTCGAGCGCCTGAGCGGAAAAGGTAAGGTTTCCGAGAGCGAGGTCAACGACGCGCTGCGCGAGGTTCGGGTCGCGCTGCTCGAGGCCGACGTCTCGCTTGCGACCGCCAAAGCCTTCGTCGCGCGAATCAAGGAAAAAGCCGTCGGCGCGAACGTTCTCGAATCGCTGACGCCGGCGCAGACGATCCTGAGGATCGTGCATGGCGAACTCGTCGAACTGCTCGGTCCGTCAAGCAACTCTCCCGCCGGGCGCCTGAACTTTGCCGACGCACCTCCATCGGTCATCATGATGGTCGGCCTGCAGGGCTCGGGCAAAACGACGCAGTCCGGGAAGCTGGCGCTGCGGCTCAAAGAGCAGGGCCGGCGCTCGATGCTCGTCGCGGCCGATATCTATCGTCCCGCGGCGATCGATCAGCTGCAGACGCTCGGCAGACAGATCGATCTTCCCGTTTTTAGCGCGGGGACGGCGAAGCCCCCGCGCATCGTTCGCGACGCCATTTCCGAAGCCAAGCGCCTCGCGATCTCGACGGTCATTATCGATACCGCCGGACGCCTGCAGATCGACGAAGCCCTGATGGAAGAGCTCGCCGAGATCAAAAAGATCGCTGCCCCGCAAGAGATTCTCCTCGTCGCCGATTCGATGACCGGACAAGAAGCGACCAACGTTGCGAAGGGCTTCCACGACCGTCTCGGCATCACCGGCGTGATCTTGACGAAGCTGGACGGCGATACGCGCGGCGGCGCGGCGCTCTCGATCCACAGCGTCACCGGCGCGCCGATCAAGTTCGTCGGAACCGGCGAGAAACTCGCGGCGCTCGAGCCATTCTATCCCGATCGTTTGGCTTCGCGCATCCTGGGCATGGGCGATGCCCTCACGCTGATCGAGAAGACGCAGAGCATCTATTCCGAAGAGCAGGCGCGCAAGCTGCACGACAAGCTCCTCAAGCAGAACTTCACCCTCGACGACTTTCTCGAGCAGATGCGCCAAGTCCGCAAGCTCGGCTCGATGACCGATCTGCTGAAGATGGTGCCGGGCCTCTCGCGCGCCCTGCCCAAAGACTTTGAAATACCCGAACGCGAAGTGAACAAGATCGAAGCGATCATCTGCTCGATGACGCGCAACGAGCGCCACCATCCCGATGTGCTCAACGGATCGCGGCGCAAGCGGATCGCCCTCGGCTCGGGTACGCAAGTCTCCGACGTGAACCGGCTCGTCAAACAGTTCGAGCAGGCGCGCCAGATGGCAAAACAACTCGGAGGAAAGAAGCGGCGCCCGTTCTTGCCGCCTCCCCCTAACCCATAAACGAAAGCAAAAAGAGAGTATGGTACGTATTCGTCTGCGCCGCATGGGCGCGAAAAAACAGCCTACCTACCGTTTCGTCGTCGCCGATGCGCGCGCGCCGCGCGACGGGCGTTTTATCGAGATTCTCGGACACTATAACCCGCGTACCGAGCCGCGTACCGTCGAAGTCGACGAGACGAAGGTGCGCGAATGGCTCGCGAAGGGCGCTCAGCCGTCAGAGACGGTTCGCCGGCTCTTTGCCGAAAAGGGGCTCGTGGAGCGCGGACCGATTCCGGAGACCAAACGTAAACCCAAGAGCAAAGCGTCGTGAGCTCGTTCGACGACGAGTTCGGCCTCTTTAGCGAGTCGGCCGTCGAAGAGGTCGAACGCCAACCTTCACGCCGCGTAAGCCCTCAGCCGCCGAACGCGCCGCAGGCGCCCGGATCGCCGCCGCCGTCGGCGCGTCCCTCGCGGCCCTACCCCCGGCGCGAACGCCGGCCGAGCCGTCCCTCCAACGATCCATGGGCCGGCCACCGTCGCGCCAGCGAACTGCTCCAGTTTCTCGCGCGCAAGCTCGTTGCGAATCCCGAAGAGGTCAGCGTCGAGCTCTTCGTCGACGAGCGCGCACAGCCGGTGATCGAGCTGGTCGTCCACCCGGACGACCTCGGCAAAGTGATCGGTCGAAGCGGACGCGTTGCACATGCGTTGCGCACGATCGTTCGCGCGACGGCAGAAGGGCGAGTCGCGGTGGATATTCTCGACACGGAAGAGGCGGCCGAGGGTTCCGAGGATGGCGAATGAGATAATCGTCGGGCGGATCGCCGGCTTATTCGGCGTCCGCGGCGAGCTCAAATGCGACCCGACCACTGCGGGTCGCATTGTCTTTTTGCCCGGCGCGGTGCTGCGCTGCGAACGCGGCGACTCGTCGAGCTCGATTCGTCTGAGTGCGGTGCGCGCGCATCAGAAGCGCCTGCTCTTGCGCATCGAGGGAGTCGACGATGCCACCGCCGCCGAGGCGTACGCCGGCGCGTCGCTCTTTGCGCCGCGCGAGAGCGCCGATCTCGCTGCCGGCGAGTATTTGGATGCGGATCTGGCCGGCTGCAGCGTCGTCGGCTCCGACGGCACGCCATATGGCACGGTCGAACGCGTCGAGCACTACCCGGCGAGCGATATGCTCGTCGTCGACGGCCACTTCGTGCCGATGGTCGGCGCCATCGTCTTGCAAATCGACGTCGACGCGAAGCGCGTCGTCATCGACCCGCCCGAAGGCTTGTTCGACTAGCTGTTGTTCGGATGGGCGATCGTGTACGCGGCGACCGCGGCGTTGACGGCCGCTTTGTACGAGCCGCCCTTGCCGACTTGGTGATCGAGCGGGGCGCCGAAGCACGTATAGATCGTCAGATCGAGGGTGTACTGCAGCTTATTGTGCGCGCCGCGCCCCGCTTGCATGGTTCCTGCGGCCACCGTGTTGTCGCGATTCGTCCCGCAGATCGTTTCGGTCGATTGCGCGGGCGCGCTCGTTATCGCCGTCATCTGCACGTTGTAGAAGTGACCGAGCGCGGAGAAGAGCTCGCTGGTCGCACCGGCGAGATCCGTGGCTGAGAGCGCGCTGGTCGCGATGACCGGTGCGACGATGATGCCGCGTGAGGGCTTGGTCGTCGGCGCGGGCGAGGGACCGCCGCGAGTCCCTTTGTGCTTGAAGACCGAGTCGACGATGCTGCTGATGCCCGATATCGGAACCTTCGCGCCGTTGGTCGAGCTGGGGGCCGGCGTACTCGAGGCTTGCGCCTCGACATTCTGCGTCTCGCGACCAACAAACGTAAGGATTTGCGTGCGCGCGAGCAGCGACTGCGACGCGACGTCGGCGACACTCTGCACCTGCGCCGTCTGCGAGAAGAGGATCACGCCGCTCTCGACGCTCACGACCTGTTCGACGACCGCGGCGGTATCGCCGACCGGCGTGACGTAGCCGCTGATGTAGAAGTCGGCTTTCTGCGTCCGTGCGAACTCGAGAAAGTCCGCGCGCTTGACGCCTTGCGGAATCGGGGGGACCTCGAGGCCGCCCGCTGCCGCCATCTCCTGCGCGGAGATCTGCGCGATCGCGATGCCGATCTTCGGATCGGCGCCGGTCTGCACGTCGAAGGGGTAGATCAGGATGACCGGCGCCTGGCTCAACCTAGGAGCCGGGGGGGCGGCTGCCGAGGACGGCGAGGGTGAGGGCGTGGGCGAGGGTGCCGGTGCGGGGGACGGCTGCGGAGGCGCTGCCGCGACTAGCAGCACGAGCGACAAAAATAGCACGGTCCTCTTCATCATGAAGGCGCTACTCTTCGAGGAGTACGCTCCGATATCCGGTCGATAGCGTGATGCTATACTCGGCGCCGAAGAGAAAGATCGAGCCGATGCAGTAGAACCAGAGCAGCAGAACGAGCGGCGCCGAGAGCGCACCGTAAATTCGCGTGAAGTTGACGTGTGTCACATAGGCGGCGAACGCGTACTGCACCGCCGGCCAGGCAATGGCCACGATGGCGGCGCCGCGCGACGCGAACGCCCACGATATCGGGCGATTCGGCAGAAGCCGGTAGAGCAGCACCGCGACGATGTAGACCAGCGCAATCGAGATAAGGTAGCCGAGAAGATGCGTGATGCGTTGCGGATCGTGAATGCCCGCGATGCGAAACGTGACGGCGAGCACGACCGGTAGCGCGATTGCGATCAAGAGCAGCATGGCGGTAGCCGGCAGCATCACGACCGAGAGCAGCAGATTGTGCACGAGCGGTCGCGATTTCGGAACGTTGAGCGCGCGGTCGAGTGCGTACGCGAGCCCCATGAAGAGATTCTTGCCCGACCAGATGAGGAAGGCGAAGGCGATGAGGCTCGAGATGCCGCGGCCGTAGATGTACGTCTGAAGGTTCTCAGAGACGTAATCCTGGACGGTCGGTGCGAGCGTGCCGACGAGCATTAGCAAGCGCCGCTCGGGATTGGGAAAGACGAGCGTCGCGGCGCTGAGCGCCAGCACCATCAGGGGAAAGATCGCAAAGAGCGCGTTAAACGCGACGGACTGCGCGTGGAAGGCGCAACCGTCGCGCGAGAAGCGAATCCCGGCTTCACGAAAGGCGGAGATGAGTCGCCGCATCGCAGGCGGTATATCGTTGCCAGGTGCCGCTATTCCCACCGGAAGCTCCGGTAACGATCCTACTCAACGGCCATCCGCTCCCGAGCTACGTCGTGGCGTACGTGACGGAAGGCCGCGTCCTGGCGCCGGCCGACCCGCTCTTGGCGCGGCTGGCCGACCGGATGTGGATCGAGAACGGCGCGCTGGTCCTCGAGCGCGGCCCGACGCGCATCCGCGTGCCGCTGGAGCGCCGCGTGACCGATCAGCTCGACGGCGCCTACGTCGCGGTCGGCCCGGTGCTGCGAGCCTTCGGCGCGAGCCTGAGCTATGACCGGAGAGATCACCGGCTGCTCGTGCGTCTGGCGGCGCGGGAGAGCGTCGTGACGCCGACGCCATTCGATCCGGCGTTGCCGTCGGTAGCGCCTTCGGCAGTATTCACGCCGGAACCGCCGGTGACGCCTCGTCCGGCCTGGACCGGCTCTCCGCTTCCGCGGCGGACGCCGCTTCCGTTTTCGTCGCCGAATCCGAGACGATCACGGTACGCGGGCGGCGACGACCGGCACCATCCAGACCGCGTAGCGCGCGGGATCCCGAATGTTTTCGATCATCTGATTGAAGTATTCGACGGCAAGCTCGGTGCTCACCGAGGTCGCGTCGCCGATGGCCTCGGCGTATCCGTCCCGCCACGCGTCGATGATCGCGGCAAACGTCTCGCGCGCGACGCGCAGCGTATCGACGACGACGTAGTCGATCGTGATCTTCTCGAGGCCGAGCGCGGCGAGCATGCCGTAGACGTTGCGGCCGATGAAGAGGTCGGTGTTGCCCTCGAGCTCCATCATCGGCGGGACTTCGTGCCAGAAGTCGCGCGGATCGAGACGTCCTCGCTGGAAGTGCAGCATCCCGTAATCCTCGGGAATCAGGTGAAGGTAGCCGCCCGGGCGCGTCACGCGCACGAGCTCGGCCAAGACTCGCTCGATTTGCGGAATCGAGTGGAGCACGTGACGGCAAAGCGTCAGATCGAAGGTGGCGTCATCGGCCTTGAGCGCAAAGACGCTCTGATGCTCGAAGCTCAGGCGCGGGGCGAGCTCGCCGTACAGCCGCCGGGCACGCTCCAAGTGTTCGTTGAGGATGTCGACGGCTAGGACGCGTGCCTCGGGAAAGAGCGTCGCGACGCGCGAGGATATCTCGCCCGTGCCGCACCCGGCGTCGAGAACGAAGGCTCTGGGCGGTAGCGAGTATCTCTGCACGAGCGCCATCTCTTGCGGCCAGATGGCGCGCGCTTGCGCGTCGAGATTGCGGACCATCGATTCGTCCGCCATCTGCGCTGCCCCAGGATTGAGATCCATCAGCGCTTCGCAACGGCGGAGAGATCGAGATCGCCCAAGCCGCGATCGGAGACGTTGCGCAGCAACGCTTCGAGGGCGTTCACGACCGGCAGCCGCTCGTGTTTCGCGGCTCCCTGCATGAGGACGGCGTCTTTATGGGCCATGTCGATGCTCCACGTCGGGTCGTAGTTGCCCTCGACCATGCGCTTTCCGCGTCCGTGAACTTGGCCGCCCGGGTCGTAGAAATCGAAGAGCTCGAAGGCCTGCGCTCTGGTCAATCCTTGTTCCTCGGCCATCCGCAGCATATCGTTGAGGCCGCCGACGACCGTCAAGATCATCGCGTTGCCCATCAGCTTGTAGACCGCGGCGAGATCGGGCCGTTCGCCGAGATAGCGCAAGTCGCTGCACATTCCCGAGAGCGGCTCGCGCAGCCGGGCAAAGAGCGAAGCATCGCCCGAGGCAAGCATCACGCCCTTCGAATCGAGCGCCATCGGCGGACCCATGAATACCGGCGCGTGCAGCAGCGGGTGCCCAAGCGCCCTTAGCCGTTCGACGCGTTCGGCGACACGTTGCGGTAAAACGGTCGTGTGATCGACGATCGGGACGCCTGGGGCGATTCCCGGCAGCGCCGCATCGAGCACGGCGTCGACGCTCACGTCATCGTTCAGGCAGAGATGCACGCGCCGCACGTCTTTGGCCGCTTCGACGGGGTCGCTGAAGGCCGTCGCGCCGGCGGCTTCTAACGCCGTTGCCTTTGCTGCGGTTCGGCTCCAAACGTGCACCGGGACGCCGCGCCGCCGCATGCCGCGAACCATCGCCGAGCCGAGCATGCCGGCGCCGTAGAACGCGACCATCTCCATTACGCTTTCACCGGGCGGCGCGCGAGCAGATTGAGCAGCGCGACGATCGCCGCTGCGGCGAAGGCCAGCCATATCTGCCGGGGTTGCGTGAGCAACGCCAAATTCAACGCGTTGTCGAGCGAGTACGCACCGTTGCCGCCGAACGCGATCGCAAGCGCCCCCGCGACGTAGGCGGCGTTGAGCTCCCAGCCGCCGTTGCTGATGAAGAAGCCTTTTGAAATATGCACCGCGCCGACGGCGACGATCATGACGAGGACGATGAGCACCGGTCCGAGCGCGCCGCCCAGGCCCAGGAGCGTGAGCAGGCCGCCACCGATCTCTCCAAGACCAGCCATCCAAGCAAAAATGACTCCAGGACGAAAGCCGAGGTTTTCAAAAGCGCCGGCGGTCGCGCGAAGCCCGGGACCGCCAAACCAGCCGAAAAGCTTCTGGGCTCCGTGAGCGGCGAGTGCCAAACCCACGATCAGCCGCACGATCAAAAATGCGACGTCCATACTTAGTGATCTCCTTTGCCGACCAGCTCCCGGGCGAGGACGAAGTGAATCCCGGAGGCTTCGAGTTGCGGTAAGAGTGCCTCGACGGCGGCGAGCGTCGTCGGTTTCGGATGTCCGATGGCGATGGCGCTCCCGGTCTCGCGCGCGATGCGCGCGGCCTCGAGAAGCTGCGCCTCGCTGTACGCGACGTCGGCGCGATTATCCAGAAAGACGTTGCGCGCGGCGGTCGGGACGCCCATCTCTCGAGCCGTCGATTCGCCGACCGACGCCGAGTTCGTGCGGGAGTCGATAAAGAAGAGGCCGTGCTGCGAGAGTACGCCGATCACGTCGCGCATCACGCGTGGATCCGCGGAGGCTTTGCTCCCCTCGTGATTGTTGACGCCGTTGGCGAGCGGAACTTGCGCGAGATCGTCTTGAACTTGCGCGACGATCTGTGCGTCGCTCATCTCGGTCGTGACCTTGCCGGGCCCTGGGTTCATGCCCGAGAGCGTCTCCATTGGGAGGTGGAGCATCACGCCTTTGCCGGCGGCGGCCGCTTCGTGCGAGATCAGATCGCCGTAGCGCACGTGCGGCAAGACGGAGAGCGTCAGCGGGACGTCGAGCGCGACGAAGCCGCGTTCGGTCTGCAGCCACTGCCCGCAATCGTTGACGATCAAGGCGAGCTGCGGCCCGTTTGGGTTCTCGCTGACCGACGCCTGCGGCCCAGGAGTCAACGAGGCTTCGGGCGACGGCGAAGCGGTCGCTTCGAGCGGCGATTCGCTGGGCGACTCGGCCGGTGAGGGCGTTGGCTCGACGACCGCGGGTGGTTCCTCGGTCGCTTCCTCGCTCGGCGTCTCCGAGGCCTCGGGTGTGACGACTTCGGCAACGTGGCGCGGATGAACGAGGCCCTTGGGACGAAGCAACTGCCAACCGGCAAAAGCGGCGAAGAGTAGGAGCGCGATGAGCGCAACGCTTCGGCCCGCGCGGGAGCCGGAGCGACGTTTCGATTTCCTGGGCACCGGCTGAACTTCTTTCGGCAATCCAGGATATCACCCTCGGCAAGCTGTAGCATTGCGAGCTATGCAGTTACAAGGACGCACTTTTTTGGTCAGCGGCGGAAGCTCGGGCTTGGGAGCCGCTTGCGTTACCGAGTTCGCCGGAGCCGGCGCCAACGTGGTGATCGGCGATATCAGCGAACGCGGCGAAGAGCTCGCTCGCGAGCTCGGCGGCAGCGTGCGCTTCGTGAGGACGGACGTTACCGATTCGAATCAGGTTGGAAACGCGGTCGACACGGCCGCGCGTGAATTCGGCGGATTGCACGGAGCGATCTGTTGCGCCGGCATCGCGACGGCGGAGCGCGTGATCGGGCGCGAAGGGCCGCTGCCGCTCGAGCGCTTCACCAAGGTAATCACCGTTAATCTGATCGGAACGTTCAACGTCATTCGTTTGGCCGGCGCGAAGATGATCGAGCGGCCGGTCGAGCCTGGAGAGGATCGCGGGGTCATCATCTGCACCGCCTCGGTCGCTGCCTACGACGGGCAGATCGGGCAGGCCGCCTACGCGGCGTCGAAAGGCGGAATCGTTGCGCTCACCCTGCCGGTCGCGCGTGAGTTCGCGCAGCACCAAATTCGCGTCGCAAGCATCGCGCCGGGGATCTTCGATACGCCGCTGCTCGCCGGGCTGCCCGAGGCGGCGCGCGAGTCGCTCGGCAAGCAGGTTCCGTTTCCGTCGCGCCTGGGCCGGCCGGCCGAATACGCCCACCTTGCGCGGCACATCGCGGAGAATCAAATGCTCAATGGTGAAGTGATCCGCCTCGACGGTGCGATTAGGATGGCGCCGCGCTGAGCCGTCCGTGAAAACCGTACTCTGCGCCGGGCTGATGCTGCTCGGCCTCTCGCTGGCATTCGTTCCGTCTCACGCCGTCGCCGTCTCGCCGGCGGCGACCACTACGCCGATTCCGTTACCCTCTCCGGAGCGGCTGCTCTATCAGATTCGACGGCAGTTTCGCTCGCATCGGCCGCCGCCGCAGTACGTCACCTATACGCTGATCCGAAAGCAGACGCTCGACGACGGCTATCCGGATCTGCTCAACAGCTACACCTATCACATCTGGTGCCGGACGACCGATCGCGGCGCGCTGGGGCGGCGCGTCTATCACGGTTCTGCGCGCGGCTCGCTCGAGTTTCTCCGGCCCTCCTTCAACGAGCCGTGGGATCCGGGGCCGCCGACCGCCGATCTCTTCGAGCCGGCACCCGTGCATCCGCACACGAGTCCGCGCGACTTCGTTCCGACGCCCGAGCCAACGGGCAGCCTGCCGCCGGTCATCGCGACGGTGACCGTCATGGGCGAGTTCGATTATCGCGTCACGAGAATCGCCAATGAAGGCGACGAGATCCACGTGAGCCTGCAGGCGCGTCGCGATCCCGATCGCAATCGTCTTCGCGAGCTCTACGTCGATGCAAAGACCCTCGAGCTCAAGGAGGTGGTCGCGACCGACAAGCTCTACGACGAGGACTCCGGACATCACGTCTATCCGATGCTCTTCACGGTGACGCTCACCTGGATGCACAACATGCCGATCGTCACCCACATCCACGGCACCCCGACCTATCAGCAGGACGCCGAGTATCTCGGCCGCGACGCGACCGTTGACTACGATTTCAACGACATTACGTTCCCGGACACGCTACCCGACTGGTACTTCGACCCACGCTCCTACGCGCAACACCAGAACGATGCGCCGAGTTAAGTCACGACGACGGGTACCAAGCGTTCGGCTTGATCAGCTGAGGAAAATCCTGACGTAAGACCTTGAGTTTCGGCAGGTCGTTGAAGACGATGTACGGGTTTTGCGGATTGTGCTGCGCGTAATCTTGGTGGTACGCCTCCGCCGCATAGAATCCGTGTAAGGGCGCGACGACCGTCACGACCCGCGAGGAATAGGCGCGCGTCTGCTCCAGATGCGCGATCGTGCCGAGTGCTTGCGTTCGCTGCTCACCCGTCGTGTAGAAGATCTCGGAGCGATACTGCGTGCCTTGGTCGGGCCCCTGACGATTGAGCTCGGTCGGATCGTGCGCTACTTTGAAATAGACGTCGAGCAGGCTCTTGAACGAGATCTTGGCCGGGTCGTAGGTAATCTCGACCGATTCGGCGTGTCCGGTCGCACCGGTGCTGACCGTCTCGTATTGCGCGGTCGCGGCCTCACCGCCCGCATAGCCGGCAACGACGCGATCGACGCCTTTGAGTTGTTCGAAGACGAGCTGCATTCCCCAGAAGCAGCCGCCGGCGAGCACGACGCGCTGGTCGGTCGATGGTGCCGCGGCTGGGGCAGGGGCCGGGGCGGATGCCGCGATGAGAAGCCCGAGAAGAAGAATGGCGCTAAGAGGACGCTTCATATCCCCTTAAACGCCGGAAGTGCCGAATTGGATGACCCTTCGACCGCTGCGGGCGACACATAAACCTGAAGCCAGTCGAGCCAGAGCTTCGTAAGCTCCATCGACTGGCGCGGACCATCCGGTCCGTGCGTGGCGGCGGGGAAGACGGCAAAGCGCACTGGGACGTGGTGCTCCGTCAGGGCGTGAAAGAGCTCGTACGACTGCGTGATCGGAACGACCGGATCTTGCGTCGTGCCCCAGATCAGCGTCGGCGTCGTAATCTGCGCGTAATACGCGATCGCCGAGTTCTCGCGGTAGATGCGTTGTCCGTCGTCAGTCCAAGGCGAGGCACCGAGCGGATAACGATCCTGCACGTTGGACGTCGAGAGATTGTATTCGTCCAACTCGTTGTTTACCGCCGCGCCGGAGATCGCGGCACGCCAAAAGTGATAGTGTCCGATCAGCCACGACGTGAGCTCCCCGCCGTACGACCAGCCGGAGACCGCAACGCGCGCCGAATCTACTTCCGGACGCGCGCCGAGCGCCGTCAAACCGGCGAGGATGTCGGAGCTCGGCCCGGCAACGGTGTCGTGAACGATCGCGGTCATATAGGCGTTGCCGAGGTTATCGCTGCCGCGATAGTTCGGCTCAAAGACGACGTAGCCGCGCGAGGCGATCGCCTGCGCGAGCGGCCACTGCTCCCAGACGAAATCGCGCTGGCTGGAAAGCCCGGGGCCGCCGTGAATCAGCAGCACGATCGGATACTTGCGGCCCGGTGCCGGATTGGGCGGATCGATCACCACGCCGTCTTCGGCGAATCCGCCGGGGCCGGACCACCGCAGCTCGCTCATCGCGCCGGTCGCGATGCCGGCGAGAAAATCGTTATAGTGCGTTAGGCGCTGCGGTCGATTCGATCCCGCGCGCAAGAGATAGAGCTCGCGCGCGCTCGCCGGCGTCGTGGCGATAAACGCGATCGTTCCGTCGCGCGCGATGCTCGCCGCGGCGCCGCCGTCGAACGTGCTGCTGGAATAGGGATCGCAGATCGGATGAATCTCGCCCAAGGGGATCGGGATCGTGCTGCCGTCGGGCTGGGCGATGAAGAAGAGATTGCTCGTTTCGCTGGCGGCGCAGAGCAAGAGCCGCCCATCGGGAAACCAGAGCGACGCAGCGATATTGCGGTCGAGAGCGCCGGCGAAGGTGTCGTCGCGGTCGCCGTGGCGGATTCGCACGGTCGTCTCGGCGTTGAAGTCACCGCCGTGCGGATACCAGTACGCGAGGCGCGAGCCGTCGGGCGAATACGACGGGCTCAGTTCGAAGGCGGAGTGGGCGGTAAGCTTGCGCATCGCACCGGTGCGGACGTCGACCTGCCAGAGCGTTGAATATTCGTCGTCGCCGCTAAAGGTGTTCGCGACGCGCGTGATCGCGATCGAGCGGCCGTCGGCCGTCCAGGCGATTTGCGCGGAGAAGATGCCGCCTGGATCGGTCGGGGCGATCGTCCACGAGCCGCTGGTCAGCCGTCGCGCCGTTCCGCCGGTCGCCGGGACGATCCACAGGTGCTCGGGCGGCGTCAGCTCGGTCGCGGTGTAGTCGTTGTCGCCCGCGTAGAAGAAGGGCGCGCCGTCGTGCGGATCGGTGGCGACGAAGGCGAGCTCGCGTCCGTCCGGGCTCCAGGCCTCGTCGACGACGTCGCCCTTCGCCTTGGTCAGCTGCCGCGAGAGTTCGCCTTCGCGAACGAAGAGCTGATGCTCGTCGCCGGAGGTTTGCGCGAGGTAGGCCAGGCGCGAACCGTCGGGCGACCAGCGGGGCACGGCGACCTCCTTCCCCTGCAGGATCGTGCGGGTCTTGTTGGTGGCGAGGTCGAGGATGGCTAAACTATTGGCGTAGGCATCGTGTCGAACGTCTTGAGTTATGACGACGAAGGCGACGCGCTTTGCGTCCGGCGAGATCGCCGGCTCTTCCAACTCGACGAGCCGGCTCATGTCGGCGAGGGTCAGGACGGGCAGCGCGGCCCCGGCCGGCCGCAAAGCGGCCAGCAAGAGAACCGACGCGAGCAGAACGCCGCGCAGCTTAGGTCACGTCCGCTTACGCAAGCCGAGTAGGCCGAGAAGCCCGAGAAGTCCGATCAAACCCCAGTCGCCCCCGCTGCTGGTCGAAACGACCTCGGTCTCACCCGGCGTCTCGCCGGGATTCGGGCTCTTAAAGGGAGCGGCATTCTCTTCTGGATTCTCCGTCGCCAACGGGTTAACCGTCGCCGACGGCCCCGTCGTGGCTTGGTCCATTTGCGCGTCCGCGATGTGCGGCGCGAATGAGATTCCGAGTGCGAGCAGGGCAGATAGTGCGATGCTGTATCTCATGAGGTTTCTTCCCCCGCATATCCGGCAGCCGCGCCGGGGTGGCCCGGACCGCGGCGGCCGATGTCGAATAGATTGCGCAGATGCGTGAGTTTTTCCACCCGCTGGTGCAAGAGTGGTTCGATGCGACCTTCACCGCCCCGACCGAACCTCAAACCCGCGGCTGGCCGGCGATCCGAGCCGGCGAGGACGTCCTCATCTCGGCCCCGACCGGTTCGGGCAAGACGCTTTCGGCCTTCACGCTCTGCCTCGACGATCTCGTCCGTCAAGCCGTCGCAGGAACGCTGCCCGACCAGATCCTCGTCGTCTACGTTTCGCCGCTGAAGGCGCTGACCAACGACGTCCGCGAGAACCTAGAGAAACCGCTTGGCGCGCTGACGACGCTGGCGATCGAGCGCGGGGTCGGAATGGCGCCGATCCGCACGGCCGTCCGCACCGGCGATACGACGCCCGCGCAACGCCAGGGCATGCTGCGTAAACCGCCGCACGTGCTGGTGACGACGCCGGAGTCGCTCTTCATCCTGTTGACGGCGGAGAAGTCGCGCGCGCTCTTCGCCGGCGTCAAGACGATCATCGTCGACGAGATTCACGCCATGGCTGCCGATAAACGCGGCTCGCATTTGGCGCTGACGCTGGCGCGGCTCGATCATTTGGTCGCGCAGAGCGGCGCGCGCAAACCGCAACGCATCGGACTCTCGGCGACGGTGCGGCCGCTCGAGGACGTCGCCCGATTCCTCAGCGATCGCGCGACGACGATCGACGTCGGACACCGCCGCGAGATGGAGCTGCGCATCGAGGTTCCCAGCGACGAACTCGGTCCCGTCGCGAGCAAAGAGATGTGGGGCGAGATCTACGATCGCGTCGCCGATCAGATCCGCGCGCATCGCACGACGCTGATCTTCGTGGGAACACGCCGGATGAGCGAACGCGTCGCCTTCGCGCTCAACGAGCGGCTCGGGGAAGGCTTCGTGATGCCGCATCACGGCAGCTTGGCGCGCGAACTTCGCTTCGACGTCGAGCAGCGGCTGCGCGACGGGCAGTTGCGAGCCGTCGTCGCGACCGCTTCGCTCGAGCTGGGCATCGATATCGGTTCGGTCGATCTTGTCGTGCAGCTGGGCTCGCCGCGGGCCATCGCGGTTGCGCTGCAGCGCATCGGGCGCTCCGGCCACTGGGTCGGCGCGTTGCCCAAAGGCATCTTCTACGTCACGACGCGCGACGAGCTGATCGAGTGCGCGGCGCTCGTGCGCGGGATTCGCGGCGGCGCGCTCGACGCGCTGCAGATCCCCAAAGCGCCGCTCGACATCCTCGCGCAGCAGATCGTCGCCTCGTGCGCGCAGCACGAATGGGACGTCGAAACGCTCTACGCGCTGGTGCGCGGGACGTTCGCCTATCGCGCCCTCGAACGTAGCGACTTCGACGCGGTCCTCACGATGCTGGCCGACGGCATCGCAACCTCGCGGGGACGCAGCGGCACCTTCCTGCACTACGACCGCGTCAACGGGAAGCTGCGAGCGCGGCGCGGCGCGCGCCTGGCCGCGATCACCAGCGGCGGCGCGATCCCGGATACCGCCAACTTCAACGTCATCGTCGAGCCCGAGGGGCACGTAATCGGCTCGCTCGACGAGGATTTTGCCATTGAAAGCATGGCCGGCGATATCTTCTTGCTCGGCACGAACTCGTGGAAGATCCGGCGCGTCGAAGCCGGCGTCGTTCGCGTCGAGGACGCGCACGGCGCACCACCGTCGATTCCGTTTTGGAACGGCGAGGGCCGAGGGCGTACGATCGAGCTGTCGCGCGAGGTTTGCGCGGTGCGCGTCGCGATCGACGAACGCCCGGACGAAACGGCGATCGCGTGGCTGCAAGAAGAGTGCGCGCTCGATTCCGCGGGTGCCGAACAGGCCGTCGCGTACGTTCGGGCTGGGAAGAAGATCCTCGGCGTCGTGCCGACGGACCGGACGCTGGTCGCCGAGCGCTTCTTCGACGAAGGCGGCGGAATGCAGCTGATCCTGCACACGCCTTTCGGCGCGCGCATCAACCGCGCGTGGGGCCTGGCGCTGCGCAAGAAGTTCTGCCGTTCCTTCAACCTCGAGCTGCAGGCGGCCGCGACCGACAACGGCATCGTGCTCTCGCTGACCGATCAGCACGCCTTCCCGCTCGATGCCGTCTTCGAGTTCGTGCGCTCGGCGAGCGCGGAGCAGACGCTCACCCAAGCCCTGCTGCCGGCGCCGATGTTCGCCGCGCGCTGGCGCTGGAACGCGACGCGGGCGCTTGCGATTCTGCGCTTCAGCGGCGGCCGCAAAGTGCCGCCGCAGCTGATCCGCATGCGCGCCGACGACCTAGTGGCGGCGGTCTTCCCCGATCAGGCGGCCTGTCCCGAGAATCTGACCGGGCCGATTCGCATTCCCGATCACGTGCTCGTGCGCGAGACGCTTTCGAACTGTCTTCACGAGGCGATGGATCTCGACGGCTTCGTCGCCATTCTGCGCGAGATCGAAGCCGGCTCGCTGCAGACCGTCGCGATCGATACGCCGGAGCCGTCGGTCTTCTGTCACGAGATCCTCAACGCCAATCCATTCGCCTACCTCGACGACGCGCCGCTGGAAGAGCGGCGGGCGCGTGCCGTGCAGCTTCGCCGCACGATGCGCGACGACGTCGACGGCGCCGGCATCTTGGATCCCGCGGCGATCGCGCAGGTCGCCGAGGAATCGTGGCCGGTCGTTCGCGACGCCGACGAGCTGCACGACGCGCTCTCGACGCTGATCGTTATGCCGCCCGTGCCGCCGTGGAGGGCCTGGTACGAAGAGCTCGTCGTGCAGCGGCGGGCGATGACCGTCGCCGGCTTTTGGACGTGCGCCGAGCGGCTCGAGCTTGCGCGCGCCGCTTACGAGACGGGCACCGATCATCGCGAGGAGGCCGTCACCGAGATTCTTCGTGGGTGGCTCGAGTCCAGCGGCCCAATGACGGTCGCGCAGATGGCGGAGCGTCTGCAGCTCGATAGCGGGGCGATCGAGGCGGCGCTGCTGCGCCTCGAAACGCAAGGCCAGGTGCTGCACGGAAGATTCTGCAGTTCGACGCCCGACGAGCAGTGGTGCAACCGCCGCGTGCTCGCGCGCATCCATCGGCTCACCGTGGGACGCTTGCGGCGCGAGATCGAGCCGGTTACCGCCGCGCAATACATGGCGTTTCTGCAGCGCTGGCAGCACGTCGCGCCGAGCGCGAGGCTGCACGGCATCGATGGGACGCTGCAGATCGTCCGGCAGCTCGAAGGCTATGAGATTCCGACCGTTGCCTGGGAGGGGCAAATTCTTCCCGCACGCGTTGCCGGGTACAAGCCCGAGTTTCTCGACCGGCTCTGCTACTCCGGCGACGTGATGTGGGGACGCCTCTCGCCGCATCCCGCGCTCGAGCCGCGCGAGGTTGAGAACTCGCGCCGCGTGCGGCCGACGCGGCTCGCACCGATCTCGCTGTTTGTGCGCGCGAACGCCGAGGAGCTGATCGTGCGCCGCAACGATCCCGGAGAGGCGCTCTCGCACGCCGCGCGCGAGATTCTCGCGACGGTCGAAGAACTGCGCGCGCCGTTCTTTGCCGAGATCGTTCGCGCGACCAAACGCCTGCCCAGCGAAGTCGAGGAGGCGCTCTGGCAGCTCGTTGCCGCCGGATTGATCACCGCCGACGGCTTCGACGCGCTGCGCTCGCTCAGCGACGCGAAACGCCGGCTCGGCGAACGGGGATTGCGCGCGCGGCCGCGATCTTCGAGCGGGCGCTGGACGCTCTTGCAGGCAGCAACGCAAAAGATTGACGCCGAAGGCTTTGCTCGCCGGCTCCTCGCGCGCTGGGGCGTCGTCTTCCGCGACGTCATCGCCCGCGAATCGCTCGCGCCGAGATGGCGCGAGCTCTTACTCGTGCTGCGCCGGATGGAGGCGCGCGGTGAGATTCGCGGCGGCCGCTTCGTGGCGGGATTCGTCGGCGAACAGTTTGCGCTCCCCGAGGCCGTCGATGCGCTACGCGCCGTGCGCCGGACCGGCGAAACCGCGCAGATCCGCGTCGGCGCTTACGATCCGTTGAGTCTTGCGGGAATCATCGTGCCGGCCGAAGAGCCGGACGGTACGATTCCAACCGTCTCCGAAGCCGGCTAAGTCAAGCACTTCGTGCTGGTCTGTTTACCGGCGTAGACCTCGACCACGGCGGTCGCCGCGCCGGGTATCTGCGCCCCCTCGAGCAGCGTTCCGACGCCGCCGATCACGCCCCCGTACTTGCCCTTCGACGCTTTGCCGTAGCAGGGCCCGAAATTAAACGGGATATGAAAGATCACCGCGTGTCCGTACACGGTGTACGGTTTGCGCGGACGGATCGTTTGGCTGGTGAGTCCGCCGCCGGCGTCGACGTTGCTGCCGAATGACGTAGCGCCCCCTATGGCGAGCTGCAGGTAGAAGATCGGCGTGCCGGTACCGAGATTCGGCATCTGATCGTAGTTGGTCGTGCTGCTCGTCAGCTCGACGTTTACCGAGGGATTCGCCGGCGGATAGTTGATCGTGCCGCCAAAGCCGCCGAACGCGGGGACGCACAACGCTCCGCCTTCGGTCGAAAGCGTCTGCGTCAACGATGCATAGTCTTTGGCGGTTTTCTGTCCTTTACAGTCCGGGGGAACGGCGTGGGGAGCGATAGCCGCGGGGTTGAGCGCGGCCGCCGGCAAGAGCGTGCCGCCGTGCTGCGCGCAGGCGGCGAGCGCGATGAGCGCTGCGAGGGCCGGCGATCCGCGCAAGCAACAACGAAGAAGCGACATCAGGTCCCCTCGCACTCTTGTGAGACTTGCGCGCCCGCATAGATCTCGATGACGCCGAAGCCGTTGCCGGTAATGATCGCGTTATCGAAGAGCGCTCCGACGTTCGGCAGCAGGCCGCCGTACGCGCCGCTTGTGGCAACGCTATAACAGGGCGTGAACATGAAGGCAAGATGTCCCACTTGGACCTGGCCAAAGGCCGTGTAGGCCTGCCCGGAAACGAATTTGGCGCTCTCGAGACCGCCTTGCGACGGGACGCTCGCCCCGAACCGCGTGTTCTTCGAGAAGTGCAGGTTGAGATAGAGCAGCGGTGTCCCCGAGCCCAGCTCGGGTTCGTTGTAGATGTCGGCCACGGTCGTTCGATTCGTTAGCTTGATCGACCGTTCGACGGTCGGATACTCCAGCGTCCCGCCGAAACCCCGGAACTCGGCGATGCAGATCGAGCCGCCGCTTCGCTTGAGCTTCGTTACCGTCTGCGCGTAGTGCTTGCGCGAGCGCTGCCCCTGACAGCGCGGCGGCGCCCCCGCGATGCGCGCTGTCGCGGCACCCTGTAGCGCCGAAGCGGTCATGCCGGGCGTAACCGCAACGCTGCTGCCGGCTTGCGCGCAGCCGGCGAGCAGGGCCGTCGCTGCGAGCGCGCATTGAATTCTCATGGTGTGCCCGTTCCTTTCAGCCGCGCTTCGCCGGCCGTGGCGAGAGCCGAGAGGTCGTGGTACGTGTCGTACTCCGCGGCCGTCGGTTTCGCGTAGGAGTTTTCGAGCGAGTTGAGGAGAAACGCGAGTTGTTCGCGGACTCTCGTTCCGTGCATCACGTCCGCTTCACTCGAGTGATTGTCCATCGCTACGAGCTGTTCGACTTCGCCATTAATGGAAGTTGCGACCTGCCCGCGCGCGCCTGCCGCAGCGGCGATCGCACGATCGAGCGAATCGATCGTGCCGACGATCTGCTGCTCGAGTGCGAGGCGAGCTTGAAGATCGTTGATAGTGGCATGAATCCGCGGATCGAGGTGGACCGTCATCGGTTCGCGCAGCATTTGCGAGCCGTAGCGCAGCACGACCGTGTACGATCCCGGCAGAATCGTCGGACCGTCGGCGTTATCGGGCCAGTCGTCGGTAAAGTCGGGGCGCCAACCCGGCACGTCGTACGCGGGCGGGTAGTGCATGTCCCATTGAAATAAATTGATTCCGGAGGCGGCAACCGTAAGGCGCTCGAGCGAACGCGCTCGGGATTGGTTGGCGTCGAGGGCATCCTCTTGGTCGGGGGTCAGCTTGCGCTCGTGCGGATTCTTCGGATGCAGCGTGAAACTGCGAATCGTCGCGCCGTTGGCATCCAGGAAGCTCAGCGTCAGCGGCGTCTTTGCGTTGTACCCGGGAGGAACGTTGAAGTAAACCGCCGTGCCGTACGCCGGATTGTCGCCGAACTCCGGGATCGAGAAGTTGGGGCTGCCGTAGGCATTCGAAAGCCAGGACGTATCGGGCGCAAAGAGCTGCAGGCTTGCCGTCGTCTGCGACTCCTCGTGCGCCAGTTGCCGCAGCAGCGTGATGTTATCGAGAATCCAAAACGCACGCCCGTGCGTCGCGGCCACGAGCTCGTCCTCGCGCAGGTCGATGGCGAGGTCGCGCACCTGAACGCCCGGGAGGTTGAGCGTCAGCGGTTGCCAGGTCTCGCCGCCGTTGAGGCTCACGTACGCCGTACTGCGCGTGCCGGCAAAGAGCAGGCGCGGCTCGCTCGGATCCTGACGGACGACGAAGATATATTGGTCGGCCGGCAATCCGCTAACCAACGGGCTCCAATGGGCGCCGTAGTCGGTCGTCTCATAGACGTAGGGATGGAAGTCGTCCCACATGTAGCGCGACGCCGTGAGATAGGCCGTACCCTTTTGCGTATGCGAGGGCTCGATCGAGCTAATCTGCGCCCACTGCGGAAGGTCTGGGGGCGTGACGAGCTTCCAGGTACCGCCGTGATCGGTCGTCACGTGCACGAGACCGTCGGCGGAGCCGGCCCAGATGACGTTCGCGTCGAGCGGCGAGACCGCGAGCGACGCGATATCGGGAAACGTTTCGGCGCCGGTCTGATCGAGGAAGATCGGGCCGCCGGTCGGTCCTTCGGTTGACGGATCGTTGCGTGTGAGATCGGGACTGATGATCTTCCACGTCTGCCCGTGGTCCATGCTGGAAAAAACGACTTGTCCCGCGACGAGCAACTCGCGCGGATCGGCGGGTGAGAAGAAGATCGGGTGCGTCCAGCCGAAGCGGAATTTCGTCTGGGCGGACGAGGCGCCGGCCATGTAGCGCGGCCAGGGACTGACGTTCTTCACGTCGCCGGTGATGCGGTTGAAGCGCACGAACGAACTGTAGTAGCCGCTGCCGTAGGTCACTTCCGGATCGCCCGGCTCCGGGGCTACGAACGTGCTCTCGCCGAGCGCAACGTTGTGCCAGTCGCCGGGGCCGATGCCCGGGCCGACTGCGGCGCTCGGGCCTTCGAACGCACCCTCGTCCTGCGATGCACCGAAGACGTGGAACGGAAACTGATCGTCGAGCGCAACGTGATAGAACTGCCCCGTCGGCTGATTGCGCTCGCTGCTCCAGTGGGCGCCGCCGTCGACGGAGATGGTGCCTCCGCCGTCGTTGCCGACCAGCAGCGTCGTCGGGCGCTGTGGATCGATCCAAATGATGTGGTTGTCGCCGTGCGGCATGTCGATGTTGGTAAACGTCTTGCCGCCGTCTTTGGTCTTGTAGATACCGTCGACTTCCGGCGCGTAGGCGACCTGCGGATTCGTCGGATCGGCGTAGATTGCGGTGTAATAGAAGGCGCGCTGGCGCAGCTTCATCTCGGCGTTCGTCCGCTTCCACGTTGCGCCGCCGTCGCTGGAGCGGAAGACGCCGCCGTCGAGAGCCTGCACGGTTGCGTAGACGACGCGCGGATCGCTCTGCGCCACGGAGACGCCGATCTTTCCGAGCGTGCCCGTCGCAAAGCCGCGGTTGGAGGAGATCTTCGTCCAGCGGCCGCCGCCGTTGGTCGTCTTGTACAGCCCGCTTCCGGGGCCGCCGCTGGTCAGCTTCCATGGAACGCGCTGCGCTTGCCACATCGCCGCGTAGACAACGCTGGGATTGCGCGAGTCCATCGCCAGGTCGGCGCCGCCGGTCTTATCGTCACTGTAGAATACCTTTTTCCAAGACTTCCCGCCGTCGGTCGTCTTGAAGATGCCGCGTTCGGCGTTGGGGCGAAAGACGTGGCCCATCGAAGCCGCGTAGACCACGTTGGGATCGCGCGGGTCGATGAGGAGTTTGGCGATCATGTGCGTCTCGCGCAGACCCGCGTACGACCAGTTCTTGCCGCCGTCGGTCGTCTTGTAGACGCCGTCGCCGCTATCGAAGTCGCCGCGAATGTCGGCCTCACCGGTGCCGGCGTACATGATACTGCTGTTCGACGGCGCGACCGCGAGCGAGCCGATCGGGCTCGCAACGCCCGGAAGCTTTCCATCGGTGATGTTCGCCCAGCTCAGGCCGTAGTCCGTGCTCTTCCAAACGCCGCCCTCGACGCCGCCCATGTAGAAGATGTCCTTACCCGGCACGCCGTTAACGGCGACGGAGCGGCCACCGATGTATGGGCCGATGCTCCGCCACGTGAGCTTGCTCATCAACTGCGCGGCCGGAGTCTTCGATTCCGCGGCGTTGGCGAAGGCAGGTGCGATACAAATGAAGGCCGCGAGCGCGGCAAGTTGCAGACGTCTCATTTGCATCGCGCCGTTCGACGTTCCGTCGATGGACTCCTAAGATGTTCTACAGCATCGATTCGACGCGCGCTCGCTTGTTTGCCCGAAGGCCGGCGGCGATGGCCATCGCTATTGCGGCGCGTCCAGCGCGGCCGGCATGCCGTCACGGATGCACTTGCCGTACTCGGCGGTCGCATCGTCGCTGTTGAGATCGAGGTACTTCTCGCACGAGCGCCCGAGCGCGAGAATCGCCGGATGTTTGCGCAGCCGGTCGTTGAGGTGCTGGCGCGAAGCGCGGGCGATGAAGCATGCGCGCAACCCCGATACGTCGTATGCCGGCGTCGGATCGGCCGTGAGATCTTTCGAGCCAGCGAAGGCGCGACGTTGGGTGAGCGCCGCGCTGCTCTGCCGTACGTACATTCGCGCGGAGCACGTGTTGATGGCGAGCACGTGCTTGAGGACGTCGTCATCGCTTGGTGAGGATCGGTTGCAGGCCGTAAAGCCCGCGCAGAGCAGCCCCGCACCCAGCGCCGGTAGTAGAAGTCGCGTTGCCGTTCCACTCACGCGCCGGCGCCCGGGCCGGCCGCATCGCCGGGAGTGTCGAAATAAAAGGTCCGCTCCGTCGCGCCGTCCGTGCAGCGAGCGCGCACGACGGTTAGCCCCGGGGGCCCTTTCTTGCTCGAGTCGAGTTCGAGATGGAGGGAGAGCTCTTTCCAATGACCGTTGCTACCGCATTGGTTCATTGCGAGGTAAGCATTGATCCACAACGCGTTGGTCAGCGCGTTCGATGGGCGAATCTTAATTGCGTTGCCGGCAGAACTTCCGTCCGCGGGCGTCACCTCGGGCGCGCTCACAAAAGTGGCCCGAAGGGCGGGCGACGGCGTCACCTGGATAAAGCCGAGCCGGTCTGAGTAAAACTCATAGATCCAGCGGAACGAGCCGGCGACATACCAGAGATCGACCGAGCCGTCGTCCGAGTTCGTCGTTCTTTGCGCCGGAGTGCCGAGCTTTGCACGGACGTCGCCGCTCGTCATTCCGAACGATACGCCCCGCGGATCGGTATACGCGCTGTCGTCGTAGCGGCGCACGACGGTTACCGAGTACGCCACGTTGTTTTTGACGAGAACGTCAACATAGAATGCCCCACCGCGTCCGACGTAGCGCCAAATCAATTCCGAGCCGGTCGACGCGACGGTGAGCGGATCGCCGAGCGTGTCGCGGACCGCGGCCATCGGTTCGCCCAGCGTCAAGCCTTCTAAGGGCGCTACGGGCGACGCCGTTTGGTTCGTTTGGGCGAATGCCCAAGTCGGGCATGCAAGCAAAGCGGCCAGGAGCAGAAACCGTCGCATGCGAGCGCCTCTTCGGTAACGGCCGTATCCGATTCCCGGGCGAGCCGGCGTTTTTGCCTTAGGGCGGTCCGGTGTAGCCGGGCTTGTACGGCGGTCCGATTCCGCCGGGAAGAATCAGCGCCCGGCGCGGCGGCACCGCAAAATCGAAGTCTGCTCGCAGATCGCCGAGTTGCGGCGCGTTTTCGGCGACGCTCGCACGCGGATCGGGACGGCCGTCGTGCGCGGGATCGATGCGTTCGCCGTCGAGAAAGTCGTCTTCGATGAATTTGACGTAGGCGTCGTGGCTGAGCGTCTGGTGATCGATGTAGCCCTTGCGCGCGTATGCGCTGATCACGAGCCCCGGCACGCGCGGGCCGTAGCCGAAATAATTGACGTTGGGCGGCGCGACGTGATCGTAAAAGCCGCCCCAATCGTCCCAGCTCAAAAAGATCGCTGTCGAATCCCAGTAGCGGCTTCGCATGATGGCGTCGATCAATCCGACGACGTAGGCTTGGCCCGTGCTTACCAGCCCGGGTGGATGTTCGCTATAGCGATTTGACGGCGTGAGCCAGACGACGCTGGGCAGCGTACCGTCGTGCAGATCGCGGAAGAAGAACGAGGTGTCTTTGACGTTCCCGGTCTCGCCATCTTCTTTGACGTCGGTAAACGACGGCAACGGATTCCAGATGCCCGGCGTACGCGCGCTCTGCGGCCGCAGAGCGCAGCTGCTCTGATCGTTGATGCAATCGGGCTCGAAACCGTCCATCACGTAGTACGACCACGAGACGTGGTGGGCGTGGAGCAGGTAGGTGAGGTCCGTCCACGGGTAGTCGGGCCGGCCGGCACGCTGCGGAGCCTGGGCCGTGAAGAGATCCCGCGGGAGATCGCCGTCGTTGAAATAGGTGCGCTCCGGTTTACAACTCGCTGGATCGCCGATCTTCGCGCAGCTGCCGGCCCACTCCGAGACCATGTACAAGTGCGTTGGGAGACTCCAGGAGCGCACCGGCTCGAACATCCGATCCTGCAGAACGAAGTTGCGCGCGTAGGCCCAATAGTTGGGCAACTCGGCTTGCGTGTGGTAGCCCATGACGCTCGTCTCGTGGCCCTTCACGACGCAGGTCGGAATATCGGTCGGGCAGCCGCCGGTGCGATTGGCCGCGTGCATGACGGCGATGAAACCGTCCATCTTGCCGCCGTCGATCGCGAGGTCCGCAGCCTTCGCGCCGTGGGGACCGCCCGTGTTTTCGTCGTTGCGATCGTGGTACGGGCGCACGCACGTGTTGGTCGTCGAATCGGGAACGCAGACTAGCGGGACGCCGTCGCGCATCGGGATGCCGTCGGCGCCGGGGTAGCTGCCGAAGTAACTATCGAAGGAGCGGTTTTCCTGCATGATGATGACGACGTGCTCGATCTTATGAATGCCGTCGTCTGCCCAGACGGCTCGCGCGGTGCCCCCCATGGCCGTAACGTCGCCCGTTAGGAGCAGGACGAGCACGGCGACGCACGGTAGCGCCCGGCGAAGCATGAAAGCCGCGGTTCGCAATCGAAAGCAGAAATCCCCAGGCAAACGAATCAAAAAACCACGACTGTTTTAAAGTAAGGAGCACGCAGGATGCGTTTCCCAGTATCTACTTGTCGGGCTTTGGGTTTAGCCGCAGTGAGTGCCATTCTCGCGGCTTGCTCGGGTGCCGGAACAAGTTTAGCGCCCTCCGCCGGTCCGGCGCAGATCCAGGACCTCGGGCGCGCGACCGCCACGACGAGCGTCAACGTCGCCGTCGTTCTCAATTATCGCAACGAAGCCAAACTGGACCAGCTCGTCGAGGCTCAGGGTACGCCGGGCTCGGGGAGCTTCCATCACTATTTGACGCCGCAGCAGTTTGCGCGGCAATTCGGCCCGACGCAAGCGGACTACGACGCGACGCTCGGCCAGCTGCGTGATGCCGGCTTCACGATCACTCACACCTTCACGAACCGAACGACGGTCGATGCGAGCGCGCCGGCCCCCGTTGCCGAGCGGCTCTTCTCGACGGAGATTCACGTCGTGCGCCGGGCCGATGGCCAGACTCGCTACATGAACGTTCGTCCGGAGACGATTCCGGCGAACCTCGCGCGGACGGTCTACGCCGTCGTCGGACTCGACAGCGCGCACACGCTGCGTCCGCAGTACGAGTTCAAGCCGGGCCATCACATCGTCCCCGCCACCGCGGTACGGCGCATGAGCAAACCGCCGCTCTTCGGCCCCGACTCGGGCTATGGACCGGGCGTCTATCGCGCGTCGTACGACATCCCGAAGAAGATGACCGGGACGGGCCGCGCCACCGCGTTCGTCGGCGACGCAGACTTTCTCGATACCGACGTCAACGCATATCTCTCGTATTTCCAAGTCAAGCGCACGGGCCCGGCAACGACGCGCGTGCTCGTTGACGGCGGACCCCCCGCCGGACTCACCGGCGATTCGGTTGAGGCAACGCTCGATATCGAGACGCTCGTCTCGATCGCGCCGGGCACCGCGATCTACGCGTACGAGGCACCGTCGGCCTCCGATCTGCGCTACTTCACCGACATGTACACCCAGATCGTCCAAGATAACTTAGCCGATACGGTCAACACGAGCTACAGCGAGTGCGAGACGGCCTTCATTCCGACGTTCCCGAAGGCGGCCGACCATATCTTCAAACAAGGTGCGGCACTCGGTATCACCTTCCACTCGTTGACGGGCGACAACGGTACGCGGACCTACGGCTGCTACACCAGCGACCCGACCGTCGGAACGCCGGCGGACGATCCGCATCAGGTCGCCATCGGCGGAACGTTCTTGGGGGTCGATCACACGACTGGTAAAGAGACGAGCGAGGTCGGTTGGAACGGGACCGGTGGCGGCGTTTCGGTCGTCATGAAGCTTCCGAAGTACCAGAAGGGAGTAACCAACATCCTCACGACCGGTCGCAACCTTCCCGATCTCTCGTTCGATGCAAGCCCGGGGTCGGGCGAATCGTTCTACTACGATGGCGCCTTCCAGGGCCCGATCGGCGGAACGTCGCTCGCATCGCCGATCTTCGGCGCCGGATTAACGATCGTCGATCAGATGATGAAGGCGCGTGCCGGCTACTTCGGCCCTACCCTCTATGCGACGTGGGCGAAGAACGGCTACGGATCGGGCAAGAAGCTCTACTTGCGCGATATCACGACCGGTACGATCGGCGCGTACAGCGCCGGCCCCGGTTACGATCAGATGACCGGCATCGGAGCGATGCTCGTCGGCAACTTCGGTAAACTGCTGAAGTAAACCGAAACCCAATTGGAGCGAGAAGGGGAGCGATTCGTTCGCTCCCCTTTTTTCTAGGTTTCGGCTCAGCTACAGCCGGAGGTCGCTCCGCAAGAGTCGCATTTTTCGCAAGCGCCGTTTCGCACCATCGTTAGCTGGCCGCATTCAGAGCACGCGTTGCCGGTGTAGCCCTTGGCCTTCGATGCATTGATCGCTTCGGTGCGGGCGAGCAGGGCAACGGCCGTGCCACCCGCTCCTCCGAGGCTCGTCGAAACAAGCGGCGGAGGAGCGGGCGGTGGCTCTTGCCCAGGATGGAGATGGGTGCTGACTGGATGGAGCATTTCCGCAACACCCACAGGTCGGACGTTGACCCCTCCCTCTTCCTCGGCGATGTAGTCGTCCTGTGCCTCGGGACCCATCGCATCCATTTGCATGGACGGCTGAACGTGCGCGAGGTCGTAGCGTCCGAGATAGCTCACTGCGAGCTCGCGGAAGATATAGTCCAAAATCGACGTCGCCATCTTGATGTGATCGTGGCCGACGACTGGGCCGTTGGGCTCGAAACGCGTGAAAGTGAAGGCTTCGACGAACTCCTCGAGTGGAACACCGTGCTGTAAGCCCAGCGAAATCGCGATTGCGAAGTTGTTCATCAACGAGCGGAAGGCCGCGCCTTCCTTATGCATGTCGATGAAGATCTCGCCCAGCTGGCCCCCTTCGTACTCACCGGTACGCAGATAGACTTTGTGGCCGGCGATCGTCGCCTTTTGCGTGTAACCGCTTCGGCGCTGCGGCATCGGCCGGCGCTTGGCGATATAACGGTAGACGATTCGCTCCGCGATCTGCATCGGCGTCGCGAACGGCTGCTGCAACTGCGCGGCGGTCGGCTCTTCCTCGGTTGCGTCGCTGCCGAAGTCGTAACTTGCCGCCAGTGGTTGTGAGAGTTTGGAGCCGTCGCGGTAAATCGCAAGCGCCTTGATCATCCGCTCCCACGAATATTGGTAGGCTTCTTTAACCTCTGCAACTGTCGCTGTTTGCGGAAAATTCACGGTTTTTGAGATTGCGCCGGAAACGAACGGTTGCGCTGCCGCCATCATGTCGACGTGCGCGAGCGGTCGGATGTAGCGTTCGCCGAATTTGCCGCACGGCGTCGCGCAATCGAAGACCGCCAGATGCCCGTCGTTGAGATCCGGCGCCCCCTCGACGGTCATCCGGCCGCAGATGTACGCCGAAGCCTCTTCGATCTGCTGCGTGGTAAAGCCGAGTCCGTCGCGCAGCAGCGAGAAGTTCCAGTCGTTGAGTTGCTCTTCGGTGAGGCCGAGCCGCTCTTTGCAGAACTCCTCACCGAGCACGAACTTGTTAAAGACGAAGGGTAACTCAAAGGCGCTCGGCAGCGCGGTCTCGAGCCGCGCGACGGCCTCCTCATCGAAGCCCTTGGCTTTAAGCGTCGCGCGATTGATGTGCGGCGCCTCTTCGAGGGTGCCGGTGCCCTTGGCGTAGGTCTCGATCGCTTCGATCTGCTTCTTCGAGTAGCCGAGCTTGTGCAGCGCGGCATCGACGGATTGGTTGACGATCTTGAAGTAGCCGCCGCCGGCGAGCTTCTTGAACTTCACCAGGGCGAAGTCGGGCTCGATGCCGGTCGTGTCGCAGTCCATCACCAGACCGATGGTGTTGTGCGAGACGAAACCATTGGCGAAGTAGGTGACGTTGGCCGGAACCGAGAGGTCGTAGGTGAACTGCTCGCCGCCATCTTCGTTGGTAGCGACGTCGTCGTAGAAGAACTCGAGCGCGCTCTTGAGCTCGTCGCTGCCGGTGCGTTCGAGCAGCTCGCAGGCCGCAGTGCGGCTGATGGCGCCCGCGTGACGGTAGCCGTAGAGCGTCGTGCGCGGGTAAAGCTCGCTCGAATGCGGCACGAGCGTTCGCAGCACGTCTTTGCGAAGGAAGACGCGATCGCCCTTGGTTCCCTGCCAGGTTTCGGAAGGCCGCATCGCTTGGCGCTTGCGTTCCCCCATAAAACCGACGAGTTGCTGGAACTTGCGCGCGTGCTCCGCGTTGCGAACTCGCAAAACGTAGAGATCGGAGCCGCTCCAGCCGGTCTTATCGGTGCGCGTGCGCGACGGAATGCCGAGCGTCAGGAGCACGGTGCGCACGTCGTCGATTAGGCTTTCGTTGGCCGTCGAGAAGTGGACCGAACCGTTGATCAGCGTCGCGTCGGCTTCGAAGAGTCCGCGCACGAACGCGGCGTAGATCGCGGGGTCGTTCGAGCCGAGGATCGCGTCGGGCACTTGGGAGACGTAGCTTTTGCCGCGCGCGTCGGTCGACGGATGGTGCTTGGCGAAGCCGCAGGCCTGCCACCACATTGCGAGCGGAACCGAGTGAAGCGTGACTTCGAGCGAACCGCCCTTGTCGGCGACCGTCGCCTCGACGTTGAAGAGCTGTCGGGCCAGCGCCACGAGCCGGTGGCGAACGTCGGTATCGTCTTGCGAGACGGTGAGCCGCAGCCCCCGCGAATTCAGCGTGCCGCTGCCCATGAAGTAGCCGACGAGCTCGGCGAGATCCGACGTGAGGACCGCGGGCGCGGTCGTCGTAAAATCGGCGTTCCAGTGCTGCTCGCCCAGCGGCGGGAGCGTGACGCTCTGCGGCTGGCCGGCGAAGCCGCCCATGGAGAGCGCGACCGTATCGCCCGAGGCGACTTCGGCAAAGCGCTTCCAGACGAGCTCGCCCGATTCGCGATCGACGACCTTCATGCGATGCTCGGGGGTGCCCTGGATCGTGTAGCCGCCGGCCGTCTTGATGCGGCGCGTCGGCGAGATACCGTTGATGAAGAACTTGGTCGCACGCTGCTCGCCGTCGTCGGTAAGCACGCGCACGTCGATATCTTGCCACTGGGTGCCATCGACGTCGCCGAGGCGCCGCAGACGCGTGAGGCCGCGGTCGGTCGAGACCAGCGAGTTGCCGGTGAGGCAGCCCGTCGGTGCGATCACGACGGTCTGCGCGTTGCGGAAGCCCGCGACCTCGCCGATGGAGAGCGCATCGTCCCACATCTTTCGCGCCAGCGCCCACGTCGCTTGGGTAAAGAGGGTCGGCGCGTGCGTGACCGGCGTCACCGTCAGCGCTTCGTATTCACCGGCTTCGGCGGTGTACGCGGCTTTGCGGTGGTTGCGAATCACGCGCAGCATCGGCTCGCGGTTTGCTTCGAAACGCGCGAAGGATCCCAGCTGCTGCGCCATCTCCGCCGAAGTGCGATAGGCGGCTCCCGTCATCAGCGACGTGATCGCGCCGCACCAGCCGAAGCCTTCCTCCGAGTCGTACGGCAGACCCATGCGCATCAACAGCGTGCCCAGATTCGCGTAGCCGAGGCCGAGAGTGCGATAGCCGTGATTCTTCTCGGCGATCTTGCGCGACGGCATCTGTCCCATCGTCACCGAGATTTCGAGCGTTGTCGTCCAAATGCGTGCTGCGTCCGCAAAGCGTTTTGCGTCAAAATGCCCGTCATCATTAAGGAATTTCACCAAATTCAGGCTAGCTAAATTACACGCCGTGTCATCTATAAAGACATACTCTGAACAATTATGTATTCGTAATCCGTTCGCAACGAAGTGTTGCGTATCGGGTTCGGTCAAATCGAACACTTGCTCGACGCCGAGAAGATCGAGAGACGCGAACTCGTCATTGAAATGATCGCGATAACAACTGACGCTTGCATTCAGTGTCGTCAATGCGTGCGATTTTGGCGACGACGGGTGGAATCCGATCTCGCTTTCGAAGAGTAAACGCGAGGACCGCGAGACTCGAAGCGAATGCATTTGAACGACGTCGAATTGCGCGAGACCGCCTTTTCCGTCGGGACAGTTGCTCACTAGATCCGTTCGCCGATCGGTGTAGAGTTTCGACTTAACGCCGAACGAGAGCAGCAGGTGCTGAACCTGTTTGAGAAGCGTCAGCGAACAGGAATCGAGAGAAACGTACTGCGACTTGTCTCCAGTAACTTGGCGACAGTGCCGTCGGCAGTGAAGATGCCGCGGAGCAATGCCGCCGTCGAAAGCGCATCGAGTTTGTAGGCTTCATCCGTCAGACGCTTTCCGATGCTGCCGGCATCGAGCACCGCGTAGCGCGAGAAGATGCTCGACGATGCGGCGGTTGCCCGTAGAGACACGCGAACCCGTACCGCTCGGGGGCGCCGTCACGGTCGTGCGACGTCGGCTGCGTCCGTCGTCGCCATAGCTTGCCTTGGTCGCATTGATCCCGGCTGCAATCTCAGCTAATACGTCAGCTTCGTGTTCGTGCATCGTCAGGATGAGATCGCGCGCGGAGCGCGTGGCGCATCCGTTACCGACGGCGACGCCGATGCCGAACGCGATGCGCTCATCGAGTGTGACGTTGCCAAAGCCGGAGCCGGCAAGGGCGATGCGATCACCCTCGCACAGCTCGCTAGCCGGAACGTCACCACGGTTTTCGGTCCAAACCTTATGGTCGGCGGTGAGTTTGAGCTCGTAGCCGGCCTTCGTGCGCAGTCGATAGACCGGCTTCGTGCCGGTGGGAAAAATTTTGCTAACGAAGTGCGGCCGGCCGTCGCCGCCGATGACGAAGGCCGCTTTGCCGACGAGGCTGTCGATGCGGGCGGGGCCATCGGCCGTGGCAACGAGCGTATCTCCCGTGACGCAGGGATTTGTTGCGTTGATGCGATCGTCGTTTGAACAGGTATGCCACTCTTGGATCGTGTCGTCGTACTGCAGGCCCGGGTCGGCGCACTGCCACGCCGCGACGGCGATCTGTTCCCAGAGGTCGCGCGCTTTGACGCGCTTGACGACGTCGCCGGTCGTGCGGGAGGTCAGAAGCCAATCAGCGTCCCCCTCGAGCGCGTCGAAAAAAGCATTGCTCAGGCGAACCGAGTTATTGGAGTTCTGCCCGGAGACCGTAACGTACGCCTCCGAATCCCACGCGGTGTCGTATTGCTCCACCTCTAAACGCGTGTAGCCCTGGCGCGCGTAATCGAGGGCGTTCTGCGCCGCACCCGAAGGAATTCCGGAATTGATCGCATCGCGAATCGCATGGCGCAGCGAGGCATTGAGCGCGGGATCCAGGCGCGCCGATTCGGGAACGCGCGTATCGTGCGCGGCCGAGATAATCGCGTTGAGGTTGCGCTCGAAGACGCGCGCGCCGATGACGAGATCGGCGACCTTGCGCTCTTCGCGAACCTTCCAGTTGACGAACTCTTCGATGTCGGGGTGGTCCGCATTGAGCACGACCATCTTGGCCGCGCGCCGCGTCGTGCCGCCCGATTTAATCGCCCCGGCTGCGCGATCGAAAACCTTGAGAAACGACATCAAGCCGCTCGAAGTGCCGCCGCCGGTGAGCTTCTCGCCCGACGCGCGCAGCTTCGAGAAGTTTGCGCCGCTGCCGCTGCCGCCCTTAAAGATGCGCGCCTCGCGCAATACGCCGTCGAAGATGCCGCCGTCGTTGACGAGATCGTCTTCAATGCCGAGGATGAAGCACGCGCTGACCTGAGGGTGCGTGAAGGTATCCGCCGACGGCTTCGGCATGTGATCGCCCGGGTCGACGTACCAGTGGCCTTGCGCCGGCCCGGAAATGCCGTACGCCCAGTGCAATCCCGTGTTGAACCACTGTGGCGAGTTCGGCGCGCCGATTTGGCGCGCGAGCATCGCGCACATCTCGTCGTAGTAGATCTGCGCGTCGTTTTCCGTGTCGAAGTAGCCGTGTTTCCAGCCCCAGTAGGTCCAGCAGCCGGCCATCCGGTTGAAGACCTGGCGGGCGTCTCGCTCCGGGCCGAACTGGTCGTCGCGGGAGAGGGTATCGAGGGCCGTGCCATCGGCGACCGAACGCGAAAGCCACTCCGGCACGCCCTCTTCCCCGACGCGCACCGTACGCGTGGGAACCCCCGCCTTGCGGCAGTATTTCTGGGCAAGGACGTCCACCGCGACCTGGCTCCAGACGGCCGGAACCATGACGTCCTTTGCCTCAAAGATCACGGATCCGTCGGGATTGACGATCTTGGAGGTGCGCGGCTCAAAAGCCACGCCCGCATATGGGTCGCCGGGGGCGGAGTAGGTGCGCGAAAACTTCATACGTGGCTCCTCGATTCTTCTCGATACATCGAACACGCGTTCGAGCAAAATAGCTTCGGGTCGCGCGGGTTGGTTACCTATTGTGGCATATCGAGCTTGAAACCACAAGATATGGTGGTCGGCGGTGAAATCCTTGTGCAGCCGCTGTGCTTAGACCGTCCTGCTTGTGGACAGAGGGTGCGCCAAGCGGGCGAGCATGAGGACCGCGTGTGGAGAGTCCCGAGGATACCGGGGATAACCCCTGCAAAAACGTCTTTGATGTTCGGTCCCGACCGCTTCGCCCCGCGACTGTACGACGTGCCTCACGAGGAGTTGGAGGCGGCGGGCATCCGCGGCCTCATCGTCGACCTCGATAACACCCTTTTGGGCTTTCGGGAGACCGAGCTGAGCCACGAGCACACCTCGTGGGTCGCCCGGGCGCACGACCGGGGCTTCCGCATCGTCATGCTCTCGAACAACTTTTCGGAGCGGGTCACCGGGCTGGCCGCGCGGCTTGGGGTCGAATGTATCCCTAATGCGCTCAAACCGCTGCCGTTCGGCTTCCTGCGGGCCAAGCGCCGGCTGCAGATGAGCCGGCGCGAGATCGCCGTCGTCGGGGATCAGCTCTTCACCGACGTCCTCGGCGGAAAGCTCTGCGGCCTCTACACGATCCTGACCGAGCCGATCGAGCTCAAGGACTTTGCGGTGACGCGTGTCTTTCGTTTCTTCGAACGCATCATGTTACGGGGCCGCCGATGATGAAGCTCGCGCTTATCGGCGATCCGGTGGAGCAGAGTGCGAGCCCGTCGCTGCAGCGCGGCTTCCTCGAAGAGGCGGCCATTGACGGAGATTATCTGGCGATTCGCGTGCCCTCCGGCGACGGCGGCCGCACGATCCGGCGGCTGCGCGAAGACGGCTTTACCGGCTGCAACGTCACCTATCCGCTCAAAGAGGAAGCGTTCGACGCCTGCGAGGCGCTAACCGAAGAAGCGCGACGCGCTCAAGCCGTCAACACGATTTTCTTCGGGCGCCAGACGCTCGGCACGATTACCGACGGCATCGGCGCGCGTACCGCGATCGAAGCGCTACTCGACGAGCCGGTCGCGCTCAAGCGAATTGGCGTGCTCGGTTACGGCGCGACCGCGCGAGCAATCCTCGCCGAACTGCACGATACCGACGCCTACACGTTCGTTTGGGGGCGAGATTCCGATCGCGTGCGTGCGGCGTGCAATATCTTCGAAGCCCGTCCGTGGCCGCCGGAGAATCCGCCCGAGATCGTCGTGAGCACGCTGCCGCCCGAGGTGCGTCTGCCCGAAGAGTTGATCGCACAACTGCGCGCCGCGGATCTCGTAATGGACGCGAACTATGGGCCGCGCGCGGTGTTGGGACGGCAGCTCGGCCGTGAAGTCCTTTCCGGGGATGCGATGCTCGAGGCACAAGCGCGCGCAAGCTTCGACTTCTGGCTGGCGCATTTGGATCGCGTCGCGAACAACTGACGGCGAAGGTGTACGTGCCGCCGCTCTTTGAGGTTACCGAACGGGGCTGGATCCTCGAGCTCGTCGATCGCCATCCATTTGGGATGCTCGCGACCTCCGACTCGGAGTATCTGCGCGTCTCGCACTTACCGCTGGTCGCGCAAGAACGCGAGGACGGGCTTTGGATCGTCGGACACGTCGCCCGCGCGAATCCGCACGCCGAGTCGATACGGAACGGCGTACCGGCCACGGTCGTTTTCGAAGGACCGCATGCGTACGTCTCCGCGACATGGTATGAAGCGCCGTACGAAACGGTTCCGACGTGGAATTACACCGCCGTGCACGCTAACGGACGGCTGCAAGCGTACGACGCGTGGGCGGCCGTGAAGCTGTTGAGCGAGAAGATGGAGCACGGGAGGCCGGATCCGTGGGATCCTTCGCGGCTCACCCTTGATTATCGCGAGAGCCAGCTGCGGGGAATCGTTGCCTTCGAACTACGCGCCGAGAAGATTTACGCGAAGGCGAAGTTGAGCCAGAATCGCACGATGGCCGACCGGCTTCGCGTTGTCGAGAAGCTTAATGCGTCGGAGGATCAGACCGACCGCGAATGTGCCGAGGAGATGATTCGCACGATCCGTTAGCGTCATACGCCGTTCAAATAGCCCGTTCGTAATGATAAACGCAAACCGGCGAGTTGCTAGCAGATCGCCAGCGAGAACGTGGTGCACGTGAAGTCCTCCGCGTCAACCGCAAGCTGGAATATTCGCGTTCCGGCCGACGGCCAATCGGCGCTGACCTACACGGCAAACGTCAACTGGTGCTTCAGTTAGAAGCCGGGAACCCTGGCGGAGAGGGAGGGATTCGAACCCTCGAGAGGCTCAACACCTCTGCTCGCTTTCCAAGCGAGTGCCTTCAACCGCTCGACCACCTCTCCGCGGGGCTAAATGCGGTTGGCGCTCGCCTAGCGAACTCCTCGGCGCTCATGCTCTTGACGCTGATTCGGCACGGGCCGACCGAGTGGAATGCATCGCGCCGCTTTCAAGGGCGGACCAACGTTCCGCTCTCTCCGACGGGGCGCGCGCACGCACTCGCCGCTGCCGGCGAGCTGAAATCTGAGCGGATCGAAAGAATCTATTCGAGCGATCTCCGGCGCGCGCTCGAGACGGCGCAGATCGTCGCCGAGCCGCACGGCGCGCAGATCCTTACCGACGAACGCTTGCGCGAGTTCGATTTTGGTGCGTGGGAGGGGCTGACGTGGGTCGAGATCGTCGCGCGCAATCCGCATCTTTACGGGCTTGGGTTGACGGCCGCGACGCACTACACCCCCGACGGCGGCGAATCGTTTGCGACCGTCTGCGAGCGCGTCGGTTCCTTTCTCGACGACCTCGCGGCGCAGCAACTCGAACGCGCGGTCGTCGTGACACACGCAGGGCCGTTGCATGCGATGTTTACGGTGCTTAAGGTCTCCGGACCGGGAGCTGCCGACGAGCATCTCTCGCTGAGCTTCGCACCGGGCAGCATCTCGCAGCTGCGCGTCGAGCGCGGAGGAGCGAAGATCCTGCGCGTCAACGATCGGCGCCATATCGATGCCGCCGATTGATCGCCGGTGGGTGCTCGTGCTCGGCCTCGCCGTCACGGCGCAGGCGGCGCCGCAGCGAACACCGCTCCCGCCGCACTTTTCGATTCCGCATTCGTTCACGCCGCGGCTGCTTCGCGCACCCGATAATCTGGTGACGAATCCCGGCTTCGAAACGGGGAACGTCAACGGCGGATGGTATCAGTGCGGCAACGCCGCGGCGTACGTCACGCGGCAGCATCCGTTTCGCGGCCGCTACGACGAATATTCCGGCACGCGTACCGGCGCGGGCGAGCCCGCGGGCGATTCGGGCATCTGCCAGCAGGTGACGATCCCGGCCAAGGCCATGCTGAACGCGCACCTCTATCAGCTCAGCGACGAGCGGGACACGACGTACGCGTTTCAAGAGGCCGATCTGCTCGACAACGGCGGGAACGTCATCGTTAATCTTTTCCGTTCCTCGAATCATGCGAGTGCCTGGGTCCGCGGCAGCTGGAACCTCGGCGCCTACGCGGGCCGCACCTGCTGGCTCTACTTCGGCGTGCACGGGGACGGCGACCCCAAGCACTCGACGCAGCAATTTGTTCGAACGAAGTAACTTTCGGCCCGCGGCGCGAATAGTAGGGGGTATGCAGTCGCGCAAAATGATGTGGGTCGGTGTGGGAATCGGCGTCGTTGGCCTGGCCGCCGCGCTGACCTATGCGATCTTCCGATTGGCCTCCGACGAATCACGCGAGGACCCGACGACGCACCGCATCCAAGAGCTGATCGACGAAGCGAACTCTTTGCTGAAGGCGCTTGACGAACAGCGACACAGCGCCTAACGACGGCACCGGCCTGCGGGCCGGTGATGAGCTGGAGATCGAATTCACCGACGTCCTCGCTAACGGCCAAGGGGTGGGCCGCGCGGAGGCGCTCGTCGTCTTCTGCTTTGGTCCGTTGGCGGGCGAGCGGGCGCGGGTTCGCATCGAGACGCGTAAGCGCAGTTACGCGGTTGCCGAAATGCTCGAGCTGCTGCGAGAGTCAGCCGACCGCGCGACGCCCTTCTGCCCCGTCTTCGGAATTTGCGGCGGCTGCCAGCTCCAACATCTCGCGTACGACGCGCAGCTGAAGTGGAAGCAAGGCGTCGTGCGCAACGCGCTGATGCGCATCGGCGGCCTCGGCGAAGTCGCCGCCGGCGAGACGATCGGAATGCAGCAGCCGCGCGCTTACCGCAACAAGATGGCGCTGGTCGTCGAGCATGGCGAAGCGCAGCCGACGCTCGGCTTCTACCGCCAGCGCTCGCACGAGATCGTCCCGATCGACGCGTGTCCGATCGTCACGCCGAGGCTCGACGCGCTGCTCGGTGAGTTGCTGGTCGCTCGCACGAAGCCTGATGGCGCGGCCCTGCTTCGCCCGGCGCGCCACCTGGTGGCGAGAGCGGCGCGCGCGGCCGATCGCGCGGTCCTCAGCGTCACGACCGCGCGCCCGATCGACGACGGCGAGCAGCTCGCCGCAGACCTCCTACCCGATCTGCCGTCCGCGGCGGGATTGAGCAACTCGTTCGATCCGCGCAGCGGCAACGCCATCCTCGGGCGTCATCATTGCGATCTCGCCGGCGCGACGGAGGTCGAAGAGACGGTTGGCGGCGTGCGCTATCGGATTTCGGCCGGCTCGTTCTTTCAGATCAACGTCGAGATGCTGGAGAAAATCTTCGCATTCATGGCGCCGTGGCTCGCGCAGCCGGGACGCATCGTCGACCTCTACTGCGGCGCTGGGACCTTCGCGCTCTACTTCGCACGTCACGGCTGGCAGGTCTACGGCATCGAAGAGAGCCCGCGAGCGATTGCCGAAGCCAACGCGAACGCGCGCCTCAACGCTCTTGCCGATCGCGCCCGCTTCGAAACCGGGCGCGTCGAAGAACTGACCCGGGCGCCGCGAACCGCGAAGATCCTGCAAGAGAGCGATGCCGTCTTTCTCGACCCGCCCCGGAAGGGGAGCGAAGAGGCCGTTCTGCGCGCAATTGCGGACGCGCGCGTCGGAAAGGTGTGGTATCTCTCGTGCGATGCGGCAACGCTGGCGCGGGATTTGAAGTTCCTGGCAGCCAAAGGCTATCGGCTCGACGGCGTGCAGCCATTTGATATGTTTCCGCAGACCGGGCACGTCGAGACGCTGGTCCGCCTGGAGCTCCCTGAGGTTTCTCGAACTTGACACCCGATACCATCGACATCCGTTACGTCGCAAAACTCGCGCGCATTGCCCTGACCGACGAAGAGATCGAGCGATTCTCCAAAGAGCTCGCCGACTTGCTCGGCCACGTCAACGCGCTCTCGGAACTCGATACGGCAAGCGTTCCGGCGACGGCGCAGGTCGTCGAATCGCGCAACGTCGGGCGGGAAGATACCGTGCGCCCGTGTCTCGACCGCGAGGTCGTACTCGGCGCCGCGCCGCAGCGTCAGGGCAGTTTTTTCCGCGTGCCCCGCATCATCGCGGAGTAGGGCGCTCGAGGATGGACGAGACGATCCTGCGCAGCGCCGCCCAGATTGCGCACGACGTTAACACCGGGAGTATCAGCGCGGCCGAGGTGACGGCTGCGACGCTCGCGCATGCGGAGACCGTCGAGGGCGAGCTCGGCGCCTATCTGACGCTGCTGCGCGACCTTGCCGAATCTCACGCCCGTCACGTCGACGAGCGCGTGCGCAACGGCGCGCATCTGCCGTTGGCCGGCGTGCCGATCGCGCTGAAAGACAACATGTGCCTCGAGAACACGCGCACGACGTGCGGTAGCAAGATCCTCGAGCACTGGATCGCCCCGTACACGGCAACCGCGGTCGCGCGCATGCTCGAGGCCGGCGCCGTGCCGATCGGCAAGGCGAACTGCGACGAGTTCGCAATGGGCAGCTCCTGCGAGAACTCGGCGCTCGGCGTTACGCGCAATCCCTACGATCTGGGGCGCGTCCCGGGTGGATCGAGCGGCGGCTCCGCTGCGGCGGTGGCGGCCTACGAAGCGGCGATCGGTCTGGGCAGCGACACCGGCGGCTCGATCCGCGAACCCGGCGCGTTCTGCAACCTCATCGGCTTCAAGCCGACGTACGGGCGCATTTCGCGCTACGGACTGATCGCGTTTGCGTCGAGCCTCGATCAGATCGGTCCGCTCGCGCGCTCGGTCGAGGATGCCGCGCTGGCCTACGACGCGATGGCCGGTTACGACGTGATGGATGCGACCTCGATCGATCGCCCGGTCGAACCCACCGCGTCGGCGCTGCGTGAGGATCTCTCGGGTTTACGCATCGGCCTCGTGCGCGAGTTCGATACGAAGGTTTTGGGCGACGAAAGCGACGCGCTTTATCGCAACGCTTACCGCGATCTCGAACGCTTGGGCGCGGAGCTGGTCGAAGTCTCGCTGCCGACGGCCGATTACGGCCTGGCCACCTACTATCTGATCGCGCCGGCGGAGTGTTCCTCGAATCTCGCGCGCTTCGATGGGGTCCGCTACGGCCTGCGAGTGGAGGGCGAGGACGTGCGGTCGATGTACGACAAGACGCGCGCGGCCGGGTTCGGGCCCGAGGTGAAGCGGCGGATCCTCATTGGGACGCACGCGCTCTCGAGCGGCTATTACGACGCCTACTACGTTCGCGCGCAGAAGGCGCGCACGCTGATCGCGCGCGATTTCGAGACGGCCTTTGCGTCCTGCGATCTGATCGCATGCCCGGCAGCGAGCTGCCCCGCGTTCGAGTTCAACGCCAAGAGCGATCCCTACAGCATGTACCTGATGGATTACTACACGATTCCGATGTCGCTTGCCGGCTTGCCGGCGCTCTCCGTGCCGTGCGGCTGGGTTACGCCCGACGGTGCGACCCGCCCACTGCCGATCGGCTTGCAGCTCGCG
Organism: Vulcanimicrobiota bacterium; assembly: GCA_963833845.1. Lineage (GTDB taxonomy): Bacteria > Vulcanimicrobiota > Vulcanimicrobiia > Vulcanimicrobiales > Vulcanimicrobiaceae > Cybelea. The sequence continues at coordinate 1,048,419 of CAWHZL010000001.1, forward strand.
GCGCCGCTCTTCGCCGAGAGGCTGCTGCTGGGCGCCGCGCACGCCTACGAGCGCGCGACCAATCACGCGCTCGCGCACAAACCGGAGTTGGCGGGAGTCCAAGCGTGACGCAATACGAAGCCGTCATCGGCGTCGAGTGTCACGTCGAGCTCAAGACACAGACGAAGATGTTCTGCGGCTGCCTCAACGAGTTCGGCGGCGAGCCGAACACGAAGGTCTGTCCGGTCTGTCTGGGAATGCCCGGCGCGCTGCCGGTGCCCAACGAACAGGCGCTCACGCACATCGTTCGTACGGGGCTCGCCTTCGGGGCGGAGATTCCGGCGTTCTCGAAGTTCGATCGCAAGAACTACTTCTATCCGGACATGCCCAAGGATTACCAGATCTCGCAGTACGACATGCCGTTGACGATCGGCGGCGAGGTGACGTACTGGCTCGAGGACGGTTCGCTGAAGAGTTGCCGTCTTACGCGCATCCATCTCGAAGAAGACACGGGGAAATCCACGCACGCCGGCTCGGGTGATGGCCGCATCGCCGGCAGCTCCTATTCGCTGCTCGATTTCAATCGTGCCGGCGTCCCTTTGATGGAGTGCGTCTCCGAGCCTGAGCTGCACAGCGCGCGCGACGCCGTAGCCTACCTCGAATCGTTGCGCCGGACGCTGCTCACGCTGGGCGTGAGCGACGTGAAGATGGAGGAAGGCTCGCTGCGCTGCGATGCCAACGTCTCCGTGCGGCCGGCCGGCTCCGATCGGCTCGGCACGAAGACCGAGATCAAGAACATGAACTCGTTCCGTTCCGTCGAGCGCGCGATCGAGAGCGAGATCGCGCGGCAGATCGCCTTGCTCGAGGCCGGCGGCCGGATCGTGCAGGAGACGCGCGGCTGGGACGAGCTCAAGGGCGTCACGCATTCGATGCGCAGCAAGGAAGAAGCGCACGACTACCGTTACTTTCCCGATCCGGACCTCGTGCCGCTCGAGGTTTCGCGCGAGCTCGTCGAGCGGCTGGGCGCGGCGCTTCCGGCGCTCCCCTGGCGGCGCTTCGAGCGCTACACGAAGGAGTACGGACTTGCGGTCGGCACCGCGACCCAGCTCATCGATAATCTCTCGCTCGCGCAGTTCTTTGACGACGTTGTCGCGCGCAGCAAGAACCCGCAGCAGGCGAGCAACTTCGTGCTCGGCGATCTCTCGCGCTTGACCAACGAGTCAGGTGTCGCGGTCGCCGACTCTAAGGTCGAAGTCGAGCATCTCGCCGAGCTGATCGAACTCGTCGAAGCCAAGAAGATCAATTCGAAGATCGCCAAAGAGCTGCTCGTCCGGATGTGGGGCGGGGCCGGTTCGCCCGCGGCGATCGTCGAGCGCGAAGCACTCGCGCAGACCAGCGATCCGGCCGCGATCGAGCGATTCGTTAACGACGTGCTGGCCGCAAACGAAAAGGTCGTCGCCGATTACAAAGGCGGCAAGACGAACGTGCTCGGCTTTCTCGTCGGTGCGGTAATGAAGGCCTCGCGCGGCAAGGCCGATCCGGCCTTGGCCAACGAGCTGGTAAAGAAGAAGCTCGCGTAACCCGCGGCAATCCGATGAGCCTCGCAGATGCTCGCACCCTCGACGCGCTCGACTTCGCGCGAGTGCGCGAGCGTGTCGTCTCCGCGACCCGAACCCAACGCGGCCGCGCGTTGGCGAGCGACCTGCTGCCCGAATCGGACTTTACGATCGTGCGCAGGGAGCAACTGCGCACGGAGGCGATGCGATCGCTCGCGGCGAGCGCCGACGTCACGATCATGCCGGCGATCGATACGGCCCGCTTGAGCGAGGCCGCGCAGGTCGGCGCGACGCTGGGGGCGCCGGAGCTGCGTTCGATCGGCGACGCGCTGGCGTCGGCGGCGGCCGCGCACAAGGCGGTGCGCGAACACCCGGATTTAGCCTCGGTCGTCGCGCCCTACACGCCGCTGCGGGAACTGCAGCATTCGCTCGTAGACGCGATCGACGAACGCGGCGCGGTTCTGGATCGCGCCTCGCCCGCGCTCGGGCGAATCCGGCGCAGCCTCGTTGCGGCGCAGGGCGAAGCGCGCGATCGCATCTCCTCTATCCTTAACGGCGCGAAGTACGCCAAAGCGATTCAGGATCGCGTCGTTACGATTCGTGACGGACGCTTCGTCATTCCGATCAAAGCGGAGTTCGCCGGCATGATGCCCAGCATCGTGCACGATACGAGCTCGAGCGGACAGACGCTCTTCGTCGAGCCGCTCGCGGCGTTGGAGAGCAACAATCGCGTGCGCACGCTGCAGATTGAGGAGGAGCGCGAGGTGCAGCGGGTTCTGCAGGCGCTCTCGGGGCGAGTCGGCGCGCACGCGGCGCAGGTCGAGGCGAACGTCGAAGTGCTCGCTACCCTGGATCTGCTTGCGGCGAAGGCCGAGCTGGCGCGCCGCGGCGGCGGGATGATGCCGGAGCTGAGCGACGAGCCGAGCCTGATCGTCGACAACGGGCGCCATCCTTTGCTCGATGCGCGCGCGGTGCCGCAATCGCTGCGCCTCGACGACGCGACGCGGCTGCTGGTCATTAGCGGACCCAATATGGGCGGCAAGACGGTTGCGCTGAAGATGGCCGGCCTCTTCGTCGTGATGACGTACTGCGGGATGCAGCTGCCGGCCGGCGGCGCGACGTGCATCGGGCGCTTCGAGCGGGTCGTCGCCGACATCGGCGACGAGCAGTCGCTGGCGGCCAACGCGTTGACGTTCTCCGCACACCTGCAGCGGATGCGCGAAATCCTCGACGATGCCGACGCGCGTACGCTCGCGATCGTCGACGAGATCGGCGGCGGTACGGAGCCCAGCGCCGGCACGGCGCTCGCCGTCGCGATGCTCGAGCGTCTCTTGGCGTGCGGTACGCGGGCCATCGTCTCGACGCACTCGACCGAGCTCAAGCTTTTCGCCCACTCCACGCCCGCGGTCGCGAATGCGAGCGTGCGTTTCGATCCCAGAACCTTCCAGCCGACCTTCGAGCTCGATATCGGCGCGCCGGGGCAGTCGCTGGCCTTTCCGCTCGCCACGCGCCTGGGCGTTTCGGACGCGATCGTTGCGCGCGCGACGGAGTTGATGGAGGATCGCGAGCGCGACTACGAAGCGGCGCTGGCCGAGCTCTCGCTGCGCAACAGCGAGCTTCGCGATTCGCGGCTGCGCTTGGAGAGCGAACGCCGAGACGTCGCGGCGCAGGCGGACCTGCTGCAACACGATCGGGAAGCGCTCGACGCGCAACGGCGCCGTTTCAGCACGAACGCCGAAGAGCGTTTGGCTCAGGGCCTGCGGGATTTCACGCGCGAGTTGCAGCGGCGCGTTGACGAGACGTCGGAGCAGAGCGTTCGGCGGCGCGCCCGGGTGACGCCCGCGCAAACGGCGCTGCTCGCGCAGACCATCGAAGCGATTCGCCAGGATCTCGGCATTCGCCCCGACGCGCCAAGAGTGCGGGACGACCAGACGTTTGCAACCGGAGATCGCGTGCGAATCGGATCCCTCGATCAGGAGGGCATCGTCTCGGAGGACTGGGACGAAAGGTTGCTCGTTTCGATCGGTTCAATGAAGATGATGGTGGAGAAAAGCGACGTGACGCGTTTGACGGCGCCCGCCAAGCGCGTGCGGACGGGGGCCGTTGTCGCCGATACGCGGATGGCGGCGGCGGGTCGCAGCGCGGCGTCGCTCGACGTGCGCGGCAAACGCTACGCCGAGGCCGAGCCGCTGGTCGAACGTTGGATCGACGACGCCTTGCTCGCCGGAAATCCACAGCTGCGCCTGATTCACGGCAAAGGCACCGGCATGCTGGGGCGTGGCTTGCAAGAGTTCTTGCGCGGGCATCCCGCGGTGACGAGCTTTCGCTACGGCAACGAAGAGGAAGGATCCAGCGGCGTGACGATCGTGGATCTGCGCGCGTGACCGCGGCCGAGTTGCTCGACGGGTTCGATAACGTCGAGACCGTCGCCGATTTCGAACAGCGCCTAAAGCTGGGCCGGCCGCTGCGCGTGAAGCTGGGAATCGATCCGACGAGCCCCGACCTTCACCTCGGCTTCATGGTCGTGCTCAATGCGCTGCAGCGCTTCGCCGAGGCCGGGCATCGCGTGACGCTGATCATCGGCGATTTCACGGCGCGCATCGGCGATCCGAGCGGGCGCAACGTGACGCGCCCGCAGCTCTCGCAAGAAGAGATCGAAGCGAACATGCGCACCTACACCGCGCAGGCCGGCAAGGTGCTCGATCTCGAGCGCATCGAGATTCGCTACAATTCCGAGTGGCTCGACAAGCTGGGCTTCAGCGATCTGGTGAAGCTGCTGGCGAAGGCGACGGTCGCGCAGATTCTGGAGCGCAACGATTTTCACGATCGTTTTGCGGCTGGGGCGCCGATCTCGCTCCACGAGCTGCTCTATCCGGTTGCGCAAGCCTACGATTCCGTCGCAATCGAAGCCGACGTCGAGCTCGGCGGGACGGATCAACTCTTCAACCTGCTACTCGGACGCCACTTTCAGCGCGAGTTCGGAAAGTTGCCGCAGATCTGCGCGACCGTGCCGCTGCTCGTGGGGCTCGACGGCGAGAAGAAGATGAGCAAGTCGCTGGGCAACTACGTGGGCGTCGCCGAACCGGCTTCGGAACAGTTTGGAAAGCTGATGAAGATCTCCGACGAGCTGCTGCCTGCGTACGCGCGGTACGCCGCCTTCCGATCCGCGGCCGACTCCGCGCAACTCGGCGCCGACGTTGCGGCGGGACGCGCGAAGCCTATGGACGAGAAGAAACGTCTTGCCGAGGAGATCGTCGCCCGTTATCACGGCGCCGCTGACGCAGCTGCCGCGCGAGAGTTTTTCCAACGTACCGTTCAGCGCAAAGAGATCCCCACCGAAAATCTTCCTGAGGTCGAGCTCGGTGATTGCAAGCGTGTCACCGAGGTTCTCGTCAAAGCGGGCTTCGCCGAGAGCAAACGCGCGGCGGAACGATTGATCGCCGGCGGAGGGGTAAAAATCGACGGCTTACCGGTGAAGGAAGCGAATCAAGCGTGGACCGCTGGGGAGTCGGCAGTACTCTCGGTTGGCTCCCGTCGCTTTGTGCGCGTTGTGTCACCCTGAGCGCAGCGACGCGAAGCGGAGCGCGGCTCTTCGGCTTCGCTCGGTGCGCTCGCTCCGCTCAGGATGACACGGACTGGTTAGCCCGCGCGTTCGGAGAGCTCCCGCACCTCATCGGCGGTAAAGATGTATTCGGTTTTGCAGTATTCGCAGGTTGCCTCGGTGCGGTCGCGTTCGCGGGTGAGGCCGAGGAGCTCGTCGGCGCCCAATCCGAGCAACACCGCTTCGACTTTCGAGCGATTGCAGCGGCAAGCGAAGCGCACGTCGATCGTGCGGAAGGCACGCAGCTCCGTCTCACCGGCGATCGCGCGCAGGAGCGCCCCGGCATCCGCGCCGTTTGAAATTTGCTGCGTTACTGGAGGCATCGCGACGGCGCGTTCCTCGAGCGCTGCGAGCAGATGCTCGTCGGCATCCGGCAGCGCCTGCGCGATAACGCCGCCGGCCGCAATGACGCCATTCGGACTCGCGAGCACGCCGAGCGCAACGATGCTGGGAATCTGTTCGGACTGTGCGAGGTAGACCGCAATATCTTCGGCGATCTCACCGGTCGCCAGCGGAACGACGCCGACGTAGGGCTGCCCGACCTCCGTGGACCGCGTCACTTGAAGGGAACCCTTCCCGACTGCGCCCGCGACGTTGAACTTGCCGCGCTGATCGATGGGAAGCTCGACCTGCCCGTTGCGCGCATAGCCGCGTGCGCCGATCGTATCTTCGTCGAGAAACCACGCGTCGGCCGCGATATTCCCGAGCGGACCATTGCCGGCGATCTGCAGCGAAATTCGTTCGTTGCCCTTGAGATTTGCGGCCAGCAGCGCGGCGCCGGTCGCTAATCGCCCCACGGCAGCGGTCGCGGTCGGCCAAAGGTCGTGCCGATCGCGGATCTCGCCGACGAGTTCGGTCGTAATGGCGGCCGTAATGGCGATGCCGGCGTCGAGTGCCGACGCCGCGAGGATTCTGTCGGGCATGAGCGCCTCTGGGGCAAAGGCTCGCGCTTTTCCTCCAAAGAAGGCCCTGCGATGCGCGTTTTGGTTTTGCACGGGCCAAATCTGAATTTACTCGGCGAGCGGGAGCCGGAGCTCTACGGCAGGCAAACGCTCGAGGAACTCAACAACGCGATTCTTCTCGCCGCGAAGGAGTTCCATTTCGATGCTCGCTGCCAGCAGTACAATGGTGAAGGGCGGCTGATCGACGCGCTGCACGCCGCCCGCAAAACCGATGTGGGCGTCGTCATCAATCCCGGTGCCTACGCGCACTATTCATACGCAATCGCGGACGCGATCGCGGCGATCCGCATCCCGGTCATCGAGGTGCATCTTTCGAACGTAGGCGCCCGAGAGGAATTCCGCCGAACGAGCGTGACGGCGGCAGCCTGCCGCGGCGTCGTGAGCGGCCTCGGTGCGGCCGGCTACATCCTCGCGCTGCGCGCGCTCGCGGAAATTCTGGCCGCCTGAAGGCAGCCGAGCGGGGCTGTTGAACGACTGCTCCTCTTCGAGCCGAGTAGGAGATGCGACGTTGACAAAAGCAGATGTCGTCGACACCGTCGCCTTAGAGGCAGAGCTCTCCAGGCGAAAGGCTGGCGAGATCGTCAACTTGATTCTCAACGAGATCAAGGGAGCGCTCCAGAAGGGCGATCGCGTGGCGCTCAATCCTTTCGGGAGTTTCGTCGTGCGCTTGCACAAGGCTCGCGCCGGACGCAATCCGAAGACCGGAGAGCCGATCAGCATCCCCTCACGAAAGGTTCCTGCCTTCGTCGCCGGAAAATCGTTGAAGGAAGCGATCGGCGGCAACCGCTCGCGCAAGAAGAAGAAAAAATCTAACGGGCTGTAGCGAAGCTTGGTTATCGCGCTAGTCTGGGGGACTAGAGATCGCTGGTTCGAATCCAGTCAGCCCGAGATTATCCGGCCAGAACTCTACACGAGTCTTGGCCGCGCTCATTTGCCGCGCTTATTTAAGGAAGGGGGTCGCGCACCCGCGCGCCCGAAGCCTTATTAGATGAAGATCGGGACCCTCGAGATGAAGATCGCGCGCGTTGAGGGATCTCAGGTGCGGATTCGCACGTCGGACGGCCGCGATATTCGATCGGATCGGGAGGGGATGCCGCCGTGGCCCTATGAGAAGGGCGCGCGAGACCGGTGGCCGGTCGCTCGCCGGAAGCTGGAGCGCTTCGTTAGCCTCTATCCGGGGTTCGGTGTCAACGTCCTCGACGGCGACGGAACGCCCGTCGAGTTCGGCAAGCGCTGCTGGAGACGGTCCGCGAAAGTTACGATTAACCCTAGTTAACGCAGCCGCTTGCTGCCCCATGTAAACGGAGGGCGGGCGACGAAGAGAGGGCGGCTTCCCACCTGCAACGGAGATTGTAAATGGCTTTTCGAGTACCATCTCTTATCGGAATTCTTCTTACAGTCTCAATGAGCTTGATCGCGTGCGGCGGCGGCTCGCCCTCAGCCGTGGTCCCGAATATGGTCGGTAGCGGCCGGCACCATACAACCGGCACAACCCCGATCCAGCATATCGTGGTGGTAGTGCAAGAGAATCGTACCTTCAACAATCTCTTCGCCACGTTCAAAGGCACGACGGGCACGACGACGGGGCTGGAGCGCATCGGTAAAGGCAAGAACGCCAAGACCGTTAGCGTCAATCTGACCGAAGCCCGCCTCGTCTCCCAGCGCAGCCTCAACCACATGTACTCGGGGTACCATACGGCATACCGCAACGGTCACATGGACGCCTTTAACCTGATTAAGTTCGCCACCACGGGCCAACTTGAAGGCCTCAAACCCTACGTATACACTAACCCGGCGGACGTGCAGCCGTACTGGACGATCGCGGCGCAGTATGGTATCGCCGATATGATGTTCCAGACGCAAGGCAGCGGAAGCTTTACCGCGCACCAAGATTTGATTCGCGGCGGCACCGAGATCGACTCAACGGATAGCCTGGTCGACGATCCGACCTCTTCAGGTGCGTGGGGCTGCAACTCGCCGCCTGGAGCCAAGACCAACCTGATCACCACGAGTCTTGCCTACCGAAAGCGCAAGGGTCCGTATCCGTGTACGAGTAATTTTCCATCCTCGGGCAGCAGCTACCTGACGCTGGCAGATCTCTTCGCGACGGGCAGCATTACGTGGAAGTACTACACGCCCACCGATAAGCTCAACAGCACGGGTGCGCTGTGGAACGGCTTCGCGGTGATCGGTTCGTTCTTTAACAACCCGAGCCAGTGGGGCCAGCACGTCATCAGCCCGCCGCAGCAGATCATCACGGATGCGCAGAACGGCCACCTGCCGGAAGTGTCGTGGGTCATCCCCGACGCGCTCAACTCCGATCACCCCGGCTACAAGTCCGATAAAGGCCCGTCGTGGGTCTCGTCGATCGTCAACGGAATCGGGCAGAGCCCGGCCTGGAGCTCAACGGCCATCATCGTCGTCTGGGACGACTGGGGCGGCTTCTACGATCCGGTGGCGCCGCCGAAGCTCGATAATCAAGGCGGCCCGGGTTTCCGCGTCGCCATGATCGTCGCGTCGCCGTACGTGCCGGCAAACGAGATCTCGCACACCGTGTACGGCTTCGGCAGCATCGTTCGGTACATCGAAGATAACTGGAATCTCGGTTCGCTCGGCACGACCGACGCAACCTCGACGAGCATCGCCAACATGTTCGACTATGGCCAGAAGCCGCGGAAGTTCAAAATCATTCCGGCAAAATACCCGCGCGAGTTCTTCATGCATCAGAAGCCTTCGGGCTTACCGGTGAACGAAGAATAAGTTGAGCCGCCGCATTGCTCTGGTTGCGAGCGTCGCCGCCATCCTCGCGGGCTGCGGCGGAGGTGCGGCAACCGGACCGCTCGCGCCGTTTTCGCGCGTGCCTCCCTCTTCGGCGCAGGACTCGCCGATCGCGCACGTCGTCGTCATCGTGCAGGAGAACCGTAGCTTTGATAATCTGTTCGCGACGTTCCCCGGTGCCGACGGCACGACGACGGGCCTTGAAAAGGTTCGCCAGGGCAGCAAGTACGTCGTGAAATCCATCGCGCTACAGCAAAGCGCGCTGGTGATGAATACCGACATCGGGCACTGCCGCTACTCGTACCTAACGGCGCTCGATCACGGGAAGATGGACGCGTTCAACCTCGAGCCCAAGGGCGTCTGTCCGCGCGGCTCGAGCGGCGGCGGACCGACGATCGGCACGATCGCCTATCGGTACGTCAACCCCGAGAAGATCGCGCCCTACTGGGATCTCGCCAAGCAGTATGCACTCGGCGATCGCCTATTCCAGACGCAAGGCAGCGGAAGTTTCACCGCGCATCAGGATCTCATCCGCGGCAACACGCAGATTTCCGTCGCCGGCGCGAGCCTCGTCGACACGCCCACCGGGATGCCGTGGGGCTGCGATTCGTCGAAGACCGCTCGCACCGATCTCCTTACGACCGCGCTGCAGTTCGAGGAAGATAAGGGACCCCGTCCCTGCACGACCGACTTTCCGTCGTCCGGCAGCGCGTATACGACGCTGCGCGATCTGCTCGACGCCAAAGGCGTTTCCTGGAAGTACTACTCTCCCTGTTTCGCCGGAAGCCCGGGATGCGGCGACGGCTGCACGCAGTGCGCCGGCGCGCTGCTCAACGCGTTCGACGTGATCGCGCCGGTGCGCAACGGCAAGGAGTGGGGCACGAACGTTTCGATGCCTCAAACCAATATCTTCGACGATATCTCGAAGGGCCGGCTGCCCGCCGTTTCGTGGGTGATTCCGACCGATAACGATTCGGACCATCCGGGTACGACCGTCGATCGCGGTCCGCAGTGGGTCGCGAGCGTGGTCAACGCGATCGGCGAGAGCACGTATTGGAAGACGTCGGCGATCGTGATCGTCTGGGACGATTGGGGCGGCCTCTACGATCACGTGAAGCCGCCGTTCCACGATAAGAAGGGCGGCCTGGGCTTTCGCGTTCCGTTGATCGTCGTCTCGCCCTACGTGCCAAAAGGCACGCTCTCGCACACGCAGTACGAGTTCGGCAGCATCCTGAAGTACGTCGAGCAGAACTGGGGGCTGGGATCGCTCGAAACGACCGATCAGCGCTCGACGAGCATCCTGGACGTTTTCAACTACAAACAGTCGCCGCGCGCGTTTAAGCCAATCCAGTCGCAGCTTTCGCCCGCGTTCTTCCGCAGCGAACCATCCTCAACCGGCGGCGACCCCGAATAATAAGCGTGCGTAACGTTGCCCTGGCGGCGCTCGTCGTGCTTGCCGGCTGTTCGATGGGTTCTCAATCCTCGATTCCCTATATGGACCGGGAGTCGGCGCAACGCACGCTCGAGGCGACCGGCGCGGGGAAGATCGAGCACGTCATCTGGGTCGTGCAAGAGAACCGCAGCTTCGACGATCTCTTCTATGGGTATCCCGGAGCCGATACCGTCACGCGCGGCAAAGACTCACACGGCTCTACGATCAGGCTGCAGCCGGTCGGGCTGCGCCGCAAGTACGAGATCGATCACTCGGCCGCAGCGATGTTCGCGGCGTGCAATGGGAAGGGGCCGCTTCCGGGCACGAACTGCCGGATGAACGGCTTTAACAAGGAACTGACGTACGACGGCCCGCGTCGCGGCCAGTACGCCTACGTGCCCCACTTCGATTCCAAACCGTACTTCGATATGGCGCACGAGTGGGTGCTCGCCGACCGAATGTTTCAGTCGCAGCTCGACGAGAGCTTCGTCGGACATCAATATATCATCGCGGGGCAAGCGCAGTCGGCGGTCGATCTGCCCAACGGTTTTTGGGGCTGCTATCTCGGCGTCGGCACGACGGTCGCCACGCTGACCGACCAACGCCTAACCAACGGCGTGCCCGAGGCACCGTGCTTCGATTACATCACCCTCGGCGACGAGCTCGACGCGGTGAATCTCTCCTGGCGCTTCTATGCGAGCCGGTACGGAAGCAGCGCGAGCGGCGACGGCTCCGACTGGTCGAGTTATCAAGCCGTCCGCCACATCTTCCTCGGGGCCGATTGGTCGAAGGATGTGATCTCTCCGCAGACTCGATTTCTCACCGACGTCAAGAACGGGAAGCTCGCAAACTTTACCTGGATCACCCCGCAGTGCACCGATTCCGATCATCCCGGTTGCGGCGGGGGGTACGGACCTTCGTGGGTTGCCTCGGTCGTTAATGCCGTCGGCGAGAGCAAGTTTTGGAACTCGACGGCGATCTTCGTGCAGTGGGACGACTGGGGCGGCCTCTACGATCACGTCCCGCCGCCGTATCTCGACAAAGACGGCCTCGGCTTCCGCGTGCCGTTGCTGGTCATCTCGCCGTACGCCAAACGGAACTACGTTTCGCACGTACAGTACGAAACGACGAGCGTCTTGCGGTTCGCGGAGAATCTTTTCGGCTTACGCGCGATGGCCGTCGCCGATTCGCGCGCGGCTTCACCGGCGGGCAACTGCTTCGACTTCCGTAAGGGACCCCGCAAGTTCGTGCCGATCAAAGCGCCGAAGGGGCGCGAGTTCTTCCTGGAGCAGAAGCCCGACTACTTCGCGCCCGACTACGAATAGGCTACTGGGTGTCGACGGGCTCGTACGAAGGCCGTTGATGCTCGAAATATGCGCGCGAATACTTTGAGGCAATCGGCGTAAAGTGCCGCGGCTGTTGCGTGAAATCGAAGCTGTCGCCGATGCTGGTCGCGCGCTGATCGGTCGTGCCGAGCGAACCGAGGCTCCAGTTATCTTCGATGAAGCGCAGGATGCTGCCGAACTCGTACTGCGTGTGCGAGATGTACCCGGTTTGGCTCGACGAGGTCTCGCGAGCGTACGGCGAGATCACGAGCATCGGCACGCGAAATCCCAGTCCGCCCCACTTATCGCGAAACGGTGGCGGGACGTGATCGTAAAAGCCGCCCCAGTCGTCCCAGACGACGACGATCGCGGTCGAGGGCCAGTAAGAACTTAACCCTACGGCGTTCACGACCGAGGCGACCCACGACGGGCCGGTGTCGGAGCCCGACGCGGGGTGATCGGAGTTGTGCTGGTCGGGAATCACCCACGACATCGCCGGCAGCGCATCGCTCGTGATATCGGTGAGAATCGCTTTTTCGTTTTTGATGACGTTGGTTTGCCACTCGGGACCGTTCCGCACGCTCGCGATCGTATCGAAGGCATTCCAATATTCGCCCTCTCCCTGCATGGGCGGCGTGTAATACTTCCACGTGACGCCGGCCGCATCGAGCAGGTCGCGCATCGTCAGGTAGCTTCCCGAAGCCGGGAAGTCCGAGGTGCAGGGAAACGGCCCATGATTGTATTCAAAATGGTAATGGCCCGACGCATTGGGCTCGAGCAGCGAGGTCTTCGTACCCGGCGGTGCGTCGCAGCCCCAGGGAATATGGGAGGGGAAATCGACCAGCGAGATTGTCTGATTCGCGTCGATCGTCGTGTTGCCGCGGATCAGATCTTGATGCGCGGTATAGCTTCCGCTGCCTTGCGTTTGGAACATCTGATCGGCGAGAACGTACTGCTGCGCCATCGTCCAGTAGGGCGCGATATCCTTGGTATTGACGAACTGGTACACTTGTCGCCCCGCTTTCCCGGGGCAATTGTGGCTGCCGCCCTCTTTACCGAAGCCGTTCATCTTGCCGCCGTTGTAGTCGCGGATGAAGCCATTGTAGCCGTGGCCGAAGTCGCAGCGTTCGTAGAGATGCGCGCGATGGAGCGGAACGGTCTTGCTGCCCTCACGGCCGGTCGTCGTTCCGTCGGCGCCCGGAAAGGTCGAAAAGAAATTGTCGAAGCTGCGATTCTCTTGGACGATCAGCACGACGTGCTGGATCGGCGTGGTCGTGCTCGGCGCGTGGGCCGCGCCGCTCGCGCGCAGCGCCGGCGAATCGAAGGTGCTTCCGTTCGGAGATCTCGAGCACGACGCGATCGCCAGCATCGCCAGCAGCGCGAACGGTCTGCGAATCATTGCGTTACCGGCCCTCCCTTGCGCAGCTGTTCGAGAACTTGCCCCAGATAATCCGCAACGCCGTCGCGCTGATGCTGGTCGTACGCGGCCTGATCGAAGAGCCAGTCCGGCAGAGTCGCCGGCAGACCGATCTCGTCGTTCTGCACGTCGTATTGGTAGCGAATCGGCGGATCGTCGTAGTTCCACAGCGAGCGCGTGACGACCCACGCGCCGAGCACGCCGCGGAAATAGACGGTCGCCTCAGTGGGGCTCAGCGGCGCCTTCGGGACGGGCCGATAGGTGCCGGCGAAATGGACTTTGAGCAGGTCGTAGGTGGCGACGTCGATCCAAAGATCACGCAGGTTGTGGACCTCGGGCCGGTCGGTTGGGTGCAACTCGAGATGGTAGGCGTCGCGCCCGTTGATCGCCTCGACCGGCAGCGAGCCGTTCGGCGCTACGCGAAACGTGTACGAAGGTTTGGCGGTGACGACGACGTGCGCGATCGTTTTAAGCCCGGCGAGATCAGGAACCATCACGACGCCGTTGTCGCGCGGCGCCACGCGAACCGAGGAGCGCACGAGCCAGGCAAAGGGCCCGAGAAACTCGGGCTCGATGAGCGCCGGCGGCAGCTTGCCGTTGGGGCTCGGGTCGCTGATGTTCTCCATTCCGTCGGCGAGGCGCACGGCGTAGCGGTGCGTCTCAACCGACGTGGATTCCCCGGAATAGTAACCCATCGGCTGCGCGCGAATGTGCCACGTCGCCGTCCAGATCGCATAGGGTGGAACCGGATACGACTGCAGCCGGCGAAACGTCTCGTCGAAGATCTGCGCCACCCCGACGACGGCGGGGCCCGCCTGCCCGGCTGCCGCCGCTTGGCCGAATTCTCCCGGAGATGCGAGCACTGCAGCGAGCAAGGCAATGGCGCATCTCATCGTAGCCTCATGTACTCACGTAAGGGCCGCAGGCCCTCCGGCTCGAAGGCACGCCTCGTTATGATGCAGATTGCCGCCGTTCTCGTCCTCTCTGGTTTGATCGCGCAGGCGGCACCGTCCGGCCCGCCGACCGCCACATTCACCACGTTCATGACCGATGTGATCGCGGGACGCATTCCACCCGATATCTCCCAGACGATGAACTCTAACGCAGACGGGCTCTCGCGCGCTCGCCAGGCTTTCGAGCAGCTTGGCACGTTCAAACGGCTGCAGTTCGTTCGCGAAGATACCATGCAGGGTTACTACCGTTATCATTACACGGCCGTCTTCCAAAAGAGTTCGCTGCACATCGTCTTCGTGACCGACTCCGAAGGGACGATCGTCGGTTTCTTTCCCGACCAGTCGGCACAGCAGCAACAGCAAGCTTCGCCGCAACAAGGGTCGCCGCAGCAAGGGCCGCCGCAGGGGCCGCCGCAGTCGCCTCAGGATCCGTACGGTCCGCCGAACTAGATCCGATCATTCGCTTCCGGCCTTCCTTGCTGGGCTGACCGATTCCCCGAACGGTTCGGCAGGAGCCTTAGGCAATTGGCTGGCCGGAGCGCCGCCGGCCGGATACTTCCAAAATGCGAAACGGTTGGCGCACCACAAATTACCGCCGATCACTTTGGTCGTCGTGCCGTTCGTTCGCACGGGAAACGGTTGAACGACGTCGGCGTAATTTTTGTTGCAGGTGTCGGTGAGATGAGTCCGCCCGACGACTCTACCGTTCGCTCCCTTGAAGGTCATGCGATAGATCACCGTCGTGTTGTCGTTGTTTGCGTTTTGATCGGTGACGCCGAGCGCATGGCCGTCCCAGAAGACGCCGCCGGCATAGTGGATCGTCACGCCGGCCAGCTTCACGCCGCGTAACGCCGAGGCGCCTTTCGGCAGCTCGGTGAGCCCGTACGCCCCGTCGAGAACCTGGCCCTCGGCAAAGAGGTCGCCCGCGGCGTTGTACGCGGGTGGCCACAAGTAGTAGTACTTCGATGGCTGGTAGGTCTTCGGCGGGACGCGGCCGCCCGGCCAGATTTGGATGTTGCCTTTACCCGCCCTCGTTGAGAAGTTCGCGACGGCCAAATCGCCATTGTTCCGATTGACCGCGCAGCCGATCGGTGTGCCGCTGGTCCGCAGCCGTCGAGACGCATTCATGGCGCCGTGCGCGTACTGCACGATCGCCGAGCCGTTCAAATCGGCGATCCAGACGTTTCCGCTCGCATCGACGCACTGTCCGTAGGGACCGTCAAAGCCCGTCAGCGTACCGACCAGCGCCTTCGTCGCGAAGTTGTACATGAAGACGTCGTTCGTGCTCCAATCCGAGATATAGAGCAACGGCACGGAGATCGCTTGAGGATCCACCCACGACTCTGCTCGGAGCGTCGCCGGCGGCGTCGGCTGTGCGCCGGGCATCGAGCACGCAGCCATCAGCAAGGTGAAGACGGCGGCCAGTCGTTTCATCCCGCTCGAGCGTTCTAGGGCGCCCTCACGAAAACCTCAAAAAGGTGCCGCGCTACCACATTGTGAAGTGCGCGCGGGGGACACAAGTGCCATTATCCCAGAAGGCTCCCGGCTCGCGCCGGGAGTCTTCCTTTACCCTGAGATTCTAGAAGACCTGACCGTTCTAGTCATCTTTTCCTGCTCGGCCGGCAGAAACGTTACTGCGATCCGATCGTCTGATTGGCGTTGGTGAGCAGATAGATCTTGTCGGCGTGCGCTTGCCCCAGCGCCTTGCGATCGTAGATGATCCCGACGTATTGGCCGGCTTTGACCTTGCTCATCTGGTACGTCGTCTTGCCGTCGGGGGAAAAGACCTGATCGAACTTCGGGACGAGCAGAAAGCTCATCGTCTCTTTCGTCTTGGTATTCTCCACCTTGATGTTCTGCGACGACACGTGCACCGTGATGCCGTAGAAGGTCGAGGTTGTGGCGGCCGAGACCGCGTGCGGGAAGGCGGCGAGCAGCGAGATCGCGATGGCGGCGAGGGCCGCGCGCAGTAGGAACGGATGATTTCTCATGTTCGCCCATGTACCCGCGCGGCGGGCGGTCTATGCCTTGCCATCGCCGAAGCCCGGCTCGCTATGGATGCGACACTCTTCGCCGACGGTGGCTCCCGCGGCAATCCCGGTCCGGCGGCCGGTGCAGCCGTTCTGCTCGACTCCAACGGGGAGACGATCGAGGAGGTTCACGAGTACCTCGGGATTGCAACCAACAACGTCGCCGAATGGACCGGGCTGCTGCTTGGTTTGCAGGCCGCTCGCGAGCGCGGCATCCGGCGCTTGGCGGTGCGCCTGGATTCCGAACTCGTCGTCAAGCAGCTGCGCGGAGAGTACCGGGTCAAGAACGCGGGCCTGATGCCGCTCTACCAGCGCGCGCGGGCATTGGTGCGCGGCTTCGAGCTGATCGACATCAAGCACGTGCCGCGCAAGCAGAACGCGGCTGCGGACCGGCTGGTCAACCTCGCGCTCGACCTGCAAGCCGCCGCAGCGGCGGAGGCGTGATGCGGCGCTTTCCGATCGGCATCCTGATCGTCGTCCTCGCGATCGTCTTCATCATCCTCGGGTGGCGCATCTACGGCCCCGGCGAGATGGGGCGCTTCGGCCCCGCGATTCACGCCCAGAAAGCACCGAGCGAGCTCTACGCGCGGCTCTTGATTCGCTACGAGAAGCCGCCGATTGCCGAAGAAGAGTACGACACATCCGACATCGAGGGCGTCTCTACGTTTTCGTACCGGATTCGCGGCTACGACGGGCACGAGATCAGGGTCAAGGCTCCCTCGGCGAAAGTTTACGACGTAAGTTTCTTTTTCGGCCGGCTCGTTCAGGACGGTATTTGGCAGCTCGACGATAAGGCGCCACGTCCGAACGCGAACGCCCACTACACCGTCTACGTTAAGCAGGTGGTGGATTACAAGCACGGCGATCGTACGGTGACCTTTACCGATCCGCACTATTGGGCGGTCAAGAGCGGCCAGTTCTACTCGATCGATCTTTCGAAAGGGGTTCCGAAAGATCTCGTGCACCTACAGAGCACGCAAATAGCCGATGCCCGATACGATCAGATCGTCAAAGATTTTCTCGACTTCGGGCCCGACGAGTTCCGCGCGAACGTTACGAAAGCGCAGGCACGGATACGCGGCACGAATCCTTGAGCCTGAGGCGGCGCTGGATCATCTGCGGGATCGCGATCCTGGCCGCGCTCGGCGCCGGCTCGTACGCGGCGTACCAAATCTTGGAGAGCCCCGGTAGTCAAGTCTTCGGCAAGACGATCGTCAGCGGGCCCAAGAACCAGCGGGTCATCGCGCTCACTTACGACGACGGGCCGAATCCGCCGTATACCGACGAGTTGCTCTCGGTGCTGCGCGACGAACACGTGCACGCAACGTTCTTCGTCGTCGGGCGCGCGGTCGCAGCCTATCCCGAGGTCGTGCGCCGCGAGGTCTCCGAGGGCAACGCGATCGGCAATCATACTTGGAGCCACGGCCACCTGCTGCTCTATGGAAGCGACAGCCTTCGCCGCACGCTCGAGCGCACGGATCGCGCGATCTACGCGGCGACCGGCGTGCACACGCGGCTCATGCGCCCGCCTTTTGGCGCGCGCGATTGGCTCGTGCTCGGCGAGGTGCGCAAGCTCGGCTACACGCCGGTGATGTGGTCGGTGCCGCTGGCCAACGATTGGGAGTATCCCCCCGCGCGAGTGATTGCCTCGCGGGTGCTGCGATATGCGGGCGACGGCGCGATCATCGATCTTCACGACGGCAACCGCGGCATCGTTTGCGGTGCTTCCCGCGCCGGGAAGCGGCTCTGCGACCGCAGCGCCGACGTCGAGGCGACGCGCCTGATCGTCGAGACGCTCAAGCGCGAAGGCTATCAGTTCGTGACGATCCCCGAGCTGCTTCGCCTGCAGGGACACGGCGTCCGGATGCCTACGCGTACAGCCTCCCATGAAGCCGAATGAATCCGTCGCGATGCAGGTGCGCCGGGTCGTGATGCGTCCAATGCAGGACGGGCAGCCGCCCCGGATCGTGCACCAGCTCGCCGGCCACTTCGATGCGATCGCCGGCCTTCACCGGGCAACGCGGCGCGATGTCAACGTTGTCGACGACCTCGACCTTGCCGGCGCTGCTCGCAACGTCGAAGGCCTCGTGCATGCAGTGCGTCCGCGAGCCGTAAAAGAAGCGCGGCGCGGAGCAGACCGTTCCCGAAATATCGACCCACATCGCCGTCACCATCACGCGCTCGGCGGTTTGCGGCAAGGATTCGGCCCGCGGTGAGAACGATTCGCACGACGCGCCTGCGGCTCGTCCCGGTCACCGTGGAGAACGCCGGCATCCTGTGGGAAGTCTTGCAGGCGCCGGATCTGCGCGACTATCAGGACCTGCCCAACGTCAACCGCGCCCAGTTTCTGCGAGCCGTCAGTCAGCGGCCGAGCCGCTTTACCCCCGGAACGTGCGGGCGCTTCGAATGGCTCTTGCATTTCGCGCAAGGCGAGAGCGAGCCGCTGGGCTGGGTATCGATGCGCGTCGCGGAAAACGACCGCACGAGCGCGGAGATCGGCTACAGCATCGTGAGCACGTATCGCCGGCGCGGCATCGCGACCGAAGCGGTCGAAGCACTGATCGACGAAGGCTTCACCCGCGCACGGCTGCGACGCATTCGCGCATACTGCCTACCCGAGAACCACTGGTCACGCGCGGTGTTGCGGCGCACCGGCTTCAGCAGCGACGGCACGCTGCCGCGCGGTGCGACGGTGCAAGGCAGACCCGTCAACGTCTTGGCGCACACCCTCGAGCGCGAGGAATGGGCGGCGGCCCTCAGGCCGGCCCGGAGGGCCACTCAATCGTAATCCCGGCTTCGTGGAAGCCGGCGTAGCGGCGCTCGAGCACGCCCTGCAGGTACGCAAGCAGCGGCTCGCGGACGACCGCGGCGACGACTCGTTCGCGCACGTCGCCCAGCGGCACCCACTCCGCCGCAACGACATGATCTTCCGGCTGGGCGCGCGTCATCCCCAGCGATGACTCCCCATCGAGTTCCACCAGAAACGTTGCGTTGAGGAAATGGCGCTCGCCGTCATAACTCTCGCTGACGTAGGCCAGCTCGCCCGCGTGCACGCGAAACTGCGTCTCCTCGTAGAACTCGCGAACGACCGTCTCGACGAGCAGTTCGCCGGGCTGCTGCCGCCCGCCGGGAAGATTCCATAACGGCCGCGGCTGGTTCGGATAGTGCGAGGCGACCAGTAACAGCCGCCCGTCGCGGATCGCGATGCCGCTCGCGAGGTGGGTCGTCATAGCATCTCCTCGATGACCTCGAGCGTGCGCGACGCCGTCCGCTCCCAGGTAAACGACGCCGCGCGCGGGGGCCCGCGCCGGCGCAACGCTTGCGCGAGATCCGCATCGCCGGTGACCCTGAGAATCGCCGCCGCGAGCTCAGCCGGCGCATCGGGCGCGACGTAGTAGGCGGCGTCGCCGCCGGCCTCCGGGATTGACGCGGCACTCGACGCGACCACCGGCGCGCCGTAGCTCATCGCCTCGAGTACCGGTAAGCCGAAACCTTCGTAGCGCGAGGGAAAGGCGAGCAGCGCGCAGGCGCGATAGAGCGAGGCGAGCGTCGCATCGTCGACGTGGCCGAGTTCGATTACGTTGACGCCCGGCGGCACCTCGAACTCGCCGTGCAGCCGCGAGGTCGCGACCAGCGAAAGATCCGAGCGCTCGCGTGCGACGAGCTGCATCGCCGCGAGCAGCGTATCGAAGCCCTTGCGCCGTTCGGCGGCGCCGACGTAGAGCACGAACGGCTCGAGCGCCTCGATGTCGAGCGGGACCCGCTCGACCGGTCGCGGCGGGCGGACGCCAAGCGGAATCGTGGTGAGGCGCTCGGGCGCGATGCGCAACTCCCGCGCGAGCTCGCGCTGCGCGAAGCCGGAATCGGTGATCAGCGCGCGACAGCGTTGCGCGGCGGCCTCGAGGATTTGCTGCGTCGCGGGCGCGTAATCGGGCACGACGAAGTTCGATGCGTCGTGCAGCGTCGCCACCGCGGGCAGCGTGAAGTTCGTCCAGCTGCAGCCGTTGAACGGAAACCAGAGCGCGTCGAGGCGGGCGCGTCCATGTAAGGCGCGCGAAACGACGCGATAGCGGCGCGATTCGACCTCCTGCAAGTAGCGACTGCGTACCGTCCAGGTGTGCCACTCCGGAACGATCAGCGTCACCTCGACGCGTTCGGGCTCGCGCTCCCACCACACGCGAAGGATCTCGCGCAGGTAGCGGCCGATGCCGCGCCGGTCGCCGGGAAGATTCCAGGCGTCGATGCCGAGCGCAATCACGCGACGAGCGAATGGAAGAGCGCGGCGTGCTGTTGCGCGCTGCGATCCCAGCTGAACTGTTCCACGCGCTCGAGCCCGGCGGCGCGCAGACGCTCGCGCAGATCGTCGTCGGAGACGATCCGCCGCATCGCGGCGGCCCACGCAGCGGCATCGTCGGGCGGGGCGTAGAGCGCGGCGTCGCCGCCGACCTCCGGGAGCGAGCTTGCGTACGAGGCGACGACCGGCGTGCCGCAGGCCATCGCTTCGAGCATCGGCATGCCGAACGTCTCGTGGTAGGACGCCATCGCGAGCGCAATCGCGCCGCGATAGCAGGCGCGCAGCGCTTCGCTGCCGCCGGCGATCAGATCGTCGCCGAGGTTGCCGACATGCAGTACGCCCGGTAACTGCGGCGCGCGCGGCCCGGCAACGGCGAGCAGCGGCGCATCGCTGCCGCTCCAGGCTTGACGGTACGCCTCGTAGAGCAGCTCGAAGTTCTTGCGCGGTTCACCGATCGGATCGCCGATGAAGAGCAGGTACCGCCGCCCTTTCAACGCCGCGGGCAGCGGCTGCGGATCGCCGGGTGAAAACGCCGGTTCGACGCCGTGCGCAATGATCTCGATGCGCTCCAGCGGCACGGCGAGCATCTCGTGCACTTCGTCGCGGCCGAAGCGCGAAACGGCGATCACACGCGTCGCATGGCGTGCCGAGCGGAGAAAGGGCAGTTGGGCGTGCTCGCGGCGTTGCGGGTCGGCGGCGGGATAACGAAACGGCACTGCATCGTGGATCGTGGCGACCGAGGGCTGCGTGGACGAGAAGAAGGTGCCGTTGGCGGGATGCCAGACGAGATCGGCGCCATGCGGCACGCGTCCGCGCACGTGGAAGTTTTCGTTGCCCAGCGTGCGTGCGTACGCCGGGCGGCGGCGCGCCGCGAAGAGCCCGTCGGCGAGCAGCGTCAGCTCGAGGTCGTCGCGGAGCACGAGGCGCCGCAGGATCGCCCGCGCGTAACGCCCGATGCCGCGCGCATCCTCTGCGATGACGCGCGCGTCGACGGCCAGGCGCAGAGGCGGCATCACGCCCGCTTCGCGTACCCGGCGGAAACTCCGCCGCTGCGCGCGAAGCCGCGCAGCAATGGATTCGCCGGCCGGCGTTGCGGCGCATTTGATTCTTGGTCCGCGTGAGGAGCCGTTCTTAAGCGCGATGCTGGCGTCGATCGCCGGCGCGGCGCAGACGCTTATCGTCAACGATAACGCGCCCGAACCCTCGCCGCACGGGCAGACGCTGGCGGCGAGCGCCTTCGGACGCCAAGGGCGAATCGTCGTCGACCGCACCCCATTTACCACGTTTGCGCAGGCGCGAAATATCTGTCTGCGCCTGCACGAGCAGCGCCAGGCCGGCGACTGGGTGGCGTTCGTCGACGCTGACGAAGTGCACGGTACGCAAGTCGTGCGTATCGCGCGACGCCTCGGCTCGGTGCCGGTGGAATACGATTTCGTCGACGGGTACACGTGGCATTTCTTTGGTTCGTTCGACTACTACACGTCGATCGAGCGGCGGATGATGTTCTTTCGCTTCGAGCCCGCGCTGCGCTGGGAAGGCGCGGTACACGAGCAGCTGATCGGCTTAGGCGGCAAACGCGTTGCGCTGCCCTACGTCTACGCGCACTACGGGCATACGCTTGCGCCGCGGCGCCACGCGGAGAAGGGCCGCCTGTATTCCTCCCTAGGGGCGCCGGGCGAAGTCCTCACCGAGGCCGAACTCAACGGGTTCGATGTGGTTCGATACTTCCGCCCGGTCTATCCGCGGCTGCTCCGCTTTGGCGCCGATCACCCACCGGCGGCGCGTGCGGCGTTGGACCACTTACGGCCCGAATTGCGCCAAAATCACGAGCTTACCCAGCGGATCGTTCGCGACCAGCCGCTCGTTACTAAAGCTCGGAATCTCGTACGCCGATGTAATTATGAGGTACGGTGGCGCGGCCGATTTTTCGAATCGCTTAGCAGACGCTTGGTGGCGTCATAGGCGGCACGACGTAACGGCTGGTTGCAAGTATGAAGGTTAGATTATATACTGACTTTCCAGAGGAGGACCCTCTGGTTCAGTGAACGCAAAACTGCCCCGCTTGGGGCCCTCAATCGTGCGGAGGGCA
This sequence comes from Vulcanimicrobiota bacterium, assembly GCA_963833845.1. GTDB lineage: Bacteria > Vulcanimicrobiota > Vulcanimicrobiia > Vulcanimicrobiales > Vulcanimicrobiaceae > Cybelea. The sequence goes on from CAWHZL010000001.1 coordinate 1,070,835, forward strand.
CGACTCGAAGAGTGGCTCGGCCGCTTCACGAACGTGCCGGTGCGCTTTTTGGTTGCGCCCCCTGGATTCGGTAAGACGATGGCGCTGGTCGCCTACATGCGCTACCGCGCGACCAATGGTTTCTACGCCGTCGTCGGCGCCAATTTCACTCCCGAAGCCGTTTGGGCAACCGTCGCCGGCGCGCTCGAGGGCGGCCTGACGCTCCAATCGCACGAGGCGATGATCGAAGCGCTCGCCTCGCGAGTACCGCTGGAACTCGCGCTCGATTGCACCGATACTCCGGCCCCGGAGGGTCTGGAAGCGATCACCCGGCTCATCGAGGATCTGCCCGACGGTGCCTCGCTGTTGATCGCCTGCCGGTCGCGCGGGGCCTTTCAGGTCGGGCGTCTGGTCGCGCAAGGAATTGCCTCGATGTGCGATGCCGAACGGCTCGCCTTCGACGCATCGGGTGTGCGCCATCTCGCCGAAACCTACGGCGTACCGTTCGCGCACTCCGACGTGCTGCGTTTGCTCGAGGTGACCGACGGCTGGCCGCACGTCGTCAGCAGCGCGCTGCGCAAAGCTGCCGAAGACAGCTGCAGCCTCGCGCAAGCCTTTGACAACTGGCGGTTGCGCCACGGGCACCTTTTCAACGAGTTTATTGCCGACGCCCTGAAGTTCGTCTCGGAGAAGGACGCCGACCTCGTCTTCAAGTTGATGAGCGGATCCTATCTCGAGGATCGCCAGCAACTGCAAGCGCTCGAAGAGCACGGGCTCTTCGTCGTGCACACCCCCGAGGGATACCGGCCGCTGCGCGCACTCTCTCGCAGCCGTCTCTACGATCGCTACGGGCGGCGCGTGCAAGCCGCAACGCCGATGCAGGTTCGCCTCTTCGGCTGGTTCCGCGCCGAGATCGATCGGCGCCCGATCGAATGGGTGCGCCGCCGCGACCGTCAGATCTTCAAGTATGTCGCGCTGCAGCCCGGCGGGAGCGTCTCGCGCGCCGAACTCGGCAAACGCTTTTGGCCCGGTGCCGAAAAACATTTGGTCGCCCAGAGTTTGCGCACGGCGTGTTCCAACATTCGCAAGGCCATCGCGCAGCTCGTCGGCTTCGATCGAGTCGAGGCGTACTTCCGCGCCGGCGACGACCTCGCGGTCGATCTCGACAACGTGATCATCGACGTCAACGGTTTCCTGGCGCACGCCAACGACGGTGACGAACAATACGATCGCGGCGAGGTGCGTGCGGCGTACGCGCACTACCGCAGTGCCGGACGCCTCTATCGCGGGAATCTGCTGCTCGGCGACGTGCACGAGAGCTGGGTTGGACCGCTCGCGGCCAGCCTGGAACAACGGCATGTGACCGTGCTCGAACGGCTCTCGGAAATCGCTACTGAACTCGACTACCAGCCGACAACCGAAACAGAACTGCCGATCGCCTCGGGTTCCTAACTCCTCTCGCAGGTCGTGGCTCGCATTGGCCGCCCAGATGAGCACCGTCACGCGCACGGGGTCCTTCGCCGGCGATTTCCGCGCGTTCTACTGAGCCGCGCGGGGCGCTAATCCCCATGGAACATGACCGCTGGCCGCCTGCAAGCGCAGCGCGAACGCACGAAGCCTTGCTACGCCGAGTCGCAGCACCTGTGCGAGTCGACGACGGCCGCGGGCGTGCCCAGCGCTACCGCCGGCCCGATCGGGATATCGCTCGTGGTGCTGGTCGCGATCGGCGTGCTCGTCGCGCTACGAGACCGAGCAGCTGGATCGCCGTGACGGCGACCAGCGCAATCAGGGCGATCAGCAACCAGTACTCCACCCGGGACGCCCCCTCCTGATTAGACAGCAGGAAGCGGAGAAACGAAAACATCGTAGATTCTCCTTGGATACGAGGTTCGAAGAACGCGAAGGTTCCCGGTACCTCTAAGTACCGCGGGTCGAGCAAAAAGGTTCCTGCGGGGCCCGGGCCCAGCCGGTTCCAGTAATATGCTTTCTAGTCCGAGCCGGCGACGTATTGAAGAGTGAATTAACGCTCGTGCCGAGTGCCTTGACGCCGACGATCGCACAGGCCGGCCGATCAGGGGACGAGGAGGCCGTACTGGACCGTCGCGGCGCCTTCTTCGTCGTGGATCATCGACTTGAGGGCCGAAAGCATTGAGTCTCCTCAGGTGAGATGTGAGTGAGGGGCTTTGTAACCCCAACGAGACACCGCCCGTTCTTTAAACGGGCGAAACAGGTTGACGCCACCGAAACGGCCCGATGTTAGGACGGCTCTCTGGCGCCGCACCCGTTCGTCCACCCCTTAAGCGTTCTCCTTCTTCGCATTGAATCTGTTAGCGGTTACGAATGTGGCAGAAAGCATGCAACGCCTGGGAATTTGGCTCTGTTGACGCGTTAACGTTCCAATAATCCGGCTTCGAGATTCATGATGACGTTACATTGCCCGATTCGGCAACTCGAACGTCTAGGCAGCGGTGACGCCGTGATCGGGCGCCTCGTGCGAAGTGAGACGCTACGAGCATGGTTGTCGGACGCTGCGAATACCGTCTATTACGGCAGCGTGATGGTCAGCGGCCGCTACGCTATTCGGCGACGGCGATCGCCGGTGCGCGAAGTCGTTTCGGCTTCTTGATCAAGAAGATGAGCGGCGTTGAGAGCACGAAGACGATCGCCGTCGCGCGGAACAGATAGTTGTAAGCGATCATCGCCGATTGCTGGCTCACCATTTGCGTGAGCTGGCCGATCGAGTAGCCGTGCGACTGCGTGACTCCGGAAGCCAAGACGTTCCAGGCAATCGCGGTTTTGTGCGTCAGCATCGTCGTGAGGATTGCGATGCCGAGGCTGCCCCCGAGTTGGCGCAGCAGCGTGAAGACGCCGGTCGCGCCGGCCATCTCGGGAACCGGGACGTCGCCGAGCGAGATCGTCGTCAGCGGCACGAAAAGGAAGCCCAAAGCGAAGCCCTGGATCACTCGCGGCCAGAAGACGTCCCAGTAGCCCGCCTGCACGCTGAGCCCGCCGAGCATCCAACTCGACCAGGCGAAGAGCAGCGTCCCGAAGACGATCGACCACCTGCCGTTCAACGCGATTGAGAATGCGCCCGATGATCAGCATCGAGATGGCGGTCGAAAACGCGCCGGGCATCAGCGCCAGGCCGGTGTCGAACGCGGTGAAGCCGAGCAGCGACTGAAAGAAGAGCGGTAAGATCAGCGCGGTTCCATAGAGGCCGAAGCCCATGACGATGCCGAGGAACGACCCGACCGAGAACGAGCGGAATTTAAAGACCTTCAAATCCACGATCGGGTGGCGGTCGCGCAGCGACTTGACGACGAACGAGACCAGCGCGAGGACGGAGACCAGCGCACAGACCTGGATCGTGCGCGAGGAGAACCACTCGTCGCGTTCGCCTTGTTCGAGTACGAACTGCAGGGTCGAGAGGCCGGCCGTGAGCAAGCTCAGGCCGATCCAATCGATGCCGCCTTTGGGCTTGGCAATGTACTTCGGATCGGGGATGAAGGCCAGCGTCATCAAAAACGCGGCGATGCCGATGGGGACGTTGATGTAAAAGATCAAGGGCCAGTTCGCGTTGTCGACGATCCAGCCGCCGAGCGCGGGGCCGATCGCCGGACCGACCATTGCGCCCATGCCGAAGATCGCCATGGCCGCACCCCGCCGCTCGGGCGGAAAGGTCTCGAACATGATGGCCTGCGCCGTCGGCTGCAGCGCGCCGCCGCCCAGGCCCTGAACGATGCGGTAGAAGACGAGCACCCAGATCGAGCGCGCGGTGCCGCAGAAGAAGGAAGCGATCGTAAAAACCGCAAGCGAGGTCGCGTAGAACGTCTTGCGACCGAGCAGCGCCGTCAACCAGCCGTTGAGCGGCATGACGACGACGTTGGCCAGGATGTATCCGGTAGCGACCCAGGCGACCTCGTCGACCGTCGCCCCCAAGTTCCCGCCGATCGTGTTGATCGCGACGTTGACGATCGTCGTGTCGATGATCGCCATGATGAGGCCAAGCATCACCGTGATGGTGATGAGCGCAACCGAGCCTCCCTCGCGCTGGCGAACGGCAGCGGCGCTCGTGGTCATCTAGCCATGTTCCTTAGAGGCGTCCTACCCATTCCCGAACAAGGGACCGTGCGGTGCAGCCAACGGTTTCGCCCCCGAAGAGAACGGCCGCTCTTCTCGTTGCGGCCGCTTTCGCGGTCTTTGCACTGATCGACGTCCTCGCTTTTCGCACCGGACTCTACCACGCCGTTCTCGACCCCTCTTCGAGCACCGGAAGTTTCGAGACGGCGATCAAGCGCTTCCGGGATCTGGACGCGGTTCCGAAAACCGATGTGCTCGTGCTGGGCGACTCGCGCATCTACTCCGGGCTTAATCCGCAAGCGGCGAGTGCCGCCGCGCCCGGACTGCGCTTCCTCAACGGCGGCGTGCCGGGGACGACGCCGCGCTGCTGGCCGTTCTTCCTGCGCGCGATCGATCCCCAGGCGCGGCGCTTTCGTGCGGTGGTGATCGCGGTCGATACGTACGCTGACGACGACAGCGCCATCGGCAGCCTCGACGGCGACGATCGTCCGATGGACCTGCGCTACGTCGTCTTTCAGACGCGGCTCGGGGATCTGCCAAAGCTCGCCGGATCGTTCTCCGATCCGCGCGAGCGCATCGAGAATGGAATCGATCTCTTTTGGCGCGGGCAAGAGTTGCGCGACGACGTGCAAGCGTTCGCGGCCAATCCGCCAGGTCGATTCGCGGCGCTCGCAGCGGCGCGCGGGACGGATACGTACGATCCGCTCGCCGCGCACCCGCGAAGCGAGACGCTGCGCGGCCTGAAAGTAGACTTTGCATCAGGAAAGATCGACGACCCTTTGGGGCTTACTGACAGCGAGCAGAGCGCGATTGCGACCCAAGTGCTCAAGGTTCCCGCGCCGAGCCCCTCCTACGCAAAGTACCGCCTGCAGTGGCTGCTGCCGATCGCCACTCGCTACGCGCAGACCGGAACGCCGGTCTTTTTCGTGCGGATTCCGACGCGCCCGCTCCATCGCCGCGCGTCGCAAGAGCCGACCGGATCCCTCGTCAACATCGCGCAGCTTCAGCACGCGCGGCTGATTCCGGCCGAGCCGTACATCGCGCTGGAGCGCCCCGCGCTCTTCGCCGACGAAGATCATCTCAACGCGCAGGGCAGCCTGCTCTTCAGCCGGCTGCTCGGCCACGACGTCGGCACGGGACTCTCCCAATCGACGCCGCGCACCGTGCCGGTATCCGATGCCTTGCTGCCTAGCTCGGCGGCGGCGCTGCCGGTCGCGCCGCCAGAACATCGCGATCTCTCGTGGTTCGCCGCGGCCTGCGGCATCGGCATCCCGCTACGCTTCCAGTCGTACGAGTTCTGGCTCTTCTTTGCGCTGATCTGCGCGCTTTTCTATCTGCTGCCGCGGCGCGCCGGCTTCGTCTTTCTTTTGATCGCGAGCTACTATTTTTACGCCCGCTGGAACGCGTGGTACGTCCTCTTTCTGTGGATTCTGACGGCGAGCGATTTTCTGATTGCGATTGCGCTGGAGAAGCGGCGCGAAAGCGGCCGCAGCACCAAACTGCTCCTCGCGCTCGGCGTGGCGGCAAACCTCGCCTTCCTCGGAAGCTTGAAGTACACGAACTTCGGGAGCGGAACCGTCGCCGCGCTGATCGGCATGCACGGCAATCCGTGGCTCGTCAACCTCTTCGTTCCGATCGGCATTAGCTTCCACACCTTCCAAAGCGTCTCGTATCTCGTCAACGTCTATCGCGGGCGAACCATCGCGATCCGCAAGCCGCTCGACTACGCGCTCTATCTCGCCTTCTTTCCGCAGCTCTTGGCGGGCCCGATCGTGCGCGCCGGGCTCTTCTTCGGCGAACTCTTCACCTGGCGTCCGCCGGGGCCGCAAGACGTCACCTACGGTCTCGCCCGCGCCGGTTTCGGCTTGCTGAAGAAAACGGCAATCGCCGATCAGTTCGCCGGCGTCGCAAACGGCTATTTCGATGCGATCGCGAGCCATCCGGGATCGCCCGCTGCGTGGAGCGCGATGTTTGCCTTCAGCATGCAGATCTATTTCGATTTCTCAGGCTATACCGACATTGCGATCGGCTGCGCGCGACTGCTCGGGTTTGTCTTCCCCGAGAACTTCCGCATGCCGTATCTCGCCACCAGCGTCACCGATTTCTGGCATCGCTGGCACATCACGCTCTCGACCTGGCTGCGCGACTATCTCTACATTCCGCTGGGCGGCAATCGCGGCGGCGCAATCGCCACGCTGCGCAACCTGATGATCACCATGCTGCTCGGCGGCTTGTGGCACGGCGCGCAGTGGACCTTCGTCGCGTGGGGCGGCGTGCACGGCGTGGCGCTCTGCATCGAGCGGCTGTTCGGCGTCGGCCGCGAGCGCTCGGCGCCGCGCGGCGTCGTGCTCGCCGTTCGCGTCGTGTTGACGTTTGCCGTCGTAACGCTGGCGTGGGTGCTCTTCCGCGCACCGAGCTTCGCCGATGCGCTGGCGATCTATCGGGCGATGTTCGCGGGCGGTCCGGGCGCCGAATTACTGACCGGATGGCAAGCGGTGCTGGCTGCGGGCGTCGTTGCGTTCGGCATTCTGCGCTTCGTGCTCGAACGGCGAAACGTCGCGCCGGCTTGGCCGCAACTGCGCCCGGCGCTGCAGGTGGGAGCGCTCGCAGGCTTGCTTTTAGCGCTGCAGCTCTTCTCGTGGTCTGGGCCGTCGCCGGCATTTATCTACTTTAAGTTTTAGCCCGAAATAGGGTAAACTCGACGGTGGATGTTCGACGACGATTACGACCACGCCATCGAAACCGCGCTCTTTGAAGATCTCCACGTCGTCACGCTGCGGGGCGAGTGGGACGTGTCGAACGCGCGAGCGGCTGCGCGAGGCGCTGGCCTCGGTCGGCAGCGATCGGGACGTCGTCGTGGATCTTCGCGGCGCGAGCTTCTTCGATTCAACGGCGCTCGCCGAGCTGATTGCCCTCTACAAGCGTTTGCTTGGAGAAGGCCGGCGCTTAGAAGCGTTGGTCGGCAACAGCAACATGCGCCGCCTGCTCGAGCTTACGAGCCTTGACGGTCTGCTCGGGGTCTCCGGGCCGCGGGCTCGCTATCTCTCGGAATGCTTGCCCCCGCCATCCTGGGCGACGTAGAAGTTCCGTTTGCGCGCGCCTTGTCTATCGCTTCGGCGGCGTGCAATGCGAATCGTCCGATCAGTGGAATCATGCGCGGGCGCAACAGACGTGGATCGAAGGCCGACATGTACCGCTCGTTCTCCTCGACGCATGCCCGCAGAAAGCTTGCCGGCGTGAGGTTCGCGAGCGCCTCGTCGAAGAGTCCGGTCGGGTTTTCGGCTGGCTTCTCGCCTTGCATCTCCTTTCCCATCGCGGCCCGGCGCGCGATCGCGCCGGCGTAACTAAGCAGCGCCGGAAGCGCCTGCAGGGCGGTACCGCGCAAGCCGCGGCGGTCGCGATCCCAGGCGACCCAGTTCACGAAGAATACGATGTGGCGCGCCTCTTCGCTCAATAGCCGGGTGAAGAGCGAGGTCAGCCCTTCGGGAAGGATGCGCGCTTCTCGCGCCAAGCGGAAAATCCCAAAACCGGCAAACGAGTCGGCGCACTCGTCGTAGCCGAACTCGACGAAGGCCTTTCTCGTCGGCCGCTTCTCCCGCGGCTTCGGCGTCACCGCGAGCGCGTAGCGGTCGATCATGCACTGCAGAATGCGGCCGTGACGATCCTCTTCGTAGCCTTGCAGCTCGATCGCCTGGCGCACGAGTTGGTCGGACTCTTTCTCGCCGAAACCTGCCAGCATCGTGCCCGCGCCGACCTCTGCTTCGAGCGCCATCCTCCAGATTGGAATTGCGCGAAGGCGAGCGAGGGAAAGTTCGTCGAGCTCGGGCCACGGCCAATCTTGCGGGTCGTAGGCCTCATGCGTGTCGATAAAAGACCGGCAGAAAAGCTCTTTATGCTCGTTGGATCCAATGCGCACCGTCGTACCTCGGACTCCTGCAGTGAGTGGCTGGAAGTGAGTGGAAGAGGGAGGCATGACGTCGCTTCCCGACGCGCTTCCTTTGAGCGGCTACCGCGATTCCCTTCAGCGATATTCCAGAAAAATCGCGTATTCTTTCGAATCGGTGGCTGGAAAAATCATTGCGGAGCGCCTGCCCGAACGTTTCGTGCGCGATCCCGTGCGACCGCGTTTGGTGCTCTGGGCGTGCGCGGTCAACGGCGGCGACATCGCCGATGCGCTGCCGGTCGCCGCGGCTTTCGATCTCTTCGAGCGCTTCATGCTGCTGCATGACGAGCTGACCGACGCCTCTGCAGGCACGATCGCTCGCTGGGGCCTGGGCCAGAGTCTCAATGCGGGCGACGCGCTCTACGCCGTCGCCTTCCGCAGCCTCGCGAGCGACGTCATCTCGGCTCCGCGGCGCTTGGAGGCCGCGCGCCTCGCCGGCGAAGCGGTTCTCGAAGCGATCGAGGGACTTCCCGGGCCGATGCAGGGACGTTGCGCGCTGACCGGCGCGGCGCTGCAGACCGGCGCCGTCATCGGTGGTGCAAATGAGGAGACGGCGCGTGCGTTCAACCGCGCGGGACGCGCGTTAGGCACCGCCGCGCAGGCCGGCGATGAGGCACACGCGGGCGATTTCGCGCGAGAAGCGATTGCCGCGCTCGCACCGCACGTGAGCGAAGATGCACTCGAAACCTTTACGGAAATTGCGCTGAGCCTTGCCCGACGAACAGCCTAATCTAACGCCGTCGCGAAAGGCGGAGCACCTTCGGATCAACATCGAGGAAGACGTTGACGCCAAAGGTATCGACGCCGGCTTCGATGCCTATGCATTTCGCCATAGCGCGCTGCCGGGAATCGATCTGCGCGAAGTCGATTCCACCCGCACGTTCTTGGGCCGAAAACTCGGCGCGCCGCTGCTGATCTCGTGCATGACCGGCGGAACCCCCGAAGCGACGCGAATCAACCGTTGTTTGGCACGCGTAGCGGCGCGCTTCGATCTCGCGATGGGCCTCGGCTCGGGGCGCGCGCTCCTGGAGTCGCCGGAGACGCTCCAGAGTTTCGACGTGCGCGACGACGCGCCGGGCATTCTGCTCTTTGCCAACCTCGGCGCGGTGCAGCTCAACAAAGGCTACGACGCAGCCGCCTGCGCGCGGCTCGTCGGGATGCTGCGCGCCGACGCGCTCGTGCTGCATCTTAACCCGCTGCAAGAGGCGCTGCAGCCCGAAGGCGACACAAACTTTCGCGGATTGATCGGCCGCATCGCCGCCGTCTGCGCGAACGCCAGCTTTCCCGTGGTCGTCAAGGAAGTCGGCTGGGGCATCGGACCTTCGGAAGTGCGCGCCCTCTTCGATGCGGGGGTGACGGCGGTGGACGTGGCCGGTGCCGGCGGCACCTCCTGGAGCGAAGTCGAGCGCTATCGCATCGCCGAACCGTGGAGAGCGCGCGTCGCCGGAGCCTTCGCCGACTGGGGAATTCCCAGCGCCAAAGCGCTCGTTGAAGCGCGCCGGGTCGCGCCCGACGGGCTGTTGATCGCCAGCGGCGGGGTGCGCAGTGGCGTCAACGTCGCCAAAGCGATCGCGCTGGGCGCGGACCTGGCCGGAATCGCCGGCCCCTTCGTCCGCGCGGCCGACCAAGGCCCCGAAGCCGCCGAAGGGCTCGCCTTGGAGTACCTCGAGGCGCTGCGCATCGCGATGTTCTGCGCGGGGGCGCGGACGCTCGAGGAGCTGCGCCACACCGTCTTGACCAAAAAGGACTAAGCCCGGTAGACTAACCCTTATGATGAAGAGCGTGAACGTCCATGAGGCCAAAACGCACTTTTCGCAGCTGCTGGCGAAGGTTGCCGCCGGCGAAGAAGTGATCATCGCCAAGGCGGGCCGCCCCATCGCCCGGCTCGTGCCGGCGCAAACGCCTGCACCGCGGGAGCTGGGCTGGGACAGCGGCGCGCGCTTCTGGATCGCGGACGACTTCGATGAGTACCTGCCGGATGAATATACGGAGTACCTGCGCTGAAGCTGCTCCTCGATACGCACGTGTGGCTCTGGATGGCGTTGCAGCCCCAACGGCTCGGTGCAGCCTCCCGTTCGATGATCGCCGACCGCGCGAATAGCCTATTTCTCTCGATTGCAAGCACGTGGGAGATCGTCGTGAAGCAGGCTCGTGGAAAGCTCGAGCTGCCGACCGACGTCGCGACGTATCTTCGCTCGCGCCTGCCCCGCAGCGGCGCCACGCTGCTCGACGTCTCGCTCGACCACGTCTTTGCGTTGGATTCGATTCCCGATCGCCATCGCGATCCGTTCGACCGGATGCTCGTCGCGCAGGCGCTCGTCGAAGGAATGAAGCTCGTGAGTGCCGATCCGCGAATCCTCGCCTACCCGATCGCCACGATCGACGCGCGCCAATGAACCTGACGCTCGCGGCTGCCGACGCCTACTGCCAGGCGCTGACCCGGGGTCACTACGAGAACTTCTCGGTCGCCTCGCGCTTCGTCGATTCCGGGACGCGCCGCGATTTGATGCGGATCTACGCCTTCTGCCGGACGACCGACGATCTCGGCGACGAAAGCCCCGACGGCACCGCGCTCGACCGTTTGGCGCGCTGGCGCGACGAAGTGCGCGCGCTCTACGCGGGAACGCCGCCGGTGCATCCTGTCCTCTTCGCGCTGGCGCAGACGATCGAACGCCGCGCGATCGTGCAGCAGCCCTTTGCCGATCTCATCGAAGCCAACGTCATGGACCAGCACGTTAGCCGCTACGCGACCTGGGACGAGCTGATCGGTTACTGCCGCCTTTCGGCGGCGCCGGTCGGCCGGATGGTGCTGCGCGTCTTCGGCGTGAGCGGCGATAGAGCCGCGCAGCTCTCCGACGACGTCTGCATCGGCCTGCAGCTCGCAAACCACGCGCAGGACGTCCGCCGCGATGCCGCGATCGGGCGCAAGTACCTCGTCGAGAGCGACCTCGCCACGCTCGGAGCGGCCGGCGCCGCCGAAAGCATGGTGCGCCGCGCGCGTGTGTTGCTTGCCTCAGGCGAAGAGCTCGAGCGGCTCGTGCCGCGTCCTTTGCGCCTGCAGCTCGCGCTCTACCGTATGGGCGGCCTCGCAATTTGCAACGCCATCGAAGCGCTCGGTTACCAAACCGAGCGCGAGCGGCCGAGTCTTTCGACACCCACGAAGGTATCGCTGGTACTGCGTGCCGCAGTAGAGAGCTTTTCTCGGAGGCGGCCAGCATAGTGATCAATCTTCAGCGGGCGCTCCGCGGCAAGGCGGTTCCAACACCCGATCGGCTTCGGGCCGAGCGCTTCAACCGGGACATGGCCAAGCGCGAGGCAGGGAATTTCTATTGGGGTTTTATCTCGCTCGGCTATCACGAGCGAATGGCGATCTACGCACTCTATAATTTTGCCCGTCAGGTCGACGATGAAGCCGATCGGATCGGCGTGGAGAACCTGCCGGCGCGCCTGGCCGTCCACCGCGAGCGCATCTCCTTAGCGGTGCGCGGAAAGTACGGCGACGACCCGATTCTGCGCGTGCTCTCCGAAGCGATCGCGCGCTACGCGATTCCCGAATCCGAGCTGCAGATGCTCGTCGACGGGGTCGAGATGGATTTCACCCGCTCGCGCTACGAAACGTTCGAAGAGCTGCGCGACTACTGCAATCTCGTGGCCTCGGTCGTGGGGCGGATGTGCGTGCGCATCTTCGGCTTCACCGATCCGATCGCGCTCGAGCGCGCCGACGATCTCGGCCTCGCGCTGCAGCTCACGAACATCTTGCGCGACGTCCGTGAGGACGCCGTCGATATGGGGCGCGTCTATCTCCCGCAAAAGGATCTCGCGCTCTTCGGGATTCCCGAATCGGCCCTCATCAACGGCGAGAGTTACCCCGGCTGGCCGGCGCTGATCGCGCTGCAGGTTGAGCGCGCCCGCGAGTACTTCACCAGCGGTTACGAGGTGCTGCGGTACATTCCGCGCCGTCCCGGGGCCTGCGTGCAGACGATGGCCGGCATCTACGAAGAGCTCCTCAAGAAGATCGAGCGCGATCCCGGTCTGCCCTTGCGCGCTCGCGCGGCGCTCTCCAAGAGCGAGAAGCTGCGCGTCGTCGTGAGGTCGTGGCTATCGAGCGCGTAGCGGTCGCCGGCGCCGGGCTCGCTGGACTGGCGGCGGCCCTTGACTTGAAGGATGCCGGGCTTCGCGTCGAGCTCTTCGAACGCAGCCGGCTACTTGGCGGCCGGGCGACGTCGTTTGAGATCGACGGCATCGAGGTCGATAACGGCCAGCACGTCTTCTTAGCCTGCTGCGACGAGTTCATCGAGTTTGCCGCGCGCGTCGGCATGGAGGAGCAGCTGCATCTGCAAGAGCGCTTCGAGGCCACGATTCTCTCGCGCGACGGGCGTGTTGGGCACCTCGTGACCGGCGCGCTGCCCGCGCCGCTGCATCTGCTTCCGTCGTTCGCCGGCTACACGCATCTTACGCTGCGCGAGAAGGCGAGCATCGGGCGTGCGCTGCTCGCGGCGATGACGCAGCACGATCGCGACGAGACGTTCGAGGCGTGGCTGGAGCGCAACCATCAAGGGGCGGGCGAGCGCCGGGCGTTCTGGGATCCATTCTTCATCCCCGCCCTCAATGCACCATTCGATCGCGTCGGCGCCCCCGACGCGATGTTCGTACTGCGGACCGCGTTCTTGAAGGATCCGTCCGCCGCGCGTTTTGGTTTCTCGGAGGTGCCCCTCGCGCATCTGGCGGCCGCGGCGGCCACATTGCTCGACGCCGTCCACCTTTCGACGTCCGTGATCTCGGTCGAACCGAAGGACGAATCCGTCACGCTACGCACCGCAGACGGGGCGCTCGATTTCGACGCCGTCGTCTTGGCCGTGCCGCCCCGCCAAGTGGAGCGACTACTCGGCGATGCGGCGCGCTACGAGATCGCGAACCTCGACGCCTACGATCCCTACCCGATCATTGACGTGCACTTGTGGCACGACGGCGAGAGCATAGGCATCGATTTTGCCGCCGCCCTCGAATCGCCGCTGCAGTGGATCTTCGAGAAGAAGCCCGGCTATCTGTGCTGCAGCTTCAGCTCCGCCGAAGAGTACGTCAAGAAACCCACCAACGAGCTCGAAGCCCTTGCCTGGAGCGAGACGCAAGCCTTTCTCCCCGAACTCAAAGACGCAAAGCTCGTCCGCAGCGCCGTCACGCGCAACCCCGAAGCCACGTGGCTGCCAAAAATCCATCGAGCGCGGACCAAGCAAAAAACGTCCCATCCGCGCCTCGCGATCGCCGGCGCGTGGACGGAGACCGGCTGGCCCGACACGATGGAATCGGCCGTGCGCAGCGGCAAAATCGCCGCCAGGCTCATCCTTTCCGCGGCTTCGCACGAAGCCTTCGATGTTTTATCCGGCGAAGATGTTTCTTCCGGCGGGCGTCCTGCCGGCATCGAAGAGCCTTCTTTGCCGTTACCGGAGCCGTCCGTCGTGATTGCAGAACCAATTGTTGCCGAAGGCGCCGGCGGTCACCGGCAGCCAGTACAACAATCAAAAGAGCTGCAAACGAAAACCCACGTAGCGCTCGGACGCGCGGTAGACTGGCTCCTCTACGCGCAGAACGAGGAGGGGTGGTGGTCCGGCGAGCTCGAGACGAACGTAACGATGACCGCCGAGCACGTGCTCCTCTTCAAGTTCCTCGGCTTGCCGGTCGACGAGTTCCGCAGCGGCGCAATCGCGCACATCTTGAACCATCAGCGCAGCGACGGATCGTGGGCGCTGTATTACGACGGGCCCGCGGATGTGAGCACGACGATCGAGGCCTATGTGGCGCTCAAAGTGCTCGGTGTGGATCCCTCGTGCGACGAGATGCGCCGCGCGCTCGATGTGATTCTCAAAGCCGGCGGCGTTGTGAAGGCGCGCGTCTTCACGAAGATTTGGCTCGCGCTTTTCGGAATCTATCCGTGGTCGGGCGTGCCCTCGCTGCCGCCGGAGATCGTGTACTTTCCGTTGTGGATGCCGTTTAATCTCTACGATTTTTCGTGCTGGGCCCGCGGGACGGTCGCGCCGTTGACGATCGTTGTCTCGATGCGGCCGATTCGCCCGCTGGGAACCGACGTTAGCGAGATCATCGCGCCGGGGACGGAGAACGAACTCGGGCGTGTCACCGGGCCGCGCCATTGGCTGATGGCGGTCGAGCGCTTGCAGAAGCTCTACGAGCGCTTGGGGCGCCAGCCGGGGCGTGACGAGGCGCGCAAGCGCGTCGCGCAGTGGATCGTCGAACGCCAAGAGGCCGACGGAAGCTGGGGCGGGATTCAGCCCCCCTGGGTCTACTCACTGATTGCCCTCAATCTGATGGGCTACGGGCTCGATCACCCGGTGATGCGCAAAGGGATCGCGGGCATGAAACGCTTCACCATAGACGATCGCGAAGGTTGGCGTTTTCTCGCCTGCATGTCGCCGGTTTGGGACACCGCGTGGGCCGTGCGCGCGCTGGCGCTTGCGGGTTTCGAGCGCACGCATCCGGCGATGCAGCGCGCGGTGCGCTGGCTGTTGCGCGAGCAGATTCCCGACGACGCTCCCGGCGACTGGCGGATGAAGTGCAAAGAGACCGGCGGCAACGGCTGGGCCTTCGAGTTCGACAACGACGCCTATCCGGATATCGACGACACGACGATCGTCGTACTCTCGCTCATCGAGGGCGGCGATCGCGAAGCCGTTGCGGATGCAGTCGAGCGCGGCCGGCGCTGGACGCTCGCGATGGATTCGGGCAACGGCGCCTGGGGCGCTTTCGATCGCGACAACGACCGCCAGTTGCTCTATCGCATGCCGTTCTCCGATTTCGGGGCGATGATCGATCCGCCGACCGAAGACGTCACCGCGCACGTGCTCGAGATGATGGCCGGGCTGGGCGAAGGCGCCGACCATCCGGCCGTCGCGCGCGGCTTGACGTATTTGCGCGAGACGCAGAAGCCCTCGGGCTCGTGGTTTGGGCGCTGGGGCGTCAATCACGTCTATGGAACCTGGTGCGTCATCTCGGCGCTTGCAGCGCTCAAGACCGGGCAAGAGATGATGGACCGCGCCGCCGCGTGGCTGCTTTCGGTGCAGAATCCCGACGGCGGCTGGGGCGAAAGCTGCCATTCGTACGTCGACGAGTCGTTTGCCGGGATCGGCGCGAGCACGCCCTCGCAGACCGCGTGGGCGATCGTGGGGCTGCAGCTTGCCGGCTACGCGCAACACCCGGCGGTCGAAGCGGGTCTGGAGTACCTGTGCAAGCGTCAGCGAGCCGACGGTACCTGGGACGAGCGGGAGTGCACCGGCACGGGCTTCCCGCGCGATTTCTACATCAACTACCATCTCTACCGGCATCTCTTTCCGACGATGGCCCTTGCGATGAACGCGAAAAGCTGCCATTCTGACCAGGAGACCGTGAAGGAGCCAGCAACCCAACTATGAGCATGCCCCTCCAGCAGAAGATCGCCGTCGCCAAATATATTGCCGGCAAGCGCCTGCGTGGCGAGAAGAAGTATCCGCTCGTGCTCGAGCTCGAGCCGCTACTGCAGTGCAACCTTGCTTGCGCCGGCTGCGGCAAGATCCAGCACCCCGACGAGATCCTTCGCCAGCGCCTGAGCGTCGAAGAGTGCATCGCCGCGGTCGAAGAGTGCGGGGCCCCGATGATCTCGATTGCCGGCGGAGAGCCGCTCGTCCACGAGCAGATGCCGCAGATCGTCGAGGAACTCGTCAAGCGCAAGAAGTTCGTCTTCCTGTGCACCAACGCGCTGCTGCTCGAGAAGAAGATGCATCTTTTCAAGCCGTCGGTGTACTTCGTCTGGATGATTCACCTCGACGGCATGCGCGAACGTCACGATCAATCAGTCTGCCGCAATGGCGTCTTCGATAAAGCGATCGCGGCCACGAAGGTGGCGAAGGAGCGTGGCTTCCGCGTCTTCACCAACACCACGTTCTTCGATCAAGACGGCCCCGAATCGATCCGCGACGTGCTCGACTACCTCAACGACGATCTAAAGGTGAACATGATGCAGATCTCGCCGGCGTATGCCTACGAAAAGGCTCCGGATCAGGACCATTTCTTGGGCGTAAAGCGCACGCGTGAGATCTTCAAGGAAGCCTTCGCGGGCGGAAAGCGCAAGAAGTGGCGCCTGAATCACAGCCCGCTCTATCTCGATTTTCTCGAAGGCAAGACCGACTTCGAGTGCACGCCGTGGGGCATCCCGTGCTACACGGTCTTCGGCTGGCAGCGGCCGTGCTACCTGATGAGCAAAGAGGGTTACGCGCGCACCTACAAAGAGCTGCTCGACGAGACCGATTGGTCGAAGTACGGGCGCGGCAAGCATGAGTCGTGCAATAACTGCATGGCGCATTGCGGCTACGAGCCGACCGCGGTGATCCGTACGACGGCCTCGCTGCGCGAGTCGGTTCGGGCGGCCTTCAGCAGCTAAACCCCGGCGGCATCATGAAGCGCGGCGCGATCGGGCTGCTCGTTGCGTTATTTGCACTCGCCGCTTGCGGCGGCCACGATAGCGGCCCAGTAACCCCGGTAACCGGCGCACCTGCAGCCTTGCCGAGTGCCGTCGCGCGCGCGATGCCGGACACCGAACTTCCGGAGCCGCCCCTCGTTAAGTCGGTCGACGGCATGGCGAAAGTCGATCTCGCGGCCGCGGAAAATTATACCGACGGCATGCCGACCTTCGACTATAAAGGCGCCAACGACGTTGCGCCGACGATCGAGGTGAAGCCGGGTGATACGATCGTCCTCAATCTGCAAAACAATCTTCCCGACGTCCCGCCGCCGGCCACCATGCAGGGCCGCATGCAGATGGACGGCATGAAACCCGATACCGGGGCGCGGGAGGATATGAACCTGCATTTCCACGGTCTCGGCACGTCTCCGAAGAAGCCGGCCGACGACGTGCTGACGATGCTCGCGAAGCCGGGCGAGTCGCTGCACTACGTCGTGCACGTGCCGGCCAATCAGGAGCCCGGCCTGTACTGGTACCATCCGCACGTTCACGGCGTGACCAGCTTTCAGGTCGGCGAGAGCGGAATGTCGGGCGCGATCGTCGTCGACGGCCTCGAGCGCCATCTGCCGGGCCTGCGCAAGATGAAGCAGCGGCTGATCGTCGTACGCGCGACCGGACTCGGCGGCGACGACGCACGGCCCGACGGCAGCAACAGCGCGCCGTGCGTTACCAAAGACGGCCTGACGACCTCGCTCAACAATGCTGTCAAACCGACAATTACGATCTCGCCGGGCGAGAAACAGTTCTTCCGGCTCGTCAACGCGACCGGGCATCGCACGCTCAAGCTGAAGGTCAACGGCGAGCCGCTCGAACTCGTTGCGATCGACGGATTTGCGCTCGATACCTATCCCGGAACGCCGGCCACGAAGATGGTCTCCTCGATCACGATTCCGCCGGCGGGCCGCGCCGAGTTCGTGGTTACCGGCCCCGCCGGCGGCCACGCGCGGTTCCGCTCGCTCTGTTACGACACCGGGCCGAACGGGGACCCGGACCCGCCGGTGCTTCTGGGATACCTGCGCGCACCGGCGCATGGCGCGCGGCACGTCGAGCAGATCGCGTCGCCCTTACGCGTCGGCGAGCCGCTGCCGCGCAACGTCTACACGACGGCATTGCCGCCGCCCTCGGTCAAGCGGCTGGTGATTTTGAGCGAGAACGGCAAACCACAGTTCTTCATCAACGGTAAAGCCTATACGGTCAAAGCGCCGCCAATGTTCGTCGTGCATACCGGCACGACCGAAGAGTGGGAGATCGAGAACGTCACCCAAGAGATTCATGACTTCCACATCCATCAGACGCACTTCGTCGTGGAGAAGATCAACGGGGTCCCGGTCGATCATCCGCATTGGGCGGATAGCGTCGTCGTGCCGCACAGGCGCGCTCTCGGCAGCGAAACCGTCCCGGGCACGCTCACACTCCTGATGGATTTTCGCGACCCCAGGATCAGGGGCGAGTTCTTGTTCCACTGCCACATCCTCGATCACGAAGATCAAGGGATGATGGCAAAAATCGAAGCGATTTAAGCTACGGCGGGGGCCAGATGGCTACGCCGGTAGGCCACGAGGTTTTCGACCAGCCGGGTTGGGTCACCGATCCGACGACGTTGCCGCCGGGATAGCTCACGATTTCGACTTGCTCGAAATTCGAGACGAAGATGAGCGAGCGCTGATGATTGAAGGCCTCGAACATCGTGGCGTTGGGGACGTCGATCGTCTGCTTGATTTCACCGGTCGCCTCCGCATAGACGTAGATCTGCCCCGGTCCGGAACAAGCCAGGAGATTGCCGGTGCCGTCTTCCATAAGGCCCCAGGGCGACGCAAACGAGACGCCGAGATCTTTGGCCTTGCCGCGAGCGTGAGTGAAGCTCGCGATCCGTCCGGTTTGGCCGGTGTCGTACGTAATATAGATCGTGTTTGAACGTGCGTGCAACGCGATGCCGTTAACCTGGAAGTTCTTCAAGTGAAGAACGCGAACCGGCTGGTCGCTGTTGGTCTTAAAGACCGAGACCGATCCCGGCGTAAAGCTGGCGATTGGAGCGATGTTCGCAGAGTAGATCGTTCCATTTCGACCCACCGCAAGGTCGAATGGCGTCCACGACGCAGGGACGATAAACCGAAACGGAAGCACCGCGCCCTGGTGGTAGACCGCGATGTCGCCCGGAACCGGTCCTTCGGTTGCGACGCCGATATCGGCGACGTAGAGATTGCCCGCCGCGTCGGTCGTCATACCCTGAGGTGAGTTGAGATCGCCGATCTGGCCGATCAGCGTGTACTTGAGGTGATGCAGCGAGAAGATGTCGATGAACCCGGCGTTGGGATCTCCCACGTAGAGAAGCTGCTTCGCCGACTTCGCCGCCGGAGATATCCAGCTGCGGTGCGTCGCCCCAGGCGCGACGAGCTCGGTACCGGTCGCGGGAAGGGCCCCGCCCGCGCCCGAAGGCCCGGGTGCCCCGCACCCGCACAGCGGCAATATCGCCGCCGCGAATGAGCACGCAACCCGTGCAAGACGCCGATCATCCATCGTTCTGCACTCCTTACGAAGTCAGGATGACACAGAACGCGTCCTTCGGCTATGGCCTTTCGACCCACTTCGTTCGCTGGGGATGACTCGGCTTTATCCGCCGCTGGGGTACTTGTACCTCATGACTTTTTCGAGATTGATGCCGCGAATGATTCCGTGGGAGTGATACGTCAACCCCCACGAGTCGATCGACGACAGATCGGGGAAGATGCAGGCTTCGAGCGTTTCATCGATCGCGCCCTTGAGATACCAGCCGCCGCCGGCGCCCGTCGTTCCGCCGAACTGATCGGAACCGCCGAGCTGCGTGCAGTAGCACGACGCGGGATTGCCGTTGCACGAACCGCTTGGATACGGCGCGTTGATGTAGGCCAGTGCCGCGAGCGTCGGTTTCTTCGTGTAGAGCGTGGTCAACAAGATGTGAATGCGCGAGCCGTCCTTCTTGTGCGTGTATTGGCAGAAGCTCGCTTTGCCGGCGAGGAAGAGCAACGACGGGCCATTGCTGCCGTACACGGCCAGACGATGCTCGACTTCGCCGTGAGTCCGCGTGCAATACGCAGCCGCGGCGGCCTCCGATGCATCGGGTGAGACGGCCGCTCCGGCTGCCGTCGAGACGGCTCCGGCCGGCGCGTTGGCGGCGGGTACCGACGAGGCCGTCGTTCCCGCGCCGCAACCGGCAAGGAGGGTTGTGAGAGCGGCAACTGCCGCAACGGAAAACTTCATACGCTCGAAGTACCGTGCGGCTCCGGGAGAGCCCTGGTGCCGCAGGCGTCCTTCGACTACACTCGCTTCGCTCGCCCCGCTCAGGATGACAAGCGCCGGCTGCCGAAGCTGACTCGCCATGGCTATCGGCGACCGCGTTTTTCTGACCGGAGCGACCGGCTTTGTTGGTTCGCATATTCTGCGCGAGCTGCTCGATGCCGGTTACGCCGTGCGCGCCTTGGTACGCGGCGGCAAGCGCGTTGACGAACGGGCGGAGCACGTTGCGGGCGATCTTCGCAACGTCGGAGCGTTCGCAACCGAGTTGCGCGCCTGCCGTTATCTCGTGCATTGCGCGGCGCTTTACACGTTCTCGCCGCGCGCGGCCCAAGAGATCGGCGCCGTTAACGTGGAGGGCACGGCAAGTTTGTTGCTCGCCGCGCATCTCGGCGGCGTCGAACGCGCCGTGCTGACGTCGAGCTCCGCAACGCTCGGACACGCCGATGGACGCTACCATCGTTCGAAGCTCGATCAGGAACGCGTCGCCTTCGCCGCGCGTATTCCGACCGTCGCGCTGCTGCCGACCGCGCCGGTCGGGCCGGGCGATGCCAAGCCCACGCCTACGGGGAAGCTCGTTCGCGACTTCGCGCGCGGCAAGATCGTCGCCAAAGCGCCGGGGAGCGGCGGCATGAACTTGGTGGCCGTCGAGGACGTCGCCCGCGCGCACGTCGCCGCGCTGCAGCAAGGACGTCCGGGTGCGCGCTATGCGATTGGCGGCGAGAACCTGCGCATGGACGAAATCTGGACGATGCTTGCGGATATTACCGGCAAGCCGATGCCGGCGTGGCGAGCGCCGTATGCCCTCGCGTATTTGGCGGGATGTGTCGACGAGTTGCGCTGCCGGATCAGCGGCGCCGAGCCCGACGTCCCGCTCGAGGGAGTGCGCATGTCCCGCGACCGGATGTACGCCGATTCCTCAAGCGCGCAGCGCGATCTCGACTACCATCCCACGCCGGTTCGCGACGCGCTGGCGCGCGCGGTAGCGTGGTTTCGCGAAAATGCCCGCTAATCCGGGCGTCGTGCTCATTGGCGCGACGGCGATGGAGTGTAAGGCGCTGCGGCGAGCCGTACCGCTCGCGCGCATCGTGCAGACCGGAATCGCGCTGGCCGGCTTGAAGGAATCCCTCGGCGATACGGTTGTGAGCTGCGGCGTCGCCGGCGGACTGCGCCGCGGCCTGCCGACCGGAACGGTCGTGATTCCGCGCGAGGTGCGCCGCCCCGACGGCAGCGTGCTGCACTGCGACGAAGAGCTGACCGGTGCGCTGGTTCGGGCCGCGCTGGGATTGCGCATCGAGCCGGTCGTGGATCCACTCCTAACGGCCGATGTCATCGTCAACGGAGCGGCCCGCGGGCGATGGGCTGCGTTGGGTTATGCGGCCGTGGATATGGAGACTGGGCGCTTGCGCGCGGCGCGCGTGGCGGCAGTCCGCGTGATCCTCGATACCCCCGAAAACGAGCTGTCGGGCGACTGGGCCAATCCGTTGCGCGCGATGCTGCTGCCAAGAAACTGGCCGCAAGCGCGCTGGCTTGCGAAGACGGCGCCGCGCGCCGCGGCTCTCTGCGCCCGCATCGTCGCGGCAACGCAGGGCATCGGCGCGTAGCTTCGTATAACCGCGCCAATGATCATCGAGCGGATCGACTCACCAGCCGACGTCAAAGACCTCAAACGCAGTGAAATCGATGTCCTGGCAAGTGAGATTCGCGACCTGCTCGTTCGCACGTGTGCGGTCAACGGCGGCCACCTCGCGCCGAATCTCGGGGTCGTCGAGCTGACCCTCGCCCTGCACAAAGTCCTCGATCTGCCGACCGACAAGCTCGTGTGGGACGTCAGCCACCAGACGTACGTGCACAAGATTCTCACGGGCCGGCGCGACCGGTTTTCGACGATTCGTAAGGGCGGCGGCCTCTCGGGCTTCGCGATGCGCAGCGAATCGCCGTACGATCCGTTCGGTGCCGGCCACGCCAGCACGTCGGTCGCGGCGGCACTCGGCATGGCGCTGGCGCGCGATCTGGTCGGCAGCGACGAGACGGTCGTCGCCGTGCTAGGCGACGGCGCGCTGACCGGCGGCCTCGCCTACGAGGCGCTCAACAATGCCGGGGCGCTGCGGACGCCGTTCATTGTGATCCTCAACGACAACGAGATGTCGATCGCCCCCAATGTCGGCTCGATCGCGGCGTATCTTTCGATGCTGCGCACCAAGCCGTTTGCAAATTTCGTGCGCCGTACCGGGAAGATGATGCTCAAGCGCATCCCGCTGGGCGGCGCGGCGAAGCGGGCGATCGAGGGCGCGGAGATCGGAGCGATGCACTTTATCGGCCCCTCGGAGAAGACGGCCGTGATCTTCGAGGAGCTCGGCTTCCGCTACATCGGGCCGGTGGACGGCCACAACTACGACGTGCTCCTCGATGCGCTGCAGACCGCCAAGGACTTCGACCGTCCCGTGCTGCTTCACGTGCGCACGGTCAAAGGCAAGGGGTACGAACCGGCCGAGCGCGACTCGCGCACGTTCCACGGCATCGGCGCGAATGCGTTCGAGCCCAGCGACGGCAGCAAGAAAACGTCGTCGGCCGGCCGTCCGAAGTTCCAAGACGTCTTCGGCGACGCGATGATCGCGGTTGCGGAGAAGGATCCGCGGGTCGTCGGCATCACCGCGGCGATGCCCGACGGTACCGGTCTCGCGAAGTTCGGCAAACGCTTTCCGGAGCGCTACTTCGACGTCGGCATCGCGGAGGCGCATGCCGTCTGTTTTGCGGCGGGCCTGGCGTCGAGCGGCCTGCGGCCAGTCTGTGCGATCTACTCGACCTTCTTGCAGCGGGCCTACGATCAGATCGTGCACGACGTCGTCGTGCAGAATCTTCCCGTCGTCTTCTGCATGGACCGCGCCGGCTTCGTCGGCGACGACGGCCCGACGCATATGGGCCTCTACGACATCGCCTACCTGCGCACGCTGCCGAACTTCACGCTGATGGCGCCGCGCAACGAAGCCGAGCTGCAGCCGATGCTGGAGCACGCCTTGACGCTCAACGGGCCGGCCGGGATCCGATATCCGCGCGGCTCGACCTCCGGCCGCCACGACGAGCCGCTGGCGCCGCTCGTCCACGGGAAGGCCGAGGTGCTGCGCCGCGGGCGCAGGGTCGCGATCCTCGCGTACGGCACGTCGGTCAACATCGCGCTCGATGCAAACGTTGATGGCGTCACCGTCGTGAATGCCCGTTTTGCGAAGCCATTGGATGAGGCGTTACTGCTCGAGCTCGAGCGCGACCATTCGCACGTCATCACGCTGGAAGAACACTCGCTCGCCGGCGGCTTCGGCACCGCCGTCGCAGAGTTCGTCTCCGACCGCGGGCTCAATCTCCGCGTCGAACGGATGGGCGTTCCCAACGTCCTCGTTGCGCACGACTCGCAAGATAAGCAGCGGGCGCTCTTCGGCCTCAACGGCGAAGCGCTGGCCGCCCGCGTGCGTCAGATCAGTGAATCGAAGTCGGAGAAGTCGGTAGTCCGAGCTCGCTAAGCCCGCGCAGCTCGAGCAGCCAGCGCACGTACGCCAGAAACGTCACGTAATAGACGTAGACGCAGCCGAGAAAAGCGATCGGGCACAGGATCACGGCGCCCGACGGAAAGACCCAGGCCAGGGCGATCGGGAGACCGAGCAGCACCAGTTCGACGAGGCCCGCGAAGATCGCGAGCAGCCCCATGAAGCCGAGCGTCTCCCAGAAGTGTCCGGTGGTGATCGCCCACGACTCCTTGAACGGATTCTTCCCCTGGTCGAGCAGATAGGCGTACGTCGCAAAGTTGAGCTTGACCGAGATCCAGATGCCGGGCCAGATCAACAGCACGAGGGCGGCCTCCGTGGCGATCGCGACCGCGAAGCCGATGCCGATGCACACAAGTGCCAGCATGAAGGTCATCTTGAAGGCCGGCCGGGCGACGCGAATTACTTCAGGCAGAATGAAAA
The DNA here is from genome assembly GCA_963833845.1 of Vulcanimicrobiota bacterium. GTDB lineage: Bacteria > Vulcanimicrobiota > Vulcanimicrobiia > Vulcanimicrobiales > Vulcanimicrobiaceae > Cybelea. The sequence continues at coordinate 1,094,572 of CAWHZL010000001.1, forward strand.
ATATCGCGATGGCGGCAAGAGCGGCGACCGGCTGCGAGGCGATCTCGAGGCGCACGGCCTGCTGGTCCGAGGGGCCGGAAAACTCGCCGAGCCACATTCCGAAGACGACGCCGAGCGCGGTAAAGGCGGCCAGGATCCAGTAAACGAGCATCCTCCGCTCCATGAGCGGCCACGCGCCTCGGAAGGCCGAGCCGATAACGCCCATGATGTCCGGCTGCGTCGAAGTCACCGAGGCAAGCATTCAAGTGCCGGTCACGCAGCCCCCGCCGTCCTCGAGCGGCCGCGATCTTGAGGTGCGTCCCGCACGGGGGTGCGCCCGGGTGCAGCGAGGAATTACGAGAGCCCGTTCCTTCTTACAGAGTAGGGCTGCTTTCTGTCGTTTGATCTCAAACCGCTCACCGCGGACGTCCCAGGCGCGCTCGTCGCCCGCGAGCGCGAGATGGAACTCTTAGCCGGTCATCGTCGCCAAGCGGCCGCGGGCCGTGGGCGAATCGTACTGATCTCCGGCGAAGCGGGCGTCGGCAAATCCAGTTTACTGCGCCAGTTCGAGGTTGGTGCAGGCGCTGGGCGTGCGTTCGCGGCCTTCGCTCGCTGCGTCGAGTTCATTCAAACTCCGCTCGGTCCGCTTCGCGAGTTGTTGCAGCAGCTCGAGCGTAATAGCTCGCTGGCGCGCGATGCGGGAGCACGCGCGTTGCTCGAGCGTCTGTCGTTCGAACGCGGCGCCGACGCGACGCCCGTGCATCCGGCGAGTTGGCTCTTGGAATCCATCGACGCCGCGTTCGCGCGGCACGCGCAAAAGGGGACGGTCGTCCTCCTCATCGAGGACGTGCACTGGGCGGACCGTTCGACGCTTGGCTTTCTCACGTATCTCGCGGATCGTATCGCGGCACGGCGCATGCTCGTCGTCGCGACGTATCGCTGCGACGAAGTGGATACCGATCGTTCGCGGCTGGGCGATTTTGCCGGATTGCTGAGTAAAGAGTCCGTATCGCAGGTCACCCTCGGGCCGCTCGACGAGCGTGCGACGCAGACGCTGATCGGGCTGGAACTGCCGCACCCCGACGCGCTCGACGCCGCTACCCTCGCCGATATCGTGCGGCGTAGCCAAGGTAATCCGTTTTTCGCCGAAGAGTTGCTTAAAGGCGTTCTGGAGCGAAGACCCAGCGATTCTCACGTGCAGCTTCCGCTCTCGATTCGTGGCGCCGTTTTAGCGCGGGCCGCGCTGCTGCCGGAGGGTGAGCGGAAGATCCTCTCACTGGCCGCCGTCCTCGGCGAGCGCTTCTCGATCGAACGCCTCGTGGCGCTCTTCGAAGGCCCAAGGGATCACGTGCTGCTCGCGCTCGAGCACGCGCGATCGCTGCATATCGTCTACGAGCCACGGAGTTCCCGCGGCGAGCTAGCCTTTCGGCACGCGCTCACGCAGGAGGTGCTGTACGGTGAGTTGCTGGCGGAGCGCGTGCGGCCGCTCCACGAAGCGATCGGTCTCGAACTGGAACGACGTCCCGACCGCAACGCCGTGAGCGTGGAGTTGGCCCACCATTGGTGGCGTGCCGGTGATTTGAAGCGTGCGGCCACGTACGCCGAGCTTGCGGGCGATCGGGCGTTCGCGATCGGTGCGATGGCCGATGCGGTCTCGTACTACGAGCGCGCGCTTTTGGAACGCAAAGGCGAGAGCGTTGCCGCCGCCGGTCTCCAACACAAAATCGGAGTTTCGCTCGGCGCTCTCTTTCGCCTGAGCGACGGCATCGAGCGACTGCGACGCGCGGATGAGTTGTACGCGAAGGCCGGCGATCTCGAAGGTGTTGCAAAAAATGCCTCCGCGCTCGCAGATCAACTCCACAATTCGGGCGATACTGCCGCCGCGATGGATCTCTGCCGCCGGACGATCGATTCGCTCGGCTCGCACGTGTCCGCGGCGATCGTCGACCTTCTGCGAGCGCGCGTTGCCTTCGACTACGTTGCGGCGCTCGACTTCGATACGGCGATCGCGCTCGTGAACGAAATGAAGGAACCGGTCACGGACGCGTTGACCGCGACCTTCGCACATCAAACGCGATTTAAGGTCGCCGCGATGCGTGGCGACCTCGAAGGCTGGCGGATTCACGCGCGACGAGCGCTCGAGGAAGCCGGGCGGGTTCAAGACGATGGCCATCGGCTTTGCCAGACGCACTGTCAGATCGCGCTCGATGCGATAGCCTTGGGCGAAGTGCAGCGGGCGCGGGAGCACCTGCGCGCCGGTATTTCCGTCGAGCGAGAACGGGACTTCGGGAGTCGATCGCTGGCCTACGCCGCGTCGGCGTTCGAACACACGCTGCGCGGCGATTTCCCCACCGCGGCGCGTCTGCTCGGAACGGCAGGCATTGCCTCCGAACAGCGCTACGCGCTCCTCGTCCACGTCAAAAGCGCTGGCTTCGCACTGGGCATCTGTGCCGGCGACGACGCGCGGCTGCGCCGCGACGATGCCGAGTCTTTTCTGCAGTACGTAGTCGAACGGGGTATGAAGTTGGCGATCGGCGTGCTCGGGGGACCGTACGTTTGGGCGCTCGGCCTGCGGGGCGAGGTCGACGACGCAGCCGATTGGATTCATCGCATCGCGAAGATTCTGCCGGGACCGCACCGCTTTCTCTTCGCCTTTCTCGCCGCAGCGCAATTCGGAGCGAGAGGCGATGTCGTCGCCTTGCGACGCCTGCTCTTCGAAGCCGCGTCCAATCCGCAAGACCGCGTCAACAAAGCGGCGCTCGGCCTTTTCGACGCCTTCGCCGCGCAGCGAGGCATCGGCATCGGCAATGGCGACGCGCGGGCGGGCGCTCTCGCGTCGGCAGCGGCATTCGAGGCGATCGGTTGGCCGTGGCTGGCGGCGCGAGGTTACGAGCTCGGCGGCGAACCGAAGCGCGCGCTTGAAACGTACCAGGCCATCGGCGCGATTCGCGACCTGCGGCGCATGGAAGTGGGCCGTTCCGACGCGACGATCGCCGTGCTCTCGCCCCGCGAGCGGGAAGTGGGGCAATTTGTTGCCTCGGGCCATTCCAACGACGAGGTCGCCCGGCTGCTGCATATCAGCCCGCGCACGGTCGAAAAGCACGTCTCGTCGGCGCTCGAGAAACTCAACCTGCGCTCGCGGCTGCAGTTGGGTCGCCTCCTGGGCGGCACGTAAGGTCCACCCCGGCGCGGGCGAGGGCGGCGGATGGGCCCGCGCGGTTGCTTGGCAGGCTGGTAGCCAGGGAGTCCTCTCCCCCTCACCGCCGGAAGGTTTCCTTGACGCTCGTGGCGACGGGTGATAAACTCCTTCCTATGCCCCGGGGCGCATGATAGTCGCCACAAAGAGAAGGGCGAGACACCTCCGGTAAACGGAGCCCGTGTTTCGTCTTTTTGGTGTGCCCGGAAGCTTCTAGTGCCCCACGGATTCATTAACTAAATATTTCCAACCGTACAGAAAGAGAGTAATGGCGAAGACGACGGCTCCGAAGTCCCCCGCGAAAGCCTCAGGGGATTCCAAGAGCAGGCCGAAGCGATCTGCTGCCCCAAAGATCGCATCGGAAGGAAACGGCGCTTCCAATGTAATGCCTTCCACGTTCCCGATGCCCACCGGCGCGTTCACCATCGAGCAGCGTCCGGAGCCGGGCCCCAAGCGGGAGCGGTTCTCCTTTGCCAAGATCCCCCACGTCCTCGAGATTCCGAACCTCATCGAGCTTCAGAAGGCCAGCTTTAATTGGTTCAAGACCGAGGGTCTGGCTGAGGCCTTCGCTTCGATCTCGCCGATCAAAGACTTCACCGGCAACCTGATCCTGGAATTCGGCGAGCACTCGCTGGGAGAGCCGAAGTACTCGATCGAGGAGTGCCGCGAGCGCGACATGACCTACAGCGCGCCGCTGCGCGTGCGGGTTCGTCTGATCACGGCGGAGTCGGGTGAAATCAAAGGCATCCCCGACCAGGAGATCTTCATGGGCGATTTCCCGCTCATGACCGACAAGGGAACCTTCATGATCAACGGCGCCGAGCGCGTGATCGTGAGCCAGCTCGTCCGCTCGCCGGGCGTCTACTATAGCCAAGACGTCGATACGAACTCCCGCCCGACCTACAACGCGACGATCATCCCGAACCGCGGCGCCTGGATCGAGTTCGAGACCGATAACGGTACGAAGAACGACGAGACCGAGGGGACGATCGGCGTCCGCATCGACAAAAATCGCAAGATCTACGTATCGACCTTCATCCGCGCGCTCTCGCGCCCGGATCTCGGCTGCGACTGGGAGGGTGACGAGGCGATCCTCAAGCTGTTCGACGACAGCCCGCTGGTCCGCAACTCGATCGAGAAAGACCGCGACATCAAGACGCGCGAAGACGCGCTCAAGGAGATCTACAAGAAGCTGCGTCCCGGCGAGCCCGAAAACGCCGAGAACGCCGAGAAGCTTCTCGAGTCGCTGTTTTTCGACGAAAAGCGCTACGACCTCGCCGGCGTCGGCCGCTACAAGCTCAACGGCAAGTTCCACTACCGGATCGAGAATCCGGACGTCGATGCGCGGGTCAACCACCCGTACGTCGTCATTGACGAATACGCCGATGCCGGGCTCGAGATGCCGCCGATCGGCGGGAAGTGCCTCACGCGCGCCGACATGGTGGCGGTCATCCGCCGCTTGATTAAAGTCGCAACGAAGATCGTGCCCAAGGACGACATCGACCATCTCGGCAACCGGCGCGTCCGCTCGGTCGGCGAGCTGTTGCAGAATCAGTTCCGGGTCGGCCTGCTCCGCCTGGAGCGCGTCGTCCGCGAGCGCATGACCGTTCAGGATATCGAGACGGTTACGCCGCAGGCGCTGATCAATATTCGCCCCGTCGTCGCGGCGATCAAAGAGTTCTTCGGCTCCTCGCAGCTCTCGCAGTTCATGGACCAAACGAACTCCCTCGCCGAGCTGACGCACAAGCGGCGCCTCTCGGCGCTGGGGCCGGGCGGCCTCTCGCGCGAGCGTGCCGGTTTTGAGGTTCGCGACGTTCACCACTCGCACTACGGACGGATCTGTCCGATCGAGACGCCGGAAGGCCCGAACATCGGTCTGATCGGTTCGCTCGCCACCTACGGACGCGTCAATAAATTCGGCTTCATCGAAACGCCGTACCGGGTCGTGCGCGAGGGCATCGTGACCGACGAAATCGTCTATCTCACCGCGGATCGCGAAGACGAGTACATCATCGCGCAGGCCAACACTCCAGTCAACTCGGCCAGCGGAAAGATCACGGCCGACTCGGTCGTCTGCCGATACGCCGAGGAGTACATCGAAGAGCCCGCCTCGCGCGTACAGTTGATGGACGTCTCGCCCAAGCAGATCGTCTCCGTGGCGACCGCGCTGATTCCGTTCCTCGAGCACGACGATGCGAACCGCGCGCTGATGGGCGCGAATATGCAGCGTCAAGCCGTGCCGCTTCTCCGTCCGGACGCGCCGATCGTCGGCACCGGCATGGAGTATCGCGCGGCCAAGGACTCGGGCAGCCTCGTCGTGGCCGACGAGGCCGGCGACGTCACCGCCGTCAACGCCAAGGGCGTCACGGTGCGCAATACCGACGGCGTCGAAAAGACCTACGACCTGCTGAAGTTCGTTCGCAGCAACGCCGGCACGTGCATCAATCAGCGCCCGATCGTTTCCGTCGGCGACCGCGTCGGCGCGGGACAGGTCATCGTGGATGGGCCGTCGTCGGAGCAAGGCGAGCTCGCGCTGGGACAAAACGTCCTGGTCGCGTTTATGCCGTGGGAAGGCTACAACTACGAAGACGCGATTCTGATCAGCGAGCGCATGGTCAAAGAGGACCGCTTCACCTCGATTCACATCGAGGAGTACGAGTGCGAAGCACGCGACACGAAGCTCGGACCCGAAGAGATCACGCGCGACATTCCCAACGTTGGTGAGGACGCGCTCAAGGATCTCGACGAGCGCGGCATCATCCGCGTGGGTGCCGAGGTGCGCCCGGAAGACATCCTCGTCGGCAAGGTCACGCCCAAAGGCGAGACCGAGCTGACCGCCGAGGAACGGCTGTTGCGCGCGATCTTCGGTGAGAAGTCGCGTGAAGTTCGCGACACGAGCCTCAAAGTGCCGCACGGCGAGAAGGGCAAGATCATCGACGTCAAGGTCTTCTCGCGCGAGAACGGCGACGAGCTTTCGCCGGGCGTCAATCATCTCGTGCGCGTCTACGTCGCGCAGAAGCGTAAGATTCTGCAAGGCGACAAAATGGCCGGACGTCACGGCAACAAAGGCGTCATCGCCAAGGTGCTGCCGGAAGAGGATATGCCGTACATGGAAGACGGATCGCCGGTCGACATCGTGCTCAATCCGCTGGGCGTGCCGTCGCGCATGAATCTCGGACAGATCATGGAGACGCACCTCGGTTGGGCGGCGCGCATGCTCGGCATGAGCGTGGCGACGCCGGTCTTCGACGGCGCGCACGCCGAGGATATCGCGGAGTGGCTGCAAGACGCCGGCCTCCCGGCCGACGGTAAGACGTGGCTTCGCGACGGCCGTACCGGAGAGCGTTTCTCTCGGCCGATTACCGTCGGTTTGATCTACATGCTCAAGCTGGCGCACTTGGTCGACGACAAGATCCACGCGCGCTCGACGGGCCCGTACTCGATGATCACGCAACAGCCGCTCGGCGGTAAGGCGCAATTCGGCGGCCAGCGCTTCGGTGAGATGGAAGTCTGGGCGCTCGAAGCCTACGGCGCGGCGTACACGCTGCAAGAGCTGCTGACCGTGAAATCGGACGACGTCGTCGGACGCGTCAAGACCTACGAAGCGATCGTGAAGGGCGAGAACGTGATGGAACCCGGCGTTCCGGAATCGTTCAAGGTGCTCATCAAGGAGCTGCAGTCGCTCGCGCTCGACGTCAAGGTGCTAACGGAGAACCGTGAAGAGGTCGAGATCCGGACGCCTGAGGACGAGATGGGCGAGACGGAGCGTCGCGAGTACGGACTCTTGATGGGCGACGAGCAGAACGCGGTATCGCAGACGGTCGTCGCAACGCGTGAGGCGGTCGCCGAAGCGCCGGTCGAACCCGAGACCAGCGAGGTCGAGGAAGAGGAAGAGGAAGAGATCGACGACAGCAAGCCGCTGGACGCGACCACGCCGATTCCCGTTCCTCCGACGCCGCCGCGCGCCGCCGAGATCGACGCCGAGGAGATCTTCGAAGAAGACGAAGCGCCGGCCGCCGACGAAGAGGTCGAAGGCCCGCAAGGCTACGAGCTCGAGGAAGAGGACGAAGAGTCCACCTACGACGACGAGAAGCCCGCCTACGAAGGCGACGAAGAAGAGCCGGCGTCGTTCACCGAGAGCAACCAGGAAGAAGAAAGCTACTAACACCCCTGGCGGTGACAAACGAAAAGCGCGAGAACGTTTCGTTCTCGCGCTTCTCTTTTATGCAGAAGTACTCGGTGGTTAACTCTTCGTGCAAACCGTCGAGACGCTGACGTGGCGTCCGGTGTTCGCTTCGGTGAACGAAGAGCTCGACGTGAGCTTGGTGGGGCTCACCTTCGTCGTGGTGACGTCGGCCTGCGCGCTGATGTCGGGTCCCGGCGCAAACGCAACGTCGTGCCACGTGATCTTGTCGCCGCTCCAGCCCTTTGAAAACGAGAGGCCGTAGGCGCCGCCGTCACCCCACGATACGTCGGCCCAGCGTTTGCTATCCGAATCGTACGTGATTCGATCGGAAATCGTGAGTTGCTTGGAGACCCACGAGGTCTTGGCCGTCGTGGAGGTCTCGTTGATCCAGTAACCCGTTGGATCGAGGGTGTAAGTCGACGTGGTTACGTAGGCGGCCGGGCGGCGCGCGCTCTTCGTCTTGCAGGTCCAAGTTCCCAGCAGGAACTCTACCGGTGCGAAGTTCGGCTTACTCGGGGCGGGAATCGGCGTACTCTCAACTTGTGCCGAGGCGTAGGTCGTCAGACTCGCCCCGAGCAGCACCGCAGCGGCGGCCAATATTCGCGTAAAACGCAATTTATATCTCTCCTAATAAGTAGCGTGAAGAAGCCTTAACTGAAATGAAGGATGATAGCGTGCTCCCCCAGATTGTAGCTCGGCTGCCCGAGAGGTTTGGCGGTAGGCTGCTGCTCGCCTCCTTGCAGGTTCGCCGGGTCCAGAGCAAGCATACTCTCCGTCCCAGATATGAGCACGCTGCAAAAGATCGGCATCGTCGGCACCGGGCGCATGGGCTCGAACATCGCCAAACGGTTAAACGACGTCGGGTATACCATCGTCGCGCTCTACGATCTCAACCCCGAATCGGCGCACGCGACCGCCGCCGAGACCGGCGGCGAAGTCACCGCGTCGCTGCCGCGCGTCACGGCGCTCGCCGACGTCATCGTCACGGTCGTGACCGACGACGCGGCGATGTACGAGATCTTTACGCCACCCGAAGACTCGCTGCTCACCAACGCCGCGGGCAAAGTCTTCGTCAACTGCGCGACGGTTTCACCGCGCGCCCACGTCGACGTCCAAAGGCTTGCGCAGGCGGCCGGCGCGGAGGCACTGGAAGCCGCCATGGCCAGCTCAATTTTGCAAGCGCGCAACGGCACGCTCTACTTGATGATCGGCGGCCGACGCGAGGCCTATGAAAAGCTCGAGCCGATGTTTGAGAAGATGAGTGCATCGCTGAAGTACATCGGCGATGCGGGCCGCGCGGCACAGGTCAAAGCGCTCGTCAACATGGTGATGAACATCAACACCGCGGGGCTGGCCGAAGGCCTCGGCCTCGGCGACGCGCTCGGCCTCGATCTCGACATGCTGCGCGAAGTCTTTTCGCAGACCGGGGCAAATTCGCGCGTGCTCGAGACTGACGGCGCGGACATGCAAAACCGCGACCACGAGGTCTACTTTTCGGCCGCGCATGCCGCGAAAGATAGCGGCATCGCGCTCGCGCTCGCAAAGGATGCGGGGCTGGAGCTGCCGCTGGCAGAGGCCACCTTCGAGCAGTACGAACGGATGAAGGCTCTCGGATTGGGAGAGCTCGATAAGTCCGGCATTTCCGAACTCACCTTCACGTCTAGGAGGACTCGCAATGGCGCCTGATACTCAATCCACCGTCGTTCCGTCCGTCAGCTCGGGGACCGCCGGTCCGCTGGGAGCGATCCATCTCCCGCGTCTGTGGCTGAAACTCTCCCTGGCGGCGCGCGGCGTTTTGCCGGAGGGCTACGACGAATGCGGCGCGGGCTTCGACGCGATGACCCTGAGCGCGCTGGGCCTCGACCGGGGCAAGACGATCGAGTTCGTACGGACCGCCAAGCCGCGGTACATGGAGTTCGAGAAGTGGGTCGTCGCCAACGGCAAGACGGATAGGGCGACGATCGCCGCACACAATGCGGCCATTCGCGGCTACAACCACGGCGACGTCCTCGCCAGTACGATGCGGGCGTCCTCCGGCGTGGACGATGCCGACGTCAAGGATGCGGTGACGCTCAACACGGTTGAAGACCTCGACGAGATCTACACGCGATCGCTTCGCTAAAAAGTCATCGACCTTTAACGCCTTTCTAACTAACCGCCCGCTAACTCATTGCGGATAGATTAGAATCGGCTGCGTAACTCCATTTGGAGAGTTACGCAAGTTGACGGTCGCCACGCAGACTCCGACAATTGCTGCATGCCGCAATCTTGCGGTTCTTTGCCTTTGAGGAGTTTATGATGCGCAAAGCGCTCGTTACTTTGAGCATTCTGCTTGCCGCTTCGCTCCAGATCGCGCGAGCCGATTCACCGACCAGCGCCGCGCCGGCAGATGAATACTTCGGTCCATCTAGCCAGAGCGTGCTCGAAATTAGAAACCGGTTAGACGACTACGACCAACGCGACGTTCGGGAGATGCTCGATCCCTCGACGTCAACTTCGCTGAATCACCTGGAGCTGGCGATTCTCGACTGGCAGCATCGTTATCCGCGCGATCCGTGGCTGCCGCGGATCATGTCCCACCTCATGCGGGAGTACTGGCGCTGCGGCGAGGCTTCGAGCGCCGCCGGCGTCGCGACCCTCTCGGTGTTGCGCTCGGCCTACCCGGATTCGCCGTGGACGACGGCCGCCGTGACGATGGTTTACGGCTCGAACGGAACGCTAAACGAAGTCGCGCGCGACAAAGCGCCCTATGAGGAAGAAGCTCCGGTTCCCGAACAATCGGCCTACTTCAACCCCGCACCGGCGAACGAGGGAATCCCGAGTTACGCGACGCCGATCGCGGCCGAGCCGGCACCGCAGCCGAATGCCGGCCCGAACGTCGCCGCCTTCGACGTCTCGCCGCCATCCGATGAAGCGGCGCAGTCGGACGTCTCGTCGCAACCGGATCAAACCCAACAGAACGATCAGCCTCAACAGAACGATCAGCCTCAGACGCAACAGGACGACCAGGCACCGCAGGCCGACGCGGCGCCGCAGCAGCAGGAGATCGCTCCGGAAGAGGCCCCGACGCCTCCGCCGGCCAGGTAATTTCGCGCCGGCCACCGCCGAATGAAGATGGGAACGCTCGATTTGCCCGGGCGCTCCCACTTTCGGTGGTATCATACGGCGATGACGACCAAAAGCGCGATACAAGACCCCACGATTCACGAATACATCGTGAGGACGATGGCCCCCGAGCATCCGGTGCTGCGTGCGCTGCGCGAGGAGACGGCCAAGCTCTCCGGCTCGCGCATGCAGATCGGCCCCGAGCAGGGGCGTCTGATGCAAGTGCTGGCGCGTGCGATCGGCGCGCGCCGTTATCTCGAAATCGGCGTTTTTACCGGTTACAGCTCGCTGGCGATGGCCTTGGCGCTGCCGGCGGACGGCTACGTCCTGGCCTGCGACGTCAACGAGGAGACCGCGGCCATCGCGCGCCGCTATTGGCAGTCGGCGGGCGTAGCGGAGCGCATCGACCTGCGCATCGGCCCGGCGCTGGAGACGCTCGAAAGCGTACGCACGGTAGCCATCGAGCCGTTCGATATGGCCTTCATCGACGCAGACAAGCAGCGGGTCAACGAATACTACGAACTCGCGCTGGAGCTCGTGCGCCCCGGAGGATTCGTGCTCGTTGATAACGTGCTGTGGGACGGCGCCGTCGCCGATCCCTCAAACGAAGATCCCAATACGCGCGCGCTGCGCCTCGTGAGCGAGCGGGCCGGGCGCGACGATCGCGTCGACGCGGCGCTCGTACCGATCTGCGACGGGTTGCTCGTCGCCTTGAAGCGCTAGGCGCCTGTAGGGCTCCTAGAGCGGTGGACGCAGCGAGTTAAAGCGCGACCACGCACTGCCGTCGCTCGGCGATTGCGCCGCTTGGGCCTGCGCTTGCGCCGGCGGCGGTTGTGCCGCCGTCCAGCCCGGCGAGTACTGCGCGACCTCGAAGCAGATGCGCTTGTGCTCGTAGTCGACGGCCATCGCATGGACGCTAGAAAGGTTCGTTTCGATGATCCCGTTATAGCCGTCGGGACGGCGCGGCTCGGTGCAGATCGGCATCGACGTCTCGGGCGCACCCGACGCGTACCGGATCCACGCAGAAGCGCCGCATGCGAAGCCGTTGCGAACCGCGGATTGATTCGTCACGTAGTCGGCACTCGCAATCAGCGGCTGGCGTAAGCGCGACCGCACGCCGTCCCACAGTGCGCCGCCCCCCGCCATTCCCGAATCGAGGACGATGTCGTCGAGCCACGTACCGTTGATTTCGACGGTCGCCAGCGGTACGCGCGGACCGAGCGCGACCGGCAGACAGTGCAGGTGTGCGAGCTTCGCACTGGGCGGAAAGAGTGTGACGGTGCGGTGGTAGCGATCGATGAGCGTCGGGAACCGCGCAAAGAAATCGTAGCCGCAGAGCGCGCTCGAGCCGCTGATGTTCGCGGAGATCAGGGCCGGGACGTTGCGCATTACGTTCCCGGCGATCGTGAAGCGGCTGACGACGGTCTGGCGGTCGGCGTAGGTGCGGCCGTCCGGCGCAATCTCGAAGGTCCCGCCTTGGCTCTGTAGCCCGGCCTGATGGGCGAGCGCCGGCGAGACGAGCATCACCGAACTGCCGGTATCGAGCACGCACGAGGCTCGCACGCCTTCGACGGTCACCGGAATCGTCGTCCGCGTCTCGTTGAGGCCGCTGGATAGCGTCACCGAGGCGGCGGCTTGCGCGGGTCGCGCGGTAGCGCCAAAAACCACGAGTACGCCGAGCGAGAATAGGGCGAGGGCCAGCGCAGTAGATCTCATCGCGTCGGGGCCAGCGTACCATAGGCGAGCGGGATTCGTCTGCGCCTCTCATCAAAGTGTAAGCGGGTGCGCGTGACGTGTATCGGCGGCGGACCCGCCGGCCTCTATCTCGGGATACTGATCAAAGCGCGCTTTCCCGCGTGGCCCGTGCACCTCTACGAGCGCAATCGGCCTCTCGATACCTTCGGCTGGGGCGTCGTCTTTTCCGATGCAACGCTGGAGAACTTGCGAGCGGCCGACGAGCCGACGCAGCGTGAGATCACGCAGGCCTTTGCCCATTGGGACGACATCGAGATCCACTTCGAGGGCCACACGATTCGCTCGGGCGGCCACGGCTTCTGCGGAATTTCGCGTAAACATCTGCTCGCGATCCTGCAGCGCCGGGCAGCCGAGCTCGGCGTCGGGCTGCACTTCGAGCGCGAGATCGGCGACGTCGAGCGACTGCGCGAGAGCTGCGATCTGCTGGTCGGGGCCGACGGAGGGAACAGCCGCGTGCGCCAGACCTACGCCGATGCCTTTCAACCGGTTCTTGCGAAGGGACGCTGCCGCTTCGTGTGGCTGGGAACCACGCTTCCGCTCGACGCCTTCACGTTTATCTTCGAGCGCACCGAGCACGGATGGTTCACCGTCCACGCGTATCGCTTCGACGACGATTGCAGCACCTTCATCGTGGAGTGCCGCGAGGAGACCTGGCTCGCGCACGGCCTCGATACCGCCGGCACCGAGCAGACGATCGCGTTCTGCGAGCGGCTCTTCGAGCCGTATCTGCACGGACATCGCCTGATGGCCAACAGCGCGCATCTACGGGGCCGCGACTGGCTCAACTTCACACGCGTCGGCAACGAACGCTGGACCGACGGCAACGTCGCGCTGGCCGGCGACGCGGCACACACCGCGCACTTCTCGGTCGGCTCGGGCACGAAGCTGGCGATGGAGGATGCGATCGGCTTGGTCAACGCGCTCGTAACGCTCGACGGAGATCTCTCACGCGCGCTGCCGCAGTACGAAGCGGCGCGAAAGATCGAGTTTCTCAAGCTGCAGAACGCCGCGCGTAACTCGACCGAGTGGTTCGAGAACGTTGCCCGTTACGCGACCCTGCCGCCCGAGCAGTTCGCGTACAGCCTGCTCACCCGCAGCCAGCGCATCGGCCACGAAAATCTTCGCCTGCGCGACACGACCTACGTCGGGCGGGTCGAGCGCTGGTTCGGGGGCGCGCCGATCCCGCCGATGTTCGTTCCCTTTCGGTTACGCGAACTCGAGCTGCGCAATCGCGTCGTCGTCTCGCCGATGGACATGTACAGCGCCGTCGACGGAACGCCCAACGATTTCCATCTCGTGCACTTGGGCTCGCGGGCGCTCGGCGGCGCCGGCTTGGTTTTTACGGAGATGACCTGCGTGACGCGCGAGGGACGCATCTCGCCCGGCTGCACGGGAATGTACCTCGACGAACACGCCGGCGCGTGGAAGCGGATCGTCGATTTCATCCACGAGCGTTCGGGTGCGAAGATCTGTCTGCAGCTCGGGCATTCGGGGCCAAAGGGCTCGACGAAGCTGATGTGGGAGGGAATCGACGAGCCGCTCGACGACGGAAACTGGCCGCTCTTTGCGCCGTCGGCGATCCCCTACGCGCCCCGCAATCAGGTGCCTGCGGAGCTTACTCGCGCGCAGATGGACGAGATTCGCGATGCCTTCGTGCGCGCCGCGAGGATGGGGCTTGAGTCCGGCTTCGATATGCTCGAGCTGCACTGCGCCCACGGCTACCTGCTCTCGTCGTTCATCACGCCGCTGCGCAACCAGCGTACCGATGAGTACGGCGGCTCGCTGGAGAACCGCCTGCGCTACCCGCTCGAAGTCTTTCGCGCGATGCGCGCCGTCTGGCCGCAAGAGCGGCCGATGTCGGTGCGAATCTCGGCGACGGATTGGGTCGCGGGCGGAATCGACGGCGATGCCGCGGTAGAGATCGCGCGCACCTTCAAAGGCGCAGGCGCCGATCTGATCGACGTCTCGGCCGGGCAGACGTCACCCGACGCGGCTCCCGTGTACGGGCGCATGTTCCAGACACCGTACTCGGACAAGATTCGCAACGAGGTCGGCATCGCAACGATGGCCGTCGGGAACATCACCGATACCGATCAAGTCAACGCCATCGTCGCGGGCGCGCGCGCGGATCTCGTCGCGCTGGGGCGCCCGCACCTCGCCGACCCATTCTGGACGCTGCACGCGGCGGCGCAGCTCGGCTACGAAGACGCGCAGTGGCCGGTCCAGTACGTCGCCGGCAAAGAGCAGCTCGAGCGGTTGATCGCGCGAGCCCGCGAAACCGCGTGAGCATCGAAGGCAAGCACGCCGTCGTCACCGGCGCCTCACGCGGCATCGGCCTCGCAGTCGCGACGCGACTCGCGCACGCGGCGGTGCGCGTCAGCATCATCAGCCGCTCGGACGTGGCCGCAACGCCGTTCTTTCACGCGCGCGCCGACGTTGCAAATGAAGACGACGTGCGCCGCGCCTTCGCGCAGTGCCGCGCGGCCAACGGTGAGATTGCGATCCTCGTCAACAACGCCGGGGTCGCCGAGACGGCGACGCTCTCCCGGACGTCAACGGCGATGTGGGAGCGCATCCTCGGGACCAACCTGACTGGCACGTTCCTGTGCACGCGCGAGGTCTTTGCGGAGATGGCGGCGTCAGGCTGGGGTCGGATCGTCAACATCGCGAGCACGGCCGGACTGGCGGGAGCGCCGTACATCGCCGCCTACTGCGCGAGCAAGCACGGCGTCATCGGCCTAACGCGCGCGCTCGCCGCCGAATCGGCCGGCAGCGGCGTTACCGTCAATGCGATCTGTCCGGGCTACACGGAGACGGCGATCCTGCACGGCGCGATCGCCAACATCGTTGCCAAGACCGGACGAAGCGAGGACGAAACGCGCGACCTGCTCGCGCAAAGCAATCCGCAAGGACGCATCGCGACGGTAGAAGAGATCGCGCAGGCGGTCATCGATCTCGTCGACGGTTCGCGCAGCGGCGTCGCGCTGACGATCCCGGGTTTCGCCGAAGCCTAACGTACCCCGGCGTTACGCGCCGTACCAGCGCAAGTTGGGCCAAATTGCGTCCAGCGGAGCGACCGGATCGCGGCAGAGATAGATCGGCGACGGACCCTCGACGATCCACTTGAGGGGCTCACTCGACGTCCGGACGAGCGTGACGCTGCGGTAGTAGCGGCGCAGGAGATCGATACGCGTCGCTCCGATCGCGATCAGTTCGCGTCCGTCGTAGCCGCGCGTTCCCCAAAGATAGTAGTTGTTCTGGCTCGAGATCGCCGCCGGTAATCCGTAGCGCGGCCCGAAAAAGTCGATGGCGCCCGCGTCGGCGTAGGTATCGGCGTAGATCGCCGCGTGCGTGCGAACGTTCGGCGGCAGCGCGGTGTAGACGGCGGCGACGTCGATCGCCAAGCGATCCCAACCGAACTCCTCGGCGAAGACCGGCTGAATCAGATGGGCCGGCGCACCGTCCCTTCCGGTCAATCCGAGGGCTTGCATGTACGAGATGAGCGTCGGCACCGGCAGCACCGGCAGCGAGAGCGGCAGGGAAACGAGCGCAATCGCGCTGAGCGCGACGAAGAGCGTCGCACGCAACCACGTCGCGGCGCGTTCGATCGCCACGGCGCCCGCGGCGAGCAACGCCGCATAGATGCCCACGATGTAGTAACCCTTGGCGGCGAGAAACACGGCAACGATGAAGACGACGGCGTATGCGACTCCCGCAAAGCGCATCTCACGCAGCGAGCGAATGCGAAACGGCGCGATCGCGCCGGCGAGCCAGACCGGCGCCGCGAGCGGATTCGTGTAGAGGAGCTGTTCGAGCGCAAAGGCTTTCGCGTTGCTCGCGAGGTCGCGGTACTCCAGCGCGAAACCGTTGGCGAACGCCGGGCGATGCACCGCGTCCCCGCGGATCACCTCGATGAACGGCCAGCCGTGAAGGGCCTGCCAGAGCAAATTCGGCAGCAGGATCAGCGTCGCCAGCGCCGCGGCGCCAAGCGCGTACTTCGAGAGGACCACGTCGCGCCGTCCGGTTACGAGCAGGCCGGCGACCGATGCAACGACGAGCAGCAGCATCGAATACTTGGCATAAGCACCCAGGGCGACGGTAATCGCCAGCGCGAGCCAGAGGTACGGGAGCGCCCGCGCCGGCGCGCGCAGTATTCGTACGGTAAGATAGATCGTCGCCGTCCAGAAGAAAGGCTCGAACGACGTGGTCGTTAGCGTCGAGCCGAGCAGCAGATACGCGGGAAGAAGCAGGCTCGCCAGCCCCGCGAGGAATTGCGCGAAGCGGCCGCCGCCGAGCTCTTTGGCCAACATCGCGCTGAGATAGACTGTTCCCGCAGCGGCGAGAACCGGCAGCGCGCGTAACGCGAGCAGTTGATATCCCGCGGGTGCGGAGAGCCAAGCGCCGATGGCAACGAGCGGCGGCTGGTCGACGTAACCCCAGGCCAAATGCTTCGAACACGCGATGAAGTAGAGCTCGTCGCGGAAGTAGCCGTATCGCCAGGCCGTCGCACCGTGCAGCAGCAAGGCCACGCAGAGCAGGCCCGCCGGGATCATGCCGTGCGGCGAGCGAGCATCAATACGCCCAGGGCAAAGCCGCAGACGCCCGACCAGAGCCACGAGCCGAGGGCGACGTTCCAATCCCACCAAATTCCGCCGTACGCAAGGGTGCCCAGCAGATAGACGCCGATGTACGTCATCGGAACCGTAGCGCCGAACCAGCGAAACGCGCGCGTCTTTCCGCGCACCGGATGCGGATCGTAGAGGCGGACGAGCGCGTCGGCAAAGAGCCCGGTAATCAAGGACTGCGCGAGCGTGACGGCCAGCAGCGGCGTTTCATTGGTGAAGGCCGCCGCGGCCGGCAGGTTACCGAGCAGGAAGATCGCGGTGAACATTCCGGGGCTGGGATGCATGCGCGCGACGAGCCAGAGCGCGAAACCGGCAATCAGCGAGCTCTGGAAGATCACGATCAAGACGCCGCTCGCGATCTTGTAGTAGCCGATCGAGAGCGCGGTGAGATAGTCGGGCGTGAAGGGCGCGATCGGCGGCGGCGCGTTCGTCTTCCCTGCTGCCGGATCGAAGCCGTACGCGGTTCCGAAGTGCGCCAGGACGAGCCACGTCGCTAGGCCGAGCGCGAGTGGAAACTGGCGCCCGAGCGTCAGCGCGCCGCGATCGGAGAGCACCGAGCGGATCGGAGCGCTCGCGAGAAAGAAGATGCCGAGCCCCAGGACCTGATGCGTCGGGCTCAAGAGCGCATCGACGCCCTCCTCGATGCCGTAGACGTGGTGCCAGATCATATCGCCCAGCCCCGCGCCGATGAAGATTGGGATGCCGATGAGCGCCAAGCGATAGGGTCGCGGGAAGGTCTCCGCCCAAGCGTAGCCGCGCGCGTGCGCTTGCAGGGCGAAGGTGACGAGGATCAACGCGAGCGCGAGCATTCCCGAGTAGAAGACGGCGTGATACGGCGTGAAGAACGTGTCGACCCGAACGTGCCCGTGCGCCCAGGCGTCAAGAAAGAAGCCCGAGGATATCCAGATGCCGCAGACGCCGACCGCGTAATCGAGCGCGAGGCTTCGCGGGACCGCGTTCTGCATTCCCGGGGGCTTACGAGCCAATGCTTCGAGGCGCCTTCCGTCGAGAGCAGGTGGCGTCACGAACGAGTCCGTACGACCACCAGCGTGCATCATCGCATCGGCGCGTGGTCGTTGACAGTGCTGCTTGTTGGATGTGGGTCGAGGGTTCCGGAGACGCCCGCAAACGTCACCGTCGGCAGCGCGACGATGCCGGCGCCGCCGGTCGAGCGCGATGGCGCGCCGCCGAAGATTCTGGCGATGCGCTTCTCTTCGCTCGACGTTCGCCGCGGCGAGCGCTGGTCGGGTTCATTCGTGACCGGAACCAACGTCGCGAGCATCGAGGTTCGAACCAATCTCTTTTCGATCAACGTGCCGCATATCAAGCCCGGGCGCTTCGCCTTCACGATTCACCTGCTCGATACGCCGCCGATCTTCGTGCGCGCCTACCGCCTACGCGTGATCGCCCGGAACAGCCCCGGAAACGCCTACGAAGAGGACCTGCCATTCCGTATCAGATGAGCGCCGCGCGAGCGCAGCTCGCCGAGCGCGTGCTGACGATCACGCTCGACCGCCCCGCGCGTAAGAACGCGCTGACGTTTGCGCTGTACGGCGAGCTTCGCGCGCTCTTTACGTCGCTGCGCGACGACGAGAGGGTGAAAACGATCGTGCTGGCGGGTGCCGGCGGTAATTTTTGCTCCGGCGGCGACGTTCACGATATCATCGGACCGCTGACGCAATCGTCGCCGGCGCAGCTTCTGGAGTTCACGCAGATGACCGGCGACGTCGTCAAAGCGATGCGCGCCTGTCCCCAGCCCATCGTTGCCGCGGTCAACGGCGCGTGCGCCGGCGCCGGCGCGATCCTGGCGATGGCCAGCGACCTGCGCTTGGGGACCGAGCGTTCGCGGATCGCGTTTCTTTTCGTGCACGTGGGCCTGGCGGGTTGCGATATGGGCGCCTGCGCGATGCTGCCGCGCATCATCGGGCTTGGGCGCGCGAGCGAATTGCTCTACACCGGACGCACGCTGCCGGGCGCGCAAGCCTACGATTGGGGATTCTTCAACGAACTGTGTTCGCCCGATGGATTGGCGGATCGCGCGCACAAACTCGCGCACTCGCTCGCCGGCGGCCCGACGCTCGCCCACGCCATGACGAAGCGAATGCTTCGCGAGGAATGGTCGCTGCCGTTGGACGATGCCATCGACGCCGAGGCGCGCGCGCAGGCGGCGTGCATGGAGAGCAACGATTTCCGCCGCGCGTACGAGGCCTTCGTCGCCAAGCGCCCCGTGCGCTTCGAAGGCGACTAACGTGCTCGAGCTGCCGCTTTTCGACGAAGAGCATCGCGCCTTTTGCGCCGGACTCGAACGCTGGTCGGCGACGGCGCCGGTTCGCGAGAACGAAGCGGACGCGGCGCAGAGCTGCCGCGACTGGGTCGGCGCGCTCGCCGGCGGCGGGTGGCTGCGCGCCTGCGTGCCCGGCGCTTACGGCGGCATTCGCGCGGAGCTCGACGTGCGGACGCTCTGTCTGGCGCGCGAACGCCTTGCCTATCACAGCGCGCTGGCCGATTTTGCCTTTGCGATGCAAGGCTTGGGCGGTGGTCCGGTCGCGCTCTTCGGCAATGCCGAGCTCAAGAGGCGCTACCTCCCGGAGATCGCGGCGGGACGCTGCATCGCCGCCTTCGCGCTCTCCGAGCTGGAGGCTGGATCCGACGTCGCTGCGCTGGCAACGACCGCGACCCGCCGCGACGGAGATTACATCCTCGATGGCAAGAAGACGTGGATATCCAACGCCGGCATCGCCGATCTCTACGTCGTCTTCGCGCGGACGGGAGAGCGCAGCGCAAAGGGCCTGAGCGCGTTTGCGGTCGACGCGACCGCCGCCGGCGTGCGCGCGGAGGGAAGCATCGAAACGATCTCGCCGCATCCGCTCGGCACGCTGACGCTCGACGCCGTCGTCGTTCCGGGGGCTTGCCGCATCGGCGCCGAGGGCGAGGGCTTCAAAGTTGCAATGAGCGTGCTCGACGTCTTTCGCAGCACGGTCGGAGCGGCGGCCAACGGCTTCGCCCGCCGCGCGCTGGACGAATCGGTCGCGCACGTCAAGCAGCGGCAGCTTTTCGGCGCTCCGCTGAGCGCGCTGCAGCTGACGCAAGCGGCGCTCGCTACGATGGCGACCGATCTCGACGCCGCGACGCTGCTCGTCTATCGCGCCGCCTGGAGCAAGGATAGCGGCCGCGCCCGCGTGACGCGCGAGGCGGCGATGGCGAAGTGGTTTGCAAGCGAGGCGGCGGGGCGAATCTGCGACCGCGCCGTACAGCTCTTCGGCGGCCGCGGAGTCACGCGCGGCGAGGTCGTCGAACGCCTCTACCGCGACGTTCGTGCGCTGCGAATCTACGAAGGGGCCAGCGAGATCCAGCAGATCGTGATCGCCAAAGCGGTCTTGGAAGGGTAGCGGTTTGCGCTTCACCGGCCACACCGACACGTTCGCCGAGGACCGGCTGCCGGCGCCCGATCGGATGCCGGAGCTGCGCTTCGAACTGCCGGAGTTGCGGTATCCCCAGCGTCTCAATGCGGCAACGAGCTTGTTGGACGCGCGCGTCGCTGGACGCGAAGACGCGCGCTGCCTCCTGGCCCCGGGCGGCGTTTGCTGGACCTATGCGGAGCTGCTGGCCATCGCAAACCGCATCGCGGGCGTGCTCGTCGACGAGATGGGCCTCGAGCCGGGAAATCGCGTGCTGCTGCGCGCGCCGAACACGCCGATGCTCGCGGCCTGCTGGTACGCGGTGCTCAAGGCCGGTGGAATCGCCGTCACGACGATGCCGCTCTACCGCGCGAACGAACTGCGTTTCATGATGGAGAAAGCGCAGGTCAAGCACGCGCTCTGCGACGTACGGCTGCGCGCCGACTTGGAGAGCGCCTGCAGCACCTACGGCGGCGTGCGAACGCTTTACTTCGGCGAGGGCGTGCATCCGATCGAATCGCTCGAGCAGCGGATGCGCACGAAGTCCGCCGTCTTTACCAACGTCGAAACCGCGGCCGAAGACGTCGCGATCATCGCCTTCACTTCGGGGACGACGGGTACGCCGAAGGCGGCGATGCACTATCACCGCGACTTGGCCGCCTGCTGCGACGGATACGGAACGCGCGTGCTGCAGCCGCAGTCGAGCGATCTCTTTTGCGGAAGCCCGCCGCTGGCGTTTACGTTCGGGCTCGGCGGCATACTGCTCTTTCCGGTTTGCGCCGGCGCCGCGACGCTCTTGCTCGAAAAGGCCGGCCCGTCCGAACTGCTCGACGCAATCTCGACGCACGGCGTGACCACGGTCTTTACCGCGCCGGTCGCGTACCGCGCGATGGCCGCGCGAGCGCGGGAGTTCGATCTCTCGAGCCTGCGAACGTGCGTCTCCGCGGGCGAGACGCTGCCGCGCGCCGTCTGGGAGCAGTGGCACGAGCAGACGGGCATCGCGATCCTCGACGGGATCGGCAGCACTGAAATGCTGCACATCTTCGTCGGTTCGCCGCAAGACGAGGTTCGCGCCGGATCGACCGGACGCGCCGTTCCGGGATACGTCGCGGAGATCCACGACGAGCATGGCAACCGGATGCCGGACGGGACGATCGGCCGGCTCGCCGTCAGGGGCCCGACCGGGTGCAAGTATCTGCAAGACGAGCGCCAGCAGATCTACGTTCAGCGTGGCTGGAACTATCCGGGCGATGCCTACCGCCGCGATCAAGACGGATACTTCTGGTACGTCGCGCGCACCGACGACATGATCGTTTCGTCGGGTTACAACATCTCCGGCCCAGAGGTCGAACAAGCGCTCATCGCGCACGCCGACGTCAAAGAGATCGCCGTCGTCGCCAAGCGCGATTCGGCCAGGGAAACCAACGTCGTCAAAGCCTTCATCGTGCTGGTCGAGGGCTGCGCGCCAACCGATGCAAAGGCCGACGAACTTCGCGAGTTCTGCAAAACGCAGATCGCGCCGTTCAAAGCGCCGCGCGAAATCGAGTTCGTCAGCGAGCTGCCCCGCACGGAAACGGGGAAGCTGCAGCGCTACAAACTGCGCTCCTGAGTTCTAATGTACGTAGCGGCGACGCGGAACGCTTCGCCGTCGAACCGCTCGTCGCTCCGCCATCCGTGGCTGCGCTCGTCGGTCCGAGCTTCTCCGGCAAAGCGTTCCGCGTCGCCGCTACGTACGTTGGCCGGTTCGAACGCGTTTGTAGGCGCTGCGCGCGAGGATGAACAGCGTGGCGGCAAAGCAGAGGGCGAGAAATGCAGCGATGAATGGCGCGAAGAACGCGAGCAGCGTTGCGAAAATCGAGCCGCCGTCTTCGACGGTGCTGATGGCCGGATTGGCGATGCCGGCGGTCGTGAGCGTCGACGCGCCGCGAACGGAGGCGACGGCTGCGTGGATTCCTAGTGCGTTGAGCGCGCCGAGCGCCATCAGGCCGGCGAGGACTTGGGGCGATTGCGCGTGCACCGATCCTCCAACGAGGACGGCGGCGGCTGCCGGTTTCACGGCAACGCCGACGACGTGCATCACGTGGTCGACGATCGGAACTTTATCGGCGAGGAGTTCGAGCACGGCGATGCCGATCAGCGGCCACATCACCGTCGCCCCGCCGAGCCAGGCGAATGCCGGCGGCGGATGAAGGAACCCAAGGTGGATTACCACCGCGAAGGCGGCCAGCGGAAGAAGTGCGCGTACGCCGGCGGTCGTCGTCAGCGCATACGCGAGCGCGTATTGACTTGCCGCATCCAAGATTGCGCAACCTTCCTTCTGCGCGGGCCGCTTCCCCTGCCAGAGCGCGGAAAGCGTTGATGACGGCCACTTTCGTAACGCTCGCGTAGGGGGTTCGGACTGAGGTTGTATCGCAGGCGACGCCGACCGGACAAACGAGCGACAACGTGAGGCCGTTCGTGCTCTACTTCAAACTCGACGCGAGGCGTAATGCTCAAGAGCATGTCGACGACGCGCACGTTCTCGGCGACCGTTTCGTGCACATACGAGTGGCAGCCGGACTATCCGTGCACGCCCTCGCGCGATTGAGGTAAAATCGCGGTCGCTTCGATCTCGACTTTTGCTCCCTCCTCGAGCAGATCGGCGACGATGACCAGCGCCATTGCCGGATAGACCGCGCCGACGATCTCGCGATAGGATCGTCCCAGTCCTGAGAGGCTCGCGCGATACTCGTCTTTACTGGTAACGTACCAGGTGAGCCGCACGAGGTGTGCCGGCTCGCCGCCGGCGGCGCGCAGCACCGCGACGACGTTGCGCAGCGCCTGGCTCGCCTGTTCGAGAAAGCCGGCGGAGACGAGCTCGTTGCGCTCGTTCCAACCGATCTGTCCGGCGATCGCGAGATAGCGCCCTTCGGCTAAAACGCCGTTGGCGTAGCCACTCGGGCGCGGCCAGCCTTCGGGATCGATTCTGTTGCTCACGTCGTGCCTCGCTTGAGAAGAAGGGTGAGTAGGGCGCTCACCGCGAGGTTGAGCGCGAGTGAGTAGAGCGCGATGAAACCGGTCAACGTTCCGCCGAAAGCATGGAGCGAATAGTTTGCGTTAAAACCGCCGGCATACGCCATCGCGCCGCTCGCGACCAGGCCGCACGCCCATCCGGCGAGCAGAGCCTTCGGGTGAAACCAACGCGTCCACAGTCCGAGTACGAAGGCGGGAAATATCTGCAGCATCAGCGCGCCGCCCAGGAGCTGGAAGTCGATCGCGTACGGAACCGGGACGAAGAAGATGAAGAGTAGCGCGACCGCACAGATCGCGAGAGTCAGCCGTTTGGCGATAACGGTTTCCACCTGCGAGCGCTGCGGCGAGAACTCGCGAAAGACGTTGCTTGCGAAGAGATTGGCAGCCCCGATGCTCATGATCGCCGCGGGTACGAGCGCGCCGATCGCGATTGCCGCGTCGGCCACTCCGACGAACCAGTTGGGGAAGAAGCGGGCGAAGAGTTGCGGTACGACGCTCGTGGTGTCTTTCGTCGAGATTCCGGCGGCCAGCGCGCAGTACCCCAGCAGCGCGAGTAGGCCCAAGAGTAGTGAGTAGATCGGGAGCAGTGCTGCGTTGCGCCGGATCACTTCGCGGCTGCGCGCGGCGAGCACGCTGGTGATCGAGTGTGGATAGATAAAGAGCGAAAGCGCCGAGCCGAATGCCATCGTGGCGTACGTGAAGTACTGCGGCGGCGCAAGGAAGATCGACGAGGGTTTCGGGCGGGCGGCCAACGCTGCCGCCGAGAGCGAGAAGACGTGTCCCCAGCCGCCGAGCCGCGCGGGAATAACCGTGATTGCCGCGATGACGGTCACGTAGATCAGAGTGTCCTTCACGAATGCGATCATCGCGGGCGCGCGCAGGCCGCTCGTGTACGTATAGGCGGCCAGCAAAACGAAGGCGACGGTCAGCGCGGGAAGGGCGTGCATCGCCCCCAGCGTGCTGAACTGGCTGAAGACCGCCCGCATTCCGACGAGCTGAAGGGCGATGTAGGGCAGTGCCGCCACTACGCCCGTGAGAGCGATCGCCATCTCGAGCCCTCGGTCGTTGTACCGGTCGCGCACGAAGTCGGCGGTCGTGACGTAGCCGCGATGTCGTGCGATGCTCCAGAACTTCGAAAGCACGATCAGAGCGATGGGGTAGGCGATCGTCGCGTAGGGGACGGCAAAGAATCCGAGCGCGCCGACGCCGTAAACGAGCGCGGGAACGGCGACGAAGGTGTAAGCGGTATAGAGGTCGCCGCCGAGCAGAAACCACGAGACGATCGTTCCGAAGCTCCGCCCGCCCAGCGCCCACTGCTCGAGATCTCGCAGGTTTGCGCCGCCCCAGCGCGCCGCGAAGAAGCCCAGCACCGTTACCCCGGTTACCAAGGCCCCGAGGATCAGCGCCGCGCTAGACACGCCCGTCTCTGGTCATCAGCACGACGATTCCGAGAAGGGCCGCGGTCACGAGGACCCACGCCAACTGATACCAGTAAAAGAAGGGGATCCCGAACAGAGCGGGAGAGGCGTGGTTGTAGAACGGCGGGATGAGCGTCCCGATAAACGGCAAGAGCAGCAGCGCATACCAGCCGCGACGGCGCATCGGGCGCCCTTCTGCGTGAAGGTCGAACGTCCCGGCGAAGCAAAGCAAGGCCTGCAAGCTCCCAAGATGTCTGTGCACAAAACAGAAAGGGCCAGAAATCCATGTCCGTAACCCCTCCTCCGAAAGATACTCCGTTCGGATTAGAGCCGAACGTTGCGGCGGGACTCGCGTACCTTTTCTGCCTGCTCGGCGGCATCGTTATGCTCGTCGGCGGCGGAACCAACAAGTTTGTGAAGTGGGCTGCAGCTCAATCGATCACGATGTGGGCTCTCTACTTCGTCCTCTGGATCATTTTGGGGTTCATTCACCTCTGGATCCTCTACCCGATCATCTGGCTTCTCTGGATCGTACTGTGGGTCTGGACCACCGTGACCGGCTTCCAGGGTAAAGAGGTTCGCGTACCCGGAATCGCCGAGCTCACGTCGAGCATCTTTAAGTCTGCACTCTAATCGGGCTGCGCGTCCCCCGCGGGCCGCGTATTCGTAGCAGAGGCCTTTCGAAACAGTAAGTAACGACCGTCGCGAAGGCGATGGTTGCCGCAAAGGCAAGTTCGGTATATCGGACTTGCCACTGCGCGTCATAGTGCGGGTCGCCCCGATATGGCGGGACCTGATGCCATATCATCTCCCTGGCGATCATCTGGTGGTAGAGGTAAAGATTGTAGGAGATCGTCGCGAGAAAGCGCAGCGGCGGATTGTCGAGCAGGATCTGCCACCATCTCGGGCTCAGCAGCGACCCGAGCGCAATTAAGGCAAATGCGAGGCCGAAGAGCGGCCGTCCATGGATCTGCCAGACGCCCGCCCATTGCTCGGCAAAGCGAAAGTCAAAGACGCTCTCGAGCAGCTCCCAGAGCATCGCAAATCCGCCGATCGCGACGAGCGCCGCGAGGTTGCGTTGCAGCGTGGCCCTCGGCCGCGTGCTGAGCCTGACGAAGAGATACGCGCTGATCATTCCGAAGGCGAAGATATCTAAATAGCCCGGCAGATTCTCTTCGTACGCCGGAAAGAGCGTGTTATAGCAGCAGTGCGCCATCCAGACGCGCCACGCCCACGCGATCGCGATCATCCCGCCGGCCGTGAGGTAGGGACGCCGTGCAAAACACCACCAGACCAACGGAAAGACGCAGTAGAACTCGACCTCGACCGCGAGCGTCCAGAGCACCCCGTTGATCGTTCCGAAGCGCTCCGTAAACCACGTGTGCACGAAGAGAAAGTGCGTCACGAGATCCGGCAGCGGCGACGCGTAGGGCTGAAGCTGTGCGTAGCCGATCGCGTAGGCGACGCCGATCGAGAGCGCGTAGGACGGCACGATCTTCATGAACCGCCGCCGGGCGAAGTGCGCCCACGAGGGGCGCGGCGTGCCGGCGGCTCGCGAGCGTACGAACGGATACGAGATCACGAAACCGCTCAGGAAAAAGAAGAGCGTGACGCCGGCGAATCCGGTCGCCGGAAGAAAGGCCAGCGACGGCGGTGGATTGAGCCAGGAGAATTCCCAGACGTGATACCAGAGAACGAGCAGGACCGCCAGGCCGCGCAGACCGTCTAAGACGCCGAGCCGCGCCTCTTCGTGAAGGGTCCCGCTTGCGGCCATTGACCCGAGATACGGTCCGAGTTAGCTCGTGTCATCCTGACCGCGTGTCCATCGCGAGCCTGTCGAAGAATGTTTTGAACCAATGGCTTGACACAAAACCTGACTTTGTATTAGGGTGATGGTACAATGATTACGGCACACCACCATCACCCCGAGTTGATTCGCCTCGTTATGGGTCTAGCGTACGCGGCGTGCGGGCTGGCCGCATTTCGCTGTCCGCGTTACTTCGCTGGGATGGCGGGAACGTACACGCGTTGGGGCGAGATGAGCCCGGCGCAACGCGAACGCCTCGATCGCGCCGTGGCGGAGCGAGAGCAGGCCGAGGGAATCTCCAGCAACTACGGTCGCTACTTGGGTGTGGCCGCGTTCGCGCTGGCACTGCTCGAGGCGGTTCCCGCCGTCCCGTTTGCTATGCCCTATGCACTCTTTTGTCTCGGGGTCGCAGCGGTCACGCTGTTGGCCTATCTGCAGTTTCACCGTGCGACCGAGCAGCGCGTGGCCCCGCTGGTTCGCCGCTCGCCGTTTATCGCGTTGCCGCCCTTGCTGATCGCCTGCGTCGCGGCGAGCTTCGTCGTCGCCCTGCTCTTTGCGGTCGATCCGCAGAATCGAGCGGGCGCGCTCGTGGTCGCGACGTCGACGCTCATCCTCGGATTCGTAGCGTGGCGCATCGCTAATGCGCCGGCGCTGCTGCTCGGCCTCGATCCCCAGTATGAGTACGCGCTCGACGAACGTCTGCGCGTCGGCCGGGCGCGCAACGTCGCGTCGCTGGCCACCGCGCCGGTGTTTGTCTTCGCGGCGATCGCCCAGCCGGGTCTCCCCGAGCTGTTCGGCGCGCTCGGAACGGTTGCCATGGCAATCCTGATCGTGGCGTTCGTGGTGGCGCTCGCCGCCAGCATCATGCCCCTGTTCGGACGACTTCGTCTCGCGTGAACTCGCCCTACCTCGTCGTCGATCCGCAGTTGGAGACCCCGCCCTACCAACAGGTCGCCGCTCAGATTCGCGCCGCGATCGAGCGAGGCGAACTGCCTCCCGAAGCCCCGCTGCCGACCGTTCGGCAGCTTGCCGGGGATCTCGGTCTCGCGCCCAACACCGTCGCGCGCGCCTACGGGGAGCTGCAGTCCGAAGGCTGGCTGGTCGGCGACCGCCGCCGTGGCACGCGGGTCGCCGGCCAGATTCCGGTCAATGCGCGCGGGCGGCTTCACAGCCTGCGCGAGGCGATGGAGAAGTTCATTACCTCGCTGCGCCACCGGGGCTTTACAAGCGACGAGATCGCCGTGGAACTGGCGCGTGCGGGGGCCGTAGGGCCGGAAATTTAAGGGCGCGCCGCTCGCTCGGCATTTGACGACCCCATGAGGCCTTGATATAGTTGTTCCTCGGTCCCACCTGCGGGTGAGGCCGTTTCTGTGTCAGCGTGAGGAGCTTGTAGTTTTTGCCGACCATCAATCAGTTGGTGCGCCGCGGGCGCGAGAAGACCGAGCAGAAGGTCAAGACCCGGGCATTTCGCGTCATCCTGACGGGTCCCAAGCCGGGGCATCCCGATCTCCCGACGCGACAGTTCGAAGTGGCCGGCAATCCGCAGCGCCGCGGCGTCTGCACTCAAGTGAAGACGGTTACTCCCAAGAAGCCAAACTCGGCGCTGCGCAAAGTTGCGCGCGTCCGTTTGACCAATGGTGAAGAAGTGACCGCCTATATCCCGGGGATCGGGCACAACCTGCAAGAGCACTCGGTCGTGCTGGTCCGGGGCGGGCGAGTCAAGGATCTTCCGGGCGTCCGCTATCACATCATCCGCGGCACCCTCGATACCGCGGGTACCGCCAACCGTAAACAAGGGCGCTCGAAGTACGGCGCCAAGCGCGAGAAAAAGAAGTAAAGGATGCCACGCAAAGGACCCGCTCCCAAACGTCAGATTCTTCCCGACGGAAAGTTCAACTCGAAAGTGTTGGCGCGTTTCATCAATAAGGTGATGCTGCGCGGCAAGAAGTGAACGGCCGAAGGCATCACCTATGGCGCGCTCGACATCGTCGCCGAGAAGACCGGCCGGGACCCGATGGAAGTTTTTTCACAGGCGCTCTCCAACGCCATGCCGCTGGTCGAGGTTCGTCCGCGGCGCGTCGGCGGTGCCACCTATCAAGTGCCGATGGAGGTGCGCCCCGATCGCCGTCAGGCGATGGCGATGCGCTGGCTGATCGGTTTTGCCCGGGCTCGCGGCGGCCGCTCCATGGAGGAGAAGCTGGCCGGCGAGCTGCTCGACGCGTCGAACAACACCGGCGCGACGATCAAGAAGCGTGAAGACACGCACAAGATGGCGGAAGCGAACAAAGCTTTTGCCCATTATCGCTGGTAACGTTTCAAACTAAGAACGCCATGGCTGCTAGGGAATATCCGCTCGAACGCACGAGGAATATCGGCATTGCCGCGCACATCGACGCCGGCAAGACGACCTGTACCGAACGTATCCTTTTCTTTACCGGACGCGTGCACAAGATGGGTGAAGTGCACGACGGCGCGGCGACGATGGACTGGATGGTTCAGGAACAGGAACGCGGCATTACGATCACCTCGGCCGCGACCGCCACGACCTGGCGGGATACGCGCATCAACATCATCGACACGCCGGGACACGTCGACTTCACCGTCGAGGTCGAGCGCTCGCTGCGCGTGCTCGACGGCTTAGTCGCGCTCTTCGACTCGGTTGCCGCCGTGCAGCCGCAATCGGAGACGGTCTGGCGCCAAGCGAACAAGTATAAAGTTCCGCGCATCGTCTTCGTCAATAAGATGGATCGCATCGGAGCCGACTTCTTCAACGTCGTCGAGAAGATCCGCGAGCGCCTCGGCGCCCGCGCGGTGCCGATTCAGGTGCCCATCGGCGCCGAAGACAAGTTCAAAGGCATCGTTGATCTCTTCACGATGAAGAAGGTCGTCTACACCGACGATCTCGGCTCCACGATGGCGGAGCAAGAGGACGTCGAGGGCGAACTGCGCGAGCTCGCGCTCGAGTGGCGCCAGCATCTCGTCGAAGCGATCGCCGAACAGGACGACGAACTGCTCGAGATGTTCTTCGACGGCAAAGAGCTGCCGATCGATCGCATGAAGGCGGCGTTGCGCCGGGCGACGATCGAGGGCACGGTGCTGCCGATGCTCTGCGGTTCGGCCTTCAAGAACAAGGGCGTTCAGCCGCTGCTCGACGCGGTGGTCGAGTACATGCCCTCGCCGCTCGAGGCCAAGCAGATCGTCGGGCGCGATCCGAAATCCGGCGACGAGATCACGCGCAAGGCCGACGACTCCGAGCCCTTCTGCGCGCTGGCCTTCAAGATCGCGACCGATCCGTACGGCAACCTGACGTACTTCCGGGTCTACTCCGGCGTCCTCAACAAGGGCAGCTACGTGCTCAACTCGCGCACGGGCCGCAAGGAACGCATCGGGCGCATTTTACGGATGCACGCCAATCACCGCGAGGATATTGATTCGATCGGGGCGGGCGACATCGCCGCCGCGGTCGGACTCTCCGACACGCGTACCGGCGACACGCTCTGCGACGAGAAGTCGCCGATCGCGCTCGAGTCGATCACCTTCCCCGAACCGGTCATCCATCAGGCCATCGAGCCGAAGAGCAAGGCCGATCAGGACAAGCTCGGCTTGGCGCTGACGCGCCTGGCTCAGGAAGATCCGACCTTCCGGATGCGGACCGACGAGGAGACGCAGCAGACGATCATCGCCGGCATGGGCGAGCTGCACCTCGAGATCATCCTCGACCGGCTTCGCCGGGAGTTCAAGGTCGAAGCCAACGTCGGTAAGCCACAGGTTGCTTACAAAGAAGCGATCACGAAGACCGTTGAAAAGGAAGGCCGTTTCGTACGGCAGTCGGGCGGCAAGGGCCAGTACGGCGACGTCTGGCTGCGGGTCGAACCGCAGGCCCCGGGCACGGGCTTCGTCTTCGAGTGGAAGATCGTCGGCGGCGCGGTTCCAAAAGAATACGCTAAAGCGGTTCAAGAGGGCATCCGCGAGTCTGCCCAAAACGGCGTGCTCGCCGGCTTCCCAGTGATGGACTTCAAAGCGGTGGCCTTCGACGGCTCGTTCCACGAGGTCGATTCCTCGGAGATGGCCTTTAAGATTGCGGCCTCGATGGCGTGGAAGGAAGCAAACCGCGCGGCGGGTCCGATCCTGCTCGAGCCGATCATGAAGGTCGAGGTTACGACGCCCAAAGAGTATATGGGCGCCATCAACGGCGACCTCAGCCGGCGCCGCGGCGCGATCCACGCGACCGAAGAGGCACCCGGCGGCGCCCAGGTGATCACGGCGCACGTCCCGCTCTCGGAGATGTTCGGGTACGCTACGGATATGCGCTCGGCGACACAAGGGCGAGCGACCTATACGATGGAGTTCTCGCACTACGAAAAGGCGCCGAAATCCGTCGAAGAAGAGATCGTCGCCAAGGCGGTGGGCAAGAAGCTCGCTCCAGCCTAGGCTCCGTTGACATTCGCAGGTTTTGCTTGATAATATTCCGGGGTTGTGGCGCCCTCTGCGATGGGGGCGTTTACCGCGTAAGGCGGAAAAGAGGCAACTGATACGCCTGGATCCGTGTACTAGAGTCTAGAGAGTTTATTCCCCGAAGACCGGGGTCCCGCGCAGCGAAGTCCGCGTGGGGGCGTTGCGCGCAGCGTAACGCGTACTGAAAGGAAAGAGATGGCCAAGCAAAAGTTCGAGCGCACCAAGCCGCACGTAAATATCGGAACGACCGGACACGTCGATCACGGAAAGACGACGCTGACGGCCGCGATCATGCATTGCCTTTCCACCGAAGGGCTCGCGCAGAAAGTCGGCGTCGATCAGATCGACAACGCTCCGGAAGAGAAAGAACGCGGCATCACGATCGCCATCTCGCACCAGGAGTACGAGACGCCCAAGCGTCACTACGCCCACGTCGATTGTCCCGGCCACGCGGACTACATCAAGAACATGATCACCGGCGCTGCCCAGATGGACGGCGCGGTGCTCGTCGTTGCCGCGACCGACGGGCCGATGCCGCAAACGCGCGAGCACATTCTGCTGATGCGTCAGGTCGGCGTTCCCCGCATCGTCGTCTTCCTGAACAAGGTCAACATGGTCGATGACGAGGAGCTGCTCGAGCTCGTCGAGATGGAGATTCGCGAGCTGCTCTCGAAGTACGATTTCCCGGGCGACGACACGCCGATCATCCGCGGCTCGGCGCTCAAGGCGCTCAACTCGAGCGGTAAGCACGGCGACGCGGAAGCCGATCCGATCTTCAAGCTGATGGATACGATCGACGACTACATTCCGCAGCCGGAACGCCAGGTCAACAAGCCGTTCCTTATGCCGGTTGAAGACGTCTTCACGATCACCGGCCGCGGCACGGTCGGCACGGGCCGCGTCGAGCGCGGTCAGGTGAAGGTCGGCGAAGAGGTCGAGATCGTCGGCCTCAAGGAGGAGACGAAGAAGACGGTCGTGACGGGCATTGAGATGTTCCGCAAGCTGCTCGATTCGGGCATCGCGGGCGATAACATCGGCGTGCTGCTCCGCGGCGTCGATCGCAACGAGATCGAGCGCGGCCAGGTGCTCGCGAAACCCGGCTCGGTCAAGCCGCACAAGAAGTTCAAAGCCGAGGTCTACGTCCTCTCGAAAGAAGAGGGCGGGCGGCACACGCCGTTCTTCGGAAACTATCGCCCGCAGTTCTACTTCCGCACGACCGACGTGACCGGCACGATCAAGCTGCCCGACGGCGTCGAGATGGTTATGCCGGGCGACAACGTTCAGATGGACGTCGAGCTGATCACTCCGATCGCCTGTGAAGAGGGCCTGCGCTTCGCCATCCGCGAGGGCGGCCGTACCGTCGGCGCCGGCGTCGTTACCGCGGTCGCCGAGTAGAGATTTTCATGGCGAAACAAATGATCCGCATCCGCCTCAAGGCGTACGATCACAAAGTGCTCGATCAGTCGGCGGAGCGGATCGTCGAGACCGCCAAGCGTACCGGCGCATTCGTCAGCGGGCCAGTCCCGCTGCCGACCGAGATCAACCGCTTCTGCGTGCAGCGCTCGACGAACAACGATAAGAAGTCGCGCGAGCACTTCGAGATGCGGACGCACAAGCGTCTGATCGACATTCTTCAAGCGTCGCCCAAGACGATGGACGCGCTGATGCACCTCGATTTGCCCGCCGGCGTGGACATCGAGCTCAAGGCTTAGCCTCCTCTCACGCAAGCTTGTCCATCCGCCCGCGCCGTTCCAGTCGCGGGCGCTTGATTTTCCGGGTAAGGGGGGAACTTTCGTTGACGCGTTAACACCGCTGTGTTACGTTTGCGCGTACCGAGCAAATTGTAACGGCGGTCTCGAGCCAGTCGTTACCGTGACGCGCTGTTCGTCGTCGGCCTCCGCGAACAGGCCTGCGTCAGTGGAACGGGCCGGGTCTGGGATCCGGCCCGCTCCTTCGTTACCCGCGGGCGTTCGGTTTCGCCGTTCGTCAACCCGTCAATGGGAATTTGCCACGCTTGTGCCTGACCAAGGGATCACTCTGATGCCTTGGCGCTCTCAACCCGGGAGCCTCCTCTAGAAGCCGCGGCGCCCGCCAAGCCCTTCCGGACACGCGGCACCTCAACCATTCCCCGATCGCGCGAGTCTCGTCCATCTGCCTCACCAGCGTCATTTCGGTGCCGGACTACAACCGTCCGATGCAGCGGACGAGGATGAACTCTCTGATTGCTTTTACTTCCGGCGTACCAACTTCCCACCCCGTATACGCGCTTCGGGCGCAACTACCGCAAGCTCGACGTCAAACCCATAGACGACGGCCGGTATCCGCCGTACAACTCCGATCGCGCCGGCACGCCGGAAGCGTTCAAGCGGTACGTGACCGCAGGGGGTACCGGCGACGGCGGCCGCGACTATACCGGAGTCCTCGGAGCGAAGGTAGCGGTAATGCCCTGCCGTTAGAACGAAGAACGATGCATGGAAGTTAAGACAACGTATATCGGTACCATGATTGGGCTGGCGACGGTGGCCTTCGGCCTGATCGCCGCCGGCGCGTGGAACAAGCTCATCAGCGACGTCATCGCGCTCTTCCTCAAACCCGGCAGCGGCGTCGTTGCGGAATTGATCTATGCCGTCATCATCACGATCATCGCCATCGTCGTCGTTCAGAGTCTCGCCAAGCTCGCGGAAAAAGAGGCCGCGCTCACGGCGAAGCTTCCGTTCTCGAAAAAACCGGAGTAGGAGCTACTCCTCCGCGGCGCCGTTCGATTTCTTCGGCGGTTTCCCGGAACGGATTCGAAACGCCAGCTCCGGGCGGTGCTGCAGCGGCGGATAGACGTGCGCGCGCACCTCGAAGCCTTTCTTTTCAAGGCCGACACGCAGCGCGGCTTGCTGGATGCCGTGGAGGATCGCGGCGTTGAGCGTCTCGTCGGCGACGCTCAAATCCATCAGACTGTCGATATGGCGGCTCTTCGTCAGCAGCGTGAGCCGGATCTCACCGGGGATTCGTTGCGACTCCTGCTCTTCGTCAACGGGGTCGTGAAAGACGACGACGTGGCGATCCTCGTAGACCACTTCGTTGCCGGCAACGACGTGTTCCCACGCCTTGCGCTCCTTCGTCCAGCGCGGCTGCGCTCCCAGAAGGTCAACCGGTGTAAGGCCGCGCTTTAAAGCATCCTCGCTCATGCGCCGGGCGTTCACCCGTTTCGCCGTGATTGCCTGCCGTCGCGATTGTTGACGCCCCAACGTTTCCCCGCGAGAGATCGCGGGCTGCGCGGATCTCACGAGAAACTCCGCCCTCGACTTCGCACTGTAACGGAGGCTACCGCGACAACGGTACGCTTACGCCCGGCTGCTACATCCCGCCCAACGCGACGTCAACTTCAACAACGCCGGCAGGCGAATGGCACCCGGACAATCGCCGCTCATCCAGCGCACCGTCTTGGGCGAGCAGCGAACAGGACGTTCCTCGCTGCTGCGAAAAGCCAACGTGACCGATGACACGCTGGCTTTCGGAGTTAATTAGCGGCCCAGAGCAGTCGGAGTGGGAAAAGCCCGATCCGGAGCACACCTTTCGCGGCCGGCTCGACGGCACGCGCGCGAAGGCCGACGAAGTCGTCTACGAAGACGACGAGGTTTTTGCATTTCGCCACAACATCGACCCTAGCAAAGAGGAGTGGTGGGAAGTCCACGTCGTCATCATTCCGAAGAAGTGGGTCCCCACGATCCTCGATATCTCGCTGGGTGACGCCTATATCTGGCATCGTTTGATCGGCGGCATTCAAAAGGTCGCGCTGTCGTTGGGCCTTTACGAAACCGGCTTTATGATTCGCATGGGCGTGCTGCCGCCGTATCAGCACACGGCGCACGTTCACATCCACATACTCTCGGGCAAGCACCGCTCTGCGGTCGTCGACGGACCGCTTCCGGATGCCCTCTGACGCGCGGCCGTCGCTCACAAGTATCGCGCTCGCATTCGCCAGCATCTCCGCGACCTCGTTCGGCGGGGGGCAGAAGGCTTCGATCCGCCAGCAGGTGCTCGCGCGCGGCTGGATGGAGGCCGGCGGTTTCCTCGACGGATTGGAGATCGCCCAGGTACTGCCGGGGCCGAACCTGCTCAACCTCGCGATCTACTGCGGGCAAAAGGTCCGCGGTGTGCCCGGCGCGATCGCCGCGTTCTTCGGCGCGAGCGTTCCGCCGTTCGTCATCGTGCTGATCGCGGGGGCGCTCTATTTTAAGTACGCGGCGAATCCGTTCGTCGCGGGCGCGCTGCGAGGCAGCGCCGCCGGCGCGCTCGGATTGACGATCGGCAACGCGCTCGAGCTAACGTGGGACGAACGCAAGAGCTGGTACGCGATCGCGCTGGTTGCGATCACCGCGGCCG
Source organism: Vulcanimicrobiota bacterium (assembly GCA_963833845.1). GTDB lineage: Bacteria > Vulcanimicrobiota > Vulcanimicrobiia > Vulcanimicrobiales > Vulcanimicrobiaceae > Cybelea. The sequence continues at coordinate 1,129,885 of CAWHZL010000001.1, forward strand.
CCGTCTCGCTGCTGCGCATGCCGCTGCTGCTCGTGCTCGCGCTCTTCGGGGGCGCCGGCGTCGTTTTGGAGACGCTGCGAAGCCGGCGAGAAGCCCGTGGCTGACACGTTCCATTCGCTGCTGCAGCTGCTCTGGGTCTTCGCGCAGCTCTCGGTCCTGGGTTTCGGCGGCGGAAAAGGGATCATTCCGCAAATGCACACCGAAGCGGTGGGAACGTACCACTGGGTTTCGTCGCAGCAGTTTACCGAGTTCTATACGATCGGCAAGCTGGTCCCCGGCCCGACGACGATCTTTGCTGCATTGATCGGCTACACCGCGACGCCCTCGCGCCCGCTGCTGGGCGCGGCCGTCGCTACCGTCGGTATGTTCGTGCCCTCCAGCCTGATCATGATCGCGTTCGACGCGGTGTGGCGGCGCTTCGCCGCGTCGCCGTGGCGCGCCATTATCTCGCGCGGGCTCGCACCGGCGATCGTCGGGCTCGTCTGGTCGAGCGTGATGACGATCGGCCGCGGCGCGCCGTCGTCGGTCGTGGCCTACGCGACCGCGGCGGTGGTCGTCATACTCATGCTGCGCACGAAGATCAGCGCGCCGCTGTTAATCCTCCTGAGCGGTGGCGTAGGGGTCGTCGCGCTTCGATAAGCGAACGAACGGCGGATGCCCATCGATCTTCACGAGCTCCGTTCGCGCTCGTTTCACGGCACAAAGCGCCGCATCTATCATTTGCTCGAGGAGATGGGTACCTCCGGCGATCAGATCTGGCCTTTCGCGTCGCAGCCCTTCATGCGCTCCCCGGGCCCGCTGACGCCGGGGCGCACCGAGGAATGGCACCTCGGCATCCACAGCATCCTGGAAGAGGCCGTTCCCGAGGAACGGATCGTGTGGCGTTTTCAAAACGACGGATTCGACGGCACGCACGCGTTCGTCTTAGCGACGCTGGGGAAGGAGACGGTCGTCGAGTACCGCGTCGACGCAACGCTCTCCGATACCGACGGACGTCTGCTGTGGCGGCGCTTCGAAGATCAGTTCGAACGGTCGATCGAAGCGCTTTTCGACAAGCTCGCGCGCGTCCTCAAGCGCTAACCGTTCGTAACGATGCCTGACCCCGTCAACTTCATCGACGTTTCGGGTTTGCTCTCCGACGAAGAGCGGCTCGTTCGCGATACGGTCCGCGCATACGTACGCGAGCGCATTACGCCGGCGGTGGCGGAGTGGTTCGAAGAAGGAATCCTACCGCGCGAACTGGGGCCCGAACTCGGGCGGCTCGGCCTGTTGGGGATGCATCTCGAAGGTTACGGCTGCGCGGGCGCGAGCGCCGTCGCATACGGCATCGCCTGTCTCGAACTCGAGGCCGGCGACTCGGGCGTTCGCAGCTTCGCGTCCGTACAGGGCTCGCTCGCGATGTACTCCATCCGGCGCTGGGGCGACGAAGCGCAAAAGGAGCGCTGGCTTCCGGCGATGGCGCGTGGCGAAGTCATCGGCTGCTTCGGCCTTACCGAGCCGGATTTCGGCAGCAATCCCGGCGGCATGCGCACCTACGCGCGGCGCGACGGATCGGACTGGATTCTCGACGGCACCAAGATGTGGATCACGAACGGATCGATCGCGGATCTGGCGATCGTGTGGGCGCAGACCGGCGAGGGCATCCGCGGGTTTATCGTTCCGCGCGATACGCCCGGCTTTACCGCTTCGGACATTCACAAGAAGCTTTCGCTGCGGGCCTCGGTCACCAGCGAGCTCGCGCTGGCCGGATGCCGGCTTCCCGCCGGCGCGCTGCTGCCCAACGCCGAAGGTTTGGGCGCTCCACTCTCGTGCTTGAATGAAGCGCGGTACGGAATCGTCTGGGGGGCGATGGGCGCGGCACGCAGCTGCTACGAAACCGCGCTGGAGTACAGCAAGACGCGCATACAGTTCGACCGCGCGATCGCGGGCTTCCAGCTGACGCAGGCCAAGCTCGTGGATATGCTGCTCGAACTCAATAAAGGTACGCTACTGGCGTTACATCTCGGCCGCGCGAAGGACGAGCACCGGCTCCATCCGTCGCAAGTCAGCTTCGCAAAGCTCAACAACGTTCGCGAGGCGCTCGCGATCGCTCGAGCGGCGCGAACGATCCTCGGCGCAAACGGCGTGACCCTCGAGTATCCGGTCATCCGGCACATGAACAACCTCGAGTCGGTCTTGACCTACGAGGGCACCAGCGAGATGCACGCGCTGGTCGTCGGCAAAGAGATTACCGGGATCGCCGCCTTTACGTAAACCCTTCCCCGTTACACGTAGTCGGCTAACGTGAGATTGACGTCGCGTTCGCCCGTATCGTTACGCACGTGGAAGTGAACGACGGTGCCTGCCGATCCGGAGAGCAGGCCGCGCAGCGCCGCGAGCGACATGCGCGAGGCCGGCGCTCCGTTGACGTTGACGATGACGTCCCCCTTAACGAGCCCGGCCCCGGCCGCCGGCGAACCCGGAAACGCCGAGAGCACCGTGTACGCGCCGGCGCGATCGATCAGGAAGAGGCCGGAGCGATCGTACGCGAAGGTCGTATCGAAGGCGGCATTCTTCGTCAGATACATCTGCCGTTTGCCGTAGTCGAAGGTGACGACGAAACGCCGCCAGAGGCCGCCGCCGGCGTTGGCGGGATTGTACGGATTCGAGAACGCGCCGGTCTTGTCGCTCGTGAAATCCGCGATGCTGTTGGCGATCGTAAACGGTCCAATCGTCAGCGTGGGAATGCGCCCGAGCCGTCCGAACGACGGACCGCCGACGCCGAAACCCGTCACCCCCTCCTGCGTCTTTGCGAGCGCGGCAATCGTGGGATTCTGCGCGAGGAACGGTGCGGCGAGCGTCAGCGCGGCGCGGCTGCCGGTGTCGACTTCGGCGCTCGCCGTTACGCCGTCGATGCCGACGTCAATGCGCGGGATCGTGCCGTCGATGATGAAGGGAATGACGGCGCTGCCGGCCGGCTGCGACGCGCTCGCGGGCATCGTCAGCGTCATCTTCGAGTTGGCGTAGTCGATCGTCGTGACGTAGCGTGCCAAGAACTGGTAGCCGAGCATTCCGTCGATCTGCATTCCCTCGCCCATTCCGAAGCCGGTGCCGATCGGGAGCACGAGCACGTATTGACTGCCGACCTTCGCATTACCGACGCCGATCGAATCGACGTGGGCGAAGGCAGCGCCTTCGGTTTGGCTGCCGACGCCGCCGAGTTGGGCCTGCCCCGAGCTGACCGCGCCGAGGCTCCTGGCAAGCTCCGGCGTTACGATGTAATCGCCCCCGCTATCGAGGATGAACGTATAGGGCCCGCGCCCGTCAACCATCACGCTCAGGTAGATGTGATTGTTGACGACCTCGATCGGCACCGTCGCGCTCGCTCCGCCGCCGATCGAGAAATCGTGCAGATGCTGCGCCGGAAGGTTCATTCGCTCGCCGACCGGCTCGTTGAGCACGAGCGTGCCGGTGCGGCTGGTCGTCGCGTTGCCCTGTGACGTCGTCGTGCTGGTAAGAAATGGATAGGTGAGGCCGTCCACGCGGCGATAGTTCGAAAGGAGCGTCGTCGCCGAAACGTTGCCGAAGCTCGTGGTCTCGCGCGTGATGAGGTGCGTCTGCGCGTCGACCCAGAGGTCGATCTCGCTGCCGCTGGCTGGGGTTACCGCGAGCACGTCGTAGTTGCGGCCGCCGTCGTTTCGGCTACCGGCGTAGACGACGATCGCCCCGCCGGCGCCGGGCTTGAGGTAGCCGAGCGTCGCGAGATAGGCTTGATCGATCGCCTGCTCGCGTCCGGGGATCCCGCCGTCTACCGTGACGAGTCCGGAATAATCTTGGTTCCAGGCGACGCTTCCAGTCCAGCCGCTTGCTCCGGTCAGAGCACCGCCGGCCTGCGAGCTGTAGAAGCGGCCGCCGTGGACGTCGTCCCATTCCGACGCGGTCCCGCGAATTCCGAAGGCCTCCATTCCGCCCGTGGTGTGAATCGAGGTGATCGAGCCGATCGAGCGACCGAGGGTCGCCTTGCGCAAAGCATCGAGGACGGCACCGGTCGGAGTCGCGGCCCCCGCGGGAGCCGTGCTGAGGATCGCGGGCAAACAAATTGCAGCGAAAAGAACGGAAATTCGTTGATTTAGCGGCATGCGGGCTAGTACGAGAGTGGCCAGCCTTGACCTCGCGCTACGGCCCTGGTACACTGCCGAAGTTGCGGTTGAGGCCGGTACGCTTTTTCATGATGCGGACCGGCAAAAAAGATTTAACAATACGCCTGGCCCCGTGGCCTTGCAAACTCTTAGAGAACGGACGAATGAAGAACATCCTGGGCCGTAAAGTCGGGATGACCAGCATCTTCACCTCTGACGGGCGTTCTGTCCCGGTGACGGTGATCGCTGCGGGTCCCTGTACGGTCGTCGATCGGCGGACGAAGGAAACGCACGGCTACGAGGCCGTCGCGCTCGGTTTCGAGCCGCGCAAGCGCGGCTCGGTGACGCGTGCCATGGCCGGCCACTTCAAGAAGCAGGGCGTCGAACCGGTCCGGTTCGTGCGGGAGTTTCGCGGCGCGCAGGAGTGTGAAGTCGGCGATACGGTGACCGTCTCGGGCTTCGAGCCCGGCGATCGCGTCAACGTCGCCGGCATCTCGAAGGGACACGGCTTCGCGGGCGGCATCAAACGGCACAACTTCCGAGGCGGCGGCGCGAGCCACGGCTCGATGATCCATCGTCAGCCTGCATCCAACGGCGATACCAATGCCGGCCGCACGGTCAAGGGCAGCCGCCGGCCCGGCCACTACGGCGTCAACCGCACGACGTTACAGAATCTCGAGGTCGTTGCGGCCGACGGCGAGCGCAATCTGCTGCTCGTCCGCGGCGCCGTCCCCGGCGGAAAGAACGCGCTGGTGATCGTCACCGCGAGCGTGAAGACGCGAGGTAAGGCCTGATGCCCAACGTCATCGACGCCTCAGGCAAGGTTATCAAGGAAGTGCAATCGCCCGCCGCGCTCGGCGGCGACTACGCCGACAAGCTCTCCGTGGTCTATCGCGCGGTCCATCGCGAGTTTGCCAATCCGCGGGCCGGCACGGCTTCGACGCTCAAGCGCGACGAAGTCGCCGGCGGCGGGCGCAAGCCCTGGCGCCAAAAGGGCACCGGACGCGCGCGCCAAGGCTCGATTCGCTCCCCGCAGTGGCGCCACGGCGGCGTCGTGTTCGGACCTCAGCCGCGCAGCTACGTGGAGTCCCTCAATAAGAAGGAACGCCGCGTCGCCTTCCTGGCGGCGCTCGCCGACCGCTTCCAAAACGACGCCGTGACGCTGCTCGACACCAGCGAGTTCCCGATCGAAAAGACGGCCGCGTTCGCCAAGCTGCTCTTCGGCAGCACCAAAGCGGCGCGTGTGGGCCCCAAGACGCTGGTCGTCTGCCGGCGCGGTGAAACGCATGCCGGCGCGATCGAGCGAGCCGGCCGCAATCTCCAACGCGTTGCCGTAACCGACGACGGCGCGCTCGACGTCAAAGACATCCTGCGCTACGATCGTCTCTTTTTTACGATGGCCGCCTACGAAGCGCTGACGGATCGTCTCGCCCCCAAACAGGAGACCGCCGATGGACGCCCGTGACGTCATCGTCTCGCCGCGTATTACCGAAAAATCGATGGCCGACGCCCTGCTCCACCAGTATACGTTCGTCGTCCACCCACAGGCGACCAAGACGCAGATCCGCCACGCCGTCGAAGAGATATTTCACGTCAACGTCCTGCGCGTGAACACCGTGAACGTGCGGGGTAAATCGCGCACCTTCGCGCGCAAGGGCGTGCGGACGCGCGGCCGGCAGAGCGATTTCAAAAAGGCCGTCGTTACGATCAAAACCGGTCAGAAGATCGAGCTCGGTGGAGTGAACTACTTTGAACAGTAAGCTTTTTGGGGAAATCGCGTGCCGGTAAAGAAATATCGCCCCACCTCGCCGGGTAAGCGCTTCATGACGACCATCGACTTCTCGGAGCTGTCGAAGGTCGAGCCGGAGCGTTCCTTGATCGAAGTGCGCAAAAAACACTCCGGGCGGAACAACAACGGCCATATCACCGTGCGCCATCGAGGCGGCGGAACGCGCAAGATCTACCGGATCATCGACTTCAAGCGTTCGAAGGACGGAGTCCCCGCCAAGGTGGCGACGGTCGAGTACGATCCGAACCGCTCGTGCCGCATCGCGCTGCTCCACTACCGCGACGGCGAGAAGCGTTACATTCTGGCGCCCCTCGGCATGCGGGTCGGCGAAATGGTGGAATCGGGTCCGACGGCCGACATCAAGATCGGCAACGCCTTGCCGATTAAGAACATTCCGGTTGGCACGGTCATTCACAACATCGAGCTGCGCCCCGGCGAGGGCGGCAAACTCGTCCGCTCGGCGGGCGTCTCGGCGCAGTTGATGGCCAAGGAAGACGAATACTCGCAAGTGCGCATGCCCTCGGGCGAAGTGCGGCGGATCCATATCAACTGCCGCGCGACGATCGGCCAGCTCGGCAACATCGAGCACGAGAACCAGGTCATCGGGAAAGCGGGGCGTTCGCGGCATCTCGGAAAGCGCCCGAGCGTCCGCGGCATCGCGATGAATCCGGTCGACCACCCGCACGGCGGCGGCGAAGCGCGATCGACCTCCGGACGGCCGCCGACGACGCCGTGGGGTCAGATGACGATGGGTAAGAAGACTCGGCGCAACAAGCGCACGAGCAAGATGATCGTTCGCAAGAGAGGGTCTAAGTAGATGGCGCGGTCGCTAAAGAAGGGGCCGTACGTCGCGGACCACCTCGTCAAGAAGGTCGAAAAGCTCAACGAGACGCGCGAGCGGCGCGTGATCAAAACGTGGAGCCGTGATTCGACGGTGCTGCCGTCGATGGTCGGCCATACGATCGGCGTTCACAACGGCAAGACGCATATCCCGGTCTACATCAGCGAGAACATGGTCGGACACAAGCTCGGTGAGTTCGCGCCGACCCGTCACTTCCGCGGTCACGGCGGCGACAAAGCAACGGTGAAAACGTGAACGAGCGCGCTCCGCAGGCCGTAGCCCACTTGCGCTTCGTGCGCCAGGGTCCGCGCAAGCTTCGCCGCGTCGCCAACGCGATTCGCGGCAAAAGCGTTCGCGAAGCGCTCGTACTGTTGAAGTTTGCCGAGGTCTTTGCCGCCGAGCCGATCGAGAAGCTGGTCCGCAGCGCGGTCGCCAACGCCGGCAACAATCATGACATGAACGTCAACGAACTCTACATCACGCGCATCACCGTCGACGGTGGTCCGGGCGGCCGCTTCACCAAGCGCATCGATCCGCGCGCTCAAGGGCGAGCAGCCTTCAAACGCAAGCGGTTCTCGCACGTGACGGTGATCGTCAGCGAGACGCCGCCGGCGAAGCCGCCCAAGAAATCGGCCGGCGCCTCCGTTTCGGCGGCGCGCGCGACCCGTCGTTCCGCGGCGGGCGCCGGAACGGCCAAAAAAACACCGCGAAAGAAACGCAGCACGCGTAAGCAAGCGGCGAGCGCCGCTGCGGGAGCATAGATGGGACAGAAGATTCACCCCGTAGGCATGCGCCTCGGTATCACGCGCACTTGGGACAGCCGCTGGTTCGAAAAGAAGCACTACGTCGATTGGCTACACGAAGACGTCGCGATCCGTAAGTCGTTCAACCGCTGGATGCGCTCGGCGTCGATCAGCAAGATCGAGATCGAGCGTCGCGCCAACCAAGCGCGCGTCATCGTCAACACTGCCAAGCCGGGCATCATCATCGGCAAGCGCGGGGTCGGGATCGACGAGATTCGCAAGACGCTCGAAAAGCTGACCGGCAAGAGCGTGGCGGTTAACGTCATGGAGATTTCGCATCCCGAGCTCGACGCGCGGCTCGTCGCGCAAAACATCGTCGATCAGCTCGAGAAGCGGATCGCGTTTCGCCGCGCGATGAAACAGGCGATCATGCGGACGATGCGCGCCGGCGCGCGCGGCATCAAGGTGCAGGTCTCCGGCCGTCTCGGCGGCGCGGAAATCGCGCGCACGGAGCACAACGCCGACGGCAAGGTGCCGCTGCACACCCTGCGTGCCGATATCGACTACTCGCAGGTTGAAGCGTTCACAACCTTCGGCCGCATCGGCGTCAAGGTTTGGATCTATCGCGGCGAGGTGCTGCCGGATCAGCCCCGCGGCGACGGCGCGATGCGCGATCGTCAGGATCGCGGACGCGAACGCCGCGACCGCGGTGGCCGCGGACGCGGACGCGACGGACGGATGCAGCAGCCCGCTGCAGCACGGCCGCCCGCACCTGCCGAAGCCGCCGCACCCGCCGCAGTTCCAGCCCCCGCGGCGCCGGCCGTCGAGGCCGCCGTGCCGGCAGCGGCAACGCCCGCAGCGGTAGAGCCCGCGACGGTAGAGCCCGCGACGGTAGCGCCCGCCACGGAAGCGCAGCCGGTCGCCGAAGTGGTCGCCACGCCGGCGATCGTTCCGGAGCCCCCGGCTCCGAGCGCGGAGGTAACCGAGTAAGATGCTTACGCCAAAACGAGTAAAGTGGCGCAAGGTTCAGCGCGGACGGATGTCCGGCGCGGCGGTGCGCGGCAACGCGCTGACGTTCGGCGATTTCGGTCTACAGGCGATGGAGCCGTGCTGGATGTCGAATCGCCAGATCGAGGCCGCGCGTATCGCGATGACCCGCCACATCAAGCGTGGTGGAAAGGTCTGGATCAAGGTCTTTCCCGACAAGCCGGTCACCAAGAAGCCGGCCGAGGTTCGCATGGGTTCGGGTAAGGGAAACCCGGAGCTTTGGGTCGCGGTCGTACGGCCGGGGCGCGTGCTCTTCGAGCTCTCCGGCGTTGCGCCCAACGTCGCTCGTGAAGCGCTGCAACGCGCCGCCGCCAAGTTGCCGATCGGTACGAAGATCGTCGCGCGTGAGGATACACCGTGAAGAAAAACGACTTAGACGGACTGCGCGATCTGAGCGTCGCCGAATTGCAGCAGAAGGCCCGCGACGCAAAGTCGGAGCTGTTCAACTTGCGCTTCGCGCTGCGGACGGGCCATCTGACCGATTTCAGCAAGATTCGTGCGATGCGCCGCTCGTACGCGCGAATCCAAACCGTGATCTGCGAGAAGCGGCTCGCCGAGGAAAAGCATGGAGCAGCCTAACAGCGACGCCGCGGTGCGCGAAGAGAAATCGCGCGGCACCCGGCGGGTCAAACAGGGGCGAGTCGCCTCCAACAAGATGGATAAGACGATCGTCGTCGTCTCGGAGACGCGCGTGCCGCACCCTTCCTATGGGAAGATCGTGCGCAAGTCTACGCGCTTCAAGGCGCACGATGAGGCCAACGAGGCAAACGTCGGCGACGTCGTGCGCATCGTGGAGTGCCGTCCGATGTCCCGCGAGAAGCGCTGGCGGCTGGTCGAGATCGTGGAACGAGCGAAATGATTCAACAAGAGACGCGTCTGAAGGTCGCCGACAATAGCGGAGCCCGGGAGCTGCTCGTCATTCACGTTTCGGGCGGCGGCCGGCACGTCTACGCCCACGTCGGGGATATCATCGTGGGCACCGTCAAGAGCGCGATCCCCGGCGCCGCCGTGAAGAAGGGGCAGGTCGTCAAGGCCGTGGTCGTGCGCACGAGTGCGCCGATCCGGCGCGTGGACGGCTCGGTCGTGAAGTGCGACGACAACGCCTGCGTGATCATCAAAGGCGAAAAAGACAACTTGGACCCGCGCGGCACGCGCGTCTTCGGTCCGGTCATGCGCGAGCTGCGCGATCGCGGATTCTTAAAGATCGCGTCGCTCGCACCCGAGGTACTGTAGTGGCTACGAAAGTAAAGATCATCAAGGGCGATACCGTTGTGGTGCGGCGCGGCAAAGAGCGAGGCAAGCGCGGTACGGTCCGCGCGCTGCACGGCAGCTCGGCAACGGTCGAGGGCCTCAACGTCGTAAAGCGCCACACCAAATCGGGAACGAAGTCGTCCAACGTCGGCGCTTCGAGCCAGACCGGCGGCATCGTCGAGAAAGAGGCACCCCTGCCCGTCTCGGCGCTGCAGTACGTCTGCGAAAAGTGCAAGGCACCCGCGCGTCTGCGCCGCGGGCGTAACGCCGACGGCGGCTTGCAGCGGATCTGCGCGCGCTGCGGCGAGCCCGCGCGCGAATCGGCGAAGGGAGCGTAGGCGATGGCAGAGCGTTTGCGCGAGCGTTATCGGCAGCAGGTTCGCAAGCAGCTGCAGGAGCGCTTCGGTTATAAGAACGTCAATCAGATCCCGCGGCTGGAGAAGGTCGTCGTCAACATGAGCGTCGGCGAGGCGATCGTCAATCCGAAGGCGCTCGATGCGGCGGTGAGCGAGCTCACGGCGATTACCGGGCAAAAGCCGGTCATCGCGAAGGCAAAGAAGTCTATCGCGGCCTTCAAACTGCGCGAAGGCATGAACATCGGCGCGAAGGTGACGCTGCGGGGCGATCGGATGTACGTGTTCGTGGATAAGCTCTTCAACGTCGTGCTGCCCCGTATCCGCGATTTCCGCGGCCTTCCGGCGAAGTCGTTCGACGGGCGCGGCAACTACAACTTAGGGCTGAAAGAGCAGCTCGTCTTCCCGGAGATCAACTACGACAAAGTGGATAAGACCCGCGGCATGGACGTCACGATCGTGACGACCGCCAAGACCGACGAAGAGGCCTCCGAGTTCTTGACTGCGATGGGCCTGCCCTTACAGAAAGCGCGGACTTAATGGCTAAAACCAGCTTGATCATCAAATCGCAGCGCGCGCCGAAGTTTTCCGTGCGCCAGCACAACCGGTGCAGGGTCTGCGGGCGCCCGCGCGGTTATCTCCGCAAATTCGCAATGTGCCGGATCTGCTTCCGGGAGAACGCCCACCTGGGCGTCGTTCCGGGCGTGACCAAGGCGTCGTGGTGAGGAGACTTTAGCACGTGTCGATAACCGATCCGATTGCCGATATGCTGACGCGGATTCGCAACGCGAACACCGCCAACCATAAGACGGTAGACGTCCCGGCCTCGCGGGAGAAGCAAGCCATCGCAAAAATTTTACAGGCTGAAGGCTTCATCGAGAGCTTCGAACGGCTCTCGGAGGGTCCGCAGGGCACGATTCGGATTGCGCTCCGCTACGGCCCGGAAAAAGAGAAGATCATCACCGGCCTGCGCCGCATCTCGCGCCCCGGTTTGCGCGTCTACACGCGCAAGACGGAGATCCCGCGCGTCCTCGGCGGCTTCGGCCTGGTCATCATGTTGACGCCGCAAGGCATCATGTCGGGGAAACTCGCGAAGAAGCGCGGCATCGGAGGAGAGGTTCTTGCGTACATCTGGTAAGGCGGTGCAGCCGTGTCTCGGATAGGAAAGCTGCCGGTCGTCGTTCCCTCGGGCGTGAAGGTCGAGATCGACGGCGCGCAGGTATTGGTTCGTGGTCCGAAGGGCGAGCTGCGCCAGCACATTTTGGCGGACGTCGTCGAGGTGAAGCTGCAGGACGATCGCGTCGTCGTCGACCGCAAGGGCGATGCAAAGACGCACCGCAGCGCGCACGGGTTGACGCGCACGCTCATCGCGAACATGGTCGAGGGCGTGAGCAAGGGCTTTCGTAAGAGCCTCGAGATCAGCGGCGTCGGTTACCGCGCCGCGAAATCTGGTGAGAAGCTCACGCTGAGCCTGGGCTACTCGCATCCGGTTGCGTTCGAGCCGCCCCAGGGCGTCGTGCTCTCGGTCGAGGGCCAGACGAAGATTCACGTCGAGGGCATCGATAAGCAAGCCGTCGGACAAGTCGCCGCCGATATCCGGCGGCTGCGCAAGCCCGAGCCCTATAAAGGGAAAGGCATTCGCTACGAAGGCGAGCGCATCCGCAAGAAGCTCGGTAAGGCTGGAAAGGCTGGTAAGAAGTGACGAGCCGGAAGGAAGCCCGTCGGGAGCGCCACGTTCGTCTTCGCAAGAAGTTGTCGGGGACGACGCAGCGTCCGCGCCTGTGCGTGCGGCGTTCGCTCCATCACATCTACGCGCTGATCGTCAACGACAGCAAGGGGCACACGTTAGCCTCGGTCTCGACGGTCAACAAGTCGTTCGCGTCCTCGCTCGGCTCGAAGACCAACGCTGCCGCCGCGCAAGCGGTCGGGACGGCGATCGCCGGCAAAGCGAAAGAAGCGGGCATTTCGGAGGTCGTATTCGATCGCGGCGGTTACAAATATCACGGCCGGGTGCGCGCGCTCGCCGATGCGGCGCGTGAAGCGGGGTTGAGTTTTTAAATGCAATATCGTGGTAGAGAGCGCGACAACAGCGGCATTGACGAGACGGTCGTTCGCGTCAATCGCGTCGCCAAAGTCGTCAAAGGCGGCAAGCGCTTCAGCTTCAGCGCCCTGGTCGTCGTGGGCGATCGCAAAGGTAAGGTCGGCTTCGCCATCGGCAAGGCGACCGAAGTTCCCGAGGCGATTCGTAAAGCCGTCGAGCAGGCGCGCAAGAACATGGTGACGGTCGCCATGGTCGAGAAGACGATTCCGCACGAAGTGCGTCACGAGGTCGGCGCGGCGACGGTTCTGCTCAAACCCGCGGCACCGGGCACCGGCGTCATCGCCGGCGGATCGATGCGCGCCGTTCTGGAGCTGGCCGGCATCCACGACATCCTCACGAAATGCTTGGGCACGACCAACCCAATCAACGTCGTCAGGGCGACGATCTCGGCATTGCGCTCGCTGCGCACGGTCGAGCAGGTTGCGGCAATGCGCGGCAAGACCGTCAAAGAAATCTACGCGGCATAGGATCATGGCAGACAAACAAATTCTCAAACTCGGCGCTCTCAAACCCGCACCCGGGAGCCGCCCGAAGCGTCAGCGCATCGGCCGCGGCCATGGTTCGGGCATGGTGAAGACCGGCGGCGAAGGCGGCAAAGGCCAGACGGTTCGCTCGGGCGGCGGCAAGGGGCCGGCGTTCGAAGGCGGCCAGACCCCGTGGGCCCGCCGTTTGCCGCACAAGCGCGGCTACTCGCAAAAGGCGCGCGACTACGGCCACTTCCGCTCGCGCCTCGCGGTCGTCAATCTCGGCCGTTTGGCGCAATGGGATGCCAGCGTCGAAGTTTCGCCGGAGTCGCTGCGGGCGCGCGGCATTCTCAAATCCGAACTCGACGGCGTGAAGATTCTCGGCAGCGGCGCACCCGCGAGCCTGCCGTCGGGTCTGCGTTTCCGCGACGTGCTCTTCTCCAAGAGCGCGCGCGAAGCGCTCGAGGCGGCAGGCGCCGTCATCTCCGACGGAGCGAAAGAATAACTTAGTGTTCGACAACCTGCGAGCGGCGGTGCTCGTACCGGAGATCCGCCAGCGCATCCTCTTCGTCTTTTTCGCCTTCGCGTGGTTCGTCTTCATGATCCACGTGCAGTTGCCCAACGTCAATCAGGCGGCGTGGCAGCGCGTGCTGCAGAGCGGCGCTTTCTACAACCTGTTGGGCTTCCTTTCGGGCGGCGCGCTGCAGAAGCTTTCGGTCATCGCGATGGGCATCACGCCCTACATCAACGCGTCGATCATCATGCAGCTGATGACGGTCGTCATGCCGCAGCTCGAAGAGCTGGCCAAGAAAGGCGGCGAGGAAGGCCGCAAAAAGATCAGCCAGTACACCCGCTGGCTGACGATCGTCCTCGGGACGATTCAGGCGACCTTCATGGCGATCTCGATGGAGCGCTCGGGCGTCTTCTACGACACGAGCATCTGGTATCTGCTCTACGCGATCATCGCAATGGTCGGCGGCACGCTCTTCCTGATGTGGCTGGGCGAACAGATCAGCGATAAAGGCATCGGCAACGGCGTCTCGCTGATCATCTTCATCGGCATCGTTCTGCGCTACCCGCAGTACGTCACGCAGACTTACGCCTCGGCGAGCCAAGGTGCGGAGTCAACGTTGAACTTGGTTCTCTACGTGCTCACCGCGATCATCATTATCATCTCGATCATCTTCCTGTACCAAGGACAGCGGCGCGTCCCCGTGCAGCAAGCGCGGCGCGTCGTCGGCCGAAAGATGTTCGCGGGGCGCTCGACGTACATTCCTTTGCGCCTCAACAACGCAGGCGTCATCTCGATCATCTTCGCGATCTCGATCCTGCTCTTACCGCAGCAGGCGCTGTCGTGGTTCGGCCGCGGGCAGACGATCACGGCGTCGGGCTTCTGGGGCGCCTTCCAGCACGGCCTCCAAGCCTTCTCGGCCTGGCTGAACGTCTGGTTCACGCCCAACGGCGTGCTCTACAACATCGTCTACTTCGTACTCGTCGTCGTCTTTACGTTCTTCTACAGCGGCATCGTGCTCAACACACGCGACGTCGCGGATAACCTCAAGAAGACCGGCGCCTTCGTCCCGGGAATCCGCCCGGGCCAGCCGACCGTCGATTATCTGAATAAAATTCTCACCCGCATCACGACGGCAGCGGCGATCTACCTCGGCCTGCTGGCGGTGCTTCCGGGTGCGCTCCAGCGCGGGCTTTCGGTGACGACGTTCTATCTCGGCTCCACCTCTCTGCTCATCGTCGTCGGCGTGGCGCTCGACACGATCACGCAGATTGAGGCGCGTTTGGCGATGCGCGACTATCGCGGCTTCATCAAACGGTAGAGCTTCGCGGATTTTTACGTGCGAGTCGTCTTCTTGGGACCGCCCGGTGCTGGTAAGGGCACGCAGGCGCGCATCCTCCACGAACGCTTCGGGTTGGAGCAGATCTCCACGGGCGATATCCTGCGACGAAACGGCGCCGGCGGAACGGAGCTGGGCCGGCGCGCGGAAGGGTACATGCATCGCGGCGACCTGGTTCCCGACGATCTCGTCATCGCGATGATCGAAGCCGAGCTGCGGAAGATGCCGGCGGGCTTCGTGATGGACGGTTTTCCGCGGACGGTCGCGCAGGCCGAAGCGCTTGACAGAATGCTCGAACGCCGCCGCTGTTCCCTCGACGCCTCCGTGCTTTTCAAGGCGGATCGCGCCGTGCTGATCGAGCGGCTCGCCTCGCGCTGGACAAATCCGCGAACCGGCCGCACCTACAACGTTTTGACCAATCCGCCCAAGCGCGCGGGCATCTGCGACGAAGACGGCGGCGAGCTGATCCAGCGTGACGACGATCGTCCCGAGACGGTTGCAACCCGGCTCGACGTCTACGACGCCCAGACGAAGCCGCTGATCGAGTACTACCGGCGCACCGGCAGGCTCGTCGAGATCGACGCGCTTGCCAGCGTGGAATCGGTTGCCGAGAAGATCGCGACGGCGATCGGTTCGGCGCAGACTCCGGGGGCGCGATGGTAAGTCTGAAATCGCCGCGCGAGATCGAACTGATGCGGCGCAGCGGCAAGATTACCGCGCGCGTGCTAACGGAGCTCATGAAGACCGCGCGCGCCGGAATGACGACCGGCGAGTTAGACGAGATCGCCGAGCGCGGGATCCGCAACGCCGGCGGCATCCCGACCTTCAAGGGTTACAACGGTTTTCGTGCCTCGATCTGCGCCTCGGTGAACGAGGAGGTCGTGCACGGGATTCCAAGTTCGCGGACGCTGCACGACGGAGACTTGCTCTCGATCGATATCGGGACGACACTCGCGGGCTACGTCAGCGACAGCGCCGCGACGATTCCGATCGGCAACGCCTCGCAGGCCGCGCAACGGCTGCTCGAGGTGACGCGCGAGTGCCTAACGGCCGGCATCGGCGAGATGCAGCGAGGCAATCACGTCGGCGATATCGGCGCCGCCGTCCAGGCGCACGCGGAAAAACACGGCTTCGGGGTCGTCCGGGAGCTAGTCGGCCACGGCGTCGGCCGGGCGATGCACGAGGAGCCCCAGGTCCCCAACTACGGAGAAAGGGGCACCGGCATCGAGCTTCGGCCGGGGCTGGTCCTCGCCATCGAACCGATGATCACGCAGGGGGGCCCGAAGGTCAACGTGCTGCGGGACGGCTGGACAGTTGTCACCGCGGATGGTAAACTCGCAGCGCACTTCGAACACACGATCGCCGTGACCGAGGACGGGCCCAAGATTCTTACCCTGCGCGACTATGCGGAGGATCCCGCAGTCGAGCAATACCGTCCCCTAAAGGAAGCCATAGCGTGATATGCCCGGGTCAAGGCTTCGGCGGACGTCGAAGTGGAGGGCACGATCGTGGAGCCGTTGCCCAACGGGGTGCTGGTTGGGTTGTCCCCTACGACCTGGCGCACGGCCGAATAACCTATCGATATAAATAGAAGAAAAAATTATGAAAGTAAGACCCTCGGTCAAAAAAATGTGTGAGAAATGCAAGATCATCCGCCGGCACGGAAAAGTGCGGGTGATCTGCGACGTCAATCCAAAACACAAACAAGTTCAAGGATAGTCCTTCGACAAGCTCAGGATGAATAAGGAATCTTAAATGGCTCGTATCGCTGGTATCGATCTTCCTCGCGAGAAGCGCGTCGAAATTGCGCTGACCTATATCTACGGCATCGGCGCGCAGACGTCGCGCCGGCTGCTGGAGTTCGCTCACGTGGATCCGAACGTCCGCGTGAAAGCGCTCAGCGAAGAAGATGAGAAGAAGCTGCGCGATGCGATCGATTCCCTCCAGTTACGGGTCGAGGGCGACCTTCGCCGTGAGGTGCAGGGCAACATCAAGCGCTTGATGGACATCGGGTGTTATCGCGGCGTGCGCCACCGCCGCGGACTGCCGGTGCGAGGCCAGCGCACGAAGACGAACGCGCGCACCCGCAAGGGTCCCAAACGGACCGTCGCGGGCAAGAAGAAAACCTTAGCCAAGAAGTAGCGCTCCGCCGTGAAAGCGGTCATCACCGCCGGCGGCAGAATCGACGGTGCCTTCGCGGAAGCGGCGGGCACCGACATCAAAGCGCTTGCGAACCTGCGCGGCACGACGATGCTCGCGCGCATCGTGGAATCCTTGCGCGGCTGCGGCGCGAAACGCATCGCTATCGTCGGCGGCGCGGAGGTTCGCGCGGCCTTTGAGTCGCGGGTTGAGTCGATCGTCAACGAAAGTCCATCGGGAAGCCAGAACCTGCTGAGCGCCTTACGCGCGTGGCCCGAAGACGGCGAGGCGCTGCTCTACGCCACCAGCGACCTGCCCTACGTGACGGCAGCTGCGGTCGGTGATTTCATCGACCGCCTCGAACCGGGGACGATCGCCGTCGCGCTGAGCGAGATCGCTGCTTACGAGGCGCGCTTTCCCGGATCGCCGGCCGCCGGAATTACGCTCGGCGGGGAACGCGTCGTCAACGGCGGCATCTTTTCCATTCCCGCCGGCGCGGCAGCGCCGATCGCGAAGGTGGCAACGCGTTTCTTCGAGGCGCGAAAGCAGCCGTGGCGCATGGCCACGCTCGTGAACCCGCTAGCGCTGCTTCGCTTTCTCGCCGGCAGGCTGCGCATCGCCGATCTCGAGACGGAGGCGACGCGCGCTCTTGCCTATCCGGCTCGCGCGGTCCGCAACTGCGCACCGGAGCTGGCCTTCGACGTCGACGGGATTGCGGAGTACGAGTATGTCTGCACGCAGGCCTAATCCGCTCTCGCTCGCCCTCTTCTGGCTGGGCATCCAGGCGGTATGGGGCGCGATGCTCGGCATCTCGCTGCAGTCGCGCACGATCGAACTGGCCGGCGGCGATGCGCTCATCGCGTACGGGCGTCTGGCCACGATCGGCGCCGTCGTCGCGGCCGTCACCCAGGTACTCGTCGGGTTTCTCTCCGATTCACGGCGCCGCCAGGGGAGCCGGCGGCTCGACTTCTATCTGGTGGGCGCCGCGGGCGGTGCGGCTGGGATCGCATTCTTTTACGGCGCCGGGAGCTTCACCGCGCTCGTCGTTTCGTACGTCGTGCTGCAGGCGGCACTCAATCTCGCGATCGGGCCGTATCAAGCAATCATTCCCGACTTCGTCGAACGCGCGCGCACCGGGATTGCGTCGTCCTGGATGGCGGCGCTGCAGAGTGCGGGAAACGCCGCCGGCGCACTCGCTGCCAGCTTCATCACCAACGCGCGCGGACTCGCCGCAACGCTCGACGTGCTGCTGCTGGGAACGTGTTTGGTAACCTGCGCGCACGTGCGCGATCTGCCGCTGAGCGCAGCACCGCAAGAGACGCAGCATCCTCCGCGGGTAACGCGAGCGTTCGTGGATCTCTTCATTTCGCGCGCGCTCATCTATATCGGCTTTTACACGCTGTTAGGCTATCTGCTCTTCTACGTCAACTCGGTGCTTGCGCCGGCAACGCTCGCAAGCGCGCGCCTGCAGACGGGAATCATCATCGTGGGCTTTACGCTCGTCGGTGCGGCGGGTGCGGCCCTGGCGGCACGCCCGAGCGATCGGCTCGATAAGCGGATCGTGGCGACGGCGGGAGCCGCGGCTTTCGTCGGCGCGCTTGCGATTTTCATTACGTCGTCGGGGATTGCCGGCATCGGCGCGGCCGCGGTCGTCGCAGGCCTTGGGTGGGGCGCGTTTCTCGTTGCCGATTGGGCGATTGCTTGTCGTCTGCTCCCGGCAGGTTCGATGGCCGCCGCGATGGGTATCTGGAATCTGGCGATCGTCGTACCGCAGATCGTCGCTCCGGCGCTTACGACGGCCGTACTCGCGGCGCTTCGGCTAAGCGGCAGCCACTCGGCTCCTAGGGTGGCTTTCGGCCTAGCACTTCTTGAGACTTTGGTAGGGGCAGCCTGGCTCTGGCGCCTTCCGAAGTTGCGCAATTGAGCAAGAACGCGTATCGTGTGCTTGTACGGGCGCCCGGAAGTCCGGCCGCTCGACAAGTAAAAACTGGTAAGGAAGCGCCTCACCAGCGTTCTTTCTAAGGAGGCATATTCGTGAAACGACTGAGCTCCGGCGTGCTCGCAGCGTTGATCGCAACGCTTTGCGGGTTGAGCGCGGTAGCTGTCCCAGCGATCGCGTCGAACGCACGGAAACATAGGAAACGGCGTTGCACAGACGGGGGGACCTCCGCCGGCCGATTTCGGAAGTCCGCCGTCGGGCCAGATTCCGATTCTCTACAACGATCACCACGTTTACAGCAAGCCTGACGTTCTCAAACAAGGCCGCGTTCTCGCGGCGCTCGTCGAGGGCGGAACGCTCCTGATCCCATTACGCTCCATGTTCGAGCAAATGGGCGCGACCGTTTCGTACGACGCAGGCAGCAAAACCGCGACCGTCAGCAAGCCTGGAGCCGAGGTAAAGGTCACCGTCGGTAAACCGGAAGTCATCATCAACGGCGAATCGCGCCCGTTGGATGTTCCGCCGATCCTCTACCAAGGCGCCGTGCTCGTGCCCGTTCGCGTAATCTCTGAAGGCATGGGCGCGTACGTGCAGTGGGTTCCCGACAAGCGTTTGGTCGTCGTCCGGTACATTCCGGCGACGCCGCCGCCTGCTCCGGCACCTCCGCCGCCCGCACCGCCTCCGCCGCCCCCCCCGCCGCCGCCGCCGAAGCACGTACCTAACGTGTTCTTCCTCGCCGGCGACTATCTCATCTCACCGAAGGTCTACAACCAGTTCGCGCCCGGAGTTCAAGCCAATGGCTCGTACACCGCGCGCGGCGGTGTGGAGTTCAACGGTGGCTTGCCATTCATGATCGAGGTCGACTATAAGAACTGGCAGTACCCGCATAACTGCGGCGTGCCCATTTCAACGGCGACGATCGGCAATGCGCCGCAGTGCTTCGTGACGACGGTCGGCAGCCGTGGATCGGCCTACGTACCGGCCTTCACGGCGACCAATCGCGACTTAGACGTTCGCGTGGGTTACCGGATCTTCGAGCCGCACGTCTACATCGCGGTCGGCTATCTCTGGGGTTCGAACAACTACGGCTATCCCAACGAGAACGCCGTCGGTTTCGGCCTCGAGAAACTCCCCGACTTCGGTCACGCGTTCCAGTACTACGGATCGGTCTACTACTATCCGAACGTCAACGGAACGTACACCACGGCAGCCAATGAAAATCCGGTGAACACGTCATTCGGCATTGGTTACAACGTCCTGAAGTATCAGGTCGGAATCGGCTGGGCGTTCGTCCCGAACGTCTATCTCGATGCTGGTTGGGCCGGCGAAAACTGGGCCAACAAGAATAACGCCCCGATCTCGATGAGCTTCAACGGGCCGTACGTCGGTCTCGGCTTCCTAATCCCGTTCTAAGGGAATTAGCCGAATCCGGCATAGCCTAGAGAGAGGCGCCGGCTGCAAAATGCAGCCGGCGCCTCTTTTTTCTGGGGCGTGCAGGGGCTCGCTCGTGATTGACGTTTACTCAGGAATATCACGGGGCAAAGAGGGAAAATCGGGCCACCAGGCTGGTGGAAGCGAGAGCTCGCCGGCATTAATAGGCTTTTAGAATTATTAAGGAGGAACTCGTGAAACGACTCAGCACCGGGATACTCGTAGCGCTCATAATTGCGTGCTGCGGGTTGAGCGCGGTAGCTGCTCCGTCGCCCGCGTCGTCAGGAAACAATGGAAACGGCGTCGCGCAAGCCGGGGGAGCTCCGCCGGCGGATTTTGGCACTCCGCCCTCCGGACAAATTCCGATACTTTTCAACGACCACCACGTTTACACAAAGCCCGACCTTCTCAAACAGGGTCGCGTTCTCGGTGCAATCGTCCGTAACGGAACGCTTCTGATTCCGCTGCGTTCGATGTTCGAGCAAATGGGCGCTACCGTTGCTTGGGATGACGCTAGCAAAACGGCGACCGTTTCAAAACCCGGCGCCGAAGTCAAGGTGACGGTCGGCAAACCGGAGGTCGTCATCAACGGTGAATCGCGTCCGCTCGACGTCCCCCCGATGGTCTATCAGGGCGTCGTCGTCGTTCCGGTTCGCGTAATTTCCGAAGGTATGGGCGCCTACGTGCAGTGGGTTCCGGATCGCCGTCTCGTCGTCGTGCGGTATGTCCCCGCGACGCCGCCGCCGAGCCCGGCTCCGCCGCCGCCGCCGGCTCCTCCGCCGCCGCCCCCGCCGCCGACGCCCCATCCGCTTAACAGCGAATTCTTCGTCGCCGGCGACTACGTCTTCTCGCCGAAGGTGTACAACGAGTTCAGTCCCGGTAACACCGGTACGAGTACGTTCGCCGTGCGCGGCGCAGGCGAATTCGCGCTCGGCAACATCCCCTTTATGGTTGAGGGAAACTTCGAGCGCTGGCAGTATCCGCATAACTGCAACGCTTCAGCGGCATCGTTTTCACCCGATTGCTACGTGACGACGATCGGCGGCCAAGGCAGCTCGCCGGTTCAAACCAACACGCAGCTCGACGATCAGAACGTCGATGCCCGCCTCGCGGTGCGAGTGCTCAATCCGCGCGTCTACATCGGCGTTGGATACATGTGGGTCTCGGGCAACTACGGGTACCCGAACATGAACGGCGTCGGCTTCGGACTCGAGAAACTTCCGGATCTCAATCACGCGCTCTCGGTCTTCGGCAGCGTGTGGTACTACCCGGACATCAACGGGACGTATTCGAACATCGCGAGTGCGCCCATCAACCCGAAAACCTACGATCTGCAATACAACAACCTGAAATACCAGGTTGGTCTGGACTACGTGATCGGCAATAGCCCGATCTTCGTCGAGGCCGGCTGGATGGGCGATCAGTGGAGCAATAAGCAGAATGCTCCGGTCAGCCGCAGCTACAACGGCCCGTTCGCCGGTTTGGGCTTCCGGTTGCTCTACCCCTAGTCTAAGCAAGCAACCGCGCGGGCCGGCCCGCGCCATCCTGACCGTGAAGCGGGGCTCGGCCGAAACGGCCGGGCCCCGACCTTGAGGTGGGACCCCTCATTGACCGGGCCGCGCCGCCTAAGGTAAGATACCTTCTTGGCGCCTTTAAGGCGCCGGCGAACCACCACGTTCTAATCGGGAGAGACTTTGGCTGCCAAAAAGCAAACGAAGACACGGCGGAAACGCGAGGTCAAGAACGTCCTGGCGGGCGTTGCACACGTCCACGCCTCGTTCAACAATACGATCGTAACGATCAGCGACCCGCACGGCGGCGTCATCTCGTGGGCATCTGCCGGAAATCTCGGTTTCAAGGGTTCGAAGAAGTCAACGCCGTTCGCCGCCCAGATGGCGGCTGAGGCCGCCGCCCGCAAGGCGATGGAACACGGCATGAAGTCAACCGAGGTGCTCGTTAAAGGCCCTGGCGCCGGACGCGAAGCGGCGATTCGCTCGCTGCAGGCCGCCGGGCTCGAGATCACGATGATCAAAGACGTCACGCCGATTCCGTACAACGGTTGCCGCCCGCCCAAGCGCCGCCGGGTGTAAGGAGCGGAATGTCACGTTATACCGGCCCCGTCTGCCGCCTCTGCCGTCGTGAGACGGCCGCGAGCAAGACCGGCGAAAAGATCAAGCTGTTCCTAAAAGGCGACCGTTGCCTCTCCCGCAACTGCGCGGTCGAGCGGCGCGGCACGGCACCCGGTCAGAAGACGACCGGCAATAAGTCCCGCAGCAAGGTTTCGGAATACGGGCGTCAGCTGCGCGAGAAGCAGAAGATGCGCCGCTACTACGGCGTCCACGAGACTCAGTTCAAGAATTACTTCCGCGAAGCGGCGCGCGTGCCGGGTCAGACCGGCCGCACCTTCCTGCAGTTGCTGGAACGGCGCTTCGACAACGTCGTGTACCGGTTGAGTCTGGCGACGAGCCGCGCGCAGGCTCGCCAGCTGATCACCCACCGGCACTTCCGAGTCAACGGAAAGATCCTCAACATTCCGTCGTACGTCGTCCGCGCGGGCGACGTCATCTCGATCGCTCCGGCGAGCATGAAGTCGCCGGTGTTCGAATCGAATCTCGAGGTCGCCCAGAGCCGCCGGCCTCCCGAGTGGCTCGAATGGAACGATCAGGAGAAGACGGCCAAAGTGCTGCTCCAGGGGCCGCCGCGCGAGCAAATCGACACCCCGGTCGACGAGCAGCTCATCGTCGAATACTATTCGCGATAATCATAAAACCACTACTCTGCTGCTAGGCGTACGATCGTGTGCCGTCTGGGACGGCGCGCGGATAACGTAAGCAGTACAAAGGAAAACGAAAACCCACCATGACCATGCTGGAAACGCCGGTCGGCGCAGCCATCGAAGTTCGCGAGCGTCGCGACAACTATGCCAAGTTCGTTATCGAGCCGATCGAGCGGGGTTTTGGAATCACGCTCGGCAACGCGCTGCGCCGCGTTCTGCTGAGCTCGATTCCGGGCGCCGCCGTCACGTACATGAAGATCGACGGCGTGCTGCACGAGTTCTCGACGATCCCGGGGATGGCCGAAGATACGATTGCCCTGATGCTCAACCTCAAGGGTCTCCCGGTCAAGCTCAACAGCGAAGAGCCCAAGGTGCTGACGCTCTCCGTCAGCGGAGCCCGCGATGTAACCGCCGGCGACATCGTTCCCGATGCCGACGTCGAGATTCTCGATCCGGGCTACCGTCTCTGCAGCCTCTCGTCGAAGGACGCGAAGCTCACGATGGAGATCGGTGTCGAGAAGGGGCGCGGCTACGTGATGGCCGATCGCCAGCGCAACGTCGAGCACATGATCGGCCTGATTCCGCTGGACTCGATCTTCTCTCCGATCCGCAAGGTGAACTTCACGGTAGACGACACGCGCGTCGGTCAGAGCGTCGATTTCGACCGCCTGACGATCGAAGTCGAGACCAACGGCTCGATCACGCCCGACGAGTCGCTCTCCCAGGCGGCGGCGATCATGCAGGAGCAGCTCGACCTTTTCGTCTCGTTCAACAATCGCGCCGAGCCTCTCCCGGAAGCACCGCCGAACGAGTGGGATATCCCCGTCGAGACGCTCAACCTCTCCGTGCGCTCGTTCAACTGCCTCAAGCGCGCGGGCATCTCGAAGGTCTCCGAGCTGCTCGACCTGACCGAAGACGAAATCATGAAGATGCGCAACTTCGGTAAGAAGTCGCTCGATGAGATCAAACAGGTTCTTGCTGAGAGGGGGTTGACGCTGCGCCAAGCGTAGCGTCGTGAAACGACATGCCGCATTCGATCGCCTATAAACGACTCTCCCGCACCGACGGTCATCGCAAGGCCCTGCTGCGCAATCTCGCGACTTCACTCTTCAAGCACGAAAAGATCGAGACGACCTCGACCAAAGCCAAGGAGATCAGCCGCATCGCCGAGCGCTTGATCACGACGGCAATGGCTGGCGACCTCGCCGCGCGGCGTCAAGTCGCCGAGTACCTTACCGAACCCGCCGTCGTCAAGAAGCTGGTCGAGCAGATCGCGCCGGCACTCAAGGGTCGGACCGGAGGCTATACCCGGATCACGAAGACGCGAGTCCGCCAAGGCGACGCCGCCGAACTCTCGCTCATCGAAATCGTAAGCTAGCCGTCATCCTACTGCCCGTCGAAGGACGGGCGCAGTCCCAAGCATGACGTACGAAGCGGAAGCGCGCGCACTCGACTCGGAGATCCTCGCGGCCATTGCGGCATGGCACGCACGAGGCGAAGAGCTCGAGGAGCGCGCTTTCAACGATCTGGCACTGCGGATCTTCGCGCACCAGCTGCGTTACAACCAACCGTATGCGCGCTATTGCGAGCGGCGTGGCGTCACGCTCGATTCGCTGCCGCCGTCGTGGGAAGCCATCCCCGCCCTTCCGGCTCCGGCATTTAAAGAGGCGGCGATTACGACGTTCGATCCCGCCGGCGCGCGGTTGGTTTTCGAGACCAGCGGTACGACGGCCGGGCGCAGCGGACGCCACTACCTCGAAAGCTCCACGCTCTACGACGCCGCGCTGCTCGCCGGCTTCGAGCGGTTCGTCTTGCACGACGGTGCCGCGCTGCGCTACCTCAACCTCGTCCCGAACCCGCAGGAATCACCGCACTCATCGCTCGGCTATATGATGGCGCGCGTCGCGCAGACGCGCGGCGATGGGAAGACCGGCTGGTACCTCCGAGACGGACTGCTGCTCTTCGATTCGTTGTGGAATGACCTGCACGAGGCCGTCGCGCAGGAGCGTCCGGTCTGTTTAGCCGCAACCGCGTTCGCGCTCGTGCACTTGCTCGAGGCGATGGAAGCGGCGAATCTGCGCGTACGCCTTCCGAACCGGTCGCGCGTGATGGAGACCGGCGGCTTTAAAGGACGTACGCGTGAAGTATCGCGAGAAGATCTCTACCGGCGTGCCGGCGATCGGCTCGGCATCGCCGGCGAGCAGATCGTGGCCGAATACGGCATGACGGAGCTTACCTCTCAATACTACGATCGATCCCCGCGACGCGATGCGGTCGCGACGCGGCGGAAGTCCTCGCCGCCTTGGCTTCGCGTGCGCGTCGTCGGCCCCGATCGCAAGACACTGGCGCGGGGCGAGATCGGCTCGCTGCTTCACGTCAACCTCGCGAATCGCTCGTCGTGCATGGCGATTCAAACCGAGGATCTCGGGGCGGCGCACGGCGACGGATTCGTGTTGCTCGGGCGCAGCCTCGGCGCGGAGCCTCGCGGCTGCTCGCTCGACGCCGAAGATCTTAGAGCGCTCGCCTTCGGGAAGTAATCAGCCCGCTGTTGAGCCCGCTCGTCGAAAGGCCGCCGCGAAAACGCGCCTGCTCGACCTTGATGCAGCGGTCAACGACGACGCTCATGCCGGCTCCGTCGGCGAGCGCGATGGCCTCATCGTTGATGACGCCGTATTGGAACCAGATCGCGGGAGCTCCGATGGCGATGGCCTCTCGCACGATCGCCACCAGTTCGCTCGGCCGACGGAAGACGTCGACGAGATCGGGGGCGCCGCGTGCCTGCGCGTAGGCCTTCAGCGACGGATAGGCCGCGACGCCGTCTATTTCGGAGAGCGTCGGATTGATCGGCGTTACCTCGTAGGGAGTCTGCGTCCGCAAGTACGAGAAGACGGTATAGCTCGGACGCAGCGGATTGCTCGACGCGCCGACCATTGCGATGGTGGCTGTCGCTCCCAGCAGCTCGCGGCGTTGGGAAGGCGTCGTTAGCATCATTGCGAGGCGCGCAGGCCGTTCGCGAGATCCCACACGAGATCGTCAACCTCTTCGAGTCCGACGGAGAGCCGGATGCTCTCGGGCTCGACGCCCGCTTTGCGGAGCTCCTCGTCGGAGAGCTGCGAGTGTGTCGTCGAAGCGGGATGGATGACCAGGCTCTTGGCATCGCCGACGTTGGCCAAGTGGCTCCAGAGCTCGAGCGCGTCGATGAAGCGTCGCCCGGCCTCGCGCCCGCCGTTCAAGCCGAAGGTAAAGATGGAGCCGATCTCCGGTTCGCGGATCCACGCGACCTCGGAGCGATCGTGCAAGAAGGCGGCGACGGCGCGCGCGTTGCCGACGTGGCGCTGCATTCGAAGCTCGAGCGTTTCGAGACCGACGAGCATCAGCCAGGCCTCCAACGGCGCCATCGCGGCACCGACGTCGCGCGAGACCTCCGCACGCGCGCGCATCAAAAACGCGTACTCGCCGAACGTCTCGGTAAAGACCTTGCCGTGATAGCCCAGGCTCGGGGTTGAAAGCAGGGGAAAGCGACCGCCACCCCACGGAAATTTCCCCGATTCGACCAGCACCCCGCCGATCGCCGTGCCGTGCCCGTTGATGAACTTCGTCGCCGAGTGAAGGACGACGTCGGCGCCGAAGTCGATCGGCCGGCAGAGGTACGGCGTCGCGAACGTATTGTCAACGACCAGCGGAATCCCAGCCTCGTGCGCGACCTCTGCGAAGGCGCGCAGATCGGCGACCACGCCCGACGGGTTGCCGACCGTCTCGACGAAGAGCAGCTTGGTTTCCGGGCGTATCGCGGCGCGAACCGCAGCGAGATCCTCGGCCGAGACAAAAGTCGTCTCGATGCCCATGCGCTTGACCGTAACGCTGAGCTGGGTAACGGTCCCGCCATAGACGTTTTGCGTGCAAACTAAATGGTCGCCCGCCTGCGCGAGCGTCAACACCGTGCAGAGTTGCGCCGCTAGGCCGCTCGCGAAGGCAATCGCGCCGAGGCCGCCCTCGAGGCTGGCCATGCGCTCCTCGAACGCAGCGACGGTCGGATTGCTGATGCGGCTATAAATATGACCGTAACTGCGCAACGCGAAGAGTTCCGCCGCCTGCTCGGTGGACCCGAAGACGAAGGAAGCGGTCTGGTAAATCGGGACCGCGCGCGAGCCGGTGGCCGGGTCGGGCGCCGCCCCGGCATGAATCGCGCGCGTTGCAAAACCGAATTCTCGCTCGTGCTGCATTTCAGAGGTCTCGACCCCTTCTTCGCCCTATAATCCTCTTATCATGGGCATGACACTGACCGAAAAAATTCTCGCGCGGCACTCGGGGCTCGAACGCGTCGAACCGGGGCAAATCATTAACGCGAAGGCCGATCTCGTTCTCGCAAACGAGCTCTCCGCAGCGGTCGCGATCAAAGTGATGCGCGGCATTAAAGGTGCGGGCCGAGTCTTCGACCCCGCCAGAATCGCGCTCGTCGCCGACCACTTCGTACCGGCGAAGGATGCGCAGTCGGCGGGCCTTGCGAAGCTCATGAAAGACTTTGCCGCCGAGCAGAAGATCGAGCACTTCTTCGACGTTGGACGCGGCGGTATCGAGCACGTCGTCCTACCCGAGGAAGGTTTGGTAGCGCCCGGCGAGTTGATCGTGGGCGGCGATTCGCACACCTGCACGTACGGAGCATTCGGCGCGTTCGCCACCGGAATGGGCTCGACGGATATCGCCGCGGCGTTCGTCCTGGGCGAAGTCTGGCTGAAGGTTCCGGCCTCGATCAAGCTCGTCTACAGCGGGACGCCGGGCCCAATGGTCTACGCAAAAGACATCATGCTGCGAACCGTCGGCGAGCTGGGCATCGACGGCGGAACCTACCGCGCCATCGAGTACCACGGAACGACCGTCGACGAGCTTTCGATCACCGGCCGCATTACGATGGCGAATATGGCGATCGAAGCGGGCGCGAAGAACGGCATCTTCCACGCCGACCAAAAGACGATCGCCTACGTCGAAGAGCGCACCGATCGCCCGTTCCTGGTGGAGCGCGCGGATGCCGACGCCGTCTACGAGCGCACGATCGCGATCGACATCGCCGGAATGGAGCCGCAAGTCGCGTGTCCGCACACGCCCGATAACGTGCACCCGATCTCCGAGGTGACGCGCGATACGCTCCCGGTCGATCAAGTCTTCATCGGCTCGTGCACGAACGGTTACATCGAAGACCTTCGCATCGTCGCGAAGATCCTCGAAGGCAAGCAGATCGCCTCGAATCTTCGCGTGATCGTCAATCCGGGATCGCAGAAAGTTTGGATGAAGGCCGCGGATGAAGGCATCCTGACGACCCTTGCCGCCGCGGGCTGCGCGGTGAACACGCCTGGCTGCGGCGCCTGCTTCGGCGGTCACATGGGAACGCTCGGCGATAACGAGCGCGCAATCTCGACGACCAACCGCAACTACGTCGGCCGCATGGGCTCGCCCAAGGCCGAGATCTACCTCGCTTCACCGGCAACCTGCGCGGCCTCGGCGCTGACCGGCCGGATTACCGACCCTCGCGTTCTGGAGCTGGCAGGAGTCTAACGTGGAAGATGCTCTGCGCGGTCACGCGCACAAGTATGGCAAGAACGTCGACACCGACGTCATCATTCCCGGAAAGTATTGCAACATCGTCGATCAGGCCGAGCTCGGCAAGCACGCGCTGGAAGGCCTCGATCCCGAGTATACGGCCAGGATGAAGCCGGGCGACATCATCGTCGCCGGCACGAACTTCGGCTGCGGGTCGAGCCGCGAAGTCGCGCCGATTGCGATCAAAGGTTCGGGCACCTCGGCCGTCATCGCTAAGAGCTTCGCGCGCATCTTTTACCGCAACGCCCTCAACATCGGTCTACCGATCTTCGAGTCGGTCGAAGCCGTCGATGGAATCGAAATGGGCGACGAAATCGAACTCGAGCCCGCGACCGGCATCGTGCGCAACATCACCAAAGGCACGAGATATCAAGCCGCGGAGTTTCCGCCCTTCATGCGCTCGCTCATCGATGCCGGCGGCCTCGTCCCCTACGTCGAGCGCCGCCTCGCAGAACAAGCCTCGGCCTAGCATAGCGAAGCGGCTGGAAGAAGAGCAAGCTCCAAAGACGCCGCGCCCGCCCTCAACGCCGAACCTTGCGTGGGGGTGCGGCGGATGTCTCGTGATGGTCGTCGTGGCGGTGATCGTCGTGTGGGTTCTGGCAATCTGGAGCGGATCGTCCCCACCGACGGCTGCGTCGAGCAGCGCGCCGAGCGCTGCGCCCGGACGCCGCGCGGACGAGCAACAGTTTCTCGCAGGCGTGGACAGATCGATCTCCGGCGCCGCGATCGCGCACGATAAATCGAAGTACGTCGGTGACAGCGTGGATATTGCGTGCACGATCGCGTCGATCGTCAACGAGAACTCTTTCACCGCCGACTGCGGTGAGAATAGCGGCGTCCCGGCGGTCATCCTCGTCGACTACGACGATACGGTCTCGCTCAACAAGGGACAGGCCGTGCGAATTATGGGCACCGTCGAAGAACCAACCGACGGAGTCGACAGCGCCGGGAAAAAGGCGACCTTCGCCGCCGTCAAAGCCCAATTTATCGAATGACGGGCCAAGCTACGGCGGAGTGTAGCCTCCGGACTGTCCGCCCATTCCCCCGGGTGACGCGTTGATATTTTCGATCCACTTTTCTTTGGGGCGATAGGAGGCGGTGAACGCGGTATCGCCGCCGGCCATGGAAAGGATGCCGACCATGTCGGTCATTCCGTCGAGTCGGGCTTGCGCGAGAATCGTCGTGCCGCCGGGCATCGTTACGATCAAGCGGACATTTTGGCCGTCGATCGTTCCGACGAGCGGATACTTCTTGTTCTTGGAATCGAGATAGGTGCCGCTCAGCTGGTCGCCCTGCTGTTTGATATAAAAGTGGGTGTAGTCGGTGGCGTTGGGATGCTGGATCGCGACCTCCCAGACCCCGTCGAGCCCCTTACGGGCCGAGGCCGGCGGCGGGCTGGGGGTCCCCGAAGCGGCCGGCGAGGCTCCACCCCCGCGCATCGGATAGGTAGCCGAGGGCGTCGGCAGGTTCGAAGGGGGGTCCGCGGCGGGCGGAGGCGGCGGGGTAACCGCGCCGCTGATCGGCGGCGGCGACGGGGGCGGAGTCGCCGCAACGGCGGCCTGGCCGTGCGGAGTTCCGGTAAGGGCGGCGAGCGCAAGCAGCGCGCTGCTTGCAAAGACGACGAACGAAGTGGGCTTCACGTACAAAACCTTTTCGCGGCGCGCGCGAGCCTCCTCCGGGCCCTGCCCCTGCTTGCCACCTCTGATATAATGCTATGGCTGTGAAGAGTAAGATTCATCCCAAGTGGTTTCCCGAGGCGCGCGTGCACTGCGCTTGCGGCAGTACGTTCACCACCGGTTCGACGATTCCCGAGATCGCCGTCGAGATTTGCGCCGCGTGCCATCCGCTCTTTACCGGCCAGCAGAAGCTGGTCGATACGGCCGGCCGCGTCGATAAGTTCAACCAGCGCACCGCCGCCGCACGCAAGAAGCAAGAGGAGGCTGCAGCCCGCCAGGCCGCTCGCGATGCGAAGAAGGCCGCTGCTTCAGTCTAACGGCGCCGCAAACTGACGCGCTCTCCGAACGCCTCGACACGATGGCCCGGCGCTTCGACGAGATCGAAGCGACGCTCGCCAATCCCTCGGGAACCTTCGACCAAACGCGCTACACCGCGCTCGTAAAGGAGCGCGCGCAACTCGAAGCGCCGGTGCAGACTTTTCGCCGGCTCGTCGGCCTGCGCGCGGAAATCGCGGCAAACGAGCAGCTGGCTCGCCAAGAAGAGGGGGAGCTGCGCGAGCTCGCGCACGCCGAGAACCGCGCGCTGCAAGAACGCGGCGCGCAGCTCGAGACGGAGCTCGCGGCACTGATGGTTCCGCGCGACCCCAACGACTCCAAGGACGTCTTTGTCGAGATCCGCGCCGGCACCGGCGGCGACGAAGCGGCGATCTTTGCCGGCGACCTCTCGCGGATGTACATGCGCTTCGCCGAGACGGCGGGGATGCGAGTCGAGCTCGTGTCGGAGAGCCTGAGCGAAGCGGGCGGCTACAAGGAGATCGTGTTTGCGATCAAGGGCGATCAGCCGTATCGCTTGCTCAAGCACGAATCCGGCGTGCACCGCGTGCAGCGGGTTCCGGCGACCGAGGCGCAGGGGCGAATTCACACGAGCACCGCGACGGTCGCAGTCCTGCCGCAGGTAGAAGAAGACGACGGCGAGGTCGAGATCAAGCCGGCCGACCTGCAAGTTGACACCTATAAAGCTTCGGGCGCCGGCGGTCAGCACGTGAACAAGACGGAGTCGGCGATCCGCATCACGCACGTACCGAGCGGCATCATCGTCGCCTCGCAGCAGGAACGCTCGCAGCAGCAGAACCGCGAGCGCGCGATGCAGATGCTGCGCGCGACGCTCTTCGATCGCAAGCGGCGCGAACAGGAAGAAGCGACTGATTCGTTGCGTCGCTCGCAGGTCGGCAGCGGCGAACGCTCGGAGAAGATTCGAACCTACAACTTTCCCCAAGACCGCGTGACGGATCATCGGATCAATCGCAGTTACGGCAACATCCGCGGGATCGTCGACGGCGATCTCGGGCGCATCGCCGAGGAGCTTCTCGCCGACGAGCAGGCACGCCGCCTCGCCGGCGAACGCGTGTGACGACCGTCGCTGCCGCGCTCTCCGAAGCGACGGCGCGCTTGCGCGAGCGTGACTCGGCGCGGGCCGACGCGTTGCTCCTGCTGGAGCACGCGGTCGGGCGATCGCGGGCCTGGATCGCCGCCCACGGTGAAACGGCACTCTCCCCCGAATCCGCATCGACGTTCAGCGCCCTTTGCGAGCGGCGCGATACCGGCATACCAGCGGCGTATCTCGTGGGGTCGGCCGGATTTTACGGTCGCGAGTTCGTCGTCGACGAAAGCGTGATGATTCCTCGACCCGAGACCGAACATCTCATCGACGAAGCGCTTGCGTTCATCGGCGACGCGGCCGCCGCCGTACTCGACGTCGGCACCGGCTCCGGCGCGATCGCCTGCACGATCGCGGCACGCACGAATGCGCGAGTCGACGCGACGGATATCTCGCTCGCTGCACTGGAGGTCGCGAAGACCAATGCGTCGTGCTTGGAGGTGACGGATCGCTGCCGGTTCCATCACGGCGATTTGACCGAACCGGTAAAGCACGCGTCCTTCGACCTCGTGCTGGCAAACTTGCCGTACATTCCGACGCGGGACGTTCCTGAGCGCCCCAATCCGATCGCCTTCGAGCCCAAGGTCGCGCTCGATGGCGGCGCGGACGGCCTCGTCTGCTACCGCCGCCTGCTCGCCGATCTTTCCGCGATGCTCAACGCGCGAGCGCTCGTGCTGCTCGAGGCCGCACCCCCGACGATCGGCGGTTTGAGCGAACTCGCGCGCTCGTCACTGCCGGGATTCACGATCTCCGTGCACCGCGACTACGCGGGGCTCGACCGCTACGTCCGGGCGAGACGCCCAGAGAACTAGCCCGCTCCGGCGCCGGCCGAGGGTCTGGGGCCGGTTCGGGCGAACGCTAACCGCCCGAGATGGCGAAGTATATATTCTTCACCGGGGGCGTCGTGAGTTCGCTCGGCAAAGGCATCACGGCTGCCTCGCTCGGACGTCTGCTCAAGTCGCGCGGTTTTAGCGTGTCGATCCAAAAACTCGACCCGTATATCAACGTCGATGCCGGTACGATGAATCCATACCAGCACGGCGAGGTCTTCGTGACCGAAGACGGGGCCGAGACCGACCTCGATCTCGGCCACTACGAGCGATTCATCGACGAGAATTTACAGCGCGCGAACAACGTCACGACCGGCCAAGTCTACAACTCGGTGATCGAGAAGGAACGCCGCGGCGATTACCTCGGGGCGACCGTTCAGGTCATCCCCCACATCACCAACGAAATCAAGGCCCACGTCAAGCGCGTCGCCGAAGCGAGCCGCGCGCAGGTATGCATCGTTGAGGTCGGCGGAACCGTCGGCGATATCGAGTCACTTCCGTTCCTCGAGGCGATCCGTCAGATGCGCTACGACGTTGGCGACGAGAACGTGATGTACGTCCATTTGACGCTCGTTCCGCATCTGGGAGCCGCCGACGAGTTGAAGACCAAGCCGACGCAGCACTCGGTGCGCGAGCTGCGCGGAATCGGTATCTCGCCCGACGCGATCGTCTGCCGGACGCAAGCGGCGCTGCCGATGCCCCTCGAACTCAAAGAGAAAATCGCGCTCTTCTGCGACGTTCCGCCGGGTGCGGTCGTGCAGAACGTCAACGCCAAGACGATCTATCAGGTTCCGCTCAATCTGGAGGCCGAGGGACTGGCGCAGGCGGCGATTCGCAAGCTGGGCCTGCCGCCGTCGCGCCCGATGCTCGACGACTGGGTCGGCATCGCCGATCGTTTGCTGCACCCCGAACGCCACGTGACGATCGCCCTCGTCGGAAAGTACGTCGAACTTAAAGACGCCTACATCTCGATCAACGAGTCGCTCGCGCACTCGGGCGTCTTCTACCACGCCGCCGTCGAAATCAAGCGAATCGACTCGGAGCTGATCGAAAGAGAGGGGCTCGACGTTCTGCGGGGCGCGCACGGCGTCGTCGTTGCGCCGGGATTCGGTGCGCGCGGCGTCAAGGGCAAACTGCACGCCATCGAGTACGTCCGCGAGCGAAAGATCCCGTTTCTAGGAATCTGCTACGGCATGCAGCTCGCCTGCGTCGAGTTCGCGCGCAACGTGTGCGGGCTTCCCGATGCGATGACCAGCGAAGTCGACGAGACGAGCCTCGATCCGGTGATCGACTTCATGCCCGACCAGCGGAACCTCGAGATGTACGGCGGCACGATGCGGCTGGGGACCTACGCCTGTACGCTGGAAGAGGGGAGCTTAGCGGCGCGTGCCTACGGCGAGCTCGAGATCAGCGAACGCCATCGCCATCGCTACGAGTTCAACAATCGCTACCGGCCGATCTTCGAAGAGCACGGGATGCATTTCTCGGGACATCACTTCGTGGATAAGACCCGGCTCGTCGAGGTCATCGAGCTTCCCACCGAGATGCATCCGTGGTTCGTCGCGACGCAAGCTCACCCGGAGTTCAAGTCGCGTCCGAATCGCCCGGCGCCGCTCTATCGCGACTTCATCGCTGCGGCGCTAGCGCACCAAGAGCGAATCGAGGGTCGCTCGAACGTGCGCGAGGCGGCGACCTGGACCCAGGCATAATCACTGCCGTCGTCCTCACGCGCGACGAAGAGCGCAACCTGCCGCGGGCCCTTACGAGCCTGCCCCGCGGAATTCGGATTCTCGTACTCGATGCCCGCTCGCGCGATCACACGGCGCAATTCGCCCGCAGCGCGGGTGCGACCGTCTTGGAGCGCGACTGGACCGATTTCGTCAACGCGCGGCGCTTTGCACTGGAGCAGGTCGAGACGCCTTGGGTTTTGATGATCGATGCCGACGAGGCGCTCGACGACGTGTTGCGCGACGCGATCGGCAGCGCAGCGGAGAACGTCAACGCATACGTCGTGCGCCGGACGACGTATTTCTGCGGCCATCCGATGCGCATCTGGAGCAACGAGCCGCTGGTGCGGCTCTTTCGCCGGGATCGCGTCAAACTCACCGCGCGGCCCGCAGCCGCCGGCGAGGCGCCGATTCACGAGGCCTGGACGAGCGACGGCCCAACGAGCGAACTCCCCGGAACGCTGCTCCACTATTCCTATCCCGACGCCGCGGCCTACCGCTCGAAGTACGACCGCTACACGACGCTCGAGGCGCAGCAGATGCACGCTTCGCCGGCGGGCCTGGCGATGGCGGGCGGCACCGGACTGCTACGCCTCGTATGGCTGCTACTGGCGAAAGCGGCCCTGCTCGACGGTCCGCGCGGCTGGTACGTCGCCTATCGGTCGGCCTTCTATCCGGCCGTCGCGATGCGCAAGGCCCTGTGGAAGCGTTGAGCCGATGAGCGGTGCGCGCATCGGACTCGATGCGCGGGAAACGCGTCAGCTCTCGGCCGGCATGAAAGCGTACGTACGCGAGCTGGCGGCGCGCTTGCCCCGGGTCGCGCCGGAGTACGACTACGTGCCCTTTACTCGCGGCGGCAACTTTGGCTGGCAGGAGCAGATCGCGCTGCCGCTGGCGATGAAGCGGGCGCGTCTAAATCTCGCGCACTTCCTCGCCCTCTACGTTCCCGCGATCGTGCCGGTGCGCTTCGTCGTAACGATCCACGACCTCATTCACCTTCGCTTCCCGCGCCACTTCAAGGCCAAGGTTCGGCCGTATTACGAGACGGTCGTGCGCTGGACGTGCGCGCGCGCCGCGCGCGTCGTCACCGACGACGAACGAACGGTCGAGGATCTGGTCGAGCTGCTCGGCGTAAAACGCGCGAAGATTCGCGTCATTCCGCTGGGCGTATCCGAGCCGTTTTTCCAGCCGCGGGCGCCGTTTGCGGGGCCGCGGCCGTACGTGCTCTACGTCGGCAATCATCGCACCCACAAGGATCTGGCAACGCTCTTCGAGGCGTGGTCGGCGCTGCCGCCGGGCCTCGACGTGGATCTCTACCTCACGGGTCCAGACGATTTCGGCGGCGATCTCCAGCGGCGCAGCGGGGCAAACCGCTCGATCGTCGCCCTCGGCGACGTCCCCGACGAGCGTCTCGCAGCATATTACGCCGGCGCGCGGGCGCTGGTCTCGCCCTCTCTGCGAGAGGGGTTCGGCCTTCCGGTGCTCGAGGCGATGGCCGCCGGCTGCCCGGTGATCGCCTGCGCCGATTCGGTGCCGCGCGCCGTCGAAGCGGCAGCTTGGAAGTTTCCCGCACGCGACTGGAGGCGGCTCGCCGCGCTGCTGGGACGCATGCTCGTCGACCAGGGTGAGCGTGAGCGGTCGGTCAACCTAGGACGAGAGGCCGCGCGCCGGCTGACTTGGGACCACTGCGCGCGGGCGACCGCCGGCGTCTATCGGGAGGTGTTGGAGTAAGTGAGGCTGAGCCCTCCGACTCTGCTCAGGGCAGGCTGCGCCGCGCTGTCGCTGCTGTTGCTAGCGGCCGCTGCGCCTGCGCCGAAATCGCCGTCGAAGACGCCGATCGGCATCGTCATCAACGGCGAGGTCCTCTCGATCGATCCGCCGCCGCGATTCGAGCGAGACTTACTCTACGTCCCCGTCCGGCGAACGATGGAAGCGCTCGGACTCGCATTTAACCGGTCGGGGAGTCATATTACGACGCAGGTCGGCGCGAAGAGCGTCACCCTGACGATCGGCAGCCGCGCGGCTCGCGTTGACACGAACGAGGTTCTGCTCGAGGGGCCGCTCCTCGAGATCAAAGACGTGCTCTACGTGCCGCTGCGCTTCTTCACCGACGTGCTCGGCGCGCAAGCGCAGTACGACCGCCGGCACAACACGGTGAGCATCGTCGCGCAGCTCGTCGGCCGTTCGACCAACGGCCTCGTCCCGGTCGCCGGCGGTTTCGCCCGCTTCGGCACGGTCGTTGCCGTCAACGTTCTCTCGAATCCGCCGACGATTACGCTCGGCTCGAACGGCAGCGTCAAGACGGTTCCGGTCGGTGCCAATGCTGCGATCGACGTCGAGGACGTCAACGTCGGCGTGACGACGCCGGGTGAGCTCGGCGATATCCGCCCCGGCGACTTCGCGCGCATCGAGATGCAGAAGGACGGGCGCGTGCAGCGCGTGGTCAACGAGTACGGCTCTCGTAACGGACACATCATTGCGATCGGCTCGGGCCAGTTCGTCCTCGACGACGGACAGGTCATCTCGGCCGGACGCACGACCGAGATCTCGCTCAACGGCAAGGCCGCGTCGTATAACGATCTGCGGCCAAACGATCAGGTCAGCGTGCGCTACAACGTCGAGACCAACGAGGTACGCTCGGTGCTGGCGAGCCGAAAGGTCGTGAGCGCGGCGCAGCGCCTGCAGATCTCCAACGTCCAAGCGCAGCCCGATCGTCCGTTGCGTGCGGGCGACCTGATTCGGGTCGAACTTCACGGCACGCCGGGCGCCTCCGGTACCTTCGATATTGGATCCGACGTCACGAATCAAATGATGCGAGAGAGTCCCGGCGGCGTCTATACCGGAAGCTACCTCATCCCGCGCGGCGCGAACTTCGACGACGTCGCGTTGATCGGGCGGCTCTCCTCGGGCGACGAGATCGCTCTGGCGGCCGCGCCGCAGACGGTCTCCGCCTCGGGTACGCCGCCGGGCATCTCCGATTTTGCCCCGGACTCCAACGCGACGATCAATACGAATCGCCCGGCCGTCTACGCGAGCTTTGCGGCCGACGCCGTTCCGGTGAACCCGGCGAGCGCAATCCTTTGGATCAACGGTCGCGACGTGACGTCGGAGTGCGTGCGAACCGCGCAGTTCATCCAGTATCTACCCTCGTACGCCTATCCAAACGGGCTCGTGCGAGTGGTCGTAAAAGTATCGGACCTGGCCGGCAATACCACGACGAAGTCGTGGAGCTTCACGATTCGAGGGCACTGATGAGCGATTGCGTTTTCTGCCGAATCGCTTCGGGCGAGATTCCGGCGAAGGTGGTCTTTCGCGACGGGGACGTGCTCGCGATCGAGGATCTCAATCCGCAGGCGCCGTCGCACGTGCTCGTAATGCCCGTCGCGCACCACGCGACGATCGGCGAGCTGGCGGCCGACGCGGGGCTTGCGGCGCACTTGATCGGGGTCGCTTCGGATCTAGGCCGCGAGCGAGGCGGCGAACGGGGCTACCGTCTCGTCGTCAATACCGGTCCCGACGGCGGCCAGACGGTCGGACACGTTCACGTCCACGTCCTCTCCGGACGGGAGATGACCTGGCCCCCGGGGTAGGAGCCGCTTTCCCTTAACGTTGACGCTTGTCGCGCGCCTATGTTACGCTACGTCAGCGGCCCTCAGGGGGCCAATTTTTCGTGCCTTTAGTGGGCATGCCGAGAGGGGGTCGTCAACAGAATGGAAGTTCGCATCGCTCCGGGCGAGACCATCGAGAGCGCGTTGCGCCGTTTCAAGAAGGCCACCCAGAAGGCCGGCATCCTCGCCGAGGCACGCAAGCACGAGCACTACGAAAAGCCCAGCGTTCGCCGTAAGAAGAAGTCCGCCGCGGCTCGTAAGCGCCGCGCGTAGCGCGTAAGGCCCAAAACGAATGGGAGTTCTCAAAGACCGCATCGCCGCCGATTTAAAGGAGGCGATGCGAGCGCGTGACCAGCTGCGTCTCGACACGTTGCGCTCGGCGCTCTCGGGCTTTATCTACCGGCGCTCGGAGAGCGGTCAAGAGATATCGGACAACGACGAGTTGGATGTCGTCCGCCGGCTCGTCAAGCAGCGCAGCGATTCAGAGACCGAGTTCGAACGCGCCGGGCGTCGGGAGCTTGCCGATAAAGAGCGGCGCGAGCGCGACATTCTCATGGCGTATCTGCCGGCACAACGATCGGCCGCCGAGATTCGCGAGATCGTGCAAAGCGTTTTGGCCGAACTGCCGGAGGGCTCGCGCAACATCGGTGCCGTGATGAAGGTCGTGATGCCGCAACTGCGCGAGGTCGCCGACGGAAATCTCGTGCGTCAGATCGTCACCGAAGAACTGGCGTCGTAAGGACCATCCGACGAGCGCTCGCGTCACGCTGTTGAAGGCGCGCGACGTCTTCGAGACGCTCGAGTGGGCGCGCGAAGCGCCGCTGCGCTTTGCCGCCACGATGATCGATCCTTGGTATAACAAGGGCGTCGGCGGTCTGCGCGACGACTATTTCGAATACGTCGGCGCGATCCTCGAATCTGCCGCCGGCATCTCCGACCACGTCTTCTTGTGGGGCTTCCCCGAGATCGTTGCGCGATTCGTCGAGCGGATTCCGCAACCGCTCTCGCTGACGTGCTGGCTGAGCTGGTATTACAAGAACGTCCCGTCGGTCGTTCGCGGTTGGCGCTCGAGCCAGATGGCCTGTCTGCACCTCTCCAATCCGCACGCCAAGCTCTATCCCGAGCATTTTTTAAATGACCGTCAAAGCGAGCTGAAGCGCAACGGCAAGCTTCGCTACGTTCCCGGGCCGGCGTCGGTGATCGAGGCGCCGCTCTTGGTGGGCTTTGTCGGGCGGCGCGAGCAGACGGGGCATCCGGCGCAGAAGCCGGTCGCCGTTTACGAGCCGATCTACCGGATGGTCTGCAAGCCCGGCGACTACATTTTGGACCCGATGTGCGGCTCGGGAACCTCGGGCGTCGTGGCGCAGCGGCAGGGGCTCAATGCCGTGCTCGCCGACGCCTCCCCGGAGTACACGAAAATGGCTGCCGGCCGGCTGGGAATCCGAGCCTGCTCGAGGCTCGCGCTCTGAGTGCCGGCGCGAAACTTCCGTCGCTTGCTCGAATACCTACAGCCATGAAGATATCTCGCCTGCGCGCGGCTCTTTGGCTGGCGTGCATGCTTTGCGGCGTCGCCGGGACCGCCGCCGGTGCGATAACGATGGGCCGGCCGATCGTCGTGATTCCGATCGAAGGCACGGTCAACGACGGCATGGCGCATCTGGTCGAGCGCTCGGTCAGCGAAGCCAATCAGTCCAACGCCCGCGCGATCGTCCTCTCCGTCAATAGCCCGGGCGGCCTCGTCAGCTCGGCCTTCCGGATTCGCGACGCCTTGCTCTCGGCGCAAGAACCCGTGGATGCCTACGTCGCGGAACGCGCGTACTCGGCGGCCGCGCTGATCTCGCTTTCCGCCAATCAAATCGTCATGGCCCCCGGTGCCTCGATCGGCGCAGCAGAGCCCGTCGAAGCCGGCGGGACCGTTCCCCCAAGCGACAAGGTGATCTCCGCCTTGCGCGGCGAGTTCGAGTCGACGGCGCAACGCACGCACCACGACGCGAACCTTGCGGGAGCGATGGTCGATAAGCAAGTGAATCTTCCGCGATACAAACGCTCCGGCATGGTGTTGACGCTCAATACCGAGGACGCGGTGCGTTCGGGTATCGCCGCCGGTACTGCGCCGAACCTCAGCGCGGCGCTCTCGCAGCTCGGCCTTGCCGGCGCTCCGGTCGTAACGCAGTCCTACACGTTCGCCGAGCAGCTCGTTCGCTTTGCGACCGATCCGGTCGTCAGCGGACTCTTGCTGACGCTCGGGATGCTGGGGCTTCTCATCGAGATGCAAACGCTTCACGGGATCGCGGGCGTAATCGGTGTCGGCGCTTTCGCGCTGTTCTTTGGAACGCACGTCTATGCGGGATTCTCCAATGAGCTCGTCATCGTGCTCGCGGTGCTCGGGCTGATCGGAATCCTTTGGGAGTTGCACGTCGTGCCGGGCCACGGATTGCCGGGGATACTGGGCGCCGGCGCGCTCTTGGTCGCCGTGCTGCTCGCCTTCGGTACGCCGTTCCTCTTCCTCGGCCTCGAGACGATCGCGACGGCGATCGTGCTGACGGTCATCGCTTTCTCGATCACGGTCCGGGCGGTTCCCCAGAATGCGTGGGCGCATCGCTTGGCGCTCTCTGCAGCGCAAGGGCCGGAGTACGTTGCGAGCGCCGATTTCCGCGCGCTGCGCGGCCACATCGGGATCGCGAGCAGTTTTCTGCGTCCTGCCGGCATCGCGTCGATCGATGGGCGTCGAGTCAACGTGTTGACTGCGGGAGAGTTCATCGCAGCCGGCACTCCCATCCGCGTCGTGCGCGTCGAAGGCGCTCGCATTTTCGTCGAACCCGTTACTGCATAAGGAGGCTCCATGGTAGCCGTCAGCGGCGTAATCATCGTCCTTATCCTGCTCTTCGTATTCTTCGCGTTCTTGTATTACTTTCCGATCGGGCTCTGGATTCGGACGATTGCCGCCGGCGTTCCGCTCGGCATCATCGCGCTGGTCAGAATGCGCCTCATCGGGATCCCGCCGGGCGTCATCGTCACGAACTACGTTCGGGCGCGCAAAGCCGGCCTCAACCTCAGCGTCGATCAGATGCAGTCGCACTATCTCGCCGGCGGTAACGTCGAGAAGGTGACGCTGGCGATGATCGCCGCGCAGCGCGCGCAGATTCCGCTCGAATGGCAGCGTGCCGCCGCGATCGACTTGGCGGGACGCGACGTGCTCGAGGCGCTGCAGACCTCGGTCAATCCCAAGGTCATCGAGACGCCGATCTTCCAAGGCGTCGCGCAGAACGGCATTCAACTCAACGTCAAGGCGCGAATCACCGTGCGCAGCAATCTCGATCGCTATGTGGGCGGTGCCGGCGAACCGACGATCGTCGCGCGCGTCGGCGAAGGCGTCGTCTCGGCGGTCGGCGCGGCGATCGACCACAAGGAAGTGCTCGAGTATCCCGATCGCATCAGCAAGGCCGTTCTTGCCAAGGGCTTAGACGCGGGAACCGCCTTCGAGATCGTCTCGATCGACATCGCGGACGTCAACGTCGGCAAGAACATCGGCGCCGAACTGCAGACGAGTCAAGCCGAAGCCGACCGGCGGATCGCTCAGGCAAAGGCCTCGGAGCGCCAGTACGCGGCGCAAGCCGCCGAACAAGAGCAGAAGGCCGAGACGCAGGCGATGCGCGCGAAGGTCGTCGAGGCGGAGGCCTCGATTCCCCAAGCGATCGCGGAGGCGTTTCGCAACGGCAATCTCGGCGTGATGGATTACTATCGCTTGAAGAACATCCAAGCCGATACGGAGATGCGCTCCTCGATCGGCGTCTCGACCGAAGCCGAGACCGATGCGCTGCAGCCGCCAACGATCCCCGGCCAGCCGTCTAAGTAGCGTCGCCGAAAAAAGCGTAGACCGAGATGCGTGACATCGGAGTGTTCATTTGGGTCGGGATCCTGATCCTGGGCGTCGTCAGCAGCATCGCCAAGAGCGCCAAGCGCCAACAGCAGGCGGCCCAAACCGCACCGGGGCCGCCGGCCCCGGGCACCGCGCCGCTGGTGCCTCCCGGCTCCAGCCCCCAGCAGGCGACCATTATGCGCGTGATGCAGGCCATCGCCGCGCAACAGGGCGCCGGGCAGGCGCCGCCGCGTCCCGTCCGCCCGGTCTCGAAGCCGGTGCCACCCCCGCCCCCGCCCCCGCGGCGGCCGGAGCCGGCCCGGCATGCGGCCGAGCCCCCGCCCCCCGCCAAGCGCCGCCTGTTCGGCAGCCAGTCGGAACTGGTCCGCGCCGTCATCGCGGCGGAGGTACTCGGCAAGCCAAAAGCCTTTAACGACGAATATCCTCGATAGCTTGACCCAGCGATCGATCGATCTTCACGAACTCTCCGACCGCGTTCGGCTCTTTGGAGAGTACGATCGCAATCTCTCGGCAATCGAATCATCCCTCGATGTCGCGGTGCATGCCGATGGTGACAAGTTGCTGCTCGCCGGCGACGACGCTGCCGTCGCGCGCGCGGAACGGGTTGTAAAGCGGGTGCTCGACGCGGCGGTGGGCGGTGCGCACATCACGCCCGACGACGTCAAGCTGGCACTGACCGACTCCGCCTCACCCTCCGAAAGCGGCGCGCTCACCCATACGCTGATGCGCACGCATCGCGGCCGTGAAGTGCGTCCGCGTACCCCGGGGCAACGCGAGTTCATCCACGCTATCGACCGATTCACGCTGACGTTCGGGATCGGGCCCGCCGGCACGGGAAAGACGTACCTCGCGATCGTGATGGCGGTACGCGCGCTCAAGCGCCGTGAAGCGACGCGCATCGTTCTTTCGCGCCCCGCCGTCGAGGCCGGCGAGCGCCTTGGTTTTCTCCCGGGAGATCTGCGGGAAAAGGTCAACCCGTATATGCGACCCCTCTTCGATGCGCTCGGCGACCTGCTCGACGACTCGACGGTGAATAAATACATGGAGCGGGGCACGCTGGAAGTCGCGCCGCTGGCGTACATGCGCGGCCGTACGCTTTCCGACGCCTTCGTCATCCTCGACGAAGCGCAGAACGCGACCGACGATCAGTTGAAGATGTTCCTCACGCGCTTGGGAAGCGGCTCGAAGATGGTCGTCACCGGCGACGTCACGCAGATCGACCTGCCGGGAGGGCAGCGCAGCGGACTGCGTGCCGCCGCGACGCGGCTGCGCGAAATCGACGACATCGGCGTCGTCGAGATGGATGAAGCCGACATCGTGCGCCATCCGCTGGTCGCGAAGATCGTCCGGGCGTACGCATCCGCACTGCCGCGGTGATCTACTACCGCAACGACGTTCGCCGCAGCGGTGTCGACGGACGAGCGCTCGTCGCCACGGCGAAGCGCCTGTTGGCGGCGATCGGTGAAGCAGAGTCGGCGATCTCGCTCAGCCTGATCGGCGACGTCGCGATGCGCGAGCTCAACCGCGGCTATCGCGGAAAAGACGCGGCGACCGACGTGCTCAGCTTTCCGATGGAGCACGCACCGGCCCCCGACGCCGAGCGGCTCTTGGGCGACGTCGTCATCTCCGTTAACACGGCGGCGCGACAGGCGACGGAGTACGACGCGACGCTCCAGCGCGAGCTCTACCGCTTGCTGATTCACGGCCTGCTGCACCTGCTCGGGCACGATCACGTGCGGGCCGCGGAGCGGCGCGTCATGGAACGGGAGGAACGGCGGCTCGCGGCAGCGATTGCGCTGCCATGGCCCTACGATGCGGCTAAGCGCTGATGCACCAACCCGTTGACGACCGCGGAAAACGCGAGCCGCATTACCTGCCCGTCGATCGAAGCCGCTTCCTTCGATCGTTCCATCATGCGTTCGAAGGCATTATCTATGCGACGCGCACGCAGCCCAACATGCGCGTGCACTTCGTCATCGCGGCGCTCGTGCTGCTGGCGACGCTCATCCTTCGTCTCGATCGCTTGTACGTCATCGCGACGGTCGGGCTCGTCGCGCTCGTCCTCAGCCTCGAGCTGGTCAACACCGCGATCGAATCGATCGTCGATTTGCTGATCGCAACGCACCATCCCCTGGCGAAGAACGCGAAGGACGCTGCGGCGGGCGCGGTGCTGATCGCGGCGGTCGGCGCCGCGCTCGCCGGCTATCTCATCTTTTATCAGGGACTGATGAGCAGCGAGGCGCGAGTCTTCGCGGCCGTACAGGCCGTGCCGGCGAACGTCGCACTGATCGCTCTGGCGGTCGTCGCAATCGCGACGATCTTCGCCAAAGCCTGGG
The DNA here is from genome assembly GCA_963833845.1 of Vulcanimicrobiota bacterium. Taxonomy (GTDB): domain Bacteria; phylum Vulcanimicrobiota; class Vulcanimicrobiia; order Vulcanimicrobiales; family Vulcanimicrobiaceae; genus Cybelea. The sequence continues at coordinate 1,173,817 of CAWHZL010000001.1, forward strand.
TCGGCCGCGGATCGGCCTTGCAAGGGGGAGCCGTCTCGGGACACGCGGCATTAGCGTTTGCAGTGGCAACGATGCTCGCGTTCTTCTACCAGAAACCGCTCGCGGCGATCCTCGGCTACTTCGTGGCGTTCTTGGTCGCCCAAAGCCGCGTCGAAGCGCGGATTCACGCCCCGTTCGAAGTCTTTTGGGGAGCCGTCCTCGGCACGCTCGCCGCCCTGGCGATCTACGTGCTGGTGCGCCCTCACGTTATGCTATAATGGCGCCAATTTGAACACCGACTCCGGTCGAAGTAGCTCCGCCTTGCTCCCGTACCAGATCGCCACGCTCGTCGTGCTCGTGCTGCTGGCCGCCTTCTTCTCGGCCGCCGAAGCGGCGCTCGTCTCGGTTTCGCGACTGCGCGCGCGCGCGATGGCCGAGCGCAGGCTTCGCGGGTCGCGGCAACTGCAACTCATCGTTGACGACAAGAGCCGTTTTCTGACCTCGATGCTCGTCGGGAACACGATCGCGCTCCTGGCCGCCGATTCGCTGGCAACGTACCTGGCGCTCTCTTTGGGCATCCCCTCGGGCGCGATCGGCTCCACGATCGTGATGAGCGCGGTGTTCCTGCTGTTCGGAGAGATCCTTCCGAAGACGGCCGCGACCGGCGATAGCGAACGCTGGGCACTGCGCCTCGCGGCTCCGATCCGCTACGTTTCCTACGTGGTGACGCCGGTGGCGCGGCTTTTTGAAATTGCAACCAATCTTTTCTTGCGTCTTTTCGGCATCAAGCACACGCATGGCGCATACGTCACCGAGGAAGACATTCGCGCGCTCGTCAACGTCGGCGCCGAGCAGAACGTGATCGAAGAGCAGGAGCGCGAGCTGATCCACTCGGTGATGGAGTTCGGCGACACGATCGTCCGCGAGGTGATGAAGCCGCGGCCGGAGGTGGTCGCCGTCTCGATCGAAGACTCGCCCAGGCGGATCCTCGACGTCGTCATCTCCGAAGGCTATTCGAAGCTCCCCGTTTATCAGGAGTCCAAAGACGACATCGTGGGCGTCATCCACGACCGCGAACTGCTCGTCGCACTGGCCAACGGAACGCTCGCGCACGCGAACGTTCGCGCGTTGATGCGTACCGCCGTGCACGTACCCGAGACCAAGAAGATCGCCGACCTCCTGCGGGAGATGCAACGCGATAAGTTTTCGCTGGCAATCGTCGTCGACGAGTATGGCGGCACGGCCGGGCTCGTGACGATGGAAGATCTTCTGGAAGAGATCGTCGGCGAGATCCGCGACGAGCACGATATCGACGAGCAGGAGCCCATCGCGGTGCTCTCCGATCTCGAAGCGGTCGTCGAGGCCGGCACGAATATCGAAGACGTCAACGCCAAGCTCGGCACCGAGCTGCCGACGGAAGATTTCGAGACGATCGGCGGTTACACGGTCGGTCTTTTCGGCCGGCTCCCGAACGAGGGCGAAGAGATCCAGGCGGACGATCACACGCGCCTGCGCGTCGAACGGACGCGCGGCCGGCGGATTCTGGCCGTGCGCATCTACAGCAACGGCATCGCCGCGCGGGCTGCGTACGCGGAGGATCCGGACGCCCCCGCGCAGCTATAAAGCCCGCGGCATCGTCCTTCGCGGGCGCCAGCTCTCTGAGGCCGATCGGATCGTTACCCTCTTTACGCTCGAGCGCGGCAAGCTCGATGCCGTCGGCAAAGGCGTGCGCCGCATGCGCAGCCATCTGGCGGGGCGTCTCGAGCTGGCCAACGAGTGCGACTTCGTGATGCACCGGGGCCGCTCGCTCGACGTCATCGTCTCGGCCGAAACGCTGCGTGCGCCGTGGCCGTCGCTCGTCGACCCGGACCGATTCGCCGTCGTCTCGCTGATCATCGAAACGATCGACGGGTTCTGCGAGCCGGACCTGCCGATTCCAGAAGTGTACGACCTGCTCGCGGGAGCGATCGCTGCCGTGGCGAGCGCTGTGGAGCCGCGCGAATTGCTGCCGCGCTTCGCCCTGCGCCTGTTGGAGATGCTGGGGCTCGCGCCGCCGCTCGACCGCTGCGTGCGATGCGGCGCCGGGCTGCCTCCCGGAACGGTCTGGCTCGACGCCGAGGCCGGCGGCTTCATTGACGAACGCTGCCGCGAGCGATGGCGAGACTTGAGCGAACTGACGGAGGCCGAACTCGATAACCTTCGCGCCCTGGCGTTGCCCAAGGGCAGCGGCCCGCGCGTGCGGCTTCGCGCTACCCCCGCCGGCGCTCGCGCCGTCGAGGAGCTGGTCGCCCACCATCTGGGGCGTCGCCCGAAGGCGGTCTCGTACGTCGATAGCCTCGGCCCCTCAGGCGGAGCGCGCGCGTGATTATGGCCTTGGACGTCGGCAGCAAACGCATCGGCGTGGCCGTCTCGGATCCCAGCGCCAGCTTCGCACTGCCGGTGACGACGATCGAGCGGACGAACCGCAAACGAGACCTCGAGGAGATCGCCGAGCTGGTCGCTTCATATCAGGTCGACGAGCTCGTGGTCGGCGATCCGGTGACCTTGAGCGGCGAGCGCGGGCCGGCCGCGCAACAGATGGACGCCTTCGTCGAGACACTTCGGGCGGTCTTTCCGGGTAGGATTCACCGAATGGACGAGCGCCTTACGACGGCGCAGGCAACGAAGAGCCTGATCGCCGCTGACGTTTCACGCCGCAAGCGTCGCTCGGTCGTCGACCGCATGGCGGCGGCCCTGATTCTCGACGCCTTTCTCGCGCGCCGCCGTCGCGAGGCCGGCGCTTGAAACGACTGCTCGCCGGGCTCGCCGCCGGTGTCGCCGTGGCGATCGTTGCGCTTGGCGCGGCATGGTACGCGGTCTACGGCGACCGCACCCACCCGCAGTCACCGGTTCAAGTGGTCGTCGAGCGAGGCGCGACCTTTGACGACATCGCGCGAGAGCTCGCCGGCCAGGGCGTTATCGGCAACATCTTGACCTTCCGCGCCTTGGCGAAGCTGCGCGGCCAAGATATTGCCGTACGCGCCGGAGAGTATCGTTTCGCGCCGCACGTCACGCAGAGCGAGGTTCTGCGCGCGCTGGTTACCGGTGGCGCGCAGGTTGCGTCCTGGGTGACCATCCCCGAGGGCTTCACTGCGGCACAGATCGCGGCGCGCCTCGCGGCGGAGGGACTCGGCTCGGAACAGGCTCTGCATGGGGATTTCATGTCGGAGCAGCTCTTCGTTGACGGAGCGCGGACGAGAAACCTCGAAGGCTTCCTCTTCCCGAGCACCTATTTGGTACCGCTCGGAGACGAGCCCCGTCACATCGCTTCGCTCTTCACCGAGCAGTTTTATAAGGCGCTGCCACGCGACGCCGAGGTGCGAGCCAGAGCCTTGCACGTCACGGTGCCGCAGGCGGTGACGGTAGCCTCGCTCGTGGAGCGGGAGGCCAAGAACGAGGCCGACCGTCCGAAGATCGCCGCGGTCATCTACAACCGTCTGCGGATGCGGATGCCGCTGCAGGTTGACGCGACGATCGAGTACGCGCTGCCGGAACACAAGAGCGAGCTCTCCTTCGCGGACCTGCGGATCGACTCGCCGTACAACAGCTACGTGCACGCGGGGCTGCCGCCGACGCCGATTGCCAATCCCGGGCTTCGCTCTTTGTTGGCGGCGCTCCATCCGGCGAGAACCGAGGACCTCTACTACGTCTACTGCGGCAACGGGCGACACGTCTTCGCAAAGACCCTGGCCGAGCACCAGGCAAACGTCGCGCGCTGCCTCTAATAAAAGGGAGTAATTTCATGTCTTCTTCAAACGGTGAAAGCTCGTCCCCGCACGCACCCCTCGAACTGCAAGACATCCTGCAAATTCAGACCAAGGAGGGCGCTTCGCTGCCGTTTGAGGTCGTGGGGATTCTGGAGGATCCCGACGAGGGACACTCCTACGCCGTGCTGCTGCACGAACCGGAGGACGATCCGGAGAACGAGCAATTCATCGTTACGGACGCCGCCGGCAATCTCTTGGAGAACGAGCAGCTCGCCCAAGAGATCCTCGACGACTTCATCGCGTATGCGCAGGAAGACGAGGGCGGCGACTCAGGGGAGAGCCGCTGATTCGCGTTCTCTTCCTCTCCGCAAGCGTCGGCGTCGGACATCTCTCGGCGGCTAACGCCGTCAGCGATGCTTTACGGCGGATCGAGCCGGGGACGAAAACCCGCGTCGTCGATTCCTACAAGTATGCGGCGCTGGTCGTATCACGCGTCGTTTCGGACGGCTATTTGCGGATGGTCAAAACCATTCCGCAGATGTACCGGTACATCTACGATCGCGCCGAGCGCGCGACCGAGGTCGGGCGCTTTCGCCTTTGGGCGCATCAGTTTACCGCCGATAACCTGCGCGCCCTCATCTTACGAGAGCGGCCCGACGCGGTCGTCTGCACGCACGCGTTTCCCTGCGGAGCGATGGCCGAATACAAGCGGCGCTTTGGAGACGCGCCTCCCGTCATCGCAATCGTAACGGATTTCGCCGTCCACGGTTTTTGGATTCATCGAAACATTGACGGCTACGTCGTGGCGACCGACGCGATGCGCGACGCGCTGCTGGCGCGCCGCGTGCGCGCGGACTCGATCTCCGTCAGTGGAATTCCGGTGCGGCCAGAGTTCGTTCCGACGAGCGAGCCGCTCGACGCCTTGCGCGAACGGCTCGATTTGCCCCGCGACCGGTACGTCGCGCTGCTGATGGGAGGCGGTTTGGGAATCGCTCCGCTCGAGCGAATGCTCGGCGCGCTCGATGGGGTGCGAGTCCCGTTAGCGGCCGTCGTCGTCGCCGGACGAAACGCCCGGATGGAACGGCGTCTGACGCGAGCCGCGGAGAGCGTCGGCTATCCGGTGCGCGCCCTGCGTTTCATCGAGAACATTTACGATTACATGCACGCGGCCGACGTGTTCGTGACCAAGCCGGGCGGCCTGAGCACGTCGGAGGCGCTGGTGGCACGCGTCCCGCTCGTGCTCTGCAAGCCCCTGCCGGGTCAGGAAGAGCGCAACGCGCGGGTACTCGCCGGCGCCGGAGCAGCCATACGCACGTCGCGGCTCGACGATCTTCCCGAAATCATCGAGCACGTTCTTAAAGATCGGGTTGCGCGGGAAGAAATGATTGCGGCCGCGCGGCGCTTGGGGCGCCCGAACGCCGCCGCCGATGCGGCGTTGCTGATCGCGCGGCTCGTGCAGATACGAAAGGACGTGGTAGCGTGAATCTCCCTTCGTCGCGAAGTTACGGCAGTTGGCTGGCAGTGGTTCGAATTCTGACGGGATGCATCTGGGTCATCCACGCCGTGCCGAAGTTCGTTCACGCGGCAGACTTCATGCCGCCCAACGGAGCCTTCGGTCAATACATGACGCAAGGCATCGCCAAAGCCGGCGGTCCGTACCACGACTTTCTCCTGGGCGTCGTGCAGCCCAACGCGTTGGCCTTCGCCGAGCTCGTCCGTTTCGGCGAACTGCTCGTCGGCATATCGCTTGCCATTGGCCTCTTCTCACGGCTGGGCGGCCTTTTCGGCATCGTTCTCACCCTAAATTACATGGCGGCGCGCGGCGCGCTAACCTCGTTCAGCGGCTGGGCATCGATCGACGGATGCTTGATGCTGCTCTCGGCGATCAGCCTGGTGCTGCCGACGGGGCGCGTACTCGGCCTGGACGCGTTTGGCGCGCGTCGAGGCTCACGCCGAACCGTCGTCGTGCCGGAAGTCGTTCCCGAACGCCCGCTCGACGGACCGCGCGCAGCGCAATAAGCGGTGCCGGCAGGCGGCAGGGCCTCGACGTACAAGTTGGGCCGGTCGAGGTCGCGCTGGGGAGAGATGGCCGAGCGGCTGAAGGCGGCGGTTTGCTAAACCGTTATACGATGTAAAGTCGTATCGAGGGTTCGAATCCCTCTCTCTCCGAATCGGACTTCGGCACGCGCGGTCGTAGCTCAATTGGATAGAGCAACAGGCTACGAACTTGTAGGTTGGGGGTTCGAGTCCCTCCGACCGCGATTTTCCGGGACGGTCGTCGAAATGCTTATTTTGACGGCTGTTTCCCATCTTTGATCCGGGCCGGGATACGGCAAGCGAGCGACGAATCGGCTGTCGGTATGGCTTTACTTATTCGGATGCTCGTTCTGGGCGTCGCCGTCTCGCTCGGAAGCGCGGTTGCATCTTTGCAGCCCGCCTCGGCAGCCGCGGGACTTCCGCCCGCGCTTTCCGCGCTCGTCGGGACCTGGAGCTGCACCTACACAGGGCCGAAGGGCTCCTCGAAATCTACCTACACGATCTCGAAGCTCAATGACCTTTGGATCGGCGGGAGCGGCGATACCAGCGCGTCTCCGGGCCGGCCGGCGAACAAGAGTTTCTTCTCATTTGGCTACGATCCGAAGAAGCACGTCTTCATCACCCTGGGCGGTAGCTCGATCGCCGGCGATTATGGCGCGTCAACGGCCGACGCTGCAGAGGGCGCGATGACGATGACGTACACGGCCAGCTGGCCGGCCGATCCGAGCCACGAGCGCGACGTTTGGCACGTTACGCCGAGCGGCATTACGATCGCGTCGAGCTGGACGGAGAAGGGTAAGGCCATGAGCGGAAAGGGCAGCTGCGCGAAGCAATAGCCCCGCTTGGGGGAGCCCCGCTGCCGTAACCGGTTGTCGCCGGCCTGCGGTCCTGGTATACTGCGGTCGCAAACGCGCCGGCGGGGCGCCTACGGCTCGGTAGCTCAGTGGTAGAGCAGGGGACTCATAAGCCCTTGGTCGTAGGTTCAAGTCCTACCCGAGCCAGAACGATAAAGAGTCCGGCCGCTCCAGCGGAGACGGCCGGTTTCATTCTGAGGTGTCAAAAAGTCATGTCCACGATTCCCTGCGATTTCTGCCCCCATCCGGTCGATCGGGGACAAATGGAGGAGATCGAAATCTCGCACTACGTTCCCGATAGCTCGGGTGAAGATCTGGCCTACGCCAGAACCTACTTCTTCGGGCATCCCGATTGCGTGCGCAAGTTCTACCGTACGCTCGTCGACCACAAGCTCGACTTGTTCAAACATATTCCGAGCGCGGGATCTCCGCCCGATGCGCCGCGCTGACTTCGCCGTGCGCCCGTAGCGTAGCTGGATAACGCACAGCCCTCCGAAGGCTGGGACCGGGGGTTCGAATCCCTCCGGGCGCGCATTTTACCACATGAACGACGACGAGACGTACGTGCGACGCGCGCTCGAGCTTGCTGCGGCCGCCGCGGACGAGGGTGACGTTCCGATCGGCGCTGTCCTCGTCAGCGGCGATCTCGTGCTCGAAGCGAAGAACGAAAAGGAAGCGCGGCGCGATCCGACCGCGCACGCCGAGATGCTATTGCTGCAAGAGGCGGCAAGACGTCTCGGCGCGTGGCGTCTGTCAGATGCAACGCTCTACGTCACCAAAGAGCCGTGCGTCATGTGCGCGGGCGCGATGATTGCGGCGCGCATCAAGCGCCTGGTCTACGGCGCGTCCGACCCGAAAGGCGGCGCGGACGGCGGCGCATTCGATCTCCTGCGCTCGGCGCGCACGAACCATCGCTTGGAGGTCACCGAAGGAGTGCTGCAAAGCGAGGCAGCCGAACAGTTGCAGCGCTTTTTCCGGCAGAAACGCGGGGACGCCGAGGCCGAAGCAGGGTTGGACGCTTCCGCGTTCCAACCGTAGGCCTCGGAGAGGTGGTCGAGTGGTTGAAGGCACCCGCCTCGAAAGCGGGCGAACGTTAATAGCGTTCCGTGAGTTCGAATCTCACCCTCTCCGCCACTCTAACTAGGCGCGGGGAAGAGTCACCGTAAAGCGCGAGCCGCTCGGACTTGAGTCCAGCGTAATCGTGCCGCGGGCGCGTTCGACGGCGCGTTTGACGATCGCCAAACCAAGCCCCGATCCGGCGACGTCGCGCTGCGTCCCGCGATAGAAACGATCGAAAACGCGCACCGCGTCGGAAGATGGAATCCCCGGACCCTGATCTTGAACTTCGACCACGGCTTTGGAGTCGCGCGCGCGGACGCGCACGTCGATATTGCCTACGCCGTATTTGAGCGCGTTGTCGGTGAGATTCGTCACGACGTAGCCCAGCTCGGTCGGATCGATCGCCGCAAGAACGCCGGGATCGGCGGCGATCGCGAAGCTCCGATCGGGGTGGGCGTCGGCGATCGGCGAAACCAGGTCGGCAACGAGCCGGCCGACGTCGATCGGCGAGAGTTTTTCCGGGACTTCGACGTTCTCCCAACGTTCCAGTAGAATCAGCTTGTCGATCAACGATCCCATGATCCGGCTTTGGTCGTTCATCGTATCCAGGATGCGGTCGCGATCCGGCGCGCTCTCCATCCCTCCCCGCCGAAGGATCGCGATGAAGCCTTGCACGACGGTGAGCGGCGTGCGCAACTGATGCCCGGCATCGGCGATGAACTGGCGCATCGATGCGTTCGCCCGGTCGCGCGCCGCGAAGGCACGCTCCATCTGTTCGATCGCGCCGTTGTACGCGACCGCGAGCCCGCCGAGCTGCTGCCGTTCGTCGGCGGCGATCAGCTGCGGCGTGAGATCGCCCGATGCGAAACGCTGCAGGGCGGCGGTGACGTCGTCGAGCGGCCGAAGGGCTTGGCGGGTCAGCGCTCGGGCGACGAGCGCCGAACCGGCGATGGCTAACGCGAGCGCGATCAACAAGGGAATTGCAAAGGAACGCACAGTGTTGACCAGCGTAGCGTCGTTGCTCTTGACGATGATGAAGAGATTGCCGGCTTGCGCGTGCAGAGCTTGCAGACCGAAAGCGGTCGCCAAACCCAGGATGACTCGCGCGAACGCTCCCGAGCCCTGCGGATCTCCCGATAGATCACCCCGCGGCCGGAAGGTCACGATGACGCGCGGGTCCGCGCGGTGCGCGCGAAAGACGGTGACGCGTGTCGTCGCGTCGTTGAAGACGATCTCGCTCCCGCTTCCCAAGAGCAACGAGGCGGCGAAAACGCCGCCGGCGCGCGCATCGCGCAGGGGCGCTCGCGCCAAGACGGTCTGCATCTGCGCGAGCGTCCCGCTCAGCTCGTTGGAAAGGGCGCGAATATAGACACCGAAGGCGAAGAGCGCGCCGGCAAGGATGACCGCCGCGAGCACGAGCGCGATCTCGATCGCCGCGAGGGTTTCGATTCGCCGGGCGAGCCGAGTCTTCACGGCGATGCCGCCGCTCGTAACGAATAACCGTGCCCGCGCAGCGTTTGGATCAGCTTGACGGGTTCGCCGCTGTCGACTTTCGCGCGCAAGAACGAAACGTACGTCTCGACGGTGTTCGGGATCACGTCGCGGTCGATGCCCCAAACCATGTCGAGGAGCTCGGAGCGAGTCAGCACCTCTTCGGCGTGCTCGGCAAAGACGCGCAGCAAGTCGAACTCTCGCGCGGAGAGTTCGATGCGCCGGTTTCCACGGTAGACCGTCCGGCTCGGCGTGTCGATGCTCAGATCCGCGTAGGTTAGGGTGTCGCGACGTTCGATCGCGGGACGGCGCATCAGCGTGTGAAGGCGAGCGATGAGTTCCTCCAAGTCGAACGGCTTGCCGACGTAGTCGTCCGCACCTGCCGAAAGGCCTGCGACCCGCTCCGAAACCTCGGTGCGGGCGGTCAGCATGACGACCGGAGCGGTCGTGAGGCGCCGGATCTCCGGCAGCAGCGTGAAACCGTCGGCGTCGGGCAGCATCACGTCGAGCACGATCACGTCGGGCGCCCAGGCGCTCAAGAGGGGCAGCGCAGCCGACCCTTCGGTCACGCTGCGCACCTCGAAGCCGGCCTGTCCCAGGCCGTACTCGAGCAGTTCGCGCAGCCCGCGCTCGTCATCTATCACTAAAACCCGCGGCCGTTCGGTCGCTTCACCCATTCTCAGACTCACTCCAGGATTGGGAACCGGCGCTTTAGGTACAATCGCCAAGTAACATGACACGACGCGACGGCCTTGGCGGACTCTTCGGTGCCGGGTTAATCTTCCTAGCCGCCACGGGGTGCGCGCGGCACGCGCCGCCGCGTGCCCAGGTGCCGGTCGTCCAGAGCTCGGTCGTCGGGTTCGGAACGATTCACCCCGCGCGCCAGCTCGCCGGCGTCGTTGCCCCCTACCAAAACGTCGCGATTCAGAGCTCGCTCTCGGAACCCGCGGACGCCGTGTACGTTAGGGAAGGCGACTCGGTGCATGCCGGACAGCTGCTCGCGACCCTGGATACCGCCGATCTTCAAGCGCAGCTTCAGGCGGATCTTGCGACCGCGAACAGCAATCACGCCAATACCGAGCATTCGGTCTATCAAGGCTCGCTCTCGATCGCGCAGGGCGTTGACAGCCTGCGAACCAACGCGGCCGCGGTCGAGCAGGCGCAGCAGACGCTGAACAACGACACGCACAACCTCGATCGCGACCAGACGCTTTTGTCGCAGGGCTACATCTCGCAGCAATCGGTCGATGCTCAGGAGACGCTGGTGCGTAACGACCAGCAAGCGCTCAACACCGCCAATGCAAATCTGTCGTCGGCGCGGTCGAACGTCGAGGCAAACGGCTCGATCTCCGGCAACGGATTGCAGGCCGCTGCCGTGAAGCAGTCGCAGGCGCAGGAGCAGGTCGCAACGGCGCAAGCCCAGCAGGTGCGCGTCTCGATTGGCAAAGCGTCGATCGTTTCGCCAATCGACGGCGTAGTCGTCAACCGCAACATCAACCCCGGCGAGTACCCCGGAAATCGTCAGATCTTCACGCTGCAGCAGGTCAATCCGATCTATGCGGTGCTGCACGCTTCGAGCGAACAGGTCTCGAGCATCGCCAACGGCGCTCCGGCGACCGTCGTCGCCGAAGATCTCAACGGCAGCGCGCGATTCGCGGGCCACGTCGCCGGCGTCCTCAACGAGATCAACCCCGGTTCGACTGATTTCCAGATCAAGGTCTTGCTTTCGAATCCCGGGCAGCGACTGCGTCCCGGGATGGTCGTCCAAGGAACGGTTGACGCAGCGCAGGTCCGGGGCGTTCGCGTTCCGGTGACCGCCTTTACGGACGATAATCACGACGCCGTCATGACGATTGGAGATGGCGGGAGCGTCAAGACCATGAAGGTTGCCGAGCTCGGCAGCGACGGTACGACCTCCGTCGTTAGCGGGCTGATCGCCGGAACGCGGATCGTCAACGACGGTCAGGCGAGCCTCGGCGACGGCGAGAAAGTCTCTTACCAGCAGTGAAATTCAGCCTCACCCGGCTCTTCATCAAACGGCCTACGCTCGTTTTCGTCATCATCGCGTTGATGGCGTTTGCAGGCATCCTTTCGACGGTGACGATCGTCAAGGAGCTCTACCCCGACGTCAGCCAGCCGACGGTAACGATCTCCGTCCAATATAGCGGCGCGTCGGTCACGGAGATGCGCGATAACGTCGTCGCCCCGATCGAGCAGAACCTCGCCGGCACCGCCGATCTGCAAACGTTCAACTCGGTCGTGCAGCAGGGTCAGGCGCGGATCACCGCGATCTTCGACATCAGCTCCGACTCGGCGACCGACCTCGCATTGACGAATAAGGCGATCCAAGCAGCAGAAAAATACCTGCCGACGAATCTGACGCCGCCGACGGTCAACCTGTACGATCCTACGCAATCCACGGTCGTCACCCTCGCCCTCTACTCGCAGAGGCTTTCGCTTTCGCGTCTCGCGCTCTACGCGACCAACGTCATCGCGCCGCAGCTCGAGCAAGTCCCCGGCATATCGTTTGCCAACGTGGGCGGCGTGGTCACGCCGGCGTACGAGGTCGTCGTCGATCCGGCACGTTTGGCGGCGGCAAACCTAACGCTCAACGACGTCGTCAACGCGCTGCAGAGTAACAATCAACGCGTGCCGGGCGGCTTCGCCTACGAGCCCAACCGCCAGACGACGATCGATATTCGCGGCGACATCCAGAATCTCGATACGGTCCGCAATCTGCCCATCGTTCCCACGGGAGCCACCGGTTCCACCGTCGCGAACTCCACCGGCTCCCAAGTCGAGAGCTACTCGGGCGGCCTGTCGGCCCTGCCGGGTGTCGTGAACTCCTGGAGCGCCACCAACTCCGTGGTGCGAATCGGAGACGTCGCCAGCGTGAACGAGGGTTTCGAGCCGCAGCTGCAGTTCGCGCACATCAGCGGCCAGACGGGCCTCTTCCTTCAGATCCAGAAGGCCTCGACCGGCAGCGAGGTCGACGCCTCGAACAACGTCCTCGCAGCGCTTCCGCAGATCGAGCGGCGCTTCCCGGAGATCAGCTTCCGGGTCATCAACGTCCAGTCGAAGTTCACCGAGCAGCAGATCGTCATCGTCAGCCGCACGCTGATGCTCGCGATCCTGCTGACCGGCATCGCGATGATCTTTTTCCTGCGCTCGTGGCGCAGTGCCATCGTAGTCTGCGTCTCGATTCCGACCTCGCTCGCGATCGCGATCACGGTTATGCGCATGATGCACCTCACGATCGACACGATCTCGCTCTTGGGCATGTCGCTGGTCATCGGCATCTTGGTTGACGACTCGACGGTCGTGTTGGAGAACATCGAGCGGCACTTTACCGAGCTCAAGCAGCCCCCCGAAGAGGCGGCGGTCGCCGGTCGTGAAGAGATCGGCGCCGCCGCAGTCGTCATCACCCTCGTCGACGTCGTGGTATTCTTGCCGATCGCGTTCATTCAAGGCCAAGTGGGCCGGCAGATCGCCGAGTTCGGCATCGTCGTGGTCATCTCGACGCTCACCTCACTCTTCGTCTCCTTTACGATTACGCCGACGCTGGCCGGTTTGTGGGCCCTGCGTTCGCACTGGAAGCCGTGGGGCGTCGTCGAGTGGTTCGGCGAAAGATTCGACGATCTGCGCAGCTGGTACACCGAACGGGCGCTGCCGTGGAGCCTCCGCCACGGCCGCCTGGTGGCGGTCTTCTGCGGCGCTACCTTCTTGCTCGCGATCGCCATGGTCGGCGTCGGCGCGGTCGGCGAAGAGTTCATTCCGCCGGTCGATCGCGGCGAGCTCTACATCCAGCTCGTCTATCCGATCGGCACGCCGATCCAGACGGTCGAAAAGGGCACCTTTGGGCTCGAGAAAAGGATCCTCAACAGCTCGGATACCTTTGCAAACACCGCCGTGGCCGGCGCCTACGCGGCGTCGTTCGGCGGGTTCGTCTCGCAGAGCAACGTCGGCCAGGTGCACATCTGGCTGAAAGACGGGCGCAAGCACTCCACGGATTACTGGCTCGCGCAGTTCCGCTCCATCGCGCGCAAGTATCTGCCGCAGAACGTCAACGCCGTCGTCGTGCCGTCAACGTCGACCTCGGGCGGCAACGCGCAGCCGATCGACTTCTTGGTGACCGACGAGACCGGCGGCGACCCTACGCCCTACGCCCAGCAGGTCGTCTCACTGCTGCAAAAAGTCCCGGGCGCGGTCAGTGTAAACAGCACGGGTACGCAGCTCGCCCCCGAGATATCGATCCAGTTCGATCGCAACAAGGCGCAGGCTCTCGGCGTCAACCTGCAGGACGCGGCGAACGCCGCCGGCGCCGCGTTTGGCGGAAACGTCGCGACGCAGTTCGAGACGACGGCGGGCTTGGAGCAGGTCCAGGTGATCTATCCAACCTCCTCTCAGACGAGCCTCGATGCGCTCAAGTCCGTCGCGATCCGCTCTTCGAGCGGCGGAATCGTCTACCTTAGCGACATCGCACGTTTCGAATCGACGCCGACCTCGCCGTTAATCACGCGAACCGACCGCAACAACGTCATCCACGTCAACGCGAACTACGCCCCGAACTCTTCGCTCTCCGCCGTGGAAGCGGGTCTGATCAAGCGGCTGCCGTCGCTCCACCTGCCGCCAAACATCGTGGTGCGGCCGGCGCCGCTTGGCCAGCAAGACTTCATGCACCAGACGCTGGTCGGCATGGGCCTCTCGATGATCGTCTCGGTGATCCTGGTCTACCTCTTGATGGTAGCGCTGTACAACAGTTACGTTTCGCCATTCATCATCATCTTCTCGGTTCCGGTCGCGGCGATCGGCGCCGTCAGCGCGCTGTTCCTAACCCATCGCACGCTCAACCTGTTCTCGCTGATCGGAACGATTCTCCTGATCGGCATCGCGACCAAGAACGGAATTCTGCTCGTCGACTATGCCAACACGCTGCGCGAACGCGGGCGCGATAAGCTTTCGGCGATTAAAGAGAGTGCACACACGCGATTCCGGCCGATTATCATGACGAGCTTCTCGGTCGTCGCGGGGAATCTTCCGCTCGCGCTTGCGCTCGATCCCGGCGCGTCTTCGCGCTCGAGCCTCGGCATCGTGGTCATCGGCGGCGTGCTCAGCTCGCTCGTGCTGACGCTGCTGCTGATTCCCAACGTCTACATGTGGGTCGCGCCGAAGGATTATCACTCGCGTAACGGAGCCGCGCACCCGTCGCCCGACGAGCTCAAGCTCGCGCCGCCGCGAGAGCCCGCGCCCGCGGCGCGGTGAGCGAGCGCCTCGCGTATTGGGCTTTCGGCTTCGTTCTCGCCGGCGCAATGACGGTCGCCATCGGGCGAACGCTGGTCGCCGAACACGGTAGGAGGATCGTTCCGGGGCTCGTGCTGGCCGCCGTCGTAGCCGGTTTGCTCTTCGGTTGGGCGATCGACGGCTACGTGCAGTACGTTCGCGCGTCCGCGCAGATGAGGCTTTAGCGACTAGGGGTAGCCGAAGCGGCGGGTGCCGGCGACGGCGCTCCGGCCAGTCGCGGATCGGGCGCCTCGGTCGGAAACGCGATGTCGCTGAACGTCACGTCAGCGAGGACCTTGACGGTCATAAACACGACGTGCTGCGTCGCGCTGAAGGAGCCGTGCACGACGACCCAGTGTCCGTCAACGACCTTGTAGTCGAGCGAGAAAGCCTCGTCGCCCTCGACCGCGCGCATCTCGATGTGCGAAGGAAGGTGCGTGACCGGGTCTTCGACGACCGCCGCCGGATAGAGACCGTGCTTGATGCGCGGCGTCGGGTCGATGAGCAAGTGGAGCGCCGCGTCGGTTGAGTCGGGGGCGTAGGTCGCCGCCCAATAACTATTGTAGGGAACGACGACGTTGACGCTCGGGTCTGGCTGAGGGATCGGAAACTGGTAGGTCTTTCCGCGCTCCAGCGTGATGTCAACGCGTTTGAGATTGGCGAAGTAGCCGAAGCTGAAGTTGGAAAAAGGGTCGAAGTAGGCGACGATCGGGAACGCCTCGCCGGTGCGCTGCATCCCGTCGGGGAGGTCTTTCATTACCGCGTAGTTGTCGGCTACGCGTACCGCGATCGAACGGTTGAGATCTTGGGTGCGCCCCATGCCGGCCGCGCTGACGTGGGTACGTTCGGTGTAGGTCATGTACACCGGCGGATTCGCCAGATAGTACGTGCTCGTGCGGTTGATCAAGAGTGCGAGCGCGAGATCTGCGGTCATCATTCCGGTACAGGGGATTACTCGGAGCGCCCTTAACTCCGCTTGGAATGTCGATCGAAGTAGACGAAGCGCTAGCCGGTCACGTCGTCGAGCTGCGGCGGGCAATCCATCGGCACCCCGAACTCGGTTTTGAAGAGCACGAAACGGCGGCGCTAGTCGAGCGGGAACTCGACGCGCTCGGAATCGCGCACCGGCGGCTCGCCGGTACGGGCGTCGCCGCGCGAATCGACGGTCGAGGAAAGGGGCGAGTGGTCGCGCTGCGCGCCGATATGGATGCGCTGCCGATCGGGGAGAAGACGGGCTTGCCGTATGCGTCGCAAGTCGGCGGGAAGATGCACGCCTGCGGTCACGACGCGCATACCGCGATGCTGCTCGGCGCCGCCGCCGTGCTGCAGAACGCGCGCGATGCTCTGCGCGGCAGCGTCGTGCTGATCTTTCAGCCGGCAGAAGAAGGGCCGGGCGGCGCATTGCCGATGATCGAAGAGGGTGTCCTGGACGAGCCGCCGGTCAACCTCGTCGCGATGCTGCACGTCGATTCGCGACTCGACGTCGGTACGATCGGCATAACGCCCGGACCGGTCAACGCCTCGGCCGACGAACTCTACATTGACGTCAAAGGCGTCGGCGGTCACGGGGCCTATCCGCACGAGTCCGTAGATGCGTTGGTTGCCTCCGCCGCTATCGTTTTGGCGCTGCAGAACGTCGTCGCGCGAGAGATCGATCCGTTGCGCAGTGCGGTGGTAACGATCGGGACGATCGAAGGCGGCTACCGCAACAACGTCATAGCCGACGAAATCAAGATGAGCGGAACCTTGCGAGCGCACGACCCGGCGATACGCGACGCGCTCGAGGAACGCGTCCGGCGGATCGTCGCCGGCGTCGCGGCGGCCTACCGCGTACAGACGGACGTGCGCGTCGTGCGCGGCTACCCTCCCGTCGTTAACGACGCTGCGCTCGCAGAGCGGTTTGCCGCGTACGTCCGCGAGCATAGCGCGATCCACGTCGAGCGGCCGCAGCCGACGATGGGCGCCGAAGACTTCGCGTACTTTGCGAGCCGCCTGCCTGGGCTGCTCGTTCGTCTCGGCGTTCGCAGCGAAGCTGCGGGTGCGGTGCATCCCGCGCACAGCCCGATCTTTCGAATAGACGAGCGAGCGCTGCCGGTCGGCATCGAATCGCTCGTGTTATTCGCGCACTGTGGATTGAGTTCATAACGATCCACATAAGAATGTGTATAGATTCGTAAAGGACGGTTAAGGGCGCCCTCCCGAATACCACAATCCATCATGCTCATCGCGGATACTTCGTTAGTCGCTGGGCTGCAGTCGCATAGTGCCAGTCGCGACCTCGAGTGCGCAGCCGAGGATGCGTTTTCGCTTTTGTGCGCAGTCGAGAAGTGGCCGGTGTGGTTGTCGTTTTTGCGAAGTGCGCGCCGGCAAAGCGCGGATGGCGAACTGGAAGTCGGCAGCGAAGTCGTCATTCGCTCGTCGCTTCCGGGAGAAGAAGAACAACTCTTCGAGGTCAACGACTACATTACGAATTACCGCTTGTCACTCGTCGGCGCGTTCTCGGTGCGCCGTCGGCTCGACTTCCGAATCGAGCGGCGCACGTCGCGTTCGAAGCTGCACGTCCGTCTTTCGTATCCCGCCTATCACGGGCGTCTCGGCGGTCTGCTCGATCGCTGGCAGCGGGGGCGGCGTCTCTCCAGTGCCTTAGACGATTCGCTCGTCCATTTCAAGGGTCTGGTCGAGTACCAGCGCGACGCCGCCGTTCTCGCCGACTTCTAGCGCGCGGGGATATCTGGCAGTCATTGACCGCGAGTGCTAAGCCCGGTATACTCGGGCCATGCCGCTCTATGACTACGCCTGTACGAAATGCGGCCACACGATCGAGGTGCGGCACGGTTTCGACCAGACCCATGAGGAGCCGTGCGCCGTCTGCGGCGCCCCGGTTCGCCGGGTCTTTAACCCCGCGCCGGTGCTCTTCAAAGGGTCGGGCTTTTACGTAACCGATTCGCGCCGGTCGGCGGCTGCGAGCAAGCCGGAGAAGAGCGAAAAGGCCAAGAGCGAGACATCTTCGGAATCGTCAGGCGCCTCAACGGCAAAGACCGAGCCGAAATCCTCAGAACCGGCCGCTTAGGCTCGTTGTAGGCCCGCTAGGGCCTGCGCGAAGCCAGGGAAACTGACATCGGCACTGGCGGCGTTATCGACCTCTAACGGCCCCGCGGCACACGCCAGGACCGCGGCCGCCATCACGATTCGATGGTCGCCCTGCGTATCGATCGTAACGCCTTTCGCCGCGGGCGCACCGCCCTCGATCACGATCTCTCGCCGCTGCGCGCGAACCGCGACGCCGACCGCGTCGAGCAACCGCTCGATGGCCGCGACCCGGTCGGATTCTTTCGTTCGGAGCGCCTCGGTGCCCGAGATCGTCGTTTCCCCGAGGGCAAAGGCAGCGGCCACGGCCAGCAGCGGAATCTCGTCGATCGCGCGCAGCGCCAGGTCGCGGTCAACGGTAATGCCCGCAAGCGCGCGGTGTTCGACGACGACGTCCGCGATTGGCTCGCCGGCCACCGTCCGCTCGTTGCGACGCTCGATGGCCGCGCCCATCCGCTCCAACGCATCGAGCAGGCCCGTCCGCGTCGGATTGACGCCCACGTTTTGGACGATCACCTTGCTGCGGGGCGTCACCGCGGCTGCGGTCAAAAAGAATGCCGCCGATGAGAAGTCGCCGGCTACGCGCACGTCACGCGAACGAAGCCGGCCGGGCCCCAGCGCGATCGCGCGCCCGTCCCATTCGATTGCCCCGCCGAGGTATTGAAGCAGCCGTTCCGTATGGTCCCGCGAGAAGCGATCGCCCTCGATCCGGACCGCAACACCCGCGAAAAGACCCGCGAAAAGCAGCGCTGACTTCACTTGTGCCGACGGCCCGAGCAGGATGAACCGGCGCGTTTCCACGCGGTCTCGAGCCTCCAGCCGCAGCGGGAGGCGCCCCGCCGCCGTCTCGATCTTCGCGCCGAACGCGCGCAGCTGCGCCGCGACCGGCTCCATCGGCCGGCGTCGCAACGACTCGTCCCCATCGAAACGCGCGGCCACGCCGGCCCCGGCGCACGCACCCAACAGCATCCGGGCGGTTGAACCCGAATTCATGCACTCGAGGGTCACCGCCGGGTTGGAAAGCGCGCCGGGATGCACGACGGTTTCGTCGGCGAATCGTTCGACCCGAAGGCCGAGTGCGACCAGCGCCTCGCGCGTGGCGGCAACGTCCAGCCCCGGATTGAGATTTGAGATGCGCACCGGTTCGTTGCAGCGAGCCGCGCAAATGAGCGCCCGATGGGAGACGGACTTGTCCCCTGGGACGGCGACGCTGCCGCGTAAACGCCCATTTTTAAAGGTCACCACAAGGAGTCCCTCAACGTTGCGTAGCAAGCAGCGCGAAACGATTTTGCTCGGTTTGCGACTGCTTTTCCACACGAAAGGAAACGATGAACAAACAAGATCTGGTGCGCTCGACGGTCGAACGTCTCGAAATCTCGCGCAAGGATGCCGTCAACCTTGTCGACGGTCTCTTCGAAGACATTCTGGCGGCGGTCGTTTCGGGTGAGGCCGTCAAGATTCCCGGTTTTGGTCAGTTCAAAGTGCGCGATCGCGCCGCTCGTATGGCGCGCAATCCCGCAACGGGAGAACAAGTAAAAGTCCCCGCGAAGCGAGTCTTCAAATTCTTGCCGGCCAAGGCGCTCAAAGAAGCCGTGATGGCCAAGCGCGGATCGCGCTCGACGGGCGCTCGCAAGACGGCTAAGAAGGCCGTCGGCAGAGCCGTCGCCGTTAAAGCGGTAGCGAGTAAAGCCGCGGCGAGAAAGACGCCGGCGCGCAAGAAGCGCTAAGCGGATTCCCAAAACAACCGTAGCTCGCTTGTAGGAGTCAAACAGTCAATGCACCACTTACGTCTCGCGTTGGCGAGCGCGGTAGCCGCTTCGTTGCTGGCCGCTTGCGGCGGCACCAGTCCCAGCTCACCGGTTTCCGGGATGCCGCAGATGCCTTCGGCGCTGCATAATAAACTGCCGAAGTTCTTGCGCATCGGTCACACGCCGGCGCGGCCTCCACGGCACACGCACGCGATCACGGCGGCGATGCGGCAGCGCGCGAAAGCGGGCGGCTGGACTCCGCTCGCGGCGGCGGCGCCGTTTACCAACGGCGCGGGCACGGAGATCCAGATGACCGACGGCACGATTCTCGTGCAAGATTACTGCTCGCCGAATTGGTATCCGCTCATACCGGATAAGAGCGGAAGCTACGTCAACGGCGCGTGGGGCCCGAAGACGTCGATGCCTTCCTCGTACGGACCGCTCTACTTTGCTTCGGCGATTCTGCCCGACGGCAAACTGATCGTCCAAGGCGGCGAGTACCAGTTCTGCGCCGGAGCCGAGACGAATCTCGGCGCGATCTACGATCCCGTCGCCAATACGTGGACTTCGGTAACGGCGCCGACGGGCTGGGGCGAGATCGGTGACGGGCAGAGCGCAGTGCTGGCAAATGGAACGTACATGCTGGGCAACTGCTGCTATCAGAGTCAGGCGCTGCTCGACGAAGCTTCGATGGCGTGGACCATCATCCAAAACGGCAAGGCCGACCCGAACAGCGAAGAGGGTTGGACGCTGCTTCGCAATGGGCAGTTGCTCGACGCCGACGTTTCTTCGGCGCCGAGTTCCGAACTCTTCAACCCGAAGACGAACACCTGGTCGTCGGCCGGGAGCCTGCCGCAAAACCTTACGCAGGCGTTCGAGATCGGCCCGCAGACGATGATGGCCAACAACACGGTTTACGTCGTCGGCGCGGATCAATACACGGCGACCTACAACGCGAATACGGGGAAGTGGGGCCAAGGGCCGAACAATCCGGTCATCAGCGGCACGCAGTACGACGCGGCCGACGCGCCGACGTCGCTGCTGCCCAACGGCGAGGGAATGATTCCGGAGAGCCCGGGCGTGTACGCGACACCCGCGCAGTTCTTCCTCTTTAACGAAAAGAAGTTCAAGCAGATCGCCAATCCGCCTGATGCCGGCAACGACTCGAGCTACAACGTTCGCTTGCTGGTCCTTCCGACGGGTCAGATTCTCGAGGACGACGGCTCGAACGACGTCGAGGTGTACGGCGGCAAAGGCACCAACAGTCCCGTCGCCGGCAGCACGCCGCAGATCACTTCGGTGGCAACGACGCTCACGCATGGGAGCACTTATAAGATCTCCGGCAAACGCTTCAACGGCCTCACCCAAGCGAACTTCTACGGCGATGACGATCAACAGGCCACGAACTATCCGCTCGTGCGCATCACCAATACGGGATCCGGCACCGTTACCTACGCCCGTACCCACGGCTTCAGTTCGATGGCCATTGGGTCGAACAAAAAGGTCTCCGCGATGTTCGACGTGCCGGCGACGATTCACACCGGCGCGAGCACGATACAGGTCGTAACCAACGGAATTGCATCGAGCCCCGTCAGCGTCACGATCCAGTAGTCGAGCGAAGATAACGAAGGCGCCTCGTCGTGCTTAGCGCGATGGGCGCCTTCGACTACCTCACGATCCTCACGTCGATCGTGCTGGGTCTTGCGGTAACCAACGTGCTGACCCGGCTCGCCGGCGTCATTACCGCTCGCGAACGGGTCGATTTTTACTGGCCGCCGATCGCCTGGGGAATCTGGCTTTTCTTCATTTCAGTCCAGCACTGGTGGGCGGAGTGGAGCGTACGCCACACCGCGCACTGGAGCTTCGGCACCTTCTGGCTCGTGCTGCTGACCCCGGTCGTTCTCTTCGTTCTGACCGCGCTCGTCTTGCCCGAGCGGGAAGGCGACGGCGGTGTCCTGGACCTCGGCGAGTGGTACTTTCGCAATCGCCGCTGGTTCTTCGGTTTTTTGGCGCTCTTGCCGGCGCTCAGCGTCGCCGAAGAGCTGGCGCGCACCGCGCGCATCTCTTCCTGGCTCAACTTCGCGTTTCTCGTCGCCTTCGAAGTCGCGATCGCGCTGGGATACTTCTGGAGATCGCGCCGCGCCCAAGAGTGGCTTACCGCTCAGGCGATGGTGCTGACCGTCGTGTACGTCGCGGTGCTCTTCCTCGCGCTACCGAGTTGAGAGGTCTTTGCGCAGGTAGATCACCCGCTCCGTCTCGGTAAAGCCGCACGCGGCATGTGCGTGGAGCGAGGCATCGTTCCAGAGCTGCGTATCGGAGCCCAACTCGCAATAGCCGTGGTCGCGGCACCACGCTTCGCCGGCGCGCAGCAGCAGGCGCCCGACGCCGCGTCGCCTCGCCTCCGGCTCGACATACCACCCTTCGACGAACGGCACCGGCATCGACACGCAGCCGTTCGCGTACGGGCGTAGCCCCAGCTCGAGAAAGCCGATCGCCGCCGGAGCGGCCGCGACGAAGACGGCGATCGGCACCGGCAGGCCTTTCCCGTCAAGAAATGCGGCCACCTCAGATGCCAGCTCGTCGAAGCCGGCGTCGGGCCACAGGCGGGAGCGCATCGTGGCCCACGCAGCAGAATCGGCGGACGAAACCGGACGAACTCGTACGTTCATTGAAAGGAAGTACCCACGATGAGATTTGGAACGGTTCTCTTTCGCGTTACGATCGCCACAGCGCTCCTAGCCTGGACCCTGCCCGGCACGGCGTTGGCGATCGACACGATCCCCTTTACGCCGGTCAACGGTCTGATTCAAGTGCAGGGGTCCGTCAACGGCGGCGCGCCGGTGCCGATGCTGGTGAACCTCGGGGCGGGCATCGACGTGCTCTCGACCAATGTGGGGCGCCGGTTCGTGCGTGTGAGCGGTAAATACGTCAGTTTGCGGTTAAGCGGCGAACGCGTCGATCTTCCCATCGGCAACGTCGATTCGCTCACGATCGGCGGCGTGAGCCTCCAAGCGCCGCACGTCGGCATCTGGAGCGGGCTCGACGGGACCGGAGCCGACGGCTTGATCTCGGCCACAGCGTTTCGGAACATCACGACGACCTTCGACTTCCGCACGCAAAAAGTGATCATCGAGGACGCCGAGACCTTTCCCGAGCGAATCCGGGTCGCGACGCGAATCCCGCTGATCTTGCAGGACGACCTAGGCATCGCGCTCGGCGTTTTTGCGCGCTTCGATTTCGGCGGCGGCAAGATCGGGCTCTGCGAGATCGATACGGGCTCGCCCGGAATTACGCTCGACCGGACCTTCGCCGTCGCCAACGGCCTCGCGCAAGGCGGCGGCGCGAAGGCTAGGGTCGCCTCGATCGCGCTTGCCGGCGCACTCAATACGGCGATCGATGCACCCGTGGTCAGCGTCGGAAACCTGATCTACGACTGCGACGTCGGCAACTCGTTCTGGGCGGGACGCAGCTTCACGCTCGACCTGCCAAATCGCTTCATGTACGTCTCGGCGGGTCCGTAAGGGAAGGAGAAGGGATGGAAATCAGCGCGCGCAATCAGCTTCGCGGCCGGGTTACGTCGATCGTTAAAGGGGCCGTCATGGCCGAAGTCCACGTCGAAATTGTGGCCGCCGGCATCACGGCCGCCATAACGGCGGCCTCCGTCGAGCGCCTCGGCCTCCGGGAGAACGACGAGGTCGTGGTGATCGTTAAGGCCACCGAGGTGATGATCGGCAAGTGAAACGGGGCGCAAACCTCTAGAAACTTCGTGGTCTCGCGATGCGGCCGGCGGTAGGCTTAGACCATACCGCCGCCAGCAAAGGGGTGCGCAATGCGCCTACGAACCGACCTTCTCGCCGATTTTCCCGAGTGGTTTACGTTGCGCGGACACGCGGGTGTCTTTCGCATCGACCGGTTGCGCAGCGCATGCGAAGGCATCGTCGTTCTCGCAGATATCGGCGGACGTGAAGTCGGACGTTGTTCGGTGGACGAGCTGCGCGAAAGCCTGTACGAGGCAGCGTAAGCGCAGCATGTCGCCGCTCGATCAACTAGGCAAGCAAGCTGTGGTGCGAAACGTAAAACCTTTCGACTGCGCAATGCGAACATAGGTGTCGGCTGCCTTACTCGGGAAAGCAAGGCGCAGAAGACTTCCACGCTTCGGTCTTCCGTAAATTTTTGTACTTGCTACCCTCACAAGGAGAAGCTATGCGTTTGTTTTCAGCAGCGCTGAGCACCGCGGTCGCCGCAGGCCTACTGGCCGGCTGCGCTGGGAACTCGACCGGCTCGAATTCGAGCCTGCCGAATCCCATTGCGGGCGCTCAGGTTCACGGCGTTGGAGCCGCCGGTTTCCGAGGAGTTCCAGTCTCTGCAGTGCCTCAGAAGTTCCTCAAGACCCATCGTCACGGCTTGTTTGGAAAAGCCGCGCCGCCGGCGGCGATTCGCGCGATCTATGTTTCCGAGTTCGGGTCCACGGGTCTGTGGGGTTTCCCCAAGAACAACAGCGGAAACGGGCCCTCGACCTGTGAAATCACCTCGACTACCTCGGTCAACGGCTTTGGCGTTGACAACACGGGTTCTCTAATGATCCCCGATGCCTTCAGCGGCGTCGACGTCTACGACAACTCGCAGATGTGCGGCACTCAGATCGGCACGATCACCGATCCCTTTGGCCAAGCTTCCGACGCATCGTCGGTGGATGCGGTAAACGGCAACATCGCCGTCGCTAACATCTTCGATAACAGCGGCGGGCCCGGCAGCCTTTCGGTCTGCACCCTCTCGAGCGGCACGTGCTCGACGAATCTTACCAACTCGAACATCACCGAGATGGGCGGTGTGGTAATCGCTTCGAACGGCGACTGCTGGGCCGACGGTATCAACTCCGGTGACGTGGCGGTTCTCGTGTACTTCCAGGGCTGCGCCGGCGCCGGCGTCGTCGCCACCGGCTTCAGCAATGGATTCTACGGCGGCATTGACCTCGATAATAAGGGCAACCTTGTAACGATCAGCTTGCTCAACTCGAGCTTCGGTCTCCCGAGCCAAGTCAAGGTCTACTCCGGCTGCAACCCCGCGTGCACACTCCTGAGTACCTCGAGCCTCGCGGGCGAGAGCATTTTCGGCCATCTCGGCCGCCAAAACGGGCGTTTCGTGACGACGGACCTCGAAAATGCTTCGACGGAAGTCTATACGTACAGCGCCACTGCGGGTCTAACGCTCCTGTATAGCTTCACCGGCGGCATTCCGTGTGCGACCGATGAGTGCGAAGCGGCGGCCTACAGCCCCAGCTCGCAGAAGTAGCTCGAGCGTTTCGCTCACCAACTCGCAAGAGGGCCGCCGATTTGATCGGCGACCCTCTCTTTTTCGGGGGCGGCGTTGCAAGAGAGGTGTCGGCTGCTTTACTTGGGAAAGCAACCGCGCGAAGACTTCCACTTCGATCTTCACATTTAGGATACTTGCTACCCGCCCAAGGGAGTAGCTATGCGTTTCTACCCATTAGCCCCGAGCGTTGCAATCGCGGCCGTACTGGCCGGGTGCGCCGGCAGCTCGACCGGCCCGAACTCGAGCCTGCCGAACGCCATTGCAGGCGCTCATGCTCACGGCATTGGAGCGACTGGTTTCCAAGGCTTTCCGGTCTCTGCGCTGCTCCCGAAGATCTTTGCCCACCATCGCGGTTTGTTTGGAAAACCCGCGACGCCTGAGGCGATTCGCGGGATCTACGTTGCCGCGTTCGGCTCTACCGTTGTCTGGGGGTTCCCGAAAAACAACAGCGGAAACGGACCCGCCACCTGTACGGTTGCCTCAACGGACTCGGTCAACGACATCGGCGTCAACAACTCTGGTGCGCTGATTGTTCCCGATGGTTTCGCCGGCATCGGCGTCTATTCGAACTCGAATATGTGCGGCTCGCTCCTCGGCACGATTACTGATCCCTTTGGGGAGGCCGCTGACGCGTCATCAATAGATGCAGTCACCGGTACCATCGTCGTCGGCAACCAATTTGGCAACGCCGGCGGACCGGGCAGCGTTTCCGTCTGCACCCTCTCGAGCGGCACCTGCTCGACTAATCTCACCAACCCAAATCTCGTGGAGGTGGTGGGCGTAGCCCTGGCGCCCAACGGCGACTGCTGGGGCGACGGCGTCAGCTCAGCCTTCACGGGAACTCTTGTCTATTACCAGGGCTGCACGGGCCCCGGCGTCGTCGCGACCGGCTTCACCAACCCATTCATCGGGGGGCTCGACATTGACAACAAGGGCAACCTCGTGACGATCAGTGCCGTAGGCCCGAGCTTCACTCCGCCGGGCGAAGTCAACGTCTACTCCGGGTGCAACCCGGCTTGCACGCTGCTCAGCAGCTCGAGTCTTGCCGGCTTGAGCTTTTTCGGGCATCTCGGTCGCCAAAACTTACGTTTCGTAACGACGGACCTCGTAACCGTCCCCCCCTCGGTCGAAGTCTATTCGTACAGCGCCGCTACCGGCGTCAGCCTGTTGTACAGCTTCACGGGCGGTCTCCCGTGCGCGACCTTTGAGTGCGAGGGAGCGGCATACAGTCCGAGCTCCAATAAGTAGCTCGAGTTAGTCGTCTCCCATGAACGTCGCCGGTTTGCCGCGGTGCTGCCACGCGCGCGCGCGCCGCGCCCAGAACTCCCTCGTTTTGGCGCCGGCGATCTTCTTGAAGCGCCTCGGGCTCTGTTGATAGTTCAGCGCATCACCGGCGGGGTCGGCGGCGCGTTGGTCTGAAGCGGCCAGCGGCGCCAGCCCGAAGTTATCTTCGATGAACCTCAAGACGCTTGCGGTTTCGTACTGCACGTGCGTCACGTACCCGTGCCGCGCATACGGAGAAACGATCAACAGGGGCACGCGAAAGCCCAACCCATCGTAATCCTTAAAGATGGGCTTCACCGGGTCGAACCAGCCGCCCCAGTCATCCCACATGATGAACACTGCCGTTGAGTTCCAGAACTGGCTCGAGCCGATCGCATCGACGAGCGATGCGACCCACGCCGGGCCGGCGCTGGAATTCAACCCGGGATGGTCGGAGTCTTCGTAGGTCGGCGTGATCCAGGTAATTTTTGCGAGTTGGCCGTTCGCGATGTCGGTAAGGAACTGCGAGGGCGGGCTGATGACGTCGGCCGTCCAGTCGGGTCCGTTGTAGATCGGGCTATCGGCTTGATATGCGTTCCAAAGCGCGCCATCTCCGGTGATGGAGCCGGCGTAGAAGCGCCAGCTCACGCCGGCGGCGTCCGCTTCGCTGGCGATCGTCGGGTTATTAAAGCACGCCACGATTGCCGCGCCGTAGGTGCGCTGTTCGGTGAGCGTTGCCACCGTGTCTTGTTGCCCTCCAATGCATCCCCAGTAGGACTGGGGAGCATCGACGGCTTCGCTCGAATAGGCAGCGACGGCGAACTGGTGGCTGATAAAGCTGCCGTCGAGATTCGAGGCAAACATGCGGTCGGCCAAGACGTATTGCTTGGCCATATCCCAATACGGCTTGATCTCGCTGTGGGGAACGTATGCGTACCCGGGGTTTTTTGGCGCGCCAAACCCGGCTCCGATTTTGTTCCAGCCGTCCATCTTGCAACGGGTGCCCGGTAACTTTCCGCGGCCGTCGCAGTCGGCGAAGTATCCCGCTGAAAAGTGGTTGAGATCCCAAGCTTGCGAGAGATCCTGAGAATGGAGCGGGATCTTATCGCCGTTGGTGTCGTAGCCGTATTTCTGGGTCTTCGCGCCGGGATAGCCCATGAACAGATTATTGAACGATCGGTTCTCTTGTAGGATGAAGACGACGTGTTTGATCGGCGAACCGCTGACCGTGGCGCGCCGCGCTACGGGCGCGCCGGTGCGTGCCGGCCCAACGGCATTGAGACCATTGGAGCCGCAGGCCGGTAGAAAGATCAGAATGGCAAGCGGCCCCGTAACCCCGTAAAATCGTCGCACAAAAGCTCCTCTCCGGAAAAAACTTGCTTGGCCAGAGGTCGGGTCGCGACCCGTCGGATCATCGATAAAGGCTCACAGGCGCCGCGAAATGCGGGGCGAAATCTTCGCCTCGATGGGTATCTTGAGCGCGAGCCGATACGGGTCGTTTTTTTGTATAGCCGCGCTCCTCAATGGCTGCGGAGGATCGACGATCCCGGCTGCCGCGCCAGCGTCAACGGACGTTCTCGCTCGGCGTGTCATCCCGGACGGCAGGCCTTCTTGGATGTCACCCGACGCGAAAAAGATTCCGCTGCTCTATGTTTCCGACCTCGGGACGGGCGACGTGTATATCTACGCCTATCGCACCGGCGTTCTGAAGGGAACGCTGACGGGCTTCAACCGGCCTTGGGGCCTGTGCACCGACGGAGTTGGGAACGTTTACGTCACCGATAATGCCGCCGCGCGAATTCGTAAGTACGCCCACGGCGGGACCAAGCCGATCGCCGTGCTGAAGGATCCGGGCGAGACGCCGGGCGGTTGTGCCGTCAACCCGACGACCGGAGACCTCGCGATCGCGAATGTCAGCACGCTCGCCAGCGACCCGGGCAACGTCGTGATCTTTGGTAAGGGGCGCGGCCGGCGTACCTTCAAAGCTCCCGGGATCAGCTACTACGAGTACTGCGGCTACGATAACGCCGGGAATCTCTTCGTCAACGGTCAGAAGAACGGAGGCTTTGCCTTCGCGGAGCTCTCCGCGGGCAGCCATGCGTTTACGGACATCGAGCTCAACGCCGGAATTCGTTTCGGCGGCAGCGTTCAGTGGGATGGCGCGCACGTCGCCGTCGGCGACTACGTGGCGGAGGAAATCGACGAATTCGACATCGGCCCGAGCGGTGCAACCGAGGTCGGGTCAACACCGCTCGGAGGCGCGAGTTTCGCCGTTCAGTTCGCAATCGACGGTGCGAAGGTCGTCTCGCCCGATGCAAACGGTGCGGACGTTCCCTTCTGGAATTATCCGGCCGGTGGTTCGCCGACGTCGGCGATAAATGGTTTGAAAACGCCGTGGGGCGTTACGGTGAGCTCGCCGCGCTGAGCGAGCGAACTAGCGCGCCGTCATCGGGATCCGAACGAAGCTGCTGTTCAACCACTCGACTCGGAGCCGGACCTTTCCGTCGCGGATATCCTCGCGGGCGACGTCGCCGCCGGTGCCGTAGTTGAGCTCGGCAAAGGGATTCTTGTTGACGTCAAGCGTCAGCAAGAGCCGGCTGCCCTTTGCGAGATACCGGCTGACGACGTAGGAGCGCGTAAAAGGAATTGATTCGACCCGCCCCGCTTGCAGAAGGTGCCGGCGGCTCATATCACGTGCATAGCTTGCTCGGCCGATGAAGTAGGAGAGCTCGAACAGCTTGCCGTCGGACTGGATCTGATACAGGACGAGGCCGTAGTCCATGTCGCGCTTATTGACGATCGCCCGAATCGTTCCAGTGAACGATCCGCTCAGCGTCATCGCCCGGTCGAGGGGCGGGGTGATGAAAGCGTAGCCGCGACGGAGGTCGGGGTGCTTTGGAACGATCGGATCGGGATACGAGTCGTTGTTGTTCGTCGTTTTGCGATCGGCAAAGTCAACGGACTCGTCGAGCGATCCGACCTTTGCCGGGGCGCTTTGCGACAGCTGGTAGCAGGATCCGCCGGCGTTCAGGTTCGTCAAGTAGAAGGTGATCGTCGAAGGGGCCATACGATCGAGCGAAGGTGCATGCTCCCAGCGATTCGCGCCCATCACCTCGAAGTTTATTCGATCCTTCACGAGCGACGGCTTTGGGGCGCCGCGCATCACGTAATCGAACCAGTCGAACGTGAGTTTTGGCGTGCTGATCTGAGCCGCCCGATCGATGCGATAGCCGCGCAGGACCGCGTCCTTGAGGGCGTGCTGCGACCCCAAGTGATCCCATGGGCCAATGACGAGGTAGCCGTTCGCGTGGCGATTGTAGGCGTAGAGATCGCGGAAGAAACCGAGCGCGGAGACCTGCCCATCGTCGTAGTAGCCGGTGATTGCGAGGACTGGAATGTTGATACGCGCGAACTCCTGGCGGAAGGGCAGCATCGACTGCCAATAGGCGTCGTAACTCGGATGCGCGAGCCACTTGCGCAGCCACGGGTTGGGGCGGCCTGCCAGCGTATCGACGTTCTCGTACGAAAAGCCGCGCGCGTACCACCGGTCGTTGAGGCTGCGAAACGCTTTGTTGACGTAGGCAGCGTCGTCGAGGAACTTGTTGTCGGTGACGTAGTAGATCCAGGCGTAGTTGACGAGCAGAAAGACGTTGTTCTGCATCGGCAGCCCGTTGCCGGGATTCTCCGCCACGTAGGGCACGATCGTCTTTAGTGCGTGCGGCATCCACTTTGCGGCCGCCCACTGGGTGAAGCCGTTGTAGCTGCCGCCGTACATCCCAACTTCGCCATTGCTCCATGGTTGGCGGGCGATCCAACCGACGACGCTGGCCGCGTCGCGCCCGTCGAATTCGTACGGCGCGACCCTCTCCGGACTCCACGCCTTCCCGCGCGAATACGCCGTGACGGCGACGTAGCCGCGGTCGGCAGCGTACTTCATACGTTGGATATCGACGGCGGGCTGGGCGTAGATCGTAAACTGCAGCGCCGCCGGCTGACGCGCGCTAACGCCGGCCCGGCGAACCATCACGCCGGCGAGCGTGGCGCCGCTGGCTACGTGAATGAGCAGGTGATCGTCGATGACGTAACGCGGCGATTCGGCCGGCCGCGGACTCGCCGAGCCCGCGGCTAGCAGAAGTAGCGCGGCGGCGAGAGCCACCCTTACCAACAAATGACGATCTGGCCGTTGCCATTTACTATCCATCCACGCCACGTTGTGACCTCCTTGCCTCTACTTCTTGCCGGCGCCGTTCTTTACAGCTCGCGAAACACGACGCCGCATTGGCCGTACATCTATCGTGCCCAGAATCGTCGTCGTAGCGCTTGCAACTTGGCTATCACTCACCCTGCTTGCGCAAGCTTCGACCCTTGCGCCCGGATTGTACGCCGTCTCCGGGAGGACGATATACGTCGGCATCGAGCACGAGCTGCCCGATCCGCCATCGAACGACTTCTTCGACCCGGCCTCTCAGCGCACTGGTGATCTGCACGCCACGCGCGCTCTGCGTCTGCAAAGGGGCATCTCGCAAGAGCGACGCACCATCGCCGCGTCGGAGGGGCCGCTCGCCTTTTCGCTTTATTTTGCCGGAAAGAAGCCTCGCTCCACGGTGATTCTCATTCATGGCAACGACCCAGAAGCGCGCGAAATGGGGTTCATCATCCCTTTCTTCGTCTTGGACGGAATCAACGTTATCAGCTACGACCAGCGCGGCGTAGGCCAATCCGCCGGCAACTGGTTTCTCAACGGCCCCGGGCAGAGGGCAGAAGACGTGGCCGCGATCTATGACGCAATGCGCAGCGACGCACACGTGGATTCCCGTCGAATCGGCCTCTGGGCGTTTAGCAATGGGGGCTGGACCGCGCCGCTGGTATCGCTCCACCGGCCGATCGCCTTTATGATTCTCAAAAGTGCGCCCACGGAATCTTTATCCCGGAATATCGACTACGAGGTCGAGCAAGTGATGCGCCGGCATTACGTAGAAGCCGCGTCACCGCAGGCGATCGCGCTTTGGCATACGTTCGAACGGGCATTGAAGGGCACGACCTCGTGGGCCGACGCGAAGCGCCGATACGATGTCGACGCGACGCAGCCGTGGTTCAAGTATTCGCTGATGCCGGATCTTGGCATAGCGATTCCGCCGCCGTCCTCGATGATTGCCGGATTGCGGCGACTCGTCACCTTCGATCCAAAGCCGACATTACTGCGCGTCTCATCGACCCCAACGCTGGCGCTGTACGGCGCTCTCGATCGCAACGTCGATGCGGCCGATTCGGCGGCGCATATGCGCGAGTATCTCGCGCGCGCCGGAAATCCCGACGTGACGATCGAGACGTACCCGAATGCCGGACATCAGCTCATCGTATCGAAGAGCGGTTACAACGGTGATCCGGCGCCTCCCGAGCGCTTCGTTCCGGGATACCCGCAGATTATGATCCGCTGGCTCGCGCAGCGAGGTTTCGCGGCGAACGACTTGCCCAGAACGTCGTCGACCCGCGCAACGAACGGAACCTTTGGCGCAGAATCGCTAGAGCGCGATAGCGGCACGCCGTAAACGGGACAAGCGAGAGTAACAGAATCCTCGATTCTAGCGTTCGGAGACGACGCTGTGCGCGCACGTGATGATTTCTCACGGCTATGGATGACAGCGCGAATTCGGGAACGAGCTGCGGCGCCGATCACTCGTGGGTGCTTCTTCATTCTCGCGCGCGGTGGTCCGATGGGATACGCGCGCCATTATATTCGAGGATGTAGCGTGCGAGAGCGCGGGCGAGAGCCGCGTCTTGTTTTCGCTTACCAAGGAGGGGAATACAAGCATGGGCTCGCATCGCCTATGGGGCGACCCGCCGTATGACGGGCCCGCTTCACAAGGACTCGCTACGGAAGGAGTTCCAACGTGCGTTTAAGCCTTTTCGGTGCTAGCGCCGCGCTGGCGGCAAGCCTAGTACTCTCCGCGTGCTCCGGCGGCGCCGGCTCGTCGCCGGCCATGCCGTCGTCGGGCGCGCAAGCCCTGGTGATGAGTAATGGCCACCAAGTGGTGACTCGCCCGGCGCCCGGAGTCAAGATGCTGACGGGTCTGGAATGCGGAAGCCAGTACAGCTTCTGCTTTTACGTAACCAAGGGCAACGCCGGACCCTACGTCACAACCTCAGGTGGCAGCGCGCCACTCTACAACGTGGGGTACATCGACAAAAACAAGAACGGCAAGCTCGACAAGAAGTTCGACGATTACTTCTATCCTGATCCCGGCGACCCAACCTCCCAGTACATCAACTATAAGGGCAGGACTCCCAAGAAGGTGGGTGTCGTAAAATTCACCGACGTCTACTGCATTTCGTTCACGCAATACGGTTGCGCGAACGGCAGCGGCAGCATCTTGTACCTCGGGATCGCCCTCTCTCCATAGCCGCTCGTCAGCCCAAAACAATCATCCTCAGAGAAAGGGGTCCGGCATCCGCCGGGCTCCTTTTTCTGGCATCGATCCGCGAAGACGAACGCGGGTGCCGCGACGCACAGAGCCCGTCATAAAGCGTCACTCTCGGCAGCGAAGTCGCACGCGCCGAGAGGCTGACAGTTCAAGTGCGCGATCTACGACCGCTTCAGCAGGCGCAAGGCGTCAGGTTGGGGGGGCGCCATGACGGGGCCCGTTTCGACAACCTCGAGTGCGGATGTGGGGATGGCGGTGAGCTCGGCCAGTTCCTTGGCGTTCCAGCATGTCCCCGTCTCGCCCTCAAGTTGAAAGAGTTGTGGTCCGCCGTCCATGACGATATATCCGAACTTCTTGCCGGCCTTCGCGATGGTGAGCGCCTGCCCAGTGAACTTCGATAGGTCGTACGATGACTTTATCCGTAACCGCGCGCCCATCGGCAGATAGTCCGTGTTCCTGAACTGGCCGTTCCAATGCGTTCCGGGAAAGATATATCCGCTCTGCGTTGGTACAGAGATGACGAGATTCATCGCATGCTGGATACCTCCGTGGGTTACTTCACCGCAGCGGATGAGTCCCGCGATAATCGGCGTCCCGCCTGCGTCGGCGGAAGTCCAACCAATCGTACGTGCGTCGCCGGTCGTGAGATTGAATTTCGCTCCATTGGCCCCGGTCCACCCGGCTTTCTTTGAATAGGCTGCCTGGAAGATCTCGTAATCTTTGCACGTTCCCTGTTGCAGTACGATGAGGTGGCGGTCGCTCCCGCCGTTTTCGCCCTCGAGCTGCGCGTTGTTGGGTATCGGGTAGGGTCCCGGGTTGCTCTCGTTAGGATATTTCGTGAAGCTAACCGGCACCAAAGGCTGGTTCCGAGGGACGACGTTTATCGGAAATCCGGTGTTCGGAGCGTAACCGAAATTGGCGTGTAGCACCGTTCTATATGTGTTCATGTAGTTCGAGCTATTCGGGTCCACCGGATACTTCGAGACATTAATGTTATACGGTGCATAAAACGAGTGGGGATTTGGAAAGAGCAGGCAGCCGCTAATCATTTTTTTGGGCGGCTTTTTGGGCGGCTTGGGGATCGGATCTGGGAAACCGGCGGCTCTAACGCCGTGGATCTGATCACCCGCAACGGGATTCGGCGGGCTCGCGTTCGAGCCGGTCGAGCTCCCAGCGCAGCCGGCCAATAGGGCCACCGCGACTGCCGAGCTCAGGGCTGCTGAAAACCAACGCATAGCCTCTCCTTTGTGCGAGCAGCAAGTACCCGAGTTTTGAAGACCGAAGCGTACACTTTGCTTTCCCAGGTAAAGCAGCCGAGACCTATCTTGCCGCGGCGCTATTGAAAAAAGTCTTACCTTTTCAAGCTAGCCTGGTTGTCTAGGGAAGCTCTGAAGTAGCGAGCCGAAGTTCGGCATTGCCGGGTCGAATCGGCTTGAGATACATGGATCTTCCTCGTTTTCTCGGCCTTCCGGCTTTGCGGAGGGGCTATTTTTCGATTTCGAGAGACACTACGCCCGTAAAAGTAGCAATCGTTTCCGGTGGAGATAGAGATTTGAGAGCGCGAAGTTGACGATCAGCCGGTGCGCGTTCTTCGCGATGCCGCGATATCGAACTTTTACGAACCCGAAGATGCGCTTGACGACGTGAAACGGATGCTCGACACGAGCGCGCACGCGCGCCTTTGTTCGATGGGCTTGCCGCTGGCGCTCGGATAGGCTTTTCCGGCGCGCCGAACAGTGATGGGTGAAGTCGGCAGCATGAGGGGCATGCGCCCGAATCAACGCCGTCTTTCCTCGGTAGGCCGAATCACCCCAGACGCGGGTTTCGTCGCCATGGAGCAGTTCGGGCAGCAAGTGGCTGTCGTGAACGTTGGCCGGCGTCGCTGCAAAGGAATGAACGATCTTCAGCCGGCTGTCAACACCGATGTGCGCTTTCATCCCGAAGTGCCACTCGTTGCCCTTCATGGTCTGGTGCATCTCGGGATCGCGCTGACCTTCGGCGTTTTTCGTCGAGCTTGGCGCCGCGATGATCGTCGCATCGACGATCGTGCCACGGCCAACCTTTAAGCCACTCTCGGCGAGATGGGCGTTGACTTCGTGCAGCAGCTTAGGGCCCAGCCCATGGCGCTCGAGCAGGTGACGAAACTTGCAGACCGTCGTTTCGTCGGGTACGGCCTCTCGGCCCAGATCGATGCCGGCGAACGCCTCCATCGCGCGGCTATCGCTCAGTGCCTCCTCGACGCCGGGGTCGCTGAGATTGAACCACTGCTGCAAGAAGTAGATCCGCAGCATCCGCTCCAGCGCGATCGCCGGGCGGCCTCCCTCGCCTTTGGGATAATGCGGCTCGACCACCGCGCACAGCCGCTCCCAGGGCACGATCCGATCCATCTCGGCTAGAAAGTTCGCGCGCTTCGTCGAGCGCGCGAATCGATCAAAGCCGGCTCTTGCAAACGAAATCTGCTCTCCCTGCTTCATGACTTAATTCAGCAGGTCAACGCAAGCTTTTTCAGAGCTTCCCTAGTGGCAGTTCGCAGATACCCCGCGTCGCGGGATTCCGAATGGGCCCCACGCAAAAAGTTCTAAAAGTTACGATGCTTTAAACCCGCGCGCGCCGAGGCTGTTTTCGAGGTGATGCGTCATTCGTTTTCCCACAGGGCGACGAGCGGATCGGTGGTGCGCCGATCACGATTCCCGCTGTGCGCGAACGGACACTTCAGGAGCTAGCGGCCCTAATTGATCGGTATCGTTCTGCGGCGTCCGCCGAACGGGAGGGCTGGCGCGGACGACCATGTTTTGAGCTTCACGACCTCTGTCGCCGGATGCGATAGATTTTCCGATCCTTGAGCGGAAAGTATTCGATAGACGCTAATACGGCAACGAGGGAGGCAGACGATGAGAGCTTTCGAGTTTAGCCGTTGTGCTTTGAGCATCAGCTTGGCCACGGCGTTGCTTTCCGCTTGCGGCGAATCCTCGATGCCTATCCGCGCTGGCAATAGCACAAACGATGGTGGAAGTCGGCTCAAGAACAATAAGGCGTTCGAATACACCGGCAAGAAGCAAACGTTCATCGTCCCCGCAGGCGTCACGCGACTCACGGTCTCCGCTCACGGCGGCGAGGGCGCCGGCAACCCCACCCGCAACTATAGCTTGCCCGGCCTTCCCGGCCGAGTTTACGCCGTCGTACGGGTCCATCCCGGCGATAAGCTGTATGTTTTCGTCGGCGGTTCCGGGAAAGACGGCGGGTTCAACGGCGGCAGCGCCGGCGGTGCGGGTGGATACGGAAAGTTCTACACGGGTAACACCGGCGGTGGGGCGTCGAACGTTCGTGTAGGTGGCGATACGCTGCCGGACCGTGTTATCGTCGCCGCGGGCGGCGGCGGAGCCGGCGCAGCCTTTGTCTACCGCGATGCCTCGGGAGGCAGCGGCGGCGGTTTGGTCGGCAAAGGTGGAGGTACCGCCTGTAGCACCACAAGCGGCGGCGGCGGTGGGGGCGGCACGCAGACTCAAGGCGGTTCGGGGGGAGCCGGCGGCCTTGGCGACCGTCGAAGCGGAAATGGCCGGCGCGGCGGAAATGGAGCGTTTGGCCGGGGCGGTAAGGGCGGAAGCGGTGGGCCGGGCAGCTCCTCCTACTCTGGAGATGGCGGCGGTGGTGCCGGCGGCGGGTATTACGGCGGCGGTGGCGGTGGCGGCGGCGGCGCTAGCTCCGAAGACCCCTACTGCCAAGCAGGCGGCGGCGGTGGCGGCGGGTCGTCGTTCGTCGAGCCCAGTGCAATCACGTCCCGCATGTGGACGGGCTGGAGAGCGACGGGCGATGGGCGCGTTACCTTCAGTTGGAACTGAAATATGGCGTCGATACGATACGGTGTTTTAGGGAGGCAATCGGTGCGAGCTTTCGAGTATAGCCGCCGCGCTTTGAGCATCAGCGTCGCCGTGCTCCTTTTGTCCGCGTGCAGCGGATCTTCCATGCCAAATCGCGCCACAGGTAATGTAACCGGCGATACGGGTACGAAGAATAATAAAACGTTCCGTTACACCGGCAAGGAGCAAAAATTCGTCGTCCCCGCGGGCGTCACGCAACTCACGGTAGTCGCGCACGGTGGCCAGGGCGGCGGCGGCGCCTATCTCCGAGCACGGATACCCCCGGGTTCCCTGGCCGGGTCTACGCGATCATTCCTGTGCACCCGGGCGATAAGCTCCACGTCTTCGTCGGTGGATCCGGCGCGCACGGTGGATTCAACGGCGGCGGCGGCGGCGGTAGCTCTGAGAATGGAAGGTCCGCGGCCGCCAACGGTGGTGGTGGTGCGTCGGACGTTCGCATCGGCGGCGATGGCATCGCCGATCGCATTATCGTTGCCGCGGGCGGCGGCGGCGCCGGCGTGGCCGTTTATACCTACGGCAACGACTACGGAGGCAAAGGCGGTGGTCTGGCCGGCCAATCGGGCGGCGGCGCCGGTTCTTATGAGACCGGCGGCGGCGGTGCCGGCGGTACGCAGAGTGAAGGCGGCTCGGGCGGACCCGGCGGTGGCTATACGTACCGCGGCTCTTATAAAGGCGAGCCCGGCGGCAACGGAGCGTTGAGCCTCGGCGGTAACGGCGGAAATAGCGTTCCGTTCCGTTACGCGGGCGGCGGCGGTGGTGGCGGCGGCGGGTATTACGGCGGCGGCGGCGGTGGCGGCGGTGGCATTGTCTACTACGATTCCCGCTATGAGACGAGCGAAGGCGGTGGCGGTGGCGGCGGGTCATCGTACGTCGAGCCCAGTGCAATCAAATCCCGTATGTGGTCGGGCTGGAAGAACGCAGAGAGCGATGGACTTGTCGTATTCAGTTGGAACTGAGATCGATCGGTTTAGTGACCGTAGTTTCACCGGCGGCCGCGATGGCTCGCTACCTTTGGCCGGTCTGATCGACATGAACGGCGCGCTGTACGGTACGACTGTTTCCGGCGGCGGCACGTCCTGCGTCGACCAGTTCTGGTTTGACGATCATGGCTGCGGAACTATTTACAAGCTAACGACGAGCGGCGACGAGAGGGTGCGGTTTCGTTTCGAGAGCGAGTACGTCGGCGAGCCCGCGGCAAGTTTGGTTAACGTCGATAGTGTGCTGCTCGGCACGCCGCCGCAGTCAAATCCTGCATTGGTTCCACTCGTATCTCGTCGTGCTCAGCTTGCCCTATTCGGCGCGTTCGCCCATGCCGCTCGTGTCCGCTTCATTGCTGCGAAAGTGTCGCGCGTGGTGAGTCGCTGCGACCGATCCGGAGCCGCGGCAACCGGTAGCTTTGAACTTCGCGGCTAGGCTTGTTAAACGGAGCTGACCCAGACCGCGTCGAAACGTGCAGGGGGCACCGTGACGTTGAGCAGGGAGGGACAAGTTGAAAATCTTCACTTTTGGCGGCTACGTTTTCAGCGTTTGCGCCGCCGCAGCAATGCTCGCGGGATGCGGCCGGGAAAGCACGCCTCTGATTCAATCGCCCACCGGAATCACGGCGAACCAAACGAACGCCGTTGCCGCATACCGTATACTTTATAAGTTCGGCGGCGGCTCGGACGGTGAAGACCCAGTCGCCGGCCTCATTAACGTCAGGGGCACGCTCTACGGCACGACCGCGGATGGCGGCGATGGCACCTACGGTTACAGCTGCTGCGGCACCGTTTTCAGCATAAGCGAGTCCGGCAGGGAAACCGTACTCCATCGCTTCAAAGGCGGCTCAGCGGACGGCGTACAGCCGGTGGCGCCTCTTCTCGCAGTCAACGGCACGCTCTACGGCACGACCTACGGCGGTGGCGCGAAGCGCAGAGGAACGGTCTTCGCGATCACCATGTCCGGTAAGGAAACCGTACTCTACAGTTTTAAAGGCCGACCGGATGGCGCGCAGCCACTGGCGCCTCTTATCGATGTCAACGGCACGCTGTGGGGCACGACCACGGGCGGTGGCGCGAAGGGCAATGGAACCGTCTTCGCGATCACCATGTCCGGAAAGGAAACCGTACTCTACAGCTTCAAAGGCGGGAGCGCCGACGGGCAAAACCCGTATGGGGGCATCGTCAACGTCAAGGGCAAGCTCTACGGTACGACCGATGGAGGAGGCGCGCACTGCATTAACTATGTCGCTTGCGGAACGGTCTTCTCGATCACAACGTCGGGTAACGAAACCGTACTCTACAGTTTCAAAGGCGGGAAGGCCGACGGGCAAAACCCGAAAGCCGGCCTCGTCTACCGCGAAGGCAAGCTCTACGGCACGACCAGTGGAGGGGGCTACAACGCGTCGGAACCCGGTAACGGGATCGCTTTTGCGGTCACGCCATCCGGGGCGGAAACCGTACTCCACCGCTTCGGCTATCGCCATGACGGCGCAATCCCGCAGGCCGCCCTCCTCGATGTCAACGGTACGCTGTACGGCACGACCACAAACGGGGGTGCGTACGGCTACGGCACGGTCTTCGAGATCTTGGCTTCCGGCAAGGAACGCGTGCTGTATAACTTTGCCGATCATGGTGATGGCTACTACCCCATGGCAAGCCTCATCAGCGTCAAAGGCAGTCTCTACGGCACGACTCCAAGCGGCGGCGGGGGCTGTTACTCCACCGTCGATGAGGGGTGCGGTACGGTCTTTGTACTGAAGCCTTAGAGTCCGACGTTGCTGGCCGGCGCATGAATATCTACTGCTCTGGAGCGGGTTTGCCGACCGCGATTCTCGACGCGGGCCTCGGCGGCGATACGACAAACCGGCGTCTGGTTCAGGGCCGAATCGCGCGTCATACTCATGTCCGTTCTTACGATCGGGCGGACAGGTCTTTGCGCTAGAGCCGTGACGTTCACGATGCAAGGAGCAGACGAACCATGACGAGTCGCGAGTTGAGGCGCTTTGCGCGAAGTGTTTGCGTGGCTACGGCATTGCTTGCAGGGTGCGGCGGATCGCAGCCGCCGATCGGCGGGATGGGGACGGTCTCACAAATCCAAGTCGGGCAAGCGTCGTCCTACCAGGTGCTGTACCGCTTCGATAACTACCCTGATGGATTACAGCCCGTTGCCGGTTTGACTGCCGCCGGCAGCACACTCTACGGCACGGCGTCCCGGGGCGGCCAAAAGCGATGTCACGGAAGAGACGGCTGCGGAACTTTCTACAGCATAAGCACGCATGGCAGCGAGAAACTGCTGTCCACCTTCAACGAGCAGAACGGACTATTTCCGATGTCGCGCTTGATCTACGTTAAGGGAACGTTGTACGGCACGACCTATCAAGGCGGACCATATGGGAAGGGAACAGTCTACAGCGTTAGCACAACGGGAGCTCAGACCGTGCTCCACGGCTTCAGTGGCGGGGACGGAGGTCTACCGGTGGCCGGCTTAGTCAATGTAAACGGCACTCTGTACGGTACAACGGCCTCGGGCGGTATGAAAAATACACGGTTGATCGTAGAAACCCCGTTGGCGACTCCCAATTGCTGCGGAACCGTTTACAGCATCAGCACGTCAGGCACGCAGACGGTGCTGTACCGCTTTAAAGGCGGCTCCGACGGCGAGAACCCGTATGGCGGTTTGATCAAGCTGAACGGCACGCTTTACGGTACGACTAGTTTTGGAGGAACAAAAAAGGGAGGTTGCTGTGGAACCGTTTACAGCGTTAGCACCGCGGGTGCGGAAAAAGTGCTGTACCGTTTCAACGGTGGATCTGATGGCGCATCTCCACAAGGTGACTTAATCGACGTAGGCGGCACACTTTACGGTACGACCATCCTAGGGGGCGGCTCGGGATGCTATGGTGGCGACGGGTGTGGAACCGTTTACGCCGTAACGACGACCGGCAAGGAAAAGGTGCTGTATTCCTTTGCCGGCGGTTCCGACGGCGCGCGCCCGCAAGTAGGCCTGATCGACGTGAACGGCACGCTTTACGGCACCACCGTTTCGGGCGGCGGGTCGGGATGCTTCGAGGGCTGCGGGACGGTTTACAGCATCAGCACCGCCGGTGCGGAGCGCGTGCTCTACAGCTTTGCCGGGGAGTCAGACGGCATGTACCCCGAGGCGCCTTTGGTCAGCGTTAAAGGCACACTCTACGGGACGACCTCGCTAGGCGGCGATGGACGTAGTAAGCCGCCAAACTGCTGCGGAACCGTCTTTGCGTTGTCTCCTTGACCGCATCAACAGATTCCGAATTCCGCTAGGGGCTGAGCGACCTCTTTTGGGCGGCTCTGACCGTTCAGCGCGATGCGCCTCGATGGTAGTCAATACCGAAACCGTTACGCCGTTCTGGACTCAGATGATCCACACACCACGAGAAGGGATTCATCGCCCAATCCAAACGAAAGAGTCAGATCAGATGATTGCACAGATATCTGAGACGTTAAGCACGGAGCCATTGTGAGGTTTACACTTGAAGTCGGTGACGATGAAAAGTCGATAATTGAGTTTTCTCGCAATTGGTTCACCGGCGCGATGCGGATCCTTGTTAATCGTGAACAGGTGGCACAGCAGAGTTGGCTTGCGCCCTCTACGCATTTCGACTTTACCCGAAAACGACGCCATCAGTTTATCGTCGGCAACGCCGAGCAGCGCGAAGTTGTTATTGAGCGGGAGCGTCCATTGATCTTCGCCGGAGTCCGACCGCAAACATATCGTGCGTTCGTAGATGGCCAGCTGATTCACGAGCAGAGCGGTTACTAGTTCTAGGCCCGATCACCAAGTGCTCAAATTCGGCGCAGCGCCGAACGCGAACGCACGCTGGGCCGGAGCCGGCATGGGCATCATGGCGCTCTTCACCGGAGCTCTTGCTTTGAAAACGTGGCGATCACTGAAGCTTGCTGGTGCTGAGTCTATCAGCGAGAGCGTCACCATCGCGAAAGCCTTGCGCCGCCACTTAATGTTAAAACCTCGAGTCCGGGTGGTACTTCCGAGGCAATCAGAACGAAAAGCACGTCTACTTTCTACAGCTTACACTTACGCTTCAAAACGTTGGCCCCGAGCCGGCAACAGACATTTCCCTCCACAATATTCCGGCGGGGACCCGGCGTAGATTTCCCATTGGGCCGGTCGTCAATCGTGTCGCACGGAACGCCTGCAGAGTTCCCGCCAATCAAATCACTCGATACGATTCCGAACAAACCTTTCCGTCGAGCAGACGATCTTTGGCGGTCGCGGGCACGATTTTGAGGAAGTGGATAGCACCGTCCTCGACCATCACCCCGATCGTGTCTGGCCGGTCAACTTCTGCACCCATCGCCGATCCCGAACTCATCTTAAGCGTTATCGCTAAGGAGATCGGCATGCCCAAGTCGAGGGCCGCAGAATCGACGGACCTATTTGCGCAGTGGCTAGATGCGCGAAGTCGGGCGACGGGCGACTCCATCTTGGCCCCTTAAACCGGCGCTCGCGCTGCTGCGTAGCTCGTTTGAGTTTGAGAGGCGCCAGCCGGCCTTGTTAGAAGGGCCGGTCGCGCAGTCGAGGAAGACTGCTAACCCCCTGGTTATTTTGAAGGAGAACCCTCCCTATGCGCTTCTTATCAGTGATGCTGGGCATGATCGTCGCAGCAGGCT
Organism: Vulcanimicrobiota bacterium; assembly: GCA_963833845.1. Lineage (GTDB taxonomy): Bacteria > Vulcanimicrobiota > Vulcanimicrobiia > Vulcanimicrobiales > Vulcanimicrobiaceae > Cybelea. The sequence continues at coordinate 1,215,622 of CAWHZL010000001.1, forward strand.
TTGTTGCGGGCTGCTCCGGGAACACGTCTTCCCCAAGCTCGTCGCTGCCGAGCGCCGGCGCCCAGAATCGCGGGATCGACGGCCCCGGCTTCCGCGGCCTGCCAATCAATGTCGTTCCCGCACGGTTCCAACCGAAGCGGATCATGCCGATGCGCGGCAAGCTTGCCAACGCCGCCCAAGCGCGAGGCATTTACGTCGGATCGTTTTCGGGAAGTACCGTCTGGGGCTTCCCCAAGAACAACAGCGGCGACGGGCCGCCGACTTGCACGGTGGCTGAGGACGGGACGGGTCTCAGCGGCCTCGGCGTCAACAACTTCGGTTACCTGATGATTCCCGACGGCTTCAACGGCATCGAGGTTTACAGCAACTCCACCATGTGCGGGACGCTGCTTGGAACGATCACTGACCCGTTCGGCCAAGCAGGCGACGCCTCGTCCATATCAGCGGCTACGGGTGCCATCGTCGTCGCAAACTTGGTCGGCCCCGGCGGCGTGGGACCGGGAAGCCTCTCGGTCTGCACGCTCGCGAGCGGCACGTGCTCGGTTAACTTGACCAACCCGAACATTCTCATAGCGGCCGGCGTCGCAATGGCCAACAATGGTGACTGCTGGGCCAGTGCACTCAACCCTTCGGGAGCACCAGTCCTCGTCTACTTCCAGGGTTGCTCGGGAGCGGGTGTCGTGGCAACCGGCTTCGTAAATCCCTTCTACGGCGGGATCGACATCGACAACAAGGGCAACCTGGTCACGCTGAGTCTGGTCAACGCGAGCTTCAGCTTTCCGAGCCTTCTCTACGTCTATTCGGGCTGCAACCCAACATGCACGCTGCTCAGCTCGTCTCCGCTGGCGGGCGAGAGCATCTACGGTCACGTCGCCCGTCAAGGGAAGCGCTTCGTAACCACCGATCTCATAACGGCAGCCGTTGAAGTCTACTCGTATAACCCCCACACTGGAGCCGCCCTGTCGTACAGCTTCACAGGCGGCCTTCCGTGCGCGACGGACGAATGCGAATCGGCGGCCTTTTCCCCGAGTTCCGAGAAATAACGCGGGACTTCGCCGAGTAAGTTGACTCAAAAAAGGCTGCCGATTCGGTGGCCTTTTTTATTTGCGTTTCGTACACCGAATCAGCGCGGGCATTTAACCCGGCGGGCACGACGGCGATGCTGAAGGCATGAGAGCGAAGCCTCATCGGGGCGGCTGTCGTAACCGCGTTATGCATGCCAACGCCGCTCGTATCCCGTCATTTGGGCGAGAATCGCCCGGATTGGCAGAGCTGGCAGAGTTGTTCCCCTTGTGCATGCACCTGCGCCGCCTGGTCACGAAAGTTCGGCACGCTGAGCCCGTTACGACGTACGCCCCCAGGCCTGCGCCCCGATTTTCCATTCGTTACGTTCCTTGGAAAACGTGTATGCCATGGTGCCGGCCCGAGTGGCCGTCTGACCCTTAATCGTCACGGTAAGGGTCCCCGATATAACGGCGTACGCGTGAGCTCCCTCGACAATCCAGAACCCCATCTCGTACGCTAGATGCTCGTAGGTGACGCCAAGGTCCTTACGCCACTTCTCGACGTCCGCAAGCCAATTGGCCGGCGCATTCGGGTTCAACCAGCGGTAGGGCGCAATACCGTCGATAATGATCGCGGTTTCCCCGAAAACGCTCGAGAAAAGCTCGGTGTTCTGATCATTGAAGCCCTTGATATGATTCTCGATTAGCGTCTGGATTTCAGAGGGCGGCGGGCTGGCCATAGCAATTCTCCTATCATTGTGAGCACTTTGAGCACTGACGACTTCGGTCGAGCCAAGCGCAGCGGCAACGGCCGTCATCGCCGTCGCGCCAAGGAAGCCTTGGCGATTAAAGTTGAGCCCGTATTTCATAGGTGTTCCTTTCAGTCCGCAATCCCCCCGCGTTACCAATCCGTTACCAATTTTCCAAATTCTCGTCGGTTTTTGCCATAATTTAATGGGGAAGGTGGGAGTCGAACCCACATGAGTTGCCTCGGCCGCTTTTGAGGCGGCTGCGTCTGCCATTCCGCCACTTCCCCGCGGAGCTACGGCTGATTCGCGTCGAGCATCCGGCGGGCCTCGGCGGCGTCGCGAACGGTGCGGAGCCCCAGATGCAGCTCGGCCGAACGGTGCGCGAAGATGAGGGTGACCAACTCGGCGCCGCGCGTCTGCCGCAGATCCACACGCGCGACGTCGCCTGCTCGCCAACGAATCGTGGCGAAGCGGTTTCGGTGCAGCAGCCCAAGGCCGTCGCCACCCGACGGCTTCAGCAGAACATCGCGCCCCCCGAAGGCAAAGCCCGAGATGCTCTCGAGCCGCGCGGTCGATCGCGCGTCGTGCGGCTGCATCTGCTCGTCCACCACGAGTTCGCCGCTCCCCGCCGTCAGCGACATCGTGCGGGAAAACCTACCGCCGCCCTGCGGAAGATCGGGGGCGTCGTACGAACAGCTGACTCGCGTCGCGGTGATCGTATCTTGATTCGTGCACGAATAGGCGCGGTTGAACGTACCGGCGGGTAACGGATGCGTGTAGGTGCCGATGTAATCGCGCGAAGAGACCGGAGGCTGCGGATCGGTCGCATCCCGCAGAAGCCCGATACTCGTCGCGGCGTTGCTGCCGCGATCTCCCAACTCGGCGATGCGCGCGCCGGCGAATGGCGCAAAGACGACGCGAAGGTGCGCGTTGGCGATCGTCGTGCCATCGGGATCCGCGAAAGGCGGCGGCGTCCCAGCGCTCGGTAACGGCGGATGAGAGATCGGCGGCGCGCTCACGTCCAGCGGCTCGACGCGCACGCCCCCGCCCGCTAACGTAAACGCCGCTACCGTCGCGCTGCGGCGAAAGAGCGGCACCCGAATGGCGTTGAAATGCCGGCTCGCCGTGCCAGGATTCGTCGCAACGAGAAAACCGAACGAGGAATCGTTCGCGCGTAGAATCGTGACGTTCGCGGCTTTGCGGATCGACGTCCTCACCGAAGCCGGATCGAGCGCGAGCCGCAGGCCTGCACGGAGCTGCGCGAGGCGTTCTGCTCCATTCTTTGAGACCCGCTGCATCAGCGCGCTCGACGGCGAGAGCGGAAGAAGAAGTACCGTTGCGCTGCTTGCCGTGCCGTTCGCCACGTCGGCGAGCGTGCAGGTCAGTCCGCGAGCGTTGCACGAGCGCTGCATTGCGATCGTCGCGGCGGCCAGCGTGGCGAAGTCGCCGTTGCTCAAGCTGCCGGGTGCAAAGAGCGTCGGGGGCCAAATGATCGCCGCGTCGGCGTCGACGTGCGTTCGCGCGAGAAGGGTGCCGTAGCGGCGAACGATATCGCCGAAAGCGCGCGTCGGCACGTAGCGCTTTGACGCCTGGAGATCGACGGTAAGTGCCGCCTCCCACCCGTAGGACCAGTTCGCCCAGGGGGCTTCCCAGCCGTGCGGATAGACCGTATCCTGGACCGGAAAGTTGATGACTCCATGCGCGCCGTCGCGCAACAGTTCGGCGAGTGCAAGCGACGTGCTGACCGCGTCGCTGGGCCGGGGAGCCGCCTCATCAGCCCCCTGGAGCCATCCGGCTTGAAACTCCGACTGCATCACGGGCAGAGCATCTTGCGTCTGGAGCAGCCCGGTCGCAAAGTCGAGGTCGGCGAGATCGTGCGCGGTGATGCGATCGGATCCGCTTTGATACCAGTTGCCCCACGCCCACTGCGGCGACGCGCTCGGCACCTTCATCTCGTAGGTGTTGATGAAGAGCGGAACTCGCGGTCCGACGACGGCGCGCACGTTCTTGCGCAGCCAATCGATGTAATCGTGCCAGTGCGGCGCGGGCCACGTATCGTTGTCGAGATAGGCGCCCTGGTCGTCGTCGAGCGCGATCGCGATGACGTCGTCGCAATAAGGTTCGACGGCGCCGAGCACGTCGTGCAGCCACCGGCCCGCTTCGGTGAGGTGCGTGGCGTTCCCGAGCCACTCCGCGGAGGCGGCGTCGGCCTGTGCGTTCTGCAGCGTTGCGGTTGCCGGATAACGCCCTTCCAGGACGTCGTGCAAGGGCATGTTATACGGCGGCGTCTCGAGCAGCCACGCCGGATAGCCGCCGTTGCGCCACTCATTTCGTATGACCGGCCCGGGCCGCAGGATCAGCTTGAATCCCATTTCGTGGGTGAGCTTCAGCAATCCGAGCAGATCTCTGCGCGGATCGCTCGACCCCGTAAAGTCGCGCGCATCTTGCTCGGGTTCGTGCCAGTTCCAAATGAGATAGAGATCGATCGTATTGATGCCCAGCTGCTTGTATGCGCTAAGCGTGGCGGACCATCGATCGCGCGGGATCCGTTCGTAGAAGAACGCCGCACCGTAAACGAAATACGGCTTGCCGCCCGCCGTAAAGACGGGATACCCGTGATCGGATGCGGTCCTCGAGGCGTTCCACGCCGCCCACGTTGCCGGCCCAGAACTCGCAGTCGCCGGCATCGGAGCGATTAGCAGCACGAATCCCGCGGCTGCGACGAATGGCCACCACCGCGCCCGCCATGCCGTGATGAGGTAGACGATGCTGCCGGCGAAGAGCCAGCCTAATCCGAGAAGAATCGCAACCGTGCCGGAGGCGACGAACGCCCAAAGCCATCCCACAAGTGCCACGATCGCGGGAAACGGATAGAGGGGCATCCGAAACGGCGCCGGGCTCCGGCGGCGCAGCAGCGCGAGGGCCACAATCTGCGCGACGCCTTGGATCAGCACGATGCCGGCGATCAAAAACGCGATGACCTGATCGAGCGTAAAGAAGCTGGCGATCAGGGAGAGCGCGCCGACGGATAGGAGCGCGACGTGCGGAATCTCCTTGGTTGGGTGGAGTTTGGCGAAGGCCGGCAGGAACGCGCCGTCGCGCGCAGCCGCGAACGAGATGCGCGAGAAGCCCAGCAGGTTCCCATAGAGCGACGCGAGCGCGGTGACCAGCACGAGGGCGGTGACTGCTAGGGCAGCGACGCGGCCCCAGGTTTGCTCGACGACGATCGCGCCGACGTATTGTGCTTGCGCGGTCGGCTGTCCGTGCGCGTCGAGCAGCGATTGCCAGGGCACCACCCCGAGCACGCCGACCTGCAAGAGTACGTACAGCACCGCGACGATCAGCACGGAGAGCACGATCGAGAGCGGAATCGTTCGCCGCGGCCGAATGACTTCGTCGCCGAGCAGTGCGACGTCGGCATAGCCCACGTAGTCGTAGAGCGTGATATAGAGCGCCGTACCGAAGCCCGCGAGCAGTCCGCCGCCAAAGCGAATCGGCGCGGCGAGATGGAAGGCGCGAGCGAAGTCGGCGTGCGTGAGCCCGGCGAGCGCAACCAGCGCCACCGTCACGGTGGCGGCAACCGCCAGCACCGCGCCTAACGCCGAGACGCTGGACGTTCGCCGATACAGAAGCAGCATCGTGACGCAGCCGATGCCGATGGCCGCGACATCGTGCGGCACCGTACCCATGAGCGGCGGATAGAAATACGCGGCGTAATTGGCGAAGCCGATATAACCGCTGGCCAAGAGGCACGGCGCGTAGAGCAGGAACTGCCAGTTGAAGAGAAAGGCGAGCGCACGGCCGAGACGCTCCGCGCCGAAGGCATTGCGGAGATAGACGTAGGTTCCGCCCGATCCGGGATAGCGCGACGAGAGCTCGGCCCACACCAAGCCGTCGCAGAGGGCGACGATCGCGCCGGCGATCCATCCCACGAGCGCAAGCGGGCCGCCGAGCGCGGCGATGACCAACGGGATCGTCACCAGCGGACCGATGCCGATCATCGTGATCACGTTGATCGAGACCGCACCACGCAGATCGATCGCGCGCTTCATCAGCGGCCACGTTTCGGGGCGCGAGGCGGCACCTCTTCGTACGACGAAAGGAAAATGCTATGCAAGATCGCGCTTTCTCGCGGCTACTTGGTTTGGCAGGCACGCTCAGCCTCGATTTCCTCGAGAGCGCGGCGCTGGCGAACAATCCGCTTGGAGATCCCGCGACGCGGCCCGTTGCCGTGTATCAGCCGCCGGGCTACGACGCAGAAGGCTCGCGCCGTTATCCCGCACTCTACGTTCTGCACGGCTACACCGGAGACGTTGCCGCGCTCGTCTCGGCGCGCGCCTGGCAGACCAACGTCGCCCAGTGGGCCGACCGGATGATTCTCTCGGGAAAGCTGCCGCCGGTGCTGCTCGTCATCGTCAACGGCTTCACGCGGCTAGGCGGCTCGCAGTACGTCAACTCGATCCACAACGGTGCGTACGCGACCTACACCGTGCGCGACGTCGTCGGTCACGTCGATCGCAGCTATCGCAGTATTGCGGGCGAAGGCGGGCGAGCGGTGTTAGGAAAGTCGTCGGGCGGTTTCGGAGCGATGCATCTGGTCATGGAGCATCCGGGCATCTTCGCGGCGTTCGCTTCGCACAGCGGCGACTCGTACTTCCGTTACGCGCATTTCCCGGCGTTCGCGACGGTCCACCGGCAGCTCGAAGCGCACGACTTCGACATCTGCGCGTACGTGAAGGCCTTCGAAGCCAAGCCCAAACCCGGCATGGCAGAGATCACGACGATGGAGATGCTGGCGTACGCCGCGGCGTATTCGCCGCGCAGCGCGACGGCCTTCGATTTCGATTTGCCATTCGAACGAAGCACGGGAGCGCTCGACGACGAAGCGTTCGCGCGCTGGCTCGCGTTCGACCCCGCCGAGCGCGTGGCGAACCGCTACGACCAGTTGGCGCGGCTCCGCCTCCGCTATCTGGATTGCGGCCGCCGCGACGAGTACAATCTCGACATCGGGGCCCGCGTCGTGGCCGAGCGCCTCCGCGCCCTAGGGCTGGAGGTACGCCACGAGGAATTCGACGACGACCACCGCAACGTCGGTTACCGCTACCAAATCTCGCTGCCGGCGCTTGCAGCCGTACTGGATCAGGAATGAAAAAGGTCGTTCTTACTTTCCTTGCCTTGCTCGCCATCAGCGGCGGGCGCGTCCTTGCGCAAGCGGCGGGGGAATCGCCGCCTCCGTCCGACCCGCACGTCTATACCGATCCAGCGATGAGTTTCACCGCGCCACCGAACGCGGTGCTCGTGGGTCGCATCAGCGGTTTCAGTCTCGATTCCCTGACTTCGGATCTGCAGACGATGGCGAATTGGGTAATCCGTCCGGGCCAAGAAGACGTCCGTTCGATCCAGCTCCAAATGGAGGCGTACACCGGTGCGCCCAACCAGTGGGAAGGACAGTTCGAGAGCCAGACGCACGGTGCCGATTCGAGCTCGCTCATCCGCAACAAGACACCGATGACCCTGCTCAACGGCATGCCGGCCACGTTCGTGGAGGTCGCCTATGGAAGCGGTTTTGACGCGCGCAAAGAATACGCGGTCGTCTGGGCCGACGGTCAGCGCGGGATCGTGTTACAGGAGACGACGCGGATGGGCGACACATCGCCCGAACAGGCGAAGGAAGTGCTCAAGCAAGTAACGGCCGTTGCGTATCCGACCTATCAGCCGTAACGTCGAGGTTCTGACGCAGGTCCTCGATGAGGTCGTCAACGTCCTCGATACCGACCGAAAGACGCAGCAGCTCGTCGGTCACGCCGCGCGCTTCACGCACTTGCTTGGGAATGGAGCCGTGCGTCATCCGCGCGGGATGACAGATCAGCGACTCCACGCCGCCGAGACTCTCGGCGAGGCTGAAATATCTTAGGGTTCCGGCGAAGTCGAGCGCACGTTGCGCGCCGCCCTTGAGCGTGAAGGAGAGCATGCCGCCGAATCCGCTCATTTGACGCCGCGCGAGCTCGTGCTGCGGGTGCGAGCGCAAGCCGGGATAGTAGACGCGCTCGACGTCGTCGCGCGACTCCAGAAACTCCGCGATCAGGCCGGCGTTGTGCGCGTGCTCGCGCATGCGTATGGCGAGCGTCTTGGCCCCGCGCATCGTCAGCCAGGCATCGTGCGGACCCGGAACCCCGCCCGCGGCATTCTGTGCGAACTTGATCTGCTCGAAGAGATCGCTTTCATCGGTAATCGCCACGCCGCCGACGACGTCGCTGTGGCCGCCGACGTACTTGGTCGTCGAATGAACGACGATCTGGGCACCGAGCGAGAGCGGCTGTTGGAAGTACGGCGTCGCAAACGTGTTGTCAACGGCGACGACTTGATCGGGGCGCCGCAGCGCCGCGATCGCTGCAATATCCACGATGTTGAGCAGTGGATTGCTCGGCGTCTCAATCCAGAACAGCTTCGTGTTGGGCCGGACGGCGCTCGCGACGGCCGTCAGGTCGCGCATGTCAACGTAGGTGAAATCCAAACCATAGCGGGCGAAGACGCGCTCGAAGAGCCGGTAGGTGCCGCCGTAGAGGTCGTCGCCGACGACGACGTGATCGCCGCTGGAAAGAAGATTGATGACGGCCGAGGTCGCGGCCATGCCGCTCGAAAACGCGCTTGCATAGCGGGCGTCCTCGAGTGAGGCGAGCTGGCGTTCCAGCGCCAGACGCGTCGGGTTGATCGTACGGCTGTAGTCGAAGCCTTTGTGTTCGCCGACGCGCGCCTGCGTGTACGTCAACGTCTGGTAAATCGGGACGATCGTCGCACCGGTCGCCGGGTCGGCCTCCTGGCCGACGTGAATCGCCTTCGTGGAAAACTTCGTCACTTGTGAACGACGTCGGAACTGGTGGAGAGGAAGCTAATGATATCCTGACGCGTCAGCACGCCGATCGGATCGCGGTCGTCGGTCACGACGATTGCCGGGTTCGCGAGCGTCAGGAGCTTGTAGGCAAGCTCGATCTCCTCGAACTGCTCCAGAGCGGGAAATGGCCGGCCCATCACCTCGCTCACCGGCTGATGGAGGATGTCGGCGTGATCGAAGACGCTCCGCATGACGCCGACGTCGTTGACGCTGCCGGCCTGTTCCCTGCCGTGCATCACGGGGAGTTGGGAGATCTCGTATTCTCGCAGCAGATCGAGTGCCGTTTTGACGGTGTCGTCCTGCTGGACGGTGATTAGCGGCGGCAGCGGCGTCTTGGTGCGCAGCACGTCGCCGACGGTCGCGCGGCGCTTCGCATCGGCAAGGAAACCGTTGGCGATCATCCAGTCGTCATTGAAGATCTTGGACATATAACCGCGACCCGAGTCGGGAAGAATGACAACGACGATCGCTTCGGGGCCAAGCGTCTTGGCCAGACGCACGGCGGCAACGGCCGCAGTTCCGGACGATCCGCCGACGAGGAGCCCTTCCTCGCGCGTGATGCGGCGGGCCATGAGAAACGAATCCCGATCCGAGACGCGGACCATCTCGTCGATCACGCGCAGGTCAACGGTTTCGGGCAGGTAGCTCATGCCGATGCCTTCGACCGCGTACGAGCGCGGAATATCGCCCGAGTAGATCGAGCCTTCAGGGTCGGCGCCGACCACGTGAATGGCCGGATTCTTTTCTTTGAGATAGCGCGCGGTCCCGGAGATCGTACCGCCGGTTCCGATGCCGGCAACGAAGTGGGTGATCGCTCCGCCGGTCTGCTCCCAAATCTCCGGACCGGTCGAGCGGTAGTGCGCCTCGGGATTGAAGTGATTGTGAAACTGATTCGGCTGGAATGCCCCCGGAATCTCCGAGGCCAAGCGATTGGCGACGCTGTAGTACGACTCGGGCGAATCGGGCGGCACATTCGTCGGAGTCAATACGACGTCGGCGCCGTAGGCGCGCAGCAGGTCGACCTTCTCCCGGGACATTTTATCGGGCATTACCAGAATGCACCGGTAGCCGCGTATCGCCGCGGCCATCGCCAAGCCCGTACCGGTATTGCCGCTCGTCGGCTCGACGATCGTTCCCCCCGGGCGCAGCAAGCCTTCGCGCTCCGCCGCATCCAGCATCGTGACGGCGGGCCGATCCTTCACGCTTCCGCCGGGATTCACATATTCGACCTTGGCGAGCACGAGACACGACGCGCTGTCTACGACCTTATTAAGCTTAACGAGCGGCGTGTTGCCGATTGCGTCCAGCGCGGTCTCGCAATAGGCCAGTTTCGGCGCTGAAGAGGACGGCACGGTGCTGGCCATAGGAGCGGCGCCTTCCGCGCGGCGAACAGCATCACCTATGAAAGCTTACGCGGGGAGGCTCCTCGTGGCGACGGCGCTGCTCCTAGTAGGAACGCAGGGCTGCAACAACGATTCGCTGCCTCCAGCCGCCGGTTATGCGGCCGTCAGCGGCACGATCCTCGATGCCACGACCAACTCGCCGATTCGCGGCGCCGTCGTGACGTTGGACACCGTTCTCACGGCCACCAGCGACGACTCGGGGCACTTCACGTTCGATAAAGTTCCGAGCGGAATCGCCGACTACGCGGTCGCGGCGAGCGGTTATCAGGCGGTCACGTCGAGCGCGACGATCGAGCCGGGCAAAGCCTTTACGCTCAATCTGACGCTCTCCGCAAAGCCCCCAGGCCAGTAGCGCCGCGGGGCTTCTCCTAGCTCGTTCCGATCGGCGCCGAACGGCGATAGGCGCTTGCGGGTTTGACCAAGGTTGCGCGCTGCGCAACCGTCCGGTGAACGACGCCCAAGACGACGTTAGCGAGTAGGTCCGAGTCGTGGCGCACGGTTTCGGTTTCGCCGATGACCGGCGCGCAGACCGGCGTGAAGCCCAGCGCGGTAATTCGCGCGGCATCGGGAACGACTGGAACTTGTCCCTCTTGCGCGTACGCCGCTAACAACCGCGACGGCGGCCGGTTATTGACGACGACGTAGTCGCAGACGCGTTCGCCGGCATTGGCGAGCAGTGCCTCGACGTGATCCGCCGCCGTCATCCCGTCGGTCTCGCCGGGCTGCGTCATGACGTTACAGACGTAAATCTTCACGGCCGGCGCGTTGGCGACTTCGCGTGCGATGCCGCTCACCAAAAGGTTCGGCGCGATCGACGTAAAGAGAGAGCCCGGCCCGAGGACGATCGCATCGGCTTCGCGGATGGCATCGATGACCTCGTCGAGCGGCGAAGCGGCCGGCGGATCGAAGAAGACGCGCTTGATCGGACGGCTCGTATGCGAAATATTCGATTCACCTTCGACGATCGTTCCATCGTCGAGTTCGGCGCAGAGACGTACGACGCCGAGCGTCGCCGGCAGCACGCGTCCGACGACGTTGAGCACGCGGCTCGATTCCTTGACGGCGTGGTCGAAGTTTCCGGTGACGCCGCTCATCGCGGCGAGAAAGAGATTGCCGAAGGAATGTCCGCTCAGCCCTTCGCCTTCGGTAAAGCGATACTGAAAGAGATCGGTGACGAGGGCTTCGTCGTCGGCAAGCGCGACGAGACAGTTGCGAATATCGCCCGGCGGAAGAACCCCGAGCTCCTTTTGCAGACGGCCGGAAGAACCGCCGTCGTCGCTCACCGTGACGATCGCGGTGAGATTGGTCGTACGCCGCTTGAGCCCGCGAAGCAGCGTGGAGAGGCCGGTGCCCCCGCCGATCGCAACGATTTTGTAGCCCTGCTGCAGACGCCGGCCGGTCAGCGCGTCGCGAAAGCCCTTTGGGTCTCGCCCGCGGGCCACTCGCGCGATGCCGCGCAGCCACATGACGACGCCGAAACTGACCAGCGCGAGCCCGGCGATTCCGAGAATGCCGGTAAGATAGGCGGGCGAAAAGTAGTCGTTGACGATGTCGTCGAGGAACTCGTTGACGTTGATGCCGGTCCCCTGAGCGATGAACCACCGGGACATCGCGTCGAGTAAGAGGACGACGCCGAAAATTGCGAGGACGATCCAGCGTTTGACACCGACGCCGGGTACGAGCCAGTGTAAGGAGCGCGCAATGCGTTGACGCATTTTGACCTCCTTTTTACCTAATCACGCCGAGCGAGCGAGATCGCGCATTTCGAGCGCAACCTCGAGACGGCCGTTGGTGGCATAGCGTTTGGCGAGGCAGCCCGCAACGTACACGGAGCGGTGGCGACCGCCCGTACATCCGACTCCGACGGTAAGCTGCGATTTGCCTTCGGCCATATAGCAGGGGAGAAGAAAATCGACGAGGTCGGTAACCTTCGAGAGAAACGGCGCGAGCGCCGGGTCACTTTCGATAAAGCTGCCGACCTCCGCGTCCCGCCCGGTTTTGGGAGCCAGCGATTCTTCGTAGTTTGGATTGCGCAGAAAACGTACGTCGAAGAGCAAATCGAGATCGGCCGGGATGCCGAACTTAAAACCGAAGGCCACGAACGTGACGGCGAGCTTCACGGGACGGTCCGCAACGAACGCCCCCGCGATGCGCTCCTTGAGGGTTCCATGCGTGAGGTCGGTCGTATCGATGACCATGTCGGCCCGTTCGCGCAGTGGAGCGAGCAACCGCCGGTCGGCCTCGATCGCCTCGTGAACGGAGCCTGTCCGAGCGAAGGGATGGCGGCGCCGGGTCTGACTGAAGCGGCGCACGAGCAGATCGCCGGCCGCATCGAGGAAGAGCACGCGCGCGTGGTGGCTGGCGACGATGCGATCGATCGCGGCGCCGGCGTCACCCAGGCGCGTGTCGCCGCGAAGGTCGAGGGCGATTGCCACGTCGACGACGCCCGATTGCTCGAGCGCGGCGACGGCACCATCGAGGACGGCGGGAGGAAGGTGTTCGATGCAGTAAAAGCCCAAGTCTTCGAACGATTTCATCGCCTGACTCGAGCCCGCACCGGAGAGCCCCGTAACGAAGACGATGCGCAGGGAACCCATATGAAGCTCTTTTCGCCCGAGCGCGCCAACGCCCTCATTTCCAAGCTGGAGCCGCTGATTGAGGAGTTGTTGGCCAAACGCCGGGAGCTGGCCATCAAACTCTTGGAATCCGATCCGGCGCTGCATCACGGGAGGCCGGCGCAGCGGCCCCGGTTGGCCGGAATGCGCTCGTCGCTTCCCGCGCCGCGATTCGCCGAACTCAAACACGAGATCGGCCGGTTGATCTATCGAATCGAATCGTTCGGCTGCGTCGTAAAGGACATCGACCTGGGATTGGTCGACTTTCCCTCGATGCGGGGCGACGAGCCCGTCTATCTGTGCTGGAAACTCGGAGAGCCCGAGGTCTCGTACTGGCACGGTATGGACGAAGGCTTCTCCGTCCGCCGGGTGATCTAGGCGAACCTAGCCCGCCGCGGTTTCGGCCTCGGCGGCGACAAAATCTTCCGCGAGCCCCTGCAGGCGTACGTCGCCGAAATCGGCGGTATACGCGCCCCCCTCCGCTGCGATGATCTCGCCGGTCTGGGGAACGCTTGCCAACTGCGGAATCTTCTCGCGAATATCCTCAGGGATGCGAACGCGATCGCCTACCGAGAGCGTGCGCTGGTCGAAGAGCGCGTTGAGGTTCTCGAGGAGCATCGAAAGCGGGATCCCATAGTCGTCGCTAATCGCGCCGATCGTATGCGATTCGCTGATCGCGCAATTCGAGCAACCGCCTAGATGGAAGCGCGCGAAGACCCGTCGCGCGCCGGCGTGGAGCTTGAACGCGTCGTCGACGGTCATGTCGGGGGTAAATTGCTGCTGGTTCATCATCGGTCGATCACTTTCGGTACAACGCCCTTGGCGCCCCACAAGGTTGCATTCTGCGGAGTATGCCTGTAAGCCGGATTCTGTTCCCATCTGGTGGGCGATGACCATCTGTCTGGGGCATTCGTTACCGAACGCCTCGTTGCGACTTCGCTCGTTTGGACGGGCCGTCCGTATGAATCGAGCTGTCTTGCTTCAGGTGGGGTTTACCCGAGCCCGCGTCACCGCGAGGCTCTGGGAGCTCTTACCTCCCAATTTCACCCTTGCCCCCACGCTTGCGCGTCCGGGCGGTATGTTTCTGTGGCACTTTCCTTCGAGTCACCCCGACAGGACGTTATCCTGCACCTCGCCCTATGAAGCCCGGACTTTCCTCCCCCAGATCGCGTCGAGGGGCGGTCATCCAGCGTACTCCGCGACGGTAGTATACCATCGGGCCAAAATCTCGGCGGCATCGACGAGCCGGGGGCCGGGACGGCTGAGGTAAGCGTTCCCATCCATCTCCAGGATGCGGCCGCTGCGCTGTACGTCGAGTTCCCGCCACTGCGCGACGGCGTCGAGTTGCGCGACGGCGCGCCGGGTGGCGCCGAGATCGAAGCCGCAGGGGCTCACGATGACGGCCTCCGGCTGCGCTAGCGCGATGGCCGCCCACTCCAAACGCTGCGAGTTCGCGCCGGGATTAGCCAGGATCGGCTCGCCGCCGGCCAGTTCGACGAGACCAGGAATCCAGTGCCCGGCGCTCATCGGCGGATCGGTCCACTCCAAGGTCAGGGTGCGCGGACGCGGCGTTCGGCGCGACGACTCGCGCTCGAGCGCGGCGATGCGCGCGCGCAGCGAGCGCAGGAGCGCTTCGGCCTGCGGGCCGTGACCCGTCGCGTCGCCCAAGAACGAAATCGTTGCCAAGACGTCGTCGAGCGAAGCGGGCTCGAGCGAAACGATGCGCGTACTCCGACCACCCTGGGGATGACGCGAACGCAGCTGTTTCGCCGCGCGCTGCACGATGTCGTACGAGACGGCGCAGACGTCGCAGAGCTCTTGCGTGACGATGAGGTCGGGCGCGAGATTTTCGAGCAGCGCCGAATCGAGGTGATAGAGGCTCGACCCAGCGTGAACGGCGGAGCGGACGTGACGATCGATTGCGGCGGGATCGCGCAGCTCGGGGCCCGCCGAGGCCGTAAGCCGCGGCAAGCGCGTCGCTTGCGGCGGATAATCGCACTCGTGGGTGACGCCCACGACTTCATCGCCGGCGCCGATCGCAAACAGAATCTCCGTGGCACTCGGGAGCAGGCTAACGATGCGCACGGCCTTCTTGAGTCTTACTCTCCCTGCGCGAGCGAGTAGCCGCGCTCGCCATTGAACGTATAGAGACCCTCGGTCTTGATCACGTCAAAGCCGGCTTCGTGCGCCGCCTGGAGCAGCGCGACGACTTGGCCGGCCGTGAACGGCTTACCATCGCCCTCGAAACGGCAGCACCAGTGATCGCTCCAATAGGTGTCCGGGTTGCCGTTCGGCCAAACCTTCGTGCCGCGATTGCTGATCATCGTCAGCCGCGTGCCGTCGACGCCGAGCTGCTGCATCAAAGCGGCGATGACGTCGGGATCGCCGTCGCGCCGATCGATGAAGAGATCGACGCCCGTTCGCACCTTCATCGGCGGCTTGCCGGCAGGGCGGATCGCCAGATTCATCTGGACGTCTTTGTCGTACTCGACCGGTTTGAGGTTCTCGGGTTTTTCACCAAGACGGGCGATGACGGCATCGGCAAACTCTTTGGTGCCGACCTTCTTGCGCGACGTCCCTTCCTTGAAAATGTCGTAGGTGTGGACGCCCTCTTCGATCGTCAACAGCCAGGCGTTGTGCACCCGCTCCGCGACGTCGGCCTGCCCGACGTGAACGAGCATCAGGATGGCTCCATGAAGCAAGCCGGAAGGGTTTGCCATGTTCAAGCCGGCGCGGCGGGGCGCCGAGCCGTGAATCGCCTCGAACATCGAGCAGTGGTCGCCGATATTTGCCGAGCCCGCCAAGCCAACGGAACCGGTGATCTGTGCGGCGACATCGGAGAGCACGTCGCCGTAGAGATTCGGCATCACGATCACGTCGAAGGCTTCGGGCGTATCGGCCATCTTGGCCGCGCCGATGTCGACGATCCAGTGCTCGTTCTCGATCTCCGGGTACTCGGCGGCGATTTCGGTGAACGTCCGGTGGAACAGGCCATCCGTGATCTTCATGATGTTGTCTTTGGTGAAGCACGTGACTTTTTTGCGCTTGTTGGCACGGGCGTACTCGAAGGCGTAGCGGATGATGCGTTTGCTGCCGGGTCGCGAGATCAGCTTGAGGCACTGCGCGACTTGATTGGTCTGGCGGTGCTCGATGCCCCCATAAACGTCCTCTTCGTTCTCGCGAACGATGACGACGTCCATCGTCGGGTGTTTGGTCGCGACGTAGGGATAGAGCGACATGCAGGGCCGAACGTTGGCGTACATGCCGAGTGTCTTGCGGACGGTAACGTTGAGGCTCTTAAAGCCTCCGCCTTGCGGCGTCGTGATCGGCGCCTTCAGAAAGACCCTAGTGCGCCGCAGCGATTCCCAGGAAGAAGGCTCGATGCCGTTGCTCAGACCCTTGTCGTAGACCGACTCGCCGATCTCGATGCGCTCGAGCTCGAGCCGCGCCCCCGCGGCATCGAGGATGCGCAGCGTCGCGGTCATGATTTCCGGACCGATGCCGTCGCCGTAGGCGACCGTGATTGGCGTGATCGGTGTCGTCATCGGGCCGCCACGCATCGGAACTTCGCGTACATGTACGGATAATCGTCGAAGAACCAGTTGCGGAAGCTTCGGCGGATCATCGTGCGCGCGGTGACCGGGCTCGCGCCTTTCATGACGAAATGCCGTCCGTCGAAAAAGTCGACCGAGTAGCGCGGATAAGAGGCCATCGGCTCAAATCCGGGCAGCGGCGCAAAGGGCGTCGAGGTCCACTCCCAGCCGTTGCCGATAAGGTCGCCAACGCCCCAGGCGCTATCGCCGTCGGGATGCGAGTCGACGGGTTCGGGGTCGAAGCGCGCCATGCCGAAGTTGCCGTGCTGCGCTTGCGGCTCTTGCGTTCCCCACGGGAAGGCGCGTTCGCCGCCCTCGGGGGTCCCGTACGCGGCGCGATGGTATTCCGGTTCGGTCGGAAGGCGCATCCCGGCCCAGGCGGCGTACGCCTCGGCCTGGCGATGAGTGACGTAGACGGGCCACGATAGCGGCAACGGTATCTCCTCGAAACTAGCGTGAAGGAACCACGCGTCGTCGCGTCTCTTCCAGAAGATCGGCGCGGGGCCGCCCTCGGCGACGAAACGAAGCCAGGCCCCGTTCGTTACCGGATACCGCATAATCTCGAATGCCGCAACGTTGACAGTCGTACGGCCGAACTCGTTGTCCCAGCCAAAAAGGATCTCGTTGGGCTGCGCCCCGAGCGTCGCGGGGCCCCCCTCGACCCCGATGAGGGGCGACGGCGGCTCTGCGTGATCGCGATGATCCTGAGCGATCTTCTGTTTGCGGCTCGGGTCCAACTGATGAAGGATGTAGAGCAGCGTCTCATGGTGCATCTCTTCGTGCTCGAGAATCGCCCACGCCGCTTGCGCACGGACCAGCCGCGGATTGGAAGGATCGTCGATCGCGCCGGATTGTAACGCACGTTCGACGCGCGCGTCGCATTCGGCCGCAAACGCGGCAACCACATCGCGCTCCGGCCAGTCGCTTCGGTCGTGCCGGCGCGCTTCATCGCGGCTGCTGGGATCGATGCCTCGCTCGAAGAGCCGTTCGAAGGCAGCATTCACGGCGGGCTCGCCGAGGCTTCGCTCGTTGAGCGTAAAGTAGCTGAACGCCGGAATGTGTCCCTCGTAGAACGCAAACGGATGGCGCAACGGGATCGGACGGTCGTAAAACGCGTCCTCATGGACGAGCCCGAAGAGCCGGGCGGTCCGCTTACGGTTTTCGCGATACCGCTGGAGCATGCTCGAGCGGTCGATATCTAGCGTGGTAATCATGGTCGTGGTTAGAGGGTTCCCCGTTTTTCCTGTTCTCGCTCGATCGAAACAAAGAGCGCCTTGAAGTTCCCCTTGCCGAAGGAGAGGCTGCCTTTCCGCTGGATGATCTCAAAGAAGACGGTCGGCCGGTCCTGAAGCGGCTTGGTGAAGATCTGCAGCATGTAGCCCATGTCGTCGCGGTCGACGAGGATTCGCAGCTCTCGCAGCGTCTCGATCGCTTCGTCGATCGCACCCACGCGTTCTTGGAGCATCTCGTAGTACGAATCCGGAGTGTCGAGGAATTCGACGCCGTTGGCTTTGAGCGCTCGGATCGTTTCGGCGATGTCCTCGGTGCGGATCGCCATGTGCTGGACGCCGGCGCCGCGATAGAAGTCGAGATACTCCTCGATCTGCGATTTCTTTTTACCCTGGGCCGGCTCGTTGATCGGAAACTTGACCTGATGGCGCGGATCGGTCATCACTTTGGAACGCAGCGCCGTGAACTCAGTCGAAATATCTTTGTCGTCGAACGAGACGAGTTGCGAGAACCCGAAGACGCTTGCATAGAAATCACCCCACGCGTCCATCTCGCCCCAGCCGACGTTGCCGACGCAGTGATCGATGAAGAGCAGTCCGGGCTTCTGGGCGGCGGCGAGGCGGCGGGGCGCTTCCACGAATCCGGGAGCGAAGATGCCGCGATAACCGTCCCGCTGAATGAACGAATGCACGGTATCGCCGTACGTGGCGATCGTCGCGCGAACGAGGCGTCCGCTTGCATCTTCAAGAATTTCGGGCGGCGCAACGACGCGGGCGCCGCCGCGAACCGCCATCTCGAAGGCGGCGTTCGCGTCCTCGACGAGAATGGCGATGTCTTTGATTCCGTCGCCGTGCAGCGCCACGTGGCGAGCGATTTCGTCGTCGGGCAAGAGGCTGGCGGTCAAGACGAACCGCAGCTTGTTCTGCTGCAGAAGATAGCTAACGCGATCGCGCACCCCCGTTTCCGGCCCGGCATAGGCGATCTGATCGAAGCCGAAAGCCGACATATAGAAGTGGGCGGCCTGCTTGGCGTTGCCGACGAAGAACTCGACGTAGTCCCAGTCGATCTGCGCCAGCGGGTTGCTACGTGCCTCGGTAATCGTGCTCATAATGAGAGCCTTAGCGAAGGCGCGTCGGCGGCCCTGTCGCGAAAGCAGGCGCCTATGGAGACATCGGTCGCAGCGTCGCCCGCCGTTTTTGGCGCCTTCTCGAGATTGATCGACTACGCGGGTCTCTTCCCGCCGGCGCAACTCTCGATGTCGCAGGCGCAAGAGGAGTATCGCCAAGCTCGATCGGGCGCCTACGCCTGGATGCTCGGCCGGTTTATCATCCCGTTAAGACTCCTGGAGGACGCGCCGCAGAACGCGCCGGGGCCCTTCTCGGTTATCGCCGCCCCCTCCGAGATCGAAAGAGTCGCGGCGCTGCGCAACGCCGGCCTCCCCATCGACGCGATCGAGATCCCGATCGTGACCGCCGGCGATAATGAGGGCGCGATGCGCGAATCGCTGCAGCAGCTTCGCGCAACGCTCGACATGCTCGGGTGCAGCGAACTTCCCGTGTATCTCGAGTTCGTGCGGTCGTCCGAGAACGCACTTTCGATTGAAAGCGCGCTCTCGGCCGCGGCCTCGGCGAGATTCGGCGCAAAACTGCGCTGCGGCGGCGTCACCGCCGATGCCTTTCCTTCGGTGGAACAGGTTGCGGGCTTCATCGCCGCGGCGGCAGCCGCGAGCGTCCCGTTCAAAGCAACGGCCGGACTGCATCATCCGGTGCGCCATCTCAACGCCCCGAGCGGTTTCGTGATGCACGGCTTTCTCAATATCTTGGCTGCCGCCGCCTTGGCGCCGCGCGTCGACCTTGCGACGCTGAGCCGCGTCGTTGCAGAAGAAGAAGCAGACGCGTTTAGTTTCGAGCCTTCCGCGATGGACTGGAGAGAGCAGCGCGTCGACGTCGCGCGCCTGACGGAGACGCGCGAGCGGGTCTTCGTTGCGTACGGCAGCTGCAGCTTCGCCGAGCCCGTCGACGACTTGACGGCGCTCGGGATCCTCGGCGCCCGATGAGCCCGCACGACACGACCGACCACCGGCTCGAATCCTGGATCGAGGTCGCGCCGGAATGCGACTTTCCGCTTCAAAACCTACCCTTCGGCGTCTTTGCAAACCACGGCGTCGACCGAATCGGGGTTGCGATCGGCGATCTGATCCTCGATCTTCGCGAGCTCGCGGAGACGGGAATGCTCGACGACGCCTGCGAGCGCGAGCTGCTGACCGGCGCGGTGCTCAATCCGCTGCTTGCCGCCGGTACAAGCGTCTGGGGGCCGCTGCGGGAGCGGCTCTCGCAGCTGCTGCGCGTGGGAGGCGATGCGCGTCTAGCGGGCTTGGATCGGGAGGCATTCTTTGTGCGTCGTGATTGCGTCGAGATGCGCGTGCCGATGGAGATCGGCGACTACGTCGACTTCTACTCGTCGATCGAGCACGCAACGAATTTGGGACGGCTCTTTCGGCCCAACGCCGAGGCGCTGATGCCGAACTGGCGTTGGTTGCCGGTGGGTTATCACGGACGCTCGAGCACGATCGTGATCGACGGCACGGAGATCCGCCGTCCACAGGGACAACGCAAAGCCCCAAACGACGCCGCTCCCGACTATGGGCCGAGCCGGCGGCTCGATATCGAACTCGAGATGGGCTTCGTTACGGGTCCAGGCAATCGTTTGGGCGTCCCGATTCCAGCCGGCGACGCGCGCGAGCATATTTTCGGCCTCGTGCTCGTCAACGACTGGAGCGCGCGCGATATTCAGGCTTGGGAATATCAGCCGCTCGGGCCGTTCCTCGGCAAGTCCTTCGCGACGACGATCTCACCCTGGATCGTTACGCTCGACGCATTGGAGCCGTTTCGCGTTGCGGGACCGGCGCAAGAGCCCACACCGCTGCCGTACCTTCGGACGGACGGGCCCTGGGCCTACGATATCTCCCTCGCGGTCGATCTGCAAAGCGAAGCGATGCGCGGGCGAGGCATCGCTGCGCAAACGATTTCACGAACGACCTTCCGCGACATGTACTGGAGCGTTGCGCAACAGCTCGTGCACGCGACCGCCAACGGCGCGGTCACGCGGCCGGGAGATCTATTTGCCTCCGGGACGATCAGCGGCTCGCAGCCCGCGAGCCAGGGAAGCTTTATCGAACTCTCTTGGAACGGTGAACGCCCGATCTCACTCGGCGACGGCGAGAGCCGGGCGTTTTTGCAAGATGGCGACGAGATTACGCTGCGCGGGTGGTGCGAGCGTGCTGGAGCGCGCCGCATCGGTTTCGGTTGCGCTCGCGGACGAGTGAGGCCCGGCTAGACCGCAGCGGCCCGCATTAGACGGCGCTCGACGTCTCGATCCAGGAACGGAAGTACGCCGGGTCTTCGGAGCGCAGCGCGGCTTGCGCGAGCTGCAGCGGCCGGAACGTATCGACCATGACCGCGATCTCGTCGGTCGAGGTTTTCCCCAGGCTCGACTCGACGGCACCCGGCTGCGGGCCGTGCGGCGCGCCCGCCGCGTGCAACGTAATCGAGCCCTCCTCGACGCCACGACGGCTCATGAAATTCCCGCTCACGTAGTAGAGAACTTCGTCGCAGTCGACGCTCGAATGATTGTAGGGAACCGGAATGGCCAGAGGATGATAGTCGAAGAGCCGCGGCACGAACGCGCAGAACGCTGCGCCCGGAGCGTCGAAGGTCGCGTGCGCCGGCGGCGGCTGATGGAGCTTGCCAGTGATCGGCATGAACTCTTCGAGGTTGAAGGCGTAGGGGTAACAGTAACCATCCCACCCGACGACGTCGCACGGATGATTCTGCACGATGTAGATCGCATTGCGTCCGCCGTTCGTAACGCGGATTTCGTACTCGCCTTGCGGCTCGACCGGCGCCTGCAGCAGCGGCCCCCGGAAGTCGCGTTCGTAGTACGGCGCCTGCTCCTCGAGCTGTCCGAACTCGTTACGGTAGCGCCGCGGGATCGTCACGTTGCCGCGCGACTCGTGAACGAGCATTCTGGTCGGAGAGGCGGGGATCACGCGAAAAGTCGTCCCCGTCGGTATCAGGAGATAGTCGTGCGCGCGATAGGCGAGCTCGCCGAACTGGCTTTCGATGACGCCCGAGCCGGTATGAATGAACAGCAGCTCGTCGCCCCCGGTGTTGCGATAAAAGTATTCCATCGGACGCTCGGCGCTGGCAATCGAGAGCACGATATCCTCGTTACCGAGCAGCGGCGTGCGCGATTGGATCGCATCGAGCCCGGGCTCCGCGAGCTGCGGCGTCTTGAAGTGGCGGTTGCGCAGCGGCTCGTTGGGCGAGAATACGACGGCCGGCCGTTCCCAGGAGCGTACGTCGAGCGTCGCGGTCGGCGGCCGGAGATGATAGAGCAGCGAGTAGACGCTCTCGAATCCCTTCGTCGAGAAGAGCTCTTCGGCGTAGAGGCCGCCGTCGGGGCGTCGAAACTGAATGTGCCGCTTATGCGGGAGCCGGCCTTCCCGAAGATACGAGGGCATTAGGCTGGGCTCGGCTCAATGCTCGGCTCGACGGCGGCCCGCTCGGCGGCCGAAAAGCCGTTCGCGCGGTGCGAGCCATCGCAAAAAGGCTTGGTTTGCGAGCCGCCGCAGCGGCAGAGCGCAACGTTTTCGCCGGCGACGGTATAGGGGTTTCCGTCGGCATCGGTCAGCGTGATCTTACCTCTAATGAGATACGGGCCGCTTTCGCGTACCTTGATCGTAACTTCGTCCATCGCCGTCTGCTTCGACGGCTTTCGACGGCGCTCCGGCCTAGGGACTCGATGCGGTGTTTTGGAGAACGCCTCGAGCGATGATGTGCCCTTGCATCTGCCGTTCGAGCGCAGCGCCGGTCAAAGGCGTAACGACGGCAAAATGCGAGACGTCGAGCGCGTACAGGGTGATCGTGTAGTGGTGCGCCGGCCCGGGCGGTGGGCACGGACCGTAATATTGCGCGCGTCCCGTCGAGCTTTCACCCAGTTCGTCCGGGGCCAGCTTCGCATTCGTCTCAAGGTGCCGGGTTTGGGGCGGCAGATTGTACACGATCCAGTGGTAGAATCCGCCGGGAATCGGCGCGTCGGCGTCGTGCACGATCACCGCGAAGGATTTCGTGCCTTGCGGAACGTCGCTCCAGCTCAGCGAGGGCGAGCTGTTGGCGCCGCCGCAGTCGCGCGCCATGAACGGTTTTGGAACGGCGCGCCCGGCAGCTAGGTCGCTGTGCAGCTGGATCGGCGCCGTCGAGGCGGCGGCCGTTGCGGCCGCGATGAGCAGCAGGCGAACCATGGAAAGATCGTTGGCCGCCTGTGCTATCATGGCCTGGCCATGATGGGAGTTGGGCTTCGCGCGGCGTAAACTCGTGAACCCCGCCAGAACCGGAAGGTAGCAACGGTAAGCGAGCACTTACGGGTGCCGTGAACCACCTGACTCTCGTCGTGGTTACAGCAGTGGAAGCGTTATGATGCAGCAGTTCACACCGTTATATGCCGCCCTGATCGCCTTTGGCGGTGCCTTGGTGGCGCTGGTGATCTACCACGCCGGCGTCGTGCGCCCAGCGCTCGGACGCATGCAGGCGCTGGTCGACGTCCACGACGAGCTCATCTCGGGCGGCGCAGGACGCGCCTCGGAGCGCCTCGCGGCCCTCGAGAACGCCGATGCCTCGATTCGCTCGACGCTCGAGAGCGTGCAAGGGCGCGTGGCGGCGCTCGAGGCACTTTCGGCAAGCGACGTCTCGGGCTGCGGTTTCGTGCGGTACGACGCCTTTGCCGATGCCGAATCGGGCCTATCGTACGCGCTTGCGTTGCTCAATCGCCAAGGCAATGGCGTCGTGCTGACGAGCATCTACTCTCGCACCGACACACGTACGTATGGAAAACCCGTTGAGGCGTTCGAGCCGACGATCCAGGCCTCGGCCGAGGAGCTGGAGGCGATCGAGCGGGCTCGCGCAGCGGCCGTAGAACGGCGGGCAATGTGAATTTATTGCTATGCGACCTTGCAGTGCTGTTGTCTCGCGCAGTACAACTCTACACGATCCTGCTCTTCGTGTACGCGATCGTTTCCTGGTTCCCGGATCTGCGCCGCGGACGCTGGGTCTACTATCTGGCTTCGATCATCGAGCCGGTGCTCAACCCGATCCGCCGCGTGATCCCCCCGATCGGCGGCCTCGATATCGCCTTTCTCGTGCTGCTGCTGATCCTGCAATTTGTCGTCATACGCGGACTCTTCTCGCTCCAAGTCAACGCCTGCATACAAATCTTCTGATGGCACTGCGGGCCGAGCATCCCCATCGCCTGGACGTCGCGAGCAACGTGCGGAACTTTTGCATCATCGCCCACATCGATCATGGAAAGACGACGCTCTCCGACCGTTTGATCGAGATCACGAGCGCCGTCGCCGCACGCAACGTCGAGGAGCAGGCGCTCGACGCGATGGACCTCGAGCGCGAGCGGGGCATCACGATCCGGATGCATCCGGTGACGCTCGATTACCGCGCCCGCAACGGCGAGGACTACCGGCTCAACCTGATCGATACGCCGGGACACGTCGACTTTTCTTACGAGGTCTCGCGCTCCCTGGCGGCCTGCGAAGGAGCGGTGCTGATCATCGACGCGGCGCAAGGCATCGAGGCGCAGACGCTGGCGAACTACCATCTCGCGCTCGAGCACGACCTGGCGATCATCCCGGTGATCAACAAGATCGATTTGCCGGCGGCCGATCCCGAGCGCGTGATGGGTGAAGTCGAAGAGCTGCTCGTGATGGAGAAGAGCGAGTG
Source organism: Vulcanimicrobiota bacterium (assembly GCA_963833845.1). Taxonomy (GTDB): domain Bacteria; phylum Vulcanimicrobiota; class Vulcanimicrobiia; order Vulcanimicrobiales; family Vulcanimicrobiaceae; genus Cybelea. The sequence goes on from CAWHZL010000001.1 coordinate 1,239,896, forward strand.
CATCTTGGCCAGCGCCAAGAACGGCGTCGGAATCGAAGAGATCGTCGAGGCGATCGTCAATCGGATTCCGCCGCCGAAGGGGCACCGCGACAAATTGCGCGCGCTGGTCTTCAACGCGCAGTTCGATGCGTATCGCGGCGTCGTCAGCTACGTGCGCGTCGTCGACGGCGACCTGTCCGCGGGCAAGCGCTTCGTCTCGATGGCGCACCAGCGGATCTTCGAGTGCACCGAGGTCGGCATCTTCACGCCCGAGATGCGCGCGACGAAGTCGCTCGAGGTCGGAAGCGTCGGCTACGTCATCGCAAACATCAAGTCGCTGGGCGACATCGACGTCGGCGATACGATCACCTCGGCGAACGATCCCGCGCACATTCCGCTTACCGGCTACCGCAAGGCCGTCCCGATGGTCTACTGCGGCCTCTATCCCAACGAAGGCGAGTACGACGGGCTGCGCGACGCGCTGGAAAAGCTCAAGCTCAACGACGCGGCACTCGTGTACGAGGCGGAGAATTCGCTGGCGCTCGGCTTCGGCTTCCGCTGCGGCTTCTTGGGCCTGTTGCACATGGAGATCGTCCAAGAGCGGCTCGAGCGCGACTACGGACTCGATCTGATCGCGACCGCGCCGTCGGTCGTCTTCCGCGTCGTGCGCAACGACGGAACGATCGTCATGATCGACAACCCCTCGAAGCTGCCGCCTACGACGGCGATCCGCACGATCGAGGAGCCGTACGTGAAGGCGACGATCATCTCCCCGCCCGACTACGTCGGCGCGATCATGGATATCACGCAGAGCCGCCGCGGGACGCTCGATAACATGGAGTACCTGCACGACGGCCGCGTCATCGTCACGTATGAGATGCCGCTCATCGAAGTGATCGTCGATTTCTTCGACTCGCTCAAATCGCGGACGAAGGGCTACGCCTCGCTCGATTACGACGTTATCGGGTATCGCGAAGGCGATCTCGCAAAGCTCGAGATCCTGCTCAACAACGAGCCGGTTGACGCGCTCTCATTCATCGTGGCACGCGACAAGGCGGTGGCGCGCGGGCGCGCGATGGCCGAGAAGCTCAAAGAGCTGATCCCGCGTCAAATGTTCGAGGTGCCGATTCAAGCGGCGATCGGGGGAAAAGTCGTCGCCCGCGAGACGGTGGCCGCGATGCGCAAGAACGTGCTCTCGAAGTGCTACGGGGGCGACATTACCCGTAAGCGCAAGCTGCTCGAAAAACAGAAGGTCGGAAAAGAGCGGATGAAACGGGTCGGGAGGGTCGAGCTGCCGCAGGAGGCATTCATGGCGGTCCTTCGGCTGGGGAACTGACGCCGGCCATGGCACGCAGTCAGAGCTCCGGCGGAACGAAGACCTACGTTGCGACGCACAACGAGGGGAAGCTGCGCGAACTCAAAGCGATCTTCGCGGACTCGCCGTTGACGCTGGTCAAGCCGCGCAAGTACCCCGACGTCGCCGAGGACGCCGGCAGCTACATCGGCAACGCGATTTTGAAGGCCCAGGCCCTCGCCACACTGCTGCAGGAGCGCGACCTCGCCGCCAACGTCCTCGCCGACGACAGCGGGCTGGAGGTCGATGCGCTCGAGGGGGGACCGGGAATCTACTCGGCGCGCTTCGGCGGAGCGGATATCAGCTGGCCGCAGCGGCGCGCGACGCTGCTTGCAGACCTGCGGGGCGTTCCGCCCTATCGCCGCACGGCCCGTTTCGTTTGCGCGCTGGCATTCATCGCACCCGGGAGCGGGGCAATCGCCGCCACGGGTACCGTCAACGGTTATATTCTCGAGAACGAGTTTGGTACTGGAGGCTTTGGCTACGATCCGATCTTTCTCTACCCGCCCGCGGGCTGCAGCTTTGCGGCATTGGGCGAGAAGGAGAAGAACGACGTCAGCCACCGGCGACGCGCCGCCGACGCGTTGCTGGCCGCCTTGCATCGTGTCTGAAGTCTTGCGTCGTGCCTGACTTTCCGGTCGAGCCGGCCTCGGTTGACGACGTTCGAACGATCGCTCGCCGGCGTTCGTTCGACGAGGCGGGAATTCGTTTCGCCCTCGAGTCCGCCGAGCGGGGCACGGCGTGGGTCGCGCGCGATGCGGGCGAGAGCATCGGCGTGGCGATCGCGCACGACGCCGAGGGCGAGCGCTACGTCGGCGATCTCTTCGTCGAGCCCTCGTACCGCGGCCGCGGCCTTGGGCGCCATCTGCTCGGCGAGGCGTTGCGCGATTGCGACGAGCAGGCGCGCGTTCTGCTGGTCGATCCGGCCGATTCCGCAGCCGCGGCGCTCGCGCTGCGGCAACGGCTCGCGCTGCGCGACTCGCTGCTGCGGCTCGCGGGCACGATTCCAAAGGAAGAAGAGCTTGCAAAGATGGCCGCCGGCGATTATCGCTTCGGCGTCGAGCCGATCGACGCGGCCGCGCATGCATTCGGCTTACGCGCCTTGGATCGAGAGACGCGCGGCACGGCGCGCGACGCCGACCACGCGGATTTCGCCTTACGCGCGACGGGGAATGCGTTTTTCTTAAATGGTGAGTTCGTTGCATACACCTACGTTTGGCCGGACGGCCGCGCCGGCCCGATCGCCTGCGCTTCGCAAAACTATATCGTGCAGATTCTCGCCCATGCGCTGCTGACGCTCACGCGAAGGTATAACGCATCCTGGTGCAGCGCGCTGGTTCCTGGATCGAACGTTCGCGTCGCGCGCGCCGCGATGCGTGCGGGGCTGCGGATCACGCAAGGTTTCGCGATCGCGTCCGATGCGGCGTCGATGGATCTCTCGGCGTACGTTGCGGGGCATACGCTAACGTTGTAGATAATAGTTTAGCAATAAGTAATCGAGTGCAATACTGGTGGCACACAAATGCGCTAATTACTGAGCATGAAAACGTGCCCGCGATGCAAAGCAAGGCCCCCTATCGTCGGAACCGTCAAGCCCACATGGCGCGGCGAAGCATCAACAGGCGTCAATACGTCAAGAGAAATAGGGAGCGGATGATCGTGTACCTTGAGGGACGCGGTTGCGTCGAATGCGGCGAGAACGATCTTCGCGTTCTCGACTTCGACCATGTTCGGGGAAAAAAGAAGGCAACATCAGCGTCAGGGATACGGCGTGAGCTGGGAAAGACTCAGCGCCGAACTCGCGAAGTGTGAAATCCGTTGCGCGAACTGTCATCGAAAGGGAACCGCCGCACAATCTGGATGGTGGCAAACGCGCGCCGGGACGTAGCTCAGCTTGGTAGAGCGTCCGGTTTGGGGCCGGAAGGGCGGAAGTTCGAGTCTTCTCGTCCCGAGATTTTGGAGGCATGGTATCCTCTGGAAGGGTCCATGCCTTCCTGCGCCCGTGGTCTAACAGGACAAGGCACGAGTCTTCTAAACTCGATGATGGGGGTTCGAGTCCCTCCGGGCGCGTATGGAGGGCGGCGGGCAGCGATGGAAGCCGGGCGAGTTCAGGGAAGAAGCCGACGTATGGTGACTGTAGCTCAGTTGGTTAGAGCGCCGGTCTGTGGAACCGGAGGCCGCGGGTTCGGATCCCGTCAGTCACCCCAAACTCGCGTGCGCCTTTAGCTCAGTCGGTAGAGCAGCGGACTTTTAATCCGTTGGTCCCGGGTTCGAGTCCCGGAGGGCGCAAAGCTCAAAGCCCCCGCAAAATAGTACGTCATGCGGGGGCTCTTCATTGGAGAAGAACGCGGATTATTTCTTTGCTGCCGTTACGCCGAGCGGGAAATCGAAATTGCCCGTAAGGACCGCTACCGGTGAACCGCCGGCGGGGTACTTGAAAACCTCGCCGTCGTTGTTACCGGCGTCCCCGCAATAGACCAGGCCCTTCACGATCCAGGTCTGTCCGCAGTCGCTGGAACCGGTGAGCGACACCGTGCCCTTCAACGTCGCGGTGGTTCCGCTGACCGTGTACTGATAGATATCGCTCGTGTACTGATCGAAGACCGTGAGGTACGTGCCGTCCCACTGCACGGACCCGGGGAACCCCACCGAGTTGCTCGTCGTGATCGTTTGGAACGTACTGCCCCCCTTCGGAAGCTCGACGAGCCCGAAGTTGTAGCCGATGAAGCCGTCGGCGAAGAGATTCCCGTGGTTGTCGTAACCGTCGAAGTACTCTCTGTCCAACGGCGTGCTCATGACGCTGCCCGAGCCGCTCGCGTTCTTGTAGATGACGACGTCGCCGGAACCCGACCCGTTCAAGATCCCGACGGCGAGGTCGCCGCTGGTATCCATCGCGCAGCTGGACGGCATACCGACGGAATCAGAGAGCGCCTTGATCGGCTTCTTGGGGACTTTGAACTCCTCGATCTGGTTATCGGCGGCGACGATCCAGAACGTCTTCTTCCCATAGCCGTAAAGGACGTTCGTGCATCCTTGGCCGCCGACATTCGTGATCGAACCGACCTGCTGAGCGCTCTTTGGATAGTCGAAAATGGTGGCGTAGCTGCCATAGTTGTTGATGATGTATTCGAAGTCACTCCCCTTCGCATGCCGGTCGGGAACGATCGTCGCGTACGTGGGCAGCGCGTTCAGGCGCGCTGCCGTTACCGGCCGGCCGTTCACGAAAAGCGTCTTACCGACGTACGTTGCATTGAACGAAGCAGCTGACGGCGAGAGCGCCGAGCCGCCGGCGCACGCCGAACATATCGCAAGTGTCACCAGAGCACCGGCGTGCTTCATGAAACCAGTCGTATTCACCACGTTACTCCTTTGAGTAGATTACGGTCGCAGGCACATAATTGCCACTATTCTTTCACCTCGCCGAGTGCCTCGAAGAGCACCGGCCTGAATAGACCGGTGCTCTCCATTTCTTACTCCGCTGGCTGGAGGAAACGCAGACTTATTTCTTTGCGGCCGTAACGCCAAGCGGGAAATCGAAGTTACCCGTAAAGGTCGCAATCGGCGATCCGCCGTCTGGGTACTTAAAAACCTCACCGCCGTTGGTCCCCGCATCGCCGCAGTAGAGAAGGCCCTTAACGATCCAGGTCTGCGCGCAGTCGGAAGCACCCGTGAACTGTATCGTGTTCTTCAACGTCGCCGTCGTTCCGCTGACGGCGTACTGATACGTCGAGGCCGTGTACTGATCGAACACGGTGAGGTATGTGCCGTCCCACTGCACGGAGCCAGGGAACTCGGGCGCGTTGCTCGTTTTGACTGTTACAAATTTAGTGCTGCCCACGGGGAGCTCAACGAGCGCGAAACCCGAGCGGTCGCCGGTAAAGCCGTCGGCGAAGAGATTCCCTTTGTTGTCGTAGCCGTCGAAGAACTCTTCGTCCAGCGGCGTGTCGAAAGAGACGCCCGAGCCGCTTCCGTTCTTGAAGATCACGACTTCGCCGCCACCGGTATACGCCGACGTCGCATACAAGATCCCGACGGCGAGATCGCCGTTGGTATTCATGGCGCAGCTGGATGGGAAATAGTAGTTGACGGACAGCGTCTTGATCGGTTTTTGAGGGACTTTGTACTCCGTGATCTGGGTATTGCCGCCCACGTTCCAAACGATTTTCTTCCCATAGCCGTAGAGGACGTTCGTACACCCTTGACCACCGTCGCCATCGATCGTACCGAACTGCTGAACGCTCTTGGGATAGTTGAAAATGCTGGCGTACGTTCCGTAGTAATTGAAGATGTATTCGAAAAACTGGTTCTTCCGATGATGCTCGGGAACGATCGTCGCGTAAGTGGGCAGCGGGTTCAGGCGCGCCGCCGTTACCGGCCGGCCGTTCACAAAAAGTGTCCTCCCGACATACTTGGCATTGAACGAAGCGCCTGACGGCGAGACCGCCGGGGCGCCGGCGCACGCCGAACATATCGCGAGTGCAACCAAAGCACCGGCGTATTTCACAAAACCAGTCGTATTCACAACATTACTCCTTAAGCAACGCGAAGGTGAAGGGCCTCCAAACAGCAAGCCCCGTTGACAGCACGGGGGAAGACACTTTCCGGCTTCGCGTCGGATTTCGGCTGGCGTTCGTAGGAGCCTGCGCCTAACGCGGGAGACCGACGACCCCCACGGCCACGGGCCAGATCGGCCGCCCGTTGGGCAGCCCGTCGTCGCCGTGGAGCGCGCTGCGCTCGAGACCGCGCGCGTGCTCGACATCTTGCCGGGAAAGTTGGACGGCGGTCGCTCGCTCTTGCAGGCAACGAAAGAGGCAGTTCGAAGCCCGCTACGTTAACACTGCGTTCGGAACGAGGTTTAGGAATGCCAACTTTCAACTATCGCGCGCTTGTGCTGGCCGCGGGAGCACTCTTTGCAACTTCGGCGTGTGGAGGAAACACGACGGTTCCCTCCGACACGTCGCAGGTCTCGGCGCGGGGCGCAAGTTCCATCGTTCCAGACGACAATACCTCGATTCTGAAGAAGCTTACGAAGGACGTCGAAATCGGCTCGACGGTCGACCGGAAAAACGGCGACCTCGGCCCGCGCGCAATCTCGGTGGCCCGAGCGACCTTCGGGCTCCTCAAGGAAGGGCAGGTGGTCGTTTGCAACTTCGCCGACTCGGCGGGCACCGCTGGGAAGGGCACCACGATCGAAGTACTCGATCCAAAACCGCACTCCAAGCCGGCGACCTTCACGCAAAGCCCCAAGGTGGAAGGCTGCGACGGTGATGCAACCACTGCCACGAACCAAGTCTACGGCGCGGGGATGGTCAGCGGCCTCGTTTCGCAGTTCACCCCGCAGGGCGAGCTAAAGGCGAGTCACGGCTCTCCCATCCAGGTTCCCTTCGCCGACGCCGATGCATTCTGCGGCGAGGCGTACGCGCCTGAGGACATCTACATTTCGGATTCGAAGACCGGCTCAGTTTTTAAGTTGGCCTTCGTCCCCATTAGCTCCGGCAACGTGAAAGTGGTCCGAGTGATAACCGGATTCGGGGTCAATAAGAGCTCGGGCTGGAGCACTTTAGGGCCATCCGGCATACAATACAATAGTACAAGAACCGGCCCTCTTTGCAACGACACACTGTATATTGTGGATGGGGTCGATAACACCGTCGTCGCCGTTTCGAACGCCAGCAGCCTACTCGAGAAAGACGAGATCGTCGTGCAACCCGGTGGAAAGAAATTCAAGTGCGCTCACGCAAAAGCCACCTGCGCGACGCTCGTCTATAGTGGCTCCCCGCTCAACGCGCCCGTCGCTTCTGCTCTTCTTCCGAATGGAAACCTCATCGTTGCGAATACCAAGGGTGGAAACAAGCTTGTGGAGCTGACACCGGCGGGGAAGATACTCGACACGAAAACCATCGACACAAGTACCGCCGGTCATATCTTCGGACTTCTTGCGACCGGCACCACCGACAGCAATACGGCGCTGTTCTATACCGATACCGAAACGAACACGCTGCAAGAACTCGAGCAATAGGCTATCCTACGGGAACTCGAAGGCGAATGCTCCGGCAGTGACGGCAACCGTTCGCGGGCTCGAGTCGGGGATGCCTTGCGAGGGCAGCCCCGCCGCTGGCAGCAGAAGGGCGTCGCGGATATGTCCGGCGAATGACCCCGGCGCGCACCGCTAGCTCAATGGTAGAGCAGTTGACTCTTAATCAATTGGTTCACGGTTCAAGTCCGTGGCGGTGCAAATCTCGTAGAGCCCCTGCAAAATAAATTTTTGCGGGGGCTAATCATGTCGCACCGGCCTTTTGCGCCGGATTGAAACAGCGGGCGATCACCAGCGGTAGCGTGAGCGTGGGCATCCTGCGCTTCCGCGATCCGGCGATCGGTGTCGCCATCGCCATCGCCGTCACGGCAACTCTGGACGCCAACGGCCTCACCGCTTTTAGCGCCCTTCCGCTGCTCCCCTTGATGCTTTTTTTCGCCTTTCTGGAGCGCTTCTCACCGCGCGTCCTGGGGTTCGGCTGGGGAAAGGGCGGCGACTATCTCCTCGCTGCAGGCTATCCGCTTATCGTATTGGGCTTGGTCGCGGGTATCGCGATCGTTTTTGGCCACGGTAACGTAAACGCCGCAAACGTGCCGAAGGCGCTCATCACGTTCGTCTCGATTGTCGTTGGTACGCTGATCGTCGGCTTGTTAACGGAGGAGGGTTTCTTCAGAGGCTGGTTGTGGGCGTCACTTCAGCGCCGCGCAATGAGCGTCGTCGCAACGCTGATCGCCACGAGTATCGCCTTCGCCCTATGGCACTTGTCGTACGTCACGCTAGCCAAGGGCTTTACGCTTCCACCGTTGCAGGTCGCGTTGTTCATCGTAAATGCGGCCGTTATAGGTACTATTTGGGGCCTCATGCGCGCGCGCTCCGGATCGATTGTCGTTTCCACGGTTAGTCATAGCCTTTGGAACGGGGCAGCCTACACGGCATTTGGAGAAGGCCCAAAGGCGGGCGTACTCGGCCTTCCCAACAGCATAATCTTTGGACCCGAGATTGGTATCGTCGGGCTGACCGTCAACCTAATCTTCTTGGCGATCCTTTGGTCGCGCCCGAGCGGTCAGCCCTCTACTGGCGCGCCATCGCGACCTTGACCTTATCCGCCGCAGTGATGAGATGGCTGTGGTCGTCGTCGCCGATATCGAGCCGGACCCACTCGATCTTCCCGTTGAAGCTGTTGCCGGTGGCACCGTAATCGGGAGAGGCCGGCGAGCCGGTATCCGAGCCCACGTCGCAGGCTTCGTCCGCGGAGTAGCCCATCGGTTCGGTTTTGTTGACGCGTCCTTTTCCGACTTCGTTGCCGTCGTAGTAGAGCGTAACGTCGCCGCCCTTGGCGAGGCCGCCGCCGTCGTACTTGAACTCCATGCGCACCTGATGTTTGCCGGCCGGGATCGGCTCAGAGGCTTGCGCAAAGTAGTGCTCGAGGCCGAAGAAGTTGTAGCAGTATTTCAGGCGTCCCTCGTAAGCGTAGAGCGTCCAGCCGCCCACAAAGCCGCCTTGCGTGACGATTACGCCTTTCGCGCCTTCTTCGGGAACGGTAACCTCCGCCGTTACCGAGTGTGATTTGTTTTTGAGGTTGATGATGCAGCCCTCGGCCACGCGCATGCCGGCAAATAGCGTCTGTGAGGTCCCCGTAACCAGCTGCGGACGACCTGCGAGATCGGAATTGATGCGTTCAAACGTGCGATCGTCGAGCGGTACGACGTTGTACTTTACCGCTTCGATCAGCCAAAGCCGCTGCATCTCTGCCAGCTTTTCCGGGTGATCGGCGACGACGTCGCGCGCCTGCGTCCAATCGTCGGGCGCGTAGAGCTCCCACACGTCCTCGTCGAACGGCGGCGGCTGGTCCGTCGTCCACGGCGTGCGGTGTTTCGTAACTGCGGTCCAGCCTCGATGGTAGAGGCCGCGGTTTCCGAACATCTCGAAGTACTGGAGGCAATGCTCTTCGGGCGCCTTTGCGTCGTCGAACGTTGGCGCCATGCTCACGCCCTCGAGCGGCGCCTGGTCGATGCCGTTGACGCTGTGCGGTTCGGGCACGCCGCTAACCTCTAAGATCGTTCTTGCGACGTCGATGACGTGATGAAACTGCGGGCGCGTCTCTCCTTTCGCGCGAATGCGGCTCGGCCACGCCACGATCGTGCCGTTGCGCGTTCCGCCGTAATGCGAGGCGATCTGTTTGGTCCACTGATAGGGCGTGCAGAGCGCGTGCGCCCAGCCGACGGCGTAGTGGTTGTAGGCTTTCGGTGTTCCGAAGTCGCCGATCCGGCTGAGAAGGAACTCCGGCGTCTCGATCCCGGGCATTCCGTTGAGCGTCGTCATCTCGTTGAAGCAGCCGTTGAGGGTGCCCTCGGCCGACGCACCGTTATCGCCGATGATGTAATAGATCAGCGTATCCTCGAGAACACCGAGCTCGTCGAGCGCGTGGAAGAGGCGGCCGGCGTGATGGTCGGTCTGCTCGAGAAAGCCGGCATAGATCTCCATCTCTCGCGCCAAGACCGGCTTCAACTCGGCCGGCATATCGTCCCAGGCTGGGATCTCCGCGTGGCGTTTGGTGAGTTCGGCATCCTTGGGGATCACGCCGAGCTCTTTCTGACGCGCGAAGATTTTTTCGCGCAGCTCGTCCCAGCCGCCGTCGAAAACGCCCTTATACTTATCCGACCACTCCGCGGGAACGTGATGCGGTGCGTGCGTCGCGCCGGGAGCGAAGTAAACGAAGAACGGCTTATCCGGCATCATCGCCTTCTGCTGGCGAATCCACGTGATCGCGCGGTCGGCCAGGTCGTCGGTTAGCGTATAGCCTTCTTGCGGGGTCTTGGGCGGATCGACGGCCTTAGTGCCTTCGTAGAGACCCGGATAGTACTGGTTTGCTTCGCCGCCGACGAAACCGTAGAAGTGTTCGAAGCCCGAGCCGGTCGGCCACTGATGGAACGGTCCGACGGGCGAGACTTCCCACGCCGGCACTTCGTGGCACTTGCCGAACTGCGCCGTCGAGTAGCCGTTGAGCTTGAGGATCTCGGCGAGCGGCGCCTTGTTTTTTGGGCGGATGCTGCTGTTGCCCGGTGCCGAGGTTGCCATCTCGGTGATGGCGCCCATGCCGACCGAGTGATGGTTGCGCCCGGTCAGTAGCGCGGCGCGCGTCGGCGAGCACAGCGCCGTCGTATGAAAGCGCGTGTACTTTAAGCCGCGAGCCGCAAGCTTCTCGGCGTTGGGAGTTTGACACGGCCCGCCAAAGGCCGATGAGGAGCCAAAGCCGGCATCGTCGATGAGAACGATGAGGACGTTGGGCGCACCAGCCGGCGGACGCAACGGCTTGATGGGTGGATACTTCGTATCCGGGTCCTTCGCATCGTAGGTTGTGAGGCCGACGAACTGCTCGTCCGGAATCGGCAAAACGTCACGTTTGAGGGCGTCGCTGCTCATCTGCATAAAGACTCCCGATCGCTTGACAAATAGTGGTGAAGGCGCCGCGCGCCTGCGAGAGATTCGGGCCGCCGAGTGACGACGACCTTCCGGCGAGCGGTGCGGCGGACGCTCTTTAAGAAAGCCGAAAAAGATTCTCGAAACGCGAGGCCGTAGATCTCGACGATGGGACGCGTCGTGCCGATTCTTCGTATCCTCGACGTTGCGAAGGCGAAGGAGTTCTACGGTGACTTCTTAGGCTTTCAGATCGACTGGGAACATCGTTTTGGACCGGATCTTCCGCTGTACGCGCAAGTATCGCGTGAGGGAGCGGTCCTTCACCTAAGCGAGCATTTCGGAGACGGCACGTTCGGCGCACACATTCGGATCGAGACGCCGGGGCTGGCCGCCTACCAAGCGGCGCTTTTGGAGAAGAAGTATCGGCACTCGCGACCGGCAGTGCGCAAGCAAGAATGGGGCGAGCTATCGATGGCGATCGCCGACCCGTTCGGGAACGTCCTTACCTTCTATGAAGCGCTGCCGAGAGAAGCGCGGAAGGAAAAGCATCCGAGGCGTTCTATCTAAGGAGGTCGCCGGGCAAGTGGCGGAACTGGCAGACGCGCTGGATTTAGGTTCCAGTGGGGCGACCCGTCAGAGTTCGAGTCTCTGCTTGCCCATTGCGCTGCACGCCAACGGAAGGGTTCGTGCGGAAGTAGCTCAGTGGTAGAGCATCGCCTTGCCAAGGCGAGGGTCGCGAGTTCGAATCTCGTCTTCCGCTAATTTTATTGGATATGACCAACTCGACTTTGACCCGGCTCGCGCCCACAGAGGTGGCGCTGGAGTTCTCCATCGGCGCAGACGAGCTCGCGGCGGCCGAGGAGCGAGCCTACCGAAAACTCTCCCAAGGCGTACGGCTGCCCGGGTTCCGCCCCGGGAAAGTCCCTCGCAAGATTTTCGAGCAGACCTACGGCAGTGACGCCGTTACGACCCAAGCCGTCGAGGACGTGATCCCCGAGGTTTACGCCAAGGCGGTCCGGGAGCACGACCTCGATCCCGTGGATCGGCCCAAAGTCGAGGTGATCGAGGAGAGCGAAGGGCGACCGCTCCGCCTCAAGGCGACCGTCGAGGTCCGTCCGGCCATCGACCTAGGCAAGTACATGGGCATCGCCGTTGCGCGTCCGCCGATTGAGGTGACCGACGACGACGTCGAACGGAGCCTCGCGGCGCTCGCCAAGGAGCGGGCCACGCTCGTCCCCGTTACTCGGCCCGCAGCCATGGGCGACGTCGCGACGATCGACTACGCGGGGACCATTGACGGCGTTCCGTTCGAGGGTGGGAGCGCCCAAGGGCAGAGCGTCGAGCTCTCCGAGGGCCGCTTCGTCCCGGGATTCGTTGCCGGCATCGTGGGCATGAACGCCGGCGAGCGTCGGAACGTCGAGGTACGCTTCCCCGACGACTACCCCTCGGCCGAGGTCGCCGGCAAGCCCGCCGCCTTCGCGATTACTCTGCACGAGCTCAAAGAGTACGAGCTGCCGCCCATCAACGCCGAGTTTGCGCAAGCGGTCTCCAGCAACCAGACGGTCGAGGAACTGAAAGCCGACCTGCGGTACCGGCTGGAAGCGGTGGCGAAGTCCCGAACCCGACGCGCGGTCGGTAACGCGGTCGTCGAAAAGCTGCTCTCAAGCCACGATTTCGCGTTGCCGCCGACGATGGTCGAAACGGAGCTCGATCGTCTGATGGAGGATGCCGCGTCCGGCGCCGCGTCGCAAGGCACGTCGTTCGAAGAGTCTCTCAAGCAAATCGGAAAGACCGAACAAGAGCTGCGAGCCTCCCTTCGCCCGGAGGCCGAATCGCGCGTAAAAACCACCCTTTTGATCGAGCAGATCGCCAAAGCCGAAAAGGTCGCAGCGACACCCTCGGACGTTTCCGCCGAAGTCGAAACGCTCGCGCGCCGATACGGTCAGCCGGCAGCGCGCATTCGCAAGGCGCTAGGCAACAACTTGCTCTCCTTGATGGAGGGCATCGTGCGAAGTAAAACGCTCGAGTTGCTGATCGATAGTGCCGAGGTCGAGGGCGACCAAGAAACTATGCGTCCGGTGTCGTAGTTAAACGTATCATGGGACATTTAGTACCGATGGTCGTGGAGCAAACGGCACGAGGTGAACGCGCCTACGACATTTATTCGCGGTTGCTCAAAGACCGCATCGTCTTCGTCGGCGGCGTGATCGACGACAATATGTCGAGTCTGGTCATCGCACAGCTGCTCTTCCTAGAAAAAGAAGACCCGGACAAGGACATCGATATGTACCTCAACAGCCCCGGCGGGAGCGTGACGGCCGGCCTGGCGATGTACGACGCGATGCGATTCATTAAGCCCGACGTGGCAACGATCTGCATGGGCCTGGCGGCCTCGATGGGGTCGATTCTCCTCACGGGGGGAGCCGCCGGCAAGCGGTACGCCCTTCCCAACTCCAAGGTGGTCATCCACCAGCCCTTCGTCCAGCAAATCGGCGGACAGGCGACCGAGATCGAAATCGCCGCCCGCGACCTGGTCGCTACCCGGCACACCGTGGCGCGGATCTATGAAGAAACCACAAAAAAACCGCTCGACCAGGTTCTCAAAGACATCGAGCGGGATTATTATATGACTGCCCAAGAGGCCAAGGACTACGGGATAATCGACCAAATTATCGAAAACCGTCTGGGCTTGCCGATGCCGGCATAGGAGGTAGGGGGACCCCGGAAGCTGATGTTCCGCTTTGGAGACGACAAAGGTCAGTTGAAATGTAGCTTCTGTGGAAAATCCCAGGAGCAGGTTCGCAAATTGATCGCCGGTCCCGGCGTCTACATTTGTGACGAGTGTATCGAGCTCTGTAACGAGATCATCGAGGAAGAGCTCTACAAGAACGTCGACGAGAGCCTGCGCCTGCGCAACATCCCAAAGCCCAAAGAGATCAACCACATCCTCAATCAGTACGTGATCGGCCAGGAACGCGCGAAGAAGTCGCTGGCCGTCGCGGTCTACAACCATTACAAACGCATCAACGCCGGCGGCACGGCCGACGACGTCGAGCTGCAGAAGTCGAACATTCTGCTGGTTGGGCCGACCGGTTCGGGTAAGACCTACCTGGCGCAGACGCTAGCCAAGATTCTCGACGTTCCACTTGCGATGGCCGATGCGACCTCGCTGACCGAGGCGGGCTACGTCGGGGAAGACGTCGAGAACATTCTTCTCAAGCTCATTCAGGCGGCCGATTACGACGTCAAGCGCGCCGAGAAGGGCATCGTTTATATCGACGAGATCGACAAGATCGCGCGAAAAAGCGAGAACCCCTCGATCACCCGCGACGTCTCGGGCGAGGGAGTGCAGCAGGCACTGCTCAAGATTCTTGAAGGCACGACGGCCAACGTTCCGCCGCAGGGCGGCCGCAAGCACCCACATCAAGAGTTCATCCAGATCGATACCACCAACGTGCTCTTCATCTGTGGCGGCGCCTTCGACGGCCTCGAACGGATTATCGAGTCCCGGGTCGCCGCGAACAACATGGGCTTTCGCGCGCAGCCCGAAGGCAAGCGCGACATCCGGCTCGGCAAGCTCTTCCAACAACTGATGCCTGAGGATCTGCTGCGCTTCGGTTTGATTCCGGAGTTCATCGGCCGTCTGCCGATCGTCGTAACGCTCGATGCGCTCGACGAGCTGGCGCTGCGCCGCATTCTCACCGAGCCGCGCAACGCGCTCGTCCGTCAGTTCCAGAAAATTCTCAATATGGACGGCGTCGATCTGCAGTTCACCAAAGAAGCGCTCGTCGCGATCGCCAACAAGGCGCAGCGCCGCAAGACGGGTGCGCGCGGGCTTCGCTCGATCCTCGAAGAGACGATGCTCGAGGTCATGTACGATCTGCCCTCGCTGCAAGGCGTCAAGAAGTGCGTCGTCAACAAAGACGTCATCGAGAAAAAAGAGGCGCCGACGTTGATTTACCATCACGACCAAAAGAAAGACATGCCGGCCTAAAGAAGCGCCGATTTCGTCCATCTCGTTGTCGCGAAGGGCCTCGATTACGCGAGAGTAAACTTCGGCCCTTCGCTCCTAGATCTGAACGAAATCAACGCTTCTTTCCCGGAATCCGCCCCTCAACGACCTGGGCAATCTATGCCCGCCGAACCACCGGCTGCTTAATTCTTGAGAGGCGGCGTCGACGGTGGTGCTGAACGCAGGCCCACCGATGGACCTCCCAAAGCAGTACGATCCACAGGCGACCGAACCGCGCCTGTATGCGCATTGGGAGCGCAGCGGTTACTTTCACGAGGACCCGGATCCCGCACGGCCGCCGTTTATCATCTGCATGCCGCCCCCGAACGTAACGGCGCGCGCACACTTGGGGCACGGCTCGACCTACGCACCGATGGACGTGCTCACGCGCTATCACCGGATGCTCGGGAATAATGCGGACTGGCTGCCGGGCATCGATCACGCGGCGATCGCCACGGAGGCGGTGTTGGTAAGAGAGCTTACCAAGGAGGGTCTGCGCCGCGAGGACCTCGGCCGCGAAGCCTTCGTCGAGCGCGCGTGGGAGTGGTCGCGGACCTACGGCGGCCAGATCTTCGAGCAGTTTCGCCGGCTCGGCTTCGGCCCGGATTGGCAGCGCTCTCGCTTTACGATGGACGACGCGCTCTCGGCGGCGGTACGGCGCGTCTTCGTCACGCTCTATCGCGACGGCCTGATCTACCGCGGAACGCGTCTGATCAATTGGGATCCGACCGCGAAGACCACTGTTTCTGACGCCGAGCTGGAGTACGTCGAACGCGACGGCACGCTGTGGCGCATCCGCTACCCGTTCGACAAGGACGATCCCGATCGCGGCATCGAGATTGCGACGACGCGCCCGGAGACGATGCTCGCCGACGTCGCGATCGCCGTGCATCCGAACGACGAGCGTTACGCGGCGCTCATCGGCCGGAGCGTCTGGCTGCCGCCGCTCTTCGACCGTTCGATTCCGATCGTCGCCGACGAGGCGGTAGATCCAGAGTTCGGCACGGGTGCGGTTAAGGTGACGCCGGCACACGATCCGACCGACTATGAGATCGGCGTGCGCCATTCGCTGGAGATGCCGTCGGTGATCGGGCTCGACGCGCGCATTACCGAAGCCGACCGCAGCGTCGGTCCGTACCTGGGTTTAGATCGCTACGAAGCGCGGGAACGAATCGTCGCCGATCTCCAAAAAAGCGGTTTGCTGCTCGAAGCCCGGCCACACCGGCATTCCGTTGCTACCAGCGAGCGCAGCGGCGACACCGTCGAGCCGTTGCTCTCGCTGCAATGGTTCGTTCGCATGGCATCGCTCGCAAAGCCGGCGCTCGATGCCTACCGCGACGGACGCGTGCGCTTCGTTCCCGAACGCCACGGCCGCACCTACGAACGCTGGCTTGAGAATATTCGAGATTGGAACGTCTCGCGACAGATCTGGTGGGGACACCAGCTTCCCGTCTGGTACACCGCCGACGGCCACGAGGTCGTCGCCGAAAGTGAAGAAGAAGCGCGAGAGATCGCGCAGCGCACCTATGGCACAAGCGTGCTGACCCGCGATCCCGATACGCTCGACACCTGGTTCTCGAGCGGCATCTGGCCGTTCTCGATTCTGGGCTGGCCGCAGGACTCGCCGGAGCTTCGTTGCTGGTATCCCTCGCAAGCGCTGCTGACCGGCGGCGAGATCATCTTCCTGTGGGTCGCCCGCATGGTGATGCTCGGACTCTACTTCATGAAGAACGTGCCGTTTCGCGACGTGGTCATCACCCCGTTGCTCTTCGACGCCGCCGGGCGGAAGATGTCGAAGTCGCTCGGCAACGTCATCGACCCAATGGACCTCGCGGACAAATACGGCGCCGACGCGTTTCGCCTCTCGATCCTGCGCCAGATGCGCCTCGAGAGCCAGGAGATTCGCTACCACGAGGCGCGCTGCGAGGAGGCGCGCAACTTCAACAACAAGATCTGGAACGCCACTCGCTACCTGCTTGCGCTGCCCGAGGGTCTGCCGCACGCCACGACGCTGCCGGCCCCGGGCGCGCTGACCCTCGCGGACAGATGGATTCTCACCCGCCTGCGCGAGACGGTCGTCCGCATGAGCGAGCTCCTGAGCGCCTACGACTTCGGCAACGCGGCCGAAACCATCTGGCGTTTCCTTTGGTACGAGTACTGCGACTGGTATGTGGAAGCGACCAAGGCGCAACGAAACCGCCCGACGAGAGCGGCCGTCCTCTCCTTCGTCTGGAACAACGCGATGCGCTTGCTCCATCCGATCGCGCCCTTCATCAGCGAGGAGATTTGGCTCGCGCTGCCCCACGACGGGCCGACGATCGTGACCGCAGCGTGGCCCGACGCCTTCGAGATTCCAGCCTTCGACGAGGCCGCGGCGGAGTTTGCCGCCGTAACGCGCGCGATCGAGCGTGTGCGAAACCTGCGCGCGGAAACCGGCTTACATCCGAAAGAACGCATTGCGATCGAGGTGCCCGCGAACGTTCCCGACGAGATGGGCGAGCTGCTCGCGCTCTTTGCCGCCGCCAACGTCGAGCGCTCGGCAAGCGCCGGGGCGTCGCTCGAGGAGGCGCTCGCCTCCGTCAGCGTCCGTGCGCCGCACGGCGTCCTCGAGGAGCGATATCGCAAGGAAGTGGCGCACCTGCGGTCGGAGATCGATCGCGGAGAGAAAAAACTCGGAAATGAAGCCTTCGTGGCCAACGCCGCGCCTCACGTCGTCGCGAAGGAGCGCGAGAAACTGCAGGGATACCGCACCGAACTCGAACGCGTCGAAGCCGCGCTGCGCGCGCTAAAGGAGCCGGCATGACCGCAACCGAGCCTCATCGCATTTTGGCCAAGCGCGACGAGATCGCGCGCGTCGTCTCCCGGCTCGCCTACCAAATCGTCGAACCCAACGAGGCGCAGGACGGACTCGTCATTCTCGGCGTGCGCCGCGGCGGGGAGGCCCTCGCCGTGCGAATCGCCTCCGAGATCGAACGGATTGCCGGCCGCACGCCGGCGCTGGGCTTCCTCAATATCAATCTCTACCGCGACGACCGGGTGACCCACGAGTTGCCGGAGTCGCAGATTCCCGTCGATCTCTCCGGACGGCACGTCGTCGTCATCGATGACGTACTGTACACCGGACGTACGATTCGCTCCGCGCTCGACGCGGTCACCGACTTCGGGCGGCCGGCCGCGATCCGGCTCTGCGTGCTGGTCAACCGCGGTCTGCGCGAGATCCCGGTTCAGGCCGACTACGTCGGCCGGTTTACGCCGACGTCGCGCAATCAGCGCGTAAAGGTCGTCCTCTCACCGCAGCCCTCCGACTCGGATGAAATCGATATCCTGGGAACCACCGATGCGGATACGCCGTAGCCTCCTCGATCTCGACGATCTGACCGCTGAAGAGCTCGCGTACATTTTCGACCGCACGACGCAGTTCGAACAGACGCCGCCCGGGCCGCGGCTCGCCGGCAAAGCCTGCGTCAACATGTTCTTCGAGGAGAGCACCCGGACGTTCACGTCCTTCAACCTCGCCGAACTCCGGCTCGGCGCCGACGTCGTCAACCTGGCCCCGCGCCAATCGAGCCTGGCGAGCAAAGGCGAGACGCTCGAAGATATGGCGATTACGCTCGGCGCGATGGGAATTTCCGTCCTGGTCGTGCGCCATCCGCAGGCCGGCTTCCCCGCGAAGATCGCGCTCGGCTTCGACGGACACGTGATCAACGCCGGCGACGGCGCGCACGCTCATCCCACGCAAGCGCTGCTCGACATCTACACGCTGATCGAAGAGTTCGGCGATCTCGCCGGGCGCACGATCGCCATCGTCGGCGACGTTCTCCATAGCCGCGTCGCGCATTCGGCGATTCGCGGCCTCGGGCGGCTCGGAGCCAGCGTCATCCTCGTCGGTCCCGAGCCGTTTTTACCGTCGAGCTATGCCAATAACGGCATCCGAGTCGAACGCGATTTCGATGCCGTGCTACCGGACGTCGACGCGATCGTTCTGCTGCGTATTCAGCGCGAGCGCTTTGCCGCGATGCCGATCACCGATACGGAGTACGTCAACGCGTACCGGCTCGATGCGCGCAGGCTCAAGTCCTTACGCCGGGAGGCGATCGTCATGCATCCCGGGCCGTACAATCGCGGCATGGAGCTCGACGATTCAGTGCTCGCGTTTGCAGGCTGGCGTTACGCGCGCCAGGTGCACCACGGCATCGCGATCCGCATGGCCGTTTTAGATCTGCTCGTCAACGCGAGAAACCTCTAGCGCCGTCGATGGAAGAACTCCTCATCAAGGGCGGCAGGGTCGTCGACCCCGCGAACCGCTTCGATGGACTGCGCGACGTCCGCATCAACGCGGGCATCGTCGCCGAGATCGGCGAGCACTTAACGGCGGGAGAAGAAGAGCGGGTCATCGACGCCGGCGGCTCGATCGTCGCACCGGGGTTCATCGACATGCACGTGCACTTGCGCGAGCCCGGCCATCCCGAAAAGGAGACGATCGCGACCGGTACGGAGGCCGCGGTGCGCGGAGGCTTTACCAGCGTGGCCTGCATGCCGAACACGATGCCGGCGCTCGATGCGCCGCCAACGCTCGAACGGCTCCGCGAGCAAATCGCCCGCGAGGCTCGCTGCCGCGTCTACCCTATCGCCGCGATGACGCTCGGGCGACTCGGCCTGCAACCCTGCGACTACGAAGCGCTCGCGCGCGCGGGCGCCGTTGCGTTCTCCGACGATGGCGACACGATTGGCGACGCGTCGGTTGCGTTCGATGTCGCGCAGCGCGGCCGCGCGGTCGCCGGCGTCTTCATTTCCCACTGCGAAGACCCGAGCTTCCCGGGCGCCGGAGGCCGCCCGCCGATGGCCGAAGACCTTGCCGTCGCGCGCGATCTCCTGATCGCTGCGGCGACGAAGAAAAACTGGCACGTCGCGCATCTCTCGACGCGCTGCGCGCTCGATCTCGTGCGCCTCGCGCGCCGGCAAGGGGCGCCGGTAACCTGCGAAGTGACGCCGCATCATCTAGTTTTTTCAAGCGCAAGCGTGCGCGACCTCGGCGCTTCGGCCCGCGTCAACCCCCCGCTTCGCGACGAAGATGACTGTGCCGCGCTGCGTGAAGGCGTTCGCGACGGAACGGTCGATGCGTTCGCCAGCGATCACGCCCCCCACACCAGCGCAGAGAAGAGCGGCGCCGGGGCAGCACGTCGCTCCCGGCTTCTCCGGTTTAGAGGTCGCCGTTGGCGCGTACGCGCAGGCGCTGCCCGGTCTCCCGGTTTCGCGCTTCGTCGAGTTGCTGTCGACCAATCCCGCGCGCATCTTGGGGATCGCCGGCGGTTCGCTCGAACGCGGTGCGAACGCCGACGTCACGATCTTCGCGCGGCGCGATTGGATCGTCGATCCGGCCGCATTTGCATCAAAGGGAAAATCAACGCCGTTTGCGGGCCGGAAGCTGCCTTGTAAAGTCGTCGCAACGATCGTCGGCGGCGAGCTTCGCTATCGAGCGCGGGAGATCGCCGTATGACGGCCTTTCCTCCGGCGGCGCTGTTCCTCGCCGACGGCAGCCGCTTCGACGGCCACGGTTTGGGCGTCGAAGGCATCTCGCTGGGCGAGGCGGTTTTTTATACCGGTATGACGGGCTACGAAGAGGCGCTGACCGATCCGTCGTATGCGGGGCAGATTCTAACGTTCACCTATCCGATGATCGGAAACTACGGCATCTCGGGAAGTGCCGCGCAGTATGGCCGTCCGTGCGCCGCTGCAACGGTAATCAAACAGATCTCCCACCACCCCTCGCACCATCTTTCGAAGCAGAGCCTGCCGTCGTGGCTCGACGAGTGGCGCGTCCCAGCGCTCGTCGAGGCCGACACGCGCGCGATTACGATCGCGCTGCGGGAACACGGAACGATTTGGGCGGCGCTGGCCGTCGGGGAGCCGGCTTTGCGCGAGGCCGAAGGCAAGCTCGCCACATTCGTGCGCACCGCGAATACGAGGGGGCTCGTTCCCAGCGTCGCGGCGCGCGAGGCCTTCGTCGCCGGGTCGGGTCCCGGCCCGCGGATCGTCTTGATCGACTGCGGCGTCAAGCGCGCGATTCTCCAGCAACTCGAAGCGCTCGGCGCCGCGGTGACGGTCGTTCCCTACGATGCGAGCGCCGACCAAGTGCTCGCGCTCGAGCCCGATGCCGTTGTCATTTCGCCCGGGCCCGGAGACCCGACCGATCTCGCACAGACGATCGAGGCGCTCCGGGCGCTCGTCGGTCGCAAACCGCTCTTCGGCGTCTGCTTAGGGCATCAGCTCCTGGCGCTGGCGTGCGGCGGAAGAACCTACAAGTTGCCGTACGGACATCGCGGCGGTAATCAACCCGTGAAGGAGCTCGACGCCGGCGCGGTGATCGTCACCGCGCACAACCACGGCTACGCGGTCAACGCGCAGTCGCTTCCCGACGATCTCGAGGCAACGATGACCAACCTCAACGACGGCACGAACGAAGGTTTCCGCCACCGCACACTGCCGATCGCGGCGGTGCAGTTTCATCCCGAGGCCTCGCCGGGACCGTTCGACGCGCGCTATCTTTTCGCGAAGTGGCTCTCGGGAGTCTCCCGAGCTTGATCCGTTTCGTAACCGGCGCCGTCGCCGCCGCATTGGCGGCGCTTCTTTCCGCCAGCATTTGCAGCGCACAGAACCTGCCGCGCCTCTCGGTTGAATCGTTCGCTCTCTCCGCCGACACGACTCGGCCAAAGGTTAACATGCCCTTCCACCTGATCGTCTCACTGCGCGTGCGCGAGCGCGTGACCGAGATCAACAACATCGAGCTGCCGCTGCTCGCCCAGCTCGAATTGCTCGGCGACCAGCGGGAGGTCACGAGCGACTCGCACGGATCGCAGTACCGTGAGGTGATCACCGTCGTCGCCCACGATGCGGGAACGCTGGCGATCGCGCCGGCAACGCTGCAAGCCGTCAACGCGCGAGATGGCCACCCGAAGCAATGGTATACCAACGACCTGCGGCTCGTCGCGGGGCAATCGCCCCAACGAATTGCCTCGACCGTGCGCTCCGCGTTCCTCGGCATCGTTTGGATATTCGCGCCGGTCCTCGTACTCGTCGCGCTCGGCGTCATCGTGTTTTTTGCGGTGCGTGCGGCGGCCGCTCGTCCGAGGGTCGTCGCTCCGATCGTCGTGCAGCCGGTCGCGCCGCCGCCCCCCGAGCGGACGCTTCGCCAGCAAATCGACGACGCAGTGGTCGTGTTGAGAGCCGAACGCACTCGGGCTGCCGCCGTTCGCGTCCGTGCCGCCGTCTGGGGGACGATCGGCGCCTCCGAGGGCGAGACGCTCGCCGACGTGCTGCGCCGTCCCGGGACCAACGACGTGCCGTTGCGCGACGTGTTGATTGCGCTCGAACGCAGCGCCTTCACCTACGATGCCGATCTGCAGCCGGCCATCGAAGACGCGTGCGGCGCGCTCGAGCGCTACGCGGGATCGCTCGTATGATCGCGGCAAGGGAGCCGGGCGATCTCCGAGCCGCGCTCGCAAAGACGATCGTCGGGCAGGAAGCGGTCATCGAAGGCTTGCTGCTCGCGCTGCTCTGCAACGGACACGTACTGCTCGAAGGACCGCCGGGTTTGGCGAAAACGCTCGCGTGCCGGTCGCTCGCCGCGGCGCTCGAGGGCGAGTTCAAACGGGTTCAGTTCACGCCCGACTTGCTTCCCAGCGACATCGTCGGCACGCGGATCTTCGATCAGCGCGAGAGCAGCTTTGCGACGGTACTCGGCCCGATCTTTGCCAACGTCGTGCTCGCCGACGAGATCAACCGCGCACCGGCGAAGGTGCAGTCGGCGCTGCTGGAAGCGATGCAGGAGCGCCAGGTGACGATCGGACTCCAATCGCACGCGCTACCGGATCCGTTCGTCGTCATGGCGACGATGAATCCGCTGGATTCCGAAGGAACCTATGCGCTGCCGATCGCCCAAATGGACCGCTTTTTGATGAAGCTCAACGTCGGATATCCGACGCGCGACCAGGAGCGCGAGATCCTCGACCGCTTCGCGCTGGCCGATACGCAGCCCGTCCGCGCGGTAGCGACGCTCGCCGACGTCCGCAGGTGGCGCGCCGCGGCGCACGACGTGCACATCGACGAGAAGCTCAAGCGCTACATCGTCAACCTCGTGGCGATTACGCGTGAGGCGGAGGGTGTATCCGTGCGTTCGATCGATGGCGCACTGCATCGGGCCTCGGAGCTGATCGACTACGGCGCGAGTCCGCGAGCGACGCTCGCACTCGCCTTCCTCGCTCGGGGCCGGGCACTACTCGACGGGCGGGATTTTGCGCTGCCCGACGACGTGCGCGCGGTCGCGGCGGCCACGCTGCGCCACCGAATCGGCTTCAATTACCGGCTGGCAACCGAAAACGTCGCCGCGGACGAGGTCATCGCCGCCATGATCGCCGCCGTCCCCGCCCCTTGACACTGCGGGAAGCGCTGCTGCGCGCGCGCCGCCGACCGCGCCATTTCGGCGCCGGGTCGCCGACGATCTATCGCGGCGACGGCTACGAGTTCGTCGAGCTGCGATCCTACGTGCCGGGAGACGACGTCCGGCGCATCGATTGGGCCTCCACCGCGCGCTCGGGGGAGTTGCAGTCGCGCGTCATCCTCGAAGACGTCACGCTGACGCTCGCCGTCATCCTCGACGCGTCGCGTTCGATGCGGGTCGGCCGGCGCCGCCCGCTGCTCGCCGCAGGGCGCGAAGCGCTCGATGATTGGTTCGGGGCCGCATCGTCGGACGACCGCTGCATTCGTGTCAACGGCGCGAACATCACTCCGGCTGCGCTGCAGCGCGGCTCGCGACGCGCCGTCGCGCACCGCGACGCCGGGGACGCCTTCGACTTGGGGCGCACGCTTCGCACCGCGCGCGCGGCTCTGCCGCGCGGCACGGCGCTCTTAGCGATCTCGGACTGGTACGACCTCGGCGAGCAGTTCGATCGCGAGCTCGCCGATCTCGGCTCGCGCTTCGACTGCACGGCGCTCGTAGCGCGCGATCCTTGGTACGACGTGCTCCCACTGGGGGGAATCGTTCGTCTGCGCGGCGCCGAGGGTGGGGAGCTGCGCGGGTACATCGGCAAACGCGAGCGCGCGGCCTACCACGCTGCGGTACGCGCGCGCGAAGCAGCGCTGCTTGCGCGCTTCGAAACGGCGAACTGGCGCAGCGGCGTCCTGCGCGAAGAGAACGGGCGCGGCTCGCTCTTAGCCGCCTTTGGTTTACGATCGTGAGCTTCGACCATCCGATTCGTCTGGTCGGGGGGATCGTCGCCTTGATCGCGTTCGGCTTCCTCTACGCGCTTCTGCAGCGGCGCGCGACCTCGCAAGACCTCGCGTACAGCAGCGTCGCCTTCTTCGCGCAGGCCGCGAAGCCGCGAACGTGGGTCCCGCGGGCCCTGCAGGTGCTCTGGCTCGTGGCGCTCGCGGCGGTCGTGCTCGGGGCCAGCGGTCCGCATCTCTCGCTCTACCTTCCGGCGCGCGACGGCAGCGTCTTCATCTGCATCGATACGTCGGGCTCGATGTCGTCAACCGACGTCTTTCCCACGCGCGCCGCGGCATCGAAGGCGGCGGCGCGGGCCTTCATCGGCGAGAGTCCGCCGGGCACAAAGATCGGGGTGATCGCCTTTGCCGGCGCGGCGGGCGTCGTCGTTCCGCTCAACGCCGATCATCAGGCGGTGATCGCCGGGCTCGACGAAATTCCCTCGCCGAACGGCGCGACGGCGATCGGCGACGCGCTGGCAATGGCGGGGCGGCTGCTCCCGCCGCACGGCCACCGGGTCGTCATCTTGATTACCGACGGCGTCAACAACAGCGGAACCGATCCGACGGAGGTTGCGCAGTACCTCGGTGCGCATCACATCCCGGTGTACACCGTCGGCATCGGAACGCCGAACGGCGGACTCATCCCGGGAACGAACCAAGAAGCGACGATCGACGAAGAGGCGCTGCGCAACTACGCGGCCGTCAGCGGCGGCGCCTACGCGCGCGTCGAGAATGCCGCCCAGCTGCGCGACGCACTCGCCCGGCTCGGCCGCATCACCTCGCTACAGAAGCAGCGCATCGACGCATCCGTGCCGTTTGCCGTAGCCGGCGCGCTCGGAATGCTCGGGGCGTTTCTCTTGGGATTCGGTTTAGGCCGGTATCCATGAACTCGCCGATCGAGCTCTTGAACCGATGGATCGCCGATGCCGGCGGCGGGAGCCGCTTGGAGGCGGTCGCGATGTGCTTGGCGACCTCCGATGCGCAGGGACATCCCTCCGCTCGCATGGTCCTGCTCCGCGGGCTCGACGATCGCGGCCTGCGCTTCTACACGTCCTACGGAAGCCGCAAGGCGCACGAGCTCGCCGCAAATCCTTTTGCCGCGGTGACGTTCTACTGGCCCTGGATCGAGCGCCAAGCGCGGGTCGAGGGCGAGGTGAAGATGCTCGCCGAGAGCGAGTCGGACGACTATTTCGCGGCACGGCCACGCGGGCATCAGCTCGCTGCCTGGGCCTCCGAACAGAGCGCCGAGATCGAATCGCACGAGCTGCTTTCCGAGCGCTACGAGCACTTCGCGCAGCGCTTCGAAGGCGAAGAGGTACCGCGTCCGCACTCTTGGGGAGGTTATTTGATCGTTCCCGGCTATTTCGAGTTCTGGCAAGGCCGGCCAAATCGAATGCACGAGCGCACCGCCTACGAACGCAGCGGAAGCGTTTGGCGCCGGCGCCTCCTGCAGCCCTAGCGATAGGGACCGCAGCACCGCTCCTGTAACACAGAGGCCCGAAGTGTCGCGGCGGAACGTCATGGTCATCGGCTCGGGACCGATCGTCATCGGCCAGGCCGCCGAATTCGACTACGCCGGCGTTCAAGCGTGCCGGGCGTTGCGTGAGGAAGGCCACCGCGTCGTCCTCGTCAACTCGAATCCCGCAACGATCATGACCGATCCCGAGATCGCGGATGCGGTCTATTTGGAGCCGTTGACCACGGCGTCGATCGAAGAGATCGTCGCCCGCGAGCGTCCCGACGCGCTGCTTCCAACGCTCGGCGGACAGACCGGCCTCAACCTCGCCGTCGAGCTCGACGAAGCCGGCGTTCTGCAACGCTACGGCATCGAGCTGCTCGGCACGCCGATCGACACGATCCGCCTCGCCGAAGATCGCGAGCGCTTCAAGCTCAAGATGCAAGAGATCGGCGAGCCCGTCGCCGAGAGCGCGATCGTCACCGATATCGAGAAGGGCGTCGCCTTTGCGCGGATCGCCGGCTACCCGCTGGTCGTGCGCCCCGCCTACACGCTCGCGGGCACCGGCGGGGGCATCGTCTCAAACGAGACCGAGCTGCGCGCGACGCTGGACGCCGGACTCTCGGCCAGCCTGATCCACCAGGTGCTGCTCGAAACCTCGCTGCTGGGCTGGAAAGAGATCGAGTACGAAGTCTTACGCGACGCCGCCGACAACTGCATCGTCGTCTGCAACATGGAGAACATCGATCCCGTCGGCGTCCATACCGGGGATTCGATCGTCGTCGCGCCTTCGCAGACGCTCTCCGACGCCGAATATCAAATGCTGCGCAGCGCCAGCATCAACGTCATCCGCGCGCTCGACGTGCAGGGCGGCTGCAACATCCAGTTTGCCCTCCATCCGGCCAGCAGCGAGTACGCGATCATCGAGGTGAACCCGCGCGTTTCGCGGAGCTCGGCACTGGCCTCCAAAGCGACGGGCTACCCGATTGCCAAGATATCGACGCGCATCGCGCTCGGGCAGCGGCTCGACCAGATCGAGAACCCGGTCACCGGCGTAACGAAGGCCGCCTACGAACCGACGCTCGACTACGTCGTCGTCAAGATTCCGCGCTGGCCCTTCGACAAGTTCCCGATCGCCGACACGCTGATCGGAACGCAGATGAAGTCGACGGGCGAAGCGATGGGGATCGGGCGGACCTTTCGCGCGGCGCTGCTCAAAGCGGTGCGCGGCCTCGATCTCAATCGAGAGACGTTGACGGGGCCGCTGCGCGAATGGAGCGACGGCGAACTCGAAGCCGTCATCGCGCGGCCGACGCACGAACGGCTCTTCGCCGTCTGCGAGCTGCTCGCGCGCAGCGCGGACCGCGGCGCGACGATCGACCGGATCGTTGAGCTCTCGGCGATCGATCGATTCTGGCTCCACGAGTTTGCCGAACTCGTCAACCTCGAACGCACCGCACGCGACGGCGGCGGCGACGCGGCGACACTGCTTGCGTCGGGCTACTCGACGGCAAGCTTCGGGCGCAGCAGCGGCGAGGTTCCGGCCTTTCGCATGGTCAACACGGCCGCCGCCGAGTTTCCGGCAAAGTCCCCCTACTACTATCTTTCGCGCGGCGAGCAAGACGAGATGCGCGCGCCGCCCGCCGAGGCGGTCGTCGTTGTGGGAAGCGGACCGATCCGCATCGGACAGGGCATCGAGTTCGATTACAGCTGCGTGCACGCGGCCTGGGCGCTGCGGGCCGCGGGCCGATCGCCGGTCGTCGTTAATAACAATCCGGAGACGGTCTCGACGGACTTCGACATCTCCGACACGCTCGTCTTCGAGCCACCGGGTGCCGACGAGGTCGAGGCGGCATACCGCGCAACCAACGCGTGCGGGGTCATGCTCGCGTTCGGAGGACAGACCGCGATCAACCTCGCCGGCGAGCTGACCCGCCGCGGCGTGACGATCGTCGGGAGCGATCGCAAGTCCCTGGATATGGCGGAGAATCGCGAGCAGTTCGACGCCGCACTCTCACGCTTGGGCGTCGCCCGTCCGCAGGGAAAAGCCGCGCGCAGCTTCCGCGAGGCTCGTGCGATCGCGCGCGAGTTAGGTTTCCCGGTCTTGGTGCGCCCGTCGTTCGTGCTGGGCGGACGGGCGATGGAGATCGTGTACAACGAAGCGCAGCTAGCATCGTACGCGGAATCCGCGCCGCCGATTTTGCCCGAAGCGCCGCTACTGGTCGATAAGTATCTTCGCGGGCTCGAGGTCGAGGTCAACGCCGTATTCGACGGAGCGGACGTACTGATTCCCGGAGTCTTCGAGCACATCGAACGCGCCGGCATCCATTCGGGCGACTCGATCAGCGTCTACCCGGTTCAGGTAACCACGCCGGCGATGGAGCAGCGCGTCGCGGAGGTCACCCACGCCATCGCGCAAGAGCTCGGCATTCGCGGACTGATCAACATTCAGTTCGTCGTGCACCACGGCGGCCTCTACATCATCGAGGCGAATCCTCGCGCGAGCCGTACGGTTCCCATCATCCAAAAGGCGACCGGCATCAACCTGGTGGCGGCAGCGACTCGAGTCGCGCTGGGCGAGCGGCTGCGCGATATGGAGTACGGCGTCGGCCTGCGGCCGCACATTCCGTACGTCGTCGTGAAAGTGCCGGTCTTCTCGTTTTCGAAGATGCGCGGCGTCGAGACGATCTTGGGTCCGGAGATGAAGTCGACGGGCGAAGTCTTGGGGATCGACGAGAATTTCGGCGGCGCGCTGCGCAAGGGTTTCCTCGCGGCCGGTATCCGGCTGCCGGGCAGCGGCGCGCGCGTTCTCGCATCGATTGCCGACGAGAGCAAGGAAGAATCGGTCGCCGTATTGCGCGCCTACGCCGAGCTGGGGCACCGGCTCGTTGCCACGCCGGGCACGCACGCACTGCTCGCAGCCGCCGGCATCGAGAGCGAGCGAGTCAACAAGATTACCGGCGGGTCGCCGCACGTCGTCAACATTATCGCCTCGCGCGCGGTCGATTTGGTGATCAACGACGCGAAGGGCGCGAGGGAAATCACCGACGACTACAAGATTCGCAGGGCCGCGGTCGAAGCGAGCATTGCGTGTTTGACGAGTTTAGATACGGCCCGGGCGCTGGCGGAGGCCCTCGCAAGCCGGGCCGGCCCTCCGCGCAGCCTTCAAGAGTACCGCAGCGCCTTGACGGCGACCGGGACGTAGAGGGCTCGCCGGACGAGCGGGTCTTCGTTCTCGGCGGAAACGCGAGCACGATGGCCGCAACGAGCAGCTTTCGGCCTGCGAAAAAGGGCGATCGCGGCGGGGAAATCATCACGATTCGGCTGGTCCCGCTTGCCTGGACGCCGCGCGGCGTCGCGGTCGGGACCGCGCTGCAGGACGTCGGCATTCCGCTCTCGGGCCTCTTCGATTGGATCGATCGTACCTTTCCGCCCGAAGACGAGGGCGCGTTCATCGCCTCGGTTCGCGACGTCGAGATTCTGGCACGTACGCACTGGGAGACTCCCTTCCCGCAGGTGCTCGACGAGCGCAGCGTTCTCAACCTCGAGGACCTTCCCGAAGCAATCGCCGACGGGCTCTCGCAGCCGCCGAGCGACCTCGTCGCCTGCGCGGCGTGCCGGCGGCTCTGCGTACGCGACGAGTTTCTTTGGAAAGAAAAGCAGCTCTGCGCCTGGGATCATCACGCGGCCGCATTCGGAAAGCGCGGACCGTGGCACGAGGGTCCATACGAGGAACGCCACTTCGAGACGATTCCGCAGTGCGCGTACGTCGCGACGCCGCTGCTCGACGAACTCGGCGTCGAGGAAGTGCTCGTGATGGGCAAGGTTCCGCCGAACGTCGCGCGCACGCTGGTGAACGCGTTCGTCGCAACGCCGCCGTCGCGACCCCATATGGCCGTCCAAACCGACGCCGGCTTCTCCCTGCTGCGCGAGGCATGACCAACCGGGCCATCCGCGACCTCGCCGCCTTCTTCGTTGCGCTTTTCATCATCTTAGCGATCCGCCAGATCTACATTGCGCTGATCGAGGCGCCGCGAATCGCCCAGCACGCCGACAATCCGCGCCACGCGCTGCTCGACGCCGGCCGCGGTCGAATCCTTGCCGGCGACGGTACGGTCCTCGCGCAAACGGCGGGCGGCCGCCGCGAGTACCCGCTGGGCGCGTCGCTGGCCGCACTGGTCGGCTATGATTCGACCCGCTACGGCGCCAGCGGCATCGAGGCCGCATTCGATCGCGCGCTCTCGCCCCCCGACGCAAGCGGTGACGCGATCGCGCAGCTGCAAGAGCTCGCCGCAACCTTGCGCGGGTCAACCGCGCCGCCCCAGGGGGCTGACGTGATTACGACGATCGTCCCCGCCATTCAAGCGCAGTTATTCGATTCGCTCGCACGCTATTCGCGCGCAGCGGGCGTCGTAATGGATCCGCAGACGGGCGCGGTGCTGGCGATCGCCAGCGTCCCGAGCTACGACCCCAACGACTTCGACGCGGAGTTCCCCTCGCTGCGCGGCGATGCCGGCTCGCCGCTGCTCGACCGCGCGCTCGACGGCCTCTATCCGCCCGGATCGACGTTCAAGATCTTCACGGCTGCCGCCGCGCTCGACAGCAACACGGTCGCAATGGCTTCGCATTTCGACGATCCGGGGTATCTCCAAATTGGTGACTTTACGCTGCACGACAACGAAAGCGAGGCGACCGGCTACGGCGACTTGACGACCGCCTTCGCTCTCTCGAGCAACGTCAACTTCGCCCAGATCGCCCTCAAGATGGGTACGGATACATTCTATTCCTATCTCGATCGCTGGGGCATCGGCGCGTGGCTGGATTTTCAGCTGCCCGCCGAGACGACCCGCGTGCCGCCCAAGGCGGCCATCGTCCCGGGAGAACTCGCGCAGATGGGTTTCGGCCAGGGCGCGCTGCTCGTCTCTCCGTTGCAAATGGCATTGATCGGCGCGACGATTGCAAACGGTGGCGCCGAACCGCGTCCGTACGTTGTGCGACAGATCGTTCGTGACGGAGTGCCCGCAAGCGTCTCGGCCACCGGGACGCTCGCGAACCCGGTATCGAGCGACACGGCCGCGAAGGTGACGAAGATGATGATCGCCGTGGTCGAGCGAGGGACCGGCACACCAGCTCAGATCCCGCACGTAACGGTTGCCGGAAAGACCGGGACGGCGACGAATCCGCTCGGTCGCTCGCACTCTTGGTTCGTCTGCTTCGCTCCCGCGGAGCATCCGCGCGTGGCGGTCGCGATCGTGGTCGAGAACGTGGGGTACGGCGCGACCTACGCGGCGCCGATTGCCAAAGACGTGATGGAGACGGCGCTGCAAAGCATCGGGAATTCGGGGAGTTGATCGAAGAGCGGATTTTCAATAACCGCTACCGCCTCGATCGCAAGCTCGGTGAGGGCGGGATGGCCACCGTGTACTGCGGCACCGATACGCTGCTCCGCCGCCGGGTCGCCATCAAGGTGCTGCGAGAGCAGTACGCAGCCGACGACGAGTTCGTTCGGCGCTTCTACCAGGAGGCCGAATCGGCCGCGAAGCTTTCGCATCCGAACATCGTCAACACGTTCGACGTCGGACGGCAAGACGATACCTATTACATCGTCATGGAGTTGGTCAACGGCCCGTCGCTGGCCGAGATCATTGCCGCCGACGGGCGTCTGCCCGAGCCCGTCGCGATCGATTATGCGGCCCAGATCGCGAGCGGCCTCGCTTACGCTCACCGCCAAGGGCTGCTTCATCGTGACGTCAAGCCGGCGAACATCCTGGTCACCAAAGACGACGTCGTGAAGCTCTCCGATTTCGGCATCGCGCGCGCCGTCTCTGCGCAGACGATGGCGCTGACCAAGCCGGGTCTGGTGATGGGAAGCGTCTACTACATCTCGCCCGAGCAGGCGCAAGAGCACGAAGTCCACGAGACCTCCGATCTCTATAGCTTGGGCATCGTGCTCTACCAAATGCTCACCGGCAGCCTGCCGTTTACGGGCGAATCGCCGGTGACCGTGGCACTCAAGCATATCGGCGATCCCGTGCCCGTCATCGACACGCATACGACCGAGGTCAGCCCGGCGCTCGCGGCGATCGTCAACCGGCTGCTTCAGAAGAATCCAGAGCGCCGCTTTGGGTCGGCAAGCGAACTCGCAACCGCGCTGCGCGAGGCGCGCGAGCGTCCGAGCATTCCGAGTTACCGCATCGCGGACGACGCACCGGGAAGACGCTCGCCGTCGCGCGGCTCGTTGCCGCCGCGCCGCTCGCCGATGCCCGACCGTCGCGATCTCGAGGAATTCGAGGCGCCGGCATCGGGGCGCCGAGCGTGGATCGCGGCGGGACTACTGCTGGCGCTCATCGGCGCAACCGTTCTCGGCTATTTTCTCTTCGGCCGTCCGCTGCCGGCGCTCGCTCCCGGCATCACCGTCAACGATTACACCGGGATGACGCAGGCGCAGGCGCAGGAAGCCGTGGTCAACGCCGGTCTGCGCACCCGCTTTACGAAGACCGCGAGCGAGACGGTGGCGCCCGATCACGTGATCCGTCAGCAACCGGCGGCGGGCACGAAGGTCGAAAAGAATCAGGTTGTCGAGCTGTTCATCAGCAACGGCAAACCGCTGCTGGGACTCGACGACGTCCGCGGATTTAGCGTGAACGACGCGCAGCGCACGCTGCAGCAGCATGGGTTCGCGGTGACGCTCGCGCGACGATTCGACAACACGATCCGAGACAACGTGATCGATCAACGTCCCAAACCCGGCGCCAAGGTTCCCGAGGGCACCCGCGTGACGCTGGTGGTCTCCGACGGTCCCGCGCCGATCCTCATTCCGAACTTCGTCGGGATGACGCTCGAGAAGGCGCAAGCGCGCGCCAACGCGCTCGGAATCACGCTGGACTCGGCCCAACACATCGCGGGCAACCCGCCCAATACGATCGCGTCGCAGAGCATCGCGGCAGGCAGCAAGGTCGATAAGAACGCGATTCTGCACGTCGTCGTCAACGGCGGCCTTCCGGTAAATGCCGCAACGGCGGCGGCGGAAGGCCCGATGGCCGACGTCCCCAGCGTGACGGGACTGCCCTACAACGAAGCCATGCAAGCGCTGACGCAAGCCGGCTTCCATCCCGCGGTTGCCTACGCTCAGCAGAGCACGGGCAACGGTACGATCGTCTCGCAAGATCCCTCCGGCGGCCAGGCGGCCCAGGGAAGCAACATTACGATCACTCTATCGGTCTCGGGGCAGGTGCCCGACACCGACGGAATGACGCCCGCGAGGGCGTACGACACGCTCTCGGCCTTTGGTTACCAGGTTTCCAAGCGGGAGTACACGACCAGCGTCGGCGCCGACGGCAAGGTCGTCGGAACGACGCCGCCGGTGGGCACGACGCTCGCCCCGGGCTCGTCGGTGACGATCACCGTCAACGGAACGCCGCCGCCCTGAGCAAAGCACGCTCCCTTCGAATCCTCGGTATCGATCCGGCCCTCCGAACGACCGGTTACGGCGCGATCGAATTTCGCGACGGTTCGCTGTATCTGATCGAAGCGGGCGTCGTCGCGCCACAGGTGCGCGGTACGCTCGAGCAGCGGCTGCACGAGCTGCACGCCGGCATCTCAGAAGTCATCGCGCAAGTGGAACCCGGCTGGATCGTCATCGAGGATCTCTATACGAGCTATAAGAATCCGCGCACCGCGGTCTTGATGGGCCACGCTCGCGGCGTCCTCTGCCTGGCCGGCGCCCAAGCCGGGATCGAGGTGCACACGCTGGGCCACGCGCACGTCAAACGCGCGCTCGTCGGTTCCGGCAGCGCCCGCAAGTCGCAGGTCAACGCCATGATCACGCAGCTGCTGCGATTGCAACGCGCCCCAAAACCCGACGACGTCTCCGACGCACTGGCGCTAGCGCTGGCCTTCGTCAACGTGATCCGAAGCCCGCTGGGTCCCGGTCGTGTTCGCTAGAATCTCCGGCTCGCTCGTCGAGCGAACCGGCGACACGGCGATCGTCGAGGCCGCGGGTCTCGGCTACGAAATCGTTCTGCCGCCCTGCATCGCCGACAAGCTGCCGGTGCGCTCGGGCGAACGCGTCGCATTGGAGATCTACGCCGTCCTCAATATGGACGGCAACAGCGGCCGTTTCACCTATTATGGTTTCACCAACGCCATCGAGCGCGAGTTCTTCGAGGCGCTCTTGACCGTCTCGTCGATCGGTCCGCGTTCCGCAGCACGGGCGTTCTCGTTGCCGATGTCGACGATCGCCGCGGCGATCGATCGAGGCGACTACGCATTGCTCAAGACGCTGCCAGGCATCGGGCAGCAAAAGGCGCGGGACGTGGTCGCGAAGCTGCAGGGGAAAGTGACGAAGTTCTTGCTCATCCAAGACGCGCCGCAGCCCGAGCCGATCGCGATTCCCGATTTTGCCGCCGAAGCGCTGGCCGTGCTCGTGCAGCTCGGCTATCGCCGCGCCGAAGGTGAAGCGATGATTCGTCAGACGCTCGAGCGCAAACCCGATATCGATCAAGCGGAAGGTTTGCTCGCGGAGATATACCGCTCCAAGTCGGCGAAAGACGCGTCATGAGCGACTCCAATGCACGCCGGCGGCTGCTGGGTCCCTCCGATGTCTCGCCGCAACCGGAGCAGTCGCCGGCGCGCGATCGCATCGTCGATCCGCACGACGCGTTGGAAGAAGAAGTATTCGGCGCGAGCCTGCGTCCCCGCTCATTCGAAGAGTACGTCGGACAGGAGCGCGTCGTCGAGAACCTGCGGATCGCCATCGACGCCGCCAAGCGTCGCGACGAGCCGCTCGAGCACGTGCTCTTTTACGGACCGCCGGGCCTCGGTAAGACGACCCTCGCCGCCCTGATCGCCCGCGAGCTCAACGCGAACTTCCGCCCGACGAGCGGCCCGACGCTGGAGAAGCCGAAGGACCTCGTCGGCATTCTCACCTCACTGGAACGCAGCGACGTCTTCTTCGTCGACGAAGTTCACCGGCTCGGACGCGTCGTCGAAGAGTTTCTCTATCCCGCGATGGAGGACTTTCAGATCGACTTCGTCGTCGATCGCGGCACGTACGCGAAGACGTTGAAGCTGCCGCTGCAACACTTTACCCTCGTCGGTGCGACGACGCGCGCGGGCATGCTCACGGCGCCCCTGCGCGAGCGCTTCGGCATCGTCCATCATCTCGATTACTACAGCGTGACGGAACTCGAACGGATCGTGCGCCGTTCGGCGAACGTTTTGGGCGTGCCGATCGACTCCGAAGCGGCCCAGACCATCGCGGCGCGCAGCCGTGGAACTCCGCGCGTCGCCAACCGACTGCTGCGGCGAGTGCGCGACTTTGCCGAAGTCCGCGCGGACGGCCGCATCACCGTCGCGGTCGCCGATGAGGCGCTGCAGCGCGAGGGCGTCGACGAGTCCGGGCTCGATCGCCTCGACCGCGCCTTTTTGCAGACCCTCGTCGTGCAGTATCGCGGCGGCCCCGCGGGCATCGCGGCAATCGCCGCCTCGCTCACCGAAGACGCCGAGACGCTCGAAGACGTCGTCGAGCCGTACTTGCTGAAATCGGGCTTCATCACGCGCACCGCGAGCGGGCGCCGCGCAACGCCGGCGGCCTTCCGGCATCTCGGCATCGCCGGCGGAAGGCCCTCACAGGAGCGGCTGCTGTAGTGAGCGCTCCGAAGATCGGGCGCACCACGTTTTTGCTGATGGCCGCCGCACCGATTCTAGCGGGGCGAGCGCGGGCGCAGAGTGACGCCGATCCTGCGAGCAGTTCGACGCGGCCCGCGCTGCGCGTCCTGCTGGGATCCGGTGACGCTGCCGCGTCATCGGGCGGAATGTTTACCTACGACGGGCGCCTCTACCGCGGGAGCTTTACGCGCGGAAGCGACGGGCAGATCGTCAACCTCGTCGACATCGAGGCGTATCTCTACAGCGTCGTTCCGAGCGAGATGGCGCCGCGCTGGCCGCCGGCCGCGCTGCAAGCGCAGGCAATCTGTTCGCGCACGTACGTCTTGCAGCGCAGCGATCCGCGCCGCACGTACGATCTGGTTCCCTCGGAGGTCAACCAGGTCTATCACGGCGTTGCGGGCGAGTCCGCGGACGCCACCGCGGCCGTCGATGCGACGGCCGGACGGGTGCTCACCTTCAACGGCACCTTCGCGCAGATCGCCTACTCCTCGTGTTGCGGCGGCCACACGGAGGCCTCGGCCGACGCCTGGAACACGACGCCGATTCCCTACCTGCAAGGCGTCGTCTGCACGTCGTGCGGCGACTCGCCGAACTATCGCTGGAACGCGACGCTGGCGCTCGATGCGATCGCTGCGCGCTACGCGGCGCAGTTGGCGCCGTTCGGGAATCTTACGAGTATCGCGATCGCGGCGCGCGACCCCAGCGGACGCGCTCGGAACGTCACGCTGCTCGGCCAGCACGGCAGCCTTACGGTGAAGGGCAGCGCGTTCCGAATGGCCGTCGGCCCGCGGACGCTTCGCAGCTTGCTCGTGCTCGATTTACAGCCGCCGCTCGCCGGCAGCATCGCGGTCGACGGCGGGGGCTTGGGGCACGGCGTCGGCCTCTGCCAGTGGGGCGCGCGGGGAATGGCGCTGCAGAACCGGAGCGCGCAAGAGATCCTCGCGCAGTACTTCCCGCAAACGAAAGTCGATTATCTCAACCGATGAAAGCCTGGCAGCGGCCTACGACTACGCGTTGCCGCGGGAACTCATCGCGCAGTCGCCTGCGCCCGTTCGCGACGCGAGCCGGCTGCTCGTCCTCGACGGTCCGCATCTCGAGCACCGTGAGTTTGCGGAGCTTCCTCAACTCCTGCGCGGTGACGACCTCCTAGT
This sequence comes from Vulcanimicrobiota bacterium, assembly GCA_963833845.1. Lineage (GTDB taxonomy): Bacteria > Vulcanimicrobiota > Vulcanimicrobiia > Vulcanimicrobiales > Vulcanimicrobiaceae > Cybelea. The sequence continues at coordinate 1,276,235 of CAWHZL010000001.1, forward strand.
CCTCAACGAGACGCGCGTGATTCCCGCGCGCGTCTTCGGACGATGCGCCGGCGGGAACGCGCGCGTCGAACTGTTGCTGCTCCGCCCGGCGGGGTCGCTCGAGTACGACCCCAGCGCGCGGCGCTGGATCGCGCTGACCAAACCGGCGCGCCGGCTGCGCACCGGCACGCGGGTTCTGTTCGAAAACTTCGGCGAAGCGATCGTTACCGGCGAGCTCGCGGAGGGAATGCGCGAGATCGAGTTCGAGCTGCGAGTTCCGCTCGAGCAGTTTTTGGCCGGCTCCGGCGAGATGCCGCTGCCGCCGTACATTCACGCACGCTCCGCGCAGGCGCAGGAGCGGTATCAAAGCGTCTTCGCTCGCGTTCCCGGGAGCATCGCGGCACCGACGGCATCGCTGCACTTTACGCCGGAGCTGCTCGAACGGCTCGCGTCGCGCGGCGTCGAGCTCGTGCGACTGACGCTCAACGTCGGGCTGGGCACCTTCCGACCGGTGACGGCGGAGCGAATCGACGATCACCTGATGCACGCGGAGGCCTACGCGCTCGGCTCGGCGGCGGCAGCCGCGATCGTCCGCGCGAAGCAGGCCGGGCGGCGAGTCGTCGCGGCCGGAACGACGGTCGTTCGCGCGCTCGAAGGGAACGTCGCCTCCTTCGGGCATCTCACGCCCGGTGAGCATGCGACCGAACTTTTCATTCGCCCCGGCTTCGGTTTTCACGTGGTCGACGCGATGATCACGAACTTTCACTTACCGCGCTCCACCCTCTTGATGCTGGTCAGTGCCTTTGCCGGCCGCGCCAACGTCTTGCGCGCCTACGCGCAAGCCGTCGAGCATCGCTACCGCTTCTATTCGTTTGGCGACGCGATGCTGGTTTCGAGGCAACGATGCGATACGTAACGTTCGAGCACTACGGATCCCCCGAAGTTCTGCACGTCGCGGAGATGGCGCCGCCGGCGCCGGGTCCCGCAGAGCTGCTGATCGAGGTCGAAGCCGCGGGCATCTCCCGCGCCGACGTGATGCAGCGACAAGGAAACTATCCTCCGCCGCGCGACGCGTCGCCGATTCTCGGGCTCGAGGTGGCCGGCAGCGTCGTTAGCGTAGGTGCGAGCGTCTCGCGCTGGAAAGCGGGCGACCACGTCTGCGCGCTGACCAACGGCGGCGGTTACGCAGAGTTCGTCGCCGTTGCGGAAGGGCAGGCTCTACCGATTCCGCATGGTTGGAGCGCGGTCGAAGCGGCGACGCTCCCCGAGAATGCTTTTACGGTCTACGACAATCTCTTTACCCGAGCCCGGATGCAACGCGGCGAATCGGTTCTCGTGCACGGCGGAACGAGCGGAATCGGCTCGACCGCGATCATGTTCGCGCTCGCGTTTGGCGCAACTCCTTACGCCACCGCGGGCGGCGCAGAGAAGGTCGAGGCCTGCCTGCGGTTCGGCGCGAAGGCCGCGATCGACTATCGAACCAGCGATTTCGTTACCGAGATCGCGCGGCTGACCTCCGGTGCCGGCGTCAACGTCGTCTTGGATATCGTCGGCGGCGACTACGTCGCGCGCGACATCGAGTGCCTCTCATCCGACGGGCGCATCGTCTGCATCGCTACCCAACGCGGACGCACGGTCGAGATCGATCTCCACCGGCTCCTCGCCAAGCGCGCGACGATCATGGGTTCGAGCCTGCGTCCGCGCACGGCCGCGCAGAAGGCCGCAATCGCGCGTGAGTTGGAGCGGCGGATCTGGCCGCTGCTCCCCAAGCGCAATCCGATCGTGCCGCTCGTCGACACGGTCTTTTCGTTTGCGCGGGCGGCCGAGGCTCACGCTCGTATGGAAGCGAGCGCGCACGCCGGCAAGCTGGTTTTAACGCCGAACGGGCTTCCTTAGTGATAGATCCACTGCGACATCGACGTCGGGCCGGTCGCCATGAAGAAGATCATCGGAATCGAGAGCATCGTATTGACGCGTGAGGCTAAGAACGCAACGCGCCGCGCCTTTGCCTTCTCCGCGTCGGTCGCCGGTACGATACCCAGAACCTTTTTCTGATTTCTCCAGATGACGCCCCACACGTTGAGCAGCATGATCGTGCCGAGCCAGGCTCCCAAGCCGATCGGCGCCATCGGGCCCTGCAGGGTAAAAGCGGCGACGAATCCGTTTCCGCTCGGAGATTCGTAGCTGCCTAACAGCGCGGCGCCGAAGAGCCACGTAACGACGGCCCCCCAGCGGAAGTAGAAGAGCGCTCGCGGTAAGACGTACTTCGAGATCGGCCCCGCCTCGCCGGCGGCATTCGCTTCCTTCATCGCTTCGGCGTTGACGAAGTTGAAGAAGTAGAGCAGGCCGATCCACATGATGCCGGCCAGGATGTGGAACCAGCGAAAGATCCAATCGGTGTGAGCGGTCATGCACCGGCCCCCATCGCCGCAGAGACGATCGCTCGCGCGATCGCCCAGAGAATCGCGGTCAACACGAAACCGCAGATCACGGTGCCCCAGACCGAGTCCAATGGATTCTTCACGTACACCTCCTGGGATTCGCGGCGCAAAGCGATGGTGTTGCGCCTTACGGCACGGTGTCCTTTTGGAAGGAATCGACCGAGCTCGGACGGGCGACGATCGTCTTGGCGTTCGTGTACCAAACGAGGCCGGGAGGTGCCGCGCGCTGCTTGCGGACGTGTTTTCGCAGCGTGTAGTTGACGGGCGCAGCGTTGGCCTCTTTGGCCTTCGAGTAGAAGGCCGCAAGCGACGCGGCCGTCTCGAGATCCTCTTCGGGCACGCGTCCTCGGTCGTCGCGGGAGAGGATGACGTGCGCTCCCGGCACGCCTTTGGCGTGAAACCAAAGATCGTTCGGCCGCGCGACCCGGAAGGTGAGCTCGGCGTTCTCCGACGGCGAGCGTCCGATGGCGATGCGCGAGCCGGTCGCGGTGCGCAGCTCCAGGACTTGGCGCTTTCGCTTGCGCGCGGAGCGTTGCGCCGGCGGTTCGCGGCGGCGCAACAGCAAGTCCACTGCCGCTTCGACGTCGGCGAAATCCTCGGCGGAGGTCCGCTCCGCTTCCCAGCGCAGCGTCTCGATCGCGCCGTAGGATTGCTCGATCGCGCGCTCGCGTTGCGCGAGATGCGGCAGACTGTTGGCGAGCTTGCGGTACTCGGCGAAGAGTTCGGCCGCGCGTTCTTTCGCGAGTTCCCGCTCGGGCGGCGTTCGCGTATGTAAAGTCGCAAAAATCTCTTCGCCTTGCGAACGCATCGCTTCGCGATCCTCGGCGGCGGCGCGTTTGCTCCGCAGGCGCTCGAGCTCGCGTTGCAGACGCTCGTCGCGTTCTACGAGCCGTTTGAGGAGCGCGTCGCGCCGGCGCCGCCCACGCTCGTTCTCGGCCCGCGCGCTCTGCTCGCGGCGAACCTGTGCGAAGATATCGATCAGCGAGTCTTCGCGCGTTACGCTGCCGCCGTCGACGGCTTCCAGCGGCACCGGGTAGGCGGCCGCGATCTTTCCTTCGCGCCGGTAGACGTAGAGCGGTTTCTCCGTTTCGACCTCGGGATCGCCGGCGGCTGCGAGCGTGCGCGGGGATGCCGGCAGCGGAGGCAACGCGTAAGGCGCACCGATCTGCACGGCGCGGCGCGAGTTCTCCGAGGGCCCGAACTCCTTGCGCGCGGCGACGACGATCTCACCCTTCACCAGTACGACGTTGCCGAACCGCGGGACGAGTTCGACGTAGAGGTCGAGCTCGTCGCCGACGCCGAAACGCGAGCGCGTCGCAAAGCGCAAGCGCAAGAGCCGGTCGAACCGGCGCGAGGAGACGCCTTGGAGCACCATACCCTGAAGCGCTCGCGAGAGGGCGCGGACGAAGCCGGGTTCCTCGAGGATTGCGAGTTGCGCCTCTTCGAGCGTCAGCAGCGGCGGCGACGAGAAGAGGTCGATCGCCAGTACGCGGGTTTCGGCGCGGGTACGAAAGACGAGCGCCAAGCGCCCGTCGTCGAGCAGTCCGACCTCTTGGATTCGGCCGCCGCGCAGCCGCTCGTCGAGCTCGCGAGCCAGCCGCCCGATAAGGACCCAATCGGTGAGCATCAAACCTTCCTCTTCGTGAAGACCTCAATCGTCGTTGCCGCTTTGCTTCTGGCGGCCTGCAGCAGCGCCTCGCCGGCGCCCAAGGGTTGGACGCCGGTGCCGGGAGGCAAGAATCTCTGGTTGACCGGCAGCGGCGCGGAGCGCCAAGAGTACTCGTATAGCAGCCAAACGTTTCCGGGTCAACTCTCAGATCTCTCCTCGCGAGTGACGATCGACGTGCTGTTAAAGAGTCGAGGCGCGCGGCTGCGCAGCAGCAATCCGCTGGCGCCGTGCCCGGGCGCCGCCGGCCTGGCGACCTTCAGCTTGGCGGGCGAACGCGTCTTGCAAGTAGGCTTCGCCGTCGCGGACGGGCAGGCGGTGCGCGTCACCTACGTTCGTCCGGCAGGCGTGCCGGCCGACCCGAACGTTGCCGCCGCCATGCAATCGGCGCTCTGTTAGGCCGTAACGTGGCTCGATTCGATCCCTCGCCCGTATCGGCGGACACGACGCGCCATGCCGTCGTTGATCCGCGCTTCGCTTACATTCTTCCGGACGACCAGATGGCGCAGGGAAGCACGATCGGTGCGCCCCGCTGCTGCATGGTCATCAAACCGACCGGCGCAATTCAAAAGGTGTACAGTCCGGACGCCGGTTTCGATCTCTTCGGAGCCGTTCAGGTGCACTACTGGGATCGGCGCAGCCGCATTCGCCTCGCTCCGCTTCCCGGCGAGTTTCACATTCACCCCGAGCGGCAAGATCACGTTTACACGCTCGACAACGGCATCCACGTCCACGACGAGCTGTTCGCTTACAACGACCGCTGGCAGGGTGACGACGTCCCGCCGCCGGCGGTCTACTTTCGCATCCGCCTGCACAACCCGTCGGACGAACCGGTAAGTTTGGACGCCTACGCTTTCGCGCAGCTGCGGGGAAATACGCCTCACGATCTCGTCGCGGAGTACGACGCCGAACTCGGCGGAATCGTCGCGTGGAACCGCGAGACGCCAAACCAGCTGCGACTCTTTGCATCGCTGGGTGAGATCGAGGGCTGGGAGGTCAACGACGATCCGGGAAAGGCGCTGGCGCGGCTCTCGCCAGGAAAGCTCTCGAACACGGTTGAGGCGCAGGACGATCCGATCGGCGTGCTGGCGCTTGCGGTGGACCTCGCGCCCGGAGCCAGCCGCTGGATCGAGCTCTTGTGCGTGCTTTCCACCAAATCGCGCCAGGACTTGCGCGAGGCACGCCGCCGTTGTCCGGCGGGAGCGCAAGCGAAAAAGCAAACGACGGACTACTATTGGAAATACCTGCAACGCTCGGTTTTGCGGACGCCGAATCGGGACGTCAACCACGGCGTTCTCTGGGCGAAAGCCAACATGCTCCGCGTTCAGACCTACGCCCCGACCGGCTGGTGCTTCACGAACGATCCGACGCGAAGCAACAACAGCGTCGCGCGGGATACGGCCTGGATGGCTTTCGGCGCGGATTACGTCAACCATCACTTCGCCCGCGAATGCCTCGATGCGTATTTCCGATTGCAGCAGCCCTGCGGAAAGATCGTCGAGTACTACGACGTGCGCAACGACGAAAGCGACGACTACGGCCTCAACGTCAACGACGACACCCCCTTAGTCGTCATCGCGCTCTGGCATCACTACGCCGCGACCCACAACGACGAATATCTTCACAAGCGGTATCCCAACGCCGTCGCCGCGATGGAGTACATGCTTTCCCAGCGCAACGACGACGGTCTGATCTGGTGCACGTCGACGAAGGAGATGGAGTGGGGCATCGTCGGCTGGCGCAACGTCATCGAGAACTACCGGATCAGCGGCGCCTCGACCGAGATCAACTCCGAATGCTACGCCGCGCTCATTTCGCTGGCCGAGATGGCGCGCGTTTGCGGCGACTCGGCGGCGTGCACGAAGTACCTGGCCGAGGCCCACGCGCTGCAAAACGCGATCAACACGCACCTCGTCAATCCGGAGAACGACCTTTATCTGCTGGCGATCGACGTCGACGGAACCAAGCGGACCGAGGTCACCGCCGATTTGGTCTTCCCGGTGCTGTTCGGCGTCGCGCCGCCGAGCCGCGCCGCGCGGATCATCGGCGCGCTGCGCGACTCGGCGTTCTGGACCGACGCCGGGATTCGGACCGTGCCGCGCGATGCGCTCTCCTACGGGCCCGTCCACGGCTTCGGATTGCTCGGCGGCGTCTGGGTAGCGGTCACCTACTGGTTCGCCTTCGCGGCCTCGAAGTACGAGCCGGGCTCGATGGCCGAGGCGCTGGCGAGCGCCTTCCGCCACTTTTCGATCGATCCGCGCCGCAACAATACCGTGCCAGGGCAGTTCGCCGAGTGGCTGCACGGCGAGATCCTCTCTAACGAAGGGATGATGCTCTCACCCTGGGACGCACCGCGCTATCTCTGGGCTGCGATCGAGGGCGCCGCCGGCCTGCACATTATCGGCACCGAGGCGCGGATCGAGCCATCGCTGGCCAACGATTGGCGCTGGCTGGCCGCGGTCAACGTTCCTTTTCGCGACGGGTACATCGCCTGGATCGCGTGCCGGATGCCCGACGGGCTTCACCTTCACACGACCTCCGAGCTCAGCTCGAACTACAAAACGACCCGGTATGCCGAGGACGTCTCCGCCCGCGCGCGGGTCGCGGAGCCGTCGGCGACCCTGGTAGCCTTCTCCGGCGAGCAAGGCTCGACGCTCTTCGTCGGCAACTCGACGACGCGCACCCTGATCACGGCCGCCTCCCTGGACTCGCTGGAGGCCGACGCCTATCGCGTCCGCCTCTTTTCGACCATTTCCAACGAGTGGGAAGACCTCGGACGGCTTGGCAAGCAGGCCGTCTCCGACGGGATCGCCATCATCGTGAGCGCGGGCGGCTTCGTTCTCTTGGATATCTCGGCATAGGTCACGGAAGCGCCGAGCGTGAAGGGGTGCTGCCGTTGATCACTGGGCCGGGTCTGCTATTCGTGGTGTCTGGGCCGTCTGGAGCAGGCAAGGACACCTTGGTCGAGGCCCTGCGCCGGCGGCGTGCTTCGTTGCGGTACTCGGTCTCGGCGACGACCCGGGAGCCGCGTGCCGACGAGTGCGACGGGGAACACTACTTCTTCGTTGCGCAAGAAGAGTTCGAGCGGCTTCGCCTCGCGGGACTTTTATTGGAGTCGCGCGAGTATAACGGCAACCTTTACGGGACGCCGCGGGATTACGTCGAGCAGAGCTTGACCGAGGGATACGACGTCATCATGAAGCCCGAGGTCAACGGCGCGCTCGCCGTGCAATCGGCTTTTCCGGACGCGGTGCTGATCTTTCTGGTTCCGGATCGTTTCTCGAACCTGCGCGAGCGGCTGCTTGCGCGGCGAACCGAGACGAACGAGGAGATTGCCCGGCGGCTCGAAATTGCGACTCGCGAGATGAAGTTCATCCGCAAGTTCGACTACATCGTCGTCAACGAACAGGATCGTTCCGAGCAAGCGGTGCGCGACCTCGAGGCGATTTTACAGGCGGAGCGCTTTCGCATCCACCGCTACCCCGACGACTCGCTGCGGCGCGTCGAGTCGTCATAACGTCTTCGTTATTGAAAGGAATCATGAGCAAATCCGTATTCGGGGATCTCGACGCCCTGCTGGAGCATGCCGACTCGAAGTTTAGCTTGGTGAACATCGTCACCAAACGAGCCCGGCAACTGAACAACTGGATCCGCGTTCAGCAACTTCCCGCCACCGACCGGCGCGAGTACTTCGCCAGCGAGCCGCTCGTGGACCGCGATACGATCAACCCGAACAAGCCGGTCTCGATCGCGCTCGACGAGATCGCCGAGGGCAAGATCGAGTACCGCCGCACAAAAGAGGGAATTAAGTAGGGTGACCTGCGGGGGGACCCGTCGGCTCCGCCGGCGGGGGGCGCGCAGGCGCGGAGCGCCGGAGTGCCCATTTACCCACGTGCTAACGACGAAGCGCGAAGCGCTAAGGAGTTAGTATGTGTGGAATAGTCGGATATATAGGACCGCGCAATAGCGTCCCGATCATTCTGGACGCTTTGGGGCGGCTCGAGTACCGCGGGTACGACAGCGCCGGAATCGCCGTCATCGACGCCGAGGGGAACCTCTGCGGCTCCAAGGCCGAGGGCAAGCTTTCGCGCCTGGCGGAGCGTCTGCGCAACGGCGAGTCGCTTTCGGGCATCGTCGGGATCGGCCATACCCGTTGGGCGACTCACGGGGCGCCGTCGGACGCCAATGCCCATCCGCACCTGGATTGCGCTGGAAAGATCGCCGTCGTCCACAACGGCATCATCGAAAACTATGCCGCGCTGCGAGCCCGTTTGGTCGAGCTCGGCCACGTCTTTAAGAGTCAGACCGACACCGAGGTGCTGGCGCACCTCATCGAGCTGCACTACGACGGTAACCTCGAAGAAGCGCTTCGCCGCACGCTGCGCGAGGTTCGCGGAGCCTACGCGCTCGGCGTAATCTCCAGCGACGACCCCGAGCATCTGGTCTTTGCGCGCAACGGCGCGAGTCCGTTGATTCTGGGGATCGGCGAGGGCGAGATGTACGTCGCCTCGGATACGCCGGCGATCCTGCCCTACACACGGCGCGAAGTCGTTTTGCATGAAGGGGAGATCGCCGTCGTCGGCCGCGACGGGTTCGCGCTCTCGGACTACTCCGGCGCGCGCGTCGACCGCGACCCCATCTCGATCACCTGGGACCCCGGCTCGGCGGAGAAGAGCGGCTTCAAACATTTCATGCTCAAGGAGATTTTCGAGCAGCCGCAGGTCATCAAGGAGACGATGAGCGGTCGGATCGACGAACTCGCCGACGTTCATCTGGAGGCCGAGCTCCCGAATCTCGCCCCCGATCGCCTCGAGCGCTTGAGCAAGATCGCGATCACCGGCTGCGGCACCGCCTATCATGCGGGCCTCGTCGGCATGTATCTGCTGCGGTCGCTGGTGCGATTGCCCGTTGAGATGGAGCTCGCGAGTGAGTTTCGCTACGGCGATCCGGTGATCGACCCGACGACGCTCGTCATCGCGATGTCGCAGTCCGGCGAGACGGCCGACACGATCGAGGCGATCAAGATCGCGCAGCAGTCCGGAAGCAGCGTCCTTGGGATATGCAACGTTTTGGGTTCGCATCTCACCCGACTCGCCGATGGGATGCTCTATACGCGCGGCGGCCCCGAGATCGGCGTAGCCGCGACGAAAACCTACGTTTCACAAGTGATCGTGCTCACGCTCTTCGCGCTCTACCTCGCGCGTCTGCGCGGCACCGCCGACGAGGCGCGCCTGCGAGAGATCGCCGACGGCACGAAGCTCTTGCCCGCAGCCGTCGACGTCGTCCTCAACACCTCCGACGAGATCCGGCGCGTCGCCGGCCAGCTGCGCAAGGCGCAGAGCATGCTCTTTTTGGGCCGGTTCGTCAACTTCCCGACCGCGCTCGAAGGCGCACTCAAGCTCAAAGAGATCTCGTACATCCACGCCGAGGGTTACTCCGCCGGCGAGATGAAGCACGGGCCGATCGCGTTGCTCGATTCGAGCGTGCCCGTCGTCGGAGTCGTCACCGAGGATCGCGTGCGTGAGAAGATGCTCTCGAATCTGATGGAATCGAAGGCGCGCGAAGCGCCGGTCGTCGCGGTCGCCAACTACGGGGACGAAGAGGTCCGCAACGTCGCCGATCACGTCTTCTGGGTGCCGCGCGTCGACGAGCTCCTCTCGCCGATCGTCAACGTCATTCCGCTGCAGCTGCTGGCGTACCACATCGCCGACATCGAAGGCAAGGACATCGACCAGCCGCGCAACCTGGCCAAGACCGTCACCGTCGAGTAATGCTTCGCGCCGACCGGCGACGGTCCGACGAACTGCGCCCGGTCTCGATCGAGCCCGGCTTTCTCAAGTACGCGGAGGGCAGCGCGCTGATAAGCCTCGGCAACACGCGAGTGCTCTGTGCCGCCTCGGTCGAAGATCGCGTGCCGATGTGGATGAAGGGGCGCGGCGCCGGCTGGGTCACGGCGGAGTACGCGATGCTTCCGCGCGCGACCCAGGAGCGCAACCAGCGTGAGGCTGCCAAGGGCCGCCTCGGCGGGCGAACGCACGAAATCCAGCGGATCATCGGACGCGCCCTGCGCGCGGTGACCGATACCGCGAAGCTCGGCGAGCGAACGCTCTGGCTCGACTGCGACGTTCTCCAAGCAGATGGCGGAACGCGCACCGCGGCCGTCACCGGGGCCTACGTCGCGCTCGAGCTCGCGCTACGGACGCGCTTCGATCCGGCCGATCGCGCCAAGTGGCCGCTGCAGGCCATGGTCGCCGCGACCAGCGTAGGCATCGTCGGCGGAATTCCGCTCCTCGACCTCGCGTACGACGAGGATAGTCAGGCGTTGGTCGATATGAACGTCTTCATGACCGACGCCGGGCGATTCGTCGAGCTCCAGGGCACCGCTGAGGCACGGCCCTTCGACCGGCGCGAACTCGATGCGCTGCTCGCACTTGCCGAGGGTGGAATCCGCCAACTCTTCGACGTGCAGCGCGCGGCGCTGGACGCGCACGCTCATGCCGGTTGACGAAGCGCTTCGACGGCTCGTCGCGCAGGTCGGCGCGTTTCACATCACCGACCGTGCGATGCGCGAAGCGCAGCGCTCGATCGAAGCCGCGCTGCGCGACGGCGAGCCCGGCGACGGCCGGCGCCGAGCCTATTACCAGGCCGTAAGCCACTACTTCGAAGGATTCGATCGCGAAGCGCGCGCGCATCTGCGCGACGTCGACCGCCGCCTCGAAAGGCTCAACCAGGTTCACTTCAACTACACGGCCGAGCGCGGCGTCGCGGTCAAACGGATCGAGGCAACGCAGGCGCTGCTGCACGCGCTGCGCGCGGTGCGGGACTCCGGGGCGTGAGGCTGCTGGCGCGCGTCGGCCGCGCGACCAACGATTTCTTCGAATACACCGGCGGCCTGACGCTGCTCTCGGCCGAGTCCGCCGGCTTTCTCTTCCGCTTGCGCATCCGCGTCGGGGAGACCGTCTCGCAGTGCGCCTTGCTCGGCGTGCAGTCGCTGGTCATCGTCGTGCTCACCTCGCTCTTTACCGGCATGGTCATCTCGCTTGAGTCCGCGCAGCAAGCCGTCGCCTACGGCTTTTCGAACCTCGTCGGCGGCGCGGTCGCCTACGCTTCCGTGCGCGAGCTGGGGCCGATGCTCACGGCGGTCGTCGTCGCCGGGCGCGTCGGCGCGGCAATTGCCGCCGAGCTCGGCTCGATGGTCGTAACCGAGCAGATCGAGGCGCTGCGCTCGATGGGGCTCGAACCCGCGCGCTTCCTCGTCGTGCCCCGATTGCTGGCGCTGTTGCTGATGCTGCCGCTGCTCACGATCTTCGCCGACGTCGTCTCGATTCTCGGCGGCGCCTGGATCGCGCAAGAGTACGCGCATATTCCCTTCGATTCGTTCATGGCGTCGGTCCGCGAATCGATCGGCTTCGTCGACGTCGTCAAAGGCCTGGTGAAAACGTTCGTCTTCGCGACGATCATCGCGATGGTCGGGGCCTACCAGGGGCTGTCGACGCGCGGCGGAGCGGCCGGCGTCGGCAAGTCGACGACCTTCTCGGTCGTCCTCGCCATCATCCTGATCTTCGCTTCCAACTTCATACTCTCGTTTCTGCTTTTTAACAAATGAACGACGGAGCGCGCAAGGTACTCGCCCGAATGGACGACGTCAACCTCGCCTTCGGCGAACGCATCGTGCTACGCAACTGCAGCCTCGACATCGTCGAGGGCGCCATCACCTGCATCATCGGCCTCTCGGGGGCAGGCAAGTCGACGATCCTGCGTCTGCTCGACGGTTTGATCGCGCCCGACACGGGTCACGTCTACCTTCTCGGTAACGACCTCTGCCATATGTCCGAAGAGAAGCTCAATCAACTGCGGCAGAAGATCGGCTTCTCGTTTCAGTTCGCCGCGCTGCTCGATAGCCTAACCGTCGGCGAAAATGTGGCGCTGCCGCTCGAGGAGCACTCGAAGCTCGCGCGTTCGGAGATCCGCCGGACGGTTCTCGACGCGCTCGATAGCGTCGGCCTGCTTCACGCCTACGACGACCTTCCGGCGGAGCTCTCGGGCGGCATGCTCAAGCGCGCCGGCTTCGCCCGGGCGATCGTTACCCGGCCCGAGCTCGTGCTGTACGACGAACCGACGACGGGGCTCGATCCGATCGTCAGCAAGCTGATCACCGAGACGATTTTGAAACTTCGTGCAAAGCTCAGCGGCACGGCGGTCGTCATCTCACACGACCTTCCATCGATCTTTGCGATGGCCGACTATATCGCGATGCTCTTCGAGGGTGCGATCATCGCCTACGACACCGCCGATCGCATCCGCAACTCCTCGAACCCGATCGTTCAGCAGTTCCTGCAGGGTTCCGAAGCCGGCCCGATCCCGATCTAGCGAAGCACTTACTGAAAAGCGCTAGCGGCGCCGAAGGCACGCACCGTGGTCGTGCAAGAAGCTGCCCATCGTTGCCGGCGGGATGCGGCGAAAGAGCTGGCGCAAGGAGATCTCGACGACGGAGGATTCGCTGACGCGATGTTTTGCGGCGATGCCGCGCAGTTCTTGGGCGACCTCCGCGGCGATATTAACGGTGAAGCGTTGCGCGTCGGCCGGCGCGCCGATGGTCTCTGAGATGCCGCCGGCGTTGCGGCCCTCACGTCTGTTTCGCATGGTAGTTTCCCTCTGCGATTTTCGTAGCGCGAAATCCCGTCAAGGGCTCGGCGCCACGCTCCTGGGGCAGCGGGCGCTCTTTCGCCGGATTTGCGAGGCTCTGGGGCGGCAAAGCGAAAAGAAGCCGGTATGACCAAGCAGGCTCAGGTCGGTGCATTCACGCTCGTCGCGTTGCTCCTGCTCTTCGGAGTATTCTATCTCATCACCGACTTCGGAACGCGGCATACCGGCTACCGAATCGGCGTCCACTTTCAATCGGCTGCCGGGTTGACCACCGGCGCGCAGGTCTATTTCAGCGGCGTCGACGCCGGCTCCATCGATCAGGTGCAGCTGCTCCCCGATAATACCGTCGACGTCATCCTCGCGATGAAAAACGACATCGACGTGCCTGCAGCATCGAAGTTTTTGATCCAAGCGCCGCTGACCGGCAACCCGGCGCTCGTGATCATTCCCCCGCGTCAGGCGCCGCCGATCGCGCTGCTTCCGCGCGAAGTGCTGCCGATCGCGCAGCAGCCGCGCGGCACCAACGGCGTCAGCATCGGCGATCTGCTGGCCGAGGGGCAAGGTGAAATCAAGCGTCTGAACGGCCTCATGTCGCTGATCGAGGCGCGCACGCCGAAGCTCCTCAACACGCTGCAGTCGACCCTCGATAACGCAAATGCTCTGACGATCTCGACGCGCAGCCAGCTCGCATCCATCGGCAGCACCCTGCAGAGCAGCCTCGGCGCGGCGAGCGAGAACATCGCGGAGCTCTCGACAACGCTCAACGGCGCCGCCACGACGGATTCGAAGAAGGTCGGCGTCCTGCTCGATCAGTTCAACTCGACCGCCCTCGCGCTCAACAAATCGATGACCGCGCTGGAGTCGCTGGCCACCGATCCGCGGCTGAAGCAGAACGTCCTCTCGACGACGCAGAACATCGCCGAAACGACGGCAACGCTCGCCGCGCTCACGAAGGACCTGCGCACCGTAACCGGCGATCCGCAGACGCAAGCCCAGATGCGCAACACGATCGCGAACCTCGACGCCGTCATGCAGAAGGCGAATGCGCTCTTGGGGCAGCTCGGCGGAACGAGCAGCGTCTACGGCGTCGACCAAGGCGCGACGCCGGCGCCGTTGACGGTGCCGAGCATCTCGCCCTACCCCGGTGCGGTTCCCACGACGCAACCGGCCCACACGGGCGTGTCGCCGGAGCTGCGCGCGAACCTTCAGGGCAAGCTCGCCTCGCTGGCGCGCAACCTCTTCGCGATCCAAGTTCGCTTGAGCGGCCTCTCGCCGCAGCACAACCCCGGGCTCAATCCCGTGATGACCAGCAGCCAAGGCCCGCTCGGCGACATCAATCTCCTCTTGCTCCCGCACTCCACCACCAACCTGATGGTCGGCGCGAACTCGATCGGCAACAACACGACGTGGAACGCGCTGCTGCAGCAGCAGAAGGGTGACTTTCAGTTCGGCGGCGGCGTTCTGTACTCGCAGATCGGCGTTCGCGGCGCCTACGCGCCGGCTCACGGCTTCGGCTTGGAGACGCGAATCTACGATCTGACCTATCCGATGATCGACCTCTACGGAAACCTGCACATCGCGCCGGGCGCGGAGTTGTTTTTCGGACAGCGCGACGTCACGCACGCCTCGCGACGCAATACCTTCGGCGTGCAGTATCAGTTCTAAGGAGCCTCGAGACCGCACGATGCGCATCGGAATTATCGGTGCAGGGGCGATGGGGACGCTCTTCGGCTACCATCTCGCCGGCTGCTCCGAAGTGACGATGCTCGACGACAACGACGAGGTCGCCGAAGCGGTGGGGCACCATGGCCTGCGCGTCAACGACGAACCCGCGCGGCAAGTCGCGATCGCCCGGCGGCCGCACGATCTCTACGGTTCGCGCATGCTCTTTCTCTTCGTCAAGGCCGTCGACACGCTGCGGGCGCTGCGCGCCTTTGCCGGCGAGCTCGACCCGGCGTCGCCCGTGATCTCGCTGCAAAATGGCGTCGGCAACGAGGACGCGATCAAGACGGCGCTCGGCGGCGCGGTGCCCGTCGTCTTGGGGATTACGACCGAATCATCGCACACGATCGCACCCGGGCACGTGCGCAGCTCCGAGCAAGGCAACACGATCATCGGCTCGGCGAGCGCGTCGGCGAACGTCGCGCGCACGGTCGCGGAGCTGCTCACCGGCAGCGGGCTGCGAGCGGCGGCCGTGTACGACATCCGCCCGCACTTGTGGGGAAAGCTCGTCGCCAACGCCTCGGTCAACGCGCTCTCCGCAATCCTCGACTGCGACGCCGGCGAGATCCCGAAAGATCCCAATGCCGCACGTTTAGCAGAAGCGCTCGCCGAAGAGACCGCGAACGTCGCGGCGGCGTTGAAGATCAACCTCCCGTTCGTCAATCCTTGGCAGTACGTCACGGAGGTCGTCGCGCTTGGCGCCGATGCCAAGAGTTCGATGGCCTACGATCTCGAGTCGGGACATCCCAGCGAGATCGATCACATCAACGGCGCGGTCGTCGCCTTCGGCCGTCGCACGTCGACCCCGACGCCCTACAACGAAGCGATGGTTCGCCTCGTCAAGGCGCGCGAAGCGCTGCTCGGGCGTTCACGCCTGCGGCTGCAGACGTAACAGGCGAATCGCGCCCGATTTCGTCTCGACGTCAATGCGCTGCGGGCCGCCTCCGTTGACGCTGCCGTCGATCGTCTCCGAAGTCCCGCTCGAGCTGCCCTTCAGGCCAAAATCGGTAAACAGCGTTCCGCTATCGGTGTGCAGGTGCACCGTAAACGACGCTTTCGTGCTGATCCACACCTCGACGTCGCCGTGCTGCGAGGAAAAGGAGAGCGTCCCCGGCCAATCGGTTGCCCCCATCGTCACCTTAAGATTTCCTTGCAGCGTCGACGCCTGCGCGTACCCCGGCACCATCAACGTCACGTTGCCGCGAGCCGCCTTCACCCGCGCGTTGCCGCTGATGTCGGTGACGGTCACGTCACCGCGTTGCGAATCGACGACGAGATCGACTTTTTGCGGAACGCGGACGAGCAGCGCGGCCAGCGGATTGGGTGCGGCGACGACGATCCCGCTGCGCTCGGCACGCAGCTGCGGCGCGGGCGGCGTCGTGCCCTTGGGCATCGCGGTGGCGGAGATCGTGAAGACGTTGTGGGGCTGTGCGACCGCCGGTGCGTACGCCGAGAGCGGCGCGTCGGTGACGTGAACGGTCATCGTCGATCCGGGCAGCAAGACGCCGATCGTATTGACGTAGGGCTGCGGCGAACTGCAGCCGATCGAAGCAAGCAGCGGAAGAAGCGGAAGAAGAAGAAAATGGCGCGTCACGGGAGCCGCTTTCGCTGGGAGTGCGGTGGTATACTGGCGGCATGAAGCCGTTCGCAGCCGCAGCCTCGATCGCCGCGCTCACGCTGGCCGCTTGCAGCGGCGGCGCGATCCCGACGGCCGGTTCGATCCCCGCGCCGGCCACGGTCGCGGCCTCCTCCCGCTGGATTCCGACGACCGGCGAATCCTATCAAATTCAGTACGACGGAAAGCTCGATCTGAGCGTCAACGCGCAGATCTACGATCTCGATATGTTCGACACCAAGCCCTCGGTCGTCGCGACGCTGCACGCAAGCAACCGCCGAGTCATGTGTTACATCGACGTCGGCACGTGGGAAGACTGGCGCCCGGACGCCGGCAAGTTTCCTAAGAGCGTGTTGGGCAACAAAGACGGCCATTGGAAGGGCGAACGATGGCTCGACGTGCGCCAGACGTCGCTCCTCGAACCGCTGATGAAGCACCGGTTGCAACTGTGCAAACAGAAGGGCTTCGACGGCGTCGATCCCGACAATCTGGACGGCTACCAGAACAAGACCGGCTTTCCGATTACCTATAGCGAGCAACTGACCTACGATTCGTGGGTCGCGAAGGAGGCGCACAAGCTCGGCCTCACCGCCGACCAGAAGGGCGACAACGGCCAAGTGAAAGACCTCGTCAAGGTCTACGACTTCGCGGTTGTCGAGCAGTGCTTCCAGCAGGGCTGGTGCAAGCAGTTCACCGTGTACACCAACCAAAATCGCCTCGTCGTCGACGTCGAGTACACCGATGGGGTGAAAAAGTCGCGCTTTCTGAACCAGACGTGCGCGAGCGACAAGCAATACGACGTCACCCCGATCCTCAAGCGCCTCGAACTAACCGCGTGGATCGTAACCTGTTCGGGGACTTCGTCAAACCAACGCCCGAACTAAACCAAGGACCGCCGCGCTAACCCTCGCGCCCGGAATCTCCCAAAGTCCCATCCAGCCCACATCCGGGCACAAACCCGCTCATCGACCCCAACTCCACCCGCCTGTCCACGGCATCGGGCTGAAGACCCCCAACCCCCCCATCGCCACTGGCAGCCAATCTTTCGTCGCATTCGCCTCCACGGAAAAGGGGGTTCTTCCCGCCCTCAGCGAATGCGATGAAAGATTTATTATGTCGTATTCGATGCCGGTAGAAGGCTGCGTGAAGGATCTCTCGGCGTACCTGCTGACCGAGCGGCAGCGAAGCCCCCTGACGGTGGCGGCGTACGAACGGGATCTCCGGGAGTTCGCGGAGTTCCTGAAGCGCTCGCACGAGGCGCAGCCCGACGAATTTGCGGGCGGGTCGCTGCTCGAGGTGCGGGCGACGCACATCCGCAGGTATATCGCCTATCTGTTCGATTCGCGAAAATACGATAGCCGGACCGTCTGCCGAAAGCTCTCGTCGATCCGCGCGCTCTATCGATTCCTGAAGATTACCGGCGTCCTGGCCGACGACCCCGCGTTTGCGATCCCGGGGCCGGCGGTCGCCAAACGTAAGCCGGCGCCTCTAAAGGTTGACGAGGTGATGCGCCTGCTCCGAACGACGCTCGCCGGGCGGACCGATACGGCCCGCCTGCGGGATACGGCGATCCTCGAGCTGCTCTACGCGAGCGGCGTGCGCCGGGCTGAGGTCGCGGGCGTCCAACTTGCCAACGTCGATCTGGCCGAACGTACGATTCGCGTCACCGGCAAAGGCAACAAGGAACGCACGGTCGTCATCAATCACGCCGCGGCGGAGGCGATCGAAGCCTACCTTAGAGTGCGCCAGCGCAGCAGCGACCCCGCGCTCTTTCTCGGGCGCGGCGGCAAAGGGCTTACGCCCAAGCACATCTGGCGCATCTTTCGCGACGTCTATCGCGTCAGCGGCATCCAAAAGCGCGCGACGCCTCATACGTTGCGCCACTCGTTCGCGACGCATCTTGTCGAAAACGGCGTCGACCTCGAGACCGTGCGCGAGTTGCTGGGCCACGAAAGCCTCGCGACGACGGGCATCTACCTGCAACTCGCGATGGGGCACAAACGGCGCGCCTACGACGAGGCGCACCCGCGCGACCGCATGGACGGCTAGTCTTCGACCCACTCCCGCGTCAGAAAGAGCCAGAACGCAAGCCCCGCGTATTCACCGTACCGCGCGAAGTCGCGGCGAATCGTGCGGTCGACGGCGCGCTTTCGTCCGCTCAAGCGAAGGTAGGCCGGGCGCGTCCAAGAGTCCAAAACGAGCGGCCGGTGCCGTCCCAAGAGCTGCATGATGTGGGCCGCGGCGTACGGACCGACGCCCGGCAGTGCCAGCAAGAGCTCTTCGATCGTTTCGTCGTCGTAGCGTTCGCGCTGCGTGAAGGACTCCAGATCGAGCCGCCCGGCAACGACCTCGGCGGCGATCGTTCGAACGTACGGGCCGCGATAGCCCATCCGCGCGACGTCGTTATACCACTTGAGCGGGGTGCGCGCCAGCAGCGCAGCGTCGGGAAAGGCGCCGCCGCCGAGCTCGACGAGGGCGGTCGTCATCCGAATCGTTGCCGACCAGGCGCAGTTGGTCGTACAGATCGTTTTGACGACGTCTTCGAAGACGGTCGGGCTCGCCAAAATGCGCCCCGCGCCGGCGGTGACCCAGCCGAGGCGCTCGTCGCCGGCAATTTGCGCGTAAAACGGTGAGAGGTCGTCCTGCAGCCGGAACATCTTGGCGACGAACCCGCGCGCCTTCCGTGCATCGCGCGGTCCAAGCTTGAGGTCGCTTTCGACGGCGAGTCGGTTGCCGCGCGCTTCCATCGTCAGCGCGACGACGCGCTCGCCGAAACGCAAGCGGCGCCGGTAGCGCAACGGATCTTCTACGACGTCGGCCGGCGGCAGCTGCGCGCAGCCGTGCGAGTGCACGGTGCGCGCGAACGAAATCGGCTCGCCGCCTGCGCCGACGAGCGGTACCTCCCAGAGGAGCGCCACGAGGTGGGCCTTTAGGCTACGTAGGAAACGTTGACGGCAACGCCGGCCGCCTGCGCGCGCATCAAAATGCCGTAGACGGCGTCGAGTTCCTCTTCGATCGATGCGATCTCGCCGGCGCTGACGGCAAAGCGCGCCGCGTGGGTCCAGAGCAGGCTGCGCGCTCGTTCCAGCGCACTATGCAAGCGCTCCGGCGTCGCCTCAAGGACCGGCCAGTCCAGCTCGCCCTGAGCGGGAATGACGCGCCAGCCGCGGCCCGACGCGAATGCCACTTCTTCTTCCGGTCCGAGCGCGTGGGGGACGGCCGAGAGCACGTCCACGGCCTCTTGATCGGCTAGCGAAAGCGAGAGTCCCAGCTCACCGAGCCTCAGGATATAGCGAAAGAAGGAAACGCTCCCGACCGAGTAGGCTCCGGCGGCCGAGGCAACGTTCACATGAATGAGATCGAGGTCCGGTTGGTTCTTCTGGGGACCGCTCATTCCCGGTAGTTCGTTCGCGGGCAGCGCGAGTCCGTTTCTATCTCAGGCGGGGATCAAACCGAGCTCGATGACGGCGTCGCGCTCCTTGCGCAGCTCTTCGAGCGTTGCTTGGAGCTTGCCCCGGCCGAACTCGTCGTGCTCGACGTCTTCGACGATTCGCGATACGCCGTTCTCGGTGCGCGACGGGAACGAGAAGATGAGACCGGGGTTCAACGCCGTATTCGCCGTGCGAATAGCGGCCAACCGAATACCACTCGTGCGCCGGCGTGTCGTGCGTCAAGTTGTAGACGCCGACGACCGCCGCGTTGGCCGCGGAAGCGGCCGACGACGCACCGCGCGCTTTGATCACTTCGGCGCCGCGATTCTGTACGGTCGAAAGAAATTCGCCTTCGAGCCACGGGCGTTCGATCCGTTCGTGCGCGACTTTGCCGCCGATCGTCGCATGCGAGAAATCGGGAAACTGCGTCGTCGAGTGATTGCCCCAGACGACGATCCGCGCGACGTCGGTCGTATCGACGCCGGCTTTGCGAGCCAGCTGCGCCCGCGCGCGAAGTTCGTCGAGCGTCGTCATCGCGAAGAAGCGGTCCGGCGAGATCCGAGGTGCGTTCTTCATCGCGATCAGGCAGTTGGTATTCGCCGGGTTACCCACGACGAAGACGCCGGCGTCTTTGGCGGCGTGCTCGTTGATGGCGCGGCCCTGCGCGGTGAAGATCTGGCCGTTGATGCGCAGCAGGTCCGAACGCTCCATCCCGGCTTTGCGCGGAACCGCCCCGACGAGAAGCGCCCAATCGACGCCGTGCATCGCTTCGTTGACGTCCGAGCCGATCCAAACGCTCTTGAGCAGCGGAAACGCGCAATCTTCCAGCTCCATCGCGACGCCGGCAAGGCTTGGCAGCGCCGCCTCCAGTTCGAGCAGCTGCAGCTCGACTTCGGTCTGGGGGCCGAACATCTGGCCCGACGCGACGCGAAAGAGCAGAGCGTAGCCGATCTGTCCCGCGGCACCGGTTACCGCGACCTTCATTCGTTTTTTCACGCGACCTCCGTCCTTACGGCGATTCCTAGATGGATGGCGGGAAAGCTCGCGCGTTGCGAGCGAAGCCAGTCCGGCGATGACCGAGCACCCGCTCCGGAGCTTCAGCGGATCCGACCAGCCGCAGGCGTCAATCTACGACGCATGCATTCGCTGCGGCCTCTGCCTGGCGTCTTGCCCGACCTACTTGGAGACTATGACAGAAACGTCGGGACCGCGCGGCAGAATTCAGTCTGATCAAGGACGTCGCGCAAGCGCGGCTCGATCTGCTCAGCCCGGGCTTCGTCGAGCAGATGTCCCAATGCTTGGACTGCCGCGCCTGCGAGGCGGTCTGTCCCTCCGGGGTCCGCTACGGACAACTCGTCGAGTCCGCACGCGCGCAGATTCGCCGCGCCTCCCAGGAAGAGGCGCCGCCCGGCAGGCGCCGCCGGCTGCGCGATCTCGCGCTCCACCGCATCGTCGGCAACGCGCGCCTCATCCGGGCGGCGGCCCGCCTCCTGCGGTTCGCCCAGCAGGCGCACCTGACGCCGCTGGCCGGAGCCTTCGGCCTACGCCGAGCCGTGCAGCTCGCGCCGCACATCCCAGGTTCGTTTTTCGTCGCAGCCGATCAGCGCTTCGAGGCGAGCAAAGCGGCGGGTCTCGCTTTTCTTCATACCGGCTGCATCATGCCGGTCGCGTTCGGCCGGGTGCACGAAGCGACGGTCCGCATGCTGTTGCGCGCTGGTCTCTCCGTCGTCGTCCCTCGCAGTCAAGGGTGCTGCGGCGCGCTCTCTACGCACGACGGCGATCCGGATTTCGCGCGCGTGCTCGCCCGGCGCAACATCGAAAGCTTCGAGCGCAGCGGCGCCGATGTCTACGTCGTCAACGCCGCCGGCTGCGGCAGCGCGCTCAAAGAGTACGGCGAGCTCTTGGCGGCCGACGAGCGGTGGGCGGCGCGGGCGCGCCGTTTCTCACAACGCGTGCGCGACGTCAGCGAGGTCCTCGATGCAATGGACTTGGGGACGCCTGCTCGTGGGATCGAAGCGATCGCGACCTACCAAGAACCCTGCCACTTAGTTCACGCGCAGCGCATCTCGAAAGCGCCGCGTCGCCTGCTCGCGCGCATTCCGGATCTGCGACTCGTCGAGCTGGAGGAGAGCGCCGTCTGCTGCGGGAGCGCCGGCATCTACAATCTGGAGCAGCCGGAGATGGCCTCGAGATTGCAGCGCCGGAAGGTCGAGGCGATCGAGCGCAGCGGCGCCAGCATCGTCGTTACCGCCAATCCGGGGTGCGCTTTACAAATTACTTCCGGACTCGGCGGCAAGAGCCGCACGGTCGTGCGTCATCTCGTCGAACTACTCGACGAGGCGTACGCTTCCGGTTAGACGGGCGCGCCGAGACGGCCGCGATCGCGGCGAGCGTCCTCGGGCGAACGATAGACGGCGAAGACCGCAACCAAACCGGTGATGTTGAGCAAGCGCGAGATCGGTCCCTCATTGACGATCAGACGCAGAGAACCGTTGCTTTCGGCGGTTCGCCGATGCGCGCCGATCAGCACGCCGAGACCGGTTGAGTCGAGGAACTCGAGCCGAGTCAAATCGACGATGAGATGGTTAGCGCCGCCGTCGATCGCCTCCGATAGCGCCGCCCTCACCGTTGGAGACGTCGCGATATCCATGCTTCCGCCGAGGTTAACGACGAGGGTTTCGCCGCCGTCTTCGGGTTTGAGGTCGATGCTGAGCTCGTCGTTGGTCATCTTCGGGGTCCCGGCTTCTGCCCCGGCGTACGCTTCGCCTTGCGCTCCAATCCGATCCTCATACGAAGCGCCCCGCATCGTCGTCCCAGCGGATAAGGTTGCCGCCAAGGAGGTGCACGCCCCCGATCCAGCGATCGATCGCGTGTTCCTCGAGCCAATCTGCATCGCCCGCGAGCACGCGGCGGCCCAAGGCCGTCAACGCGATCGTCGCACCGTCGCCTTCGTACAGCGCGGCCTCCCCGGCGCGCAGCTCCTCGAGCATCATTGCGAACGCGCGCTTGCTCAGAAACGTGGCTTCTTCTCGCGCCTGCGAGCGCGCAAAGAGTTCGTCGTTTCCTGCTGCTCCCTGCGCGATCGCATAGAGCGCCTGGCGCTCCGAGCGCGAGAGGCCGTCGCGCGTGGACGGATACTCTTCGCACAGGCGCTGCAAGGCGGCACGCAAATACGGTAATCCGATCGCGTCCTCTCCTGCGGCAGCGAGAAGGCCGTCGGCCGTCGGGGAGACGAATCGCTCCCAACTGCGGCGGGCCGAGCGAAAAATCGCTTCGGTCGCGGTCCGGCGCTTCGGCAAGAGCGCGAGCATCTCGTCGACCGTAACGCTCGCCAAATAGTGATCGGTCTGCACGAGGGCGACGTGGCCGGGGTGAAGCTGCAGTTCGTCCAACGCGGTGAGCACCTGCAGCAGCTGCAGTTGATCGAACAGATCGTGCTCGAACCACAACACGACCTCTTCGTACTCGCGCGCTCGCCGGAGCAGCGCGTCGCGCCGTTGGAAATCGTGGATCAGCTTGATCGGGTTGTCGTAGCCGCGTCCGGCCAAATAGCGCGTCCGCACCGAGGTCGTCTCTTCAAGCGATAATCCGGCGGGAACGGGACCGACGTTGAGGGCGTCCTGCCAAGCGACGTGCGTTCCAAGAACTCCGGCCTTCTTCAAAAGGTAGAGGGCGCCGTCACCATTGGTTATGTGAAGCGTTGCAGCGGTCTGCGTCACGGCCCCCGCGTCCACCACGTGCCGCCCGGGAAGTAGATCGCCGAGCCTTCTCCCCATACGACGTGGTTAACGCCCTCGCCGTCGACCGCGAGCCCCAGGTAATCGCCGAACGGGAAGTCATATCCGCCGGCATGCTTGTAGGATGCACCCGATGCTCGGTCGGAGAGCCGCACGGCCTTGCTCCACGTCGCGCCCGCGTCGCCGCTGCGCGAATACCAGGTGTTCCACGACGAGTGCCCGTTGCGATCGTCCTGCCACACGAGCCGGAAGCTGCCGTCAGGCGCCGCGGCCACCGCGGGGCTCATGGCATTTCCGGCATTCGAGACGAGCGCCGCTTCGCTCCACGTGGCGCCATCGTCGTTGGAACGGCTGACGTACAATGCGTTGGGCCCCTGCGGCCGGTCGTTCTTGGCGAAGGCGAAGACGAGATTACCGCGACCGTCCGCCGCAACCGCATCCTGGGCCGTGAAGAAATCGGGATAACAGTGGTGCCGATCGCATTTTGCGCCTTCATGGCTGACGACGAACGGGATCTCACTCCACGTCACGCCGCCGTCGGCAGAGGTGATGAGGCTCACGTGGCCGTTGCCGGTCTCGTCACGCCCCGTCTCCCCGTCGACCGCGAACCAGACGGCACCGTCGCGGCCGACGGCACCGGAGAGCGAGTAGTACCATCGGCGGTGCGTCGTCGCGCGCATCGGCGCCGCCCACGTGAGGCCGTAGTCGTGCGAGACCGAGACGTACAGCGCGTTATACGAGTTATAGGCGACGTAGACGTCCTTGCCGTCCGCTGAGATCGCCAGCGTCGGCTTGTCGCTATACTTTAGCTTGCCGTCGAGCCGCACCGCCTTGCTCCAGCTGTCGCCGTGGTTGCGCGACCGCGCGAACACGGCGCCGGGCCGAAATCCATCGAGGCAGACGACGTCGATCGTGCCGTCGCCGGTCACGGCGATTTGCGGATCGTACTGAAACGGCACGCGAACGCCGCGGTGGCAAAGATGCCGTTGCCGGCCCCACGTCCTACCGCCGTCGCTCGACGCGCGGAAGAGCAGATAATCGGGACGCTGGCCGGTGCTCATCTGATAGACCCACGGAGCGTGAGGGTCGGCGGCAACGACCGGCTCCCAGCGCGTCTCACCGGGCGCTCCCCAGAGACGTTCTCTCGGAAACGCCGCCAACGCCTGGCCTGCAGCATGTGACGGCATAACGCCGGACGCGCCGCCGCCCCGTTGCAAGTTACACGATGCAACGCACGCGAAGAGCGCTAGAATGCACGCGATTCGCGCGGCGATTTCGGCGAGGCCATCTGCACGATGGATCACGGCGTATTGTTTTGCACCCGCACGAAGCGCCGCCTCCAGGGGCTTGATCCCGACACCGGCGGCTTCGCGCCTGCGTTGCGCGACAGACCTCGACGCCGCCAAGGATAAGCTGGGGTGGCTGGATTCGAACCAACGCATGGCGGAGTCAAAGTCCGCTGCCTTGCCGCTTGGCTACACCCCATAGTTTGCTACATCGCTATTCTCTAGAAGGCTTTGCGCCGCATTGATCTTCGCCCGATTCTCAGGGAGCAAGCCCCGCGGCGCAGTTTTCGGTGCAATCGTACGCGCCGCCCTGTTCACCCGGCCCGGGCCGCTCGTCGCGCCTTCGCCGACATGAGGGGCCCCGAGCCCGGCGATTACGCTGGAGCGAAGCGGGTGCGGCCGGTGCCCTGGAGCGGTAGTTTAATACGGGCTATCCGGACTCGTCGCGACTCCGAACGCTCCGGCGAGGCCGCTGGAAAAGCTGCGAATGGGCGTTCCCGAGGGATAGGCAATCTCCGCAACCGACGGGCCAAACGGATCGCTCACGAAGAGGCGAGTGTTCTTTTTGTTGAGCGCGATCTGGTAGGCGAGGCTAAAGCCGGTGAACTGTTTTGACGGGAGCGTCGCACCCGGCGGAAAAACGTCCACGCCCGGCAGGCCTTGATCGTCGAGCAGCAGATCGTCGTCCTTGTCGAATGCGAGGCCCGCGGCGGTTCCGAACTTGATGGAAATGCCGAGATTCTTCCCTTTGGTCTTCCCCGGGGCGAACTTGAGAACTTCGATGTCGCCGTAGACTGCATCGTTGTACGCGACGTAGAGTTTGTTGTGAGTATCGAGTGCGACGCCGGCGGGAAATGTCGCGAATGGGATCGTCGTCGTGGGCGTCGTGCTTCCTTTGGCGTATTCGTACAAGTTGCTATGCGAGCCGTGGCCGAAATCGGCAACGTATACGATGCCGTCGCGTCCGGCGACGACGTACTTGGGACCAATGGTGCCGGTCAGCGTTGTCGAATGCATCGTCTGGCCCTTCGGGTATTCGGTCACCGTTCCGTTGCCGAAGTTGCAAACGTAGAGCGTGCCGCTGGGATCGATATACAATCCGTCGGGACCGGATATCGCGTCGGTAATCTGTCCGGTTGGGGCGCCACTCTTCTGAGAGAATATGGCGACTCGCTGATTGGACTGATCGGCAACGTACAGCTGACCGCCGTTCTTCACTTGCGGCGACAGCCAGCCCATCCGTGCGCCCGACGGCGCGACGGGCGCGCCCGTGACAGGAACAACGTGGGCGCCGCTCGAGCATCCCGCTGCGGCGGTCGAGCAAGTAACGAGCGCCAACGCGCTCAAAAGACGGTGTGTGTTCATCTCTTAGGCTTTCTCGCGACGGGACCCAAAGGCCGCTTGGCCTGGTATCCGGTGTCACTTTGGGGGGCTCTCGTTCGATACCAAGACGATTGCTTTGGCGGAGGATCCCTTGAAGCACACTTTGACTCTAACGTTTGCCATGCTGCTCGCCGCGACGGCTTCGGCCTACGGCCAGACGACGCAGCCGGCATCGAAATACCCCACGATGGCGCCGGTCGCGCAGTATCTCATGGCGCCGCCCGACGAGATCGCGCTCGCACGCAGTTCGGGACCGCCATCGGTCTCCGCGCACGCCTCGGTTCTCGTGCTCGGCAAGCAAGGCTACTACCTCGCCGTGAAGGGCGACAACGGCTGGGTCTGTCTGGTCGAACGGTCGTGGACGTCCGGACTCGACGATCCCGAGTTCTGGAATCCGAAAGGACGCGGGCCGAGCTGTTTCAATCCGCCGGCGGCGCAAAGTGTGCTGCCGCAGTACGTGGAGCGAACGCAGTGGGCGTTAGCGGGTGACAACCGCGAAAAGATCGCGCAGAAGGCGCAGGCGGCCTACGCGAGCCATCACTTTACCGATCCCGCGCCCGCATCGTTTGCTTTTATGCTTTCCAAAGGCGGCTATCTTAACGATGAGGTCGCTGGGCCTTGGTTACCGCACGTTATGCCGTTCATCGCGTACGGCCAACTCGCTACATGGGCCGCCGGTTGGGACGGATCGTCGATCTTGGCCGCTCCGAACATGCGTCCATACGAACCGATGCCCATTTTCATTCCAGTTCGACGCTGGTCGGACGGCTCGCCGGGTCCGCCGGTCCCGGTCCTGCACTGACGTCGGGCGGCCTCGGTAACGTAGCTCCCCGAATGGCTGGGAAAAACGGCAAACCCGATTATTGCTAATCGGGTTGCGGACTTCTTGTTCGGGCGCTGAGGCGGGGGAATCTAGCGGGTTGCGATCAGCCGTTTCGCGCCGACGTACCGCGCTGCCCAATACGAATCGGAGAGTTTGCTCACCATGACCCCGTGGCTCGAACTCGCGTGAACGAACTTGCCCTTCCCGAGGTAGATTCCGACGTGCGAGACGCCGCCATACGTGTCGAAAAAGACCAAGTCGCCCGCCCGGGGGCCGCCTAGGGTCGGTCGCCCGACGTCGTACTGGGCGTCAGCCGTCCGCGGCACCGAGATGCCCATCAAGCCAAAGACGTGCTGCACGAACCCCGAGCAGTCAAACCCCGACGTGCTGGTTCCGCCGAAAACATAGGGGACGCCGAGAAACCGGAGAGCGCTCGTCGTGAGGCCCATCGCGATCCGCGAGGTCCGCGCCAAAATGCCGCCGGTAAAGCGGCCGATCCCGGCGCGATGAGGCGTCGGGGCGATCACGAGGCGGGAGGTCCATTCCGCGACATCCGGGCTCATCGCTTGAGCGTCGGAAGCGGCAGAGGCGGCGTAATTGGTTCTGGGGGCAGCCGGCGAGTGGGCCGCCGCAATGGAAGTAAAACTGGTAACGAATAGGGCAAATGCCCCAATGGCTAGCGTTTGACGCAAGAAATCGCTCCTCTTTCACGACACTTGCGGGGTTAGTTGACGGGTTCGGGCGGGAAAGATTCGCCCTAGGGCCGACCGGCCCACTCACCCCTACCGGGATATCCCCCGCTCGGGACTGCGGTCCCGACTCAGTGACCTACGATAGGCATCAACGTTTCCCAAGGATATTTCATCTCAGGGAAACCCTTGATGAGGGCGCCTTCGGCGTCACACGGCCACGCCCTCCCCCCGTATTTCTCGTTTCCGACTTCGGGCCTGAACGTCTAGGGCAGGCGGCTAAGCTCAAGCTCGATTCGAGCCGCGACGCGAGCGGCGATCTCCTCGATAAACTCTAAATTCTCACCCTCGGCCATCACCCGAATTAGCGGCTCCGTACCGGACGGGCGGATCAAAAGTCGCCCGGTGCCCCCCAACGCCGCCTGCGCTTGCGCGATCTCGTCCTGCACCGAATCCAGCGCTAAGACGCCGCGGTCGCGGCTGGTGACGTTAACGAGTATCTGCGGAGCGATTTGGACCTCGTTGACGAGTTCGCACAAGCGGGTTTGCCGGGCGGCAACGATCCCCAGCAACGTCATCGCGGTTCGCGGACCGTCTCCGGTGTTGTTGTAGCGAAAATCCAGCAGGTGCCCCGATTGCTCGCCGCCGAGCGTGTAGCCGCCTTCGCGCATTGCTTCCAAAACGTAGCGGTCACCGACCGCCGTTCGCACCAGCGCAATGCCGTGCCGCGCAAGCGCGCGCTCGAATCCGATATTGCTCATTACCGTCGCGACGACCGTATCGCGCGCCAGCTCGCCGCGTTCGTGCATGTCGCGCGCCATCGCGAACATCACGTGATCACCGCTCACGCTTTCTCCCGTCTCGTCGACGAACAGCGCGCGATCCGCATCGCCGTCGAAGGCGACGCCGACGACGCGCCCGGCACCATCCGCGATTCGCGACCGCACCGTTTCGCGCAGGTGCCGCAGGTCGGTGGTCCCGCAGGCGACGTTGATGCGCGACCCATCCGCTTCGCAGTTGAGTTCGACGACGCGCGCGCCGAGCTTACGCATGACGTACGGAGCGATCGCGTACGCCGCCCCAAAGCCGGCGTCGACGATTACTTCGAGGCCTTCGAGACTGGGCACCCCTTCGTAGAGCTCCTCGTAGTAGTGACGGCCGAGATTGAACGCCGAACGGACGACGCCGACCTCCGTGCCCGTCGGCCGGGGAAAATCGTCGGAAACGACGGTGCGCTCGATCTCCAGCTCGAGCTCGTCGGAAAGCTTGAAGCCGTCGCCGTTAAAGAACTTGATGCCGTTATCGGCGACGGGATTGTGCGATGCGCTGATCATTACGCCCGCGGCCGCACCCGTACGCCGGGCGACGCTGGCGACGGCCGGCGTCGGTACGATGCCCAACAGCAGCGCGTTACGCCCGGCCGAAGTAATGCCCGCGACGATCGCCGCTTCGAGCATGCTGCCGGAGACCCGCGTGTCGCGTCCGACGACGATCGGCTGCTGCGCATCCGCGCCGTCGTGCAACACGATCGCTCCCGCGCGCCCAATACGAAACGCGAGCTCGGGCGTGAGCTCCAAGTTCGCCACGCCGCGAACGCCGTCGGTGCCGAAAAGCCGGCTCATTTCGCGGCGCCCGCGACGAAACGCATCTGCACGCGGACCAGATTAGGCGACACGGAAAGCCCGGTCAGTTCCATCCCGCTCGCGTTGACCGCCACGGGGCGCACCATCTCGTCAACGGCCTTCGGCCCTTCGGGAAGCGCGACGTTGGCGTTGACCGCGGCGATCTGTGCCAGCACCGAGGTGGGCGCGCGTACCGTGGCAACGTTCGGCCGGATCTGCGGCTGATTCACGACGACGCTCGGCTGCGGCTGGCCCATGTAGTGCAGCACGATCGGAAAGCTGCGCTCCTCGACCCGTTCGATCGTGAGCGTTACCGAGGCCGGGCTCAGGCTCTGCACCGCAAGGTCCGGCGCGACGAGCTGCACCGGGACGTTATAAACGCCCGCGCCTTTGTTCGAAAGATCGATCACTGCCTTGATCTCATCGGGCTTGACCGCCGGTTCTCCTCGTTTTCCCGCTACCGTAACGACGGCCTCGCGGTCGGCGAAGTGCGCGACGTACCCCAGCGCGAGGTTTGCCGTCGAGATCGGAATCGAGAGCTGCTGCTCGCTCTGGCCGTCGGCAAAGATCGGATTGGAGGCGAAGCGGAAGTAAGCCCAACCGACGATAGCGAGGGCGACGGCGAGCAGCTTGAGCGCGAAGTTCTTTCGAATCAGCTCCATTAAGGCAAGAGATCGGTCCACGAAACGCGTGGCTTCGAGCCGTCCCGCTGCGTTCGCAAGCGCGAACGCAGATGCGTGATAAGATCGTTCGGACGGCGGCGTTCGTGACGCGGCGGCCGCGTCACCGCCAGCAGCATCTTCACGAGCCGTTGTTCGTCGTCAACCGGGCGCGAGAGCCGTCCCGCTCGCGCGATGCGGATCGCTCCGGTCTGTTCGGAGACGACGAGCACGACGGCGTCGGTCTGCTCGCTCAACCCAACGGCCGCGCGGTGGCGCGTGCCCATGCGCAGGCCGGTCAGCGGCCGCTCAGCGAGCGGCAGCAAACACCCCGCGGCTTCGATTGCACCTTCGTGAACGATGACGGCTCCATCGTGAAGCGGTGAGGCCGGCGTGAAGATCGTGAGCAAAAGCTCCTCCGAGATGTCGGCGTGCAGCGGCGTGCCGCTCTCGCAGATCTCTTTGAGGCCGCTCTGCTGCTCGATGACGATTAACGCACCACGGTGGTTCTGACTGAGAAAGAACGCGGTCCTCGCCAGCGTGACCATCGCGCGATCCTCCGGGCGGCCGGGCCGAGGCTCGGCGTCGTCACCGCTCTGTAAGCGGAAGAGGCCGCCGCGACCGATCTGTTCCAGCGCGCGCCTCAGCTCGGGTTGGAAAACGATCGGGATCGTCACCGCCGCGCCGACGAGCAGGAGGCGCAAAATCGTGCCCAGCAGCGTGAGGTGAAAGAGGGTAGCGATGCCCAGCAATCCTACGAGGACCAAAATGCCGATCAAGATCTGCACCGCGCGGGTACCGCGAATCAGCAGCAAGACGTAGTAGACTAAGACGCTGGTCGCGATGATGTCGATGACGTCGGAAATGCTGACGTTTTGCCAGAGCGCGCTGAGCGTCATCGATCGATCAACAGTTCCAGCACGCGGTCCGCGGAGAGCTCGGGAGTCTGCAGAGAGTCGCTCGCAATCGTCGCGAGCACCTGCGGGGGCAGCGGCGAAAGCAACTCGGTTCTTCTTCCGCTCGCAAAGCGGCGCAGCTCGACGTCGATTACCCCCGAGACGATGCGGGCGCCGGAGATCCGCGGGTCCCACTCGACGATCAGGCCTTCGTTGCAGGGCCGCACCGCGAGCACGCCCGCCGGCCGTCCCTCGCCGCCGAGCGCATCGTGCAGGTACGGCAAGGCTTCCGGCACCGTAGGGAAAACTGCCAACGCAATGACCGCTGCGTCGTACATGCACTCGCCCGGGGCCGCGGCGACTTCCGCCGGGGCGAAGGGAGCCTCGGCCTCGAGCAGCGCGTACGAACGTCCGGCAATAGGATTCACACGCCACGTTGCGCGCCCGCCGCGGGCTCGCATGGCAGCATCGATCGCTTCGCGTCGTGAATCGTCCGGCCGCCCTGCCACGCTCAGGGTGAAGTAGATCACGTTACATCAAGCGTTCGTCGTCTCGACCGGAAAGAACTCCGCATGGATATCGATCGACGGCGAAACGCAGCCGCGCATCGCGCAACTTCGTCGCATGAGCGGACGGCGCTACATGCCGGTGCCCGGCGACGTCGTGCAAGTTCACATCCTCGAGGACGGGCAAGCCCTCGTCGAGCGCATCGAGCCGCGGCGTGCAACGATGGAGCGGCGCAGCGCGGCCGGGCGGGCGAAAACAATGGCGGCAAACGTCAACTTACTGGTCGCCGTAACCGCCCTCGCCGACCCGCCGCCTCGTCCGGTAACCCTCGACCAACTGCTCGCCTTTGCCCAGCTCGAAGAGATCGAAGCCGCGGTCGTCTTCACCAAGCCAGACCTCGCCGAACCGCATCGCAGCAGCGAACTGTTCGAGGTCTATAGCGCTCTACGCTACCCGACGCTCTGCATCAACCCCAAGCTGGGCGAGCGAGTAGACGAGCTACGCGTCCTGCTGCGCGGCCGTCACGCGATGCTCGTCGGGAACTCCGGAGTGGGCAAGTCAACGATTTACCGGGCCTTGGGCGGGGAGGGGGCCGTCGGCGAGGTCTCGCGCCACGGGCTCGGGCGCCAAACCACGACGACGGCGCGCCTCTACCGCCTCGACGGCGGCTTTTTGATCGACAGCCCGGGGATCAACGAATTCGGGCTCGGCGAGATCGACGCCCCGACGCTGGCCTACGGTTTCCGTGAGATCTCCCCGCTCGCGCCGGCCTGCCGGTTCACCGACTGCACCCATCTCAACGAGCCGGACTGCGCCGTGAAGCTGGCGGCGGCGGACGGGCGGGTCGCCCAGAGTCGCTACGACAGTTATCGCAGGATCTTGCTCGCCGCCCTGGACACCCGTCGCGCGACCCTGATATGATACACGCCGTTGTGTCGCCGCAGAGCATAAGGAGCATTCTTGCCGAACATCAAAGCCGCCGAAAAGTGGGCCAAGCAATCCGAGAAGCGCGAAACGCGTAACAAGAGCACGAAGAACCGTTTACGGACGCTTTTCAAGCGAGCCGTTGATTCAGACGAAAACGCCGCGGCGCAGCTCGCCGAGAGCGCTTACGATAAAGCGGCAAGCAAGGGAATCGTTCATCCGAACAAGGCGGCCCGGAAGAAATCGCGCCTCGCACAAGCGCGCAAGCGCGCCGCGACCACTCCCGCGAAGACCACGAAGACTCGCGGCGGCAAAGCGAAGAAATAGACGTACGCGACGCCCCGTCAGGGGTCGACGTTGATCGCCAGGCGAGTCTTTACGTCGGCCCGCGCGAGCGGCAAGAGCTGCTCGCGAATGAAGGCCCGCAGCGGTTTGACGCGGCGCGCCTTGAGCGCGATGCGGTACCTCCACTCCTCGTTGACGCGCGCGATCGGATAGGGCGCAGGCCCTAGCACTTCGGCGAGGCCGGACTCGCGCAGCACGCGCGCGTAGCGTCCGGCCGTACCCTGCACGTGCGCGCGATTGCGTCCGATTACCCCGAGGTAGACCAGCCGGCTCGCCGGGGGAAAGTCGAGTTGCGCCCGTTCCGCCAGCTCCGCGGCGGCAAATCCTTCGTAGTCGTGGGCCGCGGCGAAACGAACCGCGGGATGTTCGGGCGCATAGGTCTGCACCAAGGCCTCGCCCCGGCGAGCGCGGCCGCTGCGCCCGCAGACCTGCGCGATCAGCGCGAAGCTGCGCTCGGCCGCGCGAAAATCCGGAATATTGAGCCCCAGATCGGCGGCCACGACCGCGGCAAGCGTCACCGTTGGGTAATCAAGTCCCTTGGCGACCATCTGTGTGCCGACGAGAACGTCGCCCTCGGCCTCGAATGCCGCGAGAATTCGCGCGTGATCGCCGATGTGCGTGGTCGTGTCGGAATCCATCCGCGCAACGCGGGCTTGCGGGAAGAGACGGCTCACCTCGCGTGCAACGCGCTCCGTGCCGACGCCGAGATCCGCCAAACTCTCCGCGCCGCACGTTGGGCAGTGCGACGGAATCGGCATTTGAAAATCGCAGTAATGACAGCGCAGCAGCCGTTCGTTGCGGTGCACCGAGAGCGCGATGCTGCAGCGCGGACAGTGGATCGTCGCCCCGCACGTGCGACAGAGCAGCGAGCCGGCGCTGCCGCGGCGATTGACGAAGAGGATGCTCTTCTCCTTACGCTCCAATCGCACGCCGAGCGCCTGGACGAGAGCGGTGCTGAAGATCGCGCGATTTCCCGCCTCGAACTCCGCACGCAGATCGACGACGTGGACGTCGGGCAGCGGCTGCAAGGTCGCGCGACTCGGCAGCGGCAGAAGCGCAATTCTACCGGCGCGTGCCGCCGCGTAGCTTTCGAGCGACGGCGTCGCACTTCCGAGCAGCAGCAGTCCGTTCTCCAACCGCATCCGCTCCCGTGCGACGGCGACGGCATGATAGCGCGGTACGTTCTCTTGCTTATACGATGGGTCGTGCGCTTCGTCGACGACGATCAAACGGACGTCGCGTAACGGGGCAAAGACCGCGCTTCGCGCGCCGACGAGCACGTCAACCTCGCCACGCGCGCAGGCCTCCCACGCATCGAAACGCTCGCGCTCGGAGAGTGCCGAATGAACGACCGCGACCCGGCTGCCGAACGCCGCCCGGAATCGTGTCGCGGCTTGCGGCGTCAGGGAGATCTCCGGAACCAGGACGATGGCGCGCCCTCCCGTTTGCAGCACGCGCGCAATCGTCTCGATGTATACGAACGTTTTTCCGCTTCCCGTCACGCCGTGCAGCAGCGCCGTCTCGAAGCCGCCGCGCGATAGCGCGGCGCCGATTTGCGCGAGCGCCTCGCGCTGTTCCGGCGTCGCTGCCGGCGGCTCCCCGGTGGGGCCCACCTTTGCGCTGCCGTCCGCGCGAACGAGCAGCTCGCGGAGCGCACCAGCGCCTATCGCCCGCGCGACCACTGCGTTGGAGAAGCCGGCCAGAACCGCGTCGGCGCGCTCGATACCGGGATTCGCCTGGACGAAGGCTACCAGCGCCTCGGCCTTGCGGCCTCGAATCGTTGCGTCGCCGGGCTCTAAGACGCGAATGCGGCGTTCGCGCACGCGGGGGTCGGCGACGCGCCGAATGCGCCGCAAGCTGCCTTGTCGCACCAGCGTTCGTACGTGTGCGAGCAGCGTGCGCCGGTCGGCGACACGTCGCGCTTCGGGATGGCGTAAGAGCTGCTCGAGCGTGAAGCTCTCGGCGAACTCTTCCCAGATCAAGCGGACGAGCCGGACCGGAACCGATCGCGAAGCGCCGGGAGCATCCTCGGTGCGCGCGAGCACGTCGCGAATTCGCGGGACCGCGCCGCCTAAGACGACGGCACCGAGCGCCTCGCCCAGCGTGCAGAGATACTGTTCGGCGACGAACTTTGCCAGCGCGAGGCCGGTCTCGTCGAACGCGCGCCCGCAGTTGAACGCGCTCGCGGACCGGCCGCAGCGCGCGCGACTGCTCCACGTCGTAGACCGGCGAGACGACGAAGCCGATCGCGTCGCGACTCCCCAGAGGCACGCGCACGACGTCGCCGATCGCGAATGCGGACTCGCCGGGGTCGTAAGTTAGGGGCAGATCGTATCGCGAGGAGCGAATGGCCGGCAGGACATCAACGCCGCGCACGGATTCTCTCGGGCGGCCGCGCGAGCGCGGCCAGGACGGCGCGCACGGTACGATCGTTGCAGGCTACGCCGTACTCGACGTCGCCGATGGCTCGCGGCAGAACGAATCGGGAACTGCCGCCACGCCGCTTCTTGTCGCTGCGCATCGCCGCCGCGATGGCTTCGGGTTCGAGCGACGTCTGCAGCGGCAGGCCGCCGAGCGCCAACAGCGTGAGCACGCGCAAGTGCTCGCCCTGGCTGAAGCGCCCGGTACGCAGTGCCAACATCCCCGCCGCCCGCAGACCGAGCGCGACGGCCGCTCCATGCGAGATCCGATACTTTGAAGCGCGCTCGATGGCGTGCGCGAACGTGTGACCGAGGTTGAGCGTCGCGCGAGATCCGGCCTCGAGACGATCGTCGGCTACGGCCATCGTCTTCACTTTGATTGCCGCCGCAATGAGCTCGAGCCACGGCCAGCTCCGGAGCGGGTGAGGCGAGAGCTCTTCCAACAGTTCGAAGAGATCGCCGCCTTCGATGATCGCCGCTTTGACGATCTCCGCAAGTCCCTCGCGAAACCCCGCCTCGGGAAGCGTTCGCAATGAGCTTACGTCGCAGAAGACGCCGACCGGATCGGAAAAGACGCCGGCGAGATTCTTTCCGCCGCGCAGATCGACTCCCGTTTTCCCGCCAATCGCCGCGTCAACCATCGCCACGAGCGAAGTCGCGACGTGCGCGTAGCGGACGCCCCGCATGTAGGTCGCGCAGGAAAAACCAAACACATCGCTCGCGACTCCGCCGCCCACACCCAGTACGAGCGAGTCGCGTTCGACGCCCGCCGCGAGCATGGCGTCGAGCACGCGTTCCACCGTCGTCAAGCGCTTGCGCGCCTCTCCTAGCCCAAAAGCCGCGACCGGCACGTGCCCGAGCGTTGCCGCGAGGTCGCCCGCGAGCGCGCGAACGCAACGTTGCGCGTCGGACAGGACGAGCCTCACCCGCCCGCTCGTGTTCGCGAAGGACGTCAGCTCTTCGCGCGGGTCCTGCGAAACGAAAATCGGATAGCCGAGATCGTCGTTGCGCGAGGCCGCGCCCCCTAGCGCTAGAGCGCTATCTTTTTTTCGCGTAGCCATAGCAGAATATCGTCGAGCACTTCGCGGTCGCTCATCCGCCGCGCCTCGACGACGTGGTCGGCCGCAGCGTAGTCCGGCAGACGGGCGTCGTAAAGCTCGCGGATGCGATCGAGCGAGGGACGCGCCCCCAAGAGCGGCCGGCGTTTGCGGTTCTTTTGCACGCGCGCCAAGATCTGCTCGGGCGAGGCCTTCAAAAAGACGCGGTGCGCGTGTTCGGCCAGTAGCGCACGGCTCTCGGGGACCGTCAGCGCTCCGCCGCCGAGCGCCACGACGCTGCCTTCACCGTTGGAGAGAACCTGCGCGATCGCTTCGCGCTCGTAGCGGCGAAATGCCGCTTCGCCCTCGCCGGCAAAGATCGCGGCGACGGCGCCGTGCGCACGCACGATCAGGACGTCGGTGTCGTAGAACTCACAGCCGAGCTCGCGCGCGAGCCGCCGGCCGATCGTCAACTTGCCCGCCGCCATGAAGCCGACCAAGGCTACGTGGCGTTTCACGTCGCGTCCGGAGCGTGCTCTCGCGAGAACAGACGTGCCGCTGCGTGCGCGCTGCGGGAGAGATTATCGAGCGTTTCCTCGAGCGAATCGCCGCCGTACTTTTCCAACACGGGCTTCATCAGCGCGAGCCGCACCATCGCCTCGCCGACGATCCCGGCTGCGGGCACGACGCACACGTCGCTGCGGACGATCGTCGCGGGCGCGCCCGTCTTCTGATGCAGATTCACCGAAGGGAGCGCCTTCATCAGCGTGGGAATCGGCTTCACCGAGATGCGCAGCAGAATCGGTTCGCCGTTGCTCATTCCGCCCTCGATGCCGCCGGCTCTGTTGCTGCGACGTACGACGCTTTCACCATCGAGCGCAAACTCGTCGTGAGCCCGCGAGCCGGGGGTCGAAGCAGCCTCGGCGCCAAGCCCGATCTCAACCGCGCGAACGGTCTGCATTCCCATCACCGCGCCGGCGAGGATGCCGTCGAGCCGCTGATTTGGTTGACGGTTGCTGCCGATTCCCACCGGCAAGCCGTCGATCCGCACCAGAAACTGCCCGCCAAGAGTATCGCCCGCGGCCTTTGCGGCATCGATCCCCGCGATCATCGCCGCGGCAGCCGTTGGGTCGGGGCAGCGAACGTCACTGGCCTCGACGTCGGCTTGGTTCCATTCCTCGAGAGCCTCCGCTTCGACGCCGCCGATGCGGGCCACGCAACTGCGCGTCACGATGCCGAGTGCCTCGAGAAACTGCGCGCAGATCGCTCCGAGGCAGACCCGCATCGCGGTTTCGCGCGCGCTGGCGCGTTCCAGAACGTTGCGCAGGTCGTGCTGGCGATATTTGAGGGCCCCCGCATAATCCGCGTGGCCCGGCCGGGGATTGGTCAGCGGATCGCCGCTCCCGGTGAGCGGATCCATGAGCGCCCGAACCTTCGGCGTCAGATAATCGCGATTGCGCACGACGACGGCGATTGGCGATCCGAGCGTTACGCCGCCGCGAACGCCGGCGAGAAACTCGACCTCGTCACGTTCGATCTGCATGCGAGCGCCGCGACCGTAGCCGCCCTGACGGCGCGCGAGCGTCTGGTTGATCGCGCCGGGGTCGATGCGCAGAAGCGCCGGAATTCCGTCGAGAATTCCGACGAGCGCCGGTCCGTGCGACTCGCCGGCCGTCAGATACGAGAACATCGTTCGCAGCTTCGGCGCCTCTGGCCGCCCCTACTTCACTTCACACCCCGTTCGCCGGGCACGAGCTTTTCAAGCGTTCGAGCGCACTGCGGTGCAGCCGCGTCACGTGCCGGCGCGAATAGCCCAAGCGGCGCGCCAGCTCGACGACGGTTACGCCGTCCAAATGGATCGCCCGGACGATCTGCCGCTGCAGCGGAGAAAGGGCCGCGAGTATCCATTCGACCGTAAGCCGGTCGACGACGTCGTCAATGTCGCTCGGCGCGATGCGCCGCTCGGAGCCGCCGATCGCTTCAAACGAGATCATTTGGCCGCTTGCGCGATACGCGCGAACCTCGCGGACCTGCTCGCAGTCTGCGCCGATCAGCGCCGCAACGTCGTTCTCCGTCGGCTCGCGGCCCAAGCGAGGCCACAACTCCCGTTCGGCGGCGCTCCAGCGCCGTTCGAGATCCCGCGTGCTGCGCGGAGCGCGAACGAAGCGCTCGCTGTCGCGCACGTAGTGCATCAGCTCGCCGAGTACGAGGAGCCACGCATACGCCTCGAAAGGAGCTGCCTGCGCGCAATCGTAGCGGTCGGCCGCCTTGATGAGGCCGATCGCAGCGATCTGTTCGAGATCTGCGCGATCGAGTCCGCGCCGCATAAAGCGGTGCGCGCCGCGACGGCAAAGATACCAATACTCCGCGACGAGCCGCTCGCGATCGCCCGGCTGTCGCGCACTGGAAAATGACAGAGCCACACCATCAAGCCCCGTTGGAGAGCACACCCTGCGGCTGCCGCCCGAGGACTGCAACCGTTGCCAATCGTTATATCGTACGCAACGACAAAGCGCAATACACTCTCAACGCGGCGCGCATATATGTCCACGTTGCCGGTATCAGCGGGCACTAGTGATGTTGCGTCGAACGCGTGCGCCATCAATGACGGCGCGGAAGATCGTCGCAATCGTTGCGCTCGCCTTGCTTGGCATCGCAGCGCTCCGCGACCTGGGGCGGCTCGGCGACTCCCTCCCGTGGAACCGGCTCTATGATTTTGCCGACTTCTACTGCGCGGGGAGCGCCCTCGAGGAACGCGCGGACCCCTATCGCTACGAGCCGCTTCACCGCTGCGAACACGCCGTCAACCGCACGCCCGCCTATCGCGCAGACGTGCGCCGCGTCGTTCCGGCGCCGCTTCCGCCCTACGATTTCCCGGTCTTCGCGGCGCTGAGCCGGCTGGATTTCGGA
Source organism: Vulcanimicrobiota bacterium (assembly GCA_963833845.1). Classification (GTDB taxonomy): domain Bacteria; phylum Vulcanimicrobiota; class Vulcanimicrobiia; order Vulcanimicrobiales; family Vulcanimicrobiaceae; genus Cybelea. The sequence goes on from CAWHZL010000001.1 coordinate 1,314,973, forward strand.
GACGCGCGGAGGCTCGATGCAATTGCGATCGTGCTCGCCGTCATCGCGTCGATCGCCGGGCTGAGCGCGCTGGGTATTCCGCTCGACGTCGCAGCCGCCGCCTTGCTCTTTCCCGCCGGCTACTTACTGCTCGACGCCGGCCAAATCGTTCCGTTTGCGCTGCTGACGCTGGTCTTCTGCGGCGTCGCGCTCGCGCGCGGCCGCGATGCGATCGCCGGCATCCTTGCGGGGCTCATGCTGATCGAGCCGCACCTCGGCCTGCCCGTATTTGCCGCGCTGCTGCTCTTCGTGCCCAGAGCTCGCGCTGCCGCCCTGATAACGGGGCTGTGCCTGTTCGCGATCGGAACCGCTGTGGCCGGCGTATCGGGTATGGAAGAATACATTGGCCGCGTGCTCCCCGCGCAGGCCTCAGCCGAGACGAACTACGTCTACCAGTACAGCCTCACGTATCTGCTCGCACGCACCGGGGTACCGGCAGCGCCCGCGCTCCTGCTCGGAGAGATCTCCTACTTTGCCATGTCGGCGATCGGCATTTGGCTGGGCGCAAAACTTTCGGCGACGCTGACGCGCCGCGAGCTCATCGCCTATCTGCCGGCCGCCGCCGGCGTCACCGGCGGAGCCTACGTGCACATGATCGACGTTGCCGTCGCGATCCCCGCCGCACTCGTCCTGGCGATCGCGCTGCGCGGACGCGCGCGGATCGTCGCAGCGCTTGCCGTCGCGCTGCTGGCCGTCCCGTGGATTGCCGTCTGGATCGGGAAAAAGCTCTTCCTCGCCACGCTTTTCGTCGCCGCCGTGGTCTTGATGCGCTTGAGGGCCGGCGCGGCAATCGCCATAGCCGCGCTCGCAGCAATTGCCACCGTCGTCTACGCTTTCGAGCTCAATCCGCCGCCGCCGTTTCCGAGCAGCGTCGCTATCGCGAATTTTTCGCCCAACGATCTGGCGCAGATTGCCTGGGGAGCCTACGTCAGCGCGATCGGCAATCCCGCGCTGGGGTGGCTGCTGATCAAGTTGCCCACTTGGGCGGCTCTGCTCGCGTTGCTGGGCGCGGCCTGGAGCGCGGCCGTGCGGCGCCCGCGAAACGCGTGACGCGCACACCGGCGCGCCGGCTCCTTCCGGTCCTGCTTCTGGTGGTGCTCGGAATCTTTGCACTGCGCGATTTTGCGCGCCTCGGCGAAGCGTTGCCGTGGCGAGCGATGGACGACTTCCCCGACTTCTATTGCGCTGGCTCGGCACTCGACCAGGGAGCGAGCCCCTATACCTACGAACCGCTGCACACCTGCGAACATCGCGTCAATGCGGGCGCTACCTTCCGCGGGCGCCTCTTCGCCGCCAATCCGGCACTCGCGATTCCGGCGCCGCAGCCTCCCTACGACTTTCCGCCGTACATGCTGCTCGCGCGCGCGCCGTTTGCCGACGCCCGCACCGTGCAAGCCATTGCGATCGTTGCAGCGGTTACCGGCGCCGTCTGGGGCCTTGCCGCGCTGGGCGTTCCGTGGAGCGTCGCCGCCGCGGTGCTGCTCCTTTCGACGTTGTACGCCTCGCTGCGCACCGGCCAGATCGTTCCGTTTGCGTTGCTGGCGCTGGTCGCGTGCGGTCTCTGTTTTGCGCGCAGGCGCGACGCGTGGGGAGGGTTCTTTGCCGCATTGACCGCGATCGAACCGGCGTTAGGTCTAGCCGTCGCCGTCGCGACGCTGATCTTCGTTCCAAGGGCACGCGCTCCGCTACTGGCCGCGCTCGCACTTCTGGGCTGCGTTGCCGTTGCCGTCTCGGGTCCGCTCGGTGCCGTTGACTATCTGATGCGCGTCCTTCCCGCGCACGCTGCCTCTGAAGTTTACTTTCCCTTTCAGTACAGCTTCACGTATGCGGCTGCGTGGCTCGGCGCGTCCGCTGACGCCGCGCGCATCGCTGGAATACTTTGCTACTTCCTGCTGCTCGGCGCCGGTCTTTGGCTCGGATCGGCAGCCGCTGACCGCATGAAGCGGCGCGAACTCTTGGTGTTCCTGCCCGCCCTCTGCGCCGTCCTTGGGGGCTCGTTTGTACACCAAGAAGAGCTCTGCTTTGCGCTGCCGGCACTCGCGATTCTGTCCCTGCAAACGCGCGGCTGGCCACGCACGATTTCGATCGCCGCTCTTTGCGTCGTCGCGCTTCCCTGGATCGCGGTGTGGGGGACGAAGCAGCTCTTTGCAGCGAGCCTCTTCGTCTGCGCACTGACGCTCTGGCGCCTGCGAGTCGAGCTGCGGATCGCCGTTCCGATTTTCGTCGCGATTGCAGCCGCACTGTACGGTTTCGAACTGCATCCGCCGAAGCTGCCCGTCCCGTCCGGCTCGGCGCTGCCGGTTATAGCGCCTGGAGATCTTGCCGGGCATGCGTGGCAGGCGTACACCGCCCAACGCGGCACGCACGGCGTTGCCTGGCTCGCCGTTAAGCTTCCGGTCTGGGCAGCGCTGATCGCGGCGATCGTTGCGGCGGCCGCCGCCGGTCAGCGTGGTGCGGCCGAAGGAGCGACGCCGGCTTCGATCTCCCGGCGCATCTGAATCCAACCGCGAAAGTTCGCGTAAAATGCGTTGTCAGGCGCGGGCGTCGCGACGTGCTCGAACGGACTCAGGTGGCGATCTACCTTGAGCCGCTCGTAGAGATCCAGGTCCTTTTCAATTTCCCGCTTGCCCTCGTGTGTAAGATAAGAGACCCGCGCACATCGGGCGGCGGAGATCCGCAATCGCGTTTCGATGTCGAGCCCGTACTCGTCGTCCTGGAGCAAGGGCGTGTGCCAAGCCCCGCGTTGGAGCAACGATGGAGTGCTGGCGGCGATGGCCGCGCGCATCGCCAGCGCCGCCGCACGGATCTCCGGCTGAGCGTTGGCCGCGCAACGCAGTTCGAAGAAGTTCTCCCACTCCGTGGCAGTCACGATCACCGTGTGCCACAAGAACGGCTCGAGCAGCCGATTCAGTTCCTGCTTGTGCACGTTGAGGTCAAGCAACGCGCGAGCATGTACGACCGCGGCATCCCGGGCCGAAAGCCAAACGTGACGCGCCTCCTCCGCTTCCTCGCCCCGGAGCACCTCACTAGCCGACATGCCGGCTTTGTTGCGTCCCCATTCGAGCGGCACTACCGGGTCGTTCTGGACGCGCTCGATCAGTTTTGCCGTTGGCACCGCGCGGGAACTCGCGGAGTTTCGCGAGTTATGAACGACAAATCCGTCGGCGACGAAGTTGTGGTATGGGCCTTCGACCTCAAGATCGTACGTGGCGCGCACGCCGACGTATTCGATTGAGGCCAAGGCAACGAAGTGCCCGACCATCGCCCGCTTTGGCCGCGCGGCCCAGGGCTTTCGTAGGGAGAGGCCACCCACCGTATCCCAAAACGACGAAAACGATTCGCCCTTCTGAATGTGACCCAACAATAACAGCTCGAGGTTCCTGCGATGCAAGTCTCGATGGCAGGCTTTGCACACGCTCGTCAAGTTCGTTGGGTTAACCGCGCGCTCTGCGTTATGGGCAACAGGATCGATGTGGTGCGCGTGCAGCTCTCGTGTAGAAGAGCACAAAACGCATTTGAAGCCATTGGCGCGATGCGTAGAAAACGCATGCTGGACCGTCCACGCGCCAATCAACTTGCGTCTGGGAGTCATGCCTCCACGCCAAAGGTGGGACTGCGGCCCTCTTGGAACCCGAGCGCTGCTGGGGCGGCCTCGCGTCGTAAGGTTCGAGTAACGCCGCCCCTTATTCCACGGCTCCTCGACGTGCGACAGGTGCCATACCGCCCCCGGATTCGTGCTCCGCAGTCCATGCTTGCGAAACTGATACTTGATCTGATCCGCCGTAACGCCCGCGTATGCCGCGATTTGGGCCGCCGACAATCCAGCGTCCCGAAGGCCGGCCAGCCATTGCGGATCTCTGTATGCGTCAATCCCGTTGACTGCAAACTCGGGACTATATTTCCAACTCGCTACCTTGCCCGGACGCATGCGAAGCCCGACGGCATCTTCCAAGCGCTGCCAGCCCGAGCGGGTCAGAAACTGGTGGTCCATGGTCGAAAGGATCTTCTGACCGTTTGTCAACGTAACTCGGAAGACCGGCTTGTGGCCGGAGAATACGACGTCTCGAACCGACGTATGATAGATCTCGCCGCTGGCCTCGTTGCAAGAACGCAGCTTCATCGCGGCAACCCGGCGCCGCAGCGGTTGACGGTTGAGGCCGGCCGCCTTATGCCAAGCAATAAAATCGGCTCCGCGCACGCGATATCGCTCTCCGCGACGGAGGATACGCGGTATTCCCGCGCGGCGGGTCAGTAGATCGATCCCCGTGTAGTCGGCGTATCCAACAAGATGCGATAGCTCTTCGGCCGTATAGGCGTGGTCCGGATCGATCTCAGAGACGCTTTTTACTTTTCGACGATTTGCTCGCGGCGCCGCACCGTGGTGCCACTTCTCGAAAAGTTCTGCGATCGTCATCGCAAAGCGACGCGTCTGGCCCTTCTTCTGTTTCGAAGGCAAATCGAAGTAGAGTTTCGTTTCTCCGTCGAGGCAAAACGTCCGGTGCGTGTTAAACTCAGCGAGAACGAAGCGCGGAAACGTTACCTCGAGCGTAACAAGCCGCACCCCGACCGGGCTGACGGAGTCCAGCAATACGCGCGCACTGTAGGCCACTGGGACCCTGCCGAAAGCCTAGCCGCGATAACGCAAGAACGCCGGCACGTCGATGTCGTCCATCGTTACCGGCGAGACCGCCTCCAGTTTGCCCGTCTCGAAGGCGTAGCCGCTCTGCGCGCCCCGATAGCCGCGCCGCGCGCCGAATCCCGCCGCCAGCACGGTGACGCGAACGCGCCCGGACATCGCCGGGTCGATCGACGCGCCGAAGATGATCGCGGCGTCGGGGTCGACGGCCCGGCTGATCATTTCCGCAGCTTCGTTGACCTCGTACATCGCCATGTCGGGGCCGCCCGTGATGTTGAAGATGACGCCCTGCGCGCCCTCGACGGTCGTCTCGAGCAACGGCGACGCGATCGCCTTCTGGGCGGCGTCGGCGGCGCGGTGTTCGCCGCTGCCTTCACCGATGCCCATCATCGCGGAGCCCGCGTCGCTCATGATCGCCTTTACGTCGGCGAAATCGAGATTGATTAAACCGGGCTGCGTTATCAGGTCGCTGATGCCGGCGATGCCTTGGCGCAAGACGTCGTCGGCGAACGAAAACGCTTCATTGAGCGGCGTCTTCTTCTCGATGATTTGCAGGATGCGCTCGTTGGGGATCGTGATCAGCGTGTTGACCTTGCTCTCGAGCTCGGCGATGCCGTTCTCGGCAACCTGCATGCGCTTTTTCCCTTCGAAGGCGAAGGGCTTCGTGACGACGGCGATCGTCAGCGCACCGGACTCGCGAGCGATCTCGGCGATCACCGGAGCCGCGCCGGTACCGGTGCCGCCCCCCATGCCGGCGGTCAGAAAGACGAGATCGGCGCCGTCGAGGATCATCGCGAGATCCTCGCGCGAGGTCTCCGCAGCCTCGCGCCCCAGCGTCGGATTCGCTCCCGCGCCGAGGCCTCGAGTCTGGCTTCCACCGATGTGAACGCGGTTCTCGGTCAGCGCGCCGCGCAACGCCTGCACGTCGGAGTTCACCGCGAAAAAGTCGACCCCGGCGAGGCCGGCCGCCACCATGCGGTTGACGGCATTGCAACCGCCGCCACCGATTCCGATCACCTTGATCGTCGCTGCGTGCACCGGTTCTTGAACGGAACGTCGTACGTCGGTCATCTCTTGCGGCTCCTCCGTCGGAAAAAAGTTAGGAAACGTGGGATCGGGTCTCTCTAGGTCCATAGATCTGCGAGCCAGCGCTGGATTCGCCCTCCGATGGCGCTACGCCGCCTGTGGACCGCGTCTTCACCGTGTCCGTTTGCGCCGAAGACGACGAGTCCGAGGGCCGTCGCGTACTGCGGCGAGCTCATCGCATCGGTCAATCCGCCGATCGAGTTCGCCGTTCCCACCCGAGTCGGTAAATTCGAAGACTTCTTCAGCGATTGGTTCGATGCCGGGCAGCAAGGCGCCGCCCCCCGTCAGCACGACCTCTCCGAGCACGAGGTCGCGCGGCACGTTTTCGACGATCTTCTGTCGAGCCATGCGCAGCGTCTCCAAAACTCGCGGCAGGACGATCTGCCGCAGTTCGGCGGTCGAGTGTTCCCTCGTCGCCCGGCCGTCTAGGGTACGTACGGCAAACGGCTCGCCGTTTTCCCTGGCGCCGAGGCGTTTCTTCACCTCTTCGGCCTCGGAGAGCGTCGTCTTTAAGCCCAACGAGATGTCGCTGGTCAAGATGTTTCCGCCGACGGGAATCGTCGCCGTATAGATCGCGCTGCCCAGCGAATAGACGGCGATGTCGGTCGTTCCGCCGCCGATGTCGAGCAGGACGACGCCGACCTGTTTCTCTTCGGGAAGCAGCGTCGCGGCCGAGCTCGCCAAGGGTTCGAAGACGACGCCGCTGGTTTCGAGGCCAGCGCGCTCGACGCACTTCAGCACGTTGGTGATGAAGCTCGTGCTGCCGGTTACGATGTGTGTGTCGACCTCGAGGCGACCGCCCGACATGCCGATCGGATCGCTGACGCCCTCCTGGCCGTCGACCGTAAAATAGCGTGGCAGCGCGTGGATGATCTGCCGGTCGCTGGGAAGATTGATGATCTTGCTCGCGTCGATGACGCGGCGCACGTCGCCCGAGGTCACCTCGCGATCCTCACTGGTAACCGCGACGACGGCACGGTTATTCGTGCTGCGAATGTGTTCGCCGGTGATGCCGACGAGCGTTTCGTTGAAGTGCACCCCGGCCATCCGTTCGGCCCTTTCGGTCGCCGCCTCGATCGACTTGATCGTCTCGTCCAGATCGACGACGACCCCTTTGCGCATTCCGAGGGTGGGAGCCTCACCGAAGCCGACAATTTCGAGACCCGTCGGGCCGGCCGTGGCAACGACCATGCAAGTCTTGGTCGTACCGATATCGAGCCCGCAAAGGGTCTCGTGCTTCATGCGCTCCGTCACCTATCTTTTTCGAGTTGCTCCGGGGGGCTTTTAACCACGACATATTGTGGTTCTTTCGCTCGACTCCTACTAGGTATAGGCGGAGCCGAATGGATTGCCAAGCCTTAGCGCACGCAGGCGCATCTCCTTGAGGACAAATCGGCTACTTGTGTGGAGAACCTGTGCACAAATTGCAAAAATAAAAATTTTGCTTTACCCCTAGAAGCGAAGCAAAACATCGGGTATGATCCATTGTTAATCGCACCCCTTTTACCATCGGGAGTCTTTTTAGTGAATCGCACGTTTGCTTTACTCGCCTTGACGCTCGGACTGCTTGCGCCGCTTTGCGCGCAGGCCGCAACGGTAGCCGCGGCTACGCTGCCGGATGGGACCTACACCGTAAAAGTCGAGAAAATCATCGATCCGAAACACGTGCAAGTCCAGATGGATAACGGCAACGACGTCACGCTCGTGGCCGGCCGCGCTTCGGTCGACTTTTCGAAGCTGCAGCCCAACGACCAGATCAAGCTGTCGCTGATCAGCGGCACGGTCATGGTCTACCTGGATATCACGAACCACTAGCGATAGACGATCACCGGTGTATTAGGCGCACGAAGGTCGAGCGCCGAGATCTTGCGTTGCCCGCGGCCGGTCTGCGACAGGATCTCGCCGGCGAGCGCGGTCTTCTTCGCCAGATTTTCGGGCGCGCCCAGCAACAAGCGGACACCGCTGGGAAGCAGGGCGACCAAGTCGCCATAGCGATCCAGCGAGAGCACCGCTACCTTCGTGCCGCTCGTCGATACGGTTTCGTAGGCGTCCCGCAGTTCCAGCGCGTCCTTCGACGTAACGAATTCGCCGGGTACCAGAGAGAGCGTGCTCCCCAGCGACAGAACCGGAAGGGGTTGCGTGCCTGCAGGCTCTTCTAAAACGCGAAGCGAGCGGTCGACGACGGCGGTGTCGTCGTCCACCTCCAGAACCGCGACCGGGACGCGCTCGCGAACCACGATCTTGAGCGACGCCGGCGGGAGCCGGTGGATCGAAACCGACGCGACGTATGGAATTCGGCCGATGCGCGACGCGATGGCCGCGGTGTTCTCGAGCCATATGCTCCGGTTGCTCGAGATACGCGCCGCCTGCAGAATCGCACCGGTCGTTACCGTTCGGTTTCCCGAAACCGTGACGTGTTGGAGATCAAACCCGGGCCAGGTGGCAAAGAACGCGAGAGCTCCCGCAACGGCGATCCCCACGAGAGTAAAGATCACCCAAAAAGGACGCACTCGCGACGCGGGCGAGCGCTTCGTCCGGCGTGCCTTCGCGTAGCTCACGCGAGCACGAACCGCTCGATCGCTTCGGCGACCCCGTCGTGTTCGAGATCGGCGACGACGGCATCGGCGTCTTCGCGTAACTCGGGCGGCGACGAGCCCATCGCGATGCCGAGCCCGGCAGCTCGCAAAAGCGGCGCGTCGTTCCAGGAATCGCCGATCGCCGCGGTCTGCTCCATCGGCACGCCGAGGCGCTCGGCAACGAAACGCAGCGCGGCGCCCTTGTCGACTTTCGGGTCGAGTACTTCGACGAACTCAGGCAGGCTGCGCGTCACGTACGCTCGTTCCCCGAGCGCATCGCGCAGTTTTACGGCGTAGGCCTCCGCCTCCGGTGCGTCGGCGACGACGACTCCCTTCGTCGCGGGGCTATAGGCAAACGCCTCGCGTAAGGAAGGAACGACCACGGGTTCGGCCTGTGCCAGCGACGCATAGAGCTCGGAGAATCGATTCCGGGCCTCGCAGTAGTATTCATCGTTCCGATAGAGCTGCAAGTGCATCCGGTCCCGCTCGGCGAGCGACGCGAGTTCGCGCACGACGCCGTTCTCCATGGCGCGGTGATCGAGCACCGCGTCGGTCTCCGGATCGACGATCGCCGCGCCCTGATAGCAAATGATCGGCGCGTCGAAGCCGAGTTCGCGCGCGAAGGGGAGCGTGGTACGATACATCCGGCCGGTCACGAGGCACCCCGTGACGCCGGCGGCCTTCATGCGCTCGACCGCTGCCCGGACGCCGTTGGAGATCGAAAGATTCCGGCCGACGAGCGTTCCGTCGACGTCGAAGGCCACCAGACGAATCATCGGTCTTGGCGCATGCGCGCGGATTGGGCGTGATGCGGGAACCCGTCACGCTCCGCCAGCGCCGCCAAAACGCGGGCATCCGCCGCCAGCCGTTCGGCGCTGTTTTCGACCGCGCTGAAGCTCCGGGTGAAGTCCGCCAGCGAGAGGCAAGAAGCGAAACGCGCGGTTCCCCCCGCCGGAGCGATGGCGTTGATCCCGGCCAGATATTCACCGCTGACCAGCGGCGTCGAGTCGCCGATCAGAATCGTACCGGCCGTCGTAATCCGTTCGAGGTACGACCACGCATCGCGCACCTGCAGGCAGAGATACGCCGGAGCGAAGCGGTTGATCAGGTCGAAAAGCTCCCCTCGCGATTTCACGGCGACGAGTCGCGCGTTCGTTGCGATTGCCCCCCGAACGGCTTCGCTGCGCCCCGCCGACTCCAGGTCCAGCGTGTCGATCAACTGAGCGACGGCCTCAAGCAACGACCGCGACTCGGAGATCACCGCAGCGCGCGCGATGCCGGGCCGCTCCGCCACTGCCAGCAGCTCTCCAAAGACGTATTCGCTGCTCGCTCCGTCGTCCGCAACGATCAGCACTTCGGGCGGACCCGACAACCCGTCGATGCCGCAACGTCCGTAAACCTGTCGCTTCGCCTCAGTCGTCCACGTGCCGCCGCGGCCGACGATCTTATCGACCGCGCGCAGCGACGGCGTGCCGAACGCGGCCGCAGCGATCGCTTGCGCGCCGCCGACGGCGTAGAGTTCGTCGACGCCGCAAAGGGCGCATGCGAGGAGCAAGGCGGCATCGAAACCGTTGGCGCCAGGCGGCGATAAGACCGCGATTCGCGCGACGCCGGCGATCTTCGCCGGCACCGCGCCCATGAGGATCGAACTCAATGCTCCGGAGCGCGGCGCGTACACCGCGACCGACCTCAAGGGGCGGCGGGCAATGGCGTAGCGCGAGCCGTCTTCGTCAACGTACGAGATATCGGGGAGGCGCTGGCGCTGATGAAAGCGCGTTAAGCGTTCCCGTTCCAAATCCAGCGCCGCAGCAATCTCGGGCGATACGAGCGGCCGGACGTTGTCGAGCATCGGAATCGCGACCCGCAGCGACGTTTCGAACGGCGTGTCGTCGAAGCGGCGCGCGTACTCGAGCACTGCCGCGTCGCCGCGCGCCTCGACCGCAGCGAGGATGCCGGCCACCTCGGCGCGCACGGCGGCAGGCACGCTCCAACCGGCGTCGAGGAATCCGGCCAACGAGCTCGGATCGCCGGCGGCGACGACTCTCATCCGTACGCGTCCAAGTTGCCTTCGCGAACTCCGTGCGGGGCGAAGATGCGTTCGAGCTCGCCGCGCACGCGCGCATCGCCGGCGATCGCGCGCGCCACGCGTTGCGAGCGCCCGGCGACGTGCATCACGACGGGAACCTCTCCAGGGCACTGGTCGATCAGGCGCGCGAGACGATCGATCTGCTCGCGGTGCGTAACGTCAACGTGCCAGCCCAGGGCGTTGGACCTGCGGGCCGCTACGGGCGGCGGAACGAAGTTCGAGACTTCATTGGCTGCCACGGAGAGCTCGACGCGCGGTTCGTCTCCCGGCGCGGCGCCCGGACGCTCGCGAAATCGCAGCCGGCCCTTCACGATTAAGACGGCGTCGTCCTCGAAGAGCTGGGCGTAGCTCGCGTACATCTTCGAAAAGAGCACGACATCGGAGAATCCGGTCGTATCGGCCAACTGTGCAAGCAAGAGTTGCTGTCCCGATTTCGTCAGCGTCCGGCGGACCGACGTAACGGTGCCGGCAATCGTAACCGCCGCGTCGTCTTGCAGATCGGCAAGTTCTTTCATCGGGACCGCGCCGCTGCGCCGCAGTGCCGGCTCGATCTCAGCCAGCGGGTGGCCCGAGACGAAGATGCCGAGCGTTTCGCGCTCCCACGTCAGCATCTCGCGCGTCGTCGGCGCGACGACGTTGGGGAGCTTCGGCGCAAGAACGGGCGCATCGGCAACGCTGGTTCCAAAGAGTGAGACCTGCCCCAGTTCCGCGTCGCGCGTCGTCCGCGCGGCGAGCTCGAGGGCCGTATCGAGCGCCGCTAGCTTCTGCGCGCGATTTCCACTCGTAGAATCGAGGGCGCCGCACTTGATCAATGCCTCCAGGACGCGACGGTTGACGTGCTTCGCGTCGACGCGCGACCCCAGGCCAAAGAGATCGCCGAACCGGCCGTCGCGATCCCGCGCCTCGATGATCCCCCGCACGGCCGCCTCGCCGACGCCCTTGATCGCGGCCAGACCAAAACGTATCGATCCGCCGACGACGGCGAAGTCGACCAGCGATTCGTTGACGTCTGGAGGCAGCACCTCGATGCCGATCTTCTTCGCTTCGTCGATGTACTCGACGAGCTTGTCGGTCTTGTCCTTTACCGAGGTCATCAGCGCCGCTAGATACTGCAGCGGGTGGTTCGCCTTCAAGTAGGCGGTCTGCAACGCAATCCACGCATACGCAGCGGCGTGCGACTTGTTGAAGCCGTAGCCTGCGAAGGGCTCGACGAAGTGGAAGATTTTCTCCGCGAGCGCGCGATCGATCCCCGACGTACGCATCGCGCCGGTTACGAACTTCTCTTGGTAGAACGGGATCTTCTCCTTTTGCTTTTTCCCGATGACCTTGCGCAGTTCGTCGGCCTCGCTCATCGTAAAGCCGGCGATCTCCCGCGCGAGCTGCATCGCCTGCTCTTGATAGACGGCCGTGCCGTAGGTTTCGGCCAGAATCGGCTCGAGCTTCGGGTGAAGGTAGTGCGGCTTCGAGCGGCCGTGCTTGTTGGCGATGTACTGAGGAATCCAGTCCATCGGACCCGGGCGATAGAGCGCCACTAGCGCGACGATGTCTTCGAAACGTGACGGCCCAAGCTCGGCGCAGACGCGCTTCATCCCCTCCGATTCGAGCTGAAAGACGCCCATCGTCTCGCCGCGCCCGAGCATTTCGAAGGTCTTGGAATCGTCGAGCGGGATCTTCGCCAGGTCGAACTGCGGATCGACCGTGCGCCGGATCTCCCGCACCGCGTTCTCCATGACCGTAAGGTTGCGTAGGCCGAGAAAATCCATTTTCAAAAGGCCGATACGCTCGATCCAGTTCATGTCGTACTGCGTGTTGATGCCGCCGTCGCCGAAACGCACGAGCGGCGTGTACTCCATGAGGGGCCCAGCCGAAATGACGACGCCGGCGGCGTGCGTCCCCGCGTTGCGTGCCAGCCCTTCGATCTCTTTGGCGGTATCGAGCAGCTTGCGGATCTGCGGCTGCATCGCGTAGATCGAGCGAAGCTCGGGGATCTGCTCGATCGCCTTGGAGATCGTCAAGCCGCCGGGGCCGGCGGGGATCAACTTCGCGATGCGGTCGACGTCGGGCAGCGGCACCGCCAGCGCCCGGCCCGCATCCCGGACGGCCGCACGCGCGGCCATCGTGCCGAAGGTCACGATCTGCGCGACCCGATCCTTGCCGTACTTTTCGGTGACGTACGCGATCACTTCGTCGCGTCGCTCGACGCAAAAATCGGTGTCGATATCGGGCATCGAGATACGCTCGGGGTTGAGAAAGCGCTCGAAGAGCAAATTGAAGCGCAACGGATCGAGGTCGGTGATCTTGAGGCAGTACGCGACGAGCGAGCCGACCGCCGAGCCGCGCCCCGGGCCCACCGGAATCCCGCGGTCGCGCGCGTATTTGATGAAGTCCCATACGATCAAGAAATAGGACGAGAATCCCATCTTCGTGATCACTTCGAGCTCGTAGTCGAGGCGGGTGCGCAGGCCCGGATCGTTTGCGACCCGGTCTTCGTCGAACCGTTCGCGCAGCCCAAGCTCGCAGAGCTCGCGCAGATACTCGGCATCGCTTCGCGCGGCGTCGTCCGCTTCGCCCGGCACGGGGTACTGCGGCAGATGAAAGATCTTTTCGGGAATCCGGATGTCGACCCGATCGGCGATGCGCGCCGTATTCTCACAGGCCTCGGGATAGTCGCTCCACAGGTCGTACATCTCCGCCGCGCTCTTGAGATAGAACTGATCGGAGTAGAATTTCATCCGGTTCGTATCGGAAACGGTCTTGCCCGTGCCGATGCAGAGCAGCACGTCGTGCGCCGACGCGTCTTTTTGTTCGAGGTAGTGTGAATCGTTGGTCGCGACGATCGGTATATCGAGCTCGCGGGCCAGGCGCACGAGCCCTTCGTTGATCGCGTCCTGCTCGGGCATGCCGTGGCGCATGACTTCGATATAAAAACGGTCGCCGAAAATTTCGCGATAGGTCTTGGCGTTCTGTCGCGCCGTCGCTTCGTCGCCGCGCAGCATCGGAGCCGCAACGAGCCCCGACATGCAGCCGGAAAGGACGATCAAGCCGTCGTTGTGCTGCGCGAGCAAGTCGAGATCGATGCGCGGCTTGTAGTAGTAGCCCTCGAGGAAGCCTTTGGACACGAGCGCGACTAGATTCCGGTAGCCGACCAAATCCGCGGCCAGCAGCGTGACGTGCGCCTCCTCTCTGGCGCTGCGGTCGAGGCGGCCGCGGGGCGCGAGGTAGGCCTCGCACCCGAGGATGGGAGTAAGCCCTAGTTCGCGCGCGGCGTAGTAAAACTCCATCGCCCCGTACATCACGCCGTGATCGGTCAGGGCGACGGCCGTCGCTCCGTCTTCCGCAGCTCTCCGGCAGAGGCGGTCGATGCGGCAAGCGCCGTCAAGAAGCGAGTATTCCGAATGAACGTGAAGGTGGACGAACCGGTTCAAGCGCGCTTTCCCACGAGTTTAGATTGTACCGTGCGCGCAGCGCGCGGCCCTGCGAAAAGAGCGCTTGCGCGCGGACGGAGGTCCGCTTCGCGAGCGCGAAGCAGCGCGTCCGAAAGGAACCAACTTGACATGCAGCTCGAACCGTATCTCTTTTTTCATGGCCGTTGCGAGGAGGCGCTGAACTTCTATAGAGAGTGCCTGGGTGGCGAAATTACCGGACTCAATCGTTTCGCGGGATCGCCGATGGAATCGCAAGTCAACGCAAGCTACAAAGAGAAAGTCATGCACGCCAAGTTCGAGGCGGACGGCGTGAAGTTCATGGCGTCGGATGGCCGCCCCGGCCCCGGACCCGACGGCGAGGACGATGTGGCGCTCTGCCTCTCGACCAGCGACGACGCCGAAGGCGAACGCGTCTTTAAGGCTCTGGCGCGGGGCGGCAAGGTCGACATGCCGCTCGAGAAAGCGTTTTGGGGCGGGAAGTTCGGAGCGCTTACCGACCGGTTTGGCGTCCAGTGGATGGTCAACATCAGCCAGGGGTAACCGGCCGGCTCGACGCCGATCTGGTCGAGCTGCGCGACGGAGCGACGCGCTGGGCCTCGCTCCCGATCGCGCGCAAGATCGATCTGCTGGCTGCGTGCCAAGCGTCGACCGGCGCGGTTGCTGAGCGCTGGGCGGAGCTCGCCGCCACGGCAAAGGGCACGGCCGGCACCTCCCTCGCCGGCGAGGAAGCGTTCACCGGCCCTTGGGCGGTGCTCAGCGCGCTGGGCGCCTTCATCGCCACCCTGCGCCGCATCGAGCGCGGAGAGGCGGCTGGCCTCGCGTCGCATCCCGCCGGCGGCGGCGGGGGCGGCCAAATCGCCGTCGAACGTCTTCCCGGCGGGGCTTCGGGACCGGCTGCTGCAACTCGGTCTGCGCGCGGAAGTCTGGATGCAGCCGGGCGTCACCGCGGGGAACCTGGACGCAAACGTCGCCGTCTGGTATCGGCAGGGCGAGCCGGCGCCGCGGGTCGCGGCGGTGCTCGGCGCGGGGAACATTACCTCGATCGGGCTGCTCGACGTGCTGTATAAGCTCCTCGCCGAGGGCGCGGTCTGCGTGCTGAAGGTGCATCCGCTCCTCGACTACCTCGCTTCGATATTCGAGGCCGCGCTGGGACCGCTCGTCCGGGAAGGATACGTTCGTTTCGCGTACGGCGACGCCGGCGTTGGAGGCTATCTCTGCACGCATCCGCTCGTGGACGCGATCCACGTTACCGGCAGCGAAGCCACCTATTCGGCCATCGCGGCTGAGAACGCGACCGGCAAGCCGATCACGAGCGAGTTGGGCAACGTGAGCCCGGCGATCATCCTGCCGGGTGAGTGGAGCGAGCGCGCGCTACGTTTCCACGCCGAACAACTTGCATCGGCGAAGCTGCACAACGACGGCTTCAACTGCATCGCGCTGCAGGTGCTCGTGCTGCCCGGGGGTTGGCGGCAACGCGAAGCGTTCATCGCGCAGCTGCGCCGGGCGTTTGCCGCTGCGGCCGACCGCGTTGCCTACTATCCCGCTTCGCGCGAGCGTTGCGCTGGGCTCGTCGCCGGACGCGCCGGAGCGGTAACCTTCGGAGGCGCCGGAGGCGAGCGGATCGCGCGCACGATCGTCTTTGCCGATCCGAACGACGTGGAAGAGCCGCTCTTTTCGCGCGAGGTTTTCGGGCCGCTCCTGGCGATCGTCTCGTTCGAAGCCGGCGACGCCGAAAGCTACCTTCGCGCTGCCGTCGACTTCTGCAACGAGCGGCTGCGCGGAGATCTTGCGGCGACACTGATCGTCGATCCCCAAACGCAGCGAAGCAACGGCCGCGCGATCGGCGACGCGCTCGCCGCGCTGCGATACGGCTGCCTTGGGGTCAATATTTGGAGCGGCGTCGGCTTTGCACTGCCGGCGGTTCCTTGGGGCGCGTATCGAGCACGAGGGGACGCGACCAGCCCGAGCGGGCACGGGGTCGTCCATAACTCGCGGCTGCTCTCCAATACGCAAAAGGCCGTTCTTCGCGCGCCGTTTCTCCCCGCGCTCTCCGCGCTGCGGCCGCCCTGGTTCATCGCGCATCGCAATCAGGCGCGAATCGGATCCGAACTTTGCGCGCTCGAAACGCGCCCCTCGCCGCTGCGATTTGCGAAGATCGCCTGGCTAACGTTGACCGGCTAACGCTCCGCCAAACTGCACGGACAGCTCCCACCGATAGCCCTCCGGATCGTGAAACCACAAGCCCGCGTGCGGGGAGCCTGGCGTCTCGGGCCCGATCTCGTCGCCGGGATCTTCGAGCTCGACCTGATGCTCTTTGAGCAACTCCAGCGCTTCGCGCAGACGCGCCATGCTCGGCAGGTGGAACGACATATGGCCGATCGTCTCGGGATGCGGTGTACCCTCGTGCAGGACGATCGTGACGTGTTCGTTCGATAGGCCGACATAATCGTCGCCTTCGAAGATTGTCTCGAGATCGAATGACCGCCGCCACCAGCGAGCGCTCGCGTGCGGATCGCGCACGGCGAGTCCGAAGTGTCCGACCGCGCCGAGCCCGATCGTCATATCGCGTGCGCCGTCTGCAGCATCTCCAGAACGCGTTGGCCGGGCAGTGCGTAGACCGTCGCGCCGTTACGCCCGGTCATCGTCTTAGCTTCGAAGAGCGCGTCATAGATCGACGCCTGCGTCGCTTCTGCGGTGGCTGTATAGAGCGAATCCAGCGCGTCGTCGTCCTCGAGAATCGGCTGCTTCGGGGCGTCCACCGTAAAGTTCGCGACGCGCTCGAAGACGTGCGAGGTCGAGAACGCGACGATCAGATCGCCGCTGCCGGTCGACGACGTCAATCCCGTCCTCGCCATCCCCATCGCGGCGCGCAGCGTCAATGCGCGCAACTGGCGGCTGTCCAATGGAGCGTCGGTCGCAATAACGATGACGATGCTTCCTTCGGCCAATCTCCCGCGCATCGCCGTTGCCTTCGGATAGATGGGCCGGTACTCGTTTTCGAGGCGTTGGCCGACGGGTACGCCGACGATGCTGAGCAGACGCCGGCGGCTTCCGGTGTTGTCGTTGACCAACACGCCGACACGATACCCGCCCTCCCCGGCCGGCAGCACTCGCGATGCCGAACCGATTCCCGCGCGGAAGCCGAACGCGTTCATGCCGGTTCCGGCCCCGACGCTGCCGCGCGCAAACTGGCCCGGCGCCGCGGAGTTGAGGAGCGCAACCACGTCGCCGGGCGTCACCGCCCGCGCCTGAATGTCGTTGAGCAGTCCGTCATCGCATTCGGCGACGACCGGCAGCGGAACGTCGTCGCCTCGGCCGACCGCCGGGTGATGCTGGATTACCCAGCTGACGACACCGTCGGCCGCGCGTCCGACGTCCAGCGTGTCGGTCAACACGACCGGCTCCTCGAGGTAACCGGACTCATCGATCCAGTGCGTGCCCGTCATCTCGCCGTTGCCGTTGAAAGCGAAGAATGCGGCCGACACCTTGCGGTCCCACGGGTCCGGATTGGGAAGAATGGCCGTCGCACCGGTACGAATGTCACTTCCTTCGACTTTGGTCACATGCGCGACGCGGACGCCGGCAACGTCGGTGATCGCATCCAATGGACCGGTCGCAAAGAACCCGAAGTGGAAAGGGAGAACGGCCAAGGTGGGCAGGAGAAGCATCCAGCGCATGCTTCCTGCATTGGACTCAATGGATGCGCGGCCTGCAGGCTCGTTCGCGCAGCGTGGGAAAACATCATAAGAGAAGCCGTTTTAGCAGGATACACAGGAGGAGTTGCCATTCTTTCGCTTCCCGAAAAACTCAAGGTCGTTAAGCTATGGGAAAACCTGTCCGCGCCGGCATTGATCGAGCATGCGATCGTGCGAGGCGAAGGCGTGCTTGGCCCGAGCGGCCAGCTCATCGTGGACACGCGCCCCCACACCGGGCGCTCTCCCAAAGACAAATTCTTCGTTCGCGAACCCTCGAGCGAAGCGCACATCGATTGGAGCGAAGCGAATCAAGCGATCGCCCCGGAGCGTTTCGACGCATTGTGGGACCGCGTCGCTGCTTACCTCTCCGAGCGTGAAGCCTACTCGCTCGATTGCTATGCCGGCGCCGACGAACGCTATCGCGTTCCGATCCGCGTCTATACCGAGCTCGCGTGGCACAATCTGTTCGCGCGCCATCTCTTCATCACGCCGGAACGCCCCGTCGCCGATTTCGTTCCGGAGTTCACCGTCGTCGACGCGGCGCTCTTCCAAGCAGATCCTCAACGCGACGGAACTCGTTCGGGGACCTTCATTCTCGTGAACTTCGCGCGCCGCATGATTCTCATCGGCGGGACGCGTTACGCCGGCGAGATCAAAAAGTCGGTATTTACGGTAATGAACTACTTGTTGCCGCTGCGTGAGACGCTGCCGATGCACTGCTCGGCCAACGAAGGGCGCGAGGGCGACGTTGCGATCCTCTTCGGCCTCTCGGGCACCGGCAAAACGACGCTCTCCTCCGATTCTCGCCGTCCGCTGATCGGCGACGACGAGCACGGCTGGTCCGCCGACGGCGTCTTCAACTTCGAAGGAGGATGCTACGCGAAGGTGATTCGTCTCTCTTCGACGGCGGAACCCGAGATATGGGCCGCTACCAATCGCTTCTCCACCGTCATCGAGAACGTCGTATACGACGAGCAGACGCGTCAACTCGACGTCGACTCGGACGCAAAGACCGAGAACACGCGCTCGGCCTATCCGCTCGAGTTCATCCCCAATATCGTTCCGTCGAGCCAGGCGGGACATCCCAAAACGATCATCATGCTGACGGCCGACGCATTCGGCGTTCTGCCGCCGATTTCGAAGCTGACGCCCGAACAGGCGATGTACCACTTCCTTTCGGGTTACACCGCGAAGGTCGCGGGTACCGAGCGTGGGATCAGCGAGCCGCAGGCGACCTTCTCGACCTGCTTCGGCGCGCCGTTTATGGTCCACCATCCGTCGGTTTACGCGCGTCTGCTCGGACGAAAGATCGACGAGCACGCCGTGACCTGCTGGCTGGTCAATACCGGCTGGACGGCCGGCCCCTACGGCGTCGGTCACCGGATGTCGATCGCGCACACCCGCGCGATGGTCAACGCCGCGATCGAGGGGCGAATTCCCGAGTCCTTCGAAACCGAGCCGTTCTTTGGCTTAGCCGTTCCGACGAGCGTTCCGGAGGTTCCAACCGAGGTTTTGAATCCGCGAAACGCCTGGGCGGACAAGGACGCCTACGACGCGCAGGCGAGCAAGCTATCGCAGCTCTTCTTCGACAATTTCAAGCGATTCGAGCGGCACGTCTCCGACTCGGTCAATGCCGTTGCGATTAAACCGCTTGCCCGGTCCTAATCGCAGGTTCAGGCACCTAGGCGGGCCCACCGCTAAGATCATCCCATGAAGATCAACCTCTTGACCGTGGGCGCCCTGGTGGCGGCGCTCGCCGCACCGGTCTGTGCCTCGGCTCAGCAAGCCCAGCAAGGCCAGCAACCGGGCGCAAGCACACGCCATAATCATACGACGCCGAGCGGGGCAAAGATCCAGCATCGCTGGATGAAGCGCTTCGGTCACCTGAATCTCTCCGGAGATCAGCAGCAGCGCATTCAGTCGATGGTCAACCAGTACTCGCAGTCGCACCCTGCGGGCAGCCCCGTCGATCGTAACGCCAACAAGGAACTGCACCGCCAGATCCTGGGCGTGCTCAGCTCCGATCAGCAGAACCAGTACCAACAGGAACGTCAGGCGCGTCGCGCGCAAATGCAGCAGCGCCGAGGCCAGGGCCAGGGCGCAAACTACCAGGGCCAGGGCCAAGGCCAGGACCCTCAGCAGCAGTATCAAGGACAGCCCAACGGCGGCCAATATCCCCAGCAGCAGTATCAGGGACAGCCGTACCAAGGACAGCAGTTCCAGGGACAACCCAACCAAGGGCCGCCCGGCCAGGGACCTCCTCCGGATCAAGGCCCGCCTCAGGGCCAGGCGCCGCCGGATCAGCAGCCTCCGGCGTAGTTCGCTGCGCGCCGGTGTGCTCGCCGGCCGTCAAGGGTAAGTAAGGCTCCCGTGAAACGCGATGCGAAACGACCGGGAGTCTTTTGTTTTACGCCGCTGCTGGCCACCGTCATCTGTGCCTGCGCGGCGAGCGCGAGCCCCGGGCTAAGCGTCCCTTCGGGCTTCGTCATCGAGCCGATCGCTTCGGTCGGCGGCGCGCGCGAGCTCGCCGCGCTTCCCAACGGCGATTTGCTCGTCGGAACGACCGGCCGCGACGTCTATCTCGTGCCCGATGCGGAATCCAACCCCGGCGCACCACGAGTCCTCGTGACGTTGCCCGACGGCCTGGCCGCGGGCGTCACGTTCGTTGCGCAACGTTCGGAGCTTCTCGTCGCGACGACGAATCACGTCTGGGGCGTCGCCGATCCAAGCTCGGGCCGCCGGCTTTCGCCGCGCCGCGTCGCCGACGTTCGCACGGGACCCACGGCGCCGGGTACGGACGGCGACGTGCACAATACGACGTCGGTTGCCTTTGCGAAGGGACTCGTCTACGTCTCGGCCGGCTCGTCATGCAACGCGCGAATGAACAGCGGAACGAGTCCGTGCATCGAACCGGATCCGACGCGGGCCGCGATCTCCGTCATGGAACTTTCGGGCAGCGGATTTCATCAGCGCGCCAAGCGGCTTCGAAACGGCATCGCCCTCGCCGTGAACCCGCAGAGCGACGCCGTGTGGGTCGGGGGTGCCGGACAAGACGATCTGCCCTTCGGCCATCCGTACGAGTTTCTCGACGATCTCTCGGCGCACGGCGGCCTTGCCGACTACGGTTGGCCGCAATGCGAGGAGGACCGTCACGCGTATTGGCCCGGCGCCGACTGTTCGGCCACGGTCGCGCCGCTCGTCGTGCTTCCCGCATACTCGACGATCGTCGGCGCGACGTTCTATCCGCTTGCCCCGGCTGGTCCGTATGCGTTTCCCCCGCGCTATCGCGGCGGACTCTTCGCTACCGCGCACGGTTCGTGGCATCGCGACCGAACCGGCTGCTACGTCGCACCGCCGCGCGTCGTTTTCATCCCGATGCACGGCGACGTGCCGGTAAAGCCGGTCGACTGGACGAATCCGGCGACCCAATGGACGGACTTCGTTACGGGTTTCCAGAGCGGGTGTCTCGCACGATCCGGACGCCCGACGGGAATCGCCGTCGGTCCGCGCGGGAGCCTCTTCGTCGCCGACGACGCGGCGGGCGCCATCTATCGAATCCGCCCTGCGCCCAGCCGGTGAACGCCCGTGGCTGAAACGTTAGCTATTCTCGTCGGCGGCGGACCGGCGCCCGGTATCAACGGCGTCATCGCCTCCGCCGCGATGGAAGCGTTCAAGTGCGGCCTGCGCGCCGTCGGCATCTACGACGGCTATCGCGATCTCGCCTCGGGCGCGCCCCCCAAGACGATCGAGCTCAACTTCGATCGTGTCTCGCGCATTCACACGAGCGGCGGATCGATCTTGCGCACGTCGCGCACCAACCCGGCAAAAGACGAGGCGACGCTGCAGCGCTGCGTTACCTCGCTGGAAGCCTTGGGCGCGCGCTACCTCGTTTGCATCGGGGGCGACGATACGACGTACGGCGCCGCAAAGATTGCCGAGCGCTTACGCGGCCGAATCGGCATCGCGACCGTCCCGAAGACGATCGACAACGATCTGCCGCTTCCCGACAATGCCCCGACCTTCGGGTTCGAAACCGCGCGTTCGGTCGGCGCCGGAATTCTCGAAAGCTTGATGGAGGACGCGCGCACGACCGCGCGCTGGTACATCGTCATCTGCATGGGCCGCAAATCCGGCTCGCTGGCGCTGGGCATGTGCAAAGCCTCGGGCTCTACCGTCGCGGTTTTGCCCGAGGAGTTCCCGGAGCGCGCGACGCTGGCTTCGGTCGTCGACGTCATCGTCGGTTCGATCGTCAAGCGCCGCTCCTTCGGGCGCGAGCACGGCATCGCCGTGGTCGCCGAAGGCATCGCGGAACACGTTTGGGACGACCTTCGCGATGCGGTCGAGCATCTCGGGCGCGACTCCTTCGGCAACGTGCGCCTCGCCGACGTTCCGTTGGGCATCGTCTTACGCGATGCCGTGCGAAACCGCCTGACCGAAATCGGCGTCGACTCGCTGCCGCATACGAAGGATATCGGTTACGAGCTGCGCTGCGCCAAACCCGTCGCGTTCGACGTCGACTACACGCGAACGCTGGGCTTCGGCGCCGTGCGCTACCTGCTCGACGGCGGGAGCGGGGCGCTGATCGCACTCTCCGGCGGACACGTGACGCCGCTCGATTTGGGGGATCTTCTCGACCCCGAAACCGGACGCATCCGCGCGCGGCAGGTCGACCTGACGACCGAGGCGTATCGCGTCGCGCGCGACTATATGGTCTACCTCGACCCATCGGATTTCTCCGACGAGCAAAAGCTCGCGGCGCTCGCCGCGCAGACGAACCTTACCCCGCAAGCCTTCCGCGCGCAGTTCGAACCAGTCGCGCGGCCATAGCGAACTTTTCGTGAAGAAGCCACGGAAGGCGCGGCGCCGCGCGGCGCTGCTGCGCACCATCAAACGTGGCATCAAAGCCCCCGGACGCGCTTCTGATTTCCTCCCCCGTAGTTACCGATGCGCCGGCTGCGGCGAGGGCGTAGCGCCGTTGAGCGAGTTCAGGACCGCCTGCGCCTTCGCCGCGCCGGTTTGATCGTTGTCGATCATGTAGTGTTTGAGCGCGTTGGTCGCCGAGATCCGTGCTTCGGATGCGTTCCCAAGCTTAGCTTCGATTGAGGCGCGGATCAGATGCCCGTCGGCGTCGTCTGCATCCGATTGAATATATCCGTCGATCGCCTTGAGCGCGTCGGCGTACGATTCTTTGCCCATGAAGGCCAGCGCAAGCCAATACTCGGCGTTGGTCTCCTGGGGATCGAGTTCGCGATCCTTCCGGAGGTCGGCGATCGCCTTGTCCCAATTCTGAAGCTTCATCTCGGTTTCGCCGTGGTAGAAATAGGCAACGTCGTTGTTCGGATCGATGGCGATCGCGGAGTCACAGTCGCGCAGCGCTTCGGGGTATTTCTGCAGCACGAGGTAGGTGTGGCAGCGCGTGGTGAACGCGTTTGGGCTATTGGGCTGCAGCTCGAGCGCGCGACTCGCATCGGCGAGAGCGGCTTGGGGGTCGTCTTCGCCGAGTTCGAGGAGGGCCCGGACGCGGTACGCGTACGCCATCTTGGGATCGAGTGCGATCGCTTTATCGCAATCGCTGCGCGCGCGCTGATTCTGGTCGATCGAATGGTACGAATCGCAGCGCGACGCCCAGGCATACGCGTATTGTTCGTTGATCGCCAGTGCCGCGCTATAGTCGCCGATCGCCGCTTCCTGGTTTCCAAGCGCTTGATAATCGTCGCCGCGTGCCACGAGCGCCGTCGCGTCCGCGGGATGCGCGCTCAAATACGGGTTCAGCAGCGCGAGTGACTCTTTGAACTTTCCGTCGTCGTAGAGTTGCTTGGCACGAGCGACCTCGTTCCCTGCAGATTGCCCGAGCGCGATGCCGCTCGCGCCAAAAAGTAACGTCGCGGCCAAACAAAGGCTCGAGCCGGCACGCAGCATGGTTACCTCCAAGAATATCAAAACAGAAAGGCTCGCCGTCTGGCGAGCCTTTCGTTCATTAATCTGGCACCGTCCTACTTTCGAGGGGCCCTGCGGCCCGACTATCATCGGCGCTGGCGGGCTTAACTGCCGTGTTCGGGATGGGAACGGGTGGGACCCCGCCGCCATGGGCGCCAGAAACCTTTTCAATTTTCGATCCCCGTCGCGATGGCGAGCCTGAGCTCTAGCCGATCGCGCCGGGAAACTTTTAAAAACTGTACAGAGAAGAACTCCCAGTGCCTCGAGAGCGGTGCGTAGTTTAATCAAAATTTCCGAGCGATTAGTACCGGTCAGCTCCACGTCTTGCAACGCTTCCACCTCCGGCCTATCAACGTGGTAGTCTACCACGACTCTTCACCCTTACGGGATTGAGATCTCATCTTGGAGTCAGTTTCACGCTTATATGCTTTCAGCGTTTATCTGATCCGAACATAGCTACCCGGCTATGCTCCTGGCGGAACAACCGGTTCACCAGAGGTTCGTTCGACCCGGTCCTCTCGTACTAGGGTCCAATCTCCTCAAATCTCCTACGCCCACAGCGGATAGGGACCGAACTGTCTCACGACGTTCTGAACCCAGATCGCGTACCGCTTTAATGGGCGAACAGCCCAACCCTTGGGACCTACTACAGCCCCAGGATGCGACGATCCGACATCGAGGTGCCAAACCTCCCCGTCGATGTGACGTTCTGCAATCACTTGCAGCCCAGACTATACCTTCATCTCTTTTGAGATGGTGGCGTGTTATGAACGCGATAGATTTGCGCCGTTCGGCGCAGCACGTCCATCTCTCGTGGCAACGAGAAGTCGTTACAGGGAGAGTTTGTATAGCATACTTGG
This sequence comes from Vulcanimicrobiota bacterium, assembly GCA_963833845.1. Taxonomy (GTDB): domain Bacteria; phylum Vulcanimicrobiota; class Vulcanimicrobiia; order Vulcanimicrobiales; family Vulcanimicrobiaceae; genus Cybelea. Next base: position 1,339,313 of record CAWHZL010000001.1, read on the forward strand.
CAGCGTGTGTGTCTTAACGATCTCGACCAGGCGCCCCATGCTCGACGCTTTGCAGCGCAGCCGCGGGCAACCCTTGTCGAGATTGATGGACATCACGACGCCAAACTTAGCTCGTATGAGACTCGCGAGCTGCTCGGTCTCGTCGACCGAGAAACTCTGTGTGTTTAGGCGCAGCTGATTGCCGTCAGCCGCACCGTCATCCATTATCCAGACCGCGAGGCCTAGCTCGCTCAAGTTGCTCTCGAGCAACTCGTACGGCACGACCTTACGGTTTTGGGAGTAAAACGACTCGCGGAGGTCCGCAAGTCTTGGATGCGACACCGTCCGGAAGTAGTATCCATTCCCGGACGTCTTTGGCGCCGTTCGCACGAATCGCGCGAGCTCGGCGTACTTCCAATCCACGAGCTCTTGTTGCCGGCGTCCATGGTGGACCCGGAAACAGTAACCCGATGTGGTCTTCAGCAGCGTCGCATCTCCGAGCAACGATCCGATCATGAGCTCCCATTCGCGGGAGTTGAACGGTGTCGCTCGAGCACGACGCCCAAACAATGTCTCTACGACAAACTCTCTTCCCTCGGTATTGCCCTTCGAAAAGGGTTCCACCGATATGAGCCACTGTTCATCATCCGATCGCTCGGATGAGGAGCCCTACTTGACTCTTGGGAGAGATAAGCCTGTTATCCCCGGAGTAGCTTTTATCCGATAAGCGACGGCCCTTCCATTCGGAACCGCCGGATCACTTAGCCCTGCTTTCGCACCTGCTCGACCTGTCCGTCTCGCAGTCAAGCTCCCTTATGCCTATGCACTCTGTACGAACGGTTTCTGACCGTCCTGAGGGAACCTTTGGGCGCCTCCGTTACTCTTTAGGAGGCGACCGCCCCAGTCAAACTGCCCACCTGACCATGTCCTACCACCGGATTACGGCGGCTAGTTAGAATTCCAAGATTATTAGGGTGGTATCCCAACGTTGTCTCCCCAACGACTAGCGTCGCTGGATCGTCGACTCCCACCTATCCTGTACGAACAATCTCAGAACCCAAGATCAGGATACAGTAAAGCTTCACGGGGTCTTTCCGTCCTGCTGCGGGTAACCAGCATCTTCACTGGTACTGCAATTTCGCCGGGTTCCCCATTGAGACAGTGTCCAAGTCGTTACTCCATTCGTGCAGGTCGGAACTTACCCGACAAGGAATTTCGCTACCTTAGGACGGTTATAGTTACCGCCGCCGTTTACTGGGGCTTCAGTTCGCCGCTTCGCTTGCGCTGACGACTCCCTTTAACCTTCCAGCACCGGGCAGGAGTCAGCCCCTATACGTCCGCTTTCGCGTTCGCAGAGACCTGTGTTTTTGTTAAACAGTCGCTTGGACCTATTTTGTGCCGCCTCCCTCAGCTTTCGTGGTAAACACTGGACCAAAGGAGGCACCCCTTCTCCCTAAGTTACGGGGTTAATTTGCCGAGTTCCTTAACAGGGATTCTCCCGTCGCCTTAGCATGCTCTGCCAGTCTACCTGTGTCGGTTTACGGTACGGGCACCTACGATCTACCTAGGGGCTTTTCTTGGCAGCGTGGAGTCGATCACTTCAGCTCCGAAGAGCCTCGCATTCGCTTCTCGGCGTAACGTGCTGCGGATTTACCTACAACACAGCCTACCTGCTTAGACGCGCATATCCATCAGCGCGCTGACCTATCCTCCTGCGTCACCCCCTCGGCTCATAGACCTATGTGGACGATGCCGGCCCCGCGAGTCTTTTCGCCGATCGTGTCGTCGCGCTTCGGTCACGGTCCGTAGACCGCTCCCTCCGCGCTCCTTACGCTCGCTCAAAAATCCTTCGCGGCTTCGCATTAAAGCGAAGCCGACATTGTTCACACGGGTCTAAACGGTCGTCGGTGGTAGCAGAATATGAACTGCTTGTGCATCGCCTACGCTTCTCAGCCTCGGCTTAGCTCCCGACTCACCCTGAGACGATTGACGTTGCTCAGGAAACCTTAGACTTCCGGCGTGCGGGGTTTTCACCCGCATTTGTCGCTACTTATACCTGCATTCGCACTTGTGGTTCGTCCACACGTCCTTACGGTCGTGCTTCAGCCTACGCCACAACGCTCCCCTACCGATTATTTTAGTAATCCCAAAGCTTCGGTTCGATGCTTGAGCCCCGTTGGATTTTCGGCGCCCCATCACTCGACTAGTGAGCTATTACGCACTCTTTCAAGGGTGGCTGCTTCTAAGCCAACCTCCTAGTTGTCTGAGCGACAGGACTTCCTTTGCCACTGAGCATCGATTAGGGACCTTAGCTGTTGATCTGGGCTGTTTCCCTTTTGACCATGGAGCTTATCCCCCACAGTCTGACTGCTGCGCAGTTCGCCGCGGTATTCGGAGTTTGATTGGGTTCGGTAATCCGGTAAGACCCCTAGCCCTGTCAGTGCTCTACCCCCGCGGGTTAACGCGCAACGCTAGTCCTAAAACTATTTCGGGGAGAACCAGCTATCTCCGAGTTCGATTGGCTTTTCACCCCTATCCACAGCTCATCCAATGTTTTTTCAACAACAACAGGTTCGGGCCTCCACGTGAGGTTAATCACGCTTCACCCTGGCCATGGATAGATCACTCGGTTTCGGGTCTACTGCAACGGACAAAAACGCCCTATTCAGACTCGCTTTCGCTACGGCTCCGGCTCAACACCTTAACCAAGCCCGTTACAAGTAACTCGCAGGTTCATTCTTCAATAGGCACGCGATCAGCCTTGCTTGCGCATGGGCCTTTCACGGTTTGTAGGCATGCGGTTTCATGTTCTATTTCACTCCCCTTCAGGGGTTCTTTTCACCTTTCCCTCACGGTACTGGTACACTATCGGTTTCCACAGAATATTTAGCCTTGGAAGATGGTCCTCCCGGTTTCAAACGGGGTTTCCCGTGCCCCGCCCTACTCACGAACAGCTCCGCGAGATCGAATGCTTTAATTTACGGGACTTTCACCCTCTGTGGTGCGGCTTTCCAGCCGGCTTCTACTAGCTATCGATTTTCTTACTCGCGCTCGGAGATTCGGCTCCGAGACGGCTGTCGTACAACCCCGTTCATGCAACGCCCGAACGCTTGCACATGAACGGTTTAGGCTCTTCCCTGTTCGCTCGCCACTACTAGGGGAATCTCGTTTGATGTCTTTTCCTCCGGCTACTTAGATGTTTCAGTTCACCGGGTACGCCCACTCACGACTATTGAATTCATCGTGGTGTCCATGCCCATGACGGCATGGGGGTTGCCCCATTCGGATATCGCCGGATCATCGCTTCTTAGCAGCTCCCCGACGCTTTTCGCAGCTTGGCACGTCCTTCATCGCCTGTGGAACCAAGGTATCCACCTGCATGCCCTTATTAACTTTGACTAACGCAAAATTGCACCACCAAGCACGGAATTGCTTGATGGCCGCTCTCACGTGTTTTCGCAACACTTGAGAGTGTCTCGAAACACATGAAAGTTCTTCTCTATACAGTTTTCAAGGAACTTCCCACGGCGGCTCGCATCGTCGCTCGCCGCTTCACGTACCGTAGTACACTTTGGCGGTTCGCTCTTTCGCGATCCATCCGTGGGCCTTTTCAGGAAAGACCTCGCCGGCGAACCGAACGCTCTAGGCGTCGGGAAGCAAACGAAGGACGTTCCCTCAAAGCTGAACAGTACAGCGTTAACGCGCAAACTTTCGCGCCGCCGGCCCCCGCATCCGGATCGTTTCGTCGCTCGCTGCCTCATGTACGTTAATACATTTCGGCGGCTCGCTTCTAGCGTTCCGTCACGGTATTACGATCGAAGTGATCGATAGACTCCTTGGCGCGAAATGGTCTGTGGTTCAACTTAGGTTGTACGCCATCGCGATCGCGTGAGCAATCCGATGGCATGTACTCCTTAGAAAGGAGGTGATCCAGCCGCACCTTCCGATACGGCTACCTTGTTACGACTTCGTCCCCCTTACCTAGCATACCTTAGACGCCTTGCTCCTTGCGGTTGCACGGGCGGCTTCGGGTACACTAAACTCAGGTGACGTGACGGGCGGTGTGTACAAGGCCCGGGAACGTATTCACCGCAGCGTAGCTGATCTACGGTTACTAGCGATTCCGACTTCATGAAGGCGAGTTGCAGCCTTCAATCCGAACTGAGAAACGGTTTAGGAGATTAGCTTGCCCTCGCGGGTTCGCGACTCGTTGTCCGTTCCATTGTAGCACGTGTGTAGCCCGGGACGTAAGGGCCATGCTGACTTGACGTCATCCCCACCTTCCTCCGGCTTGTCACCGGCGGTCCCGCGTGAGAGATCTTGCGACCAACACACGGCAAGGGTTGCGCTCGTTGCGGGACTTAACCCAACACCTCACGGCACGAGCTGACGACAGCCATGCAGCACCTGTCTCTGCGTCCGGTTGCCCGGAAGTCTAGTCTCCTAGAATGTCGCAGGATGTCAAGCCCCGGTAAGGTTCTTCGCGTTGCGTCGAATTAAACCACATGCTCCACCGCTTGTGCGGGCCCCCGTCAATTCCTTTGAGTTTTAACCTTGCGGCCGTACTCCCCAGGCGGGACACTTATTGTGTTAACTGCGGCACAGATGGAGTCGATACCACCTACACCTAGTGTCCATCGTTTACGGCTAGGACTACCGGGGTATCTAATCCCGTTTGCTCCCCTAGCTTTCGCTCCTCAGTGTCAGGTTAGCCCCAGATGATCGCCTTCGCCACTGGTGTTCCTCCCGATATCTACGCATTTCACCGCTACACCGGGAATTCCATCATCCTCTGACTACCTCAAGGTTTGCAGTTTCCACACGGGTTCCCGAGTTGAGCCCGGGTCTTTCCTTGCAGACTTGCAAATCCACCTACGAGCGCTTTACGCCCAATAATTCCGGACAACGCTTGCCCCCTACGTCTTACCGCGGCTGCTGGCACGTAGTTAGCCGGGGCTTCCTCCAAGGGTACCGTCAATATCGTCCCCTTCGACAGTGGTTTACGACCCGAAGGCCTTCTTCCCACACGCGACGTCGCTCCGTCAGGCTTTCGCCCATTGCGGAAAATTCCTCACTGCTGCCTCCCGTAGGAGTCTGGACCGTGTCTCAGTTCCAGTGTGGCTGGTCGCTCTCTCAAGCCAGCTACCCATCGGAGTCTTGGTAGGCCATTACCCCACCAACTAACTAATGGGACGCAGTCCCCTCTTTATGCGGATTGCTCCTTTCATCGTCCAGAGATGCCTCAAAACGATCGTATGCGGTATTAGCTAACCTTTCGGCTAGTTATCCCCCACATAAAGGTAGGTTGACCACGTGTTACTCACCCGTCTGCCACTGGGTATTGCTACCCCGTTCGACTTGCATGTGTTAGGCACGCCGCCAGCGTTAGTCCTGAGCCAGGATCAAACTCTCCATAAAAAACTTTATGAAGCCTTTGATAAAGGCTCTTTAAACTCTATAAGTTATTGTACGAAATCTCGCGACCCAAAAGACATTGTCAGTTGACGTTGTCTAAGACGTCGGAGACCCACAGACTTATGCGCTTGCTGTACTGTTCAGTTTTCAAGGAGCGTATGAAACCCGCGGTACCCCCAGAGCGTATCGACCGACCAGGTTGGCGCCGAACGCCTCTGAAGACCGCGGGGAACTGCCCCGGCCGACGAGAGTCGGTTTTGGGGCCGACGGCTATCATATCGCCGCCGTATCGGCGTGTCAAGGAAACACGCCATGTTACTTCCACAAACCCCTCTGACGGCCGTTTGGTTGCAGCCTCGCGAACTTTTTTTGCCGGCGTCACGACCCCGCCTATGGGGCGCTATACTCTCGGAGGCAATTCGTCTCGGAGGCTATTTAAGAGGAAAGGCGCCGATGCTCTTCGACCACGTTGACCTCAGAGTCCCCAGCCTCGCGAAGGCCCGCGTCCTCTACGATGCGCTGATGCCGGCGATGGGATTCGCGCACATTTCCGAGGACCAGAACTCCGTCTGCTACTATCGTCGGGGCGAAGAGCGCTCCAATGCGTTCTTCGGAATCGTTGCCGATCCGGCACACCGGGCCAACGACAGCCGGATCGCCCTCTGGGGCGCGAGCCGCGAAGAGGTGGACCGTCTCGCCGCGATCGCGCGGACCGCCGGCGCCCAGGCCTTTGAGCCGCCGCAGGTCTGCGAGGAGTACACCCCCTTTTACTACGCGACGTTCTTCGAGGACGCGGCCGGCAACAAGCTGGAGATCTGCTTCCGAGACCTCGGCTAGCGGCCTAGACCTTGCGCGAGATCGTCTTGCCCTGCATGAAGAGCAGCAGGTAGTCGTTCCCGCCGGCCTTGCTATCGGTGCCCGACATGTTGAAGCCGCCAAAGGGATGCACGCCGACCAACGCGCCGGTGCTCTTCCGATTGAAATACAGGTTGCCGACGAAGAAATCGCCCCTCGCCCGTTCGATCTTGGCCTCGTCGCTCGTGTAGAGCGAGCCGGTCAAACCGAACTCGGTGTTGTTGGCGATGGCCATCGCATCGTCGAAGTCCTTTGCTTTGATCACCGCGAGCACCGGTCCGAAGATCTCCTCCTGGGAAATGGTTGCATCGGGCGCGACATCGGCGATGACCGTCGGCTCTAAGAAGTAGCCGTTCTCACCGACGCGCTTACCGCCCGAGATCAACCGGCCTTCGCTCTGACCTTTCTCGATGTAGCGCATGATCGACGCAAGCGCCGCTTCGTTGACGACCGGGCCCATGTAGTTTTCCGGATTCTGCGGATCCCCGACGGTAATCTCCGCTACTCGGCGCTTCAGGCGCGCCAGGAACTCCTCGTAAATGGGCTCTTCGACGATCGCGCGCGAGCACGCCGAGCACTTCTGTCCCTGGAATCCGAATGCAGAGACGGCGACGGCCTCGACGGCGGCGCCGAGGTCGGCGTCGGCGCAGACGACGATCGAGTCCTTGCCGCCCATCTCGGCGACGACGCGTTTGATCCACTTCTGCCCAGCCTGCGGCTTTGCCGCGAGCTCGTTAATTCGCAACCCAACCTCTTTCGATCCGGTGAAGGAAATGAAGCGAACCTGCGGATGCGTCACGATCAGATCGCCGATCTCACTGCCCGATCCCGGAATGAAGTTCACGACGCCGGGAGGCACTCCGACCTCCGCTAAGAGATCGACGAACCAGGCGGCGATGATCGCCGCGTCGCTGGACGGCTTGAGAACGACGGTATTTCCCGAAACGATCGCGGCCGCCGTCATCCCCATCATGATCGCGCCGGCGAAGTTCCATGGCGGGATCACCGCGCCGACGCCGAGCGGGATATAGACCAGCTCGTTGCGCTCACCCGCTAAGGGGACGACCGGCTGTGGCTCACCGTACCGCAGGGCTTCGCGGGCATAATACTCGAGGAAGTCGATCGCCTCGGCGATGTCGCCGTCGGCTTCGGGCCAGCTCTTTCCCACTTCGTAGACGAGGAGCGCGTCGTAGTCGAGCCGGCGCCGGCGCAGCAGCTCGGCCGCCTTAAAGAGGTAGGAGGCACGCTGAGCGAGCGTGAGCCGTTTCCACGACTCGAAGGCTCGAGCGGCCGCATCGATCGCTGCATTCGCCTCCTCGCGAGAGGCCGAACTGACGACTCCGACGATCTGCGACGGGTCGGCCGGATTGAGCGACCGGATCTTCTTCTCCGTCTCGATGCGCTCGCCGTTGATGACGAGAGGGTACTGCGCCCCGAGCCGTCCTTTCACGGCGCTCAGCGCGGCTTTCATCGCCTCGCGGTCGGCGGGGTCCTTGAAGTCTTTGACGCGTTCGTTGCGAAAAGGGGCGATTTCGCCGAGCGGCCTGTCTGCTGTAGTGGTCATGCCGTTATACTACACGCCCTGCCTCGCCGGCCCTTGCTGCTTCTCGCCCACGCAGGGCGGCAACGAGGGCGCGCGGATCGCCGGCGTGCATCAGCGCTTCGCCGATTAAAAACCCGCGGGCGCCGGCCGAACGGAGGCGCGCCACGTCCGAGGCGTCGCGCATGCCGCTCTCGCTGATCGCGAAAATCCCGGGAGGAACCTTCGGAAGCAGGTGTTCGCTGACGGCCAGATCGGTCTCGAGGGTCCGCAGGTTCCGATTGTTGATGCCGAGCAGCCGCGCGCCGGCGGCAACCGCCCGTTGCAAATCGCGCTCGTCGTGTACCTCGACGAGAACGTCGAGTGCGTATTCCTCCGCTTCTGCCATCGACTCCGCAAGCGCGGCATCGTCGAGGCCGGCAACGATCAGCAGCGCGGCGTCGGCTCCGTATGCGGCCGACTGGGCGATCTGATAGCGCGTCCAGAGAAAATCCTTACGCAGCAGCGGACGGCCCGTTACCGCTCGGACCAAATCGAGATACGCAAGATCGCCGAGAAAGTGATCGCGTTCCGTCAAAATGCTAATCGCGTCGCACCCGGCTTCGTCGTAGCCTCGCGCGATCGCGACCGGATCGAAGCTGCGCGCGATGAGGCCGGCCGAGGGCGAGGCGCGCTTGATCTCGGCAATGATTGCATCGCCGTCCGCGCGTCGCAACGCCTCTAGGAACCCGCGTCGCTGCGGCATCCGTTGAAGCGCCTTGGCGCGTACCGTCTCGTACGGCTCGCGCGCGCGCTCTTGTTCGAGCGACGCCGCTTTAACCGCAAAGATCTTGGCGAGCATATCGGTCATCGACGAGTGAAGTATTTCGAGCCCTCGCGTCAACCGCTACGTGGGTGTCGGACTCGGCGAGGTCGTCGGCGTCGGTGTCGGCGCGACGGCGGGCCCAACCGTTACCGTCGACCCGACCGCGCTCTTGACGATCGTCACGTTCTTTCCGCTGGCGCCGGCTGCAAAAACGATCCTGCGGCTGTACTGACTGTTGCGATTCGCTCCCTGCTCCCGGGGATTCCAGTTATCGTCCAGCGCGTAAATCGTCTCCGAGCGGCGGCTGATGTCGATCTCGGAAACGTGCGCCCCAATGAAGACGTTACCACCCGTTGATTTGCCGGCTCCTCCGCCGAAGTCGACCGCGCCCGGGGTGACGGCGGCGATCGGCTTAAGCGAATCTTGGAAGCCGTACGCGGCGCGCAAGAACGACTGATTCGATGCGGTGATGTTGGCGCTGCCGTCGGTGGCGATGTCGGTAACCCGTGCGGAAATCGATGCGTCCACATCTGAGTGCGTGAGCATAATCGTCGCGACGCCCGGACAGCTCCCGCCGCCGCCGCCGCTGCCGCTGCCGCTGCCGCTTCCACTGCCGCTGCCGCTGCCGCTTCCGCTTCCGGTGCAGCCTGAACCCGAACCTGAACCCGAACCTGAGCCCGATCCCGAGCCGGAGCCCGACGACGAGCTGGGAACCGAAAGCGCACCAATGCCGAAAAGATTGCCGCGGATTTGACACGAACTACAAACCAGCGAGCCTCCGATCGTCAGAATGCCGCCGATGTTGGGCAGCGACGACACGATCCCGGCGCCGAACCCGGCATCCGTACCGCTGACCGCACCAAAGTCGTCGACCGAGACGTACGCTGCCGACCCGGGAATCTTGATTCGCACCGCGCCGACGTAGAGGTGGTTGACCGTGAGGGTTACGCCCGGAACGACATCCATCGTGGTGTACGCGCTACCCGATGGTGCGTTCAAGAGCTTTTCGTAGAGCGTATCCTGCCCGACTCCGTCAACGAAGGCGCCGCTGTGGGGATCGCCGGTGAAATTTGGACCCGAAAGCGTTACGCTGGTGGGGATCACGATCGGGAACTTCTCGCCGTTGGCCGCGTTGTAATCGCCCCTCAAGAGCGTGATCGTCACGCCGGTGGTGGACAGGTTCTTGGACGAGGCAATTACCCCGACGGCCTTGGTCAGCGTCTTGTACGGTTTGAGTTGACTCCCGTTGCCGCTCGTATCGCTCCCGCTATTGGCGTCGACGAAGAGCACCGAGATCGGCGCCAGCGTCGGCGTTATCGGGCCAGGCTGACCCCAACGCGTGCAGCCCGTTCCGCTCAGCACGCCGCCCAGGGCGACGACCGCGACTACTACAAAGAAGAGACGCGAAAACCAGGCACTCCGCATTCGTCTCCGCCCCTTTGCCGTATCGTGTGCCGGAACCTCGGGGAGACGCCCGCAAGACCCCGGAAGAGATGAAATGATGGTTAAGAGCCTGCCCGTGCGATCCATCGTTGACGCGATCGATGCGGCCGCGACCGCCTGGAGGAATCCGGCGCTCGAGGCGCGGCAACGCGCTCGCTCGGCGGTAAGCGAGCGCATGGAGTACTCTCTACCGGTCGTCGATTACGCGTTCGACCGCCTGTTTCGTTCGATAACGGCGGACGGGCTATGCTCCGTTATCGCCGCCGAACTGGGCTGCCTCGACGTCCTCGACCGCTTCGTCGAACGCGAACCCGGACTCTCTGCCCGAGCGCTCGCCATCGGGCGCGTCTGCATCGTTTCGAGCCGCACTACGATCGGCGTCGCGATCCTACCCGCGATCTTCGCGCTGTGCGCCAAGTGTGACGTGCTGGTGAAAGACCGCGAGGACCGTCTCGTCGGCGCCTTTCTCGCAACGCTCGGCGCGGCGTCGCCGCAGCTTGGTGGCGCCGCTGCCGCCGTGCCGTGGCGAAGCGAACGCGATCGGGTCGACCTCGCGGAGTACGACTGCGTGGTCGCCTTCGGAGCCGACGCGACGCTAAACGCCATCTCGAACACGCTGCGCGTTCCCACGCGTTACATCGCGTATCCGGCAAAAGCCAGCGCGGGATACCTGGCGAAGGAGGCGCTGCAGCGCGAGAGCGACGTCGCCGCGCTCGCGCGGGACGCCGCGCGCGACATGCTGCTCTACGATGGCGAAGGCTGCCTTAGCCTTCACGTGCTCTTCGTCGAGCGTGGCGGGCGCGTCTCGCCCGAAGCGTTCTGTGCGCTCCTTCGGCGTGCGATCGAAACGGTCGAAGCGGAGTTCCCGGCCGTGCCGCGGATCGAAGGTGCCGCTAGGCGTGCCATGGCCCGCGATCTCGCGACCTTTCGAACCGCCGTTGCCGATCCCGCCGCCGCATCCGAAGCGAGCGTTCTCGTGCTGCACGACGCACCCTCCGACGAAGCGCCGCTCTTTGCGCCGCGAGCAGTCAACGTCCGCTCGGTCAACGCACCGGCGGACGCGGCGGAATATTTACAGCGGCATCGGATCGGCCTCGAGTCGCTCGCGGTCGCGCCCCGAGGCGCGGCCGCGTACGATCTGGCCGCCGCCGCCGGCGCGGCGCGGATTGCGCCATTCGGCTCGTTGCAAGCGCCGCGCTTGGGCAATTTCGCATGGGGGCCGTCCACGCATCGCGGAGTTCGTCCGCTGGATCGTCAACGAAACGTGAACGAAGCACTCGAATGCCTCGTCACCGAAGTTCCGGGCCCGCGCACCGCGGAGCTCGCCGCACGCTTGCGCGCGCACGAATCGCGAAACGTAACGTTTATCGCCGCCGACTTTCCCGTGTTTTGGGAGTCGGCCGACGGCGCGACCGTGACCGACGTCAACGGCAACCGTTACCTCGATGCGACCGCGGCCTTCGGCGTTGCGAACGCCGGGCACTGCAACCCGCGCGTCGCCGACGCCGTTGCGCGGCAGGTGCGCCAGCTCGTGCACGGCATGGGCGACGTGCATCCGTCACAGATCCGCGTGCAGCTCCTCGAACGCTTGGCACAAATTCTCCCATGCAGCCTCGACAGGGTCTTTCTTGCGACGACCGGCTCGGAGGCGGTCGAAGCGGCACTCAAGAGCGCGATACTCCACACCGGCAAAAGCCGCTTTGCGGCGTATCACGGCGCCTATCACGGCCTTTCGTTCGGCGCGTTGGCCGTCGGCGGAATCGAGCGCTTTCGCGAACCGTTCGCCGGCGCGCTCGGTGCCCCGGCGATGCTTCTGGATTATCCTTCGGAACGTACGACGAGCGCTCGGGACGCCATCGACGGTGTACGCCGCGCGTTCTCCGTGCGAGACGATCTTGCGGCGGTCATCATCGAGCCCATTCAAGGACGCGGCGGCGTCATCGTTCCGCCGCGCGGCTATCTGCAAGCGTTGCGCGTCCTATGCGACGAGCGGCGCATCGTCATGATCGTCGACGAGATATTCACCGGTTTTGGGCGAACCGGAGCCTGGTTCGCGGTCGACCGCGAGAGCGTCGTTCCCGACATCCTCTGCATCGGTAAGGCGATGGGCTCCGGATTGCCGATCAGCGCCGCGGCCGGCCGCGCGGAGATCATGAGCTCGTGGCCGGAATCGAGCGGAGAGGCGCTGCACACCTCGACGTATCTCGGGAATCCGCTCGCGTGCGCCGCGGCGATCGCAACGATCGACGAGCTCGAACGTCTCGACCTTCCGGCAAAGGCGAGACGTGCCGGATCAATGCTCGGGCGGCGTTTGCAGCGGCTGCGCTCGCATTCGAGCGTGGTCGACGTTCGCGGCACCGGGATGCTCTACGGCATCGCGCTTTGCGACGCCGCGCGAGCCGCGGCGGTCGTCAAATCGGCGCTGCGCAACGGGCTGATCCTGTTGCAATCCGGACCGGCCGGCGACGTCATCACCATCTCACCGCCGCTGGTCATCACGCAACGGCAACTGGAGCGCGTACTTGAAATTTTAGAGCGCGCCATCATGGAAACGGAGAGATCGACTGCATGAAACCGTTACGGATTGGGATCGTCGGCGCCGGCTTCGGCGCGCTCGCGCACCTCCCGGCGTTGCGCTTGCACCCGCGCTTTGAAGTCGTCGCGATGGCGTCGCCATCCAAGGCGGCGGCCGTCGCCGAGCGAGAGGGAATCCCGCACGCCTTCCGCTCGTGCCAAGAGATGCTCGCCGGTTGCGAGCTCGACGCCGTCACCGTCGCCTCGCCACCGTTCGCTCACGCGCAAGACGTTCTCGCATCCCTTGCGGCGCGCAAGCACGTCCTCTGCGAGAAGCCCTTCGCGATGAGCGTGGAGGAGGCGCGCACGATGCGGGACGCCGCGGCCGCCGCCGGGACGGCCTGCGGCCTCTCGCACGAGTTTCGCTTCATCGCGCAGATTGCGGCCGTCAAAGAGCTCGTCGCCAACGGCCACCTCGGGTCGCTCCGCAACGTCGAGATCACGATGCTGCGGACCACGCTGCGGGCCGGCGAACGCCGCGAACGGAGCTGGTGGTTCGAGCGGGAGCGCGGCGGCGGCCTTGCCGGTGCGGTGCTCTCACACCTGATCGATCAGGCCAACTGGATCGCCGGCCGCGCGCCGGTTCGAAGCACTGGCATTTCGCGTACCGCAAATCCGCAACGACGTGACGAAGCAGGCGCCTTCACGTCGACGGTCGACGACGGCTCGGCCGCAATCGTCGAGTACGGCGATTGCGCGATCGCGCGGCTCTGCGCGGATGGAACCGCGGCCGTCAACGCGTACACGCTGGCCGCGCATGGAGAGCGTCGTACCGCGATCGCGAGCGGGACGGACCTCGACGACCTGACGCTCTATACCGTCAACGCAGAGAGCACCGACGAGCTCACCTGCAAACCCTCACCGTACGAGGCGCAGTCCAGCATCAATTTCAACGTGCCGCTGCTCATGGAACTCTACGACGAGCTAGTCAAACGAATCGAAGGTGAAGGCAACGGGCTGCCGACCTTCGACGAGGGCCTGGCCACCCAAACCGTGCTCGCCTCCGCCGGTTACGGCTCCTGACCGTCGAGGTGGCGCCACAATAGATTCAGCGCTGCCGTCGTCGCGCGGCGCACGACCGCGTCGCGATCTCCGTTGAGCATGAAGCGCCAAGCGCGCGCCCCCGAGCGCGCGTCGTCCAGCGCGATCCACACCAAACCGACCGGCTTCTCCGGCGTTCCGCCCCTCGGACCGGCAACGCCGGTGGTCGCAAGCGCCACATCCGTTCGCAAACGAAACCGCGCGCCCGCCGCCATCTCGCGCGCCGATTCTTCGCTGACCGCGCCGAAGCGTGCGAGCGTCTCCGCCGCGACGTCCAACTCGGAGATCTTGACGGCGTTGTCGTAGGCAACGATCGCGCCGGCGAAGCTCTCCGAGGCTCCCGGGACGCTCGTCAGCGCCGCCGCGATGCGCCCCCCGGTGCAGGACTCGGCCAGCGCCAGGTGCGCCCCCCGCGCGCGCAACGCGCGCAGGATCGCGCTCGCCGGCGTCTCGTCATCGATGCCGAAGACGCTCCCCGCAAGCCGTCGTTCGATCTCGTGTTCCAAAGGCTCGATCAAATGCTGGGCTGTGTCCGCGGAGGCGCTCTTGGCCATGATCTTGACGTCCGCGCGAAAGTCGTGCGCGAGCACCGCGATCTTCGGGTTTTCGCAAGAGCGAAAGAGATCGCCGATGCGGTGATCGATCTCCGACTCGCCTAGGCCGATCGTGTGAATGACGCGGGTCACGATCAGTTCGCTCGCGTGGAGGCGTTCGCGCAAAAAAGGCACGACGGCATTGGTCAGCATCGGTTTCATCTCTCGCGGCACGCCGGGCATGCAAGCGACGAACTTTCCCTCGCGCGAAAAGGCGATGAATCCGGGAGCCGTGCCGTTGGGATTTTCGAGCGGGAGGCTGCCTTGCGGAAGCTCCGCCTGCTTGCGATTGTTCGCGCGCATCGGCCGGCCGATCTTTGCGAAGAACTCCTCCATCTGGCGTAGCGCCGGCTCGTACGTCTCGACGCCCAGGCCGAGTGCGTCGCAGACGGCCTCTTTCGTCAGGTCGTCAATCGTGGGCCCCAGGCCCCCGGTCGTGACGATGCCGTCGGCCCGCGCCAGAGCTGCGAGGATCGCGCGACCGATTCGTTCGCGGTTATCGCCCACGGTCTGCGTCCCGAGCACGTCGATCCCGGCGCTCGCAAGCGCTTGAGCGATGAACGGAGTGTTCGTGTCGAGCAGCTGTCCGAGCAAAAGCTCCGTGCCGACGGCAACGATCTCAACGTTGGGCATCGTCGCGCTCAAACCACGGCGGGTACTCGAAGCGCACCTCCGCCGCAAAACCGCGCGCCGCTTCGATCATCGCGTCGCGGCGCAGCCCCGACTCTTGCGGCGCCGGGTGTGCGGCGTGCTCGCGTTCGCGCTGCCGCGCCAAGTTTTCGATGAAGCGCACGAAACGCGCGTCCATCGCTATGGCCAGAGCACTTTTGAGGATCTTTCCGACACGCGGCGCGAGGCCGGCGGTCGAGATCGCGACGCGCACGGGACCGGCCTTGACGATCGCCGCCATGGCCACGAAGCCGTACCGCGGCTGATCGATGCAGCAAAGGAGGAACCCTTCGCGATCCGCCAGCGCTCGCAGGCGAGCCGAGAGCTGTGCGTCCTGCGGGGTCGAGATGACGAAGAACGCACCGGCTAGGTCCTCGTCGCGCAACTCCGACGCGTCGTAGATCCGCGCCACCCGTGCACCGCACTCCTCGAGCGAAGCGGACTTCTCAACGGCCTCGCGATCGTTGGGACCGCCGACGACGACGCACTTGCGGCCCTCGAGATTCAGGCTCACCGGAAAGAAGGGCAACCGCATCAGTAGTTGACGGGGCGCAGGAAGAACTCGTTGATCGCCGTGTTGGTCAGCATCGCCGTCGTCGGTAGATGGCGCTTCCAATGCGTCGAGTCGACGCGGCCCCGGACGAGCTCGACGTCGCCGCTCTCGAACCCTCGCTCGATCAGTTCGGCGTTCGTGTAGCCCCGGAGCAGCCGCTCCAAAATGGCGTCGGCGCGAGCGTAGCTGATGCCGAGATCGGCTTCGTCGGTCTGATCCGCTTCGAGATCGGCGCTCGGGGCTTTGTCGATTAACGGTTGCGGCACGCCGAGATAGCGGGCCAGCGCCCACACTTGCGTCTTGAAGAGATCGCCGAGCGGATTGAGCGGCGGCGTATCGTCGGCGTGCCAGGTGAAGTATCCCAAAAGCCGTTCGGTTTTATTTCCGGTGCCGATCGGAAGCGCATCGTACTTCGCGGATTGATCGAAGAGCACGACCATCCGCGTTCGCGCCATGACGTTGCCGCGTCGTCGCGGATCGGCATCGGGCTCGTATTGCAGGTAGCCGTCGACGGCCGCGCTGATGTCGATCGTCGCGCACCCAATCCCGAGTGCGTCGACGACGAGGGCTGCGTCCCCCAAGCTTGCGGCGCTCGAGCTCCGGTACGGCATCCGAACGGCGTGCACGTTCTTCGGCCCTAGCGCGCGCGCGCAGAGAAACGCCGTCACTGCGGAATCGACTCCGCCCGAGAGGCCGACGACCGCACGCGGAATGTTGCGCCGCGCGATCATCTCGTCGCGCAAGAAGGCCACCAGCCAGTCGGCGGCAACCGCGGCGTCGATGCCGGGCGGCTCACGGCGATCCGCGGGCGGCTCGACGACTCTAAGCATCGCTCTCGTCGGGAACCTGTCCGCGCGGCAACGGAAGCTCGCGGTCGAGCAAGAGGTCGGGCAGTACGCCACCCAAGTCGCCAAGCAACGGTAACGTGGCGCGCGCCACATCGATTTCGCGCAGGTCGAGATCGGCGCGAAGAATACAGGCTTCGAACGGCGGCCCCTCGACGAGAACTCGACCTCGGGGATCGATGACCGACGACGAACCGCTCATACCCTTGCCGCCTTCGAATCCGGTGAGACCCGCGTAAATCACGTATACCCCGTGCTCGATCGCCGCGAGCCGGAGCGTGTCGCGCCACTGCGTGATGCTGGCGAGTTCGCCCGAGGCCTCGATTCCCCGTCCGGGAGAGGCGCTGGGAACGATGATGATGCGCGCGCCTTTGACCGCCGCAAGCGTCGGCGTTATCGCATGGCAAGCATCTTCGCAGACCAGGAGGGCCATCGTGCCAAACGGCGTCGCGAAAACCCCGAGTTTGCGCCCCCGCGAAAGAAATCGCTCCTCGTCAAAGACGCCGTACGTCGGCAAGAACATCTTGCGATGGACGTGCACGATGCGCTCGCGCTGCGGCTCGACGTGCAGGTACAGCGCGCTGTTGTAGTACGTCCCGGCCTTGTTCTCATAGAATCCGCAGACGACGTCGACGCTCTGCCGGGGGCAGGCATTGCGCCACGCCGTCGCGAGATCGGCCGCGAAGCGTTCCGCCGGCAGCGCGAGATCGTAGACCGCGCCTTCGAGGAAGTACCCGGTCAGCGCCGCTTCGGGGAGAACGATCAGGTCGGGCGGGTCGCTGCAAAGTTGAGCGAAGGCCTCACCCGCCGATCGAAGGTTCGCGCCGTACTGTCCTTTCGCCGGCTTCATCTGCACGATTGCGACGCGCAGACGATCGCGGGGTTCAGACACCGCCGACGCTCGTCGCCAGTTCGACCTGCTCGTCACCGGGGCGCTTGCGACCCAACTGCGCCGCGCATTCTTCCGCCGGGTAGGTCCAGATCTCGGCCAGCGTCGGATGGAGATGCGGGATGCGCATGAACTGCTCGGCCGTCGCTCCATACGTCATCGCGACGATCACTTCGTGAATCAGCTCCGACGCTTGCGGCCCGATAATCGCCGCCCCTAAGAGCCGTCCCGTCTCGCGATCGGCCATCATCTTCACGAAGCCTTTGGTCTTGGCAAGACACTGGGCTTTTCCGTGCTCGGCGAAGTCGTACCGGCCGCTGACGTAGGGTATCTCTCTTCGCTTCAACTCCTTTTCGCTCGCACCGACCGCCGCGACTTGAGGATCGCAGAAGACGGTATGAGCCGCTACCACGCGGTAATCGGCCTTCTCGCCGAGCGCGAGACAGGCGTTGCGCGCCGCCACCTCTCCCTGGTAGATCGCAACGTGGACGAGCATATACTCTCCGGTTACGTCGCCGACCGCGTAAATGTTTGGATTACTCGTTTGCATCGTCTCGTCGACGACGATTCCGGCCACCGGGTCGTAGCGCACGTCCGCACGGCTCAGATCGAGGTCGTCAACGTCGGGCCGGCGCCCCAGCGCGTAGAAGATTTCGTCCGCCACGACCTCGCGCTCGTGGCCCTCGTGCAAAAAGCGAACGGCCTTACCTTCCGGCCGCAGTTGTGCTTCCAGCAGCGTCGTCCGCGTGACGACCTCGATTCCGTCATCGCGGAAGTACTCGGTCAGCGCGTTGCCGACGTCTTCGTCACTTTGGGTCAGCAGATGACCGCTGCGAATGAGGATCGTCGTCCGCGCGCCCATTCGCGAGAGAAACTGCCCGAGTTCGCAAGCGGTATATCCCCCCCCGAGGACGATCACCGATTTTGGGATCGTCTCCAGCTCGAGCACGCCATCGCTGTCGAGGTACCCGGTCTCGCTCAAGCCGGGAAGATCCGGCGCGCTGATCCGGCTGCCGGTCGCAATTACGAACTTCTTGGCTTCGAGCACCGTACCGTCGCCGACGGCGAGTTCGGTTGGCGAAAGAAAGTGCGCCGGACCGAAGTAGAGCGGGAATCGCTCGATCCCCTCGATCCGGTAGTCGGCAAACTCTTTGACGAGAACTCGCTTGCGCGCCGCAATGAACGGCATGTCGATCGATGCGCCGCCGATCGCGATCCCGAGTGCGGTCGCGTCGCGTGCATCCGCCAGCGCGTCGCTCGAGGCGAGCAGTGCTTTGCTCGGCATGCAGCCGCGTAGAATGCACAGGCCGCCCAACGGTCCTCGATCGACCAAGGCCACGTTGCAGCCGACGTCATGCGTCGTGCGCGCGGCGGCGTACCCGGCCGACCCGGCGCCCACGACGATCAGGTCGTGACGACGCCGATCAACCACTGCAGAGAGCTTCCTAACGTCCGGCCGGGCGAGCCCCGAGCCGATGCGTCGATTCGATGAAGCGTACCGTGCCGCCGGAGTGCACCAAAATCGAATGCGTGCGCGCTTGATTGCCGAAGAAGCGGACGCCGCGCACGAGGTCGCCGTCGGTGATGCCGGTCGCGCAGAAGATCACGTCGCTGCTTTTTACCAGATCGTCGAGTTCGAGCACGCGGTCGAGGTTCCCGAACCCCATCGCTTCGGCTCGGGAGGCCTCTTCTTCATTACGCGGCTCGAGGCGCCCCATGAAATTTCCGCCCAGGCACTTGATGGCCGCAGCCGCCAGCACACCTTCGGGAGCGCCGCCGACGCCCATCGCGACGTGAATGCCCGTCGACTCGATCGCCGTGGCGATGCAGGCGTCAACGTCTCCGTCGGAGATCAGGCGGATGCGCGCTCCCGCGGCCCGGACTTCTTTGATCAGTTCGGCGTGGCGCGGCCGGTCCAAGATGATCACGCATACGTCGTTGATCGGCTTTTCGAGCGCGTTGGCGACGGCTTCGAGATTATCGCGAACGGGCGCATCGATGTGCACGTAGGCCGCAGCCTTCGGACCGACCGCGAGTTTACGCATGTACGTATCCGGCGCGTGAAGCAGACCGCCCCGCTCCGCAATCGCCATGACCGCGATCGCATTGGGCAGACCGTTGGCGACGAGGTTCGTTCCTTCGACGGGATCGACGGCGATGTCGACCTCGCGCCCGCCGCTGCCGACCTTCTCGCCGATGTACAGCATCGGCGCCTCGTCACGCTCGCCTTCGCCGATGACGATTCGGCCGGCGATCTCCATCTCGCCGAGCGACTCGCGCATCTTCGAGACGGCGGCACCGTCGGCGGCCTCGCGCTCGCCTCGGCCCATCCAGCGCGAAGCAGCCAGCGCGCCGTTCTCCGTTACCTTGACGAAGTCGAGCGTATCAACCGAGCTTTCCAACCTCGCTCGCATAATGGAGGGAGCCATTCTGGCTGGCTTGCAAGGGAAGCGCCTCATTTCCTGTTAAACACGTTCGGACGTGTACGCGGGTACCGATCTCTCACAGCCCGTACAGCGACGCTTCTCGCAGTTCGCTGACGTCGTCACTGCAGGTTGGCCGTCGCTCTGGACGGTCGCGCTTGCGGGCCTCACCCTCGGGTTCTTCGCCTGGTACGCGGTCGTCGTTCCGCGCCACCACGGGGCCATCGGCGAAGCCGGCCTGATCGCCGGAACCCTCGGCGGCCTGATCCTCGCCACCGTGCTCTGGGCTGCCTATTCCCAGTAC
Organism: Vulcanimicrobiota bacterium; assembly: GCA_963833845.1. GTDB lineage: Bacteria > Vulcanimicrobiota > Vulcanimicrobiia > Vulcanimicrobiales > Vulcanimicrobiaceae > Cybelea. The sequence continues at coordinate 1,359,241 of CAWHZL010000001.1, forward strand.
TTCGCACACCGCGCTGGGATCACGCTCGTACGCTCCCTACGCTACGATGCGCTGACGTGGCTTCCGTTTCTGTTGCTCTGGCTGACGTTCGTCTTCGCCTCCGAACTGACGCACGGCGCCCGTCTCCTTCTGATCGCGCTGACCCTCTTCTGCACGGCAAAGATCGTCATTGCGGCGCGCTTCAACCAGACGGTCCGCGAGGTGCTGATCGACTTTGCCGTAACGCGCCTTGCCATTATCGTCATCGCCGAGCTTGCGGCGGTAATTATCGGCCAGCGCGCCGGCACGCACGTCCAGGAGTCCTCTCACGTGCTGCTCGCGGTCTGGGGACGCTGGGATGCCGTGCATTACCTGGATATCGCCACGCAGGGTTATCGCGGAACGGATATGGCGTTCTTCCCGCTCTACCCGCTGTTGATACGAATCTTCGGCGCGCTGGCCGGAAACCACCTGATCGCCGGCCTGTTGATCTCCAACGCGTCCTTCTTCTTCGGCTTGCTCTACCTGTATAAGCTTCTGGAGCACGAGTACGACCGCGCGGTCGCGCGGCGCGCGATCTTCTACGTCTCGATCTTTCCGACGGCGGTCTACTTCGCCGCCGTCTACACCGAGTCGCTCTTCTTCATGCTCACCGTTGCGTCGTTCTACTACATGCGCGAGCGAATGTGGTGGGTAGCCGGCGCACTCGGGTTCTTTGCGGCGCTCACCCGCGTCGAAGGGGTCCTGCTCCTCGTCCCGTTCGTCATGGAATGGGCGGCCGCGTACCAATCCGGCGCGAAAGCGACGGTCGTTAATCTGTTCGCCGCTCTCCTCATTCCGCTCGGACTCGCGACCTACATGGCCTATCTCTGGGTGTTGCGCGCCGATCCGCTCTATTTCTCCCACGTCCAGATCCACTGGAACCGGCACTTCGCGCCTCCGTGGGTCAGCGTGATCAACGCCTTCGGCAAGATCTTCGCACACGGCGCCGGCTCGCAGAACGTCGCGAATCAATCCTTGGAGGTGGCCTTCACGATTCTGATGATCGGCGTGCTCGTCGCAGGCTGGCATCGTTTGCGGCCATCGTACATCGCGTACATGGGCCTCTCGATCCTCGTCCCGATGTCCACCTCGAACCTGATGTCGATGCCGCGTTTCGCGCTGGTCCTCTTTCCGATGTTTGCGATTCTCGCGCGCTGGGGCGAGCGTCCGTGGGTCAATAACCTGATCCTCGCCTTCTCGCTGCCGCTTCTGGGGCTGTTCACCGTCCTTTTCGCGGATTGGTATTGGGTTGCGTAGGCGCGGCGTGCGCCAATTCGTCAAGTTCGGCCTGGTCGGCGCTTCCGGCATGGTCGTCAACTTCGTCATCGCCCACGTGCTGGAAAAGACGACCGCGTTGTCGTGGTTCGCCGACTTCGCCATCGGCTTCATGGTCGGCGGCGTCTCGAACTATATTTTCAATCGGATCTGGACGTTCGGATCGCGCCGCAACCCGTTCGTCGAAGGGTTGCAGTTTCTCACCGTCTCGGGGATCGCCTTGATCTTCGGCCGGATCGTCTTTGCCGTGGCCGAGCATTTTAACCTTCGTCACTTTACCACGACCTGGCTCGTCGCGACGCTGGCCGGTACGTTCGTCAATTTCTTCATCAACAAATATTGGACGTTCCGGCACCTCAATTGAAACGCGTGAAACGCGCGTTGTGGTACGGTTGTCTGGCGGCACTCTTGCTGCTGGCGTTCGCCTTGCGATTCCACGGCATCGGCAATCCAATCCTCGATCACCCCGGCTGGCGTCAGGGCGATACCGCGGCGATCGCGCGTAACTTCGCGTTGCGGCAATTCAACATCATGTATCCGCAGACGACCTATAACGGGCCGCCGCCCAACTACGTCGAGCTCGAGCTGCAAATCGTGCCGTTCTTGGCGGCCTCGCTCTATAAGCTCTTCGGGGTCCACGAAGTCTTCGGGCGGCTGATCACTCTTGGGTTCAGCCTGGCGACCGTAGCGACCGTGACGTTCTTCGGGCGCTGGCTCTTCGGCAGCACGATCGCGGGGCTCGCCGCCGGATTTTTTTACGCAGTCTTTCCGGGCAGCATCTACTACGGGCGCACGTTTACGCCCGACTGCGCGATGGTGTTTTTTCTGACCGCCGCTTTGTACGCGGCCGCGCGCACGCTATTGGACCGCGATGCGCTCGAGTGGGGCGACGTCCTGTTGACCACCGCGCTGCTAGCGCTTGCGTATTTAGCCAAGCCGGTGGCGATGCTCGCAATCGCGCCGCTGATCGGGCTGCTGTGGCAGCGCGCCCGTGCCGGCAGGCGAACGCCACTGCTCCCGATCGCGCTACTGGTCGCTGCGCCGGTGTTCGTCTTTTGGCTCTACGACCGAAGCGTCGCTTCGTATGCGGAGTGGCACTGGGCCAGCGGCATCACCAAGCTCCACGTTCTTCCCGCGTTGAGCGCGGCACTCAGCGGCCTCCCCGCGTTCGCCGAAAAGCTTACGAACTTTCGTATCGTGCTGGGAATGCTCCGCGATACGATGCTCGGCGGCGTCGCTTTCCTGCTCTCGATTGCAGCCTTCATCGCGCTCCCCTGGATCCCGGCGCGCAGCAAGGCCTTACTCTGGGCGTGGCTCGCGGGCGGCTTGCTCTACGTTTTCGTCGTCGTGACCGTCGAGCGCGTCGACTATTACATGTATCCGCTCCTACCGCTCTGCGCGCTCTCCATCGGCGGCCTCTTCGCGCGAGTCGTCAACCTCGTGCGGGGCCTCGACGCCGCTCCGACGGCACGCTACGCCTTGCTCGCGCTCGTGGCGCTCGTGGCTGCCGTGGCGCTCGGGAACCGGACGCCGGTTGCGGCCTACTACGGTTATAACGCTGCCGCATATCGCAACGCGCTCGTACTTCGCGACGCGCTCCCGCCGGATTCGCTCGTCGTCATCGGCCACTACGGACCCGACTTACAGTACTATCTCGACCGCTTCGGCTGGGAAGAGGACCCCATCGTCTGGACGCCGTTCGACGAAGAGAGCGCCATCGGCAAGGGTGCGCGCTACTTCATCTCCATCGAAGACCGGCGCCTGCGCCGCAACCTCGAGCTCTGCGCGTGGCTAGCGCGCTTCCCGGTCGTCGAGTACGGCGGTTGGCGCGTGTATCAGACGTCCCCGGATCGGCTCGTACCTAACGCCGAGGCGTTTTGGCGCGACTTCCGTACGGCCGAACGCGCCGGGCAGGGTCGCGCGTTTCTCGACTCCCGCAACGTCTGCGTCCTCCCGCCGAAGCCTGGCTAACGGTCGTCGCTCCACATCCATGTTCCGCTCCTGCTGCTGCACTTTTTCGAGAAAACAAAGTTTTGAAGCAGCCATCCGTGGCCGGCTCGAAAAAGTCGCTGCCTTCTCGCCTGCCCTACCCCGCGTACACGCTTCTCGCCGCACTCGCGGCTAGAGCCCCTCGCTCCAGCCCTCGAGCAATGCTCGGAATGCATCGGGCTGCACGGCGATTCCGCCGCGATACGGATAATCGAGGGCTAAGACCAAAAAGAGTACAAGCCCGATGATTAGGCTCAAGCCCCCGATCATCAGCTGTTGCATGCTCGTTCGCTCGAAACCGAAGAGATAGGTGAAGGCGACGGTGATATAGGCGCCGACGATCAGCACGAACCACATGATCCCGCTGATGCCGGTGAAGTCGACGGTCAGACGCGTCTGACGATCCATCAACGCCGTCTCCATCGCGGAGATCATCTCCGTATGAACGTCCGATTCGCCCGTCGATCTGACCGGCAACCCACGAACGTACTTCTCCACGATCTCCGGCAACCGAACCGAGAATCCGCCATCCTCGCCTTTGCGCATCAGCGGCCATTCGACGTCGATGATCGAGCGGACGTACTGGCGCAACATCGCGCGCAGATGGCCGCCGGTCGGAAAAGAATCCGAGCCGCGATAGACCGCCGCGATCGCTCCCGCCTCCTCGTAGCTTCGCACGTCGGCCCCTTGAAAGCGCTCCCAGACTCCGATCGCGACGAAGGCGAGGAGGACTGCATAGATAACGCCGATTACCGCAAGAATGAACCCGGCGCGGTCGTTGTGAGCCTCTCGCACCGTCAGCGATGAGAACTTGTTGACGAGATACCCCATCGCCAGACACGAGCCGACAAAGCCGACGACGACGAGGACGCCGGCAAGGTCCGTCGGGAGCGATTCGAACCACTCGATCATCAAACGCTTTACGGCAGCGGCAGCAGGGACGCTGCGCCGAACGTCGTCGACTGTGACGGGACTTCGGGCAAGCCCGAAGAGACGAGCTGCCGGAAGACGATCAGACGATTCGTGTTCTTGGCAATCTCGAGCTGCAGCGCATAGCTGCGCTTGATCGCCGCCGACAGGTCGTCGGTATCGAACGTATATCCGAAGCGGCGGAGGTCTCGCAAGAGCAACGCATTCGCGAGGTTGAGCTGCTGGTACGCGTGCTGCATCTCCGAGGCCGCCATTCGATAGGTCGGATAATTCGAGATGACGATCTCTCGCTTGAGCTTCGCCTGCTCGATCGTCACCTTCAATGCCGCCAGCGGGGCGCTCTGCGTATCGAAGCCGAGGCCGCTATTGACCGTTGCCAGCGCGTCGTCGAAGTTGCCCTTGCTGAACTGCTGCCGGGCGAGGCTGGCGGCGGCTTCGACGTACCCGTACCGCGCGCGCGCGTCGTTCGGGGCGACGCGCAACGCCAGCCCGTACGCCAGCTCGGCATCGCGCGCGTCGCCGTGAGCCATCGAGATTTCTCCCTGATGGATGCGCGTATCGGCGATCCATCGCTCGATTGGACCGGCGCAGCCTGGGAGCGTCAACGCGCCGCAGAGCGCCGCGGCCACCGCCAATCTAGATATGGACATGTGCTGCAAATCGGGAGACCACCTCGATGACGAGCGCGGCCGGATACAAGATCGCTTGCGACAGCAGCGAGCCGATAATGGCCGTGAGCGTCAGATAGAACACCATGGAGCGAACCTCCTGGACGCTTCGCTTTCCGTGGATCGCTTGGTCGGTGATCATGGCCGAGGTCGGATCGACGAAGAGCGTAAAGGCGATCGTCCCGATTCCGTTGACGATTCCCGAGAGGGTGATCGCCGTGCGGGCAACGTCGACGTCGAGCACGGAGGCCAAGAACGAAGCCTGGACGCCGACCGAATAGACGCACATCACGATCGTATTGAAGATCAGCAAGCGTCTGGGGAGAGCGTGCCAATCGAAGGTTCGCACCTCGGCCACGGTCGGCAGGCGTTCGGATCGCACCACGTCGCGCAGGACCCTCGGCGAGGCCAGGCGCGCCAGCGAATGCGGCACCGAGCCGCGCGCTTCGAACGAATGAACGCCGCGGCGAAACAGATAGGTAAACATCGGTAAGAGCGTCGCAAAGGCGACCATGCCGACGGTGCCGGCCAACACGATCCAGCGCAGCTGAAGCGTGAAGATCTGCTGCCAGGCCGCGGCGGCCGTGGGATGCGCCTGCAGACGCCCGACGGCGTTCCCTGCCTCGTCGGAGAGCGGTCCGACGAAGAAGCCCATGAACAAATTTGCGAGGCGCCCGGTGGTTACGAGCAGGTTGAAGAGCGAGATCGAGGTCGCGATGCGCTTCGTCTGAACGCCGGCGAGCCGCGCCGAGTACGCGCCGATCGTTACGCCTTGGACGATGAACGTAATCACCATCGCCCCGACGAGCTTCCCGGACCACAACTGCGGAAGCAGCGCTACCGCGTGCTGCACCTATCGGCTAACCTTGCGTCCCGTGGAGGCACGCTACGCCGCATCGACGCGGAAGTTGATCTTGAGCTCGTCAACCGGTCCGACGATCGCGAGCCCAAAGTTATCGTCCGTGAGAAGCTCGCGCGCGAGCTCCGCAACCTCTTCGGGGGTGACGGCGTCGATTCGCCGTTCGACCTCTTCGGTGCTCACGTACCTCCCCATCGCGAGCTCGTTTCGACCGAGGCGAATCATTCGGCTCGACGTTCGACTCCAGCGACAACGTCAAATTCCCTTTGACGTGTTCCTGCGCGAGCCGAAACTCGTCGCGGCCGACCGGCTCGGCTTTGATGCGATCGAACTCGGCGAGGATCAGATCGACGCACGATTGGACGTTGCCCGGCGACGTGCCGGCGTAGACTCCGAATAACCCGGCGCCGCGGTACGCCGCTTGAAACGAATAAACGCTGTAAACCAGCCCGCGCTTCTCCCGGATCTCTTGGAAGAGACGGCTCGACATGCCGCCGCCGAGCACGGTGTCCAACACCGAGAGCGCGTATCTCCGCTCGTCGCGTATCGTGACCCCTCGCGTTCCCAACACGACGTAAGCCTGCTCGCTCTCTTTTTCGCGAACGTGGCGGCCGGGGGTCGTCGCCGGCTCTTCGGGGTCCGAGGTGGCGCAAGTACCCTCGAACTCCTTAAACTCCTCGCAGACGAGCTCTACGAACCGGTCGTGGTCAACATTTCCAGCCGCAGCTACGATAACCGAGTTTGGCGCGTAGTGCGATCGCATGTGCGCGCGCAGGTCGTCGGGCGTCACCGCGAGGACCGTCTCGGCAAAGCCGATCGTCGGCGCGCCAAGATTCGAGCCGCCCCACATGGTCTGCAGAAAGAGGTCGTGGATAAGCTCGTCCGGCGCGTCCTCGTACATCTTGATCTCTTCGAGGATGACCTTCTGCTCTTTATCGAGCTCCACGGGATCGAAGGTAGAGTGCAAAAACATGTCGGCCAAGACGTCGAGAGCCAACGGGACGTGGCGATCGATGACCTTTGCATAGTAGCAGGTCGTCTCTTTGTCGGTGAAGGCGTTGAGGTTTCCGCCGACGCCGTCCATCGTCTCGGCGATCTGGCGCGCGCTGCGACGTGGCGTTCCTTTAAAAAGCATGTGTTCGACGAGGTGGGAGATGCCGCGGCGCTCGTGCGGCTCGGACGCCGAGCCGACGTCGGCCCAGATCCCGACCGTCGCGGACCGAAAGCCCGGCATCGTCTCGCTGAGAACGCGCATCCCGTTGGCGAGGATCGTCTTCTTATACATCGGCGTGCGTTACGTGACCGGCCGAAGGGCGTCGTGAACCCACTCTTCGTCCCAGTAGACGCCGTCGCTGGTCCGCAGCGCTCGCTGCTGCAGCGACTGTTCGCTCTCATCGCGTCCGATGGTCATCGCAAAGACCGTCTTGGTCGTCGGCCTCGCAAGATCGCCGTTCACGACAACGTCTTTACCGACGACGATCGGGACGCTCGCCCAAAAATCCACCTCCTCGGCGTTGGGTGCGGCGGAGAAGACGCGGTGGGTAATCGAGACGACCTCGTCGACGAACTCCTCGCGGCTCAGCGGCCGGTGGAACTTCACGCCCCAGATTCGGATGCCGACGATAAGGTGCTTGCCCATCTCGTTGGCGGAGACTTGGCTGACCTCGGCCGACCACTGCGTGCTGAAGATCGACACTCCGATATGCTCGGCGATGTCCTTGCGGTTCCCCGCCGCGCGCGCTTCGGCGTCGAGATCGGCGACGCTCGGCTCGAAAGCAAGCGCGACGGCGCTCGCCGGCCCGCAGAAAATCGCCACCGCGAGCGTCCACCACGCAAGCCGCTCAGTAAGACTGCGCAAAATAGGCTCTGGACTTCGCGGGTTCGCCGCACGCGGTGCACGTCGTGTCGCCCGGCTCGAGGTCGTGCAAGACTCGAGTGGTCGCGGTTGTCGCGCGCTTTACGTCCGCTTCGCACTCCGGCCGTTCGCACCACGCAATGTCGACCATGCCGGCCCTCGTCGAGCAGAGCTCGAGAAACTCGCGACGGTCTTTCGACGCGAACGTGTGCGACGTGAGAAAGGCTTTGGCTTGCTGGTAGAGCGAGACTTGGATGTCGTCGAGCAGCGCGCGCACGACGGAAACGATCTCGCCCAGCGCGACGCTGCGCCGCTGATCCGGATCGCCCTTCTCGCGATCGCGGCGCGCCAGCACGGCCGTCTCTGCGTCAACGTCCCGGGGACCGATCTCGATTCGGACGGGTACGCCCCGCAGATCCCACTCGCTGTATTTCCAGCCGGGCTGAGCGTCGCGCGCATCCACGCGCACCCGCAGGCCCGCCGCAGCCAGGTTCTGGGCGAGCGTGTTACAGACGGCAACCGCACGGTGGTCCGACGAGCGCACGATCGGCACGAGTACCGCCTCGATCGGCGCCATCTTCGGCGGAATGCGCAGGCCGCGGTCGTCCCCGTGCGCCATGATCAAACCGCCGATCATCCGCCACGAGACGCCCCACGACGTCGTGTAGGCAAAATTGATCGCCTGATCGGCGTCGACGAATTTGATGTCGTACGCCTTGCCGAAATTCTGCCCGAGGTCGTGCGAAGTGCCCGACTGCAGCGCCTTGCCGTCAGGCATCAGGGCCTCGATCGAAAACGTTTCGACCGCCCCGGGAAAGCGTTCGCTCGCGCTCTTCCTCCCGGCATAGACCGGCACGGCGACGACGTTCTCGGCAAAATCACGATAGAGATCGAGAATGCGAAGCGTCTCCTCGCGCGCTTCCTGCGCGTTGGCGTGAGCCGTGTGCCCCTCTTGCCAAAGAAACTCCATCGTACGCAGGAACGGGCGCGTGGCCTTTTCCCAACGGACGACGTTTGCCCACTGATTGATGAGAATCGGCAGGTCGCGGTACGATTCAATCCACTGTGCGTACATCGTGCCGATCATCGCCTCGGAGGTTGGACGGATCGCAAGACGCTCGGTCAACGTTTCGCTGCCGCCCTGCGTGACCCACGCGACCTCCGGAGCAAAGCCTTCGACGTGCTCGGCCTCCTTGATGAGGAGACTCTCGGGAATCAGCAGGGGGAAATAGGCGTTCTCGTGCCCGGTCGCCTTGAAGCGCGCGTCGAGCTCTCGTTGGAGGTTCTCCCAGAGGCCGAACCCGTAAGGACGCAGCACGACGCAACCGCGCACGGGTGAATAGGAAACCAGCTGTGCCTTGAGGCACACGGCCGTGTACCAGGCTGAAAGATCGGCGCTTTTCGGAGGAATCTCCTTAACGACGCCGGCAGCGAGCGCTTCGGACATGACCGGCCCCGTTTCGCTTGGAACGCTCAAACAGCCTTCGCGCGGGGATAACCGTCACTCGGGCTCGCAATAACACCACAATGCCGAAGCTCACCCGAATCTACACGCGTACCGGAGACGGTGGATCGACGGGTCTCGTCGGGGGCCAGCGGGTCAGCAAGCGCGCCCCTCGCATCGAGACGTACGGAACCGTCGACGAACTCTCGAGCGCGATCGGCGTCGCGCGCGCGGCCTTACGACCGCTGACGAAAAGCCACGAGCGGGCGCTCGCGCTCGATGCCTGGCTCGCGTGGAGCCAAGACGCGCTCTTCAACCTGGGCTCCGAGCTGGCCACGCTTCCCCAGGATCTGCGCGATTCGATGCCTCGGGTCGGGCCAGAGGATTCGGCGGCGCTCGAACGCGCGATCGATCGAGCGCAGCGCGACCTTCCCGCGCTGGCAAACTTCATCTCTCCCGGCGGCGCGCCGGCAGGCGCGCAGCTTCACGTCGCGCGCACGATCTGCCGTCGCGCCGAGCGCCTCGTCGTCGCGCTCCTCGAAGAAGGCGAAGGCATTTCGCCCGATGCGCTGCGCTATCTCAATCGGCTCTCCGACGCACTCTTCGTCTGGGCACGCTGGATCAACGACGCGCTTGACGAGCCCGAGCACATCTGGAATCCCGCAAGCCGGCCGCCGGAGGCCTGAGCGCTAGGGGGGCGAACCGACCGCGGAATGTCGTTTTTCTCTACGCTCTTCGCTACGACGGACGTGGAAAAACTGCGCGTGCTTGGCACGCGCAAAATCCTTCGCCGCGCCCTGACGGCAAAAGACTTGATCTCGATCGGGCTTGGAACGATGATCGGCGGCGGTATCTTCACGACGATCGGAACCGGCGTGAAAGGGGCGGGGCCGGCGGTCATCGTTTCGTACCTGCTGGCGGGCCTGACCTCGTTCTTCGCCGCGCTCTGTTACGCCGAGCTCGGCGCAATGGTCCCGGTTGCGGGCAGCGCGTACACCTACGCGTATGCGACGATGGGCAAGCTCTTCGCCTGGATCATCGGCTTTGCCCTGATCTTCGAATACGGCATCAGCGCCGCCCCGGTCGCGCAGCAGTTCTCCGCCGCGATTCAAGACGTGGCTAAGAGCGCCGGGCTCTCGCTGCCGGCCTGGGCTCAGCAGTCGAACTTGATCGTCCACGGGGCGTGGTGGCTTCCGACGAACTGGGACATCTTTCACTCGCAGTTCGACGTGGTCGCGGCGATCTTCGTCCTCGCGCTCTCCGCTCTGCTCTCCGTGGGAATTCGCGAATCGGCGACCATGAACAATATCTTCGTCGTGCTGAAGATCTCTGCGCTCGTCGTCTTCGTCATCGCCGGAACCTTTCTCTTTCACGCTGCGAACTTGCACAACTTCAATCCGGTCGGCTGGGGCAGTCTGAAGCCTTTCGGAGGAATGGCCGACTACTCGTCCTCGGCGCAGCCATATGGAATCATCGCGATCGGCGCCTACGTTTTCTTCAGCTACATCGGCTTCGACACGGCGACGACGACGGCCGAAGAGTGCAAGAACCCGCAGGTCGACGTCCCCGTCGGCGTCATCGGCGCGCTCGCGATCGGCACGATCGTCTATTGCGCGACGGCGGTCGTGCTGGTGGGGGCGGTGCCGTGGAATCAGGTTCCGATCAAAAACCCGCTCGTCTACGCACTCGCGCCACTGCATATCCCCGTGCTGAACTGGGTCATCACGATCGGCGTTCTCGCCGGTACGACGAGCGTCGCGCTGGCCTCGTTGCTCGGACAATCTCGCATTTTTTACGTAATGGCGCGCGACCGGATGTTGCCGCCGATCGTTGCCGCGGTTCACCCGCGCTTTAAGACGCCACTCGTTACGACGGTCATCACCGGAGTGGCGGTCGCATTCCTGGCGCTGATCGTGCCGCTGAATAACTTGCTCAATCTCGTCAACATCGGCACGCTGATCGCGTTTTCGGTCGTTTGCGGCGGCGTGCTCTATCTGCGCCACCGCCGTCCCGATCTGCCGCGAAGCTTCCGCGTTCCCTTCGTGCCGCTCTTTCCGATCCTCGGCATCGTCTTCTCGCTCTTTTTAGCGGTCTTCGGACTCTCGCGCGCAACCTGGACGTGGTTCGTTCTCGCACTCGTCGTCGGCTTGGTCTTCTTCTTCTCGTACGGCTTCCGCAAATCGAATCCCGACGACGTCGTGCCGGTGGAAGAACCCGACGGCTTGAGCGAATACGCCTAAAATACTCCGTTTCAAAAAAGGTCCTGATTTAGCCCAAATCTAGGAGCCTGAGGCCGAAGTTTACTATTGCGTATTCGAGGCCTCAGGCGACGACGAATTGGGTTAAATCAGAACCTTTTAAGGGACTTGGCCGATACCGGGCGTCCGCACCTCGATGCGTGCGGTGCGAGGATCGTAGGTTGCGCGCACGTGCAGTGCGCGCGCGATCGCATCGATCGAGACCAGCACGCGCCCGCGGACCCGGAAGGGCGCCCGCTTGAGCGTGAGCGGCATGCCGTTGAGTTTCGCGTGCGTATCGCCCACGCGCAGCCGCAGCGTCTGGTCGCCGAGCGTAACGGTAATCACTCCCGGCTTATCGACGACGGTCTCGGCGCCCAGCGCATCGGCGATCGAGCGCAACGGCACGAAGGCGCGCTCGCTGGCCGTGGTCACCGGCGCGACGTCGCTATCCACGCGCTCGCCGTCGACGAACATCGCGATCGGCGTCGAAAAGGCGAGCACGCACGAGATTGCCAACGCACAGAGCGCGACGATGGCCACGCTCTGCCATCGCAGCGCGGCGTAGAGCTCGCTCGTGCGGTGTATCACACGGCCGCTCCCCGCGCTTCGCCAATCTCTCCGGCATACGCGGGATACTTCTCGGCGATGACCTTTTCGATTTCGAGCCGCAGCATGCCGAGCAACTCGCTCTCGGGATAGGTGCCGACCAGCTCGCCGGCACGGTAGATCGCGCCCTTGCCTTTTCCGCCGGCGACGCCGACGTCGGCCATCTTCGATTCGCCCGGTCCGTTGACGACGCAGCCCATGACGGCGACCTTCACCGGTGCGCTATACGATTTCGCGATCGCCTCGACCGCGCGCCCTAACTCCAGCACCGAGATCTCCGCTCGCCCGCACGAGGGGCAGGCCGTAATCTCAAAGCCTTTCTCGCGCAGGCCGAGCGACTTGAGGATGCCCCAACAGACCGGCACCTCTTCGATCGGATCGTCGGCGAGCGAAACGCGGATCGTGTCCCCGATCCCTTCCCAGAGCAGAATGCCAAGGCCGATCGACGATTTGATCGTCCCGTCGCGCAGCAATCCGGCCTCGGTGATGCCGAGGTGCAGCGCGTACGGCGTTCCGCGTTCGCGCAGACGCGCGTCCATCAGACGATACGCCGCGACGGTCGTCGCCACGTCGTGCGCTTTGAGCGAGATCGCGATCTCCGTGTGCCCGTGCTCTTCGAGGATCTCGACGTGGCGTAACGCCGACAGAACCATCGCCTCCGCGGTGTGGCCGAGCGATTTCTCGAGATCCGGTGCGAGCGATCCCATGTTGACGCCGACGCGGATCGGGATACCTCTGGCTTTTGCCGCGGTGACCACTTCGACGACCTTCTTCGTGTCGCGGATGTTGCCGGGATTCAGGCGAAGCTTCGCAACGCCCGCCTCGATCGCCGCGAGGGCCATTTTGTGGTCGAAATGAATGTCGGCAACGATCGGTACCGGAGACCGGTACACGATCGCCGGAAGACCGGCGGCATCGGGCGGATCCTTTACGGTCACGCGCACGACCTCGCAGCCCTCCATCGCGAGACCGTAGATCTGCTCGAGCGTTTTGTCGGCGTCGGCGGTGTCGGTCGTCGTCATCGATTGCACCACGACGGGATGATCGCCGCCGATCCAGACGCTCTTGGCATCGGCTTTGCCGGTCTTGTTCTGGAGAAAGATCGGATTGCTCTTACGTCTCACGCGCAGCATCGAGTTTTACATTACTCCCTGTCCGGAGACGATTCGTGCGATATCGTGAAAGGCCACGAGCATGATCAGCGCCATCAGCGCGGCAAACCCTGCCAGGTGAACCATCGCCTCCTTCTCCGGGTCGACTGGACGCCCACGAATCAGCTCGGCGATGATGAAGGCCGCGCGCCCGCCGTCGAGCGCCGGAATAGGAAGCAGATTAAAGAGCCCGAGTGCGAACGAAATCGTCGCCGCGAGCGTGAAGTATGGTCCCCAGCCCCAGTCCTGAACGGTCACGGCGACCTGTCCCATGCCGATCGGCCCGGAGATCTGCGGTGCGTATTTTGAGAACTGCGTAACGAGCAATACGATGCTTTCGACCGTCTGATCGGCGATGCCGGCAAACTCTTCGCCGCTGGCGCGCACGGCCTCCGCGAGGCCGACGCGCTGGAGTTCGGGCACCGGCGAAAATCCGATACAACCCTTGCCGCGGCCGACGACTTGCGGTGGACAGGGCTTCGGCTGGACGTAGACCTCCGTCCGGGCGCCGTTACGCTGATAGACGAGGTCGAGGCGCTTGCCTAACGATGCGTGAATCGTGTCGACGAGCTCTTTACCGCTGGTCACCGGTACGTCGCCGATGGCGACGATGCGATCGCCCGCGCGGATGCCCGCGATCTCGGCGGGCGATCCGGCATTTACTTCGCCGACGATCGGTTGAATGGCTTGATTCGGCTTATCCGACGTGACCCCGAAGGCCAGCGCGCCGGCGAGCAAGATCGCGTAGCAGAGGATAAAGTTCGCAAGCGGCCCCGCGAGGATGATCGCGAGGCGCACCCACGGTGACTTTGCCTGGAAGTTGGCTTCGCCGCCCTGCGAACCGCTGCGAAAGTTGCGCTGCTGCTCGGCCTCCGAGCCGCGCCCGTCCTCGCCCTCCATCGCGCAGAAGCCTCCGATGGGGAAGGCGCGGACCGAGTAGAGGGTTCCGCTGCGGGGGCTCGTCCAGGCGATCAGCCGCGGACCGAAGCCCAACGCGAACTCATTGACCCGCACGCCGCTGCGCCGGGCCATCACGAAGTGGCCGAACTCGTGCAGCACGATGAGAACGGAAAGCATGAGGAGGAAGGTAACGACCTTCTCGATTCCGATCAGGCTGACGGCGGCGATGAGAATCAACGACTTACTGGCCTTTCGATACTATCTACGATTACTTGCGCGTTGGCCCGGGCCTCCCGATCGGCCGAACGGACCCCGTCGAGGCTGAGCTCTGCGGGGCCGGCCCGCTCCATCGCCATCTCGACGACCTCGGAAATTTTGCCAAACGCGATCCTACCTTCAACAAACGCGCGCACCGCGACTTCGTTTGCAGCCGAGAGTACCGCCGGCATCGCTCCGCCGTGGGCCAAGGCGTCGTAGGCCAAGGCCACGCAGGGGAATCGGACCGGGTCCGGCGCCTCGAATTCGTACCGCAAGGCCCCCGTCTCTTGCTTTGCTCCCAGAATACGGAGCACGTTCGATTGCGCATCGAGCGGGGAAGCTGGCGCCTCGGGCGCGACCAGCCGATCGGGATAGGCGAGGGCATAGCCGATCGGCAGCCGCATATCGGGTGCGGCGAGCTGCGACTTTACGCTGCCGTCGGTGAACACGACGAAGCCGTGGGCAATCGACTGCGGGTGTACGACGATCAGCACGCGGTCGCCGCCAAAGCCGAAGAGGCGGCTCGCTTCGATGACCTCGAGCCCTTTGTTCATCATCGTCGCGGAATCGATCGTGTTCTTGGTTCCCATGCGCCAGGTCGGGTGCGCGAGCGCCGCCTCGAGATTTGCGCCTTGCATTACCTCCCGCGACGTGCGCCAAAACGGTCCGCCCGAGGCGGTGAGCACGATCGCGGCGACTCGCGAACGTTCCTCGCCGATGAGGCACTGAAAGATCGCGCTGTGCTCGCTGTCGACGGGCAACAGGCGCGCGCCGCTCGTGCGAGCCGCTGCGACGAAGAGCTCTCCCGCTGCCACGACCAGCTCTTTGTTGGCAACGGCAACGTCGGTGCCGCGTTGCACCGCTGCAAAGACCGCGTCGAACGCGACCGACCCATCCGTGGCCGCAAGCAGAACCTCGGGTTCGCTCTCCACTGCGACGCGCATGAGCCCCTCCGGGCCGTCCGCGGCAGTCGTTGCGATCTCGACCCCAAAGCGCGCGGCCTGCGCGGTCAGCAACTCGAGGTTACGCCCGGCCGCAAGACCCACGACCTCAAAGCGTTGCGGGTGCTGGGCGATGACGTCGAGCGCTTGCGTCCCGATCGATCCCGTCGAGCCCAGAATCGCGACCCGTTTGCGTCCGATCATTGCAACTGCAGGACGCCGACGAGATGCAGCATGGCAAAAAACGTTACGCCGCCGAGGAGATAGGAGTCGAAGCGGTCCAGCACGCCGCCGTGGCCGACGATCATCCCGCCCGCATCCTTCACGCCGGCGTCACGTTTGAAGGCGGACTCGACCAGATCGCCAATTTGCGCGGCAACGCTCGTCACCCCGCCGAGCGCCGCGCCCTGCCACCATTGCAGGTGCAACGGCGCAAACCACGTCGCACCCGTTGCGAAGGCCACGGCGAGCAGCAGCGATCCGACGGAGCCTTCGATCGTTTTGTTCGGCGAGATCTTGCTCAGCCGGTGCCGGCCGATCAGCGAGCCTACGATCATCGCAAAGATATCCGTCAGCGCGATAATCACGATGACGTAGAACGTGAGCCATATCCCGTTGCCGTCGATCTGCCGAATGAAGACGAAATAGGTCAGCAGCTTGCCGATGTAGAGGACCGCGAGCAGCGTATAGGCAGTGCGCGCGAAGTATCCCTTTTGCTCGCCGTACATGCCGATCCAGAACGCCGCGACGATGATTCCGGCGAGCAAGACGCCCTCCCACTTGTGCAGGACGTTGAACACGGCCATCGCGACGTACGCGACGACGCCGAGCAGCGCGACCGGGTACTCCAGCGGCTGTCCCTTGATCGCGCAGAGATAATTGAATTCGTAGATGCTCGCTAGGCCGATGGCCAGCAACAGCAGGTAGAACGCCCAAGGGAAAATTACGCAGAAGAGTCCGATCGCCGCGACGATGAGGCCGACGACGATCCGCCGTGAGGTCAAGCTCCGCCGAAGCGCCGCTGGCGTCGCGCAAACTCCTCGATCGCCCGCGCGAGATCGTCCTTTGAGAATTCCGGCCAGTATACGTCGCACATGACGAGCTCGGCGTAGGCCGCTTGGTAGAGCAGAAAGTTCGAAAGACGCCGCTCCCCGCCGGGGCGGATCAGCAGGTCGAGCTCGGGCAGTCCGGCCGTATAGAGATACGTGCGGATAAGGTTTCCGTTGACGGCATCGGGGTGCAGCGTTCCGTTCGCGACGTCGCGGGCAATGGCGGCGACCGCGCGCTCGAGTTCGGCGTGCGAGCTGTAGTTGACCGCCATATTGAGCAGCAAGCCGGTGTTGTGCGCCGTATCCGCCTGCAGATCGGCAAGCGCCGCGCGCGGCGCCCGCGGAAGCGATTCCCAATCCCCCATCACTTGCACGCGCACGTTGTTGCGCCGGAGTTCGATCAGCTCGGTACGCGCAAAATGCACGCACAAATCGAAGAGCAGCGAGATCTCCTTGGCGGCGCGATTCCAGTTCTCGGTCGAAAAGCCGTAGACGGTCAAGACCGAGATCCCCATGTCCGAGGCGGCGCGCGTGACGTGACGCAGCGCGACCATTCCGCGGCGATGGCCCTCGATGGCCGGGAGGCCCCGCTCCTTCGCCCAGCGCCGGTTTCCGTCCATGATGATCGCAACGTGGCGCGGCGGCGCGCCCCCGGAGAGCGACGGTGCGGCGGTTTGCGCGAGTGAGATCGTCATAGCTGGAGGTACGACTCGTAGCCGGCCGTCACGTCGGCCGAGCCGTCATCGCGAACGTTCACGCGAAGCACGCGTAATGCACCGGCACCGATCCACGTTCCCGCGGGTGAGAGCACGTGCAACCGTACCTGCCTGGCATCCAGCGCGCGGCGAGCCTGCACCTCAGGCATTAATATCAGGTCCTGGCTCACACTTCCATGATCTCTTTTTCTTTGGCGACGACCAGCGCGTCGATCTCTTTCACGTACCGGTCGGTCAGCCGTTGCAGCGATTCTTGCAGCCGCTTGTTGTCGTCCTCGGTAATCGCCGAAGCTTTGAGTTGCCCCTTCAGATCGTCGTGCGCGTGATGGCGCACGTTGCGAACCGCCACCCGGCCGTCCTCCGCCTTCTTCTTAATGACTTTGGCCAGGTCTTTGCGCCGCTCTTCGTTGAGCGGCGGAATCACCAAGCGAATAGAGGTTCCGTCGATGTTGGGCGTCAGGCCGAGATCGCTCTTCTCGATCGCCTTACGAATTTCGGGCACGACCCCTTTGTCCCAAGCGGAGATCAGCAGCGTTCGCGAATCCGGCGTCGAGACTCCGGCCACTTGCTTGAGCGGTGCCGGCTGTCCGTAGGCTTCCACGACGAGCCGGTCGAGCAGTGCCGGCGAGGCTCTACCCGTGCGAATCGAGGCAAACTCACCTCGCGTCGCCTCAACGCATTTGTGCATCTTCTCTTCGACGTCTTTGAAATACGGGTCGGACATCGTCCTAACTCCTTCCGCTAACCTGGGCCGGTTGTCGCCCCACGTACGTGCCGATCGCCTCGCCGCAGATCGCGCGCCGGATATTCCCCGGCACCGCCATATCGAAGACGATGACCGGAAGCGCGTTGTCCATGCAGAGCGCCATCGAGGTCGAGTCCATCACTTCGAGTCCGAGCTGCAGCACGTCCATGTAATCGATGCGCTCGAAACGCGTCGCCAGCGGATCTTTCTTCGGATCGGCCGAGTAGATGCCGTCCACTTTGGTGGCCTTGAGGATCGCGTCGGCGTTCACTTCCACGGCGCGCAACGCAGCGGTCGTGTCGGTCGTGAAGTACGGATTACCCGTTCCCGCGGCGAAGATGACGACGCGGCCCTTCTCCAAGTGACGAATCGCGCGCCGCCGAATGTACGGCTCCGCAATTTGGTGCATGGCGATTGCGGTCTGCACGCGCGAAGGGACGCCAATGCGCTCCAGAGCGTCTTGCAGCGCCAGCGCGTTGATCACGGTGGCGAGCATTCCCATGTAGTCGGCGGTCGCGCGCTCCATGCCGGCCTCTTCGTGCACCTTTCCGCGCCAGATGTTCCCGCCTCCGACGACGATCGCAATCGAGACGCCGTCGCGGCTGACGTCGCCGATCTGTTCGGCCATCAGGTGCGTCTTTTGGACGTCTACGCTGTTGGCCGGTCCGGTAAAGGCCTCACCCGAGATCTTGAGGAGGACGCGGGAGAATCGCGGCCGGTCGGATTCAGTCACCGAGTGTGTATCGGGTGAAGCGCCTAACTTTGATCTTTTCACCGAGCGCGCCGATCGTGCGATGCACCAGATCGCCCACGCTCAGCGAGTCGTCCTTGACGAACGCCTGATCGAGCAGGCAGTGCTCCTCGAACCACTTGTTGAGCTTCCCCGCAACGATCTTCTCGCCGACCTCGGGAGGCTTGCCGGCGGGAATCGCGCCCTTGAACTCTTCGCGCAGCCGATCGACGACGTCGGCCGGCACGCTCTCACGATCGAGGTACTGCGGTGACATCGCCGCGACGTGCATCGCGATGTCGCGCGAGAGTTCGGCGAACTTTGGATTGCGCGCGACGAAGTCCGTTTCGCTGTTCACCTCGACGAGAACGCCGATCTTTCCACCGGCGTGCACGTAACTCGTTATCAGCCCTTCGTTGGCGACACGCTCGGCCTTCTTGGCCGCCTGCGCCGCGCCGCGCTCGAGCAGGACGACTTTCGCGCGCTCGAAGTCGCCGGCTGCGTCCAGGAGCGCCTGGCGGCAATCCATCATCGGCGCGCTCGTCGCTTCGCGCAGCGATTTGATCTCGCCGGCTTTCGGCTGATAGGAAATCAACGTGCCGCCTCCGCCATCGTCGGGGTCGCTTCGCCGCCGTAGGACGGCGCCGGCTCTTCGTAGGCTCCCTGATCGTAGGCGCTCTCGCTCTCGGTCTTGCCCTCGATGATCGCGTCGGCGATCTTGCCGACCATCAGCTTGACGGCGCGGATCGCGTCGTCGTTACCTGGAATCGGATAATCGATCTCGTCGGGATCGCAGTTGGTGTCGATCACCGCGATGATCGGGATCTTCAGCTTGCGGGCCTCGAGTACCGCGATGCGCTCTTTCTTCGGATCGACGACGAAGATCGCGTCCGGCAGGCGATGCATGTCTTTGATGCCGCCGAGGAAGCGTTCCAAGCGGTTCATCTCGTCTTGGAGGTTCGCGACCTCTTTCTTGGGCAGCCGCTCGAAGTCGCCCTGAAGCTTCATGTTTTCGAGTTCGCGCAAACGAGCGATCCGCTTCTGAATGGTCGCGAAGTTGGTCAGCGTGCCCCCCAGCCAGCGCTGGTTGATGAAATAGGTGCCGGCGCGTTCGGCCTCTTCGCGAACGACGTCCTGCGCCTGCTTCTTGGTGCCGACGAAGAGGATGACTTTGCCGGCGCGCGCCATATCCTTGACCGCCTCGTAGGTCTCCCTCAGTTTCTGGACGGTCAGCGCGAGATCGATGATGTAGATGCCGTTGCGCTCTTGGAAGATGTACGGCTTCATCTTCGGGTTCCAGCGACGGGTCTGGTGTCCGAAATGGACGCCCGCCTCTAGAAGCTCGCGCATCGTGACGACGCTCATGGGGTAACCTTTCTGGCTCCCGACCTCCGCCCATCCTGGCCAGGGGTCCACTTGGGGGCCATAGACACCCAGCCTCCGTGCCGGGTGGAGTAAAGGACAACCGCGCGATTATAGCATGCGAATCGCGCGGCTCCTAGTGGGCAATGGGCAGCCTGCCGCCGCCGGGCGGCCGGCTCCGCGCCTTTACGGACAGGCTTCGTAGATGATGTTGAACGGGGTCTCGGAGGCCCGCCGGAAGTGCGAAAAACCGGCCTCGCCGGCGACCTGGCGCATACCCGGCTCGCCCGCTTGAGCCCCCATCGCCAACCCGACCTCCTGTGCGAGGGAGGCAGGGGTGCAAAGCATCGTCGAGGCGGCGTAAAAGATCCGGCCGACGGGCGTGAGGTTCTCCTCGAGCGCGTCTCCGGCGTAGGGCTCCGCGATCATCAAGGTTCCGTTGGGCTTGAGGCCCCGGCGCACGTTGGCCAGCACGCCGACCGGGTCTCCCATATCGTGGACGCAATCGAAGCAGCAGATCAGATCGAACTGCCCCTGCGGCATCGTCTCGGCGGTTGCGACCTCGAAGCTGACCCGATCCGCGACGCCGGCGCGCTTGGCGGCCTCGCGGGCCGCCTCGATCGAGGCGGCGTGGTAGTCGTAGCCGGCAAACCGGGACATCGGATAGGCCTGCGCCATCAAGATCGTCGAGCTGCCGTACCCGCAGCCGAGGTCGGCGACGGTCGCGCCGAGCCGCAACTTCGCCTCGACTCCTTCGAGCGCCGGGATCCAGTCGGCGATTAAGTGCGCCGCATAGCCGTTGCGGAAGATGCGATCGGTCAACCCGTAGAGGCGCGAATCGTGCTCGTGCCAGCCGACGCCCTTTCCAGTCCGAAACGCTTGCGTGATCGCCGGTTCGTCGGCAAAGAGCGGCTGCGCCATCGCAAAGAGGCCGCACATATTCACCTCGCTGTCGTCGTCGGCAAGCAGGGGAACGTGCTCGGCCGGCAGCGAGAACCGCTTCGTGCTCGCATCGTAGGCGATATATCCCGACGCGGCTTGGTTTGCCAGCCATTCCCGGACGTAACGCTCGTGCGTCTTGGTTACCTTCGCCAGGTCTTCCGAGGTTTGCGGGCCATTCTCCGCGAGCGCCTTGTAGAGTCCCAAACGATCGCCGGTAATGACGGAGACGGCGCTTATCGCGCTGCCGACATCGCCGAGAAAACGCAGCACCGCTGCATGAAGCTTCTCCGGATCGAACGGGACGGTGGTCGTACTCAAAGTGATTTCCTCCGTTGAGAGATTTTCTGCACTAGCATACGGAAGCTATCTGAGTCGTGCATCGGGGCATGTACGGAGGAGACGCCGCCCGAGCTCGGAGCCCGCTCGTCGGTCGAGAGTCGCTGCTCGGCGAGCTCGAGGAGGTTTACCAGCGAGTCCGCGACGACGCTAGCGCGAGCTTCCTTTTGTTGTGGGGCGAGGCAGGCGTGGGAAAAACCCGACTGCTCGACGAGTTCGCGGCGCGGGCGGCCGCGCAAGGCGCGCGCGTCGCGTTGGGCACGTGCATCGAAGGTCTCTGCCCGCCCTTCGCACCGTTGCGCGAGGTCTTCTCCGGGCTCGCCCTTCCATCGCCATTCGAGAGCGGCGACGAACTCTCGCCCAGCGGAGCAGCATCGGAGGCACAGCGATATCGCGCCTTTCTTGCCGCCGCCGCAGCGCTCGCCTCGATGCCGGTTCCCAACCTCGTGCTGCTCGACGACCTTCATTGGGCCGACTTTGCGACGCTGGAGTTTCTCGCGTTTTTCGCGCGTAAACTCGAAAACGCACCAGTGCTGGCGATTGCCACCGTTCGCTCCGACGATCTCGAACGCGATCACTCGCGGCTCGACGCGCTGAACAGACTGCTGCGAAACGGGGCGTGCCGCGTCAACGTCGATCCGCTCGGCCGCGACGACATGCATCGTCTCGTCTCGTTCCTGTGGCCGATCGCGTCACCGCAGTGTTCCCACCAGGTCGAGCGCATCTGCGCGCTCGCCGAAGGCAAACCCTATTTCGCCGAGGAGTTGGTCCGTAGCGCGGTAGCGCTGAGCGAGACGCCGAAGTTCGACGCGCTGCCCCTGAGCATTCGCGCGGGAATCCTCGCGCGCTTCGAGCGCCTCTCTCGCGACGATCGAGATATCTTGCTGCAAGCCTCGGTGATCGGTCAGACATTCGCTCCGGCGTTGCTCGCCCAACTCGCGGAGCGAGACGGGGACGGCGTTCTCGCCGCGCTCTCCGCGGCGCGCGAGCTCCAACTGGTGCGCGAGATCGAGGGCAGCGAGCTCTTTGCGTTTCGACACGCGCTCACGCGCGAAATCCTCTATCGCGAACTGCTGCAAGCACAGCGGCAAACGACGCATCGCGAAATGGCCGCGCTCTTGGAGCGCGCCGATCTGCCGGCCGATGCGGGCCAGATCGCTTTTCACTGGAGGGCCGCGGGCGAACGCGCGCGCGCGACCCTGGCGTACGAGCTAGCCGGCGACCGCGCGACAGCACGCAACGCCCATCGCGACGCGCAAGACGCGTACGGCCAAGCCGTACGCTTGCGCGACGAGCCGGGTGCGGACGTCGCCGCACTCTACGAGAAGTACTCGCGCGCGCTCTCGATCGGCGGCAGCCTCGCCGAGGCCTGCATCTTCCTCGAGCGATCCGTCAACACGTACGAGGCGCGCGGCGACGCGAGCAAGGCCGCGTTGCTTGCGGCACGGCTGGCCCGTCGCTACTTCGAGTACGCGCGTCCGCACGAAGCGGCGCGAGCCATTGCGCGCTCTCTGCAGCTCTGCGACGGACGCGGCGCGGTCGCCTTCGACGCGCACGTGACGCTCGCGCACTTTGCAGCGCTGCAAGGACGTTTGGAGGACGCCGACGCGGAGCTGCTGCGAGCCGAACTCCTGCCCGGCCGGCCGCCGCCCTCGCAACGCCGCGACTTTCACATGGTACGCGCGCTCGTGCGGGCTACGACCGCGCGTTTAGGGCCGGCGTTTGAGGATTACGAACGGGCCGTAGCGATCGCCCGCAGAGCGGGCGACCCGGAACAGCTAACGTGGGCGTTGAGCAACTACGCCAGCCGGGCGCTGGCAAGCGGTTATACGGAACGCGCGCTGGCAGCCTACCGGGAATCGCTCCAGCTCCTCCCGATCGACGAGTTCGGTAAGGTCGGCATGCTCGCAAACCAAGGAATGGCCTCGGCGTGTCTGATGAACGGAGACGTCGACGCGGCGCGCGCCGCGCACGAGCGCGGACGAAAGACGATCTCGGCAATGGTCCTCACGCAGACCGCACAAATCGCGATGGAGATCAGACTCGCCTATCTCGCCGACGAAGAGCTCCCGCTCGATCGACGCGCAATCGACGACGCCGTCGCGATCGCGTTCGAATCGGGCGAGACGCAAAACATCGGATTGTTGTCGGGCACGCTGGGCGCATATCTCGATTCGGCAGCGCGGACGAGCGAGGCGCAGGCATTGCGAACGCGCGCGATCGCCGCCATCTCCTCTGCGGATCTGTCACTGTGGCTGATCGATCAGCTGGCGGCCGGCGAGAACCGCGCCGAGCGCGATAAGGCTCGCGCCCTGCTCGCTGCCGCGGCCCGCGACGAGGCGCACTCGGCGGGACGCGCGCACCTCGCGCTCTTCGACGCGCGCGTTGCCCGGCGGCTACGGCAGGCCGCCCTCGCAAAGTCCCTCGCCTCGCGAGCTGCCGAACAATTCGAAGCAATCGGCTGGCCCTGGGAGCGAGCCGCGGCGCTCGAGGTCGCGGGCCTTCACGCGCAGGCGCGGGAGATCTATCTCCGACACGGTTATCGTCGCCAGCTCCGCGAGTTGGATTCCGCTCGGCGGCGCGCCCGTCACCGCGCCGCCGGCGACCGGCTCACGCCGCGGGAGATGGAGGTCGCGCAACTGGCGGCCGGCGGCCTGAGCAATCGTGAGATCGCAGCGCGCCTCTTCATCGGCGAACGTACCGTGGAAACGCACATCGCCGCGATTTTCGACCGCTTCGACCTGACCTCGCGCCGCCAGTTCGCCGAGCTCGTCGCCGCCCAACCGCGCTAGGGAAGGTTCCGGCGCGATACCGAAAGCCGCGCGCAATGCGCTGGGTCGTCACCGGAGGCTTGGGCTTCATCGGATCGCACTTCGTTCGGCTCGTGCTGCGCGAACGTCCGAACGTCGAAATCGTCAATCTCGATGCGATGACGTACGCCGCCAATCCGGAGAACTTGCGAGAGGTCGAAAGGGATCCGCGATATCGCTTTATCAAGGGCGACATCTGCGATCCTGCGGCGGTGCGCGAGGCGATCGGCTCGGGCGCGGAGGCATTGGTGAACTTCGCCGCCGAGACGCACGTCGATCGTTCGATCGTCAACGCGGGGGCCTTCGTGCGAACCGACGCGCTCGGGACTCACGTTCTCCTCGAGGCCCTGCGCGCGCAAAAGGTACCGCGCATGCTGCAGGTGTCGACCGACGAAGTCTACGGCCACGTTGCGCAAGGTGCGTCGCGCGAAAGCGATCCGTTGCGGCCGCGAAGTCCCTACGCCGCGAGCAAAGCAGCGGCCGATCTGCTCGCGCTGGCCTATCACACGACGTACTCGGCGCCCGTCGTCATCACCCGCGGCAGCAACACCTACGGGCCGAATCAATTTCCGGAGAAGATCGTTCCGCTCTTCATCACCAATCTGCTGGACGACCGCCGCGTGCCAGTCTACGGCGACGGCTTACAGATTCGCGACTGGCTCTACGTCGAGGATCACGCGCGCGGCATTCTCGACGTCTTGGAGCGCGGCGAAACGGGGCGCGCCTACAACGCCGGCGGGGGAACTCCGATGACCAACATGGAGCTCACGCGGCTGCTCGTCGAAGGCTGCGGCCGTACGATGGAGCGTCACGTCGAACACGTCACCGACCGGCTCGGGCACGATCGCCGCTACGCGCTCGATAGCTCCCGGCTGCATTGCCTGGGATGGAGACCGCGCGTTCCCTTTGCCGAAGGCATCGCCGCAACGATCGACTGGTACCGGCGCAACGAGGCGTGGTGGCGCCCCTTGAAAGCGGCCCTCGCATGAAGGGCGTGATCCTCGCGGGCGGGCTCGGCAGCCGCCTGCGCCCGCTCACGAAGGTGACGAACAAACATCTGCTGCCCGTCTACGACCGGCCGATGATCTACTATCCGCTGCACACCCTTTGTTCGGCGGGCATTCGCGATATCATGATCGTCACCGGCGGCAGCTCCGCCGGCGACTTCCTTCGCCTGCTGGGAAACGGCGCGGAGTTCGGCTTGCACGACATCTACTACACGTATCAGGAAGGCGAAGGCGGAATCGCCGATGCGCTGCGGCTCGCCGAGCACTTCGCCGATGGCGAACGGATCGTCGTCGTTCTCGGGGACAATTTAATCCAGGGGAGCATCGCGCCCTACGTAGAGCGCTTCCGCGCCCAGCCGTCCGGAGCGCGCATTCTGCTCAAAGCCGTCCAAGACCCGAGCCGTTTCGGCGTTCCGGTGCTCGACGGCGAGCGGATCGTCGCGATCGAGGAGAAGCCGGCCGAACCGAAGAGCTCCTATGCCGTAACCGGAGTCTACATGTTCGATCGCCGCGTCTTCGAGTTCATCCGCACGCTCGTGCCTTCGGCGCGGGGCGAGCTCGAGATCGTCGACGTGCACAATCGCTACATCGCGCAGGGCGATCTCCAGTACGACGTTCTCGACGGATGGTGGACCGACGCGGGAACCTTTGAGAGCCTCTTCCGCGCGAACGAACTCGTCGCGAGAGAACGCGCGCTAAGAGACGAGGTTTCCTAGGAGTGCGGAGAGCCGATCGGCAGGAGGAAGAGCGCGACGATTACGAGCACGCACGCCAGCGCGCCGCGGAACCACCGCTCGGGCAGCCGCGTCACGAATTGCGATCCAACGAAGACGCCGGGGATCGAGCCAAGCAATAACGACCCGGCAATCATCGGATTGACGTCTCCGATCTTCCAGTGACCGAGCAGCGACGGCACGAGCACGACGACGGCAAAAGCGAGATCCGTTCCGACGAGGCGACGCAGCGCGACGACCGGCGCGACCAACAGCAAGAGCGGAAGCGTCAGCGACCCGGCTCCGATCGACGTAATGCTCACCGTGATGCCGACAAAAAAACCGATCAGCGCGAGTCGCAGGGTGGGCAGTTGGTTCGCGGCGGTATCGGACATATCGCTGGCGAGCTTACGGTTGAAGATGATGCCGGCGGCGGAGATCAGTAGCGCGGCCGCCACTGCGAGCCGCAGCGTGTGTTCGAGCTGCTTGATATCGAGGTGTTTGTGCAGCCAAACGCTGAGCGCAACGCCGATGACTGCGCCTGGAAGTCCGCCGATCGAGAGCCGCCAAAGGACGGAGACTTGCACCGTCCGCTTCTGCACGTGCGCGATCATGGCCACGAGGCGCGTCCCAAGCGCAAAGAGCAAGTCGGAACCGATGGCGTTGTCGGTACCTACTCCGAGGAAGATGAGCAGCGGCGTTGTGATAGCCCCCGCCCCGACGCCGCTGTACGCTGTGCAGGCTCCGACGACGAAGCCGACAATCACGTAGCTCCAGTTCAAGGCTTCGTCTTATCCTCGATGTACTCGATGAGGGTCGCCGCCGATTCGCGGATCGACTGACGCGTCGTATCGACCGACAGGTCCGGATTCTGCGGCACCTCGTAGGGCGACGAGATCCCGGTAAAGCGGGCGATCTCGCCGGCGCGAGCGCGCTTGTAGTGCCCCTTGACGTCGCGCCCTTCGGCGGTTTGCAGGTCGCACGAAACGTAAACTTCGTGGAAGCCGCCCGGATACGAGGCCCGCGCCTTGATACGGTCGTCGGCAAACGGTGAGATCAGCGCGCAGATAACCACGAAACCCCCATCGGCGAGCACCGCCGCCACGGCCGCCGTGCGCCGGACGTTCTCGGAGCGGTCCTCCTCAGAGAAACCTAGGTCAATATTCAACGAGGTACGCAGGGTGTCCCCGTCCAGAACGTAGACGTGCCGGCCGCGATCGAAGAGCATCCGCTGCGCCGTCATCGCAAGCGTAGACTTTCCGGCGCTCGGCAGTCCGGTCAGCCAGAAGACGCCGCCGGTGTGACCGTTGCGCCAGAATCGTTCACTCGGCTGCACCGAGGAGGTCTGCGCGACGATATCGGTCGCGCCCTCCGAGCGCGGTCGCCCAATGACCGAGCGTACCCGGCCGCCCGCGACGACGTTCATACCCGCGAGCAGAACGAAGCGTCCGATGCTGGTAGTCTCTAACTCGTCGTCGGCGGCAATCAACTCGCGCGCCGCCAGCGTGATGACCGCGACGTCGCTCTTCGAGACCACTTCGCCGGGCTTGCCGGCGAGCGTGTCGGGATCGATCACCTCGTCGATACGTTGTAAGGTAACGGGCATCTCGCGCGTGCCGATGCGCAGACGCAGTGTCGCACCCGGCATGACCGGATCGCTGCCCAGCCAAACGACGGTCGCCTGCAGCGCGTGTCCGAGCGCGGGGCCGTCGCCGGGATAACTCGCCACCGCGCCGCGGTCGACGAAGATTCGTTCGTCCAGCGCGATCGCCACCGCGTCGCCGGCCTTTGCCTGCTCGACTTCGAGCGGCCAGCGATGGATCGAGCTGACGACCGCATCGGTTTGCAGCGGCCAGAAGACGACCCGTTCGCCCGCGCGCAGCGTTCCCGCCTCGACCAGCCCGGCGATGAGCCGGTTGCCGTCGCGGCGATAGACGTCTTGAACGACGAAACGCAGCGGACCGCCGGCCGGCGCCGTGTACGGATGAAGCTGAGCGAGCGACTCGAGCAGCGTCGGACCCTTCCACCAGGTGTAGCGCTGGCTGGCAACCGCGATGTTATCGCCGTCGCGCGCCGCCAGCGGAATGATCTCCATCGGCGTGATATTGAGCTGCTCCAAGAACGCGCGTATCTCCGAGCGCCGCTGGGCGAACGCCGTCTCGGGCTCGTCCGAGAGGTCGAGCTTGTTGACGACGACCAGCAGCTCTTTGAAGCCGAACCATTGCAAGAAGAGCGCCTGTCGCCGCGTCTGCAGGGTGATGCCCTCGTCGACCGCCACGACCATGATCGCGGCGTCGACCTCCGACGCGCCCGTGAGCAGGTTTCGGATCAGCTCCCGATGACCGGGGGCGTTGACGAAGACGTAATCGCGATCCGGCATGCGCAGCCAGATGCGCGAGATGTCCAGCGTGATCGCCTGATCGCGCTCGAGTTGGAAGGCGTCGAGTAAAAACGAATACTCGATCGGCACTCCGCGCTTGGTGCTGGAGCTTTGCAGCTCTTCGAGCCTCTGCGGCGTTACCTGACCGAGATCGACCAGCATTCTTCCGAGAATCGTTGACTTGCCGGCGTTAACGTCTCCCACCATGACTATCCGAACTTGTCTCACATGTACCCCGTAGTGCGGAGGCGTTCGAAAGCGTCTTCGCTCTCGCTATCCATCGTTCGTCCGGCGCGCTCCGGCTCGCGCGTCTTCTCCAGTTCGGAGATGACCGCGTCGAGCGTGTCCGCCGTGCTTGGAATCGGAATGGTTATGTTGCTCTCACCGAGAGACCGAAAGCGCATGCCGTCTTTTGCTAGGTAGAGCGGCACGTAGGGGATTCCCTCGCGGCGCGTGTAGCGCCAGATGTCCAGCTCCGTCCAATGTAAGAGCGGATGAATCCGGACGTGCGCCCCGTCGGGAACTTCGTATGGAAAGAAATCCCACAGCTCCGGCGGCTGGGTTCGCGGATCCCACGAGCCGTCCGCGTTGCGCGGACTGAAGATGCGCTCTTTGGCACGAATCGCTTGTTCGTCGCGGCGGATTCCTAAAATGATTCCCCGGTACCCCTCTCGTGCGAGAAGACCGCGCAGCCCCGCGGTTTTGCGGGCCGCGTGACGCGCCGCCGGCGGAAGCGTCTGGTCAACGGTACTTTCGGGCGGGCAGGCTTCGTTGACGATCGGCAGCTGCCACTCTCGAACGAGTCGATCGCGAAACGCATAGACTTCGGGAAACTCCATCCCGGTGTCGAGCAGCACCATCGGGAAAGGCACGTCGCCGAGGAAGGCTTTGCGCACCATCCAGAGCAGCGCCGTCGAGTCCTTTCCGATCGACCAAAGCATGGCAAGCGGTGAAACGCAGGAGAACGCTTCACGCAAAATATAGATGGTTCGCGACTCGAGGACGTCGAGGTCGGTGTCGGTCTGTGTCGGCATCACGACGGTGTATCGGCCCCGGCGGAGCCTTTTCCTACCGAGGCCGGGCTTTCGGCCGCGGCGTCGGCGTCATTTTTTACGTGCAGTTGATCGTAGACTTCCGACCGGTGGACCACGACGTCGCGCGGCGCCTCGATGCCGATCTTGACCTGATCTCCGTCGAGGCCGACGACGGTAATGCGAATCTCGCTACCGATCATAATGGATTGATTGGATTTCCTGGTCAGCACCAGCATGCACACCCTCCGTGATCGAACCGCTTCGCGCGAGCGGCAGAACGAGCCTTCATCGCCTATCCTTGCGGGACGTCCCGCGGGCCCGCGACTTTTATCGCGATGTCCTCGGCGTCGGGAACGGCGAGGGGTTGGGCTTCGTGCCGGGCGCTTCAAATGGTGCGGCGTTTGAAGTCGACGACATCGACGCACTGCGCCGCGCTTGCAGACGACGGGCGTGGAGGTCGGCGAACTGCATGAATTTCCGGCTTGCACCAGCGCAAGGCGCCGCAGCGAGAACCGGTCTAAGACGCAGGTCGCGGCATGCCCGCCGCAAACTGCGCCGCATGCAAGCGAGCATATGCGCCGCCGCGGGCGAGCAGCTGCTCGTGCGTGCCGGCCTCCACGATGCGTCCGGCCTCGAGGTAGAGCACCTTGTGCGCTCGCCGAATCGTTGACAAGCGGTGCGCGATAATCAGTGTCGTCCGCCCGGGGAGAAGCCGGTCGAGGGCCTCTTCGATCATCGCCTCTGAGTGACTGTCCAGCGCGCTCGTGGCCTCGTCGAGAATCAGGATCCGCGGATCGCGCAGTACCGCGCGAGCGATTGCGATGCGCTGGCGCTGGCCCCCGGACAAGCGAACGCCGCGTTCTCCGACTTCGGTCGCATAGCCGTCGGGGAAGTTGCGGACGTATTCTTCGACGTTCGCGTCGCGCGCCGCAGCGCGCACCTGCGCGTCGGTCGCCTCGAGCCGGCCGTACCGGATATTCTCCAAAACCGAGGCACGGAAGAGCTGCACGTCTTGGGGCACGATCGCGATCGCGCGGCGAAGATCGGAGAGCTTAGCCTGCGCGACGTCAACGCCGTCGATTCGCACGCTGCCTTCTTGCGGCGAATAGAAGCGCGGTACCAGATTGACGAGCGTCGTTTTTCCCGCGCCCGACGGCCCGACCAATGCGACGATCTCGCCGGCTTCGATGCGCGCGACGACGTCACGCAGCGCCGGTGCTTCATCGGGACGATAGCGAAAGGTGACGCCGGCGTATTCGATTCGCCCGTCGACCGCCGGAAGAGCGACTGCCCCCGGCGCGTCTTCAACCTCTGCCGGAAGATCGAGCAGCTCGAAGACTCGTCCCGCCCCGACCATCGCTTTGCTGATGTCGCCGAAGAAGGCCGCGACCCGATTCATTGGATTCATGAGGTTCACCAGCAGTCCCCAGTACATGAAGACGCGCCCGGTGTCGAGCCGTCCGACGAGTACCTCGCGCACCGACAGCCACATAATTGCGACGACGGCGGCGACCATGATCGTCGAGATCACGAGCGGCTGAGTCTGGATGAACTGCGTCAGTTTCATGTACGCGCCGAAGAAATCGTCGTTGCGCTGCTGGAAGCGCGCAACTTCGAACGGTTCGCGTCCAAACGACTTGACCACCCGCTGACCCCCGAGGACTTCGGAGAGGGTCGCCGTAAGGTCGGCGATGCGGCGTTGCGCGAGATGGGTGCTCGATGAAATGAGCCGCTGGAACTTCGATACCGCGAACGAGACGATCGGCGCGACGAGCACGAGCGAGAGCGTGAGCAGCCAATCGAGATAGATCATCGTCACAAACGACGAGATAAAGGTCGCCAACGCTACGACGAGCTGCGGCACCGAAACGCTAACGGCGTCGATCATCATCTGTAGGTCGGTGGAGAAGCGCGCGATCAGCTCGCCGGGACGCCATTTGTCGAACTCGTGCAACGGTAGGTTCAAAAGGCGCTCGAAGAGGCGCACGCGTAGACGCGCGACCAGGTGCTGGCCGCTCCAAGCCGTGAGATACGTCTGGCCGTAGATCGCGGCGTTGGCCAGCACGAGCGCGATCGAGGTGAGCCCCAAGGAAAGGTAGAGGGCGCGAAGATCGGGTGCATGTCCCGCCGGAGGGACGAGCACCTCGTTGATGATGATGCGAAAAGCGAGCGGCGGGACGATCGAGAGAATGCCGGCGAGGACGCCGATGGCCATCGCGATCGAGAGACGGGAGTAATAGGGGCGCGCCTCGCGGGCCAGGCGGTACAGGATCTCGCGGCGGCTCAATTGCGTCACTACCGGTACCACGAGTTTAGGCTCTTGCGGCCACGCAGCCGTGAAACCTCCCGCTGTATGCTCCGGTACGTGGGAATGAAAGACCGTGGAGGATATCAGGAACTAAATGGATTGCTATTTCCACTCGAACGTACCGTCAATCGCGCCGTGCATCGAATGCGGGAAGCGGATTTGTGCGACTTGTCGCGACGAACGCGGCGGCTGTCCGAGCTGCCGGCTCGCGGCTAAAGTCGAAGCCGCCACGGCGACCCGCCAGCAGATCCCTGGAGCGGTTCCCCCGCGACCCGCGCCGGCCAGCGTCCGTGGGCCCGCCACGGTGGCGACCGTCGGAGACCCCGTCGAATCCCGCGCCCTCGTCTCCCTCGGATACCCCCTCTGGCCGCTCGCGCTGATCTCCCTTCTCGACCGCAAACAGTCGCGGCAGCTTCGCAAACAGGCGTATCAGGCGCTCGGATTCAACGCCGGTTTCTTCGGCCTCTGGGCGCTTCTCTCGCTCGTCGGGCAGATACCATTCGTCGGCTTTTCCGCGTGGATTCTCGTGCCGCTGCTCGCACCGATCTTCTTAGTCGCAAGCGTCTACTATGGAATAAAGACGTGGAACGGCGACGAGGTTAGGGTACCGATCGTCACCAGCTGGCTCGAAGATCGCCTGCCTCAGGGCGATACGAACGCTCGATAACGCTCCAGAAAGGCCCGGGCCGCCGGTTCGTGCTCGACGACCGGCGCCGGGTAGGCGCTCCCGTCGAAAAGCGCCAGCGCGAGCTGGCTGGAATCCGCCGGCCGGCCGTGCCACGCGGCGGCTGGAAGGTGCCGCAGCTCGGGAATCCAGCGGCGCACGTAAACGCCCGCCGGGTCGTAGCGCCGCCGCTGCCGCTCCGGGTTATAAATTCTGGGGAATTGCGCCATGTCGGCGCCGACCCCGGCGATCCACTGCCAGTTCCCGGTTGCCAGCGCCGGGTCGTCCTCGATGAGCAGCCCGTCCCAATAGTCGCGTCCGACGCGCCAATCGACGCCCAGATCGAAGCACAGGAACGACGCTGCGACCGCCCGGACTAGCGGATGCATCCAACCGGTCTGGCGAAGCTGGCGGATACCCGCGTCAACCAGCGGTTGTCCCGTTGTCCCCTCGCGCCACGCGTCGAGTGCAGCGTGAGCCTTCGAAAACGCAAAGCCGTGCATCTTCTCTTGCAGCGCCTCGCGATTCGTGCGTGGATGAAACCAGGAGAGCTGCAAAAAGAAATCGCGACGCGCAAGCGAGCGTAGATACAGCTTCAGCGAAATTCGTTCCTCGGCAACCGCGAACGGATCGCCCAAACGCTCGCGCACGGCGCGCACGATGCTCCGCGCGGAGATCGTTCCGAACGAAAGATGGGCGGAGAGTTCCGACGTCCCGTCGTCGGCCGGCACTTTGCCCGCGGTGGCGTACGGGCCGGCGCGTTCTAAGAGAAAGCGTTCGAAACGCCGGCGGGCGCGCACCGCACCCGAGGCCGCCGGTTCGTGCGCCGAGCCGAAATCGCTCGGGCCCGGCAGCGGCTCCGCCTCGCCCTTGAAGGCCGCGAAGCGAAGCAACAGTGGATGCTCGTACGAGGCGACGCCGAGCGACGACCAGCGGTCGAAGTAAGGAGCGAAGGCGCGATAGCCCGCTCCGCGCGCACCTTGTGCCGAGAGGCTCTCTTCGGGGGGGATCGCCGGCGCGTCGTGCACCACCAGCGCGCAAAGGCCGGCTTCCTCCAGCTCCGACTGCATGCGGCGGTCACGCTCGATTCCCGCGGCATCGTAGGAGGCGCCCCACGCCGCACCTTGCGCGCCGGCCTCGGCAGCCAGGGACTTTACGACTTTTGCACGCGCTCCGCGGCGAACGATCAACGTGCTGCCGCGATCGTCGAGTTCGCCCGCCAGCGCGGCGAGCGCGCCGCAAAAAAAAGCGGCTCTGCGCGGCGAGAGGCGCATTCGGCGCTCCAAAGCGTCGTCGATGACGACGACCGGCAGCACTTCGCCGCGAGCCGCGGCCGCCGCTAGGCCGGCGTGATCCTCGAGCCGCAGATCGTTCGAAAAGCAATAAAGAAACGGCCGCTCCGCCATGGACGGCCGTTTTCGGGTGGCTCTCTCCCTTCCCTAGGCTTGGGCTATTACGCGCACGAGCCTCTAACGGCCGCGCATCACCATATCGCAGAGCGTCGCGACCAGCTTCTGACTGCTCGCATGATGCACGCCCTTGCAGTGCGTCGGCTTGCCTGCGGCGTCGAAACTCACCTTGACCGTAATCGTCTGCGCGGCGTTTTCGCGCGCGCTAAAGGCCAATGATTCTGCATGATGCTCGCGCTTGGGAACGGATTGGGTGCCGAGTGCGGCGACGACGCGCGCCTCTTGCTCCGCCGTCACGCTCGTCTTCGCCGGCGGCGTAACGCTGTTTACAACCACCGGATGGCTTTGGTACCCCTGACGGGCGACGAACACCACCAGCAGCGCGGCGACCACCGCTGCGCTCCAGCGGACAAACGGCCCGCGGCTTTTCGCGCGCGAGAAAAGGCTGCGCGCTTGAGGCTGCCAATGCTCTTGTTCGCGAGCCTGCCCGATGACGCTCATTACCCGCTCGATCTCGCGCTCGCCGCCGATCGAGACGAGGCAGCGCCGGCAGACCGATAGGTGTTCGCGGTACGCATTCCGTTCGGCGTCACCGGCCTCGCCGAGCGCGATCGCGCCCGCGAGGACTTCTGCTTGTCCGCAATCAGCTCCAATTCTCATGTACTCTGTTCCTCGTTCATCACGTGCCGCAACGTCTTCATCGCGCGACAGACCCGCTGGCGGACCGCATCCGCGGTCGTGCCGAGGATCTGCGCCGCTTCCGCGGAGGAGTAACCCGCATAGCTCGTCATCAGTAGGGCCGCTGCCTGTTCCGACGGCAATCGTCCCAGCGCCGCCTGGAGGTCGATCGAGGCCGCACCCCTTTCGTCGATCCGCCAAGAGCTGCCGTCGAGATCGCGGTCGAGCGAGAGTACGTGCAGTATCTTTCGCCGGCGCATGAAAGAGATCGCGGCATTGGTCGCCGCGCGATAGAGCCAGCCGACGCGCAGCTCGCGGCTGGGGTCGGCGCAGAGCATCCGGTAGGCGGAGAGAAATACGTCCTGGGAGAGGTCCAGCGCCGTCTCGGCATCGCCGACCATGCGGCGAAGATACCGCGCCAGCTTCGTCTGGTGCTCGATCACGAGCGCTTCGACTCGCCCCTGCGCGATCGCCGTGGGGCCCGCCGCCACGTAATCGTCCAAACCGGTTCTCGTACTCGTGCTCACGCGGCCTCCTTCACGGTAGCAACGGCCGGCCGCGATGGCCTGTGACAAGGGCCCACTAGCCGCCGATCTCCGAAAAGGCCCGCATCCGAGAGGAGGTCTCGCCGAGGCGCAGGTGGTGCCGGGCGGGTTTGATCAACATCGCCGAGCGCATGAGGGCGGCCAGCTCCTCGCCGGCGGCGCCGGCGCGCAGCGGGGTTCGCAGGTCGAGCGCGTGATCTCCGAAGAGGCAGAGCCGCAGACGCCCGTCGGCGGTCAGACGGACGCGATTGCAGCGATCGCAGTAATCGTGCGAAAGCGGGCTGATCACGCCGATTGCACCGGGCGCGCCCGGGAAGGCGAAATAGCGCGCCGGCCCGTTGCCGGCCGGTCCAACGTGCGGCACCAGCTCCTCGATGGCCGCGATTCGTTCGAGTACCTCGGTAGAGGAGACGTAAGTGTCGCGCTGCAGACCGACGTTTTCGTGCACCGGCATCACCTCGATGAAGCGAACGAAAACCGGCCGGTCGCGGGTCAGCGCCGCGAACTCCGTGATCTCATCGTCGTTCTGCCCGCGCATCACGACGCAGTTGATCTTCACCGGCATCAGGCCGGCCTCGATTGCGGCGTCGAGCCCGTCGAGCACGAGGTCGAGCCCCGGGCGGCGCGCGATCGTCTCAAAGCGCTCCGGCCGCAGCGTGTCCAACGAGAGGTTGATCCGCCGCAGACCCGCGGCCGCAAGTTCGGCGATCTGGTCTTTTAACAGCAGACCATTGGTTGAAAGCGAGACGTCGTCGATCCCGGGTATTGCGGAAATCGCCGCCACCAGACGACCGAGATCGCGGCGAACGAGCGGCTCTCCGCCCGTAAGCCGAATGCTGCGCACGCCGACGGACGCCGCCGCCGTAACGATCTGCGCGATCTCCTCGTAGCTCAGGATCTCGTCGCGGCGCAGCCACGGGAGGCCCGACTCCGGCATGCAGTAGACGCAGCGCAGGTTGCACTTGTCGGTGACCGATACCCTCAGATAGGTTATCGGCCGGCTGAAGCCGTCGATCAGCGCGGTCGTCATTGACTCGAAAACAGATCGTCGGAAAGATCTGGATTCATTTTGTAGTCCCCGATCGTCGAGTTGACATCGGCGTCGTAACCGGGCTCGGTCACGTGACCGCTCTGCGATTCGACCACGACGTTGCCGGCCTGCGTTCCGTAGTGATTGGTCATCTCCGCATAGCCCCCGTTCGAGTAGTTCCAGCGCATCGTCGTTACCGTCGCCGTGCGGTCTTCGACCGTGGCGTCGATGTGGTCGACGTTTCCCTGCTTGCGCGGCACGAGCCGGAAGAGCGTCGCCGTCCCATTATCCGAAACGATCGTAACGGAATAGACGTCACGCCATCGCGCCGGCGGCTCGATGTGAGCGTAGAGGTTGTCGAATTGCTTGGCGACCAGTGGTACGCCGCCGGTGAAGACGACCTTGTTCTTGTCGGGCTGCTTGTAGTAGTACGTGCCCACGAGATCCGCGGAGAGGAACGGGAACGATTTCATCGCCACGTGCGCGTGCATCGTCGCGGTGAACGAGCGCAGGTGCGGGTTCAGCGCGGCCATGCGGTCGAGCAGGCCGGAATCCGCGACCCCGCGCGCCGGCACGAGGGTGGCGGCTGCGAGCAACAGCGGGAGAACGGTCAGTCGTTTGATCATATCGTGGCTATCCTCTAGTGTTCGGGCGGCTGGAAGGGCCGCAACGCGGTCGTGATCTCCACGCGAACCTCTCCCTCTCTTTCCACATCCAGCTGCCTCTGTAATGCCGAGATTGCTCTGGGCGACCCAATTCTTCCCAAAGCCCAGGCAGCGTGACCCCTCACCATCGGATTTGCGTCCTCCGAGAGGCTTTCGATCAGCGGACCGACCGTCAACCGGTCGAGCGCATTGCCGAGCGCGACGGCGGCGTTGCGCCGCAGCACGGCGCCTCCTCGCCAACCCATCGCCGTCGGACGATACCGCTTCTTGAACGCCGAGCCACGCAAGCGTAGGAGGTCGACGAGGGCGGGCTGCGCCGTTTCGAGACCGAGCGGCTGCCATTGTGCGCCGGCCGTGCTTCCCGCTTCGCGCGTGGGCGGACAGACCGTCTGGCAGATGTCGCAGCCCCAAACCCAGTCGCCAATCAAGGCGCGCATCGCGACGGGGATCGAATCGGCGCGCTGCGTGAGATCGGAGATGCAGCGATTTGCGTCGATCGTATAGTCGCCGCGCAACGCTTGCGTGGGACAGCCGTCGATGCAGCGCCGGCACGAACCGCAGTGCTTGCGCAGCGGCTCGTCTTGCGGAAGCTCGAGCGTGGTCACGATCTCGCCGAGAAAGACGAACGAGCCGAGCGCGGGCACGATGAGGTTCGTGTGCTTTCCAACCCATCCGAGCCCCGCCCGTGCGGCCAGCGCACGTTCGGCGAGCGGTTTGGTATCGCACGCAATGGCGGTCACCGGTCCTCCCGCGGCTGCGTCGATCCGTGCCGCGACCGCGGCCAGCAGCGCGCGCAAGCGCCGGTGGTAATCGCCCGACCACGCATAGTTCGAAACGCGCCCACGCAGCGGTTCGCGCGAGCGCGGGCCGTTCGCTGCGTACGGCAGCGCGATGCAGATGACGCTGCGGGCTCCGCGGCAGAGCTCGCTCGGGTCGGTCGCGCGGCGCGCGTACTGCGCATCGTAGGGCCAGCAGAGGAAATCTCCCCGATCGAAGGCCGCCCGCATCCGCATGCGCGACGCTTCGTCGGTGCGCGCGCTCGTCACGCGAACCGCACCCGCTCCCAGCGCAAGCGCGGTGCGCACCGCAACGTCCTTGATCGTTTCGTTCACAGCGTCGCCAGCGGACCGGGGTGCCCGCGCGCGAAGGCGCGGTCGATCGTCGCGAGATCCTCTTGGTCGAGCGTCAGCGACGCCGCCTTCGCATTCTCTTGCACGTGCGCGACGCTCGCCGCTTTCGGAATCGCGAAGAGGTTGGGCTCTCGCGTCAAAAAGGCGAGGGCGACCTGGCGTGGCGTCGCGCCGTGCTTCTTCGCGATGGCCGCCAGCGCTTGGAGTTGCGAAGGCTCTCGGAGAAACGCTCCGCGTCCGAAGGGTGTGTATGCGACGATCGCGATGTTGCGTTCGCGGGCCGCTTCGATCAGCCGGTGCTCGATTCCGCGTTCGGTGAGATGGTAGAGCACTTGATTGCAGGCCAGCGGTACGTTGCGCAGATAGGAGGCCGCCTCGAGCATCTCGCCGGTGTCGAAGTTGCTGACGCCCACGAAGCGT
This sequence comes from Vulcanimicrobiota bacterium, assembly GCA_963833845.1. Classification (GTDB taxonomy): domain Bacteria; phylum Vulcanimicrobiota; class Vulcanimicrobiia; order Vulcanimicrobiales; family Vulcanimicrobiaceae; genus Cybelea. The sequence goes on from CAWHZL010000001.1 coordinate 1,397,051, forward strand.
ACCGTGCCTTGCTCGACGAGGTCCTCGAGCCCGCGCATCGTCTCTTCCAAAGGATGCGAGCCGGGCCAGTGCAGCAGATAGAGATCGAGGTAATCGCAGCCCAGCCGCGCGATGCTGCGCCGCGCCGCTTCGAGCGTGCCCGCATACGTCGCGTTCTCGGGCAAGACTTTGCTGGCGATGAAAAGGCGCTCCCGCCCGATGCCGCCGATCGCCTCACCGAGCAGCTCCTCCACGGCGCCCGCGCCGTACATCTCGGCGGTATCGAGGTGCGTCATCCCGAGCTCGATGCCGCGCCGCAGCGCGCGCACCGCTTCTTTGCGGCCGGCACCGCTCTGCGGCATATTCCACGTACCTTGTCCGATCGCCGGAAGCTCGATGCCGGTCGCGCCGAACGATTTTCGCTTCATCGTTAAAAGAACTCGAAGTCTTCCTGCCGCGCGGCATATGCGAGCAGCCCTCCATGCAGGTGGGCCAAACGTCGGAAGCCGGCCTCGCGCAGGCGGCGCAGCGCCCACAGCGACTTCATTCCAACCCGGCAGGCAACGACGTAACGCACCGCCGTATCGAGTTCCGACATGCGCGCCTCGAGCTGCGATGCGGGAATGCACACGGCCCCATCGATCGTGCCCAAAACGGCTTCGTGCGGCTCGCGCACGTCGAGCAGCGTGGCGTGTTGCAGGGCCTCGCTCAGCGCGGCGGCGTCGACTTCGACGATCGTGCGGTCCACGGCGGCTTCGGGCCGCGCGCTCGCGACGTCGAAGATCTGCGGATCGGTACCGCAGAGCGCGCATGCAGGATCTCGATCGAAGCGCAGCTCGCGAGCCCGCGAACGCAGCGTATCGACGAGCAGAATGCGCCCGGCGAGCGGCTCGCCGATGCCGAGCAAGATCTTGAGCGCCTCAGCGGCCTGCCACGACCCGATCACGCCGGCGAGCGCGCCGAGCACGCCGCCTTCGGCGCAGGTTGGCATCAGCTCGGGCGGGGGCGGCTCCGGGAAGAGGCATCGATAACACGGTCCATCGCCGGCGCATAGGACGCTGAGCTGGCCGTCGAAGCGGAAGATCGACGCGTAGACGTCGATCTTCTTCTCGAAGAAACAGGCGTCGTTGATCAGGTAGCGGGTCGCGAAGCGGTCGGTGCAGTCGAGAACGACGTCGTAGCAGCGGACGATCTCGCGCGCGTTGCGTTCGTCGAGCGCAAACGGCAACGGTTCGACGGCAATCGCCGGATTGAGCCCGTGCAAGCGCCGCGCCGCAACCGCCGCTTTCTTCTCGCCCAAATCCGCCATCGAAAAGATCGTCTGGCGCTGCAGGTTCGTCTCGTTCAACGGAGTCGTCGTCGATCACGCCGATCGTTCCGACTCCTGCCGCAGCCAGGTACTGCAGCGCGGGCGAACCGAGGCCGCCGGCGCCGACGACGAGCGCGCGCGATGCGCGCAGCCGGACTTGACCCTGCAGGCCGACCTCGGGAATGAGCAGGTGACGGCTGTATCGCCGCAGCTCGCTGGAATTCACGACGTTCGATGACGAGCGTCGAGCCACTGCAGCACGGCTGCGCGCGAATGCTCGGCCGCGTAGGTGTGGTCGCTTTCGATCGTCTCCAAGGTCTTGGGCTCCGGCGCGCGATCGAAGAGCTCGCGGACGCTGCGGAGGCTTACCATTGCGTCGCGGCTCGCAGCGATATAAAGCGCCGGCCGCTGCGCCAGGCGCGAAAGCAGTTCGTCGTAGCGGCCTTCGACACCAGCCACGAGCTCCGGAAGCGTCACGCCGGCGACGTACGACGAACGAAAATCCGTCACGCCGACCTTTCGCAGCGCCTCGAGCGAGGTTGGGCGGCCGTAGCCGGTCGCGATTGCGATCGTTCCCGCGATTTGCGGATCGAGCGCCGCCGTGAAGAGCGCGGTCATTCCGCCCATGCTATGCCCCATCGTATAGATTGGGCTGGGCGAACGTTCGCGCGCAAACCCGACGACGCTGCGCATGGCGTCGATGCAATCGTCGACTCCGCGCAGCTCGCCGCCGCTCGAACCCAGCTTGTGACCGGGAAAATCCAGGCTGTAAACGCCGAAGCCGTGGCTGGCCAGAAACGAACAGAGAAAATCGAGGTTCTGTTTGCTTGACGAATAGCCGTGCCCGGCGACGAGCGTTACCCCGCGCGAGCGCCGGGGCTCGTAATGCAGCAGGGCCACGGGATTATGCTGTGCTTCGATCGCGACGAGCTCGACTTTACTCATTGCTCTTCCAGCGTGCCTCGCCGCCGCCGTATCGCTCCTTCTTCCAAATCGGGGCGCGCCGCTTGACTTCGTCGATCGCGTAGCGGCACGCATCGAATGCCGCGGCGCGATGCTCCGCCGCGGCCCCAACGGCGACGGCCACCGCTCCTACATCGAGCTCTCCGACGGCGTGAACGATGGCGAGCCGAACCTCGCCGAAGCGTTCGCGCGCCTCGTTCGCAATCGTTTCGAACTCGCGTACCGCCGGCGCTTCGTACGCTTCGTACGAGAGACCGAGGACCGCGCGCCCGTCATCGCTTCGATTACGCACCACGCCCAAGAACGTGACGACACCGCCCAGCGCGTCGTCGGCGAGGCCGTCGAGACAGCTCGGGTCGACCGGCCCGCGAACGATCGAAAAGAGTTCCCTATCCACCGCCCACCGGTGGTAAGAGCGCGAGTTCGTCGCCGTCGAGCAGCGACTCGTTCAGGGAAACGATCCGTCCGTTGCGAGCGATCCGCACCGAGCTGCGATGCGCGCGGAGCGCTGGAAATAACGCCTCTAAGGCATTCCAAGCTTCGCCGGCGCGGGCGCCCTCGGGCAAATCGAGGCTGCGCGGCGAGGTTTCGAGGATCTCGCGCACGTTGGCGAAGGCGACCACGCGAACGTTCATGACTCCCTCTTCGACGGGTATAGGCTCGACCCGTACCGTAGTGATGAAAGCACGATTCTTTGGATGAACGGATTTCTGCTGGCGACAATGGTCGCAGTCGCACTCGAGCGCGGGGCCGCCGGTCTCCGTCTCCTACTGCGTCTGGGGCCCGCCACGCGCGACGGCGAGCCGAGAGATCGTCGGGTTCCGGTCACGGCCAACCTTCTCGGCGCCTGGGGGCACCCTGCGCCGCACGTCGGAGCTCCACTCTCTCGCTGAAGAGTCGGCCTCGCGGGTTCTTGAGAGCCTCGATTTAACGAAAGTGGGCCTGGGCGGAACGCTTCACCTGACGCTCGCCTACATTCAAGGCGCAGTTCGCGTCGAGGGGGCGCTGCTCACGCCTGGGGCAATTACGATCAAATGAGTGCAACCCAAGGCCCGGGCCGGGCGCTCTAAGGACTCGTATGCGACGACGCTATATCGCCTTTAGCAGCTCCAAGATCCCCGACGGCTGTCGATAGAGGAGACCGCTCACCCATATGCCTTGTACGGCAACCATCCCCAACCTCACGCCCCGCGAGCAAGCGCTCTACCTCAACGACGCGATACCTCCCGGCCTCTTTAGAGTCGAAGACGAAAACGACCGCATCGCCTGGCGTGTCAGCCCAGAGCCGTTTGCATTATCGAAAGAACAGGTTGCGACGATCGAATCCTTAGGGGTCGATCTTCTTCGCTTCTACCGCGCGCTCAACAATCTCTATAATCGCAGCGCGCGCGGGACCGCGCCGAGTTTCATCGCCGATTACCTCGACCGCGGCAAGCCCGAACAAGTCGTCAAGCTTGCGCGCCAAAATCGCTTCAAACAAGAGCTTCCCGGCGTCATTCGCCCGGACCTGATCCTTACCGCCGACGGATTCAAAGCGACCGAGCTCGACAGCATCCCCGGCGGCATGGGCTTTCTCGGCGGCATGACCGAAGCGTATTGTCAGCTCGGATTCGAGAGCATCGGCGGAGACGACGGAATTCCGAAAGGTTTCGCCGCGATGCTCCGCTATGCAACCGGCGTCGAAAAGCCGACCGTGGCGATCGTCGTCTCCGAGGAATCCGCCGACTATCGTAACGAGATGGATTGGCTCGCCGAGGCGCTCCGCCGCTTAGACCTGGCCGACGCGTGGCTGCGCAAGCCCCAAGAGGTTACTTTTACCGAAGAAGGCCTCTTTATTGCCTTCGAAGACGGCCGCGAAGTGCGGCTCGACGCGATCTATCGCAACTTCGAGCTCTTCGATCTCTTCAACGTGCCCAAACAAGAGCTCATGCTCTACGCGGCACGTCACAATCGCGTTAAGATGACGCCGCCGCCGAAGGCAACGCTCGAAGAGAAACTGGGCTTCGCGCTGCTCCACCATTACGCGCTCGGGCCGCTCTGGCGCGGCGAACTCGGCAACGACGTCTTCAAGCGGCTCCTCGAGCTTTTCCCGATGACGTGGGTCATCGATCCGCGACCGATCCCGCCGCAGGGCGCCATCGCCGGGCTGCAAGTCGCCGGCGCGCCGGTCTCCGAGTTTCGCGCGTTGACGGCTTTGCCGAAGAGCGAACGCGCCTACGTCGTCAAGCCCTCGGGCTTCTCGCAGCTGGCGTGGGGATCGCGCGGTGTGAAAATCGGCGACGATTTAACGCGCGAAGAGTGGACCGAGACGCTCGATAACGCCCTCACCTCATTCGATCGCACGCCCCACATTCTCCAGCATTTCCACAAGGGCAAGCGCATCCGTCAGAGCTACTTCGATCGCAATATCGACGACATCCGCAACTACGACGGCCGCGTGCGGCTCTGTCCGTACTACTTCGTGACGGGTGAAGAGAGCGTGCAGTTGGGCGGCATTCTCGCAACGATCGCTCCCGCCGACAAGCGCCTCATTCACGGAATGACCGATGCGGTGATGACTTCCTCGATCCTTCGCGAGCCCGCGGCTACGTAGGCAGCGAAGTTTCGTGCGCCGATCGACTAGGAACTTTCAGCGAACGCGCGTGAGCACCGCGTTTTGCGACGGCACCGAGATCTGATCGGGAACGAGCGTCGCCGGATCGTACCAAATCGAGACCGCGATCGGCGAGGCGATCGAAAGCAGCACGTCCGAGGCTGAGACGCCGGCGGGACGGGGCTGCGACGTCGCCGATCCGGTCGTCAGAACCTGTGCCTGCGCGCTGGTCGGTGTGATCCAGGTTACCGTCGGTTCTTTCCACGACGCGAGCTGCGCGGGCAGCGCGAAGAGTCCGGCGAGCAGGCCCGGTTCGATGACGACGAAGTGCCGCGTGCCGGCACCCAGCGGTAGCTGCTGCGCCTGGCTCGTCATGAGGCCCACGACCGTCGCCGAAGCCGGCGTCAACGAAACGCTGACGTTGGGACTTTGATTGGGCGTGCGATAGTGGCCGTCGTAGCGCATCGGCGAAAGATCCGCCGAGAGCGTCAGCGCCGCTTGCGCTGCGAGCTGCATCCCCATCAGGGAGGCCGTCGAGTTCTCGTCGATCTCCGGGCCGGCTTGCGCGCTTTTTACGTTGACCGACCACTTCCCGACCGCTTCGCCGTTGTACGAAGCCGCGTACGAATAGCTTCCCGCGGGCGGAAATGCCGGAGCGCCGGAGGCGATCGCCGCCAACAGAAGGCTTGCCAACATCGCTATGAAGCTTCTACGTTTGCGCGCCCAAGCCGCGCGACCGCGTTGACCATGTCGTCGATCTCCTCTGTCGTCGTGTACCCATGCGGCGAGACTCGAATACCGCCGGTTCGGTACGTCGTGACGATACCTTCTCTTTCGAGCGCCTGACCGAGCGCGAGGCTATCGCGGCCCGGAACTGCGAAGGTGACGATGCCTGAGGAACAACGCTCGCTTCGCTGCGTCGAGAAGGTGGCCCCAAGCTCCGCAAGGCCGTCGTAGAGCCGGTCGGTGAGCATCAACACATGCGCGGCGATCCGTTCGGGGCCGCTTGCGTTAAAGAGATCGATCGCGCACGCAAGCGAGAGCGTGCCGAGCAAGTTCGGCGTACCGCCTTCGAAGCGCAAGGCTTCGCGCGTGAACGGCTGCTCGTAGTTGTGGAAATCCCACATGTCCTCCAGAGAGCGCCACCCCGGGATGGCGACCTCGAGATCCCCCGCGATACGCGGGCTGACGTAGAGAAATGCCGCGCCGTGCAATCCGAGCATCCATTTTGCGGCGCCGCAATAGAGCGCGTCGATGTCCAGAGAGCGCACGTCGATCGGCAGCGCGCCCAAACCTTGCATCGCGTCGACGCAGAGAAGTGCGCCGGCCTCGTGCGCGACCGTAGCCAGCCCCGCGAGATCGTGCCGGTAGCCGTCGAAGTAGGAGACCCACGAGCAGGTGACGACCCGCGTGCGCGGCGTGATCTCGCGCTGCAATCGTTCCGGCGTCAAGCGTCCCCGCGTCAACGGCAGCAGCCGAACGTCGACTCCCCGCCGGCGCAGCGCTAGCCACGCGACGACGTTGGCGGGAAATTCGTTGTCGCAGAGCAGCACCTCGTCGCCCGGTCTCCAGTCGATGCCCAGCGCAATCGTTCCCGCCCCGGCGCTAGTGTTGGGAATCGTTGCGATCTCCGCGCCCGACGCGCCGATGTAGCGTCCGATCTTTTCCCGGTACTCGACCATTGCGAGGTCGTACGGAAAGGTACCCAAGACGCCCGCAGCGGCGTGGGCGTGCGCGAACTCATTCACCGCGGCGACCGTCGACGCCGGCAGCACGCCGGCGGCCGCGTGATTGAGATAGAGGTACCGCTGCGTTACCGCAAACTCGCTTCGTGGAAGCGGAGTCGTCACTCGGCGCCGATCATGTCCTTCGTGTGCCAGGCGATGTTGCCGGCACGGTCGCCCACGCGCTCGAGCGATGCGAGGACGAAGAGATAGCGCGTTCCGGGGCGGATGATCTCGGGATCGGAGCGCATCTCGGATTGCAGCAGCTTGATGCTCCGTTTGTACAGTTTGTCGACCTCGTCGTCGCGATCGATAACCGCGCTCGCCAGATCGGCGGCGCGTTCGGTATAGGCGCGCATTGCGTCGAGCAGCATGCCGTGAGCGACGCTGGCAATTCGGTCGATCTCGACTTTTTGCGGACGCATCGGCTGGTCGGAGAGCTTGATCGCGTTCTTCGAAATATCAACGGCGTAGTCGCCGATCCGTTCGAGGTCGGTCGCGATCTCGAGCATCGCCGCAATCTCGCGCAGTTCGCCGGCGACGGGCTGTTGTCGCCAAATCAGCTCGATGCAGTGTCCTTCGATCCGTCGCCGCAGATCGTCGACCACGTCGTCGCCGGCCACGACCCGAGCGCCCGCGGATGCGTCGCGATTATCGAGCGCATCGACCGCTACCCGAATCGCGTCGCCGACGAGCGCGCCGAGCCGCACGACGTCCAGTCTCGTCGACTCCAGTGCTTCGTGATACGCCGTCCGGACCGCCACCGTCACCTCCTAAAATGCGCTTCCAGTATAAGTCGAAGAGGCTGTTCCCCGCAATCCGACGAGGGAACCTGCATCCTTTATGAAACCATAAGGCTCTCAGATGGCATTTGAAGATATTCTAATGACGGTCGAGGAGCCGATCGGCTTCATCGTTCTTAACCGTCCGAGCGTTCTCAATGCGCTGCGTACGCGGCTCCTGGACGAACTCTCGTCGGCGCTGGACGACTTGGAGCGCGACGAGCGCGTTGCGGCGATCGTCGTCACCGGCAGTGGCGAAAAGGCCTTCGCTGCCGGGGCCGACATCGGCGAGCTCAACGCGCTGGCCAGCGCCGGGGCGGGCACGCAGCAGTCTCGCAGCGGGCAGCGGCTTACGCGCAAAATCGAACGCTTGCGCAAACCGGTCATCATGGCGGTTAACGGTTTCGCGCTCGGCGGCGGCTGCGAGCTGGCGATGGCCGGCGACATTCGCATCGCGAGTGAAAATGCCAAATTCGGCCAGCCCGAGGTCAACCTCGGCCTGATCCCCGGTTACGGCGGAACGCAGCGGTTAACGCGCCTCGCCGGCAAAGGCGTTGCGATGCATCTCTGTCTCACCGGTGAAACGATCGACGCCAACGAGGCGCTGCGGATCGGCCTGGTAACGCGCGTCGTCCCCGCGGCCGACCTGATGAACGAGGCGAAGCGCATTGCAACGCTGATCGCCGCAAAAGCGCCGCTTGCGACGGCTGCCTGCAAGCGTGCGATCAACAACGGCGCGCACCTGTCGCTCGACGACGCACTCGAACTCGAAGCGCTGGAGTTCGGCTCCCTCGTCGATACCGAAGACATCAAAGAAGGCACGGCTGCCTTCCTCGAAAAGCGCAAGCCCGCCTGGAAGGGACGCTAAGGCCCAACCTGTCTTAGGGCGTTATCCATCGCCAGTCCGATCGCGGGGTTGAGACCCTCCCATTTCGCGCGTACGTAACCGCGGCCGTCGACGACGACGATGGTCGGAAAGCCTTCAACGGCAAAGAGCGCACGCGCGTTGCTCTGCAGATCCAACGCGACGTCGTGCAAGCGGTAGCGCCGCGCAAAATCGCTCGCCGTCGCGCGCCCTTCACCAACGTCGATCGGCACGACCATCACGCCCGGATGGGCGGAGGCCCAAAGCGCGACCAGCGGTAGTTCGAGTTTGCACGGCTCGCACCAACTCGCATAAAAATCGAGAAAAACGAGGTGTCCGCGCTGCTGCGCGAGGCGAAAAACGCCACCGTCGAGGCGATCGTAGACCGCAGACGGCGCGGGATGCGCTCTCGGCGTTTCGAGAACACGCGGTGCGATGAGGATCTTCCAGATCGCAAAGCCGATCGCCAGCACGGCGAGCGCATCCCAGAGCCGGCCGGCCCTAAAGAACTTGCGCGCCGGCTCGCTAGTCCACACGAAGAAGGGCCGCGATCCCTTGCCCGCCTCCAATGCAAGCAGAAGCGATGCCGTAACCGCCGCCGCGAGCTTTCAAGTCGTGCAGCGTCGTGAGCGCGAGGCGAGCGCCCGAAGCGCCCAAGGGGTGGCCGAGCGCGATTGCGCCGCCGTGCGGATTGAGACGCGAATCGCCGGGTCCGTCCGCCTTCTCGCCCATCTCCCGAAGACACGCGAGCACTTGCGGTGCGAACGCTTCGTTGATCTCCATGACCGCGATCTCGTCTTTGCCGACGCCGGCACGCTCGAGCGCTTTCGGAATCGCAAACGCCGGGCCGATTCCCATGATCGACGGGTCGACGCCCACGACGCCCGAGGAAACGAGGCGGCCCATCCATTGCAGGCCGTCTTCGCGCGCCTGTTTCACCGTCGTCAGCACGACGGCCGCCGCGCCGTCGGTAATGCCACTCGCGTTGCCGGGCGTAACCACTCCGTCCTTTGCGAAACGCGCCGCCAGTTTGCCGAGCTTCTCCATATTCAATCCCGCACGCGGACCCTCGTCCTTCTCAACGCGTACCGTCGCGCCTTTGGGACCGGGAACGTCGACGGGGACAATCTCCTCGGCAAAATACCCGCTGCTTTGCGCCGCCAGCGCGCGTTCTTGACTCGCGAGCGCGAACTCGTCGCACTCCGCGCGCGATACGCCGTATTTCTTTGCAAGGTTCTCGGCGGTAATCGCCATCGGCGTGTTGCCGTACGAATCGGTGAGGGCCGTCCAGAGAGAATCTTCGAACGCGACTTGTTGTCCGAGGTGAAAACCTTTGCGCGCGCCGCGCACGACGTGCGGCGCCTGGCTCATGTTCTCCGTTCCACCGGCCAGCGCGTAGGTTGCGCTCCCCAGCGCCAAAGATTGCGCGGCCGAGAGAATTGCCTGCAGGCCTGAGCCGCAGAGCCGGTTGACGACCAGCGCCGGCACCCCGATCGGCAGCCCGGCTCGCAGGCCGACGTGGCGGGCCAGATAGATGGCGTCGGCACTGCTTTGGATGACGTTGCCGAAGACGATCTCGTCGATCTTCTCCTTGGCCACCCCGCTGCGCGCGATCGCCCCCTCTGCGGCCACGACGGCCAAATCGGTGGCGGTGAGGCCGGAGAGCTCGCCCCCAAGATTGCCGAACGGCGTGCGGGCGCCGGCGAGAATTACGACGTCGTTATCACGGATGGAATTATTCATATCGCGCCGTCTATTCCGCGGCCCCGGCCAAGCGTCCCGGCAGGCGACGTCGCAAAGCGTCACTAAGACCGCCCTGTATGCCCATCAACCGACCAGCCGCGATCGCGCTCGATGCCCGGTCGCTTCCGCCTGCGACAAAAACGGAGCAGATCCTCGAACAGTTCGACAAGCTGCAGATCGGCAGCGCACTGGAGATTACCGAGGAGGCCTACCCTCGGGCGCTGCGCAACGAGATGGCCCAGCTTCGGCCGGGGCGCTTCTCCTGGGACGCTCGGAATCTGGGCGGCAATCGCTGGACCGTGCGCCTGGAGCGCATCGACGAGAACGCGGATAACGACACCTTCCTCACCTACGTTCCGGCGTTTACTTCGGCCAAAGCGGCAACCCTCAAAGAGCTGGCGAGCCAGGTAAGCGAGCGCGCCTACCGCGCCGGCGATACGATCTTCGACGAGGGCGAGGTCTGGCCGTACATGGGAATCGTCAAGAGCGGTAAGGTCATCTATACCTTGCTCTCTCCCGACGGCAAGACGCATACGATCGGCGAGCGGCTGACGCACGATACGCTCAACGAGAGCGGCACGTTTGACGGCGGCGGCGCCACCACGCGCGCGGAGGCGCTCACCGACGCAACGATCGTCACGCTGCCGAGCGAAGCGCTGATCCACGCGGCCCGCAACGACGCGGAGCTCGCACTAGGCTTTTTGATCGCGTCCTCGCAGGCGCGCCGGCGTTCGATCGACACGATCGCGGATCTCGCGTTCGCGCACGTGCTACAGCGCGTGGCGAAGTTCTTGCTGGGCTACGCACGCACGTCGGTCGGGATGGCTCGCGGCCTACCCGGCGTCGAAAACCTCTCTCAGGCGCAGATCGCCGCCGCAGCGGGCACGGTGCGCGACATGGCCGCCCGCGCGTTGCTACGGCTCAAGAATGCGAACGCGCTCGAACTCGATCGCGGCCGCGTGCGCGCGATCGACCGGGCGTTGCTGGAGGCCTTCGCCGACAACGTTCAAGCCCCACCGGTTTAGGAAGCCGTGATTCCGCCCAGCTCTTTGTCGCCGGGGGCCTCATTTACGCTCTAGTAAACATCGGCCCGAGGCTCCTAGACCCGGATCAAATCGCGGCTTCCATCCAAGTGGTTCCCGCCGAATTCTAGAATCTAAAACTCTAGAGTTTAAATTCGGTAGACGTCGGCGGTGGTGTTTGGGTCTACGAGGGCCGGGTGAACGCGCGGGCCACTGCACATGATCTGATCGTGACCCATCGTGATCTTTATGTGCGCGGTCTCGCCGCCCATCACGTCGTCAACGGCGCAACCCTGGACCTTGTCCGGGAATCGCGCCATGACGACGTACCGCCCCGGCTCCAGCGTGATGTCGCTGAAGTTACCGCGACTGTTGGTCGTTAGCTGCATGATGTGGTTCGGGCCGCTTTCCCGATAGGGGCTGCGATAGTAGTACAGCCGCGCATTCGCGACCGGCTGCCCCGATTTTGCATCGACGACCGTACCGGAAATGCCGCCGAGTTCGTCGGCGAACGCCAGCGTCCAGAGCGAGCCTCCGAGCGCGAGCAGGATTGCTAAGTACTTCATGCTCTCCTCTTGCCCGCTTCGGGGGGTTTCTAGACCGATTCGAGAGCCGCGGTCTCGTCGCTTGCCGTCTGCATGTCGAAGGCGGCACGCTTACTCTTGGCCGCGGCCTCGGCGAGCGGCTGGTCGGCCCCCGCACTCGTTCGCTGGCCGTCGAGCACTTCGCGCCCTTTACGCACCGCGCCCAATGCGCCGGCGAGACGGGCCTCCATCTCGGCCAAGACACCGGCCGCGTATCGATCGGCGCCCTCGCGTACCTTGCGTGCGTTCTCTCCAGCGTCGTTCAGCACGGCGTCGGCGGCCGCACGAGCCCGCCGCACGATCTCGTTATCGTCGAGTAGTTCGTCGTGCTTGGACGCCGCCTCGTTGACGATGGCCTGCGCCTTCTCTTGCGCGGCTCGCATCATCCGTTCGTGATCCTTGGCGATCACTTTGGCACGCCCGACTTCCTCCGGCAGCGAGGCTCGCATTTTTTCCAGCAGTTCGAGCAGGCGCTCCTCCGAAAGAACGCGATAACCGGCCGGCAACCACGTTCCTTCGTGGATGTAGGCTTCCAGTTTGTCAAGGACGCGATAAACCGACATTACTACCTCCGTTGCAAGTTGCGCTTCGCCGCCATGACCGCAAGCACCGGCTTGGGGACCAGCGCGGCGACGTCGCCGCCCAGAAAGAAGACTTCTTTGACGAGGCTCGAGCTGACGAACGAATATTTTTGATCGGACATCAAGAAAAGCGTGTCGACGTCGGAGAGCGAGCGGTTCATCATCGCCGCCGACATCTCGCTCTCGAAATCGGAGACGACGCGCAACCCCTTTACGATCACGTCGGCTTTCTCGGACTTCACATAATCGGCTAAGAGACCGCGAAAATGCTCGACTCGCACGCTGGGAAAGGGCGCGCAGCTCTCCCCGAGCATCGCCTCACGCTCTTCCAGCGAGAACATCGGGGCGCGTTTTTGCGGATTGACGACGACTGCGACGATCAACTCGCCGAAACAGCGCGCCGCGCGCTCGATAACGTCGAGATGTCCGTTCGTCGGCGGATCGAACGAGCCCGGATAGATTGCGCGCGTCACCCGTTCGAGTTTGCCGTTACTCAATTTTCCGGTGAAAGGAAGGCGAGCCCGACATCGCCGTAGACTTCTTCGCGAACCGAGCGATACCCGGGTATCTGCGGCAAGATCCGCTTGGCCGGATGCTCGTAGACGACCAGCGCGTCGGGAGCCAATAACTTGCGCTCCAGCAACAGGCGGAAGACCTGCAGCGGCACCGGATCCGCGTATGGCGGATCGAGATAAACGATGTCAAAGGGTCCTTCCAGGCGATAGAGCGCGCGCTCCGCCGGTGCGGGGAAAACGGTCAAGACGCCGTTGACGCCCATGTCTTTGGCGGCTTCTTCGATCGCTTGCGCGATCTCGCGCTGTGATTCGACGGAAACGACCCGCGCCGCGCCGCGAGACGCCGCTTCAAATCCGATCGCGCCGGTGCCGGCAAACAGGTCGAGCACGCGCGCTCCGTCGAGACGATGGATCAGAATGGAAAAGAGCGACTCTTTGACGCGGCCCGGCGTCGGACGGACCTGCGTGCCCTTGGGCGAGCGCAGCTTTCGGCTTCCGAGCGATCCGCCCGTGATCTTCGGCACGCGCTAGAAGCTCTGGGGGCCCAGCGGGGTGAGCGCCGGACGAAGCCAGGCCTCGTCACCGAGCCACTCGTAGCGAATCGTCGAATACGGAACGGTACCGTAGGAGAGCAGCCGATCGTGGAAGGCCTGCAAGGTAAAGTTCGCGCCCTCGCGATCGTGCACCATACCGATCAACATCTCGATCTGCGTCTTTCCGGTGAGATAGTCGATCGCCTGGCCGGGATCCATCGCGAAGCGAGTCGCTTCACCGCGCGCCGTAACCTCGTCGATGCCGGCGTTCTTCTCAAAGTAGGCAATTGCTTGTGGGAGCGTCATCGCCCCGGTTGCCAGCCCGACATCCACGCCGATGCGAGTCGCCCGGTGACGCATCAAGTGAATCACCTGCTGGCGCGCGCCGGGATCGTCGTCGTACAGGCCCTCTCGCATCAACATCTCTTCGCCGTAGAATGCCCAGCCTTCGGCGAAGACGCCGTCCTGCTGAACGTGCCGGACGTAGTCGGCATTGTGGTAGGCGTAGGTAAACTGCAGAAAGTGCCCGGGAATTCCTTCATGCCCGAGCAGCGGCAGCACCGACTGGCGCGCCTGCTCGACGAAGAAGCTCTGATTGGCGGAGCTGAAATCCGGAACGAAATAGAAACCTTGCCGATCGTCAGAGAACATCTGCGGCGGGTTCATGAAGCCGCCCGGATACGTTGCCGCGAGCGCCTTCGGAACTTCGACGATATGGAACGGACCGATGTACGACGGAATCGTCACGATCTGTCGCGAGTTGATGAACGAGACGAGCTTCTGCAGACTGCGCTCGTAGTAGGCGAGAAACTCTTCCTTCGTTGCGAACGTCGGTGCGGGCGTCGCTTGTGGCTCGCGCGCGTCGCGGCTCTTCTCCCACACCTCGAGCGCGCGGTCGCGCGCGAGCTCGAGCCGGCCGATCGTCGCCACCTGGCTCGAATCGAACGGCAGCATCAGAATGCGGCGCAGGAACCAGTCGTACTGCTTGCGTCCGACGGCGAAACCGCCCGCGGCAAAGCTGGTCATATGCGAATCGAGCCAAGCTCGATAGCCGTGCAAGCCGTCCAAGGCGACCTTTTGCGCCGCGGCGAGTTGCTCGCGCGTCTGCGCGGACGTATCGCGAGCGACCTCGTCGAGGCTCGTCGTATAGAGCGCATCGCCGTCGCGAATATCTTCCGAGGCGATCTGCGCGAACTCGCGGACCGGCTGCGTCAGGTTCGCGCGTCCTTCCTCCAAGACGCGCGGACAGGCACGCAGGCGAGCGATGGCGCTTCGGATGCGGACCTCGTCGGTGTCGTAATGCCGCTTGATGATCGAGAAGATGGCGTTGCTGCACTCGTTCTCATAGACGGTCGGATTGCGCTGCAGCCCCCGTAGCACCGTGCGACCCCACCAATCGGCCTCGATGTTTGAGCGGATCAGCAAGTAGTCGACGCGATCGTGCGGACTCGTCCCGGGCGCCGGCGACAGCGCGGCAAGCTCGTTGCGGAACTTGCGCAGCTGCACCATTTGCGCCGCCTGCGTCTGCGCCGAGTAGTCGGCCAGGCGCGAGTCGTACGTGTGAATGCCGACATCGGTCGCCGACGAGGGATTCTGTTCGAACGACCACATCGTGTAGCGGCGCTCGAGATCGACGAGCCGGGCCTGGTAGTCGGCGGGCGCGGCTAGCGCCGTGGCCGCGGTGAAGCAGATCGCAAGGGCCAGCAGCAGACGAAGCGTCATCGGGTTGGCGCGGCCTTCGGCACCAGGGCGAGGAGCTCCTCAAAGCGCGTAATCGTGTGCTCCGGCGGCGGCAGATCGGCCGGATACTCCTGGCATTCCCAGTTGACCCAGATGGCCTGCAGGCCGGCTCGCTGTGCGCCGGCGATATCGCCGCGTGGGTCGTCCCCGACGTACCACGTCTGCGCCGGCGGCGTCCCAAGCCTCCCCAGAAGAAGTTCGAAGGCCCCGGCATCCGGCTTATGCTCTCCGATCTCGCTGCTTACCAAAACGGGGCCGGAAAAGCCGGCGCGCTCGGCCTTTCGCAGCTGGAGCGGATTCCAGCCGTTGGTCAGCACGGCGATCTGGATCGAGCGTTCGCGCAGCGCCTCGATCGTCGGCTTCACGTTGGGCAGTGGGACGACGAACTCGGGGACCATCGAGAGAACCTTCTCGCGAAACCAATCGACGAAGCGGGTGTTGGGCCGTATCCCGCGTTGCGCGACGAACGACTCGACCGCTTCCTCGAGCGTCAGCTCCGCGCAACGCTGGCGGTGCAGCAGGTCGTCGATGGCATCGATTTCCTCGGCCAGCGTTCCGAGAGCATGGCCGCCCTCGGCTTCGACGAGCTCCAATAGGTGCAGAAAAGCGACCCGCTCGAGCCGGTTATCGATCGCGAGCGTGTGGTCGAGGTCGAAACCGATCCCCCGTACCGCTTCCATCCGCAGCGCCTTCGACGCTGCGTTAGCTCGGTCCCGGACCGGTCACGACGCGCACGAATCCCCGCGGACGCAAGTATTTTTCGATTGCCTCCCGCACGCTCTGCGCCGTCGCCGAGAGCTCGGCTCGCGCGTCAACCAGATTCTGATCCAGCGGAAGCCCCAGCGCGGCGTAGTCGAGCAGTTGCGCGGTCACGCCGTCGTAACTCGCTTCACGGATCGGCACCTCTCCCATCAGCAGTGCCTTCGAACGCAGCAGCCGATCCGCCGCGATGGGCTGCTGCGTCAGTTGCGTGAGGATCCCGGAGATCTGCGATTGCGCCGGCATAACGTTCTGCGGATCGCAGCCATAGTCGAGGCCGAACGTCGCGCGCGTCTTACCCGCCGATACGCGGCTGTCGATGTCGTACACGTAGCCGTGAATCTCGCGCAAGTCGTGATAGAGCAGCGAAGAGTAGAAGCCGCCGGTGAGCACGGTGTTCGCCACCTGCAGCTGCGGCCATGCCGGGTCGCTGCGAACCAGGCCGAGCGTTTCGACGAGGCGGACCGACGACTGCACGCGTCCCGTCGCGGGAACGTGCACTTGCGCGGGAGCGCTCGGCGGAACGGCTGGGAACTCGACGTTCGGTTTCAGGCCGGCCGCCTTCCAGGCACCGAAGTATCGCTCGAACAGCGCTCGCGCGGCCTCAGGCGTTGTGTCGCCGATCACGACGACCGTCGTCATGTCGGGCCGGTAGGCCGTCGCATACCATTGCTTGGCGTCGTCGAGCGTCAGACTCGAGACGCTCTTTGGCGTCGCAAAACGTTGTGCGGGATCGCCTGCCGGATAGAGTGCCTTGTCGAGCGCGACTTCCGTGAGATGGTCGGGCGAGGTCATCTCCCCGGTGAGTCCGCCCACCATTTGGCTCTGAACGATCTTGAAGTCGGGGTCCCGCATCGCCGGATGCAGTTCCTCGTCGGCGAGGAGTTCGATGCCGCGCTCGAAGTGCGAAGAGAGCACGTTGACGCCGAAGTCGGTGCCGGCGGTCGCCGTCGCCGCGATCTTATCGAGCTCCGTCTGAAGGCCGATGCGATCGTACGTGCTCGTTCCGTACGTAAAGAGAGAATCGGTAAGGTCGCGGATCCCGTCTTGCCCGGCCGGCTCCTGCATCTGAGGATTGTTGTCAATACTGCCGGAGACGACGACCGTTCGGGTGTTTCGTTCGGGCTGCACGATCAAACGCATTCCGTTTGAAAGCGTCATATCCGAGGGCGAGATCGTCTGTTCGGGGACGGAGAGATTCTGCAGGATGCGCTGCGCCCAGTCCGGCAGCGGCTCGTGCGTCGTGGGCGGAATCTGATTGTTCTCTTTGGCCATCTCTCCGCCGGAGCTCGTCGTTCCGCTATTTTTGGGAACGGCGTAAATCACGACGGCGTTGCGGTTATCCACATATTTTCGCAGCACGTTGTCAACGTCGGCCGGCGTGACCCGTTCGAACCGTGAGATCATGTCGTCGGGTGAGGAGAGCCCTTGAACGGCGATGGCTTGACTCCACTCGAACGCTTGTCCCTCGATCGAGTTCCCGCTGAACTCGAGTTGTGAAATCTCACGAAGCTTGGCCGCCTCGACCAAGTCGGCCGGAACGCCGGTCTTTTTGTAGTTCTCGAGGATCGTGCGCATCTCGTCCGCGATCGTCTGCGGCGGAACCGTCACCGGTACCGCTGCAAACGCCACGCCCACCGAGACCTTCGGATAGTCTTGCGTGAAGAACTGCGTTCCCAGCGCCTTGCCCGTGAAGGGGAGTCCGCCGAAGGTGCTACGCTGGCTCGTGAGCACGTCGCCGAGGATCTCGCCCGCGGCGTAATCCGGGCTGTTGAAACCCGGAAAGCGATAGCCGAACGCGACGCCGGTAAAGGCTTGATCCGACGTATCGCGATAGAGCGCCGCATGCAAAGGCGCCAGGCGCACCGGCGCGCGCGGCGGCAGCTTCGCCGACGGCACGTCGCCGAACAGGGCGCGCACCCGGGCGATCGTCTGCGCCGGATCGACGTTGCCCGTGATGACGTAAACCGCGTTGTTGGGGTGGTACCACTCCTTGTAGAACTTCAATAGCTGCGCGCTGTTGACGTTGTGAGCAAAGTCGCCCACCGTGCCTAACGTATTCTTCGCGTACGGCGTGCCGCCGATAATGCGATTCTGCATCTTGACGAAGAGACGGTAGAACGCGTTGCCGTTGTCCTGTTGCACCTCTTGGGTGATCGCGCCCCGCTCCTGTTTCCAGAGCGCTTGCGACATCAAGAGGCCGGTGGCGCGCGAGCGTTCGGCGCGCAGCGCGATATCGAGATAGGCCGACGGAACCGTAAAGAAGTATTGCGTCACCGTGCTGGTCGTATCGGCGTCGAGATCGCCGCCGGTGATGCCGATCGACTCCATCAGCGCCGATGACGAGAGCGTCCGGCTTCCCCGAAACATCATGTGCTCGGTCGCGTGCGCGAGCCCCGGTACCCACTGCTCGTCCGAACCGGTTTCGTAGTTGAGCACCGCCGTAACGACCGGAGCCAGCGTGTTTCGCACGACGACGACGCGCAGGCCGTTGGCAAGCGTCGCCCGCCCGACGTCGTCGTTGGACTCGCAGCGCGCGCTCGTGGCCTGCGCCGCAAACAAACCGATAGCCGCGGCCGCGGCGAAAAACATCCTTTGCCTTAAGGAACTCTGCATGGACGGCGCTATTCGCGCCAGGCCGCAGGAACCCTCACGAGGAGACCAGCAGCGCGCGCGTGCTGGGCTGCGCCGCGAGGTTCTCACGCAGGCCCGCGTGCTCGGCGCGTGCGAGGGCCGGATCGCCCGCGACGATCTGCTGTGCTGCGGTTTTTGCCGCGCGGTAGACCTCGATATCGCGCAGGAGATCGCCGAAACGAAGGTCGGCACCGCCCGATTGAATCGTGCCGGAGAGATGGCCCGGGCCGCGCAGCCGCAGGTCTTCGTCCGCGATCTCAAATCCGTCGTTCGAGCCGGTGAGGATCTCGAGCCGCTCGCGTTCGCCGCTTTCGTCGGGGTAAACGAGGATGCAGAACGATCGTGCCGTGCCCCGGCCGACGCGGCCGCGGAGTTGATGGAGTTGCGCGAGCCCGTAACGGTGGGCGTCGAGCACGACCATTGCCGTCGCGTTGGCCACATCGACGCCGACCTCGACGACGGTCGTCGAGACCAGCACGTCGAGCTCTCCGCGAACGAAGCGGCTCATGGTCTCCTCCTTCTCACGCCCCGTCATCCGCCCGTGGAGCAAGCCCAGACGCAGATCGGGAAAGACGTCGCTGCGCAAGCGTTCCGCCTCGGCGACGGCGCTGGTCAGCGCGCGCTCGCCCTCTTCGATCGCCGGCGCCACGATATAGGCCTGGTGTCCGGCGGCTACGTTCTCGCGAACGAACTCATAGACTCTGCCCAAGCGGCTCACGCGAACGGCAAAGGTTTCAATCGGCGTGCGCCCGGGCGGAAGTTCGTCGAGCATCGAGAGGTCGAGGTCCGCGTAGACGGATTGTGCGAGGGTACGCGGGATCGGCGTCGCCGTCATGTGCAGCGTGTGCGGCGAGCTGCCCTTACCCCGCAGACGCGCCCGCTGCTCGACGCCGAAGCGATGCTGTTCGTCGATGATCACCAGGCCCAGGCGATCGAACTCGACCCCCTCCGTCAACAGCGCGTGCGTTCCGACCGCGAGGGCGGCCTCCCCGCTGGCGAGCTTTTCCAACGCCGCCTTGCGCGAGCGCGCGTTTTGGCTGCCGAAGACGGCTTCCACGCCCAGGCCGAAGGGTAACAGCAGCGGCGCGAGTTTGCTCGCGTGTTGCCATGCCAGCAGTTCGGTCGGCGCCATCAACGCCGACTGCAAACCGTTTTCCGCAGCCGCCAGGATCGCCGCCGCCGCCACGAGCGTCTTGCCGCTGCCGACGTCGCCCTGTAAGAGCCGGTTCATCGGCACGTCGCGTCGGAGGTCGTTCCATATCTCTTCGATCACGCGGCGCTGCGCGCCGGTCAAGGCAAAGGGAAGTTGTTGCTCGATGCGCGCGAGCAGATCGGCCGGCACCTCCAGCGGACGCGCGTCGTGATCGCTTTCCCGCTCGGCGCGGCGCAGTTGCGCGCCCGTCGCGAGCGCGAGAAACTCCGCGAAGATGAAGCGTTCGCGCGCGCCGGCCGCCTCCTCGGGGGTCTGCGGCGCGTGAATCGAGCGGTAGGCGTTACGAAGTGGACCGTACTCTCGATGCGCAGCGATCTGCGGCGGCACGACATCGGCCGGCGCGAGGTCCAGCATCGTCGCGAGGTTCTTCTTCATCACCATCGCGATCTTTCGGCTTGCAAGATCCTTGCTGGCACGGTAGACCGGTACGAGCTCGCCGCGATAGCGCTCGTCTTCGCCGAGCACGCCGTGCTGCGAAACGTTGACCACCGGCCCCGAGAACGTCCGCTCGACGCGTCCGCGAACGAAAAGCCGCATCCCCTCGTGAAATCTTCCGACCACGTAGCGATTGCGGCCGATCCATTTCGCAGCAAACAGATCGCCCGCGTCGTCGCGCAGTTGCAACTCGACGATTTCCAGGCCGCGAACGCGCTTTTCTTTGACGGCGACGACCCGCCCGACGGCGTTCTCCTCTCCCGAACCTTCGCCTAGGCGAAGCGCCGGCGTCGGAAAACGCAGATCCTCGTAGCGAAACGGCAAGTAATCCAGGAGTGCCTGCGCCGTATCGACGCCCAGCTCGCGCAACAGGGCGGCGGTTTTCGGCCCGACGCCATCGAGTTCGGCAACGTCGAGGCTCGGCGGAGGTTGCGAGATCACCGGCTCGCTGCCGTTAGCTCGACGAGCGCGGCGTACGCTCGGCTGACGTTCGGCGTCGCGACGCCAACGCGTTCGCCTAACTCGCACACGGCCCCGAGAATGGGGTCGATTTCGAGGGGCCGGCGCTGCTCGAAATCCTGCAGCATCGACGTCTTGACGTTGTCGAGCCGCGCCGCGTACTCGATGCGTGCTTCGACGTCGACGTCGCCGACGACGCGCATGGCCTGTCCCACCCGCAGCGCCTCGGTCATCAGAAGGCGCACCTCTTCGCGCGCGCTTGCGTTCTCGAGCATCGGCTTGATCTTCATTCCTCGCAGTACGCTGACCGCATTGAGCCCGACGTTGTTGACGAGCTTCAGCCAAACGGTCTCGCGCACGTTCGTATCTGCTTCTGCGGCAAGACCAGCACGTCGAAAGAGCTCCACGAGTCTGCCGGCGCCGGCGGCTCCGCCATTGGGATCGCCGAAGATGTAGCGAAGACCGCCGCTTTGCCGGATTCGTCCCGGCGCGACGACGTGGCCCGAGACGTGCACGACCGAGCCGATGACTTGCGAATCCGCAAAGAGCCGCCCGATGGCGCCGCGCGGATCGACGCTGCGCAGCGGCGGGTCGCGCACGAACCAGAACGGCAGTCCGTTTTGCATTGTCGCCAGCAGTGTCGCCGAACCCGCGAACGGCGCGAGGCGGTCGAGCAGTCCAGGCCATTGATGCGCCTTGAAGGTCAAGAGCACAAAATCAAAGGGAGCGACCGCTTTCAAATCGTCGCTGACGCCGACGCGGACCGAAAAGCTGCCGAGGTCGCTCTCGACGTGCAGCCCGTGACGCTCGATTGCTTCGGCATGCGCGCCTCGCGCGAGCACCTCGACCGAGACGCCGGATCTGGCGAGCGCGGCGGCCACGAATCCCCCGATGGCGCCCGGGCCGACGACGGCTACGCGCACGGCGAGCCGCCGGCCCGCTCCTCGAAGAGAAGCGGCACGAGGTTGGAGGCGACGGGCAGATTCGAACTGCCGAATGGGGCTTTTGCAGAGCCCTGCCTTACCACTTGGCTACGTCGCCGGAAGTAATGGCCTTTTTGTGGAGCGGGTAGTGGGAATCGAACCCACGCATCAACCTTGGGAAGGTCGCAGGCTGCCATTACATCATACCCGCACACCTGCGCGCCAGGCGACCCTTCCGGTTCGAGCATCTCGACACGGCTCCTACAATCCGGCCCAACCCTTAGATGAGGCTGACGGATCGCGCGAGCACGATCGCCACGGTGACGAGGGAGATCAGCGCCTCGACCGCCATCAGCGCTTTGGCCCAGCGGCTAAGCGGCATCGTGTCGGTCGGGCTGAACGCGGTCGAATTCGTAAACGACAGGTAGAGGTAGTTGACGAACTGCGGCTTCCACAGCGGGTCGATGCACCTCGCGCTGTTGCCGCTGGCGATACTCAGCTGCATCTGTGGAAATAGAAAGTCCGCATTCTCGAATTCGGTTGCGGCGTTGGCGTGCGCGCGGCTATCCGGGCCGTCTCCATCGAGTTCCCAGTACCACAGCGCGAAGACCAGAATGTTGGTAACCCAGATTTGCGATCCCGTGCGCAGAATCTCGGCGGCCGAATGCATCCTCGCTTTCTCGGGGTGAAAGAAGCCGGCGATGAGCAGCAGCACCGACGCGAGGTTGAAAAAGTTTACCAGCGCAATCAGGATGATGCTTCCGAAGCGCAGCCCCCGCGTCTCACGGTGGCGGCGCGGTGCGAGGATCGAAAGCGGCAAAAGGACCAGCAGAATCAGCAGCGCGGCCACCCAGCTCGGCCCGATAATCAGGCGCGGCGGAAGCGTAATATACAGCGCTACGGCTGCAACTACCGCGATCGAGGCGTGCCAGCGCGGCTCCGAGCGTGGGAGCGCCCTCGGGTCCTTCATGTAAAGGTCACCGTTCGCTCGCCCGCGGTACGCAACCCGCCGCACTCGGGCCGCCTTATGGAGCGCATGCCTACCGATTTTAGAGACGGAATGACCTTTCCACGCCCTGGCCGCCTTGCGATGGGCGATGCCCTCTGGCTTTTGCGCGCCGCCGATAAGGGCCGCGCCTACGCCGCCGGAACGATTCACGACTACATCTATCCATGTCCGATGGATCAGGGGGTGATGGAGCGTTGGCGGATTACTCCGAAAGAATTTAACGACGCGCTCGGCAAGCACCCGACCGACGAGGCGCTCTACACATGGTTTCGCGAGCGCGTATCAGACGACGACGTAAAGCGCGCCAATGACTGGCTCCTACGCGAGCGCGTTGAAAATCTCGACCGTCAGGACTCCGAAGAAATCGCACCGGTCGAGCACCGGTAAATGGATTCGATGATCGAGTTCCGCCGGCCCGACGGAAAGACGGCACCCGGGTACTTCGCTGCGGCGCCAAAGGGCGACGCCCCCGGCGTCGTGCTGTTCGAGGAATGGTGGGGGCTCGATGACCGGATCAAAGGGACGGCCGATCGTCTCGCGACGCACGGCTTCAATGTCGTCGTGCCGGATCTCTATCGCGGACGCTCCGCCGCAACCGGTGAGGAAGCGAACCATCTGATGGAGGGGCTCGACTTCGCCGACGCCGCCACGCAAGACGCGGCCGGCGCCGCGGGTTTCCTTCGCGAGCGCGGGGCGAAGCGCGTCGGTGTCATGGGATTCTGCATGGGCGGCGCGTTAGCGCTGCTCTCCGTCATACACGGAAGTGAGTTCGATTCGGCGAGCATTTGGTACGGCTATCCGCCGGCCGAGGCCGGCGACCCGGCGAAAATCAAGGTTCCCCTCCAGGGGCACTGGGCGCTCCACGACGGCCACTTCACCATCGACGGCGTCGAGGAGATCGAACGCAAACTCAAAGCGGGCGGCGTCGGGTATGAGTTTCACCACTACGATGCCCAGCACGGCTTCTTCAATACGGGTGAACCCGGCAAAGGCGGCCTCGGGCACTATCACCGCGAGCATGCAGAGACAGCGTGGCGGCGCACCGTTGACTTTTTCAATCGCACGCTGAGGTAACGTTCGTCGCGGGATCCCGATCTAGATAGTCCGCGGCGGAGAAAAGCCTGGCACGGTCTTCCTCAAGGAGGCCGATGGCCGTATTTACATGCATTGCAAAGCAGACCACGCTCTCTTGCGGTCTGATGGTCGTGATCCACGTATAGGTATTGAAGGAAGGTTAGGTCGTGACGGGCGACCTTCGCCGGCGTGCAGGCCTGCCAATGTTTCAGACAGATCGCGCATCCGCTCCCCCTGCCTCAGGAGTAGCGCTTCCAGACCCGCCATCGAGAGACGATATTTCCGGCGGAGGTAGGTCTCCCGCTGTCGCTTGCGCCGCAAGGCACTGTTTTGATAATAATCCCTCCCCCAGCGATTTCGGCAGGCAACGCAGCGCGATGCGCCGCTGGTAAGGGTGATCTTCATCGCCCCGCACTTGCTACAGTTCTCGAGCCGAGGTCTCGGCATGGTGCAGAAATACGAGACCGGAGTGCCAGACGGCATGGCACAGAATTGGAGAGACCCGAGAAATTCTCGGGCCTCTTTCCCACGGTGGTGCCAAGGGCGCGAATCGAACGCGCGACACCGCACTTTTCAGGCGCGTGCTCTACCGACTGAGCTACCTTGGCACGCCATTTTGGCGAGCGCACCGCGATCTTCGACTTCCTCGTTAACCGCGATGCGCTCGGGACGCTGGCGACGCTGATGGGGCTCGAACCCACGACCTTCGCCGTGACAGGGCGACGCTCTAACCAACTGAGCTACAGCGCCAAAGACGCGGACGCCAACTCCGGAGACTTGGGCACGGTTGGGATTGAACCAACGACCCCCCGCGTGTGAAGCGGATGCTCTCCCACTGAGCTACGCGCCCGTGCCGGTGACGGCTCCACTCCTTGGAGAAATAGATGACGTGACCCTTCCCCCCTTGATGATTGCCGTGGTGGTGGCGGCGGCTACCTCGGTTCACTTCCCGGTATCGACGAACGTCCCGGCCGCACAAGCGGCGATGGATCGCGGCCTCTTCCTTTATTACGCGTATAACGGCGACGAAGCGGCGGGGGCCTTTGAAGAAGCCGCCTCACGCGACGCCGGCCTCGCGATGGCCGGCTGGGGCCTCGCCCTCGCCGACGGGCCGGACCTCAACACCCCGCTGACCGCGACGCAGTTCGACGCGGCGCAACGCGCCATCCGGCGGGCCGTCCCCCTGGAACGCAACGCGTCTCCGAGCGACCGGAAGTACTTCGAAATCATGGCGGCTCGCTACGCCGGAACGTTCGCCGACTGGCAACACGAGGATGCGGCATACCGCAGCGCGATGCTCGCCCTCGCGCAATCCTCGAATGACGAGAACGCGAAGCTGCTCGCCGCCGAAGCGCTGCTTGAACATGGCGGCCTTACGTGGCAGAACGGACAGCCGGCGAGCGGCGATTCCCGTACCGCGCTGGAGCTCGTAAGCACCCTCTTGCGAAGCGATCCCCGAAATCCGATGGCCAACCATCTCTGCGTCCATCTCTACGACCTCGCCCCCGATCGCCGGCCGGCCCTCCCGTGCGCCCAGCGCCTCGATGCGGCCACCTTTCCTCCCGAGGCCGAACACCTCACCCACATGCCGGCGCACTATTGGATCGAGACGGGCGACTACGCCGCGGCGCTCGCGTCGAGCGAACGCACCTACGACGCACTGCAGAAGCTCGAAGAAACGCCTGCCGGCGCCCAGCACGCCAATCGATACGTGCGGCACGATATTATGGTTGGCTACTGCGCAGCGATGATGCTGGGAAGCTACGCCACCGCCCGCCTGTGGTCGCAACGCGTAAGCGGCGCGTACAACTCGAGTTTCGATGCGCTCACGGCGCTTCGCTTCGGCCGCTACCCTACGGCCTACGCCGCACCCGAAGCGTCCTACGGCGATCCCAGCGTGCACGGAATCTCCGCTCTGCATCTCAACCACACAGCCGAAGCGACCGCGGCCGCCGCTCACCTCCCGCCGGATCTAAAGCAGGGATACTTACCGCAGTTTTTACTTTCGCGCATAGCCGAATCCGAGCGGCATTACGGCGACGCGCGGCGTTTGATAGCGCAGGCCGCCGAAAATCAAGCCGGAAGCTATTCCGGCGAGCTGATTCCGTCGATCCCAGCAGGCGAAGCGCTCGGCTTTTTCCAGCTTCGTCAAGGCGAAAATGCGACAGCGATCGCTACGTTCACGCAAACGCTCGCGGCATACCCGAACGATCCGCGCGCACTCTACGGCCTGGCGACCGCGCTAACGGGAGCCGGACAGTATGCGGCCGCACAGCGCGCACGATCGCGTTTCAACGGTGTGTGGAAGGGCGCCGACACAACGTTGGCCGGCGCCGACTTCCCCTGAGTTAGACCGTTTCACCGTTTCGCAGGCTGCGCGCCACCGCTGCCAGCGCACCGCTCATCGCTTCGGCGACCTCGGCGATGCGGATGCGCGTCCTGAAACTTCGACCG
Source organism: Vulcanimicrobiota bacterium (assembly GCA_963833845.1). GTDB lineage: Bacteria > Vulcanimicrobiota > Vulcanimicrobiia > Vulcanimicrobiales > Vulcanimicrobiaceae > Cybelea. Next base: position 1,422,944 of record CAWHZL010000001.1, read on the forward strand.
TCTGCCGCGAGGCGTGCAAGCCGCGAGCAGCGGGCGTTTTCCAGGGCATCGTCACGGCGAATCCGGATTTCACTTGGAATCCAAAGATCCATAATTCGCCTCATTTTATTGAAGATTTTGCAGTTAAAACGGGGAAAATGAAAAGGCCCCCGGTTCTTGCGGAGGCCTTCGAAGATCTTACGAAAACCGATGCCTAGATCGGTCCACTCTCCGAAGGTCCAACGCACAGCGACCCTACGCCCTGATTCGACGTAGTCCGGGGAAGCTGACGGTTAATTTTCATCGTGCCTCCTTTGCGGCGTGCGAGTGATATGCGCCACCTTATCACGCACGCGCAGGGCCTGTCAAACGTTTGGAAGGTCCGAAACGCCAGGCTGCGAACCATTCGCAGACGACGCGCGTCGGCGCTTGCGGGCGGTTAGCTCAGTGGGAGAGCGCTTCCTTGACACGGAAGAGGTCATAAGTTCAATCCTTATACCGCCCACCATATCCTATATAGCTTTTTGAGATGGGCGCCGGGCTGCGAACCGCGGGGCTGGCGAAGCTATGCAGTGACGCTCCCCAGCGCGATGCGGCTTCGCGAGCGGGGTGGATCGCAGTTTAAGGTCAGGCACCTCACTGAGCTTGCGAGCGCAGGGATCTGAAAGCTTTGCGGAGCTCCTCTGAAAAGATTTGTGGCTGCTCCCAGGCCGCGAAGTGCCCGCCTTTGGGAATCTTGTCAATGCTGTAATAGATGATGTTGTGATACACGGTTGCGGTCCAACTTCTCGGGGCTTGGTAGATCTCGCCGGGAAAGACGCTGACGGCAGCCGGTACGTTGATACTGGTTGCGTAGCCATTGATGTTCCAATAGAAGCGACATGACGAGATGCCCGTATTCGTCAAGTAGTAGAGCGTGAAGTTATCGAGCAAGTCGTCTCGTGTGAAGCCGTCGGCGGGATGCCCATCTACCGGTTGCCCGAGGATTGCCGACAACTGCACGGGAGCCGGCTGGCCCCAACCGTCGCCGTGGTCCAGCAGCCAGGCTGCGAGGCCAATCGGGTCCGTCAATCCGTATAGCGTTTGCGGACGCGTGCGATTCATGGATCCGTAGGCAAAGTGCAGCGTCGTGAATCTCAAGAGCTGCTCGTACGCCCGTTTTTCATCGGCCGAAAAGCTGGGCGACGGCGGATCGCCGCACCGTAGCGCCTTCCCGACGGCCGGTGGAACGACGTAGGGAAAGTTGCTATGAATGCCCAGCAGCTCTGGGGGCGCCTGTTGTCCCAGCATGCTCGTCACGATCGCACCCACGTCGCCGCCTTGCGCCACAAACTTCGTGTAGCCAAGCCGACGCATCAGCTCGGTCCAAGCGCGCGCGGTCTGGTCCGGGCCCCACGGCATAGTCGGCCTACTGGAAAACCCGTACCCGGGAATCGCCGGTATTACGACGTGAAAGGCGTCCGATGCGCTCGCGCCATAGGCTGTTGGATTAGTAAGCGGATCGATAATTTTAAGTTGCTCGATGGGCGAGCCGGGCCATCCGTGCGTAACGATGATCGGCAACGCGTTCTCTTGTTTCGAGCGAACGTGAATGAAATAGATGTCTAGCCCATCGATCTCCGTCACGAACTGCGGGAGGGCGTTCAGTTTCGCCTCGCACTTACGCCAATCGTAACCCGTGGCCCAATAGCTCGCAAGCGTCCGCATCACCGCGAGCGGCACCCCTTGTGAGGTGTCCGCGACCGTCTCTCGTTCGGGCCACCTGGTCGCGTTGATGCGCCTGCGCATGTCCTCAAGTTCCGCTTCCGAGGTATTGACGCGTAATGGGCGGATGGACGTATCGCCGGTCGATTGTTGAGCAACGTCCGTAGCGCCCTTGGCAATAGCCGCCTCTTGAAAACCGACAAGACCTAGAGGGACCGCAGCAGCGGTTAGCGCTGCTGCTCCGCAAAAGCCGCGACGATTGAGGTCTGGCGCGTTTGACATACGAAAAGCCCTCTACTTGTAGCTTAGGGTTGTTTGGATCTCGTGGTGATTGTAACTCGATATTTCTGACTGTGTAATGGTTAAGCAAGTAAACCGGCGTAAGGGTATTGACCGTCCTCGCCACCTTTGAAACTGTATACGACGTGTTCGATTCCGGCATCGGTCACCTTGAAGACGGTTCCGGCGCCGTGAATGCCTCCGTATTTGGTCGTCCCGAAGAAGACGCCGTTTAGTTCCGTCAAGCCGCCGTATGGCGTCGCGGCGTCCTTCCCGGCTTTAAACCGATAGACAACGTGCTCGGCCCCGCCTAGACTCACTCTAAAAACGGTCCCCCAATTGGAACCGCCACCACCGCCCTGCGTTGTGCCGTAGAAGTTGCCGTTCAACTCCGTTAGGCCGTCGAACGGATTTGCAGCGTCCGTTCCCGATTTGAAACTGTAAAGCAACTTGTATCCGGTTCCGGCGAGCGGCTGCTCTTGCGCCGTTTGAGCGGCGCTACCTGGGAAAGCAACCGGAAGCGGCGACGAACCGCCGCCGTGCGAACAGCTTGCGAGCAATGCGCTCGCGACTATAAAGCCTACTTTACGCATGGTAAACCCTATTGCGACGCCACGGCTCGACGATTCCTTTGGCGTGCGGCACGCGCGGCTCGCGCCCGAATAAATTCACCCGCCCCCGCCAATGGAAAGTTGACCTACGTGAACCCTTTATCGGCAAGGCAAACGCATCCGGGGCATCGAGCGCAAGAGAGCGGAAGTAACGCTGCCTACGGCAAAACTCATTCCTGGATAATGTCATGCTAGCCGCGCTACTGCTTTTTGCTACGTTACAGCCGAATGTAGAAATCGGCCAAGATCTGACCTCGCCAGCCCAAGTAGCTGGCCCGTGGGAGGCACTCGTGGCCCCCGGCGAGGTCGCGGGCTTTTCCTTAGGTGGAGACGAACGCACACGAAGACGTACGGTTTCTCGGGCTCGATACCTACGTTCGCAAGGAAGCGAAAACGGCGCGAACCTGGTGGAATAACAAAATGCCAGGCGTGTTGGTCATACGAGCTGGTCATTTGCACTTTCGTCAAGGAGGCGACGCCGGCGGAGGGCTTGACGTTACGCTCGACCTGACGTATGACTCGAGCGATATGGTATGGAAGGGCTCATTTAGCGATCCCTTCTTCTCTGGTCAAGTTGCATTGCGCCGGCCACGGATGAGCGATCCGATCGCGCCAGCCGGAACGTGGCGAACGTACTCTAACGAGATCATCTGGCCAGCGGAGCGCGCCAGGGCCTATGGCTGCATTAATATAGGCGTGGGCGACGACGAGGAAACCACGTATCTCCGCACGGCCTGAGTTCCTTGGCACGGGAGAGGTCATAAGTTCAATCCTTATACCGCCCACCATTTGCTATATAGGTTTTCTAGATTTTGCGTTATCGCAGGAGAGCAACGCGATCTCCGATGTCTCAGGTGCTTCGCTACGAATCGCGCTGAACAGCGTCTCCAAACGAGTTTCGACGTCGCGTTGCATACTCGTGTAAACGTCTGTTTTCCAAGCGCCGCCAAAAGGCGCAAGGGTTTCGATCTCCGATCAACGGCGAACGCCATTACGGGCGGAGGCTAGGCGCCGCACATGGCGCTCCACCAACGTAAGCGGCAATTCTCGACCAAGGTAGGCAGATCAGCCGCGGGGCAAAGATTCCCGCAGCTAGCGCCACCGTCGCAACCACCCATGGTTGTCTCCGGCCGAGGGCCTCAGCATCTTGGAAGATCCGACCGAGCGGCCTCTGCTCGACGTAGCTTCCGACCCGATCGAGGACGTCAGCGCCACGTTCTCTGAAATCGGCTGGCCGCAGCGGTGTTCGAGATGAGAATTAATCGGCGAAGATTTCATTCCGTACTGCCGGCGCCCGAACGCGGAAGCACTTGGTAATAGATAGGCCTGCAATGGCCGGCATTGGTTCGCTCCGACGAGCATGCGGCGATACCGATTACGAGATCCCGTAGTGCCCTGATCGCGAAGCCGTCCCCGGGCCTTGATGCCGGCGCCTGAATCTCGATCCGATTTTGGTTGCTTATGCGTACGTCCATGAAGACGTTCAAAGTCGAGGTCACCATATCGGCGACCACGCCGAAGGGTAGCAGCACCGAGGCAAGATTGGCGTGACAGCTCGGATGCGAAAACTCGCCGCGGCGCGCGAACATCAGCTCGCTGCAGGGCGCCAGGAGCATGTCGTGCACGCCCACAGTATCCTCCACGACACATGCGAGGTCGCCGCTTCGGTTAGAGTAGAGCGCGTCGCCGAGTCCAAGCATTAGAGACTCATGGTAGTCGATGGTTCTTCCGGGAGAGAACGCCTCCGACGGGTCATCCAGGTTAAAAAGCGCAAGATCGGCTACTTGCGCGCCAAATCGATCCACGATTCGGAGGACCTCGCCAGAACGCAAGATCAACGCGATGGCGCTTTGCGCCGGGATCTCTATGAGTGCGCCCGAAACGGACATTTCCAACTCGGTTCGGTGGGCCGGCCCGAGTATTGACGGGCTTCGCTCGCCGTACCGAATTCACGAAGCTCGGGATTGATGCTGCCTTGCAGCTGCAACTCCCGATCCCGGACGATCCGTTGAATACGTTGGAATCTTCCATCGCGCCGGGCTTCGGCAAATTGGTCGTGCGAGTTGAAGACGAGGGTAGGCAGAGAGAAGCGTCTCGACAATCGCGAGCTGTCGCGGTGCATCCCAACGACAAAAAACGCCTCGCCGGCGAAGCTGAAAGCAAAATCATTCGCTTCGGGGTCACTTGCCGCACGTGCATTCGACGGGTACAGTGGCGTGGCGAGGTCGCTCAGCAGCTGCAGTTCTCTCCATAACGCCGCTTCGAACCAGTCTTCGCCACTAGAAGCCGGATCGTCGAAAACCGCGATAAAGCTGGCGTAAGTGCGCTCCATGAAGGGGCGCTCGGCGACGAAGGCCGCAAGATCGCGCGCCAAACCTTCGGTGCTGGAGCGTTCGCCGAATCCCCGGTAGCAGCCGAACCGATATCCGCCCGAGGTCACCGCCGCCTTCCCGGCCACGCACGAGAAAGACGAACTCAAAATAAACGCGCGCACGGCCTTATCGGCAAGCCGCGCCTGAGCCTGAGGCTCGCGCGAATCAAGAAGTCGAACGAGTTTCCCGTTCACAGTGCGCGCAATAGTTGCTGGCCCGCAATGCGGCCGGCGATGTGAAGGGGTTCTCACAGCCATAAAGCGCGACGGCTTGCTGCGGCGTTAAGAGGCCCATCGCTTTAACTCTCTCGGCGATGACGCGGAGGCAGCGATCACTGAATCGCCGTAGCGAATGCCGCCAAAACGGATTCGCTGCCAAAGCGCGAGCCAAGAGCAGATTCCGCGCTCTAGAATCCACAAAGGCGCCGCGAGCACGCAGATCGGGGAAAAATGCCGGTAAGCTCCGGCCCGAAGCCAGCCGATTGCGGCGATGGAAACCGCCACGGCAATGTAAGCCGGGAGGGCGGCTATTCCGGCAGCATGCCAAGCAACGAGCAGCCCGGGCAGTATGGCGAGCCCTGCGAGAAGGCGCCACGGGCGGGCAAACTCGTCGTATGCTTGACGGACGCGCTGGCCCATGAAGTGCTCGAGTGTCGGCGGACGCCTGGCCACGAAGATGTCGCGTGCGATGCTTTCCCGGCCGCCGCCCGCGCGAATCGTCCGCACGAGCTCGTAGTTTTCGAAAAGCACATCGGCATTATAACCTCTCGGAAGCGCGGAGCGGCGAAACGCCAGCGTTCCGGGCCAGTCACCGTCGAACGCACGATTAATCAGCGAACGCGCGGAATCCCAGACCGCATGCCAGGGCGCCGGCGAGAAAAAGTTTTGCGGACGCACGACGTCGGCGTATACGAGCCGGTGCAAAATTTCGTCCAACGAGGTCGAATCGTAACGCACGTCGTCGTCAGCAACGACGACGTGCTCTTCCGACGCCAGAGGCAGCGCAGTCAGTACCCCTCGCACTTTCCCGTTGCGGCCGGGCACGGCTGGCTTTACGTGCGTCGCGAATCCGCCGATTTGCCCGTGGAGCCGATCGAAAAGCTCTTGCCTAGAACCATCGACGACAATGATTTCGAGGTGCGCGAGCGTTTCCAGGTATTGCACTAATTCGGGAATCGCACCAGCAGAATCGAGCCTGAGCGGGAGGATATACGCAGCTCTCATAACTGTCGGCGGGCGGCGCACCCGCGGCAAAACGTAGCACTCCCTTTTCGGCAGCATCGGTGGTATGGAATACCGTAAGACCGCCGTTCTCAAACGGTTTTGAGGTCAAATGGCTAGATTGGCCCAGCGCCGAGCTTTTGCTTGCTTGGCGGACTGAGCCCGCACTCGGCGCAACCTCGCCTACAAGTAATAAACTCGGTCTCTGGGAGAATCGCTACGCGAGCGCTTGATTGTGCTCGCCGTGCTGTTGCGCACCTGCCATTGCTGCGACCACCTCAGCGATCGTCTCTTTGGCTGTGTAATGCACCATGTGGCCAACGCCACCGATGACGAGCAACTCCGATGCCGGGATTTCGTTCGCGAGGCGCTCGGATTGGGTCGGGCTTATTACCTTATCGCCGGCACCTGCCACGATAGCGACAGGAACCCTCAAGTCTTTGTAGCGATGCGCCATCAGCGCTGCCGAAGGAACCATCAGCATCGTATCCTCAGCGTTGGCCCGAATCTGCCACGGACGAATCGCCATCGGCAACTCCTCCGCGAAGGCCGCGTCCACGTGCGCCGGCGCGAATAGTTGCGCAGATAACGCGGGCGCGAGCAAACGCCCTAGCGGCGGCGAAACCGTGTAGCGCATTACGTCACCTACGAGAGGCAGAGCGGGAGCCCCGAAGACCGCCACGTCAGCTCGAAATGTCGGGAAATAATATCCCGACATAAGGAGCAACCGTCGGCATTGGACCGGATACTCAAGCGCAAGCGCGAGTGCCACCAGCGTTCCCCAAGAGTGTCCGACGACCACTGCGGGGCCGATGGCGAGCCTCTGCAGCGCCTCGTGGAGCAATGTAGCCTGTGCGGCGGCTGTCCACACGTGCGCTCGTGGGCGGGTGCTGTAGCCAAAGCCGGGCCGGTCAAAGGCGATAACACGATGCTTTCCGACCAGTGCGTCGATCAGGCCGCTGGATTTCCAATCGCGAGCCGTGACGCCGTTGCCGTGCAAGAGCACGACCGCAGGCCCACCGCCTTGGTCGGTGTAATGCAGGCGCTCCTTCCCGACGTCCACGAAGCGCCCGCTAGCGGGGTGCCGACGTTCAGTGCGGCGAGCGGCGGCGATATTGAGTGCTGCGCCGGCAGCGAGGGTGGCGGCCGCAATCGCAGCGGTTCTTATAGTCGTCGAGCGTTTCAATGAATTCCATTTCACGGCGGGGTTGTAGCGCCTAGCCCGCAAAGCTTACCCATTTGCAGCGAGATCCACAAGTCCAATTAAAATTCTCTAAGCACCACGCGCTCGAAACGACGAGCGACGAGGAGGGGTGCCTACGAACAACAGCCCAAAGCGACTCTCAGATGACGACGCAGTGCTGAATGGAAGGTTCATCCTCACCGAAGTGCGCCCCATTTGTCCAAGGAGCTGCCCGTTCGTCTAAAACCACCTGCTTCGGCGGTTTGTGTACGATGGCGAGAACATCGAACCGGTATCGTTATAAAACTTTACGAGCCATTTTATTACATAGGCTCGCCTTCAGGAGAAAGCTCTTTCAGTTCCGCCTCCACCCGGGCGACTGCGAGGCTGTCGGGGTCGGGTTCCATCCCGGGTCGTCGGGCCATCGAACGTACGTTCGGTGCCCGAAGCTGGCTCCCTGGTGGAAGGGGCACGCTGTTTCCGACGGCGGACGTTAGCCTTCGGGGAGCGGCAGCTCTGTCGTGGCGGCACTGTTCAAAACGTTTGGCCGTTACTGAGTGCCATGCCCTGAATAGTGACTGAGGCATGATCTAGTAGAGTCAGAGTTGATTTTCTCGTTAGCGGAAGCTGTGTTACGTAGACGTTTGCATTCGTGTACGAAGAGACGAAGAGCATGCTCTCGTCCGCGGTAGTCGCGAGTTGGACCGCGCGGTTGTTGCCGGGAAGCCCTAGCGCAAAGGTTGTGGTCTGCGCACCGGCGCGAAAGAAAAGGACGCCAGCTCGCGCGTTAGTGTTTGCTGCGACCGCGATATTGCCAGCCCGATCAACGATCAGACCCGCCGGATTCGCAAGCTTTATGCCGAGACTCTGGCCCTGCGTTGAGCCAGGTGGAAATTTCTGAATTCCGGCTGCCCCTTTGGCGCGGTAGGCGACGTAGAGATTTCCTTGCTGGTCAAAATCCATACCGTCCGCCTCATTCCCCGGCAGCTGCAAAACCTGGTAAGCATTTGTGCTTCCCGCTAGGTACTCGACGACCGTTCCACCGCTGCCATCAAGACTTTCTCCGTTGCCGACAAAGAGGTCACCGTAGTGATCAACGATCATGAAGAGCGGGCGCGTAAGATCTTGAGAATACGTGGCTGATGGGTAGATTGCGCCAGGCGGGTAAACCGTCACCCTGCCAGTGCCCCCATATTGGTCCTGATTCGCTACGTAAAGGTTGCCGCTTTCGTCAACGTATAAACCGAACGGAGCTTGTACGCCAGAAGTGATCATACCGATCGGGAACTGATTGTAACCCGATTCTGGATAGATCAGCACCTCGTTGGCGCTTTCTCCGGCCACGTAGAGAAGGGGGCCAGTTTGGCTGTTTTTCGTCTCGGATGAGAGCCATCCGGCGGCCGCCGATCCTTTGGGCAGCGCCGGCTTGAGAATGCCGGCCGGCATTGGGCTTGACGATGCTGCCGCATACGGACCCTGAGATTCCGCGATCGGTATCGTAGAAGTTTGCGAGGTTTGGTTATTACCCGAACATCCTGGGAAAAGCCCCACGCCGATCAGTATCAACGCCGCCGCAAGTAAGACTGAGCGTTTTGACATAATAAACTCCTCTAGGTCGCCAAAAGGCAACGCCTAGAGCTTATCTTAAGTGGGGAAACCGACTGTGGCAATGGCAGCCCGGCGGGCGAACCTCGCTTTGAAGGGCTCTATCTTGTATTCCGTGGACAGAAGCTCCGATTGCCCGGGCGCAAGGATCGCTCGCCGTCCCAGAATCGTGTTTCTTCGGTTGCAATAGGTTCGCGATTCGGCAGGCGTGCTAGGCGGCTACAATGCGTCGGCGGCGAACTCGACGATGACGGCTGGGAAGCCCGCGGCGTTGTGCGGCCAGCCGTCGGGAATTGCCGGCGGGACGCGGAGCATGTGATCCGCTCCCGGAAAAACGCGAACCACGACTCGCGATGGATCGTGTGCTTTCAGGATGCGCAACGTTGTTGCGACGCTTTCGCCGGGTGGAACGAGGCGATCGCCGGAGCCGAAGAGGAGCAGCACGGGGACGCGGACTGCCGACCAAGCGGTCGTGTTGTCGTAGTTACCCACCAATCGGTACCACGGCCAAATCCAACTGTCATCGCCGGGGATCGCGAGATCGTCGAGCCAGGGCGTGGCGCCCGCCGTGGCGATGTTGGTGCGCAGTTGACCGTGGGGCGCACCGCTGCGCGCGACGTCGACGAACTCGGCGTAGAGCCGCTCGGCGTCGCGAAGTTGTTGGCCCGAGTAGCGTTCGGCGAGCGCCGTGTCAACCCGATAGAGATCCTGGCGGTATTGAGGCCCGACCGGGCCGTCGGCTGCGACGATCCAGTGGACCTCCGGATTACCTTGCGCGATCGCGGGCGCGATCTCGGCCCCCTGGCTGTGACCGTACACGCCGACCTTTTCCGGATCGACGTCGGCCTGCGCGGCGAGTAGATGGATCCCGGCGCGCGCATCGGCAGCAAGGTCCTGCAAGGTCGCCGTGTGCCAATCGCCGGACGAGCCACCGACGCCGCGTTTGTCGTACACAAGCGCCACGATCTCGTGACGGGCGACGTAGTCCGCGATGGGCTTTGCACCCCATCGTCCCTCTGGGCCCGAACCATGGACGAAGAGCAGCGCTGCGTGTTTCCCCGGCGAGCGCGGAGCAAACACCGTCCCGGCGAGCCGAACGCCTCCGTTGACAAACGTGACGTCCTTCTCCGAATACGCCTTCTGTGTCGAAGCCGACGTCCGCGCGAGCGTGAAGGTTCCCGCGCGGTCGCCCTCGCGAAATGCGCCGGAGAGCGAATCGCCGCCGACCGTTCCGTCGAACGTCGTCGTCGTCGTATCACCGATGAGCTCCCAGTGCACGGTATGGCCAAGGGTGAGATGTGAGACCGGAACGTCGATGGCTCCGAGGTCGAGAGCGGTAAAGCGCCCCGTTCCGGGTTGTTCGGGGGGGAAATCAACGCTGACCGCGAGGCGCGCGCTTCCGCGCTGCATGAAACCTTCCCAGTGCCCGGCGACGGCGGGACTATTCGCCACGAGCCCGGCTGCCAACAACAAGGACACCAGCATCGCCCAGGAGTCCCTTCAGATCTCTTCGCGAGCCGAGAAGCACGTACGATACTCGGTCGGAACGGCGCCGAAACCAGCTCGGAACCCCGCCGAGACTCCGTCATACCCGACGATCTCGATGCGTCTGCGTCGTGCCGCTACCATACGGACCAGTATAGCGCCCAGTCCCCTCGACACAATGACGCGAATCCGATGATTTCGGCCTATTTTGGTTTAAGGAATAAGCGAGAAGACCGTTCCATCACCGTGAGTGCCGCCGACAGCCGTCGTTCCGTACAAACTCCCACCAACGTCGTTTAGCCCGGAGCTTGGAACGGCGCCATCATCGCCACCTTTGAAACGATAAAGAATCGTTTCTTGGCCGGATGGAGTCAGCTCGAATATGCTTCCACATCCTGGAAAATAGCAGTGGCTGCCCCCGTTACCGCCACTCTGCGTTGTTCCGTAAAGATCGCCGCCGACTGCCACAAGCCCAATTGGGGATTCACCATCCGTCCCGCCTTTGAAGTTGTAGATGATGCGCTCCTGGCCGGACAACGTCAACTCAAAGACCGTTCCACAATGTAAGTAATACGTTAGACCGCAGTTGTTTTTGCCGCCGTCTTCCGTCGTGCCGTAGAGAACGCCGTCGATAATGGCTAGTCCGTTCGGAAGAGCGCCGTCGTTCGGATAGCCCGTAAACTTGTGGAGGGTCGTCTCATTTCCAGAAGGAGTTATCTTAAAAACCGTCCCGCAACCGTAACTAGAATAGCAGGCGTTGCTGCCGCCGGCGCTTGTAGTGCCGTAAAAGTCACCTTTGTACCACACGAGACCGCCCTCCGGAGTCCCAGGGTCTTTACCACCTTTGAAGGTGTAAATAATGCTCACATGACCGGACGGGCTCATTTTGAAGATCATTCCGCAGCCAGGATAGTCGGCGTCATAACATTTTCCGGCACCGCCGGCTCCCGCTTCGCCGTAAAACTGATGCTTGAAAAAAGTGAGGTTGGAATCGGGGAGAGCTCCTTGCGCACCACCAGCGAAGCGGTACAGCACGCGCTCCTTGCCTGACGGGGTCAGCTCAAAAACCGTACCACAGCCGGAAGTGTGCTGTGACTTGCAGCCTAACGCGCCACCGTACGTCGTGGTGCCCATGAGGTCGCCGCCGACGTCGATCAAGCCGTGTGGAGCTTCTCCATCGGTCCCGCTTCTAAAAACGTGGAGGATGCTCTCCTGGCCCGACGCGTTCACTTTATAGACGGTTCCGCAACCGTGAACGGCGTGGCATCCGCCGTCACCGCCCAGAGCAGTCGTGCCATAAAACTCCCCGCTGACCGAGATCGGCGCGGCCGCCGGAGATTGACCGTCGTTACCGCCCGCAAACGAATACAGAACTTCTTCCGTGCCAGAATCGGTGCGCTGCTGGATTGCCGGTGCTGCGGGCATCGCACCCTGGACGCCGATCGGCGGCTGCGTATCATCCTGAGCCTGTCGAAGGGCGCCGCAGCCGGCGAGCATTGCGAGGGCCACGCAACTGCTGAGTGCGTGTCGAAAAGCGGAAATCCTCATTTGCCGTTGCCTCCTGAACCCTGAGCTGGATCGGCATAAAGTTGTTCGGCGCTCCCCGATAAGCCGCCTCGGCTCTGGGGCGCAAACACGGCCTCGCGTTCGCGAAGCTGTGGTGCTCAGGACATAAATGCACCTTGGAAGTTGCTCCCCGTCGCGATTGCTCTGCGTGGCGATGGCACGCCCGCGTGGATCGCCTTTCCAAGACGCCCGACGCCCGCGCCCGTACCGAAAACGCACCCGGAACCGGGGAAGACTCTAGCCTGTCGAAGTGAGACTGCATGAGAGGAACGGACGCGTGAAAACCCTTGCTTCAGTGATTCTAGCCGTAATGGTAGCGGGGTGCGGAGGCGGAAACACGCCGCCGAGCCTCGGGACGACATCGGCGGAACGAACGCACGCGCGTCCCGCGTACAGCGTGCTCTACAGTTTCAAAGGCGGGAACGACGGCAGAGACCCGCACCCGGGTCCTCTCATCAAGGTCAAGGGCACGCTCTACGGCACCACGGAATACGGGGGCGGCCCGTGTCACGCCCGATGTTTCGGCGGCACGGTCTTCGGGATCACGACGGCCGGCGCGGAAACCGTGCTCCACAGTTTCGAAGTTGGCTCGCGAGACGGTAAAAACCCGCGGGCAGACCTCATCGACGGCACGGGCACGCTCTACGGAACCACCGTTAATGGCGGAAGCGCGTCCTGCTATTGCGGAACCGTGTTCAAGGTCACGCTGTCCGGCGCGGAAACCGTGCTCTACAGCTTCACCGGCGAACCAGACGGCGTCAACCCGGACGCGGGCCTCCTCGACGTCGACGGCACGCTCTACGGCACAACCATTAACGGCGGCACAAATGGCGACGGAACGGTCTTCGCGATCACGCCCTCCGGCACCGAAACCCTGCTCCACAGCTTCGGGGGTAAGCCGGACGGTGCACACCCATACGCGGGCCTCGTCAATGTCAACGGCACGCTCTACGGCACGACCACTAGCGGCGGCGCGAACTGCGGTTCAACTGGCGGTTGCGGAACGGTCTTTACGATCACGACGTCCGGCGCGGAAACCGTGCTCTATAGCTTCAAAGGCGGCTCGGCGGACGGCAGATACCCAACGCAGGCGGACCTACTCGACGTGAACGGCACGCTTTACGGCACGACGAAACGCGGGGGGACGAACGGCCGGGGAACAGTCTTCTCACTCACGACCTCCGGCACGGAAACCCCGCTCCACAGCTTCGGCGGCTCGGGAGACGGCGTGTTCCCATACGGAGGCCTCCTCGACGTCAAGGGTACGCTCTACGGTACCACCTCCAACGGCGGTTCGGGTTCGTGCCTGCGATACGGCGACGTCCAAGGATGCGGCACAGTTTTCAAGACGACCACCTCCGGTAACGAAAGCGTGCTCCACAGCTTCGACGGCCTAAGGGAAGGCCGATTCCCGTACGCCGGCCTCATCAACGTTAATGGGACGCTCTACGGCACGACCACCGCCGGCGGCACGAAGAACGCAGGGACCGTCTTTTCGTTATCACCGTGAAACGGCTACGCTGAACGCATCGCAAAAAAGGAGCTTGCAGGGTTACTGCGTGTCGACGGGTTGGTTCGACGGCGGCTCGTGCAGAAAGTGCGACATCGGATACTTCGAGGGAATCGGAGTGAAGCTCCGCGGGTTCTGGTTGAAGTCGAAGGCCGCGTCCAAACTCGTTGCGCGTTCGTCGGTGTAGCCCTGCGACCGCGAGCCGATGCTTCCGGTCCCATACACCTCCTCGATAAACTTCAGAATGCTGGCAAACTCGTATTGCGTGCTATCGACGTAGCCGATCTTGGCGTAAGGCGAGATGATGAGGCAAGGAACGCGGAACCCGAGCCCGCGATAATCGAGTTGCGGCGGCTTCGAATTATCGTACCATCCGCCCCAGTCGTCCCATAGGACGACGATCGCGGTGGAGTTCCAGTATGAACTCTCTCCTATCGCGTTGACCACCGATGCTACCCACGAAGGGCCGAGGTCGCTTTTCCCCACCGGGTGGTCGGAGTCGGCCGTGCTCGGGGTAACAAAGCTCACCGATGCCAGGTCCCCGTTGCCGGGATCGGTTAAGATCTTCGTCTGCGGAGCGATGATGTTCGCCCAGTCGGGCCCGTATCGTACGTACCGCATCGCTTCAAAGGGCTCCCAGATGCCCGCGTTCAGCTTTTTGTCTGCGTAGTACTTCCACGAAACGCCGGCACCATCGAGCACATCGGCTATCGAGTGCCACTGGTCGAAACACGGGAACGGGCCCTTATTCGCCTCCACTTTCTGTGTGGATGTTACGTACGAGGTCGTAGTGCCCTGTGGCGAATCGCAATCGTAGGGTGCCGCATCCGGGTTGTCGATTTCGGCTTCAGATGGCGATTGATCGATGTCGTCGGTGCCGGCGACCAGCGTCAGATGTCCGGTGAAACTCCCGCCCCACTCCGTCGGAAACATTTCATCGGCGAGTACGTACTGCTGCGCCATGTCCCAGTACGGTTTGATCAGAGACCGCTTGACGTACGAATACGCCGGATATGAACCGTGTTCGACGTAAAACTGGGAAAAACCGTCCATCTTCCCTTTATCGTAATCAGTCTGAGAGGTCTGCCAGTCGTGCCCCAAGTTCGACATAGTCGAAAGTGATCGGTTTGAGCGCAACCGAGATGTCTCCGGGGGGGCAACGCGAACCGCGGGGGGCGACGTGTGAGGTAGTCTTCGGTCGCACGCCTCCCTCTGGAATCGCGCAGCCCGACGGCGGCGCGTTGGCGCCAGGATAACCGGTGAAAAAGTTTTCAAAGGTGCGGTTCTCTTGGACGATGACAACGACGTGCGAAATGTGTTGACTCGGAGATCCGCTCTGCGGCAGCACGCGAGTCAAAACCGCAGGCGTACTGCCGGCAGAAGAACATCCGGCCGGAACGATAAGGCCCAGCAAAGCAAGGACGAGAAACCGCTTAGCAGACATCCTTCCCTCCGAACGATGGTAGTGTTACTTCGACTGGTGCAAGATTATCTGATTCCCGTCGGGGTCTCGCACGACGGAAATAAAGCACACGGGCGTTTCGAAAAGCTCGGTGGGCTCGTGGCCCTTCGTGATGAGGTCGGCACGCAGCGATGCGACGTCCGACACTTCGAGTGCGAACGACTGCGCGCTGCCCGGAGCGCCGATCTGCTCGAAACTGCCTACCCCGAACGTACTGCCCGCGACGTCGAACTCCACCCAGAAATCAGATTCAAGGCCCGCCTTGGTTAGGCCAAGCGCGTCCGTATAGAAGGCCACGGAGCGCGCCACGTCGGTGACGGGATACGCGGTGAATGCAACGCCGGTTATGGCCATGGATATCGTCTACCCCTCTTAAAGCGAGGTAGGGTAACTTTGACGATGGACCGTCGCTCTCCCGGCGAGCTGAGCGGCTCATCGACCGATGCTGATCGCTGCCACGAGTCCCTGGGCGCTTGCGATCGCTTTATATGGGAAGCCACCGGCGGTGTAGCTCCATAACTTTGCGCCTTGCTCTGTGCAGAGGGTGTTGTCGGCCACGACAACCTTGCCCTGTTCGCGGTTAGCCGGCGTATTTTTCGAGCCGAGGATGAACGGCGCCAACTCGATCTCCCAGCCCGCGTAACAGTTATCCCCGAGCAGGGTTCGTCCCACCTCGTGCATCGTCGAGCCGGAAATCCTAACGCGAACGATGCCCTCTTCCTCGCCATTAGCGCCCTCGTCGCTGAGCGTCATATATTTGCCGTCCCACATCGCCGCACCCGGAGTGTTGAACGCATAGTTGAGAGGAAGCTCCGTCATCGACGTTGCGCCGGAGAGCAAAACGCAAATTTCGCCCGTGGCGTTGTCCTCTCCCGGGACGAAGAGGTTGCCCTTATCGTCGTAGCCGGCTGGAGACATCATATTGCAGGCGGGTAGGCCGCCGAAGCAGGTCGATTGAGAGCCGCTCTTGCCGCTTTTCCAAACGCAGACCTGACCCGCGCCGGTGCGCGTATCTCGATCGGTCACCGCGAGATCGCCCCTGCTGTTGACGGAGCAGCCCCACGCCTGACCGTCCGACGCGAACGTCTTCAGCGCTTTCGTGCCGCCGTGCGCGTACTCGACGGTATCGCCGTTGAAGTACTGAGTGACGTACACGTCGCCTTCCGCGTCGACGCAACCGCCGTACGCGTCGTCGAGGCCGGTGAGCGTCCCAACCCGCTTGCCGGTATCGTAGTCGTACACGCCGACTCGGTGATCGAGCGACACGTACAGCAGCGTCGTCTTACCTCGCGCTTCCGGCAGCATCCACGATTTTCCCCGATCGGGGTGGGATGCGACAGCCGGCGTTTGCGGCATCGCGCCCAGCGCGCCGCGCGACAGCGTGTCATCCTGAGCCTGTCGAAGGGCGTCGCACCCCGCGAGCGTCGCCGCAAGCAGGAAGCCAATGAGCGAGTAGCGGCCGAGGCCTGAGGTTGTCATTTGTTCTGGCTCCCGGAGAGATGAACGAAGCGCCGGCTTAAGTACATTCGCTGCGCTGCGCCGCTATCCCAGGGGAGCGAACGTCTACGAGTCTGAGAGGCGTCCGTCGCGCGCGACCCCGCTACACACGTAGCGAGGCATCCGGCGTTGACCTTCTCACGGAGCATGGCTATAATCACCGCGATGGAGAAATTTCACTACCTTGTCAAGTTCGTGCCTAGCAGCACGGAGCAGGGACTCCAGGCAGCCCTAAACGAGGCCGCCGGAATCGGCTTTCGTTGCGTACACTTCCAACTTGACGCAAACGGCAACTCGTGGACCCTATTCTTCGAGAAAGAAACTCCGCACGCGTGGTAGCCCGGGCAAAATATGGAAAGAATGGTTCGGCATTTACGAAGGCGATCGTGTCCTTCGCGCGTGGCGTATGAACCACGACCTCGGCGAAGTTTCTTGGCGCCGAAGAAACGCTAGCGAATTCGTCACGTCTTCCTAGGTTCTCGCGGAGTAAGTCCCCGACGCACGTGCTGCCGTTCGGACGCGGCGTTTACTTCCGGAGGGCCGCCGATTCCCGGCCGCTGCGTTTAGCGCCCGCTTCTTACCTACCGTTTCTGAAGAGAATCGGTTCGAACTGCGGCTTGAGATGATGCGGTAGATTTGGTGAGGAGTGCCGGGATGAGATTTTCATTGAAGACGGTAATGCCATCAGATCGGTTGTTGGAAAGGAACAACGTTGGCTCAGAACCGTACGAGAACTCGCGTGGAAATCTTCCAGCGGGGATTGTTCCCACAATCTGCGCGGTGCGATTGTCGACAGCGATGATACGCCCGTCCGTCGTTCCTCCTGGACCGAAGCGGTTGGTGATACCAATCAACACGTAGCGCCCATTGCGCGTCACGGCCACCGGAACGGGATTGGAGCCGACGGGAATGTCTTTCAACCGGGAGGACGTTGCGTTCTCCCCCAGCTTTGCCAGATCGAAAAGGCTTACGGAACCGGATGCGCGATTTGTCACCCAGGCGAGGTGCCCATTGGGAACGAGCGCCATTCTTACGGTGCTGCATTGCGACTCGGCAAAGTTTAAAGTTGCCCCAGAGGCTCGTTCGGCCATCGCAACATCTAAAGAGAATACCGCACCAGGAGAAAAGCGCGTAGGATCGCTGGGAGCAGCGCCCTCCGGCCGGCAACTGAGCGAGTATCCAAGCCGCCGGCGCGCACTCTCGACCGTCCCATACAGCGTCTTACCGTCACTCGAGAACAGCGTCGTGATCGGAGCGTTTCCCACGTCGATATCTCCTACAATCGCACCTCCTGGACTGGCGGTCTCGGCCTTGCGCAAGTCGATCACGGTAAGTGTGCCGGCTTGCTCTTCACTAACGAAGGCATAGCGACCGTCCGGCGCGACGCTCACATAGGCCGCACCAGCGTCATCGTCCTCGATATCTCCGTGCTCCGCTTTAGCGTAGGCGATGGCGTAGTCAGAGCCTTTCGAAAGTCGATCCGTGCGCAGAAATGCGATGTATGAATCGTCGGCGACGATGAGAAGCTTTCCATCGGGCGTTAGGGCCAACCCCGTCGGTTGTGGCGACAGCGGAATGGTATGAGAGTACACGAACCGCCCGGCCTTGCAGTCGAGCACCGCTATCCCCGGTACCTGTAAAGGTGTTTCGGGGTTTATGGACACGAGTGCCGTAGTTGAGCCGGGGAGTTCCCTGACGGCAAAGGGCCGCCCCGGGACCGCAACCGTATACGATGCCTGCGTCGCGACGCACGCCGGCTCGGCGGGAGCCTTCCAAACGGTGGCGCTCGTGCACACTCCGAAGGCTAGCGCGGTCCACCAGACGATGCGTGCCACCGGAAATCCCCCATTCGCTTTACTTTTAATATTCACGGCCGCAACGCCGCAGGACGTATCACTAGCAATCTATCGCCTCTGCGAATATCAGGAACCTTCTCTGGCATCTATCGGTGCATTAAATACCATGAACGTGCCGGCTTTCGCTTGATATGATTTGATTTGACCTTCGTTCGCAGTGAGGCGGGGCCGCAGATATTTTTTTGCCATCGCCGAGCTCGGGGGGACGCCCGCGAGAGGCGCTCGTTGCGCTGTAGGAAAGTTAGTTGCGGTGAAGCACCCGAAGCCAATTCCGACACTTTTGATCTTTTTCGCAATCGTCGTATTTGCCTTCGAACCGCTCGGCGCTATCGCGAGCGCTGCAGCAGCACCCGCGGTTCCAGCTTTGGAAAGGTCGGCTTGCGCGGTGAGCCTGCCCAGTGACGAAAGAATAGACTGCTACCTTCTTACCGTCCCCGAAAACCGGATGCGGAGCGGCTCAAACTTGATTCGTCTTCCGATCATCGTTTTCCGGAGCAGAAGCGCCTCACCGCGCCCGGATCCCGTGCTTTTTACGGCGGGCGGCCCCGGAGCGAGCTCACTTGGCGCCTTCTCTTCCGGAAAGACGATTCGTCTGTTGGATGAGCGCGATCTCATCGTGTTCGAACAACGAGGTACGAAGTACGCGCAGCCGAACCTGGATTGCCCTGAGGTCGATGCGGAGCACGAGAGCTCTTTCTTGTCCGGTTTGGCTGCACAGAGAGATGCAGCCGATGAGCTCGCCGCGGCTAGAGCGTGCTTTTACCGTTTGACCGGTTCCGGCATCGACCTAGCGGGATACAACAACGCCGAAATAGCCCAGGACATCGTTAGCCTGCGCGGACTGCTCGGAATAAAGTCGTGGAACCTTTACGGCTTGTCGTACAGTACTTGGATCATGATGGATGTGATGCGAATGGATCCTGCCGGCGTTCGCAGCGCGCTCTTAGAATCCGTCGAGCCGCCGGACGTTCCCTACGACGAGATGGGAAATGCAAACCTTCAACGCTCGCTCGATGTGCTCTTCGACGCCTGCGCGACGGATTTTGAGTGTTCTCGATCGTATCCAGACCTGCGCTCGAGCTTTGCGGAGATGGTGCGGTCGCTCGACGCACGGCCGATCGACATTTCGGTAAAGGATGCTTCCGGTAGAAGTCATGAGCGTCCGTTTACGGGACGCAATGCGGTTGATACCATCTATTCGGAGCTCAACGATGCAGCTGCGATACCGCGCCTTCCCCAGGCCATTTACGGCGCTTCAAAGGGGCGCTATGCAGCCTTAACCGCTCTGGCCCAAGATGGACTGTCGCCCGACTCGTTAAGTTGGGGCATGCGGTACTCGGTGTGGTGCGCGGACGGCCTCCCTTTGGACGATCCAACCGTCGTCGATCGGGAAACGCACTCCACCTATCCGCTATTCGACGGCGAGATATCCGCAGCGTTCAATCCTGCCATCTGCTCTTTTTGGAAAGTTCCGCCGGCTGCCGCCTCCGAATGGTCGCCGTTGACAAGTTCCATTCCGACGATGATTTTCGCCGGCGAGTACGACCCCAATACCCCGCCGTCTTGGGGACGGCGAGCCATGAGGGGGCTTAGCAACGCCTATCTCTATGACTTTCCAGGCTATAGCCACACGCCCAGCCGCTCGGCCTGCGCGAGAGAGATGACCATCGCGTTCTTCGATAATCCAACGAAGGCGCCCGACTCCGGCTGCTTTGCGAAAATCAAAGAGCGCGCATTTACGCGTTAGTCCACTCCTGAGCTCGCTGAAACGACGGTACCGAACACGTTCAGACGAGCTTTCGGTGACACGCCTACAGCGACAGAACGAGCCCGCCGATCAAGCCGGTGGCGAACATCGTCTCCAGCTTAAGCTTCTTCGACGAGTACACGTAGACGAATGACTCCGAGCCCACATAGAGCGTTCCATCGGCGGCAACGGTGAGCGCCGTCACGAGGTGACCTCCGGGTATGCGGATGACGCGCTTGGGTTTTGCTGTACCCGGTAAGTAGACGTCGATCGCCCGCGTGCCACCGCCTACGTAGATGTTCCCTGCGGCGTCAGCGGCCGCGAGTCCCCGGCTGCTCTCTTCAGGCCGAGAGTAGTGAATTGCTGCGAACCGGATGCCAAGCGCAAGACCGAGTTATACTTTTTCGGCAGCGCGGCAACGCCGACGAGCAGATTGCCGGCGGGATCGAAGCTCAAACTCTCGGATCGAGAGAGCGTGCCTTCCGTCGGGACCTGGAGCGTCTGCGAGGGCGTGGACGCGCCGGGTGAATAGATGTTGACGTACGACGCCTCGTACGACGATGTTAGCCCTGAGAGATAGACGTTCCCATTGGCATCGACGGCAACCACGCCGAAATTCAGGACGCCGCTGGTGATTTGGAAGAACGGCGAGAACGCTCCCGGCGTATATTCCGAGAGGCTCGGTCCACCCGAGTCGTTCGCCAAGTTGACGACGTACACAATTCCATTTTGGTCGACCCAGACGCCGTAGGGACGGGGAACGCCATTGGTGATCGTCTGCAATAATTGCGGCTTCTTGCCGACGCTGTAGACGAACACGCTGCCATTTACGTTCGTAACGTAAAGCTTCTGTTGGGGCTGCCTGGCCGAGCGTGCCGCTCGGCTTTGGGGAACGGGCGATTCGAATGCGTTACCGGTATTTGCGCCGGCGCATCCGGCGGAAAAGACCGCGAGTGCGCCCATCGAGAGTGCGAGCCAGGGCTTAAAGCTGGCATGAGAAGTCATGAACTCTTCCTTACTCGGAGCGAGAGAATCGTTCACGGGTACTCGACGTCGATCCTCTCGGAGTCGGTCCGCGACGATCCCCGCGGCCGCGAGACTTTCCTGGGGATTCGAGCTGCTCGGAGCGTCCTAAGCTCGATCTCAGCGAGGGGCGCTATCGTTTAACGATGGACTCTCGAGCGCCGCGTATCGTCGTAATCGACGACGAGGAGCCGATCCGCCGTTTGCTCACGTGGGAGCTCGAAGCGGCCGGATTCGAGGTTCGCGGAGCCCGCGACGGCCTTTCGGGGCTCGACGTGGTTCGCGAATTCGATCCATCGCTGATCTTGCTCGATGTGATGATGCCCAAGATCGACGGCATCAGCGTTCTGCCGCGTTACCGCGCACTGACGCAAGCGCCGATCTTCATCCTCAGCGCCAAAGGCGAAACGGGAGATAAAGTACTCGGCCTCGAGCGCGGTGCGGATCAATACCTCGCCAAACCCTTTGAAACGCCCGAGCTAATCGCACGAATCCGCTCCGCGTTGCGCCGTCCGCAACTCGACGCACCCGAGGTCCTCACCTACAACGAGCTCGAGATGGACCTGCGCCGGCACAAGGTCCGCCGCGGTGAGTCGGAGCTGGCGCTGACCGGACGCGAGTTCCGGCTGCTGGAAACATTCATGCGCGAGCCGCACCGCGTCTTTAGCAAAGACGACCTGCTCGACCGCGTCTGGGGCTTCGAATCGGAGGTCTCGCAAAACTGCGTCGAAACCTACATTTCGTACCTGCGAGCCAAGGTCAACGCAAACGAGAACGAGCCCCCGTTCGTCGTGACGATACGGGGCGCCGGCTACACGCTGCACTCGTAAGGATCGCTTGCATCTTCCCTCACTCCGCAGCCGCCTGATCGCGTGGCACGTCACCAGCGGCGCGCTGATCGTGCTCTGCTGCGCGGCGTTGGTCGGAATCGCGATGAGCGAGGCCCTCTCCTATCAGGCGCGCCAGGCAATGAATTCGGCGGCACGGCAGATTCCGGTTCTGGCCGCTTCATACGACTGGCAAAGAAGTTCCCCCGGCGATATCGACGCCTACTTCACCGCGCGGTTGGCGCCGCTGCCGATCCGCACGCACACCGAACTCTTCCCAGGAGCGCCGCATCTCGCCGCGCCGCGCGGCCCGTTTCGCGCGAGCTTCTTCGTGCGGCTGCTCATGGAACAAGTGCGTCCGCTAACGATCGAGTACGGCGCTGCCCGCACGACGATCTTCATCAATCCTGCGTTCTACCAGCGCTTCGTCGAATATTACTTTCTCGCGATGGCCCTGGTGGCGATCGTCGTGATCGTGGCCGCTTGGCGGATCGCGATCGTCGTCGCTTCAAACTCTCTCGATCCGCTGCTGCGCACGACCGCTGCGCTGAACCGCTTCGGCGACGGCGACTTCACCCCGGCGACCGTTTCGACCACCGACACCAGTGAAGTCGGCGAGCTGGTGCAGGCGTACAATCGGGCCGTCGCGCAGATCACGCGTGCGCTCGACGAACGCGCGAAAGCCAGCGCGGAAATGCGCCAATTCGTCGCCGATGCGGGCCATCAGCTACGCACGCCGCTGACGGTGATCATCGGCTACTTGAGCGCGATGGCCGCGCGTAACCCAAACGACTCGTACGGAGACGCCGTGCCGGCGATGCTCGGCCAGAGCCGCCGCATGAAGACGCTCATCGACGAGCTCATCCTGCTGGCGCGGCTCGAGCACGTGGCGCCGATCGGTGAAACGGTATTCGATCTGAACGACGTGGTGCGTGACGTCCCGCACGGATTCTCACCCCGAGATCAGCAACGCCTTCATCTGGAGCTCGCAGGTGCGGCAACGCCCGTTCGCGCGGCTGCCTCCGAGCTTCGCGAAGCGGTGACGGCCGTCGTCAACAACGCGCTAAAGTATGGTGGGCAGCGTCCCATCACGGTCGGCCTGCGACGCTACGACGGCCTCTGCGAAATCACCGTCAGCGACGATGGCCCCGGATTCTCGCAAGCCGACCTCTCCTCGGCGTTCGATCGTTTCTACCGCGGCGCGGCCTCGGAGGGAATCGTTGGAACCGGGCTGGGTCTGTCGATCGCCGCAAAAGCGGTGCAGCGGGCCGGCGGCGCCATCGAACTTCATAACAGGGACGACGCCGGCGCTGCCTGCATCATCCGCATCCCCGTGGAAGGCGTAGCGCATTAGGGTAAAGCCGCAACCATGAGCTACGTACCCACGCCCATCCCCGACCCCCAGCCCGGCGAGCAGCGTCCAAACCCCGGGCCGGATCCCGTCCTCGATCCCGATGACGATGACGACGATGACGACGATGATGACGTTTAAGGCACGCCGGCCGGTCCGAATCGCACGGTTCGCTCTGCGAGGTATCTAACGTAAACCATGCCAGGCTTAACCGCGATAATTGAGATTGCCGACCAGAACGTCGGTGAGGCCGAACCCAAACGCGCCGCAACATTGGTCGTTGATGCGCTGGGCTTTCGCGATCCCCAAGGGCTGGGCAAAGCCGGCCAAGAGTCTGACGTTCTTCCACTCGCCGACGTGAATCAGCGATTGCTGACGCTCTTTGCCCCCGAAGAGATCGCCGCAGTCCTCGATCAGGTTCTGCGCCTGCGCTTTGCGCTCGGCGTCGTCCCAAACTCCCCGCCGGTCTGATCCGGGAATTTGGAAAAGCGCCCGGCGGGGCGCTTTTCCCTCGTGCTTGAGGATTTGTAAGCAACAGAGTTGCTTGTTGGCCCCTTCCGACGCTGGAGCCGACCAATCTAGCCTAAACGAGCTAAGACGAAATGTCCATACCCCATGGGAAAAAGGTCCCCAATGCTTGGCAGACGCAGCGCGCGATCGGACCTCGGCGATCTCCGGCGAGCCGTTCGCCGCGTTATTGCTCGTCCGGGGCGAAGTAGTCGTCCGGCGATTGATGCATGAAGAATTTCGGCGGGAGCGGTGCCGCAATTTTAATGAACGGCAGCGGTTTTTGCGAGAAATCGAAGTTGTCTTTGGCCGGTGAGGCCGCGCGCCGGTCGGCCGGCGCCATCTGAGGTAGGCCCCAGAGGTTCTCGGCAAAGCGCAACACGCTCGCAGTTTCGTACTGCGCCTTTGAAATGTGGCCGCGCTTCACGTACGGCGAAAGCATGACCAGCGGCACGCGGAAGCCGAGGCTATCGCGATCGAGGTAGGGCGGCGCGACGTGGTCGTAAAGGCCGCCCCAGTCGTCCCACTGGATAAAGATCGCCGTCGAGTTCCAGAACTTGCTCTGACCAACGGTGTTTACCAACGCCGCCACCCACGACGGTCCGTATCCGCCGGGGCAGTTCACGTGGTCGGAATCGTCGCAGACCGGCGTAATCCAGGTGAAGTTCGCAAGCTTGCCTGCACGAACGTCGCTGATGAACCGCCAGTTCGGCGAGATGACGTCTTTCTTCCAATCCGGTCCGTTGTAGATGTGAGAGATCGCCTGATAGCTCGACCACGTCGCGCCGTCGCCGCTCGAGGCGCTGCCGTATTGGCTCGCGTAGAATCGCCACGTCCGATGCGCCTTATCGAGCTCGTCGCCCAGCGTCGTGTAGTTGAAGCACGCTGAGATCGGCAAGCCGGACGTGCGTTTCGTGGTAATCGTCGCGACGGTAATGCTGCTGCCGCCGCCCTCGCAGCCCCAGTAGAAGCTATTTGGCAGGTTCACCGCCCACTGCGCTTGCGCCGCGATGATGTACTGATGCGCCACGAAGCTCTCGTCGAGCTGCGACTGAAACATCCGATCTGCCAGCGCCCCTTCTCGCGCCATCGCGAAGTACGGTTTCGTCTCGCCGGCCGGCGTGTAGGTGTACTGCGGATGTTTGAGGCCGGGGGGCGCCTCGTAGTACTGCTCGCGATCGAAACCATTCATCCGGCAGTGCGTTCCTGGGAGGTCGCCCGGCGGCGCGTTGCACGCGGCAAACATCGCGTCGTCGGAGTGATCGATGTCGTAGTGTGCGCTGAGGTCGACCGGCTGCAGCGCGACCGTTTGGCCATGCGAGTCTTTCCCGCTCGAAACGGTATCCGCGCCCGGATAGTTGTGGAAGAGGTTATCGAAGCTGCGATTCTCCTGAACGATGTAGACGACGTGGGTAATCTTCCCTGCGCCCGTGTCGTTCAGGGCCGCCATCATCGTATCGCCGCGCATGTACGGCAGCGCGGAGCTGCCCATGCCGCAGCCCGCCAGCACCAGCGCCGGAACCGGAAGAATCGCCGGCCATCTTTTCCTCATAAAACGCTCCCTCCGAACCGCGAAACGAATGAGCTCGCTGCTACGTTTCTAGGATGTCGCTAGGAAAACTAGCAAAGGTCTGGGTTGAATGGTCGCTCATTTCAGAACCTAGCGACAACAAAAGGCCCGGTGCGGATCCAAACCTGGGGATCCGTCCGGGCCTTCTTGCGTTTGGCAGCCTGCTCGTTTGGGAATCACAACGCCAACGTCGCACTGAGGAGGTTGAGCGCAACATGGGAATTCTACTTTGGATCATTCTTGGGTTAGTCGCCGGTGCCATCGCGAAGGCCCTAATTCCCGGTGAAGGCCCCGGCGGAATTCTCGGCGACATCATCGTCGGGATCGTCGGCGCTCTCATCGGTGGTTTCGTTTACGGGCTCTTCGGCCATGCGGGCATCACCGGCTTCAATATCGGCAGCATCATCTGCGCGATCATCGGCGCGGTAATCCTGCTCGCGCTCATCCGCGCGTTCGCCCGCCCGCGAACGGTATAGAACTACCGCTACTGCTGAGACGGATAGACGGCAATCCCTAAATTATCGTTCGATGGAAGAATGCCGTTGGTGATCGTGTTGGTCTTGGTCAGCGCGTTGGGCGCATAATCGTAGACCTCGATCTCGCCGAGGTCGTAATCGGCCACGTAGAGCACGCGTGAAGTTTTGCTGAAGGCGAAGTATCGCGAGGCGCCCGGGAGGCTCAGTTGGTGAAGCGGCTTGCGCTTGCCGGGGGCATAGACGTTGAGGCTCGGCACGCTCTCGTCCATCACGAGCAGGCGGCCATCGCCGTCGAATCCGACGCCGCCGGCCGCCCCGAGCGTGATATGCAGGTCCTTTCCGGTCGACGAACCCTTCGGAAACTCGACCACGCCGCCAGTTCCCGCGCCCATGCCGGCATTGCACGAGACGAACACGTTGCCGTTCTTATCGAGCGCGACGCCTTCGACGTGCAGAAAGTGCCCGTTGGTCAGCGTCTCCATCGGATTGCTTGCGCCCGACCGATAGACCAAAACGTCGCCGGACGCCCCGATATCGCCCCCGCCGTTTGCGACGTAGACGGTTCCGTCCGGGGCGACCGTCACGTCGACCGGGAAGTAGTTGTTGTTGACGAGCGTCAGCGTCGGCGACTTCGAGCCCTTCGCATAAACGAAGACGCTCTGCCCGTTCGAGTTGGTGACGTACACGTTGCCCGGTTTGTTAACGGCGATTCCCTGCGGCGCGGCAAAGTCACCCTTGAGCGCACCGGCGATCGGATTGTTCGGCCCGGTTCCCTTGAGGTAATAGTCCACCGTGTTCGCGCCGTAGGAGGAACTATAGATCAGCCCCTTGGCCGTACCCGCCTGCTGCAGCGTCGCCGGCAGGCCTACGCTCGCGTTACCGCCTGCCGCAGGTAGCGACCCGGTGCTTCCGCCGCAACCTCCAAGAACTCCGGCCGCGACCACCGATACGAACGCCGTTAACGAAGAACGATGCATGATTACAAACCCCTGTTTTTTCGATAACTGACGGTTACTGAATAGGGGTTGTCGATGCCGTGCGAGATCTCTCCGCTTACCTGGCCGCCTGCCGGGTAGGCCCACGTGAGGGCGTAGTCACTGCTCTCATCGCTGGCCGTTCCGACAAGCGCTTGCGTCGCCTGACCCTTCCCTCCGGGGGCATAGAAGCTGTACGGTCCGTGTGGGCCTTCTTCTTCGGGATATTGCAACGCGGTATCGCCGACGTAATAGGCCTGCCCGTGAAGCAGCGCAATGCGGTAGATGCTGTAGTCCGAGATCGTGAAATACTTTCCGTCCCAAGCGACGCCGTAGACCCCGCCCCATCCCGAGGCCGAACCCGAGCGCGGAATCGAGAGGTCGGCGAGCTTTGTGCCGCCCGGCGGCAACCAGGCAAAATATGAGTGATACGGGTAAGCTTGAATTCCGTTGGTCACCAGCAAGTCGCCGTGCGCGTCGTACGCACAGCTCTGAAAAGCGCCCAACGTCGGGTCGGTATAATGCGCCGGCTGGCCACTTGCGCCGGTCCAGATCGCGATATTGCCTTCGTTCGGGCCGTCGTCGTTCGCCACGGCGAGATTGCCGGTCGCCGGATCGACCGCACAGCCGTAGGGCGAGTCCGGAGCGTCGCTCAAACTGCGAATCGGCTTATTTTTGCCGTGAGCGTATTCGACGATCTTTTGCGCGGTGTAATCGGCGATGTAGACGTTGCCGGCCGCGTCCGCGCATCCTCCCATCGGCTCTCCGAACCCGGTCAACACCCCGACGAGCTCTTGACTCTTGTAGTTGTAGACGGTGACTTCTTGGTCTGAGTCGCTGACGTAAAGCAAGTCTCCGCCGGACGCCGCTTTATCCATCCATGAAGCGATTCGCGCGGTCGCGCGGCCGGCCGGCAGCGGGCCGCCGGGCGGCGTTCCCACGCTGCAGCCGGCAAAGAGCGCGCTCGCCGCGCAGGCCGCGGTAACGATGCGTATTCTCATATGCTCACCGCCGCCCCAACGGGCGCCCGATCGACGCTGCTATTTTCCACCGACGGCGCGCCGCCGCCCGGAAATGGCCAGACGTACGTGGTACTCGGCGAGGACGTGCAGAAGTTGTAGTCCGAACCGGCGATCGTACCTTTATACTCGGCACCCTGCACGAGATCGCAGACTTGGCCGCCGCCGGAGTTCTGCAGACTCACCGTACTCGTTATGTTGGCGCTCGTTTTTGCCGGCTTGAGCAGATAGAGACAGCTCGCATACTGGTTGCCGCACGATTGATCGCCCACGATCAGCCGCTTTACCGCGGCATCCCACTGCACCATGCCGGGATAGTAGATCGTACCGCCCGTCACGGCGACCGTCTTTGCGGAGGTGGCGCCTTTCGCGAGCAGCGACAGCATGAAGTTTCCCTCGGCGTCACTGCCGTCGAAGTAGAGATTGCCCTTCGCATCGTAGCCTCCGAATCCGTAGTAATACTGGTTCGGATTGGTGTACGAAGAGGCTCCGCCGGAAGCGTGTTTGTAAACGAGGACCCTGCCAGCGGCGCTGCCGTCGAAGAGGATCATCACCGCCAGGTCTCCGGTCGCGCGGTCCCACGCGCAGGCGTCCGGTAAACCGTTCGTCACCTGGAGTTCGTTCTCTAGCCGGCCGGCGTGCGTCACTTCGTAGACGATTTGTGCGGCGGCGTCGGTGATCCAGACGTTGCCCTTGTTGTCGGAGCACAAGCCTTGGGGCTGCGCGAGCCCGGTAATCGTTCCTTGCACCGCAAGCGTGGCGAGGTCGTAGATGTATACCGACGCCGTTTCCGCATCGGAGACGAACAGCGCCGGCGCCTTCGTCTTCGCGAGGCGCGGTGAGATCCACGACGGGCGCCGGTCGGGATGAGGCACCGGAAGCCGGCGCGCGATCGACGCGCCAAACCGGTCGAAGGGTGCGCCGACCGGTACGGAGCCACCGTTGCCGCAGGCGCTGGTCGTGACGATCGCGAGCAGCGCGGGCGTCGCTGCGATGAACGTCATCGGCCGTTTCATCGCGTGCGCAAGCTTATGGCCTCGGCCACCGGGTCGTCGAGATTCGCCGTGAGTTGGTGGACGGGAGCGCCGAGCGTCGGGTAACTCCAGAAGGCGACGAAATTTTTGCTGCCGCTACCCTCTCCGCCCGCTACAACCTGAATGGCCTGCGCCTTCGGACTCTTGCGGTAGAGGGCGATCCCTTGAGGATAGCCGTAGGCGCCGGAGAGCTGGAGCGTGTCGAAGAGCTCCGCCTTGATGTTGATCGTGTAGCGATAGAGGTTGTCGTAGCTCGCCACGACCCAGTAGCTGCCGTCGTAGGCAATACCCTGCACGTTCGGCCAGCCCGACGAGGTGTTGGGGTTGGGCAGCGCAATGCTCAGCAGCGTCTTGCTCTTCCTCGGCAAATACTGAAACTCGATTTGATCGAAGAACGAGTAGTAGTAGTAGCTCTGGTCTGTGGCCAGCAAATCGCCGTGATCGTCGTACGCCAGGCTGGTAAAGCGCCCGAGGTCCTGGCCGTAGAACTTCGGATTCCCCGCGCCCTTCTTGTAGACCGCGATGTTGCCCGTATTGCCGTTATAGGAATACTGGTCTATTTCGTAGTTCGCCACCGCGAGATCGCCCGTCGCCGAAACGGCGCAGCCGTAGGGAAGATAGGGAGAGTCGTCGAGCGTCTTGATCGGTTTCGTCCCGCCGTGCGCGTACTCGAGGATCTTCTCCGTGCCGTAGTCGGTGATGTAAACGTTCTGCGCGTGATCCACGCACATGCCCATCGGGGTCGTAAGATCCGTCAGCACTCCGACGAGGTTGCGCTGCCAGTAACGATAGATGTTGACGAGTCCGTTGCCGTTGGAAACGTAGAGAAGATTCTGCGGGCCGAGCCCATCGGCCGTCCACGAGGCACGAGCGCGGTGCCGCGCCGCCGGCGTGGCCGCCGTTGGCGAGGCTGCCGGAGGCGAGGCCGGCGGCGCGAATCCGCCGTTGCCGGCGCACCCCGCCACGAGCGCTGCTCCGCCGGCGAGAAAAGCCACGCGAAGTTGACGAAGCGTTCTCATCTAAAGCTTGCTCCTTTACCACGGTAAACCGGGCAGCTCTCTCTTCGACCAGAGCGCCTCACTCGACTTTTACGGCAGCCGAAAAGCCCCGCCCTGTGCTAAATACAGCGTTGGCTCGACCTATTTTTGGTCGCCTGCTTTCACCAAGGGAAGTTCCACACTCTTTGACGATCTCGCGTTTCGTTTGCGCCGCGCTGGGCAGCATGCTGCTCGCTGCGTTCGTTTGCGCCTGCGATCAACCGGTCACGACGAAGAGCGCATTGCCGTTCGAATCCGCACCCCACGCGCGGCTCCACGCCGCGCCGTCGCCCTCGTCACTTCCGTAGGTCGAGCGAACCCACGTCGTAGGTGATGTGGTCGGCGTCGCACGCAACGTCGGTAACGCCTTCGGTGCCCGCCTTGAAGCTCGACGGAATCGGTTTCGCGTCTGATTTTGCGATGCACGCACTGACGTGCACGGTAAGCAGATCGAAACGGTTTGCCGGAATGTAAAACGTGTGTTCCTGGCCGAAGTTACCCCCCGGTTCGAGTTCGCCGCCGTGGGCCGATTTGGGGTCGCCGATCTGGGTTATGAAGCCGAAACCGTAAACCGGCGTCGGTTTCGACAACCTGAAGTACGTGTGCTGGCCGTCGCGGACGTGCGGATCGTTGGTCGGCCGCGGCGAGAGCGTCATCTTCGATCCCATCACCGTGACGGCGTACCCGACGAAATAGAACCGAACGGTTCCCGAGTTCCGGAACGCCGTCCTCAGCACAATTCCCGTGGCGCCGTCGCGCTGGCTCGTCTTTTGCAGCGTCGCCGAGACGCCGGTCTGCATGTCGGCAAGCGACGGGACGATTCGGTTCTCGTAGATGAAGACGTAGAAGGCCCAGGCGCCCGCCAAAACGATCGCGACGATCTCGACGACGTCGCGAACGATGTGGATGAGGTGCGACCGGTGCTCCGGATCCCGGCTCGAGAAGAGTATGGCCGTGTGCTAGGGCGCCTGCCCCGGGGAGATCGTCATGGCTTTTATCCGCCTGAATAACCCGATGTACTGCGTACGCTTTCCGCTTTTTGGATATGGCCATACATCGACCCGATCTCCTGCGAAACCCGCCAGTGAAACGACGCTCTCTCCGACCAGCGAAAAGATCGGCTGGTCGTACATCGGCGGATCGCGCGGAACCGTCTCGCCGGTAACTTTCCCAGTAGTACCGGAGATGTTCACTCGGTAGATCCGCGGCGCTCCCTTGAGGTCGAAACCGCCCGTCGCGACCGCGACGTGCGTCCCATCCCACGCAATGCTGCCCGGCACGCCGACCGGCTTATCGAGCTTGAGGCGCTCGACGCGTCGCGCGCCTTTGGGCAACTCCCCCAGAACCAGCCACGGGTCGCTTCCTCCGAGGTAGCCGGCAGCACAGATGTTTCCCTTATCGTCGTAGGTGACGTACTCGGGAACGAACGGTGCTTTGTACACGGCTGGGCTGCCCGAGCGCGCGCCCGCCCAAACGTCAATCCTGCCGCTGTAAGGATTGAGACTCAATTCGTTGGCCACGGCGAGATCGCCGCTGGCCGGATCGACGGCGCATCCGCGAGCAAACGAGCGCTTCGGCATCGCTATCTTGGCGATCGGCGTCGTACCGCCGTGTGCGTATTCGAGCAGTTCGAACGCGCCGGACACGTACGCGATCGCCCAGACGTTGCCAGATGAATCCGAGCACATTCCGAGGGCGTCGATATGCGAAATTTTCGCGACCTCCGTGCCGCCGGGAAAGCTCAATATCGAGATGACGCCGCGTCGAGCTTTGCCCTCAACGCCCTCACGGGCGATGTACAGCAGATCGGCGCCCGAGGTTTGCACTCGCGCAGCGGGATTCGCAACCGTTTGGAGCGCGGGCACGCCGAGCGCTTGCCCGCGCGATCCGCCGCATGCCGTCAGCAGCGCGGCCGCGGCGGGTAGGATCAGGAAATAGCTGCTGAAATTCGTGTTCTTCATCGCACCCTCCGTGAAGATTCAGCGCCACGAAGAATTCGCGAGGCCGGCGCCAAATCATCCCAACGGGATGAATCTCGCGTTGCGCCCCCTTCGCTCGGTTCTACAAGAAGCGCAGAACGCAAACGTTAGCTCGTCGAAAGTAGGTACCGGCGGCGCTTCGGCTCGAGGATGGGTGAATCGCCGATGCGCCGGCCCCCGCATTTCTCGATGACCCGCGCGGAAGGTTCGTTGTCATCGCGGCAGGTTACCAACGCCTCCCGCACGCCGCGTTCCGCTAAGAATCGCAGCGCCGCGCGCAACGCGAACGTCGCAAGCCCTCGATTGCGGTACTGCGGATGGACGTCGTAGCCGACGTGGCCGCCGACCTTCTGCAGCCAGTCGTTGAGCGCCGGGCGAATGCTGATCTGGCCGGCGACCGTGGCATCCTTGACGATCCAAAACTCATGCGACGGTACCCAGCCCTCGGGAAGTCGCTCGCCGCGCGCCCAGCTCTCGAGCAACTCGATGTATGCGGGCACGTCGCCGTGCGCGATCGCGGTGGCGCGCAGGTTATTCTCGGGCGACCACGGATCCTCGCCCGCGCGCACGTACGCATCGCGCATCGCGGCAAACGAATCCGCAAGATCAGCGCAGGGTCGCCGCAGTTCGAAAGCCATCGCCTGCTTTTCTCCGGCGCGCCGTCCTTTCCGGCCATCGCGCGCAGGGAAAAGCCGCTAGTTTGGCAACGAATCCTCGATGAACTACGCTGTACCGCAAGCCGAAGAGCTCCCCGCACTGATCGAACGCGCGCGCAACTCGCAATTGCGAATCGCAACCAAGCACGGCGATATCGTCTTTACGCTGTTCCCCGACGACGCGCCGCTGCACGCGGCCGCGTTCCTTAAGCTCGCGGATGCGGGATTCTACGACGGGCTTTCCTTCCATCGCGTCGAGCCCGGGTTCGTCGTGCAGGGCGGGGATCCGAAAGGTGACGGTACCGGCGGCCCCGGCTACCGGTTAAAGGCCGAATTCAACTCGCGCCCGCACCTGCGCGGAACGGTCGCGATGGCGCGCGCGACGCAGCCCGATTCCGCGGGATCGCAGTTCTACATCTGCCTCGACGACGCGCGCTTTCTCGACAACCAATACACCGTCTTCGGCCAGATGAGTGACGGCTTCGAGGCGCTCGACGCGATCAAGCGCGGAGACGCGATGACCAGCGTGAAAGTCGAACCGAAAGGCCCGGCTTAACCGCCGCTATTGGTCGTCGTCAATACTCTTGTAATCGATCGGCTGGCGCTCGAAGTACGCCGCTGAGTACTTCGCCGCGATCGGCTTGAACGCGCGCGGCCCGGCCGCGTAATCGAAACAGTCGGAGAGGTCCGCCGCGCGAACGTCGGTCGTGTTGAGCGACGCCAGGCCGAACGTCTCTTCGATAAACTTAAGGATGCTGCCGAACTCGTACGGCACGTGCGAGACGTAGTTCGGCTTCGCGTACGGCGAGACCACGATCATCGGAACGCGGAAGCCCAACTCGTACGAGTTGAAGAGCGTCGGCGGCACGTGATCGTACCAGCCGCCCCAATCGTCCCAGGTTATGATGATCGCCGTGTCGTTCCAATACTTGCTCTGGCCGATTTGGTTGACGATCGACGCTACCCACGAGGGCCCGCTGCCGTTATTTCTGCCGGAGTGATCCGATTCGAGCCCGCTGGGCGTGACGAACGAGACGTCCGCCAAGTACCCACGGGCAATATCCTCGAGAACGGTCGATGACGGCCACTCGACGTTTGCGTAGGTTGGGCCGTCACGAATCGCCTCGATCGCGTCTGGGGCGTGCCACTGGCCGGAGCCTTTGAACTCCTGATAGTAGTGCCAGCTGACGTATTGGTCGTTCATCCTCTGCAGGATCGAGTCGCGGTCGAAGCAGGGATAAACCGACGGCCCCCGCCTCCCGGACTCGTCGATGGTTTCCACCGTGGTGGTTTGCTTGGAGTCACACCCGCCTTGATCGCTTCTTCCAGCCGTATCGCTGGGGTTCTCCGAGGCCCGGTACTGCGAACCGTTCCGAATGGTGGAAGTGCCGCTGATCAAATACTGGTGCGCGGGAAAGCTTGGACCCTCGTTCGTTTGGAACAATTCGTCCGCAAACGTGTACTGCGAGGCCATGTCCCAGTACGGCTGGACCTGACTCTCCGGAACGTAGCCGTATGCGGCGACGCCTTTTGAGGGACAGTGCTTGGGGGGCCTGGCATAACAGTTTAGGCTCTCCGAGTTGAAGCCGTTCATGCGCCCGCGGTCGTAGTCGAGGACCCAGTTTTCGTGCCGGTGGCCCATGTCGTAGGGCGCCGCCAGCGAAGTCGGCTGCAACGCAATAGTCTGCCCCTCTTTGTTCGCTCCGTACGAAACGGTATCGGCGCCGGGAAATCCGTTAAAGAGGTTGTCAACGGTCCGGTTCTCTTGAACGATCACGATGATGTGCGCGATCGGACTGGCGGTCAGCGGCGCAGCCGCCCTCCCCGCTGCGTCGGGAGCTGCGGCGCCCCCGAGATCCCGATCCGTTGGAAGCGAACAACCCGAAGTCAGAAGAAAAGCACCCGCAAGAAAAAAGACGCTGAGTCTATGTACCATAGATAAATCCATCCAATGAGCGGAAGTAGCTGCGGGCTCACGCCGCACTTCTTCGCGAAGCAAACCCACCCTGCGCCGCTACCGGTGCGCAAAGCGCGCGCACGGGTTGGCCCTTAAATCAAGCGCCCTGCCCTTTCAGCTGAGGCAGGGCGCTTGGGTGAGGCGCGCTTCATCCCCGAGTGGATGATTTCGTGCCTTGCTAGGTCCCGGTAGGAACGGCTACCCCATACGACTCAGAGCTCATGTCGCAGTCAAGAAATGGCACCAACGAGGACGTAACCTACAGTACCCCACGCGTTCCCCCCAAGGGTGCTCACTCCAACCGGATCCACACCCCAATTATGAGGGGTTAACCGGATGACTTATTAACCGACACCCGGACAAGTAGCCCGGACAACTCAAAAGGCGCCACCTTTTTACCCTTCCACTAGGTTTTTAGGCTCACGGCAACGCCGTACGGTACTCCCACGGTGTAGCTTTTAAACGGCTCGCCGCCCTTTGGATAGTGCCAAAGGCCGAGCCCCTCCGGGGACCCGCCGCAGGGAAGCACGCCGGCGACAACTCGGCCCCGCCTGTGGTTTGCGGGCGTGTTCTTCTTGCCGATCACGAACGGGTTCACGATCGATGTGTACGAACCGCTGCAGTCGTCGCCGAGGATCGTCGTGCCGTGTTCGCTTAATGTCGTCCCGGAGAGGCTCGCCGCGATGACGCTCGCTTCAATTTTTCCCGTCACTTCCTGGTCGCCGATTGCGATGTACTTTCCGTCCCACATCGTGCTGCCGGGAAAATCGATCTGAATCGGGCCGGTGCAGCAACCCGAGAGCGTAATCATCCCTTTCGATCCGGCGAGCAGCGCGCAGGCGGCGATCGAACCGTGGCCTTCCTCGCCGATGCCGACGAGATTGCCGCTGGAATCGTAACCCATCGTCCAGAGGAACTCGCACGGCCCGGTATACGTCGTCCCTTTCAACGGATCGCCGCCGGCAAAGACGATCGCCTCGCCCGGATTGAAGCTCGTCACGGCAAGATCTCCCTTTGCGTCAACGCTGCAGCCCATGGGCTCGCCGACGGAATTATACACTTTCAACGGGCTCGTCCCGCCGTGCGCGTACTCCACGACGGTCCCGTTGTAAAAGTTCGAAATGTAGACATCGCCCTTTTTGTCTACGCACATCCCGTACGGAGCATCGAAGCCGGTGAGCATTCCCACCTGTTTTCCGCTCGGATAGTCGTAGACGAAGACGTCGTTGGTCGCCCAGTCGCCGGCATACATCAGCGCGGACTTCTTGCTCGCATCCGCCGCCATGTACGCCGCGTGCCGATCGCCGGACACGCCCGGCATCATCGCGCCGCCGCCGGCGCTTCCGCCGAGCGACTGACCCCCGCCGCAAGCGGCGAGAATCGCCGCAGCCAGGGAGGCACCAAGTATAAAGCTGAACGATCGCATTTTAAATCTCACCTCAAGCTTACGGCGCCGACGGATGCTATCGAAAGATTTGCAATTTCCTTAAACGGGAGGCCGCCTGCGGGGTAATGCCATAACCCGATCGACCCCGACGTGCACCCGCCATCTGCTCCTACGACGACTTTCGCTTGTTTGTGATTGGCTGGCGTATTTTTCTTTCCGAGAATAAACGGACTAACGTCGCCGTAGCTGCTCGTGCAGCCCTCCAAAGGCGTAGACCCTTTCATCGTGAGCGTCGTGCCGGAGAGCGTCGCCTGATACACGCCCGTTCCAAACGTTCCGCCGAACTCCTGATCGCCCAGCGCGATATACTTTCCGTCCCACATCGTCCCGCCCGGAAAGTCGATCGAGATCGGCCCGGTGCAGCATCCCGAAAGCACCGTTATCGATTGCGATCCGGCCAGCAGCGCACACGCCGAGATCGCGTCGGTCTGCTGCTCGCCGATTCCGATGAGGTTCCCCTTGCCGTCGTAGCCCATCGGCCATTGGAACTCGCACGGGCCCGTATACGTCGTCTCTTTTGAGGGATCTCCGCCGGCGAAGACGGTCACTGCACCCGGGTTAAAACTCGTAACCGCGAGATCACCCTTCGCGTTGACCGCACACCCGATTGGTTCGCCGACGCCGGTATAGGTATTCACGACGCTCGTCCCCCCATGCGCGTACTCGACCGCGGTACCGCTGTAGAAGTTCGAGATGTAAATGTCGCCCTTTGCATCGACGCACATACCGTAGGGCGCGTCGAAGCCGGTAAGCGTGCCGACCTGCTTGCCGCTGGGGTAGTCGTACACGCGCACGTCGTTGGTTGCCCAATCGCCGGCGTACAGCAGCGCGCCCTTCTTCTTCGCATCCGGTGACATGTACGACGCATGTCGATCCGGCTTCACCGCCGCAGGCACGTAACGTGCCATCGTAAGCTCGAGTTGACCGGCACTATCCTGCGGCAACGCGCCGCCCGCGCCGGACGTCTGGCCTCCGCCGCAGCCGGCGATCGCCGTCGCGAAAAACGCGACGCCTAGAACAGAGTTGAGTCTTTTCAATTTCGTCTCCTTAAGCTCCGTCGTTTTCACTTCAGGCTGACGGCCGAGCCGTAGGGTTCTGCCGGCACGTGCTCCAGCGTTTTGAATGGATCTCCGCCGGCGGGGTAATGCCAGAAGCTGACACCGGAGGTCCCGTTGTCGTTGCACCAGAGATTAACGCCGATGACGACCTTGCCTTGCCGCCGATTGACCGGCGTGTTCCTCTTCCCAACGATAAACGGATTGCCGACATCGGCGTAGTCGTTAAAGCAGTCACCGGTGAGGTTGGTGTAACCGCGTAGCGTCAAGGTCGTTCCGGAGAGGCTCGCTTGAATCAGATTGGTCTGGTATTTGCCGATGATGTCTTGGTCGGCGAGCACGAGGTATTTGCCGTCCCACATCGTGCTGCCGGGGGAATCGATCTGAATCGGCCCCGTACAACAGCCCGAGAGCACGATCATGGAGCTCGAGCCCGCAAGCAGCGCGCAGGCTGCAATCGTGCCGCCGGCTTCCTCGCCGAGTCCCACGAGGTTGCCCTTATCATCGTACCCCATCGTCTTCAGGAACTCGCAGGGTGCGGTGTACGTTCTGCCTCGCGTAGGGTCGCCGCCGGCAAAGACGATCGCCTCACCGGGGTTGAAGCTCGTAACGGCAAGATCGCCTTTTTGGTCGGCGCTGCATCCGATCGGCTCACCAACCGACGTATAGGTTTTGAGCGGGTTTGTCCCCCCGTGCGCGTATTCGAGGACGTTTCCGCTGTAGAAGTTCGCGATGTACACGTCGCCCTTCTTGTCGACGCACATTCCGTACGGCGCATCGAAGCCACTCAGCGTGCCGACGCTGTCGCCGCTGGGATATTCGTAGACGAAAACGTCGTTCGTCGCCCAATCACCTACGTACATCAGCCGAGACCTCTTCTTCGCGTCCGGCGCCATGTACGACGGGCGCCGATCCGATACCGCGCGCTGCCCGGCCGCCGCCGGCGGTACGGCTTCCGAGCCCGTCGCCTGCACGCCGCCGCAACCCGCGACGAGGATGGCTGCCAACGCGCCAACCAGATGCCGGTACCTACTCTTCATGATCTCGCGAGGCTCACGGCTGCGCCGTATGGTTCTGCCGGCGCGTTTCCTCCGACCGCCCTGAAGGGAGCTCCGCCCGCCGGGTAATGCCAAAGATCTACGTATCCACCGCTGCCGGCGTCGTTGCACCAGAGGTTGGACCCGAGAACGACCTTGCCTTGCCGCCGATTGACCGGTGTGTTCTTCTTCCCGAGGATGAATGGATTGACGACGTCGGCGTATTTGCTAAAGCAACTAGCCGTAAGAGTGGTTTGGCCATGTACGGTCAGCGCCGTCCCTGAGAGCGTTGCCTGATAGACGCTGCTTTCGAATGTGCCGCCGGCCTCCTGATCGCCGATCGCAAAGTACTTACCGTCCCACATCGTGCCGCCCGGAAAATCGATCTGCATCGCTCCAGTGCAACATCCAGAGAGCACGATCATCGACGTCGAGCCGGCAAGCAGCGCGCAGGCCACGATCGTGTCGCTGGCTTCCTCGCCGATTCCGACGAGATTTCCCTTGTCGTCGTATCCCATCGTCCACGCAAACTCGCAGGGACCCGTATACGTTGTGCCTCGCGCCGGATCGCCGCCGGCAAAGACGATCGCCTCACCGGGATTGAAGCTCGTCACGGCAAGGTCGCCTCTCGCGTTGACGCTGCAACCGATCGGCTCGCCAACCGACGTGTAAGTTTTGAGGGGGGGGTTGTTCCGCCGTGCGTGTACTCGACGACGTTTCCGCCGTAGAAGTTCGCGATGTACACGTCACCCTTCTTGTCGACGCACATGCCGTATGGCGCGTCAAAGCCCCTCAGCGTCCCGACGCTGCTGCCGCTGCGATAGTCATAGACGAACACGTCATTCGTCGCCCAATCACCGACGTACATCAGTGCGGACTTCCTCTTCGCGCCGGGGGCCATATACGAAAGGCGCCCATCCCGTTTCCCCGCTACCGGCACGAAATGCGACGTCGTAAGCATGGCTTGTCGTGCAGCCTCCGGCAGCAGCGCCACTCCTGAGCCCGTCGATTGCACGTCACCGCAACCCGCGACGGCCACGCCTGCCAGCGCACCCAGAAGCGACCAGACCGCGGCTCTCGTCATTTCGCGAAGCTTACCGCGGCACTGTACGGCTCGCCCAGGGAAGCTCCGATCTGTCGAAACACCGGCCCCCCAGCCGGATAGTGCCACAAATTGATTCCTCCTCCACTGCCGCTGCCGGCGTCGCTGCACCAAAGGTTGGGTCCGAGCACTACTTTGCCTTGTCGCCGGTTGACCGGCGTGTTCTTCTTACCGACGATGAACGCGTTGACCACGTCGGTGTAGTTGCTAAAGCACGTATCCGTAAGTACCGTTTGGCTGCGTACGGTCAGCGTCGCCCCGGAGAGGGTTGCCTGATAGACGCCGCTCTGGAATTCGCCGTTAAACTCCTGGTCGCCGATCGCCAGATATTTACCGTCCCACATGGTGCCGGCCGGAGAGTCGATCTGCATCGTACCGGTACAACACCCTGAGAGCACGACGATCGATTTCGACCCCCCAAGCAAGGCGCACGCGGAGATCGCGCCGGTGGAGTCCTCGCCGACGCCGACGAGGTTTCCCTTATCGTCGTATCCCATCGTCCACTGAAATTCGCACGGCCCCGTATACGTCGATCCCTTCGTTGGATCGCCGCCCGCAAAAACGATCACCTCGCCGGGATTGAAGCTCGTAACCGAGACGTCGCCCTTGGCGTCCACGCTGCACCCTATCGGCTGACCCACTACCGAATAGGTCTTCAGCGGCATATCGCCCCCGTGCGCGTACTCGACGAGCGTGTTGTCGCCGGAGTTTCCGATGTAGATGTCGCCCTGCGCGTCAACGCACATGCCGTACGACCCGTCCAACCCCGTGAGAACGCCGACCTGCTTTCCGCTTGGGTAGTCAAAGACGTAGACGTCGTTGGTCGCCCAGTCGCTGGCGTAAAGGAGCCCGGATCGCTTCGACGCGCCGGCGGCCATCGACGAGGCGCGCCGATCCGGATGAACGGGTATTTGCACCGGATGGGCCATCGACAATACCGCCGTACCGCTCGGAACCGCCGGCTGAAAACCTCGCTCGGGCTGCGTGCTCGAACAACCGGCACTGCTCGCAGCCACGAGAACCAAACCGATGATAAAGGCGAAATGTTTCACTCTAATCTCCAATGCTGACGGCCATCGCGCCGCCGACGTTTGCAGTAGGCATTGTCGCCGACGACGACCTTCCCAAACAGCGATTGACTGGAGTGTTCTTCTTTCCGGCGATAAAGGGGCTCACGATATCGACGTAGTCGGAAAGGCACCGGTCCGTCAGAATCGTCTCCCCGTGCGCAATCAAGCTTGAGCCCGGGAGCCTCGCTCGGATTATCGCTTCGACCTTCTCGCCGCCGCTCTCGTGATCGGTCATCACGAAATACTTGCCGTCCCACATCGTGCTGCCCGGAGCCAAGATCGTGATTCTTGCGTCGAGAGAATCGTAGCGTTTTTCGCGCCGCGTAGGAGCGCGCAAATCACAACCTCCCCCGTTTCGAGCGCGCCGGTCCCGTTATCACCGTTGGCTCAAAACCGGTGACGGCCACATCGTACTTCGCATCAACCGCACATCCGAGCTGCTCGCCGCTCGTATGATACTCGTGCAGCGGCGACGTACCGCCGTGCGCGTATTCGAACGCCGTTCCGGTGAACGTCGTGATGTAGACAACACCGCTTGCGTTAACGCACATACCCGACGGGAAGACAACCGGCAGCGAGCCGGCTTGCTCACCGTCCGGGTAGCGGTAAACGCCGACGTTGTTCGCGCCGGCCTGGCCAATCGCATAGACGGGGGTTCCCTGCTTCTCGTTCTGCGGCCGCATCCACGACTGCGCTGGGGAAGCATACTCACGCGCTGGCACCTGTGATTCGGCCCCGCCGCATCCAGCGAGCACCGCGGCGCAGGCGACCGCGCAGGCCGCTGCCATCCTCAATCGATCCACTCACCCTCCAATCGCCACTCCAAGACATCGAGGACCGCCCGTGGCCGCTGTGCTCCGTGTACAGCGTCCGTCCGCGTCGTAGCCGGGACGCCGAAAGCGGGCGGCCCCGATGCTGTACTCCAGCCTATCGCCGGCAGGGCGGGCCGCCTATCCGTCAAGCTACGGAGAGCGCGTCGTGCGGTACGCATTCGCGAGCCCCGGACGGTACGTACCCCGGGCAGGAGCGGTACGGAGGCAGCCGGGAAGCAGCGCCCTACCTTGACCGATATCGGTTTCGAGCATTTCGCTGGACGCGAGCCCGAGCTCGCGCGCCTCCTCGCGGCCTTTCGCAAAACGAAGGCCGAGAGGACCGGCAGCGCGCTGATGATCGGCGGCGATGCCGGCGTCGGCAAGTCGCGCCTCCTGCGTGAGTTTGAAAGCCGGGTCCGCCGCGAGCGCTGCCTGGTCTTGCACGGTACCTGCGTCGAGTACGTTTCGACGCCGTACGAGCCGCTGATCGAAGCCTTGATCGCCGGCGATCGCGCCTCGCCGCTCGAGCGCGAGTTGCGCGGCCTCGCCGAGCGCGTCGTTGCCCCGGAGACCGAGCGCCTGCGCCGTTTCCGCCTCGTCGAAGAGCACCTCCGCCGCCGCTGCGCCGAAGACGGCGCCGTGCTCGTCGTCGTCGAGGACCTGCAGTGGAGCGACGCCGCGACGCTCGACCTCTGGCGCCACCTCGCGCGCCGCCTCTCCGATGCGCCCGTACTGATTCTCGGCAGCTATCGCAGCGAGGAGATCTCGCGCGACGCCTCGCGCGCCGCGCAGCTTTCACGGGCGGTCCGCGAAGGCGCCGGCAACCTTCGCCTGGAGCCGCTCTCCGACACCAATATCGGCTCGTTGCTCTCCGGCGCCGACACCTCGCGCCCGTTGGATCCTTTGCAGCGAGACCGCATCGTCGCTCTCTCCGAAGGCAACCCGCTGGTCGCCGAAGAGCTTCTGCGCAGCGCGCTCGACGGCGACCGCGCCGAAGCCGGCGGCATTCCCGGGTCCATCGCGGCCAGCATCATCCAACGCTTGCGCGCGATGGCGCCGAACGAACAGGAAGCGTTGCTCGCCGCCGCGGTGATCGGCCGCGACTTCGATGCGGAGCTTCTCGCGGCGCTCATGGATGCGAAGGAGGACGATATTCTCGCCGCGCTGCACCGCGCCCGCAACGTCCAGCTCGTCGTCGAGCGCGCCGCCCACCCGCCCTTCCGTTTCCGTCACGCGATCACGCGCGAGACGCTCTATCGCGAGCTGCTGCACTCGCAGGCGCGCCGCCTTCACGGGCGCATCGCGGCGCTCCTCGGAGACGATCCCGCCGCCAACGAGGACGAGATCGCCTACCATCTCTGGGCGGCGGGCGACGTGGCGCGCGCGATCTTAGCCAACGAATCCGCCGGCGACCGCTTCGCGGCGATGTACGCCTACGGCGATGCGTCGCGTTCCTACGAACGCGCGCTGGATTTCGCTCACGACTACGATCGCGCGCGGCTGGTCGGCAAGGTCTCCTTCGCACTCAACGTCGTCGGCGAGTTTCAGCGAGCGCGGACGTGGTGCCAACTCGGCGCGCAGGAGCTCCGCCGTTCCGGCGACGAGCACGCCGCCTTTACCTTGATGCTGCGCCTGGCGCGCCAGCTCTACGAATCCGGCGACGTCAACCGCGCGCTCGAGACGACCGAGCTGGTGCGCGCCGAACTCCGAGGACAGCGTACTGCGGCGATTCACTATCACGCCGCAACCACGCTTGCGGGCATGCTCTCGACGCTCGGCCGCGCTCGCGAATCGCTGGCGGTGCTGGACGAAGCCGAACGCGAGGCCGGCCCGAAAGACGACGCCGATCGCGGACGCGCACACACCGCCCGCGGCAACGCCTTCGCCTCGCTCGGCATGTACTCGGCCGCGCGCGATGAGCACCGCGCGGCGCTGACGGTAGCCGAGCGCATCGACAACACGCTCTACCAGGTGCACGCGCTCGGCAACGTCTCGAACGTCTTGGTGCTCGGCGGGGCGCTG
This sequence comes from Vulcanimicrobiota bacterium, assembly GCA_963833845.1. Lineage (GTDB taxonomy): Bacteria > Vulcanimicrobiota > Vulcanimicrobiia > Vulcanimicrobiales > Vulcanimicrobiaceae > Cybelea. Next base: position 1,465,975 of record CAWHZL010000001.1, read on the forward strand.
ACCGAAGCGCAGTCGATGTACGCGTACGCGCTGGGTCTGGCCGAACGCTACGGCCTGCAGCGCAATGCCGCGATGCTGCGCTGCGACTCGGGCCTCGCCGCGATGTACGCCGGCAGACTCCAATCCGCGCTGCAAAGCTTCCGCGACTGCACGTCGACCCACTCGATGTCACCGATGTCGGCCGGCTTCTCCTGGGTGCTGGGATTGCGCCTGCGCGGCCTGCTCGACTCAGGCGATCTCGACGCCATCGACATCGAAAGCGCGGTGCAATCGGTGCTGCAGCTGCGCGAATCGCAGCTCGTCGCCGCGGTCACCGGGGCAGCGGCGCGCACGCTGCTCGAATGCGGCGAACGGGAGCGCGCTCGCGCGATCGTCGAGAAGGCGCTCGAAGTCGTCGAAGTTCCCGATCAAGCCTACTGGCTCTGCGACGTGGGCGCCGAGCTGCTCGACGACGAGGCTGCCGCCAAAGCCCGCGCGCTCGTCGCGCAGATCGCCCAAGACTCAAAGAATCCGCTCGCCACGGCGTTTCTGCGCCTCTTCGACGCACGCCGCGCCGGCGACACGCGAGCGTGTCTCGACGCCGCCGACGCCTTTCACGTGTTGGGCTGGCGCGTCGAAGAAGCGCTCGCGGCGGAGGCCGGCGGCGACCCCGAACGCGCCGCGATGATCTACGAAAGCATCGTCGCGACACGCGCGCTGCGCCGCATCCGTACCGGCAGCATCCGCAAATCCGAACGTACGAACGCGCTCGATCTTACGCCGCGCGAACGCCAGATCGTCGAACTTGCCGCCCGCGGCTATACGAACAAAGCGATCGCCTCGGAGACGGCGATCGGCGAACGCACGGTCGAAACCCACCTCGCGTCGGCCTATCGGAAACTCGGCGTTCGCTCCCGCACCGAACTCGCCACGCTCGTGTCGCCCGCGTCACCCGCGTTACCCTGATCCTGTCGAAGGGCTATCGCATCCCAAACGCAAGCCAACCGGGCGGCCCGCGCTTGCCCCCGGGATCGTCTCGATCAAATGCCCCGCCGCTCGGCTCGTAGACGCTAATCCAGCTGTCGCCGTAGTCGCCGAGATTCGCGACGTACAAGTTGTCGTTGCCGTCGAGCGTCATCGAAACGGGGTAGCTGATGCTCTCCTTTATTTCGTACATCGGCGACGAGCCGCCCGGGGAGTACACTGAAATCCAACCTGTTCGATTGGGCGGCCAGTTCGCGACGTAGAGCCGCCCGTCACGCCCGAAGTTGGCAACGTACACCTTCGCTTCGGGGTCGAGCGCGAAGGCCGTCGCCCAGTAAAAATAGCCGATGCGTCGCGAGCGCTTTGGGCTGCCGCGATCGTACTCGGTAATTGCGATCCCTTGCGGCCCAAGATTCGATTCGTTGAGGACATACTGCGTCCCAGAATCGTCAATCGCTATCTGCAACGGGAAATGGGCGCCACTGATGTAGCGCTGCGAAACACGCTCGTAGTCCGGCCCATAGCGCGCGACGTCGCCCGTGTTCAGCACGCCGCAGCACTCCGCCACGTAGAGCCGTTGTTGCCCACTCCCCGCCGCCGCACGCGCGGCGCCTTGGGCCGGCGTCGCGGTGCTTGGACTAGTCTCTAACGCCGCGGAGCAGCTCGCGAACAGCACCGCGCTCGCGAAGCAAACGATCGCGCGTTTCATCTCGCATACCTACCGCGTCCCGAGCGCCAACGCGATCGGATCGCCGTACTCATTGCCGCCGAGCAGCCGCGCCGGCCGGTGGGCACCCGGTCTGAAAACCTCGAGATCGCCGTTGCCCGTGCCGCCGTCGTTGGCAACGTAGAGCGCGCCGTCCCTATCGATTGCAAGCGCTACCGGGTCGTTGACCTCGCGTTGGATGCGGTACTTTGCGTGCGTGGCGCCGGGCGGGTAAACCGAAATTCCATAGGTCGCGGGGAAACCGGCGTCGTTGGCGACGTAGAGCGTGCCCGACTGATCGACCGCAAGCGCACGCGGACCCTCGACCTCGTCGTGGATCCGGCGCAGCACCGGGTGCAATCCCGGCCCGAACTCGATGACCTCGTCGCGGTTGGTTACGTAAAGATTACCCTCAGAGTCGAGCGTCATGTACTTCAAATCGCGAACAATGCTCAGCTTGACCTCACGCAACGGCGTCGTCAACCCCGGCGCGTAGACGGCGATCGACGGCCGGGCTTTCGGGCTTCCGCCGTTGGCTACGTAGACATATCCTTGCGGGTCAACCGCCAACGACTGCGGCGTGTGGATTCCCTGCTCGATCGTGCGCATCGGCTTCGTCTGCTTCGACCCGTAGACCGTCACCGTGTCGGGCACACGGCTCCGCAGGGGCGCGCCACCGTCGACGCACGAGTTGCAGTTGGCGAGGTACAAATTATTCGACGCGTCGGTCGCCAAGGCGACGCCCCAGTAGAGTTTGTCGATCCTGCGCGACGGCCGGTGACTTCCTGGATTGTATTCGGTCACGCGAATGCCGCCGGCATAGCCGCCAGACTCGTTGAGCACGTAGAGCGTTCCGTCTGCACCGATGGAAATCGACATCGGATTGGAGGCACCGCGAATGATGTTCCTCACCGCACCCCGCAGCCCGGGCTCGTAGACCGTAATGCCACCGTAGTTCAGGGTCCCGCCATCGTCCGCGACGTAAAGGTACGCGCTGGGGGTCGCCGGTCGAACGGCCGCCGGTGCGACCGGAACCGCGCGATTGCCAAAAGCGCTCGGCATCGCGCAACCGTTAAGAATGACTACGGCCATGAGTACAACGGATCTCATACTTGACGCCCCCCGTGCATCTGCCTCCGAACGAGAACCTTCGGCCTTGGTCGCGCTCTCCCTAGCGCAACCGCGCGTGGCCGGCGCGGGTCGAATAGCCTGCTATGAGGATACTTGTCGTAGGAGGCAATGGGACGATCGGCAAAGCGATCGTCGCCGAACTGCAGGGACGCCACGAAATCGTTACCGCGGGCCGCTCCACCGGTGACTTTCGAGTCAATATCGCCGATCCCAAGAGCGTTGCCGAGCTTTACGCCCAGGCGGGCGAGCTCGACGCGGTCGCCTGTGCGGCCGGGAATGTGAAGTTCGGCCCGCTCGAAAACATGACCGCCGAAGATTACGACGTCGGGTTGCGCGACAAGCTGATGGGCCAGGTCAATCTCGTCCTCGCCGGCCGCGAGGCCCTGAAGCGCGGCGGCTCATTTACGCTGATCAGCGGCATCCTCACCGAGGATCCGATCCGCTTCGGATCCTCGGCTTCAATGGTTAACGGTGCGCTCGAAAGCTTCGTCCGGGCCGCGGCCATCGAGCTGCCCGATCACCGCGTCAACGCCGTAAGCCCGACCGTCCTCGAGGAATCAATGGAAGGCTACGGCCCGTACTTCCACGGCTACGAACCGGTCCCGGTCAAACGCGTGGGACTCGCGTTTTCGAAAAGCATCGAAGGCCACCAAACCGGCCAAGTCTACCGCGTGTACTAGCCGCCTCCCCCGTAATGCTGAGCCTGTCGAAGGACCGAACGATGAAGAGAAGCTTGGCCGCCATAGTAGCCGCCGCCGTATTGACGGCCTGCAATGCCTCGCAACCCGCCAACCCTCCCGCCGGCTTAGTAAACTCATCCGCCGCTCGGTCTGCGACCGCAAAGGCAGACTACAACGGGAACATCTACTGGAATAAGAAGAGCGTGCGCCTTCGCTATCCGTCGAACTCTCACGCGCGTGCCGAACTCTCGTACTTCGGCCCCGACGGCTACTACGCGCTGCCCGTCTACTGCAAGAACGGCGGTCAAATCTCAGCTACGACGCACCGCCAGTGGGGCAATCCCAAAAACTACCTCCACGTCGAATACTGGTTCCAAGCGCAGAGCGCCGGACCGGATGATTGCAGCTTCACCGCTATTCTCAGCAACACCGGAAGCCCGCCGATCGCAATCTTAAAAATTCACGTCGCCGGAAAATAAACGCATCACCCCGTTATAACGAGAGTTGCGTCTTGCGCCGCTTTTGATGGCGCTTGATGGACTCGCTTTCTTCGCACAGGTATAGTGGCGGGCGTGAAGCGCCGTCAAGCCATTCTCGCCACCGTCGCCTCCCTCACCGCGGGAGCCCTCACTCGTGCCGTGCGATCCCCAGCGGCTGACGCACAGACGCCGCAGAAGCTCGCACCGCCGAACAACGGGGTCGTGCAAGTCGCCGTCGTGGTTGGGAAAGACGCAACCGTCATCGACTTCGCCGGCCCCTGGGAAGTCTTCCAAGACTCGATGTCTCAGAGCGCCACGATGGGGTTCGAGCTGTTCATGGTCTCCGACCGTCGCGATACGGTTAGAGCCACCGCTGGAATGCAGATCGTCCCGCGCTACACCTACGGCGACTCGAAAATGCCAACGCCAAACGTCATCGTCATCGGCGCACAGAGCGAACACACTCCCGCGAAGATCGCCTGGATCCGTGCTGCGAGCGCTCGCGCCGACGTCACGATGTCGGTTTGCACCGGCGCGTTTCTCTTAGCACAGACCGGCCTGCTCGACGGTCTCCGCGCGACGACACACCACAACTACTACGACGAGTTCGCCGGGAGATTCCCGAACGTCACCCTGGTCCGCGGACCGCGATACGTCGAGAACGACGGCGGAAGGCTCTGCACGGCCGGAGGCCTGGCCTCCGGCTTCGAACTTGCGCTGCGGGTCGTCGAGCGCTACTTTGGGGAAGCCGAAGCAGAAAGGACTGCCTATCAAATGGAATACACACGCTCGTCGACCAGACCTCCGAAGCCCGCGTAAGGAACATGCGTAACCGCGTACCTTTCGCCGCCGCGATCGCCCTAATTGCCATCGCACTTCTCCCGCTGAAAACGCCGGCCGTACCGAGCGTGCACGACTGCTGGCCGGCCTTCGCTCCGGACGGGCGCTGGATCGCGTTCCAGCGTTCGCAAGGAACCTCGATGGATATCTACGTCGTGACCGTCAACGGCCGCGTGCTGCGCCGCCTGACCCACAACGCGCCAGGCGTACTCGCGATGAGCCCCGTCTGGCTACCCGACGGACGGCACGTTCTCTATACGACCACCGATGCAACGTCGGAATACCCCAGCGGCTCGTTCTACGAGATTTCCTCCCAAGGGGCGGCGCCCAAAGCGCTGGCCCCCGCCGGCGCACGAGGTCGCAGCGTCAGTCCGGATGGGTCGACACTGCTCTTCCTGACCAGAGCGTGGGAAGTCGCGCAGCTCGATCTGAAAACCGGCGGCATCACCGTACTCAACCGGCCGTCCCGGGGAACGTGGGACACCGAAGCCGCATGGTCCCCCGATGGTAAACAGATCGCATTCGGGTGCAATCTTTCACCCGCGGCCACCGTGGGGCGCTCCGACATCTGCATCATGAACGCCGGTGGGACGAATCGTCGCGTGCTCGCTCACGAAAGCGGCGCCGCCGAATGGGTAACGTGGTCGCCCGATGGAACGCAGGTCGCGTTCCAAAGGGACGGCAACAGTTACACGACGGGGGCGATCGTGGTGCACGACCTCCGCACCGGCGCGGAGCGCGTCATCAGCACGAACACCGGCTACGCGCTCAATGAGACGCCGGCGTGGTCGCCCGATGGCACCTGGATCGCGCTGCAAGTTAAGACGGCGCGCGGCTACCGCATCGCTCTGATGCGTCCCGACGGCTCGGCCTTCCGCCTCCTCGCAGCGGAATGAAGAGCGAGCCGTCCCCGCCCCCGGCAACGCCCCTGAAGTTACCGTCGCCGGCAACTCAGCTCCGCCCCGGTACGTTCATCGGTAAATCGAACTCAAGGAGCTTCGCCAACGCGATTCTCAGCGAGGTCGTGCATTGGGACGGGCATTCGTTACCGGAACACTCCCACGAGTGGCCGTACGTCAGCCTTCTTCTTAGCGGCACATACCACGAAACCGTGAGCGACACGCAGATTGTCTTCGCGCCCTTTACGGCCGTCTTCCACGACCGCGATCTCGTTCACACCGATACGATTGGCGAGGGCGGCGCGCGCTTTTTCCTGCTCGAGTTTGGCCCGGAGTGGCGCGACACGATCGAGCGCCTTGGCACCGTGCCGGGCCACGTTCACGAACTCAACGGCGAGGGCGCCTCTTGGCCGATGCTCCGCCTCTACCACGGCCTTATCTCCGACCGTCTCTCCGACGAGCTGGTCGAAGAAGCCGTCTTTGAGATCTGCGGATACCTGCCGGTTGCAGATGAACTGGCCAAGGCCGATCCGGAATGGCTAGACGCAGTCGAAACCTGGCTGCGCCGCAACTTTCGCGAACCGTACAGTCTGCAACGGCTCGCGCGTGACGTCCACGTCCATCCGTCACACCTGGCGAGAACCTTCATGCGATTCCGGAGCCGAACGATCGGCGAGTCTCTCAGCCGGCTGCGCGTGCAGGAGGCGTGCCGGCAACTCGCCGAGCTGGAGCGTTCGCTCGAGGAGATCGCGGTCTCCGCGGGCTTTTCCGATCAGAGCCACATGACGCGCGTCATTCGGCAGCTCTCGGGAAGCACGCCGGCCGCGCTGCGTCGGTCGCTCAGCTAAGCGCGCCTTCGCCGATGCTCGGTTACTTCGACGGAATCGGCTCGAACGGGCGCGGCGACTGATCGAAGTCGAACATATTCGTCATGCTGTTCGACGTCGCGTCGGTGGTCCCAAGCGATTTGAGGCCGAACGTCTCCTCCACGAAACGCACGATGCTGCCGAAGCCGTAGACCGTGTGCGAGACGTAGCCTCCCGGCGTGTAGGGCGAAACCACGAGCATCGGCACGCGGAAGCCGGGGCCGCCTTGATTGTCGCGATCGGGCGGCGGAACGGGATCGTAGAAGCCGCCCCAGTCGTCCCAAACGATAACGATCGCCGTTGAGTTCCAATACTCGCTCTGCCCGACGGCGTTGACGACGGCCGCGACCCAGCTCGGGCCGCCGGACGGGTGCGGATAGTTGGGGAGATCGGAGTTGTGCGCGGAGGGAATCACCCAGGATACCGCCGGCAGCGCGCCGTTGGCGATGTCGCGAAGCACGTTGGTTTCGGGTGACGAGATGTGCGCGTGCCGCTCGCGCTTTTTATCGGCCACCGCCGCGATCGCGGCGAAAGCGTTCCAAGAGGAGCCTACGTAGAAACCCGACGACGGCGCGTAATATTTCCAGGAGATGGATAATGGATCGAGCCGCGTCTGCAACGTATCGTAGCTAAAACATGGAAACGGGCCGCTGCTCGCCTCGTACCGCCCGCGGGTCGTGAGCAGGCTCGTCGTCGTCCCCGGAGGCGCGTCGCATCCCCACGGCACGCGGTCCGGAAAGTCGATGACGCTTGCCTTCGAGCTGACCTCGGTCCCCCCGCGGATAAGGTCTTGATGGGAGGTGAAATCGCCACTCCCCTGCGTTTCGAACATGTGGTCCGCCACGGCGTAATCGGACGCAATCGCGGAATACGGGTGAATCACTGCGGGATCGAGGTACTCGTAGGCAACGCGGCCGTTCTCCTCATAGAAGCCGTCCATCTTGCCGCTGCCCAGGTCACGCAGGTACGCGTCGTACGATGTCTTCGACGGCCCCTTCGCGTTGAAGCCGACCTTCCGCAGCCTAATGGTGATAATATGCGCGTGCTTGCCCTTACCGGCACGCGCCTTTGCAACCTTGGTCGTGCCGAAGATCGCATTGAAGCTGCGCGCCTCTTGCACCATGATCACGATATGCTGAATCGGGCTTCCCGAAGCCGCCGTTCGCGAAACGCTCGCAGAGAGGCCGCTTGCAGGCGGCGCGCCACTCGATCCTTGCACGCCGCAACCGGAAAGGACTGCGGCCAGCGCTATCACCCCTAGAGTGAAACGGGAACGCTCCATCGCACCATCCCCCCCGAGTCGCATTACCGTTCTAACTCGTGCAGTTCATTACTGTTGGTGTCCGTGTAGTAGATGGCCGTATTGTTATCGTTCGTGCCGATCGCAAAAAGGCCCCATACTCCCGGCGTCTTGCTCTTGTCCACGACCTTCGTGGCCAGCACCTTGCCGCTCGGCATCAGCTCGACGAGCCTGTTGTTCCCGGTGTTGGCGACAACCATGTTGCCGTTGGGGAGGATCGCTGCCGCGAACGGTTTGTTCAGCGGGGAACCCACCTTCACGAGCTTGCCGCAGCTCGTGCTCGAGTAGAGGCACTTAAAGCTCTTGCAGCCGGCACCGACCGTGATCTCGTCTTTGACGAGCAGGCTGCTGGCGTGATCGATCGCCACGATCGCATTGCAGTCGCCGTCGGCGATGTACAGCGTATCGGCTTTGTTCTTGCACCGCAGCTTTCCGGGTAGCGCGCCGCACCAGTAGGCGAAACCCGACGGACCCCGCACGTTCCAGCCGGAACCCTTGTTCACTGGGAACCCGTTGATGATCTCCGTGGGACGCCCAGTTCCGTACCCGCCGAAGCTAAAGCTGTCGAGCGTTCCCGTATCGCCGTTGCCGGCCCACACGTATTCGGGCGAGTAGTCGTAAAGTTGCGGGCCTTCCGAATCCGCGATCGGCATCGTGATCGGCTTGCCGTACGTCTTCTTGAGCTTTCCGCTCTGGCTGATACTGACTATGAGTCCGCTCGTCATCCCCGCCGCGTAGACCTGGTTGCCATTCGTGATCGCATCGCCGGCGCAGCCTTCGATCTTCGAGCTTTGGAAGAATCTCGCCGGTTTAGAATTTGGGGCCGGCGAGAATTTCTCGATGGTCGTCCCTTTGCCAACGCCCCCTTTCGAATTGTCGAAGTTGCAGACGAGGATCTGGTTCTTCTTCAGCTCCCCATAGCTCGTCATGACGACGCTGATCGCGCGCGGGCCCCTATCTCCGTTACTCGGATCGACCGTCGAGCCGATCGTCACATCCTTCACCAATTTCTTGAGGATCGACGTCGAATCAAAAGGCCTCGCATCCGCAGATGCTGAGGCCCCCTGAAAACTTGGAAGCGTGGAGAGCGCCGCTCCGTTTGGCGCGGCGCCGCCTCCGCCGCACGCGGAGAACGTAACGAGAGAAGCGGCTAAGGCGAACCAACCGGCGTTACGAAGCTCCATGACACACGGTTTCCCTTCCTCGAGTACTACTGCTCCAGTTCGTGCAACTCGTCGCTGTTCGTGTCGGTGTAGTAGATGGCCGTGTTGCCGTCGTTCGAGCCGATCGCGAAGAGGCCCCATATCCCTGGTGTCTTACTCTTGTCCACGACCTTCGTGGCCAGCACCTTGCCGCTCGGCATCAGCTCGACGAGCGTGTTGTTCCCGGTGTTGGCGACGACCATGTTGCCGTTGGGTAGGATCGTTGCCGCAAACGGTTTGTTCAGCGGGGAGCCGGCTTTCACGAGCTTGCCACAGGTCGTGGTCGGATACTTGCACTTGAAAGTCTTGCAGCCGCTGCCGACCGTGATCTCGTCTTTGACGAGCAGGCTGCTGGCGTGGTCGACCGAGACGATCGCATTGCAGTCGCCGTCGGCCAGATACATAATATCCGCTTTGTTCTTGCACTGCAGCTGTCCGGGAAGCGAGCCGCACCAGTAAGCGAAGCCCGACGGCCCTTGTGCGCTCCAGCCCGAGCCTTTGTTAACCGGGAACCCATTGATCACTTCGGTAACGCGGTTGGTGCCGTAGCCGCCAAGGCTAATGGTATCGACGGCTCCGGTATCGCCGTTGCCGGCATAGACGTAGATGGGCGAGTAGAGGTAGAGCTGCGGCGTTTCCGAATCCGCGATCGGCATCGTGATCGGCTTGCCGTACGTCTTCTTGATCTGGCCGGATTGGTTGATCCAAACCATGAGTTTGCTCGTCATGCCCGTGGCATAGATTTGATCGCCGGAGGTGATTGCGGTGCCGTCGCAGCCTGCGATCTTGGAACTCTGCACGAACGTCGTCGGCTTGGAGTTCGGGGTCGGCGAGAACTGCTCGATGGTCGAGCCCTGGCCGGCGTTGCCTTTCGAGTCTTCGAAGTTGCAAACGAGAATCTGATTCTTCTTTAGGTTCCCGTCGTTACCCATCACGACGCTGATCGCGCGCGGACCCTTGTCTCCGTTCTTCGGATCCACGGTCGAGCCGATCGTTACGTCCTTCTTCAGCTTCTTTAGGATGGATGTCGAGTCGGCAGGCATGACGCCGCCGGAATCAAGGAGGTGTTGGGCATTACCCATCAACGGTTGGCTTGCGGGAATGCTGGTCATTCCGGCGCCGCCGCAGGCGGTCATCGCCATTGACGCGATGGCTAAGACCACTAACGCGCGACTGTTTCTAAACGACATTATCGACCTCAATAAAGTAGGTGTAGTTGTAGTCACCTCCTTTAGGAGGCGCCGGACACGTAACCTTCCCAGGTTAAATTAAGTCACCTTATTACGGCGGGCAGACCCAGCCGCTTGCATCGCTCATGCGTGTGTCATTCTGAACACAAAGATGAGCTAGGTTGCTATTTCGTAGTGTGTGCCTACGCACTCGCTTTCCGGCTTGCCCCTCGGTGGACGCCCACAGCCGCCAGAAGACGGGCATTGCATCGTTGACGGTAGCACGCGGTGCCTATGCTATTCGTAGTCGGGTGCAAAGTAATCGTTTGGGAACTGGTGCATGAAGAACTTCGCGGGCAGCGGCGCGTCAACGTGGACGTACTTCCGCGGTGTCTGATTGAAGTCGAAGGCGTCGGCCGGTGAGTTCGCGCGCCGGTCCGCCGGCGCAAGCTGCTTGAGTCCCCACAGATCCTCGGCGAAGCGCAGCACGCTCGCCGTTTCGTAGTGCGTGTGCGAGACGGTGCCGGCGAGCGCGTACGGCGACATCACGATCAGCGGAACGCGGAAGCCGAGGCTGTCGCGATCGAGATGGGCCGGCGCGACGTGATCGTAGAGACCGCCCCAGTCGTCCCATTGAATAAAGATCGCGGTTGAGTTCCAGAACTTGCTCTTACCGACCGCATTGACCAATGCTGTAACCCACGACGGACCGTACCCGCCGTAGCAGTTGACGTGGTCGGAGTCGTCGCAGACCGGCGTAATCCAGGTGAAGTTCGCCAGCTTGCCCGCCTTGACGTCGGTGATGAACTTCCAGTTCGGGGAAATGACGTCTTTCTTCCAGTCGGGCCCGTCGTAGATGTGACGGACCGCCTCGTAGCTCGACCACGTCCCGCCGTCGCCGCTCGACGCGCTGCCGTACTGGCTTGCGTAAAAACGCCACGACAGGTGCGCCTTATCGAGCTCGTCCCCCAACGTCTGATAGTCGAAGCACGCGCTCTCGGAAGGCCCGTAGGTCCGCAGCTTGGTGATCGTCTGCACGGTTACTCCCGGCTCTTCGCATCCCCATAGCCCACCCGGCAGATCGACGGACCACTTCGCCTGCGCCGCGATGATGTATTGGTGGGCGACGAAGCTCTCGTCGAGTTGCGACTGGAACATTCGATCGGCCAGTACGCCTTGGCGCGCCATGTCGAAATAGGGCTGAGACTCGTTGTGCGGAACGTACACGTACTCCGGGTACTGCACGCCGCGCGGCCCGTTTTCGCTGTCCTCCTTGTTGAAGCCGTTCATGCGGCAGTGCGTGCCGGGCAGGTCGCCGGGCGGCGCGTTGCATGCGGCGAACATCGCGTCGGCCGAGTGATCGATCACGTAGAATGCCTCAAGGCCGACCGGCTTCAGCTTCACCTTCTGGTTGTCCGAGGTGTAGCCGTACTTCGCCGTGTCCGCGCCCGGGTAGCCGTAGAACATATTGTCGAAGCTGCGGTTCTCTTGAACGATGTAGACGATATGGGTGATCTTGCCGGCGCCCGTCGAGTTGAGATGAGCGAGGCTCGCGTTGCTGTTCATGTAAGGTAAGGAAGAAGACGGCGCGCCGAACGCGCAACCCGAGAGTGCCAACGCCAGCACCGCCGGGACCAATGAAATCCGTAAACCGGTCAATCGCATAGCAATATACTGCTCCTCTGTAATGAGAACGCGCCGCCCGGCCGATGCGTGCGGCGGCTCCCTTCAGCGCCCCGTTACTTCACCGCGTCCCCCCTCGGCTCATCGCGCGGCAACCGGTCGCTTCCCTTCCAACCACGCGTCGTAACCATGAAAGCGGGCTCTCGGGAACGAACGAGCCATCGCAGATGAGAAAGCTAGTCCATGCACTTATCATTGGCCTCACGTTAGCCGGCTGCGGCGGCGCAAACGGCATTTCCCTCGCCCCGACGGCGCTGCTTCCGCAGAGCGGCTCCTCGCACTCGCCGATCCAGCACGTCGTGATCGTAATCCAAGAGAATCGCAGCTTCGACAATCTTTTTAACTGCTTCAAGGGCACCGGCTGCGTCACGTACGGCAAAGAGCGACTGCTCAAGAACGGCCACTGGGTCGATAAACACGTCACGCTGGCCGAGCAAGATCTGGTGCCCAAGCAGAACAACACCGACATCGGGCACTGCTTTTACTCGTTCATGCGAGCCTACGATAAGGGCAAGATGGACGGCTTCAACCGCGAGCCGTACGGCGTCTGCCCGCGGAACTGGCCCAAGAACGTCAAGCAGATCAATGCGCTCGCGTACACCTACGTCAATCCTTCCGACATCGCGCCCTACTGGGATATCGCCTCGCAATACGTACTCGCCGATCGCACGTTCCAGACGCAGGGCAGCGGCAGTTTCACCGCCCACCAAGATTTGATTCGCGGCGGCACCGCCCTCGGGGGGCAATACGGCTCCTCGTCAAGCCTGATCGATACGCCCGACGGCGACCCCTGGGGTTGCGACGCGCTCAGCAACGTCGTCACCGATCTGATCACCACGTCGCTCACCTGGGGGGAGAATAACGGCCCGCAACCGTGCACCAAAGACTTTCCCTATTCGGGCTACTCCAATTACCAAACGATGCGCGACCTGCTCGATGCCGCCGGCGTCAGTTGGAAGTACTACTCGCCGTGCTTCAAATATAGCGGGACCTCGGGCTGCCAGGGCGAGACCTGCATTACCTGCATTGGCGGGCTCCTCAACGCCTTCGACGTGATCGCGCCCGTGCGCAACGGCCCCGAATGGGGCACCAACGTCTCGATGCCGCAGACCAATATCCTGACCGATATTCAAAATAACGCCTTGCCCGCCGTTTCCTGGCTGATTCCCTCGGAGGATGACTCCGATCATCCCGGCGACACCGTCAACGATGGCCCCGAATGGGTTGCGAGCGTCGTCAACGCGATCGGCGAGAGCGGTTACTGGAACAGCAGCGCGATCGTCATCGTTTGGGACGATTGGGGCGGCCTCTACGACCACGTCAAGCCTCCGGGCAAACGCGACGATCAGGGCGGTCTAGGCTTCCGCGTGCCGATGATGATCGTTTCGCCGTACGTCGGGCAAGGCGTCGTCTCGCACACCCAGTATGAGTTCGGCAGCATCTTGAAGTACGTCGAGCAGAACTGGAAGCTTGGTTCGCTGGGCACGACCGATCGGCGCGCTAACAGCATCGTCAACGTCTTCAACTACAAACAGCAGCCGCGAACGTTCAGCAGCATCCCCTCGAGCAAGACGAAGGACTACTTCCTGCACGAGCCGCCCTCGGGCCCCGGGGACCCGGAGTAGCGTCAGGCGAGGGCCGCTGATCCCGCAGCTGGGATCGTATTACGTCCAGGGATTCGCGTTCGGCGTTTTAGCCGTCCCTTGATCCGACGGCCACCTTGGCCTACTCCGTATCGGGTGGTACGTCCGCCGGCGGTTGGTGGAGAAAGAAGTCGAGCGGATACTTCGCCGGAATCTCCTGAAAGTGCCGTGGCGGCATGTTGAAGTCGAAGGCGTTGCCGATGCTCGTAGAGCGTTTGTCATTGCGGCCCAGCGTACCGAGGCCCCAGTTATCTTCGATGAAGTGCAGGATGCTGCCGAACTCGTAGACCGTATGGTCAACGTGCGGTTTGACGTACGGCGAAACGATTAAGAGCGGCACCCGGAATCCCGGGCCACCCTCCCAATTGCGCGGCTGCGGCGGAGCGACGTGATCGTAAAGGCCGCCCCAGTCATCCCAAACGATGACGATCGCCGTCGAACTTCCAATACGGGCTCTTGCCGATTGCATTGACGATCGACGCAACCCACGATGGCCCCGTGTCGCTCTCGTCGCCGGGATGATCGGAGTTCGGCGTGTTTGGCGTGATCCACGAGACAGCCGGCAGCCGTTTCTGGGAGATATCGCTGAAGATGTCGAGATTCGTCCGCGTAACGTTGGTCCGCCACTCGGAGCTGTAGCGCACGGCCTTGATCGCGTCAAAGGCGCTGAAGATGCCGGGCGTGTTCCCGCGTCCCGGATCCTTCTGCTCCCATTTCTTGACCTCGATCGCGTAGAATTTCCACGAGACCGATTTTGCATCGAGCAGATCGCGCAGCGTCGTGTACGTCAAGCACGGGAATGGGCCGCCCAGTGGATAGACCTTCCCATCGCGCCTGATCACCGCGCTACGTTCCATGTGCGGACCGTGCGCCTGACCGTCGCAGCCCCACGGGAACCACGACGGATTGTCGATGAGCGCCTCGCTCTGCGAAAGCCTCGTGCCCGCCGCGATTAATTCCTGATGCGCCGTGAAACTACCGCTGCCTTGCACCTGAAAGAGATGGTCGCCCAGTACGTATTGCTTGGCAATATCCCAATAGGGCGTGATCTTCGACGGGTTGACGTATTGGTACGGATAGGTGCATGCCGGGCCGCCGCTTCCGTCGGGTCCGAATCCCTCTCGATCGAAACCGTCGATCTTGCCGTGATCGAAGTCGGCGATGAAGCCCGCGTGAACGTGCTCTAGATCAGCGGGATTTTGATAGCCGTACGATTTGGGAAAACCGTTTCCTAAAAGGTCAACCTCGGTCAACGGAACCGACGTCGCCCTCGTCAGAGGCACCTTACAGTCGTCGCCTGCCGGTACCGCCGCCGCCTTCCCGATTTTCGTGCCATCGGCTCCCGGAAACGTCGCGAAGAAATTATCGAAGCTGCGATTCTCCTGAATAACGATGACGACGTGCTTGATCTTCGTCGTCTCCGGCGCCACGCGCGCATCCCGAAGCGTGAGCGGAGGAAGCGCTCCTCCGCTCGACCGTCCGCAAGCAGCGATCGTTGCCGCGACGGCCAGCGCGAGAAAAAAGCGCGTATGGCGCGTCACGCTCGCCTACTCCGTGTCGGGCGCTTTACCCGACTGTGCCTGATGCACGAAGAAGTTCAGCGACTTCTGGGACGGTATTACGCTAAACTTGCGGGGCTTCTGCGTGAAGTTGAAGGAGTCGCCGATGCTCGTCGCGCGCTGATCCGGCAGCTGCATCGGCGTTAGAGTCCAGTTCTGCTCGACGAACTTGAGGATGCTCGCCGTCTCGTACTGCGTGTGCGAGATGTACCCGGGCTGCCTCGAGGACGTCTCGCGCGCATACGGCGAGATGATCAGCATCGGGACCCGGAAACCCAGGCCGCCCTGATCGTCGAAAAAGACCGGCGGCTCGTGATCGTAAAAGCCGCCCCAGTCGTCCCACAGAACGATGATCGCGCTGGTCTTCCAGAAGCGGCTCTGCCCGACCGTGTTGACGATCGAGGCGACCCACGACGGCCCGTAATCGACGTCTTTGTCTCCTTGAAGCTCTTGCGGATGGTCGGAGTTGACGGCGTTGGGCGT
This sequence comes from Vulcanimicrobiota bacterium, assembly GCA_963833845.1. Taxonomy (GTDB): domain Bacteria; phylum Vulcanimicrobiota; class Vulcanimicrobiia; order Vulcanimicrobiales; family Vulcanimicrobiaceae; genus Cybelea. Next base: position 1,481,578 of record CAWHZL010000001.1, read on the forward strand.
AATCCAGGAAACTGCCGGTAAAAAGCCGGCCTTCATGTCCTTGAAGAACTGCAGGTCGCCGATCGTAACCTTGTGACCCCACTCCTTGCCGTAGCGCACCGACGAGATTGCATCGAACCCGTTCCAGAGACCGGCGCTGTCACCGCTAACCTTCTGCGTGTAGTACTTCCACGGAATGCGCGCGCCGTCGAGGAGGTCGCGCATCGTCTGGTACTGGGTGAAGCACGGGAACGGACCGTTGCTAATGTACTTCCCCGATGTCGTGATCAAGGGCACCGTCGTCCCCGGCGGCGAGTCACAGCCCCACGGAAAGCCCGTCGGATCGTCGATCACGCTGTCGCTCGAGTCGATCGCCGTTCCCCCGGCGATCAAATCCTGATGCGCGGTAAAACTCCCGCTGGCCTGGGTCTGATACATGTGATCGGCGAGCACGTACTGCTGGGCCATCTGCCAGTACGGCCCGATCTGCAGCGGATCGACGTATTGGTACGGATGCAAGCACGCGAGTTGGCCATCGCCTGCGGGAATCGGATCGATATCGAAGCCGTCCATCTTCCCGCCGTCGTAATCGATTTGGTAATCGGAATGCTTGTGGCCGAAATCGTCGCCGACCGCGAGGTTTCCCTTGGCGAGGGGAACGGTACCGGCTTGATAGATCGGACACTTCGGCCCCTGCTTCGAGACCGGAACCGCCGCGACTTGACCGGTTGTGGCTCCGTCGGCGCCCGGAAAGGTCGCAAAGAGATTATCGAAGCTGCGGTTCTCTTGCACGACGATTATCACGTGTTTGATCGGCGTCGTGCCTTTGACATCTCCGAGTGCCGCCGGTGCGGCGGGCGTTAGGCTCGGCGAACCGCCGCCGCACGACGCCAGCACGAAAGCAGCAATCGAAGCAAACGGCCGGCGCGCAACGCGGAAAAGCATCGACGTCCGAGTTCGAAACGTCGCCGTATCTTCCTACGGATGACGGGCCCAGAGTCCCCACAGTCGCACGCCGGACAATGCCGCATCGCAGGCATCCACGGGAACGCAGCCTTTCCGCGGACTACTTCGGGTGCAGCGCCCATCGGATTCTGCGGCCGACAGCGAGGAGTGCCGTCCGTCGTAAGCTAAACGCGGCGAACGCGCCAGATCTGTTCCGCCGGCCAGGAACGAGCCCAAACGAAGCTGACGTAATCGGAGTACGTGGTCGTCGCGCCTTCCGGCGGTCGAAGTTCCAACAGCGACTCAATCTCGAAGCCGCTCTTCCGGAACAACGCGATCCACTCGCCATACGGCAGCGAAAAAGAGACGCTCGACTCGTCCCGCGCCGATCGCTCTTCGAAATAGCTATGCTTGAGCGTCGTCCCCACAGCGTCAGAATCGTCGTCCCAGCAGATGAAGTGCAACGGCGTCTCGGCTGAAAACGCCAGCAATCCGCCGGAGCGCAACAGCCGCGCAGCCTCGGGCACGCTGCGCATCGGGTCAACGAACGACATCGCGCCGTGATCGCAAAAGACGATATCGAACGATCTGTCGGGTAACGCCACCTTCTCCGCAGAGCCGTGAATGATGGGAAAGTCGACCCCGGCGTTTCGCTGATTTAGCCGCGCATGCTCGAGCTGACGCTCGGAGTTGTCGAATCCCACGCAACGCGCGCCAAGCTTCGTCAGAGCGATCGACCACTGCGCTCCGCCGCATCCGAACTCCAGTACGTCCTTTCCGGCAACGTCTCCGAGAATCTGCAGCTCGGCTTCTGGAATCGACCAAACGCCCCATGCCATCGGATGTCGCGCGAGCTGTTCGCTATGCGCGGCTTGGTATTGGTCACTCGTTCGATCCCAGTGCGCGCGATTTAGGGCGCTATCCTCAGCCATTTCGGGCCAGCAGATCGACGCCAACGCGCCGCGCAACGAAGATTCCCAAAGCGAATAAGGCGCCGGCAAGTAAAAGGGAGCCGGCAAGGTCAACCATTCGGGTGTACGCGTTGATAGCCGGGTACGCAAGGATCGCGAGAACCGCGAGCGCGCAGAGGCCGCTCAACACGCGCTTCAGCCAACCTGAAAGCGTGCTTTCCCGCAGGATCAGGAGCCAACTGCCGTAAGCGACGAGACCGACGACGGCGCCGACGTTCGGGTACGTGTAGAGCATCCCATCCGGGGCGACGCGTGGAAAGAGCCACGACCCCTCGGCGGCTACCTCGTACGCGGTGAAAATCATTGCGGCACTCCACAGTGTGCGATCGCTCCAGCGTGGGTTCAAAAAGGAAATCCAAAGCATCACGACACCGCTCAATATAGGAATGTCAATCGTGATACCGTTAAATATGGCGGTTATGGCCCTGGTCTTTACGTAGATGAGGATTCCAGTCTCCCACCTCGCCAACAGCGCGAACCGCCGCGGTTCCTCGCGAATTGCTGCAGAGCGCACGCCAAGTGCCGCAAAGCCGAGGAGCAGCGCAACGCTAACCCATAATAGCGACGGCACGATTCGCCACGGTATCTCGCTACGATCCGGAATCAGCTCTTCATCTTCCACGTCGATCCAGCATTCGCGGCATCGTTTCGCTATTACTACTTCGGCGGGTCGGCTCAGCACTACGGCGAACTCAACCGGCGTCGATGATCGAGCTCTACGACCTCATCTACTCCGCTCTGCCCGACAGCGATGCATACCGTGCCGTCGTTGCGGAAACCAAAACAGACCTTCCCGATTGGGTCATCCCGCTCAGCTCCGTCAACCGCTCGCTGCTCGAACGGATCGCCGAGGCGATGCAGCTGCGCGCCGGCGATACCTTCGTCAACCTCGCCTGCGGCCTCGGCGGCCCGGCGTTGTGGATCGCGCAAGAGACCGGCGCGTCCCTCATCGGCACCGACTTTTCAACCGTTGCTGTCGCCCATGCGAGCGCGCTTGCCGCAAGCCTGGATCTAACGCAACGAGTGCGATTCCACTCCCGCGACGCAACGCGCACGGAATTGCCCGACGCTTCGGTTCGTGCAGTAATGAGCATCGACGCCCTGCAGTTTATCGAACCGGAAGCGGTCACCAAAGAGATCGCCCGCACCCTGCGGCCCGGCGGTCGCGCCACGATCGTTACCTGGGAGGCGCTGACCGATCTCGAGATGCCAACGATCGTCCGCGACTACCGCCCCTACCTGCAATCCGCCGGTCTCACCGTTCACACCCACGCCCCTATCGCGAACGCCCGTGCGCGTGAGCTCGTGCAGTATCACCTCCTGATGAAGCACAGCGCCGTACTCCGCGCCGACATGGGCGAAGCCGCCGAACCGCTCTTGCACGAGGCGCAGACTGGAATAGCCCGCGAACACGCTCCGCCCCGCGTGCAGAAGGTCTTCATCGTCGCGTCGAAACCAATGGGATGACCTTCGGGGCTTCCGGCCCTCGTGCTTGACGCCTACGCGATCTGGCTGCAGGCTCGCGCTGCGGTAACCAGCGCGCAGTACCCCTCGCGCCTCGATTACACGATCGCCGTCACGGGGCTCGATGGCCAAACCCCAACCGCCGATCACTACCGCGCGAGTGCCGATACCAGCGACGGTTCGGTTCGCATCTTCCCGATCAGCGACGAACAACTCGCGAAGCCAGCGCCGGTTCCGCACGGCATCAACGTGAGCGTCAACGCAGCAATTTGCTTCGGCTACTGCTGGGTAATCCACCAGCCCGTCGGCCATCCCGCGGCGTACCAGGACCTCATCGGCGAGCCGTTGCTCGAACCCACCTACATGTTCGGCCTCCGCTATGCAATCCCGCAGAAAAAGCCGCAGCAAGACGACGAAGCGACGACGCTTCGCACGATCGCCGTCGTCTCGACCGGCGCGCCGGTCTACCGCGTCGAGCTAATCGACCAGCCCGAACTCGACGGCGCCCCGACGTACCACCTTCGCCTAACGCCGCTGCGAAAGCCTAAAGAGAACCGCCTTCGCGAACTCTGGGTCGGCGCGAACGATTACTTACCGCGCCGCGCCGTCACCGCCGGCAACTTCACGATCAGCCCGCTGACCGACGTCCCCTGGAACGTCAACTTCGCGCTCGTCGGCGGGGCTCCGGTAATCTCCAAAGAGAGTGCCGGCAGCGATCTCTTCCTCGGGCACCGCCGCGTCGTGCGCGACGCCACGATCGCCTTTGAAGACATCCGCGAACCGAGCGGGTCGATCTACGACCGCCCGCTGCTGCGCCCTGAAACGACCGACGATACGCTCGTCGAACCGGGCATCCAATAACCGCTTACTCGTAGTCGGGTGCCCAGTAGTTGGAAGGGAAGTACTTCTTGAAGAACTTCGGCGGCAGGGGCGCTTTGATGTGCCGGAACTTCTGCGGGCTCTGCGTGAAGTCGAAGCTATCGCTGGCCGGCGAGTTTGCGCGCCGGTCCGCGGGCGCCATCTGCGGTAAACCCCAGAGATTTTCGGCGAAACGCAAGACGCTTGCGGTCTCGTACGGTACGTGCGAGACTTTATTCTCGATTGCGTAGGGCGAGAGGATGATGAGCGGCACTCGGAAGCCCGTGCTGTCGCGATCGAGATACCTGGGTGGAACGTGATCGTAGAGGCCGCCCCAGTCGTCCCACTGGATGAAGATCGCCGTCGAGTCCCAGAACTTGCTCTCGCCGACCGCATTGACGAGCGCCGCCACCCACGAGGGTCCGTAGCCGCCCGGGCAGTTCACGTGATCGGACTCCACGCAGACCGGCGTGATCCACGTGAAGTTCTCTAGCGTCCCGGCTTTAACGTCGTCGAGGAACTGCCAGTTTGGCGAGATAACGTCTTTCTTCCAGTCCGGGCCGTGGTAGATGTGTTTGATCGCTTGATAGCTCGACCACTCCGCGCCGTCGCTGGCGCTGCCGTACGTGGCCGCGTAGAACCGCCAGGTCAGCCCGGCGGTATCGAGCTCGTCGCCAAGCGTCGTGTAGTCGTAACACGGGGGCTGGCCGTTCTGGTTGATCGTGCGGTCCTTGTTGACGATTGCGACTTCGTCGTAACTGCCGCCCTCGCAGCCCCACGCTCCGTACGGCAGATCGACGCTCCAGGCCGCCTGTGCGGCGATCACGTACTGATGCCCGACAAAGCTCTCGTCAAGCTGCGATTGAAACATCCGGTCGGCGAGCACGCCTTCATGCGCCATGTCGAAGTACGGCTTGCTGTCGCTATGCGGCACGTAGACGTACTCGGGATTCGAAGGGCCGCCGCCGGAGTATTCCTGATCGAAGCCGTCCATGCGGCAGTGCGTTCCCGGCAGATCGCCCGCCGGTGCGTCGCACGCGGAGAACATCGCCTCCGCCGAGTGATCGATCACGTATTGGTGCGAGAGCGGAACCGGCTGCAGCTTGATCGTTTCGCCATGCGAGTTCTTTCCGCTCGAAACCGTATCGGCGCCGGGATAACCTTGGAACAAATTGTCGAAGCTGCGGTTCTCTTGAACGATGTAGACGATGTGGGTGATCTTGCCGGCGCCGGTTCCCCCGAGCGCCCGCATCGCCGCAGAGCCTTGCATGTACGGTAAGGATGATTGCGTACCAGACGAACAGCCCGCGATTGCTAATAGCAGCATCGCGGTGCTCAAAGAAAATAGTTTCCTCATAACGCTCCTCCGTCGGCGGCCCGCAGTGCTGCGAGCCGCCGCCGGTTAAAAAGATTTAATCTTGATAAAAGTAAGGGTCGAGAACCGAGACCTGCGTCACGCTATCGACCGGGATCCCGTTTTTCGTCGCCGACTCGCGAATCGCCGCCTCGTTCGGACCGTCGTAGATGCAGAACGTCTTCTTCTTATCGGTTGACACGTACGAATGCACCCAGGTCACGCCGCTCTCGGTGTTCCGCCCGACGACCGTCAGGCAGGCATCCGCTCCGTCGGGATTCGTCGGAACGTGAAGGCCGTCGGGAAAGGTTCGCTCGACCATATATCTAGGCATTACTATCCTCTTTCTTATAGATTTCCGAACTGCTCTCTGAACTGGGCGTAACCAGTTGAACGCGGCGCGGGCGCAACCCCCCTCGCTTATTTGACCGCCGCCGAGTAGACGGCCCCGACCGCTTGCGGGTCGAACCGGCAGCGAAGAGTCCTGGTAGCCGGCGGCAATCGCCGCCTCCGACGACGTGTCCGGGGCGTATTTCAGAACGTGATTCATCCCTTTGACGACGACCAGCGTCGCCGAGGGATCACCCCCCTTGAGCGCCTCGGCGTCGACCATCCCGATCTGCACGTCGGCGGTCCCTTGGACGATCGTTGCCGGAATACGGATTTTCCCGATCTCGACCGCCGGATCGTACTTGAACCACGAGATGAGATACGGTTGCACCGAGGGACGAAACAACGCTGCGAAGCCGGCGGGCATCTCCGCTACCGTATGCCCTCGCTGAAGTTGTGTGATGATGCCGTCCACGGCCGCGAAATCTTTCGGCGAAAGCTTACCCTGGAGTTGTTCGCGCAAGACCACGGGTGCGGGACGGCCTGCGCCCTCGAGGCTCACGAAAGCCGCCGCGGGTGCCTTCGTCACGGCGATCATCCCGATTAGCGACCCCTCGCTGTGGCCGGCGACCGCGACGCGCGAAAACCGTGCGTCGCCCGCGAGCAGTTTCAGCCACAGGACCGCATCGTCAACGTAGGTATCGAAGCGCAGATCGCTCTCTTTGGTGCCGGCGGCCTCGCTCGCGCCGACCGCGCGCTTGTCGTATCGCACCGAGGCGACGCCGCGCTGCGCGAGATCCGCGGCCAGAAGACGATAGGTCTCCGGCGCGATCAACATCGTCGAGTTACCGTTGCGATCGGTCGGGCCGGAGCCCGCGACGATCAAGACAACCGGTGCCGGAATCTTGCCCGGCAATGCGAGCGTGCCGTAAATCGTTCCGGTCGATGTCGTTAGATTATAGTCGTTCTCGGCTGGTGGAACGGCACCGGTCAGCGCCGCCGCGCCCACCGCAGCTCCGGCGGTGCGAATGAATGCGTCGCGTTTCATGCGTGAAGACTTGGGCAGCGCAGCGTCCTTACCCGCCCTTGGGCCAAGCCATCGGAATGAGCCCGGCGAGCGCGGGCCGAACGTAGGGCGCCGACCCCGCCCGCTCTGTGGAGAAAGACGAGATGATTGTGCGCAGCGTATTTCTGGCCGCCGCCCTCGGGAGCGCCCTCCTCGTGCTCTCCGCCTGCAGCGTCACGCAGCCGGCGAACCTCCCCCTCGCGCTCCAAGGCTCGAGTGCGGCACTGCGCACGCCCGAGCAATCCGCGAACCGCGCGCGCCTCCTCGCCTTTTTCGAACAGCGCCGCCGCGCGCGGCAGCACCACGCTCACGGCGTCACGCGGGCCTCGGGCGGCGCCAAGAATCACAAAAATCTCCTCTACGTTACCGACGGCGGTGACGATGAGGTACTGATGTACGCCTACCCCAGCCTTAAGCCGCTGGGCGCTCTCAGCGACACTGGCGACGCACAAGGCGTCTGCGCCGATCAGCACGGTTTCGTTTGGGTCATCTCATCGGTCTCGACGAGGATCCTCAGGTATGCGCACGGCGCAATCAAGGCCAAGGTATCGCTCAGCGACGCGGGCGCGCAGTACCCGCTGGCCTGTGCGGTCGACCCGACGACCGGCAATCTCGCGATGACGAACCTCGGCTCACCGTCCGGCGGCGGGAACGTCTACATCTGGGCCGGCGCCAAGGGAACCGCGAACAAGATCAGCGATTCAGCGATGAGCTACGTCTACTTCTGCGCTTACGACGCGAGCGGCAATCTCTGGGTCGACGGGCTCGACAGCAAGTACAACTTTGTCTTCGCCGAGCTCCCTGCCGGCGGACAAAACCTGGAAACGATCTCGCTCAGTGGAATCGTCTTCCCGGGCGGAATCGAGTGGGACGGCACCGATATCGCCGTCGGCGACCAATCCTATCAAAGCCAGGAGACGTCGGCAATCGAACAGGTCGTGGTCACGGGGTCGACCGCGACCATCGCGGGAACGACGCCGCTGAACGGAAGCTGCGACGTCGAGCAGTTTGCCATCTTCAGTGGCAAGGTCTTCGCACCGGACGTCTGCGCCGGCGATGGCAGCCTCTACCCGTATCCGGCCGGCGGCGCCCCGAAACAAACGGTCAGCGGCTTACAATATCCGGTGGCGGCAGCGATAAGCTCCCTCGCTGCCGCCAAGTAACTCCGGAACGTAGGTTTTCCTAGATATCGTTCGACCGGCTTTCGCGACGGCTTCTGCGCCATGAAGTACTTGCGCGAATACTTTGAGCCGACGGCCTGAAACTGGCGCGGGTACTGATAGAAGTCAAACATGTCGTCGATGCTATTCGTCGTGCTGTCGGTCGTGCCGAGACGCCCGAGGTTGAACGTGTCTTCGACGAAGCGCACGATGCTGCCGAACTCATAGATGGTCTGCGAGATATAGCCCGGCTGGCTCGACGACGTCTCGCGCGCGTACGGCGAGACTAGGATCATCGGTACGCGGAACCCCGGTCCGCCCTGATTGTCGCGCGGCGGCGGCGGAACCGGGTCGTAGAATCCGCCCCAGTCGTCCCAGGTGATGATGATCGCCGTCGAGGACCAATACTGGCTCTGGCCGACCGCGTTAACGACGCTGGCTACCCACGACGGCCCGGTGTCGGAGCCTTCACGCGGGTGATCGGAGTTTTGCGAGTTGGGAATGACCCACGACATCGCCGCAAGCTGCCCGTTATCGATGTCGTTGAAGATGTTCGTCTCCGGCCACGAGACGTTCGTGCCCCACTCCGAACCGAAGCGGACCGGAGCGATCACGTCGAACGCGCTCCAGATCCCGCCCGCCGTGCCGATTTGCGGCGCATAGTACTTCCACGACACGCCGGCATTGTCCATGAGATCGCGCAGGGTCGGATAGTTCGCACCCGACCCTGGGAAATCGGTGGTGCACGGGAACGGACCCTTTGCCTTCTCGAGCACGAGTTGCGTCGTAATCAGGGAGGTCTTCGATTTGGGGGGCGAATCGCAGCCCCACGCGTTGTGCGTATACCGCAGGTTATCGATGAGGCTGTCCTTGGCATCGATCATCGTGCCGCCGCGGATCAGCGCCTGGTGTGCCGCGAAGCTCGCGCTGCCCTGCGTGGTGAACATCGCATTGGCGAGTCCCCACTCGCGCGCGAGATCCCAATACGGCGCGATGGCCGAGGGGTTGACGTATTGGTAGGGTGCGGCACCTTCTCGTTGCGTTGACGACGTACGTTTGACGTTGTTGAAGGCGTCCATGTTACCGTTATCCCAAGCCGTGATAAAGCCGGAATAGACGTGATTGAGGTTCGACTTGACCAATAAATCGGTCTCTTTGAGTTGGATGTTTTCGAGCTTCTGCTTCCCACTGACGTTGACGAGTCGTTTCCCAGTCGTGGTTCCGGTTGCGCCGGGGAACGTCGCGAAGAGATCGTTCATCGTGCGGTTCTCTTGCACGATGACGACGATGTGCTGGATCGGCGTAAAGGAACCTGAATCGTGATGTGCGACCGAGTGAGATCGGTTCGAGCTCGATGAAATCGAGCTTGCTGGAATCGAGCTGGGAGTCGCGCCGCTGCTGCACGCTGCAAGGCTGAAGGCGACCGTGGCACATACCCAAAGGGTTGTTGCTCCTGGCTTCACCGGAATGCTCCTTTCCTGCGTGGCCTTAGGATAGGAGTCATTCGCCGGTCCTTCGCCACAATCATCGTCGGCGCACCCGCTCGCTCCCATGCCAAACGAGCTTTGGCGCGCTAACGCGCCGCTACTCCGTGTCAACCGGCAGCCCCGAAGGCTTCTGACGCAGGAAGTATTCGCGCGAATATTTTGACCCGATCGGTTTAAACGCGCGCGGCTTCTGACTGTAGTCTAACATGTCTGAAATGCTGTGCGACGTCGCATCGGTCGTTCCGAGACGCCCGAGATTGAACGTATCCTCGATGAAGCGCACGACGCTGCCAAAGCCGTAGACCGTCTGCGAGATGTCGCCCGAAATAGCGTAGGGCGAGATCACGATCGCCGGCACGCGAAAGCCCGGGCCGCCCTGTTTGTCGTGCTTGGGCGGCGCGACCGAATCGTAGAAACCGCCCCAGTCGTCCCAGAGGACGACGATCGCGGTCGAGTCCCAATAGTTGCTCTCTCCGACGGCGTTGACGATGCTCGAGACCCACGAGGGTCCGGTGTCGTTGGCGTAGCCCGGGTGATCGGAGTTCGACTCGTCGGGAATTACCCACGACACGGCGGCCAGATTCCCGTTCGGAATATCGTTGAGCACATTCTTCTCCGGCCAGTCAACGTTGGTTCCCCACTCCGAACCGTAGCGTACCGGCGCGATCACGTCGAATGCATTCCAAATCGCGCCCGGCAGATAGGGCGAAAATTGGGGCACGTAGTATTTCCACGAGACGCCTTTTGCATCTAAGAGATCGCGCAGCGTCGTGTAGGCCGTCCCCGACGCCTGGAAGTTCTTCGTGCACGGGAACGGGCCGTGATTATGTTTGAACGTCTTGCCGTTGATTAGGGAGGTCACCGTCCCGGACGGCGAGTCGCATCCCCAAGCCTTCGAATTATCCGGATCGTCGATCAGGCTGTCGCCCTGCGTATCGATGACGGTTCCGCCCCGAATCAGATCCTGATGGGCGGTAAAGCTGCCGCTGCCCTGCGTCTGGAACATCTTGTTGGCCAGGGCGTACTGCGAAGCCATGTCCCAATACGGCGAGATGTCGGACTGTCGCACGTATTCATACGGCTTGCTGCCTTCCATCTGGCCGTTCAGCTCGAAGATGATCTGATTGAAGGCGTCCATCTTGCCGTCGTCATAGGCGATCTTGTAGGACTTGTAGAGGTGGTTGAGGTTTTGCTTGTCCTCGAGCGGTACTTGCGTCAAGGCAATCGACTGAACTTTGGCCTTCGTGCCTTTCCCGATCTTTTCTTTACCGGTGACCGTACCGGTCGCACCCGGAAACTGCGCGAAGAGATTGTTGAAGCTTCGATTCTCCTGCACGATCACGATGACGTGCTCGATGGGCGTAGTACCGGATTCGCCGATCGGAATGTTCGCGTTCGCCGGAAGCGCAATACCGCCGCCCGTCGCTCCGCTGCACGCGCCAAGAGCGATAAAAGCAAGCGTGCATATGGCCAAGCGGCCAGCCGACCTCTTCAGAAAAAAAGTCCCTTCTTCTTCGCTCTGCTCGTTGCTCCGCGTTTTCGGCGGCCCTTCCCCCGTGTCATCCTGACTTTACTGCGTGTGTGTCATGCTGAGCCCGTCGAAGGATGACGAAAGCGAAAAGATGACAAAACTCAACCAATGGCTTGTAGGATCAGCGATCGCCTAAAACTCTGAATCTTCAGCGCCGAACGCGCACAAACGCTCGTACTCGGCGTCGCTCAACCTAAGCGATGCCGCCGCGACGTTCTCCTCCAGGTGCTGCACTGAAGACGTCCCCGGAATCGGCAGCGTCGCCGGAGAGTGCTGCAGAAGCCACGCAAGCCCCACCTGCCAGATCGACGTATCGTGCGCTTTCGCTATCTCTTCCAACGCCCCGCGTGCGACTAAGTCGCCGCCGTCGAGCGGAAAGTACGGGATGAAGGCGAGGCCGTTGGCCTCGCAGTACGCCAGTATCGCTTCGCTCTCTCGGTCGCTGACGTTGTAGCTATTCTGCACCGATGCGATTTCGACGATTTGCTCGGCGCGCTGCAGCTGATCGAGGTCGATGTTGGAGAGCCCGACGCAGCGGATCTTCCCTTCGTCGCGCAGCTCGCGCAGCGTGCCGATCTGCTCCTCGAACGGAACGTGCGGATCGACCGCGTGCAGCTGATAGAGATCGATGCGGTCGAGGCGCAGCCGGCGCAGGCTCGCCTCGCAGGCCTCGCGCAGATATTCCCGGCGTCCATCGCGTCCCCACACGCCCGGGCCGTCCCGCGTGCAGCCGCCCTTGGTCGCGATCGTAACCCCGCCCGAATACGGCGCCAGCGCTTCGGCGATTTGCTCCTCGTTGGCGCCCGGGCCGTAGGCGTCGGCAGTATCGATGAAGTTGACGCCGAGTTCGAGAGCGCGCCGCAACACCTGCGTTGCATTTTCGCCGTCCTTGGGGCGTCCCCAGACGCCGGCTCCGCACAAGCGCATCGCCCCGAATCCTAAACGCCTGACCCGCAGTTCGCTACCGATCGTGATCGTCGTCGCTTCGTTCATACGCCTGGCTTCCACGATGCAAAAGAAAGACCGCCCGGCATTGAGCCGGGCGGCGAAGGGACCCCCAGAACGACTTTACGTTTTTACTTGATGGGCTGCTTGTTGATCGGCGTGGCCGAGTTCGGCATCGGAGCCGAGTTCGACATCGAAGCCGAGTTCGGGTTCGCAGCCGAGGTCGCGGCGCTGACGTTCGCCTGGGCGCTCTTCTGCGTCTCGGCGATCATCTCGGCGATCTTCATCGTGTAGCTCTTGCGAATCTCGAGCAGCTGGCTGGCGAAGCCGAACGACATCTCCACCCACTGGGTCGGGCTCGGCAGGTTCTCGAAGGTCGGGACGGTGCCGGGCTTCTCGCTGAACTCTTTGGCGAACTCACCGAACGAGCGGATCGCCTTGAGGCTGGCCTCTTGCGACTGCTTGATCGCGTCGAGACCCTCTTCCTGAAACTTGGTCATGTACTCTTTGACGTTGACGGTCATGTGGTTGCTTGCATCTCCTTGGCTTTGTCGAGGTGTGCTAAGTATACCAAGCAGATGCTGTGTCTGTCAACTACCCTCCGCCAACAAAACTGCGGTAGATCCGCATCAGGGCTTCCTTCTGATCGACGCTCAGGCGGGGGTCGATTTTTATCGCATGCTCGACCCCATGGTGGCTATTCTCCCGGCTCGTCGAGCTGTCGAGGAGGCCGGCCTGCGAGTACATCGTCTCCGCCGAGATCTGCAGCGCGTTGGCGATGCTCTTGAGTACCTCGGCCGAGGGCTTGTAGAGACCCCGCTCGACCTGGCTCAAGTATGGGTTGGAGATCTTGGCGATCTCCGCGAGTTGGCGCATCGAGAGGTTGGCCAGCTCCCGCTGGCCGCGGATGAAATCCCCGAGGCTGCGCCAGGCGCCGCTGGCGGTAGTTTTCTCGTCGTCGGTCATGAATGTGCCTTTACCTTTGGAGTAAACGGTGGCCCCTCTTCGTTGAGCACGTACAGACCGGGAGCCCGCTCACCGTCAGGTAACGCATAGGGCTCGCGCATCGTTCCGCCGTGCGCCTCGGCCCAGGGAGCCCAATCTTCCCACCACGAGCCGTTGTGCCGATCGGCGGTCTCGAGCCACGCGTCGGCGCTTTCGCCGCGTAATGCCTGCGGCTTGGTATAATGCCAGGTCTTTTTGCCGCCTGGCGGATTGACGATTCCGGCGATATGGCCGGAGTTGGTCAGCACGTACTTCGATGGTCCCGAGACGTACTGCGTCGTCTGATAGGTCGCCCGCCACGGCGCGATGTGATCGTTCTCCGCGCCCAGCACGTACAACGGCGTCGTAACCTTCCCCAAATCGATCGGCGTGTCGCCGATGACGAAGGCGTTCGGCTTGACGATCGAGTTGTGGAGGTAGCACGCGCGCAGGTATTGCGAGTGCATCGCGACCGGCATGCGCGTGGAGTCGTTGTTCCAGGAGAGGATGTCGAACGCCGGCGGCTTCTTCCCCTTGAACCAGTTATTGATGACGTAGCTCCAGATCAGGTCGCTGGAGCGCATCCAGTCGAAGGTGCGCGCCATCTCCGCCGACTCGAGGTAGCCGCGTTCGTGCATCTTTTTCTCGAGCCGCGCGATCGTGTCTTCGTCGGTAAAGATGCCGAGGTCGCCCGGACTGCCGAAGTCGACGAGCGTGTTCGTCAGCGTCGTCGACGCCACCCGATCGCCCTGATCGTGCGCCGCGAGGTAGGCGAGCATGACCATCGCCAGCGTTCCGCCCAGGCACAGGGCCGCGACGTTGACCTTCGGCGCGCCGGTAATCTCTTGCACCGCGTCGAGCGCCGCCAGGACGCCATCGCGCAGATAATCGTCCATCGTCAGGTGCGATAGCTTCACGTCGGGGTTGCGGTAGGAGATCATGAAGGTCTGATGGCCGTGCTGGACGGCCCACTCCACGAACGAACGCCCCGGCGCCAAATCCATGATGTAGTACTTATTGATCCACGGGGGGCTGCAGAGCAGCGGCAGCTCGTGGACCTGCGGCGTCTGCGGATCGTACGCGATCAGCTCGATCAGCTCGTTGCGCATGACGACGCGGCCGGGCGTTGCCGCCAGATTGCGTCCCAGCTCGAAGCCCGAGCGGTCGACCTGCCGCGGATAGCCGTTGTTGTTGGCGAGATCGTCGAGGAAGTTTTCCATCCCGCGGACCAGGCTCTGCCCCTGCGTCTCGGTCGCCTCTTTGACGACGCCGGGATTGAGCCAGGGAATGTTGCTCGGCGCGTACGCGTCGGTCATCAGTTGCATCGCAAAACGCGCCTTGCGCCGCGTCGCTTCAGGCAGACGCGCCGAATCGATCAGCGACATCGTCGCGTCGGTGCGTGCCTTATAGTCCTCGAGGACGCCGGCGAGCATCGGGTTCTCGCGCCACTCCGGTTCGGCAAAGCGTTTGTCGCCCGGGAACGGCGAACCGTCGGGGCTCTCGCCGCCGAGCCGGCGCAGCATGTTGAGTCCCACGTTTTGCTCGGCGAGCACGAAGCCGGCCAGCCAGGTGCTCATCCGGATGGGATCCATCATCACGTCGGCGACGACGGCGCGTACCGCGTCGCTGAGCGAAGCCGGGTCGAGCCCGGTGATGTCGATGCCGTATTTCAGCTCTTCGGGCGCTATCTTGTCCAAGGGCATTACATGTACCAGCCGCCGTTGATGTTGTAGACCGCTCCGGTGATATAGCCCGCCTTCTCGTCTAAGAGGAAGCGTACCAGCCGCGCGACCTCTTCCGGCTGGCCGAGCTGGCGAACGGGTGTCTGCGCGATCGCGTTCTCGATCGCCTCAACCGGCATCGCCTTGGTCATATCCGTCTCGATGAAGCCCGGCGCGACCGCGTTGACCGTGATGCCGCGCTTGGCGACTTCCAGCGCGACGGTCTTGGTCAGGCCGATCAGCCCGGCTTTAGCCGCCGCGTAGTTCGCCTGCCCGAAGTTGCCGGCCTCGCCGACCACCGAGCTGACGTTGACGATCCGCCCGAAGCCCTGCTCGAGCATCGTATCCAGGACGGCTTTGATCATAAAAAAAGGCCCCGAGAGATTGACCTGCAGGACCGCTTCCCACTCTTCGACGGTCATCTTTCGGACCGTATGATCGCGGGTGATGCCCGCGTTGTTGACGAGGAAGTCGATACGACCGTGCTCGCGCAGTACCGAATCAACGGCTTCGCGACACTGCTCGTAGGCGCTGACGTCGCCCTGATAAAAATGAATGCGCGAAGCCGCGCCGTTGAGCCGGGCGGCGAGCGTGCGCGTCCGCTCGCGATCCTCCGGCAACCCAAGCACGGCGACGGTTGCACCGTCGGTCGAGAGCAGCGTGCTTATCGCGCCGCCGATGCCGCGCGCTCCGCCCGTAACGATGCCGACCCGTCCACTGAGAGATAAACTATCCACGCGCTAGATTTACCCAACTTACATGCGGTTCCCCTCCTGCTCGCTGAAACCGCGTCATCCAGAGCGGAGCGAGCGCAGTCGAAGGACGAGCGTCTCATGCTGAGTCTGTCGAAGCATGAGCCCATGAACGATGACGTAACTGCGAAGATCGCCGCGTTGCTGACGCAAGTCGGTGACATACATCACATGGTGTTCGCCGATACGGACGGAAACGATGACGATTGGGCGACGTTCTACTCCGAATGGTTGCTGACTCACTCGGAGCTGCCGGCGCTGCTCGGACACCGTCCCGTCCGCAGCCACCTCACCCGCGATCTCGTGGAGCTCGACGAGCAATACTCAAGTCAGAACCGCTCCGACCCGTGGCCGCAATGGTATGCGCAACGGCTCGTCGCGAAGTATTAGCAAAAGGCTTTACGCTTTTTTCATCTCTCGCTGGTACAACGATAAAGCTTGATCACCGGACGGCCGAGTGCGCTCGCGCTCTGCCTCGCCGCCGCCTTAAGTGGCCGGATGCGCGGGCTGCGCTTGACCTCCGGCGATCGGCGTTGTTACATATCCAATCCGCCGTTGATCGAGTACACCGCACCGGTGATGTAGCTCGAATCGTCTTCCAACAGGAACCTCACGACGCGCGCGACCTCTTCGGGTCGCCCCAAACGCCGCTGCGGAATCTTCTCCACCACCTTTGCGAGCGCGGCTTCGGGAATCGCCGCCACCATCTCGGTGCCGATGAAGCCCGGCGCGACGCAGTTGACGGTGATCCCGCGCTGCGCCATCTCCAGCGCTAAGCTTTTCGTGAAACCGAAGAGGCCCGCTTTGGAGGCCGCATAGTTCGCCTGCCCGACGTTACCGGTCTCGCCGATGACCGAGCTGATGTTGACGATCCGCCCCGAGCCGCGCTCGATCATGTGCTCCAGCACGCCCTTGGTCATCTGAAACGCGCCGGAGAGATTGACGTCGAGCACCTGGCGCCAATCGTTAACGCTCATCTTGCGCACCGTCTTGTCGACGGTGATGCCGGCGTTGTTGACGAGGTAGTCGATCCGGCCGTGCTCGTCCATCACTTCTTTGATCACGCGATTTACGTCTTCGGTCGAATCGACGCGTCCCTGGTGCACTGAGACGTTGGCGCCCTTCTCGCGCATCTGATTCCGAAACTTCTCGGCGCCCTCCTGATCGCGGCTATATCCGGCGGCTACCGCCGCGCCGCTCGTCGCCAGCATTTCGGTGATTGCCGCACCGATGCCGCGTGCTCCGCCGGTTACCAAAGCTACTCTGCCTTCAAACACCTTCGCCTCCTTTTGCTCTGCTTACGACCGTACCCAACGGAACGTAAAGTCCGCCGATCGTCTTGGCCGGCGCGCCGCCCGCGGGGTACTTCCAAATCCCGACGCTGCCCAGGCCGGAGTTCGGCCCGACGATCTTCGAGCCGTCGATCCAGAACTGCACGACCGCGCTGCCCCCGCTCAAAGCCGCGACGCCGGCCGTCGTGCCCTTCTTGCCGCTGATCGAGAAGCGATAGATCGTGTCGGATGCCTCGTCGCCCACGGCCACATACTTCCCGTCCCACTGAACGCCGCCCGCCGCCACGATATTCTGGTCGAGGGCGATATCGATCAACTTCTTTCCGCCTTTGGGCAGCTCGGCGAAGCCGGTGGTGCTGGCCTGCGTCAAACCGTTGACGAACAGGTTCCCCTTATCGTCGTAACCGCAGAGCAACATGCCGTTGATCGCGGCATCGCCGTACCGCTTCTTCGGCTTGCCCTTCGCGTGTTCGTAGATCACGACGTTCCCCGAGCCGCTGCCGCTGGCCGTCGAGAAGTTCGTGACCGCCAGATTCCCGGTCGTCGGATCGACCGCGCACCCAAACGGGAAATAGCCCGGGTCGTTGAGCGTCGCCGCCGGCGTCGAAGCGCCGTGGGCGTACTCCACGATATTCAGACCGCCGGTATTGGTGACGAAGACGTCCCCTTTTGCGTCAACGCACTCGCCGCCCGGATCGATAAATCCGCCCAGCGTCTGTTTGAGCACACCGCCGGGATACGTATACACGTAAACGTCACTCGTCTCGGTGTCGGAAACGTACAGCAGTGCGTCCGTCTTGGCCTCGGCTCGCAGCGGCGCCGTGCCGCGCGCGGCCGTTAGCGGCGGCAACGCCGCCCCGGCAGTACCCTGAGCCGGCGGCAGGGCGCACCCCGCAATCATCAGCGCAGCGACGCCAAGAGCCGCCGCCGGAAAGAGACGTATCACGTAATCTTGCTCCTCATAGGCGGGGCCGCACAATGATGGCCGGGGCGCCAGTGCTCGGTGCCCCGGCCACGAGCGGCACTTGCCCACCCCCGCATCCTGTCAGTAGCGCCGCTGCCGCGAAAAAGCCTGAAGTCGCGCACCTTCCAGAGACACGAGCCGCTCCACTCGGGGCCTCTTTCTCAGAGACCCAGGTCATTTATTTCCCCATCTTTGCGGGGAATCATGCGACCGTAGTTATTTTTTTCGATCGCCGCCCACACCCGACGGCTACAGCTTCTCCTATTTGCCCAACGCGCTGTCGGGGCTTACCGCTAGCGGCCAAAGCCCGGCGTCCGTCGAGAGTTTATCGCTCAGCGACGTACCGTTCGGATAGGCAACATTTTGCACGACGAACGGTGTGCCGGCCTCGACGCTAACGTACAACTCTTTGTTGTTACCGCTGAGCGAAAGCGAGAACGGATTACCCGCCGTCACCGGGATCTCTTTCGACGGCTGCGTTGTGCCCTTCGGGAAGTATTCGATCTCGGCACCGTAGAGCACGATGAGATTGCCGTTGTTATCGACTTCGACCGCGCCCGGATATGAAGGGAGGCCGAGGTTCGTCCCGGTCGTTGATCCAGGAGCATATTCGATTATGCCGGGCCCCTCCGAGGCGTAGAGATTATCTTGCGAATCCGTCGCGAGGTACTCGGGGCTCGTTGCGGGGATCGTGAGCGAAGGAGACGTCTGCCCCTTTGGATAGACCGTGATCGTGTCGTTGCCGACGTTGGCGCAGTAAACCGTGCCGGCTGCATCCACGGTGAGACCGGTGGGCGAGTTGACGCCGTTGCTGATCGTCAGAAACGGCGACGTGCTCCCCGGCTTATACGCAGTGATCGTATTGTTGCCGATGTTCGTGGCATAGACGTTGAGTTTTTTGTTGACGAAGAGACGCTCGGGACTTGAAAGGCCTGTCGTGATTTGACCTTTCTCTTTTCCGTTGACGCCTTTGGACGAGTAGATCGTGATCGTATTGGTGTCGTAGTTGCCCCAATAGATCAGATTCTTGCCCTTCTTCCTCTTCGCTTCGGGAGACATCCAACCGCTCGCTTTAGTCTGGGGTTGGAGCGAGTGGCCGCCATGGCCGTTCGCGATCGAGCGATAGTCGCTCGTAGAGTTCGCGCTCGGCACTCCGGCGTTCGAGCAGGCTGCAGCGAGGGCGCCAAGTATGGTTATCGCCGCCGCACGCTGAATTAACAAAGCGGAATTACGCAACAGGTTTTCCTCCTTGGGGTAAAATGGGGTAGCGCGAGCTTCCCGGCTGCTTCGCGCGAAGCCTTTAGCTGCGCTCAAGCGGCGGTGTTAGCCGAAGCGGCCGGTGATGTAATCTTCGGTCTTCGGATTGCTGGGTTTGGTGAAGAGTTTGCTCGTCTCGTCGACTTCGATGAGCCGTCCCGTGCCGCTCTCGTCGGCCAACATGAACGCCGTAACGTCGGAAACGCGCGCGGCTTGCTGCATGTTATGAGTAACTGCAACGATCGTGAACGAGTCGGAGAGCGACGCCATCAGCTCTTCGATCACCGAGGTCGCGATCGGATCGAGCGAGGCCGTCGCTTCGTCCATCAAGAGCACGTCGGGCTGCGCGGCGACCGCACGCGCGATGCACATTCGCTGCTGCTGTCCGCCGGAAAGCCGCAGCGGGCTCGTCTTCAGTTTGTCCTTCACTTCGTCCCAGAGCGCCGCCGAGCGCAGCGCGCGTTCGGCGATCTCCAGCTTCTCGCCGCGCCGCATTCCGCGACGGCCCGCGCAGGCGAGCGTGTTGTCTAAGATCGAGAGCGTCGGAAACGGATTCGGACGCTGGAACACCATCCCGATTCGCCGGCGAATCGCCATCGGATCGACGCTGACGTCGTAGATGTCGGTGCCGTCGAGCAAGACTCGTCCCTCGACGCGCCCGTCGGCGCTGACTTCGTGGATGCGATTAAGGCAACGCAGCAGCGTCGTCTTCCCGCATCCGGACGGCCCAATCAGCGCGGTAATCGCTTTGGTGGGAAAGGAGAGCGAGAGATCGCCGACGGCTTTCCGGTCGCCGTAATACGCGCTCAATCGATCGACGGCGAGCAGGTCGCCCGCGGGTGCGGCGACGGCGCTCACGCTTCGAGTCCCTTCATCGAACGGCGCAGCATCAAACGCGCGCCGAGGCTTAGCACGAAGACCGCGCCGACGAGCAGCAGCGAGCCGGCCCACGCCTGCGCCTGCCAGTTCGCGTAAGGCGAGATCGCATAGTTGAAGACTTGCAGCGCGAGCACCGCCATGGGATTCCCCGGATTGGTCTCCCAGAACTGCGTCCCGAATGCGGTGAAGAGCAGCGGCGCCGTCTCGCCGATTACGCGCGCGATCGCGAGCAGCAGCGCGGTGATGATCGCCGGCCGCGCGGTCGGAAGCACGATGCCCACGGTCGCTCGGAAGTTCGACATCCCCAGTGCCAACGCACCCTCGCGCACCGATTGCGGCACCGAACGAATCGCCTGCTCGGAAGTTCGCACCAACAGCGGCAGCATCAGCATCATGAACGCAAACGATGCCGAGAAACCGGAGAAGTGCCTCAGGGGTGCGACGAGGACCGCGTACGCAAAGAGACCGATTGCGATGCTCGGCACCCCTGAAAGCACGTCGGAGAGAAAGCGCAGCGCCTCGGGAATCGGTCCGCGCCCGAAGAGCGAGAGATAGATTCCGGTCAGCAATCCGATCGGCACCGCCATCAGCGTCGCGAGGCCCAAGATGATGAACGTGCCGAGGATGCCGTTGCCTACGCCGCCGCCGGGAATGCCGATCGGATGCGGCAACTGCGTGAGAAAATCGAAGTTGATCGCACCGACGCCTTGAACGACGACGTAGCCGAGGATGACCAGCAGCGCCGCTGCGGCGATCGCCGCGCAACAGAACGCCAACGCGATGCCGAGCCAGCTGGCGATGCGCCGGCGCCGCAGCCCCTTGTACTTAAACGCGTTCTGAGCCACGTACGCTCCAGATCATCAGGCGCGCGAGCGCGTTGACGACGATGCTGACGGCAAAGAGGATCAGACCGAGTTCGATGAGCGCGCTGACGTAGATGCTGGTCGTAGCCTCGGTGAACTCGTTGGCGATCACGCTGGCCAGCGTGTACGACGGCGCGAAGAGTGAGGCCGAGATTTCGGGCCGGTTGCCGATCACCATCGTCACCGCGATCGTCTCGCCGAGCGCGCGCCCGAGCGCAAGCACGCAAGCGCCGAAGACGCCGACGCGCGCCGCCGGCAGCACGACGCGGATCGCGGTCTCCCACTTCGTCGTGCCGAGCGCCATCGAAGCCTCGCGCAGATCGCGCGGGATCGCGGAGATGACGTCGCGTGAAATGGCCGTAACCGTCGGAACGATCATCAACGCAAGGATCATGCCGCCGGTCAGCAGGCCGACCCCGTAGATCGTTCCGGAGAAGAGCGGCGTCCAGCCGAGTACTTTTTGCAGCGCGGGCCCGAGCGCGGTGCGCATGAACGGCGAGAGCACGAAGAGGCCCCACAGACCGTAGACGACGCTGGGCACCGCCGCAAGCAATTCGATGAGAAACGAAAGCGGCGTCGCCAGCCAGAGCGGCGCGAAGTCGGCTAAGAAAACCGCGCCCATGATGCCCACGAACGCCGCGAGCACGATCGCGATCAACGAGGTCACGACCGTGCCGTAGATCATCGGCAGCGCGCCGAACTTACTGTTGATCGGATCCCAACCGCTGTGAAAGATGAATCCGGGACCGAACCTGACGATGGACGGCCACGAGCCGAGCACGAGCTCGACGAACAGCCCGATGATGAGGAGCGCAAAGAGAATGCTCCCGCCGTAGACGACCGCGGCAAAGCCGCGGTCGACGGGGCTTACGAAACGCGCAACGCGCCGAAACTGCGGCTCAGCGGACAATCAGTGTTGCATCTGGCGAAGGGTCGCGGCCGCGGTCTCTTGGACGTTGCGCGGCAGCGGTACGTAGTCGACCGACTTCGCGTTGTCTTGTCCGGCGGGTCCGATCAGCCACGAAAGCACGTTGTAGAGGGCTTTCGCGCGACCGGCATCCGAAAGCTTCTTATAGACGACGACCCACGAATAGCCGGAGATCGGATACGAGTTGGCGCCGGCAGCGTTGACGATCGAGAAATTCGACGCGCTCACCTCGGGCTTGCTCGCAGCGGCTGCCGCGACGGTCTCGGGCGTGCAGGCGACCCACTTGCCGGCCTTGTTCTCCAGCATCGCGGCCGTCATCTTGTTCTCGACGACGTATGCCATCTCGACGTAACCGATGCCGCCCGGAGTGTTGCGGACCTCCCCGGCGACGCCTTCGGTTCCCTTCGCGCCGACGCCGCTCGGCCAGGACGGGCTCTTACCCGTGCCGACTTTGCTCTTCCATTCCGGCGAGACGTGGCTCAGGAAATCCGTAAAGATGTAGCTCGTGCCCGAACCATCCGAGCGATGCACGACGACGATCGAGGTGTCCGGGACGTTCGTGCCCTTATTGAGCTTGGTGATCTGCGGGTCGTTCCACTTGGTGATCTTGCCGAGGAAGATGTCGGCCACGGCCTGACGCGTCAGCTTCAGGTTGTCGACGCCGGGAAGGTTGTAGGCAATGGCGGCGCCCCCGAGGGTCACCGGAAACTGAAGGACGGGATCCTTCGCCCCGGCCAGCTCTTCGGCGTTCATCGGAACGTCGGTCGCCCCGAAATCGACGGTCTTCGCGCTGAATTGCTTGATGCCGCCGCCGCTGCCGATCGACTGATAGTTGACGGTAACGTCGGGATTCTTCTGGCTGTAAATGTAGAAGGCTTTTGAGAAGAACGGGAAGTCGAAGGTTGACCCCGCTCCGGTAAGCTGGGTGGCCGCCGCAGCGGGTACGGCCAGGGCAGCCATAACGGCGAGCGCAGCAGAGCAGCGACGCAACGAACGTATCACAGAGTTTAGGCTCCTTGTAGCGAGGAAAAATTGTGGCCTCCGCTCCTGAGCCGAAGGCCTGCCTTATTTGTAATGCAGCCCGATTAACTCCAGATTAAGACCCCCTTGTGTCTTAGGCAGCCTAGCTACGTGTCATCCTGAGCCCGTCGAAGGATGAGCCCCGGAGCGAAGCACCGAAGGCACGGCGCCGATATGGCCACTCTTCCGGAGTTGCGGCATACCGCGGCTCACGTACTCGCCTATGCCGTTCAGGATCTGTTCCCCGAAGCCAAACCGACCATTGGGCCGGCGATCGAGAACGGATTCTACTACGATTTCGATCGGCCCGACCCGTTCACGCCCGAGGACCTCGAGCGTCTGGAGAAGCGGATGAACGAGATCGTGGCCTCGGATTACCCGATGACCGGCCGCGAGGTCTCGCGAGACCAAGCCATCGACGCCTTCAAGGGCAACCCTTATAAGGTTGAGATCGCAAGCGAGATCCCCAAGGGCGAACCGATCACGCTCTATACGATCGGCGCGTTTACCGACCTCTGCCGCGGCGGCCATGCCGATTCGACCGGCGCGATCGGGGCATTCAAGCTGACGAGCGTGGCCGGAGCCTACTGGCGGGGCGACGAGCACCGGCCGATGCTCCAGCGGATCTACGGGACCGCTTGGTACGACCAAACGGAGCTCGACGCGTACCTGGCGCGCCTCGAAGAGGGCCGCCGGCGCGATCATCGGCGGCTCGGCACCGAGCTCGGCCTCTTCTCCATTGAAGAGGCGGCCGGCGGCGGGCTCGTTTTTTGGCATCCCAAGGGGGCCATCGTCCGCGAGATCATCGAGAATTTCATCCGCGAGGGCCTCCGCGAGCGAGGCTATCAGCCGGTCGTGACGCCGCACATCGCACACGAGCGTCTATACGAAATCTCAGGACATCTCGCTAACTTTGGTGAGAACATGTTCGGACCCATCGAGGTGGAGGGCCAGCGGTTCCGGCTAAAGCCGATGAACTGCCCAGGCCACATCCTCATCTATCGGAACACGCTGCGCAGCTATCGCGATCTGCCGCTGCGTCTTTCTGAATTCGGGACCGTCTATCGTTTCGAACGTTCCGGCGTGTTGCACGGGCTCAACCGCGTGCGCGGATTCACGCAAGACGACGCGCATCTGTTCTGTACGCCCGATCAGCTGCAGCACGAGTTCGAACAAACCCTCGACGAAGCGCTGCGCTTGATGAAGGCCTTCGCCTTCACCGATTTCGAGTACGTGCTCTCGCGGCGCGCGCTCGAGGATCGCGGGGAAACCGACGCCATCGCCGAGCAGGCGATTCGCAATGCATTCGAAAGCCACGAGCTGCCCTACACCGTCGATGAAGGCGGCGGCGCCTTCTACGGCCCGAAGCTCGACATCAACGTTCGCGATGCGCTCGGCCGTCCTTGGCAGCTTGGTACGGTCCAGGTCGATTTCGTTCTGCCCGAACGATTCGAGCTGAAATATCGCGGCAGCGACGGGCAAGATCACCGCCCCGTCATGATTCACCGCGCGCTTGCCGGGTCGCTCGAACGCTTCTTCGGCACGCTGATCGAGCACTACGGCGGAGCCTTCCCCGCTTGGCTGGCGCCGATCCAGGCCGTCGTTGCGCCGATATCCGAGAATGAATCGGGGTATGCTCGGAGCGTGGCCGATCGGCTGACAAAAGCGGGCTTTCGTGCCGAGCTCGACGAATCGAATGAAAAGCTCGGGTACAAAATTCGGCATTGGAAAACGCAAAAAGTGCCATACATTTTAGTGGCGGGCAAGCGAGAGGTTGAAGACGGTACCGTTAACGTAAATCAACGGGGAACCGAAGAGAAACGCAACGTTTCGATTGGTGACTTCGTTGACGAGTTGCGGACCGTAGTCGAAGCGAAACGATAAGGACGATGAGATTAGATGCTCGCGCCGTTTTTGGCGCGCTTGCGCTGGTTCTAGCCTCCTGCCAAGGCGGTGGGCTGGATAGCGGCATGGGCGACATGACCCCACCGGTCTCGCAGCCCGGAAGCATTGGGCAAGGCGGCGGGATGGCCGGCGGCAATTTGAACTCCAACTCGTCGGGCACGGGCGGAATGTCCGGGCCGACGATTGGCATGAACGGCCAAGCCGAGCTGGCCAACCCCGGCGCGACGCTGGCACCCAACGAGGCGCAATATCCGATCTCGCAGGGCCCTTCCGGCATGAAGTGCCCGAACGTTCAACTGCTCAGTCAGCAGTACGCCTGCAACCTGGCTTTCAATATCCCCTCAGCGAGCCCGTCGCCGAGTGGATCGGGAGATCCGACGGCAAAGCCCACCGCGTCGCCGACGCCCACGCCGCAGCCGAGCGCTTCCTCTGACGATAGCGACGACAGCGACACTGGGGACGATACTCCGACGCCCTCGCCGCCGCCTGGCGGTTTGATGACGCTGCAGGTCGAGCCGCTGCCCAAAGACGTGCCGGCGATGACCAACCCGAATCCAGCCTTCATGCACGTGACGCCGCTGATGGCGATCCGCCTGCAGTCCAATAGCGATTTCGTGCTCAACGGCGGCTCGCAAGTGCAGTATACGCTGCCTTCGCTGCAGTACGGCGGCCGCGTCTTCGCCGTGCAGCTGTATAACGAAACGTACCTGCGCGGCAAACGCACCGATCAGCTGATCGGCAACTACGCGAAGTTCACCACGCCGACGAGCAACACGGTGCAGTTCACCTTCACCGTTCCGAAGATCACCGTACGCCATAGCCAGATCTGGCTGCTCGCGATGTACGGCGCACAACTTCCTCCGGGCAGCACGCCGACTCCGTCGCCCTCACCCTCGCCGTCCACCTCGGCCAGCCCCACAAGCGGAAGCGGCCAATAGCGTCATCCGTGTCATCCTGAGCCTGTCGAAGGACTGTCGAAGGATGACTCGTTCTTTTTGCCGTAGTGAACGCGAGCGCCGGCCAAAGTTGGTGCGAGCGCCGATCGGCGCTTAGACACCGCGTAGGGGATAGCTTTGCCTGTCCCCTACCTCTTTTCTAAAACACTGCCTCCGCAATGCCAACCGCAATGAGCTTGGTCTTGTTCGGCCATGTGATGCTGCAAATGGTCCACAGCGCCGCCGGCCGATTCGCGTTGCCGGCGAGCCACGTGTTGCCCTTGCATTCGTAGTTCATCCGCATGCCTCCGGCGACGTCGGTAGCGCCGGTCGCAAAGAAACACGAGTCTCGTCGAGATGTTTCGTCAGCTTCATGAGAACGAGCCGCGAGAACGGATCGTCGGAGCACGCAACCGTGTCGCGATGCGGCGCACCGCGTAAGCATGGATCGAGGATGTCTGCGTGGCGCTGCACGGCGGGTTCATCGGTGCCTTTTTTCGCAGGAGCCGTTTGCCTACCCTGGGGTAGAGCCGCAACCGCGTCGAACGCGACGCCCGATGGAGATGACCTCCGCTGCACGCAAGACCTTCATCGCGTCCTTTCTCGGCTGGACGCTCGACGCATTCGACTTCTTCTTGTTGACCTTCGTGATCACGCGCGTCGCGACGAGCTTCAACAAGGAGATTTCCGAGGTGGCGTTCGCCCTGACGCTGACGCTCGCGTGCCGCCCGATCGGTGCACTGCTCTTCGGCTGGCTCGCCGACCGCTACGGGCGCCGCACGCCGCTAATGGTCGACATCGCCTTCTACTCGGTCGTCGAGCTGCTCACGGCGTTCTCGCCGAACTTTACCGTCTTTCTCGTATTACGCGCACTCTACGGCGTCGCGATGGGCGGCGAGTGGGGCCTCGGCGCCGCGATGGCGATGGAATCGCTCCCGCCCAAGCGCCGTGGCTTTTTCAGCGGCTTTCTGCAAGAAGGTTACATGGTCGGCTACCTGGTCGCGGCGCTGGCGTATTTTCTCGTCTTCAACTACACGCACTGGGATTGGCGCGGACTCTTCGTAATCGGCGTGCTTCCCGCGGGCCTGATCTTCTTCATCCGCTCCAGCGTCCCGGAATCGCCCGTGTGGCTCGCCGGCCGCGCACAACGCATCGCGCCGCCGACCGGGCTCCTTCTGCAGTCGTTGCGCGCGCACTGGCCGCTCTTCACCTACGCCGTCGCGTTCCTGGCCGCAATGAATGGGATGTCGCACGGCACGCAAGATCTCTACGCGACCTTCCTCGAAAAAGGCCGCGGCTTCTCGCACGCTGCGGTGACGCTGCTCTCGGTGATCGCCGCCGTCGGCGCGATCGGCGGAGGCATCCTCTTCGGCACGCTCTCTCAACGCTTCGGGCGGCGCGCGATGGTGATGGTCTGCGCGGTGCTCGCCGCCTGCGCGATCCCGCTGTGGGCTTTCAGCCCCACGATAACGTTGCTCGCCGCCGGCGCCTTCGCGATGCAGTTTGCGGTGCAAGGCGCGTGGGGCGTCATCCCCGCCCACCTCAACGAACTCTCTCCGGCCGATGTGCGCGGAACCTTTCCCGGCTTGACCTACCAGCTTGGCAACCTGATCGCGGCAGGAGTCGCGCAGTTCGAGGCCTCGGTCGCCAAGCACTACGGCTATGCGCAAGCGATGGCAACGGTGGTGCTCAGCGTGCTAGTTCTGCTCTTTGCGCTGAGCGCGCTCGGCTATCTCGTCCGCCCGGAGAATCGTCACGAAGCGCTGAGCGGGTAGCAGCGCGGTCGAGCCCGGCGCCGGGCTCGGCGTCGCGTCGGGCACGCTCGTCGTTCGTGCCGTTATCTCGCGAGACGCAACCTCCAGAACCTTGTCCCCCACGACCTGCCAGTGGTCGACCGAGAGATTCTTTGACATGGCCCGCCGCGTCCGCCCCTTAATGGTTACGCTCAAAACGACCGAACTTTCTACGCGAACGGCCACGAGCTGCCCGGCTGGCTCGATGGACGAAAGCCCGATCGAACACTGCGTGAATCGTAAACCTTTCGCCCGTGCATCTTTCAGATTCGCAACGACGGTTTTGCGACCGCTCTTGCTTCCCGAGGTGTCCGTCAAGACGAACGAAGCGCTCATCATCGGAAGAAGCGCGTCGTAATTGCCTTTCAGCAGCGCCGTGCACTGGGCAACGTACGATGCCTCGATTTTTCTGGTCGTCGCCGTGCTGACGCCTCGGCTAGATGCACTCGCGTCCGCCGCCGTCCAAGACAACAGCAACAGCAGCAGAGTCGCTAGACGCATTCCCATGCGCCCGAGGTTGGACTCGAGCGTGAAGCTTACCTACCGCAGTAGCTGTCGCAGATGCGCGACGGCCACGGAGTGAATCTGTGAGACGCGCGATTCCGAGACGCCGAGCGCCGCTTTGATTTCACGCAGTCGCTGTCCCTTGAAGTAGTACAGTGTGATGACGGTCCGCTCTTGCGGCGGAAGCGATTCGACGGCGCGAACGAGTTCGGCCCGCTGCTCGTCGCGCTCGAGATCGAACGCGACGTCGCTGTCGTCGTCGGCGAGCGTGTCGGCCAGCGGCACGCCGTCGCCGCTGCGATGCGGCAGCACTTCTTCGAGCGAGAGCAGCGCCGTCGCGCGCACGCGCGCAACGAGCGCGTCCAGTTCGGCCGGCGTCATCTCCAAGCGCTCCGCAAGCTCTCCGCTGGTCGGAACGCGTCCGAGCCCCGCCTCGAGCTCCTCCGACGCCCGCTCCATTTCTCGGGCGCGCTGCCGGATCGTTCGCGGAACCCAGTCGAGGCTACGCAGCGCGTCGAGAATCGCGCCGTTGATTCGCGTGACGGCGTACGTCTCGAACTTGACCGAGCGCGAGCCGTCGTACTTCTCGATCGCGTCGAGCAAGCCGAAGACGCCGTCGTTGATCAGGTCGTTGAGATCGACGTTGGAGGGAAGGTGGATCGAGATTCGGCCGGCGACGTACTTGACGAGATGGAGGTATTTGTGAATGACGGCTTCGCGCGTGAGTTGACTGCCTCCGATGTCGTAGAGCCGCACCGGTCCCCCGCGCGGCGCTTCACTCACGGCAGTTGAACGTCCGCATGCCGAGTTGCAATGCTTGCATGTAGAGGTACAGACGATCCGTCATTGTTCGCTGGTGATCTTCCGTCTGCAATACCGCAGCCAGTCGCGGGGTCCTCGCGAGCTGCTCGAAAAGCAGCCCGAAGCGCCGCGGGCGGCGTTCAAGATAGCGCATCAAGGTGACCCGGTGTTTGAGCCGCCTCGAGAACCGCTGTCGCAGCAACGTGGCAAACCGCGCGCCCGCACGGCTGCCGCCTGCGCGCTCGCGCGCGACGCAGTCGGCCGCGATCCGTCCGCTCATCGCCGCTTCGAAGATGCCCTCGCCGTTCGTCGCGTCGACCAACCCGGCGGCCGTTCCACCGACGAGCAGACCGCCGTCGCCGAAGTCGGGCCGCGGCAGACCGCCGTAAAGCAGACTTCCCTCTTGCCTCAACTCGCGCACGTCCGCGCGCAAGCGCCTGCAGATTCGTTGCACGAGCGCATCGAGTTCGGCGCGCAGTGCAGCGCCGCCGAGCTTGCCGAGCACGCCCAAACCGATCGCCAGATGATCGCGCTTGGGAAACATCCAGCCGATGATCTGCCGCCCGTCCCGCCCGGCGTAGTAGTGCATCTCGAGCGTTTGGTAGGCGATCGGCAGCGCGGGTCGGGTGAGGTAGACGCGATGCTGCAGCGTCGTCATCAAGCCTTCGTTCCAGCGCTGCATCGCCAAACGCCCGAACGCCGGCGATTCCAACCGCGACGTGGCACCGCTGGCAAAGAAGACGTGACGCGCATGGATCTTGCGCCGCTCGCCGCTCGCCAGATCCGCGTACTCCACGACGGCGCGGCCGCCGGAAAAGTCGACCGCGCGAAAGAGCGCCTGCGTGCGAATCTCCGCACCGGCGCGCATCGCGATCCGCCCCATCGTGCCGTCCAATTCTTCGCGCGTCGTCGTGTGCCCCGGCCCGAAGATCACTTCGTGCTCGACGCCGTGTGCGTCGAAGAGTCCCAGGCGGGGCGTGTCGCAATGCACGAGCGAGCGCGGCAGGTCGAACTCCTCGCAAAACCCCGGGCGCAGCCCGGCGGCGCAGACGCGCTTGGCTCCGACGACGGCGTCCCGCTCCAGAACGACGGTCTCGAGCCCCGCTTGGGCAGCCTCGCGCGCGGCGGTCGCTCCGGCCGGCCCGCAGCCTATAATGACTAGCTCGCTTTCGTTAATTTTCGTTAACCCTCAGGACAAGCAGACGTTTTCATGCGCTCAAATCGGCAAGTCATACGCTCGGTAATGGCACTTGCCGTACTTACTATTTCGCTGAGTCTCGCAGGTTGCCATGGTGGCGCTCCTGCCGGCAGCACCGGCTACCTGCCTCACCCTCTCCGGGCGGCTCGTCGGAGAAGGCTCGTTCCTCGTCCGCGCGCGCTCGAAGGGGGAGAAAGCCCGCGTCCCGCGGGCTTTCTTCATTGCTGGGCGTACTGGCGGCTATAGGACTTGCGCGTCCGTTCGGCGTAGCCAAGCCGGTCGGCCCCGCAGGGCCCCATTTTTTACCTCCACCTGAAAGAGAAGGATGACCGCACAGACAGCCATCGACGCCGGACTCATCGGGGGCGCCCTCGCGGTCCTTTACGGCGTTGCCTTGACGTTCTGGGTACTCAAGCAACCCGCCGGCAACGAGCGCATGCGGGAGATCGCCGCCGCGATCCAGGAGGGCGCGATGGCCTTCCTCCAGCGGCAGTATCGCACGATCGGCATCGTGGCCGTCGTAATGGCCATCGTCATCCTCTTCGCACCGACGCTGGGTCGGGAGGCCGCGATCGGCTTCCTGATCGGCGCCATCCTCTCGGGCGCGGCCGGCTTCATCGGGATGATCGTCTCGGTGCGCGCCAACGTCCGCACCGCTGAAGCGGCGCGCGGAGGCTTGACGCCGGCGCTTAACGTCGCCTTCCGCGGCGGTTCGGTAACGGGGATGCTCGTTGTCGGGCTGGGATTGCTCGCGGTCTCCGGCTACTACGGGATCCTGCTCGCCGTCAACAACGGCGACGTCGCCACGTCGCTCAACGCGATGGTCGGCCTTGCGTTCGGCTGTTCGCTGATCTCGGTCTTTGCGCGTCTCGGCGGCGGTATCTATACGAAGGCCGCCGACGTCGGCGCCGATCTCGTCGGTAAGGTCGAGGCCGGCATTCCCGAAGACGATCCGCGCAACCCCGCGGTCATCGCCGATAACGTCGGCGATAACGTCGGCGATTGCGCCGGCATGGCCGCCGACCTCTTCGAAACCTACTGCGTCACGACCGTCGCGGCGATGCTGCTGGGCAACCTCTTCTTCGGCGACAAGTTTCCCAGCGCGACGACGTTTCCGCTCGTGCTAGGCGCGATCTCCATCGTAGCCTCGATCGTTGGCGTCGTCGCCGTGAGCATCGGCAAGGTGCAGCGCAGCAGGATCATGTGGGCCCTTTACCGCGGCATGGGCGTCGCGGGCGTGCTCGCATTGATCGGTTTCTACTTCGCAGCGCATCAGGTCTTCGGCGACGCGTCGGTCCTTAACGCTAACGGCGTCTTCTTTTGCGCCGTCGTCGGCGTCCTCATCACGGGCTTGATCACCTTCATCACCGAATACTACACCGGCACGCAATTCCCACCGGTGCAATCGATCGCCAAGGCCTCGATCACCGGTCACGCGACTAACATCATTGCCGGCCTCGCCGTCTCGATGAAGGCGACGGCTTGGCCGGCGATCGTGATCGTCCTGGGAATCTTGGTCAGCTACTCGCTCAACGGCGTTTACGGCGTCGGCATCGCGGTCATGGCCATGCTCTCGATGGCCGGCATCGTGGTCGCGATCGACTCGTTCGGGCCGATCACCGACAACGCCGGCGGCATCGCCGAGATGGCCGACATGCCGGAAGACGTGCGCAACGTCACCGATCCGCTCGACGCCGTCGGTAATACCACCAAGGCCGTCACGAAGGGCTACGCGATCGGCTCGGCGGCGCTGGCAGCGCTGGTGCTCTTTGCTTCCTTCTTACAACAGCTGACCAACCACAAGTGCGGCGTCAGTGAAACGCAGCAGTGCATCGAGGGCGTCCGCAACCTGTTTGCGGTTGGTAATCCCTTTGTGCTCGCCGGACTCTTCCTCGGCGGTCTACTGCCATATATCTTCGCATCTCGCTCGATGGAGGCGGTGGGCCGCGCCGGCGGTGCCGTCGTCGAAGAGGTGCGTCGGCAGTTCCGCGAGATCCCCGGCATCATGGCCGGAACGGCGCGCCCCGATTACGGCACCACCGTCGACATCGTCACCCGCGCGGCGCTCAAGGAGATGATCGTTCCCGCGCTGATTCCCGTGCTCGTACCGGTCATCGTCGTGCTGCTCTCCTACTTCAACATTCTTCGCGGCGACACAGGCGCGCAGATGATGGGCGGCATCCTCGTCGGCTCGATCATCACCGGCTTCTTTGTCGCGATCTCGATGACGTCGGGTGGCGGCGCGTGGGACAACGCCAAGAAATTTATCGAGGACGGCAACTTCGGGGGCAAAGGCTCGATCGCGCACCAAGCGGCGGTTACCGGCGACACGGTCGGCGACCCTTACAAAGATACGGCCGGCCCCGCAATCAATCCGATGATCAAAGTGCTCAACATCGTTGCCCTCTTGTTGGTGGGGTTCTTACACTAGCGCTTCAACCCGTGTCATCCGCGCATCAACCGGTGTCATCCTGAGCGTAGTCGAAGGACGAAAACGAGCGCCGTGCTGAGCCTGCCGAAGCACGGCGCTTTTATTTGGAACGAACCCAGGGCGCCCAAGCCGCAACCGCCGACTCCGCCGCCAGCAAAGTAAGGGCGAGACGATACTGGACCGTCTCGAACGCGCCTCAGCGCGCGCTTACCCTATCATCTCGTGAGCCCACAGTGCCCCGGATCGAGCGCGAACCACACCGATGACGAAAGCTACGAGGTTTGACCAATCCTCAGACCTTGGCGAGAAACGCCAATGCTGCTAGACTCGAGGAATGGGCACCAAGAACATCTCTCTCCCCAAAGAACTAGAGGCGTATGTCAACGCGAAGGTGGAGGCCGGAGAATACGCTCATGCCAGTGAAGTTGTTCGCGACGGCATACGCCTTCTCATGAGGGAGGAGGCGGAGAAACTCGAGTGGCTTCGCAACGCGATTGCCCTGGGAGAAGCGGACATTGCAGCCGGCAGAACGATCACTTCACAAGCTTTGCGCAAGAAGCTCTCCCAGCGTCCTAAAAACCGCGCGCCCGGCGGCAAAGGGCATAATGAGAATTGAGTACTCCGCGCAAGCTGCCTCCGATCTAGAAAACATCAAAGACTACCATTGGAATAAGGCGGGGCCGGAAATCGCAATCGATCTCTTGGAGCGAATTACCGTGACGCTCGAGCGGTTAATTCAGCGTAATCCGAAAGCCGGCCGCTCCCGCGACGATCTCGGCCCGAACATTCGGATGTTCCCAGTGCTCCCGTACCTCATCTTCTACCGTATGGCGCGCGGTCGCGTCTATGTCGTTCGGATATTGCACGGCCACCGCGACATTCGGCCGCCCCTGAGCTCTTTACTCGTCGCCGTGTAGCCCTCCCATGGGTGCCTGCCCGCGCCCGTCGAACTGTGCCTTCGGAGGGTGTTACTCATGAAGAAATATCGTCTACTCGTCGCAGCGGCGAGCGCCGCTGCGCTCGCCGCCTGCAATTCGGGCGGCTCCGCGCTCGCCCCAACCCCGCCGGCCGCGACCAACGCGATTCCCGCGCGAACCTTTACGCCGGGGCACCTGTACGTCGCGCAGGCCGACGACATCGCGCCGCTCGTCTATCGCTACCCCCTCGACGCGGCGGGATTCCCCGCAAAGAAACCCGACGGAGTGCTACATCTCGGATTTCGCTACGCCGGCTCGATCGCGATCGGCCCTGATGGTGACCTCTACGTCACCAAAGACGGTTCGCAAGACGACTGCCGGAATCTCCACAAATGCGAGGTCGACGTCTTCGCACCGGGCGCTTCGGGGCGTGCGAAACCGCTCCGCGCACTCTACGTTCCGCAGAAGCCGCTCTACATCGCGGTCGACCAGCGCGGTTATCTCGACGTCAGCACGCTGAGGACCGGCGGCAATACCACGAACGTCTACGCTCCCAACGCGAGCGGACGGGACAAGCCGATCAACCAGCTCTCGGGCGTCGGCGTCAATGCCCTCGCCGCCTCGCACGGCATCGTCTACATTGAAGCCCTAGACGAGGGCGTCGTCGGCCTGCACGAACGTTCGGCCGGCGGCGGCAATCCGATCGACTTCGCGCTTGGGCCAGGCGACGAGCCGGCAAACGGCGTCGCGACCGATGCCGAGCACCTCTTCGCCGAATACTACGACTTGAAAGGACACACTTTCTTTCTCGCGACCGACGTATTTAAACTCGATGCGCCCGGCGACGCGGTGCGAACGATCGTCGGCACCGGTTGCCGCGTAAGCTTCAGCGGCGGCGTACTCGGCTACGGTCTCGCCGTCTACAAGAGGTATCTGTACGAAGGCTGTATCGGCCTCGGCGGGGGAGGCGGCGGCGTGCTCGTCTACGACAACACCGGAAACGGCCGAGAACGTCCCCTAGAACAGCTCTCCGGCGGCAACGCCGGCGTAGCCGTCGGCCCCTAAAGAGCGGCCCCGAAAGAATCCCACTGTATTGACAATCGTCGATGCAATCTGTAGTATCGACGAATGTCAATACAGGGGTGTTGTCCCTCGACGACGATCGTTCGGCGAGACTTTGAGGCGACGGCCGGTCTTCTCAGGGCGGTAGCGGACCCCTATCGGCTTGCCATGCTCGCGACCCTCGCGGCCAGCGACCACGAGGTCTGCGTCTGCGACTTCACCGAAGCGCTCCCGCTGAATCAACCGACGGTCTCCCACCACCTGCGAATCTTGCGCGAAGCGGATTTGGTTACGTGCGAGCGCCGAGGCACGTGGGTCTACTACCAGCTCGTTGCCGGCGCGCCCGAACGGCTCGCCGATGCCTTGTCCGCCGTCTTTGCTCAAAAGGCCTACGCGTGAAAACTCACCTGAACTTTGCAACGTCCGAGTTGGCGCGCAGCGTGGAGTTTTACTCGACGCTGCTGGATGCCGCTCCCGTAAAGCGCCTTCCCGACTACGCGCTCTTCATCACGGAGCGGCCGGGACTCGAGCGCGCACTGGACGCGGTCGAACTCTCCGCCGCTGATCGGCCGCGACCACTACGGAATTTTCGTCGAATCGGCGGACGAAGTCGAAAGGGCGATCGAGCGCCTCCAAGAGGCCGGGCTGGCCTCGCAGATCGAGCGCGCAACGACGTGCTGCTACGCCAATCAAACGAAGGTTTGGGCAACCGATCCGACGGGCCGGCGTTGGGAGATTTACGCCGTCCACGAAGAGACCGGCGAACGCGACACGTGTTGCATCGCTTGAGGCTGGTACCGGGGTGACGCTGCTCAAGCGCAGCGCCGTAGAAGCAACGGGAACCGCCTTTCTTCTGATGGCGGTGGTTGGATCGGGAATCATGGCCGAACGGCTCAGCGCCGGAAATCAGGCGATCGCGCTGCTCGCCAATACGCTGGCGACCGGCGCCGTGCTCGCCTGTATGATCGCGGCGCTCGGTCCGCTTTCGGGGGCCCACTTCAACCCCGCGGTCTCCTTTGCTGACTCAATCCGCGGCGGACTGCCGTGGCGTGACCTTCCGGCATATTGGTTGAGCCAGATCGCGGGCGCGTTTCTCGGCGTTGCGATCGCCAACGTAATGTTCGGGCTGCCCGTCTTCTTCGCGTCGAAGCACGCACGAAGCGGAGCGTCGCTCTGGCTGGCGGAATCCGTCGCGACATTCGGGTTGGTCGCGGTAATTTGGGGCTGCGTGCGCGCGCGCTCGGCACTCACTCCGTTCGCCGTCGCCGCGTACATCGTTGCGGCTTACTGGTTTACCTCGTCAACCTCGTTTGCCAATCCTGCCGTGACGCTTGCGCGCACGTTATCGGACACCTTCGCCGGGATACGCCCGCAGGATGCACCCGCGTTCGTTCTCGCACAGTTCGCCGGCGCTGCAGCCGCGACGTACGCCTTTCGATGGTTGGCTCACGATGGAGCGAGCAGTTGAAGCGCGACGTCTTATTTATCTGCGTGCATAATGGCGCGAGGAGTCAAATGGCCGAAGCCTTCCTCGACGACCTCTGCCCCGACGGCTTTATGACCGAAAGCGCCGGACTCGAGCCTGGAACGCTCAATCCGCTCGCCGTCGCGGCGATGGCCGAGATCGGAATCGACATCTCCTCCAAGCGCACAAAAAGCGTGCGCGACGTCGCCGCCACCGGTAGACGCTTCACGTATGTTATTACCGTTTGCGACGAGGCAAGCGCGGAGCAGTGTCCGATCTTTCCCGGCCAAGCGCTCCGGCTGCACTGGAGTTTTGCCGACCCGGCGGCACTACAGGGAACCTGGGACCGGCGTCTTGCCGAGACCCGCGTTATTCGCGACGAGATTCGCGCGAAGATTGCCGCTTGGTGCGCGGAACTCTCTTGAGTGCGCTTGCTTGATAGATGATTTCCCTCTTCGTCGGTCCAACACCATACCATGTCCAGA
The DNA here is from genome assembly GCA_963833845.1 of Vulcanimicrobiota bacterium. Lineage (GTDB taxonomy): Bacteria > Vulcanimicrobiota > Vulcanimicrobiia > Vulcanimicrobiales > Vulcanimicrobiaceae > Cybelea. The sequence goes on from CAWHZL010000001.1 coordinate 1,517,824, forward strand.
AATCCGGCCAGCCAACTCTCGGTTTCCCTTGGCGACCCGCACGAGGCGCACCGTATTACCGTGAATCTTTCGGGAGAAGTCGGGAGCGCATTGCGCGAGACCGCCGAGAGATGTCGCGTCAGCGAAAGCTCCATCGTGGAGATTGCAGTGCGGCAACTCTTTGCTCGAGTCGGCTCGCCGGCGTTAGCGGCGTTTCTTACCGAGCATGGCGCGTGCTTGCGACGTAAAGCGTGAAAACCGATCGGGCCGTCAAAGATTTGGCGGCCCTCCTCGGCGCGATAAGTGCTGCCGCGGAAGAGCCCTCCGCGCTCGAGCGACTGCTCGACACCCTGCTGAACGTCACCCCGCTCTTCACCGGAGCCGCGCTCTTTACGGGGTACGGTGGCGGTACGTTCGTCACCACGGCGTCGCGCTCGATGAGCGCGACGCAAACTCGTGCATGGCTGGGCTGGCCGCTTCGACGGCTATTCATTCGTATGAAGCCGTCGCGCATCTTCGACCCTGCGGGAAGCGGTCGCGAAGCGCTTGCGATTCCGTTCGCGCACGGCAGCCGACGGTGGGTAGCCCTTGCCGCACTACGAGATCCGGCCGAGCTTTTGCCGCACGACGACTTTTTTCAAGCGCTCGAAAGCATCACGATCCCCGCCAACGCCTCGGCGTTCTCGTTGCGCGCTCGGGCGGAAATCGTCCCCGCGGATCCCGCGGTCGCGAGTTTCGCACTCCCCGACGACCTTCACCGGCGTTTGCTCGCTGCCGTATCCACGCGAGCGTGGCCGCTGGAACGCATCGAATCGTTTGGCGCGTTAGCGCTTCGCTTGCAGGACTCGGTCCCCGACATCATCGCGGTCGACCTGCGACTGTTGCGCGAACCGATGTCGGCAATCGCCAGGATCCATCGCATCGCCGACTACGGCGCGCTGCGGATTCTTGCGTTTGGAAACCCGGCGCTGCCGCAGCACCGCCCGTCGGCAGTCGTTGACCGCTTTTTGCCGTACGATGCCTCCGAAGAGCTCATCTTTAAGTCGATCAAAGACCTCGCGAATGAAGGGGCATTCTTACGCAGGAACCTCGCTCGCGAAGAACACGTCTTTAGCCGGCGTCTCTCGGAGGCAGCGCTGACGTTTCAAGAGATCGCCGATCTCGCCGCGGAGAAGGCCGCGGCAATTATGGGTGGCTGGGGATGTTGCTTCCTGCTCAACGGGGCCGCGATTTACCGCGCGGAACACCCGTCGGGAGCTCAACCGGTTTTTCGCTCTATTCCGAACAATTTTCTCAGCGGCTTGAGCGCGTTCGACGCCGAGTACCGAAGCGATTTTCTCGACGAACTGACGGACGATCCGTCCGAGCGCCTCGTCTTCGAAGGGATGCGCCCGCTGTCGGCTTCGACGATCGTGCTCGTTTCAGAAACGGGGCGCCATCTTGGGGTCCTGGTGGCCTGTTCGATGGAGCGCCGCGCCGGCCCCGAATCCTTCGAAGCCCTGGAGGGCCTCGCCGCGCTCATCGTCGGCCGCTTCGGCCGGCTCGTTCACCGCGACGGCTACATTCCGCAACTGCAAAGGGAGCGGCTCTGGGAACGTTTGCACGATGGCAGCCTTCGGCTCGACGTCTATCGCTCGAGCGATTGTTCGATCCCATGGCGATACCGGTTCGTCAGCGAAACGCGCGGCTTGCTGACGCTGAACCTAGATGAGAATTCCGCCCTGACGCACCGGTTACTCGATGGACCTCTCGACGGCCCGTCAATTGCGAAAATCGTTGCAGAGCGCAGAGCACCGGCGCCATTTTTCGTAGCTGGAATCGATTTCTCCGCGCATACGATCGACTTCGCGACGCAGGGCTTCTCGCCGCCGATTCTCTTGAATCACCCCGGCCCTGCCATGTTAATCGCGGCAACCGGCGGCATCGCAACCGGTTCCGCGGAACTGCACTCGGCGGCGAACGCCGTCGTCTGCGACGGCGCCATGTGGAACTGGCTGCGCAATCGACCCGAAGCGGCGCGCTGCCTCGACTCGGCCCTCGACCGCGAGGCTCCAGCGGGCATGGCCTCGATCATTACGCTGGCTTAGACTCCGCGGGAAACTTCGTCAAAGGCATTGTTTCCCGCTCGGCCAAGAACCTCACGGATGCGAGGCAAAAGTGGGACCGATGAGTCCTATCTCGTCGTCATTGGCGCGTCGGCCGGTGGCATCGAGGCGCTCGCGCGCTTAGCCGCAGCGCTGCCCGAGGATTTCCCCGCGCCCATCGTCATCGCGCAGCACGCCGCGCCGCACGTGCCGAGCCGCTTGGCGGAGATTCTTCAGCGTCAAACTCAGCTGAACGTCCAAATGATCTCCGAAGGCACCCAAGAGTTGAAGCGGGCGACGATCTATTTGGCGTCCGCGGGTCACAATCTATCGATTCGCGGCAACGACGCCGTCGTGAGCGGGCGGCTTGCCAGTCATCCCATCCCCTCGATCGACACCCTCTTCGTTAGCGCTGCGGAGTCGTTTCGCGATCGTGTCGTCGCGCTTATTCTGACCGGGATGGGCACCGACGGCGTCGCCGGCGTCCGCACCGTCAAAGAATGCGGCGGTACCGTACTGGTGCAAGAGCCGGAGTCCGCTGCGTTTCCCGCACTGCCCGCGGCAATACCGCTTAGCCACGTTGACTACACCGCAAATCTCGAGGCTATGGCGCCGCTGCTTACGACCCTGACCGCCGGGCCGCCAGACGCCGATATCGGCAACCCCGATGTGCTCAGCGCGTTCTTGAACCAACTGCGCGGGCGCACCGGCATCGACTTTCGGCAATACAAGACTCCCACGATCGTGCGGCGCCTCTCACGGCTCATGGCCACCGCGGGCTGCGACAGCCTGAAGGACTATCTGCGGCACCTAACCGCGCATCCCGAGGCCTACCAACGTCTGACCAGCACCTTCCTTATCAAGGTAACGGAGTTTTTTCGCGATCCGGCACTCTTCGCGTACCTTCGGGAGCAGATCTTACCCGGCATCATCGAACACGCGCGCCGCAATGGCGCGGAGTTGCGCCTGTGGTCGGCTGGGTGCGCGACCGGAGAGGAAGCGTACTCTCTGGCGATCGCGCTGGCCGAACTGCTCGGCGACGAGATCGAAACGATGCCGATCAGAATATTTGCGACCGATCTCGACGCCGACGCAATCGCCTTCGCGCGCCGCGGCATCTATCCGGCGAGCGCTCTCAAAGAGATCTCGCCGGAACTGCTTGCCAAATACTTTACCCGGGTTGACGACGCGTTTGCGATCAAGAAGCGCATCCGCAATCTCACGGTCTTCGGAGAGTACGACCTTGGCCAGCGCGCTCCGTTTCCCCGGATCGACCTGGTGCTCTGCCGCAACGTGCTTATTTATTTTACCAAGGAGCTTCAGCAGCGGACGCTGCAGCTATTCGCATTTTCGCTGCGGCCTGACGGTTATCTGGTGCTCGGGAAATCGGAATCGACGAGCCCTCTGCCGCAGTACTTTACGACGATTCAGCCCGCGCTCAAGGTCTTCCAGCGGCAGGGCGAGCGGCTCCTCATCCCCGCGCCGGCGACGCTCGGCGGTGCGCCCGGGAGCGAACGTCCGGGGGCGCGACGGGTCGCGATCTCGCTGGGCGCCCCACGCCGCAGCCTCGGTGAGTCGCCGGTCCCGCGCTGGTCGTTAGTCGATCGTTTGGGCGCCTTCTTGTTCGACTCCCATTTCGGAATCGTCGTCGTCGACCGCAACTACGACATCATGACGATCAATCACGCGGCCAGGTCCATGCTCGGCATTCACGGACAAGGCATCGGTGAAGACGTCGTTCATTTGGCGGAAGTACCTTCCGGCGAACTCAAGGCGGCCCTCGATGAAGCCTTCCGCAGCGAGATGCCCGCACGGGAGCGCGAGTTCGAGATAAAGGATCTCTCCACGGGCGCCGTCCGGTACCTTCATCTTTCGTGTTTTCCCGATCGAAGCTCGAACAAAGATGCCCGCGTCGAAAACGCCTTCGTCCTGGCAACTGACGTTACCGAAAACACGGCCAGACTGCGTGGGCTCGCAGGCAGCAATCGCGACAGCGAGGAGTTGACCGCGCGTTTGGCGGCGCAAAATGCGGAGCTGCAGAATCGCCAAAAGCTCCTTATCCACGCGAACGACGAACTGACGACGGCCAATGCCGATCTTCGCAGCAGCAACGAGCACCTGTTGATCTCCGCTGAGGAGGCTGAGGCCGCGGCCGAAGAAGTCGAGACGCTTAACGAAGAGATGCAGGCGACCGGCGAGGAGCTCGAGACGCTCAACGAAGAGCTGCGGGCGACCGTTGAGGAGCTCAACACGACCAATGAAGAGCTCGCCGCGCGTAGCAACGAACTGGAACTGCTGGGCCGCGATCGCGAAGCGGAGTTGGTGGTTGCTCGTGAGAGCTTGGCGACCTTGCGCGCGGTCGTCGAGCGCACGCCGTTGATTGTCTGCCTGGTTGACAAGAACCGAAGCGTCGTCGTCGTTTCGCAGGAGTATCAAGCATTGCACGAGCGAAATGCGGGCCGGCTTCCCGGCGTGCGTGAAGCGTGGAAGCAGTCGTCCTCGACGCTCCAGCTTCAAGAGGCTTCGGGAAGAAAGCGCTCATTTGCCGTCGAGACGATACCGTTGCCCGCAGAGGGCGCCGATACGATGCTGCTCCTTCGTCCGCTCGACGATTCTAGCGGATCCTAAAAAACTTCCTGCGGTCCAATTCTGAGCGTTCTGGGTACTATCGTGGGTACGATCAACCTCGATAGAAACCGGCCACGCCGTCAAACGCTAAGAAAGGATCTGAATGCTGAGAAATCTGTGGATGGCAACGTTGATGGGTCTGGGATTTGCGCTCGCCGCGTTGCCGGGCTCCGCACAATCCGTGTACGTACAAGTCGGTCCGCCCGCACCGGTCTACGAAGCGGTTCCCGTGAGTCCGGGCGCCGGATACACGTGGGTCGGTGGATACTACACCTATACGGGTGGACGCTATGTGTGGCGTCACGGATATTACGCCCATCACTCCGGGCACTGGTGTGCCGGGGCGTGGCATCACGGTCATCACGGGTATTATTGGTCCGAAGGCCGCTGGTGTTAAGCGGCTAGTGAGTGGCGCTCCCGTTCACACTTACGGAGCGGGAGCGTCTACTTTCGGCCCTTGTTGCGCGAGCGCTTCGTATTTCCGGAAGATGACGACGTAGCTCGCACCGATGAAGACGATCGCAAATGCGAGCAGTCCGTCGCCGACGGTACCGGTGAGCCTGCCGTGCTGCGGCAGCATGAGCCGGATCGCGTACCGCAGACCGAAGGCAGCCGCGAAAATGATCAGCGTCACCCACGACGAGCCCAGGTACATGACGCCCGGGCGATCGGTGGGACGCACGTCGGTATGCATCCCACGCAAAATCCCAAATGGCACCCCGGCGATTCCCCCGATCAGCAGGCCCAACGCAATCTCGAATGGCGGCGCCGGGTTCATCAGGTTATTGGCGTAGATTACCCACGCCGTCAACGCGCACAAGACGATCGGCGAGACCCACATGCGAGTCACGCTGATGCGCTGTGGACGCAGCATGCGGATCGCTAGTACCACGACGACGATCCCGAGCGGGAGCAGCTGAACCCACGGCGCGACTTGCGCCGAAGAGGAGCCTATTTGATTTCGACCTTCGCGCCGGCTTCTTCGAGCTTCTTCTTCACGGTCTCGGCTTCGTCTTTAGTGACGCCTTCCTTCACGGCCTTGGGCGCGCTCTCGACGAACGCCTTCGCTTCGGTCAAGCCGAGGCTCGTGAGCTCGCGAACCGCCTTGATGACCTTGATCTTCTCGGGACCGATCTCGGAGAGGACGACGTCGAACTCCGTCTTCTCGGCTTCCGGCGCAGCGGCGCCCGGAGCGGCGGCCATCATCGCGACCGGAGCGGCCGCAGAGACGCCGTACTTCTCCTCGAGCTGCTTTACGAGATCCGCCAGTTCGAGAACGGTGAGCTTATCGATCTGTTCGATGAGTTCGGCAAGTGCCATGATCTTGTGATTCTTCCTTATCTAAGCGTTGGGTGCTGCGGCTTCTTTTTGCTCGCGGATGGCGTTGAGCACGCGGACGAGTCCGCTGGAGTTGCCCGAGAGCACGGTGAGCAATCCGCGCAGCGGATTGGCGAGCGTGCCGACGAGCTTGGCGAGGAGATCGATCTTGGGCGGAAGCTTCGCGAGGACGTTCGACCGCCCTCGCATCGACGAGCTTGCCGTCGATGTACGCCGCCTTGACGGCAATCTTCTTGACCTGATCGTTGAACGTTTTGAGCGCCTTGGCCGGCGCCACCGGATCCACTCCCGCGAAGACGACACCGGTCGGTCCGGCGAGAACGTCCTCCAGTTGCGAGGCGAGATCGCCTGCGGCGATCCGGAAGAGGGTATTCTTGACGACCGCGTAGGTGTTGCCGTCCTTGCGCAACTCGCCGCGGAGCTTGGTGATTTCTTCGACCGTGAGACCGGCGTAATCGGTGAAGAAAAGGTTCTTCGCGGCGGCCAGCTTCTCGGAGAGCGCTCCGATCGCGGCCTCCTTACGTGCGGTAGGCATCGAAAATTCTACTTCCTCGCAATGACGCTCGAAACCAAAAAGAAAAGCGCCCCGTCGAGGGCGCATCGTTTGAAGTTTCGCGCCGCCGCAGCGGCACGGAACACTTCAGGTCTTTGCGTCCTCGGTAGCCAGGTTTAAGGCCTTGCGGCCGGCTACGGTCTTTGGAGCCGTCGGTTACAGTACCACAGCAGCGGCGGGGAATGCAAGCGTTTTACCGAGAAGCCGCACGCATGCCGCGCCCGACCATGGCCACGGACGATCCCGCCGAGGCGCTCGCTCTGCTCGCGCAGGGCAACGCCCGCTTCGTCGCCGGCACCCCACGCTCCGTACCGGTCACCCCCAGGGAGCTCGCTCTCGAGGAGGGCCAGAGCCCGTTTGCCGTCGTGCTCGGCTGTTCCGACTCGCGCGTCCCCATCGAGATGATCTTCGATCAGCAGCCCGGGCACATCTTCGTCGTCCGCGTCGCGGGCAATTTTCTCAATGCCGACAACCTGGCCTCGATCGAGTTCGCGGTGTGCTATCTAAAATCGAAGATCGTCGTCGTGCTCGGCCACACGCACTGCGGCGCGTTGACCGGCGCGGTCGGCTATGCCAAGACGGGCACCGAGTTGCCCGGCCACATCAATAATCTCGTCGTCGCGCTCGCACCCTCGGTAGAAGCGACCCGGAGGCTTCCGGGTGACTGGATCGCCAACGCGATCGCCCATAACGTCGAGCGCAATGCCGGCGCGCTCGTCCGCGAATCCGTGATCGTCGCCGCCGCCGTCGCGGCCGGCGAGCTCCGCATCTCCGCTGGACTCTATGATCTCCGAACGGGCAGCGTCGCCTTCTCGTAGCGGACTCTTGAAATCCGCTGTCGCGTTCGTCTGCGAGCGCCTCTCGCTCGCCGTCGTGGCGGTAGGGACGGTCTTCATGATCCTCGTCTTTGTCGCCGTCGAGGACAACGCGACGCAGCTCGGCACCTTCCCCGTCATCCTGCTCGACAATACCAACGAAGTGCAGGCGCCGCCCCTGCCCAACGTGCACGAAGTTCTCAAAGACGGCGACCGGATCGATCTTGCGCGCCTCAGCCCGCAGCAGCGCTTCGAACTGGTTCGCGGCGCAAAGTCGGGGACGAAGATAACGCTGACGGTCACGCGCGGCGGGCGGCGCTTTCCCCAAGTGATCACGGCCTCGTCGCCCGACTACACGCCGCGCGCGAAGTTCGTGCGCGGCATCGGCATTCCGCTATGCTTCTTCCTCTCGCTCGGGCTTGCGAGTGCGCTCTTTTTGATGCGGCCCCGCTCGATCACGCTGGCCTTCTATATTTACACGATCTTGATGCTGCTCAAGGTCAATAAGGCGGCGCTGGACCTGGCGGTCTGGCCGGTCAACCTCCGGGCCGACCTGCTCATTCAAGTCGTCTTTCCGCTCGCGCAACTGATGATTTTGGTATTCGCCGCCCGTCTCTACGGCGTTCAGACGCGAGCTTGGCGCTGGCTCATCGGGACGGCGATCTTCTTCGCGATCGTCGACTTTCTCGTCTGGATGGATCCGATCATCTGGATGGTCTTCCAGCAGTTCCGCCTCCCCGGTCCGACCAACTTAATGATGAGCCTCGCCGATGCGGCGCTGATCCTCGCCGTCATCGTTGGGCTTGCGTACATCTCCTCGGGCGCGAGCGGGGAACACGCGCGGCGCATTACCTGGATCGTCGCCGGCATCGCGATCGCTCCGATCACCGATCTGCTGTGGGCGGTCGCGAATATTCTGAGCACGCTCGTCGGCAACTCGTCGATCCTGCTGCTCGACGTCCAGGATTGGACGCAAGCGCTCGGCCCCTGGGTGGGCTTAATCGGCGTCGTCTTCGTCTTCTACGCCTTCGTCTCGCAGCGCGTCGTTGACATCCGCTTCGTCATCGGTCGCGCCGCCGTGTACGTCGGCATCACCGCCGTGCTGCTACTCTTCTTCGGCGTCATCGAGTGGTGGGCCGAGCAGATCTTCGAAAGCACGCGCCCCGCCATCTACGTGAGCCTCTTTGCCGCGCTCTTTATCGGCTTTTCGCTCAACGCGGTTCACGAACACGTCGAGTCGCTGCTCAACAACGTTTTCTTTCGCGAGCAGCGCCGAAACGAACGCTCGCTGCGCCACGCAGCCCGCGCGCTGGCCAACACGAACTCCGAAAAGACGCTCGTCGAGTTTCTCGTTCACGAACCCGTACGCGTGCTCGGGCTCACGTCGGCCGCGCTCTTCCTCGCGCGCGGCGAGAACGGGGCTTTCATCCGCTCCGCCGACAACGGGTGGAACAACAAAGAATCCGAGACGATCGACGCGGAGGATCCGCTGATCGTCGAACTGCGCGCCGATCCCGAGCCGATGACGCTCGACGGCCGGCCGCGCGCCGAAACCATTCTCCCCGGCGGCTCCAGAGCGCCGTCGCTCGTCATGCCGCTGCTCGTACGCGGTTCGGTCTTCGGCTTCGTCATCTACGGCCCGCGCAACAACGAGCAACCGCTCACGAGCGACGAACGCGAGCTCCTCGAGACGATCGCGCATAACGCCGGCGCCGCCTACGATCATATCGATGCCGATCGCGCCCGGGCCCGCATCGCCGACCTCGAAGCAAAGCTTGCGCAGCTATCGCCTCCCACCGTTGCAACAGGGAAGTAACAATATGCACGCCCATCCACTCGAGGCTCGCCTGGCGCACGTCGAAGGCGCTTTCGATCGGGTGAACGAGCGCCTATCCAGCCTCGACCGTCGCCTCGACTCGTTTGCGCACACGGTTGCGCTCCGATTTGACGAAATCGATCGGCGGTTCGAGGGCTGTTTTGGGCAGACCGATTCTCGCTTTGCGCAGCTCGACGGCCGCTTTGCACAGATCGATACTCGCTTCAACTGGCTGATCGGCATCGTCATCGGCACCTGGATCACGACGATCCTCACCATCCTCTTCCACCATTAGATCCGCTGGTGACGAGACAGTAGAAAAGCGGCCGCAAAATCGCGGCCGCTTTTTTGAAGCACGCCCGTGACGAGGCGTTTACGCCGTGGCTTTGACCCGGTTCGGATCGACCCTCACGCCCGGCCCCATCGTGCTGGCCAGCGTAACGCTGCGCATGTACGTGCCCTTCGCCGCCGAAGGTTTGGCGCGCACGATCGCATCAAGCAACGTGGTGACGTTCTCGAGCAGGTGCGCCTCTTCGAAGCTTGCCTTGCCGACGATCGTGTGGATGATGCCGCTCTTGTCGAGGCGGAACTCGACCTTACCGGCCTTGATGTCGCGTATCGCCGCTGCGATGTTCGGCGTCACCGTGCCGGCCTTCGGGTTGGGCATCTTTTGCGCGAGGATACGGCCGAGCTCTTTACCGACCGACGCCATCATGTCGGGCGTCGCGACGGCGACGTCGAACTCGGTGAAGCCGCCCTTGACCCGATCGATGAGATCCTGATCGCCGACGATATCGGCGCCGGCCTCTTGCGCGGCCTTCGCGTTATCGCCTTTGGCAAACGCGATCACGCGCACGGTTCTTCCTGTACCATGCGGCAAGAGCACCGTACCGCGAACGCCTTGGTCGGTCTTTTTTGGATCGACGCCCAAGCGCACGTGCGCCTCGACGGTCTCGTTGAACTTTGCGTTCGCGTTCTGCTTGACCAGCGCGATCGCTTCGGCGGTCGAAAAGAGCCGCTTGCTGTCGAAGCCCGCGGCGAGTGTTTTGAAGCGCTTTCCGTGGTGTTGCGGCATCTTACGCGTCCACCTCGACGCCCATCGAGCGCGCCGTGCCGGCGACAATCTTCTTTGCCGCGTCGATATCGTTGGCGTTGATGTCGGGCATCTTCACCTTCGCGATATCCTCGAGCTGCGATTGGGTCAGCTTGCCGACCTTGTTGCGGTTGGGCTCTTTGCTGCCCGACTCGATCTTGAGCGCCTGCTTGATCAAAAACGATGCCGGCGGCGTCTTCGTAATGAACGAAAACGTCCGGTCCTCGAACACCGTGATCTCGACCGGAATGATCATGCCGGCCTGCGACTGCGTACGCTCGTTGTACTGCTTGCAGAAATCCATGATGTTGAGCGAGTAGGGTCCGAGTGCCGGACCGATCGGCGGCGCCGGCGTCGCTTTGCCGGCGGGAATCTGCAGGCCGATCTTACCTACGACCTTTTTAGCCATTGAGTCTATCCTTTCGAAGCGTGGCTTCTCCCCCGCTATTCTTGCTTACGCGCACCCGGGGTAACGTGCGCTAAACCTTCTCCACTTGGAAGAACTCGAGTTCGACTGGGGTTTCGCGGCCGAAGATCGAGATGAGCGCGCGCAAGCGCTCTTTTTCTGGTGCGATCTCGTCGACGACGCCGGTGAAGTCGAAGAACGGTCCCGAGGTGACCTTGACGCGATCGCCCTTCTTGAAGTCGATCTTGAGTTTTGGCGCCTCGATGCCCATCTGCTTGAGGATCGTCTTGACTTCTTTATCCTGCAGCGGAACGGGCTTCTCGCCCGGCCCGGGGCTGCCGACGAATCCGGTGACGCCCTGCGTGTTGCGCACGACGTACCAGGACTGGTCGTCCATGATCATCTCGACTAGGACGTAGCCCGGAAAGACTTTCTTGGGCGTGATTTTGCGCTTGCCGTCTTTGAACTCGACCTCGTCCTCCATCGGGACGAGCACGCGAAAGATTTTGTCCTGCATGCCCATCGAATGGATGCGGCGCTCGAGATTCGCTTTGACCTTATTCTCGTAGCCGGAATAGGTGTGGACGACGAACCAGTTGCGGTTGTCCTTCGGCTTGGCGGCGATGGCGTCGGCGCCCTCGGCCTCGCCGTCGGTCTCCCCGCCCTCGGTTCCCTCGAGATCGAGCGCCGGCGAATCGAAGGTCTCTTCAACCCGCGCCTCTTCCGTCTCCGCGCTCGCCCCTGCCGGGTCACTCATGGCCTGATCGTCGACGATCTGCTCTTCGAGCTGGTCGGCGATCGGCTGGTCTGCGGTAGGCTGTTCGATGACGGGTTCTGCGTCGTACACGCTCGACACTACCCCGATCCGACCACAGGATGAATGAGACTGAAGAGCCATCCGAAGAGCTGATCGACGACGAAGACGAACAGCCCGATCACTACGACCAGAACGATCGTCAGGATAGTCGCCGAGATCCACTCGTCGCGGGTGGGCCAAGTCACGCGGCGCAGTTCCATGATCACGCCACGAATGAAGTCGCCACCCGCCATGGATTGGGCCGTTCTTTTTTGCTGTTCGTTCACCAAAGGTTTACCTTATATCCGTCATCCTGAGCTTGCCGAAGGATGGCAGGGCGGACAGGACTCGAACCTGCAACAACTGGTTTTGGAGACCAGGACTCTACCAATTGAGCTACCGCCCTCTACGCTATCGAGTCTCGCGATGGGGCTTGTGACAGCGGCAGAAGCGGCAGTACTTGCTGAGCTCCAACCGGTCCGTGGTCTTCTGCTTATTTTTCTGCGTGTTGTAGTTACGGCGCTTGCACTGGGTGCAGGCCATCACTACCATCACGCGTGTCTCTTTCTTTGCCATCAGTAGTCTACCACAACATTAAGAAAACGGACCGGCGGTCCGTTCGGAAATCAATGCTAGCACATCCACCCCAACCCTGCAACACGCCAAAACGCGCCATTCTAGATCTCACCCGGGAGCGCCCCCACGCCTCAGTGTCATCCTTTAGCGGAGCGCCCCCGGTGTCATCCTCAGCGGAGCGAGTGCAACGAGCGAAGTCGAAGGACGCTCCCTTGCTTCTCTCCCTTTCAGTAAGGCTTGAATAGGCAGGGCGGGCGGGGGCGGCTGGGGTGTCCCGCCTCCAGGCTCGCCACCTCCTCGCCCCCGCGGCGTCGTCGGGTCCGGAAGCACGCCGATCTCGGCTGCAGCGCGCGACGCCTCGCATGCGCCAGAGCGTCGCAAGGGGCCGGAGGCGCGGAGTCACACGCAATGTCGTCGATCCCTCATTTCGAGAACAAACGTCCGTGGTATCCGGGAGTCCAACACGCTTTTCCGACATACTCGGAAGTTGGCGCAGTAAGGATCGCAAGCCGAAGCGTGTCCGGCTTCTGAACCTGCAGTACCTTTACGGTGTCGCCATCGGAAAGCCAGATCGAGCTGTTTTCCTCGATCGTCTTCTGCTCTTCGCCGTCGCCGTTGTTCTCCAGCCAAATATCATAATCGGATTTAGCGACAAAGCATGGCCAATCGGCCGAATATCGTTGGGTCGTCGCCGCAGCCACAGTGTGAGTCTCGCCTACATCGAAGTCGCGCGAGTGCGTGCACGCCGCTACTGACATGCAACAGCTCAGTGTAAGAACACGTCTGGCGATCATCGCGCGGCCTGTATATGTGGCGCATCGCATGCGCTAGGCTGGTTCGTCGCTTCAGACCCACGTGCCCTCCACACCCGCTTGCTGCAAGCTCTGCTGCGGCCCATGCGAGGCGTGCGCCGCGCAATGCGACAACTTGACATGTCGTGCCAATATTATCTAATATGTAGATATTATGGCGAAGGGTTCCTACCTCGGTGAGTTCGAGCATATCATATTGCTGACCGTGCTGCGTTTGGGCGATGGCGCATACGGGGCGGTGATTCGCGCCGAAATCGAGCGCGTAACGAAACGTTTCCCCGCGATTGGAGCCGTTCACGCGACGCTCGAGCGTCTCGAACAAAAAGGGCTGGTTTCGTCGTGGCTCGGCGAGCCGACGCCAGAGCGGGGGGGGAAGGCCAAACGCCATTTCAAGGTCGAGGCCGCGGGCGTAGCGGCGCTCAGGGACGCCCGAAAGACGCTTGAACGGCTTCACGCGGGGTTGTCGCTGCGAACCAGCAGGGCATGAGACCGCCTCATCTCGCTGAGGCGCTTCTCGCGGCCGCGGCCCCGCCGAATGATTATGAAAGCCTTGCGGGAGATCTGCACGAGGAATATTTTCGTTACGTGCACTTGAGTAGTACCAGAGCGGCAAATCGATGGTATTGGTCGCAAGTATTGTTTTCAGTCCCCTCGCTGCTCTCTTACTCCCGAGGGCATCGATCGCCACTCCACGCAGCCGGTGTCGGACTGACCGTAATCGCCGTGCTCGTCGCTATGCTTCTGGCCACGATACCGATCGACGCTCTCCTCCAGGCCATTTACGGCAGCCTGGCGCGTTGCCCGCTTCCGGTTTCATTCTGTGCGGATTGGATTGATGCGGCCGTCTTCGGCGCAGCCCTCGGACTAATCGTTCGCGGCGGCGGCGTGCGGCTCGCGTTTTGGGCTGCCTCGCTTCTCGTTCTTGCCTTCGCCGTTCCAGCGCTACTCGGTTTCCCATCATCTCAAGCTCCGCTTCCAGCATGGGTTTTGTTGGGTGGAACCGTTCCAGCGATGTGTGCCGGCGCGGGTCTGTGCCAAGTGGCCATTAGACTACTGTGAATCTACGTAAGCGCCGCGCGAGACGGGTTACTGCGGTTGCGCTGGCGCTGCCGCTCTTGGGAGTTTCGCCTGCACCGTTGTCGGCCGAGGCCTTTTACGCTCACGCCATCGAGCAGATGCGGGGTCACGCCGAGCCGGCCTTTGCTACCTACGATGCATCCATCCGAGGACTGAACTGCAGCGTGCAAAGCGGCGGCATGGAGTGCACCCTCGGCAGAAGCACGGTAAAATCCGAAAAGCCGTTTTCGGTCGATCTTCGACAGGCTGATGGGCGAGTAGCACTACATCGAGAGGGGGCGTCGTTCGTACTCGGCGACTCGACCTTCCTCAATGCGACCTGGCCAGGCATCGACACGATCATTCGGCACGGGTTCATCGGCACGGGGAGCGCGCCGTCGTCAACCCCGCTCCCGCTGCAGTCGCCCTCCGTGCTGCCGGTGATTGCCGTCGTTTCCGCGTTCTCCGTAGCGAATTACCGCGTTTACGACGCCGGTGCAGCGACGTGCGCTAACGGCAATGCCGGCCACGCCGTTCGCTTGGTGGCGCGTCGCGATCCACTGCGATACCCGTTGACCGGAGCGACGGTCGATTTGACCACTGGCGATTTATGCGCCGTGCGTTTTAGCGCCCGGGTAAACGCAGCGGTCGGATTGGTTGGCGCAACCGGAAACGCGAAACTCGATCTCGAGAACGTTGCCGGCTACGAAGTCGTCACGAACGAACGCTTCGACATCGACTTGCGAGCCATTGGTATCGCCGTTAAACATATCAGCGTCGACATCGCTTATTCCGACTTTGCTTTTCCCAAGGCCATCGATCCCGAAGCCTTTGTCACGCCGTCCCCGTCGCCGAGCCGCCCCTAGGCATCCCCACCTCCGCAAGTCGGTTGCTCGTAGGGGCTTGGTTCGCGCCCGCGGTCTTTGGCAAACAAAAAACCCTTACAGTGTAAGGGTCTGTTGTTTTTGCGCCCGGCCAGAATCGAACTGGCAACCTTGGGCTTAGGAGTCCCCTGCTCTATCCAGTTTGAGCTACGGGCGCACACGTGATTCGTCTTTATTTACAAGGACTTTTGAGTCGCGACTTGGGTTCAGGTTTCCTTCGAGCCGGTCTCACGTTGCATACGTGCACCGTGCTTCGGTGGCTTCTTCTTCGGGCGCGTTAGCCCCGTCCGCTGTCACCTCCAGCCGCCCGGGCCTGCGCCTGGGTCAGCGCGTCCCCGAGACTATCTACTGTCCGCTCTTGGGCGCCCGCTACTACGTGCCCGTAGACCTTCAGCGTCGTCGAGGGAGAGGCGTGACCGAGCAGCGCCGACACCGTCCGAACGTCTGAGCCGCCTTGGAGGGCCATGGTCGCGGCAGAGTGAGAAGCGAGTGAAGGGACACCCCGCGAGCCTTCACGCCCGCGAGAACGGCCAGCTTCGAGAACGTCTTACTGGAGTCTATGATCCGGGTAAAGCGAAGGTTCTACGGTCGATCTCGCCGGGGATTTTAGCTCCACAGGCGATGGCATTTGATGCCTCCGGCGATCTTTATGTCTCGAACCATGGCAATGACACGGTAATGGCCTACGCGCCGGGCGGATCAACATTGATGAGGACGATTTCCAAGGACCTCGATGTGCCTCAGGGAATCGCATTTGACAGTTCCGGAAATCTCTATGTTGCAAGCTTTGCAAGTGCAACTGTCACTGTGTATGCTCCGGGCTCATCGTCTCCAATGTTGACGATAAATATACCGGACAGGCTGCCGGCGCAGGTCGCCATAGATCCGTAGCCTCGTGATCGCGGCTGCCACTTTCGAATCGCCTGGTAAAGGCGACTTAACGCCTATCGCTCGCTATTGCTCAAATGCTTCAAAGCCCGGTGTCCAGCCAGTATTGGGTTCTTCTGGAATGCTCTTCCTAGCGGATATCACCATTTCCCGAATCCGTTTAGTTTGCTAGGGAGATGCAGCCGTGGAATCGTCCCCTTCATAAAGCGCCAGACGGAGCGGATAGATTTCGTAATCGGTAACGTGCGCCACTACGGATGGATCGTCACGCACCAACTGCTCGGCGTCGCCAAGAGTTCGAGCGCGGATAATCAAAATGCCAAACGTTCCAGGGCTAATCGGAACAGGTCCCGCTAGAATAAGCTTGTGCTCCGCCATCCGGGCCTTCCAATAAGCAACATGAAGTTCCATCGCTTTGCTTTCTGCGGGAGTCATGGTCGACAAGAAGTTTGCGCGCGCCGGATGAATACGTACGAAGAAGGTCATGTCGTGATCCGCTGCAGAGGCAGTGCCCGGCGCTCCGAAAGCAAAACACAACGATACGAGGCAAAATCTGCGAAACATTTCTAACGCTCTCGATTCCAAAGAGTCTTTGCATTCTCGAAAATGCCCGCACACCTTCGCGAATGATTTAGGGGTGCCCTATTAATTGATAACAATTGATTTAAGGTGCCTCAAGAGGCCACGCTTCACCAGAGGCCGCAACCTTTAGAAACATTGATGATACGGGTTGTCCTATAAAATAGAATGATGGAAGATTAGTTTAGGCGCGAGGCTAGATCACGAATCCCCACGCGGGCCACTCACCTAACGCCGCCCACGGATAAACGCCAATCGTCCGGGCCAGCGCCTAGCAGCCGCCCTTCATGCCGAATGCCAAATCGCCCGAGTCGAAATTCGATCCGCCGTAGACGTCTTCATAAACACATAGGCGATGCATCGGGGGGCAAGAACTCTCCGCCCGCGCGAAAACACATCGAGAGGGCCTGCCGGTTTCCATGGGTGACTGGCGAAAAAGCTAGGGTCGCGTCCGTTAGTCGCCGAAACTGAAGCCCCGGTCCCCTGAGGTAACGGAGCAACGAACATGAGCGCTCTGCGTTTACGCGATCCCCTGATTGTTTTCGCATCTGCCGTATCACTGTCAGCATGCGCTGGGACGGCGATTCCGACGCTTATCGCGGACAACGGCCAAGCGCACCCGCAAACGAGTGGTCATAAGCACCGCTTCGTCTACACCGGCAAGGAAGCGAAGTTCGTCGTGCCCAGTGGCGTCACCGCCCTTACGATAGTCGCCGACGGCGCGCAGGGCGGCGGTAATACGCAAGGTCATTACCACGAGCCACCTGGCCTAGGTGGGAAAATGTCCGCTGTCGTACCGGTCCGCCCGGGTGAGAAGCTGTACGTCTTCGTCGGCGGTGAAAACCTCGACCGACATAGAGATTACAACGGCGGTGGCGAGGGTGGTTCGAGCGACTACGGCTACGGATATAATGGCGGCGGAGCATCCGACGTACGTGAAGGCGGCGATGCGCGGCGCGATCGTATTTTGGTTGCCGGTGGCGGCGGCGGTGCCGGTGGGGGATGGTACTACAGCAGCACCGGGGGAGCCGGCGGCGGCGTAATCGGCGGCCGCGGATGTTGCCATTACTCCTCTTCTTATTTCTTTGACGACGGAATAGGCGGCTCGGGTGGCAGGCAGAGCAACGGTGGCTCGGGCGGCGCAGGCGGTGGCGGAAGCGGCGAACACGCCGGACACCCCGGGACTGACGGAGCGCTCGGAAGCGGCGGCGATGGTGGGGCGTCAGGCTCCCATGGACCAGGCTATGATGGTGGCGCCGGCGGCGGCGGTGGCGGTGGCGGCTATTACGGTGGCGGCGGTGGTGGTGGCGGCGCGGCCGATGGGAGTAGCAGCGCCGGTGGAGGATACGGCGGCGGCGGCGGCGGCGGATCGTCGTACATCGAGTCTAATGCGCACAAGGTCAGCAACAAGCGAGGCGTGTGGAGCGGTAACGGCTTGGTAGTTATAAGCTGGTAGAATTCAACGCCTAAGGTTCTCCGATGTTGGTCGCGCGGAAGCATTGTCTGCCACGAAGGGAGCCCGTAAACTATCATTAAACGAGCGTTTAAGGCTGGCTTATGAAGAGCGCGATTACGTATTTGCAGGGCTCACGGCGTTGGCTACCGATCGCACGCTTTACTGTTCACAAGCTCAACCTTCTTCCATGGCTGCCAGCCCGCAGGCACCGCCGAGCAGCGGGCGAATCGACTATCTCGATCTGCTCCTGGAAAACATTCGAAAGAGTGGTGACTTGCATTGGTGAGGCTTCTTTTGTTGGCGACGGTCCTCGCAACGGCATCGTGCTCGGGGCTGGGTTCATCTGCGGGAAGCTTATCGACGCTGCCCCAGAAAGGGGTGACGCCGGCATCTGGAACGGGTAGCTCGAGCTATATCCAGCACGTCGTGCTCATCATTCAAGAGAACCGAAGCTTCGACGATCTTTTCGCGACCTTCCCGGGAGCGGATGGAGCGATAACCGGAAAGATGGGCAAAAAGACGATTCCATTGCGCGTTGCATCTCTCGCCGAAGCCTGCGACTTCGGCCACTCCTACCGGGGCTTTCTAAAAGATTACAACAACGGGAAAATGAACGGCTTCGGTCAGGAAGGCGGCAGCGCTCACTGTCCGGGAAAGGCCGGAACGAAACCATATCAGTACGTTGCCCCAACGCAGATCTTGCCCTACTGGAATATCGCCGAACAATACGTCCTGGCTGATCACATGTTCCAGACCCAAGGCAGCGGCAGCTTTACCGCGCATCAGGACCTGATCCGCGGCGGGACGACGATCGACGAAAGCCAAACCGAAAGCTTGCTGGATTTTCCCTCCAGCAGTCCCTGGGGATGCGACGCACCGAAGGGCACCCTGACCACGCTGTTGGTCGCAAAGCCGAGCGGAGGTCTGAAGGAGGAGTTCGACAAGGGGCCGTTTCCCTGCACGACTGACTTTCCGTCGTCGGGTAGCGCGTATACGACGCTGCGCGACCTGCTCGACGCCGCCGCCGTGACCTGGAAATACTATTCGCCGCCGGTTCACGAGGGTACGGGTAGGTTATGGAACGCCTTCGACATGATCGCGCCGGTCCGGTACGGCTCCGAATGGCATACGAACGTTACCAAAAACGAGAAGCAAATCCTCGTCAACATTTCCAATGGAGCGCTGCCCCAAATGTCGTGGGTCATTCCATCTTCCCCAAACTCCGACCATCCGGGGAAGAGCCATTCGGGACCCTCGTGGGTCGCGACGGTTGTCAACGCGGTCGGAAATAGCGAGTACTGGCCGACGACGGCAATTATCGTCGTGTGGGACGACTGGGGCGGCTTTTACGATCACGAGCCACCGCCGTTTCGCGACCAGTGGGGCGGTCTGGGATTTCGCGTGCCAATGCTCGTGATCTCGCCGTACGCCCGCGAGACGTCATCGAGCCAAACCGGCTACATCTCGCACACGCAGTACGAGTTCGGCAGCATCCTCAAATTCATCGAACAGAACTGGAATCTGGGATCGCTTGGCACCACCGACGAACGCGCGACGAGCATCATTGACTCCTTCGATTTCACCCAGCAGCCCCGCGCATTTACCACGATCCCCTCCCAATACTCTCGGGCCTATTTCGAAGGCCAAGCGCCCTCCGACGATCCCGTCGATACCGAATAGCGCTAAGTGACGACGATGAATCGGCGCTCAATCTATTGATCCCGGCGGCTACGCGCCCTCTTCCCAACCGCACGGGGCCCGCGAAAGATCGCGAACCCCACTAGGGCGAGAGTTCGACCCGAGAGACAATTCCATCGTCATACGCATTGTAGAGGTCGAGCAAATCCCAACGAGTAGAGCCTGCTCTTTGGCGATGCTGCCTACAATCTGCGCTGCGCCCTGACCACCTCGCTTGGCAGTTAGCTATCAAGAACTTCGAAGGTATCGAGCTCACCGACTTTGACGTTATCGAGTTCATTCAATTCCCGATAGCCCTCGCGCCTGAGGCATAGGCCGGCCATGTTAATCGGAACTTATGTTGGCAACGGATTCGGATAAGTTCGCGAAGTTCCAGGCGTTCGCGTACAGCGGGCGGAGCTGCTCCGTGCACCCCTCGCCATTCTCTTTCGCGCGATGGATTGCACGAAAGAGATAAGCATAGGTCTCTATCCACCGGGCATACGCGGCCCCGCACTTCTTGCGACTTTGCGGTAACAGCGAGGATGGCGAAAGCCCCCGGTATTAGGTTTTTAGACTGCACTCCAGTCGCTACGAGCGGGGGATCCATGTCCTTTACTCCGCCGAAATGAAGCCGCGCGACGAACTATCGCGAATCCTCGTTGTTCCCACGGGGCCGAACCCTGATCTAGATATCTATGCCGACCTGGCCTCTTATGTAGCGGTCGAAGAGCAGTGCGAGTCTGTGACTGACGTGCATATCTGTTCGACTCGCGTAGTCGGAGAAATCCTCAGCGAATTTAGTTGTAACCTCGCCTGAAGGGGGCGAACGACTCTGCCAGCGACTCTGCCCAGAAGACCCAACTTTCGCTGGAATGAGCGGATACGGGGGAAGTGGGTCGTCTCGAATTCGGATGGCCTCGCAGCAGCGCTAGATTGTTGGTACTGCTATGCTCTGCGCATTAAATGCGACTTCGTTGACAAGTTTGGAACAGGGCAGCTCAATGGGGCTTGAGCCCATTTGTTAAGCCGCCGGCAATTGTGGGATGTGGTGAGTTGTCAGAGATTCGACGAATTCCTTCGGCGTAAGGTACTGAAGCGACGAGTGCGGACGTACTTCATTGTAGTCGGCGAGCCATACGTCTGCCGCGTCGCGTAAGTCGGGAAGTGATCGAAACGCCTGTACGTTGAGAAACTCATCTCGAACCCGGGCGTTAAAGGATTCGATCCACGCGTTCTGCGCTGGCTTACCAGGGTCGATGAAGTGCAGCTGCACGTTGTGATCGACGGACCATTGCAACATCGCGCCGGCTACGTTTTCCGGACCGTTGTCGAACGCGGAGCCGCGAAGGATAACCACGCAGATCGGCGATAGCGTCGAGCGTGCGAATGACACGTCGGCTCGTTAAGGAGAAATCGGGGTCAAGTGCGAGCCCCTCACGGCTGAGTCGATCTTCGATCGTGAGGAGACGAACTTTTCTCTTTGTCATCAGGTACTCGTGCATGAAATCTAGCCCCCACTCTTCATTGAGTTTCGTGGGCGCCGGCGAGACGTTCCCACGTACCAAGCGCACACGCCGCTTCTTTCGCGGCCGCACCTGCAAGCGTTCCTCGCAGTACAGCCGACGCAGACGCTTATTGTTCATGACGATGCCTTCTCGCTTGAGGAAAATCTTGAGCCGTCGCCAGCCGAAGCGTGGCCGCTCTTGGGCGATGCAGCGCAGCCGTTCGCGGACCACCTGGTCATCGGGCGTCTTGCGAGACTTGTACCGGGCCGTCGGCCGAGGACAATCCGCAAGGCGGCAGGCTTGGCGTTCACTCAGGCCTTCAGCTTGGAGCGCCCTCACCGCTTCTTTGCGCGCTGAGGGCCCCACCCGTTTTTTCGAATCACCTCGGTCATCGCTCGGATCTCGAGCGCCTGGCGTGCGATGATGCGTTCCATTTGTGAGTTCTCGGACTCGAGCTCTTTGAGCCGCGACAAATCGCTGATATCGAGGCCGCCGTATTTGCTGCGCCATAGCCGCAGCGTGTTTACGTGAACGCCATATTTGCGGGCGAGCTCGGCGGCTGGACGGCCGGCATCGAGTTCGTTAAGGATCGCGACGATCTGCGCTTCGGTGTGGCGTCGCTTGCGCATGCGGGTCTCCTTTGCTGGCCATCTTGGCCGGAAACCCACAATTCCCGTTGGACTAGTTTTCGGGGCTCAAACCCAATGGAACGCCGCTCGACAGGTTCATTTAGCATAGCTGCTGAGGCCGTAGTGAATGAGCGCGCCGGCACGATAGCAACCACGATCGATTTTACTCCCCACCTCTTCTTCAGTGACTACTCGTCAGCGAATAGGGGGTCTTCCGCTACCGCTGATGCTGTTAAGGCAATCCGCCGCGGACTGCTGCATCGCGGGCGTCTCGTGCGCATACGTATCCGCCGTGATGCAAATCGTGCGTGAGCCGCACGACGAGGACGTGGCCCTACCGCCGGTTTTGCGTTGCAATCCGCCAACCATGGTGCATGCGGACAGAGGAACAGAATGGCAGCGTCCGGGTGGACGCGTTTGCCGTAACGTGCCGTCACAAGCACCCGCGTTCACCCGTTACAGACGAGTATAAGATCGAAACTAAACACCGCAGTGCGGTGTGCGGACCGCGCATTCCTCACTGCAAGCCTTGGAGAAACCGTGATGAAATCTCTACAACTGGTCGTGGGGCTCGCCGCGATGGCTACGCTTTTTCTCACCCTAACCCCCATCGCTTACGGCGCAACAATAACGCTCCGGCCCAACCTCGACGCCACGCCGCAAATGCTGGCGGCGAACGTGCAGGGACGGTCATGTGCGCACACGGATGCGGCCCTCGCAGGAACACCGTTCTTCGAGATGCCTCAGATTGCTGAAAATGAGGGGGACAGAGGCGCTAGCGTAGTTGAGATCGATCTCCTGCCTAGCGGCACACTCAACCACTACGCGCTCGAGCAATCCAGTGGCAACTCCGTCTTGGACCATTCGGCTTTTCGGACGGCCCGCATGACCAAGTACCAGCCCGAAACGCGAAATTGCGTCGCGATCCCGGGTTCGTACCTGTTAGAAGTGGACTTCTAAGCTAAGCAGCACAACGGTGATGCGGCGCGCGATCCTCGCGCGCCGCGATTACTGCCAACCTCCCGAATCAAACCTTCGATGGCTGGGCGATCGCGAGTGCGCGGTCGCGGATTTGAATGCAGCTGCAAACGTCGCCGCTTCTCGACATGCTTTAACAAGTCTGCACAAGCAGACAACTAACGATCGGCAAACGCTTTAGCACTTCTTCACAGGCTTTCGCAAGTCTCGGCACACAAGGCGGGAAGCGTTTTCGAATACCGCTGGGGCATTTCAATCGGCTCCATACTTCAGCGATCCCGATAACTAAGGAAATACCTACGGCACGTCGGATACCGTGATCGCGAAGACTTTCCCGCATCCGCTGAAGCTTTGGCACCCCGTATAAGTGCCACCGTTCTCCATAGTCCCAAAGAGCGTAAATCCTCCGAGACCGCTGATATCGATTAGGGCGCTCGATGGAAATTGACCGTCGGGGCGACCGCTACCGCGCCTCTCAAAACTCTAGGGTACGGCCTCCTGACCCGCGAGTCCACATTAGCTGCGGGCGCTAGATTACGGCTCACCCAAAATCAGCGTCCCGTCCGGGACGAATGAGGACACACCATACGAAAATCGGGCGACCGCCCGCACGTTCTCGAAGGCGATAGACACCGCCGAATAATGATGGCGCCCGAGGTTTGTCGGTGCCAGCGCCGTTTCGGTCGCGATGTACGATGCGCCGCCGGTCTGTTCGAACTTCACGCACCACGCTACCGCAGTACCTGGACCCTCGACGAAATTGCGTCCCTCAACGAGCTCGCGCGGTGCGTAGCTCTGCGTATCGATCCAGAGGTCGCGCAGCCGGTATCGCCCGGGATCGCGAAGCGGGCGTAAAACGAGATGATAGGCCGGCGTACCGTCGATGGGCTCGATGCCGACAAGGTTGATGGCGTACGTCCGCGTACGTGTTGTGACAACCGCGATTTCGCGCAAGCCTGCCGACGCGGCGGGAACTGGTACGGCGCGCGACGGCGGCAGCGGATCGTGAAACGCGGCGCGGATTTCTCGCACGAGTTCCATGGGGTTGGGCGGCGGCGACGCGCTGCCGCGCGGCGTCACGCCGATTCCAAAGGAGTAGTTCGGCGCGAGGAACGGAACGCCGAAGAAATCGACGTCAGGGTTCGGCCGGCCCGGCCCTGAGAGCGCGGTGTTGAAGCCAAAGCCGCCTGGCGCGTAATACGGATGCGCTTTTTCGCGATCGCTTACCGGATCGACTAGCAGGCTCTCTTCGGCGGCGTCATATCCGGCCTCGTAGCGCTCGGTCTTCCGGACGCCGCTTTCGACGATGTCCACCGCGACCGTATAGGCGACCTTTTCGGGATAGTGCTGCGCTTCCCAGCGCACACGCGCCATGCCGAAGATTTGGTACGGGTCGGTGAGCGTTGCCGACACGAGGAGTGCCGCAATCATCGTTCTCGCCGCTTAACGAGGGTTCCGGGTATATCGAGGTCGTTCTGATGCAGCACCAGTGAGGTCACCTGCCCGGCGCTATCGAGCACGAACGTGATGGTTGCATCAACTCCGGCGACCTTATAGGTCGTACCCGACTGCAGCGTAAGCTTAAATTGCGGCTGCTTCGTCCCTTGGCCGTAAAGTATGCCGTTGTCTTCGAAGATCGTGATTGCGAGAGCCGGCGACAGTCGGTAAACGCCAACGTACGGTGAATTACCGTGCGGCATCACCGCCGGCGGCGGCGTCGCAATAACGGGCGAAGTAGGACTCGTCTCAGGCGTGAGCAGGTGGATGGCAAGGTCGTCAACGCGGAAACTGGCAACGTTTGCAAGAACGACGATTCCTGCCCCGGCAGCGCGGTCGAACCCAAGAAATGCGTGATAACCGCCGGTTTCCCCATTATGCCATGTGATATGCGAATTCACGTTGGTGAACCAGTTCAAACCGATCTTCATGAACGGAGCCAAGGTCGTGTCGCTGCGGCTTTTTTGCGCAAAGGCCATCGCCGAGCCCAGGCGCCCCGAAGGCGCTTCCATGTTTGCCTTCAAGTACAGGAGCATATCGTGCATGGATGAATTGATAGCACCGGCGCCCGCGAGCCCCGTAAGGGTCCAGGCGGGAGACGGCGTTAGACCCTGCGTGAACCCGGGCATGAGCCGCGCTTGAATCTGCGGGGTGATGCTGGCGCTCGTTTCGTTCATCCCAAGCGGCTTGAGCACACCTGAACTCACGAGCGATCCGTAATCGGTATGTGCGGCATTGGCGAGCAGCGTCCCAAGCAAGCCGACGCCGACGTTCGAGTACTCAAACTTGGTGCCGGGCGCTCGGGTGAGCGCGTAGCTGCCGAGGAAATCATAAAGCTGCGCGGTTCCATAGTCAGCGTAAGGATCGTCTGATTTCGACGGTGCGAAGTTCGTGGGCATCCCGGGTAATCCCGAGTTCTGCTCGGAGAGATTGAGCAGCGTGATCTGCTGTCCGTTGTACGTAGGCGTATGGGCGCCGGCCGGGAGATATTTGCCGATCGGATCGTCGAGGTGGACCTTTCCACTCTCCACCATCTCGGCCAGAAGTGTCGCCGTAAACGTCTTGGTTATCGAACCGATCTGGAACTCCGTCGAACGCGTTGAGAGGCGGCGCACCGGCGGGCGGGGTTCCAGCCGTATAAATCCGCGTCACTCCGTGGTTCACAAGACCAACGATAACCACGACACCCGGTGCCGCCGCCACGAACGCATCGAGCGAGCGTTGAGCTTCTTTGGGGGAAGCGGAGGTAACGGTGTCCGCTGCGGACGGTGCGAGTGACATCGCAAAAGCCGCCACCAGGATAACGGACATCCACTTCTTCATAGGCTCCAGTTTTGACGCGGCAAACTAGTCTCCGCTAATTTAAATTTCGACCGGCTAAGAGGGCGCCCCCGATTTGCGTCTATATATTACGGCTGTTTATGCGCACACGCGCGAGCGGTTAGCGGGACGGCGTGGCGCTGGATCGCGCGAGATTTGCACCCTCACCTCAACACATCGTCTTTAAATGTCCCTGGGACGCTAGCAACGCCTGGAACGACGCTTCTTATACTCGCAAGCGAAACACAACTCCGTGCTTGTCTACAGCGTTGGCGTCAGCCTGGATGCCCTTATTCAACGCGTTGCAGTACGGTCTTCACGCTGGCACCTTCGGCTTCAGGCTACCGAGAGCGTACTGTACAGGTTTTGCAAAAAGCCCAACTGTTCGGATGGCGCAACTCCCGTTGCAGGCCTAGTCTTCGATGCGGAGGGCGCACTCTATGGAACGACATGGACCGGCGGTCCGGGGGCGGTGTCGCTTTCGTCCTCATCCCCTCCGGATCGTGCTAGACCTATCGCGTGCTGTACGGTTTTTGCGCGAAGCGCATGTGTCGTAACGATGCCGAGCCGGCGGTCGTGGCGGCACCCTTAGCGCCGGCATTCTTTTTGAGTTGACGCCCTCGGCATCTGGCTACTGGGAGCGTGTCCTGTACCGCTTCTTGCTGCGAGCGACGAATCGTGGCCCGTAGCAACGCCGATCTTTGGCCCGGATGACGCGGTTTACGGCACTACTGAAGGGCGTACAATCGTTAATTCAGGAGCTGTCTGGAGGGTGAGGCGCTTCCGGTAGTCTTTGAGAGGCAGCCTCACCCGCCGAAAGGCGAGCCATCAGCAACTGGCGCTTTGTTGGGTGTTGTTTTGATCGCTCCGAGCGCGACGCTTACCCTTTGGTTGCCGTGCCCATTAAGCGTTGCGAAGTCGATGGGAGCGATACGTTTGCGAACGAAGCGTCCTCCCTAGTACGCGCGACGATAAGGGCGCCAATAGGGACGATGCGCCCAATATGCGCGACGCCCATATACGGCCGGATAGGGCGCGTACCCGTAGCCTCCGCCAACGTAGCCGTAACCTCCGCCAGCGTACCCGACGCCAACACCGACGCCAATCCCACCGCCGTAGCCGTAGGGATAGCCATAACGATAGGGGTAGCCGGTGCGGTAGCCGTAGCCGGTGCGATAGCCGTAGCCCCGATATCCGGTTCCGTAGTAGCGATTGCCCGGGAGCACCCGCCCCGTCGCTGCCGGTCGCGCGGTTCCAACGGAGACGTGCGCCGCCGATGCCGGCGCCGCGGCGCCGAGCAACGATCCTGCGCCCAGCGCGCAGGCTAGGAAGACCTTTTGAACTTTCATCATTGCTTATTTTTAGCATCGTTGAGGCGAAAGCTCTCGTTAGTAACGATTAGAAGCTTCGTCAGAAAAGATGAGAGGGCAGTCGGGCGCCCGTTGTTGCGCTTGCATCCACCATACGCTGTGCCTGACGACGCATGCCTCACGTCACAGTTTGGTCACGGACGAGCCGAGATGGGCACCTCCGAAAACGAACCAACCGCACGCTGCAGCTGAGCGTCCTCGCACAAACCATGCTCAAACGAACACGCCACCTACGGCCCGTTGGAGCGGGGAGTTGAGTCCCGCGCCGAACGCCTTTAGACGTCCCGACACGTTGATGGAGCGAGGGGTAGAGCAATGAAGGGATTGGATTGTGCGCGTTACGCGCTGAGCAACTGCGCCGTTGTTGCAATGCTCGCAGGCTGTGGCGCCCTTCGACAGGCTCAGGATGACATGCCGCCGACGACCGGCGCACCCGGCGCGATGCGGCAGACGATTGCAAATCGCGCCCAGTCCACGGGGTCCTTCAAGGTGCTGTACCGATTCAATGGCCGTGATGGCGAGCAGCCCCAAGCGGGCCTGACCAACGTGAACGGGACGCTGTATGGCACGACCAATTACGGGGGCAAGTACGATTCCGGAACGGTCTTCAGCATAACGACTGCCGGCTCGGAGAAGGTACTTCACAGCTTCAAGGGTGGCGCTGACGGAAGCAGCCCGCAGTCGGGCTTGCTCGACGTGAACGGCACGTTGTACGGAACGACTTCGTTAGGCGGCGGTTTGGGAGGCTCGGCATGCTTGGGCTACGGATGCGGGACCGTTTACCGTGTTAGTTTGACCGGCGCGGAAAAGGTGCTGCACAGTTTCGCCGGCGGCTCCGACGGCGCCGACCCCATGGCTGGCTTGATCGACGTGAATGGCACGCTCTACGGCACGACGGGCGGCGGCGGCTCATCCAAAAGCGGAACCGTTTACCGCATAAGCACGACTGGCTCAGAGAAAGTGCTGTACAGCTTTACTGGCGGCTCCGACGGGATGTTCCCAGACGCGGGCTTGACTAACGTGAGGGGCACGCTATACGGGACGACGTTCGCGTGCGGCGGATCATCATGCTATGGCACCGTTTACAGCGTAAGCACGAGCGGTTCAGAAAAGGTACTGCACAGCTTCGACACCGCCGGTGATGGTGGGAATCCGATAGGCGACTTGCTCGACGTTAACGGCATGTTGTATGGCGCGACTTCGGCG
This sequence comes from Vulcanimicrobiota bacterium, assembly GCA_963833845.1. Lineage (GTDB taxonomy): Bacteria > Vulcanimicrobiota > Vulcanimicrobiia > Vulcanimicrobiales > Vulcanimicrobiaceae > Cybelea. The sequence goes on from CAWHZL010000001.1 coordinate 1,545,768, forward strand.
GGCGGCGGCGTACACAGCCGTGGAACGGTATACAGCATGAGCACGACCGGCGTTGAGAACGTGCTTTATGATTTCCGCACCGCTCATGGCGGCCATGACGGCGAAACACCCTACGCCGGCCTGATCGATGTGAAGGGCACGTTATATGGCACGACCGACCAGGGCGGCGGGGCGCCGCTTTACGGTGTCGTCTATAGCGTGAGCACGGCCGGCGTGGAGACGGTGCTCCACCGTTTTGGCAACGCTTCTGACGGAGCACACCCCTGGGCGGGTTTGGTCAACGTGAAGGGCACGCTATACGGCACGACGCTCGAAGGCGGTTCTGGCTGCTCGGGCGGCGGCTGCGGAACCGTCTTTGCCTTAACCCCGTAACGCCGGCAGCCAAAGAGCAAATACCGCGCTTCTCGCTAGGAGCCCCACTAGGCTGCTAAGCCCTAATGCGAAGCCGCCTAGCGTCGCGAAGCCGTGCAGAGGGGCAAAGGCGCGGAAGTGGGGGGTGCGACACCTAAACTTGCAGCGCTTCCTCGATCGCTTGATCGGCGGACCACGCGGTGCCGCCCGCGCGAAGTCTTTCGATCTCCTCCTCGCTCAGCTTGTCGCGAAGTGTGTCCAGCAGCTTATCGTAACCCCATTGCTCCGTGGATTGGCGTTGCGTTCCTATCTGGTCGAACAGTGCGTTTACGTGACCCACCAGCTGCGCGCCACGTCGCGGATCGCCGCCGAGCGCCGCAAGCAAAGCGAGATGCTGGAGCGCAATAGCGGCCCACTGTTCGTCTTGTATCTGCCCAGCGAGGCGTAACCCCTCACGGGCCGAGTCGCGCGCTCCGGTGACGTCACCAAGCGCGATGCGATAAGCGGCAATGTTATTGTAACCGATGGCAGCGTTCGTTGCGTTCTTCCCGCGTACGTGGATCTCCAGCGCCTCGGTTGCCAAACGCAACGCCTGCGCCGGATCACCCGCCGCAAATTCCAGCTCCGCCATATCGCCCAACACGTAAGCAGTCCGCAGCTCTCCAAGCGCTTTCATGCCCGCAAGTGCCTGCGCAAACAACTCGCGTCCCGCACTAAAATCGCCGTGGCGCCACTCGATGGCCGCCAGCTGTTTAAGACAATATGCTACGTTCCACGCATCCCCGCACGCGCGCGACGCCGCCAGTGCTTGCGCAATCGCCTCGCGCGCCGCTTCAAGCTGCCCCATCTGAAAAAGCGCGTACCCACAACTTCGTTGCGCATGCGCCGCACGGCCGCGATCACCCACCGATTCGTACAACTGGATCGCCCGCTGCGCCGCCTCGTAGCAGCGTTTGCCGGATAAAAGAACGCTCAGGGCCAAATGCAGGCGCGCCGCGATTGCCGGCTGCTCGGCTTCGCTGATGCGCGGGAGCGCACGCTCGATCCAAAAGCGGCCTTCGACGCCAAGGCCGGCTTCCGACCAAAGACCTCGCAATGCGCCGAGGATCGCGCCCCCCAGCACGGCGTCGTTGTCGCCCGTCAGCGCCCACTCCAGCACCGCCCGGTAGTTGTCAAGTTCCAGCTCGACGCCCGCAAGCCACGCCACGGTCCGGTCTGAGCCGCGCCGTTTGTCTACGCCTTCGGCCCGGTCGCGAAAATATTCGGCATGACGGCGAGCCAGGCGTTCGCGCTCGCCGGACGCAGCCGAGTTTTCCAAGCGCATAAGCAGTCGTCGATTCGAGTAACCGATAGCGCTCCTGTTCGCCGCTGGTGTCGACCATGACGAGCGACTTTTCGATTAACGAAGTGAGCAGATCGAAGACGCCGAGCTCTGCAAGACCCTCACCCGCGCAGACAGTGGTAGCGGCATCTAGGTCGAAGCCGCCGGCAAAGACGCCCAGCCGGTTGAACAAGCGTTGCTCCTGCCGGGTGAGCAGGTCGTAGCTCCAGTCGATGAGCGCGGTCAGCGTCTTCTGACGCGGCAGGGCGCTACGGCTTCCGCCTGTGAGCAGGCTGAAGCGTTCGCTGAGCCGCTGCGCGAGGTTGGAAATCGAGAGTACCGTCACGCGCGCGGCCGCCAGCTCGATCGCCAACGCGATGCCATCCAGCCGCCGGCAGATCTCGGCCACAATAGACGCGTTGTCATCGGTAAGCACGAAGTGCGTATCGGCGGCTTTCGCCCGATCGACAAAGAGGGCGACGGCACCGTAGTGCAGCGCGTCGTCGCACTTTAAACCAGGCGCTTCGGGTGGCAGGGCAAGGGTCGGGAGTCGGTGGACCGCTTCGCCAGCGATGTCGAGCCGTTGGCGCGATGTTGCTACGATGCGAACGCCTTGCGCTGTTGCCAGTATCGCCTGTACAAGCGCTGAGACTGGTTCCAGAACGTGCTCGCAGTTATCGAAGATGAGCAGTGCCTGTTTTCGTTTGAGCCAGAGCGGAATCGACTCTTCGACTCGGCGCCCTTGCTGTTGGCTGATGCCCAGGGCTTGAGCAACGACGCTGCCAACCAGTTCGGAATCTCTGATCGGCGCCAAGTCAACCAGCCAAACGCTGTCGCAATAGAGATCGAGTAGCTCCCAGCCAACTTGGACCGCGAGGCGTGTCTTGCCGATGCCGCCTGCACCTACGAGGGTTAGCAGCCGATAACGGCTGAGCAGCTCCTTCACCCCAACGACGTCGTGATCACGACCCACAAAGCTCGTTAGCGCTTGAGGCAGGTTTGACGTTCGTAGGTCCCGCGACAAAACGGAGGCTGCCGAGTCTGTGCCCAGGCGTCTTGTAGCTCCTGCGCGCGCGGCCGCTTCGAATTCCCGGCGTTGCTCACCGGTGAGCACCAAGGCAGTGGCTAAGAGTGCCACCGTCTCGCGCTGGGGGGTGCGACGATACCCCCGCTCTAGCGCACTAACTCCGTGCGTGCTTATCCGCGCGCGCTCAGCAAGCGCCTCTTGTGAGAGGCCTACTGCTAAGCGGTGGCGGCGCAGCAGGTTCCCAAAATCCGAGGCCGCGGTGAGGCGCTCCTCGTCCTCCACGATTCGCTAGGCATTCTGCGTTCCGCGTGCTTCGTCCCACTGCCCTTATTCGGAAACGAGGACAAGGAGTGCGTCCCAGCGCCTAGCATGCGGCACCTTCGTCCGAGCCCGGATGCGCGAGCAGGCTGCGAGCGATAAGCCCGTCGCGGGCTGACGCGCGATAATATACGCGGCTTTCGCAGCACAACCTAACGAAGCTTACATCGACGAGCTGATGGTTGCTGCCCGCGAAGCAGTCGTTTCGGCGGCTAACGACTACGTCGTGCAGGTGAAGGAGCTGCGCGAGCACGCCGGCGGCCGGCTGATAAATATCGTCGGTGGGTCGGCTCCAGCAACATATCCCGTGCACTGCCTTCGAGTTGCAGAAGCGGCCGCCCTGATTTATTTGCTAAGCGATAAAGAGGAGGAGCGTGCGAGAGGTATAGAGTTTCTACGCAAAATCATCGTGACCGAAACAGCCGCACAACATCCCATTAGCGATCGGTACGCTGTTTCGATCGTTGCGAGTGTTCGTGCGCTCCGAGCGGCGGGGGAGGAAGACATTGCGCTTGGTATCTGCGCCAGGCGGCGACACGGGTGTTTGCACAGTACGTTACGCGCGAGGGGCTCGGACCCGTGGAAGACTCCGAAGAAGCTGCGGTAAGACGTTTATTAGCCATGAGCTCAGAGAGATCGCGCCGCCTAAGCGTGACGACAGCTTCATCGCGACAGCTCTACTCGACCTAGCGGCACTGCTTCGGGATGACTCGCTCTACCGCGATGTTGAAAACGAACGAGGGCAAACAGAGTTTTCCCCCGTTACTACCAACCACAAGACAGCGCGGCGCAGTTCTTGATTGACGGAGAAAACGTTGTCGCTTTCCCAAACATGCGCTTTGCAAAGGAGCTCGGCGGCGATCCATTTTCCTATGGCGCACACTTGGACGGGGAACCCCGAACCTTTACCATCGCCGCCAAGTTCGGGCCCGGCTCGCTTTTCGCTATCGCACTATTGCTTCGCGATCGCTATTTCCCGACTACGTGGATAATGGACCGCTAAGCCTCGATGCATCGCGCATGGCTCCTGCATCTCGGGACCGCGTGAAAAAGCGTTATCCCATATAGCGTTTTAGACCTGTGCGACTTTATTCAAGCGGCTGCTGCAAAATGCACGGCAGTCGAGCATGGATCGCGAAATTCGGAAACTCCTTATCCTATATGACTTTGTGAGCACACCCGAAGCGACCCGGCCGAGGCGAGGGGGCCTGGTTTTAGGATCGTCCCCTATGCCCGAGCGGCAGCGTGATCGTGGTATTTCCTGTATCTGTTTCGCTAGCTTAATTCCGGCCTACGCGCGAGCAATTTGTCTGCTGTTTTTAGCTAACTAGAATTAAAAAGCGTCGCTTGTAAAACGACGCTTTTACGGAACTCAGGCTCACTCTAGCTGCAGGCAAAAGCGTTTTCGATTCCCGTCCGTCGCCGGCGTCTCACAGTTCGCTGGTTCCGAACATGTAGCTTCCGCCTATCGTCAGCGTGCGCGAATAGGAAGTTCCCGCAGCGCGCGTGACTCCGGCGAGCGGATTGGCGATATCGACGGCCGAGTTGACGCCGCCATAGGTCGCTTGAATCTGAAACTGCCGGGTAACGAGCTGGGCCGTGTTGAGCATCAGCGGTGTGGCGTTGGTTGTAAAGTCGTGACTGACGACAAGCGCGAGCAGCGTGCCGCCGGGCGAACGCCAAAAGGGAACGGCCTGCGGTGCGAAACTCCAACTGCGCGTAATTCCAGAAGAGGAGGCGCTCGCGTAATTCGTTACGGGGAAGGCGAGGCTAACGCCCATCGATTTCGCTCGATTCGTGGCCAGGTTGAGGAGTGGATTGATGGTGTAGGATGGGCCGGGCGCCGCGATGCCCGGCGATCCCGTCGGGGGTTCGTAGGTCAGCAGCAACCCGCCGAGAATTCCGCGAGCGCGATCGACGTAGACCAGCTGTTTGTACCAAAACTCCATGTCGGTGGTACCGGCGGTCAGCGTTCCGCGCGATGCACTCGACAGCTGCGAAAAGGACGGCGGTAGAATCGTTAGCTGCGCATTTTCGGATATGCCGATGTTGATGAGCGCTCCCGGATAGGCGATCCCCGATCGATTCGCTCTTGCCGGCAGAGCCGATCCGCCCAGATCGAGAACGACGTCCGCCGGAATGCTGCTCGTCGCGTAGGTCGCCTGCAAGCTCGCCTGACCCGCAACGAAAACGCACGGGGACGCAGCGAGGTACTTCTTGAGCAGTTCTTGAGGGCCGCCGCACGGATCGCGCCGGCCGCTCGTTGGAGCCGGCGTCGCGCTGGCTTGCGGAGCCGGGCTCGGCGACCCTACGGCCAGGATTGCGAAGAGCACAGGGACGGTCAACATGATATGACCGCTATCCTAATGCCGGCCGGTGTTTGCCTGCCATCTTCACTCCATTGCCCGTCACACTCCGCCTCGCCGCTACGCTGCTAACGCCATGGGGCGTTACGTTTTTGCCGGCGCAGCGCTGCTCTTGGGCGTCGCCGGCCTCGTCTTGCACGATCAGCTGATATCGAACTGGCAGCTGCCGGGCAGCGCAGCTTTCATTGTCGTGACTTCGGTCGCGCAGATAATCGGCGCGACGGCAATGCTTTTCCGCAAAACCAGCCTGCTAGGCGCCATCGCCCTGGGCGTCGTGTACCTCGCCATTTCGCTTACCTTCGTGCCGGGTGTCGTTGCCCAGCCGGGAGTCTACGCGAATTGGGGAAACGTATTCTATCAACTGGCCCTCGTCGTGGGAGCGGTTGCTGCCTATGGATTGGCTTCGCCCTCCTCGCGCTATGCCGCGACGCTCTGCCGTGGAGCCGTTGTGTTGTTTGGCCTGTGCAACATCTCGTTCGCGATCGAACAAGTGGAGTTTCTCGCCAGAACGGTCAGCTTGGTGCCAAAATGGATCCCGCCGAACGGAATGTTCTGGGCCGTCGCTACGACGATTGCGTTTGGGCTCGCCGGCATTGCGCTCATCGCCGGTTACAAGTCGCTACTCGCCTCGCGCCTTCTGGCTGCGATGCTCCTAATGTTCGGAGTTATCATATGGATTCCCATTCTCGTCGCGGACCCGACAAAACATGGGAACTGGAGCGAAGGTATCGAGACGTTCGCGATAGCCGGAGTCGCATGGATCGTTGCAGACCTTCTCGGCGCGCGTTAGCCCGGCGTCTGTGCGCCCTCCGCCACGTCTTCGATCTCGGCCTTCGCCGACTCATCCACGATCTCGATCGATTCGATTTCATCGGCATTTGGGATCGCTGCTAGGCGCTCTTCATTGGTGCCCAGCGACGGATTGATGTCGTGCCACTGAATCGCATACGGTGCTTTGACTCGAGTTTGCGCTTCGAAACCCACGATGAGCTGCCCGATCAATGTGCGGCCGGCGATAACCACGCGAACGTTTTGGTTGGCGTAACCCTCGAGTTCTTCGTTTGTCATTTCTTCTTCTTCCTCAGGCCGGCAATCCAACCCCGTACGAGCAGGCAGGCAAGAAGCCGCATAGTGGCGTAACGGCACATCGAGCGCCTCTCTGCCGGATACTTCAATTGATCCGACGGCTTCCTGGGACCCCTCTTAACAAAGGACTGAGACACCACATGCAAATTCGCAGCGCCGTAAGGCGCGTAGTGCTAAGTTTCGCCGCTGCCGCTATGCTGGCGGGTTGCGGCGGATCGACCGGGAGCACGCTCACGCCGCTTTCCAACGCCGCCACCGGCCAGCATGGTGTCGTTCCGCTCGCGGCGGCTTGCGAGAATGGAAGGTCCGGCAAGGGAACCGAAACGCCGCGTACGCAGTTCACCGCCAACGGGCGCTATATCGAGCTGCGCATCGGCGAAAAAGCCGCGCGTAAATTCTTCGTTAAGGGAATGGCCTATTCGCCGACGCCGATCGGTAACGGCGTCGCCGATCCGCCGTCGTGCGACGATCCGCTCCGCAACAACAACAAGGCCATATGGTCGCGAGATCTGCCGTTAATGCGGGCGATGGGCGTCAACGTGATCCGGGTCTTCAACGTCGTGCCGCCGCCCTGGGACGACAAGGTCGGTACGATCAACGAGTTCCTCGATGCCGCCTGGAATAATGGCGACAAGCCCATCTACGTGCTCATGACCATCTCGTTTGCGGGTTCTGCCCTAGAGAACGCCGACGCCGCGCGAGATATTGCCGGGCAATATCAGCGCCTCGCCGAGAAGTACGCGCTCTATCCCGCGATCATGGGCGTATCGATCAGCAACGAGATCACCGGAGGCAAAGGCTGGACCGGAAAGCCGTGGTGGGACAACTTCAATTTAGTTGCGCAGGGGGCAAGGAACGGCTTCGCTTCGAAAAACGTCAAGAAGATCATAACGACCGCCGACTTCGACGGCGTCACGCCGTTCGAGGTCAACGGCCGCAAACAGATAGCCCAAATCTACTGGGGCGAGAAGAACGGCGCGAAGGTTAACGCCTGGGGCGATAACCTCTATCGCGGCCGTTGGTTCACCGATCTGCTCGCGCAGATCCAAGACACGACGACCAAGCCGGTTCTCCTGACCGAGTACGGTGCGACGGCCGCCTATCACCCGGCGTGGTCGAACACCTACGAATATCCCAAGAAGGCTGAAAAGAACGGGACGTGCGTCCCGGCCGAGGCGACGGGGCCGCTCAATCGCGACGTCGCCGAGCTCCCGGCAGGAAACAGCCATGATCCCAATATGTCCGGCATGGTCGACTACGCGACGAACATGGCGGGGCTGTTGTATGACGCGTACAAAACCGACGGGATGGTTGCCGGCGGGTTCTACTTCGAATGGACCGACGAGTGGTGGAAAGCCGACCCCGACCAGCCGGGTTATCGCGGCGAGCATGTCGGAAACAAGCCCTTCGTGGCGTACTTTCCTGGATGCGGGAACGATGCCGCCTGGTTCGGGCTCAACGGCATCCGAAAGGGCGGCGACCTCGACGAACTGCGGCCTCGCCCGACGCTGGACGCGCTGAAGACGACCTGGGATCAAGAGCAGCCCTAAAGTTAACTCGCGGCCGGCTCACCGCGTGATGCCGGATGCCGGCCGCATCACCACCGCTCTTTTTCGGCCCGGCGGCGGGTCCGGGAGCACGCCGGTCGAAGGCAGCCGCTATGGCTGATCGTTATTCCGAATCCCCGCGCGCAACCCGGGGCGAGATCGTCTCCGATGCCAGGAAGAAAATCGATGAGCAGCTGCAACGAGCCACCGATTTGCGAGCCAATCCGTTGCTCTTAGTCGAGACCGAAGAGGCCTTGCAGAGCATCGACGCCGCCGCCCGCCACTAGGAATCTAAAACAAAAAGGAGAGCCGGCCGTGCGCGGCTTTTTTGCTTTCGCTTTAACGGTGCTGCTCGCAGGATGCGCATCGACCCAAAGTTTAACGCCGCAACGCAGCGTCGCGTTGTCCCCATTAGTAGAGATGCAACTGGCTGGAACGAGGGAGGCGCCGGTCCCTCCGGCGGCGCTGCGCTTTCAGCTGCAGCACCCGGGCCGCATGCCGGCACGCCTGTCGTCGCACGCGCGAGCAAAGATCGGGCTCTGGGCTTCGGACACGAACTTCAACTATCTGCTTGGCCAGGATTCGACCGGCCGTAAAACCGTGACGGCGATCGATCTCTCCCAGAATAGCTGCTACGATCCCCTTGCGCTCAAGGTGGATCGAGCGCGCGACGTCTGGGTTGCCTGCGAGCTGACCTCTCTCAGCGGCACCAACGGAGCAGTACAGGAATATAACGGCGCGGGCGCCTTCCAAAAGCAGTACCTGCCCGCCTGCCCAACGCACGTCTCCAATTGCCAATCGTTTAGTGGTTACGGTTTCGACAGCGGTCTCGACTCTCGCGGTAATCTCTTTGCGTCACTCAATTTGTATTCGATGGAGACGTGCAATCCGAGCTGCAGCAACAACCTCAGCGCCGGCTTCGAATGGTGGCCCAAAGGAGACTCGTCCGCCACTCCGACCCTGATCTCGACCGGCACCAATTGCAGCCCGATCTGCGGCGTGGGTTATATGGACGTCAACGCCTCGGGGAACCTGTGGTTCACGTTTAGCGGCTACGCCGGCAGCGTCTACGGCTTTGGCTTAGGCGAGGTGACCAACCCCACGACCAAGCCGAAGCTCGCGATAGTGGAACCGGTTGGTACGTACGGATTTTTCGGCGGCGTCTACGCGAGCGGCGGCGGGAAGACGCTCAACGTGATCGATCAGAAGGCGCTAACGATCGCGCAATATCATTTGCCGCTGTCGCCCAGCGGAAAGCCGTTCAATCTGCTCGGCCCTACGCGTCTAAACGCCTTTGGGATCGGCGATCCGGTCGCGGGCGGATTCAGCAAGAACGATTCGAGAATTGCGATCGGCGATACGGGCGGGTGGCTCGACGTCGGAAGGGTGCCGGCCAACGAGTGGTCTGACGTCGCCAATCCCAACTTCTACAGCGGGATTGACGGCGCGGCTTACACCCCGTCCGATAAATAACGACCGCCGCTTACGGGGTGAACTCGAATATCGTGCCGACGCCGCCTTTCGGGCCTTTCAAATTGCCTCCCCAGATCGTCACGCCGTAGAGCGCTCGCTTCATAACGGTGAGGCCGGCGTAGGGAACTCGGCCGCCGGGACCGCCGGTGAAACTATGAAGCACTTGCTCGGAGCCAGACGGCGTGATCGTGTAAATCGTACCCTCGCTGTTCAGTTTTCTCTTGAGGTTGGGGCCGGCGTCTGTACCGGACGTGCCGCCATAGTCCGTCGTGCCGTAGAGCTGATTCTTTAGGACGGTCAAAGCGGCCGTCGGTTCGGCGCCGTCGGTTCCGGCGCCGAAGCTGTGGAGTACGCTCTCGGAGCCAGACGTCGTGATCGTGTAGACCGTCCCCTTATTGTGTGCGCCGCCTTGTTCCGTTGTCCCGTAGAGCGTACCGTTAAACTCGGCCAGGCCGGCAAAGGGAAATGCGCCGTCGCTCTTGCCGCCTTTGAAGTTGTAGATCACGCTGTATCCCGTGCCGTCGGGATCGATCTGAAAGACGCTTCCCGCGCGTGAGGCGCCGCCGGAGGAGGCCGTGCCGTAGAGTACGTTGTTGTAATAAAGCAGACTGCCGAGCGGCAGCGAGCCGTCGTCCGACCCGCTTTGAAAGCTATGAAGTACTTTTTCGGTGCCGGACGTGCTGACCGTGAAGACCGTTCCGACTCCCGCCTTACCGCCATAGTAGGTGGTGCCGTAGAGGGCGCCATTGACGCTCGTCAAGCCCGCGCGCGGATCGTTTCCGTCTTTTCCGGTGAAGCTATAGACGAGTTGCTCCGAGCCCGAAGGCGTGACCGAGAAGACACCGCCTTCGTTCTTGTTGCCGCCGGTCTGGGTCGTTCCGTAAAAGGTGCCGTCGAGGTCGATCAGTCCCGCGTACGGCCGCGTGCCGGTTGGAAGGCCCTTGAAACGGTAGATGACGCCTTCATCGCTGGGCCCAGTAAGTGAGAAAACCGCTCCGCATCCATTTCCCGGGTAGCAGCTCTTATCGGGATCGCCACCGAAGTTCGTCGTGCCGTACAGCGTGCCGTTGACTGCTAGCAACGTCCCTTCGGGAACCCTGCCGTCCTTCAAAGGACCAAACGCATGCAGAACTTGGAAGTTCCCGCTGCTCGCTCTCTTGGTTGCTGCCTGACTCGCCGCGGGAAGTGACGAAGTTGCCGGCACGCTCGAGCAGCCGGTCAGAATGATGATGCACAAAGCAGAACCAACTCTTCGCATAGCGTTGTACTCCGATCGTCGTTGACGTAAGTAACTCGACCATCTCCGATGAGGCTCATGGGCTTCGCCGGTTGACCCGGGCCCCCTCTCCTATGTTGTTGCGCATGATTGAGGACGGAATTCTCGGCAAGGACTTAACATCGCACCGCAGAACGCCGAAGCGCTACGTCAGTCAACGCGCTCGGGCGTCCTTCTATGGAGCTATGGAGGTCAATAACAATGGAGCTTCGCTTTGGCGGAACATTGCTACCAGCCGCGCTGTTACCGTTGGCACTGTCGGCCTGCGGAGCACAAGTTCCCTCGGGAGGCGGTGCGGTTACTCCAGCGTTGCCGGTATCGGCCGCCGGCGTACGGCACGTCCGGCCGCTCGATAACAAGTCTATTCTGAAGCTGCTCACGAAGGACATCACCATCGGATCGAGCGTCGATGCGCAAAACGGCGACCAAGCACCGCGCGCACTCTATATAGCGCACGGTAGTACGAACGGCGTTTTAACCAAGGGCCAGCTCGTCGTTTGCAACTTCGAAAATGCGAGCGGCAATGCGGGCGCCGGGACGACGATCGAAGCCCTGGATCCAAAACAAGGCGCAAAGCCGCAGCGCTTTATCCAAGACGCCGTGCTTAAAGGATGCGACGGCGACGCCATCAACCCGCACGACGGCACCGTGTACGGCACGGGACTGACGAGCGACGAACTCGCCGTGATTGGGAAAAGGGGCGCGGTGCAGAAAACCTACGGCGGCAAACTCTTCACCGATCCGTTCGCGGACCTCATCACCGATCCGACGCAGAACTTCTCTCCTCTCTACGTCTACGTCGGCACGACGCGTGGGACGGTCGTGAGCATCAGCGTCGGCTTCTACGGTAACGGCGTGGCAACGGAGGTCGCCAAGGGTTTCGCGACGAGCAAAGGTTCGCAAGGCTGGCTGGCGCCCTCGGGATTTCAATACGACCAGCACGACGATACCCTCTATATTGCCGACGGTGTAAGCAACACGGTCGTGGCCTTCTCCAACTCGAGCGACCTTTTAGATAAGGACGAGATCGTCGTAAAGCCCGGCGGAAAGACATTCAAGTGCCGGTATCCCAAGACGACCTGCGGCAGCGTCGTCTACAGCGGATCGCCGCTCGATGGGCCGATGGCCTCCGCACTGCTCCCCAACGGCAATCTCATCGTGGCCAATACCCAAGGCACGGCAAATACGCTGGTCGAGCTAACGCCCTCGGGTAAGATTCTCGACACGAAGGTAATCGACACGAGCTCCACCCAAGGCGTCTTCGGACTCGTCGCCAAGGGAACGAACGATTCCGACACCGTTCTCTACTACACCGATACGAACGATAACAACGTTCACGAGCTCACTCAGTAACGACTGACGACGCAGTTAACATAGAGAAAAAAGCGTCCGGCAAAGCCGGACGCTTTTTCTTTTTTAAGGCGTTCTCTCTACGAGAAGCCTACTTTCCCGAAGGCGTGTAGGCCGCGCCCTGGCAACCCGCTCCGGAGCAATTCGGAGTTGCGAGGATCTTGGCCGTATTCGTTTTCACGGTGATTTCGTCGAGCCAGCCGTAGGCGTCGCCGATGATCATCTTGGAGTCGTTGCGGTTAAAGCCGCCCGTGACCGGATCGCCCACCCCGAACACGGGGGTCAGCGTCGGGCCGAGCGTCCGCAGCGGCACGCCCGTCCACGGCAGCGCGTACTGCGTAATCGTACGGGCAGTCTGGTCGATGACGCTGATGACCTTACCGTGGTGCGAAAGGGTCACGCCGCCAAAGGTTTGGATCGAACCCGGAGGAAGCAACACGGTCTGCGCACCAGACGGGCTGCTCGCGTTCGCGTACTCGGCGAGGCCGTAGCCGCACGTATACGGGTACGCGTTCTCGCATCCGTTGTAGGTGTAATACACGTCGTCCGACGCGTCGACGGCGAGATAGCCCGAGCCGTTGAGCGTGATGCCGGCGAGGTTAAACGAGTTGACCGTCGGCTGGGCCGACGCTTGGTCCGTCTTCCAGTATTCGAGCCCGCCGCCGTTGACCTGGTTGCAGTCGTACTCGGCATCGCAACTCACGTAGTACGTCAGGCCGACGAACACGTGCTGTGCGCTCTCGCCTTGGTCGACCGTGCCGCTGAAGAAAAAGGCGCAGCTGCTGGCCGGGATGTTGGTCGGGCAGCCGACTCCATAGTTGTTGAGCAGCGTTCCGGTGCTGCTATATTCCTGCCCGGCGCCCGATTCGAACGACGAATTGAGCTGGCACGCCACCCAGACGTTACGCTGCTGGTCGACCTTGATGCTTATCGCGTTGTAGCAGCCGTTTTTTGAGGTATCGACCGCGGCAACCGTCTTGTGACGGCTATTCATTCCGACCAGATAGCTGTAATCCGTGGCCGACACCCACATCGTCGGGGTGGTGCCACTGTGGATGGGATGGAAAGCGGGCCGCGTTCCATTCACGACGCGGTTGTATGCCCACTTCGAGGCAGCGACGGTGAGCGGCGAGAGGATCTTGCCCCCTGCCTGAAGTTTCAACAGCTCCTTCGAACCGCTAAACCCGTGCGGATACATCCAGTGCGGAGCACCCGTGTGCTGGGACATCGATTGCCCTGCAGTTGTGGTGCCGGGAAGTGAACCCGTTCCCGGAGACGAGGAACAACCGGCGAACAACGTGCCCGCTAGGGCAAGTCCAATCACCGGCGCAATTCCTATGCGCATTCTTCTTAAAGTACTCCCATGAAGTAGCCGGCTGTCTCGGTGGCACGGCGTAAGTGCTCGGCGTTGCGCGTTTTTCCGTTGCGCGCGCCTCTCACCTTTCTTTAAGAAAATAAATCATTACGCTGTTGCTTGCAACGCTATGCGTGTCTAGAGAACGTTTCTAAGCAATCTCCGTAGCGCACGCTGCGACAGTTGTCGGTCGTTTGCCGGTTGCAAAACCAAACAATCTTAGCGCGTGTTTTTGCGCGATCGCCTAAGCGCTGCGAGTTTTGCCTTACCGTCTTTTGTCGTGCGCAGTCGGCATCATCATCTCTCGTTATCCGGCGCGGTGCTGCCGCAATACTCATTGGATCGGCATCGCCGCCGACGAGCCACTCGCCTTGCCTGATGGACGGCCAAGCGGGGAACCCCAGCCCGAAAACATCGACGTTTCTCGCAGCCGATCGCGGCGAAATCTATGACGGCGGTCCTTTTGTACCATGAATTCATGTTGAATTGGGCCGCGTATAGCAAATAAGGGGGATTCGCATGGCGCCCGCGATGTTCTATTATTTAGTAGCTAGGGGTCCTAGCAGAGAGAGCGGACACAGGGGACCGAAAAACGCACGGTCCCCCTCTCGCTAAGCTACCGTTGTTGCTGAATAAGGACAGAGGGCCCGCGGAAAAAGCAGTACCGCGAGCCCCATGAGGGGTCCAATGGGGGTTAATCGGGTGGCCGCTCTCTCGAATCCTGCCCGGGCCGCCCTTTCGATTGTCGCTCGGCCCGGTGCGGGGTTTTGTGCCCCGCATCCGACAAACGTGCGAAGGCTCAAAACGAGCGTCCCGCCGTTGGGCAGCCAGGCCGCTACGGCTTTAGGCTGATCGCGAAACCGGTTGGAGAGTCGAGCCCGTGCGTAATGCTCGCATACGGGTCGCCGCCCGAGGGGTATTTCCAAAAGCTGGCGGCGAGCTTATTGCTGCCAATTGAAGCGCCGACGACTTGCGTGGCTTGGCCGGGGTGGTTGATGTAGAAGGCGTACGGGCCGCCGTAGTAGTCGCTCTGCGTCAGCTCGATCTTCTTGAGGACCACTCCCTTACCGTTGGCGATTTTTACTTCGTAGATGACGCCTGAATCGAGCGTCCAGTGTTTACCGTCCCAGCCCACGCCGCTCGCCAAGACGCCGTAATAGCCTGAAGACGACGCAAAAAACGAGACGTTCTCCAGTTTGATCCCGTTTCGCGGAAGCCACGCGAACGACGAGCTGTAGTAGTAGCTCGAATCCCACGTGCCGTTGGTCGTCAGCAAGTTCCCGCGATCGTCGTACGCGCAAGAGGCGAAGTTATAGAGGTTGGTGTCGGTGTAAAAGATCGGCTTGCCTTTTGCGTGCCGGTAGATCGCGATGTTCCCTTCGTTGGAGTAACCCTGAATGTTGGCTACCGCGAGATCTCCACTCTGGGGGTCCACCGAGCAGCCGTAGGGATTATACGAGCCGTCTTTGATGATGCGCAGCGGCGTCGTTCCGCCGTGCGCATATTCTAGAATATCGCCCGGCGACGATCGGGTGCCGTAGTCGACGATGTAGACGTTGCCTTTCTTGTCGGTGCACTCGCCCACCGGATCCGCCGCATTGGTCAACACGCCCCGCAGGGCATGGTTCTGCCAGTACTTGTAAACGTTGACCGTGCCGTTACTATTGCTCACGTAGAGCAGGTCGTATTTAGTTGCGCCGGCGTCCATCCACGAGTGACCTCGCGCGTGTTTCGCCGGCGAAGCGGGCAGAAAGCTTCGGGCGCCGCCCCCTGGTTGCCCGCCCCCGCACGCGCACAACAGCGCGACGGCCGCAGCGCAAATAATGCGTTTCATGGTGCTATACTACACCCGAGGTCATCGCCGTGCATCCCCTGAGTCTGAAAGGAAAGGCTGTGCGCAGGTTTATCCTTCCCGTTTTCGCGGTCGCGCTTGCGAGCTGTTCGCCGGCGGGGAACTTCGCGCCGCCGCCCCAGGCCGCACCCTTGAACTTGCAGCGGTCGCTTACGTCGCTCGTGCCGTGGTTGCCGGCTCGCCGTCCCGACAAACGACGTTCGTGGTTCTCGCCCACCCTGAAGGCAAATCGAGCGCCCGTTCTTTTCGTTTCGGACGCCGTCACCGCCGACGTTTACCTGTACACCCTTCCGGAACTGAAGCTGAGCGGCACGATTACCGGCTTCACTCAGCCACAAGGTGAGTGCTCCGACACCAAGGGCGATGTTTGGGTCGCCGACTCGGGCGCCCGAGAAATCTACGAACTCTCGCGCGCGGGCAGGCTGAAGAACGATCTGATGGACACCGCGGGCGTCCCAGTCGCCTGCGCGTGGGACCCGACCACCCGCAATCTCGCCATCTTCGATTACTTCGGATCGAAGAGCAGCGCGGGTTCGATCCTCGTCTACGCGCACGGCACCGGCACTCCGATCGCCTATGAAAATCCCAAGCAGTACTACTACAGCTTTGGTGGTTACGATACGCAGGGTAATCTTTTCTTCGACGGACAAGCGGCAAGCGGGGAATTCATTCTCTCGGAGCTGCCGCGCAAAGCGAAGGTGGCCGAAACGCTGAAGCTCTCGGGGCCAAAGATTCACTTTCCCGGCATGGTCCAGTGGGATCCGACCGGGACCGATCTCATCGTCGGCGACCAAAACTGCGGAAATCAAAGCGCGGCGTGCACGTATGCCGTCACCGTTGCCGGCAAGCACGCCTTGGTCGGCGCTCAAACCATGCTCGCCAACTATCAAGGCGGCCAGGTGTGCGACATGGCGCAAGGGGTTGTGAGCAATGGTCAACTCGCCGGCTCGGATAACGACTTTTGCGCCTATACGGCGAGCACGACGAATCTTTGGTCGTATCCCGCGGGCGGCGTTCCGGTAAGCTACGACGCCACGACCGATTCTGCGCCGGTCGGCGCCGCAATCAGCGGGGCCGCCTCCGGTGCGTCCCGCGGCAAATCCTGGATGAAAACGGGGACGTCGGCTACCGACCTGCTTTACATTTCCGACGGAAACGGCGAGGTCGCCGTCTATCAGTACGATAGCCAAACGATCGTCGGCGTCCTCACGCACTTCAAAAATCCGATGGGCGAATGCTCGGATAGCAAAGGAGACGTCTTCATCACCGACAACGGCGACGAGAAAATCTTCGAGTACCGCCACGGCGGGACGAAGGCCGTCGCGGAGCTCGCCGATTCTCAGTACGAGCCTTACGCCTGCAGCGTCGACCCGGCGACGGGGAATCTCGCGGTGGCGAACCACGGGGAAGGCACCGCTGAAGGGAACCTCGCGATCTACGCGCACGCCAAAGGGCGACCGGTCTATTATACCGACAAGAAGCTCGCCAACATCGAAGGCTGCGCGTACGACTACGCCGGCGACCTGCTCGTCACCAACGGCAGCGCCGGTACGGATGACTATTCCGCGTTTGCGTGGCTTCCGAAGAAGGGCAAGCAGCTCATCGACGTGACGCTTCCCCCTGCGGCGCCCGGGGAGCGCTGGGGCGGCGTGATCGGCGTGCAATGGGATGGTCAATATTGGGCGATCGAAACCTCGGGAGCCGTCTATCGGGAGATCATCTCGCACGATCTCGGGTACTACGTCGGCGAGACGTACTTTGAGGAGTCATCCTACGCTGCGCTCGCGTTTTACGATCCGGATCCCCGTAAACAAGCGACGCAGATCGTCGGCGGTAGCGCCTACACGGTCGACTATTACGACTACCCGGCTTCAGGGAATCCGACACTGTACTTGGAGCAGGGAATCGACGACGTTCAAGGACTAACGTTTAGCTTGGGCGCTCATAGGCGGTAAGGAATAACCATGCGCCTATTCCTAATCTCTTCGCTTTCCGTTGCCGTCGCCGCGGCGCTTCTGGCGAGTTGCGGCGGTTCGACGACACCCGTCCCTCCGCAAACCGGCGCGCTCGGGGCGTCGCGAGCGCAGACGAGCAATCCCGTAAAGCCGAAACTGCATCTCTACGTGGATAGCGCCGGGGCGGCGATGGTAAGTGTCTTTTCCCCTGGGGCGTTCGCGCCCGTCCGCACGATTTCCAAGGGTCTCGATCAGCCGATGGCGCTCGCGTTCGACGCCGCCGGCAATCTGTACGCCGGCAACACGAACTCGGTCACCGTCTACCGCCGCGGCAGCGCGCATTTGATTCGCAAGATCGACCTCAGCGACCCCGGCGGCTGCGTCGTCTATGCCATGGCTTTCGATCACGACGGTTACCTCTACATCGCTTGCGTCTCCGCCGCAAGCGGCCCCGGTTACGTCGCCATCTACCGCCCGCACAGCTCCCAGCGCCTCGCGACGATCACGAGTCACGTCAACGAGCCCGTCAACGTCGCAGTCAATCACAACGGGATGGTCTTTATCGCCAACGCCTCGCACCTTGCCACCCGTACCGGTTGGGTCGGCGTCTACTCCCCGCGCTCGACGCACCCGCAGCGGCTGATCGAAGACGGTTTCAGCCCCAACGACGTTCCCTGGCGGCTCGCCTTCGACGCGTCGAATAATCTCTACGCCGGCAACACGCACGACGTAACCGTTTACGCGCCTGGAAGCGGCACCATCGCCCGCACGATCGCGCACGGTATCGATTTCCCCCGCGGCATGGCGTTCGACGCCGCCGGCAATCTCTACGTCGCCAACTGCACGAGCGCGTGCAGCCGTCGCGGCAGCGTCACGGTCTTCGCGCCGGGAAAATCGCGCCCGATGCAAACGATAACGCGCGGCATCCATACGCCCCTCGATCTCACCATCGATCCGTCAGGGAATCTTTACGTGGCCAATCGCAACAGTTTCAACGTCAGCATCTATCTACCGGGGCGTAGCGTTCCCATCGAAATGCTCTCCGCGGATCTCGGCTCCCCGACGGTCGTGGCAATCGGCCCGTAATCTTGAGGGCTCCGTGCCGCTTCACTTCGGACAAATAACCTACCCGAACCGTTACACATCGTGCAGACTGCCATCGCTTACAGTCGTCCTAAGCTTCCGTCGCGAAGGTAGGCGTATGCGTTTTACGGTGAAGGTGCTCCTGGGGGTCGGCCTCTTCGCGGTGGGGCTTTGGCTCCTCTTAGCCCACGCGGGCCTCGCGATACCCCGCCTGACCTATCAAGGCTTCGAAGCCTACGAACTGCCGGCCGGCTTTGGTTTCGTCATCGCCGGCATACTCGTGCTCTGGCTCTGGAAGATTCAAGAGTCGACGGTGACGACGACGCAAACGACGACCACCGGCGAGGGCGGTCAGAAGACGACCGTCACCACTACGACGACGAAACAGACGGCTGAAGAGTACGCGGAGGACCGTGAGCCCGACGGTTAACGGGGCGGCGGCGGCCGGTCTTCGTTACCGCGGTGACGGTAAACAATTCGTCCCTTGGTGAGATCGTAGGCGGAGATTTCGACGTCGACGCGGTCGCCCGGTAGAATTCTGATGCGATGACGGCGCAAACGGCCGGCAATGTGGGCGAGGATCGTATGACCGTTGTCGAGTTCGACGGAGAAGGTCGCGCTTGGAAAGACTTGCTTAATGCTCCCCGCGACTTCGAGAGGCGCTTCCTTGAGGTTTTCCGGCTTCGGGCCGCGCTGCTGCTTCGGGCCGGTTCGTGGTCTTGGTCTGCGAGCTGCTATGAGATGCTCCTAACTTAAAAGACGTGCTTGGGTCTGCAACCCCCCATTTCTTCCGGAGGGCTCCACCCGGCCCCTACGGGTGCGGGTACTGCTGGAGCAGTTGCCCCAGGGTCTGCGTGAGCAGCGAGCGGTTGCGGAGCTGGGCCGGCAGCGGTACGATCGTCGGAATCTCGCTCTGACGCTCCCCCGGCATCGCCGTCCCCAGCGGCCCGTAGGGCATCAGCGAGTAACCGGCCACGGCGCGAAAGAGCAGCTCGGCCCAAAAGGCGTTCGCCCAGCCGAACTCCGGACGCGTGTAGTGCTCCGGGTCGTCGGGATCGACCGACTCGTGCATCAAGCCGTTGAGCGTGTCGCTCTGGTCGAGCATCCTGATCGCATTCACGATGTCGTCGCGCGAAGTCGTCGTCAGCGCCGCGCCGACGATGCCGAGCGGCCAGACCCAGCCCTTGGGCGTGTGCGGGCTGCCAAGGCCGGTTGCGTACGTACCCGTGTAATAGTACGGATCGTCGAAGCTCAGCGTGAAGCGCCGCGTATCGAGGTAGACCGGATCGTTCGCCGAGCACCAGCCGGTGAACGGCAGCGCCGTAAGGTTGGGGATGTTGGCATCGTCCATCATGTTGTTGTGACCGTAGCCGTCGGTCTCGTAGACGTACATCCATCCGCCGTAGCCCGGATTGAAGGTTCGTCCGTACCGCTGCACGCCGGCCTGCACTTGGGTAGCGATCGCCGTCGCGTCGCTTGCCAGCCGATCGTCTTTGAAGGCCTCGCGCGCGAAGGCGGCGACCAGCTTCATCGCCACCACCGCGAAGGCGTTCTGCGGGATGTTGAAGCGATACGTCACCGGATCGTCCGAGGGCCGGAACGCGCTCCAAATGAGACCGGTATCGGGATTATACCGGTCGCGCGTCGGCACCGGGTGCGGCCACGAGTAGTGGCTGCAGCTTGCGTGCTGCTGCTCGCACTTGAGCACCTGTACGATCTTCTGCAATGCGCTGTGCACGCTCGGCGTAAAAATCCCCCGGTCGCGAGTGTTGGCGTAGTACACGAAGATCAGCACGACCGGCCACGAGAGTGAGTCGATCTCCCACTTGTCC
Source organism: Vulcanimicrobiota bacterium (assembly GCA_963833845.1). Taxonomy (GTDB): domain Bacteria; phylum Vulcanimicrobiota; class Vulcanimicrobiia; order Vulcanimicrobiales; family Vulcanimicrobiaceae; genus Cybelea. Next base: position 1,565,959 of record CAWHZL010000001.1, read on the forward strand.
TCCCATACGTGATAGTCGGCACTGAAGGCTTCCGCGTAGGGATTGACCATGATGTTCTTCGCATCACGCTCGACGACGCCGTAGAAGGTCTTGCTCAGCTCAGGGTAGTTGTGGACGAAGCGGATATAGGGCATCGTCTGCGCCGCCGAGTCGCGCAGCCACATCGCGGGAATGTCGCCGGTCTGCACGTACGTCGTGCCGTCGCTCTCGCTAAAGAAGTTGGCGAAAAGCTGCGCGAAGAGCGTCTTGGCGACGACGGGGCGGATCTGGGTCTCAATCGGAATCGTCAGGGTTTGCGCTCCGGCCGGCAGGCACAAAGCCAACATCCAAGCCACGACGAGCAAAAACGCGCGCCTCATCGGCGGGGCGCTTGCCCGCCGCCGGGGCTGCTTCCTGCCGTCGCGAGAGGCGCCGGGCGCGATGCGCGGAAGCTCCGCTCGTGGCGACCGCGTTCTCCATCGGGCTCTTCTTCTGGATGATCGTGACGGCGATCGGGACGACGATCTACTTCCTGCCGTCGATCCTCGCCGTCGTCGGACGCCGGCGCAACTCTGCGACGATCGTCGTCCTCAACATTTTGTTAGGCTGGTCGTTCATCGGCTGGGTCGTCGCGCTCGTGATGGCGCTGATGAAGGATCCCCAACCGGCGCAAGTCGTTCACGTGCACCAGCACGTTTACCCCGCCGCAAAACCGCCGGGAACGTCGATCGAGCCGGTTATTGCCGACCGAGCCGAACCCGGCCGCGACCAAACGAAACTTTCCGGCTAAGCAGCCGCGTCGCGCAACGTACGCTCCAAAGCCGCATCGAGTGCCGTCGCGACCGCGGTGACTGCCTCGTCGCCGAACTGCCCGAACGTTGAGAGCGGCCGGTCGTACTCAAACCGAGTGCGCCCATCTTCGGCCTCATAAAGAATCACGCGGATCGGCGCATACAATCCGGCCGCGAGCACGTGCCGCGTCATCTTCGTTGCGGTGAGCGGATTGCCGATGTCGTACTGCATCGCTCGCCGCGGCGGCCCGGCGACTTGCAGAAGCGCACCGTGATCGCGCGATGATAAGATCGAAAGCTCCGGCCCCGCATCGAGTTGCTTCTTTAGCCCATCCGCGTCGCCGGCACGCACGAACTCCCACATCTTTTGATCGAGCGGCGGAACGGCGCCCTCGAGTGCGGCCCGAGCCTCGTCGAATGGCTTCCCCGATTCGATCGTTACGTGTTCGATTAGGTTGGTTTTCCTTGTTGCAGTAACCGGCATGGGGCCCTCCCGTATGCCGCTTCAACCCTTGCCGGCGGGTCGTGGTTCCAGGCAGACCCCCGCGCCGCTAACCCGGTCGCGGCGCCGCGGTAAAATCGTAAAGCCGGCCGTCGTCGTCGGCCGTTCCGACGATCGTGCCGTCGGCCGACATCGTTCCGCGTAGCGCAAGCTCCGTCCCGATATAAAGCTGAACGTAGCCGTCGTTTTGGCTTACCGTGCCGATAACGGGCACGGTTCGATTGTCGAGCGGATCGGGACCGTCCGACGTGCCGGTGTACTTTCCGCTGATCGAGCCGTCGTTTACAACGAGCGTCATCGTTCCGGACCGCGGAATTCCCGAGGTGCCGAAGATTGGATCGAACGCGGCGACGTACGGCGTGGCGCGCTCGCTGCCGTTGAGCGTCGCCGCCGGCGCTGCAAGTGGCGTGGCCGACAGCGAAATCGCGGCCGCCAGCACGGCGGCGCCGGGGACGATAGACTTCATACAATTGGAATAAACCACTCGCCCCTGTGATGCGGCTACCTTCCAGATGAGCGAACGATTAAATGCGCAGAATCTTCCCAGTCTTCACGACTTCGAAGGCGCTGCCGGGAACGTTCTTGAGCTGATCGAGGTCGTCGTCGTTCCAACAGGACGATTGCTTGCCGCCTTCGCCTTGGAAGTACCAGTTCGAGCCGTTGTCCGCCACGAACATGCCATACTGCTTCATCGCCGTCGCGATGACGAGCGACTGACCGGTAATTCCGGAAATGTCGTAGGACGCTTTCATCCGTAGGCGCAGGCCCATCGGCGGCAGCGTCCGCTTGCGGCTGTCGCTGGCGTAGTGAGTCGCCGGATGAATGTACCCCATCTGCGTTTGGGTGAAGGTCACGCGCAGCGCGTGATCGATCTCGCCGGCCTGCACCTCTTCGCACTTCACCAGCGCCGGCAGAATCGGCAAGCCGGCGGCGTCGGCCGAGGTCCAGCCGTCGGGCCGCAGCTTGTTGCTGTTGAGATGGAAGAGCGCTCCCGATCCCGCGTTCCACTTCCTGCCGCCGTCGAGCGGATAGGCGTCCCACATTTCGTAGAGCTTGCAGACCCCTTGCTGGAGCACGAGCACGTGACGATCGCCCTTCGAACGCCGTCCCCCTTCGATCTGCGCGTTAGCGGGAATCGGATACGGTCCGGGATCGCTCTGCGATCCGTAGTCGAAAGGTCACCGGCACCTTCTTCTGCTTCTGCGGCACGATATTGAAGGGAATGCCGTAGTGCGGATTCTCTCCAAAATCGGGATGCAGGTTGCCGGGGAGTGCGGCGATGTAGGCATCGGAGTTCTTGTCGAGCGGATACTGCGATATGTCGGTGTTCCACCAGTTGTTGGCCGGGAAGATCTGACAGCCGCCGACGACCGGCACGCCGGCCGGTCTCGCGCGCGCGGCCGGACGCGCGCCGAGCCCGCCCGCCGGCGCAACGTTGACGTTTCCGCAGGCGGAGAGAATCGAAGCCGCAAGCGCCAAGGAAAGCAACCGTCGCATGTCCCCGAGGATTGTAGCACGAAGGACGGCGCGACATGTTACTCGCTGTTGCTGCTCTTTGTACGATTACCGCGTTTCCGCGTTACGGAACGTATACGTTAACGCCTCAGCTTCACGGACCGGGCCTCGTCCTCGACGGCGCCGGTGCCGCGTACTCGCCCGACGCGACGCTGCATTGGCTGCACGACCGCTTGGTCGGCCATACGAGCGCGCGCGGCGGCAACGTCGTCGTGCTGCGGGCGTACTCGAAGAACGTCGACGATCGTCACTTCTATCAAACGGGCAATTTTGCGTCGGTGCAGACGATTCTGATTCCACCCTGCGCGACGGCACAACAAGTGGACAGCTTCGTGCCGCTCATTGATAAGGCCGACGCCGTCTATTTCGCCGGCGGCGATCAAGCCGACTACGTCCGCTGGAAAGGCACGAAACTCATTGACGCGATCAAACGCCTCTACGCACGCGGCGGGGTCGTCGGCGGCGGGAGCGCGGGCCTCGCGGTTCAAGGCGCCGTGATCTACGATTCGGTTGCGGCCGACAAACAGAACAACGAGACGCACACGAGCGATGCAGCAAAAGATCCGCTCGAATCGCGCATCAGCTTCACGACCGGCTTCTTCGATTGGGCGGCACTGCGCGACACGATCACCGATACGCATCTGGTCGTGCGCGATCGCTTGGGCCGCACGCTCGTCTTTCTCGCGCGCATCTTCCACGACAACGTGCTGCCGGGCGTGCAGCAGATCTATGCGCTGGGCATCGACGAGGGCAGCGCGGTCGTCGTCGATCCCGATGGCATGGCGACGGTTCTCAACGATCACGGTGCGCGGGGCGCCTATCTGGTTCGCACCGACACGCCGCCCCGGCTGGAACCGGGTAAGCCGATTCACTATACGGTCGAAATCTCGCACATCGCCAAAAACGGCGAGCGCTTCGATCTGCTGCACAAGACCCCGCCCGATCCCTGGTACACGATCACGATCGACGGCGCGAGCAAACCCGTCTACAACGTGGATCCCTACAATCAGTGAGCGATGAGCCGCTCTACGACCGGCTGGAACGCCAGTTGCGTGCGCTGCTCGAAGCGGAACGTGACTTCGTCGCCAACGCCGGCAACTTCGCCGCGCTGATCCGCCACGAGCTGCCCGACGTCAACTGGGCGGGCTTCTACCTCGCCAATCCGGCCGAGGAGATGGTACTCGGCCCGTTTTCCGGACGCCCGGCATGCACGCGCATTGCGCCGGGGCGCGGAGTCTGCGGCGCGGCGGCAAAACGGCGCGCGACGCTCGTCGTCGACGACGTTAACGCGTTCTCCGATCACATCGCGTGCGACTCCGCTTCGCGCTCGGAGATCGTCGTTCCGATGGTACGCGACGACGGGCTATTCGGCGTCTTCGACGTCGACAGCCCGCTAACGGCTCGATTCACCGAGGCCGACCGCGCCGGCCTCGAACGTCTCGTCGGGGTCTTTAGCGAATCGCTGGGCTAGTGGCCTGGCATCCCCATGTCGTGATGCGGCGGCAGGCTGTGGAGCACGATCCAGCCGGCATCGCGCATCATCATCTGATCCTGCATCTTTCCGTGATCTTGGTCGTCGTGATGGCGATCCGCCATGTTGGGGAACTGGCTCTTGAACTGGCTCATGGCCTGCTGATGGAGCTGCTCGGCCGCATTGCGGTACTGCTCGTGGGCGTTGACGATGCGCGAACGTTCACTCGGCGAGAGAATCATATCGATTCGCTTGGCCGTCGCTTGCGGGTCAGGGTTGGGGGAGACGGCGAGGTCGCCGATCTCGGACGCGACCGCCCGGCGGTGCACCGGCGTCATGTCCGAAAGGACCTGCGAGCGTAGCTGCTGGTGAAGCTGCTCTTCCTGCGATTTGAACTGGTCGAAGAACTGCTTCATCTGCTGGCGCTGATCTTGGGTGGGCGCGCCCGCGGGAGCGTTATTGGCGGTCTGCGCGACCGCGGAAATGGGAAGCACGCTGAGCGCAAGCGCCAGCGCGAAAAAGTGCTTATTCATGCTCGTAGTATTGGCCTCAAACCTGTAAATCTTTCTGAGAAGTGCTCGGCCCGGGTCCGTACAGCGTCAGGCGAACTCCGTACAACTACGGATTGCGAACCTCATGCCGGGGCGATAGCCTAGCCTTGAAAGGAAGCTCGCTTGATGACCTCGTTCATGAAGTACGTTGCACTCGCCATCGCGCTTGCCGCTACCGGGTGTCAGGGCCCTGGGCAACCACCGGGCGACGGCATCGCACTCCGCAGTCTCGGCAGTGGGCTCCCGAGCGACGTCGTCCCCGCGCACCGGCACGCCTTGCTCTACGTCTCGGCCTTCAACGGCCCGCTCTATGCGTTCACCTATCCACAAGGCAAGCTCGTCGGTCAAGTTACGACCTACTTTGGGGGCGCCGGAATCTGTTCAGATAAGCAGGGGAACGTCTACGTCGATGCCCCCACTGCCTACACCGTCTACGTCTTTCTCCACGGCGGCCTCTTCCCGATCTACGAACTCAGCGAAGCGAGTGAAGAGGCTCTTCCGTACGGCTGCGCCGTCAATCCCCGAAGCGGCGATCTCGCGGTGACCAATCTCGAGGGTTTCGTAAGCGTTTATAAAGGGGCGCGTGGAACTCCGCAAGCGTATTCGCTGCCGGGGCTTTACGAGGCGTTCTTCTGCGCCTACGATGATAAAGGCAACCTATTCGCCACCGGCGACGACAACAGCGGAAGATTCGCGCTCGCCGAGCTTCCCGCCGGCAGCGGATCGGCGAAAGCGATCGCCGTCAATGCTTCAATCGCGGTGGGAAACGGCATCGCGTGGAACGGAAAAGATCTCGTGCTGCAAAGCGCCGCTTCTTCGGGTAGCGCAACCCTTCTAAGGGTGAGAGTAAAGGGCTCGAGCGGAACCGTCGTCGGCACGACCACGCTCGCGGCTCCTGTCAACTCGTCCCCTCCGCAGTTCGTGCTCGACGGTCACAGGATCGTGGAGCCCGATTCGGGCAACGCCGACGTCGGCTTCTGGGCCTATCCAGCCGGTGGGCCGCCGACGAAGACGCTGCAAAGCGTTGGTTCCGAATTGATCGGCGTGACGATCAGCCGTTAGAGACTACCAGCTAAGCTCGAAAAACTGTTACGGATACGTCCCCGAGAGCGTGTCGGAGGTGGTTACATCGGCTTGTCCGTCAGGCGCCGTGATGGGAGGTAACTGCGATAAGTTTTCCGGATACGACGCTTCGTACGCCGGGTAATCCGTGCCGGCTGCATAGATCTGATATCCTTGCCGCGGACAGATCGTTGGCGTCTTCTGCCCGGATTCCGTGAGCGGTCCGAGGTCGCCGGACAGACGAAGGCGTTGCGTCCCCGACTTATGCGCGACGACGGTATAGAATGCATCGGCCTGGTGCGACTGAACGCAAAGGCCCGAACCCGTTCCCCCGCGTGCGCGGATCACGACCATCGCCTCGCGCGCCCCGCTGGGAACCGTCAGCGAGATCGTTCCGCCCCCCTTACGATCCGGCGTGAAGCTCGGCGTTGAAAACACCGGCAGTGGCTTGAGCGCCGTCAACTGCGAGTTCGCCGTAAGAATACCGGGTGCGGGCGTGGGTGAGCCGTTTGGATTTGGACTCGGCGTCGGATTTTGCGGCGTATCGTAAGCCGGCGGCACCGCCGCATAGAGGTGATAGTTGCCGATGACGGGCTGGACGGCAAAGTCCGTAAAACCTAAAGAGTAGCCTTCCCAGCCGAGCGCGATGAGCGTGGGACCGGCTTGCGGAAACGCGGGCGGCCCGCCGTACCAGAGCTGCAGGTTGTTGCCGTAGATCGGCAGATTGTAGGCCTGATAGAGCGGTGAGGTTCCATTAATCGGTCCCGAGTCCGAGTTGCAGGTGCAGATCCCGTAACCGAACGCACCGCTGGAGGACTTCTTGATGCCGCGAGCAGGGCCGGTCCATTGCGATTGATTGAGCGTGCCCCAGGTAACGTGGTTGCTCCCGAGATCGTTACCGGCCGACTGGACTTGCTGGCCGGTTTCGGTCGAGGTCTCGACTTCAAACGTTGTGGGGCCGACGATCATCGGAACGTTATAGAGCGTTCCTGACAGGCCATCAGGTTGGCGCAGCGTCTCGACTTCGTTGAGCCCATAGGCGATGCTCTTACCGCCGTTAAAGGCCATGGTTGCGACGCCGACGGCAAACTGCAGTTTCGAGTTTGCCGCCGGATCGATGGAGGTTTGCAGCGGCTCCGATGCGCCGCCGTTGCCGCAGCCGCCGAGCAGTGCGATGCCAAGCGCCGCGGCGGTGCCCAAACCAAAGAACGTTGCGAGCGATCGATTCATATTTTCACCTGGTAGTAAAACCGAAACGAGATCGGCGGTAAGTTGGGATAGGTCAAGTACGGCGACGAGCTGTGCGCCGAGACGTCCGGCGGCGCATACGGCGCCGTCGAATAGGTGCACGGCGCGTTGCCGCTGGCCAGGCCGGTACTCACCGGCGCGCCGTAGCAGCCGTTGTAGACCGGTACGTTGTAGAGCTGATTGAAGAGGTTGACGACCTGCAGCCCAAAGACCGACCCGCTGAGCACTTTCATCTGCGTCGGCGGCCGGTACTCGACGGTGAGGTTGACGTTGACTCGCGGGGCCGTGAGCAATCCGCCGGCAAGGCCCGGTTCGTGAATCCCGCGCGTTGCCGCGATATTGGGCTTGGTGCACGTGCCGGGATCGAGCGGATCGATGTAGCCCGGGGTCTGCGAGTAGATCACCGAGAGGCTCGATGACGGCACGATAACCGGAATGCCGTTGCAGTAGACCGCGGTATAGTACCCCTGCCCGTACGGGTAACCGACGTTAAAGCCGATCACCGGATCGATTCGCCAGCCTTTGGCGCTCTTGTAATCGAAGGCGGCATTCATCTGAAACGGCGAAAGGTCGGGGGAACGGTAGACCGTTCCCAGTGCCAGTGCCGCCGGCTGCAAGAACGTGCCCGGCGGCTCGTTGCCGAACTGGCTGATATAGGTGGCGCCGATCTGCATCGAGACGCCCACGGCGACGTCGCGGTTGTAGAGCGCTTCGACTCCGGCCGCCTTTTGAATCCCCAGATTGGAATACTGAACGTCGCCGAAGACCGGAGAGCCCGTCTGATAGTTGTAGCCGATGATCTGGGCGGTCTGCTCGATGACGTTGTAGCCGCGCCGGTAAAACGGCGTGAGCTTGATCGCCGCGCCGTCGCGAAACTCGTGCGCCCAGGAAAGGTCGAAGTTGGTGAAGGTTGCGCCGACCAGCGGCGCCTCCAGCGTCGAACTGCCGTAGCGGTAGTCGCGCGTGAGCCAGTAGAGCTGGTCGGCGTAGTTGCCGCAGAGCGCATTGGCCAGCGGCCCGCAGTAGACTGCGGCTTTGCCCGTGGAGTTGTCGTAAGACGGAATCCGCGCGAAGGCGGCATAGGGCGCCTGGCTGACATCGGCGCCCAGCAGACTGGGAATCGGCATCGAGAGCGTGTGCCCGAAGCCCAAACGAATCGTGTCGCGATTATCGGGAGCATAGGAGAGATCGAAGTGCGGCTCGTAGAGGCGCTGATGTTCGACGGCCGGAATCGAGGCCGGCGCGCCTACCTGCGTCGGGATCTGAAAGTTGTAGCCGTCTAAGCGCAGGCCCGCCTCGGTCTTCCACTTATTGCTCAGGTCGGCGCTGTCTTGAAGATAGGCGCCGTACTGCTGCTGGCCGACCGTCGAAATGTCTTCCTCGAACGGAAAGCGTACGCCGCCGGGAAAGTAGGAGCTCAGATAGCCGCAGTTGGAGTGCAGGCCGATTTGCCCGCAGAACGACGGCGAGAAGAAATCCTGTTCGAGCCCTTGCTGCGACGACGGGTTGTTGTTGGGGAGTAACCCCGTATAGGTATACGGCAGCGGCAGCGGCTGGTTGGGATGCGTGATCGGGTAAGTGACCACAAACGAGGGTGTCGTAAAGGCGCTGTACGACGTGAAATCGTAGCGGTTGCCATAGGGCACGACCCACTGATAGATCGCGCCGTACTTAAAGAGGTTCTTTTCGCCCAGCTGGGTCGTGAAGTCGATCTGGCCCGCCGTCCGCGTGCCGCCGTAGGGATCGGCGAAGATCCCTTGCGCGGGCATATCTTGTGATTGCTGCTCGAAGGTCCGAAAATAGCGTGCCGTCACCGCCGTCGTCGAACCCAGCTGCGCGCCGTACTCGAACTTATAAGCCAGAAACGGGCTGCGCAGCGTATCGGGATTCGAGACGAAGGCGTAGGTGTTGGGTTGGCCCGGAAAGAGCGGAATGAGCGAATCGCAGGCAAAGTTCTGCTGCGTGCTGTTCACCGGACCTCCAGGGCCGTTGACCGGATAGGGTGCGCATCGGCCGGCCGTCGTGCCGCCCGAGATGTACGGTAGAAACTGAAAGCCGCCGTAATCGAGCGTCTGCGTGATCGCCTGGTCCTGAATGAAGAACTGCAGCCGCTGGCTGTTGTTCTTCCCAAACCGGTAGATCGCGTTGTTGACGAAATCGTTTGACGAGAGGTACGAGGGCGAATAGTAGACGAGATTGGGATCGATCGTACTGCCCAAGGTCGCGGCGTTGGTGCCCAGCGTCCCAAGCGTGTTGGCCGCCGTGCCCGCAATGCCGTACTGGAAAGCTTTTCGCTCCCCGATGAACCCGGCGTAGTTCGAGAAGCGCTGCGAGGGATCGGCCCAGCCCCACTCCAGCCCCAACTGGTGCAGGTAGGGAAACATCTGCGCTTCGGCGTCGACGTGAAAGTAGCTCGGGTACGTGCCGTGCTTGGCGGTGAAGAGCACGAGGCCGGTTCCCGTGTCGCCGTGGGTCGCGTCGCCGCCGCCGGGTATCAGCTGCACGCTGCCGACGCCGTTGAGCAAGCCGAAGTTAGAGATGTTCTGCAGCGTGTTCTGCAGGTTGGCCGACGGCGTGGTGTAGTCGATCCCTTCAAACTCATAAGCCGCTTCGAACGCGAAGCCGCCGCGAATCGAGACCGTGCCGCTCTTGTCGATCGTGACGCTGGGAATGCTGCGCAGCAACTGGTTCTCGTTGGTATTGAACGCCTTCCCCTGAACCATGTCGATCTGCGAGCCGGTCACCGTGTAGGTATCGATCGTCATCCCGCGCTGAAACGCGCTTCCCGCAGAGCGCGCGTGGGTCGAGGCGATGACCTTGAGCGTCCGCGAAATCGGCGCGTTGACCGTCTGCAGCGAACCGTTGATCACGACGACGATCGTCGAGTACGAGGCGTAGCCGCTCTTGGTAAAGCTCACCGAGTAGTTGTCGGGCAGCACGCTCAAAAAGCGGTACTGACCCTTCGCGTCGGTGGTCGTGCGATAGGTCGCACTCGGCGACTTTGCCACGACGGCCACACCCGCAATCGGCGCGCGGGTGCGGTCGTCGGTCACGGTTCCCGATATGATTCCAGCGGTCTCGGCGAACGCGACACCGGGGAGAACTGCCACCCACACCGCGAGCCAAAGCGGCGCGAGCCTACGGAGCAAGAAAGACATGCGCACCTTTCTCGTCGCAGAGGCTCGCACCGCCGGGGCAGAGCAGTGAGAAGACCGGTTTTGCGCCGCCCGCCAGGGGCAAGTTGTAAACGTCGAGCGTTCCGGTCGCAGCCTCCGTGGCGTAGAATCGTTCGCGCGGCGGGTCGGCGATTAGCGCATTGATGATGGTATCGGCATGCGCGTTGGGGATCAGTCCGGTAACCGGATTGAGGGGCTCGTTGAACTGGCTCATGACGTTAACCGGTGGAGAGGGCGGCGAGCCGGGTGTCGGCGTGCGCAGCTGGCCAACGTACTGCCCCAGCAGTAGATCGGCCGGATTCAGCGCGGTCGGCAGGTACTGGCTAACGTCAACGAACGCGGCCTGCGCCACGTTGATACCGACGCTCGAGGGCGGCTTCGCGTATGGAAATGGGACCTTAAAAAGTAACGAACGCGCGGGCGAGCTGGCATAGACGTACAGGGTCGCATTGACGTCGAAGCGGCCCTGATTCAAAAAGGTAAAGCCTGCCGTTTTTGAACCCGGTTGCCCGAACGCGAGCGTAAGCGCCGCGATGTTGTTCTTCGAAACCGGAGCGTGCAGTTCCGAAATCTCGGCGCCGATGTCGTTGAAGAGCCAAAGGTTGTCGTTCGGGTCGTACTCCATATCAACCAAATCGGCACCGTACGGCCCCATCTCCGTGATCGCCGGGTTGAGCTTGATCGACACCTTCGCGTGCGACGGTGTAAACGAAACGATGGGCGGCCTGAAGATGCGAATCTCCGTCGGGCTGGCCACCGCAACCTCGCCGTGCGGACCTACCGCGATGGCCGGCGGGATACCCAGCCCGGGCCATTCCGGGAGCGCGCGGAAGGGCTTCGAGCCGGAGCTAAGAGGAAGGCGGTAGCTGTACAGCGTGCCGAGGTGATCGACGTAAAGCAGATTCGCCGGTGGGGTTGGATTGGGGGGAACCGGCACTCCGCCCGTTATCGGAGCGGGCCCGACGCTCCCGCACCCCGAGACCGCTAGCACCGCGCCGCCCACTAGTAAGACGAGCGCGAACATCGTAGAGGCTTTCATTGATCTAAGCTCCCAACGACCGGACCGATCGAACTGCCGGTCTTTGCATCAAACAGAAAGAGCGATAGGCGAGCGGCATTATGAAACGGCAGCGCGTTGCGTTTATCGAACGAGTCGAGGTTCGCGAGCGTCAGCGCGCCGTTGGTGAACGGCTGAGTTCCATGTCCGACGTAGCCGCCGAAGTTGGTGACGCTCTTTCCCAGCGAGACGGTCGCGACGTTTCCGAGTGACGCGTGGCCGAGGGCTTTAAAATTCGAACGCCGCGACGCGGTAAAGCTGCCAAAGTCGGCCGCCGGCTCAGCCGGCGAGGCTTCGTAGAGTGAGAGCTGCGCGCCGTCGTTGGTACTCGCCGGCTCCTCGAACGTCAGCACCTGATAGTTCGGATACGAACCGACGAGTACGAGCGTATAGCGCTTGCCGCCAGTTAGCGCATCGGACTGAAACGGCCCGACCTCATAGCCCAGCGCGTCGAGCGCCGAGAGCTTTTGCGGCCCGGCGGGGAGCGATGCAAACGGCGTAACGCTGCCGTAATTAAACGTGGTCGCCACGGTCTGCCCATCGACCCGAAGATAGGCCTGCCCGATGTTTTGCGGCGCGCCGTCGACGAGCGTATCCAGCTCAGGCGCACCCTCCGCAAAGCGCACTCGAGCGCTTCCGCTTTCGCTTCCGCTCGAGGTGGCCGGGTTCGAACTCGTTCCGCTGCAGGCCGCCGTCAAGAAAAGACAGCCCACGGCAAAGGCATGGAGACCACGCCTAGATCCCATAACGATGATTCTCTCCTCGAAAAGGAAAAGGGTGCGCGCGCCGGCTACCCGACGGCGCGCGCTGCTGGCTTAGGCGATGACGGCTATTGCAGACACGCCGGCTGGCTGCCGCCGTTCCCGTTGAGGGCATTCAACGTCGCCTGCTGGATCGATGAAGGCAGCGAGGCGTATTCGAGTTTGTTGACGATCTTCGTCGCTGGAGCGGACGCCAGATATTTGATGAGCGCCACTTTATCCGATACGTGCACGCCGTTGTTCTGACCGTAGAACAGGAGATAGCTCAGCGCAACGATCGGATAGGCTCTCGCCTGTGGATTTACGTAGTACTTATAGTCGACGTAGAGGACGCACCACGGCGCCGACGTGCCCAGAGGCTGCTCGTCGCTTCCTTCGCCGTAGTTGATATCGGCCGACGTCACCCTTTTGAATGCCGCAACCACGGACGCGTGATTGGTTGGGTCGACCCAAATCGGCTTCTTGCCCTTCGAACCGTTCTGCAAAAGCGCTTGCGCGACTTTCGGGTTCGCCGCCTTGACGTAGCCGCCCACGACGTAGCCCGCGCTAAACGGCGTCGTTTGAATTCCCGCGAGAATTCCCGGGTCGCCGGTTTCACCGATGAAGTTTACGTTCGGATCGCCCGACGAGCCTGGTCCGGGCCACGTCGAGTTGACCCCGAAGCTCCAAGCCGCGCTTCGACTCGCGCCTTCGTACGGCGCCTTGTTGTACGGCGCTTTCCAGCTCCCGTTGCAGACCGTATTGAGGTGGTTGACGAAGTTGTAGGTCGAGGCCGCGCTGTCGGCACGATAATAGAACGTAATCGCCTCGGAGTTTCCGCCCGTTATCGAGGTTTTGTTGTCCGCAGTGACTGCCGGGTCGTTCCAATCGCTGATCGTGCCGTTTGCGATCGCGCAATACGTCCACGTCGAGAGATGAAGCTTCTTGATGTGGTTCTTGAAGTCTTGAGGACGGTAACCGTAGACGATTGGCGCCCCGATCTGGGGAAACTCGAACGGCTCCCCCCAACTCGTGCCGCTCGACGGCTCGCGGACTGACTTGTACGCGGTGTACTCGGTAGACGGCATCGCCGTCGCCGTACCGACGAAATCGAGCGGATCCTGACGGCCGCCGAAGCCGGTCGCCGTCGCGCCGAGCGGGGCGCACGGACCCGTCGGCGGGAACCCTGAATCGCCGGAGCCTTCGAACGCCTTGCGCCCGTCGGTGCTGTTGTTGATGCAGTAGTAGATCGTGCCTTGGGTTGGGGCCGAATAGAAGAGCGATCCCTGTCCCGGCGGCGTCTGTGCATTGTAGTAATAGCCGGTGGGCTGATTCGCGAGATTGTAGGCATACCCGGGCACGTCGGCGCCGCCGGCGTGCAGATCTGCGACGCCGTTATCGTTGGGGTGCGCGCGCTTTCCGCGTGCGAGGGAGACCGGCGCGTTGGGTAAAGGGGCGATTGCCGAAGGGCCTGAAGCAGTACTTCCGCTGCAAGCGCTGACCGACAGCGCTCCAGCGGCGGCCAAGGCCCAGGTGGCTAGGCTCTTTTTCATGTGGATTATCCTTCATTGAGCGTGAAGTGCATGAAACGGGGATGCCGGCCTGGCCTTGGCCCGACCGGACGAGGTAATGGCCAATGCGATCGGCGCATTGAGCTGGGTCGCCGATCCGGTAATCTGCAGCGAAGCTTTCACGGCTCCGCGGCCGTCGGCCGGAAAGGCGGCGATCGCGTTGTTAAAGTCATCCGCTACGAAGAGCGTCGATCCGTAGATGGCGATCGAAGGGAAGAACGCAGAGAGCGGATATCGCGCTGAAACGCACTCCGAATTGTTCGTGAAGACGCCCTCGAGCGTCAAGCTGTGCAGCGGAGGCTGATCGGTGACGCCGCCGCCGGCGCCTGACGAATAGACGTTGACGCCGCCCTGGCACGAGGTGGAGCTTCCGCTCCCCGCTGTGACCGAGTTGCCGATCAGGATCTCGCCGCTCGCGGCGAGCGCGACGCCGGTCGTCAAACCCTGCTGCAGCTTCGTCGTTGAATCCCAAGGTATCGTGCGCGCGGGATCGGCGTTGGGGTTGCCGATATCTGAAGCTGAGGCGACGTAGAGTCCGTAGTTCGGCCCCAGCGTCGTATGCAGTGCACCATTGACGTAGAAGTTATCCTTTGCATCGAGAGCCAGCCCGGTCGGCCCCGCGTAGCTGATCTGCGGCGTGTTGAAGTCCCAGCCGTGTTGCGGCGCCGTCGCCCCCTTACTACCTTCGGCGTAGGTGAGGACTGCGTCGTTGCCGCCGTTTCCGTTGACGGTCGTTGCGCCGTAGGTCACAAGCCGTCCGGTCGAATCGAAACTCATGAAGAGCGGAAAGAGCTCCGTCTTAGTGGCCTTGTCGGTGGCAATAATCGCTTGAGGCTGATCGCTTCCGCTCGCGCCCGGAGCGTAGATCGCGATCTCGTTGCCCTTATCGGGTAGCCCATTGGTCGGCTGGAAGCCGAACTCGTTGTCGAAGTAGCCGACGTAGATGTTGCCGTGCGAATCGACGGCAATGCCGCGCGCGTAGAGTTTCGAACTCAGCGAGAGCGTCCGCGACGGTGCCACGTTGCCTTTCGCCTTTCCATCGTATTCGGTGATCGTAGCGCCCTGGCCGTCGTTGCTTCCCAAATTGAGTGCGTAGATCGTTCCGACCGGCGGCGGCGGCACTTTTCCGTGAAGTGCAAAATCGGCGCTGGTTTGAACCGAGCTGGGGCCGCCGACGGTCGCTTGCAGGGTAACCGGCGCAGCCTGCGAGTCGCCGTCGTATGACATCGTCAAACCCGACGGTGGCTTGCGAATCGTCAGTTCGGTTCCCGAGGCGTCGCCGTCGTGCAGACGAAACGCGTTTGGAACGTCGCCCTCGATCGTCAGCGAGATGGGCTCGTAAAACTCACCCGGCCCGACGATCTGCGCGCCCGCTGCATCGTATGCTGCGAGTGAAAGTTTTGCGGTTAACCGCTGACCGCGTTTGCCGGCGTCCGGCAGAATTGAGAGCTTAAGCGCAGCAATGACGCCGTCGAGCGAAAGTGAGAGGCGATCCGAGATGCCCACAGCACCACCCCCCGAACCAATGGTGGCGGCGACGGTGCCGACGGAGAGAACCGGGCCGCTCGCATCGACGAGTCCGTAGGTCGTCACGCCGAAGACGTCGTGGCCGGGAGATCCCGAAATCGTCGCGCTGCAGACGAGGTTCGATCCGTTGCTCTTACAGCCGCGCGCCTTGGCTACCGTATTGACGGTGTTCGCGTTTACACCCGTCGCGCCGTTTCCGTCAACCGATACGAGTTGAATCACCAGCGACGCAGTTTTCGGTGAGAGGTAATTCGGTCGAATCCCGCCCTTCTGCACCGGCAGCGTGACCGAGAGATGAACGTCTACGAGGCGCAACGGCGGTGGATCTCCGCCGCCCGGCGAACCGACGACCGGCCCACTCGGAGTATTGAAGCCGCCGCCGCAGGCGCTCGTCATCGCGACCACGATCAAACCTAGCCAAGTTCTGTAGGCCGGTCGCCTTGCTGGAGAGCCCTTGCAAGCGCGGCCGGATAAGCAATTAAGCGCCAGGTAGTAACTGGTCAGGGTGGCTCCTCAAAAAGATGACTTGAGTTATTGTCTCAAGCCACTTTTTCAGCACGGCAGCGGTCTCCTTCACATTTAAAGATGACTGAGGTTATCTTTTCGCAAACCGTTTTCTCGTGGACAGCTTTGCTTGGGGCAGGGAATTGGGAGAGTTACCAGCCCTCGGTCTGGCCTTCGTTCTTTCGGCGCTCATCGGCCTCGAGCGGGAGTATCGCCAGAAGGCCGCGGGGCTGCGAACCTACACGGTCGTCGGCTTGGGCGCCGCGTTGATCATGCTGGTTTCGAAGTACGGTTTCTTCGATGTGTTGCAGCCCGGTCGCGTCGTGCTCGACCCATCGCGCGTCGCGGCGCAGATCGTTACCGGCATCGGCTTTATCGGCGGCGGAGTTATCTTCATGCGGCGGGATCTCGTTCGCGGGCTCACCACTGCGGCGATCGTCTGGCTAACGGCTGCCGTCGGAATGGCCTGCGGCGCCGGACTGCCGCTTCTTGCAATCGCCGTTACGGCCGCGCACTTTGTCGTCGTCTTCGCGTTTCCCGTAATTGCGCGCAGCATTCCTCGGGCGGCTCCCATCGCGACGCATCTTCGCCTCGTCTACAAAGACGGACACGGCACCCTTCGACGCTCCCTTGAGCTCTGCACGCGATTTGGGCTCGCCGTCTCATCGTTGAATATCGGCCAGTCCGACCCGCACGAAGATCTTACCAACGTTTTGATTGCCCTCGAGGGGGGTGCTGATTGGAAAGCCTTGACGGAGCGCCTCCGTTCGATCGAAGGATGCGTTTCCGTTCACGCCGCACAGCCGGACGATGCGCTTCAAGATGATGCCAGTTCGATGACGAGAGCTGAATGATCCGAGAGCCCGTCGAGCCGAAAGACGTGATCGTACTCCGCCGCCCGTAGACTTGGCAGAAGGCTCGGCGAGACGAAGGCTTTGTCGATTCGCCAACCGCCGCCTGGCGACGCGCCGGCGCGCCGGTACGGATACCAGCTGAAGTCGTCCTCGTCCGGATGCTTGTACGCCCAGGCTTCGGTCCACTCGCGTTCGAGTTCGGCGTACAAGTCCGCGGTGCTGAACCAATCGAGCAGTCTTCCCGATCGAAGGTTGATCTCGATGTCGGTTTCATTTCGACCGGAGTTGAGATCGCCGATGCACATCGCCACGTCGCCGGCCTCATTGTGGCGTTTGGCTGCGGCGATCAGGCACCGCAGGTGTACTCGCTTGCGGTCTTGCCCCGGGAGATAGGCGCCGTATACCTGCAGACGTACGAACTGCGCGAAAAGCACGGCGTGCGGATACTCGTCCCCCGAGAGGCCGAACGGATTGGCTAACGCCTCGAACGGCTCGGCGGAAGCGATCAAGACGCCGTTCCCGCGACTCGCGGTAAACGCTTGATTTGCAAGCCCAATTTTCTCGAGTTGCGCCCGCAATAACATGCCCGCCGGGTTATCGCGGTATTCCGAAAAGACTACCGTCTCGGTATCGAGGTACGCCGCACGCCGAACGACCTGCGGCACGCTTACGGCATTGCCGCCCGCCCGCAGATTGAGGGCCAGAATGCGCATCGCCCGCTATTTCTGGGCTTTTTCGAATCTCTTGTGCCCCTGCGCGATCAACTTGTTCGCGTCCTTGCGCGAACAGTGGCCCTCGAACGTAATCTTGTTCCCCTCTTCTTCAGAGTACTCGACCAAAAAGCGCTCGATGCCCTCCAGCATCGCCTGCGGCACGTCCTTGATGTCGTCGAAGGCGTCGGTTTTGAGCGCGACCCCTTTGCGCCGGCGCGGACACGCGACGAGTCGATTGTTCTTCACGCCGTTTTTCTCGAGCAGAACCCCGCCGATCACGCGTACGTCGAGCAGGCAGCCGGAAAACGTGGGCGCATCGTTGAGCACGAGCACGTCGAGCCCATCGCCGTCGTCTCCGAGCGTCTGGGGAATGAACCCGTAGTCGTACGGCCACATCAAGCCTTCGGCAAGGGTCATCTTCAGCCGCATGATTCCATACTTAGGTTCGAAGGCAAATTTGTGACGAATGCCGGCCGGCGTCTCGATAACGGCAAACACCAGGTCATCTTCTTTTGGCACGAAAGTTGGAATCATGTCGTAATTGGTCGCATTGACGCTCTTGCTCATGCTTGCTGTCTACCCAAACCGGCGGTCGCCCAACAGCCGCCGGCCATCGCTGGTCCACGGAGGCTTCGTTGACGGCTCCGGCTGGATGGGGGTCTTTGAAATTCTCGACCGGGATGGGTTCAACGTGAGCGTCGTCCAGAATCCGACGATATCGCTGGAGGGCGACGTCGCAGCCACTCGTACGGCGGCGCGGTTATTACCGAAGCCGGCACCCAAGAAAAGGTGGCGGGCCTGGTCTATATCACGGCCTTTGCGCCCGACGCCGGTGAGTCGGTAAACACGCTCATCGCAAATCCACCGCCCGGCGCTCCGGTCCCGCCGATCCTCCCGCCGGTTGACGGTTATCTCTTCTTGGACAAGCAGAAGTTCGCGGCTTCCTTTGCTGGCGACGCCGATGCCGCTACCGCAAAATTCATGGCGAATTCGCAGGTTCCGTGCGGCCGCAACGCGCTCGGCGGGACGATTACTACACCGGCATGGAAGGCGAAGCCGAGTTGGTATCTGCTCGTTGCCGATGACAGAATGATCAAGATACCTCTACCAGCGCAGCGGGCCATGTGCGAGCGCGCCGGCGCGACGAGCGCGCAAGTTCCCGGTAGTCACGCGATCTACGTATCGAATCCAAGCGCGGTCGCCGAGTTCATTAAATCAGCCGCGACCGGGATGTAGCCCCCGTAGCGGGCGTAGGAACCGCGCCTAGTGCGGCGTCCCCAAATACGGGAACTCTTCAAGTACGTCCGTGTGCGGGGTGAGGCCGTCCGGGGGGATATCGCCTTTTGATAAAAAGGCCAACCTGAAATTGATGACGTCGTCGGTAAAGACGCGCCCGTTGGGATACGCCGCCGGCTTCGACGGATCGAAACTCAGCATATCAGGTAGAATTCCATGCTCGTCGATCGCCGCGAGTGCCTCTTCTCGAGTGTAGTTGCCGGTATGTCCCATCAAATGCACGAACTGATCCGTCCAGCGCGCGCGATCGCTAATCGGTTCGCTCGCATTGTACTCCAGCTTTGTATCGTCGGTATTGAAGAAGCTGCTTATCGAGGGGTGCCCGGCGCGATCGACGTGCAGCAGCACGCCTTCCTTTCCACGGACGCTGCAGCGTCCCCAGATGCGTACGCTCGGCTTCGCGCCGAGTTGGCTGGTCGGGAGTTCCAGCGCTATCGAAAATATATTGGCCTCCGTGTTCGAATCCTTACCGGTCCACGGTGACTTGCCGCCAAGATGAGGCGCCGTAAAATTCCTTCCTCCGCTCGTATCGAAGAGATTCTTGATGCCGTCGTAGTCGAAAAAGAACGCGTCGCTGCGGACACCGGCAAAAAACGTATAGTCTCCTGATTTTACGATGTTGGGAGTGGGGCCAAAGGACACGTTGACGTTTTCGAAGATCTTGGTGCCGACCGCCTCGATCGAGCGGGCGTCGTCGCCCGTTGCCATGAACACGTTGACGGTCTGTTGGCCATTTTGCGGCTCCGAGAAGACAAAGCTGAACGCGATGTCGTTGAGAAGATCGCCGTCGTTATCAACGGCGAGCCGGTAGATCGCGCCGGGATGGAGCGCGTTAGCCGACGGGTTCGCATTGAGGATCAGCGCGGTCCTCGACGGATCCTTTGGTGACTGGAATGCGTAGAGATCGCAGAGGTCGAGTCTCTGATCCCCCAGCGGCGGCCCGAGGCTGAGGCCGGTAAAGTGATTCGACATGAAACTGGCTCCTTTGAGAATAGTTTGTGCGTGGGTCGCCTCCTTACGCCGGAAACGACCCTATGCCTGTCCGGTGCTCCGAGGCGACTACCAGCTTAACATTCCTTAAAATGATCGTCGCTACCTGAAATCATATCTCGTGCGCGTCATCGAAACGGTGGATCGCGTCGAAGAGGCGGAGCCCGCCTCGAAGACGTCCTCGAGCGCTTTGGAACATCTTAAACAAATCGTCCCAACCAGTCCGGCACGACTAGAACCGAGGCAGTCTAGCGCGACGCGCCGAATCATCCCGGTCGCGACTCGATTGGGCTCGAGGAGGTTCGGGATGAAGATTTCAAGTTTGCGCCGCCGTCTTCTATGCGGTTGCGTGGCTGCTGCAATGCTCGCCGGCTGCGGTCGAGAGACCACCGTGCCGCTGAACCCGTCGCCTGCCGGACCAAGTGCGCAAACCACATCCGGCAAGGAAACCGTTCTGCATAGCTTCGGCGGCGCCGATGGTGCCGGCCCTACCACCGGACTCGTTGCCGGAAAGCATGGAACGTTCTACGGGACGACCGCGTTCGGTGGCGTTGGCGCGGGTACCGTCTTCGAGCTAACTCCAAACGGAACGGGATATACCGAGCGCGTGCTCTACAATTTCAAGGGCGGCTACGATGGCTCGGTGCCGGAGGGAGTCGTCTTTCGCGATGGTGTCCTGTTTGGCGTAACATTCGTGGGCGGAAGTCCAAACGGCAATGGCGGCATCGGCTGGGGCACCATCTTCAAGCTGACTCCCGGAGAATCGGGCTACACCGAAAGCGTACTCTATCAGTTTCGTGGAGGCGCAGACGCCTGGGAGCCCAATGGCCCAATCGTCCTCGACACGGCCGGAGCCATTTACGGTTCTTCGGGTTTTGGCGGAGCGCGAAATGATGGAGCCGTCTTCAAAGTTACCCGGAACGGATCCAAATATACCGAAAGCGTGCTGTACAGCTTCCCGGGTGGCGCCGGAGGTCAGTTACCGCAAGCCGGGCTGACGATCGACAAGCATCAGTCGATTTACGGCACCACGATGTATGGCGGCAGCACCGAAGGCTACTGTTACAGCGGCGGCTGCGGCACGGTCTTCAAACTGACGGCGGAGAAATCGAGCTACTCGGAGCGCGTTATCTACGCTTTCGAGGGCCGTCCCGACGGCAACCTTCCCTTCGGAGCGCTGACGGTCGACGATCGAGCCGGCGCAGTTTACGGCACGACGTACTGGGGTGGTACGAAAAGTGTTGGAACGCTTTTCAAGCTCACGCGCAAGGGCTCGACCTACAGCGATACCATTCTCCATAGTTTCACCGGTAAAGGCGACGGCTTCTTGCCCGAGGGCACTCCGCTGCTCAAATCAAACGGGACGATCTACGGTACCGCCGCGCTCGGCGGTGAGAACTGCCACGGAATCGGATGTGGAACGGTCTTCGAAATTAGCCCGGCGAAATCAGGCTACTCCTTCCGCGTGATCTACGAGTTCCCGCGCCCGGTAAAAGGCGCCGAGCCGGAACAAACGGATCTGCTTACCGACGCAAGCGGCGCGCTCTACGGGACGACGCGATCCGGCGGAACGGAAACGAACTGCGCCGATGGGGGTCCCGGCGGCGCGAAGGGCTGCGGCGTCGTGTTCAAGATCGCAATCGCTACTCCGATATCCGAAGGGCAGCCCAGAAGGTAGGTGACTTCGTCACCAGTTCAGGGACGTGTAACCGCCGTATCGCGTACTCCTCGGTTGCATCTCTGCCGACCATCTCCGAGCCCATGCCTACCATGGGATTTTCCTTCGCTACGAAGATTTGATGGCCTAAGGCAACGCCCCAGACCGCCGTCAGCACCAAGTACGCTAACACCGTGATCGCGATCAGTTTAAGCCCCGTATTCATTCTTCGAAAAGCCGGTTGTAGCTTAAAAACCGCGTATCTCGAACGTAGCCTTCCGACTCATAAAGAGCCTGCGCATGGAGGTTATCGATGCCGGTGCTCAGGGTGAGGCCGGCCGAACCCGTTTCGAAAGCGTGCTGCGCGGCGCAGCGCATCAGCGCGCGCGCCGTACCCTTTCGCCGAGCCGGCGGTGTCACATACAAGTCGTTGAGCACCCAGAAGCGCCGCATCGAAAGGAAAAATGGATAGAGGTGAACGAAGCCGACCGCTTCGCCGCGTTCGTCGAGCGCCAGGAAGAGCACCGATTCGCGCGCGATCCAGCGCTCGCGCAAAAAGCGATACGACGCTTCGAGATCCGGAGTCTGCTTGTAGAAGACGCGATACTGATCGAAAAGCGGCGATGCGAGCCGGATGTGCGCCTCCGTCGTCGCCGGAAAGATGGTTGCAGCCGAACCGCTCATCGGCCGTCCTTTGAGAAATCGCTAACCGTCACGCCCATGACCGCTCCTTCGACCCCGCCACCCTATTCCATCGCTGCGGCGTCTAGGGAGCGATGCTTACCGATTCGCCTGTGGCCGATTCCGCCGAGTGAATCATTTTTATCCGCGTACCGCCGCTAGGATAGGCCCAGTAGTCGAGCCGGTCGCCGCACTGCTCCTGGCTGAAAACGACTGAAGTGCCTTGCCGGTTATTGACCGGCGTATTCCTCGCGCCGACGATGAACGGCTGCTCGAGCGTCGTGTAGTAGCCGTCGGCCTTTCCGCTGCATTGCAACACGGTTTCTCCCACTTCGCTAAGGTTCGTTAGGCCGCCGGCCATTTGGTAGATCACGGTCTCCCAGCCCGATTCACCGTAGTAGGTATCGGCAAGCGTAATGTACTTGCCGTCCCACATCATTCCGCCGTTGCTGTGAAGCGTTACATCCGCGGTAACGAGGAGAAATTGGCCTCCGCTGGGCGGAAGCACGCACACGTTCAGTCCAAACTGGTCTGGACCTTCAACGTAAAGGTTTCCCAGGTTGTCGTAACCGGGAGAGTACATCCAGTCGCAATAATAGCTATGGTATTTCGTCGGCTGACCCGACGCTTTCGGGAAAATAAACATTAAGGCGCCGCCGGAGCCGTACGGTGAGTTGACGGCAAGATTACCCGACGTCGGATCCACCGAACATCCGATCGCCGGGTCGTAGACTTGCAACTCCTTCAACGGCACGCTCCCGCCGTGCGCGTACTCGACGGCGTAGCCGGTCTGATACTTCGTTCCGAAGTTGGTGATCCACACGTTTCCGCGTTTGTCGACGCACTGGCCTTCGGGCTGCACGAAACCCGTAAGCGCCCCGACGCGCTTGCCGCTCCGGTAACTGTACACGTCCACTTCGTCTGCGTCGCCGTTGGAGACGTAGAGCAGCTCCTTTGTGCGCTTGGCCTCGGGTGACATCCACGACGGCCGGTGATTTGGATGCCGTGCCTCAACCGGCCGGTAAGCCATAGCAGCGATCGAATAGACAGTACCCGGCGGCGCGCCGAAAGGGACGCCACTGCAGCCAGCGAGGGACACCGCAAAAGCGGATAGGTATGAAGCGAGCCTCAAGCATCAACTCTAGCAGGGCCGTCACTTTAGCCAAAGCCCCAGCGCCCAAAGTGAGCCGTTTTTCTCAGGGGCCTTAGGGCGCAGGGCCCGCGATGGCGAAGCAGTCGGAGCGCCACAGTGGCGAGGCGCGAAGGAGTAATCCAGATTAAAAGTTGGGATCTTATCCGCGTGCGGTAGCCGCCTGCGCGGTCGTCGCCTCGCTGGCCGGCTGCGCCGTTCGACAAAGCTCAGGGTGACATGCCGTAAGCGCAGGCTAACGTGGCGCAGGCACAGAGCAATTTTCCGCCGCTCGTCGCGGCCTCATCGGGATCGGCTGCCGGACCCGTCCCAGTATGCAGTACGGCGGGATTTGCACCGATAATCAAGACAACGTCTTTCTCGCGGGTGAACGGACCACGGCACCGCTTGGATCTACGAATATGCGTGCGGCGCCACGTCGCCGAAGCAATTACGGCGGCTGCCTAGCCTACGACGACAATGGCAATCTCTTCGTCTTCGGCAGGCCCGCGTATTCGGAGACGGACTATCTGGGCGTACTTCGCCGCGGGCACACGAAATGCAAAGCCGTTTCGGTGAACGTCCCGCTAGCGAAGGCCGCTAAGATGCAGTGGGATAGAAAATACCTCGCGATCACGGAAGCCCACCCTCGAAATGATCATCCGTCTCACGTCGTGTATCGCTTCCGCGTCTCGGGTACGAAGGCGCAGCTCGCTCATACGGTATATTTCCTTCAGTTTGCGAAGGCCACGTATTCGTAGACTTCAATTCAGCCCAATCTCAATGTTATCGTCGCCGAGCGAGGAAGGTACGGCCTTACGGCCTGGAGCTATCCCGCGGGGGAAAACCAACTGCCGACGTCCCGAGCGGATTCGGCATCGATTTCGGCGGCGTCACGATCGCCATGCCGGCCGGCGGGACGCAGCCTTACTAGCGCCGCCGGGGCTGATCGCCAGCCCATAGAACGAGTTCCCCGCGCGTTGCACAAGTAGCGTCACCTTGCCGCCGTGCGGATAGCTCCAGACACCTACCTGCTTGCGGTAGTCGCCCTTGACCGCGTATGGCGCAATCACTTTCGAATCGAAGATTACCCATTGCCCAATCGTTTTCTCGCCGCGCAGCGGCGTCGTCCTCACGACGGTCGCATCCGTCCCGACGATCTTTAGTCGATAAAGCGCGCTGCTTGCGGCGTTGATCCCCGCGACCGTTACGTAGCTGCCGTCCCACGCAATAGCGCCGGGACTCTCGATCCGTCTGTCGAGCGTGATCCTCTGCAGCGCTTTACCTCCGGCCGGGAGCTCCGCGAGAACGAATCCCTTTCCGGCCGGCGTGCGCGGACCATCGATAAACAGATTCCCCTTGTCGTCGTAACCGCAGAAGCGCGCGGCGCTCATACCCGAGGCCGTGTAGTAGGTTCCCTCGTCGCTAGGATCGCTGAAGATCCCGACCAGATTCCCGATTCCGTTGACGACCGCCAGATATCCGGTCGTTGGGTTGACGCTGCAGCCGTTGGGCTGGTTTCCCTTCTCGGGATCCTCATAGAATGTTGCCGACGGGCTTGCCGCTCCGTGCGCGTACTCGACGACGGCGGGGGTCAACGTGCTCGTTATGTAAACGTTACCGGCGGCGTCGGTACACATGCCGACGGCTCCCGCGATGCCGGCCGTGATCTTGCTTACGAGCCTTCCTTTCGGATACGTATAGGTGTAGGCGAAGTTCTGATCGGCCTCGGCGACATACAGTAAGTCGCCCCTCAAGTCGGAAGCATCTCGAACGGCACCAGCCCGTGCGTGGGGCGCGGCGACGGGTGCAATCGGCGCCGGATACCCGCCGCATCCACCGAGTACAGCCGCAAGCGCAGCAACGCGCAGAACCTTCACCTTCGTGCAGTGCTGAGCGTCACGCCGTAAAGGTTGACGTTGCCGCTCACAAATGGCCCGAGCGTTCCGTCGGAATGACCGCCGCGGGGATAGCTCCACAGGCCCAACTCGGCAAGCGCGCTCGATTGCGCGATGAACGTGCCGTTCGCCAGCCACGTTTGAATGTAGGGCCAATGCCCCGAGTAGCTATTTACCCAACCCTTAATTCGGGTCGTGCCAACCACTTTAAACGACGCCTTCTCGAACCTCAGCCGATAGAGAGAACCGGTCGTGGGGTTCGAAAGTGTGATGTGTGCGCCATCCCACGCGATGTCGCCATAGGGCGCGAACTTATCGCCCAGAGGGTAATTCCTAAACTCACCGCTCCCCTTAGGAAGCTCGGCGAGGTAGTTCCCCGAACCGGTTCCGTCAACGAAGAGATTACCGCGATCGTCGTATCCGCACAGGCCGAACGTGCTGATGTCGGCGTCGCGGTACCACGTGGCAGGCTCCCTTGCATCTGCGAAGATCGCGACTTCCCCGGCGCCCGACGCCTCCTGCGTCACCGCCAGATCTCCAGTGCTCGGATCGACCGCGCACCCTAAGGGAATATCTCCGCCGTGCAGCGTCTGCAGCGGATAGATTCCGCCGTGCGCATATTCCAAGACGACGTACCCACTGCTGGGCACGAAGACGTCGCCCTTCTTATCGGAACACAGATCGTTCCCGGCGACCCCCAGGCTGCCGACGAGCTTCCCGTGCGGATACGAGAGCACGTAGACGTTGTCGCCCGTTGACACGTAGAGTAAATCGCCGCGCTCCGTGCCCGGCTTCATCCACGCACGTCCGCCCGAGTACTCGCGCACGGCCGCCGGAATCGGAATCGAATTCGCGGCGGTCTCCGTCCACCCGCTGCAGGCCGCAAGCAATGTCAACGCAGCAGATCCCAAAAGAGCCAAAGTTCGAAGCTCAGCTCGCATTATCGGGGCGCCCTCTCGCTGGTCCGCCGTTTCGGGCGTCGAGCACCGTCAGCTTCGCCAGAATTAAATTGAGTTTCTCTTCCGTCTCCCGATCGACATCGGGACGGGTGGTCGAGAGCGTGTCGAACGTCGTGCCGACGCCGTGCGCGAGTTCGACCAACGCATCGTATTCGTCGGGCGCATAGGCCTCTCCGTCGCGCTTGGGCCCGCAGACGAGCGTTCCAACGAGCCGGCCGCGCGAAATCATTGGAAACGCAAGCTCGCCGTTCAGTTGGGAGGCGGAAAGATCGTGAAGGTGGATTGGCTTCCCCCATGCGCGCAGCGCGACGATGCCCGGATCGTTCTCCCAGACGACCTGCCGCGAGCCGTTCGACGCCGTATAGTTGGAAGCACCGTTGCCGACGTAGATCGCGACGTCGTCGGCGGACGTGTGCTCCTTCACCTCTCCCGCGGCGCGCTCCAGCAAAATCTGCGGATCGGTGATGAACGACGCCTCGTGCGCGAAGCCGCGCAGTGCCTTCTCGTCCTCGTGCCGCTTGCGAAAGAAGACCCGATCGACGAGATGGTCGGCGGCGCCGTGGATGTAGCGCATGGAAAGTCCCAGTCCCAGCGCGATTATCATCCCGACGATGGCGCTGGTCGTATGGCTTTCGTGCGTCAGCCAGTCGTTGGCCGCCCACTCGATCAAGATGAACACGCCGATGACGAAGCCCGAGACGATCGCGAACACCGTCGCTTTATTGAGCACGAAGCCGATGTCGATCATCCGCCGGCTCAGCGCGACGTACGTCAGCACGATCGGCACGATGACGTAGGCGAGGTTAAGCCCGATCGCTAGCTCGGTCGCCACCCCATAATCCGTTTGAAAGACGACTAGCGCGCTGTACGTACCGTAGAGCGCGAATAATACCGCGATCGGTAGGAGCGACCACGTCGCGCGCTGGCGTTCCGTCGTGCTGGTTGCAGCAATCGCGAGAACGCTGCACGCAATCGCGATCACGACCGCGAGATCGAACGGAATCCCCCACGCCGGCGAGAGCACGAGCGGCGCGGGATCGAGCCACATGGTCGTCATCCCGGCGACGAATGCCAGATCGATGGCGACGGCAACCGCGCAGCATGCATAACACGCCCAAAGCGCCAGCCGCCGCACGCCTCGGAGCTCTCCGGCGGCAAACCCATTTGCAAACTTCGCCCACAGCGCGACCGATATCGCTCCGGCCGGTGCGCAGATTCCCGCAAGCACGTACGGCCACACCCACGGCGCGCCGAATCCTACCGTCGGCGCCCCGACCGCCGTACCGATCGCCAAGCACAACAACGTCGCCGACAGCAATAAGTTCCCGGGAACGAACGCTCGACGCATCAGGATGAGTCCGGCGAAGAGGACGAGCAGTAACGTGCCTGCGGTGCTAATCGGAATATCGGCACGCTCGGCCGTCAATGCAGTCGGGACGATCGTCAGGCGCGCCGTACCGGCGCCGCGCCTGACCGTCACCGCAATTGGCTGCTCCGAAACCGGCTGCGAGAGAATCGCGAACCGTTCGAGCAGCGTCGCGGCGCGCAAATCGATCACGTCGTTACGGCGCAAACCGCCTTTTGCCGACGCGCCGTGCGGATCGATCGACTCGGCGGTAACCGCGTACGGCGTGCCCGAGGCGGCAAACTGCGCTCCCCACAAGCCAAACCATGGCGGCGCGCCGAGGCCGGCCTCGTTGATCAGCAGCGCGATCAGCGCAATGCCGGTAAGCACGCAAACCGTCAGAAGGACAGCACGCCATCGGTTACGGCGAGCGGGCTCGCTTCCAAAGCTAGCCGGCGTTGCGTTCGAATTCATCGCCAAGCTTGCTTCGGCTCGCCCCGCTCGGTTCCATGGGAACGGGGCACAGCCCCAGGAGGAATGCTAAGGCTAGCCTTAGTAGTTTAAACTTAATATATGGCACGTTCTCGCGCGGAAGCACTGGCCGAATCGCTCCACGTCGCGCTCGCGGTGTTGGTTCGCCGGCTACGGCAAACCCGCGACGACACGCTCTCCGTACCCGAAATCTCGGCGCTGATTCGTTTGGAAAGCAACGGCCCCAACACGCTGACGGCGCTCGCCAAAGCGGAGCGAATCAGCGCCCAGTCGCTCGGCGCGACGCTGTCGGCGCTCGAGTCGCGTTCGCTCGTCGGGCGCCGCGCCGATCCGCAGGACGGCCGGCAAAGCGTCGTCTCGATTACCGAAGCCGGCCGCGCGACGCTACGCGGGCGCCGCACCGGCCGCGCCGTGCAACTCGCAAAAGCGCTCGCCGAAAACTTCGACGCGGAGGAACTGCAGACGCTCCGCGATGCCGCACCCCTGCTCGAACGCCTCGCCGGCGCGCTCTGACGTGACGCACCGCTATCGCTGGATCGCGCTCTCGAACACGACGCTGGCGATCTTCATGTCGGCGCTCGACGGTTCGATCGTCATCATCGCGCTGCCCGCGATCTTTCGCGGCATTCACATGGATCCGCTCGCCTCCGGAACGTTCGGGTACCTGCTGTGGATGATCATGGGGTATCTGCTGGTGCAGGCCGTCTTCGTTGTCACGCTCGGCCGGCTGGGCGACATGATGGGGCGCGTGAAAATCTACAACCTTGGCTTCGTGGTATTTACGCTCGCCTCGGTGCTGCTCTCGTTCGATCCGTTCGCCGGCGAGCGCGGCGCGCTCTGGCTGATCGGTTGGCGCCTGCTGCAAGCGTTGGGCGGTTCGATGCTCACCGCCAACTCCGCGGCAATTCTCACCGACGCGTTTCCTTCAAATCAACGCGGCTTCGCGCTCGGGATAAACCAAATCGCCGGACTTGCGGGACAGTTTCTCGGCCTGGTCGCCGGCGGCATCTTGGCGATCCTCGATTGGCGCGCCGTCTTCTGGGTGAACGTGCCGGTCGGCATTTTCGGCACGCTCTGGGCCTTTCGCAGCCTGCGCGAAATCGGCCATCATCACTCGGGCCGCATTGATTGGTGGGGCAACGTGACCTTCGCGCTCGGCCTCGGCGCACTGCTCGTCGCCGTAACCTTCGGCATCCACCCCTTCGGCGGCCGTGCGATGGGCTGGACGAATCCCGCGACGCTGCTGACATTGATCGGCGGGGTCGCACTGCTCGTCGCCTTCGTGCCGATCGAGCGCCGCGCCGCCGAGCCAATGCTCGATCTGCAGCTGCTGCGCATTCGCGGCTTCGCCGCCGGCATCTTCGCCGTGTTGGCTTCGTCGATCGCGCGCGGCGGATTACAGTTCATGCTCGTAATCTGGCTGCAAGGCATCTGGCTGCCGCTGCACGGTTTTCCCTACGCGCAGACACCGCTGTGGGCCGGCATATTCTTGCTGCCGTTCTCGTGCGGCTTCATGGTCGCGGGCCCGCTCTCGGGCCATCTCTCCGATCGCTTCGGCGCGCGCCGTTTCTCGACCGCCGGGCTGCTGGTCTTCGCCGGGAGCCTCGTCGGCCTAGCCTTCCTTCCCGTCAACTTTGTCTACTGGGCTTTTGCGCTCTGCATCGCCGGTACCGGCGTGGGCACCGGCATGTTTGCTGCGCCCAACACCGCGGCGATCATGAGCAGCGTTCCCGCGCCGCAGCGCGGCGTCGCGTCGGGCATGCGCTCGACGCTGCAGAACGCCGGCAATCTTTTGTCGATCGGCCTCTCGTTCTCGCTGATGATCGTCGTGCTCTCGCACGCGCTGCCGCCGGCGATGATCGGCGGCCTCGTACGCGAGGGCGTACCGCAGACGATTGCGCGCCAGGTCGCCGCGCTGCCGCCGGTCTCGTCGCTCTTCGCCGCCTTTCTGGGCATGAACCCGTTAGAGCAGGTGCTCCGTCCAACCGGCGTGCTCGCGTCGCTTTCCGCAATCCAGCGCGCAACCTTGACCGGAACGCACTTCTTTCCCGACTTGATCGCCGCGCCGTTTCATCGCGGCCTGATCGCCGTCTTCGCGGCCGGCACGGCGCTCTCGCTGCTCGCCGCCGCCGCTTCCTTCATGCGTGGCCCGCGCGCCATCGCTACAGTGCCGGCGGAACACCCTTTTACTTGCTGATGACCAAGCCGATTGGATAGCCAAAATCGCCACTGAGGCTCTTGGTGGGGTCGCCGCCGGCCGGATATTTATAGAAGAGGACATCGCCGCCGCCAAACGAGCCGCCGAGCGAATTCGGACCGATGATCAGGTCCCCAAGAACCTCGAATTGCGAGAAGTTCGACGGACTTTTTGAGCGCGATCTTCTTAACGATCTTTCCGCCGGCGCCGGTGGTTTCATAGATGGCTGAGGTCTCCGAGGAGCCTGAAGCTTGTGCTTCCTGGTCGCCGACGAGCAGATACTTGCCGTCCCACTGTACCTGTCCCGGGAAGTTGATCGTGCCCCCGGTCAGCTTGATGTTGGTAAACGTCTTCTTGCCTTTTGGAAGCTCGGCGAGCTGGAAGCCGAAGCCGTTGCCGGAGGGCTGGCCGTCGACGAAAAGATTGCCCTTATCGTCGTATCCGCACCAAAAGACTGCGAAGATCTTCGGATCGGTATAGATCTGCGGCGTTCCCTTCGCGTGGGCGTAAATCGCGACGGCGCCGGTCCCGCTGCTGATGTTGCCGCCGCTGGTGACGGCCAGATCGCCGGTCATCGGATCGACGGCACAGGAGATTGCGGATTCGCCCGGGTCGACGAGCGTCTCGATCGGAACGGTCCCGCCGTGCGCAAACTCGACGACGTCGTTGGCGTTCGGCGTATTGTTCACGACGAAAACGTCGTTCTTCTTATCCACGCACAGCCCGTCGGGGTTCAGCATGTCCGTCGTTAGCGTGCCGACCCGCTTGTCGGCAGGATACGAGAAGACCTCGACGTCGTTCTTCACGCCCGAGTAATCGGATACGTAGAGCAAGTCCTTCGACTTGGCGGCGTCGGAAGAGATCCATGAAGGTGTCCGAGTATTCAGCATCGCGGCGCCAGCCCGGCCGGCTGGGGTCCCATTTGGCGTAATCGCGATCCCGCCGGCCGGAGCGTAGGCCTGCGAGCCGCCGGCGCACCCGTCGAGAAAGGTCACGGCCAAGGCCGCGCCCACTGCATACGTTGAAACGAGACCGAGCTTCATGTGATTCGCTCCTTTTCATGCGACGCAAATCGCCGACGGAAGCCTCTCTAGGAGAAGCTCCATCCGCGATCGATGTCAAGCAAGTTTGCGTCCGGCTTGCATTCTCCTACACGCGAGCTAACTGCCCCCGCGAGCTAACGGGAGCGCGGTATCGCGCCGCGAATGCATCGTCCGCAATGAAGATCGACCCGCGCAGCACGGCGTTGCTCGTCATGGATTATCAGCGCGGCATTCTCGGCATGATCGAGAATTCCGATGCGCTCGTCGAGCGCGCCCGGCACGCGATCGAGACCGTCCGCGAATGCGGCGGCCACATCGGCTACGTGCGCGTCGCCTTGACGCCCGACGAGCTCGCCGCCGTGCCCGAGACGAACAAGGGCTTTGCCGCCGCCAAAGCCTCCGGTCGCGCGCCCGCGCACGACGGGCCCGAATCGGCAATCGACGAACGCATTGCGCCGCGCGAAGGCGACATCGTCGTGCGCAAGCGCCGCGTCGGCGCATTCTCGACGACCGATCTGCGCGAGCAGCTTCACGGCCGTGATATCGACACGCTGATCTTGGCCGGCGTAAGTACGAGCGGTGTCGTTCTCTCGACGTTACGCGACGCGGCCGACCGCGACTACCGGATCTTCGTCATCGCCGATGCCTGCGCCGATCCGAATGCGACCGTGCACGAGGTGCTGATGCAGGATGTAATCCCGCGTCAAGCCGACGTCATCTCCACTGCGGAGGTCGCTAGCCTCTTCTCCGGCTGAGCGCATCCAACCCAAGTCTTCGTTTGTTAAGCGGGGCGGGACGGGAGCCCAATGGGGCGTGGCGCGATGAGCGCGGCGCCCTTGCGGCTTCTTAAGAGCCTCGCCTGGACGGAACTGCTGGGCGGCGTGACATGCTCTGCCTTGAGAAGCAGTGACGTATGCAAATGCAGCTTAGAGATGACGAAAAGCCGTATCTCGAATATCACGCGGGGCGGCCGGTCCGCAAAGGTGAGCCCGCGGACGAAGCACGCGCTCGTGCAAGGCGCGCTGCTCGTGATTCTTCGGCGCTGCGCCGGTTCGGCGTATCGCGTCGGCATCGAGTGGGACTGCGATCTATCCGAGGCACTCGGGACGAAGACGCTGCTCCTTCCCGACGTCGCAGCAATCGCGACGAGCCGGCTGATAGCTCTTGCTGACACGGAGCGTGACTACCCACCTTTCGCACCCGACCTCGCGGTGGAAGTCCGCTCGCCGAACGATCGTCCGAACGACCGCGAATGGAAGCTGCGCGCCTATCTCGACGCCGGGGCCGACCTCGTGCTCGACGTGCTGCCCGGCGAACGCGTGATTCACGCCCACGCGAAGGACGGGAGCCGAACGTTCCGCGCTGGCGACGCTTTCGCGCACGAGGCTGCGCCGTGGCTGCAGTTCGACCTTACGGAAGCCTTCGCCGACCTGCTCTAACGCGGCGACACCGACCGGAGAACGCGCGTATCCCGCCGAACCGCCCCGCCAGAAAGGGAGGCGAGGTTTATCATGCGTTTGGATTTGAAACATCAAACTTTTTTCGCGGCGGCGATCGCCGCGTTGCTCGCTGGATGCGGAGGCGGGATGTCGCCGGCGCAACTCGGCGCCACGGGCCAAAACACCGTCGCGCAGTTACGCTACATCGGCGCCGGCACGGCGCATCCATTCCAATCGGCGCGTGCGAACGCCGCGCGTTCGTGGATGGCACCCGATGCGAAGAAGGCCAAGACCCTGCTCTACGTCGCGGACCAGGGCGCCAACGACGTCGAGGTCTATTCGTATCCCGGCGGCAAGTTGAAAGGCACGCTAACCGGATTTCAAACGCCGACGGGCGTCTGTTCGAACAAAGGCGGCGACGTTTTCATTCTCAACGGCAATGGCACGAGCGTCGAAGTGTTCGCGCACGGCGGCTCCTCGCCGATTCGGACGCTCGATCTTCCGGGCTCGCCGGAACTGAACTGCTCCGTCGATCCAACGACGGGAAACCTCGCGCTTGGAGTGCTCGGCGGCACTTGCGGAGACTGCTTTGTCGTCTTCCCCGACGGATCCGGGACGGCCACGGTCTACACGCCGTCGAACCAAACTGGCCTTCCCGGCTGCGGCTACGACAACAACGGTAACCTCTTCTGCGATGCCTACGGCCCCAACGACGACTTCGCGCTCTACGAGCTTCCCCGGGGAGGCTCGACCGTATCGGCGATCCCGGTCAGCGGCGCGAGCGGCCTAACGGCGGCGTCGATCCAATGGGACGGCACGGACCTGGCGTTTGGAGCAGGCGCCGGGCCAACGCTCTATCAGATAGCACTCTCGGGATCGAGCGGAAGCGTCGTCGGCTCGACCTCGCTGAGCGGCGCGGCTGCGGTTTGGCAGTTCTGGATTACGAAAAATCTTGGGAGCAAGAAGCACAAGGGGCTGCGCGTGATCGCGCCGACCTTTATCAATAGCACCCCCGTAGCCGGTTACTGGGACTATCCAGCCGGCGGTACGGCGACGAAGACGATCACGGCTTCGCTGCAACAACCCGACGGTGCGGCCCTGAGCACGAAGAAGTAGCTCCATCTCGGTTTGACCATCGCTCGCGGGGGAAGAACCTCCCGCGAGCCTGATGGCTCAATGGATGGAAACTTGATCGAATTGCGGCGGCGAGTCACCGGCTTTTTTCGCGTACTAGGGCCGGGGCTGATTACTGGGGCGGCGGACGACGATCCGTCGGGAATATCGACCTACTCGGTTGCGGGCGCCGCGACCGGTTTTTCGATGCTCTGGCTCACACTCATCTCAACGCCGATGATGGCCGTGATTCAGGGAATGTGTGCTCGAATCGCCATGGTGAGCGGCGAGGGCCTTGCCGCAGTGATGCGCAAGCGCCTGCCGAAGACGCTTTCCTATTCACTCGCCGCACTCGTAATCGTCGCAAATACGTTCAACCTCGGAGCCGATCTGGGCGGTATGGGGGCGGCCGCCCATCTCGTAGTCCCGTTGCCGGTCGAAGCCTGGGTCTTTTTCTTCGGGGTCGGCCTGATCGCGGCGCAGACGTGGTTATCGTATCCGATGATTGCGCGCATCTTCAAATGGCTGACGCTTTCGCTCTTTGCCTACGTCGTCACGGCATTTGTCGTCCACCCCTCGTGGGGCGACGTTTTTCGGCATTTCCTAATCCCGCACGTGGAGTGGAACGCGCGCTACATGTCAACGATCGTCGGCGTGCTGGGCACGACGATCACGCCCTACCTCTTCTTCTGGCAAGCCTCGCTGATGGTCGAAGAAGATAAGGAATCGGGAAATACGACGCTGGCCTCACGGCGCGGCACGGACGAAACCTCGGTTCGCAACATGCATACCGACGTCAACAGCGGCATGATCTTTTCCAATCTCGTCGCCTTCTTCATCATCGTCACGACGGCGGCCACACTCAACGCCCATGGAAAGCATGACATTGCGACCGCTCAAGAAGCCGCGCAAGCGTTGACCCCTCTCGCCGGCAGATTCGCCGCGCTCTTGTTTACGCTGGGGATGGTAGGCACGGGCATTCTAGCCGTTCCTGTGCTCGCCGGATCGTCCGCGTACGTCGCCGCGCAAACGTTTCGCTTTCGAGAAGGCCTCAACGAGTCACCGCAGCGGGCGCCTCGCTTCTACGCCATTCTCACCGCCGGGGTCATCATCGGCATCGCGATGAACCTGTTGCATGTTGACGCGATCAAGGCGCTCTTTTGGTCGGCCGTGCTCAACGGCGTCGCCGCGGTGCCGCTGATCGCGGTGATCGTCTGGTTTGCCTCGAGCTCGTCGATCATGGGCCAATGGCGCAGCTCGATCCTGGCGCGGGCGTGGGGATGGGCGACCGTCGCACTCATGGGCGCGACCACGGTCGGTATGTTTTACTTCATGGCTAAAGGGACGTAACGGCCACGCCGATGGCCGCGAGATGGCTCTTTATCGTGGTGGCCGGCATGGCAGTCGTCCTCGCCGGCACCCGAGACCTACGGTGCGAGGCGCAGTCGCTTCCGAAGCCATCGCCGAGTCCGCCGGCAGCTGATCCATGCGACGGGCCGGGCCGCCTTCTCGCAACGGCCAACCGGCCGACGGTCGGATACAGCGCGTGTGCCGTGAAGCGCGATACCGCCGTCTTCGAGCTGGGCTATCAGAACGAGGTACGCGGGACGGCGCAGGCCGGCGCGGTCATCAGCGACGTGCCCCAGAACTTTCTGCGTCTCGGGCTCGCTACGCGCGTCGAGTTCGACGTCATTGGTCCCAACTACGAAGGCACCCGCAGCTACGCTCCCGGGAGCGTTGGGCAAACGACGCACGGCGTTACCGATTCGGGCCTCGGCGTAAAATACGAGCTTCCCCAAGCGGGACGATGGACGCTGGCCTTCGATGGGCTCTATACCGGGCCCAACGGTTCGCCGTTTCTCACGGCCGGAAATGCAACGCTCACCGGAAACTTCGATGCATCGTATGCGCTCAGCCCGGCGACCGGCATCGGCACGACGATCGCCGTCTCCTCGACGGGAGGCAACGGCGCGCGCGGGCATCTGCAATACGGCGTGACGATGCCCTCGTTCGTCGTGACGACGCAGATCCCGCACTTCTATCAGTTTTACGCCGAGTACGTCCTCGTCTCGAAGGTCGGCCCCGATCAGGGAGCGCGGGCGTTTACCGATTTCGGAGTCCAAAAACTCCTTGGCAGCCGAACCGAAATCGATGTCGAGTACGGCCACGCCTTTACCGGCATTCCGTCGCTGCGCTTTAACTACATCGGCTCGGGTGTCGTTATCGCGCTCTGATGATTCTCGCCGCCTATTTAGCCTGCGCCAGGCTTTTTGCTTTTTCCCACTTCACGCCGAGCGCTTCGAGCTCGTCTTTATCGATCAATTTGCGGGCCAGGGAAAAGACCGTCGACTCTTCCTCTTCAACGTGATGCTTGACGCTCTCCGAGAGCACCTGAAGTTCGGCCTTGAATCGTGCGTCCCGCTTCCGGCGGGATTTGAGAAGGTCGATTAGATGTCGCGCGACCTCGTGCTCGGTGTACGCTTCAAAAACGTCAACTCGCTCTTCTTCCTCTTCCGCGCGGGTTCGCAGCCGCGCATAGAACAGCTTTTCCTCGATCTCTAGGTGCGTCGAAAGCGCCGCTTCTATCTCTTTTGCCAAGGAGCTTATACGAGCGTCGTTCGGCTCCAAAGCCACGGCTTGGTCGAGCAAAGCCGCGGCTTCGCGGTGTTCTTTTTTTATAATGGTGAGTATGTTCACATAACTCCAAACATAAAGTGTTTTGGTTGCTTGTTTTGGTTGCTACGGATATACCCGTTCCATCAAAAAACAAACGTAAGGTCGTTTTCGACCGGCGTTTTTGATTCTCGCGCTCGCGCTCGTCGCGGGCGTCTTTAGCCTACGAGATCGTGCCAGCTTCCCGCGTGAAGGTTAACCCCGTAGTACTCCGCGGCCGCCTTGATGTTTTCGAACGCCTGCGCGCGCTCCCCATTGCTGACGCCGTCAACGGAAACGAAGCGCGCGATCGCACTCCGCACGTGGCCGGCGTCAGTGAGCGGCTCTTTGCGCTCGTGCGGAAAGGCGAACGCGCTATCGGGGAGCTTCGAGCGCGCCGCGTCGCTCCCGTCGCGCACCGGCCGCCAAGTAACGTCCATAAACTCAATCTAACGCACCGGCGTTGCCGTGCGGTTGCCGCCAAATGGCTACTTCTTCTTGCGCGAACCCGTCGCCGCACCGCTCGCGCGCTTCGCAAGCGCATCAACGATATCGGCCGTCTGTTTGATCGCGTCGCCGGCGGTCGCGACCGCTTC
Organism: Vulcanimicrobiota bacterium; assembly: GCA_963833845.1. Lineage (GTDB taxonomy): Bacteria > Vulcanimicrobiota > Vulcanimicrobiia > Vulcanimicrobiales > Vulcanimicrobiaceae > Cybelea. The sequence goes on from CAWHZL010000001.1 coordinate 1,602,707, forward strand.
GCCGACGTCGTGAGCCCGCGTCGCAGCCTTATGAACTCCGCCGGCGGCCTTTCGGACGGCCTTCTTCGGGTTGGCCACGGCCTCTTTTACGCTCTTTTTCGCCGCCACGACTGCCTTGGCAGGCGACTTCTGTGGGGCACTCTTTTTCCGGGCCGCGGTTTTGCGCGGCGCGGATTTCTTTTTCGGCATACTGTTCCTCCTAGTTCGCCTTCTTACCGTAGAGCCCGCATGTTCAAACGAGGCTCGAGCAGCCTTTCCCGGGTATATGGCACCTGATGTCGCACGCCAGAAGAGCCCGGGCCGTAAACGCTACGCTGGCCCTGGGCGCGCTCGGCATCGTCTTCGGCGATATCGGCACGAGCCCACTCTACGCGTTTCGCCAGTGCTTCCTGAGCCAATTGAGGATCGCGCCGACCCACGAGAACGTGCTCGGCATTTTGAGCCTGATTCTCTGGTCGCTGATCCTCATCGTCTTCATCCGCTACATTGGGATGATCATGCGCGTCGCGCACGACGGTGAGGGCGGCATCCTCGCGCTCCTGGCCTTCGTGCTGCCGCCTTCAAAGCGCGGCGTGCTTCCCGCCGCGACCTGGCTGACGTTCCTGGTGATTCTCGGCGCCGGGATGCTGCTGGGCGACGGCATCATCACGCCCGCCGTCTCCGTCCTTTCGGCGGTCGAAGGCGTCTCCGTTGCCGCGCCCGAGGCGCAGCACCTCGTCGTACCGATTGCGGTCGCGATCCTCATCGCGCTCTTTATCGCGCAGTATCGCGGCACCGGGCGCATCGGCAACGTCTTCGGCCCGGTGATGTTCCTCTGGTTTGCGACGATCGCGCTGCTCGGCATCTCCGGCATCGCGCAGTATCCCGCCGCGCTCTGGGCGCTCAATCCGTACTACATCGTCGCTTTCTTCTTCCATCACGGGCCGGGGGCAATCGTGATCTTCGGCGCGGTCGTGCTTTGCGTCTCGGGCGTCGAGGCGCTCTACGCCGACATGTCGCACTTCGGCCGCAAGCCGATCGCCACGGCTTGGACCACGGTCGTCTTTCCCGCGCTCGCGATCAACTACGTCGGCCAAGGCGCGCTCGTGCTCGCCAATCCGCAGAGCCTCGATAATCCCTTCTATCGCCTCGCGCCGCCCGCCATGCTTTACGCGGTCGTCGCGATCGCGACGCTGGCGACGATCATCGCGAGCCAAGCGCTGATCTCCGGCGTTTTTACACTCACCAAGCAGGCGATCAGCCTCGACTTCATTCCGCGCGTGCGCATCATCTATACCTCGATCGTCCATCGCGGCCAGATCTTCGTGCCCTCGGTCAATCGGCTGTTGGCGATCGCGTGCATCTCGCTGGTCGTCAGCTTCCGCAGTTCGACGGCGCTCGCCAACGCCTACGGTCTCGCCGTTGCGGTGACGATGGTCGTTACCTCGATCGCTTATTTCGAGGTCGTGCGCGCGAAGTTCGGCTGGAGTCTGCCGACGGCGCTGCTGGCGACGGTTCCGTTCTTAGGCATCGAGCTGCTCTTCGTCGCCGGCAGTCTGCCCAAGGTGCTCGAGGGGGGCTGGATTCCGCTGACGATCAGCGCGATCGTCTTCGTGATCGCGACGACCTGGCGCGCCGGGCGGCGCCGCATCGCCCAAGTGCAGCTCGAACAATCGCAGTCCGTCGCGGATTTCTTGCACGAAGCCAAGGCTCATCTCAACGGGCGCTACCAGGGCACGGCGGTCTTTCTCACCGGAGATCCGGAAGGCGTGCCGTTCGTGCTGCGTCATCACCTCGCGCGCACGCACAGCGTCGACGAGATGATCGTGCTCCTGACGATCCTCCCCGTCACCGATCCCTACGTGCACCAAGACAAACGCGTGCGCGCCGAATGGCTCTCTAAGGGGCTGGTACGGATCACCGCGCGTTTTGGCTTCATGGAGAAGCTCGATATCTCGCCGGTCGTGGCCGGCTGCAGCGCGCACGGCCTCGCGCTCGCCGGCGAGGATACGACCTACTTCGCGGCGGAGCCCGTGATCGTCGACCGCAACCGTGGGTTGTTCAACGCTTTTCGGCGGGCGCTCTTCGTCGTGATGAAGCGCAACGCGCGCCCGATCACCGCCTCGCTCGGCATTCCCGCCGACGCGCTGGCGAAGCTCTGTATCGAGGTCCCGTGGTAGTGGAATCCCGGTTCGACCGGCTCGACTCTGGGTTCGAGACGCAGGGTCGGCAGATGGAGGCGGTCCTCGCCTCCGTAGGCGAGATCCGCGTTACGCTAAATCACGCAGGATTGCCGTAGCCGCGCGCTTTCCAGGAAAACCGCTGACGCAGCCGCCCGGGTGCGCGCCCGAACCGCAGAGATAGAGATTCGGCACCGGCGTGCGTGTCGCAAACCGCCGCTCGTAGATCTGCCCCGGTAAGAGCTCGCCGTGAAAGATATGCCCGCCGCGTAAGCCGAAGCGCGCCTCGAGATCGGGCGCGGCCAGCACTTGCCGGTGCTCGACGGCGCCAGGAAGATTCGGCGCAACCTCGCCCAGCATCGCGACGATCGTGTCGCCCGCCGCTTCGCGTTTGGCATCCGTCCAGCCGTCGGCCCGATCGTACGGATAGTACTGGGCGAAAACCGAGAGGATGTGTTTGCCCGGCGGCGCGAGCGACGGCTCCGTCGGCGTCTGCAGGAAGCACTCGACCAGCGGCGCTTCGCTTTCGCCGCGCTGGCGCGCGTCGGTGTAGGCCTTCTGCAGATAGTCGACGCTCGGGGCTAGGTGAATCGTCGCGCGATGATGCGGCCGCGCCTCTTTTCCGGGACGGCTCGTGAAGTTCGGCAACTCGCCCAGCGCGAGGTTGACCTTCAACGAACAGCCGACGCTCTGCCACTGCTCCACTCGCGTGACGAAGGTCGAATCGAGCGCGCCCTCTTCGAGGAGATCGAGAAACGTCGTGCGCGGATGCGCGTTCGAAGCCACCGCCCGCGCCCGCACCGTCGCCCCGCCCGCGACGATGCCGTAGGCCTCGCCGTCCTCGTCGAGCAACACGCGCTCGACGCCGTCGCCCACGAACAGATGTGCGCCGTGCGCGAGCGCGGCCGACGCGAGCGCCCGCGAGACCGAGCCCATCCCGCCGCGCACGAACGCCCACGCGCCCTGCACGCCGAGCACGCGCCCCGCGAGATGGTGCGCGAGCACGTAGCCCGTTCCCGGATCGCGCGGCCCGCGATAGGTACCGATCAATCCGTCGTTGACGAGCTCCGCCGCGAGCACCGGCGTCGAGATGTATTGCTCGACGAGTTCCGCCGCCGAGCCGCGCAGATCCGCCTGCGTCTGCGCGTCGAAGCGCCCGAAGTCCGGCTCGTCGTCGGAGAACGTATCGAAGAGGGCGCGTCCCAGCCGATCGGTGCGCTCGATGAAGTTTGCTAAGCCGTCGACGTCGCGCGGCTCGAATGCGGAAATTTCACGCGCGTTGGCGGCCTTGTCCGAGCCGAGCAGCAGCGAACGCCCGTCGCGCAGCGGCGTGAACGCGTAGGGATCCTTACGGTAGTACGAGAGCCCATGCGATCGCAGGTCGAGGTACTCGACCAGCCACGGGTCGAGCAGGCTCAAGACGTACGAGGCGGCGGATAGCGTGTAGCCGGGCCAGAGAGAGCGGTCGCTAACGGCAGCGCCGCCTACGACGGCGGCGCTTTCGAAAACGGCGACCGATCGTCCGGCCTTCGCGAGCAGCGCAGCACAAGCCAAGCCGTTGTGGCCGGCGCCGATGACGACGGCGTCGTACGAACGCTGCGGCGAATTAGACGTGCTGGCGGTCAGCGATACGAGGGACGCGAGGCGAAGCAGTCGCGACAGTAGACCGGCTTATCGCCACGCGGATTAAACGGCACCTCTGCTACTCCGCCGCACTGGCTGCAAGTCGCGGTGAACATCTCGCGCGGACGTCCGCCGCCGCGCTCCCCGCCGCCCCCGCCACCGCCGCCGGCGGTGCGCATCTGCTTGCGCGCCTGACGGCAATCGGGGCAGCGGTTCGGCTTGTTCTGAAAACCCTTTTGTTCGTAAAAACGTTGTTCGCCCGAACTGAAGACGAACTGACGTCCACAGTCCACACAGTTGAGCATTTCATCTACGTACACGAAACCAAATTACTCCTTAGTAACTCTTCCGACGGGTGCGGAATGAAGTAGCAATGGTCCCCGCTTTTGCGACCTTCCCGTTCCTGGTCCCTGCTTGCCTCGGTGCCGCTTTCCCGTGTCACCCCGCAGTCATCCTGAACCTATTGAAGGGCTGCCGAAGGGTCGTCGAAGAGTACCCTGTGGCCGACACGATTCCCGACATCATCACGCCCGCCTCGCTTGCCGACTATTTCGAGGTGATGACGCGCGCGGTATTCCAAGCGGGCGTGCGGTGGAAGCAAATTGCCGAACACTGGGACGCGTACCGGGAGGCCTTCGCAAACTTCGACCCGAGCCGCGTCGCGCTCTTCGACGAGCTCGACGTCGAGCGCGTCCTGCAGAGCCCCGGCATCCTGCGGACCTCGCGCAAGGTCCACGCGACCATTTCCAACGCCGTCGCCCTGCTGCAGACCGATCACGACTACGGCTTCAAGAACTATCTGCGCTCCTTCACGACGTACGCCGAGCTCGTCAAGGACTTTAAGAAACGCTTTAAGTTCATGGGCGAGATGAACGTCTGGTACGTGCTCTTTCGCACCGGCGAGCCGGTTCCACGCTTCGAAGAGTGGGTCGTGACGATCCCCGGCACGCATCCGCGGATGCGCGAGATGGTCGAGCGTGCGCGCGAAGCAGGCCGCTCGCCCGAACGCTTAGGGTGAGGGCGCCGGCGACGAAGCGGGCGCCGCGCCGCCGTTGTTGCGCCGCGCCGGCGGCAACAGATAGATTCCCAGTGCCGGCGCATAGTTGAGCTCCGGGACGAGCTTGCCGTCGTACCCCAGCGCGCTCAGCTCGTCGGCGCTCGCGGTGGCGACGTGCCCGCAGTAGAGCAGTGCGGGCACCACGGTCGGATCGCCCGGATCGAGTTCGTACCACGTGCCGCTCTTGGCGGCATGCGGCGTGATCGTCCAGCTCGGCGCCGGCGAACCGTCGGCGAAATGTTTGCGCAACTCCTCGAGCGCCTGCATCGCGAGATTCTTCACTTGCCCGGTGCACGCGGTCGCGGTACGCACTTCAAACGGCGCCTTCGGCGGTGAAGTGGGCAGCTTGTAGACGCGGAAGGCTTCCTGGCCCGGCGTCTGCTGGCGCGCGACGATGTAGAGGCCAACCGCCGGCATGAAGTTGAGCTGCGGCACGAAGAAGAGCGGGCTCGAGGCAGCGTAGAGCTTGCGCTGCGTGACGTCGTCGGCGCGCGCGATGTGCAGCGCGATGCAGCCCGCAAGCGCGCGCAGCGTTCCCGAACCCTTGGGCGTGATCGCAAGCGCGTAGGTCGTGCCCAAACCGTGATAGATGACGGTCGCGTCGCTCAGCGCCGGCGCCGCCATCGTCGCCGGATACCCGGCGGCGGTGCGCGCCGCTTCGATCTTCGCGACATAGGCTTTAAGTTCGCTCGAGAGCTGCTGCGCTTTCGGCGCGTTCTCCGCGCTGCACGTCGCCGGATTGGTGCCCGCGGCGAACGGATCGGCCGGCGGCGTCTGCGGCAACGGCGGGAAGAACTGACGGAAGCCGCCGCCGTTCTGACCGCCGCCGCCCGCACCGCCGGAGCCGCCCGGACCGCCAGCGCCGGGGCCACCCGCACCACCGCCCGGGCCGCCGAAGAGTCGCCCGCCTCCGCCACCGCTGCCGCGCGCGTGAAATGCCGTGCCGGTCTGCGTCGAACGTCGTCCCCGGGCCGAACTTCACCGACCACGTTGCCGAGAGGGTGCGCGGCTGCAACGGCCGTGCGATATTCGGCAGCACGTAGCCGCCCGCAGTGGTAAACGCCACCGCATTCGCGGGGCTTGCGAAAACGCCGGAGTAGGTGTTCGTAATATTCGTCGCCGCCAACGTCAACGTGCCCAGGTGAAGGTTCGCCGTGACGCCGGCATCGTAGGTCGTGTACGCCGGAAGATTATTCGGATTGTTCGAGCCGACGTGCTGCGCATCGGCGAGCCACTCCAAGATCGAGTGCGGCGCCTTGTAATCGAGCACGAGCCCCGCCTTCTGCAGCGGCACGTTGGGCAGCTGCTGGCCGGGGATCGTGATCGAGAACGGATTGTCGAAGATGTACGAAAACGAGTTCGCCTGCGCGCCGGTGAGATTGTAGTACGGCTCGATCACCAGATCACCCACCGTCAGAAAGCCGGTGAGCTCCGCGCCTTGGTAGAGCCGCTGCACGCCGGCGATCGGCGTCGTGAAGTAAAGGTTCTGCGCGGTAAAGGGCCGGTACGACGGCGTGTTGCAGCCCGCAGGCGAGTTGTAGATCTGCGCAACCTGCGCCACGTAGCCCAGCGGCAGCTGCCCGAGTTGGGTGAGCACGTCGCCGTTGACGTAGACCGGCAGCAGCACGCCGTTTTGCACCTGGCGGTAGAGCGTCAGCGAGACGTTGCCGCCGTGCAGTTGATGCGTGTAGCTGACGCGCAGCGAGTTCGAAGAGCTGTTCTGAGGGTTCTGCCCCGGCGCGCTGCCGTACGCGACGTTGCCGTTGCAGTCGAAGCGCAGCGAGGCTGGATCGGAGAGAATCTGCGAGCGCCCTTGCGTCGCCGCCGCGCCGCCCAGCGCGAACGAGGCGCCGTACGTATCGCGGGTCGTGGGCTTCCAGGTCGCCGCCACGCTGGCGAGCTCGGAGAGACCGCTGTTGCCGGTCGCGGTGCTGATGCCCGCCGAGCCCGCCAGCGTCAGTCTGTCGCTGGAGTGAATGGTGTCGGTCGCCTGCAGCACGTTGTACTGCGTGGTGGTATAGCCGTTGTAGTACGGAACCGATTCCTCCACGATCGGCGTGGTCGCGAACTGCGAAGAGGCGCCGTAGGCTTGAAACGAGATCGTGTGCCGCTGTTGCGCGGGCAGCGTTGCGTTGAGCGAGTATCCGGTGCTCTTCGTATCGCTCGAGAAGCCGCTCGGCGCGGGCAGGCCGTTGACGTAGCGCGCCAGCTGATCGTTGAGGCTGCTCGAATCGATCGAAAAGATCGAACCCTGGAGCTGCGTCGCGCCGAGCAAGGCGTTGTCGGTGAGCGAGTACATCTGCACGTTGCTGTCGTCGGTGTTGCCGGGGCCGTAGCCGCAGGGCAGCGTCGTCGCCGGATCGCCGTTGTAGCGCAGGCAGACGACGTTGGTGTTGCGGGTCGAGTTCATGAAGAGCCCGGTCAGGGAGTTCGTATCCCCGAACTCGTAGCGCGCGGTGATGAGGTTGCCGGAGATCGTGCTGTCGCCGTCGTGCACGTAATCCAGGCCGCTGGCGTCGAGATAGAGATCACCGTCGACCAGGCTCGGGTTGAGGCGGCTTACCGTCTGCACGGCGACGCCGAGCTTGCCGAGCGAGCCCGTCTCGCCCACTGAATAATTGTAACGCCCGTAGGTTCCCGTCGAGAGCTGCAGCGAGGTCACCCAACTCAGCGTCGGCTGCAGCGTGCTGAAGTTCACCGAACCGGCAAGGCCGCCCAGCGACGCGCCCTGATGCACCGAGGCGCCGCCGAAGAGATCGGTGGCAAAGCCGCCGAGATTGCCCGCCGAACCGGGCGCGTTGAGCGGGATGCCGTCGAGCGTAAGCTGCGTTTGGCTGGCGTCGTGCCCTTCGAGCGAGATCGTCTGCGTCGCGTCGGAATCGTCGCTCGAGGTCGAGACGCTGACGCCCGAGAGCTTGTTGAGCGCGTCGGCGAGGTCGTTTGAGAGCCGGCGCTGCGGTGAGTTCGCGTCGATGCTCGTGCTCGAAATGGTGGCGCTCGATTTGGCGGTGACGGTGCCGATCACTTTGAGGTTGCCGGTATCGAGCCCGAGCGCAAAGCTGACGGTCACCAGGCGCCCGTCGAGCACTTCGAACGAGTTGGAGGTGAGGCTCTGATAGCCGCGCTTGACGATGCGCGCGCGATAGATGCCGTCGGGGACGTCGGTGAAATCGACCTTGCCGCTCTTGGTGGTGATCTCGGAGGTGATCACCGGACCGTCGAGCAGCACGCGCGCCAGATCGATCGGCTGCTTGGTCTGCGCGTCGGCGACGACGATGACGATCTCGCCCGTATCGGATTGCGCCAGCGCCGGAGCACCGGCCCACGTCACGAACGCGATGAGGAAAGCGCAAGCGGCGGCGAGCGAACGTCGGAGCATCTACAAGCGCAGATTATAGGTGAGCGATCGTCGCCCGAGCCTGAAACCGGCCTGAGAGCCGGTTAAATGGTGATGGTAACCGCGGTGCCGTGTCCGGGCGCGCTGTCGATCGAAATATCGCCGCCGGAACGCTCGACCGCGCGCTTGGCGATCGCGAGGCCCAGGCCGCTGCCAGTGATCTCGCCGCGCTGATCGCCGCGATAGAATCGCTCGAAGGCGTGCACGCGCTCGGCCTCCGACATTCCGGGTCCTTCGTCGCGCACGGTGATCGTCGCATGGCCGTTGCTGCGCGCGGCGCGCAAATGGATCGGCGCGTCGGGCGCGTATTTGAGCGCGTTCTCGATCACGTTCCACACGGCTTCGGCCAGCTCGCCCCGATCGGCTTGCACGCTCTCGACGCCGTCGACACTGTAGTCGATCATCCGCCGGTCATCGAGCCGGCGCGCGGCGTCAACCTGGCTGCGCAGCAGATCGGCGAGGTTGACGGCTTCGATGTTCGGCGGGGCTTCGGAATCGAGCCGCGCGAGGCGCATCAGGCGGTCGATCAGGCCGCGCATGTGCTCCTTCTCGAGCGCCATCGTGGCCAGGATCGTTCGCGCGATGCGCGGCTCTTCGATCGCGCCACGGCGCAGCACGTCGATGTAACCGGCGATGACGGTCAGCGGCGTGCGCAGCTCGTGGCCGGCGTCGGCGGCAAACTGGCGCATCCGCTGTTCGGCCTTGCGCCGATGATCGATCGCGGTGGCGACGCTCGCGGCGGCATCGTTAAACGCGGCGGTGAGCGAGGCGATCTCGTCGCCGCCGGCCATCACGAAGCGGCGTTGCGTGTAATCGCCGCCGGCGAGCGCCTTAAGCGAATCGCTGACCTCGTTGATCGGCCGCAGCGACTGCTGCGCGAAGAGCCGCCCGATGAACCACGAGATCACGATCGCAATCGCCGCGATCGTCAGCACGATTCGCCAATAGGGAACCAGCGAAATGATCAGCAGCGGCAGCGAGGGGGCGAAGCCGACGTACCCGCCCTCGACGTAGGTGAGCGAGAGCGGTTCGAGGCGGGTCGGATCGGGCGGCACCGGCACATAACCGACGCGAAACTCATGCACGCCGCGCGGCGGATGGGCGGCGATCTCTTGGGGATTGCGCAGCGACGGCGGAATGAAGTGCGACATGCCGCCGGCCGCGAGCACTTGGCCCAGCACCTTGGGGCGCAGCGTCTTATCGCCGGCGAGGTAGTTGCCCTTGAGATCGTAAACGGTGATGCTCATGCCGATGCCGCCGAGCGCATTGACGATCTCGGGTGCGGCTTGTTTGAGCGTCATGCCTTCGCGACGATATTGATCGACGAGGACGCGCGCCTCTTCGTGCTTAGCGATCATCACGTCGGTGGAGAACCGCCACAGCTCGAACACCAGCGAAATCGAGGAGGCTAGGACGACGACAAGTACCGTGACGCCTAAAAGCGCCGCGTACAGAGCCGCAAGCCTCGCCGCCAGCTTCATGCTATCTCAAGGACTACTGCGATAAGCCGTACCCTACCCCTCGGACCGTGCGAATGAAGGAGTGGGGCTCGCCGGGGCGGTCGATCTTCGCGCGAAGATACGAGATGTACGTCTCGACGATGTTCGGACCGCCTTCGAAGTCGTGGCCCCAGACGATCTCAAGCAAATGGTCTTTGCTGAAAACCCGCCGAGGTTCGCGCAAGAAGACCTCGAGCAGATCGAACTCGCGCTGCGTGAACTCTAGCATCTCCTTGGCGCGCCAGGCCTCGCGGGTGCCTGGATTGATCGAGATGTCGTGCCAACGCAGGACGTTCTCTTCGATGAGCTGGGGTCGGCGCAGCTTGGCCTGCAGCCGCGCGATCAACTCCTCGAAGACGAACGGCTTGACGAGGTAGTCGTCGGCACCGGAACTGAGCGAGCGGACCTTATCCTCAGTGCCGCCCTTGGCGGTGAGCATCACGATCGGCGCTTGGGTAATCTCGCGCAGCCGGGGAAGCAGCGTGACGCCGTCGATCTTCGGCATCATGATGTCGAGGACGATCAGTTCGGGATCGAAGACTTTGACGAGTTCTAGCGCGGAGAGGCCGTCCGTGGCCGTCCGCACCTCGTAGCCTTCGCGGGAGAGGCCAAGTTCCAACATCTCCCGGACCATACGGTCGTCGTCGATGACCGCAACGCGGGCATTCGGCATAATCAACATTTCTACGCTGCATCGTGCGTTCTCACCCTTGGAAGGGGCTGAACGAGGTGGCTTTACGCGGCCCGGCCCGGGCGCCAGCGCTCGATCCGCTGGCCCGAAACCAGCGAGGCCTGGCCGAGTGCTTCGAGCGGATGGGGCACGACTCGGACGCCCTTCCTCTGCAAAGCCGCGGTCATCGCCGCATCCGGCTCCCAGCGCGCGAACAGGTGGATCTCATCGGTTTCGACCGCCGCGGCCAGGAGCTCGATGACGTCGTTGAGCCCGCACTCCCGCTGCGCGAGGAGCTCGCTGACGACCTCGCGATGGAAGCGCGGGCCGTTCCAGCCGGCGGCGACGACCAGCAATCGGGATAGCTCCGCCGGGCCGGCCGAGTCGAGATCGACCACCGCGGCGGCAACCTGGTGGGCCAGCTCGAAACCGGGCTGCGCGTGCAGCGTGGCACCGCGAATCGTCGCGCTCGGTCCGGCCGTCAGCAGGGCCCCCGCCCCGATCAGATACTCATCCATGGTGGCATCTTCGCACCCCAGAGTGCCACCTGGTTGGCAGCCTACCAGCGGCGAGCGGACAAAGTGACGTCCGAATCGGCGCCGCGGGGAACGAAGAAGTACACGACCACGGCGAGGTAGAGTGCGAAGCTCACTACCGGGAAAACGAGCCCGACGAGCGTCGCGGCCACGTACACCATCCAGCCGGTCTTATAGCCGCGGATCGTCGCGTCGATCGTCGGCTGCGGCACTTCGGGCATGAAGGCATCCGTGCGCGCGAGATGCCAGAGCATCAGATTATAAAACGTGGCGCACGACGAGAGCACCAGGCCGTAGAGAACGGTCGCCGCCGAATAGGTGGGATACGAGCCAAGCGTCGTCGTGGCAAACGGAATCAGTACCGTCCCTGCGAGCAGCAGTAGGTTCCAAAAGACGGTCTTTCGATCGACGTACTGCACGAGCCGGAAGAGCGCGTGATGGTTCTGCCACATGATTCCAATCACCGAAAAGCTCAATGCATAGGCGATCAAGCTCGGCCAGAGATGCAGCAGGTTTAGCGCGAGCTCGCGGTTTGTCGGCTTGTGGAGCTCCGGCAAGAGAAAGCCGAGTGCGAGCAACGTAATAGCAAATGCGAATACGCCATCGGAGAAAGCTTCAAACCTTGCCTTGTTCATCGTAAGGCCGCTAACCCGTCACTCGACGTCAACCGAGCAACCTCAGGCGCCGCGCCGTTCGTATCGCTTCTGCATGGCCATGGCAACCGAGCTTTGCAATGGTATTGGCAACGTGGACGCGTACGGTGTTGACGCTGCGTGACGTCTTCTCCGCGATCTGCTTGGGCGTTAACCCTTCCTCCAGCATTCCGAGGATCTCCATCTCAGACCGCGTTAGGCCATTGGCCGGGAGCCGATCCATCGCGGCTCGTCCCGCTGTCAAATCCACGGCAGCAAGCAGCTGCGCGACGTCCGCGTAATCCAGCGTTCGAAGACGCTCCGTGCACTCTCGAACTCGCTCTGAGCCCGTGGAACCTCCCCCGCGAATTCTAATTACAATGCTTCCTGCGGCTTCGGCAACCGCACGAATGACTTCGTCCTTGCCGGAATGCAGCTGACGCAGGATGCGGTCGGCGAACGCCGCTCTCCCGATAATGGTCTCCGTGAGGGCACAAAAGGCCCTCGTAATGGCGATCGCGCGAACGCGAAACAGTCCGGTGGCATCGTCTGATAGCTTGAGGCCTTCGATAATCTCACTGGCTAGGCCGGCCGCATCATCGTGCTTCCCATCTACTGCCAGAAATAAGGCATATTCAGCGCCGCAATATAAGCGATCGAAGCTATACGTCATCTGCTTCCAACAGGTAGCCAGGAGCCTGTGGGCTTCTCTGAATCGGCCTTCCCATGCTAGCCGCGACGAGCGGAAAATCGGCAGGTACTTGGCCGTTAACTCGGTTGCTCTCGCGGACCCGAGCCGCTGCTCGATTGCAATACTCTTTTCGACATGCCCCCTTCGCATTTGCGCGCTTAACATCTGAATGAGCGCCGTCTGCAGAGCGAACGCGTCACCCGCCTTTGTTGCGGCCATAGCGGCAGACTCAGCATAGGCGAGCTGCTGCTCGACGTCATCCCTCTCGTGCAACAGTAAGTTTGAAAGAACCGCCTTCACCCGACTCGAAAGACCGAACAGATGCAAGCTGTCGGCTAACTCGGCCGACTGCATCAACGCGTCAAAAGCCCTCGGCGCCATATTCAAATGATGATAAGCAATGCCTATATGGTGTAGGACCTTGGCCCGAACGATCTCAGACTCGACCTCTGCCAGCCAAGCCTCAGCAAGCGACGCGGCATGGGACGCAGTCGCCAGGTCGCCACTGGTTGCACGTTGCCCAGCGACCAGAGAGATCGCCTCTGCCCGGTAGGCCGAGGTCTGCTCGGTATCGTTCGCTAGGTCGCTGAGCACTTCGCTCACGTCTCGGCCTTGGTTTGCCATCAATGCAGCGAGCCGTAAGCTCGCGTTTGCAATGAGATCCCGGTTACCGTCTGCCTGGCTTAGGGCGCGCCGAAGTAGCGACTCGGCGCGAGTAAACTTTCCCGAGACCGATTCGAGCGCACCCTGGAGGGCAAGAGCCGAGGAGTTATTCCGCCTCGTGACGTCGTCGAGTGCCTCGACGCCCCGCGTAACCACGTCGCTCCTGGCCCGCTCTAAGAGATTGAATCCGTGGCCTTCGAGTAAGCGCAGCACATCTGAACTTGAAGCGGCGGCCGCATAACCGGCTATGGCGTGCTCCACGTCACCACTCGCTTCTAGCGCCCGCGCTGCACGTTCGTGGACCCGTTGTTGGGCGCGCTTGCCGGCGAGAGCACTCTGATGCCTCAGGAATTCGCGAAAGAGCTCGTGGCATTGGTAGACGCCGCGTGATTCTTCATAGATGAAGGCCGTTCGCTCGCGAAGGCGTTCGACGATCGGGAGTGCCCGGTCGAACCCGGCGCGCTCCAACACATCCACGTCTATGGATGGTAGGGCCACCGCAACCTCGAGCAACGCCCGTTCTCCGTCATCGAGGGATCCATAGACTTGCTCGGCTAAAAAGCGATATATCATCTCTCGGGTGACGGCCGATACATTTCGTAGATCCGCCGAACGGGTTGACGTGCGCAGTGCAAAGGTCAGCGCTGCGGGCCAGCCCTCCGTTAAGTCGAGCAGATCTTTTAGCTCGTCATCGCGAATGGTCAGGTCGAGGTCCCGAGCGGCCTGCGCGACTTCTGCCAGGCTGAAACGAAGCTCATGCTCGTCGACGGGAAGCTCGGCGTCGCGGTAGGCGAGCCAACTTCCAACGGGCAAGCCTGCCGTTGAGCGCGACGCAATAATCCAGCGGACTCGCTCTTTGCTACGCTCGATGAGTGCAGTGAGAAAGCCGGCAACCTGTGGATCGCCGTCAGCCACGTGAAGGTCGTCGATCGCAATGACGCCGGTAAACAATTCTAAGTGCGCGTCGAGCCACTGCGCTAAATCGAGATCTCGCTTAGGCGACGACTGATTTCGTTCATAGGCGCCGGCAAGGGAATCAATGGTGTGAGGCGCGTTTTCGCCGAGGGCTTCGGTGAAACCGCGCAAGAAACTCAGTAGCGTCGTATGCTCCGGCCTCAGCGAAAAGCACACGCAACGCTCATGGCGCCTGCGAATATACTGTCGAAGGGCCACGCTTTTCCCATAACCTGCCGGCGCAATCATTAGGGTGATGGGAAGGCTGGCCGACGCGTCGAGACGCTCGATCAGTTGCCGCCGCTCGACTTGAAGCGTCCGGACCATCGCGTGACGTTCTAAAAGGGTTTCTTTGTTGCCTGGTCTCCGAACGGCCCTGGACTGGGAACACGACCTTGACCGACGAGCCGGCTTAAAAAGTAAGCCAAGAGGCCGCCTTCCCATTGCAACCTGGGTTGAAGCCAGCCAAGCTGTGCGGGGCAAGTAATCTCGCCCAACTCAACGACCATCGCTCCGTCGCTAGCGTGGGCTTGTCGATAGCCGTAATACTCCCGCAAGCTCTCCGTGAAGTTGTCGGGTTGAAAGCCGAACGGCCAGTACCTTCCGTAAAGGGCTCGCCATGCTCTTGCTTCTGAATCTCCTTGTGCCGGCGGATAGCCCACCGACGCGCGGCTCCCGCACGGCGGATTCGATCCGTCGAAATGAATGAACACCGCCGCCTTCACTTCATAGGTACCGTCGAAGTCGGCGGGTAGCCGCACGACGCTGACGCCATGCTCGCGCAGAACCTTCGTCGCCTCATCGGCGACGATCGGCGTCCATTCGCGCTCGCCCGCGGCGCCGAGATTGCATTTATGCTGCGGGAAGTGCGCGCAACTCGCCGGACGCCCTTGGTGTCCCGCCGAAATCAGCACGTCGTATTTCGTGATCATCGCGGCCAACAGCAGCGGGAGCATCACCATCCGCCCGAGGCGCCTCCGCCGCCGAAACCGCCGCCGCCCGCGGAAAAGCCGCCTCCGCCGCCACCGAATCCGCCACCGCCTCCACCGAATCCGCCGACGAACGCGCCTCCGAAGAAGTGCGAACGCCGCATCTGCGCTTTCGCGGCCGGCCGCCCTTCATGCAGCACCAGATATCCGTAGTAAATGGTGCGGATGATATGCACGACGATCGCGAACAGCAAAAATGCGAAGAAAAACCACAGATCCGGATTGAACGCGCTGCCGTTGCTCTCGTGAGAGACCGCCGGCGGCGGCGTCATGTTCGCTGCGCTGGGCGTGATTGTGTTCAGCATCGCCGCGACGCCGGCTTGCACCGCACCGTCGGTATCGTTCGCGCGCATTCGTGGCCGGATGTCGTCTTGGATGATGCGGTACGAATCGGCGTCGGTGAGCTTGCTCTCGAGCCCGTAGCCGACTTCGATGCGCACCTTGTGGTCGGCCAAGAAGATGAAGAGCACCGCGCCGTCGTCGTACTTCTTCCGCCCGATCTTCCAGCGATCGGCCGTTTCGCCAGTCCACGTCTCGAGCGGCACGTCACCCGTGCTTTGCCCGATCCATACGATGATTTGATGGCCGGTCGTCTTCTCGTACGCGCGCAGCCGGCTCTCCAAAGAAGAGCTCGTATCGCCCGAGAGCACCCCCGCGGTATCGGTAACGTAGTGGTCCGGCACCGGCGGAATCGTAAAGCCGGGCGCCGCCGCGATCAGCGGTAACGCAAAGAGCAGCGCGAGAAGCGCGCTACCAGCTACCCGACGCACCGCCCCCACCAAAATCTCCCCCTCCCGCATCGAAATCGCTGCCTCCTCCGCTGAAGTCGTCGCCGCCGCTCGACGATCCGCCGCCAAATCCGCTGGTCCACGTGGGCCAGGTCTTCATCTGCTTCTTCGCCCCGGGTGCTCCTTCGCGCAGCACGAGATAGCCGTAGCGGATGCTCCCAAAAATTTGCATCACGATGACATAGGCGAACCAAAGGAAGATGAGCGCGAAGCACGCAGCAAACGCAAAGAGCAGTTTCTCCACCCACGGTGGCGCGGTGCTCTCTCCCGTGGGAGGCGCCGTTACCGCTGCGTACGCGGGTGTGATCGTCTTGAGCATCGCCGCTACGCCGGCGCTCACCGCACCATCGGTATCGCCCGCTCGCATCTTCGGCCGGATGATGTCGTTGATAATCCGCGACGAATCGGCGTCGGTCAACGAACTCTCGAGGCCATACCCCACCTCGATGCGGATGTGATGATCCTTCATGAAGAGGAAGAGAATCGCGCCGTCGTCTTTGCCGCGCCGGCCGATGCGCCACTGATGCGCGGTGTCGGTTGTCCACGTTTCGAGCGGCACGTCGCCGGTCGTATCGCCGATCCAGACGATCACCTGATGCCCGGTCGCGTGCTCGTAGGCTTTCAGCTCGCTTTCGATCGAGCCGTTCGCGTCGCTTGATAGCGCGTTCGCGTTGTCGTTGACGTAGCGGTCGGGCGTGGGCGGCACTTTGAAATCCGCGGCCATCGCCGGCAACGCCAACCAGAATGCGATCGCTACCGCAAACAAGGGGAGGGCTCGCGCGGCCGATCGCATTCTCGCGGGGTTGAGCCTTCCGATACGCTCGCTCCTCTAGCGGAGGCTCTGCGTGGCCCGACCGGGCCCGATCGAGCTCCCATATCCGATGAGCCGGCTCACCCGTCACCCATCCGGCGAATGACCAGAATCGTCGCGT
This sequence comes from Vulcanimicrobiota bacterium, assembly GCA_963833845.1. Classification (GTDB taxonomy): domain Bacteria; phylum Vulcanimicrobiota; class Vulcanimicrobiia; order Vulcanimicrobiales; family Vulcanimicrobiaceae; genus Cybelea. Next base: position 1,619,297 of record CAWHZL010000001.1, read on the forward strand.
CGTCACGCATCTGACCGTTCGAAAAGGCTTTGACCGCATCGAAGAGTTCGTCGGCGAGTTCCTGAGCGTTCAGCTCGCGATGCGCGAGGATGTTCTCGCGTAGACACTCCAGCGTGTACAGTTCGCCGCGGGTGTTGGTCGCCTCAGTTAAGCCGTCGGTGTAGACGATCGCGCGGTCGCCGATGCCAAGGGTGCACTCCTCCGCGGAATACGGCGTCTTCCGGTCGATCCCTAACACAAGGCCATGCATCGTAAGCGCTTCGACGTCTTTACCATCCGCACGCAGGATCAGCGCCGGTTCGTGCCCCGCATTGACGATGCGCAGCCGTCCGGATGTCGTGCTGATCGTTCCGAGCAGCAGCGTGATGAAGTAATCCGTTTCATCGAGATCCTCCGCCACGACGTGGTTCGTGTGGCCGATGATCTCCTCGAGGCGTTCGTGTCCGAGCGCTTGCGTCAGTCCGCGCACGAGATACCGCAGCATCAGCGCGTTGATCGCTGCACCCAGTGACTTACCCGATGCGTCGCCCAGGCCGAAGAGCAGGTGATCGCCGCTGCGAAAGACGTCGATGTAGTCGCCGCCGACCAGGCGAGCGGGCTCGGCCCGGGCGCCGAGTTCCAGCCCTTCGACCTCGGGCATTTGGATCTTGAGCAGCGCGCTCTGGATCCGCTCGGCGGCGATATCGTAGTACGGTTCGGCTTGCTCGCCGGCCGTTAACGCGCCGATCGCCTTGGAGATCGAAGACCACACGCCTGCCCCATTGCACGATTTTCACTCAAGGCCTGGGCCCGATGCCGGAGAAGGGCTCGGCGAATGATGGCCGCCCCGGCACACGAACCCTCGGACATCGCAGTCGAGCGCCGCGATACGGCACTCGGCTCCTGGACCGTGGCGCGCTGGTCGCCGCCGCCGGCCTCACCATTGCACGACGTCGTCGAGCAGATCTGGTACTTCGACGGCACGCTCGCACTCGCTCGGGAACGCGTCTTCCCCGACGGACGCGCGGAGTTGATCGTTCAGTTGGACCAGCCGCACCGCGATGGCGGCTCCGCCTCGCTCGATTCGTTTCCGGCGGTCTGCATCAACGGCCTTCGTACCCGGCCGTCGGTCGTGGTGGCCCCGAAAGGCCGCTGCCGCGTACTCGGCATTCGCTTCGATCCAGCCGGCGTTTATTCGATCTTGCAGGCCTCGCCTCAAGAGCTCGTTGACGTCACGATCGATCTGCATGATGGGATCGGCCGCTCCGCCGCCGAGCTCGGCGAACGCTGCGCGGGCGCCGCGGAAACATCTGCGTGGAATCCGGCGCGAAATGCAGCCGCGGCCGTCCTCGCGGCGCAACGATGGCTGCTGCAGCGCACTGGCCGCGAGCCAGTGGCCGATTCGGCCATCGCCTGGACTGCGGCGATGATTCGCAACGCAAACGGCGTCATCTCCGTCGGAGGTCTCGGAGAGCACTTGGCGCTCTCTCGAACGCGCCTCGCGCAACGATTTCTCGAGCGCACCGGCGTCACGCCAAAACGCTTCGCGCGCATCGTGCGCTTTCACAACGCCCTCTCGCTGCTGGGCCGCAGCGAAAACATCGCTTCGACGGCCGCCGAAACCGGATACTACGATCAGGCACATATGTACCGCGATTTCGCGGAGTTCGCGCGGATGACGCCGGGCGAGTTCCTGGCGGCTACCCGCTACCCAAACTCGGCGAGCGTGGCCGAGCGGTGATCATTTTTCCAAGACGAATCCCCACATCTCGGTTAGGATGATGGCTATGAACACAACGCAGACGAAAACACAAACCGCGCAACGCATCTATCCCGCCATCCGCTACCAGAATGCGAAAGCGGCGATCTCCTGGCTCACGAGCGTCCTCGGCTTCGAAGCGCACGAGGTCTGCCCGGGCGAGGGCGAGAGCATCGCGCATGCCGAGCTGAAGCTGGGCGGAAACCTTATTATGCTCGGGAGCGTAAAGCCCGACGCCTATGGGAGGAGCCCGAAGGATCTCGGCGGGGCTACCGGCTCGATCTATATCGCACTCGACACGCCGGCCGAAATCAACGCTCGGTATGCGCGTGCGAAGGCAGCTGGTGCAGAGATCGTTCGCGAGCTCGAGGATACCGACTATGAGTCGCGTGAGTTCGGGGTGCGCGATCCCGAAGGGCACGCCTGGAGTTTTGGGACATACCGCCCGCAGCCATAGTTGCCGCGGCGCTGAGCTGATACGAAGCCTGGCACCTAAGGGAGCAGGCGCCCGGAAACGGAACCTCCGGGGTACGATGAACGGCGAGGAGCGGTTGTCCGTCTCTTCAGAGTTTGGAAGGGTGCTGCGGCGCCACCGGCTTGCGGCCGGACTTTCGCAAGAGGCGTTGGCCGAGCGCGCCAGGATGAGTTCGTTCGCAATCAGCGCACTCGAACGGGGGTATCGGCGCCGCCCGCAGCGCAAGACGCTCGCGCTCTTAGTCGATGCGCTAACGCTCGACCAAGAGCAACGCTTGGAGTTCGAGGCGGCGGCTGCCGGCCGTGGTATAACGCCAAGGCACCGGCCGTCAGACGTTGTCGGCGAGGAGCCGCCTCGCGACCCTGTTACGCCAAACCCTTCGCTGGCTCACATTGAGATTGGCCCGTTCAGAGCCTCCGTTGCGAGACCGATGCGCCCCATCGCGGTTGCGATCGTCCTCGTCCTGGCAGTAAGCATTACCGGAATCCTCGTCTTGAATCGTCCGAAGAGTTCGGAGGAAAAGTCTTCGCAAACGGTTACGACCTTGGGCCCGTTTCAGTTCGACATTTCACCCGGCGTCAAATCCACGGTCAGCGTAACGCCGATCGGCATGCAGCCCGCCAATGCGACCTTCACCGCGACGAAAAACCAAACCGTGGAAGTGGCCTGTACCGAGGGAACTCGTTATAGAGCGGGCTCGATACGGCATCCGGTAGGCACACCCTCAACGCCGTTGCCCGTGCGGTACAAGCTGATCGTCGACGGCACACCAGCAGACACGTACACGGTCGGATCGAAGTTTTTGATAGACATGGAGCAGGTAGGAGCGGCACGGGCCTTTCACACGTTCGGGATCGATCCACTCGATACGGTCCCGAACAGCACGATGACCTTCAGCTGCGTAACGATCGTCTCTCTGCCCTAATCGTAATCGCTCCTACCTACGGCGTTTGAAGGCTACGGCCCGTAGGGAGCCGCCGGCGCCGGCGCGACGCCGGTAACTAGTCCGCTCGCCGAGAGGCCCGCCGTGTAGCTGAACTTGTACGCATTTCCCGGATACGCGTAGACGTCGGTCGCTCCGAAATCGGCGTCGCCGCAGTAGAGGTTGTTTCCCTTATGATTCAACTTGCACCAGATCGAGGAACCCATCAGCGGCGAAGTGGCCGGCGATGCGTCGTAGGGAGGCGCAAAGACGTCAATCGTTTCGCGAAGCCAATCGGTGATGATCAGGTTGTTGTGGCGATCGAACGTCGGGGCGCCGGGAAGGCCGAGGCTCACTCCGGTGAGCGCAGTGCCGGGCATCTTGCCTTTTGGGAACTCGATGACATTGCCGACATTGCTCTGCTCGAGGTTTGAGACGAAGACGTTCCCCTGGCGGTCGGTCCCAATGCCGAACAGAACGGCGAAGGAGGGATCGCTCAGCGTCCCCACCTGTGTGCCGGTGTTCGTGTTGTAGACCTCGACCGTCGGCGCCCCGCTGATGTTGTTGAGGTTCAAAATATAGACGCGATTCTTGCCGGAGAATCCAACGTCGGCCGGCTCGCCGGTCGGATCCGGGATCGACAGCTTTGCCGCGCCGCAATTCGGTCCATACTCGGTCGTCGTATTCGCGCGGCCGTCAGGCACCCATAGATTTCCGCCGCGATCGATCGCGATGCCGTTGGTCGACGAGGCCGGCTGGCAAATCGCCGGCGGCTTATTCGCTTTATCGTTCAAGGGAAACCACAGCACGCTCGAGCCACCAAACTGAGCGACCGCGATATGGTTGCTTTTGCGCGCAGCCTCCGCCACCGGCGGCGCTTTCATCCAGACCGGCCGCGTGCTCTGCGGTTTGAAGCCCGCGGGAAGTACCGAGCGCGCGCCGTCGCTGCCGATCATCGGCGAATAGTGCCCCAGCGACGGGCCCGTTGTTGGCTGATAACCGGAGCAAGCTGCGAGAGCAGCGATCGTTACGGCCGCGCCCAGCGCGGTTACGGTGACTGAGGAACGCATTACTGGTTTTTCTCTCCTAAAAGGCACGGACGAATCGGTTTGATTTGCCCTTGGCCGTGCGACGTGTCCGTTCCAGCCGGAGAAGTCTCACGTTAGTCCCAAACTGCGGCGGGTCGGGGCCAAATCCGCCCAGAACAAGCGCTACGCGATGCGAAAAGACGAGACGCGGCTCTGGGCGGCAATCACGCTGCTGCGCAGCATCCGCAACCGCCGCGCGCTGGCGCGCCACCCGCTCGTCGCCGAGGTTGCGCGCCGGCATACCGAGCTTGCCGATCGGCTCCCGGATATCGTCGCATCGCTCCTGGACGACCTGAGCTTGGAGTCCGAGCAGCATCGGCGCCGGTTCTCCGTGCTGCGCAGAAGCGACATCGAGCGCGAAAGCCACGCCGCCATCGCGCGCGATATGAGTCTCTCGCGCAGCCAGTTTTATCGCGACCTGCGCGAGGCGCGCGAGCGCTTCTCCGACGGGTTGGACGATTATCTTTCGCTGCCGACGCGCGACGACCGCGGTTTCGAAGGGCGGCTTCCCCAAGGCGCGCGCTTCGTTGCGATCGATGCGTTGCGCGACGGTGGGCAGTTCGAGCGCGCCCGCGAAGTCGCCGCCACGCTCGCGCGCGATAGCGACGATGCCGCACTAGCGAGTCGCGCCCTCTGCGTCCGCGCCGAACTGGATATCGAGCTCGGCGCATTCGCGCAAGCGCAAGCGACGACGGCTCAGGCGCGAGCGTTACTCGCCGGCATTCACGACACCGGGCTTCAACGCGTTCTCGGTGCCAACTGCGATCTGCTCGACTTCGAAGCGGCGCACTGCCAGGGAGCGCCTGGGGCCGCATCGGCTCGCGCCCAACTGATCGAACGCCTGCGCGCCGACTACGCGCGCGACCGGCGCTACGCCGAAACGCTGGTCAAGGCGCTCGTTGCGGAGGCATCGATTCAGTTCGAGAGAGACGAGGGCGCGCGCGCATTGGCGACGATCGACGAAGCCGCGAGAGTTATTGCCGGCGGCCGCTCCGCGGGCTCGCGTTTAGCCGTCAACGTCGCGATTCGCGCGTCGGGTATCCGGGCGGTTCGCGCCGATCAAGTCTCAATCGCGCTCAATGACATGAACGAGCTCGTGGAGATGGGCAGCCGCAGCGGCAATGTGCGCAGCGTGCGGGTCGGCATGCAGATGATGGCGGCCCACCTCTTAACGCTGGGCCGTTTGGACGAGGCAAAGCAGTTCGCACTGGAAGCCTGGGCGCTGATCGACCTATTCGGAAGCGCGCTCGATCGGGTAATCGTACTTTCGAACCTTGCACGCATCGATATCCATCGGCGCGACGGCAACGAAGCCTTGCGCTGGATCGGCCTCGCGCGCGAGGTATCCTGTGATGCCTTTTCGATCACCCAGGCGCTGGCGATCTCCGAAGCCGAGGCGCTGATACTGATCGGGCAGCCGGAGCGCGCAGCCGGGATGGCGCAGGTCCTCGGCAATCGCGTCGGCAACTGGCCGCGGCTTTTAGGGCGTGCGAAGCTCGCCGAAGCGACCGCGCTTTGCACGCTCAAACGCGAACGCGAAGCTCGCGAATGCAGCGAATCGGCGGTCGAGTTTTCGCGCGGAACCGCCGGCCCGTTATTGCATCTTCGGGCGCTCGACCTGAACGTCAAGCTCTGCGGAAGCTCCTCGTCGCGCGCCGAGCTGCGCGATCTCAAAGCCGCGCTTAACGCCTAGCGTCCGCAAATAGTGCAAGCATTACCCGCTGCGGTCCGAGCCACGTTTCGAACCCAGCGGGAAGGCGTTTGCGAGATGGCCTCCAACCTCCGGCGCGCCGAGATGATGCGTCATCGAAGCGGCGAGACGCAGGAACTCTACTTCAGTCTTTCAGCTCTACGAAGACGACAGTGTGTATCGGTGGTCCCGATGTTCTCGCCCGTATGGATTTCAGCAGGGCGCCAGAGCGCCCGTCCTGTTTCCACAGCGACCTCCTTAACGTCATCGCCAACCGTCAGTCGGCGCCGGAAGTCAGACAGCGTTAATAGCACACTGTTCGGGTGCCGATGTGGTTTCGTCTTCACTCCGGGTGTGTCTCGGTAGTCCAGAACTCGAACCCGGTCGTTCTCGAAAATCGTCTTATACTTGTCCGGATCGGTGTACGTCGGATCTAGATCGTCCATGCGGCAGCCCTCTTTCTCTCAACGGCGCTACGCTCGAATGTGGGACGTTCCTCTTCCCCGGCGAGCGACATTACGAGAGCTGCCCAAACGGCGCCTCCTGGCCGGGCGCCGGGCGATCTCTGAACCTGGCGCAAAGCTCGCGGAAACGTGTGAACCTCAGCGAAAGCGGTACGCAGACGTTACTCACCGGCCACAAGGGTGAGCTATCGCGTCGGGCTTTGTCTCTGGGTGGCCTCCAATCGCAGCTTCCGCAGCTTTAGCCACCGATTCCGCGCCCAGCCGCGGCCGGAGTCCGCAGCGTTGTGCTGAAGAGGCGTTGACGTGCCCTCCAAGCAAAAGTGCCGGCGCCGCTAATTTAGGGAGGTACGAAGATGGACGCGCTGCTCGTCGATAGGTTGCAGTTTGCCTTCACGATCATGTTCCACTACTTGTTCCCGATCACGACGATGGGGCTTGCGCCGTTCGTCGCTGGGTACACGCTCAAAGCCGTCCGGCATCCCGCCGATGTAGACGCTGCTCGCGCGGCGACCTTCTGGACGAAAATCTTTGCCATAAATTTCGCGGTGGGCGTCGTCACCGGCATCCCCATGGAGTTTCAGTTCGGAACGAATTGGGCGACGTTTTCAGCACGAAGCGGATCGGTGGTAGGCCAAACGCTGGCACTCGAGAGCGTCTACGCGTTCTTCCTGGAGTCCGTCTTTCTCGGCGTTCTGCTCTACGGGAAGCGTTACGTTCCCGCGGGCTTTCACGCAGCCTCCGCCATCCTCGTTGCGCTCGGTTCCTGGCTCTCCGGCTTTTTCATCGTGGCGACCAACGCGTGGATGCAGCATCCGGTCGGCTACCGCATCGGCCCGGGGGGCAAGATCGAGCTTGACAATCTCGCAGCCGTGCTGCTTTCGCCGTTTGCGTGGTGGCAGTACTTGCACGTCTTGATGGGAGCGCTCGTCACCGGCGGTTTCCTCCTTGCTGGAATCGGTGCCTATTACTTGCTCTCCCATCGCGAACTCGCCCTTGGGAAACGTTTCGTGCGCAGCGGGGTTATCGTCGCCGCCGTCTGCTCGGTGCTGACGGTGTTCCCCAGTGGCGATCGCCAAGGTGCGGACGTGACGATCTATCAACCGGAGAAGCTTGCCGCGATGGAGGGTCTCTTCCCAACCGAGCGCGGCGCGCCGGTTGCAATCATCGGCATGCCCGACTCGCGTGAGGAGCGGTTGATCGATCCGATCGACGTACCGGATTTTTTGAGCTTCCTCGCCTACGGCAACATTCACGCCGATGTGAAAGGCCTCGACGACTACGGGCGCCCGACCTGGCCGCCGGTGGAGTTGACGTACTATGCGTATCACATGATGGTCGGACTCGGTTCGATCTTCTGCACCGTAGCGGTGCTCGCGGCGCTGCTGCTGTGGCGAAATCTGCTCTTCGGCCGGCGATGGGTGCTATGGCTGCTACTCCTAGTCATGCCGTTTCCCTACATCGCAAACGAAGCCGGCTGGGTCGTGACGGAGGTCGGCCGTCAACCATGGATCATTTACGGATTGATGCGAACCGCCGACGCGCCATCGAGCAACGTTGCGGCGGGTGAAACCATCTTTACGTTGCTTGGCTTTGCGGGCATGTACTTCGTGCTCGGCGTGCTGTTCTTGTATCTCGTGTTGCGTGAGATCGCGATTGGGCCGAGCGGCCCTCACGATCGCTTGCCCGTAACGGAACCTGCGGCATGAACGTCGCCGCCTTCTGGCTTCTCGCTTTCATGCTCACGGTGTACGTACTGCTCGACGGATACGACTTCGGCGTCGCGATGATCACGCCGTTTGTCGCGCGCAGCGACGAGGAGCGGCTGGCTTCGATGCGCAGCGTCGGCCCCTTCTGGAACGGCAATGAAGTCTGGCTCATTGCAACCGGTGCCGTGCTGTTCGCAATGTTTCCGCAAGCGTACGCATCGGCGTTTTCCGGCTTCTATCTGCCTTTCATGGTCGCGCTCTGGCTGTTGATGTTTCGCGGCATATCGCTCGAGTTGCGAGGGCACTTTCCGAGCCGGATCTGGCACGACTTCTGGGACGCGTGCTTCTTCCTCTCGAGTGCGTTGCTCGTGCTAATCTTCGGCGTCGCGTTCGGAAATCTGTTGCACGGGCTCCCGCTCGGCGACGGCGGTTCTTTTCGGGGGACTTTCGCACTGTTGCTCAACCCCTACGCGCTGCTCGTCGGGGCCTTCGCCGTGGCTGCGCTTGCCATGCACGGAGCGGCATTCTTGAGGTTGCGGTTGGACGGCGCGCCCTCCGATCGCGCGGCCGCCGCGTTCGTCCCCATCTGGAGCGCGGTCGTGGTCCTCTACGTCGTCGTAACCGTGTGGACGTTGCTTTTACGCAGCGGGTTCGGCAACGTTCATCTCTTCGTCGTCGCAATGATCGTACTGTCTCTCGCCGCCCTCGCGGCGATCCAACGAGGGCGGGCGCGCAATCACGCCGTAACGACGTTCCTGGCGTCGTCGGCGTTCCTTGCTACGCTGCTCGTCGCGGCCGCCGGTACGCTCTTTCCATACCTGCTCCCCGCGTATCGGGGCGGCCCCAACGGCATTTCGATCTACTCGGGAGCGCCATCGCTCACAGGAATCACCACGGCGTTCGCCTTCACGGTCGCCGGCCTGATCGGCGTGATCATTTTCTCGACGATCGCGTGGCGCCGCGTATCGGGGAAGATTCGCGTGTAGCGCGACGCTCTCTCCGCTTCGGATCCGGGGCTCTACCAGTCGGTATCGGGCGCCCGATACGAATGTTTTTCGTGCAAGAAGTACGACTTGCTCAAACTCGACGCAATTGGCTGGAATTGGATTGGTGACTGTTTGTAGTCGAAGCAGTCGATGATGCTGTTTGAGGTTTTGTCCGTGGTGTTTAGGGAGCCGAGATCCCAGTTTTGCTCGATGTACCTCAGGATGCTGCCGAACTGGTAGGTCGTCTTCGAAATGTGGCCGGCCCGTGCGTAGGGCGAGACGATAATTGCCGGCACGCGCTCCCCGGGTCCGGCGTATTTACCCAGGGCCCCGCCCTTGTTATCGTAGAAGCCGCCCCAGTCGTCCCACACGATGATGATGGCCGTCGAGTTCCAGTACGAACTCTCGCCGATCGCATTGACGACCGTGGCGATCCACTCGGGGCCGTTGTTCAACGTATTTACCGCCGACGCTTGTGAACGGATGGTCGGAGTTGGCGCCTTCGGGTATGACCCACGACATGGCCGCCAGGTTGCCGGACTGGACATCGCTCAGGATGTTCGTCTCAGGCGTCGAGATGTTGTTGGTCCATTCTGAGCCATATCTAACCGGATAGACGACGTCGAAGGCGCTCCACAGCTTACCATCAATCTGGCTCGACGGCGGCGCGTAATACTTCCACGAGATGGACTTGGCGTCGAGCCGATCGCGGAGGGTGAGATACTTTCCCTTGAACTTATTCGAGCACGGAAAGGGACCTTTTTGTATAAACTCATTGCCCGCGGTGATGAGGTGCGTCAGCGTTCCTGGAGAGGCGTCGCACCCCCACCAGCAGGCGCCGCAGCTCGGGTCATCGACCATCGCCTCGTTCGGTCGGACGATCGTACCCCCCCTAATCAGATCCTGGTGTGCGGTAAAGCTGTCGCTGCCCGTGGTGGTGAACATGTGCTCGGCCAACGTGTACTCTGATGCCAGCGTCCAGTAGGGCGTGATCTGCCCGGGATTCGTGTACTGATACGGGTAGCTGCATTCGGGCGGACCGTCTCCGCCGAACTTAATCTCGTCGAAAGCATCCATCTTTCCGCCGTCGTACGCGACGGAATACCCACTCTTCCACGAGTGGTTCAGGTCCTTCGTGAGATCGAGCGGCATCTCGGTAAGCGCAATCGAGCCGGCGTTTATCGGGGGGCTGCACGTCGCATTGGCCACAGCGTGTCCGGTAGTCGTACCATCTGCTCCAGGGTAGGTCGCAAAGAAATCGTTGAAGCTACGATTCTCCTGGACCATGACGATAATGTGCTGGATCGGCGAGCTCCGCGACCCCGACCGCGTCTCAATCGAACCCTTAGCCGGAAGCGAGGCTGAGGCTCCATTGCTACACGAGGTTAGCATCACCGCAGCCGCCCACGCGGCAAGAGCGTAGCGCGCAAAACCTGAAATCGTCACGCGGTGCCTCCTGAAGTCTTTAAAGGATCTGAGATCTTGATGGTTCGATGCCGAGCGACGCTTCCACTACTGATCTGGGCGCACGATCTCGAATCGGCGCGTCCCGTCCTTAGCCTCGAGTTCCGTCATACCGCAACGAAGAAGCACGGCGGCGGATTTGGGATTGTCGAGCCGGCACTTCGCGCAGAGGCTCGCCACGTCGAACGCCGCGAATGCTGCCGTTAAGGCCGCTCGGGCCGCCTCGGTGACGTAACCCCGGCCGCGCGCACTAGGGACCACGGAGTACCCAAGTTCAATCGCGTCGTAAGTTTGCGGCCAGTGATTTGGCCACGCGTCAACGTACTTGAATCCGGCGTGTCCGATCGATATCCGCTTCCCGAAGCCGTCGGCTATATCGATAACGAAAAAGCCGAAGCCGTACCGTTCCCAGTGCCCCAACATAAAGGCCGCGAACGCGCGAGCTTGTTCGTCCGAGAGAGGCTCCGGTCGAGTGGCGTAGGCCTCCTGCGCGTGTCGAGCGTAAAGCGCGCCTTCGGCCTCCTCGGGTCGTCTCAGGCACAGACGCGCGGTCTCGATCCGTCGCGGAAAGGCATCGTACGGCACAACACCGACCGAGTCGGAGTGCTAGGTGGTCGCCGGTTCGGCGAAGTTCTGTCGTAGCGCCTCGCCGATGCGCGCGATCGCATAAAGGATTCCCGCTTGCGTCTCGGCGCGCGCGAAGTAGGGCTGGCTCTCCTTCACGACATCGTTCCAGAACGCGTCGCCGACGCGCTCGTGCAGCTCCTTATCGCCGATGATCGCGAACTGCCGCGCGTTGGGTGCTACCAGAATCAGCGCGCCGTTGCGCGGCTCGTAGCGATGCAGCTTGAGCGTCCCGAACTCTCTCTTCGCGCGCTCGAACGCGTCGACGCTGCGATCGGGAATCACCCGCACCGCAATGCGTCCGCTCGTGCCGTCCTCGGCCTGGGCGATCGCGTGTGCGATCTCGGCGCGCTCGCCCTTGGTCACGGTGTGAAGTTCACGACCGGTGCCTTCTCCGCGCCCGGCTGTGCCTGGAAGTAAGGCTTCTCGTTGAAGCGGCTGCCGAACATCCCGACGATCATCACCGTCGGGAAGGTATCGCGCTTGGTGTTGAACGCGCGGGCCGCTTCGTTGTACTTGCGCCGTTCGAAGGCGATGCGGTTCTCCGTCCCTTCGAGCTGCGCTTGCAGCGTCTGGAAGTTCTCCGTCGCTTTGAGCTGCGGATAGTTTTCGACCACCGCCAGCAGCCGCGAGAGCGCCGAGCCGAGCGAATCCTGCGCCGCGGCGTACTTTTGGAAATCTTGCGGATTGTTGATCGCGTTCTGCACCACGCCGGGCGGAATCTGCCCGACGCTCGCGCGCGCCTTGGCGACGTCTTCGTAGGTGCTCTTCTCGAAGTTCGCCGCGCCTTTAACGGTCGCGACGAGATTCGGAATCAAGTCGGCACGCCGCTGGTAAACGTTCTGTACCTGCCCCCACTGGGCGTCGACCGCTTGGCCCAGCGTCACCAGCGAGTTGTAGGTGGCCGCTACAAACAGCCCGACGATCACCACGATCGCAACGACGATCAGCGGGCCGGCGAACGAAGGACGTTTTTGCATGGCAGGCAAATGCGCCGCAATGCGGCCTGCCCCTCCTTCGGGCGCCTTTTTATTGCGAACGCTATTGGCCGCAACTCCTATTTTTGCGCTCTCGTTCGGCGTACTGCTGGTCAATCGCATCGAGCCGCGCCTCTTCGGCTTCCCCTTCCTCTTCTGCTGGATCGCCGCGTGGGTGCTGTTGACGCCGGCCTTCCTCTGGACGATCGGCCGCGTGGAGAAGCGCTGGTGAACGGCCTCACCGCGCTTACGATCGTCGCCGTCATCGTCTTCGGGACGATGGGTTTCGCGCTGCTGGGCGTGCGCCGCGTGCAGATGAGCCCGGAACAGTATATCGTCGGCGGCCGCTCCTTCGGCACGATCTTTCTCTGGGTATTGCAGGCCGGTGAGATCTACACGACCTTCACGTTTTTGGGCATCGCCGGCTTCGCGTACTCGCTCGGTGCGCCCGCGCTCTACGTGATGGCCTACGGCACGATCGCCTACATCATCGCCTACTTCTTGGCGCCCGCCGTTTGGCAAGTCGGCAAGGATAATAATCTGCTCACCAACGCCGACTTCTTCGAGACACGCTACAACAGCCGAGCCTTGGGCGTCGGCGTCGCGCTGCTCTCCTTCGCGATGGTCGTGCCCTACGTGACGATCCAGCTCAGCGGCCTGCAGATTCTGCTGCGCATCGCCGGCTACGGGGCCTACAACGCGACCGCCGCCGTGATCGTCGGTTTTCTGGTGATGGCGCTCTTCGTCTTTACCGCCGGGCTGCGCGGCACGGCTTGGGCCAGCGTCGTCAAAGATATCCTGGTGCTCGCCGCCGTGCTCTTTGCCGGTATCGCGATTCCGGTGCATTTCTTCGGCTCGCCGCGCGGGCTCTTCGACCACTTAGTCGCGGCACATCCGCGGATGCTGACGCTTCCGCCGGCCGGCGTATTTCACGGAACGCTCTGGTACGCCTCAACGGTGCTGCTCTCGGCGCTCGGCTTCTACGTCGGACCGCAGACCTTCAACAGCGTCTACAGCGCGCGCAGCGGCGATGCGCTGCGCCGCAACGCAGTCTTTCTGCCCTTCTATCAGATCTTAGCCAGCCTGATGGTCTTCGCCGGGCTCTCCGCCATGCTGATCACTCCTGGGCTGACCGGTCCGGCAGTCGATCAATCCTTTCTGCTCGTCGTCCAGCGCTACTTTCCGTCGTGGATCCTCGGCATCGTCGCCGGCGCCGGCGCGCTCGCGGCGCTGGTTCCTGCCTCGGGGCTGCTGCTCGCGGCCTCGAGCGTCATCGTGAAGAACGTCCTCGGCGACGCGTTTGGCGTCGCGACCAGCGATCGCTCGCGTACGCTGCTCACGCGCATCGTCGTCATCGTCGTCGCGGTGCTCGCGCTGGGCATTTGGATGATCGCGCAGAAAACCGTCGTCGAATTACTGTTGCTGTACTACAACGGCATCACGCAGTTCTTTCCCGGCGTCGTCGCGGCGTTCGTCTGGAAGCGCGCGACGGCGTGGGGTGTCGGCTTGGGCATCCTCACCGGCGTCGGCGTCGCCGTACCGATGGCCGCGCTCAATATTCTTCCCTTCGGCATGAACGCCGGCTTCGTCGCCCTGCTCGTAAACGTCGTCGTTCTCGTGCTGGTAAGCCTCGTTACGAAGCGTGCGGGAGCATAGGCTGGTCTCCGAGCAGCTCCGCAAGAGAGCGCTCGTTTCAGCGAACGGCGACCTCTGCTGGCGTGGCGCCCATATCGAGGCGGCACTCAAAGAAATTACCGACGCCGGCCAGGTCGTTTTGGGCTTCGATATCTACGAACGGCTCTGCGACGGCACGCTCAAGGATTGCGGAGCGAGCGGCTTTCAAATGGAGCAAACCCTGCAGCGCGCGCCGTGGCGAGAGCGCGTCTTGATGTCGCTTGCCTTAGCGGTGCGCGACGTTCGCGATACGAAGCGGCTTACCGGATTCGAACCGCCATTTATGGAGCTCTGATACTGCGTCGTCGCCTTCGATCGCGTCAGCCTCGCTCGTTACCTCCGCGGCGAAAATACCTGACCGTCATCCAAGCCTGTCGAAGGATGGCCCGAAGAACACCGCAAACCGCCTAGCATGCCACATACCTCTACACGCATTCTACGTCTTGCTATTTTCTGTGGGTTTCTTGCCGGCTGCTCGCACGGCATGAGTTTTATGCCGTCTCCGAACGCGCAGCTCGCACAGCAGGAGCAACCGCTCGCCGGTGCCGCTTACCGCCAGATCTACAGTTTTAAATCCGGCGCCGACGGTGCCAACCCGATCTCCGGATTAACCGAAATTAACGGTGCGTACTATGGCACGACGTATGGCGGCGGAACGTCGTACGGCTGGGGTACGGTATTCAAGATCGAGCCCGGCGGCACCGAGCACGTGATTTACAAGTTCAAAGCCGGTAACGACGGCGCACATCCCTACGCCGGGCTGACCGGCGTCAACGGCACGCTCTATGGCACCACGTACCAAGGCGGAACCAGCGGCAACGGGACGGTCTTCAAAGTCAGCACGAGCGGCGTCGAAAAAGTCCTCTATAGCTTCCAAGCCGGCGACGATGGTCAGTACCCCTACGGCCGCCTTATCGCCGACGGCGGGCAGCTCTACGGCACGACGTATACCGGCGGCGGCGGCTATGGCTGGGGCATCGTCTTTCGCGTCAGCCTCTCGGGCGCGGAAAAAGTGATCTACCGTTTCAAAGCTAACGATAACGGTACGCACGACGGCGCGCATCCCTACGCCGGCCTGATCGTGCTCAACGGCACGCTCTACGGCACGACGGAGCAAGGCGGCATCAAAGGCGCCGGCACCGTCTACAAAGTCTCAACCGCCGGGAGCGAGCACGTCGTCTACAGCTTTAAAGGCGGCTCCGACGGACAGTATCCCTACGCGCGTCTGCTCGTGTACAACGGAGCGCTCTACGGTACGACCTACCAAGGCGGAATCAATCCCGGCTGGGGCATCGTCTTCAAAGTCACGCCCGGCGGCAGCGAAACGATCCTGCACAAATTCAAAGCGGGCGCCGACGGCGCGCATCCGCAATATGCCGGGCTCATCAATCTCGGCGGCCTCCTCTACGGCACGACGTACCAAGGCGGGACGCCCGGTAACGGCACCGTTTACAGCGTAACGCCCGGCGGCACCGAACGCATCGTTTACGCCTTCAAAGGGGGCACCGACGGCGCCTACCCATACGATGGCCTGCTCAACTCGAGCGGCACGCTTTACGGCACCACCTACCAGGGGGGCGCCGATAACGCCGGGACGGTCTTCAAACTAACGCCGTAACACTCGCGCCGTAACCGAGAGGGCCTACTCGGCGAAGATCGTCTTCCAATCGCGCTTCATGTCGACGACGGTCCAGTTGCGCGCCTTCGCCGTCTGGCAGCGCCTTATCGAGCCGGCCGAACGGCGTTTGCGTATCGTACGCGTATTCGCGCTCGGCATCGGTGTGATGCACGATCAGCATCAGCCGCGCCCCGCCGCCGGCCGCCGTCCACTCGAGCATCTGTAAGTCGCCGTCGGAGTTGCCGAACGCCGCGATCGGCTGCGCGCCGATGAATTGATGGATCCCGACGGGTTTGCCGAGGCCGTCATCCATCAAGTAGATCTCCGGCGTGCGAATCAGCACCGGCTTGCTGTCGCGCATCTCGAAGGTCGTCTTGAGCGAACTGCCGACGATCTGTTCCACCGGCACGCCGTAGGTCTGCGGCGCCCAAGGCCGCACGAACTCGGTGCCGCCGCCGGTGACGATGTACGTCTTGAAACCGTTGGCGCGCAAGTAGCGCATGAGCTCGAGCATCGGCTGGTAGATGCACTCGGTATACGGCCGCTTGAAGCGCGGATGGCGCGCCGATTCGATCCAGTCGCTCACCGCTTGGGCGAACTCGGTGGTTGAACATGCCGGTCTGGGTCGCACCGAGCAGCTTCATGATCCCGATGGTGCCCGATGCCGCCACCCCGGCCATGTCGTCTTCCAGCACCGATCTGAAGGGCTCGTTGGTCTGCCATTCCGGATGCGCCGAGGCCAGGCGTTTGACGTCAGCGATCACGAACGCCAACTGCGTGTACATCGGCTGCTCGACCCAAAGCGTGCCGTCGTTGTCGAAGAGCGCGATGCGCTCGTGCAGCGGCACGAACTCCGGGCTGCCCTCCGCCGTGGTACGCCGCACGAAATCGACGATCGACTGCTTTGCATCGCCCTCGTTCCATGAAGGCAATGCGTCTTGCTGTCCGTTCGGCGGCGTCGTCATCGTCGGGGCCTTCTCACTGGGGGTCAGGGAATCCGCCGAGAGGTCGCTTCCTGCCTACGATGAAATACCGGACCCTGCTTGATGGAAACCTTTCTCGCCCCGGTTCTTCTAGTCACCGGCATTCTCACGCTGTCGGCCGGCGCCGGCCTCTTGATGCCCCGCAATGCGCTCGCGATGTTCTTCGGCATCGACACGAGCGACGCCGCAACGCTCCTGCTCGGGCGCCACTGGAGCCTCTTGATCGGCCTGGTCGGCGGACTGCTGGTCTACGCCGCTTACCACCCCGAGATCCGCGGGCCCGTGATGGTCGTTGCCGCGATCGAAAAGCTCGTCCTCGCGGCGCTGGTCGTCGCGAGCCCGTTACGCAAACGCCCCCCGACGGTCGCCGTCGTCGGCGCCGACACGATCATGGCGCTGCTCTACATCTTCTTCCTCACCCGCTAGCGACCGCTATGGATTGGCGCGCCGGATTGCCGGAGCGATGACGCGCACGACGATCACCTGCAGCACCGCTGCCGCCGGCACCGCGAGAAATGCGCCCGGAATGCCGAGCAACGTGCCGCCGACGATCGTCGCCAAAATCACGACCAGAAAGCTCATCTGTACGCGCGAGCCGAAGATGATCGGCGAGATAATGTTCTGATCGAGCACTTGGATCACGGTAAAGATCGCGAGCACGATCAGCATCTTTTCCCAGCCGCTAGTTGCCAGCACCACGAGCAGAATAATGGGCCCGGAGATCACCGCGCCGACCATCGGAATCGCCTGAAAGATCGCAGCGATGAAGGCCAGCAGCAGCGCGTACGGCACGCCGAGGACGGCGAGTCCGATCCCGATCACAATGCCGACGATCGCCCCGTTGAGCACGACGCCGCGCACGTAGGCGCTCAGCCGTCCGCCGATATCGGTCAGCGTGTCATGCCAGTTATCGCGCGTTGCGGCCGGAACCAGGCTGAGCACGAAGCGCTCGAGCTCGCCGGCGGAGAGCATCCAGCCGATCGCGAGCAACAGGATCAGCGCGCCGTCGCCGATCGAGCCGACGATCAATCGCGAGCCGCCGAGCAGCTGCGGGCCGATCGTGCTAACGGCCGCACCCGCGCTATTCGCGAGCAACCCGGCGATCTGGTGCGCGACTTTATCGTTTTCGATGTAGCGCTGCAGCACGGTCAGCTGATCTTGCAGCGAGTTGGCGTAGCCGGGAAGCGCCGCGATCAGTTTGGCAAGCTCGACGCCGACCGGCTGCACGAGCAGAAAGCCCAGGACGACGACCACCACGATCAGCGTGCCGAACGAGATTCCAACCGCGGCGCCGAACGGCATCCGCCTCGCCATGCGATCGACGAACGGCGCAAGGCCGGCCGAGAGCAAAATCGCGGTAAAGAGCAGCAGCAGCGCCGACATCGCGCCCGCGACCAGGCTCCAGATGAGAACCGTTGCGGCAAAAACCGCGGCCGCCGTTACCCAGCTTCGAACCCCGATCATCCAGGCTATCCTAGCACGCTTCCGCGATACGCTTCCATACTCGCCTGCAGGTCGTTGCTGCTGATGCCTCGCATCGGCGGCACCGGAAGAACGCCGTACGAGTTGGTTCTCGCTTTGAGGAGCTTTCGCGTTAGTCTGGGCGCGCCCGGCCCTTGCGTACTCTCCGAGAGTACCGCCTGATCGATCACCAGGCCAAGTCCGGCTCCATCGCGCGTTCGAAAAGGCTTAATCTCTGAGATACGCGCCCACGAAATCGAAACCCCGTGCAACGTAAGGCCGGAACGATCGAGCACTAAAGCCGGCCGGCGAAATATCTTAAACGTGCTGGCGACCCCATAGACGGTGAGAAAAATCGTCACCGCAAACATGAGGGCGAGCAGCGGCCGGAAGCCCGGAATTGGCCCAAACGATTGTGCCACCCAAACGTAATAGATGAGCGCGAGCGGTCCGACCACGAGTGCGAACATCAATCTCGTGGGCAAACGCTGGTACAGCATCAGGTCGGAGGGTTGACCCGTCATTCGCGGCCCATTCGGCACTCCGCCGCCCGTCCACTCTACCGCTGCACGACGCGTTTGCGAACCCACGCGACTTCCATTAGATCGATCGAGAACGCCGCGAGTCTCGAAGCTCAACACGTACTTCACGACGATGTCGGCGGAGCCGATGGGAGCTGCGCTCGAGAGTAGTGGGCGTCCTGGGCGGAGGACCCCCGCAAGAATAAGAAGGCAGGCAACGGCATGGATCGCGAGGACCACAAGCTGGGCCCGTCCGGATTTGGGTTGCTACTACGGCGCCTGCGTATCGCTGCGGGTCTCTCACAGGAAGCGTTGGCCGAACGGGCGCGGATGAGCACGACCGGAATTAGTGCTCTCGAGCGCGGATATCGGCGTGTGCCGCAACGCGAGACCGTTGCCCTACTTACCGATGCTCTCGCACTCGGCACCCAAGAGCGCAAAGCACTGGAGGCCGCGGCGGTACCGCCCGCGCGACTAAGACGAACACTATTCTTGCGGCCACAAAACGACTCCGACGCGCTCCCACTCCCGCTGAGCAGTTTCATCGGGAGAAACGACGAGCTACGGGAGCTTTCGAACCTACTCGATAAGCACCGGCTCGTCACGGTCGTCGGAGCCGGCGGCATCGGCAAAACGCAAACGGCACTACATGTTGCCGGAGCGCGAAGCAGCAGTGAGCGCCCGGTCCTGCTCGTCGAGCTTGCGCAGATTAGTGATCCCGAACGGGTCGCCAATGCGATTGCTGGTGCGCTCGGAGTCCGAGAGTCTCCGGGTCAGCCTCCGCTCGATACGGTGGTCGCATATCTGAAGGGGCGGATGCTGACTATATTGCTCGACAACTGCGAGCATCTCCTGACGCCCGCAGCCGCGAGCGCCGACGCCATTTTACGTTCCTGTCCTGCGGTAAGCATCCTTGCCACCAGCCGCGAGCCTTTGCGACTCGCCGGCGAGCAGACGTTCCGCCTACCGCCTTTGCGTTTTGCTTCGAAAGCCCTTGCGGAGAGCATCTCGGCGAAAGAGGCGATGGAATACGACGCGATCCGCCTTTTCGTCGAACGGGCCCTCGCCGTCAACAACTCCTTTGCGATCACCGACCAGTACGCACCGGCGATCGCCGCAATCTGCAGCAGCATCGATGGCATCCCGCTTGCAATCGAGCTCGCTGCCGGCCGTACGAATCTTCTTTCCCCGCCTGGTCTTGCAAAGAGTCTCCGGGAGGGTATCGGCGTGCTCGCAAAAGGCGACCGAACTGCGGCCTCCCGACAGCGCACGATGCGATCGGCAATCGATTGGAGCTATGCGCTTCTATCGCAGAAGGAGCAGCGGGTCTTCGACCGGCTCTCCGTCTTCGTCGGGGGCTGGACCTTCAACCTCGCTAACGCCGTCTGCAGCGACAAGCCGGAGAGTGAAACAGAAACGCTCGACATTCTCTCATCGCTTCTCGACAAATCTCTCATTGTCGCGCACCTCGAGGCTCGCGAGCCTCGATATTCCTTGCTTGAGACGGTGCGGCAATACGGGCGCGAGAGACTCGAGCAGCGAGGCGAACTCGACGACATCGCTCGCGCTCACGCTGCCGCGTATCTAGAGCTGGCGGAGCGCATGCGAGCCGCTCAACGCGAAGGCCACCCGTATGCTGACGAGGAGGTTCAAGCAGAGCTGGACAACTGGCGTGCGGCGGCCGATTGGGCCATTGGCGCGCGAAAGGATGTCGCGCTCGGACGAAGACTCGTTGGTCAACTTGGCTTCGTTTGGCGCCGCTACGCCTTGGTCGAGGGGCAGCGACGGGTTCGTGCATCGCTGGCTCTCGCCGACGAAGCGACTCCGCCCGACACCGTAGCGATGCTCTGCCTCGCGGCCGCCAATCTCTCTTACGAAGTAAACGAAGTCGGCGCCGCACTTGACATGGCACGGCGAGCTCTCACCTTGTACCAACGGATGAACGATCCGCTCGGAATTGCGCGGGCGAAATCCTTTATCGGGCAGTGCCTCGTCTTTCTGGGCGAGTACGACGAAGCGGACGGTATGCTAGCGACCGCTGCGGACGCCGCCAAGGAACTCGACCATCCGATGCTCCATGCCGGGATCCTTGAAAGTATTGCCTGGTTACGCGCGATGAACGACAACATCTCCGAAGCACGCCAAAACTTCCACGATGCGCTCCTCGTGTATAAAAAGGCAAATGCGGCGAACGCTGCTGCCGGCGTACTGCTGAACGCCGCCGAGGCCGAGTTTTTTGCCGGGAACGTCAACTCTGCGGTGAAGCTCGCCGGTGAGGCCCTAGGATCGTTTCGTTCGCAGAACGACGAATATTCAGTCACCAACGTTCTGGGGAACCTGTCCGCGTACTCGATCGCGGCCGCCGAATGGGACGACGCCGAGCTTTATGCCAGGGAAGCTCTTTCGCTCGCGCGGCAGCTCAATCTCGAGATACACGCGGCGTGGGCCCTCCAGCACATTGCCTGCGTAGTAGCGCTGGCCGCCGCGGCCGGCACTTCCCGTGAAGACTACGAGCGCGCCGCGCAAATTCTCGGCTTCGTCACTGCGCGCTATACCAGCCTCGCCATCGAGAATTCACCGAGCGAGGAACGCGAACATGTCCGGATCTTGTCGCATCTGGAAGACGTGCTCGGTTCGAACGATCTCGCCCGACTGATGTCGGTTGGCCAGACACTGAGCTTCGAGGAGGCGGTCGCCGCCGCGGTCCCACCGGTTCTCCCGCCTTAACCGTGCCCGACGATGCACTCGACCGCTTCGGAAGGCGTTTGCGAAGTCGGGCGACTTCGTCTACTGTAACGGGATGTTCCCAAACGTCGAGCCGTACGAACGAGGCCTGCTCGAAGTCGGCGAGTCTCAGGAGATCTACTGGGAGTCATCGGGAAATCCAAATGGCCGGCCCATCGTCTACCTGCACGGTGGGCCGGGCTCCGGCTGCAGCCCACGAAATCGCGCGCTTTTCGATCCGGAAATCTACCGCATCGTCCTGATGGACCAGCGCGGCTGCGGACGCAGCCGTCCGCTGGTCGAGAACGCTGTGGATCTCGAGGCAAACACGACGCAGCATCTTATCGCCGACCTCGAGCTTTTGCGCCGGCATCTCAACGTGGATCGTTGGGTAGTCGTCGGCGCCTCCTGGGGTTCCACGCTGGCACTCGCGTACGCGCAAGCACATCCGAACCGCGTAACCGCGATCGTCTTGGCCTCCGTCACGACGACGTCGCGGCGGGAAGTCGAGTGGATCACACACGGCGTCGGACGCATCTTCCCGCGGCAGTGGGAACGCTTCGCTGCCGTTGCCCAAGGCGACCCGGATCTCGAGCTTCAACTTTCCGCCGTCTACAACGCACTTCTCTTCAGCGATGACGCCGCGGCGCGCGAACGCGCGGCGCGTGAGTGGTGCGCCTGGGAAGACGCCCACGTTTCGCTCACGCCCGGTTACGCTCCGAATCCGCGGTTTAAAGATCCCGCGTTCCGCCTGCTCTTCGCACGCCTCGTTACGCACTACTGGAAGCACGCGGCGTTTCTCGATGAGGATCGGCTCATCGGCAACGTATCGGCGCTCGAAGGCATACCAGGTGTGTTAATCCACGGACGCTACGATGTCAGCGGGCCGCTCGAGAGCGCCTGGCGCCTTCACAAGAACTGGCGCGGCAGCGAACTGCACGTCGTAGAGGATGCGAGGACACGGCGGCGGCTCGATGCCTGCCATCCTCATCGCGACGCTGAACCGTTTGGGCGGCGGCTGAGGCCCGTAGAACAAAGGAAGGAACTTATATGATTAAGGCCATCACAAAAGAACGGTTAGGAGCTTTTTCAGACGGCGTATTCGCCGTAATCATTACGATCATGGTTCTGCAATTCAGGCTGCCGGCCCAGCCATCGTTTGAAGCGCTGGGGCAACAATGGCCGACGGCGCTGAGCTACGTGGTGAGCTACTTCCTGATCGTGATCATGTGGATCAATCACCACTTCCTCTGGACCTTCGCCAAAGAATCGACGCCCAAGCTCATTTTCTGGAATTTCGTGCATATGATCTGTGCATCGCTGGTGCCCTTTGCCACGGCTTGGGTGGCGCAGACGCGCATCGCGGCGGTTCCGGTCTTCGTGTACGCGGCCGTGATCGTGCTCGTTAATCTTTCGTATCACGGCTTCGCCCGCGAAGTGATGCCGCGTGAAGATCCCGGTGGAATGGGGCGAAGCCGCCGGCGGGCGTTGATCAGGTCGGCGCTTACGCTCGGACTGTTCGTCACCGCGATGCTCCTCTCGCTACGGCTTCCACTCGTCGCCTTCGCCCTGGTCACGTGCGTTTTGGTTACCTATGCCCGCCCCGATATTCCGTTCTCGCCGCAACGTGGGCGGGCAGGCGCACGGCATTGATCGGGCATCCTTCATCGGCCTCTAACCTCGGGCGCCTAGGCTCTCCCCAGGAACGCGTCGCATAATTGATTTGTTATGATCCGGGACCTCGCTCGCGCCGCAGCTTTGCTCGCGGTCGCGTTGCCGCTTGCGATCCCCGCGCCGGCGGGGGCCGCGCCGCATTCGCCGCCGCCCCGAATGGTTCCGCACGCCTCGCCCTCGCCCGCCGTCCCGGGCACGCCGAGACCTCAGGAAACCTCACAGCCGAAGCCGCAAGAGAGCTCGTCAGTCAACCCGCAGATCCTCGCCCTCGCGAAGGAATGGTTTCGGCGCTTCCAGATCGGCGACATCGATCGAACGCAGCTGAGCGACACCGTCAACAAGCAGCTCACGCTCAAGATGATCCGCCGCGAGGCCGAGCAACTCAAGCCGCTCGGCAATCCGTTGTCGGTCACCTTCATCCGTTCGTATCCGATTAGCGGCATGCTCGGCTACGATTTTCAGTTACAGTTTAAATCGGTTCGGGTTATCGAGATGATCGCCGTCAACGGCTCCGGCAAGATCGCCGGAATCGATTTTCTCACGCTCGTCCACAACAACTAAGGCGAGTCGCTGACGGCGACAGCCGCTAACTTCGGCTCGCGCCGGGGAGTTTCCCGACTCACGTCCAAGCGCCTCGCGTGCAGATCCCGTTCGGTGCTCGCTCGACTGCAGATGAGGTCATCCGCGGAATCGACCTTCGCGGAAAACGCGCGATCGTCACCGGCGCAAGCTCTGGAATCGGAGTCGAGACTGCCCGCGTGCTCGCCTCGGCCGGCGCTGCGGTAACGCTCGCGGTCCGGCGCCCCGACGCCGGCGAAGCGACGGCCGCCGAAATCCGGCACGCGACCGGCAACGCCGCAACTACGGTTAGCGAGCTCGATCTCGCCGACCAGCGTTCGGTGCGCCTCTTCATCGAGCGCTGGGACGAGCCGCTGCATATCCTCGTGAATAACGCCGGCATCATGGCGGTGCAAGAGCTCGAGCGAACGCGCGAAGGCTGGGAGATGCAGTTTGCAACCAACTTCCTCGGGCACTTCGCGCTGACTGTTGGCCTTCACGACGCGCTGGCCGCCGCAGACGGCGCGCGAATCGTCTCGCTCAGCTCGAACGCACACTTGCTGTCGCCGGTTATCTTCGACGATCTGCACTTTCATTTTCTGCCTTACACGCCGATCGTCGCCTACGGGCAGTCGAAAACGGCGTGCGCGCTGCTCGCCGTCGAAGCAACGCGCCGCTGGCGGCAAGATCGCATCTTCGCCAATGCGCTCAATCCCGGTGCGATCGCAACGAATCTGCAGCGCCACACCGGCGGTATGAAGACGCCTCCCGAGCTGCGCAAAACGCCGCAACAGGGCGCTGCGACCTCAGTGCTGCTCGCCGCTTCGCCCTTGCTCGAAGGTATCGGCGGCCGCTATTTCGAGGACTGCAACGAAGCGCAGCCCGTCTACGAGCGGCCCCCTGGTTTTGGAACGAAAGGCTATGCGCCCTACGCGCTGGATCCGGCGAACGCCGAACGCCTGTGGAACCTCGCGCTCGAAATGAGCATCGGCTAGCTGAGCTGCCGCCGCTAGTTCGAAGCGCCAACCGCTTCGCCGGTGGCGCGAAGCACGGCCGCCTGCGCGAGGAGCCTCGTCGAGTCGAGCACTGGAACGGCAGAGTTCGAATCGTCGAGCACGAGCGGCAGTTCGGTGCACCCGAGCAAGACCGCATCGCAACTTGCAGCCTCGAAGTGCTCCGTCACCTCGATCAGCTCGTCGACCGATTTCAGGTGGAATTGACCACGGACGAGCTCGTCCAAAATGATCCGGTTCACGGTCGCCCGATCCACGGCTTCGGGCCGCAGATACTCCAGCCCGGCTGAGGCGAACGCATCGGGATAGACGGGTCCGTCAACCAGCCAGCGCGTCCCCATGAGGCCGATCTGCCAAAAACCGCGTTTCACCGCTTCGTCGCGCACGACTTCCGCGATGTTCAGCCACGGCAGCTCGGTGCGGCGCGCGACCTCGGGCAGCACTTGATGAATCGTATTATCGGGACAAATCAAGAAGTCGGCGCCGGCGCCGGCTAGCTTCTCCGCCGACGTGACCATGAGGTCCGCCACCCCCTCCCAATCGCCGGCCTCCAAACACTCGAAGTAGTCGCCGAACGAGGGCGAGTGTAGCGAGACTTCCGGATGCGCGTGCCCCCCGAGCTGCTGCGCACCCAACGCGCAGATCGTGCGGTAGCAGAGTGCGGCGCCTTCGTGCGAGCAGCCAACGATTCCAATGTGCTTCACGCGGCATCTCCCGTGGCGACGATTCCCAGCGACTCCACCATCAGGACGACCGATCGCTGCGCCGAGCGCGGCCGGTGCATCGTCCCTTTCGGCACGGTGAAGCCTTCGTGTCGCTTCAGCACGACCGAATCGCGCCCTTCGAGATCGAGCGTGAACTCACCGTCGAGCACGAGAAAGAACTCGTCTTGCTCGATATGTTGATGCCACGGGAAATCGCCTTCAAAGATCCCCAAACGCACGACGGCGTCGTTCACCGTCGTCAGCGTCTGATTGAACCACGGCGCATTGGCGGCAACCTCGGCGGGAATGTCAACCAGGCGCAGCATCCCGTACTTGACGTCTTCGTTATTGCGAAAGTTCGCGGGCAACGCTTCTTGCACGACTCATTCTCCTTTTCAAGACGAGTATAGCCTAGCGCGCGAAGCCGCTGTCAACCGCGGGTTCCGGCTCGTTCAGGCGTGATGTTGGAACCCGCCGGCAGAACCTACTTTTCCAGATGGCCTCTGAAGATACGCCGAGCCGCTCGGACCGAACCCAATGGACGTCTTTCGTCGCGAGATCGCACGCCGAAGCCGCGGCTCGCCAGCGTATCGAGGACGACGCGATTCCACCGCACAAACGTGTTGAGATGATATGGGAGCTAGTTCTCTCGATGCCTGGGGGGACCGACGCAGCCGAATACCGACTTGACCGAACTGTTGGTCGCATTAAACGAGGGACGCGCTAGATACCTCATCGTAGGCGGCTACGCGTTCGCCTTTCACGGGCGACCGAGGGCTACGAAGGACGTCAACCTCTTTATCGGCTGGGACCCGGAGAATGCAAAGAGAGTCTGGCGCGCCCTTGTCGCGTTCGGCGCGCCGCTCGCCGAATTGACTGAGGCCGATCTCGCAACGCCCGATGTGATTTTCAGCATGGGGCGCGCTCCATGTCGGATCGATATCCGAACATCGATCGACGGCATAACATTTACACAAACCTGGGAGGGCCGGGTCGCCGACGTATACGCCGGTATAGCCGTTTGGTACATTGCGAAACCGGATCTCATCGCCAACAAAAGGGCGGTCGCACGGCTGCAAGACCTCGCGGACGTAGAGTACTTAGAGAAAGGCCCCGCGGATTAACGCGAGGCCTTTCTCTTCCTTGTAACGCGAGCGTTACAGGTCTTCGGGGTTGATGCCCTTTAGCCGGTCGTACTGCGTCTTTGTCGGTGACGCGTGCGGGTTGGCGTGGTCCGGGTACTCGCCTTCGTATTGCACGGTGAGTGGCTCGCGGTTGCGCTCGTAGGCGCTGACGAGCCGGCTCATGCCGTCGCCGTTGGTGCCCATCACTTCGGCGAGGGCCGCTTCGTCGGCGGTCATCGTCGCATAGGGCATCTCGAACTCGTGGCGCGGACGCCCGTCCTCGTCGACGTCCTGGCCCTCCGGCACGATGTCGACGTTACGATAGCGCGACATTCCCGTACCAGCGGGGATCAGTTTGCCGATGATGACGTTCTCCTTGAGGCCGAGCAGCGGATCGTACTTGCCCTTGATCGCCGCGTCGGTGAGCACGCGCGTCGTCTCCTGGAAGCTCGCCGCCGAGAGGAACGACTCCGTCGCCAGCGACGCCTTGGTGACGCCGAGCAGCACCGGATTCGCGGTCGCCAGCTCCTTGCCGCCGGCCTTCATCCGCTCGTTGGCCTCGTGGAACGCCGCCGCTTCGACCAGCTGGCCGGGCAGCAGCGTCGTGTCGCCGCCTTCGACGATCTTGACCTTGCGCAGCATCGAGCGAACGATCACTTCGATGTGCTTGTCGTTGATGTCGACGCCTTGCGAACGATACACCTTCTGCACTTCTTGAACCAAGTAGTTCTGCAGCGCGGTCTCGCCCTTGATGCGCAGGATGTCGTGCGGATTGAGCGAGCCTTCGTTGAGCTGGTCGCCCGGCTCGACCGACTGCCCCTCCTGTACCAACAAGTGCGTGCCCGGCGGGATCTCGTACTCGCGCTCCTCGCCGTGCGAATCGGTGATGTAGACGATTCTCTTATTCTTCTCGTCACCGAAGCGGATCGTGCCGCCGACCTCGACGATCGTCGCCTGACCCTTAGGTTTGCGCGCTTCGAAGATTTCCTCGACGCGCGGGAGACCGGTGATGATGTCTTCGGTCGCAACGCCGCCGGTGTGGAAGGTTCGCAGCGTCAGCTGCGTACCCGGTTCACCGATCGACTGCGCCGCGATGATGCCGACGGCCGTGCCGATATCGGCGCGCTTGCCTGCCGCTAGATCGCGGCCGTAGCACATCGAGCAGACCCCATACTTCGACTGGCAGGTCAGCACCGAGCGAATCTTTACTTCGCTGATGCCGTTGTCGATGAGCGCTTTGGCCTTCTCTTCGTCGATCTCGGCGTCGCGCGTGACGATGGCCGTCGTCGGACGCTTGGGATCGATGCGGACCTCTTCGGCCGCGCGCCGGCCGATGATCCGGTCGATGAGCGGCTCGATGATCTCCTTGCCCACGCGGATGTCGCGGACGACGATGCCATTTGCGGTACCGCAATCTTCCTCGCGGATGATTACGTCTTGCGCGACGTCGACGAGACGGCGCGTCAAGTAACCCGAGTCGGCCGTACGCAGCGCGGTGTCGGCCAGACCCTTACGCGCGCCGTGCGTCGAGATGAAGTACTCGAGGACCGTCAGGCCTTCTTTGAGCGATGCCTTGACGGGGATCTCGAGAATCCGGCCCGATGGGTCGGACATCAAGCCGCGCATGCCGCCGAGCTGCTTGACCTGGGCGATCGAACCGCGCGCGCCCGAAGTCGCCATCATGAAGACCGGGTTGAGCGGATTCTGCGAGGCCTGCATGGCGGTCGTGACTTCGTCGGACGCCTTCGACCAGAGGTCGATCGTCTTATTGTACCGCTCGTCGTCGGAGATGAAGCCTTGCTCGTACAGACGATGCAGCTCGTCGACTTCGCCCTGTGCCTTGCCGACGATCTCGTACTTGCTCTCCGGCACGACGACGTCGCTGATCGACACCGTCGTTCCCGAGAGCGTGGCGTAGTGGAAGCCCAGATCCTTGATGGCGTCGAGGAAGCGCGCCGTTTCGGCATTGCCGTAGCGGCGGTAGCAGTCCGTAATCGTCTTCTTCAGGCTGCCCTTGTCGATGATGCGGTTGACGAACTCGTGGTTCCACGGCTCCGGAAAGGCCATGTTGAAGATCGCGCGCCCGACGGTCGTCTTGATCAGCTCGCCCTTCCAACGCACGTATATCCACTCTTGCAGCCCGAGCTGCTTGGTCTCGTACGCCGTGATCGCTTCCTTGGCATCGAAGAACGTTGGAATCGTACCGGGCCCGTCGCCCGGCGGAGCGTTTTTGTTCTTCGGGCGAGTGATTTGTTCGGTCTCGTCGGTCATCGCCGCCTTCGCCGGGCCGGCATACTGATCGCGTTGGAACGTAAGATAGTAGAGCCCGAGGACCATGTCTTGGGTCGGAATCGAGACCGGGTTGCCGTAGGCCGGCAACAGGATGTTATTCGAGGAGAGCATGAGGATGCGCGCCTCGGCCTGCGCTCCCGCCGAGAGCGGCAAGTGCACGGCCATCTGGTCG
Organism: Vulcanimicrobiota bacterium; assembly: GCA_963833845.1. Lineage (GTDB taxonomy): Bacteria > Vulcanimicrobiota > Vulcanimicrobiia > Vulcanimicrobiales > Vulcanimicrobiaceae > Cybelea. The sequence continues at coordinate 1,647,949 of CAWHZL010000001.1, forward strand.
CCGTCGAAGTCGGCGTTGTACGGCGTGCAGACCAGCGGATGCAGGTGAATCGCCTTACCTTCGACCAGCACCGGCTCGAACGCCTGAATGCCCAAACGATGGAGCGTTGGTGCGCGGTTGAGCAGCACCGGGTGCTCCTTGATGACCTCTTCGAGAACGTCCCAGACTTCCGGACGCACGCGCTCGACCATACGCTTCGCGCTCTTGATATTATGCGCGAGCCCGCGGTCGACGAGTTTCTTCATCACGAACGGTTTGAAGAGCTCGAGCGCCATCTCTTTGGGCAGGCCGCACTGGTGCAGCTTGAGCGACGGACCGACGACGATGACCGAACGGCCAGAGTAGTCGACGCGCTTGCCGAGCAGGTTCTGCCGGAAGCGGCCCTGCTTACCCTTGAGAATATCCGAGAGCGATTTGAGCGGACGATTGTTGGGCCCGGTGACCGGGCGCCCGCGCCGACCGTTGTCGATCAGCGCATCGACCGCTTCCTGCAGCATGCGCTTTTCGTTCTTGATGATGATCTCGGGCGCGTTGAGTTCGAGCAACCGCTTCAGGCGATTGTTGCGATTGATGACGCGCCGGTAGAGGTCGTTGAGATCCGACGTTGCGAAACGGCCGCCGTCGAGCTGCACCATCGGGCGCAGTTCCGGCGCGATGACCGGGACCGCCGCGAGCACCATCCACTCGGGACGGTTGCCGCTATTTAAGAAGGCCTCGACGACTTCGAGCCGCTTGATCGCTTTGAGCCGCTTCTGGCCGCTGGTCTCCTTGAACTCTTTGCGCAGATCTTCTTGGATCTTCCGCAGGTTGAGGTCGCGCAGCAGCTCGCGGATCGCCTCCGCGCCCATGCCCGCCTTGAATCGGTTGCCGTACTTGTCGCGCGCTTCGCGATACTTCTGCTCCGAGAGCACCTCGCGCTTGGTCAGCGCCGTGTCGCCCGGATCGATAACGACGTAGGCCGCAAAGTAGATGACCTTCTCGAGCTGACGCGGCGACATGTCGAGCAGGATGCCGATGCGGCTGGGCACGCCCTTGAGATACCAGATGTGGCTGACCGGCGTCGCCAACTCGATATGACCCATCCGCTCGCGGCGCACCTTGGCGCGGGTGATCTCGACGCCGCAGCGGTCGCAGATCATCCCTTTAAAGCGGATGCGCTTGTACTTGCCGCAGTGGCACTCCCAGTCTTTGGTGGGGCCGAAGATCTTCTCGCAGAAGAGCCCGTCGCGCTCGGGCTTGAGCGTGCGGTAGTTGATGGTCTCCGGCTTTTTGACTTCTCCGAACGACCACGCGCGAATTTGCTCCGGCGACGCCAGGCCAATGCGCATTGCGTCGAAGTTGTTGACGTCAATTAGGTTCAAAGGATGGAACTCCGGTCGGACCCGCGGCGCCGGCGCTTACGCAGGGATGGCCAATCCCACGTCGTCACGTAGGGGCTCCCACCGTCGCTCCTGGCGCGGGGCACAGAAAGGCATTATATCACGGCGCCTCAACCCTTGTCATCCTTGATGAAGCGCGCCGGTAGTAGCCACTTAGACTAAAGTCGGCCTAGAGCCGGACTAAGCCGGGCGCCCGCGAACGGTGACCTTGTGCTTTTGGCTATGATCGGCCTCATGAACGGCGTTAACCCGACCTTGGGCTCATAGTCTTTCTCGGCGGCGTCTTGCTCGTTGGCTTCCTCCAAGCACAGTTTTGGTGGCAGGCGCGGGGGACAAAGCGCTAGCCGGGACGCTTGTCGGGCATGATAGGCTTCTTAATTCATAACAAACCGCCCAAAGGGCTTCCGTTATGACCGAGATGGAGAGAGTTTGGGCTCGAATAAGGGCCCACGCGGTCCAACAGGCCGCACGCACACCGCAGCTTGGGCTAAGCGAGGCGGTGATGGTTGTCGTGCGGATATGCCGAGAGGAGCTCTCGAGCTACCCGCCCGACGAGGCGATCGAATACCTCACCGCCGAGCTGCTCCGCCTTATGAAAGAAGCGCGGGTTAAGCGCTTCGATCGGGGCGTCGTCTAGGTTTTCTTCCGGGACCGCTTGCGGACTGGAACCGTGTCGCCTTCCGCCCGCGCCTCGCTCAAACCGATGGCGATCGCCTGCTTGCGGCTGGTTACCTTCCGGCCCGAGCGGCCGGATTTGAGCTTGCCGGCCTTCATCTCGCGCATCGCCCGCTCGACCTTCTTGCCCGACTTACGGCTATACTTACGAGCGCTCGCCTTCTTACGCCCGCTCGTGCTCTTCTTACGGGTGGTCGTGCCCTTCTTGCGCCCGGCCGCGCTCTTTTTGCGCGTCGTCTTCTTACGGGGCGGCATCGTTGATCAGACCCGTGCGCCTCGGCCCGTGATGAGATTGACGACGATCAGAATCACGACGACCAACAGAATCAAATGGATCAGCCCGCCTCCGAAGTGGAGCAAAAACCCCAGCAGCCAGAAGACGAATAGAATCGTAATAATGGTCCAAAGTAGTCCTACCATGTACTCTCCTTGCGCGCGGCGGCATCGAACGTAATCATTGCCTGCCTCTTTACCCCGATTGCGGGCAACCCAACGCTCCTCTTCATAATTAAAGAACGGCGCTTCCGGCAGTTTCCGGCCGAGGATAAGCCGAAAAGGGACCGCTTGGCTGGATCTTCATAAAATGAAACCGATCCCAGAATCTGAGCCGCCGTTTTCGCCCGGCGAAAGGAGCCTGTGTTCCATTCGCACGGTGATTGCGCGCGCGTGCGACGTGCTCTGGCAAGCCGACCCTTCGGGCGCCGTTACCAACGTAATCGCCTGTCGCCCGGCCCGTCTTGAAAGCCAAGGGCGTCTCGACGAAACCGAGGCGGCGCAGGTAGACCAGCTCTGGCGCAAAGCCCTGCGCTGCGCCGAGCGTTTCAGCGCCGTATACCACGTGCGCGCGCCGGGCAGCACGGCGTCGCGCAACTTCCTCGTGCAGGCGGTGCCGATCTTCGATAGTCGCGACGAGGTGCTCTACTGGTCAGGGCACGCGACCGAAGTCGAGCGTTTCGCCGACGCCGGCACGCGCTTCATCTCCGACGCCACCGCGGCCCTCGGGTCCTCGCTCAATCGCGCGACCATCGTCAACCGCTTTATCGAGGCCGCCACCGCCGACTTCGCCGACGGCTGCGCAATTTACACGTATGACGCCGCCGCCGCGCTGCAACTCGAAGGCTTCACCGATCGCCGCTCCTGCGCAACGCTGCGCGCCGGCTCGCTGGCGAAACCCGTCGAGGAGGCGCTGCGCTCGAAGCAGCCGCTGCTGATGCTCGCAGGCACGACGCCGGCACCCCCGGCGGAAGTGCGCTCGCTGCTCGCCGTGCCGCTGCTCTCGGGAACGAGGTGCGTCGGCGCGGCCGTTTTCTTCGAATCGGAACGACGCGCCAGTTTTGCCGCCCGGGAGTACGACGTCGTCGCCGTTGTGACGCGTCAGCTGGCGATGGCGCTTGAAAACATCAAGACCTTCGAGCGCGAACTGCAGGTCACCGAGCGTTTGCGTTTTCTGGCGCGCATCACCGACCGGCTCTTCGCCACCCTCGATCCTGCCGAGACCCTTTCGTTGCTGCTCGACGAGATCGTCGAACGCTTCGCGGATTACGCAACAGCGGCCAAATTAAACGGCGAGAGCCTAAACGTGCTCGCGCGCTCCGGAACCGACGCAAGCCTGCACGAAGAAACCGAACGCGAGCTCGTCGAACATCTGGCCGCGCGCCGTTCGCTGCTCAACGGAACGCTTCTGAAATCGGGGCCCCTGCGAGAAGCGGTCCGTCCGCTTTCGTGGATGATGGTGCCGCTCTACACCGGCGACACCGTTTATGGGGCGATCGTCGCCTGTTCGAACAGCCGTCACTATGATGCCGAAGATCTCGAACTCCTCGAGGAGGTCGGCCGCCGCGCCTCGCTGGCGCTCGATCACGCCGAAAGTTTTGGCCGCGAACGCCGCCTCATTCAAACGTTGCAGCACGCGACGCTTCCACCGCTGCTCGCAAAAGTCGAAGGCGCGACGCTAAGCGCGATCTACCGTCCGGCATCCTCGGAAGTACAAGTCGGCGGCGACTGGTACGACGCTTTCGATCTCGACGATCATCGCGTGCTCTTTAGCATCGGCGACGTCACGGGTCACGGCCTCGAAGCCTCCGCGGTGATGGGCAAGCTCCGCCACTCGATCAACGTCGTTGCGCTCTACGAGCCCAACCCCGCGAGAATCCTCGACGCCGCCGAGCGCATTCTCGCGCGGCGCTTTCCTGCCGCCGTCGCGACGGCTTTCGTCGCGATCTTCGATACCCGGACTCTGACGCTCGCTTACGCGAATGCGGGACACCCCTACCCGCTCCTCCGTAGCCGCGACGGCACGATCCAGGAGCTGGAAGCCGACGGCCTGCCGCTCGGATTACGCTCCGCCGGCGAACCGGCCAGCCCTGCCGTGGAACGGCTCAACGAACCGGCGCTGTTGACGTTCTATACGGACGGATTGACGGAGGCAACGCACGACACGCTTGTTGGCGAACGCCTGCTTCACGAAGCCGTCGGGAGCCAAGCCATTCTCTACGTCGAGAACCCCGCGCGTTTCATCGAGGAGTACTGCCTGCGCGATCAGTCGCCCGACGACGTCGCGATCCTTGCGGTCAACTTCCTGAAGTGCCGGCGCTGGAAGTTTGAGTCGCGCGACTGGAACGCCGCCAAACTCGCGCGCCGGGAGTTTGCCGCAGCGCTGGACGCCGCCGGGATGCCCGAGCGCAGCGTCAAAAACGGTGAGCTGATTTTCGGCGAGTTAAGCGCGAGCATCGCGGAGCACTCCGAGGGCGCGGTCGAGATCGCGCTCGAGTGGCGCGCCGGCGCGCCGGTACTGCACGTGATCGCCCGCGGTGACGACCACGCCCGCCGCGAATACGATCACGACCTTTGGCTCGCCGGCCGTCTTGGCGCACGCATCGACGTGGAGGTCCTCCCCGGCTTCGGCGCCCACATCACCGCCGCCATGTCGGTCTCAAGCTAAGCCCACTCCACGGCGCCGCCGACGGCAATTCTCGCTGTGAGTTGCTCTGTGATCGCCGAGGGTATTGACGGTGGGATTCATGTTGGTATAATGCTGCCATTAAGGAGGAGGCGATCATCTATGCTCGACCCGGCGCCCGACGTCCACAACCCTACGGAAGCTCACAATGATGCCATGGGCCTCCCGATGGAGGATGTGATCCGGCGACTCGTCAACCTGCTCGGCGCAACGACCGTGGCCGCGATCGGCAACGTGAAAGAGACCCGTGCCGTCACCCAGTGGTTGAGCGGCGAACGAGAGCCGCAGCGCCCCCATGCCTTGCGTTTCGCTCTGCAATTGGCGCTGATGATCTCCAACCACACGACCCGTGATATCGCCCGGGCCTGGTTTCACGGCTCCAATCCCCACCTCGAGGATCGTTCCCCCCTGGCCCTCCTGCGCGATGATCCGCTCGAGGAAGCGCAGGCTCCCTTAATTCGGGCTCTGCGGACCTTTTCGGACCGCAACGGCACGGCGCCGCGTTCCAACTCAAACAACAGGGGAAATCCCGGCCCACCGGAGCGTGCTTCCCAAGTTACTCACAACTCCGCCACCGGTGTTCATAACGCTTCTGCCGACCTAAGGTAGTAAGCTCCAATCACGCTTGCTTTCGCGGACGGAAAGCTTCAGTATTAAGAACAATGCCGAGCCCTGGAACCGTCGTGATGGTCTTCAATGGCGAGTACGACCTCACATCAAAACATCAACTGCGCGAGGCGTTTAACTTCGTGGCGGATGCCGAGCGCGCGGTGCTCGACTTCAACGGCGTGACCTACCTCGACTCCACCGCGCTCAGCGAACTGACGCTGTTGCACAAATCCCGCAGCGCCGCCGGGCTCGACGCCGCCACGATCGTCACGAGCAACGGCAACATCCTGCGCCTGTTCGAGATTGTGGACATGCGCCAGTTCTTCAACTTTACCGACGCGATGCCCGAGATCGATGCGGACGGCGATGGCGTCAGGATCCACGACGCCTCGTCCTTCGAAACGAACGGATCCGCGACCGGCCTCGCAGCTACTCCGTATCGATCGGATCGTTCGATGGGGGCTCGTGGAGGAAGTGTTCGGTCGGATACTTCGTGGGAATCGCCGAGAACGGACGGGGATTTTGCGTGAAGTCGAAGGCATCGTCGAGACTCGCTGCGCGCCTATCGGTGTAGCCCTGCGAGGCCGGACCGATCGGGCCTAAGCCGTAGACTTCTTCGATAAAGTGCAAGATGCTGCCGTACTCGTACTGCACGTGCGAGACGTAGTTCGTTTTTGCGTACGGAGAGATGATCAAGCACGGCACGCGGACGCCTAGGCCGCGATAATCGAGTTGCGGCGGCACGGCGTTATCGTACCAGCCGCCCCAATCGTCCCATAGAACGACGATCGCCGTCGTCGGCCAGTACGAACTTTCGCCGACGGCGTTGACGACCGACGCAACCCACGACGGTCCCTGATCGCTGTGATAGTGCGGATGGTCGGAATCGTCCTTACTGGGCGTCACCCAGTCGACCGAGGCGAGTGAACCGTTGCCGGGATCGGTCAAAACCCTCGACTGCGGCGCGATGATATTCTTCCAGTCCGGTCCGTAGCGCGTGTACTTGATCGCTTCGAACGGCTCCCACATCCCGTCGTCGAGCTGTTTGCTCGCGTAGTACTTCCAAGATACGCCGCCGCGATCGAGCTCGTTCGCGATCGTGTTGAACTGATCGAAACATGGATACGGGCCGGCGTAAAAGTGTTCCTTGCCGTCGGCGGCCAGAGAGGAGCTTCGCGTACCCGGAGGCGAGTCGCAGTCGTCGTACGTGCCGTTTGGAAAATCCACTTCCGAGAGGCTCGGCGACTGTTGGATCGCGTCGTTACCAGCAACGAGCGTGAGATGCCCCGTGAAGCTGCCGCCGAATTCGGTCGGAAACATCGCATCGGCGAGCACGTACTGCTGTGCGATCGTCCAATAGGGTGCTAGCAGCGACGGATCGACGTACGAGTAAGCCTCGTACGGCGCCTTATTGCCGAAATCGGAGAAGCCGTCCATCTTCCCCTTATCGTAGTCCCGGATCGCGGCCCCGTAGTTGTGCGCGAGATCCGGTCCGTCAAACGTGATCTTCTGCAACGGAATGGAGAGGTCGCCCGGCGGACAGCCCGAACCCGACCCGGTTCGCCGGCGGAAGGCGCGCGCAAAGCGCCGCGTTTCGCCTTTTCCCGCCGGAATCGCGCAGCCCGACATCGGAGCGTTCGCCTTCGGATAGCCGGCAAAGAAGTTCTCGAAGCTCCGGTTCTCTTGCACGATGATGACGACGTGCGAAATATACTGGCCAGCGGAGCCGCTCGCCGGCCGCACCATCGGCATGGCGGCGCTGCCTCCCGCGAAGCTCGGGCCGTTGGAGGCGCCTGGGCCGCCTGCAGAGCATCCGGCGGAAAGAACGATACAGCATGCAGCGAGGCGGCAAAGCGCTCTACGAGTCACGCAGCATCTGTTGCTCTCGCGAGCGCCGCTTACCTCGTCGAGCCCGGAACCTGAGCCCAGCGCGAGGCCGCCTAGCGCGTGGCGCCGAAATTTTTGCCGATGCGTCATCCCGGCCGGCTCCGGTTTGCGCTGTGCTCGTTCGCGTCTTCCCTCCTCCTCTCAGCTTGCGCCGCCTCGCAGCCGCAGATCTCACCGCCGACGGCACACGCCGCCGGCTGGATCCTGCGCGAACCCGCGCGCGAACCGTTGCTCTACGTCACCGATCAAGACCAAGCCGTTTACATCCTTTCCTATCCCGAAGGAAAGATGGTCGGGACGCTCTCCGGCGTCAACGGCGCGCAGGGGGTTTGCAGCGACGGCAGCGGGCACGTCTTCGTGACCGCATTCAACAGCGAAAGCGTCTTCGAGTTCGCGCACGCCGGCACCACGCCGATCCGCAAGCTCGACGACTTCGGTTACTATCCGATCGGCTGCGCGATCGATCCACTCACCGGAAATCTCGCGGTAGCCAACTACGGCAATATGAGCGGCGGCGGCGGCAGCGTTGCCATCTATGCCGGCGCGCAAGGCAAACCCGTCTACTATCCGGCCACCGGTTTTCTCGGCCTGGACTGGTGTAGCTACGATTCGCAGGGCAATCTGCTCGTTGACGCGGCCTATCACGGCTTTGCCGAGCTTCCAGCGGGAAGTCAAAGCTTCGTCTCCATCAAGGCTCCGGTCTCCGGCGAAGGGATTCACTGGGACGGCAAATACTTCGCAGTCGTCAATCCGCTCGCCAAGCAAATCTATCGCCTTACGATCGCGAACGGGACGGGCACCGTCACCTCGACGCTCGATTTTTCCGGAGGCTTCCATCAGGTGGGCAATGATTTTGCGATCGCCGGCGCCACCCTCGTGATGCCGTACGCGAAACGCGACATTGATTCGCGAATCGGCTTCTGGAGCTACGCCAAAGGCGGTTCGCCGCATAAAACGCTGCGCTACCCGGGCGACACGTTTTTCTCGATCGCGCTTAGCCGATGAGAAGGCTTGCGTTCGCCGCGCTGGCGCTCGCGTTCGCCGCCTGCACGACGTCGCCGCAAAGCGACGCCCCGCAGGCCGGCCGCCTCTCGCCGGCGGCGAAGTCGCAGACGCTGATCTGGGCGCCCAACGTCTACCAGGTCAACGCCTATACGCTCGACGGCGTCGCCGTGACGCAGATCAAGGGCTTCTTCGATGCGGTCGCGGTCTGCACCGATAGCGTCGGCGATCTCTACGTCGCCGACGACAGCCGGCAAGTGATTTTCGAATACGCGCCCGAGGGTTCGCTGCCGATTAACGTCTTCGACGATGCCGGGCAGGAGCCGGTCAGCTGCGCGGTGAGTCCGCTCAGCGGAAATCTCGCCGTGGCCAACGGCTCAAACGTCGTCGTCTATCCGGCAAGCCAGAGCGCGATGCCGGTCGCCTATACGACTCCGGAGATCGCGTCGTACGCGTGCGTCGGCTACGACGCGTCCGGTAATCTCTACGCCGACGGCTACGGCAACGATAAAAGCTTCCAGCTCGCGACGCTGCGGGCCGGAGGCAGCTCGCTCGCGAGCACGCGCGTCGCGACGCTGAATAATCGCAAGCACGGCGCCGGCGGGCTCGCCTGGGACGGAAAGTATCTCGTCGTCGCCGATCCGCTAACCTACGAGCTCTACCGCATCGCGCTGCAGGGCAGCAGCGGTACCGTTGCGCACGCCGAACGCATCCGCGGCTGGCACGATCGCTTCGCCGTGCAGTTCGCGCTCTGGGGAAAGAAGCTACTCTTCCCGCTCAACGACAAGCTGTTGATCTTCCACTACCCACCCAAAGGCCGCGCCAGCGGTGGCTTCTCCGCCCGCCTCAACCACGTCGTCGCCCTCTCCACGTCGTTGTAGTGCTGCTCCTCGGCATCGAAACGTCCTGCGACGATACCGCGACAGCCGTCGTGCGCGACGGGCGCGACGTTTTGTCGAGCGTGTCGACGAACCAGGACGAGTTCCACCGAAAGTACGGCGGAATCGTGCCGGAGATTGCGAGCCGCCGGCACGTTGCGCTGCTCTCGGCGGCAGTGGAAGATTCGCTCGACCGTGCCGGCGCGACGTTCGAAGCGATCGATGGAATCGCGGTAACCGCGGGACCGGGATTGATCGGCAGCCTCGTCGTCGGCGTCGCTTCGGCCAAAGCGCTTGCATTCGCGCTCGATAAGCCCCTCTATGCGGTGAACCATCTGCACGGACACCTCTTCGCGCCGTTTCTCGATCGCGCAGAAGCGCCGCCCTATCCCTTTCTCGCGTTGCTCGTCTCCGGCGGACACTCGCAACTCGTCGCCGTCAACTCATCCACCCAACTCCGCATTCTCGGCCGAACGCACGACGACGCCGCCGGCGAAGCGTACGACAAGACCGCACGCCTCCTCGGCCTTCCCTATCCCGGCGGCCCCGAGCTCGATCGTCTCGCGCAAAGCGGTAATCCGAAAGCGCACGCGTTTCCGCGCTATCGCCCCGCAGACGGTTCGCTCGACCTCTCGTTCTCCGGCTTGAAAACCTCGGTGCGCTACTATCTCGAGTCGGAGGCCGGCCGCGGTGCAAATCGCGCCGACGTCGCCGCCTCGTTTCAAGCCGCGGTGATCGATCAGCTGATGACGCGCTTGCAATCCGCGTTCGAACGCGACCGCTATAGCGCGGTCGTCGTCTCCGGCGGCGTCGCCGCCAACTCGGCGTTACAACCGGCGGTCCGCGCCTGGAGCGCGCGCCACGGGGTTCCCGCGTTTATTCCTCCGCCGAAATACTGCACCGACAACGCGGCGATGATCGCCGCCGCCGCGTTCTATCAGCAAGGCTCCGCGCGCGTCGATCCGCTCGCGTTGACCGCCGATCCGAATCTTTCATTCTCGATTCATTCGCGCACGCTATAATCGGCGGAGCATCTCTGCCTAGAACTGAGGTCTTCCTTGACGGCAATTCGAACCGCAATTCTTATCTTCATCTTAAGCCTCTCGCTCGGCGCGGTTGCGCCGGCCGCAAATGCGTCCGATCTGCGCATGGTGATCGTAATGAGCCGCCACGGCGTTCGCTCGCCGTCGCATCCCGCCGAGCTCAATGCCTACGCAAACCAACCCTGGCCCGCGTGGAGCGGCAAACCCGGAAATCTGACGCCGCACGGCGCCGCGCTGATGAAGCAGCTCGGTGCGTATTATCGCAATGAGTACGACGGACTGCTCGAAGGCACGGGACGCCGATGCCCCGCCGCGGGCTCGGTCTTCGTCTGGGCCGACGTCGACGAACGCACCGTCGCCTCGGGCAATGCGCTGCTGCAAGGCCTCGCTCCGGGCTGCGGCATCGCGGTACAGCACGCCGCGGCTGACCCCGACAAGCTCTTCGACCCGCTTCCCGGTACCGGCACCGTCAACAAAGCCGAAGCGACGGCTTCGGTGCTCGGCGCGATCGGCGGCGGTTTCGCCGGCATCCCGGCCGCCTACGGGGGCGCCTTCGCGACGATGGAACAAGTTCTGGGCTGCGCGGCGCCATCGTCGTGTAAGCAGATCTCGCACATTCCGACGACGCTCTCCAACGACGGCGACGGCGGTTTAGCGAGCCTCAACGGCGGCCTCGACATGGCCGGCGACGTTGCGGAGAACATGCTGCTCGAATATACCAACGGCAATGCCCAGGTCGGCTGGGGCCGCGTCGATCACGCCAAGCTCCTGCAGCTTCTGCAACTGCACGTTCTGGGCAAAGAACTCGAACACGGCAACCGTTACACGGCGCGCGCGCACTCCTCGAACATCATGTCGCACATTCTGCAGACCCTCCAAACGGGTGCGACCGGACAGGCGGTCAGCGGAACGCGGGTCCCGCCGGAAACGCGCTTCATCTTCCTCTCGGGGCACGACACGCAGCTCGCCGAGTTCTCCGGGTTACTCGGCCTCTCGTGGCTTGTCGAAGGCGATCAAGTCAACGACACGCCGCCCGGCAGCGCGCTGATCTTCGAGCTCTATGCGCCGCGCGAGGGAGCCGCGCCCTACGTGCGAACCTACTTCTCCGCGCAGTCGCTCGAGGCGATGCGCAGCGGTCACGGCGAGAAGCCGATCCGCGTTCCGGTCTACGTACCGGGATGCCCCGGCTATAGCTGCCCGTTTTCGACGTTTAGCAAAATCGTGCAGGGAGCGATCGATCCCGCCTTCGTGACGAATTGGTAAGGAGCGTCTTCATCGGTCCGTACGGCGTACGCGCGGGATGGCGATTCCTCGCGTACGTCGCGCTGCTCGTCGGGCTCGTGGTCGCCATCGAGTTTCTCCTGCTGCCGCGCGTGCTCGCCGCGCTGCACGACAACGAGACGGGCCTCACCGCGACCAGCCTCATCTACGAAGAGATCGCCGAAGGCCTCTGCGTCTTCATCGCCACCGGCGTCCTCGCGCTCTGCGAGCGGCGCCGGATCGACGCCTACGGGCTGCCTGCGCGTCTGGCCTTCGGCCGCCTCTTCTGGGAAGGCGCCGCGATCGGCGTCATCGCGGCGAGCGGCGTCGCGCTGGCGATGATCGCGGCCGGCGGCATGGTCGTACACGGCCTCGCGCTGCACGGCGGCGTGCTCCTAATCACCGCGCTCCTCTGGCTGATCGGCATGGTGCTCGTCGGGGTCAACGAGGAGTACATGTTCCGCGGCTACCCGCTGCAGGCGCTCAGCCGCGGCATGGGTTTCTGGCCGGCCGCGATCGTGCTCTCGCTGCTTTTCGGCGCCGCGCATCTCACCAAACCCGGCGAGAACGCGGTCAACATCACGAACATCATCCTGCTCGGAACGCTGCTCTGTCTCTCGCTGCAGCGCACCGGGTCGCTTTGGCTCGCCGTCGGTTTCCACTTCAGTTTCGACTTCATGCAGTTCTTCGTGATCGGCACCCGCAACGGCGGTGCCGAGCCGGCCGGCCATCTGCTCGATGTCGCCTTTCCCGGGCCGGCGTGGGTGAACGGCGGTGCGCTGGGAACCGAAGCGAGTTACTTCATGCTGCCGACGATCGCTCTCTTCTTGCTCTATCTGCTGCTGCGCTATCCGCGCACGCAGACGCTGCAAACATAAGGAACTCGGTTTCTAGTCGTCGATCCGCGGCAGCAACGATGGGCTACTCCTTGCGCAATGTCGCTCTTGCGGAGTGACTACGCCTCGAAGGCGACGATTTGGTTAGCTTCCCGGTGGTTGGTCCAAAAGCGCACGCCGTCGTAGGCAAGCGCGCGTGCCGGGAACGGAACGCGAGCAAGCTCTTCGTAGGCGCCGTGGCCGTTCTGCGTAACTTTGCCGATGAAATAGTCCTTGCCGTCTTCGTCGTCGGTCGTCAGTACGTAAAACGTGCCGTCAACGTAGCACTGTCCGCAGATTCCGCGCGGCACCCCGATCTCGCGCATGATCTTGCCGGTATCGTCCAAACCGAGGATGCGTTTGTTATACCACTGGCTCACGTAGAGCCACGATCCGTCGTAGCTCAGTTGCGAGCCGGTATCGTCGGGGCACGCGAGCGCGTCGTGACTCTTGAAGCCGTGCCCCGGAACGAAGCGTCGGATGATCCGATCGTCCTCGTCGCCTTCGCCGCAGATCACGCGCAGTTCGTCGCCGACGACCGTCATGCCCCACGGTTTGCCGGGTGCGGTATCCTCTTCGATCAGGGTCCATTGGCGTGGATCGAGCGCGTAGAGACGGCATGTTTCGATCGAACCCATCCACAGCTTCTCGCCGTCAAACGCAATCGATTGCGGACGCGGCGCCGGGGAGGGCAAACGGAGCGATTCATTTACATCGTGCACGCGGGGTAGCTTGTCTCTCTAGCCGCCCGCGACCTCTCCCGCGTAGAGGTCGCGCCGCGTCGCGGGCAGCTCTGCCAGACCGCCTGCGAGCGGGCGCGCCAATAATGATTGATAAATTGCGATTCGCCGGGTGCGAAAACCCTGCGCGCTGCCGGCCAAGTACAGGCGCCAGAGCCGGTAGGTGACTTCGCCCGCCGCCGCTACGGCCGCCGCCCTGTTGCCCTCGAGATTCGTAACCCACTCGCGCGTCGTGCGCATGTAGTGCTCGCCACGCTCTCGACGTCTCGAACTTCGAATCCCGCGCGTTCGGAAATGCTCAAGGCCTCGGAGATCGGCACCAACCAAACGATACGCTCGGCAGACCCACCGTCGCCGTTTCGCATCTGCTGCCGCTCCGCGCCCGCTTCGTCGTAGAGGAGCGAGGCCCGCGTTTTAAAGCGGGCCTCATGTTTTCTTGCGATCGTAAGCTACTGCATTGGACTTGCCCTCTCCAGGAGACTTACGCGTGCATTATTCCACGCTTTTACAAAGATAAAACACTATCCCGTGTCATCCTGAGCCTGGCGAAGGATCGGGGAGCACCGCGCGAAGCAGCGACACTGCCCGTCTTACGTCCGCCTCCGAAATGATCAGCGGGGGCGCGAAACGCAGCGTGTTGCCCCCGGCCGTTCCGACGAGCAGCCCGTTTGCCAGGGCGGCGCTCGCTAAAGCGCTCGCTTCTTGCGGCGCAACGACCGGGAGGCCGATGAGCAGCCCCATGCCGCGCGGCGCCTCAAAGACATCGGAACGCAGGCGCGCCAATGCGCGCAATGCCTCGAAGAGTTGCGCGGAACGCTCGCGCACCCGCGCGTCGAGATCGAGCTCGTCGCGAACGCGCAGATGAGCCATTGCGGCCGCGCACGGAATCGGCGAACCGCCAAAGGTCGAACCGTGATCGCCCGGCGCAAAGCCGATGGCGGCGCGTTCGTTCGCAATCGTCGCGCCGATCGGCAAACCGTTCGCGAGCGCCTTTGCCAGCGTGACGATATCCGGGCCTACCCCGAACTGCTCGAACGCAAAGAAGCTCCCCGTTCGTCCAACGCCGCATTGAATCTCGTCGTAAATAAGCAGCGCGCCGCGCTCGCTGCAGAGTTGGCGCGCGCGCGAAAGAAACTCGACGGTCGCCGGATGCACGCCGCTCTCGCCCTGCACGGGCTCGACGATCAGCGCCGCAACGTGCTCGTCGATCGCGCCGTCCAGCGCGGCGACGTCGTTAAACGGCGTGAACCCAAAACCCGCCGGCAGGGGCTCGAAACCTTCGTGATACGCGGCGTTGGCCGTCGCCGCGAGCGCCCCGAGGGTTCTCCCGTGGAACGAACCGCTGCACGCGACGATCGTCCGGCGCTCGCGCTCGCCGCGACGGTATGCCCACTTGCGCGCGAGTTTGATCGCCGCTTCGTTGGCCTCGGTTCCCGAGTTGCAGAGGAAGACCGCATCCATCCCCGAGCGCGAAAGCAGCTCGCGCGCCAGCGACGTCGCCGGCTCGTGATGGTAGAGGTTGCTCGCATGCACGAGCGTGCGCGCCTGCGCCGCGACTGCATCGGCGATCGCCGGATGTGCGTGCCCGAGCGCGCAGACTGCGATGCCGCCGATGCAGTCGAGATACCGATCTCCGTTCTCGTCGACGACCTCGCAGCCGTCACCCGCGACGATCGTGATCGGCGCGCGCCGATAGGTGTCGAGAAATCCGCCGGCGAGCATCACGTCCGGTAGCTTGCGTTGATGCGTACGTAATCGCGCGAGAGATCGCAGCCCCAGCCGGTCGCCTCAGCTTCGCCGATCCCCAGGCGCAGCTCCACGCCGATGGCCGATGGCTCCAGCTCGCGATGCGCTTCAGCCTCCGAAAGCAGTTCGATCGCTCCCTCGCCGACCCAGGCTTTGCCGTTGAGATAGAGCGACCAGCGCGCCGGATCGAGCTGCGCCCGCGCCGCGCCCGCGGCCGCCACGATCCGCCCCCAGTTCGGATCCTCGCCGTAGATCGCCGTCTTGACGAGATTGCTGTTGATGATCGCGCGCGCGATCGTCCGCGCCTGCGCGACGTCGCGCGCCCGGGTCACCCGCACCTCGAGCGATTTCGTCGCCCCCTCGCCGTCGGCGACCATCGCCCGCGCGAGATCGAGACAGACGGCGTGCAGCGCCCGCGCGCAGGCGCCCGGCGCTTGCACACCGTCGAGCAGCGCCGGCGCAAAGGCGTAGACTGCGTCGTTGGTTGAACATGTCGCCGTCGACTGAAATCATGTTGAAGCTCGCCTCGTTGCCGCTCTCGAGCACCTGCGCGAGCGCCCCGCGCGACAGCGGAAAATCGGTCGCGATGAAGGCGAGCATCGTCGCCATGTTGGGAGCGATCATCCCCGAGCCTTTGGCGATCCCGCCGACGACGTATTTGCGATCCTCGTGATAGAACGCGTACGCCGAGAGCTTCGGCACGCGATCGGTCGTCATGATCGCTTCGGCCGCGTCGTAGGCCGCCTTTCCGCCAAAATCGAGCTGAGCAACGGCACGTTCTAAGCCGCGTTGCACGCGATCGATCGCCAACGGCACGCCGATCACGCCCGTCGAGGCCACGACGATCTGCGAAGGCAGCAGGTCGAGCAGCGCCGCCGCTTGCCGTGCGGTCGCCCGCGCGTCGCGCTCGCCGCGTTCTCCCGTGCACGCGTTCGCGCAGCCCGAATTACAAACGACCGCGCGCATCGCAGGCGCGAGGGCCAGGTGCTCCGCGCTCACCAGCAGCGGCGCCGCCTTGATCTCGTTGGTCGTCACCACCGACGCGCAGCTCTGCGGCGTGTCGAAAAGCACGAGCGCGAGGTCGCGCTTGCGCGGCTTGATCCCCGCGTGAACCCCCGCGAGGCGGACGCCCGGAACGCAGCCCAGGCCGCCCCGCAGGGCGATCAGTTCAAGCGACGACGACGCGATGGCCAAGCCCGCTCTCCTCCGGGAGTCCCAGCATGATGTTGAGATTCTGCACGGCCTGTCCGGCCGCGCCCTTGCCGAGGTTGTCGATCGCGCAGATCGCGCGGACGACGCACCCTCGAACGTCGATGCTCAGCTCGGCGTCGTTGGTACCCACGACCGCCGCAATGCTCGGCGCCCGGCCGCCCGAGAGCACGCGAACGAACGGGCTCCCCGTGTACGCAAACTCGTACGCTGCGGTCACCGCGCCCGCGTCGAGCGCTTCGTCGAAGATCGCGTACGCGTCGACGAGCATTCCGCGCGCGATCGGTACGACGTGCGGCGTGAAGGTGACGCTCGCCGGAATTCCCCCGCATCCAGGGCGCGCTCGATCTCCGGCTGATGGCGGTGCCCGTCCAAGCCGTAGGCGCGGATCTCGCCGCTCACTTCGGCAAAGAGTGATTCCACGCGCGGACGGCGTCCGGCACCGGTGATCCCGCTCTTCGCGTCGACGATGACCTGCCGCGGCGTGCCGATCATGCCCAGCGGTAGGAGTGAGAGCAGCGTCGCCGTGGGATAGCAGCCGGGGTTGGCGACCAAGCGCGCCTCCGCGATCGCCGCGCGCTCCCATTCGCACAATCCGTACGCCGCCGACGCATCGGCACGATACTGCGCCGAAAGATCGATCGCCCGCAACCCGGCTTCGAGCAACTGCGGCACGATCGCGCGCGATTCGTCGTCGCTTCCGCCGACGATCGCGACGTCGCCCGCGCAGGCGCTCCGCAGCACGCTGCCGGGCTCCGCGCAGCGGTACGGTGCATCACGGAGCAGGGGAAAATGCTCGCCCAGGCGCTCGCCCGAGTGGCTGCGGCTCTCCACGACACCGACCTCGACGAACGGGTGGGCGTGCAGCCAGCGAAGCGCCTCGGCCGCCGCGTATCCGGCGGCACCGGTCACGTGCACTCGCGTCACAGCTGCGTCTGCAGGTTGGCGAGCTCCGATTCCAGCGAGGCGAGCTGCCGCCGCACTTCGTCCGGCGAAGTCGAGCCGCGCGTCTTCTTCCCCTCGATCGAGGCTTGCGCGTCGAGCGGCGCCCGCAAGGACGAAATTCCGCTCTCGCGCGCGAGCCGCGCAAAATCTTGCGCGTCGAGCGGGCGACGCTCCGACTCCGCGCGAGCCACCGCGGCACCGACGAGGGCATGTGCGGTGCGCGCCGTCACACCCTGCGCGATCAGCGCATCGGCGACGTCGGTCGCGACGGTATATCCGCCGAGCGCCCCGGCGGCCATCTTCTCCCGCACGAACGTCACCGCATCGAAGGCGCGCGCGAACGCCTCGAGCGTGCGCAGCGAATCCTCGACGATCGCGATGATCTGGCTCTTAGTTATTTGCAGGTCGCGCTGGTAGGACGGTGCGAGCCCGCAGAGCGTTCCCAGCGCGCCCGCGTACCTCCCGATTGCCGCCGCCGCGCGGGCGCGCACGAGCTCGAATGGATCCGGATTGCGCTTCTGCGGCATCAAGCTCGATCCAGTCGCCGCCGCATCTCCCAAGCGTACGTAACCGTATGCGGGCGCCGCCCAGGCAATGAGTTCCTCGGAGATGCGCGACGCGTCGATCGTCGCGCGCACGAACGCATGCGCGAGATCGAGCGCCGCATCGCGGTTGCCGATCGCATCGAGCGCGTTTCGCGACGGCGCAGCGAAGCCGAGTGCATCGGCCGCGCGGGTACGGTCGAGCGGCAGGCTCGACCCCGCCAGCGCGCCGCTGCCGAGCGGAGAGGTCGCCCCCGCGGCGCGGCGCACCGCCAAGAAGCGGGCGGTTGCGCGCACGAACGGTTCGGCCCAGGCGACCAGCACGAAAGCGAGCATCGCCGGCTGCGCCGGCTGGCGGTGCGTACAAGCCGCAAGCAGCGTCCCCGCTTCCAACTCGCCGCACGCGCGCGCCCCGATCGCATTTGCAATCGCCTGCGAGCGGCGCGCGGCGCTGCGCGCGCGGTCGCGCACGTAGAGAAGCAGGGTCGTCGCGACCTGGTCGTTGCGGCTGCGACCCGCATGCAGCCACTCGCCGGTCTGGCCCGCGAGCGCCCGAACGCGTGCGTCGATCGCCCCGTGCACGTCCTCGAATCCGCCGGCGCGCGCCGCCTCGGCGAAGTCGCCGTTGGTAATCTCGCCACGCACGCTCTGCAGCGCGCCCAGAAGAGTCGACGCCTGCGACTCGTCGAGAATGCCCCCGGCCAAAAGCGCCGCAACGTGCGCGCGCGAACACTCTACGTCGAAGGGCGCGAGCACGAGATCCTCCTCGAGCGAGGAGCCAAAGGCCAGAAGTTGCGGATCGGGCGCATTCGCGAATCGTCCGCCCCATTGCAGCGTGCTCACCGGTCGAAATCCTTAGCTAGCGACGCTCTCGCGCGCCGTCGCCGTCGCGAAGGCTTCGAGCGGCAGCGCCTGCAAGGCGATGAATCCGCCGGCGGCCTGATGATCGAACTCGTCCTGCGTACCGTAGGTCGCGAGCCGCTCGCGGTACAGCCCGCACGGCGAGTGCATTCCGGTGACCGTCGCGTTCCCGCGGTAGAGCGTCATGCGCACCTCGCCCTTCATCCGCGCGGCGAAACTCCCATTGAACGCGTCGAGCGCGGTCCGCAGCGGCTGCATCCAGAGTCCGTCGTAGATCAGCTCCGCATAGCGTCGGTCGGCGAGCCCTTTGAAGCGCAACTCGTCGCGCGTCAGCACGAGCCGCTCGAGCGCGCGATGCGCCGAAATCAAGACCATCGCCGCCGGACATTCGTAAATCTCGCGCGACTTCAAGCCGACGACGCGATCCTCGATCAGATCGATCCGGCCGATGCCGTGAGTGCCGGCAAGCCGATTGAGTTCGGCGGCCATCGCCGCCCCGCGCGCGCCGTTGAGGCTCGGCTCGCCGGCGTCGAACGAAACGACGATCTCCTCCGGAATGGGCGACGCCGCCTCCGGCGATCGCGTCCAGGCGTACGCGTCTTCGGGCGGTGCCTTCGCAGGATCTTCGAGCACGCCGGCCTCGATCGAGCGCCCCCACAGGTTCGCGTCGATCGAGTAGGGCTTCTCGACCGTGTGCGCGACCGCAATGCCGTGCTCTTGCGCGTAGGCGATGGCATCGGGGCGCGAGAGCGGCGATTCCCGCAGCGGCGCACGGCAGACCAGCCTTGGATCGAGAGCGCGCACACCGAGCTCGATGCGCACTTGGTCGTTGCCTTTACCGGTACAGCCGTGCGCCACCGTCGTCGCGCCGTACTCGTGGGCAGTCTGCACGAGCAGTTCGGCGATCAATGGGCGGGAAAGCGCCGCAGAAAGCGGATAGACCTCTTGATAGAGCGCGTTGGCACGCAGGGCCGCAAACGCGTACTCGGAGATGAAACGCTCGCGCGCGTCGACCAACACCGCTGCGTACGCGCCAAGGCTCAGGGCCTTGGCACGCACCGCCTCCAATGCAGCGCGGGCGCCGCTCCCCGCGACGCCGTCGCTCTCTCCGAGATCGACCGTCATGGCGATGACCTCGCTCCCTTCGAGGATCAGCTTCTTGAGCAGAACCGAGGTGTCGAGTCCGCCCGAGTACGCTAAGACGATACGGCTCATGCCGCCTCCGCGTGGCCGCGAAGATCGGCAAACCGCTGGCGGACGAACGGCGTCTCTTCCGCCGAACGCACGACGATCAGAATCGTGTCGTCGCCGCCGATCGTTCCGAGAATCTCCGGCCACGCGGCTTCGTCGACGGCCGATGCCAGCATCATCGCGCTTCCCGGCGCCGTGTGGATCACGATCAGGTTCTCGCTCGCAGCGATCGTCGTCGTCAGCTCGGCCATCGCCCGATGCAGGCGGCTGACGTAGTTCGTCGCCGCGCTCGGCACGACGTATTTAAAGGCGTCGCCATCTTCGGACGTGATCGGTACTTTCGTGAGGCGCAGCTCTTTGATGTCGCGCGAGACGGTCGCCTGCGTCACCTCGAAGCCCTGGCGATGCAACAACGTGACGAGCTCTTCTTGCGAGTGGATCGGTCGCGTCGCCACGAGCGTGAGGATGGCACGTTGCCGGCGATCTTTCATATCGGGAATCCTTTGCTGTCGGTCAAGAGTGCGACGAGCAGCGCTTTTTGCGCGTGCATCCGATTTTCGGCTTGATCGAAGACGGCGCTCTGGGGTCCGTCGATCACCTCAGCGGCGACCTCCTCGCCACGATGCGCGGGCAGACAGTGCAAGAAGGCGGCGTGGGCGGCGGCGTAGGCCATCAGTTCGCTCGTAACGCCGTAGGGGCGGAGCATCGCGTCGTTGCGTTCGCGAAAGCGCTCTTCGCCCATCGACGTCCAGACGTCGGTATAGATTGCGTCCGCGCCGCGCACCGCTCGCACCGGATTGGAGAACGCGCGCGCCGAGCCGCCCGTGGCTTTGCCCAAGCGCGCCAGCTGCGCGAGAAACGTTTCGGAGGGGCGGTGCGTCGGCGGCGAGCCGAAGTGCATCGTCGCGCCCATCATCACCGCCGCGCGGGCGAGCGACGCCGCGACGTTGTTGCGCCCGTCGCCGACGTAGGCGACGCGCAGACCGGGAACTTCGCCGAAGCGTTCGCGCAGCGTCTGCAAATCGGCCAACGCCTGGCACGGATGCGCGGCCGCCGAGAGCGCATTGATTACCGGGACGCTCGCCGCCGCCGCAAAGCGCTGCAGGCCGGCATGATCGTGCGTGCGGATGACGACCGCGTCGACGTAGCGGGAGAGCACCCGCGCGGCGTCCTCCGGCGTCTCGCGCGAGCCGATTGCAAACTCGGCGCCCTGCGCGAAGAGCGGCGTCGCCCCCAGCTGCGTGAGCGCGACTTCGAAGGAGACCCGCGTCCTCAGGCTCGGTTTTTCGAAGAACAGCGCGACGGTGCGGCCCTTGAGGAGCGCGCCCTGTTCGCGCACCGGCCGTTCCTTTAAGAAGGCCGCCAGACGAAGGACCGCATTCAGCTCATCGTTCGAGAGATCGTCGACCTCCAGAAAATGGCGCCCGGCCAGGCCGGAAAGGGGCGAGGGGGCTGGCGCTACCGCATACACTTCCTGTATATTTATGCATATGACGCATGATTATGCAACCACCCTGGTCGTGAAATATGGCGGAAATGCCATGGCCGGCCCGGCCGGCGGCCCGGATCCGCTGCTTGCGGAGGTAGCCGCTCGCTGGAACGGCGGGCAGGCGGTGGTGCTCGTTCACGGCGGCGGCCCCGAGATCGATGCCGCCCTAGCGCAGCGCGGCGTCGCGAGCGAACGCATAGACGGCCAGCGCGTCACCGACGCGACGACCCTCGAGGTAACCGAAGCGGTGCTCTGCGGAAGCCTGAACAAGCGTCTCGTGCGCGCCTGCACGATGCTCGGGCTCCCGGCGGTGGGCATCTCCGGCGAAGACGGCGGGACGCTGGTCGCGCGGCGCGCGAAGGGAATCAACGGTGAGGATCTCGGCTACGTCGGCGAGATCGCGTGCGTCGAACCCAAGCTCATCCAGACGCTGCTCGCCCAAGGATTTCTTCCGGTCGTCGCGCCGCTTGCGATCGCGCACGACGCCAGTCACGCCTACAACGTCAATGCCGACCTCGCCGCGGGCGCGATCGCGGCCGCGCTGCAAGCCGACGCGTTCGTCCTGGTCACCAACGTTCCGCGCGTGCTGCGCGACGTCGAGGATCCCACCTCGGGTATCGACCGTCTCACGGCAGATCAGGCATCGATCTTCGCGCACACGAGCGCGTGCCGCAACAGCATGAAGCCCAAACTCCTCGCCGCGGCAGCGGCCGCCCGCGATGGTGCGACCGCCGCCTACATCTGTGCCATCACGGCGAACCCAATTGCGTCAGCCCTCTCGGGCGACTGCACCTTAGTGTCATCCTGAGCTTGTCGAAGCATGACGAAAATCACTCCTGGGAACAATTTGTAACGCGGGCTCGTTACTTAGGCGAGCCTTCTCAGGCGACGTGAACGACGGTATGGGGTAGCAAATCGTCGCACGAGCACGGGACCTGCGCGGGCTTTTTTCGAGAGACTCAGGGCTAACAAAAGTGGGGGAACTGCTTCCTGAGTCTCTCGTTCATCGTCTGGTTTGAAACGCCTACCTCGCCAGCGGTCCGGCGCGCACATACCCGCGTGCGTGTGCATGGGGCGCGGCAACTCTTAAGGCTAACCCGAAGAGCATTCGGATCGCGATCGCCTGCGGCATCGCGCCCGGCGGCCGAGATCCACCGCAACCCTCGAGCGATGGGCGAGGGCGCCGCCCGTTAGTAGATAACTACTGAAAGCACGGACTCATCTACTGTGCTCGCTGAATCCTGAAACGGAACGGTGACGGAACGACGTATCACGGAGGAGACCACGACGTCTGATGCTCCGTCTATATCAGATGAGAGCCTTCGCCATCAGCCCCTACACCGTAAGCATTAGCGTCGCCGTCGCAGGTATCTCCTAAAAGCCGACTGGATCGGCCGGAGATATTCGGCGCGCTGGGCTCGCAACCCAAGAGCCTGCGCGGAAAGCGCGGTTCGGCCGTTGGACGGCCAGCCGTCTTGACGGCGGCTTGCGATGCCAGTCCCTGTCGCTCAAGGGACTCAAGAGCGGAGCGGAACCGGTCGACCGATTCGTGCCGCGAAAAGAGATCACGCATTTGGTCGCACGTATGGCAACCAGGATGGATGAGCTGCAGGTCGTCGAGGATTTCGAGACGGGCTAGTCGATAAGCGGACGCGCGGCCTCAGATCCCAACTTTCACGGTGAACCAATAGCTGCGGAACGGCAGCCCAAACTGTTCGCTGCTCTGCTCGAGCCCGCTGCTGGCGCCGCCGTTTTGGGCCAGGCCGTAGAAATTCTGCGGAACGTAGACGCCCGAGCCGATGAGCCCGTACTGTTGGGCGACGCTGTTGAAGAGGTTGTAGACGCCGAAGTTGATGCCGACCTGGCCGCTGGTCTTCGAGACGCTGGCGTTGGCGAACCAGAACGGATTGCGATTCCACGAGTTGTTGCCGCCGATGTACGTCGCGTCGAGGCGCGCGCCGAAGCCTTGATTATCCTGATAGGCGATGCCCGTGGTACCTTGGCGCAGCGGAATGCCGTAGATCTGCCCGCCATCGAGGAGGCTGGTATTACCGATGAGGATGTCCTGGGGCACGCCGAGATAGGCCGCCGATTGCACGTCAAACGACGCATTGAGCGTAACCCGCGGCATTAGGCCGACGTTGGTCGAGAGGACGATGCCGCGATAGCGCGCCGCCGCTGCGTTGAAGGTCGTCGTAAAGGCGAGATTGTGAATCGTCGGATTGAGCCCCGGGCACGAGTTGAGCCGCGCGAGCGCCTTGTCGATGTAGTTCGACGGGACCGTAATCCCGGGAAAGCCGACGATCGAGACGTTGCCGTTGAGCAGCGCTTGACTCTCGAGCGACTGATAAACGTCTGCCTGAATGTTGGTCGTTGCGGTGAAGCGATGGCCGTAGGCCAGCTCGAGATCGCCCGCGGTCTCCGGCTGCAACGTCGGATTTGCAACCGACGCGATCGAGACGAGCGCGCCCGAACCGCTCGTTGCCGCCGGACAGTTGATGCTCGAAGGCGCGCCGTAGATCGGCGGCGCGAAGGCGATCAGCGAGGGATCCGGCTCGCTGTACGAACGCCCTCCGGTGATGCGAATCGCGTCGGCGCTATCGGGGCGATAGACGATCGAGAGGCGCGGATCGAAGTGCGTCGAGGAGGTGTCGAGCGAACGCTGCAGCCAGATGCTGCCAAAGGCCTGCAGCTTGTCGTTGGGCGTCCACGTATCGCGTACGAAGTAGCTCGCCGTCGCCAGATAGAGCGGCGGATTGGTGCCGAACGTGTTGTAGGTCGTCCCATCGGCCAGCGTATACGGATACGATCCGTTCGTGTTCGCCTGATGCAGCCACGAATAGCCGAAGCCGAGATCGTTCTTCGACCAAGCGTAGTCGTCGCTCACCAAGTAACCGCGATTGCTGTAGAGGCTGAGGAAATCCGGCCCCGGACCGTACGGTCCGATCGCCGTGCCGGGCCCTTTTTGCTCGTTGTAGTTGTAGGCGTCGACGAACCCTTCGAGCGTAATCGTCCCGCCGCCGAGCACCTGCGTCCCGCGCAAGTCGTAGTCGCTGTTGCCGAGGGTGCGCCAGCGATCGATGCTGCCGCCGAAGGGCCCGTAAAAGTTCACCGCGTACTGCGCGGGCGTCATGCACGAGTAGCCTTGCGGATTGTCGACGAGCACCGCGATGCTGTCGTGGCACGAGTGCGGCTTGCCGTTCACGAGGATCGTGTTGTTTCCGTGTTTTGTCGCCTCGATGGACTGCAGCATCTGCCGCGCACCGAACAGCACGTACGGATACGTCTCGTAATCGTTGTCGCCCTCGCCGGTCGAGTTCGACCAGTCCTGCGCCGAGTAGGCGGTAAACTGAAGCGTCGTCTTGGGCGAGAAATCGTACTGAACCTTGCCGACGAAGTTGCGCTGTACGTAGCCGCCGCTTACCGGATAGTAGTTGACGAGATTGTAGGCGTTCGCATGCGTGAGATCGGGCGGCGGCGGGCTCGCGTTGGCCGCCGGCCGGAAGGGCGCGCCGATCCCGGGATGGACGACGCTGGTCTGCAGCAGCGCCGTCTGCCCGATGAAGCCGCCGGGGAAGTTGCCGGTCGTACCTTGACTGCCCCACGCGACCGCGTAGCCGAGCTTGCCGAGCGAGCCCGTGCCGAGCAGCCCGGTCATCAGCTTATTGTTGCTGCCGACGCCCTCGGTCACCGAGACGTGATTTTGGGGCGTTGGGTTGATCGTCTGGAAGTTCACCGCACCCGCGATCGTCGTCGCACCAAAAAGCCCGGTCGCGCCCGAACCAAAGATGACGTCGGCGGCACTCAAGCCCCAGAACGGCGAGACGTTGTAGTTGTAGCCGCCGCCGAAGGCGCCGATCGGTCCGATCGGATGACCGTCAAGCAGCGTAGCGGTCTCCGTCGGATCGTAGCCGCGAATCGAGAGTGACATATCGTCGCCGACCGACGAGCTGGTCGACGTGATCACGCCCGGCACGGTCGTCAGCACGTCACCGAGTCGCGCAAAGTTCTCGCTCTGCAGAATGTCGGTATCGATGTGCGTATTGATCGTCGAGCTGGTCTGCAGCGCGGTTCGTCCGGCCGTCGCCACGTAGCCGATCTCCTTGAGGCCGACGCGAGCGCGTCCGATCGCCGTCTGAAACGAAACCTCCACTTCGCCGGTGACGAGCAGATCCGGAGCGATGCGCGTCGTTTCGTAGCCATTCGCCCGAATGTACACCGCGTACGTCCCCGGTTGCTGGCCGGTTACCCGGAAGGTGCCGTATGCGTCGGTGTGCGCGGTCGCGACGCGCGTGCCGTTACGCAGAAAATCGATCGTCGCGTTCGAAACCGGCAAGCCCCCCTGCGCGTCGAGAACTCGGCCGGAAATCGTCGTGCCCTCCGGCGCGGCGGGCGCCGGAACGCTCGTAGAGAACACCGCCAGCAAGGCGAAAAAGGCCGGATAGAATCGCGCTTTCGTACAACCATCCATGATAGGCACGATGCGCCGCAAATCTTATGAACAACTTATCGCGCCGTTAAATTGCCTCATAAGAGATGCTTCATGTAGAGTTCATTTGCCGGGTGTAGAATGGCACGATGTTCGTGCGCCCGTTGGCCATTGCCGCAGTCCTGTGCTTATCGGCGACCTCGCTCGCGCCGGCGCAGACCGATCAGGCTGCCGCGCTGCGGTCGCGAATCAAGCACGTCTTCATCATCTATCAAGAAAACCACTCGTTCGACAACTACTTCGGCACGTTTCCCGGCGCCGACAATCTCGCCACGCCCGAAGCGCAAGCGCACGGCTTTCGCCAATACGACGAGATCGGGAAGGCCTGGGTGACGCCCTTTCGCATCACCGATCCCGATACCGAGTCGCCCTCGCAGTCGCGCCCGATCGTCGCCCAGAAGATGAACGGCGGTACGATGGATCGCTTCGTCGCGACGCAAGAGATGCTCTCCGGCAAGAAGTTCGCGCCGGACGGCGCCCGCGACGTCGGACTCCTCACGATGGCCCACTACGATTGCGACACGATTCCGTTCTTGTGGAAGTACGCCCACGAGTTCGCCCTCTACGATCACATCTTCAGCACGATGGCCGGCCCGTCGACGCCCAGCGCCATCGCGATCATCGCCGGCCAAGCCGGCCAGACGCAATGGGCGCGTAATCCCGGCGAAGCGACCGCCACGACCGACAGCGGCCCCGGCGTGCCGGTAACCAACGATCTCGACCCCGCCTACGGGCCCTACTCCGAAGCCGATAAAGCCCACCAGATACCGCAGCGCTACGCTACGCTGATGCTCGCGCTCGCCGGCAGCGACGCGACCCAGGCGACCAACGAAACCGACGGCGTCGCGCGTGACCTCGGCGCGGTCGTGGCAAGCGGCCGCGGGCCGATTCCCTGGGGTTGGTATCAGGAGGGCTACGTCTCGCCGACGCAAGCCTTACCCGGCTATGAAACGCACCACAACGGGCCGCAATACTTCGGTTATCTCCGGCAGAACGACGTCTTCTGGCGTAACGTGCACGACATCCACGACGCGCTGCATGCTTTAGCCGCCGGCACGCTGCCCGATCGCGGGGTCTTCTATCTCAAGGGTGCCTCGATCAATAACTTCGGCTGGAAACCGGCCAATCCGGCTGCGTACGTTCAAGCCGGTTATCGCGGCGACGACGATCATCCCGGTCCCGGCGACACCGACGCGCAGATCGGAGAAGCCTTCGTCGCCACCTTCGTCAATGCGATCGCCCGCAGCAAATACTGGAACGATTCGGCGATCGTCGTCACCTGGGACGATCCGGGCGGTTACTACGATCACGTGCCGCCGCCGCAGTTCGAAAAGTGCGCCGACGGCCGCCCTTGCGGCGACGGGCCGCGCCTGCCCTTTATCCTGATCTCGCCGTATGCGCGCAGCGGTGCGATCGTGCACGACTCCGGCGACCACGCCTCGATCCTCAAGTTTGCCGAGACGGTCTTCGGCCTGCCGCCGCTCGCATCGCTGCCCGAAGAGGCGCAGTATCTGCCCGAAGGGCCGCGTGACGGCAATGCGGCCCTCACCGATCTGCTCGACGGATTCGATCCAGCGCGTCTCTCCGGCGCGATGCCGCCGATCCCCGCCGCCGGCGCGGAAATACCCGATGGTGTCGTCAATGCGTTTCCGGCGCAGATGAGCTGCAGCTCGCTCGGGATCACGCCCGAGAAACTGCCGAATGCATCGTCGAATCCGCCGCCGAACTTCAATCCACGCCCGCAGCGCCCGGCGAAAAAGGGCGATTAGGAGCCTCATGCCGATCTCGGTCGCCGCCCCGCCGCAGCGGGTTCCCGTCTTCAGCGGTTTCGATTACGTCACCATCGACGAAGCGCGGCACCGCGCCTATGCCGCTCACTCCGCGAGCAAACGCCTCTTGATCGTCGACACGTCCGACGGCAAAGTCTTCGGACAGGTCGACGTCGGCCCGATGCACGGCCTCGCCGTCGATCCTCCGACCGGCGACGTCTTCACCGGTAACGGCACCGACCAAACGCTCTCGAAGGTCGACCCGCAGACGATGAAAGTGCTGGCGAGCGTCACGGTACCCGGCAACATCGATGCGATCGCCTACGATGCGTCGCGCAAGCGCGTCTACGCCGATCAGGACGGCGGCGGCTCCGTCTACGTGATCGACGGCGCGGCGATGAAACTCGTGGGCACGATCGCGATGCCGGCCGACGATCTCGAATCGCCGGCCGTGGATCCAAAGACCGGCACGCTCTATCAGAATCTCGCCAACGGCGGCGGTTTTGCCATCGTCGACCCCTCCACGCTGAAGGTCGTCAAGGTCGTCAAAACCCCGCAGCTGCAAGATAATCACCCGCTCGTCTTTGCGCAGGGCGCGAATCAAGTGCTCGCCGGCGGCATCAACGGCGTTCTCTCGGCGTACACCCCCGGCGGCACGCACGTCGGCGACGCGAACGTCCAGCCGCACATCGATCAATGCAGCACCGGCTCGCACGGCGACCTCGTCGTCTGCGCCGGGCGCGGCATCGTGACGGTGATCTCGGCTCGCACAGGGGTCGCACCGCGTGTTCTCGGCCGCTTCGATACCGGGCAGCACGGCCTCCATACTGCCGGCATCGACGAGAGCACCGGCGATATCTGGGTCGTCTACAGCGATCCGCGCGGGGATTGGGTGCAACGCCTGCGCTGGACGCCGTGAGGTTCTGATCCGCGCCACGGCGTAAAGGCTTGCATTCGTGCGAATTTTGATAATCGAAGACGACACCCCACTGCGAGCGCTCCTACGCCGGGGATTGAGTGAAGACGGACACGTCGTCGATGCGCTTCCCGACGGCCGCGACTGCACCAGCTATCTGCGCGAGGCGCCCTACGACGCGCTAATCCTCGATCTCAATCTTCCCTTTGAGGATGGCCTCTCCGTGCTGCGCCGCTTGCGGGGCGGCGGTTATCGCGTGCCGGTCTTGATTCTCACCGCGCGCGACGGCGGGCGCGACGTCGTCGCCGGCCTCGACGCCGGTGCCGACGATTACCTGCGCAAGCCATTCGCCTTCGACGAGCTCGAGGCGCGGCTGCGCTCGCTCGCGCGCCGTCCGGCAAACTGGATCGAGAGCGTGCTTACCTTCGGCGACGTGGTCTTCGATGCCGAGACGCGTCAAGCGCATCGCGGCGAACGCGATCTCGCGCTAACCGCCAAGGAAGCGCTCTTCCTCGAAGTGATGATGCGCAATCAGGCCCGGACCGTCACCCGGCGAATGCTCGAAGAGCGCCTCTGGGATCGCGAGAGCGAACGCGGCTCCAACGTGCTCGACGTCTACGCGCGGCGTTTGCGCAAGAAACTGACGGAGCAAGGCGAACCGCAGGTGCTCCATACGCTGCGCGGACTCGGCTACCGCCTGGAGTTGCCGTGAGCATTCGCACGCGGTTTACGCTGACCGTCGTCGTCGTCGTCGCGGTTACCGCGGCGCTCTTCGCGGCGCTCTCGATCTTCACGCTCGATCGCACGCTGCGCTCGAACTTCATCGCGCGTCTCCGCGACGGTGCCGGCACGATCGCGACGACCGTCGACGTGCATGACGGGAAGGCCGGTCTCGATCCCAGCGACCTGCAAGAACTCGCGCCGCTCCACGCCGGTTTGCCGTTTGCCGTCTTCGATCGCGACGGCAAGCAGATCGCGGGCGATGCGCCGCCGCTCGCGCTGCAGACCAAGGATCTGCAGACGGTCACCATCCCCGTCGTCCGCAACGGTCAGACGTACGGCAGCGTCTCGGTCTGGCAGTCGAGCCAGTGGATCGACGATTACGAGCAAACTGCGGCGATCGTCTCGTTCGGGATCGCCGTGCTGCTGATCGTCCTCGCGGCTATCGCCTCGCGGCGGGTCGCGCAGCGCGTGCTCGCGCCGGTCGGCGAGATCGCCTCGCTTGCCGAACGCATCGAAGGTGATGATCTCTCGCTGCGCCTGCACGCCGCGAGCCGCGACGAGCTCGGGCGTCTCTGCGCCTCGTTCGACCGCATGCTCGATCGGCTGCAAGAGGCCTTTGCGCGCGAGCGGCGCTTCGTCGCCGATGCTTCGCACGAGCTGCGCGCGCCGCTCGCCGTGCTGCGCGCCGAGACGGAGCTCGCCTTGCGGCGCGAGCGCAGCAGCGACGAGTATCGCGCCGCCTTCGCCTCGATTGCGCGCGAAGCGACGCGCCTGCAAGAGCTGGTCGACGAGCTGCTCGCGACGGCGCGCGCCGAAGTCGACGCGGGCCAGCAGCAGACGCTCGATGCCGGCGAACTGCTGCGCACGCTGGGCGAACGCGTGCGTCCCGCCGCAGCCACTCGCGGCATGGAGGTCAGCGTCGAGACCGACGGCATCGCGCTCGCGCAGGCAAATCGCGCGACGCTCGAGCGCGCGCTGCTCGCCGTCGTGCACAACGCGATCACGTACGGACGCGACGACGGCGTCGTCTATCTGCGCAGCGCGCGCAGCAACGGCGTCGTTCGGATCGAGATCGCCGACGACGGCCCCGGCTTCACGCCCGAGGCGCTCGCCCACGCGACCGAACGCTTTTGGCGCGGCGACACTTCTCGCCCGCGCGGCGGCAGCGGCCTCGGCCTCGCGATCGCCCGCACGATCGTCGAGGCGAATCGCGGACGGCTCAAGATCGGCAACGCGCCCGAAGGCGGCGCGGTCGTGACGGTCGAGCTGACCTCGCTCACCGATTCCGTGGTTCGATGAACCCGGCGAACTTTGCCCTGCGCCACGCGCGTGCCGTCGGCGTGCTCGCCGTGGTCCTCGCGGCCGCGGGCTTCTGGGCCTATCTGCGCACGCCCGCATCGATCTTTCCGGAGATGCATTTTTCGCGCATCGACGTCGTGGTCGACGCCGGCGATACGCCGCCCGAACAGATGCGCGTCGCGTCGACGCTCCCGCTCGAGCGCGCCTTCATCGGATTGCCGTCGCTCTCGCGCGTCGTCGCGACCTCGGCGCGCGGCAGCTCCGAGCTGGAGCTGCAGTTCGATCCGCGCAGTGATACCGCGACCGATCTGCAGTACGTCAACGCGGCGACCGCGCAATCCCGCGAGCTGCTCCCCGCGGGCGCCGCGGTTCAAGCCAACGTCGTGACCCCGCAGACCGAGCCGATCCTCTCGTACGCCTTGACCTCCACCGTGCTTTCGCAGACGCTGGTCCGCGAATACGCCGCACGAACGATTCTGCCGTCCCTGTACGGCATACCGGGCCTGGGGCGCGTCTTGGTCGTCGGCGGCGGCCAGCGCGAGTACCACGTCGATCTCGATTCGGCGGCGCTTGCCGCCGCCGGCCTGACCGCCGCCAATGTCGGCGACGCGATCGCCGCGGCCAGCCACGTGGCCGCGGTCGGCAGTTTACAAGTTTCCGCGCAGCGCCAAACGATGCTCGTCGACGCCGGCCTCAACGACGCGGCGCAGCTCGAGCGCGTCGTCGTCCCGGTAAAAGATCGCAACGTAACGGTCGGCTCGCTCGGCCGCGTGCGCCTCGGAATCGCGCCGCTGACGACGCAGATGGCCTACGATGCCAAACACGGCGTCGCCCTCAGCTTCTATGCGCTTCCGGGCGCCGATACCGTGCGCGTCGCGCGCACGGTCAACGCGCGCTTCGCGGCACTGACGCCGCAGATGCCCTCCGATATCGTCGCCCACCGCTACTGGGACGCAAGCGACTCGATCGTCGCATCGCAGGCGAGTCTGCGCGATGCGATCGTCGTCGGCGCGCTGCTCGCGCTGGGCGTCATCCTCTTCTTCTTGCGCGACTGGCGGATGACGCTCGTCGCCGCACTCGTGATTCCGGCGGCGATGACGATTGCGATCCTCGCGATCTCGCTCTTCGGCGAGACGCTCAACATCATGAGCGTCGGCGGCCTCGCGATCGCCGTCGGCCTGATCATCGACGACGCGATCGTCGTGGTCGAAGGCGTCGCCCGCACGAGGGAGGACGCGCCGGAGCTCTCAACGCGCGAAGCCATCGTGGCTACGATGGATCGTCTCGTCCGGCCGATGCTCGCCTCGACGCTCGCGACGGTCGTCATCTTCATTCCGCTCTCGCTGCTCGGCGGCGTTCCGGGCGCCTTCTTCCGGGCGCTCGCGCTCACGCTCTCTTGCGCGCTGCTCGTCTCGCTCGGACTCGCCTTCTTCGTGACGCCGCTGCTCGTCCAGCGCATCGTCGCGGGATCCTCGCAAGCCGGCGGCGCGGCATTTTCAGAAGCGCAAGGACTCGTTTTGCGCTGGGCGCTCACCCTGCGCTGGGCGCTGCGCAATCGCGCCACCGTCTACGCGATCTGCGTGGGCGTTCTGATCGTCACGGTTGGATTGCTGCTCTTTCTCCCGAACGACTTTCTGCCGCATCTCGATGAAGGACAGTTCGAAATCGCCTACAAGATGCCGGTCGGCACGACGCTGGCGGCCAGCGATGCCGCCGCGCTGGCGCTCGAACGCACCGTCGTTGCCGATCCCGCGGTCGAGTCCGAAGGCCGCGTCACCGGCATCGACACCAACGGATTCTCGCCGACTCCGCCGCGCGCCGGCATCATTCGCGTGCGCCTGCTTCCGCCCAACCGGCGTGCTTCGTTCGAGACGGTTGCCGATCGGCTGCGCCTCGCGCTCAACGACGTCGTTCCCGCCGCGCAGCTCGACCTGCATCAGATTCTCGAGGACCTGATCAACGACGTCTCGGGAGCGCCCGCGCCGGTGCAGATCGTCGTCAGCGGCAGCGATCAGGCGACGCTCGCGCGGCTCTCCGATCGCATCTCGGATCGCATCGGCAGCGCGACCGGCATTACCGACGTCGCCTCGAGCCTCGTGCGAGACGATCCGACCTTCCGGGTCGTTCCCGATTTCGCGGCGCTCGCGCGCAGGGGTGCCGATCCGGATGCCTTCCTCACGAATCTCGCGGCGATGACGCAGGGCGTGGTCGCGACCAACCTCGCGACCCAGACGGCAAGCATCCCGGTCCGCGTCACGATCGCGGGCGCATCGCTGCCGCTCACCGAGATTGCGAGCACGACGATGGACCGCAGCGCGACGGATATCACCGAGATCAACGGAGAGCGCGTCGCGATCGTCAGCGCGAATACGACCGGGCGCAATCTCTCCTCAACGATCGCCGGCGTGCGCGACGCCCTCGCGGCCGTCGCCTTTCCGCGGGGCTATCGCGCGCGCATCGAAGGCGCCTATCGAGCCCAGCAAGACTCGTTTCGGCAGTTCGCGCTCGTCATCGCGGTAGCGATCGGCTTGGTCTTCTTCGTGATGCTCGCTGCGTTCGGCTCCTTCCGCCAGCCCTTCGTTATCCTCGCAGCGGTGCCGCTGGCCCCGATCGGCGTGGC
The DNA here is from genome assembly GCA_963833845.1 of Vulcanimicrobiota bacterium. Taxonomy (GTDB): domain Bacteria; phylum Vulcanimicrobiota; class Vulcanimicrobiia; order Vulcanimicrobiales; family Vulcanimicrobiaceae; genus Cybelea. The sequence continues at coordinate 1,681,055 of CAWHZL010000001.1, forward strand.
GCTCGCGCTTGCGCTCACGCGCACGCCGTTCAACGTGGCGTCGTTCATGGGTCTGCTGCTGCTCGTAGGCTTGGTCGTAAAAAACGGCATTCTGCTCGTGGAAGCGGCGAACCGGCGGCGCGACGACGGTGAACCGATGGCCGAGGCGCTCGCTGGCGCGGGGCACGAACGCCTGCGTCCGATCCTGATGACGACGATCGCCACGATCTGCGGCCTGCTGCCGCTGGCATTCGGCATCGGCGCCGGCGCGGCGATGGAGCAGCCGCTCGCGATTGCCGTCGTCGGCGGACTCTCGACCGCAACGTTCTTTACGCTCGTCTTGATCCCGGTGCTTTACGCCTCGTTCTCGGGTCGCGAAAAGGCCGCCGCGTGACCTTTCTGCTCTGCGCGGCGATGGCCGTCTTCACGCAGCTCTCGCTTCCCGACGCGATCTCGCGTGCCGTGTCGAATAGCGCCGCCGTGCAAAGCGCGGTTGCAACCGTGCGCGAACGCGAGGCGCAGCTGAGCCTCGCGCGTGGCGCCGCGGTTCCGCATTTGAGCGGCGACTACTCGCTGGCGCCGCAGGCCGGTCCGCTCGATGCCGGCACGGTCGAACAGCACTTCATCACGGTCGGCGCGGGCATCTCGCTCTCGGACTTGCTTGCGTCGGCGAGCGCCGTACACGCGGCCGCGGGCGATCTGCTCGCAGCGCAACGCAGCGCGTCTGCGACCGAGCTCGCGACAAAAGAGAATGCCGTCAGGCTCTATTTTGCCGCACTGCAGGCGATCGCGATTGAAGGCATTCGGCAGGGCGCGCTCCAAGGTGCGCTGCGCGATCGCGCGGCCGCCGACATCCGCAACCGCAACGGCGAGTCGCCGCAGCTCGACGTGCTGCGCGCCGGCGTTACGCTCTCGCAGGCACGCGCCGATCTCGCCCGCGCCCAAGCCGATCGCGCCGACGCCGTCGAGGTGCTCGCCTCCGCTACCGCCAGCGATTCCCGCACGCTGGCCGCGCTGAGCGAGGCGCCGTTCCCGCAACCGCAATCGCCCCACGAGCAGCAAGCCGTCACGAGAGCGCTGGCGATGCGTCCGGAGCTTTCGTCGCTGGTCGCCAGCCTCCAGGCACGTAACGCGGATCTGGCCGGCGCGAGGCGCTCCGGCGTTCCGACCGCCACGATCGAGGGCGGCTATCAAACCGGCGTTGATACCGGAATTCCAGTGCACGGTGCGGCGGTCGCCGCGCATTTCGAAGTGCCGCTCTCGTCGGGTACGCACGCCCGCGCCGCCGCCGCGCAAGCCCAAGTCAACGCAACCTACGCGCAGCTGATGGAAGAGCGCCGCACGATCGCGCTCGAAGTCGCGAGCGCCGTGCGCGACGCGCGCGCGCTCGATGCCGCCTCGCAGGCCGCGCAACAGGCGCAAGAAGAGGCGTCGAAGGCGCTTGCCGCCATCGAGGTCGGCTATCGCGAAGGCGCGAGCTCGAGCCTCGACGTTGCCGTCGCGCGCCGCACCTACGAGGACGCGCGCGTCCAAGCGCTGGTCGCCACCTACGACAGCGCACGTTCGCAGGCCATGTTGGAGATCGTCGTTCCATGAGCTCGCGCGTTTGGGCGTCGTTCTCCGCCGTCGTGCTGGTCGCCGCGGTCGTGCTCCTCTGGTTCGGCTTTTCGCGACGCCCGGGATTGGGGCCGCAGCAAACGCTCAAACCGGAAGTCTCGTTGGCCACGGTGCGCCAAGGCTCGGTCGAAGAGACGATCTCGGTCAACGGCCGAATCGGCTCGCCAGCAGGGACGCAAGCGAAGCTTGCCTTCGCGGTCGCGGGGGCGGTGCAAAGCGTCGATGTTTCGCTGGGTGAGCGCGTTTCGGAGGGCGCGCCGCTCGCACACCTCGATCCGACCTCGTATTCGCTAGTCGCCGCACAAGCGCAATCGGAGGCCGGTGCCGCCGAACGCGGCGCCGCGCTGGCGGCGATCGACCGCACGTCGGTAACGGTGCACCGCGACGAAGTCGAACTTGCGCGGCAGCAGCGCCTCTTCGAGGCGGGCATCGTCGCCAAGCGCGACGTCGAAGCGGCACGCGCGACGCTCTGGTCGGATCGCGCGCAGGCGCAGACCGCGCACATCTCGCTCGCGCAAGCACAAGATCAATCGCGCGCCGCGAGTCTGCACGCCGCCGATACGCGCTACGACGTCAACCGCACGACGCTGCGCGCGCCGTCCCCGGGAACGGTAACCGGCATCTTCGTCACGCGGGGTGAGAGCGTCGACCCCACGACGGCCGCGATCGCGATCTCTTCCGATGGCCAGCAGAGCGCGACGCTCGAAGTACCGGCCGCCGATCTCGCCCGCATCGCACCGGGGAACCGCGTTCGCGCGCGCTCGGGCAGCGTTACTTGGCAGGGCCGCATTGCGGGCGTCGCACCGGCCGTCGATCCCGCGACCGGCTTCGCGGTCGCGAGCGTCGCCGGCGTTCCAAGCTCGTTGCCGGCCGGCGCACCTATGGATGCCGCGGTAGTCGTCCGCTCGTTACGCGGCTTCGTGGTGCCGCGCGACGCCGTCATCGAGGATCCGCAAACGGGCAACGAACTCGTCTTCGTTCGTAACGGCGATCGCTTCGATACCAGGCACGTTACGATCGCCGGTAAAGACGATCGCCTCGCGCTCGTTTCGAAGGGACTGCGCGAAGGTGAGGTGGTCGCCGCAACCGGCGCCGTCAACCTGCTTTCACCTTCGGGGCCCTAACGGCGCGCTCCGCGCTACTGATCCATCCTTTTGCACAAGATTGGGTCGTTCGGTGGGCAATTTACGTGCCCGGGGACTACTCCCGCACGGCCGCTCCCGCCAAAATGGAAGCTGAGCAACAGAAAAAAGGTCGCGAGAATTGCAATGACGATGCCGGCTCCCTGCCAGCGGCCCTTCTTCACGCTTACGACCTGCAACTTTCGGTTGTAGATCAGCGCGGCTTCGGTAAGTTCCAGCGTAATCGGTGCTTTCAGCTCTTTGTCTTCACACGTCCGCAGCGAGTTGTATACTTCGACGGACGGAGGGCGGCATCGCGGCGGCATCAGCGCGATCGCACTTACCACGATCGCGACGAAGAACAGCATCAGCGAGAATTCGAACGATGCCGTCGGCTGACCGGTCGCATCGCTCTTCGATGCGAAGAACGAGAGCAACACCACGGCGGCGCCCGTCAAGCCGATCTGCGCCAAGGCCCTCGCTTCGCGCCGCCTGATTCCGTCGGATAGCGTCGCCGTCAGCGTGTTGGCCTGCGCGAACAGAAACGCAGCGACGGTGTCGTCGGTAAGCCCCGGATACCAGCTTTTGAGGCGCTCGGTCCGCTCGGCTCGCGTCTCGTCCGCCGGCATGACGCCTTCGGGGACCGCGAGGCGATCGAGGAGTTTGCCCCAGAGGCGGACGATGTTTTGGCCGAGGCTATTGGGATTGCTCGGAGCGTCAAGCACGAAATAGACAACGATCCCAACAAGTATAAGACCCAACCACACTTGCCAGCCAACGTCAAACATCAGCGGCATAAGGTTTGCATTGCGGTCGCATCAACCTTGCGGGGGGCCTCAGAGAGGACCGGCACCCCTGGGCAGAGGATGGCACGCTTGCTTGATAGGGCAATCCAAGTGGTGTCCAGCAGCTAACCGCTCGGGAGCCCTGGAGAGTATATCGGCCCCCAGGGCTTCCGACTCTCTTTCCTGCTTAGGGCGGGGGCGAGGCGAGCGGAATTGATTCGCAGAGCTGGGCGCTGGACATGACCGCGGTCGCCGCCTCGTTCTCCTGGTCCTGCGTCTGATCGATCGTCCAGTGCAGGGCGTCGACGAGGCGCGTTACGGGATTGTAACCCAGCGTCAGGCCGGGGACATTGGCGAGATCGATCGTGTACGGGTTGGGCGGCAGGCCCGCATAGTCAGGGTTGGTCGTCAGGGGATTGGGCGACGGCTGCGTCGGCATGCCCTTGGTCGTGTCGGGCTGATTGACCGACGCGATGTACCCTTGGCCGGCGTGCTGAAGATCGGCCATCTGCTGGGTGTCGACGAAGCCGCTGATGATGTCGAGCGACGCGTTTTGCGTGGCGAGTGCCTTGAGCAGCTTCTCGCGAATTTCTTTGAGCCGTTTGTCGTCCTCGGCCAGACCCGAAGCGTTCGTCAGTTCGGGGCTGTCGAGCGCCGTCTGGATCGCGATGATGTTGTTGGCGATGGGCCGCACGAGATTCTCGAGACCGAGCAGCGCCATATTCTGCGAGCCGTTCGAACCCGGGTCGGCGCCGGGCCCGTTTTGGCCGCCGCCCCCCGCGCTCGGATCGTTTCCGTAGAGCGCCGCCCTGTTGTAGGCCTTGAAGAGATCGGGGCTCTTTTTGATGTTCGAGTCGTTTTGCATCATCATGCCGATCGCCGGCTTGATCCGTTGGCTCAGTTCGCTGCACAGCGGGCGAGTAATGACGTGATAAATCTGAGGCGGCGGCGAAGGAGTCGCCGCAGTCGTCACGGCCGCAACTACGAACGCAACCTGCAGCATCGCAAGACTCTCTTTACGTGCGGCGCTTACGTCCCCTTCTGCGCGCCCGCGTAGAAGATAACCTTAAAAATCGCTTGGGGAACGGTCGTGAGCGCATTGGGATTCCCATAGGCTAGGTAGATCTCGCTGCTGCGCAAGCGCAGATGGTAGGCGACGGAGACGTTCGAACAGCGTCCCATGCAGTTACCGCCGCCGTTGGGAATGGGCGGATAGCCGATCACCTGGCGCAGGCCGACGGCGAGCGAAGAATTAGCGCCGAGCTGGTACGCATAACTCACGCTTTCGAACCATTGGATGTTGTCTTCCACCGGCGGCGGCTGCCACTGCGCGGTATCGTCGAGGGCCAAGGTCAGCGCACCGCGGTTGCCGACGCGAATCGTCGTGCTCCGAAACCACGTGTCGAGCCGCCCGTCGCCGTAGCGCCCGGTGTTATAGCTGATCGTCGTCGGATTCGATGAGGTTCCGTGGTTGGGGAACTGCCCGGGATTGTTCGTCTGCAATCCGCTGTCGTAGGTGAACGCAAACCCGCCGTTCTGCGTGATCGGCGTCAGGATGTCGTTGAAACGCCAATAGTTCGATCCCGTAAAGAGCTGCAGATCGAGCGCGTGCTTCGTCAGGATGTCGACGACGAACTGATTGTCGCTCTGCGCGATTCCCATCGTCGGCCCCTGATAGCGATCCATGAATCCGGCCGCGCCGATTGAGACCAGCTTGCTGTCGCCGGTGAAATCGAAGATCTTGGCCATGTAGAGCGCGTAGCCGGCGATGCCGGGGTGCGAGATGAAGCCGTCGACCGGATTGTAGTACTGGCCGATCTTGCGCGTCGAAGCGAAGAGGCCGAAGGTTTGATTCGACCAGCCGCCGCCAAAATCGTAGTACTGCGCCTGATTTCCCTCGAGCACGTTCGTTCCGGTGTCGTCGCCGTAGTTGAAGTAGAGGCTGGTGTGCTTGAGGTCGTAGTAGCTCAACCCCGTCTCGGTGACGTAATCGTTGAGGCCGGTGAGATTCGCCGCGACGCGCTCGACGGACGCGCCCCAGCGCGTATCGGGCGACGTATAGTCGACCGCGCTCGCGAGATCGTTGCGGCCGTCGCCGATCGAGTCGAAAGTCGCAAAGCCGATCGGACCCGCCTTCCCTTCGACGGCGTACCCTTCACGCGGCGTCGGAATCGCCGGCGTGTAGAGCGCCTGAACGTTGGGACACGCATCGCAGTTGAACTGATTGTAGAAGTTTGCCGCCTGCGTAAAGAACGGCCGCACCTCGCTGTAGAAGCGCTGGTAGACGGTCGGCGAGATCGACTGCTGATCGAGTTCGACGTTGGAGTAATCCGGATGAAAGGTCGAGTAAAACGAGGCCGTCGGGGTGATCGGAATGGAGAGGTCGGCGCCGACGCGCGAGGTCGATCCGCCGATCGTCTTGCTCGCCGCTTCGCCGAGCGCGTAGAGGGCGGCCCGCGGCTTGGGACGCGAAAAGGCGACGCCGGTGAGCTTGGGAATCTCGATCGAACCAGCGTGGGCGTAGTCGGCGTTCCCGTAGGAATCCGGCGACATCTGCACTTTGTCATACGACCACACCTGCTGTTCGCCCGTTGCCCGCACGTAGCGTACGAACTGCGCGTGCCAGTCGCCGCCGTGTGCGTTGCGCAGCACCTCGAATGGAATGCGCATCGTCACGGTGTAGCCGTTTGCGGTCGTCGTCCCGGCCGATTCCCAGTTCGGCGAGTAGCCCGTGTTCTCCGACGAGAACTCGTAGTGCGTGCCGTTAGGCGTCGCGTAGAACTGGTAAAAGTAGCCGCTGATGCCGTTGGGCCAGAGATCGATCCAGACTTCGTCGTCGTTGCCCTGCCCCACGTCGTTGGTGTGCTGCTCCGCGGCGATCGGCTCGTGCTGCGTCGCGTCGAAACGCACGTAGAGCGCGTGGCCGTCGGTCGTGATGTAGGCCGCCGTCGGCTCGCTGGCCGGCTTCGACTTCACCGGATTCCACGGAAGCGCCAGGTTCGTCGCCTGCGACCACGTGCTGCTCGGCGCCTTGGGATCGAGCGGCGGATCCGTCGCCTGCGCGACCGCAAGGTGCGGATACGCAAGCGCACGAGCCGTCAACGCCGCGACGAACGCCAGGCCGAACGCCGGCGCCCACAGGCCGCGTCTCATTGCAAAATCGCGCCGCTTAGATCGGAGCGCGAACCGGCGCGCAGCGTCGCGGCATCGACCGGCCGGCAGGTACGCGACGCGTGGCTCTCACAGTAGAGTGCGCCGCGAAAGTCGGCGCCGTGCACGTCGGCTCCACGCAGATCGATGCAGTGCACGCGTCCGTTGCTCGAGTTGCTGCCCGACTGGTCGTCGTCATGCGTGCAGATTTTGGCGTTGCGAAAATCGGCGCCACGCAGATCGGCGTTGGCGAGATCGACGCCCTCGAGCTCCGCTCCGGTAAAGCGCGCCCGCGCGGCGCGCGCGCCGTTCAGATCCGCCCCGACGACCGCGATGCCCGAGAGATCGAGCCCCTCGATGTCGGCGTCACGCGCGTTGCAGCCGGTGCATTTTTCCAGTAAGCCGCGCGCGTCGGTGCTGGCGAGCCCATTGAGCACTCCGCGCAAATCGATGCCCGTCAGCACGGCGCCGGTAAAGGTCGCCCCGCCGATCTGCGCACCATCCAGATCGACGCCGGTCAGCCGCGTATTTTGCAGGTTTGCGCCGCGCAGGTCGGCGTGCGAGAAATCGACGCCGACGAGCTTCGCGCCGCGAAGATTGGCGTTGCGCAGGTCCGCGCGTGAGAGATCGACGCCGACGTACGCAACGTTGGAGAGGTCGGCGCCGTGCAGGTCGCGTCCGCCGAAGTCGCATCCGGTGCAGTTCGCCGGCAAGCCGCCGGCGGCGGCGACCCCGGTTCCGATCGAGAGCAGCGAGAGTAGCGTAGCCAACAGGTAGTTCACGGTGTTTTGCTCCTTATAAAGCGGGCCCAAAGGGCGCAGGAAACCAGGCCTCGGCCGCGCGAGGCGTTTTTCAGGGAAGTTGGGGTTACGAGATCGTTAGGTTATCGTGGCGTTTTGTGTTTAGAGAGATCCATCCCGACGATTTTCGCTTTCGAAAGATCCACGCGCGACAGGTCGACCCCTGAGAGATCGCAGCTGTTTAGGGTCGCGCCGTTGAAGTTCGCGCCGTCCAGCCGCGCGCGGCTGAAGTCGGTCCCGGTAAGTACGGCGCCCGAAAAGTTGGCGTCGTGCAGATCGGCGTGCGAGAAATCGTCGCCGGTAAGGTGCACGCCGCTAAAATCCGCGCCGGCCATGTTCGCGCGCGTGAAATCGCAGCCGCGACAGCTGTTGAGGATGCTGCGCAGCGAGCCGGATGGCAGCGACGCATTCTTGAACTGACAGCCCGTCATCGTCGCGCCGGTAAAATCCGCGCCGCTGAGGTTGGCGCTAGAGAAATCGCAGCCGGTCAGGCGGGCGCGCCGGAACGAGACGTTGCTGAGGTTCGCACTCGAAAAATCGACGCCCTCGAGCACGCTATCGGAAAGATCCGCGCCGTGCAGGTTCGCCCCGGTGAAATCGGCGCCGGTGTAGTGCGCGCCGCGTAGGTCGCGTCCCACCCAGCTCACGCCTTGCAAGTCGCAGCCGACGCACGACTTTCCGCTGCTGCTCTGTGCGAGCTTATGCGTCGCCGCAGTGCTGCGTCCTAAGCCATTCTCGAAGGCGCCGTCGACCGACGCATCGATGGTGCTCGCCATCTTCGTGCTTTCGGCGACGCTCCTGCTCGCGATGTCCATGCCTCTGCTCATCGCCGCCGCCGTGCTGCCGGCGCTCGCGCCTTGGGCCGCTGCTGCCGCGATTTTGCTCGCCGCGTCGATTCCCGCCGTCGTCGCGCCGAGGGACGGCTTGCCGATCGCCGGCATCGCTTTGCCCGCAGGCACGAGAGGTGAAGGCGGAGCCGCCGGCAGTGCTTTCGTCTCGTGCAGTTCCTGCGTCGGGCGGGCGACGGTTGGCTGCCGCTCGATGACGGTCTTCGTGATGACTATAGGTTTGCTGAGCGTCGCGGTTTTCGCCGCCGTGGTGTGCGCGGCGACCGTTGCCGGTTTGGCCGGCTGCGCGACTTGGTACGCCGGCGCCGCGACCGAGGGTGCGACGAAGGCGATGAGCAGCGCAAGCGCGCCGACCGAGGCGATCGCCGCCGCCGCCGGACCGATCGCGAGGTTCGTCGCGATGTCGCGGCTCGTCCCGAGCAGGCGTTCGATGCGCAGCGAAATCTGTTTGCGCGTGGTGAAGACGCCCGGCGCTGGCATCGGATGATGCGGCCAGGCCGCAGTCTCAGCCATCTTCGTCAGGCAGAGTGCGTACGGGCGCACGGCGTGTACCGAGGAGAGCACCCAATCGTCGCAGGCGACCTCGCGTTCGAGCTCGAGCTGCTGCGCGACGAAGAGCGCCGCCGGATTCCAACCAAGCGCGGCGACGATCAATCGCTGCATGCAGTTGCTCCAGTCGTCGGCGCGCCGCAGGTGCGCGAGCTCGTGCAAGCTGATCTGCTCGACTTCCTGCGGCGAGAGCCGCTCGAGCAGCGTTCGCGGAATCAAAATCATCGCGTCGAAGAGCCCGACCGCGACCGGTACATCGATCGCTTCGCTGACGCACAGGCGCACCGGGCGGCGTCCCTTGTTCGCGGCGATCCACTGCGGCATCGAGTCGCGGTAGTCGACCGGCAGCGGCAGCGCGTCGCGCTTGAGCTGCTCGAGGCGCAGCAAGCCGATCAGCAGTCCGATCAGCGCGTAGGCTGCTAGGACTGCCCACGCCGCGAACACGCCGATCGCGACCGGCGACGGCAGCGTGACGCGCAGGCGCGGCGGCAAGCCTGCCAGCGCGCGCGTCAAGCTCGGGCTCTGCGCGGCGCTCGGGGTCGAATGGTGGACCTGAAGGCTCTGAGGCATCACGCGTTCGTGCACGACGTTGGCGCTCGAGGTATGTACGCTGCCGCCGACCGTCGTCCCAACCGGTTGCGCCGGCGTGAAGAATGCCAGGGTCGTCGCGACCGGAACCACGAGTGCCGCCACCAAGGTGGCGCTCCAAACGACGTAGCGCGTCGCCGCGTTGATGCGCGGCCAGGCACGAAGCAGCAGCCAAACGCAGAGCACGAGCAGTGCGTCCTGCCAAAGTGCGTTGAGTACCGTCGCAGCGACGACGATCATTAGCCGTTCTCCTCGTACTGTTCGATGAGCGCCTTGAGCCGGCTCAGTTCGTCGTTCGACGGCCGTTCGTTGGCAATGAGTTGCAGCGCGAGCGAACCCGCGCTGTTATCGAAGAAACGTGAAAGCAGATGTCCGACGGCATTGGTTGCCGCATCTTCGCGGGCGACGAGCGGGCGATACATGAAGGCGCGCCCGGCCTCATCGTGATCGACGTAACCTTTGCGCTCGAGAATGCGCATCGTGGTGAGCACGCTGTTATAGGCCAGCGGCGGCGGGGGCAATGCGGCAGTCACGTCCCCGACCGTGGCCCGGCCACGCTCCCAAAGGACCTCCATCAGCCGCAGCTCGGCCTCGGTCAGGGTGTTCGAACGTCGTCGTGCCATGCTTACTTTCTTTATGGGTTAAGGTTGGGATTGTTTCTACTAAATCCTTAGTTGAATAGTACCGCGCCTTCGGGGGAGCTGTCAACTAAGAAATTAGTATTAGAAGCAGGGGAGCCTATTCGCCTGAGAGACCCCCGTTGGGGGAAAGCGGATATGCGGTGCCAATAAGGGAGGGCTATGCCAATGGCCCGCCTCCTCTTCGTCTTTTTAGCGGTCGGCTTTCTCGCTGCGTGCGGTAAGGGCACCCCCGTCACCAGCGGCACCCCGACCCCTCCGCCGACCCCGCCCCCGCTCGTCAGCGCCCAGTACCCCATTCCAACGGCCTCGAGCCAACCGATGGGAATTGCGCTCGGCAGCGACGGCAACATCTGGATCACCGAATTCTCGAAGGCCAAGGTCGCGCAATTGGTCTCCAACGGCTCGATCTCCGAGAACGTCACCCCGACGCGCAAGTCTGAGCCCTACGGGATGGCCTCGGGGCCGGGCCCGGACCTCAACGTCTGGTTCGCCGAGAGCGCCGTCGGCAAGGTCGGTCAGATCACGGTGACGGGCCCACCCTACACCGAGTACGCCTTCCCGGTTCCCAACACGAAGCCGACCAACATCACGCTCGGCGCCGACGGCAATATGTGGGTGACCGATCCCGGCACGAACTCGGTCTGGCGCATACAACAACTGAAGAAAAAGCCGTTCGTAAAGTTCACCCAGTTTCCGTTGACCGGCGACGCGAAGCCGATGGCGATCACGAACGGCCCCGATAGCGCAATCTGGTTTACCGAAACGGGAACCAATAAGATCGGCCGGCTCCCGACCAGCGGCTATCCCTTGACGGAATACCCCATACCGACGAAGTTTTCGGATCCCACCGGCATCTGCGCCGCGAGCGACAACTCGGTCTGGTTCGTCGAAATGAAGGGCCGCAACATCGCCCGGCTCCAGCTCAACGGCGCGATTACCGAGTATCCGCTCACCAACTCAAACACGCCCAACCAAGTCTTGCAGGGCGTCAACGGCAACTTCTATTTCACCGACACGGCCGGCAACCGCATCGGACAGTTCCAAGCGCGCTCGCATCACGTCGCCTATTTTTCGATTCCGACGAAGAATTCCGAACCGACGGCGATGACGCTCGGGCTCGACAGCCAGATCTATCTCGTCGAGACCGCCGGCAACAAGATCGCCCAGTTCAGGTACTTCGCGGTATAGCTTCGGGCTCGCCGGGCTCCAGCTCGGCCAGCTTATTTAACCCGCCGCTCCCGAGCAACAAGTAGCGCTCGCCGATGCGGATCACGTGGAGTGCTGCATTCGGCGCGAGCACCGTGCTCTCGACTACGTCGACCCGGCGCCGCGGCCCGCGCAGAAAGAAGGCGCTGCGGCGCAGAAGTCTCGCGAGCGCGTAGAGCGCCGACAACACCGCGGCGACGACGGCCAGCTTGATCGCATACGCTGCCCAGAAACTCGCCGGCACGCTAGCGGCCGTAGATCTTCTGCTTGAACTCCACGACCTTCGCTTCGATCTCGTGCAGCCGCTCGCGCACGACGACGGCGTTGCCGGTCGTCAGCGTAATCACGCTCTTCCCGTTCTCCTCGACGCTCTCGATGAGATCGCAGTTCAGCAGCACCGGCTGCCCATTCTCTCGAGTTAAAGTAATCACTTCACCCTTGTCATCCCCAGCGAGCGCAGCGACTCGAAGGACGGCCTCCGGCGATGGTGCGCCAACCGCCGCGCGTGCAAACGCGAATTCGCCTCGTCGATCTCCATTTCGTCGCGTCTCGCTTCGCTCGCGCGAAACTCACTCAGTCGCCGCTCCCGAAGCTTTTCGACGACCAAGCGATCGCGATGCGCCGCAATCAGTTCCGCCCGCGCCGCCGAAACGTCGCAGCCCCGACGCGCGACGCGCTCGCCCTGCCACTGGATCGCCCCGGCAAGAAAGCGCAGCCGCGAATCGTAAAATCGAAGGCCCGCGCCGGCGGACTCACCGGAGAGCACGCAACCGTGCAACGCCGCGCCGGCCTCGCAGACGGCGCCGTTAAGGCGCTCCATCTCCTGCACGCCTTCATCGCACGCTCGTTTCGCCTGCGCGAGGGCTTGACGCTTGCGCTCTTCACGATGCCGCCGCTCCTCCAGCAGCGGCTCCAACGAAAAAACGAACCGTGCCGCCATCTACTTAGCGTTGTGCCCGCGGCATCGCGCTAGCGAGCCAGCTGCGAGCGTTCCCGGCCGACCGAGACCAGCTCGATCGGAACGGCGAGCACGTCCCCGAGCCGCGCGACGTAAGCGCGCGCCGCCTTCGGAAGATCCGCGATGCGCCGGCACTCGTCGATCGACTCGCTCCAGCCGGGCATCTCCTCGACCTCGACCTGCAGATCGGTCCGGTCGGCCGCGTCGAATCCGAGGCGCTTGCCGCCGGCGCGATAGCTCGTCACGATGCCGACGCGGTCCAGACCCGTCAGCACGTCGAGCTTCGTGATAATGGCGCCGTCGAGTCCGTTGAGCCCCACGGCGTAGCGCGCAGCGACCGCATCGAACCAGCCGCAGCGTCGCGGACGCCCCGTTACCGTACCGAACTCGCCGCCCTGGCGGCGCAGCCGCTCGCCCCGCTCGTCGTTGAGCTCCGACGGCAACGGCCCCGAGCCGACGCGCGTGCAGTACGCCTTGAAAACGCCGCTCACACGCCCGATCGCACTAGGCCCGATACCCAAGCCGGTGCAGGCGCCGCCCGCAATCGTATGCGAGCTCGTGACGTAGGGATAAGTGCCGTACGTGACGTCGAGCAGCGAGCCTTGCGCGCCTTCCAGCAGCACGCGCTTGTCCGATCGCAAGCGCGCCTGCAGATACTCGACGCCGTCGACGACGTGTTCGCTCAGCCGCCGCGCCGCGTTCGACCGCCTCGGCGTCGTCCGCGCTGAGCGGCTGCACGCCCCGCATAACGTCGGCGAACCGAATGCCGCTGCGGGCCACGCGATCGACGTAGGCCGGCCCGATGCCTCGCCCCGTCGTGCCGATCGCGCCGGCTCCACGTTCGCGCTCGGCAACCGCGTCGCGTTGCACGTGCGAGGGCAAGACGACGTGCGCGCGGTCCGAAATCGAGATGCGCGACGTGTCGACGCCGATCGCCGCTAAACTTTCGAGCTCCCTGCGCAGCGTGGCGGGATTGACGACCGTTCCACCGCCGATGAATAGCTCGACGTGCTCGCGAAGCACGCCCGACGGAACGATGCGCAGCGCCAGCTCTTGCTCGCCGGCGACGATCGAATGCCCGGCGTTATCGCCTCCGCCGAAGCGCGCGACGACGTCGTAATCGGCCGCGTAGAGGTCGACGATCCGGCCCTTGCCCTCGTCCCCCCACTGACACCCGAGAATGATGGTGGCTTTGGAGGCCACCCTATTCGGTGCGGAACTCGAGATCCACGGTATCGCCCATCGGAATCTCGGGTACGCCCTGAAGCTGCGTCATCACGAACTCGGAAAAGAGCGCGTTGGGCCAGCCAAAGTTGCGCCGCGTGTACTGCTGCGGATTGTCGGGATTAAACGATTCGTGTAACAGGTGATCGCCGGGATCGCTCGCGAGCAGCTGCGTGAGGACGTCCTGCTTCTCGGTGCCCGAGGTCGTCGTCATTCCCTGGATGATCAGCGCGAGCGGCCAGATCCAGTGATCCGGCGTGTGGTAGCTGCCGATTCCGCGCGCAACGTGCCCTTGATAGAACGACGGATTGTCCTGCGAGAGCAAGAAACGCCGCGTGTTCTCGTAGTAGCGGTCGTTGGCGGTCGTGTAGCCGAAGTACGGCGCCGCCAGGAGGCTCGGGATATTGGCGTCGTCGGTGAGGATCGCGTGCCCCAATCCGTCGACTTCATAGGCGTAGATGTAGCCGTACTTGGGCACCAGCACGAGGCCGTACGTCTGAATGCCGCGCTGCACCTCGTCGCGCAGCGCCTTGGCCTCGCGCGCTTTGACGACGTTGTGGTAGACGTTGAGCTCGATGTCGGACATGTCGCCGAGCGCGACGACCGCGAACATCTCGGAGGGAATCAGGAAGTTGTAGTAGCAGGCGTCGTCGGAAGGACGGAAGCCCGTCCAAATCATCCCGGTATAGCCGGTCGGCCGGCCGAAGCCGTCGGCGGGAAGCTCTTTATGCGTGTAACGCGAGTTGCGCGGGTGGTTCTGCTCGCGCTGCATCGTGGAGAGCACGTCGTCGAGCATGTTCGAGAAATCGCCGTTGAAGATCGATGCGTCGCCGGTCGTCTTCCAGTAGCTCCACGCGAACGCCGTGGGATAGGCGAGCGAGTCGAGCTCGAACTTTTGCTCCCAAACGCGGTAATCTAACGTATAAGCGTTCGCATAGGGGTCGAGCTGCACGTACTTGACCATTCGGGCGATGATCGCCCGTAGTAAGCTGCGAACGTCGGTGTCATCCTTGGCGAAGTAAAGATACGGACGTGCCTGCGCGCTCGCGTCCCGCAGCCATTCGGCCGGAATGTCGCCCGTCTCGATATAGGCCGTGCCGTCGGGGGCGTATTCCGCGAGGCGGCTCGTATCGAGCAGCGCCGCGCGAAACATGTCTTGCAGGTGGCTATTGGGACTGCGATAGTCGGCTGCCGCTTTTTCGATCGAGCGCAGTTCAAGCGCGAGGAGCCGGCCCGGAAGCAGCAAAGTGGCCGCGGCACAAAGCAGCGCGGCCATCGCGAATCGTCGGAAACCTCTACCCATTTACGCGGGCCACGTTCCGTATGCATACAATGCGGGCAACTCCCGATAGCGTCCTAGATAATCGAGGCCGTAGCCCACGACGAATACGTCGGGGACTTCGAACCCCCTGTACTTAATTTCTATATCGGCAATCCGGCGGTGAGGCCGGTCGAGCAGCGCGCAGACCGCCAGAGAGGCGGGGGCCCGAGCGAGCATGGTCTTGACGACGCAGTGGAGGGTCATGCCTGTATCGACCGTGTCGTCCACCAGGATCACGTGCCGGCCCTCAATGGGGATTGCCAGGTCCTTCTCCAGGACGACCGGCTGGCCGTCGCCGTATTTGCTAATCGCGATCACGTCCATCTGGCAGGGGATCGTGACCGTCCGCATGAGGTCTGAAAGAAACGGGGCCGCGGCGGTGAGCAACCCGACCAAGACCGGGAGCTTGCCCGCGTAGTCCGCCGAGATGGCCGCTCCGATCTGGGCGACCCGCCCGGCGATCGATCCGGAATCAAAGAGCGGCTCGCCGTTCATGACGCCGGCTTCAACGAACGCCAAAAGACGCGTTCGATGTCGCGACGGGTGAACAGCTTGACGTTGATGCGCGGATGGTGCGTTCGAAGCAGACGAACCTTGCGGTTCTTGCGCGTGTTGCGAACGGGCTTGGCGTACGTCAGCTCGATGTAGAGGTCGTACTCCGGCAGATAAAAATCGGGGGTGAAAAACTCGATCGGACGTCCGCGCTCGTTCCAGGAAATCGGAAAGGTCCGCGGTTCGTACTGCCACGCAATTCCGTAGAAGTCGAAGATTCGGGCGAGCTCGGCTTCACTCGCATGAGCGAACGAAGCCCGTGACATAGCCACGGACCAACATCTACGACGCGTCTGCGCTGCTATCCCCCCAACGCGTTTGGCGCGCACCACTCGTTTGCGGCACACGTACGTTGCGCCTCCATCGTCAATCGCTGTTGCGCGCAAGAACGGCGCGAGCGGCTGCGGCGCCGCCTTTCCGAGCTATTCGTCTCCAGAGCTTGCTGCGCGCCTAGCGGCGGCTCGCGCCGGCAGAATCCCGATTTCTCGGGTAAAAGGTGACCGAAGTCTCCTTCTTCGACTCTGCTTGGCGCTGAGTGCCAGCGCAACCGTAGCCCCTCGCCGAGCTTTCGGGTGCTTTCGGGGCGACGCAACGAGTGGTGACGCTTGGAGTCCAGCCGGAGGCAGGGGCCTCCGGCTGCGGAGGGTCGGGCGGCAACGGTCAAGGCTACCCGGCGGTGCCTCCCCCAGGCAACGGCTCGGTGATTATCTACTCGTCGTAGCGGCTACTTCGCCGGAAGCCGTAGGAGAAAGCGCGCGCCGCCGAGCGCCGAGGAGTCTACGCAGACTTCGCCCCGCGCCCGCTGCGCGATCGCCTTCACAACGGCAAGACCGATGCCGCTGCCGGTGCGATCGGTACGCGCGCCGCGCGCACCAAGCTCGAAGATCGCGGCGCGGTCCCCGGGATCGACGCCCGCGCCATCGTCTTCGACCGCTACCTCGACAAACGGCACGATCCGCCGGCACCTAACCTCGATGGTTCCGTGCTCGCTTCCGTGTTTTATCGCGTTTTCAACGAGGTTGGAGAGCGCGTGAACGCACTCGTCGCTGTCGATTGCTGCAACCGCGCGCTTCGGCGCTCGCGTGCGGATCGTCACATCGCGCTTACGCGCCATCGGCGCAACGAGCTCGATCGTTGCCCGGATCTGCTCGACGACGTCGCACGCCAGCGCGCGTTGCGCCGGCTGCTGGAGCTCGAGCATCGGCAGATCGAGCATGCCGTCGATCAGGCGGCTCAAACGCAGTGCCTCGCTCCGCGCGGTCTCGAGAAAACGGCGCGTCGTCTGCGGATCGGGCTCTTCTTCGAGCAGCGTCTCGAGGTAGCCGCGAATGGCGGCGAGCGGGCGGCGCAGCTCGTGCCGGACCGCCGGCAGGGCGGCCTGCTCGCCCAGTGCGCCGGCGAGACCCTTGAGATCGAGCACGATGCTCGTGCCCTACGGCCGCGCGAACTTGTAGCCGAATCCGTGAACGGTGCGCAGCAGCGGCGGAATCTTCCAGTGCTCCTCGATCTTGGCGCGCAAGCGATGGACGTGCACGTCGACGGTCCGCTCGTCGCCCGCGAAGTCGAAGCCCCAGACGCGTTGCAGAAGCCAGTCGCGCGAGAGCGCGACGCCCGGATTGCTCGCAAACTCCATCAGCAGCGCAAACTCGCGCGGTTTGAGCTTGACATCGTTGCCGTCGACGCGGGCTTCCCGCGCGGCGGCGTCGACTTCGAGCCGGCCGAAACGCAGCGAGGGCGTTGCCTGCACGACGGGCTGCCCCACACGCCGTAAAATCGCCTTAACGCGAACGACCAGCTCCCTCGGCGCGAAAGGCTTTGAGAGATAATCGTCCGCGCCCAGCTCGAAGCCGACGACGCGATCGACTTCGTCGCCGCGGCCGGTGACCATGACGATCGGTACGTTGCGCCCTTCGCGCCGCAGCGTCCGCGCGACGTCGTAGCCGTCGATGCCCGGCAATCCGACGTCGAGCACGAGCAAGTCGGCTGCGCCGCGCGCGTAGCGCAACGCCGCGTGCCCGTCCGAGACGCCGAGCGCCGTGAAACCGTCACGTTCGAGGTGATGGGTGAAGAGATCCCGAGTCGCGCGGTCGTCTTCGGCGACCACGATCGTCTGCATCGGCATGAAGGAAAAAGTACCCGCTGCCGGCGTTGGGTGGGACGGCGGTTCGGGCGGGTTTACTCGCCGTCGGAGGCGAGCGGCCCGAACTGCGCCGCGTGATCGCGCAGCGTTCGGTAGATCGTCGACGCGGGAAATCCCAGGCGCTCCAGGCGCCTCGCCGCGGATGGGTAGGCAATCTCCGGCATGCTGCCGGCGAGCTTCTCGAAGGCCGCCGCGCAGCGTGACGCTTCGTCTTCTTCTAACGCCGCAACCGCCGCCGCGGCCGCCTCGCCGTCGATCCCCTTGCGAGTGAGTTCGCCGATGAGCCGCCCGTCGCCGACGGCCTTGCGTTTGCCCTCGACGTAGAGCGCCGCGTAGAGGCGGTCGTCGACGAAGCCTTCGCGCTTACAGCGTTCGACGGCATCGCGAATCGCCTCGCCGTCGAAACCTTTGCGTTCCAGCCGCTCCCAGAGTCTCGCCTCCGTCAAGCGTTGCCGCGCCAGCATCGCCAGCGCGGCGGGATAAGCTTTGGCCATCCTTCGGCTCGCTACGCTCGCTCAGGATGACACTTCGGCGGCGGTGGCGGGGGCTTTTCCGTTCGTTGATGCGACTTTGCCGAGCGCCTCGCGGATCTTGCTCTCGATCTCCACGGCGACGTCGAGATGCTCTTCGAGGAAGGACTTCGCGTTTTCGCGACCTTGGCCGATGCGCTGCTCACCGTAGGTGTACCACGAGCCGCTCTTGCCGACGATGTTCTGATCGAGCGCGACGTCGAGAATGGAGCCCATCTTCGAGATGCCGTGGCCGTACGTGATGTCGAACTCGGCTTGGCGGAACGGCGGCGCCACCTTGTTCTTGACGACCTTGACGCGCGTGCGAGTGCCGACCACATCTTGGCCGACCTTGATCGTCTCGAGCTTGCGCACGTCGAGCCTAATGGAGGCGTAGAACTTGAGCGCGCGGCCGCCCGACGTCGTCTCGGGGTTGCCGAACATGACGCCGACCTTTTCGCGAAGCTGGTTGATGAAGATCATGACGGTTTTGCTGCGGGAGATCGCGGCGGTCAGTTTGCGCAGAGCCTGCGACATCAGACGCGCCTGCAGACCGACGTGCGCATCACCCATGTCGCCCTCGAGCTCCGCGCGAGTGACCAGTGCGGCGACCGAGTCCACGACGACGACGTCGACCGCGTTGCTGCGGGTGAGCATCTCGGCAATCTCGAGCGCCTGTTCGCCGGTGTCGGGCTGCGAGACCAGCAGATTGTCGAGATCGACGCCGAGGGCCGCGGCGTAATTCGGATCGAGCGCGTGCTCGACGTCGACGAAGGCGGCCGTTCCGCCGGTCTTCTGAGCCTCGGCGATTGCGTGAAGGGCAAGCGTCGTCTTACCGCTCGACTCCGGGCCGTAGATCTCGACGATTCGGCCGCGTGGAAGGCCGCCGACGCCGAGCGCCAGATCGAGTGCGATCGATCCGGTCGGAACGACCTCGAACGCCATGCGCTCGAAGTCGCCCATGCGCATGATCGAGCCTTTGCCGAACTGTCGCTCGATCTGCGTCAGCGCGTTGGCCAGGGCAATTTGTCGTTCGTCTTCTGCAGGCATTCTGGTCCTTTCTCTAGCGGGTTGAGCGCCCTACGCTATCACGCTCTCATGGCCGAGTGCCAAGTGGCTGGCATACTCATTTTTGCCTCTCACGGCGCGGCCGGCTCCGCGCTCTCTTCGAAGAGCGCGTCGATGAACTCCGCCGGGGAGAAGTCGCGAAGATCCTCGGCCCCTTCGCCCAAGCCGACGAGTTTGATCGGCACTTCCAACTCGTCGACGATCGCGACGAGCACGCCGCCCTTCGCCGTCGAGTCCAGCTTGGTGACGACGATGCCCGTGAGTTGGGTCGTTTCGTTGAAGATCTTCGCCTGCGAGATCGCATTCTGACCGCTCGTGCCGTCGACGACCAGCAGCGTCTCGGCCGGCGGCTCGCCCGTCTCGCGCTCGATCACACGCCGCATCTTCTTGAGCTCTTCCATCAGATTGGTCTTCGTCTGCAAGCGCCCGGCGGTGTCGACGATGACGATATCGGCGTTGCGCGCTTTGGCCGCGCGCAGGCCGTCGAAGACGACCGAGGCTGGATCAGCTCCCTCAGCGCCGCGAACGATGCTGGCGCGGCTGCGCTCGGCCCAGACGGCCAGTTGCTCCGCGGCGGCAGCCCGAAACGTGTCGGCGGCGACCAGCAGCACCCGCTTACGCTCTTTCTGCAGACGCGTCGCGAGCTTGCCGATCGTCGTCGTCTTGCCGCTACCGTTGACGCCGACGACAAGGAGTACGGCGGGCGTGCGGTCGAGTTGGAGTTCGGCGTGAGGCAGGGTGAGGAAGCGTTCGACGTCTTTGCGGAAGCGCGCTACGGCTTGGTCGGTCGTCTTCCACTCTTCCTGCTTCGCAACGGTCTGCAGACCCGTGACGATCTTCGCGGTCGTCGGCACCCCGAAGTCGGCCATGATCAGCGTCTCTTCCAGCTCGTCCCAGAATTCGGGCGATACTGGCCGCTGGGGCGAACCGAGGCGGGCGACGGCCGAGAAAACCTCGCGGGCACGGCCGAGGGAGGTGCGAAGTCGCGAAAGCCAGCTCAACCGAGGCTCCCCCACCTGCTCACGCTACGAACTCTATCATGCGAACGTACGTTCGGTCAATGCGCCGCGCTATTTGGCCGGTCTGCTGCGTTATACTGGCACAGTGAGCAATCTTAGAATCCTTCACTGCACGCTCATTCTGCTCGCTGCAGCATCCTGCACTGCGACTCGAGCGATACCCACGTCGCCGTCCGAGACTTCTCTCGACGCCGCAGCTCGCAACCGGGCCGGAAGCGTCATCGATCTCAACGCGCGCTCCGCCGGTCCGGCGGTTGCCACCGATATCTACGGCGCTTCGATCGGCACCTGGTGGGATTTCAATAAATCGTTCGTCAACCCGGCGCTGCGCAACGCCGGCATCAAACTCGCGCGCTTTCCCGGCGGCTCGGAATCCGACGCCTACCACTGGGAAGACGGCGGCTCGATCTGCCACGGCGAGGGCTACATTGCGCCAGGTATGACGTTCGACAACTTGATGACTCACGCGGCTCGTCCGTTAGACCTCGACATCGCCATCACCCTCGATTACGGCAGCAACCGTACGTGCAAAGGCGGCGGCGAACCCAGCGAAGCCGCGGCCTGGGTCGCGGACGCGAAAAAACACGGCTATCACGTCCCGTTCTGGACGGTCGGCAACGAAATCTACGGCTCGTGGGAGTACGACCTCCACTCAAAGCCGCACGATCCGAACACCTACTCCGACGCCGTTCGAACGGGCTTCTATCCCGCGGTAAAAAAAGCCAATGCAAGTGCCAAGCTCGGCATCGTCGTCGATACGCCCGACGACGCATCCTGGAACGAGGTCGTGCTGCGGAAAGCCCAGCCGTTCGACTTCGTCGAGCTGCACTATTACCCGGAGTACAACATCGATAACGATCGAGAGCTGCTCGGCCAGGACGTTAACGCCTTCTCGGACGATTTGAAGGGGCTGCGCAAGCAGATGAACGCCGCCGGGCTCTCCAAGAACGTTCCGATCTACCTTGGCGAGTTCAACAACGATGCCGGCAATGAGGGCAAGCAATCCGTCTCGATCGTCAACGGTCTTTTCTTGGGACAGATGCTCGGCACGCTCCAGAAGGCCGGGGTTCCGATGGCGACTTGGTGGCTCGCCTTCGGCAACTGCGACCAGACCGGAGACTATTCGAAAAAGCTCTACGGCTGGCAGCACTTCGGCACCGAGACGCTCTTCTCCGATGGCCTTCCCAACGGGTACGAAAGCTGCCCGAACACACCGAAGATTCGCGGCGGCACGCCCTTTCCGACGGCGCGCGTCATGACGCTCTTTGCAAGCAACGTCCCGCCCGGATCGCAGGTCCGATCGGTGAACGTCCCCGAAGCGCTCGGCACAAACGTGCGCGCGTACGGTTACGCGATCTCCAACGGATACGAGCTCGTTCTCTTCAACAATACGCTCAAAACGATTCCGATCCGGGCGCGCGTGAGCAACGCCGGCAAAATCCGCTTCGCCGCAACGCTCTCGGTCTACGGCAAAACCCAATACGATATGTCGAAAGAAAACCGGTGGTCCGGACCTGCGACGACGAGCCTCGGCAACGTCGGCACGACGGTGCCGCTCAATCTTCCGCCCTATAGCGTTTCGGCCCTAACCCTAGAATAGAAGCTTAGGTAGTAGCGGCGACGCGCTCCCGAGTTGCTTCCCGCTCCTCGCGCTTGCGATTGCGCAAGAACGCGAAGAACTGTTTGCCTTCGTGCAGGCGGCGCTTCATGACCTGACGATCGCCGATCATGCCGCCGAGCAGCGAGAACATCTTGCGGGGGCGGAAGTAAAACTTCCGGTAGAACTCGTCGACCGATTCGAACATCATCGTCGAGGTAAGGCCGGGATAGTTGAGCGCCGCGTGCTGCACGCCGTGCGTATTGACGAGCTCTTCGGTCTGCTCGAGCCACCCGTTCTCTTGCGCTTGCTTGTAGAGATGAGTCCCGGGATACGGCGCGGCGAGTGAGACTTGCAGCGTTTCGGGATCCATCTCGCAAGCGAAGTTGATCGTCTCCTGGATCGTCTCGGGCGTCTCACCGGGCATGCCCAGAATGAAGGTTCCGTGCACCTTGATGCCCAGCTCGCGGCAGTCTTTTGAGAAACGCCGGATGATATCGAGGCGCGTGCCCTTCTTCATGTTGTTGAGCACCTGCTGATTGCCGGACTCGTAACCGACGAGCAGCAAGCGCAGCCCATTTTCCTTCATCACCTCGAGCGTTGCGCGCGGCACGTTGGGTTTGGCGTTGCACGACCAGGTCATCCCGAGCGGCCCGAGCCGCCGCGCGACCTCTTCCACTCGCGGAAGGTTGTCGGTCAGGGTGTCGTCATCGAAGAAGTACTCTTTGACCTCGGGGAAGAGCTCTTTGGCGCGCGCCATCTCCGCCGCGACGCTCTCGACGCTGCGCACCCGGTAGAGGTGTCCACCGATCGTCTGCGGCCAGAGGCAGAACGTGCACTTCGACTTGCAGCCCCGCCCCGTGTAGAGCGAGAGATATGGATGCTGCAGGTAGCCGTTGAAATAGTTGGGGATCGTCAGATCGCGGCGATAGACGTCGAGCACCGACGGAAACGCTTCCATGTCAGTGATGATCGGCCGTTCCGCCGTGCGAACGATCTCGCCGTTCTTCCGATAGGCCAAGCCGTCGATCTCGCCGAGCGGTTTGCCCAACGCGACGTCGACGCACGTGTAGTCGAACTCCCCGACGCCGACCCAGTCAACGGCCGGTGCGAGCTTGAGCGACAACTCAGGCAGAACTCCGACGTGCGCGCCGACCATGCCGACGATCGCGTTGGGATTCTCTTCCTTGAGGCGAGCCGCAAAGCGGGCGTCGTTGTTAAATGAAGGGGTGCTCGTGTGGAGGATGATCCGCTCGTAATCCTTGGCGAGCGGCGCCACTTGCTCGACGCTCAAATGATCGGGCGGCGCGTCGATCAGCTTGCTCCCCGGCACCATCGCGGCCGGCTGCGCCAACCAGGTCGGATACCAGAACGACTGCACCTCACGGCGACATTGATAGCGCGCCCCGGCGCCTCCGTCGAAGCCTTCGAAGGTGGGCGGGTTCACGAATAATGTCTTGAGAAAATCGGGCATGCACTAACTCCTCCGCTGCTGACGGTTTTCTGCGCGCGGCGCAAAGCCTTCCGCTGGGGCGCGCTAGAGCGCGCGCAACGCGCTTCGGAGGTTGGAAAACCGCCGGAAATGGGAGATGTCAACTTGCTCGGTTGCCGCTCCCGCGAAGGGGCCGTAGCGACCTTTGTAGTTTTGCGTCTCTTGCGTCACCGCCCAGTAGTTGGGCAGCACTTCGGCCCGGCGGTCGGCGATCTCGCCCCAGGTCGCATGCGGCGGCAAAACGTTGGGCTGATACGTAAAGGCGAGCACGGTGTTGGTGGCATCGTAGGTGAAGGTCCCGTTGCCGTGGGCCGCGTCGCGCAGCGTGGTCGCAAAGGCGATCGTGCCCGGCCCCTGCTCCTGGTACGAATAGTCCGCGAAATTGCGCGCATCGAACGGCGGTGCGAACGTTTCGCCGGGCTTGGGATGTTGATACTCTTGCGCGAGCGCTGCCTGCTGCTGGAGGTCCGTCGAGCGGCCGTCGATCGTGTAGCTGACGACGCGCACGCGAGCGAGCCTGCCGTTTTGATAGATGCCCGCCAAGACGATATCTCTGTGGTACTTGGAGAATCCGGCGTGCACGTCGAGGACGCGGTGAAGGCGGAAGCTCACGATGCCGCGGGACGTCTGAGTAAATCGCTGCGCCACCCGTGCGAGGACAGGTGGCGCGGACGCTACTGGCATGCTAGGGATGCAAGATTACGCGATTAACGACGAACGTGCCGTTGCTGTAGTAACCGACGAGCGAAACCCGTTCGCCCTGCGCCGGCGTGCCGCCGGTCGGGTAGATGATCGTACCGTGCTTGAGATCGACCGTCTGCATAACGCCGTTGTGGCGCAGCACGGTCAGGCGGTACGGTGTGAAGCCGGTAACCGTACCGAGCATCACGTGCCGCTTGTCGTATTTATAAGCGTCCCAGTCGGGCTGCCACGTCGTGTACGCGGGTACGCCCTCCCCGTAATCCTGGGCTGCGACCGGCGCGATGGAGGCACCGCCGATGAGCAGCACCGCCGCGACTAGCGAAGTCATTCCTGCGTAGAATTTCATAACGTTCGCTTTATACCCGTCGCGGCGGTTCTACAACGTTAGAACTCTCCTAAAATGCGCCGATCCCGTTTGGCGTACCCAAACCAGTCGGGCCGTCCCAACCTTTTCCGGAGGTGCAGAGCGGAACGCCGCAGCTGCCGTCGCTGCCGCTGGTGACGTCGTTGAGGCTCGTAGCATGCCCGTAGAGATAGGTGTTGTTGTTATTCGCGGCCGTACCGGCAAGCGCGTAGACCGATGCGATGATCGGGGTCGCGACCGAGGTTCCGCCGAAGACGAGCCAGCCGCTCTCCCGATAGGTATCGTAGACGGCAACGCCGGTGTTCGGATTAGCGACCGCCGACGTGTCGGCTTGCGCACGCAGCGAGCAACCGGTGCTGAGCCCATTTTGGAAACCCGGCTTTGCGTAGATCTTGCTGCAGCCGCTGCCGGCACCCGCCCACGCGGACTCGGTGCGCGGGTTGACGTTCGTCAGGCTCGTTCCGCCGACCGCGATGACGCTGGGCAGAATCGCCGGCCACTGCGCCGTGCTGTTGTGGCCGTTGTCGCCCGTTGCCGCGGTGATCGCGATGCCGCTGATGTTGAAGCTGCCGTCGTACTTCTGCGTACCCTCGTTGCCGCTCCAGCTGTTGCTCACGTAGTTTGCGTGGGCCGTCGCGTACTTCTCCGCGGTTACCAGCGCGGCCAGACTGTTGCTGGCGGCCTCCACCAGCAGGATCTTACAGTTCGGGCAGATCGCCGAGACCATGTCGACGTCGAGCGATTCTTCTTCCGCCCAGCCGGCGTCGGCTCTGGTTCCAAACGCCTTGGTAGCGAAGCAGCCATTCGATCCCGTGCATGCCGGCAAGCCGTACTGGGCGCGATAGATGGCAAGGTCTTTGGCCGCGTTGGGATCGACGAACGCGTCGACGATCGCGACCGTCTGTCCCTTGCCGCTGCTTCCGCTCGACGACGTCAGCTCGTAGGCGGTCTGCAGATCGCTGGGAGCATAGCCGCTCGGCGTATTCTTGCGAACCAAACCCTTAACGTCGGTACGGATCCAAGACTGACAGCGGGCATAGCCGTTCCCGACGGCGGCACATACGCGTGCCGAGCGCCCGGCGCGCGGCCAGAGGCCCTGCGCGGCCGCGCTAGGGTGCGCGATCATCGCCTTGGGAGGCGCCTCGCTCGGTTGCGCGGCGAGTTCGGATTCGGGCGTCTCGACGGATGTCGGCGCGGGCTCTTCGGTGGTGGCCGTGGCCGGAGGCGCTGCGTTGCCCGCCGAGGGCAGTGAACTCATGCCACCGGTGCTGCTGCACGCCGCGAGCGCGATAACTAAACATAAGGAGGCAAAGGACGAGAATCTCAAGTTCGGACTCCTATTAGCGGATTTGAAGCCTGCGACGCGCCGCGGTGGTTTCCTGCGTGCAAAGTCGCAGCCCTGTTCTCTTAACGTGGCGCCCGACCCAAGCGTTCGCACTCTGCAAAAAGGATGCTTTAATGCGGCTTTCATGATCGCCTAGCCGGGCAAAGGGGGAAGGCGCCCGACTCGGTATCGCAAAAGACCACCGGTCAGCGCCTTCTGGAGGGATAAGTGAAGAAATTACGCGCGGCCATCGTCTTTCTTGCCGCAGCCTTCGCAGGCTGCAACAGCACGAACAGCACCTCGTTCGTGCCGGGCCCCAAACCAACGCAGCCTCAGCACTCGATCCAGCACGTCGTCATCATGATGCAGGAGAACCGCAGCTTCAACAACATCTTCGCCGGCTTCCCCGGCGCGATGACCTCGATGGCCGGCGCCTGCGTCGCCAAGCCGTGGTGCAAGTCCGGTACGATCAAGCTCAAGCCCGTAACCCTCGAATCGACCGGGAACCTCGGCCTCGGCATCGACATCGATCACAGCCACGCCGGTTTTCTGACCGAGTGTAACGCCAATGCGTCCGGCGTCTGCCAGAACAACGGGTTCGACCTGATCCGATTCGGCGAGTCCGGCGGCGCCGGGCTCGCGAAGAGCTATCCGTATGCGTACATCGAGCGCTCCGAGTCGAAGCCTTACTGGGATTTTGCCAAGCAGTACTCGCTCGCCGACCAGATGTTCTTCACCGACACGGCGAGCAGCTTCATCGCTCACCAGATCATTCTCTCCGGCACGGTGAAGCTTAACTCGCGCGAGTCGCTCACCGATCAGCCGGACGCTCAGCCGTGGGGTTGCGACGCGCCTCCCGGCACGCAGACGCCGGTCATCTTCAAGAGCGGGAAGGTGATCGAGCCACCCCATAAGGGCCTGCCCTTCCCCTGCTTCACGCAGTACGGCACGATCGCCGACTTGCTCGATAAGGCAAATGTCTCGTGGCGGTTCTACGTTGACGCCTTCGAGGGATCGAAGTACGCCGATTTCTCCGGCGGCGTCTGGAACGGGTACGATGCGATCGATAAAATTCGCCACGGCCCCGACTGGAAGAAAAATATGAGCATGCCGAACACGACCGTCTTTACGGACGTCAAGAACGGCAAGCTGCCGGCCGTTTCGTGGGTTATTCCGTCGCTCGCAGATTCAGATCACCCGGCCAGCGGCTGCAACGGCGGCCCCCGCTGGATTACCAGCGTCGTCAACGCGATCGGCAAGAGCAAATACTGGGACACCACGGCGGTCATCGTGCTCTGGGATGACTGGGGGGGTTGGTACGATCCGGCGCCGCCGGCGCAAATCAACTACACGAGCCTCGGGATGCGCGTGCCGATGATCGTGATCTCCCCATGGTCGCAGCCGAGCACCGTCGTGCACACGGAGTATCAATTCGGCAGCATCCTGAAATTCATCGAGCAGAACTTCGGCCTGGGCTCGCTGCACACGACCGACGCCACGTCGACTTCGATGGCCGACATCTTCAACTTCAACCAGAACGGCATCTCGTTCAAGCCCGAGCCGCTGCCGCACAAGAGCAACTGCGGCGACTCGGCGAGCACGCGCGAAATCATCGAGCACGATGGAGGCGTTCCGGAATAATCAAAGACCGCGCTGAGGCGGGCAGAAAGCTCGCTGAGGCGCTCGGGGAGTACGCGGGCCGGCCCGACGCCGTCGTGCTCGCTCTACCCCGCGGCGGGGTTCCCGTCGGCGCGCAGGTCGCACAACGCTTGGGGCTTCCGCTCGACGTCTACGTCGTGCGGAAGCTCGGCGTTCCCGGACACGCCGAACTTGCGATGGGCGCGCTTGCCAGCGACGGCACCTGCGTGCTCGACCGCGAGATGATCGCCTCGCTGCGGATCGACCAACGCGACGTGCAAGCCGTCGTCGCGCGCGAGAGCGAAGAGGTCGCACGCCGCGAACGCACGTTTCGCGACGAACGCCCGCAAGCCGAGGTCACGGGCAAATCGGTCATCTTGGTCGACGATGGTCTGGCGACCGGTGCCACGATGCGCGCCGCCGCGACGGCGCTGCGCAAACGCGACCCCGCGGAGATCGTCGTCGCCGTGCCCGTCGCCGCGTATCGAACGTGCGAAGCGCTCGCGGACGTGGCCGACCGGGTCATCTGCCCGTATACGCCCGAGCCGTTTGTTGCCGTCGGTCTCTTTTATGAAAACTTCGAGCAGACGCGCGACGACGAGGTCCGTCAACTGCTCGATTCGGCTGCTGGGGGGACGGGGGGCAAGCCCCGCCTCTAGAATCCTAGTACTGTGCTGTGCAGGGGATCATGCACTCTTCCACTATTGCTGACGGCCGCGCTCACCGGCTGCAACAGCACGAGCGCCGTGACGCCGCCGCCGACCGCGCCGCCCCCGAACCATTCGATCCAGCACGTCGTCATCCTCATGCAGGAAAACCGCAGCTTCAACAACGTCTTCGCCGGTTTCCCAGGCGCGATGACCGCGATGTCCGGACCGTGCCTTCCCGCACCCTGGTGCAAGTCGCGGACGATTAAGCTCAGATCCGTCACCTTGGAGTTGACGGGGAATCTCGGAGAAGGCATCGATATAGACCACAGCCACGCCGGGTTCCTAATCGAATGCAATGCTAATTCACTCGGCGTCTGTCAGAATAACGGCTTCGACAAGATCAGAAAAGGCGAATCGGGCGGTGCGGAGCTCGCGAAAAAATACGCATACCGGTATATCGAACGCTCGGAGACCAAAGCGTACTGGGATTTTGCCAAACGGTATTCGCTGGCCGACGAAATGTTCTTTACCGACACGGCGAGCAGCTTCATCTCGCATCAGATCATTCTCTCCGGCACCGTACGCCTCAACGACCGCGAGTCGCTGACCGATCAGCCGGATGCTCTCCCGTGGGGCTGCGACGCACCTCAGGGAACTCAGACGGCGATCGTCTTCAAAAGCGGGAAGGTCATCGACCCGCCTCAGAAGCCAGGAGTCCTGCCATTCCCGTGCTTTACCCAGTACGGAACAATTGCCGACTTACTCGATAAGGCAGACGTACCTTGGAGGTACTACGTCGAGGCCTTTAAGGGAAAGTACTCTGACTTCTCGGGCGGCGTTTGGAATGGCTACGACGCGATCAAGAAGATTCGCTACAGCTCCGACTGGAAGCGGAATATTAGCATACCAAACACAAATGTCTTCCACGACGTGAAGAACGGCTCGCTGCCCGCCGTTTCGTGGGTCATTCCCACTCTGAAAGACTCCGACCATCCGGCGAGCGGCTGCAGCGGCGGCCCACGCTGGGTCACCAGCATCGTGAATGCCATCGGCAAGAGCAAATATTGGGACACGACCGCAGTCATCGTCCTCTGGGACGATTGGGGAGGCTGGTACGATCCCGTACCGCCTCCGCAGATCAACTACACGAGCCTCGGCTTCCGCGTGCCGATGATCGTAATCTCGCCGTTTTCCCAACCGAGTACGGTCGTGCATACCCAGTACCAGTTCGGCAGCATTCTGAAGTTTATTGAAGATAACTTCGGCCTCGGGTCGCTACACACGACCGACGCGACGTCAACCTCGATGGCCGACATCTTCAACTTCAGCCAGAAGCCGATTCCATTCAGGCCCGAGCCACTTCCCCCCAAGAGCACGTGCGGAGGCTCGGCCACCCGTCAACAAATCATCGAACACGACGGGGGCGTCCCAGAGTAGTCCGCCGGCCGGTCGGGGAGTGCGAGGCCCGGCGTAGAATCAACGTACCATGAAGCGCACCTCTGTCGCCGCCACAATCTTCGCAGCGCTGCTCGCCCTTGCGGGCGGCGCCGCATCGGCTCAGCCGATCCTTTACACGTTCACCGGCCTTCCGGGTGCCGTTGACAGTTGCGTGTGGTTCGATAATAACCTCAATAGCGACCGCGGCGAAGGCACGATGGCGCGCCAAGTGGATCTGCTCTACAACCGCGTTGCTCTGCCGCCCGACGAAAACGTAACGGTCGGCGGCACGGCGACGACCGCTGCGGGCGGCCAAGTCGTTGACTACAAGCTGGGTTCGCGGACGATCTGTTCGACGATCGAAGCGCTTAACGGACCAACGCCCGAGCCCTCGACCTCCCCGACGCCGATGCCTGGTCCAACGTAATCACGTAGCCCCTCCTTAGCGCGTATCCCAGTATTCCGCACCGACCGGATAGCTAAGCATATTCCGCCGGAACCCGCTCACGCGGTCGCGCACGACGTTGACGTTCGATTCGAACGCGACCGGAATCGCCGGAACTTCTTGCCTCACGATCCGCTGCATCGCGATGAAGTCGGCGCGCCGGCGCCGCGCATCGCCGGTGGACGCCTGATCTTCGAACAAAGCCTCGAAGCGGGGATTGCAATAGTTCATCGAGTTGTTCCCGTTGCCGCCGCGCTGGCTGCAGGCGAAGATCACCGATTCCTCCGGATCGGCCGCGCCAATCCACTGCGCCGCCGCGAGCTCAAAGGCGCCCGTCCGCAGCGGACCGCCCGGCGCGTTGAAAAGCGAGGCGGGATACGGCTTGAGCGTCGCGTCGATCCCCGCCCGCTGCAGCTGTTCTTGCTCGATGACCTGCATCCACGTTCCGCGCTCGGGCGCAAACGCAATCGTCACGCTCAAGCGAACGCCGCGTTTGTTCCAGTGCCCGGCGTTTCGTCGCCACCCGGCCGCCGTAAGTTCTCGAGCCACGGCGGCCGGATCGTTGCCGACCGTGCCGCCGTCGTGCCACGCAAAGACGGGCGGAAGAAACGAATCGGCGGACTGCAGGACGCCGAACGCCGCGCGAACGATCTCGCGGCCGTCGATCGCATCGGCGATCGCGCGCCGTACGCGAACGTCGTCGGCCGGCGGCGTTGTCGTCTGCGTCATTAAGAAATAGGCGCCGTTGACCGGCGTGACGACGAGGTGCGCGTGCGGAATCTGCCGGGCCTGCGGCACCTGCCCCGGCCCGATCTCGGTAAGGTCAACCTCGCCGGTACTCAACGCCAGCAGCGAGCTCTGCGTCGTCGGGATGAGCGAAAGCACGATGCGGCGCAGCCGCGGCGGAGGCGCGAAATAGGGATTGCGCTCGAGCACGATATGGTTCGCGCGTTGCCACTGCGTCACGCGAAACGGCCCGGTTCCGAACGGCCGCTGATCCCACGCGCCGCGCCGCACGTCCGTTGACGAAAACGCGTGCGCCGGCAGGATTCCAAACGCGAAGTCGGCCTGCGCGAAGAGCTCGGCGACCGCCGCGTTCCACGGATCGTGCAAACGCACAACGATCGTATAGCGATCCGGCGTCCGGAGCGCCGCGATTCGCCGGTAGGCATCGATCGATTCAACCGGGTTGCGCGGATCGACGATCGCGCGATAGGTAAACGCGACGTCGGCTGCCGTCAGCCCGGTGCCGTCGGCGAAGCAGACGTCGTGCCGGAGATGGTAGACGATCGTCTTACCGTCGCGAGAGACGTCGCCGTTGGCGCGCGACGGCACCCGCGTGACGAGCACCGGTACGAGCCGATTCTCGGCCGAGAGCCCGACGAGCGTCTGCGTAACGAGCAAGTCGTAGCCGATCGTATCCTGATCGTGCGCCAGCAGCGGATTGAGGGACGCCGGATCGACGTTGTCGGCGATCGCGAGCACGTGCGCGTGCGCTCCGTGGCGTTGGCAAGCCGGCAATCCCGTCGCGACCAGGAGCGCCATCGTCAAAACGGGTAGGATGCTCGATATGGACGAGAATTCGAACCGCCGGCAGGGCGTGGAAGATGCCGACGCCACCGGCATGGTCGCGGGTGAGGAGCTCATCACGCAGGCCGAAACGATGCTGCCGATCCTGCGGCTCCACGACGCTTTGCCCAAAGAGCACGAGGCGCACGCGGCAATCGACGAGTTACACGGCGAGTTGAAAAAGGACGCGCCCGATCGCCGCGTGGTCGAGGGGCACGTGCACCGGCTCAAGCTGCTGCCGGAGCTCGAAGCGATCGTCGTCAACTGGTGGGACGATCCGCGCACCCAGCGCTTCTTTGGAGACCTCGGGCAGATCGGCGTCTAGTTCGTCGAAGTCCCACGGGCCTCGGCCGTGCGCGCGAGACCGTCGAGCACGGGGACGAAATGCTTGGCCATTTCGTTGCCCATCATCGCGGCAAAGAGAAAGCCGAGCGGCCCGGAAAACTCCACGTGCTGTGCAATCGTGCTGCCGCGTCCCTCGGGCACGATTTCGCAGGTGAACGTGAACGTCGTCAGCGGCGGCCCCGTCATCGACATGCGAAAGCCGCGCGGGACGGCGACCTCGTGAAAGGTGACGGCGTGCGTGCTGCCGCGATTCGTCGTCATCGTGCCGGTTGCGCCTTCGGCGATCGGACCGTTGACGTGCGCCGTACGGATTCCCGAGTTCCACTGACTCCAGTTGTTCGGATCGGACCAGACGCTCCACACGACCTCGGGAGGCGCCGTCGTCGAGCGCGACACTCCATAGGCTTTCATCGTGGCTTGACCTTCGCCGCATCGGCCGGACGGACCCGGAGCGCCACGCTGATCCGCGGACCGACCGCTCCTTTCGCCTTCGGCACGCCATGATCGTAGTGGAGCTGCGTCTCGTAGCTCATCACGATCAGGCTGCCGGCCTCGAGATCGATATCGAAGACTCGCCGCAGTCTGCCCCGGGCGGATTTCGACGCCTCCTTGCTGCGAATCGTCATCAGCCGCGTTGCCCCCAGCGAAACCAGCGCGATCGGGTGGTTCGCGACGATTTCGTAGAGGTGGTCGTTGTGCGGGGCGACGCTGTCGCGGCCGTCCCGATAAAGATTCAATCCTACGCTGTTAAAGCGCGTTTCGGTAACGTCGCCCGCCTTTGCGGCGATCTCCGCGAGCGGCGGCGGCAGTTGCGGATCGTCGAGCCGGTAGCGGGCGACGCGCCGCGGTACGTTGACGTTACGATCGTACATCCAGCGGCGCTCGCTCTGCCATGCGACGCCATCGCGCAGCGCGTCGAACCAGGCCGTTGCGGTCGGCGCGTCGGCGAACCGCGGAACGTAGTAGATCGTACCGGTTTCGTCCGCGACCAGCGTGCGCCGCTCGTCGCCGAAGATTCCGAGTTGCGTCAGGGATAGAGGCCGCGAAGTTTCGTCGCTTCGGCGACCCGCGAAACCGCTACGCAATACGCGCCCTGGCGCATCGAGACGCCGTGGCGTTTCGCCTGTTCGTGCGTCTCGCGAAACGCGCGAACCATCTTGTGCTTGAGGCGTTCGTTGATCTCGGCTTCTTCCCAGAAGTTCGCCTGGAGATCTTGAACCCACTCGAAATACGAAACCGTCACGCCGCCGGCGTTGGCTAAAATATCCGGCAGCACCATGATGCCGCGATCGAAGAGGATCGCGTCGGCGTCGGGCATCGTCGGCCCGTTGGCCGCCTCTGCCACGATTCGCGCGCGAATGCGCCCCGCATTTTCGCGGGTGATGACTTTCTCGAGCGCCGCCGGGACGAGGACGTCGCAGTCGAACTCGAGCACCGCGCGGTTGTCGATGCGTTCGCCGCCGTTGAAGCCCGCGACCGACCCGGTCTCAGCTTTGTGCGCCATCAGCCCTTTGACGTCGAGTCCGTCCTCGTTGGCGACGCCGCCGCGCGAGTCGGAGACCGCGACGATCGTATAGCCGACGTCGGACATCAGCTGCGCCGCGTACATCCCGGCGTTGCCGAACCCCTGAATCGCGACACGCGCGCCGGCGACCGCTTTGCCAAGCTCGGCCATCGCCTCGTCCACGACGTAGCCGCAGCCGCGCGCCGTCGCTTTGTCGCGGCCAAGCGATCCGCCGATCGCGACCGGCTTACCGGTGACGACACCCGGAATCGAGTAGCCGTGCTGCATCGAGAACGAATCCATGATCCAGGCCATGATCTGCGGCGTCGTGTAGACGTCGGGTGCCGGAATGTCTTTCTCCGGGCCGATGATGATCGAGATTTCGCTGGTAAAGCGGCGCGTCAGGTTCTCGAGCTCCTGCATGGACATATGCTTGGGATCGCAGATCACGCCGCCTTTGGCGCCGCCGAAGGGGATGTTCACGAGCGCGCACTTCCAGGTCATCCACATCGCGAGCGCCTTCACTTCGTCGAGCGTCACGTCTGGATGGAAGCGAATGCCGCCCTTCCCGGGCCCGCGCGCCAGGTTGTGCTGCACGCGGTACCCGGTGAACATGCGGAACGCTCCGTCGTCCATTCGCACCGGAACGGAGACCTCGAGAACGCGTTTTGGCTGGCGTAAATAGCCGTGCAGCGATTCATTGAGGCCGATGAGCCGGCTCACTTCATCGAGCTGCTGCTGGGCCATATCCCAAACGTTGTCTTGCGACACAACGGCGGAGAGATCTTGAGCCATGATTTCCTTTACTCTAGCGAATCTGGAGTGCGTTTACCTATCCGGGGGGACGGCCGTACATGCTGGCGTGATAGGCCGGCAAGTGGGGGTTCTTCCAGTGGGAACCGTCTTCGAAAGCGATCTTCAGCGGAACGCATTTCGCGAAGCTCGTCTGAAGCGGAAAGACGTTCGGGCTCAGGCCGAATTTATGTTTGATCTCCGCGCCCGGTGAAAACGTGCCGACGTCCTTGACCTCGGCAACCAGGATGCCCTTCACGAGCAGGCCGAACTCGATCTGCTTCATCACGTGGTGCGTGGCATTCACGTAGTCGATGCCGAGCGTTGGGTCGTTCTCGACCGGATACTGGTAGTACGTCGCACCGTAGACGGAAGGGTAGCCCCAATAGCGGCCGTAGAGGCCGTAGCTCGGATAGAATCCCGGCGTGTATCCGGCATAGTTATAGCTGACATTGCGTTGGGGGTTGCAGGCGTTGACCTGAATTGGGTGCGGCATCGTGACTTGCGATGCCTGCGACATCGCAACGTTCACGGACTGCGCTGCCGTGATCGCAGGAAGGCTGCTTAGTAAGCAGAGCGCTCCTACGCCCAGCGAAAAGCGTAACGGGTTCATGAGGTCTCGGTCCTCCTTAGGCGATTAAACTAAAGTTGTCTTGGTCGTTCGCCTTCTGCAAGCGAAAGGGCGGCGCCTTGGCACCGCCCTGTTTGGCTGATTGCGAGCTTGTTACCGCGGTGGGTGTCCGCCGCCGCCATGGCCTCCGCCGCCGCCGCCGTTGCCGCCGCCGTTGCGACCGCCGCCTCCACCGCCGCCGCCGGAGCTGCGCGGCGCAGATCCGCCGCCGCCGGCGCTACCGCGCGAGGATGACGGATACGAGCTGCCACCGCTGCCGCGTGAGTACGACGGATACGAACCGCCCCCGCCGTTGCCGCGCGCGTACGACGGGTACGAACTGCCGCCGTTGCCGCGCGCGTACGACGGGTACGAACTGCCGCCGTTGCCGCGCGCGTACGAGGGTGCGGAGTTGCGCGAATCCACCGGCGATGGCCGTTCCGAGCTGCCGAACGATCCGTTACGCGGCGCGCTGTCAAACGATTGGCTGCGGGACGAGAAGCCGCGATCGTTCGATCCCGACATGCCGCGATCGTTCGATCCCGATATGTTTTCCCGCTCTTGTGAGAACCGGTTCCACGAATCGGAGCCGTCGCGGGTTGGCGACGCATTGCGTGCGCCGGCGTTCATCATCGAACGCGATCCGTCAAATGAGCTCGAACGTGAGCCTTCGGCCATTCCGCGATTGGAGTCGTTCCGTGGGGACCCGTTCATCGCGCTCTGGCCTTGCGCACCGCCGCGCTGGACTCCGCGATCGGTGTTGAAGCGCTGCCACGATGAGGTCGGGGCGTTCGTGCGCGCGGAGTCGAGGTTGCCGCGCGTCATCTCGTTGCCGCGCGTCATCTCGTTGCCGCGCGATACCGGCGCGTTGTTGCGTTCGGAGTCGCCGTGAATCGCCTGGGAGACCGAGCGCTGCTGCGCCTCGAACGCCGGCCGTGCGGCGAGCGCGCGATTCGTCGCGAAGCGCGGGGTATCGAAGCGCTTCGACATCATCACCGGTGCGCTGACCATGCCGCGCGATCCGGAGGCGAAGCGAAGGTTCTCGCGTCCCGGCGTAACCGGTACCGCACCCTGGATCGTGCCCATCTTCGAGACCATCCTCGGATTGACGGCGATCATGTGGCCGTTGCCGTGCTGGAAATTGCCAACGAGGGTGCCCGTCGCGCCGTGGTGTCCGAAGCTGCCGTAGTAGTTGTGGATGTTCGTCACGTTGACGATGCGCGTGTTCCAGCCGCGGTAACCGTAGCCGTAGCCGACGCCGTATCCCGGCCAGCCCCAGCCGTACCCCGTCCAGGCCCAGCCCGGATACCACGGATAGTACGGAGCGTAGGGAGCCAGCGGATACCATCCGACGTACGGATAGCCGCCGAAGCCGACGTTGACGCCGAAGCCGGCGCCGCCGACGCTCAGGCCGAATCCGAAGAATCCGACGAGTGCGGGCGACCAGGCCGGCTGCGGGTTATAGTACCCGACGTATGCCGGCGGAACCCACGCCCAGCCGTAGTTGTTCGCGTAGGTCCATCGGCCGTAGTGATACGGCGCCCAGCCCCACTGGTCGGCCGAGACCCAGGTCCAGCCGTAGCCGTCTTCCCAGGTCCATGACCCGTTCTGATACGGAGCCCAGTTCGACGACTGATTCGGAACCCAAGCCTGCCCATAACCGGCGACGTCCTGCCACTGGCCGTAGGCGCTGAGGTTATCGTAGCCGGCAATATCCGGGCTGACGTTCGGGCTGGAGTCGAGCGCGGCGACCATCGTCTGGTCGCGCTTCGCGCTGAAATCATCGAAGGAGTCGAACCCGATCACCGTCGTGTAACTGATAGACGGAGCCGAGGCGGCGCCGCGCGCGACCAGCGTCCGCCCGGACTGCAGGTCGTAGTTCTGCTGGGGCGTAACGATCTGCGCCCGTCCGCGGCGGACCGTCACCCACGTGGAGCCGTCTTGCGTGATGGAGACTCGATAGTCTCCCTTCTGCTGCGAGCGCACGCTGACCGACGGCGTGTCGACCTGGAACGAACGAGCGTCGTGCACGAGTCCGACCTCGATCGTGCCGTCTGCAAGCTGCAACTGGCGGCTGTTCGAGTCGTCACTGGTGACGCGGGCCTGAACGTTGCCGCCTAACCGGACGGCCGTATATCCGTCGAACTGCAGCTCGGCCCGGGACGTCTGCGCGGTCGAGATGTAGTCGCCCGGCAGCAGCGGCGCGTTGATGACCGCCTTTACCTGTTCGTTGCTGTCGCCCCGCTGGACGACCGCAGAGCCGGTCAGAACGCTGACCCGGGCAACCCCGGGACCGTCCTTGCTCGGCGCCGCTTGGTCGGCCGAAACGGGAACCACGCTGCCGAGGCTGACCCCGACGAGCGCGGCGGCGCAAAAGACACCGGTAAACCATTTGCTTGTCATGTGTGTGTTCGTTTCCCCTCGCTACCATTGAACCCGAATCCAGGTATTGAAGTCATCGATTCGCGATTAGTGTAGCATTAAGCTCGAGTGAGAGGGGACGGCGTGCTTGCCGCTAAGTGCTACGGCGGAGGTGGATTCTAATGCAAGACTCGGAGCGCGACCTTTCTCGACGTAACTTCCTTTCCGGCGTAATTGTTCTGCCGGCGCTTGCCGGACTGTTCCTCACCCAGACGACCCCTGCGCAAGCTAAGTCCCCGAAGTCGCAGTTCAAGTACCAGGGCACGCCCAACGGCGGCAAAAAGTGCTCGCAGTGC
The DNA here is from genome assembly GCA_963833845.1 of Vulcanimicrobiota bacterium. Lineage (GTDB taxonomy): Bacteria > Vulcanimicrobiota > Vulcanimicrobiia > Vulcanimicrobiales > Vulcanimicrobiaceae > Cybelea. The sequence goes on from CAWHZL010000001.1 coordinate 1,718,316, forward strand.
AGCCTGTTCATCGCCGGCAGCTCGGCGACCGCGAACGGAACCTGCAAGGTCGTAGACGGCGCGATCAGTCCCAACGGCTGGTGCACCGCCTGGAGCAAGAAGAGCTAACCCTCAGGCGATCTCGAAGAGCGCCGCGGCGCCCATGCCGCCCCCGATGCACATCGTGATAACGGCGTACTTTTCGCCGCGGCGTTTACCTTCAATGAGCGCGTGCATCGTCATGCGCGCGCCGCTCATGCCGTAGGGGTGGCCGATCGAGATCGCGCCGCCGTCGACGTTGAAGCGGTCGTTCGGCAAGCCCAACGTATCGCGACAGTAGACGGTCTGCACCGCGAATGCCTCGTTGAGTTCCCAGAGCCCGATATCGCCGATCGAGAGCCCGTGCTGCTCGAGCAGCATCGGCACGGCGTAGACCGGCGCGATTCCCATCTCACCCGGATCGCAACCCGCGACGACGTAACCGCGGTAGAATCCCAGCGGGGCTAATCCGCGTTCTTTCGCGAGTTCCGCCTCCATGACGACGACCGCCGCGGCGCCGTCGGAGAGCTGCGACGAATTGCCCGCCGTGATCGTCGAGTCGGTGACGCCCGGTACCGCGCCTCGCAGCGAAGCGAGCCCTTCGAGCGTCGTGTCCGGGCGATTCCCTTCATCTTTGCCGAGCTCGACGCGCTCCTCACGGACCGCACCGCTCTCCTTATCTTGTTCGTGCTTCCACGACGGCAGCGGCACGATCTCGGCGTCGAAACGGCCCGCGGCTTGTGCGGCGGCCGTGCGTTGCTGGCTCTGCAGCGCGTACTCGTCTTGGCGCGCGCGCGAGACGTCGTACTTCTTGGCGACGTTGTCGGCCGTGTAGAGCATCGGCGTGTAGATATCCGGTTCGTGGCGCAGCAGCCAATCTTCGGCGAAGAAATGCAGGTTGAGCTCGTTCTGCACCATGCTGATCGACTCCACGCCGCCCGCGACGACGATCCGCGCGCCGTCGGCGATCACGCGTTTGGCGGCACCGGCGATCGCATCGAGCCCCGAGGCGCAGTAACGGCTGACGGTCTGACCTGGAACCGTTACCGGACAGCCCGCGCGCAGCGCCGCGGTGCGGCCGATGTTGTTTCCCGTCGCGCCCTCCGGTAGGCCGCAGCCCATGATGACGTCCTGCACTTCGCGCGGAGCCACCGAGGCCCGCTCGAGCGCATGCTTGACGGCGTGCCCCGCCATCGTCGCGCCGGGCGTCTGATTGAACGCGCCTCGAAAGGCGCGGCCGATCGGCGTACGCGCCGCCGAGACGATCGCTGCTTCACGCATGAACGGCCTCCTGTTGCACGCTTTGCAAATCCGTAAACTTCCCGCCACCCTCCGCCACGCGGGCGAGCAGCGCCGACGGTCTCCACTGCGGTCCAAACGCCGCTTCGAACGCTTTAATGCGCTCGTAGACGCGCGCCACGCCCACCTCGCCGGCATACCACATCGGGCCGCCGTGATGCGGCGGGAAACCGTACCCGTACACGTAGACGATGTCGATATCGCCTGGCCGCAGGGCGATGCCCTCTTCGAGCAGATACGCCCCGCGATTGACCAGCGCGTAGACTAAGCGGTCGCGGATCTCGGCGTCGCTCGCCTCCCGCGGCTCGATGTCCGCTTCGCGCGCCGCGTGCGCAAACAACTCTTCCACTTCCGGATCGCGAATCGGCTCGCGGCCCTTTCCGACGCCTTTATCGTATTTGTAGAAGCCTGCCATCGCTTTCTGTCCGAGCCGTTTGCCTTCGACGAGCCGTTCGAGCACGTTCGTGCGTCCTTGCGCCGCGTTGCCTTGCAGCTTTTGCACGTGCAGGCCAATGTCGAGACCGGAGAGATCGCTCATCGCAAACGGACCCATCGGAAAACCAAACGCCTTCATCACCGCGTCGATGCGCGCGGGGGTATTCCCCTCTTCGGCCAGGGCATAGGCCTCGCGCACGTAGTCGAAGACCATCCGGTTTCCGATGAAGCCGAAGGCGTTACCCGAGAGCACCGCTTTCTTGCGCAGCTTCTTGCCGATCGCAAAGCCCGTCGCCAGGCTCTGCTGCGATGACTGCTTGCCGCGCACGATCTCGAGCAGCGGCATGATGTTCGCCGGCACGAAGAAGTGCAGCCCGAAGACTCTCTCGGGCCGCTTCGTGGCGGCGGCCAGCGCGTCGATGTCGAGCGTCGACGTATTGCTCGCGAGCAATCCTTCGGGCTTGACGATTCCATCGAGCTTGGCGAAGACTTCGCGCTTGACGTCGAGATTCTCGAAGACCGCCTCGACGACGAGGTCGCAGTCCGCGAGCTCGTTCCAATCCTCCGTGAAGGCGATCGCCTGCGCGCGCTCCCACGCTTCTTCTTGCGTGAGCCGGCCCTTCTGCACCTGATACATGAACATGCCCATGACGGTCTGGCGCGCTTTGTCGACGGCTTCGTCGTTGTTGTCGACGACGACGACCGGATAGCCGCCTTGCGCGAAGGCGATCGCGATGCCGCTGCCCATCGTCCCGGCGCCCACGACCCCAACCTTCGCCACGGCGAGCGGTTCGGCGGCGCCCAATCCCTTCGAGAGATCCCGCTCGGCGAAGAAAACGTGGCGCAGCGCCGCCGAGGGCGCAGAACGCACGAGCTCGTCGAACAGGCGATGCTCGCGTGCGAGACCGAACGCAAACGGCAGTTCGACTGCCGCCTGCACGGCGTCGATCAATTTGTGCGCGGCGAATCCGCCATCGTTCTCGGGGGGCACCATCTTATGCGCCTGCGCGACGACGAACGGTCCCGCCTGCGCGGGCACGTCGGGTGCGATCGTCGCGGTTATCGCCGAGGCTCGCCGTTTCACCGCACGGCTCTGGGCCAGCGCCTCCGCGCGCGCGACGACGTCGTTCGCGACGACTTCATCTATGATCCCGAGCTCGAGCGCGCGCTCGGCCTTCGCCGGCGATCCCTTGAGCATGAACTCGAGCGCCGCCCGCGCGCCGATCAGGCGCGTGAGCCGTTGCGTCGCACCGGCGCCCGGCAGCAAACCGAGCTTGATCTCCGGCAGACCGATCTTCGACCGATCCGTCGCCACGCGATAATCGCAGGTGAGCGCAAGTTCGAGGCCGCCGCCCAAGCACGTTCCGTCGATCGCCGCGACGAAGATCTTGTCGCTGACTTCGATGTCCCCGATGACGTCGCGGATCGTCACCGCGTTAGGGGGCACCTCCCGATTGAAGTCGTTGACGTCGGCGCCCCCGCTGAAAAGGCCGTTGGCCCCCGTTACGATCACCATGCCGACGGCCTCGTCGTGCGCTGCGGATGCGATCTCCTCGCGCAGCTTCGCGCAGTACGCGAAGGAAAGCGCGTTGACCGGCGGGTTGTCGAGGGTGATGATGCGGACGTAGTCCCGTGGCTCTTGTGGAATCATCAGACGCCTACGGTCGCCTTCCGATCGAGCTCGAACTGCGTCTCGCTCAGCGCCATCACGTCGCCCGATCCCTCGACGATCTGCCGCTGATACCAGGCGCACTGCGAGAGCACGTGCGAGGCGTAAAACGACGCGGTCGCGAGCTTCGCCCGGTAGAAATCGGCCTCCGGATCGCCGGCCGCAATCTTCGCCGCAGCGATCTGCGCGGCGCGTGCCATCTGCCAGCCGCCCGCGACCGTTCCCCACAAGCGCAGGTACGGAACCGAGCACGCGAAGGCCTTATGCAGATCGCCCATCGCGTTCATACCGATCCACTGCGAGGTTTCGTTGAGCGCCTTCAGGCCCGCGCTGAGCGACTCGCCGATCCGCTTCACGCTCGCCTCGGGATGGTCCACGCACTCTTTGGCGACCGCCTCCATCTGCTTGCCGACGGTCCGCGCCGTCGCACCCATGTCGCGCAGGAGCTTGCGCCCGATGAGATCGAGCGACTGGATGCCGGTCGTTCCCTCGTAGATCGTAATGATGCGCACGTCGCGGTACTGCTGGGCGATGCCGGTCTCCTCGATGTAGCCCATGCCGCCGAAGACCTGCAGCGCGATCGAGCAAAGGTCGACCGCGTTCTCGGTGCACCAGCCCTTCACGACCGGGATCATCAGCTCGACGAACGCCTTGTGCTGCTTGCGCACCTTCTCGTCGGGATGGCGCAGCGCGTAGTCGAGCGAGGCGGCGGTCACGTACGCGAGGCCGCGCATCGCTTCGATCGTCGCCTTCTGCAGCATCAGCATGCGCCGCACGTCGGGATGTTTGAAGATCACTTCCGGAGCGCGCGAGCCGGGCTTGAGGTCCCGTCCCTGCACCCGTTCGAGCGCATAGGCAAGGGAACTCTGATACGCGCGATCCGCGAGCGCGATCCCCTGGACGCCGACCGAGAAGCGCGCGGCGTTCATCATGATGAACATATACTCGAGGCCGCGATTCGGCTCGCCGACCAAGTAACCGACGGCGCCTTTGCCTTTTTCGCCATAGTTGAGCGTGCACGTAGGATTGCCGTTGACGCCGAGCTTGTGTTCGATGCTCGCGCAGACGACGTCGTTGCGTTCGCGCAGCGTGCCGTCGTCGTTCACCAGAAACTTCGGCACGATGAAGAGCGAGATGCCCTTCGTGCCTTCGGGTGCGTCGGGTAGCCGCGCGAGGACGAGGTGAATGATGTTCTCCGCCATGTCGTGCTCGCCAAAGGTTATGAAGATCTTCGTTCCCGAGAGCAGATGGTGATCGCCCTCGGGGACGGCGCGCGTGCGCACTTGTGCGAGGTCGGAGCCGGCCTGCGGCTCGGTCAGGCACATCGTCCCCGTCCACTTGCCGGAGACGAGATTGGGGATGTAGCGTTTCTTCTGATCCTCGGAGCCGACCAGTTCGATCGCCTCGATCGCGCCCTGATTGAGCAGCGGCCCGTTGGCGAAACCGATGTTCGCCGCATTCCACATCTCGAGCGTCGGCCCGAGGAGAATCTGCGGCAAGCCCTGGCCGCCGTACTGCGGGGGGACGGGCAACCCGATCCAGCCGGCGTCGGCGAACTGGCGGTAGGCCTCCTTAAACCCCGTTGGCGTCTTGACCTCACCGTTGGCCCAGGTGCAGCCCTCTTTATCGCCCGTCCGGTTGAGCGGGTCGAGCACGCCAGAGGCAAAGGCGGCGGCCTCCTCGAGAACGGAATCGAGGACGTCAAGGCTCTCCTCGCAGCCCGGCAGGGCCGCTACGTCCTCGATGCCGGCGAGCTCGCGGAGGGCAAATTGCATATCGCGCAGGGGGGCTCGGTAGGTGCTCATCCTGGTCCCTTCTTCGGCTATATATTAAAAATAATACATACGGGAGGCGGTGGGTTGCGCCCTGTTTTCGGTTCAACGGGGCATTAGAAACTGTAGAAAAGACTCCGCCTGCTTGCGACTGATTGCATCAACTTTGGATATGCTTAGCCGTACTGCGTTAAATCATACCTCACCGTCGTCTCAGGAGATCATAAAATACCGATGTTCCTTACGTCACTTTTGTTATCCGTGATAACCCTTAACCCGGCTATGGCGCCGCGCGCCCAAATGGCGCCGGCGGAAGGCACCATCACTTCAGGGCCTGTCTCTCCCGACAGCGTTTGTAAGCCGGGCGACATCTGCGCCTCACAAACCGTGCAGCGGAACGGGTGCTTCTACAATAACTTCTGGAATAAAACCAACGGCGGAACGCCATTGACGATCGACGTCACCCAAACCGGCCCCAACGGGAGCAACACCTACATCTACTGGGTCAACGCCACGAACAAAAACATCTCAATCTCCGGCAAGGCGATGGCAAAATACGTTTGCCCGTAAAATAACCTTGTCACCCTGCGCCTGTCGAAGGGCGAAGGACGCAAAATGTGTGTCGTGCTGAGCGAAGCCGAAGCACGACACTTTTGCTTCCCCTACGGCTTCACCTCGAGTTTGGTGCTCGCGCTTCGCCCGAATTGCTCGGGCGCGTTTTGTAAATAAGCGCGGGCGCCGGGCCAAGCAAAGATGCCCGGCGTTACCGATCGCACGAGGTAGTGCACGTCGTAGACGCCGGGATCGAGGTGCTCTGCGTAGGCGACGACGCGGTCGCTATAGATCTGCGTCGCGTCGATCTGCCAGCTGTCGCTCTGCGGAACGATCGCTTGAAGCGTCGTGCGGAACGAGGTATCGACGGCTTCGAAGCCTGCCGGCAGCGGATCGTCGATGACGATCCGGTCGACGGGATGATCGACGATCGTGCGCACTCCGATATCGAAGACGCGCCCCGCCGCCACGTCGAGCGGCTGCGTGGGCGCGGTGAGATCCATCGTCGCCAGCGGTGAAGCCGTCGAAGCCGCAGCGGCAACCGCCGGATCGTTGATCGTCCGAACCACGCGGAAGGCTGCAAGCTCGCCCGGCGCGTCGGGCGCGACCGGATACGTATAGAGCAGCGTGTAGTGCGTGCGGCCGCCTAGCGACGCGGTTACCACGATCGCCGAGGCCGCCTTCAGCGACGATGCGTCGAGGGTGAACGTCTGCGAGGAAGCCGTCGTGCCGAACTGCGCCTGCGCGATCTGGTGTCCGTTTGCCGTTGCGGTCGCCGTCCCCGGCGAGAGTTTCTCGGTCGCCGCATAGGCCGAAAGGGCCGTGAGCGCCGAGGCGGTGTCGTCGGCCGTCGGCCAGCCGCAGCGGCACTGCTGCGCGACCAATGCCCGCACGGCGCCATCGCTCTGTTCTGCCGGCGCGTGCCGCTCGATCAGCAGCTGCAGCATCTGCGACTGCGCGTTGACAAGGGAGCCAAGCCAGCTCCAGCGGTTCGAGAGATTGGCCGTCACGTAGCGCCCCGTTATGTAGAGCGTCTGCGTCAGGCGGTCGGCCATCGCGGCGCCCTTGCTCTGCCACCCCGGTGCGCGCAGCAGGTAGCGCGCGACGCGAATCTGCGTGGCACTATCGAAGTTTCCGGACTGCGCGACGACGTCGGAAAGGAAATCGGTTCGCGGCTTACCGTTGCCCGCAAGCGCCCAGAGCGCTTCGAAGCGCAGCTGCGCCTTGCAGAGCGCGTCGTCGCACCATTTGAAGCGGCCGGGATTCGCGAGCGCCTGCGACATGAAGTTCGACGCTTGTGCGACCGCGCTACCGTCGACCTTGGCGCCGTGCGCCCGGGCGAAGAGCAGCGCGTCGAGTGCCGAGGACGTGACGAACGGATCGCTCTCCCTCGCGGCGGCGACTTCGCCGAATCCACCGTCGCCGCGCTGGTACGCCAGCAGCGCGCGCAGATTCTCGGCTGCCGCTTGGGCGGGATCGAAGTTCAGCTTGAGCGCGTACGGTCCGTGCAGCTGCGTCAGAGCGCTCGCGATGACCAGCCGCGAGGCCGACTCGTCGGCCAGCGGCAGGGCGTCGCCCTCGAGCTCGCGCGCCGAGGGAACGGCGAACTGCGGAACGATCGAGTTGGCCAGCGTCAGTTGGATCGAACCGCCCGCGCGCAGGTCGACCGGAATCGAGGCGCTCCCGCTGCTGACGCCGCTCTCGATCACCGAATCGGTGACCGCGCGAACGCTTGCGGTAAACGGAACCTTGAACGCATCGCTGTGGCTGCCGAGCGCCCCGGAGGCTTGCACCAAGGTCGGCACCGGTGTGCCGACGACGACCGGGAAGCGAAACGCCTGCATCCCCGTCTGCGCGTTCTCCGAGACCTTCTGCGTGCGTGCATGGCCCTGCGCGAACGCGAGCGCGCCGCTCAGCTGCAGCACCAAGTCGAGCGCGCCGCCGGCCCCAGTTTGGTTCGCGATCGAAACCCCGAGATCGAAGCGGTCCCCCGGCCGAGCAAACTGCGGCAACAGGGGATTGGCGATCAACGGCTGCGAGGAGACGAACGTCTTGTCACCGGTCGCGAAGTGCGAAGCGTCGCTGTCGAGTGCGACCGCCATCACCCGCCACGTCGTGAGGTCGTCGGGCATCGTGAAGTTTGCGTGAGCGTGGCCACTCGCATCGAGCGTCAGGACGCCGTAGTACGGCATCGGCTGGAAATTCGCCCGAACCCGCGTGCCAGCCGCGCCGGCTAGGAAACCGCCGCCGTAGCCGAAGCCCTTCTCGACCGCCGGCGTCTGCGTCTTGATCATGACGTTCTCGCGATTATCGGAGAAGATTGTCGAGATCGGTTGCTGCGCGAAGACCGTCTGCACGAGATCCGGCAGGCGATACCCCGAGAGCTGGAGGATCGCGTCGTTGACGACCATCGCGACGATCTCGCCGTGCGCCGGCGATCCGTTCGCGTTGCGCAGGGCGAAGTCGACGCTCTGCGCGCTTGCCGGGGCAACGGTTACGTTGCGCGGATTGATGGCGAGCTTCAGATACCGCGCCGAGAGGTCGACGTTGAAGCCGATCATGCCGGTCAGCGAGAGCGTCGGCTGCTTCGGCGACGTGCCGATCGGGCCGCCGCGCCGCACGACGATCGCCTGAAGCGCCGCGTTGGGCATCATCTGCTGCGTCACCTTGAACGGGAAGCGTACCGTCCCGCCGACGCCGTGCAGAGTCGTCCGGTAGATGACGTCGTTGCGCACGACCGCGACGTAGACGTCGGCGTGGTCGTACGGTGATGCGATCAGCGCGTTGGCCGTGTCGCCGATCGCGTACTGCTTCTTATCGAGCTTGATCGCAACGGCATTGGTATCTTGCAATCCCCAATCGGCTTCACCCGCGCCGAAGGCAAAGACCTGGATCTGCGTCGCGCTTGCCGCGCGCGGTTTGTCGCCCTGCGCCCGTGCGAAGGTCGCGTTCACGCGGTACGGCCCGACGTCGCTCGGCGTCAACTGCGCGGTGACGGCTTTGCCGGCAGAGGTGACCTCGGCCGTCGATACGGTCGTATACTTGATCGACTGATCGGCGTTTTCGCCGCCTTCTTCTTCTTGGGTCGCCGAGGTGTACGTCATCTTCTGCAGCTCCAGGTGGACCGGGCGCCCGGCGATCGGTTTACCGTCGGCATCGGTGACGATCGCGCGTATCGGCATCGCCGCCCCGGCTTTGCCGACCGAATCGGAGGCAAGGCCAATCACCGCATCGGACGGCAGCGCGAGAAAACTCTGCGAGTCGCTCACCGAGAGGTTCGAGACGTCGGTGGTCTCCATGTCAACCTGGTAGGTCATCGGAAACGGCAAGTCGCCGGGCACCGAAACCTGCAGCGAAGCGTCGCCCTTCTCGTCGAGCGGAAGGTCGCGCTGCAGCACGTCGGTCGTAAAGTCGGGAGTCTGTTCGGGATAAAACCACTGCGGGCCAAAGGAGAAATCGTCCCAACCCTTGGGCTGCACGCTCGCAACCTCTCGGGTGACGTACGCGTGCGCCTTTCCACCCTGCAGCGGCGCACCGAAGAGGTAGTTGGCCGAGACGTCTGCCTGCAGGTTCGAACCCGCCGTCGCCGACGTCGCCGCGAGCTTCACCGCGACGCTGAAGTTCGGCGGCTTGAACTGCGCGACGCGCAGCGAGCCATCGATCTCGTTGCCGTTCGTTCCCTTGGCGGCGATCGTGTAGTAGCCCAGCGCCTGTTGACTCGAAAAGGGAATCGTCATCGAGAAGACGCCCAGCGAATCGGTGCGCCGCGTGCCGAGCTTCGTCGCGGCGTTGCTCGGATCGCTCAGCGTGACGTTGTAGCCGGCATTTGCGTCGGGCACGACGCGATCACCCTTCACGTAGTAGGCGACCCCGGTGAGCTGCGCACGCTCGCCCGGCTGATACATCTGCCGGTCGGTGAAGATCGTTCCTCGCGAGAGCGGGGCGCCGCCCGTCCACGATCCGTAGACGTCGAAGCGCACGAAACCGCTGTAGTTCCAGGTCGTCACCGTCGCGACGTCGGGACCTTCGGTAACCACGACGCCGAGGTTCGGCCCCGCATTGGACGAGGCGAGCGCCGAGCAGCGCTCGACGTCGACGCCGCCAAAGTCGACCTCGCCGCCGGCGTTGGTCGTACCGGTCGCGCATTGTGCGGGCGGAACTTTACCCGATTCGGTCAGCCGGTAGACGGCGACGTTCGCGCCGCGCACCGGCGCGCCGTCGCTGAGATGCTGTACGAGCACGATGCCGTGTGCCGGAAACCACTGCGAAAAGACGCCGAGATTCGTCAGCTGGGCGACGCCGGTGAGCGACGGAGAGGAATCGCTGCCGTCGAGCCCCGTGCGAAAGCCGTAGGCGAGCGCGCCGTAGCGGCCGCCGAGCCTCGATTCCAACGGCACGCGCACGACGCTCTGCGCGTTGCGGCGCGCGCCTTTGAGCGTCGCGCTCGGCCAGGCTTTCCACGAAGGAAGGATCGAGAGGGCATCGGCGCTGCCGAGAAGCTGCGTGGGTTTCACCCGCGCGTACTGTGCGGAGTAAGCGTCGCGCGGCAGATTCGTCGCGTAGAAGTTCAACGCAACCGGTGCGCCGGCCGGAAGCACGTTGCTGCCCGTCGGCGCCCACGCGCCGGCCGCGAAATCGGAGGTGTGAATCGTGACCTTCTGCTCGCTGCCGAGCGTCTGTCCGAAGACGTCCTTCACGCTCGCGGCGACGGTCGCGACGTACGTTTTATTAGGATCGAGCGCGTAGGGATCGATCGCGATCGTATTCGACTGATCGGCGACGCTGTAGAGGTTCTTCATCGTGGCCGGCGCGGGCGAAATCGTCACCGCGTTCGCGATCGAGCCGGCGTCCAGCGGATTGCTGAAGGCGATCGCGGGGTCGCCCTCGGCGAAGCGGCCGCCGCCGTTGGGGCTGGGCAAAGGCGTGGGCACGATGGCGAGCGCGTCGTAGGTTTGCACCGCGCCGCTGAAGCTTTTGGTCGACGCGACGTTCCCGTAGGCGGGCTCGACGCCGGGCGCGATGCTCAGCGTGTACTTCGTACCCTTGCGCAACTCGTGCGCCGGCTTGAGCTCGTAGACCCAAGCGCCCAGGGAGGGATCGAAGAGCTCTTGCGCGCCGCTGCCCGGATAGGGCGTCGGAGTCGCCTTGAGCGTCGCGGAAATGGGCACGCTGTCGCTGCCGTTGGAAAGCGTCGCGTGCTCGGCCAGCGAGCTCGCGTCGACGGCGGCGTTGGCGGTGACGTCGAGCGTGGGCTGCACGTTCGACGGGCGGCGCCGTCGACTCGTCGTCGCCGCTCTGAATCTGCGGCAGATCGCTAAAGGCGAGCGATTCGGTTTCGAAGCTCCACGTCAGGTCGCTCGCCAGCGAATCGCCGTCGAGGTCGCGCAGGCCAGCCCGCAGAGTGACGCGGACCCGCGTGCCGATCGGCAGCGCTCGGTCGGCGACGAAGCCGATCATTCGCGGCGTCAGCAGCGTGAAGTGGCCGGCGAGCGGCGGCTCGACGGCGAGGCGATCGAGGACGGTGCGGGCGCCGTCGCCCGAGAGCGCGGCCACGGGAGCGACCGGCTTTGCGAAGATGACGCGCACCTGCGCCAGCGTCTGCGCCGTCGCGGCGGGCGATATCGAGGCAATCCACGGCGGGAGGGATGGCTTCGGTGCCGCGGCGACCGGGGCGAGCTTCGACGGCCCGGGCCGGCCGTTGCAGGATGCCACCGCGACGATGGCCGCGGCAACGAGCATCGAATACAGCAGACGCACGCATGCCTCTTTTCATCTCGAGCCGATGAAACTCTTTGCTCCCCTGCTTACGCTTGCGGGCTTCGCGGCAATTCTCGCGCTCGCGAGTTCGGGCATCGATGTAGCGAAGATTCACGCTGCGCGCGGATCCGTGACCTATACCGACCGTACCGGCGCCCCACTCGGTACGATTCTGGGCAGCGACTCGACGCACACCGCCGGCGTGCCGCTCGACGCCGTCTCGCCGGACTTTCGCGAGGCGATCGTCGCCGCCGAGGACGCGCGCTTCTGGAAACATGCCGGCGTCGATCTCTTCGCGCTGCTGCGCGCTGCGCGCGAATACGCAATCTTCGGCGAGGCGCGCAGCGGCGGATCGACGATCGAGATGCAGCTCGCGCGCCTGCTCTATCCCTCGGCGCCTCCCGGCGGCGCGCTCGCCCAGATAAAAGACAAGCTCGCCCAAATCGCAACCGCGCAGCGCATCGAGATCGGCTCGAGCAAGGCGGCGGTGCTCGAAGCCTACGTCAACCGCGTGCCGATGGGCGGAAATCTCTACGGCGTCGAGGCGGCGTCGCGCACGTACTTCGGAGAGCCCGCCTCCGATCTCGATCTCGCGCAAGCCTCGCTGCTCGCCGCGATCCCCAACGATCCGTCGCACCTCGCACCCGATTCGAACCGGCGTGCGCTGCGGCAGCGCCAGCGCTACGTCCTCGACCGGCTGGTCGCGCTCGGAAAAATCAGTCGCACGGCGGCCGACGAGGCCTTCGCAGAGTCGCTGCGCATCCGCCGGCACGATTCGGGAATCGCCGATGCACCGCACGCGCTCTTCTATCTCTACCGCGGCGGCGCAGATGCCGGCGGCCGCGTCCGCACGACGCTCGATCGTTCGCTGCAGCGTTTCGTTGCGGCGCAAACGCAGGACGTTATCGACGCGCTGGCCCGCTATCACGTCACCGACGCCGCCGCGCTGGTCGCCGATAATGCGACGGGCGCCGTGCTCGCCTACGTCGGCTCGCCCGACTATTTCTCGGACGCGGCGTTGGGACGCAACGACGGCGTTCAAGCGCTCCGCCAGGCCGGCTCCTCACTGAAACCCTTCACTTACGAGCTCGCACTCGAACGCGAAACGATTCGCTCGACGACGATCCTTCCCGACGTGCCCGCGGCGTATGCGATTCCCGGCGGCCGTCTCTATCAGCCCGCCGACTACAGCGGCCGCTTCAGCGGCCCGGTGCGCGTCCGCTACGCGCTCGCGAACTCGTTGAACGTACCGGCCGTGCGCGTGCTCTCCGATCTCGGCGTCGCCAATCTACTCGACCGTCTCCACGAGCTGGGCTTCGCGCATCTCGACCGCCCCGCGTCCTACTATGGTCTCGGGTTGACGCTGGGAAGCGGTGAGGTCAGCCTTTGGGAGCTCGTGCAAGCCTATCTGACGATGGCGCGCGATGGCGACGTCTTACCGTTGCATCTCGGGGGCGAAAGCGGCGTAAATCGCCAGGTCGGCGACGCGCCGGAGTGGGAACTGGTGACCGACATCCTCGCCGATCCGCACGCTCGCTCGCATTCCTTCGGGCTGCACTCGGTGCTCGAGATGCCGTTTGCGGCCGCGGTGAAAACGGGAACCTCCTCCGATTTCCGCGACACCTGGACGGTCGGCTTCACGCACGACTACACCGTCGGCGTCTGGGTCGGCAACTTCGACGGCAGCGCGATGCGCGGCGTTTCGGGCGTCACCGGCGCCGGCCCGCTCTGGAATCGCATCATGCTGCACCTCTACGAACGCAACGCCGAGCCGCAAGCGTTCACAACACCCCGCGGCTACGTTCGCGTCGCAATTTGCGCAACGACCGGCCGAACTCCGTCGCGCGCGCAATCGTGCCCGGCAATCGTGCAAGAGTGGGTCAAGCCGCAAGACCTACCCTCGCTACGCCCCCGCAACGAACCCGTCACGCTGCGCATCGGTTTCCCCCACGACGGCGACACCTTCGTACTCAACGACGCAACCAACGCACTCCAACAACGCTCCCAACAAATCGCCCTGCGCGCTATCGGCTCGAACAAAGAAATTCACTGGACCGTCGACGGCGCAGCACTCTCCCCCGACTCCAGCGGCTCCGCCTTCTGGCCACTCCGATTAGGAGCTTGGCGCATCGAAGCAAATGATGGCACCCGCCGCGCCCGCATCACAATCCACGTAGTCCCCGCGACCAATGCGCGCACCGGCTTCACGCGCTAGACCCCGCGATTCAAACCAATTTGAAACGGTCAGGCTACTCGGTATCGACGGGCTCGTTCGAAGGCGGCTCGTGCAAGAAGTGCGAGAGCGGGTACTTCCCGCCGATCTTCACGAACGTCCGCGGTTTCTGGCTGAAGTCGAAGGCGTTGTCGAGGCCTTTGGCGCGCGCGTCGGTGTACATCTCGGAGGCGGGCCCGATGTTCGGCAGGTTGTAGACCTCTTCGATGAACTTCAGGATGCTTCCGTACTCGTATTGCGTGTCGTTGACGTAGCCGGTTTTGGCGTACGGCGAGATGATCAGGCACGGAACGCGGAATCCGAGGCCCCGATAATCGAGCTGAGGCGGCTTCGCGTTGTCGTACCAGCCGCCCCAGTCATCCCAGACGACGACGATCGCGCTCGTGTTCCAATAGGAGCTTTCCCCGATCGCGTTGACGACCGATGCCACCCACGACGGGCCCGCAGCGCTGTGGTTGCCGGGATGATCGGAGTCTACCTTGCTCGGCGTCACCCAGGTAACGTCGGCGAGCTGTCCATTTCCGGGATCGGTGAGGATCGTCGTCTGCGGCGCGATGACGTTCGTGCGCCAATCGGGGCCGTAGCGCACGGACTTGATCTCCTCGAACGGCTCCCACATGCCCGCGCCGACGACCTTCGTCGCGTAGATCTTCCACGAGATGGCGCCCTTATCGAGCACGTTGGCGATCGTATCGAACTGGTCGAAGCACGGAAACGGGGCCTGATAGTAGTGCTCCTGGCCTTTGGCCGTAATGTAGGAGCTTCTCGTACCGGCGGGCGCGTCGCAATCGTCGTGCAGCCCGTTGGGGAAGTCGACCTCCGACTCGCTCGGTGTTGCGTTGATCCGGTCGTTACCGGCGACCAGCGTAAGATGCCCGGTAAAGCTGCCGCCCCATTCGGTCGGGAACATTGCGTCGGCAAGCACGTACTGATTGGCCATCGACCAGTACGGCGCGATCAGCGACTGCTTCACGTACGCATACGCGCCGTCGGCCTGCTTGTTGCCGAATTTCCCAAAACCGTCCATGTTGCCCTTGTCGTAGTTCGACCTCCGACGACCGCCAGTTGTGCTGCAGGTCGGGTCCGTTAAAAGTGATCTGCTTGAGGGGTAGCGTAACGTCGCCGGGCGGACATCCGGATCCCGAACTCGACTCGCGGCGGAACGGTGCGACGATGCGCCGGTGCATCTTCGACCGGCTGGACGGAAGCGAACACCCCGAAAGCGGCGCGTTCGCGCCCGGATAACCCGCGAAGAAGTTTTCGAAGCTGCGGTTCTCTTGAATGATGACGACCACGTGGGAGATGTACTGGCCGACCGAACCGCTCGCCGGACGAACGCCCGGGAGCGCGTTGAGATCGCCGCCGCTGCGCCCGGCGAGCGTCGAGCCGCCGTTCGACGAGCACGCCGTTATGTAGAGAAGTCCGAGCAATGCGGCGCCCAACCACTGCCTAGCCATAGCCGGGCCAACTTTCCAATGCCACCGCTCGGACTCCTACGGTTTTGCTATTTCATACGAGCGCGCGCTCGCTCTACGGGCTAACGCTCACCGGGATCATCAAATGTGCGTACGGCGAATCCGGCCACATCACGTACGGTTTTGCCGGGTCGGGATCGAGACCCATCGGATAACCCATGCTCTTCACCGCGGGGCCAAGGATCATCACGTGCGGTCCCGTCTTCACCCAGTGATTGCCGGCGGTTTGCGTTCGCGCGTAAGGATCGGAATTGCTCGCGCCTTCGTCGCCGGCGAGCATGTACACGAAACCGGTCGTCTCGGGCGGCGTCCCGTGCGTCGAGATCGCTTTCATCCAGGCCATCGCGTTGTTGTCCGCGCACATCGGTTCTTGCGGGCCGAGCAGCATGCACGTGAAGCCGTTGCTACCCGTTTGAATCGTCCGCATCGTTCCGTTATCACCCATCTGGACGATCGTCGCGCCCTTCACCACCGCGGGCGGCGCGGCCGTCGATATTTTGGCGACGTAGTCGGAGTCGGAGATCGGAGCGCCGGCGGCATTGGCCGCCGCGGAGACTGCCAGGAGCGCCGTTGCCAGAGCGGTCGCCGTAAGGGTATATCGCAACATGGTCTTTCCTCCCAAATAGGAAATGAGAAAAGGCCCGTTCGCTTTGGCTTAATAAAAGAACTGCTGAAGCTGGTTAAAACCAGGGCCAAAGGCCCAGCCCATGCGCAAGGATGGGTTGATGACCGGCGCCGGCTCCCCGATGGCAAACTTAAAGCCCGTGATCGTCTCGACCAGATTCCCGCTCTCGTCGTAGACGACGAGTGCGCTACCCTGGCTGCCGTTGCAATAGGTCGGATCGGTCACGAGAAATAGTCCGTTGACGGAGTCATTGGCGATGCCCGCACCGCTATTCTCCTGCGACGTGTCGCCCGTGCAGGGGAGCTGCGCGTAGACTCCGTTCTGCTCGGCGAGGTTGTAGAACTCGACTTGCGCGTTGAGCTCGGTCGTCGTCGCCGCAATCCCGGTCGCCGAGTCGACGGCTAAGCCGTTGACGTAACCCGCGCCATAGTAGCCGTTGTTGAGGCCGCTGAACTGTTTTTGTTTCCCGGTCTTGAGATTGACGAGCACGTTGATCGGCGGGAGACCGCCGACTCGGCCGCCGTCGGGCGTCTCCGCAATGACCGCCTGATTCGTTGCCGTATCTTGCGCGACTTGCGGCACGTTACCAACGCCAAAGGTGTTGGGATCGAGGTGGATCACCTTACCGAACGTATTCTTGGCGATGTTCGATGAGAAGAGATCCGGGACGTCCTGGTTCTTGAGCTCGATCCCGAAGATCGCGGTGTTGGCCGTACTCTGATTCGGCCCCGCGAACTCGACCTGGAAATCCTTGACCGGCGGCGTCCACTTACCGGTGAACTTGCCCGACGTAACCGGATCCATCACGTTGTAAAGGCGTTTTGCGTAGATCTTGCCTTTGGGAACGACCTGGCGATTGATCAGGCCGACGTCGCCGGCGGAGATGTTGATCGCCACATATGAGGTTCCGGGCGGATTCTTCTTCGGAAAGACCCTCGAGATCGTCCCGCTGCTCTGAGCGAAGGTCTCGACGTTGAATGCCGTGGCCAGCAACCCGTCGCTGCCGTTCTGGTTGACGTCGAACCCGTAGATTTGGCCGCCTTGCGAGGTCAACACGGCGCCCAATCCGGCCGAATGCCGGGCGGCGCTCCGCGCATGCGGCGAGAGCCCAATGGGAGGCCCCGAAACGTCGCCGCCGCAGCCAGAGAGAAGAACTGCGACGGCGACGAGTTGTAGCAACGGAAAGCGGCTAGGACGCCGATTCATTGCGCTCCCATTCTTTGGCGAAACTTCGTAGCTATTTTTGCCTCGGCCCCCAAGCTAGGCGGCGAATATGAAGAAATTCTGAAAACCTCCCGGCAACCGGCGCGCAACGGCCGTGCGCAACGATGGCCGCATGCAGAGGGACCCCGCCGTCACGGCGCGCCGGCTCTTCGAAAGCCCCCGTCGCCGCCCCGCGGAGCCGGCCGTCGTCGCGACGCTTCTGCTCTTCGGGCAGGGTGCGCTCGCTTATGCCGCCCGGCGAGGCATCCGTATCCTGCTGCTGCGCCCGGCCGAGCTCTACCGCGAAGCCTCCGCCGCGTTGGCGCGCCTGGGGATCGACGTCGATGCGTGGCCCGCGCCACCCGCCGGCCTCTTCGTTGTCGAGGAGCGCGCGCTGTACTTGCGCTCGCGCAGCCCGATGACCGTGGCGCACGAGTTCGGCCACGCGCTGGACTGCGCGCTCGGCGGGGGCGTCTACCGCAGCGGCATCGATCCGCAGGTGCGCGCGCTCTTCGCCAACGCCAGCGCCTTTGTGACTCCCTACGCGGCAACCGGGGTCGACGAGTACTTCGCCGAATCGCTGCGCGCCTACGTCGAAGCCAACGACAGCGGGTCGCCGTGGCCGCGCGCCACCCGCGCGCGTCTGCGCCATATCGATCCCGGGATGCACGACTACGTCGAGATGCTCTTCGAAATCGAGTTCGGCGAACGCCCGAATCTGGGCGAAGTCGTCTCGATTTAGCGAACCTTAAGGCTTAGTGGACGGCTTGCACTTGCGAGAGGCTCACACCGCCCGAGTTGTTGTTCCAGGCGCTGCGAATGTATGAGATCACTTCGGCGATTTGCTGGTCCGAGATCTGTTTCTTCCACGCCGGCATGATGCCGCTGTAGGCGTTGCCGTGCACGACGATCTTCCCCTCGAGCCCGTTTTTGACGATCGCAATCGCCGTGACCGGACTGCCGGTTACGACGGGGTTGCCCGCCAGCGGAGGAAAAGCGCCGGCGACGCCCTCGCCGTTGGTTTGGTGGCAGCTCGAGCAGTTTTCGAGATAGACCGTCGCGCCGTCGCTCGCCGAGGCAGGATTATCGGCTTGCGCAGCCGCCGACGCCGAGGCGGCAGCCTGCGTGCTCGCGTTGTTCGAACCTTTGGCACATGCCGCGAGCGTCAACACGAGCACGGCGGCGATGAAGAATCTCATTGCGTCCTCCGAGGACGGGCGCTGATCGCCCAGACGAGTGCGACGAGCAAGAAGTTCGCCAGGAGCGAGCTTCCGCCATACGAGATGAACGGCAACGTGATTCCGGTCAGCGGCAGCAGTCCGATCACGCCGCCGACGATGATGACGACTTGAAAGCCAAGCGTCGCGCCGAGCCCCGTGGCCAGCAGCTTCGAGTAGAGATCCGGCTGCTCGAGCCCCGCGGCGAAGATGCGGCGCACCAAATCGAGGAAGATCGCCAGCACGACAACCGCGCCGGCGACGCCGAACTCTTCGGCGAATGCGGCGTAGACGTAGTCGGTCGCGACGTCTGGGATGAAGTTCGGATGGCCGAGCCGGTATCCCGTGCCGAGCAGCCCGCCGGCCGCAAGCGAGTAGTAGGCCTGCGACGACTGATACCCCGCGCCGTGGGGGTCGGAGAACGGATTGAACCAGACGGCAATCCGGGAGTTGACGTACGGATAGTGATGCGCCGCCCAAAAGGCGCCCACCGCAAAGAGCAGCGCGCCGAAAAGCACGATATCCCACCGCCGAGTCGCAACGTAGAGCATCGTCGCGAACGTTGCAAGCAGAAGCGTCGCCATGCCCAGGTCGCGCTGCACGACGAGGATCGCCATCGACGCTCCCCAACCGATGAAGAGCGGTCCCAGATACTTGAAGTTCGCGCGCAGCGACCACAGCTTCGCCTTGGCGATCACGTCGGCGGTTTCGGCGAGATACGCGGCGAGAAAGAGCACGATGAAGAGCTTGATCAGCTCGATCGGCTCGTACTGGATCGGGCCTACTTTGATCCATAGGCGTGCCCCGTTGATCTCTTGTCCGAACAGAATCAAGAGTAAGAAGAGCACGAGCGAGGCTACGACCCAGAGGTATTTGAACGCAGCGAAGCGGCGGAAGTGCGTGAACGCCGGGCCCGCAACCATCGCCAGCCCCAACGAGACGAGCACCCAAAGTTGCTGGCGCGCCGCGAGATCCGGCGCGAGCCGGGCGACCATCGCGAGGCCGAGCGCCGAGAGCACGACGGCAAGCGCCGGCATCACGTCGTCGCGCAGAGTCGACGACGGCTGCCACAGCACCCACGCCAGCGCGAGCGCCCCAAGCAGCGCGAGCATCCACGGCGGCCCGATCGTGTGGGGCGGAGCGTACGAAAGAATCAGCGCGGCCACGGCCAGCGCGCCGGCCATCGGCGCGAGCCGGCGGATGGTTGCGACGATCAGTGCGCGACGACCGCGGCTATGAGAAACCCGATCAGCGCTAAGCCACGCGATATTAGCGGCACAAATCGCGCGCGCCGGCGGGCGCCGGCGCGCGGCTCCGCCAGCGCGGCGTCGTCTTCGAAGCGCGCGACGAGAATCTGCTCGGCCGGTTCGCTTTCGTCCAAGCGCGCCAGCAGCTCGCGCAGGTGCGTCTCGCTCGCGACTCGGCGGCCGATTAGGACGATCGCGTCGCCCGGCGCCAGGCGTGCGTTCGAAACGCTGACGTCGAGCGCCGGCGCCGTCGCAAAGGCGCGCGCCAACACCGGAATCTGCGGGTCGTCGAGCCCGTCGTCGGCACAGAGCGGAATGATTTCCCCGTCGCGCGCGAGGTAGGCTGCGGTAGCGCCCGCGTGGATTACGTACGCGTAACGCTGCACGACGACGACGGCGGTCACCGAGGCCGCGGCCGTCACGTAATCGTCGTGGCTCGCCGTGCAAGCGTAGAGCGCGCTATTGACGCGGCCCATGATCGCCAGCATTGCCGTCGCCGCCGCCTGCGGGCGGTCGATCGCCCGGCGAAAGCGGGGGCTTCGCATGCGCCGCTGGCACTCCAGGCGCAGGCGCGAAAGTAACGCCGTTTCGGTCGGCGCGCCGCCGATCTGTCCAAAGCCTCGGGCGACGGCGAGCAGCCAGGTTCCGGGCCCCAGTTGCAGGCTCAGGCACGAGGTCCGGTCGCCGCGGATCGCCAGCGTCATGCCGGCCGCACCGAGGTCACGACCATGCGGGTCGTTCCGACGTCGATCTCGTCGCCTTCGCGCACTTCAATGGCCTCGCCGATCCGGCGGCCGTTGAGAAAGGTGCCGTTGCGGCTCTGGCAATCTTCGACGTAGACCGCCCCATCGTGGCTGGAGAAACGTGCGTGCCGCCGGCTGACCTCGGGATCTTGAAGCGCAATCCCGGCGTCTTTCGCGCGCCCGACGTAGAATGGCGGACGCGCGCGTACGGGTCGCCGCGCGTGCCGCTCTACGATCTCGACGCCGAGCTGCATCGGTGAGATGCTGCCGATCTCGATCGCTCCGTGCAGGCGCGGCCGCGCAGCCAACACCGCAACGACAGCCAGCGCCGCCGTTATCTCGAGCGATCCGATCCGCAGATTCATCCGTTTTCAAATCTCATTCGGGTATTCCCAAATCGCAGCTCGTCTCCATCCCGCAGCGATTCGACCCGGACCCGCCGTCCGTTGACGTAGGTTCCGTTCGTCGAATCGAGGTCGCGCACGACCGGCTCGCCCGCATCGAACTCAACGATGGCGTGCGCCCGAGAAACGCTCGGATCGAGCAGAACGATTTCGCTCTCATCGCCGCGTCCGACGCGAGTCGTCCCCGTAATAGAGTATACCCCATCGACGGGCAGCCCCTTAATCATTCGCAGCGCAAACTGGGCGCTTGCTCTGGCGGCGTCTCCTACCTCGATGGCGATCGCGCCCAGCGGAACGCTTGGGCGTGCGGACATCGTCACGCGCGGATCGCCGTCGACGAAGGCGATCCCCACCTTCGCCGCGAGATCCCGCAGAAGGTCGATCCAGGCCTCTTCGAGGTATTCGCGGTGCTCCTCGAGACGCTCGAAGTCCGCGGTACTCACATAGACCGCGTAGACCGAGGGCGCGCTGGGCCGGCCGTCTTCGCCGCGCGTCTGCGCCTCCATCGTCGCGACCAGCTTGCGCGCGATCTGCGCGGGCTCGACATCGCTCGGGAAGCTCTTGGCGAACGTCCGCTCGATAAACTGCGCGCACGCTTGTTCGATGCGTTCGAAGAAGCTCACGGACGGCGCTCCAAACGGGCGATGTAAAAGCCGTCGCGCCCGTGGAGGCCGGGAGGCACGAGAACGTCTCCAGCCTCCGTCAGCAGTCCCTCGTAGGCCGCCGGGATTAGGCTGCGCTCGAAATTCTCTCGCGCCAAAAACCAATCTATCACTTCCGTCGTCTCGCGCGGGTCGACCGAACAGACCGCATAGACTAACGCGCCGCCGGGACAAACGTGACGCGCGATCTGCTCGAGCAGCGCCCGCTGCGTGGACGCCAGGCGTTCGCCGTCGGTGTGCAGCTTCTTCCAGCGCGCCTCCGGCTGGCGCCCGACGATACCGGTGCCCGAGCATGGAGCGTCGATGAGCGCCCGTTCGAAAAGACGGTCGGGCGGCAGCAGCGCCTGCGTTGCATCGCCGGTGACGATCGCCGCGGTGACCTGCGCCTGTTCGAGCCGCCGTCCGAGGAGCGCGGCTTTGCGCTCGTCGCGCTCGATGCAAAACAGCGTGCCTTCCCGTAGCAGACGCCCGCCGATTTGCAGTGCTTTGTTGCCGCGCCCGCTACAGACGTCGAGGATCGCCTCGCCCGGCTGCGGATTCAAAACGTCGACCGGCATCGCCGAGCTCTCCGACTGCGGCCACCAGCGCCCGTCGTCGCCCAGCTGGCCCACGCGTCCCCGCTCGACCAGCAGCGCTTCGGCGACGATCGGCGAAGGGGCGGTCTCGACACCGCCTGCCATAAGCGCGGCGGCGGCTTCGTCCGCATTGCCGCGCAGCGCGTTCACGACGATCGCGCTCTTTGCGGGCTCGTCGACCGCGGCGCAGATCTCTTCGAGCCGTGCTCCGAAGAGGCCGTGCCACTGGCGCACCAGCCACGTCGGCAACGAGAAGCGCGTCGCGACGTACTCTTCTTCGCTTTCGAACGCGTCGCGTTGCGGCGCGGCGGGACGATCGCGTAAAAAACCCCGGAGCACCGCGTTGACGAGATTCGCGAGCCCCCGATGGCCGAAACGTTTCGCCAAGTTGACGAACTCGAAGACCGTCGCGTACTCATCGGCCCGCGTATAGACGAGTTCGTAGACCGCCAACCGCAGTATCTCGTGGATGACGGCCGGTATCGTCTTGACGCGACCCGTCAGATAAAAGTCCAGCGCCCTGCGCATCTTGATCGCGCCATACGCCAGCTCCGCCGCGAAGGCGACGTCGCGTTCGTTTAAAGCGGCACGCCGTACCCGATAGTCGAAGGCGGCGTGCGCGGTGCGCGCCGGGCCCGAATCCGGAAAGACGTCGCGCACCACGCGCAACGCCAGTTCACGCGCGCCCACCGCGCCCCCGCATATAGGCGTCGCCGCTCATTCGTCCCCGATTCGGCGCGACCAGCTCGTCGATGACGAGCCGGCCCGTCTCGTCGACGTGCGCGCGCAAAATCTTGACGCTTTCGCCGTCGATATCCGCCCGCGCGGCGGGCTGCGGCGAATAGGCCCGCACCGTGCGCGCGATCCGCTCCGCCGGCCAGCCCCAATCGATGAGCAGATCGTCGCGTTCGATGAGCCGCGTCAGCGTCGCCTCGCCGCTCTGCGGCGCCCCGCGCAGCTCGCCGGCGTCGGCCGCTTCCAGGGCCTCGCGCAGCAGGTCGGCACCGGTCTGCGCGAGACGATCGTGCAGCTCGCCGTAGGTTTCGTCTGCCCCCAGCGCGACTTCCCGCGCGACGACGACGTCGCCCGTATCCATGCCCGCGTCCATCAGCATGATCGAAACGCCGGTCGTGCGCTCCCCATGCAGGATCGCGCTCTGAATCGGCGACGCGCCGCGGTATTTCGGCAGCAGCGACGGGTGCACGTTGAGCGCGCCCAAAGGCGGCAGCGCGAGCAGCTCCGCCGGCAGAATGCGCCCGTACGATGCTAAGACGAACAGATCGAAGCGTTCGCCGGCGATTTCCGCCGCAAAGGCGCGCAGCCGCGCCGGCTCGTAGACGCGCAAGCCGAGCTCGAGCGCCGCGGCTTTGACCGGACTAGGCGCGACGCGATGCCCGCGGCCGGCCGGCCGGTCGGGCTGGGTGACGACGGCGCACTGCGTTCGTTGCGCGACGACGCGCAGGCTCGGCACGGCGAAGGCGCTCGTGCCGAAGAAAAGCGTCTTCAAGCCTCTGCGGCTTCTTTCTCCTCTTCGCTGACGGCCTCGCGCAAGTTGCAGGCCCGATCGATATAGAGTGCGCCGTTGAGATGATCGACTTCGTGCTGAATGCACTGCGCGAGTAAGCCGTCGCCCTCGATTCGGATCTTCTCTCCATTGCGATCCAAACCGCTGACCGCGGCGTGCTTGAAACGCACGATCTCGCCGACCATCCCGGGCACCGAGAGGCAGCCTTCGCGCAACTCCACCTCATCGCTGCACGCCTCGATCTTCGGATTGATGACGACCACCGGCTCGTGCTCGTCGTCGTGCACGTCCATCACGAAGAGGCGCTTGGAGACGTTGACCTGCGGTGCGGCCAGACCGACGCCCGGCGCGGCGTACATCGTTTCGAACATGTCGTCGATGAGCTGCTGGAAGAGCGGGTCGCCGATCTCTTTGGGCGAGACTCTCTTGGCGACTTTGCGCAGCGTCGGGTGGCCTTCGGTTAGGATTTCACGGACGTAGGGCATCGCGGGCGGCTATTCGCGATAAAAGCCGCCCGCTACTCCGGCGCCGTCCACGAGACGCGCGCCCTATTTGTGCGTCTGGAAGGAGCTCACGAGAAAGTGCGGAGTGCATCCGGTTCCGCCATCGTTCCAGAAGAGGCTGACGGCCTGATCGGGACCGATGAAGTACCCCGATCCGTACGGACCACCGATGGACGTTGCGTAGTAGATCGGATTGGAGTAGGACGGTGTCGCGTGCGGCGTTGGGATCTGCGACTCGCTGATTCCGGCGAACGGCCCGGTAAAGGTCTGGCCGCCGTTGGCTTGCGCCAACAGAAAGTTGAACGAGTTGCTCGGCGGGAGCTGACCTTTGGTGGAGACGTAGATGTTCCCCAAGCCCGGCGGTGCGCTCCTCGAGTTCGGTATCGGATAGAGCACTTCGAGGTGGTTCGAACTGGGAGGACCACCACAGTTCGATCCGGTTCCCGGAGGCGGGGTATTGATGCTGTTTGCGTTATTGCACGCGGTCAGGACGGCGGCAATAGTTAGAAAGCCGAGAGCCGTGAGCGACTGTTTCATAGATACAGAATCCGCCCCCCGCCGGTCGGACCCTTCCTGAACTCATGGGAATTCTCTTAGAGAATGTACCCGGATAGGTCGGCGTTCTCGACGACGTCGGCCAAGCGCTTGCGCACGTACTCGCTATCGACGACGACCGTACCGCCCTCCTCGGGCGCCCCGAAGCTGACGTCCTCGAGCATCCGCTCCAGAACCGTATGCAGGCGCCGGGCGCCGATATTCTCCGTCTGCTCGTTGACCCGCATCGCAAAGTTGGCGAGCTGCTCGATCGCGTCGTCCCGGAATTCCAGCGAGACGCCGTCGGTAGCGAGCAACGCCTTGTACTGTTCCACCAGCGCGTTCTTCGGCTGCGTCAGAATCGTCTTGAAGTCGGCCGCCGTCAGCGAATCGAGCTCGACCCGAATCGGCAAACGCCCTTGCAGCTCCGGAATGAGGTCAGACGGCTTGCTCATGTGAAACGCGCCCGCCGCGATGAAGAGCACGTGATCGGTTTTGATCGGGCCGTGCTTGGTGTTGACCGTCGAACCTTCGACGATCGGCAGAATGTCGCGCTGGACGCCCTCGCGTGAAACGTCGGGACCGCCGCGCTGCTGCGACCCGGCGGCAACCTTGTCGATCTCGTCGATGAAGATGATGCCGTCCTCGGCGGCGCGCCGGAGTGCCTCGCGTTTGACCGCGTCGCCGTCAATCAGCTTTGCCGCCTCTTCCTGCTGGAAGATGCGCAGGGCTTCCACGACCGTCACGCGCTTTTTCGTGCGTCGCTTCGGAAGGATGCCGCCGAGCATCTCGCCGAGGTCGCCGCTTTGATCCATCCCGCCGCCGATAACCCCGATCGGCAGGCTCGGCGTCTCTTCAACTTCGATTTCGATCAGCCGTACGTTGTAGAAGCCGCGCTCGATCTCACCGCGCGTTTGATCGCGCACGCGCTGCGCGTCGGCGGAGAGCGTCGCGCCCGCACCCGGCGGCTGCTGCTGAGCGTAGTTGCTGCCGAAGATCGAGCCGAGCGCCGCGCCGAGCGGACCGCCGCTCGTCGAGCTTCCCGGCGGCCGCGTCTCGGGGTGCAGCACGTCGATCACGCGTTCGACCGCGTGCTGTGCCGCCAGGTCGCGAACTTCGTCGCGCCGTTCGTCGGTGACCGTGCGAATCGCCGCTTCCACCAAATCGCGGACCATCGATTCGACGTCGCGCCCGACGTAGCCGACCTCCGTATACTTCGTTGCCTCCACCTTGATGAACGGCGCGCCGACGAGCGCGGCAAGCCGCCGCGCGATCTCGGTCTTGCCGACGCCGGTCGGTCCGATCATCAGGATGTTCTTCGGCGTGATCTCTTCGCGCAGGTCTTCGCGAGCGCGTGCCCGGCGATAGCGATTGCGCAGCGCGATCGCAACCGCGCGCTTTGCCTTCCCTTGGCCGACGATGTACTTATCGAGCTCGGCGACGATTTGGCGAGGTGTTAGCGTTGCGGGATCGAGCGTCGTCGCAAGCACACTCGTCATGGGAGCGTCTCCACGGTGATGTCGGAGTTGGTGTAAATGCAGATCTCCGACGCGATCTCGAGCCCTTTGCGCGCGATCTCGGCGGCAGAGAGTTCGGTGTTACGCAGCAGCGCCGAGCCGGCGGCTTGCGCGTAGGGGCCGCCGCTGCCGATCGCCGCGATGCCTTCGTCAGGCTCGATGACGTCGCCGGTACCGGAGAGCAGGAACAGGTGCTCCGAATTTCCGACGATCATCAGCGCCTCGAGACGGCGGAGCGCGCGGTCCTGACGCCAATCCTTTGCGAGCTCGACGGCCGCTCGGGTGATGTCTTTGAACTCGCCAAACTTGCCCTCAAACTTTTCGAGCAGCGTGATGCCGTCGGCGGCCGAGCCCGCAAAGCCGGCGACCACCTTGCCGCCGCTAACCTTGCGCACCTTACGCGCACCGTGCTTCACGATCGTCTTGTCGAGCGTGACCTGGCCGTCTCCGGCGATCGCGAGCTTGCCGTCGCGCCGTACGGCTAAAATCGTGGTGGATCGTATCATTAGCTTCTGTCAGTACCCCGCGGGCACCGCCACGGTTTCAGCCGCGAAGCGTTCGATCGCCTCGAGAGCGCGTTGCGCCATCATCCGGCGCCGCTCTCGCTTACCCAGCTTTTTCCCAGCTTCGCCGGCAGGGAAAGCCCCCCACGTTACGTTCGAAGGCTGAAAATCGGGGCTGTGCCGGTTCTGCAAGTGCGCGACAACCGCGCCAAAGGCCGTTTCGCGCGGGAACTCGACCGGGGGCAAATCGAGGATCTGGCGCGCCGCCGCGATGCCGGTCATCGCCCCGCAAGCCGCTGCTTCTACGTACCCCTCGGCTCCGGTGATCTGCCCGGCAAAATAGAGCGCGCGCGATCCGTTCCACCGCAAGCGTTCGTCCAGCAGACGCGGCGAGTCAATGAACGTATTGCGGTGCATCACGCCCAGGCGCAGCCACTCTGCACTTGCCAAACCCGGAAGCTTCCCGAAAGCCTCGCGCTGCGCGGGCCATGCAAGCCGCGTCTGAAAGCCGACGAGATTGTAGGCCGTCCCTTCGGCATTCTCTTTGCGCAGCTGCACGACCGCGTACGGCGGCCGGCCGGTGCGCGGATCGCGAAGCCCGACGGGCTTGAGGGGTCCGAAGCGGAGCACGTCGTCGCCGCGGTCGGCCATCTCTTCGATCGGCAGGCAGCCCTCGAAATAGCGCGTCTCCTCGAAACTCTTCGCCGCGTGCCGCTCGAGCGTGCGCAGATCCGCCAGCAGCTGCGCGTACTGCGCGCGATCCAACGGGATGTTTAGGTAATCGTCGCCCTGTCCTGAGCCGGTCGTGGGGCCTTTGTCGTAGCGCGACTGCCAGAACATCGCCGTTTCGTCGAGCGAGTCGGCGGCGACGATCGGCGATGCCGCATCGTAGTAATGCAGCCGGCCGCCGCCGAGCAGCGCATCCAAGCTCGCCAAGAACTCCTCGCTCGGCAGGGGACCGCACGCGACGATCGCCGGTCGATCGAGCGGAATCGCGTTGCATTCCTCGCGCCGCAGCGTGATGCGCGATTGGCCGTCGATGCGCGCCTGCACTGCCTCGGCGAAACGCGCCCGGTCGACGGCGAGCGCGCCGCCCGCCGGAACGGCGTTCTCGCGCGCCGCGCTTACTATCAGCGAACCCATCCGTGCCAGCTCTTCTTTGAGCAAGCCGACGGCGTTCTCCAAGGCGGCGCCGCGAAGCGAGTTGCTGCAGACGAGTTCCGCGAGCGCGCCGCTCGTGTGCGCCGGACCGCTGCGGTGCGGCCGCATCTCGTAGAGGTCGACCTCAACGCCGAGGCGCGCAGCCTGCCACGCCGCCTCACACCCGGCAAGGCCGCCCCCGATAACCGTCAACCGTTCCATTTTAAATGTGTAATTTCGCTTTGGGCCCGATCCCCAGCAACTAGACCAGGGCCGGCTCTTCCTTAATCTCATGCTGCCGGTCGGCCGCGCATTCGAGCTGAGTAACCCCGCCGCGCCGCGTTTTCGAGACGACGTAGGAGTTGCAGACCGGGCAGCGCTGCGAAACCACGGCGTCCCACGATATGAAATCGCACTTCGGATAGGTCGCGCAGCCGTAGAACGTGCGCCCTTTCTTCGAGCGACGCTCGACGATCGCGCCGCCGCACTTCGGACACGCGACGCCGGTCTCTTTGACGATCGGCTTTGCCGTCTTGCATTCGGGGTACCCGGTGCACGAGATGAAGCGCCCGAAGCGTCCGGTCTTGATGACCATCGGCCGGCCGCAGTTCGGGCAGATCTCGTCGGTCGGTTCGTCGCGCAGCTCTAAGCGCGGCAGCCGTTTCTCGGCCTCCTGCAGCTCGGTCTCGAAAGGACCGTAGAAGCGGCGCAAAAGCGCGACCCAGTCCTCGTGCCCCTCGGCGACTCTGTCGAGATCGCCCTCCATCTGAGCGGTGAACTTGAGGTTGAGGATCTTCGGGAAATGATCGACGAGCAGATCGTTCACGGCCGTGCCGATCTCCGTCGGCATGAAGCGCCGCTCTTGCTGCGTCACGTAGCCCCGGGCTTGGATCGTTTCGACGATCGTCGAGTACGTTGACGGCCGGCCGATGCCGTTATCTTCGAGCGCCTTGACGAGCGCGGCCTCGCTGTAGCGCGGCGGAGGCTCGGTGAAGTGCTGCTTCGGCTCGAGCTTGCGGCAATCGAGCGTCTCGCCTTCGTGGAGTTCCGGCAACCGGACGCGTCCCTTGCCGGAGCTTTCCTCGTCCTTGCCTTCCTCGTAGACGCGGGTGAAGCCGGCAAAGCGCATCACCGTTCCCGTAGCGCGGAAGCCGTACTCGTTCGCGCTGACGTCAACGATCGTTTGGTCGAACACCGCTGCCGACATCTGAGAGGCGACGAAACGCTCCCAGATCATCGTGTAAAGCCGCAGATCGTCGCGCTTGAGCACGTGAGCCAAGCTCCCCGGCGTCCGGTGAATCGAGGTTGGGCGGATTGCTTCGTGTGCGTCTTGGGCACCTTCGCGGACCCGGTGCACGCGGCCGCCATGGAAGGCTTCACCGTACTCCGAGACGATGAATTCGCGCGCCGAATCGCGCGCCGAATCGCTGATCCGCGTCGAGTCGGTACGCATGTAGGTGATCAAGCCGACGGTGCCGTCGCTGCCCCCGAGGTCGAGCCCCTCGTAGAGACTCTGCGCCACCTGCATCGCGCGGCGCACCCGCATCCGCAGCTTGCGCGAGGCCTCTTGCTGGAGCGTGGAAGTCGTAAACGGCGCCGGCGCCTGCCTGCGCACCTCGCGCTTCTTGATGCCGGCGATACGATAAGCGGCTCCCTCGAGAGCTTGCAGGACGGTCTCGGTCTCGGCCTGCGTATGGAGCTCGAACTTTTCGCCGCGGTGCGAGACGAGATCGGCGGAAAACGGCATCGCGGGATCGCTCTCGCCGGCGAGCAGCGCCGTGACGCTCCAGTATTCCTTAGGTACGAAGGCTGCGATCTCGCGCTCGCGATCGACGATCAGCTTGACGGCGACCGACTGCACGCGTCCGGCCGAGAGGCCGCCGCGTACTTTCGCCCACAGCAGCGGAGAGATTTTGTAGCCGACCAGGCGGTCGAGAATTCGCCGCGCCTGCTGAGCGTTGACGCGGTTGAGGTCGATGTGATGCGGAGTTTTGAGCGCCGCCAGCGCCGCCTCTTTGGTGATCTCGTGGAGCTCGATTCGCTTGGGATCGGGGAGCTTCAAAAGCTCCGCCAGATGCCAGGCGATCGCTTCGCCTTCGCGGTCGGGGTCGGTCGCGAGATAGACCTCGCTCGCGCTCTTTACGGCGCCTCGCAACTCTTTGATGATCTCGCCCTTGCCCTTAATCGTCAGGTAGCGGGGCGCGAAGTCGTTCTCCACGTCGACACCCAGCGTGCTCTTTGGAAGATCGCGCACGTGCCCCACCGAGGCCTTCACCGCGTAACGCGCGGGAAGAAACTTCTTGATCG
Organism: Vulcanimicrobiota bacterium; assembly: GCA_963833845.1. GTDB lineage: Bacteria > Vulcanimicrobiota > Vulcanimicrobiia > Vulcanimicrobiales > Vulcanimicrobiaceae > Cybelea. Next base: position 1,748,231 of record CAWHZL010000001.1, read on the forward strand.
TCCGAGCCTTTGTCGGCGACTCGACGATGATGAGGGGCTTTTTCACGGGCCTTAGTATACCGCCGGGGTCAAGGCCTCGCAAATTTCAGCCGTTTTTCGTCGCCCGTTGTCGACCGCGACTTTCACGCGCGCACGCGAATTTGCATGATTCGGAAAAATCCTCTATGATGCGTGCAAAGCGCTAGAAAAAAAAGCGCTGTCCACTAACGCTTATCGTCCCCGGGGACGAGGAGGAATGAATGGACTCCGATTCCACAATGAACGGCATGGATCCGGCTGTTGCAGCCGCCGTCAAGAAAGTAGTGCGGCGTCGCAAGAAAACCGCCGGCAAAGCCGCCGTTAAGAAAGCGATCGTTGGAGCGATAATTCGCAAGGCGGTTCGCAAGAGAATACGCCGGAAGCTGGTTCGCAAGGCGATCGTCCGGAAAGCCGTTCGCAAGAAAGTCCGCCGGAAAGTCGCCCGCAAGGTGATACGCCGGAAGGTCGCCCGTAAGGTGGTACGCCGGAAAGTCGCCCGCAAGGCGGTGCGCCGGAAAGTGGCCCGCAAGGCGGTGCGCCGCAAGGTAGCTCGCAAGGCCGTGCGCCGGAAAGTGGCCCGCAAGGTGGTACGCCGTAAGGTAGCCCGCAAGGTCGTGCGCCGGAAAGTGGCCCGCAAAGTCGCCAAGAACGGGCGGCGTAAGAAGTAGCACCGAGATATCGCGCGATATCCAAGACGGGCGGCCGCGTACAGCGGCCGCCCGTTTTTCTTTGAACGGCTTTTAGGGAACCGAGACGAGTTCGGGCGCTTTGCCGCCGTGCTCCTCGACCCAGTGGCACGCGGCAAAATGGCCGGGTGCGTACTCGCGAAGCGGCGGTTCCTCGATCTTGCAGCGCTCGAACGCGACCGGACAGCGCGTGTGAAAGCGGCATCCCGGCGGCGGGCTGACCGGCGACGGGATGTCTCCGGTGAGCACGATGCGTTTGCGCCGCTTTTCGAGCACCGGATCGGGAATTGGAATCGCCGAGAGCAGCGCCTGAGTGTACGGATGCATCGGCTGCTCGTAGAGGGCATCGCGGTCGGCGAGCTCGACGATCTTGCCGACGTACATGACGGCGACGCGCGTCGAGATATGCCGCACGACCGAAAGGTCGTGAGCGATGAACAGGTAGGTCAGCTTGAGTTTTTTCTGGAGGTCCTCGAGCAGGTTGATGATCTGCGCCTGAATCGAGACGTCGAGGGCCGAGACTGGTTCGTCGCAGACGATGAAGCGCGGGTCAACGGCAAGCGCGCGCGCGACCCCGACGCGCTGGCGCTGCCCTCCGGAGAACTCGTGCGGGTAACGGTTCGCATGGTACGGCTGAAGGCCGACCAGCGAGAGGAGCTCTTGCACGCGCTCCTCGACCGCTTTACCCGTGGCTATCCGGTGAATCCGCACCGGTTCGGCGATGATCTCGCCGATCGACATACGCGGATTGAGCGAAGCGAAAGGATCCTGGAAGATGATCTGGATCGAGCGGCGCAGCCGGCGGATCTCGTTGCGGTTCATCGCCAGGACGTCCCGATTTTCGAAGATGATCTCGCCCTTCGTGGCGGGGAGAAGTCGCAAGAGCAGCCGCCCGATCGTGGTCTTGCCGGAGCCGGATTCTCCGACTAACCCGAGCGTCTCGCCCTCCTCGATTCGAAAACTGACGCCGTCGACCGCGCGCACGTCGGCGACGTGGCGCGACATCAACCCGGCGTGGATGGGAAAGTACTTAAAGAGATCCTTGACCTCGACGAGCGAGCCGTTGTTCACGGGCCGACCGCGGGAATCGTGGGAAGGTCGCGCTGGCTCTCAGGGCGCTGCTCGCTCGCGCGCTCGTCGTAGAGGAAGCATCGCGCCTGGTGCCCGCTCCCGAAATCGTAGAGAGGAACCGGCTCGGCGCAGATCGGCATCCGGTACGCGCAGCGCGGTGCGAAGGCGCAGCCCGGCGGCAAGCTCAAGAGATTGGGGGGTTGCCCGGCGATCGGAACCAGACGCTTGTTCTGATCGAGTCTCGGGAGCGACGAGAGCAGCCCCTGCGTATACGGCATGCGCGGTTGCGCAAAGATCTGTTCGGCGTTGCCGTACTCGACCATATTTCCGCCGTACATCACGAGCACGTTCCGGCAGAACTCGGCGACGACGCCGAGGTCGTGTGTGATCAGAATGATGGCCGCACCGGTTTCGCGCTGGAGCTCGTCCATCAGCTCGAGAACCTGGGCCTGGATCGTAACGTCGAGAGCGGTCGTCGGCTCGTCGGCGATGAGCAGCTCCGGATTGCACGAGAGGGCCATCGCGATCATCACGCGTTGACGCATCCCGCCCGAGAACTGATGCGGATAGTCGCCGAGCCGCTTTTCGGGTAGCGGAATGCGGACCTTTCGCAGCATGTCGATCGCGCGGTCGCGCGCTTCGCGCCGGTCAACGCCCATATGGAGGCGCACGGCTTCGGCGATCTGCTCGCCGATCGTGAGCACCGGGTTGAGCGAGGTCATCGGATCTTGGAAGATCATGGCGATCCGCCGGCCGCGAATCGCGCGCATCTCGGCTTCGCTCTTAGCTGGTAGGCTTTCGCCGTGCAGAGCGATGCGATCGGCGGTGACGGTCGCCGTGCGCGGCAGCAGCCGCATGATCGAGAGCGCGGTCACGGATTTTCCGGAGCCGGATTCGCCGACGATGCCGAGCGTCTCGCCGGCTTCTAGCGAGAACGAGAGACCGTTTACTGCCGTTACGGGGCCGTCTTCGGTGCGAAAAGTCGTCCGAAGGTTGCGGACCTCGAGCAGCTGCGCGGAGTCGCTTATGGCCTCAAATCCCGGTCAGCGAGAGAAAGAACGCGACGACCACGAAGGTCACCGCGGCGACGCCGGTCCACCGCTTGAGCTGCTCGTCGGCACCGAGCCGCCCGCGATAGGCCGACTCGACGCGTCCGCCGATGGTGCCGGTCAGACCCTCTTGCTTGGTCGTCTGAACCGCCAGCAGTGCGATCATGGTGATCGCGGCGACGATGAAGATGCCGGCCAACGTATGCGTCAGCCACGGCGCGTGCATCGCAATCGGGGTCTGTTGGATCGGTTCGGCCGCCGGAACGGGCACGTTCGGCGGGACCGCCCCCCTGGGCAAGGTCGGAGCCGCGGCCGATGGTAAGGCCTTGGCAGCCGCGGTCGCGGCGAGGAGCACTAGATTCAATGGACGGTTCTCTTCCTTAATATCGTGATTGCGGCATCTTCTCTACGACCGCAGGCCCCGGGCGGCCTGCACGAGTAGGCAAGCCGCAGTGCCGGAATTGCAGAGCCGCGCCGACCACGTCTCAGCCCTCGTTCCGATCAAGAACCGGCGCGTCTGGCGCGATTTGGCGCGGATTCTGTCGACGATCTTCAACCCGTTTCTGACGGCCCTGGCGCTCTTCGTGATTCTCGCTCACATTGGAGCGAAGGACACGCTGGACTTCTGGCGCCTGCTCTTCGTCTCGACCTTCTTCCTCTCGATCGGGCCGATGCTCTACGTCTTCTGGCTCTACGCGACCGATCGCATCTCCGATCTCGACATGTCGGTGCGCGCCGAGCGGGAGTTGGTCTTCAGCGCCTTCGTCATCTTCGACGTGCTCGGCGCGATCGCACTCTGGATATTGCACGCGCCGCGGCTGATGATCGCCGCGATGCTCGGCTATCTCGTCTCGACCCTGATCGTGCAGTACATCACCCGCTACTGGAAGATCAGCACGCACGCGATCGGCATTACCGCGCCGCTCGCGGCGCTGACGATGATCTACGGGCGCCAGCCGCTCCCCTTCATGGTGCTGATCCCGATGGTCTGCTGGGCGCGCGTCTATCTCAAAGCACACACGATCATGCAGGTCGTCGCCGGCGCGGCGCTGGCAATCTGCACGACCGCGTTCTTCTTCTCGATGTTCCACGTCGGCCTGCTCTCGCTCAAGTAGTCTGTGTCATCCTGAGCGGAGGTGCGAAGCACCGGAGTCGAAGGGCTGAGCTTATCGCTTCGCGGTGATGCGCGCGACGTTGCGCAGGAACGTCGCTTCGTCGCCGCTGGTAAGGTATTCCGTCGTGCCGTTGCCGTTTGCGCGTTCCCCGAGAAGTTCTGCCGCGCGCTCAGCCTGAACGATTGCGGGATCGATCAGCTCGACGTTTTTGCCGAGTACGGCGCGGAAGTGCCCCTCGAGCACCGGATAGTGCGTGCAGCCGAAGACGAGCGCATCGAGGTCGTGCGGAAGGTGCGCGCACACCTCGGCGACCGCTGCCCGCGCTTCTTCGCCGTCGACGATGCCGGCTTCGACGAGCGGAACGAGCGCCGGCGCCGGCACTTCGACGACGTCGATCCCGCCGGCCCGCGAGCGAATCGTGCGTCCGTAGGAGCCCGCGCCGACCGTCGCAGCCGTCGCGACGACGCCCGCTCGCCGGAATCCGCCGCGCTGCAACGCCATCGCCGCCGACTCGATGAGGTCGACGATCGGCGCGCGGCTGGTCGGCCAGCCATAGCGCTCCGCCACCGCACACGAGGTATTGCAAGCCGTCACGATCGCGTCGACGCCTCGCGCATCGAGCCTTTGGAGGTTGGCCGCGACGAGTTCGAGCAGCTCGGCGTGCGTGCGATCGCCGTACGGCACGTTGGCCTGATCGGCAAAAAAGACGACGTCGACCGAGGGCATTCGTTCGCGAACGCGTGCGAGAACCGTGAGCCCACCGAGGCCCGAATCGAAGAGCCCGATCACGCCGAAACTTTTACTGCGCGGGCTGACCCGTGACGGGATACTCGCGAGCGTACTGCCCGATCCCGTCGGCGATCTCTTGCGCAACTTTCTGCCGCCACGCCGGCGAGGTCAGGAGCGCATAGTCGCTGGGGTTGCTGAGAAAGGCCGTCTCGACGAGCGCCGCCGGCATCTTTGCGTGCAGCGTCACGTAGAGGTGGCTCTTGACGATGCCGTCGTCCTTCGTGCCGTCGGAGGCGAGATGGCGCTCGATCGCGCGCGCCAGCGCGACGTCGTCCGGCTTGGAGATATAGGTCGTCGTACCGTACGGCCCGGAATTGATGAAAGCGTTGACGTGAATGCTGATGAACATCCGAGCGCCGGCCTTATTGGCAACGTCGTCTCTGGCCGCAAGTTCGTCGCGCGCGCTGTCGTTGGGCTGGTAAACGTCGACGTCGGTTTCGCGCGTCATCTTGACCTGCCAGCCCTGCGCGACCAGCAAATCGCGTAGCCGCTTGGCCATGTCGAGCGTGAGCTGCGCCTCCGAGACGCCGCCGTGCATCGTGCCGATGTCGCTGCCGCCGTGTCCGGGATCGATGACGATCAGCCGCGGATTATTCGGTACGTAGTTGCTGCGCGGGCCGAATTTCCAGCCGCTCGAATCGGTGCTGTCCGAGCCGCTCGAGGCCGTCTCGTCCAACGGGGCGGGCGTTACCGCCGGGCCGGCCGCCGCCGCTGCGACGACGCTACCGACCGTGCCGGTTCCCGAGCGCGGCTCGTCGGAGACGTCCTGCGCGCCGATCGTAATCGCGAGCCCAGTCGCCGATGGCGCGAGGGTCATGTCTTTTGGACCGGCGAGCGAGAGCGCGATGCGCACCGTGGTTGGGTCCACCTGCCGCACGCGCATCGAAAGGAGCGGGCTCGCCGCGCTCTGCTCGATCGGCGCGCCTACAAGCTGCGAGTTCTTGATGTCGACCCAAAAGCGGTTATCGGGCTCGCGCAGCCGATGCCATTCGTAGCTCGCGTCCCCGCTCACCGCAATCGCGACGTTAACGCCGTCGCTACTCTGCTGCACGGTTACGCCGGTTACTTGCGCGGGGCCGCCGGCCGTCTGCGGGCCGGGCTCGGCCTCAGGCGTCGGCGACGCGCCGGCCGCGTATGAGGGCGGTGCCGGCGCTGGAGCCGCGTTTGCGGCGACCGGCCCGTCGAACCGTAAGCAGCACGTCGTGTCCGCTCGGATTCTGCGGCGCTTGCGCGACCGCGCCCGGTGCGAGTGAAATCGTTACGGTGGTAACCGGCGCGCGCACCGTTCCCGAGCTCGCGATCGCAATACTGCGCACTGCGCCGCCCGGCGGACGGCTGCCCGTGAGAGTCGTGCCGACGCCTTCGAACGCGTAGGCGATCGTCGTGGGCGTCTGCTGCACGACCCGCGCGTGCAGCACCGCGCCGCCGTGTGCGAGCAGCGTGACGCGCTCGCCTTGCTGGCGTACGTCGAGGCTCGAAAGCTGCGGCTGCAGCACGGCCACGGAACCGTCCTGGCGCAGGGCGAGATCGAGCGAGCGCAGCAGCTCGCGCATCGGCAGATAGGCTTCATCGCCGATCAGAAAAGGGGCCGTGTTCGCCTGGAGCGCGATCGGCCCAACGTCGTACCGGCGATCCCCGATCGCAAAGCTGATGACGACCGGAACCGAGTTGGTTACGAGCACGTAGCGCTCCCCAGGGCGCCAGGTCAGGGCCGCGCCGGTGGCGCGCAGCAGGATGGCCAGGCCCGGGTCGGCGACCCCGATTGCCGGCGCGCCCGACTGGGGCGAGACGTGCGTAAAGTGGATCGTTCGTCCTTCGTAGAGCGCTACGATTGTGGAATCCGCGCGTGCCGGCAGGGGCGGCGAGGCCGCCGCGCACGCGAGCAGCAGCACCGGCGCGAGTTTAGAAATCAGAGCGGTGAAGCGGTTGATCCAGCTCAATGTGACCTCCAGGCAGCGTCTCGAGGCGGCTTCCCTCGACGAGAATCTGCACGGCGTTGACGCCGCTGATGCCGGTCATCGTGTAGACCAGCGCCTTAAACTCGCCGTTTTCGCCGAACGTACCGCCGGCTTGCCGTTCGACCTGTTTCGAAAGATCGACCGTCGCGGTCGAGCCGTCGATGCTCGCGCCCAGCACCTGCGTCCCCGGCGGAAAGCGAATCGCTTGTATTTCGTTGGGAGGACCGGCAATGGCTTGGACGGCCGCATACCGGACCGTGTTGTGGAGGTGCTCGGCGGCGCTTTCGCCCGGCTCGGGCGGCCGCATCGTTACGCGCATCTGCGCTAACGAGTTTCCGTCGGGTTTGGTGTAGTAGATACCGAGCGTTTCGGCGACGTGCGACGCCCGATTGGAGAGTACGTACCACGTGCCGGCGGCGACGGCGACCAATAGCACGACGAGAACGACTAGGCGCGGCAATTTCACGTCGGAAGAGTTACTTCTCGAAGGGCGCCGGAAATACTCCCGTCGAACGCGCCCGCGTCATGAACTGGCTGCAGAAAGCCATCCGTCGCGAGCGCGACGCGCTGGAGCGAGCGCGCCGAAGATTCATTCGCAAGCCGACGGAGAAGCGACTGCACGACGTCCGGACGAGCGGCCGCCGCTTCCGCTCGCTGCTCGAAGACGTCGCCGATCTCGTGTCCTCGCGTGAGTTGCTCGCGCGCGTCAAACGCGCCGCCGCGGCAACCGATGCCGCGCGCGACGCGTCGATCGCGCTTCGCCTGCTCGACGCCGCTATCGACGAGAGTGAGCGGCAGAATGCGTCGTGGCTTTTCGCGCAGCTTCGGCAGCGCGAGGCCGAAGCGACCCAACGCGCGCACCGGCGCTTGCGGCACGCGCGCTTCGTACGGTAGACTCGTGAAGCCGGAGCGCATCGACTTACGTGGCCGCCGCGGCACGTCGCTCGCGCGCCAAGTGCTGAAGACCCGCGCGCGTGAAGTACAGCGCCTCGCGGCGGGGCTAGAGCATCGAGATAAACGAGGTCTACACGACTTTCGCATCGCGTGCAAGCGCCTGCGCTACGCGCTCGAGCGTTTCGAGGATCGCGAGCCGCCGCTGCAGGCAACTGCGGAATGCCTCACGCTCTTGCAAGATGCACTGGGAGAGGCGCACGACCGCGACGTTCTGCTCGCGGTGCTTCCACCGACGATGCCGCAGACGGAGCGGCGCCTTCGCGAGGAACGCGAAGCGTACGTCGACCGGGCGAGCGTGCTCTGGCGAGAAGTGCAGCAGCTGGCACGCGCCTGCGCTCTCATGCGTTTCGAATAACCCTCTAATCATTCTTCGTTAGAACGCAAGCGTCTGTCGTGGTACAGATGAAGCATGAAGAAACTTCGCAACGCATTACTCGCCTTCGCGCTGAGCGCGGGAGCTTTCGGAGCGGCAGTGCTGCCGGCCGCCGCTCAAGTCTACGGCGGCGTTTACGTGCAAACGGGACCTCCGGCACCGATTTATGAGACCGTTCCCCTCTCGCCGGGACCCAGCTACTATTGGGTAGGCGGATACTGGACGTGGAACGGCTACCGTTACGTTTGGCGCCGCGGCTACTATGCGGCGCGGCCGTACGGCGGTGCCGTCTGGTACGGCGGACACTGGGCGCACGAACGGGGTGGATGGTACTGGCATCCGGGTACCTGGGGGCGCCGCTACTGATTCGCAACCCCTAACTCATCACAACGTACTCGCTCGTTGACGATTCGCCCACCGGCTTGCTTCCACCGGTGGGCGATGTCGTTCCCGGCGTTGAATCTCGGAGGCCCATGCAGCTCCGGCGCTCTATGCGCCTCTTCGACGTCGTACTTTTTTTCGTCGTCGCCGGTTCCAATTTGCAGTGGGTCGCCTCGGCGGCGGCGGCCGGCGCGAGTTCGCTCGCGGTCTGGCTGATCGCCGGAGTAACGATGTTCGCGCCGATCGCGATCTCGGTCGTCTTCCTTGCCTCGCACTATCCCGAAGAAGGCGGGATGTACGTCTGGACCAAACGCGCCTTCGGGCCGTTCGCCGGTTTCATGACCGGTTGGACCTACTGGGCGAGCAACATTCCGTACTTTCCGGCGCTGCTCTACTTCGCGGCCGGCAACGCGCTCTTCGTGGCCGGTTCGCGCGGTGCTGCGCTCGCCTCGTCGCCGCCCTACTTTATCATCTTCGCACTCGCGGGATTAGCGCTCGCCACGATCATCAATCTCTACGGCCTGAGCATCGGCAAGTGGCTCACGAACGTCGGCGGCTTCGCGCGCTGGATCGCAACGCTGCTGCTCATCGGGCTCGGCGCGCTGGCCTGGTGGCATTTCGGCTCTGCGACACCGCTGACGCCGGCAACGCTGCGCCTCGGATTCAGTCTTAAGGATCTGATCTTCTGGTCGGTCATTGCGTTTGCATGGACCGGCCCTGAAGCCGCCTCCTTCATGGGAGGGGAGATCGAAAACCCAAGCCGTTCGGTTCCGATTGGCCTAGCAATCGCGGCGCCGGCCATCGCCATTATCTATATCGTGGGAACGCTCAGCCTGCTGGTCGCCGCCCAACCCCACGACATCAATTCGTCGGTCGGCGTGATGGACGCCATCTCGCGCACCGCTTCGCGCTTCGGTTGGGGCATCCTGACCCCGGTTGCCGCGCTGCTGGTTGCGGTCAGCTGCCTCGGCAGCACCGGTGCGTGGCTCGGGACGACCGCGCGCATTCCCTACGTCGCCGGCATCGACCGCTATCTTCCGCCGGTCTTCGCACGAATGCATCCGCGCTGGGGCTCGCCCGTCGCGGCGCTGATCACGATGGGCACGATCGCCGCGCTCTTCATCTTCTTGGGTCAGGGCGGCACCAGCGTCAAGGGAGCGTACGACGTGCTGGTGAGCTCGACGGTCATTATCACGATGGTGCCGTTCGTTCTTCTCTTTGCGTCGGCGCTGAAATTTCACGCGTTGGCCAGGACGCCCGTCAACGTTCGCATTCCCGGCGGTCCGGTGACCATCTGCATTGCCGCCGTCGTCGGCCTCGCGACGACGCTGGCCGCGATCGTCTTCGCCGGCTTTCCGGCCGACGACGATCCGAACAAGACGCTCGCAGTCGTGAAAGTCGTCGGCTTGACGGCTGCAATGCTGCTCACCGGAGTCGCAATCTTTCTGCTCGGTCGCCGCACCGCGCAACTCAAGTCTGAAGTCTAAGGGCACCCAGGTGCGCGAATCGAACGCTCCGCCCATGCGCGACGAAGTCTTCGTTCGCCGCCTCGAAGCCTTCGGCGATATCGTGATGGGCTTTAGCCTCGCGCTGCTTGGCTTAACTCTCGTCGTGCCCGACCATGCGGCGGCACTCGTGGAACATCAAGACTGGCTCGTCGCCTACGTCTGGACGTTCGCGCTGGTCTGCGTCTTGTGGGCATCGCACTATTGGACGTTCCGGTACGTCTTCGTTCCCACGCCGCTCTGCCTCGTCGTCAACTACGCAAAGCTGGCGCTGACGGTGCTGCTCGTCTTCATGGTGCAGGTGCTGCTGCGTTCGTACCAGACGGGCACGGCGAGCGACATCATCTACGCAAACGAGCTCTACTGGGGCTGTCTCGCGGGAATCTGGACGGCGACTGCGATCCTTTTGGTCGTCGGTCTGCACGATCGGCGTTCGAGCCTCCCGCCGGAAATCGTCGGGCGCTGCCGCATGCGAATTTATCGCATCGCGGCCACGGTCCCGGTGATGGTGGGCGGCATTCTCATCGGCGCGCACGGGCGCCCCGAGAATATGTCCGCCGTCGTCGCCATCTCGCTGCTTATCGGACTCACCGCGGGGCGCGTCGCGGCCGCTCTTGCCTCAAAAGGCCAGAGCGCCACGAACGTTTCTTAGCTTTCGCGGGGCAATCGCGCGGCTAGTGCTCGATCATCGTGCTGTGGAGTCCCAGCGGCTGCCCGCTAAAAATGACACCCGCCATTTCGACGATCATCGCGACGACGACGTAACCGACCGGAAGCAACGGTAAGCAGGCCGCGACGATCTGCACGTACGGCACGCGCCGCGGCGCGCGCCGATGCAGCGACCACCACACCCACACCGCGACGATCGAGACGATGCACAGAATCGGAAACGATACGACGACCAGCGCGTTGAAGATTGCGACGGGATTCGACATCGAACCCGGCGCGTCGAAGAACATCGGCGAGAGCGCCGCTCCCAAAAGGCCGGGGAGAAGCAACACGCCCCAAACGGCGGTAACGACGATCGCTAAGATCGGGCGCGGCTGCGGCTGATCGGCCATTGCGAACGGCTTCAACGCACTCGTCACGCACTCCGTTTATCTTCATGAAGATAAACTTCATCCGATTTTATTGTTGCTTCACAAGTTGGTGTAATCCTAACTGCACTCGGTCATCGAGAAAGGAGCACCCGAATACAATGACCTTGACTTCGAAACTCGTCGCGGCGGCATCGTTCGCAGCGTCGCTGGCTCTCGCAGGTTGCGGGGGCGGACAATCGTCAATGGGCACGATGCCCGTTGCTTCGAGCCCAATGCAAGCCGTCGCCGCGCAGCCGCTGGATCGCAACGGCGGCGGTTGCCAAAACGACGGAGACCTTCAGGTGAACCCGTGTCGCATCCGCTTCGACGCGAATCACTCGGGTCCGATGGATGTCGTCGTCCGTAACGGCGGCGGCAACGATCGGGATCGTGGTCGCGATCGCGATCGCGGTCGCGGGAAGCAGATCAGAGAGAGTGATGACTGCGCCTCCCGCGACATCGCAACGCTCACTCGCGACTCCAACAACGTCTATACGGTAACGGCCGGAACCGTCTCCGGCTCGTGCACCGCGAACTTCACCGACAACAACCGCCACAACGACGACGGAAATCGCGGTCAAAACGGAAACCTCCGTATCGTCAACGCGCTCTAGCGCTTTGCACCGTCGCTAGAGCCCGAGGAGGCCGGTACGCCGGCCTCCTCGGCTTATGCGTGCTTCTTCGGCCCCCTTTGATGTTCGTGACGTAGATTAGGCCGGCGGCCGTTATGCGCGTTGATTTAAATGCTTGAGAAAGCATCGGCAGCTCCAGTTACCGGGGCGCGCTCCTTCGGCGTCTCGCCCGCCCCGACCGGTACGTGAGAACCTAGGACTGTTTGGTACAGGTCGTGCTGAAGTTGCCGATGCCGCCCTTATCGTTAAAGAACCGATTGCTCGATGTGATGACGTCGCCGGTTCGAGAATACTGCACGTCGAAGCGCTTGCGCCCCGAATTATCGGTCGCCGGCCAGACGTTACTCCAAGTCCCGTTATCGGGGTCGAGCGCGGTACTCTGCGCGACGTTCATCGCCCCCGAATCGAAGATCGTGATCGAGACGTAGGCTCGCAGCGCGTGGCTCCAGCGCTCGTACACCGTTGCCGGCTGTTCTCCGCCGAGCTTAGCGACGAACCAGTTTCCCTGTTGCTCCTCGGTGAACGAAAACGGCTTCGCCGCCGGGGGCGCGAAGGTGCACTGCCACGTCCCGACATGGCCGCGCAGCTTCGCCTGCTGCGCGTCGTCGGACGGCGCGTAGCCCGGCGGGCTCGTGGCAGCGGCGCCCGCCGCAGCGGAGGCGGCGAAGAACAGAATCGCGATTGGGATGCGCATCCGGGCCTACTTCCGGGCGGCGTCGAGACGCGCCCTTCCGGTTTGTTGCTTCTTTATGCGATGATCGCGCTTGGAAGCATCGCTACATCCCGAAGATGAAGAGCGTCGGCTTGCCAGTGACGAGCCAGGCAACGAGTGCGGACCGTCGACCAGAGCGCGCTCAGCGGTTTTCCCTTATATCGCAGGAAGAACTGATTGCCGGCTAGCGCCGGCCCGGCACCGCCCTGGAGATTGGCACCGTGGCAGACCGAGCACTTTGCTTTGAAGAGCGCCTCACCTTGCGCGGCTTGATCGGTTGAATACCAACCCTGGTTTCCTACCGAGCCCGCGATGGAACGCTTGGCAGTCGCGTTGCTGCCTTGCGGCTGGGAACTGCTGCATCCGATCGTCACGAGCAGCGTGGAAACAAAACAGCAGAGGGCGAGTTCTTTCCAACTGAGGCTTGTCACCGGGAGCGCTCCTTACACCATGTAGGTCTTGGGTGGGTTCTCCATTTGCAGTATCGGGCGCGTGATTGCGAAAGGCGAAAGATCGGCGCTGGTGCCGTCGACGGAGAGCCTGCTCAAAATGCGGCCGATGGCGCCCGCGAACTTAAACGCGTGGCCGGCGCCGATCGCGACGCTAACGTTACGTTGCCCCGGCAGCGTGTCGATCACGAAGTCACGGTCCGGCGGCAGCGTGTAGAGGCACGTTTTTACTAGGCGCACCGGGCCGAGCGCCCCCGGGAGATACCGTTCGAGAAATCCGGCGACGCGCCCCGTAATCTCCGTGTCCTCCTCAAATCCGCGGGTATCGGCATCGACCGGTTTGCCTCCGGCGTCTTGCGTGATCTTGACGCAGCCGGCCTCCCCAAAGACGGGAAATCCATAAAAGGCCGGATCGTCCATCCATATCCAGATCGGAAATCTCCCGAACTCGAAGCTCGCCAGATCGCGCGATTCGAAGTAGATCACCTGCTCCTTGGTCACCTCCAGCGGGATCCGCACGCCCAACTGCGCGAGAGCGCCCGCGCTCCACGGGCCGGCCGCGACGATCAGGCGCGAGGCGCGATACCGCTCGCCGCCGGCCTCGACTTCGACCCCGTCGTCTGCGGCGCGCAGCGCGGTCACCTCGACGCCGCTGTGCAGCGTTGCGCCGAACTCGCGCGCCATGCGCTGATGCGCCGCCGTCGCGCGCTGCGCCGCGACGAGGCCGCCGTCGGCTTGAAAGAGCCCGTGGACCGAGTCGTCGATCTGCCAGACCGGCCAGCGTCTGCGCATCTCTTGTGCGTCGAGCCACTCGAAGGGTACGCCGCAGGCGCGCATCGATTCGGCATATGGCTCGAGCGGAATCGCGCCGTCGCGCGGCCGGATGTCGAGGCCCCCGGTTTTGAAGACGACCCGCTCACCGGAATCGGCCTCCAACTGCTCCCAGGCCGCGTACGCCGCTTTCGCGAGCTGGACGTACGCCGGAGAAAAATACGAGTACCGGATGATGCGCGAGTGGTCGTGCGACGCGCCGCGTACGTGTCCCAGCTCGAACTGCTCGAGCCCCAGCACGCGCTCGCCGCCCTTCGCAGACCAGTACGCCGCCGCGCTTCCGATCCCGCCAAGCCCTAAAACGATGACGTCGTACTCAGTCATATTCGTTCCGCTTTGTCATCCTTGAGCTTTCCGAAGGACGCGATGTATCGGCGAATGTCGAGGCTGGCGTCCTCCATCGGCGCGTAGTAGCCGTAGCGAAAGGCCTGCGACCTCATTCCCGCCTGAACGCTCTCGCAGATCCGCCAATCCTGACGGTTGACGAGATCCCAGAAGTCGACGGCGTCGCTCGGATCGAAGCCCGGCTTTGCCATCTCCGCCGGATCGAAGAGAAAATCGCAGACGATCGTCGTCTTCGCCGGGCCACGGGGGAAGAGCGCGAACGCCGCGACGTGCTCCGCGGACAGGCTGAGCATGAAGTTCGGGTAGATCAACTCGCCCTTGTGCCGCGTCCGTTCGTCGTCGTCGAGCCCTGAAAACGGCGCGCGTTCCGTCGTGCCGGTTGCGGTGAAGGTCCACGCACCCTTACGGTGCGCAATTCCGCGTTCCCAATCGAGCTCCGCGCCGCCGCCCTGTTTGAATGCCGGCACGAGCCGGCAGAGCTCCGGGTGAACGCCGGCGCAGTGATAGCACTCGTTGTAGTTCTCGAGCATCACCTTCCAATTGGCGTCGACCTCGTAGTGCAACGAGCTCGCGGCGCGCAGCTCCCGCAGCGGATAGCGCGCGAGCCGCGCGGGAATTTCGCCGAGCTGATCGAGCAGGTCGCCCGCACGCTCGGGCGCGAGGTGTACGAAGAGAAATCCTCCCCACTGCGCGACCGCCACTCGATGCAGCCGCCGGGCGTCGAGCGGCACCTCGTCTTGCGGAACGAAAGGAGAGGCGAGCAGACGGCCGTCCAGGGCGTACGCCCACGAGTGATACGGGCAGCGAATCGCGCCGCGCACGACGCCCTCCCCGCAGAGCAGCCGGCTCCCGCGATGGCGGCAAAAATTGAGATGGGCGAATAGACCCTCCTCGGCGCGGACGATGACGACGCTCTCACCCGCGATATCGACGACGCGGTACGCGCCGGTCTCCGCGATCCTTTCGGCGCGCCCGGCATAGAACCACTGATCCCAAAAAATTGCCCGCTGTTCGCGGGCGAAGAAGGCCTCGTCCCAATATGCCTCGCGCGGCAACGACCGCTCCATGACGTCGGGCTTTCAATAGGTGCGGGCGGATTCCGTCAGAGCGCTTAAGAAAGTGTCGGCTATGACGGATACGTTCGTACGGCCGCACGTCGGCGCCGGCACAAAGACGTTGCCGGCTTCCTGGTATACCTCGCCGGAGGTCTTTGCGACCGAACGCGAACGGGTCTTCGCGCACGAGTGGCTGTGCGTCGGGCGCGAAGACTCGCTCGCGCGCCCCGGCGATTTCTTTACGGTCGAACGCGCCGGCGAGAGCCTGATCGTCACCCGCGATACCGGCGGCCGGGTTCACGCGTTCTTTAACGTGTGCCGCCATCGCGGCACGCGCATCTGCGAAGCCGCCGCGGGACGCTTTGCGGGCGCGATTCAGTGTCCGTATCACGCGTGGACGTACGGCCTCGACGGCGCGCTGAAGGTCGCCCGCAACATGGCCGAAGTTCCCGGCTTCGATCGCGCCGGCTATTCGCTCCACGAGGCGCCAGTCGCGCTCTGGGAGGGTTTCGTCTTCGTCGGCATCGCGCAGGGCATCCGCGGCTTCGAAGAGACGTTCGCGCCGCTGATCGGCCGTTTCGCTCGTTGGGATATCGGCAGCCTTCGCCCCGCGCATCGCATCACGTACGATCTCGCCTGCAACTGGAAACTGATCTTCCTAAACTACTCGGAGTGCTACCATTGTCCGCTCGTCCATCCACAGCTCGATAAGCTTTCGCCCTCCGATAGCGGCCGGAACGATCTCTCCGAAGGGCCGTTCCTCGGCGGCTTTTCTGAGTTGCGCAAGCCCGGCACGAGCCTGACGATGAGCGGACACAGTTCGCGGCCGCCGCTGGGAACCGTGAGCGGCGTCGAGCTCGATCGAGTCTATTACTACACGATCTTCCCCTCGATGCTGCTCAGCCTCCATCCCGATTACGTGATGGTCCACTATTGCAACCCTCTCGCGCCCAACCGCACGGAAGTCATCTGCGAATGGCTCTTCGATCCGGCAGCGATCGCGCGGCCCGGTTTCGATCCGAACGACGTCGTCGAATTCTGGGATCTCACGAACCGGCAAGACTGGCGCGTCAACGGGCTCACGCAGCTCGGCCTAAACTCGAGTGCTTATTCGCCCGGACCTTACTCGAACGCCGAAGGCCTGCTGGGCGCTTTCGACCGTCACTACCTCGACGTGATGGGAGCGTAACGAAACGCTCGGGCTCCTGCTCGCGGCCGGCGTCGCACTGCCGCCGCTGCCGGGCCTCGCGTGGCGAAACGTCGGGCCGGCGGTCGCCGGCGGGCGCACCTCGGGCGTCGCGGGCACCGATCGCAATCCATACCTCTACTATTTTGGGGGCGCCGACGGCGGCGTCTGGAAAACGGCCAACGGCGGTTTGACCTGGAGCGCCGTGTGGCCGCAAGAAGCGCCCGGTGCGATCGGCGCGCTCGCGATCGATCCGCGCGACGAACGCACCGTGTGGGCCGGCACCGGCGAACCAAATCTGCGCAACGATATCACCTATGGCGACGGCGTTTGGCTCAGCCGCGACGGCGGCGCACATTGGCGCAATGCCGGCCTACGGCAAACGTGGGCGATCTCACGCATTGCGATCGATCCGCGCGACCCGCAGCACGTGCTCGTCGCGGCCATCGGGAATCCCTATCGCGACGACACCGCGCGCGGCGTCTACCGCACCGTTGACGGCGGCCGCACGTGGCAGCGCACCCTCTATCTCGGTCCCTCAAGTGGCGCCTCCGATATTGCGCTCGACCCTTCCAATCCTAAGGTCGTCTTTGCGGGCATCTGGCAGTTCCGCCGCGTTCCGTGGAATTTCAGCAGCGGCGGCCCGCTCGACGGTCTCTTCAAATCGACCGACGGCGGCAAGACGTGGCGCCGTTTGCGCGGCAACGGCCTGCCCGGCGGCGAGATGGGGCGTATCGGCGTCGCGGTCCTCGGGCGCCGCGTCTACGCGCTTATTCAATCGAAGCACGGCGTGCTCTGGCGCTCCGACGACGGCGGCTCGAACTGGCGGTTGATGACGGCTGATACGCTCGTCAACCAGCGTCCCTTCTACATGAGCCGCCTCGAGATCGATCCTTCGAATCCCAATCACGTCTTCTTCTCCTCCGAGGATTTGATCGAGACGCACGATGGCGGCATCACCTACGACGACGTGCGCAGCGCCGTTCATCAGGATCATCACGGTCTGTGGATCTCGCGCGACGGTAAACGGATCATCGAAGCCAACGACGGCGGCGCGCCGATCTCGATCGACGGCGGAAGGACGTGGGACTGGCGCTTCAACGTCGTGCTCGCGCAAGTCTACCGCATCGGCTACGACGACGAGAACCCATACCACGTCTGCGGCGGAATTCAGGACAACGACTCCTACTGCGGGCCGTCCGATTCGCTCAGTCCGTTCGGAATCGAGAACTCCGACTGGCGCGCCGTCGGCAACGACGGCGACGGTTCCTGGGTCTGGCCGCAGCCCGGTGACCCAAGCTCGATCTGGAACGTCGGCGTCAGCCAGCTCAACGGACAGCTCGGCATCTTCGATCTGCGCTCCCGGCAAAACTACGACATCACGCCGGACGTCACCGATACGAACGGCCGCGCGTTGGAAGGTTTACCGTACCGGTCGAACTGGGAGGCGCCGATCGCCTTTTCCCCGATCGACCATCGCGCCTTTTACGGAGCCAACGTGCTGTTCGAAACGCAAAATCGCGGGCGTGACTGGAAGCCGATCAGCGGCGACCTCACGCGCGACGATCCGGGCAAGCAGCAAGTTGCCGGCGGCCCGATCAATACCGACGTCTCCGGCGCGGAGTTCTACGACACGATCTTCGACATTGCGCCATCGCCGCTCGAACTCGGACGCATCTGGGTCGGCACCGACGACGGCCTCGTTCAAATTACGACCGACGGGGGCACGCACTGGAGCAACGTTACACCGCCCGGCATCGCGCCGTGGGGACGCGTCGATACGGTCGAAGCCTCGCACGTTTCCGCGCAGCGCGCCTACGTTGCAATCGACCGGCACGTGATGGGCGATCCGCACCCCTACCTGCTCGTCACCGACGATTCCGGCGCGAGCTGGCGAAGCATCGTCGCCGGTCTTCCAGCCGATCAATACGTCCACGTCGTGCGCGAGGATCCGCAGAATCCCGACGTGCTCTACGCCGGCCTCGAAGGAGGCGTGTGGCTCTCCCTCGATCGCGGCGCGCACTGGCAGAGCCTGCGGCTGAACATGCCGTCGGTGGCGGTGCACGACATGCGCGTGCAGCCGCAGCGCCAGGACCTGCTCGTCGCGACGCACGGCCGCGGCTTTTGGATCCTCGACGATACCGCCGCGATCGCCGGCCTGCAAGGCGCGGCCGCCGGCGCGGCGCCGCACCTTTTTGCGCCGCCCACCGCTTACACGTGGTATCGCTGGTGGACGAGCTACTACGGAACGCATCCCGACGAATGCTGTCTGATCACCAGCGCCTACGCCGGCGAAGATCCCCCGGAGGGCGCAACGATCAGCTACTATCTGCCGTCGGCCGAGGGAGCCTCGGTCGACGTGCTCGACTCGAGCGGCCGGCTCGTTCGCTCGCTCGAAGCTCCCGGTAAGGCCGGCGTCGACCGCGCCACGTGGGATCTCACCGAGGAACCTCCGGTGCCGTGGAATGATGCCCGCGAATGGAATCGCGGCGGTTCCGGCGCCACCGTTTTACCGGGGCGCTACACGATTCGTCTGCACGCCGGCGCGCGCTCGCTCGAAGCGCCGCTCGACGTCGAAGCGGACCCGCGCGCCCCGTGGACGCCGGCCGACTACCGCGCGCGCTATCGCTTCGTCCGTTCGCTCAACGACATGCTCTCCACGATCGATCGCGCGCTCAACCGCTTCGGCGGCGTCGCCGCCGTCCGTACGCTTTTCACCTCGGGCGTCGTCAACTCCGAGGACGATCAGCTCAAGCCCGACCGTTTGCGCGAGCGCCTAACGATTTTGCAGGGCGTGATCGCGCTCTCGCAAGGCCCGCCAACCCAAGCACAGCAGCGGGAAGCTGCCGCCGTGTGCGCGCAATTCGGGAGCGCCATGAAGTCGTATCGCGCCTTTCTCGCCGCCGGCCGCCTCGCACCCGATCCCGAGGAAGCCTCGTGCGAACGATAACATCGGTCGCGCTCACCCTGCTCGTCTGCTCGAGCGCGGCACTCTGCGCGCGCGCCGGAACGACCGGCGGCATCAGCGGCGTCATCGTCGATGAAAAGGCGTCGGCTCCGATCGCCGGGGTGACCGTGACGGTCACGAGCCCGTCGCAGACGTCCTCGACGACGACCGACGCGCAAGGGCGCTTCACCTTCGTCTCGCTCGCACCCGACGAATATACCGTCTCGCTCACTAAGGCGGCGTACGAGTCGATCAACTATACCGGCATCGCCGTCTTCGCCGACGCGCACCGAACCCTCTCGCTAAAGATGTCGCCGGCGATCCAAACGATCGCGCGCGTCACCGCGCGCAGCTCGTCAAGCCTCGTGCGCTCCGGCACGACCGCCGACGTCTACTCGATCAATGCCGCACAGCAGTCCCGAACCGCCGTGCTGGGCGGCGGCGGGGCGCTCAACAGCGCCTATTCAGCGATCGCCTCGGTTCCCGGCGCCTACGTGCCGGCAAACCAAAACGGTTATCTCCAGGCGGTCCACGTGCGGGGCGGCGACGCGTCGGAGGTCGGATACGAGTTCGACGGCATTCCCGTCAACCGCGCCTTCGATAACTATCCCTCGGGTTCGCTCTCGTCGCTCGGCCAGCTCGAGCTGCAAGTCTACACCGGCGCCACGCCCTCGAACGCCGAGGCGCAAGGCCTCGCCGGCTTCGTCAACCAGGTCATCAAGACGGGAACCTACCCCGGTTACGCGACCGCGAACTTGAGCGCCGGGACGCCGACCTTCTATCACAGCGCCAACGTCGAGTTCGGCGGATCGACACCCGATCGGATGTTCTCCTACTACGTCGGTATCGGCGGATTCAATCAGGATTACCGGTACGTCGACCAGTTCGGCGGTGCGTCCTACGCCAACGAGTTCGGCCAGCAGCTCGGCTCGTGCCCGAGCCCGGCGGCACTCGCCAAGACCTATCTGCCCTCGTGCTTCACCAACGGCGCGCCGAACGTCGGGTCAAATGGAACCCCGGGATGGATCCTCGGACCGATCGGCTTCGGCTCGATCAACGCCGCCAACGTTGCGACGCGCAGCTCGGTCGTCAACCTGCACATCGGCATTCCCCACAAGAACGACGGCCTGCGCGACGACGTGCAGTTGCTCTACGACAACGACGAGATCTTCACGACGTTCCTGAGCTCGGTGAACGACGAAGGCTACAACAACTGGATCAACACGGTCGGCGTCTTCCCGCCGTACTACCTCGACGCGTTCCAGTACCGCGGAGCCACCGGCGCCTTTCTACCCTCGAACTACCGCTCGCTCGTGACGCCCTATCTCTATCCGTCATCGCCGCCACACCCGCTCTTTGGCGACATTCCCGATCCCAACGACCAACGCGACCGCGGCTACAACGGCCAGGCCATCGTCAAGCTGCAGTATCAAAAGAATTTCAGCTCGAACGCCTTCATGAGAGTCTACGGCTACTCGTACTACTCCGACTGGATCGAGAACGGCCCGATGATGTCGCTCCAGCCCTACGCGTACTACGACTCCGGCGACTACGAGATCAACAACCACACGCGCGGCGTAAGCCTCTCCTTCACCGACCAGCTTAACCCGCAGAACCTGCTCGAACTCGAAGGCAGCTACACGACGTCGCGCGGCGCGCGGATCTACAACGAACAGATGTTCCAGTTCGGCCATTCGTTCGGCAATGCGTTTGCGGTGCTCGTCAACCGCAACGATCCCTTCGACGGCACCTGCTATCGCTTCTATCCGAACAAAACGCCGCAGACGGTCGCGACGACCTGTTCCGACGGGCAGGCCGGCGGCGTCTCCTACGGGCTCTTGCCGAGCTTCTTGAAGCTCAGCAATCCGGGATCGGGCAGCAACCTCAATGGAGCGACCTGCGGCGGCGGCCCGTGCGCCTACTACGTCGTCGAGAACGGGGCGTACGGCCTAAACAACACGGTGACGCCGTACTTCGCCGGCTACTCGCTCAACGATCAGTGGCGTCCGAACGACCGGCTCTTCGTCAACTTCGGGGTGCGCGTCGACAACTATTCCTACGTCGGCGCGAACACCGATTTCGGCGCCGCGCGAGACTTCTGGTTCAACGCGTTCAATGCGGACACGTGCTACGATACCGCGACGCTGACGCTGATCGACCGCAGCGCGCTGCTCGGAAAGAACAACTGGAGCACGAACTCGCAGAAGCCTTGCTCGGCATTCGGCAGCCAGTACGTCGGCGCGAACCTGCAGAACTCGCCCGGCGCCTTCGACTACAACATTCCCCAGCCGCGCCTCGGCGTCACCTTTACGCTGAATCCCGATACCGTGCTGCGCGCGAGCTACGGGCGTTACAACGAACAGCCGAGCGCCGCCTACGAGCAGTACAACTCGCTCGAGCAGAATCTCCCCGATACGCTCGCGCAGTTCTACTCGCTCGGTTTCAACGGGCCGGGCCATCAAGTCGCGCCCTCCGTCTCGTACAACAGCGACCTGTCCCTCGAACAGCACATTCACGGCACGGATATGTCGTACAAGCTGACGCCGTTCTTACGCCAGACCCAGGACCAGGTCGAGAACTTCTACATCAACTACACTGCCGGCATTACCTCCGGCCTCAATGCCGGCTTCCAGACGTCGTCGGGTTTCGAGTTGCAGTTCGACAAGGGAGATTTCAGCCGCAACGGCTTCGCCGGCCAGCTCTCCTTTGCGTACACCTACGCGACCGTGCATTTCACGACGCTGCCCAACGGCAGCAACGTCCTCTCGCCGATCAACTCGAGCATCGCGCAGTACAACTCCTACACGAAAGCCTGCGCGCCGGGCGGCAGCGCCTACGGTAAGAAACAGTTCGGTCAAGCGCTCTGCAGTTACACGACCGGCGGTGCGTACGCCGCGGCCTGCTATCATCCCAGTGGTGCGCCGGATCCGAACTGCGGCGGCCAAAACGCGGTCGCGAACCCGTACTGGCTCTCTCCGGCGTACTCGCTGCTGGATCCGAGTGCGGCGTATCTTCCCTACTCGATCTTTCCCGGTCCGATCGGCTCGGGAGTCAACGCCTTCAACTATCCCTACGTCGCGACGCTGCTGCTGAACTACAAGCACGATAAGTTCACGATTACGCCGTCTTTCCAGTTCGTCGCGGGCAATCGTTACGGCGCGCCGCTGACGACGCCCGGCATCGATCCGGCATCGGGCTGCGGAAAGCCGCTGAGCGCCGGCATCACGGGCGACCCGCGCTATCCGTACGGAGCCGCCGGCGGCCATCCGTACAACGCCGATCAAGGCGGTTGCGCGGCGACGCTTTCGATCCCCGACCCCTACACCGGCCAGTTCGACGGCATCGGCGCCTTCCGCGAGCCCGCGCAGCTGCTGGGCCACTTGCAGATCGCCTACGACGTCTCGCCGCGCGTCAATCTCTCGCTCACGCTCGCGAACTTGCTGCAGACCTGCTTCGGCGGTCAGCGCACGGGCTTCACGTACCTCTGGAACAGTCAGGTCTGTTCGTATACGAACCTCGTCGGCGGTCCTAGCTCGCCGCCGGTCGGCAACGCCTACAATCCGGGAGACAACGTGCAGACATTTTTGCGCTATCCCTACGAGCCGTACTTTGGAACCTACAACGATCAAACCAGCTCGTTGATGGCACCGTTCAACGCCTACTTCAGCGTGAGGGTGAAGATTTGAAAGCGCAGTACGACGCAATCGTCGTCGGCGGCGGCCATAACGGCCTCGTGACCGCGTGCTACCTCGCGAAGGCCGGATGGAAGGTGCTGGTGCTCGAGCGCCGTTACGTCGTCGGCGGGGCCTGCGTCACCGAGGAGGTTTTTCCCGGTTTCAAAGTCTCGACGGCTGCCTACGTCAACAGCCTCTTCCGTCCGGAGATCATCCGCGATCTGCGCCTCGGCGAGTACGGCTTCGAGGCGATCGAACGCAACCCGGCATCCTTCTCGCCTTTCCTCGACGGGCGCTATCTGATGCTCGGTGCGGGCATGGCCAAAGACGTCGAAGAGATCGCCAAGTTCAGCGCGCACGACGCCGCCAACTATCCGCGGTACGAGGCGATGCTCGAGCGCGTCGCATCGGTCGTCGAGCCGACGCTCACGCAAGTCCCGCCAAATCTGATTCGTCCGACGCTGACCCAGCTGTTCGAAGCCGGAAAAATGGGACGCGCACTGCAGCGCCTGGGCCCCTCGATGGGCGAGGCAATCGAAGTCCTGACGGGCGCCGCGCGCCCGATCCTCGATCGCTGGTTCGAATCCGAAGAGCTCAAAGGAACGATCGCGACCGACGCGATCATCGGTGCCTTCATGGCGCCGTCGATGCCGGGCACCGCCTACGTGCTCTTCCATCACGTGATGGGAGAGACCAACGGCAAGCGCGGCGTCTGGAGCTACGTGCGCGGCGGCATGGGCGGCCTGACGCAGGCGCTCGCCGCCGCGGCGCGCGCGCTTGGCGTCGAGATCAAGACCGACGCCGAAGTCTCGCGCATTCTCGTTCGCGACGGCCGCGTGACCGGCGTCGCGCTGGCCGGCGGCGAGGAGTTTGCCGCCAAGCGCGTCGCCAGCGGCGTGGACTGCCACGTCACGTTCGAGAAGCTGCTCGAACCCGCGGAACTGCCCCACGAGTTTCGCGACGCGGTCGCGCGCATTTCGTACAGCAGCGCGTCGTGCAAGATCAACGTCGCGCTCGAGCGGCTGCCGAGCTTCACCGCGTTGCCCGGCCACGAGCCCGGCCCGCAGCACTTCGGAACCGTGCATCTCTGCCCCGATCAGGATTTCATCGAGCGCGCCTACGACGACGCTAAATACGGCAGCTTCTCGAAGGAGCCGGTCGTCGAGTGCACGATGCCTTCTTCACTCGATTCGACCGTCACGCCGCCGGGCAAACACTTAATGTCGATGTTCACGCAGTACGCGCCCTACGAGCTCGCACAAGGGCCGTGGACCGACGCGCTGCGCAACGAGTACGCCGACCGCTGCTTCGACGTCGTCGAACGCTACGCGCCCGGGTTCAAAGATTCCGTGATCGACCGTCAGATTCTCACGCCGGTCGATCTCGAAGCGACCTTCAGTCTAACCGGCGGAAGCATCTTCCAAGGGGCGATGCCGTTGCATCAGCTCTTCGCGTTTCGTCCGGTGCCCGGCTTCGCGAGCTATGCCACGCCGATCCGCGGCCTCTATCTCTGCGGCGCGGCCGCGCACCCCGGCGGCGGCGTCATGGGTGCGGCCGGCTGGAACGCGGCTCGCGTAATGCTGGCGGAGGGACGGCGCTAACCGCTAGCCTCCGTCGAAGGCGCGCCGCAACTCGTTGATGTCGAGCTTGCCCATCTCCATCATCGCCTTCATCGCGCGCCCGGCTTTTTCGCGATCGGGATTCCCGAGCAGTTCCGCCAGACCGCTTGGGACGATGTTCCAGGCGAAACCGTACGTATCACGCAGCCACCCGCAGCGCAGATACTCGCCGCCCTCGCCGAGCCGATCCCAGAGCCGGTCGACCTCCGCTTGCGTTTCGCACGTTACGAAGAGCGCGATGCCGCCTTGCGGAATATCCGAGCCCCGTTCCCGTCTGCCGTCGCTCTCCCCGCCGTTGAGCGCCAGATAATCCTGACCGTCGAGCGTAAACTCGATCATCATGACCTCGCCCTCGTCGTCCGGCCCCGCCCCGTCGTAACGGCTGACGCTGGCGATCTTCGAGTTGGCAAAGCTAGAAACATAGAAATCTACCGCCTCTTCTGCTTTGCCGTTAAACCAAAGCAGCGGCGTGATGCTGTTGCTCACGGCTCTTTCGTGAAGTCGCTCGGAACGCGCAAAACGGGATCGTTGGCGTCGATCGGATGCGAGTTGCCGCGCTCGGTGATCACCGTCATCGCGCGCCCGCGCGCATCGAACGAGATTGCCTGATACAACGCGAAGTTGCCTAGCGGCAGGCTTGGACCGCTTTGCTGCACGCTGAACCGCTTGTCGAGGCCGGCTGCCCGAAGCGCCCGCATCACCTGCGACGCGACGCCGGAGATCATCCCGAACTGCTGTCCTGCGTTCATCTGGCGCGGGCCGTTCGGAAGACCCGCCGTGCACTGCACCGCCGGCATCTCGAAGTTCGCGTAATACGCGGTCAAGTTTCCGTCGTGCGTCTCCGTCTCACCCGAGGACTTCGTGATCGTGAACTGCATCTGCGAGCTGTAGCCGTTCGCCGAATCGTTGTCGATCTGGCGGGAGCCCAGCGACTTATTGGTGACGACGATCGCGATCTTCGTGTCGTCGCCCTTAAACGGTCCGTCGCCCTTGCGCGCCCTTCGAGGGACTCGGCGAAGAGCTCGGTTGATCGAGTGAGACGACGCGATACGTCTTCTTCTTGAGATCCAGCGTCGTCAGCGTTCGCGCGCTGCAGTCGAGGATCGTCGCGGTGCCCATCGCGGGCTGATCGGTACGCTCCTTGCTTCCGGCGATATAGTGCCGCTCGGCTATGCCGCTTTGCATCATCTGCATGAAGCCCTGCGGGATCATGTGCGCGAACGGGCCGCCCACCGAAGCTTGGCCGCCTGAGGCAGCGGCGGAATAATCCGCGGCGAAAGATCCGGGCTGCAGAGACGACGGGTCCCCGCCCATCGACATCTTCGTCACGGAATCCCATGCAAGTCCGGAGGACGCGGCCGGCGCGGCTAGCGGGCCGGCCGCTAGCGCAAGCGCCGCGGCGAGCGCGAGCTTACTCATCATCGATCGGTTCGTCGGCCCAGGATTTTGGCTCATTCAAAAAGTCCTTAAAGTCGGTCAGCACGCTCTGTGCGGGAAAGCCTGTGTTCTTAGCGGCGCCCACACTCCGGCCTTCAACGGTTTGGTGATCGTACCCCGCCCCCCGTAGTAGGAAGCAAGTCGGGCGCGCTCCTCGAAGTGACGTTGAGGGTGCCCGGAACGCAGGTCCCGTAGCACCGCGGAGGTATCGATGTGGCACGGATCGTTCTTCTAACGCTTTTACTCGCACCGGCGATCGGTTTGACGGGATGCGGCGGATCGAGTGCGACACCCTCCGCGCCGGCCGCGCCCTCGCGCACCAGCGGCATTCACACCAACGTCGTCGTGCGCAGCCGCGGACTGCATGCGGATGTGCCCTCGGGCTGGTCGCCCGCAAATCTCGAGGCTGCCTACGACCTTCCCTCATCTTCGAGAGGCACCGGTCAGGTCGTCGCCGTCGTCGATGCGTACGATAATCCCGACGTCGCATCGGACCTTGCGAGCTATCGCTCGACCTTCGGGCTGCCGCCGGCGAACTTTACGAAGTACGATCAAACGGGGCAGATCGGCGACTATCCGCAGGGCAGTCCCAACTGGGGCGTCGAGATCGACCTCGACGTCGAGATGCTCTCCGCGAGCTGCCCCAACTGCACGATCGACCTCGTCGAAGCAAACTCGAACGGCTCGAAAGACCTAGATGCGGCGGTCGCGGAGGCGATCAAGCTCGGCGCGCACGTCGTTTCGGTGAGCTGGGGGTGTGAGGGGTCGGACTGCGTCGACAAATCGAATTTCCGCGCTAAAAACGTCGAATATCTCGCGAGCAGCGATAACGGCTTTGGCACCGCGTACCCGTCCGCTTTCGACACCGTCGTCGCGACCGGCGGCACGGTGCTCGCGAAAGGCACCGGAAAGCGCGGCTGGAGCGAGCAAGTCTTGGGTGGACAGGGCGGCTGCACCAACGAACGCAAACCGAAGTGGCAGCACGACCCGTACTGCAAGCACCGTCTCACCAACGATGTCGCATCGGTCGCAACCAACATTGCCGAGTACGACAGCTACGATCAAGGCGGGTGGATCACCGTCGAAGGTACCTCCGCGAGCACACCGTTTTTAGCCGGCGTCTTCGGCTTGGCCGGAAACGCCGCAGAACAAAAGGGCGGCCGGACGTTCTGGCAGGCCGCACACCATAAGCATCTCTACCCGGTGGGAGGGGGCAGTTCGTGTGCGTATGCGATGGGCCGCTACAATACGTGCACCGGCTGGGGAACGCCGCATGGCATCGGCGCATTCTAGCTCGGAATGAACGTTTCGTGAAGGCTGCGATCGCGCTCGCTGCGAGCGTGCTCCTGGCGACGGCGCCGCGAGGCGATCCCGGGACGATCGCCGCTTACGTTACGCCGTATTACGATTCGTCCGGCCCGGTCATCAAAATCGGAAAGTTCAGCTCGGGCCTCGCCTCCGATGTACCCGGGCAGTTCGTCGCCACGATCGTGCGCATGAAGCAGCAGTGGAGCACGCTAAATTTCGTCGAGCTCTACGCCGGTGCGATACGGCTCTACGATCTCGGCTATCGGAACGAGGCGTCCTACTGGTTCTATACGGCGCAGTTCCGGGGGCGTCAGTACGCGGCGCTCGTCGACCAGAAGAAGCTCGGCAGCATCGGCAACCCCGGTTTCGAGCTCTATCACGCGCAGGACGCATTCTTCCAAGTCGCCGGGCCGAGCATCAACGGCTTCGCCTTCGGCGACGTCGGCGGCCTGCAGAAGATCGTTGCGGCGGTCGAGTCGAGGAATCGAAGCGTCCCCGATATGGGCGCGATGTATCCCGGCGTCGCGTTCGTCCACAAGGCGCAGTGGCCGCAAAAGAACGCCGCGGTCGAAGCTGGGCTCGCGAAGCTCGCCGATTACTTGGCGACGCAGAAGTCGCAGATCGCTCGGGAACGCGCTCAGAACGGCACGCAGGCGCGGTTTGCGAAGCTCTCCAGCAAACGGTTTCCCGGCGGATTCTAAGGAAGCATACGTTTTATTCGCCGGCCTTCGTGCCGCGTTCGTGCGTGATCGCTGCTGCAATCGCGAGCGCGGCGACCGCCGCCAATCCTACGATGTTGGAGATCAGCGTAAAGCGGTCGTTGATCGTCATCCCCGCCTCCGACATCCCAGCGACGGCGTTGCCGATGAGCCGCTCCATGGTCGCGCCGGCAAGCATCGCTCCGATGGCGAACAGGATGACGAACGCCCACGCGATCTTCGCCGGAAAGGACTTGCGGTAGATCGCGATCAGCGGAAGTATCAGCAAATCGCCGTAGATGAAGGTAGTGTTCGCGCCGAGGGGTATGCCCGCATTGGCGAGGTAGCGCGCGACGGGCACGTTGCCCATCGAGCAGATGAAGGTTGCGACGGCGATCAGTAGTCCCAGCGCCAGCAGTAGGACGTAGCCTACGAACGGCACCGAGCCGACCGCCCGCAGCGCCGAGGCGAGAACGCCGGTCGGAATCAGCGCCGCGGCGAATCCCGCGATCAGATAGCCGGCGATGAGCTCCGTGCGCAGCATCCGCACGTCGGCGAGCGCCGTCGACGCCACCGCGCTCCAGCTGCGCTCGCCTGGCTCGGCGCCCATGTGGTGGTGCTCGCAGCCCTCGTGTTCGCGCGCGTCGCCCGAGTTGTACTCGCGCTGCATCCGCGCCAGCTGTCCGTTGCCGAACCACAACGAAAGGCCGCTCGTCACGACCGCGATGATGATGACGCCGCCGAAGAACTCGGCGAAGGCGAAGCGCCACCCCAGCAACGACCAGAAAAGGATCAGGATCGCGACGTTCATGTTCGTCAACGAGATTAGAAACGAAAAAACGGAACGGACATCCGCCCCGCTGCGGTAAAATCCGCGCGCCGCAGCCGCCGCGCCATACGAACACGAAGAGGAAATGATCCCGAGTCCGGCACCGTAGAGCAGGCCGCGCATTCCCGGCCCGAGGTAGCGTTCCATCGTCGCCGGCGTCAGCATCACCTGAACGACCGCCGAGATCAAAAAGCCGAAAATCAGCCCGAAGAGGCTGTCCCAGAAGAACATCGCCGCCTGCGAAAAGCCGGCCACAAGCGCGTGCCCCGCGGCCGAAAGCACCGCGCTTCGTCCTACCCGCCGACCGAAACGGGTGCGTGCCCGAAGAGCGGCGGAATGAAGTGCCCCGCCAGATAGGAGATCGCGAAGACGACGCACCCGTACGCCGCGACCTCGAACCCTTTGCGCAGCGGGCTGCGCTCGCTGAGCGTTCCGGCGTAGTAACCAACCGCGAAGAGACCGGCGAGCGCGAGGGTTAGCGACGCGATGGTCGCCGGCCCGATGGCCAGCGGCAGCATGAACGCGACGATCGGCACGAGCGATCCGGCCGCAAAGGAGAAGCCGATCGCCATCGGCGCCCGAAGGCTGGTGCTCTCGGCCTCGCGCGGGTCGATCCCAAACTCATCGCGCACCATTTCGTAAAGATAGATCTCCGGATGCTGCGTGAGCCGGCGGACGATCATCTCGGCTTCCTCGGCGCTGAAGCCCTTGAGTTTGTAGTACGCGACCTGCTCCGTGAACTCGCCCTGCGGGTCGGCGGCCATTTCGCGCTTCTCCATGTCGATGGTCGCTTGCACGACCTCGCGTTCCGCCTTTCGCCCGAGGTACTCGCCGACGCCCATCGAGAGCGAGCCGGCCAGCAGCGCCAGAAATCCACTGATAAAGACGGCCGCGCGTTCGCCCTCAGCGACGCCGACTCCGGTGATGATGCCCAACGTTGTGAGGATCCCGTCTTGTGCACCGAAAACGATCTCGCGGATGCTGCGGCGGCGCTCGAGGGTCCGCCGCTGCTGCGTATCCGGAATGCGCGGCGTGACTTGCTGCCAGCCGGGAACGTGACGACGACCTTCTGGACCGGCGGCGTCAGACCGGACGCTACTGTATCGGGCATAGGCAGACTTGAAGGTGTCTGCGAAGTCGCATGGGCAGAGCGGGGGGGGAGGCCCCGCCGCCCGGCGCCGGCGGACGCGAGGTACTCGCCGACGCCCATCGAGAGCGAGCCGGCCAGCAGCGCCAGAAATCCACTGATAAAGACGGCCGCGCGTTCGCCCTCAGCGACGCCGACTCCGGTGATGATGCCCAACGTTGTGAGGATCCCGTCTTGTGCACCGAAAACGATCTCGCGGATGCTGCGGCGGCGCTCGAGGGTCCGCCGCTGCTGCGTATCCGGAATGCGCGGCGTGACTTGCTGCCAGCCGGGAACGTCGACGACGACCTTCTGGACCGGCGGCGTCAGACCGGACGCCTTACTCGTATCGGGCATAGGCAGACCTTGAAGGTGTCCTCGCCGAAGTCCTCGCCATGGGCAAATCGAGCGTCACCTTAGCCGTTGTCGCCGGCCTGTTCTCTGCGACGATGCTTCCTGCGGCCGCGACGGATTGGCCGCTCTTCGGATTCGATTCTGCGCGAAGCAGCTTCAACTCGGCGGAACGCTCGCTGAACCGGCACAACGTCGGCCACCTGCGCGAGCGCTGGCAGACCGCACTCGGCGACGTCGCCGATTCGACGCCGATTCTGCTGGAGCGGGTGCGCGTCGGGCGCGCGATGATACCGATGCTCTATCAAACGACCAAGAGCGGCATCACGCTCGCGATCGACGCGACGACCGGCAAGATCGAGTGGCGATTCACGACGCACGGCTCGCAGATCACCGATTCGACGCCGGCCGCCGATCCGTCCGGTAAAGCGATTTACGCGCCGGGCGTCGACGGCAAGATTCACAAGCTCTCCGCAGGACGCGGACACGAGGTGCACGCCCCGGGTTTCCCGGCGCGCATCACGCGCCTGCCGCAGACCGAAAAAGACGCATCGCCCCTCAACGTCGCCAACGGTTACCTTTACGCCGTTACCTCCGGGTATTACGGCGATGCTCCGCCCTATGACGGGCACGTCGTGGCGGTGCGCCTCAGCGATGGGAAGACGACCGTCTTCAACTCGCTCTGCAGCAACTACCGTAAGCTGCCGACGTCAAACTCCTGTTCCGATCAGCGCTCGGGTATTTGGGGCCGCGGCGGCGCCGTGGTTGATCCGGATCCGACGATGAACGGCCGCGTCTATGCGGCAACCGGCAACGGCGAGTTCAACGCGAACTCGGGCGGTAAGGACTACGGCGACTCGCTGCTCTCGCTGAGCGCCGATCTCTCCGATCTGCTCGGCAGTTACACGCCGACGAACTATCAGCAGCTGGAGAACGGCGACACCGATCTGGGAAGCTCGTCGCCGGGCATTCTGCCGACGCAGGCCTCGAGCCAGACGCCCTATTTGCTCGTCGAGGGCGGCAAAGACGCGATCCTCAAGCTGCTCAATCGCGCCGCACTTCCGGGCGTCGGCGGCGAGCTGCAGGAAGTCGATCTCCCCGGCGGCCTCTTCTCGGCTCCGGCGATCTGGGGCGACGGCTCCAGCAATCCGTGGATCTATCTCGGCTTTAGCGATACGGTGACGGCCTATCGTCTGCAGACGGGTTCCTCGGGAGCGAGCATGCTGCACAACGTCTGGCAGGTGAACCCCGGCAACAGTTCGGGCGAGGGCTCGTCTCCGGTGATCGCCAACGGCATGCTCTTCGTCGCCTTTAACGGCAACCTCGTCGCGCTCAACGCCGCAACCGGTGCGCAGTTGTGGAGCAGCGCGCAAGGCGGGGGTCCGAACATCGGCAACATTCACTGGCAGAGCCCGATCGTCGTGAACGGTTGGGTCTACTGCTCCGACCAAAGCGGAAACCTCACGGCGTTCTCGCGATGAGACCGTTGTTCGTCTTTCTCGTTGCGTGCGCGCTCGGCGGATGCGCGCACGACGGCGGCGCACCCACGCCGCTCGCACCCCCCGCAGCACTCGCGCCGGCCGCCAAGCCGGACGTCGCCGGCGGCATCTACGTCAGCATTCGTTACGGTCTGTCGATCTTCGGATACAAACCGGTCAATCGTACCAACGATCCACCGATCTGCTGGTTGCTCGGAGTCGCGTCGTACAATATCGCCGTTAACGGAAACGGTAACCTGTTTGCGCCCGATTTCTTGCACGATCAGATCTACGTCTTCCACGGCCCCGGCATGTGCGGCCCGGGAGTCAAGTCGATCGCCGATCCGTACGGGCCGCCGACCGATGCGGCTGGTTTCGACGCGCTGCACGGCACGTTCGTCGTGGTTCACGCGACCGGCTTTGCGAGTGGTTCGCCTGGCGGCGCGGAGCTCTGCTCGCTTACCACCGGCTGCACGCAGCAGCTTGCGGGCTCGGCGGAGCACCTCGTCGGGGGGGTCGCGATGGCAAACAACGGCGATTGCTGGGAGTCCGCGCTGACCAAGGCCAACAAGGCCAAGCTCATCTATTTTCAGGGTTGCTCCAAGGCCGGCGTTGCGGCGTCGCATTTCGCCAACGCTTCGCAAGGCGGACTCGATATTGACGACTCGGGTAATCTGGTCGCAATCAGCGCGCGTGACGCCAAACTCTACGTGTACCAGGGGTGCGATCCGTCGTGTACGCGCCTCGGCGGGCCCTTCCGCTTGAAGGGTGCGCCGTTCTACGGTCATCTGAACCAAACGTCGACGCGCCTGGCGGTCGCCGATACGCGTAACGGCCTCGCCGACGTCTACGCCTACAGCCCCAAACGCGTTCGCTTCCTCTACAGCTTCGGCAAAAACCTCAACGGCAGCCAGGTCGTCTCCGGCATCGCCTTCAATCCACGCTCGAAAGAGTAACGAGCCGGCCTCGTTCTCCCGGCGAGAGCGCACGCTGCGGCGGCATGACACGCTCCCACTGCGGATCGTGACGCTGCGTTGCGGTGATATGCCGCACCGCCGGAACGAAAGGAACTCCATCGAGCATCCCGCGGAGCCGGTCGAGCTCGCGACCCTTTTCGGTGTCTCCGGATTCGAAGACGTCTTTTGCGAGGCGCGCCCAAAGCGCGACGCTGCCGGAGATACAGCCCGCGGCACCCCGCGATTTCGCGCCGAGCAGATCGCTCTCCGATCCCGGGAAAATGCAGAACTCGGGGTGGCGCCGCGCGATCTCTTCTTGAAGGGGCGCCTCGTTCGAGCTGTCCTTCATGCCGAAGATCCGGCCCTCACTGCCCGCCACGAGGCGGTCGACCAGTTTGGGTGAAAACGTGATGCCGCTCATGCGCGGGAAGTTGTAGAGGAGCACGCTGCGCGGCGGCGGGTTCACGCGAGCGAGCAGCGCATCGAAGAAGGCCACGATTCCCTCGTCGCTCGCGTCGCGATGGAAGAACGGCGGCATGACGAGCGCGGCGGCGAAACCGCAGTCGAGCGCCGCGCGCGTCAACCGTACGGCATCGTCGAGCGACGAGGCGCCGGTTCCAACCATCGCTCGATCCATCGGCAGGCCGTCCGAGGCCAATGCCTCCATGTAGCGGATGCGCTGACCTATGCTGAAGGACATTGCTTCGCCGGTCGTGCCCAAGACGTTGATTCCGTCGCAGCCGTCGCGCAACAGATCGTGATAGTACGGCCCCGCGCGCCCCGCATCGGGCTCGAGCCCTTCTGCAATCGGCGTCAGCACCGCGGCCCAGATTCCGCGCACGTGGGTCATCGGGACCTCAGGGCATGGCGAAGGAAGAAACCGAGATTCGCCGGCCGCTCGGCGAGCCGGCGCATCAGGTACGGGAACCAAAAGTCTCCGTAGGGGACAGAAAAGCGCACGCGATAGCCGCTTCGCACGAGCGAAGCCGCGAGCGGCTCGGCGATTCCGTAGAGCATTTGAAACTCGAAGCGCCCGCGTTTGGGCAGCCCCCGCGAAGCGACGAGGTTTGTGACGAACGCGACGATCGCCGGATCGTGCGTCGCGATGGCGGTGTAACCCTCGGCGCTCAACGCGATCTCCACGAGCCGGCGATAATTCTCGTCAACCTCGTGCTTCTGCGCGAAGGCGACGGAGCTCGGCTCGAGGTAGGCGCCCTTGACGATGCGCAGGTTCGGCGCGAGCGGAAGCATCGCACGCAGATCCGCCTCGCTGCGACGCAGATACGACTGCAGCACGAAGCCCGCGCACCCATAGCGCTCCCTCAGCTCGCGGTAGATCTGCAGGGTCCGGTCGACGTAGCACGATTGCTCCATGTCCATGCGAAAAGTATTACCCGTCTCGCGAGCGACGGCGGCGATCGTCGCGGCATTCTCCAACGCGAGCTCGGGATCGATGTCGAGGCCGACGTGGGTGAGCTTAAAGGCGACGTTGGCGTCGAGGTTCTCGCGCGCGAAGGCTTCGAGCAGCGTCCGGTACTCTGCAGCGACGACGCGCGTCTCGTCGACGTCGCTTACGCTCTCTCCCAACAGCGTCGCCGCCACCGCAAATCCACGCCGCTGCGTCTCGCGCGCGACGGGCATGAACTCTTCGATGCTCTCGCCCGCGACGAAACGCCCCGCGCCCAACCGCATTCCGTAGCGCGAGACGCCGCTGCGCACGAACGGGCTGTTCGCCGCGGCGAGGATTGCGGTTCGTAGCGGCCGATCGAGCAGCGAGCTCACGGCGCAAGGATTTGGCACTTACGCTTCGACTCCGCTACGGGTGACGCGTGCGCAACAGAGAAAGCCGCCCCGGTGAAGGTCCAGTGGGTCTTGATCGCGGCCATCCTCGGTTCGGCGATGAGCTTCATCGACAGCACGGCGGTCGTGGTATCGCTCCCCGTCCTTCAGCGCGAACTTCACGCCACGACGGCCCAAACGCAGTGGGTGATCGAAGGATATTCGCTCTTCCTCTCCGCGCTGATCTTGCTCGGCGGCGCGCTCGGCGATATCTACGGGCGTCGCCTGATCTTTGCGGCCGGCGTCGCGATTTTCGCCCTCGCGTCGCTCGCTTGCGCGGTCGCGGGCACGCCCGAAATGCTGATCGCCGCGCGCTGCATTCAGGGTGCCGGTGGCGCGCTGTTGACGCCCGGCAGCTTGGCGATGATCAGCGCGGCGTACGGCGTCTCGGAGCGCGGCCGCGCGATCGGCCTTTGGTCGGGCTTCTCGGCGTTGACGTCGGCGGCCGGTCCCGTCGTCGGCGGCTGGCTCACGCAACACTACTCGTGGCGTTACGTCTTCTTAATCAACATCCCGATTGCGGTTGCGGTATTGGTGATCGTCTTTGCCCGGGTCGGCGAAAGCCGCGACGAGTCGGCGGTCCGGCGCATCGACGTTCGCGGTGCAGTCCTCGCGACGCTTGGCCTGGCGCTGCTCGTCTACGGGCTGATCGAGATGAATGCCGGCCGCATCTCGGCGATCGCCGTGGTTATCGTCTTCGCCGGACTCGCGGTGCTGGCGCTTTTCGTTCTCACCGAACGGCGCGAGAGCGATCCGATGGTTCGCTGCGATCTCTTCGCCTCGCGTGATTTCAGCGCCGCCAACATCTATACGTTTTTCCTCTACGGAGCGCTCGGCGGCAGCCTCTACTTCGTTCCGTTCGTCCTCATCAACATCCACCATTACACGCCGACGGCCGCGGGTGCCGCGCTGCTGCCGTTCGTGATCATCATGGTCGCGGCGTCGCGCTGGTCGGGCGGCCTCGTCGCAAGGATCGGCGCGCGCACGCCGCTGCTGCTCGGGGGGATCGTCGCCGGCCTGGGCTTTCTCGCCTACGCCCTGCCGGGTACCGGCGGATCATATTGGACGACCTTTTTTCCGGCAGCGGTGATGTTGGGTTGCGGCGGCGCGCTCTTCGTCGCGCCGTTGACGACGACCGTGATGAACTCCGTTCCGGTCGAACACGCCGGCGTCGCCTCGGGCGTCAACAACGCGGTCGCCCGGACCGCCGGTTTGATCGGCATCGCCGTGCTCGGCGTTGTCGTCACCGCGGCGCCGTCTTATCTCAACGGCTTTCGCGAAGCGATGATCGCCTCGGCGCTGCTCGCTTTCCTCTCCGCCGGCGTGGCCTTCAAAGGATTTGAGCCGCCCTCCTTAACGCGCCGATAACCTCGGGCAATCACCCCGATTCTCTCTTGAAGCCGTCCGCAAAGATCGAGAGTCGCCACACGCGTAGCGACTAGGCGTCTTCGGCAAAGCGCCCGATCGCGGCGAGATCGTCGCGTGCAGCCGCCAAACTGCGTCCGGCGATCTCGTCGGCGAGGGCGCGACCGAAACTCGATTCCCGTAGGCGCGGCCCGAAGCGCCGCGCGACGAAGATTGCTGCCGGAATGACCGCAAGCCCGAAGAGCCCGTTGGCGGTGAGCCACCGCGGATCGGCAACGGCGTAGAGGTCGATGCCGAAGAACCAGCGTACGGCGACGATCGCCAGCGGCGCCCACATCAGCGGCGCGAAAAGCAGCGTTGCCAGCGTCGTGCGAATGCGACGCAGGTGTAATTTTTCGAGCCGCCGCGCGACCGCGACGACCGGCTCGGCAAAGTCGATCGAGCGCAGGTCGACGATCTGACGAACGTTTGCCGCAAAGATCGCAATCACGTACGCACCCAACAGCACCGCCGGCACGAAGAAGCGTGGTTCGCCTACGTGATCGGCCGCGAACGATCCGATCGATAGGACGGCGACCAGATCGAAGACGGCCTCCAGCGAGATGCCCGCCGTGAGCCGGCGCAGGTGGCGCCCGCTCTCGCGGAGTCTCCGCCCTTCGATCAGCTCTGCGTTCAGCCGCAGGGTGCGTTCGAGCTCCGCCTCGTTGCTTTGCCAGACTGCTTTGAGCTCGTCGAGTTCCATCATGGTCTCCTTCGTTACCGGGCGAGTCCGGCGGCGACGTCGCGTCGGATCCGTTCTTTGATCCGGCCGATCTTCGTCGCGACGTTGCTCGAGGAAATGCCGACGATCGCGGCGATCTCGGCGTGTGAGTAATCGTCGAGATAGAGCAGCATCAACGCGCGGTTGAGTTCGTCCAGCCCCTTGACCAGCTCGTAGATTCGCTCGATACGCTCGTTCTGCGGCTCGCCTGTTGGGGCGGGTACGCTCTCGAGAATCAACGGCTCCGCCAAGGCTACGCGAGCGTCTTGGCGGTTCCGGTAGCGCACAAATGAGATAGCCGTGTTTAGCGCGATCCGGTACATCCAGGTCGCAAAGCGCCCGCTTTCGTCGAATCGCGCGTAACTTCGCCAAAGCTGCACGACGATCTCTTGGCGCAAATCCTCGCGGCTCGCAGCGTCGCGGCAATAGGCGCTCGAGACTTTTTGCAGGATCCCGCGGTGCCGGTCGAGCCGCTCGACGAAGTCGCGGTGGGCGTCGGTGGCGCTCATCTCACCTCGTTCTTCGCGCGGGGCGGCCAAAAAATCACACCCCCAACGCTTTGAAACCCTTCTCGAGATCGCCGACGAGGTCCATCGTCGTCTCGAGCCCGATGCTCAAGCGAATCAGCCGATGATCGTAGGCAGGTCGTTCCGAGCCGCCGATCGAGTACGCGACCGCAAGGCTATGGGTTCCACCCCAACTGTAGCCGATCTCGAAGAGCTGCAGCGCGTCGACGAACGCCCGCACCTGCGCCGCGCTTGGGCCGCGCTGCAGGACGAACGAGAAGACGCCGGAGGATCCGAGAAAGTCGCGCTCCCAGAACTCGTGCCCGGGACACGAGGGCAGCGCGGGATGTAAGACGCGTTCGACCTCCGGCCGCTCGGCCAGCCAGTTTGCAATCGCCAACGCAGACCGTTCGATCGCTTCGAGCCGCACGCCCAGCGTCTGCAAACCGCGCAGAACGAGGCTGCAATCGTCCGGCGAGACCGCACAGCCGAGGACCTGGCGCGCCTCGCCGAGGCGGCGGTACAGCCGCTCGTCGCGCACGGTGATCGAGCCGAGCAAAACGTCGCTGTGGCCGCCGGCATACTTCGTCAGCGCTTGCATCGTGACGTCAACACCATGCGCGAACGCATCGAAGAGCACGCCGGCCGACCACGTGTTGTCGATCGCGACGATCGCGCCGCGTTCGTGCGCGGCTGCCGCGATTGCCGGAACGTCTTGCACCTCCATCGTCACCGATCCGGGACTCTCCGTCCAGACCAAACGCGTGCGCTCGGTGAAGAGTTCTGCGATCTCCGCGCCGATGCCGGGATCGTAGAACGTCGCCGTAACCCCGAATCGCGCGAGCAGCGTGCTCGTCAGTTGTCTGTTGGGACGATAGACGCTGCGCGGCACGAGGATGTGGTCGCCCGCCTCGAGCAGCGCCAGATCGACCAACGAGATTGCCGCTTGACCGCCCGGGGCGAGAATCGTATGGCGCCCCGCTTCGATCTCGCAGATGCGCGCCGCGAGTTCCAGCGTCGTCGGCGTACCGTAGAGTCCGTACGTGTAGCCGGCGCGTTGCTGATCCCATTCGTCGGTGACGCTCGCCGCATTCGGGAAGAGTGTCGTCAACCCGCGATGGACCGCCGTAGCAAGCGAACGATAGCCCTCGGGGAGGGATGGTTGCGAGTGGAGCAAGCGCGTTTGCCAAGTCGTCATGGGCTACGCATTATCGCACTTGAGTTCGTAACCATCCCGCCCGAGGGCAGCGCATACGTTCGCGTCGAAACGCGAGCCCATGCGTTCTGCGAACATCTTAATACTGCTTGCGTTGCTCGCCGGCGGCGTTTCTTGTGCGGGCGGCGCCCCGTCTAGCCTTCCCGGCGGGCTTCTACCGCAACAGCGGACCAGCGGCGGCACTCCGATTAAGCACGTCGTGATCGTCATCCAAGAAAACCGAAGTTTTGATAACTTTTTTGCGACGTTTCCCGGAGCCGACGGCGCGACGGTCGGAAAGGCGGCAGCGATGCCCGGGTCGATCGCGCAGAGCTGCCCGAAACCGATAACGGCGCCGACGACGATTCCGTTGACCGAGGTCGATCTTGAGGGCCGCGGCTTCCCGTCG
This sequence comes from Vulcanimicrobiota bacterium, assembly GCA_963833845.1. GTDB lineage: Bacteria > Vulcanimicrobiota > Vulcanimicrobiia > Vulcanimicrobiales > Vulcanimicrobiaceae > Cybelea. Next base: position 1,786,916 of record CAWHZL010000001.1, read on the forward strand.
TCGTACGGATATCAGACCAATGTCGACCTCGGCCACATCTACTCGACGTTTCAAATTGACTTCGATCACTCGAAGATGGACGGCTTCGATAATGAGGGTTACGGGGCGCGCGGCAGCGGCGGTCCGGCGTGCACCTATCCCTATCAGTACGTCAATCCCAAATATATCCAGCCGTATTGGGATATGGCGCAGCAGTACGTGCTCTCCGACCACATGTTCCAGACGCAAGCCAGCGGCAGTTTCACCGCCCATCAGGATCTGATCGCCGCCGGCACGGAGCTCTCGACTGAAGAGGCGCTGATCGATACGCCTTCGTACTTTCCCTGGGGCTGCGACGGCAATCCGGGGAGCCTGGTGTCGGCGGTCATCAAGCGCGGCGGCAAGGTCGAAGAGTTCGGCGGCCCTTTCCCGTGCCTGACCTACACGACGATGCGCGATTTGCTCGACGCGCAGCAAGTCTCGTGGAAGTACTACGCCGTTCGGGTGTATTCGTACAAACACTGTCCGAAGTGCGAGGGGGCGGGCATCTGGAGCGCCTTCGACGCCATCAAAGCGGTTCGCCACAGTTCCGAGTGGAACACAAACGTCTCCCACAGCCCCAAGGCGATCTTCGGTGATATCAACAAGAATAAGCTTCCCGCGGTCGCCTGGGTAACGCCGACCGGCGACAACTCGGATCATCCGCAGACCGGCAAGGATACCGGCCCCTCTTGGGTCGCCTCGATCGTCAACGCGATCGGGAACAGCTCCTACTGGGACTCTACGGCCGTCATCGTTCTCTGGGACGATTGGGGCGGATTCTACGATCACGTCAAGCCGCCGGCGCCACGCGGTTGGGAGGGCGGTCCCGGTTTCCGCGTTCCGATGCTCATCGTCTCGCCGTACGTAAAGCCGCACGTCGTTCACACGGTCTATGAGTTCGGCAGCATCCTGCACTTCATCGAAGACAACTGGAATCTCGGCACGCTCGGGCGTAACGACGCGCATTCGACCAGTATCGGCAATGCCTTCGATTTCAACATGAAGCCGCGGCCCTTCGAGGAGATTCCGGCGAAGTATTCGCGCTCGTTCTTCCTGCACCAGCGCGACTCGGGTGAGGCTCCCGACACGCAATGAGACTCTACTTTCTGCGCCACGGCATCGCGGTCGAGCCTAGCGAGTGGATCGGCCGCGATTTCGAGCGGCCGCTCACGCGCGAAGGCATCGCCCGCATGGAGCGTGAGGCGCGTGGGATCGCCGAGCTTTCGCTCGACCTCGACGCGATCGTCTCGAGCCCGCTCCAGCGCGCGCGCCAGACCGCCGAGATCGTCGCGAGCCGTCTGAGGCTGCAAGACGCGCTCGTTCTCGACGATCGTCTCGCCGGCGGCTTCGACGTCAAGAGCGCCACGGCGATTATGGGCGATCACGCCGATGCTCGAGCGCTGATGCTCGTCGGACACGAGCCCGCATTTAGCGTAACGGCGGGCCGTCTCACCGGGGACGCGAGCCTCGAAATCAAAAAAGGCGCCCTCGCCGGCATCGAACTTTCCGGCCCATCCGCTACCCGCGGAACGCTCTTCTGCCTCATTCCACCGAAGGTTCTTGTCGCGCTCGGCAAAGCAGAACGTTGAGCGGGGCAGTTTTGCCGCTCTTGGCGAGGGTCTATGTCGAAGTTGATCTACATCACCAATACGTCGCTCGACGGCTACGTGGAGGACGAAACCGGCGCCTTCGATTGGGTCATTCCCGATCAAGTACACGGATTCATCACCGAGTTGTTGCGGCCGATCGGAACCCTTCTCTGCGGACGGCGACTCTATGAGACGATGGCCTACTGGAATTCGCCGGCGGAAAGCTATCCACCCGAACAGCGCGAGTTCGCGCGGTTCTGGCAGGAGGTCGAGAAGGTCGTCTTTTCACGTACGCTGACAGGCGCTACGGCTCGCAACACGCGTGTCGAGCGGGACTTCGGCCTCGAGGCTGTTCGGAAGCTCAAGCGGGAATCGAAACACGACATCAGCATTGGCGGCGCCGAGCTTGCGGGGTTTGCGCTCGAAGCCGATCTCGTCGACGAATGCCACCTGTTTCTCAACCCGGTGATCGTAGGCGGCGGTAAGCCGGCATTCCGAGCCGGCTTACGACGGAATCTCGAACTCCTGGAGACGCGCCGTTTCGGAACCGGAGTCATCCACGTGCACTATCGCACGTACCCGGCTACTTCAAATCGTAGTCGACCGTCAGAGGCGCGTGGTCGCTGAAGCGAGCGTCTTTGTAGATGGAAGCCTGCGCGACGCGGTCTGCTACGTCGGGCGTGACGAGCTGATAGTCGATACGCCACCCGAGGTTGCGGTCCCAGGCCGCCGGCCAGTTCGACCACCACGTGTACTGTTTGGCTTCGCGATTGACGAGGCGAAACGCGTCGACCCAACCGACCTTTTCGACGAGCGTATCGAGCCACGCGCGCTCTTCGGGGAGAAAGCCGGTAATCAGGGCGTTGCGCGTCGGATTGTAGGTGTCGGGGAGCTTGTGGGCGATGTTGAGATCGCCGCAGACGATCTGACTTTGGCCGGAGTGGCGAAGGCTCGTCAGCACGGCGAGCAACCGCTCCAGGAAATCCATCTTGAAGGCTTGCCGTGCCGCGCCGCTGATTCCCGAAGGCACGTAGAGCGAAGAGACGCTGACCGATCCGAAATCCGCCGCAATGAAGCGCCCCTCGGCGTCCATGTCCTCCCAGCCGAGCGTGCGCCGCACCGAGACCGGTTCCAGACGCGAATAGATCGCGACGCCGCTATATCCTCGCCGGCGCGCGTCGGCGAAGTAACCGGTGTACCCGGCGAGCGCCGACGCTTCGGGCGGCAGTTGGTGTTCCTGCGCGCGCGTCTCTTGCAGGCAGATGACGTCGGCATCGCGCGTCGCGGCCCATGCGAAGAAGCCGCGTCGCGCCGCGGAGCGGATTCCGTTTGCGTTCAACGTGATCACGCGCATCGGCCGACTCTTCAAATCACCGAAGAACCCGGCCTCTCTGGTGCTATGATAACGCCGTGAAGACTCATGGCTACGCAACGAGCCTGCAGTGGACGCCAGAGGGCGAAGGCACGACGAGCTATCGCAGCTATCGTCGCGACTTCACGATCGCTTCTCCCGGCAAACCGCCGATCGCCGGTTCGAGCGATCCCGCGTTTCGCGGAGACCCGAGCCGCTACAATCCCGAAGAGCTGCTCGTCGCAAGCCTCTCGGCGTGCCACATGCTGTGGTATCTGCATCTCTGCTCGACCAAGGGAATCGTCGTCCTTGCCTATCGGGATAACGCGATCGGAACGATGCGCGAAAGCGCCGACGGATCCGGCGAATTTCAGCGCGTCGAGCTGCATCCGGTGGTAACGATCGCGCCCGGAGGAGATCGTAGGCGGGCGCTCGCCCTCCACGGGGAAGCGCATCGCCTCTGCTTCGTCGCCCGCTCCGTCAACTTTCCGGTCGAGATCGAAGGCGAGATTACGCTCGCTTGCAGGATACCCGAATTCGAAACCTAACGTTCTTTGCCAAAGTGTCCTCGCGGAGCCTTCCCTGAAAGGAGACCGAAAACCGCAATGAAGACCCTCGGCCGTATTGGTACCGTCATCGCGTTGAGTGCGGCGATCGCGAGCGTGGCGATGGCGCCGGCGCTCGCGGCTGCACCAGTTCTCGTCAAGAACTGTTTCATCATATCGCCGAAGCCGCTCAGCCACAAGGCCGGCGGGACGCAGATCGACTACATCATCTATGGTAAGAAGAACGCGGAGCAGATCACGTTTGCCGTCGGTTATCGCAATTCGGCGCAGAACTTCTTGCGCACCGTCACCGACTACGGCGACTTCGCACCGGGTGTGGAGATCCAACACCACCTTGCGCTCTACAACGACGTGACCTACTCCGGGAAACAGGTTACCTCGTGCGTCCCCACCAAGGTAAAATGGAAAGATTCGACCCTCTGGATCGCGCCCTCTTCGCACTAGCGTAAGGGCAGAACAATCGATCGCAGCGGCGCCGAAAAGGCGCCGCTGCTCGTTAGCTGGCGAGAATCTCGACGAGCAGGCTCTCGCGCGCGCCGGCGCAACGGTCGGCAACGTCCGCCGCGATCTCACGGTAGAGCACTTTGGTGCATGCGATCAGCGACGGGACTTCGTAGCCGGCTCGCTTGAGCCGGGCTCGCAGATCGTGGTCGAGCCGATCGAAGAACGCCGCATCGAGTTCGTTGCGTTCGGGATCGGCCCGCTCTGCCTCGAAGCACTCGCGATCCCACCAGAGCGCCTTACCTTCGCGAAAAAACTCGATCGCGGTCAGGCCGTCACGTCGAAGCTCCTCGTGCTCCCACTCAAACTGATCGGCGGCCACGGCAATCGCCGCCCGGAGCACGAACTCCAGGACTCGGCCGGCCAGCTCGTCGTAAGGAAGGCCTGCGGCGATGGCCGAGGCCCCAACGCGAGCGCTGTACCGCATCGGCATGACGCCTTAATCCTATCAGAGGCCCGTACCGGGCGTTATCCCGGAATGGCAAAGGGGCTTGCGCATTTCGGATAGACAAGAAGGAACCTACCTCCTACAATCTGCGGGAAAGGAATCGGTAGCATCATCATGACTTCGTCGACGCGCTTTCGCTGGGCTTGTGCAGCGTTCGCTCTCGCACTCGCCGCCGCGACCGCGCACGCTCGCGCGCAAGAGGCCACACCCGAGCCGGCGCCGGCCGCCTCACCAACGCTGATGGACCGGGAATACGACGGCAACACGCACATCACGGTCGCGCCGTATATTTGGGGCGCCAGCCTCAACGCCGATTATCAGTTCACCGTCCCGACCAGCGGGCGCTCACCCCGTCCTCCGCACTTCATCTCGGGCAGCGTGCAGGTGACCCCGCAGCAGTACCTCGCCAAGCTGAACTCGGCGGGGATGTTTGCGCTCGACGTGCGCAAGGGTAACCTCAGCCTCTTCGGAGACGTCGTCTATATCAACGCCTCCGCGAGCGCCTCCGCATCTTCGACGATCGTGCTCGGACGTGAGGGGCGCGTCACGATTCCCGCAACCTTTAGCACCGATGCCCACACCTCCGCGGCGATCTGGGAAGTCGCCGCCGGATACACCCTCGCTCGCGGCCACAACGCGGATTTGGACGGCTTTGTGGGCTTTCGGCAGTTCCCGGTCAACGTTTCGATATCGTACAACGCGACGATCGGGCGGCGCGGCCTCATCACGCCGTCGGGTACGATTACGAGCGACGAACTAACCAGCGACATCGTCGCCGGCCTGCGCGGACGCGCCTTCCTCGGTGACGGACACTGGTTCTTTCCCTACTATGCGGACATTGGCACCGGGGTCACGATCAACAACCAGAGCTGGGAGGCGATGGGCGGCGCGGGTTATGAGTTCAATCACGGACAGACGCTGATCGCGACGTACCGGGCGCTGAACTATAACGCGTTTCCGCCGGACAAGCACGTGCAGCACCTTTCGATGGGAGGGCCTCTGCTCGGGTACACGTTTAACATCTGACGAGGTCAGAGAATGGTTTAGCAATGACGACAGAACCCAAACCTCGCTCCGCGGACGGAGCCCTCACGTACGCCGACGGGCATCCACACGATCGCGTCCAGTTTTTCGACGCGAAGCTGATCCTCAAGCCCGATTTCTTTTATAGCGCCCGGGGATTCAAATCGTTTAGCGATTTGGTCGCCGAAGCCGTAACCGCAGTTAAGGGCGTAAAGTATGACGCCTTCGATCTCTCCAAGCTGCGACCGCGAATTCGCGAGGTGATGTTCGTCAACACCGCCGACTTCCGGCTCTACAACAATTCCTTCATCTTACGGCGACGTACCGCGTACCAGGACGGATTTCCAATCGCCGATCCGGAGGTCGTCTTCAAGTTTCGCAATCCGGATATGGATCTCACCGCGTCGGTCAACGTGCGTCCTAAGATCGCCGGCCCCTACCGCGTTAAGTTCAAATCGGAGGCGCTGCCCCTCAAGGATCAGGTGGGCGGATTTCGCCTGCTCTATTCACACAACTGCATCTTTCCCGTGAGCTCGGTGCACTCGGCCGATCGCACGAACCTCAAGACGATCGCGCAGGCGCTGCCTGCGGTCGCCGGCTTGATCGGCGAAATGGAAGGACGCGTCGAGTTGGTCAACTCCACGCTCGTCGAAGAGGTGCTTATGGACATCGGCACGATCGACTTCGGCAAGGGAATCGTCGCGAAGGCCAATATTTCCCTGTGGCGCTCGCTGGGCGACCACCAGGTAATGTGCGGCGAGTTTGCTTACCAAACGAAGTTCGATCGCCGCGAGGACGTTCACGATCTCGTCAAGGCGCGCGTGGAGGAGCTGTTCATCAAGCTGCAGCTTATCGCCACGGGTTGGCTCTACCTCGGAACGACGAAGACCGGTCTCGTCTATCGCTTGAAAGGTAATCCTCCGCAAGCCCATGAGTGAGGCGACGGCCGTCAAAGCGAAGGGCTCACCGCTCAAAGCGAAAGTTTCACTCGTCGATCTGTTCCTGGTCTTCTTGAAGATCGGCGCGATCAGCTTCGGCGGCGGCGTGGTCGCGTATCTGCGCAACACCCTCGTTCGCGAGAAAAAATGGTTCGAAGACGACGAGTTCTTGGAGATGACGTCGATCAGCAATACGCTCCCCGGCCTTAACGCAACGAACATCGCGATTCTCGCGGGCGACCGCCTCTGCGGCACGCTCGGCGCGACGCTCGCGCTGCTCGGTATCTGTCTGCCGGCCTTCTTCTTCATGACGGCTGCCGGAATGGCGTATACCAACGCACACGCGCGGCCATATGCAACGGCGGGCTTGCGGGGGGTGGCGGCGGCGGCCGTCGGTCTGCTCGCGTCGACCTGGTTTCAAATCGGCAAAAAGTCGCTCAAGGGCTTCTACGACGCGCTTTTCGTTCTGGCCGCCGTTCTCGGAATCAACTACTTCAAGCTGAGCGTGCCGGTCGTGCTGCTCGTCGTCGGTGGGCTCGCGATCTTTACCTATCGCCCGCAGCACGCCAAGCCGGAATCGCCGGCGCAAGAGGAGGATGAATGGATCAGATCGCTGCACTGATCCGCGTCTTCTCCTATCTCTCGCTGCTGACGATCGGCGGCGGCATGGCTGCGTTTCCCGAAATGAAAGTGCTCGTCGTTGGGGTCCATCACTGGCTGACCGAAGACCAACTGATACACGTCTACAGCACCGGGCAGATGTCGCCGGGACCGAACATGATGATGGTCGCCGAGGTTGGGCAGATCGTCGCCGGGCCGTTCGGCGCACTGGCCTGCGCGCTGGCCTTCTTCATCCCGACCGGAATCCTCACGTTCGGCGTCGGCCGTCTCTGGCAGCGCCTCCAAGGCTGGCCGTGGCGCGACTCGATACAAAAAGGCCTGGGAACCGTCGCGATCGGCCTCGCGATCGGCGGCCTGATCACCTTCGGAAAGAGCGCGATCACCGGTTGGATTCCCGTCGTGTTGGCACTGCTGACGTTCGTCGCGCTCAATCGGACGAAGATCAATCCGATTTGGTTCATCTTGGGCAGCGGCGTGGTTGGCGTCCTCGCGCTTCGCTAGGGGATATTTAATGGCGTTGCCGGTTGTGGCCGTGCTCTCGCGCATTCCGATCCTCATCGCGCTGCCGCTCTTCATCCTGCTCTTTGCGGTCGTTGGCGTCGTCGCCCATGCGATCTTCCGGCGGTTCGTCTCGCAGAAGACTCTGATCGAGGGCCACGAGGTCGCGGGCTTCATCGTCGCCGTCGTCGGCGTGCTCTACTCCGTCGTCATCGGCTTTCTCGTCGGTGCCGTCTGGACCGATTTCTCGGCCGCGCAAGAGACGAGCAATGCCGAGGCCGGATACGTCTCCGATGCCTACAACCTCGCGAGCCTACTCGTTCAGCCGCAGCACGAAGACCTTCAGCGGCTGATCGCCCGTTATGCGATCGAGGTGCGCGATGTCGAGCTCTCGCCGCGGTCGGAGAAGCGCGCGGACAACTCCGTTGCGCTGTTGCTGCGCGCAGTCCAGCTTACCGCTACGATGCCGCCGCCGGAGAGCGCCGGTTTCGGCAGAATCCTCGAAAACAACACGATCCGCGCCGAAGTTCTCGACAGCCTGCGCCACGTCGGAGATTCGCGCCGCCAGCGCTTAGTTCAATCGCAAGACCGGCTTCCGCCAGGCATGCTCGAGGCCTTAACGCTCGGCGCGGTGATGGTCGTTGCCTTCGCTTTCTTCTTCGGCGTCGAAGGTTTCTTCAAGCAGATGGTAATGACGGCACTCTTAGCCGGCTCGATCGGCCTCTTCTTCGGCCTCGTGATCGAGTTGAGCTTGCCCTACTCGGGTGCGGTTGAGATTTCGCGCGACGCCTGGAACGACGTCATCGCGGCGAACCATTTCGATCGCTCACTTTAGCTCGAGGTGCCCTCCGAACTCGTAACGCATCGCCGACAGAACCCGGTTTGCAAACTCGGCGTTTCCGCGCGAGGTGAAGCGCTCGAAGAGCGCCTCGGTCAGCACCGAAGCGGGCACGCCTTCGTCGATCGCCGCCTTGATGGTCCAGCGCCCCTCGCCCGAATCGGAGACCTTGCCTTCGAACTTCGCGAGCTGCGGATCCGCCGTCAGCGCGGCCGCGGTGAGATCGAGAAGCCACGACGCGATCACGCTGCCGCGCCTCCAGACTTCCGCGACGTCTGGGAGATTGAGATCGTACATGTAGTTTTCCGGATCGCGCAGCGGCGTGATCTCCGCACTCGCGACCTGCTTCTGTTTGCCGACGTTCGCGTTGCGAAGAATGTTCAGGCCCTCCGCATAGGCCGCCATGATCCCGTACTCGATGCCGTTGTGCACCATCTTGACGAAGTGCCCCGCGCCGCTGGGCCCGCAGTGAAGATATCCCTGCTCTGCGGTGCCATCGCCGTTATCGCGACCCGGTGTCCGTGGGATCTCGCCGCGCCCCGGCGCGAGCGCCGCAAAGATTGGATCGAGCCGTTTGACCGCCTCGTCGGCGCCGCCGATCATCATGCAGTAGCCGCGTTCGAGTCCGAAGACGCCGCCGCTCGTCCCGACGTCGAGATAGTCGATGCCGGCCCCGCTCAACGCCGCCGCCCGGCGAATGTCGTCAATGTAGTACGAGTTGCCGCCGTCGATCAGGGTGTCGCCTCGCTCTAAGAGCGGCGATAGCTCGGCGAGGCTCGAGTCGACGACTGAAGCAGGCACCATCATCCACGCGCTTCGCGGCTTCTCGAGCCTCTTCACGAACTCGTCGAGCGACGAAGCGCCTATGGCACCGTCGGCAACCGATGCCTTCACCGCGTCGGGATTTGGATCGTACGCCACGCAGGTGTGGCCGGCACGCATCACGCGGCGCACCATGTTCGCGCCCATTCGGCCAAGGCCGATCATTCCAAGCTGCATGACGGCATGGTTACCGCCGGGCTTTCGCCGGGCCCTGCCGCGCGGCGCGCCTAATGCTTGATCAGAACCGCGAGAATTGTGGTAATCCAGGTGACGACGATCAGCGACGTCATCCTCCACCGCAAGCCGTCAACCTTTTTCCCAAGGTCGTCGATGCGCCCGTCGATTTGGGAGAACCGCCCGTCGATCTGCGAGAACCGTCCGTCAACCTGAGCAAAGCGAGACTCGATCGTCGAGTTTAGCTCGCCGAGGCGTTTATCGAGCTGCTCGTTGGCACCCTCGAGGTGCGCCATGGCAATCTCAATCGGCTGGGCGCTCATGCGGCTATCTTATCACGTCCCGGGAGCCGGACGGAAAGCGTCCCGGCGCAGCGAAGCCGAGCAGCGTGCCCGAACTTCCCGACGTTACCGCGTACGTGAGCGCGTTGGAGGCACGGATCATCGGCCAACCGCTCGAACGCGTCTCGATCCGAAAGCCGTTCGTGCTGCGCACGCTCGATCCGCCGCTCCCTCTTCTCGAGGGGCGCGTCGTTACCAAGATCCGCCGCATCGGCAAACGCATCGCCATCGGTTTGGAGGGCGATTTTTGGCTCGTCATTCACTTGATGATCGCCGGGCGGCTGCACTGGAAGGCAGCGAGCACCGCGGGCCCCCCGCGCGCGACGCTCGCCGCGCTCGACTTTCCCAACGGCACGCTCGTCTTGACCGAGGCCGGGAGCAAACGGCGCGCGTCGCTTCACGCCTTCTCGAGCTGGAAGGCCGCGCTCTCCCTCGATGCCGGCGGCATCGACCCTTTGCAGATCGATCTCGCATCCTTCCGAGCGGCGCTCGAAGCCGAGAACCACACGCTCAAGCGCGCGTTGACCGATCCGCGCGTGCTCGACGGGATCGGCAATGCCTATTCCGATGAGATCCTTCACGCCGCGAAGCTCTCTCCGATCCTGCTCACTCAAAAGCTCGACGACTCCCAGTGGCAGCGCTTGTACGACGCAACGCGGACGACGCTGGAGCTCTGGATCGGTCGCCTCGGCGCGACGGCTGCTACCGAGTTTCCCGAACGCGTCACCGCGTTTCGCGACGACATGGCGGTGCACGGCCGCTACGGCAAGCCCTGTCCGGTTTGCGGCGAAAACGTCCAGCGCATTCGCTATGCGGATAACGAAACCAATTATTGCCCGCAGTGCCAGACCGGCGGGCGCCTCTTGGCAGATCGCGCCTTGTCGCGACTGTTGAAATCGGATTGGCCGCGAACCATCGAGGAACTCGAAGCCCTCAAACGGGGACCGCAGCCGAGGTGACCGAGCGCCAACGGCTCGCATCGTTCGTCGGCCGATTCTCTCCGGAGATTGCCCGCCTCGCGCGATCCGCTCTCGCTTCGATGCGAGCACATCTTCCGGGCGCCTTCGAACTCGTCTACGACAACGCATACGCGCTCGTCGTCGGCTTCGGTCCCAGCGAGCGTCCCTCGGAGGCGCTCTTCTCGATCGCGATCTACCCGCGCAAGGTCAGCCTTTGCTTTCTGTATGGTGCCCGTCTGCCAGACCCCCAACGCCGCCTCGCCGGCGGCGGAAAACAGGTGCGTCACATCCGCCTGACCGACGAACACACGCTCGCGGAGCGTGGTGTGCACGCCTTGATCGAAGCCGCCATCGAAGATGCGGGCAATCCTTTTGCTTCCGCGCAACGCGGCAGAGTGATCGTTCGCGCGGTTTCGGTCAGGCAGCGGCCGCGCATTGCACGGTCGAGGCCGTAGGCGGCCAGCTCCGCCCGGCGCAGCAAACCGAGCACGAAGAGCTCTCGATGAGGATCGGCCGCCTTCATGTTTGAAGACTTATACCGTCTATGTGGGTGCCCTGTTCCGGCCGGGACGAGTTCTCCGGTCTCGTCTGGCTGCCGCGACTCATTGCGAAGGCTCGCCGCTTTGCGCAGGGCCGCGCCCGCGGCGTGGATATGATGAACGGTTACTGCTACGGCGACAACGACGTCGCCGACCGCGCCCTGCTCGACTTTCTGAAGCTCGATGACGTGGCCGTGCTGAGGGTCGTCGAGGCGCATCCGCTCGATGAAGACGCGGCTCGCGAGCTGATCGAGCGTGGCGGACGGACGCTCGAGGAGCGCCGCCGCTTCAGCGCATCGCTTCGCCGCAAGCTCTTTAACTTTACGCTCCTGGAAGCCGACGAAGGCCGGATGGCGCCCGGGCTGCGCCGGTCGCTGCTCCGTTTCGTCTACAACCGGGTCGTCATGCCGCCGTTTTATCTTTGGTTCGGCTATGTCGAGCGGAGACGGCGCGCGCGAAGCGGAGAGCACCCGCAGGCGGGTTCGAGCGATTCGCGGAACCGCACTGCATGATGCTGCGCTCTTTTGCCGTTCTTTCGTTTCTCGTGCTTGCGGGTTGCGCCTCGGGTTCGCAACCGTCGCTGCCGTACATGCGCGCCGATAATGCGATCAAAGCGACCAACGCGACTGGAGCCGGCAAGATCACCCACGTGATCTACGTCGTGCAAGAAAACCGCAGCTTCGACAATCTCTTCCAGGGCTACCCCGGCGCCAACACGGTCTCGTCGGGCAAGAACTCGAACAACCAAACGATCGCCCTGCAGCCCTCGCCGCTGGAGAACGTCTACATCATCGATCATTCGGCCTACGCGATGTTTTCCGCTTGTAACGGCACCTCCGGTCTTCCGGGGACGAACTGCCAGATGAACGGCTTCAACAACGAAAGCTCTTACGGCGGCGGACAGAACCCGCAGTACGTCTACGTGCCGCACAGCGAGTCGAAGCCATACTTCGACATGGCGCACGAATGGGTGGTCGCCGACAACATGTTTCAATCGCAGCTCGACGAGAGTTTCGTCGGGCACCAGTACGTGATCGCCGCCCAGGCGCAATCGAGCGTCGATCTTCCCGACTCCTACTTCTGGGGCTGCGAGGGAGGGCCGTCGGACGTCGTGTCGACGATCACCCAAGATCGCAATCCCGACGGCCCGGCACAGCAAGCCTGCTTCGACTATACGACGCTCGGCGACGAGCTCGACGCGGCAAAACTAACGTGGCGTTTCTACGCGCCTCGCTACGGTAACGACGCCGGCGGGAACGGTGGAACGTGGTCCGCTTACCAAGCGATCCGGCACATCTTCAACGGCAAAGACTGGAAGAAAGACGTGATCTCGCCGAACTGGCGTTTTCTCACCGACGTTCGTGCCGGAAAGCTGGCGAACTTTACCTGGATCACGCCCGAATGCGCGGCGTCCGATCATCTCGAGTGCGGCGGCGGCTACGGTCCGTCGTGGGTTGCGGCGATCGTCAATACCGTCGGCAAGAGCAAGTTCTGGGATTCCACCGCCATCTTCGTGCAGTGGGACGATTGGGGCGGCTTTTACGATCACGTCGCGCCGCCGTTCGAAGATTACGACGGCGTCGGATTCCGGGTCCCGCTGCTCGTGATCTCGCCATACGCCAAGAAGAACTACGTCTCTCACACGCAGTACGAAACGGCCAGCGTCCTGCGCTTTGGGGAAGACCTCTATGGCCTCAAGCAGATGGCCGCGGCCGATGCGCGCGCGAACTCCCCGGCCGACTCTTTCGACTTCACCCAGAATCCGCGCCCCTTCAAGAAGATCGCCGCGCCTCATCCGGCACGCTTCTTCATCCATCATAATTTCGGCGCCAGCAGCTATTTCGCGCCCGACTACGAGTAGCGCGGGCCTCGCGCCTTAGCGGAATCCCCAAAAGAAGACGGCGATCCCGCACGCTCCCGCTGCCAGGCTAACGTACCACGCGGGCTTGAAGCGCGCGAGCGCCGCCACCGCGCCCAAGGCGATGCCGACCTGCAGCAGCGCGACCGCGTACTCGAAAAAGTGGTGCCGCTCGACTTGACCGGCCGATTCTTCTTCTAGGCCTCGCGCCCGCTTGGAGAGCGGATTCTCTTTCGCGACTTCTTTTGCGATCTGAGCGCGATACTCGCCCAAGCGCCGGACGTTCTTCGAGCCCCGGTCGATCAACGCGTCGAGCCCGACGGTGTAGATGTGCTCCTTTTCGCGGGATGCTTGGTACTCGGCCCACGTATCCGCCGCCTTGATCTGCGCGATCATCGCCTCGTTGATCAGCGCTCCGGAGCGAAGCGCCGCGATCGCCGCTACCACCGCGAAGATCGCTGCCGTCAAACCGACGTATCGAACCCACGCGTTGCCACGCTCCTCTTTGCGCAGCTCTTCGATCTCTTCATGTGCCTCCGCGATCTCTTCTTGCAGACGGTGCGGCTCGACGTCCATGTGATCGCCCATCCGCTTAGATCTTTCGTCCGTTGACCCAGGTTTCGGAGATCTTAATGTCGCCGAGTTTCGCCGGATCGGTTGCCAGCGGATTGCTTTCGAGCAGCACGAGGTCGGCGTACTTTCCCGTTTCGAGCGAGCCGGCTTTATCGCCGAGCCCGCACTGCGCCGCAGCGACGCTCGTCATCGCTCGCAGGCCAGCCTCCAACGGAACGCGCTGGTCCTCGCCGATCACCGAGTTGTCGACCGTGCAAATTCGGGTGACGGCAGTTCCGATTTCGCGCAGCGGCGAGATCGGCGAACACGGGCAGTCGCTGTGAATCGAGAACGGAATGCCGGCGGCAAGGAAATCGTGCGCGGGGTTAAAGCGGTTGGCGCGCACGGCTCCGAAGATCTGATCTCGATACGCCGCGCCGTAGTAATAGACGTTATTCATCAGGTGGCTCGGCTGCACTCCAAGCCGTTTCATTCGCGCGATCTGCTCGGCATTGGCCAGCGTACAGTGTTCGATCCGATTGATGCCTTCGGCCGGCGGTGCGGCGCCATACGCCGCTTCGATCGCGTCGAGCGCGCGCTGCAGCGACGCGTCGCCGTTGCAGTGAATCGAGACGGGCCAGCCGCCCTGCTTGACTTTGACCACCAGAGCGTTGAGCTCGTCGGCCGTATAGTTCGCGAGGCCGACCGACGTGCCGTTCAGATACGGCTCGGTTTGAAATGCCGTCTCCTGCTGTGGCGATCCATCGGACACAATCTTCACCGCGTAGAACGAGAGCAGCGTGCCGGGAATCTCCAGTGCGCGCGCCCCTGGCTTGCCGTACGGTGCGACGAACGCGTTGGCAACCTCGAGGAACTCGACGGCCGGGCTCGCGCTGTAGCGCACCGGCGACGCGGTCATCACCGCTTTGTAGGCTTCGAGCGCATCGGGCGTCGGCGCATACGCGCCGGCCTCGTGCACCATCGTGATGCCCAGCGCCGCGCTCTGACTCAGGAACTGCTTGACCGAGCTTGAGACGAGATCGAACGTCAGCTTCGGCAGGCCGCTCATGAACTTCACCAGTGCCGGGGGTTCGAAGATCATGCCGTTAAGATTGCCGGCGGCATCTTTGCCGAAATGGCCGCCGCCGGGCAGCTCGCCGGTCGAGGCCGTCACGCCCGCCGCCTTGAACGCCGGGGTGTTTGCGGTTGCCGAATGCATGCTGATGTAGTAGACGAAGATCGGATGCTGCGCCGAAACCGAATCCAGCTCGGCCATCGACAGATCTCCGCCCTGCAAGACATTGTCGTAGTATCCGGCATAAATCCACTGGCCCGCCGGCAGTTGCGCAACCTTCTGCTTGAGCGCCGCGAGGACGCCGGCTTTGCTCTTGTACGTGTCGTAACCGACGTTGGTCATCTGCGTTAGCATGACTCCGCCGGGAATTGGGTGCTGGTGCGGATCGATCAACCCCGGCATCAGCGTGCGGCCTTGCAGGTCGACTCGGCGCGCTCCGCGGCCCGCAGCCGTCAGCGCATCTTCCCTCGTTCCGACGGCCACGATCTTGTTTGCCGAAATCGCAACGGCCTCGACCAGACGCATTTGCGCGTCCATCGTCACGATTGGGCCACCATAAAACACGGTCGCAGCGTCGCCCTCGGCAGCGAATCCGCGTCGCGGAAGCCCCGCAGCCGCAACTCCGGCCGCCGCCGCCGAGGCTGCGAGGAAACTGCCGCGCGTCATTTGCGTACGAAAAAATCCTTCGATCCCAAAGAGATCGCCGATACAACTCTTACACATATCGGGCGACTGGTTGGTTCAGCTTGCCTTGCTTTCCTCTTCGCTTGCACGCGATGGGGCCTGCGAAGTCGCGGCGAAGCGCGGGTTGGAATGCGCAAATTCGCTAACGTCGTAACGGTCGTGCTGCTCGCGACACTGCCGCAATTTTCGGTAGCGGGCACGCTTGGCCGCTGGCAGGTCCCCGGCACTCCGGCGGTGACCTCGCAAGAAATCGTCTTCAGCAACGCGGGTGCTACGCTGCACGGCGTCCTCTACCGGCCGGTCGTCGATCGTCGGGTTCCGGCAATCGTCGTCCTGCACGGAGCCTCGAGCGGGAAAGCCTCCGATCATCTCTACGATCATCTGCGAGAAGGCCTCCCGGCGATGGGCATCGCCGTTCTCATCTACGATCGTCGTGGAAGCGGCCAGTCGACCGGATCGACCGGCAGCGTCAACTATCCGACGCTTGCCGATGACGGAATCGCCGGCGCGCGCGCCATCGGTAAGCTTCCGTCAATCGACTCCGCGCGCATTGGTTACTGGGGGCTTAGTCAAGGAGGATGGCTCGCCGTCTTGGCGGCAAGCCGCGATCCGCGCGCCGATTTCGTCGTCTCCGTCTCCGCGCCGCTGGTCACGCCGGAAACGCAGATGGAGTTTGCGATGTCGAATCGCCTCACCGTGCTCGGCTACCCCAAATCGGACGTTAACGCGATGCTCGCCGCGCGCAAAGCGTGGACGGGATATCTCGCGGGCGCGCTGCCGCGCTCTGCGGCCGTCGCGGCACTACGCAGTATCCAAAGCAAACCGTGGTTCGGCTTGATGTATCTTCCGTCGGCCACGAGCTTGACGACCGATCCTGCAACTTCGTCGTGGCGCAAAGAGATGAACGAAGATATGATGGCCGTCGTCCGAGCGGTAAAAGTCCCAGCGCTCTTCATCTACGGCGGCGCCGACCCGTGGATCCCCGTCGCCGCCACGCTCGACGCTCTGCACCGCCTCGCACAAACGCAAAAAAACATTCACTATGCCGTCGTTGCGCAGGCGAGTCACGAAATGATGTTCGTCCCCGACGAACGTATGGAGCTCTCTGCCGCGGCCGGACCGCGAGCCCCGGCCTACTTCATGCTGCTCGGCTCGTGGCTGCGGGGCGTGCTCGAGGCTAATTAGCGTTCGAAATGGTTACGCCGTACGCTCCGAGCGGCTGCTTTATCAAATAGTTCGACGGACCCCCGGCGGGGTAGTCGAAGAGCCAGACGCCGGGGCGGCTGGCGGCCGCCAGCGCTCCCTTGGAGATCCAAAACTGGTTGACCCACTGCGCACCTTTGAGTTGAACGATGCCGCCTCGGTCCGCCGGGTTTCCCCTCACGTCGTAACGCCAGATCTCATAGGGCGCGTAGGGTTTTGCCAGCACCGCAAGCTCGAGCCCATCCCATTGGATCGCGCCGTTCGTCTTGGGCGCCGGCTTCAGGGCAAACCTCATCGTTTTCGAGCCGCCGGCTCGAAGCCAACCGAAACGATCTTTCCAATCGGCGAAATAGAGATTGCCGGCGCCGTCGTAGGAGATCGTTTCGACCTGTTTCACGATCCCGGCCGTCGAATAATACCTCGGGCTGCCGGTTGCGTTCGCGTACACGGCGACGTTGGGTTCACTGCCGGCCGGCACGTTCGCGACGGCCAGGTTTCCGCTGCTGATATCAACCGAGCACGCCTCAGGCGCATTTTGCGGATCTTGTAACGTCGCGATCGGATCGCTTCCGCCGTGCGCGTACTCGACGAGGTATCCGTTCCCGCGGCCGTTGTCGGCATTGGTGATCCAAACGTTACCGCGCGCGTCGGCACAGAGCCCTTGCGGATCGTCGAGCCCGTTGAGCTCGCCGACGAGCGCGCCGGACGGATACTCGAACACGTTGACGGAGTTCAAAGCGGGCAGGCTCACGTAGATAAGGTTCTTAAGCTTGGCCTCCGGTCGAATCCAAAAGCCGGAGTTGACGAACGGCGACGTTCCTGAACCTGCGAGCGAGTGGCCGGCTTGCGCGCCCGCGCACGCCGCAAGCGATGCAGCGGCGACGACGGCGATGACGTAGCGAACGAATGAATACAAAAGGGAACCTCCCGTGGCACGATTGCTGCGCAGGCGGTCTGTTTCGCCTCAACCCATTCCAATTCCACTCTGCCGAAAAGATGACTTTGCGCAAAACTCTCATCGCATATTCCATTTACCCTTGCGAGGGCGGCTTCCCAGCCACACCGTAGATCAGGCTAGCGCGTCCGCCGTAGAGCGGCCGAACCTCTCGCAGCTCGAGTTCGCGACGCCGCTCTCCGGCGAACAGCGCTCTTCCCGCACCGGCGATCAACGGATAAATGATCAGCCGCAACTCGTCGACGAGCCCCGCGTCGATGAGGCTCGAGGTCGTACGCGCACCACCGGCGAGGTAGATGTCTTTGCCCGGCTGTGCCTTGAGCGTCGCGACGTCTTCGGGGGTCTTGATGAAGCGAGTAGTGCTCCACGCGGCATTCACCAGCGTCGTCGACAACACGTAGTGCGGAGTATGCGAAGCGAAACGCGTGTATTCGAGCTCTGCGGCAGTCGGCGGTTTGCCGGTAATCCAGGCGACTTGTTCGGGGTCGTTTCGGATTCCCGTCCAATACCGCTCGTACCCCGGGTACATGCCCGCGCCGAGCAACACCGCATCGATCTGCGGCAGCAAGCCGTAGTCATCGGACCACGCTTCGACCCAATCGGCCATGCCGTCGGCTCCCTCGACTTTTCCATCGAGCGAGAGCTTCATTCCGGCTATGAGTTTTCGCATGACGTCTCCCGTTAGTACTCGTCGTGACGGCGAAACCAGAGGCCGGCATCGTCCTCGTTGCGGCCGAGCGGCGCGCGGTCGAGCCACTGATACATGCCCCAAAGCGCATCGAGTCCACGCGCGTAAGCCGAATACGTGTGGTAGACGACGCCGTCGCGCAGCACGAACGCACTGACGCCCGGCGTTTCACGCCGATAGGTCGCCCAGTCGGTTCCGCAGCCCGAGGCGATCGCTTCGGCCCACGGCTCGGCCATCGCGGCAAAGATCGGCCGCGTATCGCTCTCGCGGAAGTTGTATTCGATGCTCCCCGATCGCAGTTGCTCCTGGGTGTACGTCGCTTGGAAGTCATAATTGAAGTCGCTGCTCGACGACGCCCACGGAAAGGTCCAACCCATCCGCCGTTTATATCCCTGGAGTTTTTCGAGCGGTGCCGAGGATATCGCACAGAGCGTAACGTCGTGATTCGCGAGGTGAACGAAGATGCCGTTGAATCCGTCGGCGATTGAGGAACAGGACGGGCAACCCGCCGTGAAATCGGGGCCGAACATGAAGTGGTAGACCAAGAGCTGCGAACGGCCCTCAAAGAGATCGGCGAGGCTCGCCGCGCCTTCGCCGGTCTCGAAACGATAGGCTTTCTCGACTCGCACCCAGGGCAACTCTTGGCGGCGGCGCGCCAACTCGTCGCTGCGGCGTGTCAGCTCTTTCTCTTCGCGCAGAAGTTCGAGCCGAGCGGCGCGCCATTCTTGCGACGTTGCGGTCTTGTGATCGATCGGTGGTGCCGGAGACATGGTCGTTAGCCTCGCTCGAGCAGATCGCCGAGTTTGTCGACGATCGTGCTCCAGCCCGCGGCGTGTCCGTCGCGAGAGTTTTCGTTTCGCAGATTCGTGTGGGTGAGGACGAGTTCGGTCTTCGTCCCGAGCGGGCGAAACTCGAGCGTGAGCAGGCTCTCGTGCACTTCGGACGGGTCGTCTTCCTCCCACGTCCAGGTGCACGCGATGCGTTCGTTCTTGACGACCTCGCGGTAGACGCCGCCGACCGTCATGATGCCGTTTGGCGTATCCCAGGTAATCCGATACGCGCCGCCGACGCGCGGATCGACGCTGAGGTCGAGAACCTTGTGGTCGCCGGGCATGAAGACGCGCATCGCTTCGGGCGTCAGCCATGCGTTGAAAACGCGGTCGACGGGTGCGTTGAGCGTTCGGCGCAGCACGAGCGAGGTCGGTGCCGGTTTGGTTAACTCATTGATGGTCATCACTCGTTGATTTCCTTTTCAGACGTCTCGGTGAGGTAAGAGTCGAGCCGGTCGAGCGCCGCGTTCCAGTACGCCCGCTGCCGCTCGATCCACGACGACGCGGAGTCCATCGCGTCGGACGACAAGTGCAGGTGATGCGCGCGCCACGTGACCTCACGCCGAATCAGCCCCGATTGCTCGAGGATCTTCACGTGCTTCGAAATGGCCGGCTGCGAAATCGGAATCCCGGCCGCGGCCTCGGAGATGGTCAACGGCCCCCGCGCCAGGCGCTCTACGATCAAGCGCCGCGTCGGGTCGGCGAGGGCCGAAAAGACGGAATTGAGCCTTCCGGGGAGCCTTGTATCACCTTGTGGTAATATCACATGGTGGTTATACAATAACCTGGATTCGGCGTCAAGAGGCCCCCGAGGAGTACCACCTTAGGACGCGGAGGGCGCGCAACGTATTCCAACGGCTCTCCTTGCCGGTCTCAGGCTCGGGGCTGAAGCCGAGACGGTCGGGATGCAGGTGATCCATAGGCCAACGCCCATCCTCACGGCGGAGGCCTTCGACGATGCCGATCGCCTCGCCGGCACGCCTGTCGTAGTGCCACATCGTCGGAAATGTAAAGAGCGTCCAGTCGGAATCGACAACGTCGCCCGTGCTCAACCGTCGGAACAGGCGGCGCTCGAGCAGATATTCGTGCGCTTTGCGCCGTGCGCCGGTGACGGCTGACGACGCGCCCCAGGCGCGTTCGTGCTCCAAGAGACCTTCGAGTACGCGGATCGTGGAGTTGAATGAGGGGCGCGCGCTCGGCGGCGCCTCGCAGTTCCACCCCCCGTCGGCAAGCTGTTCGCCTAACAAACGGTCAACGATTCGATTGCAGCGCTCCCCGAAGTAGCTCCCGAACGCAAGTATCGCACCGTTGATGCACGCCTCCGTTTCGCCCTCGAAGTAGGGGCGGTTGCCGAGGCTCTCCCACCGCAGATTTGCTTTCACGCGCGCGACCGCACGACGAGCGCTATCGCTCGACGGGTCGAGGCCCATCTCTCGCAAGAGCGCGAGCGCATCCATCGTAATCATCCAGCCCCGGTCGTTGGCATTCCACGATCCTTTGGGAGCTTGCCGATCGAGCAGCGCCTTGCCCCAGCCTTCGTTTGCAACGCGCGATCGCTCGCGCTCGACAACGCCTGCGGGCTCGTCGGTGAGGTCGCGCAGAACTTGCCAGCGAATTGCCGGGTCTCCCTCAAGGAGCCAGCGGATGACGCTTGTATCGACTAAAGCCATACGGCTTTTCGGAACGCCGCGCCGGCTGGACCTCCGGCGCGTCCAGAAGCCGGAGGAGATACCATGACAAAGAATGGCGGCATCATCGGGGTGTCGGATCACGGTGGTTGGGCGATACTCGTGACGGTGGCGCGCGATGGGACGCTCCTCGATCGCCGCCGCGTAGAACTCGTCGACGAGTTCCTGCCGGCGATTCCCCATCACCACGAAGCCCAGCGGCTCCCGCCGGAGGAGGCCATCGCATTGGTCGAGCGCGTACGTGCTTCGGCGGAGCGCCACGCCGGGCTCGCGCTTGACGCTGTCGCAGCGGCCGTGCCGCCCATCCTCGGCGTGGCCCTTCGTAAGTGCCCGCAGCTTCCGCCGACGATTGCCGAGCGAATCAGGGACTACCGGGCACGCAACGTCGCCGACTGGGTGATGTACCGAGCGGCGCTGGCCGCCGCCGCGGCCGCGCGCGGCTGGTCCGTCTACTGGTACGAGACGAAGAGCGTATCCGAAGCGGCGAGCGAGGCGTTGCGCGTCGAGGATTTCGACGCTCATTTTCTCCGCATGCGCAAGCTCGTCGGGCCGCCCTGGAACAACGATCACAAGCTCGCGATGGCCGCGGCCGTCGTCGCCTTGGCGAGCCCTGCGGCGTCCGGATCCCTGTCTCAGCCGGCAGGCGTGGGCTCGCAGACGACGGGAGCAAAGCGAACAGGCGAGAGCCCGTACTAATCCGACACATTCGGCTAGGCTCTACCACTAAAAGAGGGCGCGTTCGATGCTTACCGTCCGAGCGGCAGCGATCGCACAAGGGACACTTCTGTTCTGCGCGATGGGCGCGTGCGCGCCCGCGCCGCGCACGATCGGAGTCTCGATCCAGAACCTTCATTCCGAGTTTTATACCGCCGTCGAAAACGGCATTCGAAATGATGCCGGAAATAACGCGGTCAACGTGCGCGACGCCGAGAGCGACGCGGAGCAACAAAATGAGGTCGAAGCATCCATCGCGCGCAACGTCAACGCAATCGCGATCGTGCCGGTCAACTCTACAATGATCGGGAGCGCGGCACTCGAAGCGAATACTGCGAAGATTCCGGTCTTTATGGCCGACATTAATAGCACAAGCATCGATTCGACAGTCGCAGCCTACATTGCGAGCAATAATTTTCAAGGCGGCGCCAGCGGCGCAGAATCGATGTGCGTGGGAGTGCACGGCCACGGCTCGGTCGCGATAATCGCGCGACACCGATACTGGTTGGATATGACGCGATAGAGGAGGTTCACAAGAAAGATCGCACGCTGCAACCCGTTTTATGGCTTTCCTTCGTGTTGGGTGCGTTCATTTCTGGGCGGGATGACGTATTTCGTACGCGGCCAGGGGCACCGCGCTCAACTGGTGCGAACGACCGCGCTCTTCGGAATGATGGGCATGATGATCGCTCTCGCGCTGATCTTCGATCGACCGTTCGTCGGGAGCATGCAAGTTACGCCGGACGCCTGGAAAACTTTAGTCGGCCACTTTGACAGTGACTTAACGCCCGCCCGAATGGGCGGCATAGACCTGCGACGCGCGTGTGCGCCTCGAGCCGAGTCTCCTCCCGAACCAAGCTGAGCGGTTATCGATGCCTTGCGATTATCTACTCATTTCCACACGGGGCCGATCACGCTCGCGATGGCCGCGGGCGTAGTCACGGCCATCGCTCTTACCTAAGGATTGGGCACGCAGAGATTCCGATCCACGATTTTCATGTCCTCGCGAACCGCGTACGAGGCATGCGGCCAGCCGTTGCGCTCGCAAGCGCCGGAGTCTAAAATCAACTGCTTTGTCTTATCGTCGAATATCGCCTTCGGCACGAATTCTATGAAGAAGAGCATCTTCTCGCCGCCGGGCAGCGGGTTCTGCGTTCTCTCATCAACCCAATAGTTTGCGAGGTCGGCTGCCGCTTTCGTCAATCGCTTCGCCGTAACGAGGTCCGCGAAAGCCATGTCTACCGCTTGCGCGGCTGCTCCCGTTCCGCTGAATATCTGAAATGTCGGCAATACTTGCGCCCCGCTCGGTGCCCAGAAAGGGCCGGAATACGCATCGCGCAGTCCAGTTCGAATTTCGGCCAGCACGAGGTTACGTTGAAGGCGCGAGTTGGGCGCGGTATGCCGAAAATCGATTTCGAAGCTCGTGTACTGGTCGCTGCCGGGGAGGTAGAAGCGTAGAAGATACGGATAGGGACCGAGAGATTCGGCATCGTACATCGTACCGTCAACCGCGACCGGGATCTCCTCCATCGGGTAGTCTAAGCGTTGCTTCGTCACGACCATGTTTTCAAAGGGGAGAGTCCCCGCGAGGGAACGGGTAAAACCTTCGCCGTCGATGTATGGCCCGTCGAGCGCGCCGACGAGGTGCCGGTCGTACCCCAGAAGCACGGCAAACTGCTCCAGGTGAGAACACCCGTGGCCGTTCTCGTCCCGCGGGACCGTGGCCGCCAGGCCGTAGTATCCTGGAGGAAGCCGCAAAGAGAACGTCCAGATTCCGTCGATCGCCCTCTTGGCGGTCAACTCCTCGAGTGCTTGGGGCTGCGCTCCAAAAATCTGCAATGTCGGCCGCGCCATCGCGTGCGAAGGGCACACGATCAGGCGAATCGTCACAGCCTGCGTCGTTGGGTCTTGCGCGGGCGCCGCCGCGACCGCTCCCAAAAGCGTCGCCGCGCACGCGAACAGGTTCAAATACTTGGTCGTGGACATCTCCAACTCAGCCGTCGTTAAGAGCGCTTCGTGGTCGCTCCCTGTGACGATGAGGAATTAGTCCAGTCCTATCGCTTCGCGCTTAAAGACGTCGACGATCGCGCCCGCAATGCCATTCCAACGATGCTGCAAGTAGCTGTACGAGTAACAGCTGCGTATCGCCGATGGCCGGAACACGCCACAGCCGGCCTATGCTGATGGTCGCGAATGCTGGGATAGACGACTCCAGCGAGTTGGCCGGCATCGTAGACTCGACGAGCGTAGGGTTACGAAGCCCCGTATGAATCTGGATTGAGGCGGGGATCCCTGGACGAGGAGGTCGTCAAAGACTCTGCTGATGCGAGCCGCGTAGACCCCCATATCGATGTCGGCGCTGGGCTCATTGGTCGCACGATAGAAACGCTCGGTATGAAACCGGCTCTCAGCAACTGCTGTCGGCAAGCGTCGTCCAGCATAGTAGACGCTAAATGGTCCGTCTGAAAAGCGGCTCGGTTTCGTGTGCGTGATTGCGGCCATGATGGGCGTAGCTCCCGGCCGGCTAACGCGGTCTTCGTTCGCGCCGTGATGGGGCCTGAGGCGAGGTTGCACCTCGGCAAGGTACAGGCGCTGGCCCGCCGCATATCGACTCCGGAACCGGCGTTCCAATTCAAGACGCGATTGACCCGCCCGTCCATCGCGATATCACGAAGTTCCAAAGGCCACGAAGCTGGGGACGCTGGCAAAGATGCCGTGGAAGAGTAACGCTCCGTTCGGCGCGGCCTCCAGTATCGGCTCATCAGAATCTGAGTCCGTTCGCCAATCAAAAACGGCGCTTCGATATCTGCGATTGCCGCCCGGGCCAAGCGGATCGAGCAATGCCGATCGCAAGAGGTCGTAATCGAAGGAGTCGCGGTAGAAGCCTTCGGGCGAGTCAACGCCGCGCCGGTAGCGCGCCGCCCGGGGCCGATGAAACCCATCGACCGAAGCCCGTATTACGGTGCGTGCGCGAGTTTCAATAAACGGCACAAGCTCGTCGGCGGCGGTTCTCCAAACAGCGGCCTCCCGCTCGAACCTGAGGCCCGTTTCAAATACAAAACCAGTCCTACTCGTTTCCGCACGGGCGGATCTTTCGGACTGGCTTTGCGAAATGGTGGAGCTGTCGGGGTACCGCCCCCCGAGTCCAAGAAACCTTACCGGCGCGTTCTCCAGGCTCAGCCTCGGCTTTATCTTATTCGGACGGACGCCCCAAAGCGCGGCTTACCGTTCGCTGCAGATTCTTGATCTCGCACGTGCGTCAAATCACGCGCCCGTGCCAGCCCGAATTTGTGACCGGAAGGCAGAGCGGTTCGGGCCGACTCTCTGCGTCCGGTGACTAGCCTAAGTTAGGCAGCCAGTGCGTATTCGTTGTTGGCAGTTATTGCCGTTGCGATCGTTTTAGGAGAGCTCGCAACTCCGCCTGCTGACGCCGACTAAAGGCGTTCCTGTCGAACCTATTTCAGCCCCATGTCGGACAAGCATTATAACACGCCGGGCAAGCCTGGAGTTTCGCGACGCCTAGGTCCTTGCTTCGGAGTTACTGGCCGCGTGTAACAGCGTCGAAACGATCAGCATGATGATCGCGCCGTACAGGTCGGCAAGCCAGGGGTTGATGCCGCTGCTCGGATCGTAGAGGTTGATGAAGTGGACGGTGATCACGAAGAGCAGGTAGTTGATCACGAACGAGAAGAGCCCGAACGTAATCAGCGTGAGCGGCAGCGAGACCAACTTGAGGATCGGCCCGATCAGGGCGTTCACGAGGCCAAATACGATCGCGGCGATGACGGCGTTCCAGATGGTTGTGTTGTGGTAGAAGCCCGGAACGAACTTCGCGATTAGATAGAAGACCAGCGCATTGATCAGGAATCTCAAGAGCCAGTTCAAGGTTTATACCCTCCTTCCAGTGCTTGCTTAACCTTTGCGGCCAAGGTAGGGCTCATCCCTTTAACGGCGGCGATTTCGTCGAGCGCCGCGCGGCGAATTCCGGCTGGGGAGCCGAAGGCGGTAAGCAGGCGCTTTTTGCGGACCGGGCCGACGCCGTCGAGCGCGTCGAGCGCCGAGCGCGTCATCGACTTCGCGCGTCGCTGGCGGTGGTAGGTCACGGCGAAGCGATGCGCCTCGTCGCGAATTCGGGCGACGAGATGGAGCGCCGCAGAGTTGGCGGGCAGCACGATCGGCTCCGATTGATTGGGAAGGTATAACCACTCGTGCTCTTTGGCTAGGCCGGCAACGGGAAGCCCCGTCATGTCGAGCTCTTCCTGCACCTCGACGACGGCGCTGAGCTGGCCTTTGCCGCCGTCGATCAGCAAGAGGTCGGGTTTTTTGTTGAACTTCTCTCTTTTGGCGAGCTGCCGTTCCATTGGCGTTTCGGTCCGGTCGGTTTCGCGGCGGAGATAACGTAGCCGCCGGCGCAGCGTCTCCTGCATCATCGCGAAGTCGTTGGGGCCGCGGTCGTACTGAATCTTGAAGCGGCGGTACTCGCTCTTGCGCGGCCGCCCTTCGACGAAGACGACCATTGATGCGACGGGATTGGTTCCCGCAATGTTCGAGACGTCATAGCACTCGATGCGATGCGGAGGCTCGGGTAACTCGAGCGCGTCCGCGAGATCGGTGAGCGCGCGCGCTTGCGCCGTCTCCTGCACCTCCTGATGCGCCAGGAACGCCTTGAGATTCTGCTCGGCATTCTTCTGCACGAGCCGCAGATAATCGCAGCGCGCCCCGCGCTGCGGCTGGAGGATGCGGACGCGCTGTCCCTTGACCGAGGAAAGCCAGGATTCGATCGTCTCGCGCTCGTCGGGCAAGGCCGTAACGAGGAGCTCCTTGGGAATCGCGGCGGCTTGGGCGCCGGCCGAACGGCGCGTCTCCGGGACCGGAGACTGCACGTCGCGCGCGACGCGCGCCGGCGAATACGCCTTACCATCGAGCGCGCTCGCGGTCCGCGCGGTGTAGAACTGCTTGAGGAACTCCGCGGTGAGCAGCGCGTCGGACTGCTCGTACACGCCGTCGAGGATGAAGTGCTCTTGGCCGATCAGCTTGCCGCCGCGAACGAGAAAGACTTGCATGCAGGCTTGACCCTGCGAACGGGCGACCGCGACGAGGTCCATGTCGAGCCGCGATTTCCAGACGACCTTCTGCGCCTCGGTCACCCGGCGCACTTGCACGATGCGATCCCGCAACCGCGCCGCCGCTTCGAAATGGAGGTGCTCGGCGGCCTCGCTCATCTCGTGCTGCAGGCGGCGCAGCAGCGAATCTTGCTTGCCCTCCAAAAAGAGGACGACCTCGTCGATCGTGCGATCGTAGTCTTCTTCCGTCTGATAGCCGACGCAGGGCGCCAGGCAGCGCTTGATGTGGTACTGCAGGCACGGACGCTTTCGTCGCCCGTCGATCGGCTCGCGGCACGTGCGCAGCGGAAAGACGAGCCGTACGAGATCGATCAGCTCCCGGAGGCCGTGCGCATTGGTGTACGGGCCGAAGTAGCGCGCGCCGTCGTTGCGGATCATGCGCGTGAAGACGACCCGCGAAAACGCCTCGTTGGTAACCTTCAAGTACGGATAGCGCTTGTCGTCGCGCAGGCGCACGTTGAAGGGCGGCTGGTGACGCTTGATAAGGTTGGCTTCGAGGATCAGCGCCTCGACCTCGTTGGTTACGACGATCGTGCGTACGTCAACGACGCGCGCCGCCATCGCCGCAATCCTCGTCTGTAGCGCCGCTCCCTCTTGGAAATACGAACGCACCCGGTTGCGCAGCGAGACGGCCTTACCGATGTAGAGAATTTCGTCGCCGGGCCCAAGCATCAAGTAGACGCCGGGCGCGTCGGGGATCTGCGAAAGCGTCTCTTGCAGCCTCACGGCGCCGGCACGCTCAGGAATCGGCGCGAGCCGGCCGCCTCCGAAGCCGAAGGATGACGACCCCGGCGATTACCGCGACGACGGCCAGTCCGAGCAGCAGGTACGCACCGCGATGCAGCAGCGGCAGCACCGTGTCGAGATGCGCGCCCAGCGCGTTGCCGATCAGAATCAAGCCGCTGCAAAAGATCAGCGATCCCAAGAACGTCCACAAATAAAAATGCGCGAGGTTCATCTCGGCGATGCCGGCCGGTATCGAGACGACGCCGCGCAGCACCGGCAGAAACCGGCAGATGAAGACGGCGAAAGTCCCCCAGCGCTCGAAGAACCGGTGGACACCCATCAGGCGATCGTGCGTGAAGTGCACGTACTTTCCGTAGCGCTCGATAACCGGCACGCCGCCGAAGCGCCCGATCGCATAGCCCACCGTATTTCCGGTCAGCTCCCCCGCCATCGCGATGCCGATCGTCAGCCACAGGTTGCTCAGGTGGCCCGTAGCCGTGAGGCCGCCGGCCACCGGAAGAATGACCTCAGTGCCGACCGGAACGGCCATGTTCCCCAACGCCAGCCCAACGAACAAGCCAAGATAGCCGTACGTGTCGATCAGCGATACGATCGCCTGTTGGAGGTGTTCCACCGGCTTCTTTACTCTCGCGCGGAGGCGGTGTTTCGGGTCGCGGCGCGGCGCAGAATCTCGGCCGCGGAGCTGCCGCCCTCCATTCGCAAGGCCTCGAAGAGGTCGCTAGGACCGATCTCCCGGTCCCCGGCGTGCTCCTGGGCGAGCGAGATGATCCGCCGCACCCGCGGGGTGATCAGGATGCCCTCCCACAGACGATCCTCACCGGTGCCGAGCGCCCGCCGGACTTGCGCGTGCACTTCGGCCACGTCGATTCCATCGGCATCGAGGGCCTGCAGCGTCGCCGGATCACGCTCTTCGAGCAAGGCGACCAGCAGATGCTCGGCGCCGACGTAGTAGTGGCTGTGGTTTCGGCACTCTTGCTCGGCTACTCGAAGCACGCGTCTTGCGGCTGGGTCAAAGTTTGAGAACAAGCAGTTCCTTCGACAAATCCTTGGACTGGGGAAACTTCGGGGCGACACGATTTGAACGTGCGACCTCTTCGTCCCGAACGAAGCGCTCTACCAAGCTGAGCCACGCCCCGAAGAATTCTCGCTTTTTCGCAGGGCGAAGCTCCCCTCCTTTCCAAAGAGCCCTCTCGTTGCTCATGAGATACCTCATCGTCGGGTGCGGACGGGTCGGCTCGTCGCTTGCAAAACTTCTCGAATCTGACGGACACGAAGTGATCGTCGTCGACGAAAACGCCGCCGCATTCAAACGTCTCGGACCAAGCTTCAAGGGACACGTCGTCGTGGGAACCGGCATCGACTACGACGTCCTCAAGCGAGCGGGCGCAGCGACCGCCGACGGCTTCATCGCCGTCACCAATGGCGACAACCGCAACATCATGGCTGCCTTGATCGCCCAGCGAATGTTCAAGATCCAACGCATCGTCGCGCGCATCTACGATCCGCCGCGTGGCCTAATGTACCGCCAGCTCGGAGTGCAGACCGTCTGCCCGACGACCGTCGGCGCAAAGATGATCCGCGATACGCTCATCGGCGCACCCTGGGAGAATCAGATCTTCGATTTCGGGCGGCTTACATCGCTCGCGGCCGTCGTTGGCGCCGCCGACGCCGGCAAGCGCATCGCCGACATCGAGGAAGCCGGACGCTTCCGCATCGCCGCCGTGCGCCGCAGCGCGAAAGAAGTGATCGTCGCCTCAGCCGAGTTCGTCCTCCAAGAGGGCGACGAACTCAGCGCCGTCGTCGGCCCCGATGCGATCGGCGATTTCGCCGCGCGCTTCAGCGGCACGCCCGTCCTCTCGCGAGCAACCGCCTAGAATGTTCATCCTCATCGTCGGCGGCGGTAAGGTCGGATCGTATCTCTCGCGCGCGCTGCTCGATCAGGGACACGAGGTCGTCGTCGTCGAGAAAGACGAGCGCAAGGCGAAGATGCTCGAGCGCCTGATCGACCGGAAGGTTACGGTCGTCGGCGACGGGTGCGATCCGATGGTCCTCGATGCGGCCGGCGTCAACCGTGCGGACGTCGTCGTCGCCGACACGGGCGACGACGAAGACAACCTCGTCGTCGTGCTGCTCTCCAAGCGCAAGTCGAAGGCGCGCTGCATCGCCCGCGTCAACAATCCCGCCAACAAGCTGATCTTCAACTCGCTGGATAAGGACGACCCGGTCATCGTCATCTCCTCGACCGAACTAATTCTCGACGTGCTCAACGAGCACGTCAACGCCTCGAAGTACCGCTCGATGCTCGAGACGATGCACCTCTTCGGCAAGGGCGACATGCAGCTGGTGAAGGTGGCGATACCGGAGCGCTCGCCCATCGACGGCAAGCGTCTCTCCGAGATCGGCTTTCCGCACAACTCCGTCGTCGTGGCCGTCGACCGCGCCGATCAGGATCTCGAGATCCCGACCGGCGACACGACGCTGCGTGCCGGCGACGCGATGATCGTCATCGTCAAGAACGGTGCCGTCGAGCGCATCCGCTCGATTATCGGCGGCTAAACCGCCACCGCCAAAGCGCGACGCCGGCCCACACCGCCTCGACGATTCCAAACGGCCACGCGCCCTGGAGGAAACCGTACACCGATCCGAGCGCGCACGCGCCGGCGAAGCCGAGGACATACCACGGGCTGCGGCGCTCCAAGGCATACGTCACGAGCATCGCCGTAACCGCAAAGAGACCGAAGAGCGTCAGCGCATCGAAGCGCAGGTTAGATATAGCCCTTCTTGAGGGCGACGACCGCCGCTTGTGTGCGATCGGAGGCCGAGAGCTTCTCGAGGATATCGCGGATGTGTCCTTTCACCGTACCGAGCCCCAGATGCAGGGTGTCGGCGATCTCCGTGTTCGCGTGTCCCTCGGCAATGAAGCGGAGAATCTCGGTCTCGCGCGGTGTGAGCGGCGAGGGACGCAGGCTCGACGGCGCACCCTCCGCAAAGCGGGAAAGCACGACGTGCGCGATCTTCGGGTCGAAGTAAGCGCCGCCTTCGCTTGCAATGCGTACCGCATCGACGATGCGATCGGTGTCGGAGCTCTTGAGACAATAGGCGTCGGCGCCCGCACCGAGCGCCGCCAAAACTTCGTCCTCCAAGTCGAGCATCGTCACGATGACGACGTGCGTGCCGGGGAGCTCGGTACGCACGCGCTTGGTCAGCGTTACGCCGTCGACGGCCGGAAGCCCGATGTCGACGACGGCGACGTCGGGGCGCTCGCGCGCGATCGCGTCCCAGCCGGCGGCGCCGTCGGCGGCTTCCGCGACGACGTCGAACTTCGCTTCGAGCGCGGTGCGCAAACCGGCGCGCGTCAGCGCGTGATCTTCGACGATGACGACCCGGGGCCGCGCGTTGCTCTCCATCACTCCTCGATCGCCGGCAGGGTCATCGTAAAGGTACTGCCCGCGGGCGATCGCGGCGCGTACTGCGCGCTGCCTCCATGCTTTTCGGCGATCCGGCGCACGATGTAGAGGCCCAATCCACTCCCCGCCCCGGGGTGGCCGCCGGCAAAGCGCTGGAAGAGGCCGGCGCGCCGCTCTTCGGGCACGCCGTAGCCGTCGTCCTCGACGGTAACCGCGATGGTTGCGCCGGTCCGATGCACCCCGACGATAACGTGGCCGCCGCGCGGCGTGGCGTCGATCGCATTGGCGACGAGGTTCGCGATGGCGCGCCGAATTTCGTGCGGATCGCCGCGCGTCGCGAGCGGCCGCGGCCCGATTTCCGCGCGGATCTCGACCCCCTTCACGTCGGCGACCGGCTGCAGCTCCTCGATGATGCGCATGGCCAAGTCGTCAGAGGAGACGCGCTCCTTGAGCGTCGATGCCTCGCCGGCCTCGTAGCGGGCGACGAGCAGCAGCGTCTCGACGATCCGCCGCTGGTCGTCGTTTGCCGCCAGCGCCGTGCGCGCGACCGATTGATAGCGTTCCGGCAACTCGCCGTACGCGCCGTTGAGGGCCTGGCTCATCGTGACGTGCGCCGCCGTCAACGGCGTGCGCAGATCGTGCGCGAGGGCGTAGACGATATCGCGAATGACGTCACCGCGATCGGCGAGCTCGTTCTTCTGCCGCACGTTCTCTTCGCTCTGCTCGCCGAGCTGCGTGAAGAGCGCCGCCTGGCCGAGCGCCATGCCGGCCTGTTGGGCGAACGCGCGCAGCGTCGGCGCGGCGTCGGCGTCGAACGGCTTGCTTACCGCGCATTCGATGAGGATGTACTCGATCGGGCCGCTCGTTGCGATGGCCGTCGCGAGTGCCTGCTCGGCCCCGAGCGCATCGAGCGTCAAACGCCCGAGCGCGTCGTTCTTCGTAATGACGAGGACTTCGTCAACCTCCGCGGCGTGCGCCGCCAGCGACCCGACTTCCGTCGTTAGCGGCCGTCGCACGACGGCGATGTCCCGATCGCCCGACGTATACGAAAGCGACAGCGGCGTTCCGAAGGACGTCTCGCGCACGATCAGCGTCGCCTTGGTTGCGCCAAGCAGCGCGACCGATTGGCGTGCAACCGCGCGCTGCACGAGCTCGAGATTGAGCGTTTCGCGGACGCTCCCGATCGCTTGCCGCAACGCCTTCTCGACCTCGACTTGGCGCATGCGCCCGGCCGAGACGCCGGCTTCGCGCGCGAACTCTTGCGTCTTCACGCTCAAATAGCCGACCAAAATGAAGGACGCGGCGAGCAGCACCCGGTCGCCGATTGCGACGATGCTCCAACTGTGCCCCGCCGCCGCGCCGTCGTAATAGCCAGCGACGGCGTTGGCGATCTCTGAAACGATGACCAACCGAGTCGTAAGCCTGCTCTGCAGGGCCAGACTGCTAAGCGCAATCGGCGCGTTGAAAAGGATTGCGACGATGAAGAGCTGTGGCGTAAGCAGATCGATGATCCACGCAATCAGGAGTAAGCCGTAGCAGAGGAACGCCACCTCCGCGCGTTTTCGGGCCCGTCGGCGGGGGCGCCTTGGCCTAACGCGAAGGGCTGGGCCGATGGACCGCACCGCACGGGCGGAGGAACTGCTGCGCGAACTCGGTGGCCGCGCGCGCCTCGTCGTATACGTCGCCGGTGCGCCCGGTGCGGGAAAAACGCGCCGTCTCTTAGAGGACGCCCGCCGCCTCGCAGGCGACGGGAAGCGCGTTTTCATCGGTTGGGTCGAAACCAAAGGACGCCCCGATCTCGAACGCATCGCTGCCGGTTTGCCGCGCGTGCCGCCGCGCCAGGTCAAGATCGGCGACCGAACCTTCGAGGAATTCGATTTCGACGCCGCCGTACGCGCCAAGCCCGACGTCATCGTGCTCGACGAGCTCGCCCACGATAATCTCGGCGAAGCAGCACACGCCAAACGCTGGCAAGATGCCGTGGCCCTGCGCGAACTCGGGGTCGGCGTCATCGCCGCTTTTAACATCGCCCATCTCGAAACGGTCGCTCCGACCGCCGAGGCGCTCCTCGGTTATCCCGTGCGCGAGATCGTGCCGTTCTCGTTCTTGCAGTCGGCCGACGAAGTGGTGGCGCTCGACGTCTCACCGAGATTGCTGCAGAGCCGCGTGCGCGCGGGGAAGATCGTCAACGAACAGGACGTCGATCGAGCCCTCAACGGCGCGTTCAAAGAGCAAAACCTGCACATGCTGCGCGAGCTGCTGCTGCGCACGGTCGATAGTCTCACGCTTCCGGCCTACAAAGCCGGACCCACCTCGATGGCCGCCGCGTTCGTCTATCCCGAGGTCGAGGCAGCACCGTATCTCAAGCGCACGGCGGCCATCGCCAACGCGCTCGATCTGGGGCTCGAAGTCGTTCCGATGCCGGGTGCGGGCGGCTCCGAGCTCGAGCGCACCGCGCGCGAGCTCGGCGGCGAGGTGCTGCGCGAAGGGGTCGACCCCGCGGCCTCATCCGGCGACGCCTTGCGCGCCGCGCTGGTCGCTCTGCCGAAGGGCCGGGTCGCTACGAAGCTTGCCGGAACGCCGCTCGGATACGATCTCTTCATCGTCGGCGTGGGGCAAACATACATCGGCGAGAACCCTGCGCGCTCGCCCTACTCGCAAACCGCCGGCGATCGCCTGCGCGTCGGCTATGGGAAGCTGACCGTCTACATCGGCGCTGCCGCCGGCGCGGGCAAAACCTACGCGATGCTCGACCGCGCGCATCAGCTCAAGGCCGACGGTGTCGACGTCGTTGTCGGCTTCGTCGAAACGCACGGCCGCAAGGAGACGGCGGCCCTACTCGACGGGCTCGAGACGATCGAGCCGCAGACGATCACCGAAAACGGCATCACCTACAAAGAATTCGATCGCGCCGCCGTCATCGCGCGCAACCCGCAGGTCGCACTGATCGACGAGCTGGCGCACACCAACGCGCCCGGTTCGCTGGCACCAAAACGCTTTTACGACGTGCTTGCCGTGCTCCGCTCCGGCATTGACGTGATTACCACGCTCAACATCCAACATTTGGAAGGCCTCGGCGATACGGTGCTCCGGCTCACCGGCACGGTCGTGCGCGAGACGCTTCCCGACGGCATCCTCTCGCTCGCCGACGAGGTGATCCTCATCGACGTGACGCCGGAGACGCTTCGCCAGCGCCTGCGTGAAGGCAAGATCTATCCGCTGGATCGCTGCGAAGCGGCACTGGCGAACTTCTTCCGCAGCGAGAACCTCTTCGCGCTACGCGAGCTTGCGTTACGCGAAGCGCTGCGGGCGCGCCATCGCGAGCGCGTCGCGTCACCCTTCGATCGTCTGCTGCTGGCGATCGGCTCGCGCGAGATCGATCTGCCGATGATTTCCCGCGCCGGGCGCATCGCCGCGCGTCTTGCGATCGAGTTCACGATCGCGCATGTCGTCGCTCCACGCCAGCGCGTCGATTCCAACGTCGTCGAGATGCTGCGCTCCGAGGCGCGCAAGACGAACGTCGAGTGGATCGATGACGTCGCCGAAGACGTTCCCAAGCGCGTCATCGAGATCGCTCGATCCGTACCGCAAACGACGGTCGCGCTAGCCGGCACGCGGCGCCAGCCGCGCTGGCTCGGCCGCCCGTCGTTCGCGCGCCGATTGCTCGACGCGGGCGCCTATGAGTTGCTGGTCTTACTGCGCCCTTCAACCAGCGCCAATTCCACGCCAGCCGAAGAGTAGGCTAGGTGTCATCCTGAGCGGAGCGAGCGAAGCGAGCGCAGTCGAAGGACGAAGGACGCCACGGTTTTCGTGCTGAGCGAAGCCGAAGTACGACCCTAGCGAAAACACCGTTTCGACGCAGACGGCTCGGTAATGAAGCTTTACTATGTCTATATGCTGCTATGTGCCGACCGGTCGTTTTACATCGGAATCACGAACGATGTGGAGCTACGCGTAGCCCAGCACCAAATCGGATACAGTAGGACCTGCTACACGTTTAAGCGCCTGCCGGTAAAGCTCGTCTACAGCTCGGAGTTCCCAGACGTGAACGACGCCATCGCTTGGGAGAAGCACTTAAAGGGCTGGTCTAAAGCGAAAAAGGTTGCCTTTATCAGCGGAAACTGGACGCTGCTCCACGACCTCGCGAAGTGTACGAATTCAACAGGTGGGCGCCGCTAAGTCGCGCTTCGTCTCCGCTTCGCGTCGCTCAGCGCTCCCTCTCGCCGGTCCTTCGACTCGGCCCTTCGCGCCTCGCTCAGGATGACACCCAGGCGCGCCGCGCTCAGGACGACAGCGGTGCTAGTCGGGTTTTGTGCCGTCGAGCGCGAGATTGAGTTCGAGCACGTTAACGCGAGGCTCGCCGAGAAAGCCGAACGTTCGCCCTCGAACATGTTGGGCTACGATCGCGTTGACGGACGAGAGCCTGAGATTGCGCGCTTTCGCGACCCGCGGAGCCTCCCAATAGGCCGCTTCGGGGCTGATGTCGGGATCGATGCCGCTGCCGCTCGAGGTGACGAGATCGATCGGCGGCGCACCGCTAGCGTCGGGGTTCTCTTTTTCGAGTGCGCCGATCGTCGCTTTCGTCGCGTCGATGAGTTTTTTGGAAGTCGGACCGAGGTTCGTGCCCCCGGTGGAGGTCGGGTCGTAGCCCTTTCCTGCTGCCGACGGGCGTCCGTGAAAGTATTGCGGCTTCGTCCACAGTTGTCCGATGATCGCCGAGCCGACGACCCTGCCGTTGACGGAGACGAGCGAACCGTTCGCCTGCCGCGGAAAGAGCAACTGCGCGAACAGCGTCATTACGAGCGGATAGATGAGCCCGAATATCACGACCGAGATAACCGTTACGCGAAGGGCCGTGCCGAGTTCCTTAATCATCGTCAAACCTATGTGAGATGTAGCGCGGCGAGAATCATATCGATGGCCTTGATGCCGATAAATGGAACGATGATGCCGCCCAGCCCGTAGAGCATCACGTTCTCGAACAGCACGCGGTTCGCACCCTTCGGCTGGTAGCGCACACCACGCAGCGCCAGCGGAATCAGCGCGACGATGATGAGCGCGTTGAAGATGACCGCCGAAAGGATCGCGCTCTGCGGCGTCGATAGGCGCATGACGTTGAGGACGGCCATTGCCGGATAGGCAACCGCGAACATCGCCGGCAGAATCGCAAAGTATTTCGCGACGTCGTTGGCGATCGAGAAGGTCGTTAGCGCGCCGCGGGTCATCAATAGTTGCTTGCCGATCTCCACGATCTCGATGAGCTTGGTCGGGTCCGAGTCGAGATCGACCATGTTGGCCGCCTCTTTGGCGGCCTGCGTGCCGGAGTTCATCGCGACGCCGACGTCGGATTGCGCCAGCGCCGGCGCGTCGTTGGTACCGTCGCCCGTCATCGCGACGAGCCGCCCCGACTGCTGCTCGCGCTTGATGAGATCCATTTTCGTCTCCGGCGTCGCCTCGGCGAGAAAATCGTCGACGCCGGCCTCCTTCGCGATCGTCGCCGCGGTCAACGGGTTGTCGCCCGTAATCATGACCGTGCGGATTCCCATCGCGCGCAAGCGGCTGAAGCGCTCCGTCATGTTCGGCTTGAGGATATCTTTGAGGTAGATGACGCCGACGATCAGCGTGTTGCGCGCCAGCAGTAACGGCGTGCCACCACTGCGCGCGATCTGCTCGATCTGCGGAAGCAGCTCGGTCGTCGTCGAGCCTCCCGCCTGGCCGATCCACGCCAGCACCGAATCGGGCGCGCCTTTGCGGATTTTCACGCCGTCGGAAAGATCGAGGCCGCTCATCCGCGTGTAGGCGCTGAACGGAACGAACGTCGAGCCCGCCGGCGGTTCGCCGTTCGAGGAGCCCGACTGCTGCGCGAGTGCGACGATCGAACGCCCCTCCGGCGTCTCGTCGGCGAGCGACGAAAGATAGGCGATGCGGGCGGCGTCCTTTGGATCGATGCCCGGCGCCGAAATGATCTGCACAGCCTGCCGATTCCCCAGCGTAATCGTTCCCGTCTTGTCGAGCAGGAGCGTATCGACGTCGCCGGCCGCCTCCACCGCTCGCCCGCTCATTGCGAGCACGTTGCGCTGCATCACGCGATCCATTCCCGCGATGCCGATCGCCGAGAGCAGGCCGCCGATCGTCGTTGGAATCAGGCAGACGAGCAGCGCGATCAGCACGGTGACGCTCTGATGCAGACCCGCATAGACTGAGAACGGCGCCAGCGTCGCGACGGCAATGAGGAAGATGATCGTCAGTCCGGCGAGCAGGATCGAGAGCGCGATTTCGTTGGGCGTCTTCTGCCGCTGCGCGCCTTCGACGAGCCCGATCATCCGATCGAGAAAGCTTTCGCCCGGATTCGCGGTCACGCGAACGACGATGCGATCCGAGAGCACGCGCGTTCCGCCGGTGACCGCGCTGCGGTCGCCGCCCGATTCACGAATCACCGGCGCCGATTCGCCGGTAATTGCGGATTCGTCGATCGTCGCCGCCCCCTCGAGCACGTCGCCGTCGGCGGGAACGACCTCGCCGGCCTGCACGGCGTAGCGGTCGCCCTTGCGCAGTTCGGTGCTCGGGACTTGCTCTTCACCGCCGTCATCCCTGAGCCGGCGCGCGTACGTATCGGATTTGGTACGGCGTAACGCCTCGGCTTGCGCCTTGCCGCGACCCTCGGCCACCGCTTCGGCGAAATTCGCAAAGAGCACCGTGAACCAGAGCCATGCCGCGATCGCGAAATCGAATCCCACGATCGACGCGTGCGCGGCCAAGTCGCGTACGAAAAAGATCGTCGTCGCCGCCGCTCCGACCTCGACGACGAACATCACCGGGTTACGCGCCTGCCAACGCGGATCGAGCTTCTTAAACGAATCGGCAAGCGCGCGTGTGAGGATCGCTCGATCGAAGAGCGAGAGCGCTTTCGGACGCCGTTCCAAGCGGCGTTGGGTAAGCATTAGTACGTCTTCCCTTGTTGCACGAGGAGGTGCTCGACGACCGGACCGAGCGAGTCGGCCGGAAGAAAGGTCAGGGCGCCGACGATCACGATCACGCCGATGAGCAGCGCGACGAAGATGCCGGAGTGCGTCGTGAACGTGCCGGGGCCTTCGGGTATCGCCTTCTTCCCCGCGAGCGCGCCTGCCAGTGCGAGCGCCGGAATCGCCACGGCAAACCGGCCGAACATCATGTTGACGCCGGTCATGAGATTGTAGAACAGATTCGGCCCGAGCCCGGCAAAGGCCGACCCATTATTGGCGTTCGTCGAGGTGAACGCGTAGAGGATCTCCGAGAATCCGTGCGGCCCCGCGTTGTTCAGCGTCGCCAGACCGGCGGGCAGCACCGCCGCGATCGCCGTCGGCACGAGGCAGAGCACCGGCGTCACGAGCGCGGCGAGGATCGCGAACTGCACCTCGCGCCGTTCGATCTTCTTCCCCAGGTATTCGGGCGTACGCCCAACCATCAATCCCGCGATGAAGACCGTCAGCACGACGAAGACGATCATCCCGTACAGGCCGCTGCCGACGCCGCCGAAGACGATCTCGCCGAGCTGCATGTCGACGAGCGGAACGAGGCCGCCGAGCGGCATGAAGGAGTCGTGCATCGAGTTGACCGCGCCGCACGACGTATCGGTGGTGACCGTCGCGAAGAGCGCGGAGGCCGCCGTTCCGAAGCGGCACTCCTTGCCTTCCATGTTCCCGCCGGCGACGCCGAGCTGATGGACGATCGGGTTGCCCGCAGACTCCGCCCAATACGCGACCGTGAAACCCACCAAGAATAGGATCGCCATCGCGGTGAAGATCGCCCAGCCCTGGCGCGTGTCCTTAACCATCTTGCCGTACATGTACGTCAGGCCGGCGCCGAGCGCGAAGATCAGCAGCATCTCGACGAGATTGGTAAGCGGCGAGGGGTTCTCGTTGGGCGATGCGGAGTTCGCGTTGACGAAGCCGCCGCCGTTGGTGCCGGCCTCCTTGATGACCTCCTGCGAGGCCATCGGGCCGCCGGTGATCGACTGCGTAAAGCCCTCGATCGAGTGAACCGTCGCATATGCCTGAAGATTCTGCGGCATCCCCTGCCACACGAAAAAGAGTCCGAACACGACCGCGATCGGCAGCAGCACGTAGAGCGAGCAGCGGGTGAGGTCGACCCAGAAGTTTCCGAGCGTCTTCACCGACGTCCGCACGAGCCCGCGCACGACGGCCACCGCGATCGCGATGCCGACGGCCGCGGAGACGAAGTTGTGCCACGCCAGGCCGGCCATCTGCGAAAGATAGCTCATCGCCTGCTCGCCTGAGTAGAACTGCCAATTCGTGTTGGTTAGGAAGCTGACGGCGGTGTTCCAGGCGAGGTCCGGGGCCATGTTGTCGACGTGTTGCGGATTGAATGGCAGCCACTTTTGCGTGCGGAGCAGCACGTAGAGATAAACGAAACCGATGACCGAGAATGCCAGCATCGAGAGCGCGTAGACGTACCACGTCATCTCTGACTCTTCGCGAACCCCGCAGGCGCGATAGATCATCCGCTCCACCGGCACGAAAAAGGATGAAAGCCACGTGTGCTCGCCGGCGAAGACACGTGCCATGTACGAGCCCAGCGGCTTGGTAACCGCGAGTACGATGAGAAAGAAGACGATGGCCTGAAGCCAGCCGATGCCGCTCAAAACTTCTCCGGCCGCAGCATCGCGAAGATCAGGTAGGCGAGGGCGGCGATCGTCAGCACCAGGCCCAGCACGTCGTCGAACAGCATAAGAAGTCTACACCCTCTCGCATCCGACGATATAGAGGTCGAGTGCGACGAAGCACACGATCGAGAGAACGACGATTCCCAGCTCGAGCAGCATGCCTCTACGATATCCGGCGAACGCAACCCGCGCCATCCGCCGAACGGATGATCCGAACGGACGGTTTGCGGCGCCGCTGCGCACCTTGTATACTTGCCGCTATGCTCTACGCACGACTCGTTGCCGCCTCGATCTTTATTTGCTCGGTTACCGCGACGGCCGGCGCCGCGCTCGCACAGCCGGCGCCGTCCAACTCGCCCTCACCGGTGCCCTCATCGACGCCGAGCGTGCCGAGCGACCCCTGCGGATCGCTGCTCTCAATCGTCAACCGTCCGACAGTAACGACCGGCGTCTGCACCGTGCGCACCGGACACTTCGACGTGGAGAACGGCTACACGAACACGACGACCGCCGGCCTCGGCGGCGGCAGCGCGGCCACCTACCCGCAGTCGCTCATCCGCATCGGAACGGCGGACCCGCACTTCGACCTCGAGCTCGGGCCGCCGAGCGCCGAAACCTCGACGGTCGGAACGCCCCACATCGCCGGCTCGAGCGACGTGAACCTCGGCGCAAAGTACGAGCTGGGATACAACTCAAAGGCCGACTGGGGCGTCAACGGCCTGGTGACCTTCCCGACCGGAAGTCACGCCTTTTCGGGCGGGAACGCGCAGTTCACCGGCAACGTCAACGGTGCGTATACCCTTAACTCGGAATTTGCACTCGCCGGGACCCTCAGCTTCAACGCCTTTAGCGCGCTCAATGCGGGCGGCGTCGCACAGTCCTATTTTTGCTTCCTGCCAAGCCTCGAGCTCAGCGCCGCCCTCCCCGGCGGCCCGTCGCAAATTTCGGCCGAATACGCCTATTTTTCGTCCGCCGGCCCGAACCTAGGCGGGAAGAGTCTCATCGACTTCGTCTACCAGCGTGACTTCGGAAGCCACGTCCAGTTCGACGTCGAGTATGGTTTCTCGCCAACCGTCATCAACGGCCAGACGTCGCATTACG
Organism: Vulcanimicrobiota bacterium; assembly: GCA_963833845.1. GTDB lineage: Bacteria > Vulcanimicrobiota > Vulcanimicrobiia > Vulcanimicrobiales > Vulcanimicrobiaceae > Cybelea. Next base: position 1,827,432 of record CAWHZL010000001.1, read on the forward strand.
TAGGAGCGGGTCTCTCTTTCATGAACTAAAACGGGGTCTGGAGGAATGTGAATGAACGCCGCAGTCCCGCAGGTCAATATCGGAAACACTGGTTTTATGCTTCTCTGCGCGAGCCTCGTCATGCTGATGACGCCGGGGCTCGCGTTTTTCTATGGTGGCCTCGTTCAGCGCAAGAACGTCCTGACGATCATGATGCAGAGCTTCATGTCGCTGGGCTGGACGACGGTTATCTGGTTTGCCTTCGGATACTCCGAAAGCTTCGGCCCCGATTGGCACGGCATTATCGGCAATCCGGCGACGTACGCAATGCTTCGAGGGGTCACGCTGCATACGATGTTCACCGGCAACGACGCCGGGATACCCCTGGTGGTCCACATCGCGTATCAAATGATGTTCGCGATCATAACGCCCGCTCTGATCACGGGCGCCTTTGCAAACCGCGTGACCTTCAAGGCGTACTTCTTGTTCCTGACCGCGTGGCTGATTTTCGTCTATTTCCCGTTCGTACACATGCTGTGGAGCCCGGACGGCATCTTGGCGAAGTGGGGCTGCCTCGATTTTGCGGGGGGCATCGTCGTCCACGCCTCGGCCGGGTTTGCGGCCCTCGCGTCGGTGCTCTACGTCGGCCGCCGCAGCATCATCGATAACCGGCCGCACAACGTTCCGCTGATCGCGCTGGGCACGGGCCTGCTCTGGTTCGGATGGTACGGCTTCAACGCGGGCTCCGAACTGCGCGTCGACGCGGTCACCGCCAGCGCCTTCCTCAACACCGATATCGCGGCGTCGTTCGCGGCCATCGCATGGCTGCTCGTCGAATGGATGCGTGGGCGCCAGCCGAAATTCATCGGGCTGCTCACCGGTGCCGTCGCCGGCCTGGCGACGATCACTCCCGCCGCCGGCTACGTCTCCCCGTCAACCGCCGTCATCATCGGCATCGCGGCCGGAGTCGTCTGCTATTTTGCGGTTACGCTAAAGAATCAACTCGGTTGGGACGACGCGTTGGATGTCTGGGGTGTCCATGGCGTCGGCGGCTTCCTCGGAATCTGCCTGCTCGGCGTCTTCGCCTCGACGCTTTGGAATCCCAACGGCGCCGATGGTTTACTTCGCGGCAATCCATCCTTCTTCTACAAGCAAGTCGTCGCCGCCGCGGTCTGTAGCGCGTGGGCCTTCTGCTTTACCTACGCGATGCTCTGGTTGATCAATCTCGTAACGCGGGTGAAGGTCGACGAAACCGCCGAGGCGCGCGGGCTCGACGTCGAGCTTCACGGCGAGGAGGCCTACCCGCTCGGCATTTGACGCAAGGTCGCACGCCGGACGACCGAATCTAGCGCGAGACTGCTGACGACGAGCGTCGCCAGCACCACCGCGAACGTCGCGTCGACGATCGCCTCGCGATAGGGAATTGCCGCGGGCAGCGCGAGCGCGAGCGCGAGAGAGAGTGCGCCGCGCATGCCCGCGACGCGAACCACGCTAACCCATGCCCGCCGCTTGGAACCAGGGCAGAGAAGGCCCGCCACCGCGAAACGCGCGATCGCGACGCCTGCCAACGCGGCGACGGTAAAGATCGGCGCTGCCGTAAGCCGGCTGATCTCCAACGCGGCGCCGGCCAAAAAAAAGACGACCACGTTGGCGAAAAGCGCGGCGAGGTCCCAGAAGCGCTCGACGTCTTGGGCGATCGTCAACGTGATCGATGCGCGCTCGAAGTATCGAAAGGCGATCCCGAAGGCGATGGTCGCGAAGATCCCTGAGAGGTGAAGATGGTCGCCCGCAAAGTACACGCCGTAGGCGCAGGAAAGCGTCGCCGCGACTTGCGCCGCCGCGTTGCCCCCGGCGCGGTGCAAAGCCCTGGCAACGACGAACGCAAGTGCGATCCCTAGCACGACGCCGCCTAGAGCGCCGGCGATTGTCTGCAGCGTCACGAGTGCGATCGCGCCGGCACTCACGGGCCCTAGCGCGATCCCAGTTAACACAGCGCGGAAAAGCACGACCGCGACCGCGTCGTTGAAGAGCGATTCGCATTCGACGATCGTCGCCAGCGTACGCGGCACCGGCAAGCGTCGAAAGACGGCGACGACGGCAATCGGATCGGTCGCGCTCAGAATCGCACCCATAAGGAGTGCCGGCCCGAACGGCACGCGCACGATCGTGAGCGCCCCGGCAACGATCGCCGCCGTCAGGAGCACTCCGGGCCCGGCAAGCGTCGCGATCGCGATCCACTGGCGGCGCATCGCGCGGAAATTTAGGTTCCAGGCGGCTTCGAAGAGCAGCGCCGGTAGGAAAACGTAGAGTGTCGCGTGACCGAACGCGAACGCCAAGCGCCCGGGCTGGATCAATCCATAGATTACTCCCAGAGCAACGACCGCCAGAATCTGCCAGAGCTTCACGGCCGTCGCCTCGTCCCCTTAGTGCGTGTGGGTGAAATTTCCAACGCGCGTCAGCGACCGGATCCGCTCGATCGCGTGCCGCATTCCGAGCGGCGCTTTCGGGCGGCCGACGGCCTCAAAGTACACGGCCGGATCGATGTTGAGGGTGCGCGTCTGCACCATTGCGACTGGCGACTCGTGCAAAAAGGCTTCCATCGCCGCGACCTCGTCGGCGTCATCGGTGATGCCGGGGTGCGTCAGCAGGTTCAGGCTCACGCGCAACTTACGCTCGACGGCCAAGCGGATCGAAGCAAAGACGTCGTCGAGCGCGTAGCCCAGCGGACGGTAGTACGCGGCGTAGACGCTCGGGCGAAACGAGTTGAGGCTGATGCGCACCGCCTGTAAGCCGGCGTCGATGCAACGTGCCAATGCGTCGGGTTGACTGCCGTTGGTGTTGAGGTTGATCGTACCGTTGGAGCGTTGCTTGCGAATGCGTTCGATCGCCCGAGCGATCGTAATCGAACGCAGCAGCGGCTCCCCTTCACAGCCTTGTCCGAAGGAGACGATGCCTTCTCCGACGCGCTCCAAATGATGGATTGCGACCTCGGCAAGCTCGGTGGCGGCGACTTCGTCGGCGATGCGCGTCTGCGGCGACGGGACGCCCGCATCGTCGTCTTGCTCCGAGATGCAGCCGATGCAGCGCGCGTTGCACTTCGGCGAAACCGGCAGCGCCGCTTCGCCGCGTTCGAGAAAGACGTTCTGCGCGGTGAAGCACGCGTAGTCTCGCGAGCAGAGCGCCACCTGCGCCAGCACGCGGTTCTCCGGCCGCGCACCGAGACGGCGCTCGATCAGCGCTTCGAGTTCGCCACTTTTGAAACGGCGCGGCTGCCAGTCGTCGCTCTCGTCGGTCTTCATCGCGGCCACGTACGTCTGGTCGTCGACCGCGCAGGCGAAGGTATAGCCGAAGAGCGGCAGTGCGGGCGCGCCGCGCCGCGCCGCGTACGCGGGGACGAGCAGACGCGTGTAACCGGCGGGCAGCGCGACGGCGAAAGCGGTACGGCCGGCGATCGGGCCGATCGTCGTCAGCGGCGAGCGATCGGGAAGAAGGAACCGCTGCGTGCTGGGCGGCTCGGGAATCAGTTCGCCGAGGTGCGGCTCGCGCACGATGCCGCCGTCGGCCAGCGGCGCGTATCCGTAGTCGAACGATATCTTGCCTTTTGCGTCGCACGAGACGAGGCCCGTCTCCACGCGCTCATGGGGCAATCTCATGCCCGAGGTTGACTTCCGTATCGAAGACGCGAACGGCCGGACCGGTGAGGTATGCGATGCCGCTGCCGTTCCACTCGACCGTGAGGCGCCCGCCCGGAACGAGCAGCTCGACCGGCGAGACCGCCATGCCGTTTCTGATGGCGACCGTGGCACATGCGACCGCGCCCGTCCCGCAGGCCAGCGTCAGGCCGACCCCACGCTCCCAGTGACGCACCTTCAGGAGCCCGTCTTCGCCGGGTGCGGCGACGTGGACATTGGCCCCGTTGGGAAAGGCGGGATCTCGCTGCAACTGCGGCCCGGCGATCTCGAGGTCGAGATCGTTGACGCCGTGCCGAAAGAAGACGACGTGAGGATTGCCGAGCTCGACGAACGACGCACTTCCCAAGGCTGAAACGAAGATCTCATCGATTTGCGGACGCCCCATCGACACGCGCACCGCATACTCTCGGCCGCGCGAGACGATCTGCGTCGCGATCAGCCCCGCGTCCGTCTCGAAGGTCAAGCCCTCACGCGCTTCGACCTCGTCGAGCCAGCGCGCCGCGCAGCGGATGCCGTTGCCGCACATCTCGGCCTCGCTTCCGTCCGCATTGAAGATCCGCATCCGCGCATCACCCAGGCCCGACGATTCAATCGAGATCACACCGTCGGCACCGATGCCCGCGTGGCGATCGCACGCCCAACGCGCAAACGACGGCAGATTACCGTTCTTCTTCCTGCGGCGATCGATGACGACGAAGTCGTTCCGCGCGCCGTGCATCTTCGTAACCGCGATGCGCACCGCGCTCAATTTGCACGCCATTGGAGTTTTTCCCGTACAACGGTCGCAAGCGTTTCGGGGGCACACCAGATTGCCGCCGGCTCGCGCCGAAACCAGGTACGCTGCCGGCGCGCATACTGCCGCGTTGCACGTTCGAGCGAGGCGCGCAGCTCGTCGACCGTGCTCCAGCCGCGCAGATAGGCCAACGCCGCCGGGTAGCCGACCGCGCTCGCCGCAACCGCCTGGTCGCCGATGCGCTCGGCCTCATCGACAAAGCCGGCAGCCAACATCCGGGCGGTGCGTTCGGCGATGCGCCGGTCGAGCTCGTCCAGCGGCACGTCGAGGAAGGCGAGCGTCCACGCAATCCCTTCGCCGGCTAACGTTTGCAGATCGCTTGCGCGGGCCACCGCCGAGGGTCGTGCCAGCGCAACCTCCAGCGCCCGCAGAACGCGATACGTATCGCCCGGATGGATCGCTCCCGCGCGCTTGGGATCGCGTAACTCGAGCCATTCGTAGAGGAATTCGGGCGGGTGCACGACCGCTTCGCGCGTGAGGCGCGCGCGCAGCGTCTCGTCGTACTGCGGGGCCAAGGCGACGCCGCCGCAGAGCGCGCGCAGATAGAATCCGGTGCCCCCGATAACGATCGCGCGTTTTCCTCGCCGCGTGATATCGCGAATCGCGCTCAGCGCGTCATGCGTAAAGCGCGCTGCCGAATAGCGTTCGCGTGGATCGAGAAAGCCGACGAGATGATGCGGCACTTCGGCCATCTGCGCCGCCGAAGGCGCCGCCGTACCAATCGGCATTCCTCGATAGATCTGGCGCGAATCGGCGCCGACGATCTCGGCGTCGAACTCGCGCGCGAGCGCCAGGGCGATGTCGGACTTTCCGCTTCCCGTCGCGCCGGTGAGAATCAGAACGCCGTCAGGCACGCTTGAACATGCGGGCGAGCTCGTCGGATCCCAGGCGCACCATCGTCGGACGTCCGTGCGGACAGTGCATGGGATTCGCGCACGCCTGCAGGCGCTCGACGAGCACCTTCATCTCGGCCGGTTCGAGCCGTTCCCCGGCGACGGTCACGCTGTGGCACGCAAGTGATGCCCAGACGCGTTCGCGCACGTCGCGCTGCTTCGGGTCCTCGCCCAGATCGTCCAGGAATCCGGCAAGATCGAACGCGCGCGACGAATAGCCGCCCGGCGTCGCCACGATGCGGTACGTGCGCTCGCCGAAAGCCTCGATTTCGAGACCGCCTTCGTGCAGCGTTTCGAGCACGCGATCGAGCGCGGAACTCTGCGCCGGATCCAGCTCGACGATCTGGGGCACCAGCAGTGGCGCATTGACGCCGGGTTTTGCGGCCGCGGCGACGATGGATTCGTAGGCAATACGTTCGTGCGCGGCGTGCTGGTCGACGAGCAGCAGAGCCTCTCCGTCGCTGCAGAGGATGAACGTACGGTGGAGCTGCGCGAGCACCGCAAGGCCGCTGCCGGGAGCCTCGGCCTCGTCGAAGGAGCCGGCGAACAACGAGATTCCCGTTCCCGAGAGCCCGGCGTTCGCGAAGCCGCCGCTGGCTGCGCTCGCCGTCTGCGCCGCGAATCGCTGCTGCGCGTGCTCGCGCAGCGTCGCGCCGATCGCGCTCCGCGCGGCGTCGAAAACTTGCGACCCGTAGCGCAGCCGCACGTCGGCTTTGGCCGGATGCACGTTGGGGTCGACGTGATCGGGGGGCAGGTCGAGAAAGAGTACGCCGTACGGATGGCGTCCGATCATCGTGAAGGTGCTGTAGCCGCTCGTCCACGCGCCGGCGACCGGCGCGCTGCGCACCAGCCGTCCGTTGACGAAGAGCAGTTGCATCTTTCGGTCGGGGCGATCGTGCCCCGGAGTGCTGACGAAGCCGCGCAGCTCGCCGTCGAGCATCCGCGCCGAGTCGGCGCGTAGCGGTAACAGCGTCTTTGCCGCTTGCGCACCAAAGACCATCGCGAGCCGTTCGCGCGGCTCCGCGCTCGCGGGCATAACCCAGACGTCCTTCCCGTCGTGTCGCAGCGTGAAGGTCGTTCGCGGGTAGGCCAGCGCGAAGCTCGAGAGCCACGACGAGATGCGATTGAATTCGCTGCTTGGGCTGCGGAGGTACTCGCGCCGGACCGGAACACGCTCGAAGAGGGCCCGAACGCGAACCCGGGTCCCGGCCGGCGCAGCCGCCGGCTCGACCGGCCCGATTCGCTCGCCCGCTCCCTCGACGCGGGCGCCGATCGGCGCATCGCTTTCGCGCGAGAGCAGCTCGAGTTCCGAAACCGCGGCGATTGAGGCCAGGCCCTCGCCGCGAAATCCGAGCGTTCCAATCGACTCGAGCTCTGTCGCGGCGCGGAGCTTGCTTGTCGCATGACGCGCGATCGCCAGCGGCAACTGATCGGCGGCAATTCCCAAGCCGTCGTCGAAGACTTCGATGAGATCGAGTCCCCCGCGCTCGATGTTGACCAGGATGCGCGAAGCCTCCGCATCGACCGCATTCTCGACGAGCTCCTTTACGACCGATGCCGGACGCTCGATAATCTCGCCCGCCGCGATTTGACCGATCGTCAGCGAATCGAGCTCACGTATCGTAGCCACGCCCGGAGTTTCGCGTCAACGGCGCCGCACTCATGGGTTGACAAAGGGCGGGTCGCGAGTATCCTGGTTAAGGATTCCTCGTTAGGTGAGGCGTCTGCACGAAGAGATGCCGCTGCCCGGAAAGGTCGAGAGACCCCAACGGGTAACCAGATCCCGCCGAATCAAGGCGGAATCTAATGCGGCCGATCCTGTCCCCTTCGACACGCGCAGGGTGACGCGCCGGATCTAGGTTGTGCAGTGCTAAAGCTCGACACTGAGGGAGATTGCGCGGCCCGCCGCGCGAGGTTTCTCGAACTGTCGGCCTGCGAGGAGCAGCGACAGTTTTTTTATTTGGAAAGGGGGTGAAGCCTCGCCATGGACGACGGACCGAGTAATCGACCTCGCCGGCGGCTCCGCAAGAGCCGTCTAATTAGCGCTGTGTCCGGTTGTCCGGCGCAGCACGCGTGAGCTAAACGGGAGGAAAGAGTCATGAAACAACTGTTGAGAGCCTTCTACTCCTTGCACTACTGGGGATCGCTGGTCGAGTGAATCCCTCACACGCTCGCCGCCCGACCCTGTGGCGAACGTTGGTCATGTTCTTCTCCGTCGTCGGGCCCGGTTTGATCACCGCGAACGCCGACAACGACGTCGGCGGGATTTTTACGTACTCGTCGGCGGGAGCGCAGTTCGGCTACTCCCTGCTCTGGCTGCTCGTTCCGGTGACGATTGCGCTCGTCGTCGTTCAGGAGATGTGCGCGCGCATGGGTGCCATAACGGGCAAGGGCCTCGCCGATCTGATCCGCGAAAACTTCGGCGTCAAGGTGACCTTCTGGTGCCTGCTGCTCTTCGTACTCGGGGATGTCGGCAATACGGCCGCCGAGTTCGCCGGCGTTGCGTCCTCCGCGCCGATCCTCGGCGGCTACCTGCACGTCTTCAACGCCGAGGCCTTCAAGATCGCGCTGGTCGCCGGCGCAGCAATCTTCGTCTTTCTCACCGTGACCCGCGGTTCGGCCAAGGTGATCGAGCGGGTATTTTTCGCCTTCTGTTTCGTTTACATCGCCTATATCATCAGCGCGTTCGTGGTGCATCCGAGCTGGGGCGACGTCCTCCATCAGAGCATCTTTCCACACTTCCAAGCCTCCAAAGCCTATCTGTTGATGATCATCGCCATCATCGGCACGACGATCTCACCCTGGATGCAGTTCTACATCCAGGCCGCCGTCGTCGATAAGGGCGTGCGCGAGGATGACTACGCCTATTCCCGCCTCGACGTCGTCGTCGGCGGAGTCTGGACCGACGTCATCGCCTACTTCATCATCGTCTCGTGCGCGGCGACGATCTTCGTCCACAACCTCCACGCGGCGCATCCGCTCGCAATCAACGACGTCGGCGACGTGGCGGTCGCCCTCACCCCGCTCGCGGGCAAATTCGCCGCACTGCTCTTCGCACTCGGTTTGCTCAACGCCGCCGTCTTCACCGCCTCGATCCTTCCGTTATCGACCGCGTACTACGTCTGCGAGGCCTTCGGCTTCGAGCGCGGACTCGACCACCGGTTCTCTGAAGCGCCGGTCTTCTATGGCTTCTACCTCGTCCTGATCCTCATCGGCGCGATTACCGTAATCGTCCCGGGCGCACCGCTCGTCCCGATCATCTTCTACTCGCAGGTCCTCAACGGCATGCTGCTTCCGATCGTTCTCGTCTTGATGCTCTTACTAATCAACAATAAGAAGCTGATGGGCAAATGGACGAACGGCCCGCTTTTTAACGTGATCGCTTGGACGACCGCCGTCATCGTCGGAATCCTAACCGTCATCTCGACGGCTCAGTTAATTTTCCCATCGCTAGGAAGCTAGCACCGAGGCGCGGCGACAGTGCGCACGCTCCAGCGCGAGCGCGCCAATTGTCACTCGCTTTTCATCGCGTTTAGTGGTTAGGCGCGAGGCTGATGGCAACGCTTGTTTCGACCAAACCCGGCACGACGTTCTGCCCGATCTTCTTGACCGGGCGGCCACCCGCGGGGTATGGGTACATATAGATCGATGCAAATTTTCCGATTCCGCCGGTGTTAGTCAAAACGATCTTGGAACCCTGAATCGAGTACGCGCCGATGGAGGCCATGCCCCTAAATCCGAGTCCCCCTTGCGCCTGCAGGTGCTTTCCACGCACCGAAAAGCGAGTGACGCCGGGAGTCATAAAGAGGCCCGTGCCAATCGTGATATTCGTGCCGTCCCACCGGACGCCGCTGAAATTTCCTGTGTCGTTTCGATAACCCCAGCGCCGTTCAAATTTCTTGGCGCCTTTCGGCAGCTCGGCGACCTCTGCTCTGGCGCCTAATCCCTTTGGGCGATTTCCGAGGATGAAGAGGTTGCCGCTGCTGTCGTAAGTGCAGCTTCCAGCCCCGAAGTTCGTGGTGAACGTTCGCGGCGCTGACGAGGTGCTGCCGTAAATATAGACCTTGCCCGTGGCGCTCACCACCGCGATATTTCCCGTGACGGGGTCAACGGCGCAATCATTGGGAAGGCTTGGAACATCGAGGGTCCTTATGGGCGTTTCGCCACCGTGAGCAAATTCCGCGAGCTCTTTGCTGACGAATTTGTTCGGGTAGCCGGCAAGCCAAACGTTTCCCGCGCTGTCTGGACAAAGGGCTCCGTCACCCGCGAAGCTGCCGATAAGCTCGCCTTTGGGGAACGAGAGCATATACGTCTCGTTTCCGTATTGACCGGCACCGGAGTAATAGAGCAGATCTCCGAGCTTCGTTTGCGGCCTCACCGATGAGCTAAGTGCGCCGGCCGCATGTGGCCCTGTGCTGCCGGGGATCACCGGTGCATTTGCGCAGCCTGCAATGAGAATAAGGCTCGCGTTTAGAGCCCAACGCCGGAACCAGAACGCCATGAAAAACAGCCCCCTCTCCGTCAGGATAGCATTACGAACGGCCGCATTGAGAGGGTCAAAAGGCCCACACCGACCAGAACCCCCTTGACGGATCGAGTGGGGCTAACACCTCACGCAGTGTAGCTCTACCCTCCTAGAATAGGATTGCTTGGACGCCGCGGCACCCCGGCGCGCCGATCGGCGGCGGCGATCCGTCGCACCCTACGAGCAACGCTGCCGCGGTGCAACTGCCGAGTGCGTAGCGATAAGGAGTTAGCCTTTTCAACCGCGTTGCTCCGTAAGTTTGGAACCAGTGTGTTCCCTACGGCGAGATTTGAAAGACAGTCCCCTGGTTTGCGCTACCACCAGTTTGTGTGGTGCCATAGAGTTCGCCGTCGAAGAAGGTCATGCTCGCGCTGGGATAGCTGCCATCGGTCGGGTAACCGCCGAAACTGTAGAGCACCTGTTCGGCGCCGGAGGTGCTGATCTTAAAGATCGTCCCGCAACCCGAGCACAGCGCACTCTGGCCACCGTGTTGCTGGGCGCCCCCGAACCCGTGGCGTGAGCGCCGAGCCGTGGCCTTTTAGTTGGATTGCTGATGGCGGCGTGGTATTCCGGTGGAACTCCGGCGTTCAGCGCGCTGTGGCCGGGTGCGGTACGTTAATATCCGTAGTCCTTCCAGGCGACAATGAAAACTTGGTAGCTTGGACTCCTTTGAAGTGAAAGTAACGTAATCCGATTTGCTGCGTCGACGCCCACGATCCACGTTAGCACCTCTTTGGGATATCGCACTCGGAAATACGTCAGGGTTTGCTCCGCCCTAATGCGCTTTTCGTACGGATACATTGACTGTGCGGGCCCTAAGGCGCTCACGAGAGCTGCGCCCTTTACGAAAAAATCAGAAGATACGGCTAGTTGAGGCGCCAGTTCGGAGCGGTCGAATGTTGCGTGCGTGACGGCATCGAGTAGCCTGCGAGCTCGAGCGAGCATTGGGGGGTCGAGAAAAATCGGATCGGGCTCCGGAAACGACCATGGTGTTCCTGTCTGTAAGGGTGCGTTTTGGGCCTGGGCACGGCCAACGGAATAAAGCGTCGCTCCTGTGAGAGTAGCGACCGACGAAGCAGCATAGATGAAAAAGCGGCGCACCATGTCTTTGATCCTCCATAAGCGCGAACCTCATTGTCATTTTGCCACTCTCCGGCGCGCTCGTAAAGTATTTCCAGTACGAAAAGAAATGGGGTCCATCGGCCGGCTGCCATATCGCCGCGAGCCGTCCAGCAATGCGTTGCGCGCGCCGGGGCGCGCCACCGGTTGGTCGCCCTGACTCGTCACCAGGGGCATGCGCGCCCTCCTGGACGAGCGAGAACTAAGCGCTGCACTAGGGCGGCGCCGGCGCGGGCGAGTTCGGGGGTAAATTGGGAATCGTCTGGCCATTGTGCGCCGCCCACTGAGTGCGGTCGAAGACCCAATCGGGCTCGGTGTCGGGAAACGATACGTCGGATATACGCCAGGCTGAAAGACCGTATTTGTTTTTCCCGGTCGCGTCGACGTTGACCAGATGGCCCGCGATCTCGATGTCGTTGACGGTGACAAGATAGGTGTAGTAGTCGGCCGGCGTTGCGACGGATCGCATCGCGACGTAACGAACCGGTAAAAACGTCGCCTTATCGACCCACATCTGCCGCAAGACGTTGTGGGTCGGATTCTCGGTCGGATCGAGGCCTAAGTGGTAGACCACACGTCCGCCGATACTCGCATCGCCGAGATCGACGATGTGATATGGCGGCGGCTTGAACGCGACCACTGTGGCGATGACCTGAAGCTGAGAACCCTTCGGCGACGGACCAGCGGGTTCGAAGAAGCTGGGCCGCGATGGTGTGGCATAGCGCAACCCAAAATCCGCGAGGGGAAACTCGGCAAGCCGAACGACGTTCGAAACATCAAAATAATCATTTGAATCGACGACCACGGTCGCTCGTGGCGCAGAGATATCTTCACCAATCTCGTTCTTCAAGACGACGACGACCGCAACACCGTTCGAGACGCGCATCAGCACGCGGATTAATTCGCGACGTACCGCCGTCGCCTGGTGATGATTCATAAACGTGAAGCCTTGATTTTCAAACGTGAAGGCGATGTACGCCGGCTCGGCCAGGCGGTTGACCGCCGCTTGCGCTCTCCAATAGATTTGATTCGGGCCCAGCGCACTGGGAGAGATTGTCGGTGGTGTGTCGGCCAGCACCGCAGCCATCGTTAGGATGAGGACTGCCCAGCGCGATGCGCCGGCCGCCGACGTCGGCTGCAATTAAGGCGTCTCGGGAGCGAGGTCCGCGCCAATAATCAGCGCGGTCTTCCGACCGGGCGAAACCGCGGTTGAGAACGCGCGCGCGAGGCTCGCCGCGGCCGGCGACGCGCCGAGCACGATGCTCTTTCGTTTCACGCGCTCGTCGACGAACGTCGGCACGTTCCATCCGGCGCCGCGCAGCGCGCCGACGAGCGTCTTGTCGAAGGTCGCATTGCCGGTTGCGTTAACGACCAGGACCTCGTCTTGCGGCGGATCGTGCTTGGCAAAGAGCAGCGCGCCGATCAGCTTCGTCCAGCGCGGATCGGCGAAGACGACCGAAGCGTCGCCGACCCAACCCGCTTTCGCCGGCAGGGTGAACGAACGAACGTTCTCGTCGGGAACGTTGCGATAGATCGTCAGCAGCGAGAGGAGCTGCCGGTCGGAGAGCGTCGTGTTGATACTCTTTCGCCCGAGTTTGAGGATCGCCGGCAGCTTCGCCCAATCCTTGGGCCGGCTCAGCTGATCGATCATCGTTTTGAGTACCTGCTGCTGCCGCTTGACGCGGCCGAAATCCGAAGCCGCGTCGTGCCGAAACCGCACGTAGCCCGCGACCTGGCCGCCGTTGAGGTGCTGCGTCCCTTGGCGCAGGTGGATGTGCAGACCGCCGTTTTGGTCGTCGTAGTCCATGTTCTCGTCGACGTTGACGTCCAAGCCGCCCATCGCGTCGACGATCGCCGAGGCTCCCTCCGGTTGGAGCGCGACGATCGCGTCGATCGGCACGCCTCCCAGCAGCTTGCTGACGACGCGCGCCGTTGCGTGCGCGCCTCCGTACGCATAGGCCGCATTGATCTTCGTGAAGCCGGCCTTCGGCACCGAGGTCCACGTGTCGCGCGGGATCGAGACGAGCGTTGCAGTGCGCCGGTCGACGTCGAGATGGGCTACGATAACCGTGTCGGTCGTCATCTCGTCGGATTGGTACCCGAGAATCAGCAGGTTGAGCTTCAGCTGCCCGAACGAGTGCTTTGCGGTCTGCGTCACGATCTGCTGACGAATCGTTCCGCGAAAGATCAGAAAGCCGGCCGCGATCGCGACTAGGGCGACGGCAGCGACGGCGGCGGTTCGAAACCACGCCTGATTGAACATTGTATTTCCCCCCGAAAAAAGAGTGCTGTTTAGTTTTGCAGCACGGGGGGCGCGCGTTCGCCGATTCGGCAGAGGGTCGGTCCGAGTTGATTAAAGCATCGTTGCGCCGCCGGACGCCGCGTCACGGGGCTCGCCACGGCGACGGCGAGTCGCGCGATCGCCTCGAAGAGGCGCAAAACACGCAGCGTCGTCTCCGCCAGGCGCCGCGTCGAACGCGCCATCCAGAGCGAAACCGTAAGACACGCGGCCGCATGAATCGCGAGGCTGAAAGGAACCGGACCGCCGAGCCAGATCTGCGGCCCCAGGAGGTGGCCGTGCAGAATCAGCTGCTCCGTCGACTCCATCCCGAAGAGCGTCAGCAGTTGAACGGCGAAGACCGCGGGAACGAAGGCCATCAGGGGACCCGGCGACGAGCCCCGCGCTGCGAGCGTTCGTGCCCGGCGCACCAAGTAGACCGCCAAGCTCGCAATGCCGAGCGCGAAGACCGGCCCGACGTCGAGGTTGCTGCGATCGGTAAAGTTTCCGGGGCCGAACCAGCCGGCGTTCGAAGCGAACTCCACGAGCGGATCGGCGATCGCCGCCGCCAAGACCGCGGCACACAGCCCCAGCGACCGCGTCATAAGAACGTCAGCTGCCGTTCCGGCGGAGGACGTTTGGAAATTCGCTTGCGCAACGGCACGCGCGTCTCGATATCGGGGTCGCCCGAGAGGGCGTCGGCGATCTCGGCGGCGCGCTCGATCACGGCATCCGGCAGCCCGGCCATACGCGCGACCTCGATGCCGAACGAGCGCGAGGAGCTGCCCGGCTGGACGCGATGCGAGAAGACCGGCGCTCCGCCGCGCGCCGTATTTTCAACCGCGGTAATGTGATAGTTGGCGACGACGCTCCAATGATCGGCAAGCGAGCACAACTCGTGGAAGTGCGTCGCAAAGAGCACGAGCGGTGCCTGGTTCTCCAAACCTAGTAAGTATTCGCAAATCGCTTGGGCGATCGCAAGCCCGTCGAGCGTTCCCGTACCGCGTCCGACCTCGTCGATCAGCAGCAGCGAACGCGGCGTGCTGCGCCGCAGGATATTCGCCGCCTCGGCCATCTCCATGTAGAAAGTCGACTGCCCGGAGGCGAGGTCGTCACCCGCGCCGATGCGCGTAAAGATCCGGTCGACGGCACCGAGCGTCATGCGCTTGGCGGGAACGAACGAGCCGATCTGCGCCATGATCGTCAGCAGGCCGGCTTGACGCAAGTAGGTCGACTTGCCGCCCATGTTCGGCCCGGTCAGCAAGATGAAGCGATGATCGGCGACGCGCAGCTGCAGATCGTTGGGCACGAAACTCGCCGAAAGTAGCATCTCCATCACCGGATGGCGTCCCTCTTCGATCCCGACCGCACTTTCGTCGACAAACGCGGGCCGCACGTATCCGCGCTCCGCGGCGCACTGCGCCAGTGCGCCGAGCGCATCGACTTGCGCGATCGCGCAGGCCGCGCGGGAGAGCGCGTCGGCGGCCGCGGCAACCCGGTCGACGAGCGCGTCGAAGAGCTGTCGCTCGAGCCGTTCTTGACGCGCCTGCGCGGTTGAGATTGCCAGCTCCAGCTCCTTGAGCTCCGGCGTAATGTACCGCTCGCCGGTCGTCAGCGTCTGCTTGCGAACGTAATCGGGCGGAACCGCGCCGGCGTAGCTCTTCGCGACTTCGATCGCATAGCCGAACGTGCTGGCGTACTTGACCTTGAGGCCTTTGATGCCGGTGCGTTCCCGTTCCCGCTGTTCGAGTGCGGAGAGCCGCGAGCGCGCATCGGAGCGCAGCGCGACACACTCGGCAAGCTCGGGATCGGCCTCGGGCCGCACGATGCCGCCGTCGCCGAGCTGCGCAGGCGGGTCGTCCACCAGCGTGCGTTCGAGATCGCGCCGCAGCTCGGCGAAATCCTCGACGGACTCAAGCAATGGTTCGATCGGGGCGACCGCCGCACCGCGCAACGGTCCGATCATCTCGAGCGTTCGCCTCAGCGAAGCGAGATCGCGCGGCATCGCGCGCCGGTAGCGGACTTTCTGCGCGATGCGTTCGAGATCGAAGACGCCGCGTAGGATCTCACGCAGCGATTCGCGGCGCGCGTGCTGCTCGACGAGCGCTGCCACCGCCTCTTGGCGCTGCGCGATCGCTGCTGCCTCGATCAGCGGCGCGAGGATCCAGCGGGTCAGCATCCGCGTTCCCATCGAGGTCGCGCAAAGGTCGAGCGTCGCGAGCAGCGTGGCGCGCGGATTGGCGCCCTGCGCGCGCGTCAGCTCGAGATGCTTGCGCGTGGCGGGATCGAGGACGAGAAACTCCTGTCGCCGGTAGAGCTCCGGCTCGCCGAGGCCGCGTTCGCCGTTGCTGACGCCCGTGCGCTTGACGAAGGCTCGAAGCCCGTCGAGCGCACGATGGATGGCAAGCGACTCTTCCAACGAAAAGCCCGCGAGACCCGAACGCTCGCGCGCCTCGACGAGGCCGATCCCGGTTGTCGCCAGCCGCGCCCCGGAGCTCTCCACCGCAGCCGCGATCGCGGGGCGCATCTCGCCGGGAACGTCGGCGAGGATCTCCGCCGGGGCGATGCGCGCCAACTCGGCGAGCAGTTCGTCGTACGCGTTCTCGCCCGCGATCGCGGTCGCCGCCGAATACGCCGTCGAAACGTCGGCGTATGCGATCGCAAAGGTTTCGCCCACAATCGCGACCGCCGCGAGATAGTTGTTCTGCTTGCCGTCGAGCAGGTGCTCTTCGATCAGCGTGCCGGGCGTCACCAGACGGACGACGTCGCGGCGTACCAGCCGGTTCGGTTGCGGCACCTCGAGCTGCTCGGCGAGCGCGACGATGAATCGCTGCGCCACGAGCTTTGCCAAGTAGCCGTTCAGCGCGTGATGCGGCACGCCCGCCATCGCCACGCGCTGGCCTCCGCCGGCCTCTTTGCTGGTGAGCGCGATCTGCAGCGCTCGCGCGATCGTCTCCGCGTCCCCACCGTAGGCTTCGTAGAAGTCGCCGACGCGCGAGAGCAGGATCGCTTCCGGATGCCTCGCTTTCATCCCAAAGTACTGCTCGAGCATCGGCGAATACTTGATCAGCGCAGGCACCCTCTCGCTACGCCGTCGCCACCAGGTCGAGCAGCGGACGCATCACGGGCAGCGCGGCGTCGTTCCAACGCGCCGCGCGTCCGACGATCGCCCCAGCGCAGCCCCAGACGTGCGCGCTTTCGACGGCAACGTCGAGCCACGGCGTCCCATCGTACGGATAGTCCGCCGGCTTCGGCGCGACGATCGTGACGTTGTCGAGCGCTTTGGCCGTCACCCTATCGGCGTTTTTCTTCGAATCGCCGACGATCAGTGCGCGCACCGTTGCGCCGCTGTAGCGTTCGTGATAGGCGCGGGTGACGTCGTTCTGGGCTTGCAGCAGCCTTTGGAAACGCTCGAGCGCGATCTCGCGCGGCACCTGCGGCCAATGCGCGGCCGGCGTTCCACGCCGAATCGAGTAGATGAAGGTAAACGCGTTGGCAAAGACGCCGCGTTGGACGTAGGCGAGCGTCGCGGCGAAATCGTCCTCGCTCTCGCCGGGAAAGCCGACGATGAGATCGGTCGTGATCGCACACTGGGGCACGCGCCTGCGGATACCCGCGACGATCTCATCGAACCGCTCGAGCGTGTACTTACGGTTCATTCGCCGCAGCATCGCGTCGCTGCCCGACTGCAGCGGGAGGTGAATCCGCGGATTGAGCTGCGGGATCCCGGCCAAATCGTCGAGGATCTTCTCGGTGAAATCTTTGGGATGCGGCGAGATGAAGCTCAGCCGTTCGATGCCGGTCAGATCGACCAGCCGGCCGCAGAGATCGCCGAAGTCGTCGCCCGTCGCGGGGTCCTTCCAAGCGTTGACCGTTTGACCGACGAGCACGATTTCACGCGCGCCCTGCGCGACGCGACCGCGGCTCTCTTCGATGATGTCGGCTGCGGGCCGGTGATCGAAGCGGCCACGCACGTGCGGAACGATGCAAAACGTGCAGTAATACGAGCAGCCGCGCTGTACCGTCACCTGCGCGCGCAGGTGCGTGTACGCGCCGGTGACGCCGTCGGCGGTGCCGCCGAGCGGCGCGAGCAGGACTCGGTCGTCGCTGAAATCGACGTCGTCGAAACTCGGTTGCCAGGCGGCCAGCTGATCGCCGAGTTCGCTCAGCTCCCGCGTGCCGAAGATCGCGTCGACGTGCGGCGCGAGCCGCTTCATCCGGTCGCGATCCTGTTCGGCCAGACATCCGGTGACGACTAATCGCAGATTGGGGTCGACTCGCTTGAGCGCGTTGAGATGATTCATGCGCCCGTATGCCCGGCGTTCGGCGTTGTCGCGAACCGTGCAGGTATTGAGAACGACGACGTTGGCCTCCTCGGGCGCCGTCGCAACGCTGTAGCCGGCGGCGATGGCGCGTTCGGCGATGTGGCGAGAGTCGGCCTCATTCATCTGGCAGCCGAAGGTCTCGATATAGATCCGGGGCACGTGGGTCCCGTTCGCCTTCGGTCAGAAAGGAAACTGCCGTGCTTGCCCCAGCTACCGTTGCAATCGTCGGCCGTCCGAACGTCGGAAAGAGCGCGCTCTTCAACCGGCTTATCGGCCGCCGGTTGGCGATCGTCGAGGACACGCCCGGCGTCACCCGCGACCGTCTCTACGCGCTGTGCGATTGGCGGGGGCGCGTCTTCAGTTTGGTCGATACCGCCGGAATCGATCCCGGTGCCGATGTCGCGCATGGCGCCGAGCTAGCCGACGCGACGCGGCGGCAAGCCGAAGCCGCGGCCGAGGCGGCCGACGTCGTCCTGATGGTCGTCGACGCGCAGACCGGGCTTCATCCGCTCGACGAGGACGTCGCCGCGATCCTGCGCCGCAAGCGCCGCCCGCTCGTTCTCGTCGCCAACAAGGCCGAATCCGACAACGCGTCGGCCTCGGTTCACGCGGAGTTCTCGGGGCTGGGCTTCGGGGAACCGGTCGCGGTCTCGGCGATTCACGGAGAGGGCACGGGCGACTTGCTCGACCGGATCGTCGAGCTCTTACCCGAACAGGCCGCCTCGCCGGCTCCCGAGGGAGAGCTCGCGCTGGCCGTAATCGGCCGGCCGAACGTCGGGAAGAGCTCGCTGGTCAACGCGTTGCTCGGCGAGGAACGCACGCTGGTCTCCCAGACCCCCGGCACAACACGCGACGCGATCGATACGCAGTTCTTTTGGCACGATCGCCCGTTTCGGCTCGTCGATACCGCGGGCGTCCACCGGAAGCCGAAGGCCCATGGTGTAATCGAATACTACGCGGCGTTACGTTCGCTCAACGCGATCGCGCGGTGCGACATCGCGCTGCTCGTCTTCGACGCGATGGTCGGCATCCAAGCGCAGGAGCGCCGCTTGGCCGGCATCGCCATCGAGGAGCGCAAAGGCCTCATCGTCATCGGTAACAAGTGGGATCTCGTGCGCGAGCAGAGCGGCGACTACAGCCGCAGCGATCTCACCGGCGCCGTTCACGAGGCGCTCCCGTTTGCAGCCTTCGCACCGGTGACGTTTCTTTCGGCGAAGACCCACCGGCGCTTGGGATCCCTGATGCTGCTCGTCAATAAGCTCGCCGAGAATCTCGAGCGCCGCGTACCGACGCCGCAGCTCAACGCCTTGATCCGCGACGCCGTGCTCGCGCATCCTCCGGCGATCTCATCGGGAAAGCCGCTGCGTATCTACTATGCGGCGCAGCCCGCAACGCATCCGCCGCTCTTTCTCTTCCACTGCAACGATCCCGATTTGGTGCAGACGCACTACAAGCGCTTTCTCGAAAACACTCTGCGCTCGCACTTCGACTTCGAAGGCATTCCGCTGACGCTCGAGTTCCGCGCCCGGAGGGAGCGCGCCGAAAACCTCGCGTGAGCGATATCGGCCTCTCGAATTCGGTCGCCTATGGTCTGCTGGCGATCCTGCTGGCGGTTCCGGTCGCGGCGTTTATCGGCGCCTTTTTGATCGGCTCGATTCCCTTCGGCCTCTTGATCGGAAAGGGGTTCTTCGGGACCGACATCCGCACCCAGGGCTCCGGCAACATCGGCGCGATGAACGCCCTGCGAAGCCTGGGGAAGGGCGGTGCCGTCGCGGTCCTGATCCTCGACGCGCTCAAGGGATTCATTCCGACGCTGTTTACGCTCTGGCTGTTCCGCGGGCACTTGGATTTCGACCCGCTACCCCCGGGGCAAGAGATCCTTGCCGCGGTCGTCGCCGCCGGAGCGGTCTTGGGGCATTGCTATTCTCCCTGGCTGCGCTTTCGCGGAGGCAAGGGCGTGGCCACCTCCTTCGGCGCGATCTTCGCGCTCTCGTGGCCGGCCGGGCTCGTCGCGGTAGGGGGCTGGCTCGCCGGTGCGGCGATCACGCGCTACTCGTCGGTCGGGTCGATGCTGGGCAGCGTCCTGGCGCCTTTTGCGCTGTGGTTCTTCACTCGCTCCCTTCCGGAGACGGCCTACGGCGTCTTCGCCGCGCTGCTGATCCTCTGGAAGCATCGGGAAAACATCGAACGCTTGCGCGCCGGAAAGGAAGGCGCGATTCGGCTTTCCAAGCCCTAGGCAATGATTTCGTCAAACGATCTTCGTAACGGCGTCACGATCAGCGTGGACGGCCAGCTCTGGACCGTCATCGAGTTCCTGCACGTCAAGCCCGGCAAGGGCTCCGCGTTCGTTCGGACCCGCTTGAAGAACGTCAAAACCGGCACGACGCTGGAACGCACCTTCCGCGCGGGTGAAAAGCTCGAACGCGCCGTCGTCGACAACCGTCAGATGCAGATGCTCTACAACGACGCCGACGGCTATCACTTCATGGACCAAGAGAGTTTCGAGAACGTCACGCTGCAGCGCGACCTGATCGGCGATCCGGCCGACTTCCTGAAAGACGGCATGGTCGTCGACATGCAGTTTCACGACTCGACGCCGATCGGCGTCGACCTTCCGGCGCACGTCGAGCTGAAGATCGTCGAGACGGATCCCGGCTTCAAGGGCGATACCGCGCAGAACGCGACCAAGCCCGCCAAACTGGAGACCGGCGCGACCGTCAACGTCCCGCTCTTCGTCGAGGCCGGTGACGTCATTCGCATCGACACGCGCGACCGTCGCTACATCGGCCGCGCGAGCTAGCGGCCCGACGACCTGCGCTTTGCCCTCAGAATTGTTCGGTGCGGCCTTCGTCGCCAGCACCTTTGGCTCGATGGTTGGTCTGGGCGGAGGGTTCGTGCTCGTGCCGATCCTCCGTCTCTTTTTGGGATTCGCACCGGCCGACGCGGCCGGCACCTCGCTCGTGCTCATCGTCGCCAATAGCGCCAGCGGCGCATTCACCTATCTGTTGCAGCGCAGGGTCCACCTCAAGATCGGCTGGCTGGTCGCGGCGGGCGGTCTACCCGGCAGCATCCTCGGCGCGATCGCCTCGGTTCACATCTCCCCCCGCCTCTTCGATACCATTCTCGCGATCGTTCTCGTCGGCGTGGCGGTCGACATGTTCTGGAATGCGGAGCGCAGAATCGCCGGGCGCCCCGAGCACCATCGCGTCTCCGCCATCAAGGGCATGTCGTACCGCGCGGCCCTCGGACTGGGATTCGTGGTCGGCATTTTTTCGAGCCTCTTCGGCCTCGGCGGGGGCATCGTTCTGGTGCCGGCGTTTCTCTACTTCTCGGAGCTTCCCGCGCACGCGATCAGCGCGACCTCGCACTTTGCGATCTTGCTCACCTCTCCCGTCGGTCTCGTCGCGCACATCGCGCAGCACGACATCGTCGGGCACGACGTCATCCCGCTCGTCGCCGGCGGGCTACTCGGGGGACCGGTCGGCGCGCGCCTCTCGCTGCGGCTGAAATCGCCGCAGCTGTTGATCATCGTTGCGATTGCGCTCGTAACCGCCGCCGTGACGCTGATCTGGCGCCAGCTCTAAGGAACTAGCGCGGAGCGGTCATCTCTTTGGGGATGACGATCCGGTCGTACTCTTCTTCGGTAACGTGCCCCAGCGAAAGCGCGGCTTTCTTCAGCGTCGTCTTTTCGTGGTGCGCTTTTTTGGCGATCTCGGCGGCTTTGTCGTATCCGATCTGCGGTGAGAGCGCGGTGACGACCATCAGCGACTCGTCGAGATACTTCTTGATCTGCTCTTCGTTGGCTTGGAGGCCCTCAACCGCGTGTTCGCGGAACATCGTGCACGCGTCGCGCAGCAGCGTCGTCGAGTGCAGGAAATTATAGATCATTACCGGGTTGAAGACGTTGAGCTCGAAGTTGCCCTGCGAGGCGCCGAAGCTCACCGCGAGGTCGTTGCCGAAGACCTGCACGCAGACCATCGTCATCGCTTCGGACTGCGTGGGGTTCACCTTGCCCGGCATGATCGAGCTGCCGGGCTCGTTCTCCGGCAGGATCAGCTCGCCGATTCCCGCCCGCGGGCCGGAAGAGAGCCAGCGAATGTCGTTGGCGATCTTCATCAGCGCGGCGGACAGCATCTTCAGAGCGCCCGAGGCGAAAACGAAG
Source organism: Vulcanimicrobiota bacterium (assembly GCA_963833845.1). GTDB lineage: Bacteria > Vulcanimicrobiota > Vulcanimicrobiia > Vulcanimicrobiales > Vulcanimicrobiaceae > Cybelea. The sequence goes on from CAWHZL010000001.1 coordinate 1,849,198, forward strand.
TCGTCGTGCGAGGCGAGGGCCGTGAACTTATTGGGGTGCGAGCGGAACGGCAGTCCGGTGAGTTCGGCGATCTTCGCCGCGACGCGCTCGCCAAACTCGGGATGCGCGTTGAGCCCGGTGCCGACGGCCGTGCCGCCGATGGCGAGATCGTAGAGCGGATCGAGCGCCTCTTTGCAGGCACGGATCGCGCGATCGAGTTGGGTAACGTAGCCGGAGAACTCTTGGCCGAGGGTGACCGGCGTTGCATCCTGCAAGTGCGTGCGCCCGACTTTGACGATGTGGGACCACCCGCGCGCCTTTTCGTGCAGCGCGTCGCGTAATGCTTGAACCGCGGGCAGCATCTGCGACATCGCCTGTGCGCCGGCAACGTGCATCGCGGTGGGGAACGTATCGTTCGACGACTGCGACATGTTGACGTGATCGTTCGGGTGCACGGGCTTCTTCGATCCCATCTCGCCGCCCGCGAGCTCGATCGCCCGATTCGAGATCACCTCGTTCACGTTCATGTTCGTCTGCGTTCCCGAACCGGTCTGCCAGACGCGCAGCGGGAAATGCGCGTCCAGTTTCCCGGCGATCACCTCGTCGGCCGCCGCGACGATTAACCGCGTCCGTTCGTCGTCGAGCTTGCCGAGATCGTGATTCACGAGGGCCGCCGACTTTTTGAGCAGCGCCATCGCCCGGACGACCTCCCGCGGCATGACGTCGCGCGGCCAGGAGGCCTCGCCGATGTCGAAATGCACGAGCGAACGCGCGGATTGCGCGCCGTAATACTTATCGGCGGGAACCGCAATCGTTCCCATGGAGTCGCTCTCGATGCGGGTGGCCTGTCCGTTTGCGATTTTTGTCGTCATAGCGACGGAAACTTTCGGCGTCAGTCGCGCCCTTTCCGTGCGGCTTTGCGCAGTTCGAGCGTCGTCCCGGCCTCCTTCATCTCGACGATTTCGTAAATCGTCAGCGGATAGCGCGGATCGAAGCGACGTTTGTTGCACCTGCCGCAGCTCGACGGCTTGCTCGGGCGGCTCCGCCGCAACGCTTCGAAGCCGCAGGCCTCGCAGCGTAGGACGTAGCGCTTGCCGGACTCACGCAGCGGGCGAACGTTGCCCAGGTCGTGGTAGATCGAGGACAAGCCGCATTCGCGCAGCTTGCGCTTGAAGCGCGCGCCGTGTCCCGTCTCCCGGAACCTCGCAAAACACCACGCGTGCACCATCTCGTGCAGCAGCGTCTCTTCCAGCGCTTCGGGGCTATTGCGGAAGTGCTTGGGCGAAAGCTCGATCAGGAGCGGCGGCGCGGTGTAGCTGATGCGCCCGGCGGAGTTTGAGAAACGTTCGTTGTAACGGATCCGGCAATCCGGGATTTCGCCGTTGAAGTATTGATAGTTCAGGCGCGCAAAGGTGAGCTGCAGGTCGGCCTCGGACGGGAGCACGCAAGAGTTTTTCGCGATGCGTCCAACCGACTCTTCGTGCAGCCCCGCCCCTCGAGTGGACTTCCCCCTCGAATTTACGTGCCGATCGTCATCGGGATCGCTGCTGCTTTCCTCTGCCTCATGGCCTATCTCGTGGCCGATGGATTCGGCGTCTCCGGATCGGTCTTCGGCAGGGAGGTCAAGTTGCAGAGCGCGGGACAGATGCAGCCGCAAGGCTCGCAGAACGCCGTCGAAGGGGGGCCACCGGCACCGGTCGTCGCGCAGTTGCGCACCCTGCGCGCGCGCATCGCCGCTCATCCGAATGACGACGTCGCGCTCACCCAGCTCGGCGACATGTACCTCGCATCGGACCATTTCGAGCAGGCGATTCCCCTCTACGAACGCGCGCTGCGTGCCAATCCGCACAACGTCGCGGCGCAGACGGGCCTCCAGCAGGCGCGCGACGCGCTGCGCCAATGACGATCTATATCTCCGCCGACATGGAAGGCACTGCGGGCGTCAGCTCGTGGCAGCAATGCGATCCAAGCGACACCCGCGAGTATCCGATCTTTCGCCGCTACATGACGCGCGAAGTGCGCGCCGCAATCGAAGGCGCGCGTGAAGCCGGCGCAGGCAAAATTCTCGTCAACGACTCGCACTGGTCGATGCGCAACCTGCTGCTCGAAGAGCTTCCCGGCGACGACGATCTGCGGATCGTCTCCGGCGCACCCAAGCCCTGGAGCATGATGGAAGGTATCGAGCGCGGCGCCGAAGCGGTCTTCTTCACCGGCTATCATGCCAAGGCCGGCGACGCCGCCACGCTCGCGCACACGACCTCGACCAACGTCTACTCCGTCAGCGTGAACGGAACGCGCTGCAGCGAGGCGCTGATGAACGCGGCGCTGGCGGGCAGCTACGGCGTTCCGGTCGTCCTGATCACGGGAGATCGCGCGATCGTCGAGGAAACCCTTGCGATGATGCCGTGGTCCGTCGGCGTCGTCGTTAAAGATGCAATCGGCTACTCGGCGGTCAACACGCTGACGCCGCAGGCGGCGCAGGCGGCGATTCGCGCCGGCGCCCGCGAAGCGATCGCCCGCATCGAACGCGCAAAACCGTTCACCTTCGCACCGCCCTTCGAGCTTACGATCGAGACGGGCGAGGTCGAACAGGCCGACTTCATCGAGCTGCTTCCCGGCTTCGACCGCATCGGCGGGCGCGCGGTTCGCTTTTCGAGCAACGACTATCCGACGATCCAGCGCGCCTTTCTCGCCGCCACCCGAATCGCCGCGGCCGCCGACACCCCCGCATGAGGCTCTATATATCGAGCGATATGGAGGGCGTCGCCGGCGTCTGCGCTTGGCAGCAGGTCGACGCGCGCACGCCCCATCCCGAATACGAAATCTACCGCCGTCTCTATACGGCCGAAGTGCGTGCCGCGATCGAGGGCGCGCGCGCCGGCGGCGCGGGAGAGGTACTCGTCAACGACTCCCATGGCCCGATGCGCAACCTGCTGCTCGACGAGCTGCCCGCCGACGTGCGGGTAATCTTCGGCAATCGCAAGCCCTTTTCGATGGTGCAGAATGCCGATGGCGGTTTCGACGGCGCGTTCTTCATCGGTTACCACGGAGCGGCCGGCGATGCCGACGCGGTTCTTTGCCACACCTACACGCCGTCGGTGATCTACGAGGTCAATCTCAACGGCATGCGCTGCAGCGAAGCGACGATCAATGCCGGGCTGCTCGGATACTACGGCGTGCCGGTCTTGCTCGTGAGCGGCGATCGCACGACCGTCAACGGCGTTCGCGCGCAGATGCCGTGGGTGCGCGGCGTGGTGATAAAGGAATCGATCGGAAACTTTGCCGCCGACTCGATGACGCCGGCGGCGGCCGCCCGCGCAATCTTCGGCGAGGCGGAAGCGGTCGTGCGTGAAAGCACCGGCGCGCAGCCTTTCCGCTTCGAGCCGCCGATCGTTCTCGACGTCGCATTCGTCACGGCGGCGCAGGCGCATCTGGTCGCCACGATCCCGGGATTCGAGCGGACCGGCTCGCGCAGCATCCGCTTCACGCACGACTCGTTTCCCGTCGTCTTCAAGGCGTTCGTTGCGACCTGGCGCCTCGGCGCGCAAGCGTAAGGTCCGCCAGGCGTACGGCGTCCCCCCACGAAAAGGAACACGCATGAAGTTTTACAAGCTGACCGTCGCGGCTTTGGTAGCCGCGGTTGCGATTTTTGGGGCGCCGCAGATTTCTGCTGCATCCGATTCGACCGATGCGATGGCGACCGTCACCAAAGCGATGATGGCCTTCAACCACGGCGATCTCAAAGGCTTCGCCGCACTCTGCACGTCGCCGGCCTCCATCATCGACGACTTTCCGCCGCACACATGGTCGGGAGCCAATGCGTGCAACGATTGGGCAACGGCGTACGTGGCGGCAAACAAGACCAGCGACGTTTCCAACGCGACGGTGCTCTTGGGTGCGCCGTGGCACGTTAGCGTTACGGGCGATCGCGCCTACGTCGTCGTCCCCGCGTCGCTGCACTATAACATGAAGGGTAAACCGGTCAAGGAGTCGGGCTCGGTCTTTACGGTCGTGTTAACGAAAACGGCGAAAGGTTGGCTCATGTCCGCCTGGTCCTGGGCGCAGCATTAACCGATCGGACCAGCCCTTCAGCAGAATCGACCACGTCCAGCTCGCGATGCCGCCGGGTGAAGAACGACGGGCGCGCGCGTTTTATGTAGAGGCACTCGGAATGGAGGAACTCCCCAAGCCATTCGAGCTTCTATCGCGCGGCGGGATTTGGCTCAAGAGCGGTTCGGTTCTCCTCCACCTCGGCGTCGACGGTGATTTTCGCCCGGCGACGAAGGCGCATCCGGCCCTCCGATGCCTCGACTACGACGCGCTCGTGAAGCGGTTGGAAGAACTGAAAGTCCCGATCGCACCCGACGCCCATCTCGTCGAAGGCCGCGAACATTGCTACATCGTCGATCCCTTCGGCAACCGAATCGAACTGATTCGGGCTTAGCGGCTTCCTGGTATCCGGCAAACGTTCGCCGCCGGGTTACCAGCCCCAGAGCAGGGTGGTCCGCGGGTGGCAGTCGTACGACGTTCGCGCCGCGGGCGTTTCGGAGCGTTGGCGCTCGAGCACGACCTCCGATTCGGTCGCTTCTTTAGCATGGTGTGCACACCTCGCAAAGCTCGCAAAGGGCGGATTCACGTCTCGTACGGCCGGCGGCGCGTTCACGCGCGGCGAATTCGTCGTCGTTCGTTCCTGCCAAACGGTAGCGACGTGTGGCCGCGCCGCGATGAGCGCGAGAAATGCGATCGCTAGAACAAATCTCGTCACCTGCGCGTGCGCACGTTTTTCGCGACGGTCGTCCGCCGGTAGAAGTACTGCGAGTGCATCGTATCGCCGGCCCGCCAGTCGTTGCGTACCCGCATATGGATCGACCAGGAGAGCGCGAGCGCAGCGAAAACGAACGCCAGCCCCCACACGGGACCGGGCATCCGAACGAAAAGCCTTAAAAACAACGTCAGCGGCGCGAGCACGATCAGCGCCGCGAGCAACGCCTTCCAGTACGCCGGCTTGGGCAGCGGATGATCGAACATCAGGCGTTAGCGTCCTTCGACAACCCTTCGACAGGCTCAGGGTGACACGGGAGGGCTTACGAAGCCTTTGCGGGGGCGCCGAGCGCGATCGCGATGTCGACGACGTCGTCCTCGCTGAGCGAAAGGCGGCGCATCGCCACTTCGTAGAGCTCGATCGTCTCCTCGCTCTTGCTCGAGGCAGCTCGTTCTTCGCGCAAGCGTTTGACCTCGTCGGTAACGCGATGCGCGAGTTCGGAGCTCGATTCTACGCCGGCCCGCGCAAGACGGGCGGCGTTGCGGCGAAGGGTATCCTCAACCAGTGCGGCACCGGTGTGCTTGCCGAAAACCCAATCGATGCTGCCGCCGACCAGCTCCTTGGGAACGGCCTCGTACATGCGGTGATCGATGAGCATCGCCTGCGTGTGGATTCCCGACTCGTGCGCGAAGACTTTCGCGCCGACGATCGGTTCGTGCTGCTGCAGCGGGATGCCGCTCATGCGCTCCATGAAACGCGCCAGCTCGCGCAGCTTGTTGTATTTGAAACCCGGCAGGTCGATGCCGTAGAGCACCCGCAATGCCACGACGAACTCGTGCAGCTTAACGTTGCCGGCGCGTTCGCCGTAACCGTTCGCGGTGACCGAGACGACTTTAAAACCACTCGAGACCGCCGTGATCGCGTTGATCGTGCCGAGGCCGTAGTCGTTGTGGAGGTGCGCGACGATCGGCAGGCCTGCCGGCAATCCCGCCACGATGCGCGAGCAGTACCAGCGCGTCGCCTCGGGCGTCAGCGTGCCGACGGTATCCGGCCACGCGGGGCGCGTTCCGCCGGCCGCCAAGCCGGCCTTAAAGTATTCGATGAAGTAGGCGACGTCGCCGCGGCTGCCGTCTTCGGCCCCGAACTCGATGCGCTCCACCCCGCATTCCCGGGCGTGGCGGATCGCGTCGCACTGCAGATGGATGTTTGCTTCGCGGAAAAACGAGAGCGGCAATTCCTGCCAGTTCGTTTCGTCGCGTCCTTCGTAGCGAAGCAGCGTCTTGCCGATCTTGTACTTGAGGTGAAGATCGCTGCCGCTGGTAAAGATAAAGAACGTCACTTCGCGCGGTTCGATGCCCACGTCGCGCAGCGTCTTTACGGTAACGTCGATATCGTTGCGATTGCTGCGGCACATGACGACGATCTCGACGTCGCCCAGCTCGCCGCGCCGCTTCGACTCCATAACGAGCTGCAGGGTCCGCCGATCGCCCGCCGATGCGGCCGGGAAGCCCACGCTCATGACGTGCACGCCGATGCCGGCGAGCTCTTTGGCGATTTCAAGTTTTTGCGGCGGCGTATAACAGACGCCAGGCATCTGCTCCCCGTCGCGCAGCGTCTCGTCGTAGATGCGAATCTCGCTTGCCGCGGGGAACGCGACCTCGCGCGTAAACTCTTTAGGGTCCCGGATCAGGCGCTCGATCGGCTCGTGCAGCATAATCCGGGCGTTCTACGAGCGACGGGGTATCTCTTCGCGCCTTTCCGTGCGCTCTCTTTCGCCGAAGCGCAGCTCGGCCGTATCGCGCGGAAAGAGCAATTCGAGCGTCCAGTCGAAGGCGACGCGCAGCTTCCGATCGAGCCCCGGCAGACGCAGCAAGTAGTACGTCCGCCAAAAAAACCACGCCAGAAAACCGGTGATCACCAAGTCGCCGGGAAGCTGCGCGACCGCTTTACGCCCGCCGAGTGCCGCCATCATGCCGAGCGACCGATAGTTGAACGGCTTCGGTGCTTTCCCGCGAAGCGCGGCGACGATGTTGTCGGCCAGCCAGGGACCTTCCCGGATCGCGTGCTGCGCCGTCATCGGAAAGAGACCGCCCTGGCCATCGGGAATTGCCGCGCAATCGCCCAGCGCCCAGATCGAGCTCGCCGACACGACGCGCATGTCTCTGCCGGTCTCGACCGCGCCGCGTTTCGTTGCGGGCAGCGAGGTCTTCGCGATCGAAGGCGAAGGCTTGACGCCGGCGCTCCATACGATCGTCGCGCTCTCGACGTGCCGCCCGCTTTGCAACGTTAGTCCGTGCTCGTCGGCCCGCGCGACGCCGTCGCCGAGAATCACTTCGACGCCCCGGCCTTGCAAAATGCGCTGCGAATACGCGCCCATCTTCGCCGGCAAACCGGCCAGCAACACCGGCCCCGCCTCGACGAGGATCATCTTCACCTCATCGAAGCTCAGCCGCTTGTAGAAGCGCAAGACGCTGCGAAAGAGCTCGTTGACCTCGCCCGCCGCCTCGACTCCGGTAAAGCCGCCGCCGACAACGACCATCGTCAGCAGCCGCACGCGCAGCGCGCGGTCGTCGATCGTATCCGCCAGTTCGAGCAGCATCACGAGGTGATTGCGCAGCGCGTCCGCGTCGTCGAGCGTCTTGAGCGCCCAGGTGTTTTCGGCGATGCCGGGCAGTCCAAACGTCGATGTCGACGAACCGAGCGCGAGCACGAGCTGGTCGTAATGCTGGACGTGCGCCTCGCCGGTCAGCACGTGGTGATAGGTCACCGTGCGCTGCTCGGTGTCGAACTCATCGACGTCCGCGAGGATGAACTGCGTGCGATCGAGCTGCGTCCGGATCGGGGTGACGACGTGGCGCACCTCGAGCTCGCCCGAAGTGACCTCCGGCAGCATCGGCGTGAAGAGCGAGTAGTTCTCCCGACTGATCAGCACGATCTCGGCCTCGCCGGGGCGCAAACGACGCTCGAGCCGGCGCGCGACGGCGACTCCCGCGAAACCTCCGCCGACGATCACGATGGTCGCCACGAGTCGCGGTTGAAGAACGCTGCGTGGAATACCTGCCCCCGCCTTCGTCCTCGGGCGAGCCCGAAGAAGCGCCCAAGCCGGCTCGCAAGCGCGCCCAAGGCGGCATCGGAGCCCTCGCCGCCGCGCTGCTCGCCTTTGTCTTGAAATTCAAATTTTTGCTGTTGTTGGGTGCGAAGTTCTTTGCGATCAGCTGGACGTTCTTGCTCTCGCTGTGGATTTACGTCGTCGTCTTCGGCTGGAAGTTCGCCGTCGTCATCATGCTGCTGCTGCTCGCGCACGAACTCGGCCACTACTTCGCCTTTCGCGCCTATGGACTGCCGGCGCGTCTGCCCGCCTTCGTCCCGCTGCTCGGCGCCTTTACCGCGGGCACTCCGCCTGAGGATCTCGAGCACGACGCATACATTGCGCTGGCGGGACCGCTCACCGGGCTAGGACTCGCCGCGGTTTGCTATGCGATCGGCGCCGCGACGCAGGACCGCTTTTGGTACGCCTGCGCCGATCTCTCGGCGTTTCTCAACCTCTTTAACATGATTCCGACGCCGCCGTTCGACGGCGGACGGGTCATCGGTGCGCTCTGGCCGCCGCTCTGGATCGCCGGCTTCGCGATCTTCATCGCGCTGGCGATCCTGTGGCACATTCCGCTGCTCTTCATCGTGATCATCGGTGCGCTCGGACTGCCGGCCATGATTGCCGCGTGGCGCGGGCACGTAGATCCGCGCGCCGCACGCATGACCTTTGCCGCGCGCGGGCGCGTCAGCGTCTGGTATCTCGCTACGCTGCTGGGGCTGCTGGTCGTCATGGCGCAGGCGCATGCAGTCGCGACCACAGGCTCCGCCGGTCCGATTTGGTAGCCCTTCGTTTTCTCGCGCTCGCCTACGCCCTGATAGCGATCGCGCTAGTCTCCGCGCGTCCTGCCGTTACCGCCGGTCCCGTCGCGCGCGATTTCGAGGCGTACTGGTCCGCGGGCGTCACGGCAAACACCGGAGTCGATCCCTATTCGCGTCGAATCTGGAAGGCCGAAAGCAGCGTGCCCGGGGTCGATCGCCGGCGAGACGAGTTTCTTCCCTTCATCGGTCCGCCGGCGACGCTGCTCGTATGGCGTCCGCTCGCGCGACTGCCGTACGCGACTGCGGCCGCAATGTGGCTGACGCTGCTTGCGACCGGTCTGCTCGCCCTGATCCTGTGCGCGCTCTACGGTAGTCGCGAACGCATCACCCCGGCGTCGTTTCTCGCCGCGACCGCGCTCGCGATCGCCTTCGGCCCGATCACCAGCGACCTCGCGCTGGGGCAAGTCGCGCTGCTCGCCTTCGCGGCCGCGACGCTCCTGGTCACCGTCGTCGACCGTTCGGTACTTGCCGCGACGGCGGCGGCGGTGGTTGCTTTCGCGCAGCCCAACGTTGCGCTCGGGCTCGCGTCGCAGCTCGGACGAATCCGCGCGCTCGCCGCGATCCTCCTCGGGGCAATCGTCACCTACGGATTGGGTGCGCTCGCCTCAGGCGCGGCGTGGCCGCTGCGCTATGCGAGCGCAGCGCTCGCGCACGGCGCAGCAGAACGCTTCGTTGCAATTCAAATTACATTGGCAGCCGTCGCGTACGGCTTCGGTCTTCCCCAGAACGCCGCGTGGATGCTCGGAATGGGACTCGCGCTGCTCGCGCTTGCGGCCGGCGCCGCGCTCGTTTTCCGCGTGCGCGAACCCTTCGCGCGATTTGCCGGCTGTTCCGCGCTCGTTCCGCTGGTGGCGGCGTTCGTGCACGAGCACGATCTCGTCGTCGCCTATGCCGCCGCACTCTGGTGCGCGCTACGAACGCGCGGCGCGACGCGCGTCGTCGCCTTCACCGGAACGCTGCTCGTGTGCGTCGACTGGCTTGGCCTCGCCCAGCGTCCCACGGGGATCGCGCAGAGCGCCCTGCTCGCGTTGGCCGCCGCCGCCGCCTTTGCCGCGCTGGCTCCGTCCGGCGAGCCCCGCGCTTCACGCGCCATCCTGCCAATCGGCGCGCTCTTCGCCGTATCGGCTTGGCTCGCAATCCATCACCCCGCGCCGGTTTGGCCCGGAGCGCTCGGCCTATTTCGCGCGCAGCAGACCGGGAGCATCGCCGCGGTCTGGCTGGCCGAGCAGCGCGCGAACGGACTGCTCGCGGTCGCCCCGGCTTGGGCGTTTTTGCGAACGCTCCCGCTGCTCGGCTGCGCGCTTTTGACTTACGCTATATATCGACGTCCATGACGTTGTCGAACGGCGTGATGGCGTTGGGGTGGAAGTTCTTCAGGTCGGTGTTATAGCCAAAAATATCTTCGCGCAACGACGTGACGATCGTGGGTACGTCCTTCACCAGCTCCTGCTCGACGGTCAGCACGTCCGCGTTTCGCTGCGTCTGATCGAAGTGCCTAAAGAGCGCATCCATCCCTCCCTGCGCGCGCTGGTTGCACCAGTGCAGGTTGTTCTGGCCGTTGGGCGGGATCGAGTGGCACGAGTACAGCGGAGACATGTCGCCGATTGCATCGTTCAGCCATGCAAAGACGATCACGTCCCACTTATTCGAGTAGACGATGCCGCCCGACTGGAGCGGAGCGAACATCAGCGCCGGCGGATAGTGCCGCACGGTGATATCGACGCCGATCTGCTTCCACGTCGAGCGAATCAACTCGATCTGTTCGTCGGCGTCGGGCGCTCCTGCCGTGGTTGCAAACTCGAGCGCAAGCTTCGCCCCGTTCTTCTGCCGGATGCCGTCGGGGCCGCGAATCCAGCCGTCCTTTTCGAGCAGCTCGTTGGCTTTCGCGATATTAAACGGAACCGGGGGGAGCGAAGAGACGTAGTAGGGCGCCGTCTTCGGCGTCGTCACCTCTTGGAGGATGCCGACGCCACGGCCGATCTTTTCGATGAGCGTTCGCCGGTCGATCGCCATGCGCAGCGCCTGGCGAACGATCGGGTCGCCCACGGTCGAGCGGGTCGTGTTGAAGTCGAGGTGGTTGAAGAAATAGCTCGGCTGGCGGAGGACCGAGACTCCGGGAATCGCCTGCACGCGCGAGAGGTAGGCTCCCGGCACGATATCCCACATGTCGATCTCTTTGGCCTCGAGCTGCGCGAGCACGGTGTTACGGTCGGGAACGATCTTATAGATGATCTCTTTGAGCTTGGGCTGGCCGCGCCAGTAGAGCGGATTGGGAACGAGTATGATCTGCTGCGCGCGGTCCCAGCGCTCGTACTTGAAGGGTCCGATGCCGATCGGCAGCGAGTTGTACGCTACGTGATTGATGTTCGGATACTGCGCGAGCAAGTGCTTGGGCAGGATGTCCGGATTCGCGCCGGCCGTCGAAAAGAACGTCTCGACGAACGGCGAGTACGGCTTCTTCATGTGATAGACGACGGTGTACTTGTCGGGCTCTTCCGTCTTCGTGATCTGATCCCAGCCCAGACGGCCGACTTCGTTATTGGCCGGATTGAGCACGACCTTGGTCGAGAACACGACGTCGTCGGCGTCGAAGGGCGCACCGTCCGACCACTTCACGCCCTTGCGGATGTGATAGGTGATCGTCAGTCCGTCCTTGCTGACACCGCCGTTGGCCTGCGTCGGAATCTCCGTCGCGAGCTCCGGATACGGCTGGTTGTGCTCGTCCCATTTGACCAAATATGCCTGCGTCATCGACGACAGATAGCCGATGGCAGTGAATTGTCCCAGATGCGGGTTCAGCGTGTTGACGTCTCCGGCATCGGCATACCGCAAGATGTGCGGCTGCGTCCAGGAGTTGGCGCGCCCGCCGGAGGCGGCGCCGCCGGTCTTCGTGCACGCGCACAGGCCTGCCACTGCGCCGGCTAACGCGGCGACGTAAAGAAACCGGAGATTCATGTTCGCTGAGCTCCTCTTAGAAAGTTCCTAGATCGAGTAGTTCCAGGGATCCCAAAATGCCGAGATAACGGGTGACGGTTCGAAGCCTTTGAAATCTTTATTGTAGACGTAGGGAATGCGGTTGAAGTAGAGGATGATCGTGGGGAGGTCGCGCGTCAGCTGCTGCTGGACGACGATGTAATCGCGCTTGCGCCGCGGCTGATCGATCGTCTTGAGCGCGTCGTTCATCGCTGCGGTCGCCCGTGCATTATTCCAAAGCATCCCGTTCTGGCCTTTCGGCGCGAGGTTATCTGCGGAATAGATCGCGCTGTCGTCGGGATCGGCGGCTCCGAGCCAACTGAAAATCGCGACGTCGTAGTGGCCGCCCTGTATGATGCCGTTGGTCGAGTTGTCGAAGAATTGGCTGCTCGGGTAGTTTTTGACGTCCGCTTGGATGCCGATATCCCGCCACTGGCGCTGGAGGACGGTCTGGGTGGCCTTACCGTTCGACGATTCGGTCTGCGTGCTCAAGGTGAACTCGAGCCGTTGGCCGTTCTTCACGCGAATGCCGTCCGGTCCGACCTTCCACCCGTCGGCGTCGAGCAACGCCTTCGCCTTTGCGGGATCGTAGGGATAGTGCGAAACGTCCGTGGTAAACGCCCAGGAGTAGTGCGGCTGCTGGTCGGTATCCGCCGGGATTCCCGATCCGTGCTGCACTTTGTTGATGATCTCGCTGCGATCGGTACCGTAGGCGATCGCACGGCGTACCTGAAGATCTGAAACGATCGGCTGCTTGAGATTGAAATCTACGTGCGACCAAGCAAAAGCGTCGACGCGCAACGCTTTTAGCCCGTTGCGCGGATCGGCCGCCAGCGACGCATACTCCGGCCATTTCAGCCCGGTTCCGAGCGCGAGCAAATCGAGCTCGTGCGTCTGCAGCTGCGTCACGGCAGTGTTCTCGTCGGGCAGGATCTTATAGATGACCCGCTTGAGCTTCGGGGCGCCGAGATAGAAATCGGGATTCGCGACCAGCTCGACGTCTTGCCCGCGATGCCACGCGACGACCTTAAACGGTCCGCTACCGATCGGTAACGCGTTGAAGGGGGCCGTATTGAACGACCCTTTGTCGTCGTTGTATTTCGCCAGAATGTGCTCGGGGAGAATCGGCACGTTCCCGTTTACGCTCCACAGCTGCTGCAAGAAGGGCGCGTAGAGCTTCTTCATGTGAATGACGGCGACGGCCGGGTCGCGGCAGTCGATGCTGCCGATATCTTTGAAGCCGTCGGTCGTGATGACGTTGTTGTGGGTGTTCATCACGACTTGCCAGCTGAACTTCAGATCGTTGCAGGTCAGGGCGACACCGTCTTGCCACTTGATGTTGGGGCGCAGCTTGTACTTGAGGGTGAGGCCGTCTTTGCTGACGTCACCGTTGGCGATCGTCGGAATCTCGCGCAGCGCGTCGGGCACGGGATGGGCGTTTTGATCGTAACGGACCGTCCACGAGTAGATGAACATCGCGAGGTCCAGCGTCGGACTCGCCGAGTTGAGCGCCGGATTGAGATTTTTGGGGTCGCTGAACTCCGTCCAGCGCAGGATGCCCGGCTGCGTCCAGCCGTTGCCGCCCGCGCCGCCGGCCTCGTTCGAAACCTTACTGCACCCGGCGAGTCCCACAACGGCTATCGCGGCGAGCATGCAAACGTCCCTAAAGTTCATGCTGACGCCCTTTCTTCGTCCGGTCCGGTTTGCATCGTTTCGGGGTCGATCCCGTGTTGCTTGCAAAAGTCGCGATAGGCGCTGGGCGCGATCTCCGAGGGCTTGATCTCGCTGCGGCCGCCCCAAAAGACGTTGGTGTAGGAGAACGGAATGCCCGCCGCCTGCAAGTGTTCGTCGATGGCTGCCTTGTGCGCCAGGACGACCGGTTTCTCCATGCCGTGCGCGACCGCCATGACGTTGACGCCGTGAAACTCGGGGCCGCCCTCGCGCCAATAGGCGTGGGTGATGACGTAGTGACGCCCGACTTCGCAACCTGCCTGCATCTCCAAGCCGGGGGGGACGGCCCAGTGAAAGAGTGCATTGTAGCGCGTCGCGCGTTCGTTGCCGGCCGTTGCTTTAACGTGCTCGAGGAAGGTCGAGAAGCGCCCGACGACGCCTCGCGCCTGCAGTTCTCGCGCGATATCCGAAAATGTCTCCAAGTCGACTCCGGCTTCGCGCGCCCGCGCGCTCCACAGGTCGCGCACGAGCTCGTCGACGCGAAACTCTCGTTTGAGCGAGATCAGTACCCGCCATTGCAGATCGGAGAGCTCGACGAGCGCCGTGTCGATCGGTTTAGCCGGTTCGCCGGCGCGTGCGCCCGGTTCGAGTCCGCGCCGGCGGACGTGTCCGACGCCAAGCGCGAAGAGCATTTTCGCCGGCATGAGCTTCACGCGTTTCGCGCCGACTTGGCCGCGCAGCCACTCGGCGTGCTTGGAAAGCGAGTAACCCTGCGGAACTTTGAGGGTCGTCCACAGCCGGTAGGTGCTGCCCGCCGAAACGGCGTCGGTCGTGCGGATCACCACGTGCCCCGAGAACGGATCCTCCCGGGACATGAAATCGAAGGCCGCCTCGAGCTCCGCCGGCGCCACTTCCCACGCGCAGAGCGCACCGCGCGCGAGACTCGTCGCGAGCATCGTCTGCCGCACTCGACGAATCGTCCCGGCTTCGAGCATCGCCGCGATTCGCTCGATGACGGTCTCGACCGGGAGTTGGCTGCGAGACGCGATTTCGCCGAACGGGTCGGTCTGAAAACCCGCAAGGCGATCCTCTGAGATTGCGAGGATCGCCGAGTTTACCGGATCGGAGATGCTAGCTGGAACGTCCCTACAGTTGGACGTCGCTCGTGCCCATGGCAAAGAGGTAGTTTTCTTCGGCTGTATAGACGCCGTAGAGCGCGGTGATGTACCCCGACTGGGCCGTCGTGAGGTTCGCTTCCGCCGTGACGACGTTGAGAATCGTTGTCGCGCCGACCTTGTACTGCGCCTGCGTCGCATCGAGCGACACTTGCGCCGAGGTTAGCTCCGAGCGCGCCTGCACGAAGGACGCCCGCGACGAGATCAGCGTCGCTAGTGCGGAGCGAACGTTCGACTCGACCGTCAGCCTCGTCAAGTTGAGATTCGCGATCGCCTGGTCGAGCTGCGAGGCTGCGACCGCGACGTTATAATTCGTCTGGCCTTGGTCGTAGATCGGTACGGAGATCTGCAGGCCGATCGTTTCGTCGTTGGTCCAGCTGCCCTGGCCCGGACAAAGCGCAGCGGCCTGCTTTCCGTTCAGACCCGGCTCGCTGAAGCAATCGATGAACTGGCGCGTCACTCCGTCGCTTGCAGCGGCAGAGAGTATCGGGAAGCGGGCAAGTTTCGCGTAGCGTAAGTTTTCCCGCGCCGACGAGACGTTGTATGCTGCGGAAATGTAGTCCGGTCGCATGAGCAAAGCCCGCTTCAACGATATGGCATACGACGGACTCGGTGCGGGCGGCTGCGCGGAGAGCGACTTTGGAACGATCATCGCATCCGCATCGAGCCCGAGCGTAGTTGCGAAGATCGCTTGCGCGCCGATCGCCGTGCCCTGCGCCGTAACGAGATTTCCTTTCGCCTGTGCCGTTTGGAACTGCGCCGCGGCGATATCGGAACGAGCCGCCGCGCCGTTGCGGATCTGCGCCGCGACCGACGCTTCGTTCACTTCGAACTCGCGCACGAGCTGCGCGTCGGCAGTGACCGTCGCGTTATCTTCCAGCACCGTGTAATAAGCGTCTGCGACGTTCAGCTCGAGCGTTTGCAGATCGCGTAAGAGGGTCGCACGGCCGGCGATGTCGGCCTCTTTCGCCGACCGGATCGCCGCGATCGTGCGGCCGCCGTCAAAGATTAGCTGGGTGACGGTAATCGTCGCCGACTCGTTGACGATCGTCGCTTGCGAGACGGGGGCGGGCGAGCCCAAACCGAAAACGGCATTCGGCCCGAGGGTAGGGGGGGTGCTCGGCAGCGACGTTGGATTCGGACCGCCTCCCGAGCTGGTTGTCCCCCGACTATACTCTTTGCCCATCGACGCATTTCCGCTGACGGCCGGGAAGAGTGCTTGCTTCTCCGACGTGTATTTTGCGTGAATCGCGGCCCATTGAGCGTTGTTGTTGGCGAAGGTCGGCGAAAGTGCGACGCCGATGCGAACGGCGTCGGTGAGCGAGATTGCCTGCGGCACGCCCTTCTTCGGCGTCAGCTTTTCGACGTCGGGTGCTGGAGTGCCATAAGCGGGGTACGGGATCGGGCTGCCGCTGATCGTCGGTTCGGGAAGCGGCGAGGGCATGACCACCCCCGGAACGCCTTCGATCTGCCCCGTATTCGGAACGTTCTGGGCAAGCCCGACGCCGGTCACAAGACTACCAAGCCCGAGTGCGGCGACCAGCACTCGCGCGCGAAACCCTCCTTGCTTCACGCTCAGTGCACCGCGCCTGGGTTCGAGTTAGCGGGGGCGGGGCCGTTGGCGACGGCGACGGCGCTCCCATCCTTTAAAGCGTCGGGCCGCGTCGTGATCACCATCGTGCCGGACGTAACCTGCGGCGAGATGATCTGGGAGAGCGTATCGGTCTCGACGCCGACCCTGACCGGCACGGCCTGCGCCTTGCCGTTCGCGACGATGTACACGATGCTGCTCCCGGTTGGAGTCTGGGCGACGGCACCGCGCGGCACGACGATTGCGCCGGAGGCCTTCTGTTTGGTAACTCTGACCGTGACCAGCATGCCGCCACGCAGAAGGTAGCCCGGGTTTTGCAGTTCGAGCCGCGCCAGGTAGGAAAGGGTCCCGGAGGTGGGCACCGCGTTTACGGTCTGAATCGGCCCCGTGAAATGGCGCCCCGGAAGTGAAGAAGACGAAAAGCTTACGGTATTGCCCGAGTGTACGTAGGAGAGGTATTCATCCGGAACGTTGACGTTGATCCAAACGCGATCGATTCGCGCGACCTGCAGCACCGGCTGCGACGGCGACGCGTATGCGCCGGGATCGACGAGGCGGTTCGCGACGACCGCATCGTAGGGTGAATAAAGGTAGGTCTGAGAGAGCTGGGTGCTAAGTACGTGCGCCTGGGCCGAAGCGGCTTGCGCCGAC
This sequence comes from Vulcanimicrobiota bacterium, assembly GCA_963833845.1. Lineage (GTDB taxonomy): Bacteria > Vulcanimicrobiota > Vulcanimicrobiia > Vulcanimicrobiales > Vulcanimicrobiaceae > Cybelea. The sequence continues at coordinate 1,865,912 of CAWHZL010000001.1, forward strand.
GCCTGTTGCGACTTGACGTTCTGATAGCTGACGGCGTTGTTTCGCAGCCCCACGACCGCGTTGTCGTAGGTCTGCTGCGCCTGGACGTAGTTGGCCTGGGACTGTTGCAGCTGCGTTTCGGAGACGTAGCCCTGTTTGTAGAGTTGCTTGTTTTGGTTGTACACCAGTTGGGCGTTCTGCAGGGACGCCTTCGCGGTTTGCACGGCGGCGGAGTTGGTCTGGGTCTGAACCGGGTAGCCAACGACCGCGCCCTGCGCCGAAGCTGCCGCCTGCGACGCCTGCGCTTGGGCTTGCGAGAGCTGAGCTTGCAGGGTCGAGGGGTCGATCGTGGCCAGCAGCTGGCCCTTGTGGACCATGTCGCCGATGTTCACGTTGATCTTCGTAATCATTCCACTCTGCTGGAAAGCAAGCGTGGACTGGTTCAGCGGCGCGATCTGTCCGTCGAGCGTTATATAGGTAGCAATGTTTTGCCGGGTTGCCGGGGACGCGTCTACCGAAAGCGGCGGGGCCTCCATGGCTGGTTTCTTGCCGCACGCCGACAGTGCGACGGTCGCCGCCAGCGCGAGAAGCATCGTTCTGAGCATCTGTATCCTCATCGGGTCCTTCATGGTCTCATATACGGCGCCCGGTGCCTTTTGATTCAACGGGCGAGGTAACCTATCGTGTAACCTCGGCATGAGGTAATAGGCTGCAAGGCGTATCTCCCCCAGGCAATGAGCGCGAAACTCGACATCGGCCGCTCGTATAGCCTACAGAGCCGCGTCGAGGAATGGATGACGGCCGAGAAGGCTGGTAATAAGGGCGTTGACGTACTTTCCACGTCGATGCTGGTCCAGCTGGTCGAAAGTGCGGCCATCCACTGCATCGAGCCGATCTTGACCGCTGGGCAGATAACCCTCGGTACGCATATCGATCTCGAGCATCGCAAACCGGTCCCGGTCGGGTTCATCGTTCGGACCGAAGTCGAGGTCGTGATGCTCGACGGCCCACGCGTCAGCTTCGCCGTCCAGGTCTTCGACGAGCAGGAAGCGGTGGCTGAAGGAAGCCACGAACGGTACATCATCGAAAAGGCCAAGTTCCTCGGAAAACTGCGCGAAAAGCTAGCCTGAAGAGCCGAAAAACCTGCAGGTAATCGGCCTCCCACTGCAGGGGAGCCAATCGGCACTCCCCGAAGTTGGACGGAACGTGCCTTAGGCCGCCCGCGGGGCGGTCGAAGGCTTAGTTCTCACAACAGCTAGGAGGACACATTGAAGCGACTGAGCACTGGGGTCCTGGCCGCGCTTATGGTAGCCGGTCTAGGGCTCAACGCGGTCGCAGCCCAGCCTGGCGCATCGCATGGCAACATAGGAACCAACGCGATCGCGCAAGACCAGGGCGCGAACCCTGCTCCGCCGGCCGACTTTGGGTCGCCGCCGTCGGGTCAGTACCCGATTCTCTACAATGACCATCACGTCTACACCAAGCCCGACGTTCTGAAGCAGGGCCGCGTTCTCGCGGCGCTGGTGAGGGGCGGAACGCTCTTGATCCCGTTGCGCTCGATGTTCGAGCAAATGGGCGCAACCGTTTCGTACGACTCGGGCACGAAGACGGCGACGGTCAGCAAACCCGGTGCCGAGGTCAAGGTGACCGTCGGTAAGCCGGAAGTCATCATCAACGGCGAGTCGCGTCCATTGGACGTTCCGCCGATGATCTATCAAGGCGCCGTTCTCGTACCGGTCCGTGTAATTTCGGAAGGTATGGGCGCGTACGTGCTGTGGGTTCCCGATCGCCGGCTCGTCGTCGTACGGTACATTCCTGCGACGCCGCCGCCGTCACCGGCTCCCCCGCCGCCGCCGCCGCCCCCGCCGCCGCCGCCGACACCTACGCCCCGTCCCTACTACGACTTCTATGTCGCGGGGGACTACATCATCTCGCCGACGGTATACAACGAGTTCGTTAACGGCTCGCATAGCGACAACAACAACGGCGGTTTCTCATATCGCATCCATGGCGCAATCGAGATCCCGGTCTCGAATTTCCCGTTCATGGTCGCGGTTGACTATCGCCAGTACAACTGGCAGCACCCGTGCGGTGGCGGCGGCGATCCGTCATGCTACGTGACCACGATCGGTGGTCTCGGGCAGTCGGCCGTTCCGGCATTCAACGGGCAAGACTACTCGTTCGATGCGCGTCTTGGTATTCGCGTCCTCAAGCCGCGAATCTACCTTGCCGCCGCATACCTATGGCGTGGGAATAACTACGGCTATCCGCGCGAATCCAACATCGGCGTCGGGCTCGAAAAGCTGCCTGACCTCGATCGCAACTTCTCGTTCTACGGTAGCGCGTACTACTTCTTCAACGTCAACGGCAACTATAGCAGCACGCCGTTGGCTTGCGGAAATCCCAATGGCGGCGCATGTACGTACCAGGTCGGATACAACGTCCTCAAGTACGACATCGGCGTCTCCTACACGTTCACCGGCTTCCCGCTCTTCCTAGAGGCGGGCTTCCTGGGCGACCGTGGCTACAATCTCAATGCCGCGCCGATCGGCTTCTCGGAGAGTGGGCCGTACGCAGGCATCGGCCTGAAGATCTAGTTCTTCCGACCGGATAAAGTAAGAGGGCTTCCGCACCAGCGGAAGCCCTCTTCTTTATCCTGGGGAGCCGTGATTTAGCCTGAGTCGTTGTCGCCGAGGGGCTTGATTACCATAGTAAACGGCGCCCCTCGGCTCCTAGACTCAGACTAAATCAAGGCTCCCATTTACGTGAGTATAAGTTTGCTGTATCTTCAGTTTGCTTTTCCGTTGCTAGGCAGGGGGTTTGGGTGGGCCTGGGAGCGGCGAGCTCGATGAGTGTGGGAGCGGCGAACTCGAGGGCGTTGGGAAGGCCGACATCGATGGATATTCGCTTGCCTCGGGCGACGGCTCAACGCAGGGCGGCACGATCAACGCGACTGCGGGGTGGCCGGGTGCGGGCGATGGGGTCGGCGTAGCGTCCGGCGTGTTCTCGGGATGGACGCCCTTGGGAAGCGGCGTCGGGCAGATCTGCGCCAGGGCGAACCAGTGCTCCGTGAATCCCCCCGAAGCGATCTGCGCCTTCATCGTCTTGCCGAAGTACGTGTTGGGGTACTTTTGAGCCAGCAGTTGCATGAACTGCCACGTCAGCTCTTGCTCCTGCTGCGTGTAGACTTTGCGCAACACCACTACCGCGAGGAAGTAGGAGCGCGCGAGCTGGGGATCGTTGGGGTACTTGGCCGCCCACTTGCGAAGCGCTTCGGTCGCGAAATCCAGTTTCGCGATCAGATGCTGATCGGTCGTATAGTCTCCGGCACTTACCGAGCCGTCTTTGTAGGTGTTGTCGATGCCGAGGTAGCTCATCTTCATTCGTCCGAAGTATTCGTCGCCGGGGGCCGAGCTGTTAAATTCTTCGCACTGGATATGTTGCCACTTACTCTTCGTCGCGCCGCAAGCGTCGTTGGACGCACTCTTGTCGGAGGCTGCGGCGGTTGCGGTGGGTTTCGGCGAGGGCGAGCTCGCGGCGGCCGTTGAAGCCGGGGATTCTGTCGTGAGCAACGCAATCGAGCTGGCGGCGGCAACGGCAATGGAAAACACTGACAGCTTGAGTTTCATCGGCCGTAATTTTTCTCGCGCGCGGGCCTACGGCCTCCCCGAGCGCGCAAATGAGGGGCACCCCGACGACGTCGCGAACGTCGCGGCATGAGTCGCTCAATCAGCGTCGCTGCCGTGCAGCTACGAGCACGCGACCGCGGCGCTTTTTCCGGCGCGTTCGAAAGCGTCCTCGATACCGTCGCTCGCGCGTCGCGCAACGCCGATCTGCTCGTGCTTCCGGAAGGTACGATTCCGGGATACGTGCTCGGTAACGAGCCGCTCGATGCGCGCCAGATAGACGATGCGCTCGGCGAACTTGCGAAAATTGCGCGAGCCGCCGAAACCGTTATCGTCGTTGGTGCGGCGATCGTGGAGCGCGGCGTACAGCGTAACGGCGCCGTCGTCATCGACGCCGACGGTTCCCTTGCCGGCCGCGCAGACAAGCTCTTTCTCTGGCACTTCGACCGGCGCTGGTTCGCCGGTGGAGAACGCCTCGCTCCGGTACGCACGAGCGCGGGCTCGCTCGGCGTGCTCGTCTGCGCCGACGGACGGCTTCCGACGATTTCGCGCGCGCTCGTCAACGGCGGCGCCGAACTGCTGGTCATGCCCACCGCTTGGGTCACAAGCGGGCGCGATCCAAACGCTCTGGAGAACGTGCAGGCCGATCTGCTCGCACGCGTCCGCGCCTACGAGAATCGAGTCCCCTTCGTTGCCGCCGATAAGTGCGGCAGCGAGCTCGGCATGGTCGCCTACTGCGGCAAGAGCCAAATCGTTGACGCCGGCGGCGAGATCGTCGCAATTGCGGGCGAGCGCGAGCCCGAGACCCTGAACGCCCGGGTGACGCTCGGATCGCAACGGGCGCCGCGCGCAGAGCCGGCACAGCCGGCGCCCCGCTCCGCGAGCGCCGGTACGCCGCTGCGCATCGCCATCGCCTGCGACTCGCTCCCGGCCGACGTCGACGCTCGGCTCGAAATGCTCGACGACGCGTATGCGATCGCCCCCGGCGACGCGCAGCGGCTCGAAACGCTCGTTCGCGATCTTCCCGCCGCGGCGGTAGGCGACGAGTGCGTTCTCGATCCCGCCGGCCTCGTTCCCTATCGCCGTGCGGGTTACGGGCTCATCGTCTGGAGCAGCGCTCTTCCGGAGCCGTGGCTCGAGCGCATCGCGCGCGCTCGGGCACTCGAGCTGCGCCTCTACCTCGTCGTTTTCGATCGAACGCAGGGACGCGCGTTTGCCGTCGATCCCGACGGCACGATCGTCGCCGGCACGTTCGACGACTTTCGCCTTGCGAGCTTCAGCTACGATCCACGCAAGACTCGCGAGACGATCGTCGCGCCCGGCACCGACGTCGCCGAGGGACTCGAGCGCATCGCGGGCCTCACCGGAGCGCGCGTTTGAAGGCCATTCGAAGAACCCGCCTGGTTTGGAGCCGGGTTAACTCGCTCTCTGCTGCGATCGTAGCCGTGCTCGCGGCGATCGGAACGCTCTTCGCGCACCATCGCTCGGTAGCCGCGCTCTCGGAAGAGAATCGCGCGATCATCGCCCAAGGCCGAGCCGTCAACTCCTACGACGCGTACGAGGCGAAAGAGATCCGTTACACGATCTACCAAGCGCTGATCGCCGGCGGCGTCATCCGTGACGGCGCCGCGCTCCGGCACATCAAGAGCGTCGCGGCCGACGAGCGCCGCTCCTCGCCGGCGATGCTCGCCGAGAGTGAAGCGCTCGATCAGCAAGCGAAGGATTCCGAAGCGCGCGGCCAGACGATAATGCGCTCGTACGAAACTTTGCAGATCGCCACGACTTTCTTCGAGATCGCGATCGTCCTGGTCTCGATCGCAACGCTGGCCGAAGTACAGTACTTCTTGCCCGCGGGAGTCGTGCTGAGCGGCATCGGCCTCATCTTCCTCGTCACCGGCATTCTCCAGGGCCACTAGCGGAAGTGCACGTTTCACGAGTGCTGCGCAAGACCGCGGTGCTCGTCCTCGCCTCGCTGATGCTCGCCGGCGCGAAGCCGGCAAAGCTGCAACCGCATCTCGCCGCGGCGATGTTCTCGACGGCGCGCTGGCCCTATCTGCCTGGCAGCATTCTGCCGTTGCGCATCGACGGGATCACCGTCCCCTATCACATCGCGGTGCTCGGGATCGGCCAACTCGTGCAAAACTCCAACGCCTACTCCGTTCCGTCGACGGCTACCGGCGGATCGGCACTCTTGATCGCCGGCAACGCCCATGCTCTCGGTACAAAGAAGCTGCAGATCGCGTCTGCGCCGCGCGTCGACCGGCCGTTGCTCTTCGTCGCTTCTTACGACGACGGCCTCGTGGTGCACGACCCGTCAACCTTCTCGGTGCGCGGCGTTCTCGCTACGGGCGGCGTCCCGAGCGACGTCGCGGTCGACCGCTCGGGGCGAGTCGCCGCGACCGACACCCAGGGCTCGGAACTGACGCTCTTGAGCTTGACGCCGTGGAACGTCGAAAAGGTCGGCGGGGTGGTGGCGGGGGACGACGTCGCCTTCGACCCAACGACGCGGGCCATCTTCGTTACCGATCGCGACTACAACGGCAGCGGCGCGCTCACGCGTGTCGGGCCCGGGAGCGAGGTAACGCGCGTCGTGACCGGCGAGACGGCCGAGGGGATCGCCATCGACGGGCGGCGCGGAATCGTCTACGTCGCCAATGCCAACGACGGAACGATCGCCTTCGTCGACGCGAACACGCTGCGCGTGCTGCGACGTTTCCCCGCGGTAGCGCGCGTCTTCTCGCTCGCGCTTTCGCCGGGGGGCGACCGCCTCTACGCGATCTCGAATCAATCGGCCGACTCACCTTTCGCCAAACCTGGCGCCGCGATCGCGATTTCGTTGAGCGGAGCCGCGCCACGCGTGGTCGCGCGCAGCGCCGACCTCGATTTCCCGATCGGCGTCGCGCTCGACGCTCGAAGCGAGACGCTCTTCGTGAGCGACGAAGAACGTCGTGAGATCGACGTGCTCGACGCGCGGACGCTGCGGGCGAAACGTGCCCCCCTGCGAACCTGCGCGATTCCCTGGAAGCTCACCGTCGACGAGCCGAGCGAGCGGCTCTACGTCCCTTGTGCGGGCGATAACGAGATCGACGTATTCGATACGCGCACGCTGCGGCGCGTCGCGCACGCTCCGTTTGCCACAGGCGGCTACCCATTGGCCGTCGCAGTATGGCATCCGTGAGTTTCGTCGCGCTGATCGCCGCGCTCTTACCCGCTCTACTCGCGCCCACGGCACCGTTTCCGCGCATCGTTGCGCAGGCGCCGACCATCGAAAGCGTCGCGCCCGGCGTCGACTACGGCGAATATCAACTGCTCACCGCCGACGGACCGCTCTGGGTTCACGTCGTCGCGGTCGCCCCGCATCGCGGCGACCTGCGCGTCGAGAACGTCTTGTCCGGCGATGCGCTCGTCTCACGCGGTGAGACGATCGGCTCGATGGCCAAGCGGACGGCGGCGATCGCCGGCATCAACGGCGACTTCTTCGATATCGGCAATACGAACCGCCCGGTAAACATGGTCGTGCGCGGCGGCGCGCTCCTGCAGCTGCCGTACAAGCGCTCCGTGCTCGCAATCACGCGCGACGGGACGCCGCACATCGCGGAGTTCAGCTTCTCGGGCCAAATGGAGATTTCGGCGCGCACGATGCCGCTCGACGGGATCGACGAGATGCCGCTCGGCGGCGCCGGGCTCTCGCTGCTCACGCCGTTCTACGGCCGCGTCGCGCCGCACGATAACGTCACGCTTGCCGCGCTCGTGCCGCTCGGCGGCACGCCGCCGCTCACGCGCTATCGCGTCACCGGCATCGCCGATAATTTGAGTCCGCAGCCGCCAGGCTACTACGTCGCGATCGGTTTGAACGATTACAACTCGGTCGGCGTGCCCGACGTCGGCTCCGTGATCGGCGTCAACGGCGATCTCGAGCCCTTTGCCCTGCCCTCAATCGCCACCGCGATCGGCGGCGGTGCGATGATCCTGCACGGCGGCGCTTGGTACGACGATCCGGATGCTCCGTATCGCGAGGAGAACGCGCATCGCGTCCCCGTCTCGGGCGCGGCAATCGCTCCCGACGGCCGCCTCTTCCTCGTCGAGGTCGACGGCCGGCAGGCCGAGTTGAGCATCGGCCTCAAGCGGCCGGAGTTTTCGGCACTCATGCGCTCGTTCGGCGCAACCGAGGGGCTCTTGTTCGACGGCGGCGGATCCTCGACGATGGTCGTCCGCCGCCTCGGCGACCCGGGCGCGGAAGTCGTCAACTCGCCGTCAGACGGTAAAGAACGCCCGGTCGCCGACGGCCTCTTCGTGTACAGCACCGCGCCGGTCGGGCCGGCGGTGCGCCTGGTCGCGCGGCCGGGCGTCGTTCGTGCCGTACCCGGCGCCGGCGTTACGCTGCGCGTCGCCGCGGTTGACTCCGCCAATAACGTCGCCGCGGGCGGCGGCGCCGTGCAGGTTAGCGTCGCGCCGGCCTCGCTCGGCTCGTATCGCGACGGCACGTTCTTCGCGGCGCATCAGGGAATCGGACGGCTCGCGCTGAGCAGTGCGAGTTTAAAGGGCGAGGTCCCCGTGGAGATCGACGCGCGGCCGGCGCGCTCGCGGATCACCCCGCCGCGACCGAACGTCGACGAAAACGGACAGGTTCTGCTGGCCGCGCAGGCCTTCGATGCCCGCGGCTACCCACTGCAGTTGCCGTCGCTTCTCCATTGGAGCGCGAGCAGCGGTTCGATCGACGGCCGCGGCAGCTATCGGGCCGGCTCGAACGACGCCAACGTCAGCGTCCGCATCGGCGATGCTCTCGCGACGACCCGCGTAACCGTCGGCTCGCACGGCGTGGCGCTTCCCTTCGCGCAAGGCGCACGGTTCGTCACCGCACCGCGCGGCGGCGCCGGCGACCTCACCAAGAACGCCGGATGCGGCAGCTGCGTGCAATTGCATTTCTCGTTTTCCAACGGCGAGCGCGCCGCCTATGCAAAGGCCGAGATCCCCCTGCCCGACGATACGATCGGCTTGGAATTCGATCTCTCCGACGACGGCAGCGCGGCACGCGTGCGCGTAGCCATTCGCAACGAAATCAACGAGGACGTCTTGCTGGACGCAACGCGGTTGGGGAACCCCGGGTGGCGCCAGGTGATCGTGCGCTTCCCACCCGATGCGCAAGCGATGCGCCTCGTCTCGATCTACGTGCTGCCCTCGAAAGGGGTGCAGCTCTCCGACGGAAGCATCGTCTTACGGAACGTCCGGGCGATCGTAGCCGGACACTAGTCCGCCGGCGAGCAGCAGCAGGCCGATCAAAACCACGACGAGATTGGGCGTCGACACGACTTCGACTTGAGGATAGCTCACGATCTCGCCGCGCAGCCTCAGATTTGCGGCACTCGTCTCGCGCCCGCCGGCGCTCATCGCGATTCCGTGCGGCAGCGGGCGATCTTTCTCGTCGTCGACCGCAAAAAGCACGGCGCCCCCGGCGATGCTTGGATCGTGCAGAAACGCCGCCGCCTGCTGCGGGTTGAAGAGGATCGCTTTGACGACGCGGGCTGCCGACGGAACGTTGAACGAATCGAACGGCACATCCACGCCCACGATCGTCTGGTGCTGCTGCATCAGCAGCACGGGAGAGAGGAAGACCGCTCCCTGCGGCTGCGTCACGGTTAACCGGCCTCCGTGCAGATCGCGCGCTTCGACGTAGACGACGTCGCGCGGCAGCGTGCGGAGCACGAAGCTGCCGGAATTGTGCCGTCGGGCCCCGATCTGAACCGGTGCGTGAAACGGGCGTTCCAGCGTCACCATCGTCGCATCGCCGTTGCGCAGCGGAAACGACAGCGTTCCGAGCGACTCTACGCGGACGCGCTGCCCAGGCGCGCCGACGAGGTTTCGATTATCCGGCGCGAAGAGGCCGTTGGCCACGCCCGCCAAGCCCACCGCGATCGTGCCGGCCGCGACGGCCCCCGTCGCCCAGCGAGAACGCCGGGTCTTTGCGCGGGTGAAGACGCTGCGCGCCGAGACGACCGCGACGATGACGAGCGAAGCGATCGCAACGTTATACCATCCGCTGTGATAGACGGCCTCTCCCGGTAGAATCAGCTCGATGCAAACCGCCGCGCCGGCCGCGAGCGCGGAGCCGATGAGACGCGTCAAGTCGAATGCGTTGCCGCAGCGACGGCGGCGCGCATCTGGTCGAACGTCAGCGCGCCGTCAAAACCTCGTACGACCATGCCTTGGCGATCGACGATCACCGTCGTCGGCAGACCGAGCGCGGTATAAGTTCGTCCGTACTGCTCGGACGAGTCGATCCAGATCGGAAAGTGAATTCGCAGCGACCCGGCAAAGGCGCGCGCTCGCTGCGGCGACTCCCCTTCGTTGATCCCGACGACGGCGATGCCGCGCGGCCCGTACGCGTCGGCAAGCCTTTGGAGATCCGGCATCTCCGCGCGGCACGGCGGACACCACGACGCCCACAGATTCATCACGACGATCGACCCACGATACTGCTTGAGCGAAACGCTGCGCCCGAGGTCGTCGCGCAACTTGAAAACCGGCGCCGGACGCCCGGCAGCGCCGCTCGGTCCGCTCACGTTCGCCGGCTGCGAAAAGAAGTACGGCGCGGCGACGGCCGTAGCCGCGGCCAGCACCACGATAACACCTGCCCACGGAAGATAACGCTGCACTGCACCGGCCCTTCCGGATTGCAAAGCGAGGAGCCCTGCTTTCACGCGCGAAACGGCGACGGCGTGCCTGCTACAATTCTCGACGGACGCGCGCTGGCGGCCGAGCTTCGGACGGAGCTCGTCGAGCGAACCGGCGCGCTGCGAGAGCGCGGGATCTCACCCAGGCTTGCGATCGTCATCGTCGGCGAGAACGAGTCGAGCGTCGCCTACGTGCGAAACCTCGCGCGGACCGGCGAGCGCGCCGGAATCGGCGTCGACGTGCGTCATCTTCGCGGGGATGCGTCAACCCGCGACGTGCGCGACACGCTCGAAGAGCTTCGCGACGATCCGGCCACGCACGGGGTACTGCTTCAACAACCGCTCCCGCGCCATCTTGCCGTCCGTGAGATCGCCGACGCCATGCCGGCGCATAAAGACGTCGACGGCACGCATCCCACCAACCAAGGCCACCTGGCCTTCGGCAGCGGAACGGAATACGTCCCGGCCACGCCCGCCGCGGTAATGCTGCTGCTCGAACGCAGCCCGCACTGGCCGCTGCGCGGACGGCGCGCGGCGATGATCGGCCGTTCGATCGTCGTCGGTGCCCCGGTCGCGATGCTGATGCTCGCGCAGGATGCAACCCTTACGGTTCTGCACAAGGATTCGGCATCGCTGCAGCCGTTCGTCAGCCTCGCCGAAGTCGTCGTGGTCGCGGCCGGCGCGCCGGGATTGATCCGCGGCGAAGATCTCATGCCCGGCGCGACCGTCATCGACGTCGGCACGACGCTCGTCAACGGCGTCCTTCGCGGAGACGTCAACTTCGAGAGTGCGGTTGCGGTCGCCGGCGCGATCACGCCGGTGCCCGGCGGCGTCGGCCCCGTAACGAATGTTGCGCTGCTTCGTAACGTGGTCAAGGCCGCCGAATACGCGGCTGCAGGTCGCTAGTTCCGGGGCGCCAAAGCGCCCTGGGGTGAAGCCGACGCCGCACGAACTCGATGCGATGCAAGCCCAGCCGCATCCGCTGCTGCTGCAGCTCGAGGCGCACGCGCGAAAAGACGGCGTACCGGTCGTGTCGCGACAGACGGGACGTCTGCTCTCGCTGCTCGTCACGGCGATGCAGGCGAGCCGCATTCTCGAAATCGGGACGGGTTACGGATACGCAACGCTTTGGATGGCGCTTGCACAGCCGCGCATGGGCAAGATCTGGACGATCGATCCCAGCGCCGCGCGGACCGACATCGCGCGCTCGTACTTCAGCCGCGCCGAGGAAGACGACTACATCGAGGTCTTCAATACGCCGGCCCTGGAACTGCTCGAAAACTTTCCGCATCGCAACCTGGATATCGCCTTCATCTCAACCCACGAGACGAACGACGAACGCTATCTCGAGCTCGTTCTCCCAACGCTCAAGCTCTCGGGCCTCGTGATGTTTCACCACGCCGCCGCGGCGCAGCGCGAATTTCGCGAAACGTTTCTCGCCCGGCCCGACCTCGACGCGATGATTCTCGCGCTCGACGACGACGCGATCGCGATCGGCGCGCGCCGTCAATGACCGATTCCACCTCGTTCAAGCACGCGATGCGCCACGTGCCGACCGGCGTGACGGTGGTGACGAGCCTCAAGGACGGCGAGCCTCGTGGAATCACCGTGAACGCGTTCGCCAGCGTCTCGCTCGAACCGCCCTCGCTCTCGATCTGCGTCAATCGCGAGGCGCGCAGCTACCTCTTTATCTCGACCTCGCGGATCTTCTGCGTCAACGTCCTGGCCGGCAATCAGCGGGCGCTCGCCGAGCGCTTCTCCGGGAAGGTGCGCGAGCGGCAGTTCGTCGACGTCAACTACGGCATCGACGCGACCGGCGCTCCGGTCATTGCCGGTTGCATCGCGCACTTCGATTGCGAGGTTGCGCACGAGTTTCACTTCGGCTCGCACTCGATCCTGATCGGGCACGTTCTCTCGAGCAGCGCCAGGTCGGGATCGCCGTTGGGATACTTCAACGGCGGCTTCCACGACTTTCACATCCAGGTCGATTAGGCAACCCGATGCTGCATTGCGAAACCTTCGAAGCCGGCCGGCTGGCCTGCAATTGCACGATCCTTGCCGACGATCTCAGTGGTGAAGCGATCGTCGTCAACGGCGGCGACGGCGCCGATGAAGTGGACGCCTACCTGCGCGAGCGAAACTGGCGAGCGAAACTGCTCGTCCACACGCACGCGCACATCGATCACATCGGCGATCTCGGACGGCTGCGAGAGCTCACGCGCGGGCGTGGGTTACTCCATCCCGCCGACGTGCCGCTCTACCAGATGCTCGCAATGCAGGCGCGTTGGCTCGGCTTACCGCACGCGCCGCGCGTCGTCGCACTCGACGGAGATCTGCTCGACGGCGACAGGATCGAGCTCGGCGACGCCCGTGTGGAGGTGCTGCACACGCCGGGGCACACGCCGGGCAGCGTCTCCTTCGCGATCCGCAACGGCTCTGAGACGACCTTGCTGACCGGGGATACCCTCTTTGCCGGAGCGATCGGCCGCTGGGATCTCGGCGGCACGTCGATGGGGGATATCGTCCGCTCGATTCAGCGCAAGCTCATGGATTTTCCCGACGCGACGCCGGTCATTCCCGGGCACGGGCCGTCCACGACGATCGGCACCGAGCGCCGCTCGAATCCTTACCTCCGTGCCTGAGCGCAAGCACCGCCTCTTCATCGGCATCGAGCTCGACGACGCGGCGCGAACGCGCTGTGACGCCGTCGCCGATGCGCTGAGCAGAACCGGCTTCGCCGCGCGTTTCGAAACCTCCGATAAGCTGCACGTCACCCTCGCATTTCTCGGCAACGTCGAGGCAGCGCAATCCGAGGCGATCGACGCGGTGCTCGACGAAAGCGCCAAACGCTGCGCGCCGTTTACCCTACACCTCGATAAAGCCGGGGCTTTTTCCAACGAGCGGCGTCCGCACGTCGTCTACGTCGGCGCACGCGAGCAAGGCGAAGCGTATCGTAACCTCGCCACGATCGTACGAAGCGCTTACGCGGAGCTGGGATTCACGTTCAAAGAAGATCCGGTCGCGCACGTCACGATCGCCCGTGTAAAAGAAGCATCGGCTCCGCTTCCGCTCATCGAGGTCGCGCCGTTCACGCTGGACGTCCGAGCGATCTCGCTCTTCGAATCGATCTTCGATGCCAAGGCAAATACGTCGCGCTACGAGGTACTGCACCGCGCCCCGCTGATCGCGTAGCCTTAAACTACCGCAATTTTATGAGGAGCTTGCCGTCGCCGTTTCCATTTGTGGACGCGACGGGCACCGGTACCGGTTGCGGCTCCGCCGCCGGAGCACTGGCCGGGCGCGCCATCGACCCGAAATCGGGGACACTGCCCGATGAAACCTTAGCGCGGTAGTCGTCGAGCGCGACGTGCAGCGCCTCGAGCGCGCGCTCGGGGTAATCTTTCTTCTTCTCCGGATAACCGTCGAGCTTCGCCTCGACCTCGGCGGTGCCGATCGCCGCCGCTTCGTCGATCGTTTTACCCTTTGCCAGTTCGACGACGAGGCTGCACGTCGCCGTTCCGAAACCGCAGCCGGTCGTGAAGTAGGAGATGTCCTCGATGACGGCGCCCGGTCCGACCTTCAAAAAGAAGTTGTACATGTCGCCGCACGAGTCGCTGAAGTACTCGCCGCTCGCCGTCGGCTTCTCCATCGTGCGAAAGCCGGTACGCTCTTCGACCAGCCGCTGAAATTTCGGAAAATCCATGCCCTCAATAACTCCTAAGAGACCGGAGTGGTTGCCCGTTCTGGATGCATTTCGAAGCGGCACTCTTTACCGCCGTGAGCCAGCGATTCGGTCTGCTCGTGCCGGCCGCCGATCGTCTCGTCGATGACGTGGTGAATGACCTGGCAGACCTCGGGATGCTCTTTGGCCGCATTGGAATACGGACACGAGTGCTCGTGCAAAACGAAACCGTCGTCGATCAGGCTATACTCCGCGACGACGCCGTTCTTGCGCAGCATCTCGGTGAGCTGCGCCACTCGCTCTTGCGGTTCGTCGGAGGTGACGGTAAGGCGGGCGCGCGCCACGGCGCGCTCGGAGAGGCCGTCGAAAATCTGCTTGATCGCCGGCGCGCCGAATTGATCGCGAACCTCGCGCAGCACCGCGGAGAGCATCTTGTCGTAAGCCTGCGGGAAGAGCCGGTCGGCCTCCGGCGTCAGCGAGAACTCGTAGGTCGGCTTCGTCGGTCCCCGCCGGACCGAGGTTTCGGCGACCAGGGCGTCGCGCTCGAGCACCATGAGCTGCTGGCGGACGGCGTTGGGGGAGAGCCCAAAGACCTGCGCCAGGTCGGCCGCCGAGGCCGAGCCTCGCCGCCGCAGCTCGCTGACGATCTTTCCGCGAGTCGTCTGGAAGAAGCGGTCCTGGTGCATCGTTGGCGCTATCCTAGCATGAAAGGTCGCAGATAGTAAAGTTTTTCCTTGACTTTCTAAGAGAGCCTCGGCTACGATAATTTGCATGTCCGACCAAGGCCTTCACATCAAGAATTTGCGCTCGACCATTGCCGGCACCGAGATCCTTAAAGGAATCGACCTCTTGGTTGAGCCCGGCCGTGTGGCCGCCCTCATGGGACCCAACGGCAGCGGTAAATCAACGCTTGCTTTTTCGCTCACCGGCCACCCCTCGTACGAGGTCAGCGGCAGCGTCGAGCTGGACGGCGAGGACATCCTCGCTCTGTCGCCCGACAAACGGGCGCGGGCCGGCCTCTTCCTCTCGTTTCAGTATCCCGCCGCGATCCCCGGGGTCAAGGTCGCCAACTTCTTACATGCGGCGCGGCAGGCAGAACGTCCGGGCGACCTTCCGCCGGCGAAGTTTCGCGCGCTGCTTTTGGAAAAGATGGAACAGCTCGGCATCGATCCGTCCTTCATGGGACGTTATCTGAACGACGGCTTCTCCGGCGGTGAAAAGAAACGGCTCGAGATGCTGCAGCTCGCCGTCCTGGCGCCGAAGTACGCGGTCCTCGACGAAACCGATTCCGGATTGGACATCGACGCGCTCAAGGACGTCGGAACCTCGATCGCCGCGCTGCGAGCGAGCGACGAAGGGCGCGACACCGGATTCTTGATCATCACCCACTACCCACGGATTCTGCAGTATGTCGTCGCCGACGTCGTGCACGTCATGATCGACGGACGCATCGTCAAGACCGGCGACGCGGACCTCGCAAATCGCATCGAGCGCGAAGGCTACGACAAGCTCCGCGAAGAGGCCGAGGCTCTTGCCTAACGTTGCCGTCGCGGCGGCGGAGGCCTCGCAGCTTCTCGAATCCCTGGCAACCCTTCCCAACGAGCCGCTTACGGGCGAGCAGCGGCGAAGCGCCCTCGAACGCTTTCTCGCGCTTCCGAGCGGCCGCGAACGCGCCGGCCGCTTCTGGCGCATCGATTTCGAGACGCTGGTCCCCGATATTACACGCCTGGATTTCAATCCCGCGATCGTCACGGTTGAAAATCCCAATCCGGCGGTCGTCGTCTACGATCTCGCGACGGCGGCGCGCGAGTGCCCGCAACTGCTCGCCCGCGCCTTCGGCGCGACCCAAATCCACGCGACGAAGTTCGGCGCGCTAACCGCGGCCTTCGCGCACGTCGGCTGCTTTATCCACGTGCCGGCGGATCGCGCCTGCGATCATCCGGTCGTCATTCGTTACACGGCCGGCAGCGCAACCGTCTTTCCTTCGACCGTCGTGCTCGTCGAGCGCGGCGCACGAGTCACGATCGTCGAACGCATCGAGGCCGAGGCCGGCGCGTTTGTCTGCGGCGCCAGCGAAATCGTCACCGACGAACACGCCGACGTCTGTTTTGCCGCGCTCCAGCGAGCCGGAGCCGCGCGCGTCGTCTGGAATCGCACTGCGCGTCCCGGCAAAGATGCAAAGATGACCTGGGCCGACGCCGAGCTCGGCGCGGATCTCGCAGCGGGCGATCTCACGGTTTCGATCGAGCAGACGGGAATCGCCGCAGAGATCGCGGCCATCTTCTTCCCGCGCGGCTCCCAACACGTCGACGTCGTGAGCACGGTCGACCATCGTGCCGGCGAAGCGAGCTCGGAGACCCTCGTCAAATCGGCGGCTCGCGACCGCGGCCAGGCTCGTTTTCTCGGGAACATTCGCATCGCTGCGCACGCGCAGGGGAGCGACGCGCGCTTGCGTGACGACGCGCTGCTGCTCTCGCCGACGGCGCACATCGATTCGGTTCCCGCGCTCGAGATTGGCGCGAACGACGTCAAGGCCTATCACGGTGCGACGGTCGGCGCGATGGATGCGGAGCAGATTTTCTACATGGAGAGCCGCGGCATCGAGCGCTCCGCCGCGGAACGCATGATCGCGCTGGGCTTTTTTGAGCCGGCGATCGAGCGCTTCCCGACGGTTTCGCTGCGCGACGAGCTGCGCGAGGCATTGGCGGCGAAGCTTTCATGACGCAAACCTTGCGCGTCGACCCAAAGGTCGAACGGATCATCGCGGATTTTCCCATTCTCGCGCGGCCCACGTCGCGCGGAAAACGGCTAGTCTACCTCGATTCGGCCGCGACCTCCCAGAAGCCGCGGGCCATCATTGAAGCCCTCGTCGACTACTACGAGCAGTACAACGCGAACATTCATCGCGGCGTCTACGAGATCGCCGAGCGGGCGACCGAAGCCTACGAACGAGCGCGCGTCAAAGTCGCGCGCTTCATCGGCGCGGGTACTCCCGAGGTCGTTTGGGTTCGCAACACGACCGAGGCGATTAACCTCGTCAGCTACTCGTGGGCGACGCACAACGTCGGTAAGGGCGACGCGATTCTGCTCAGCGAACTCGAGCACCACTCGGATCTCGTGCCGTGGCAGCTGCTCGCCGAGCGCAACGGCGCAGAGCTGCGCTTCATTCCCGTCGACGAACGCGGCATTCACGTGCTCGACGATCTCGATCGGCTGCTCGAGGGCTGCAAGCTCGTCGCCGTCTCGCACGTCAGCAACACGCTCGGCACGATCGCCCCGCTCGAGCAGATCGTTCCACGGGCGCACGCCGCGGGCGCGCTCGTCCTCATCGACGGAGCCCAGGGGGCACCGCACCTTCCGCTCGACGTCAAAGCGCTCGACGTCGACTTCTACACGTTTAGCGGGCACAAGATGCTCGGCCCGACCGGCATCGGCGCCCTTTACGCCAAGCGAGAACTGCTCGAAGCGATGCCGCCCTTCCTCAGCGGCGGCGACATGATTCGCAAGGTCGAGTACGCACACACCTCCTTCGCCGAACCGCCGCGCAAATTCGAGGCCGGCACGAGCAACATCGCCGACGCGATCGCCTTCGGCGTCGCCGTCGACTACCTCTCGGACGTTGGGATGGAATGGGTGCGCGAGCACGAGAAAGGCCTAACGGCCTACGCACTCGCGCGTCTGAGCGAATACGAGCCGCGCGGCCTGGTGATCTACGGTCCGCGCGATCCGGAGAAAATCTCCGGCGTGATCTCCTTCAACTTTGCCGACGTGCACGCGCACGATCTCGCCTCAATCCTCGATACCGAGGGCGTTTGCATACGCGCCGGCCATCACTGCACGATGCCGCTCATGGAAAAGATGGGCTGGAATGCGACGGCGCGCGCCTCGTTCTATCTCTACAACACCGAGGCGGACGTCGACGTGCTCTGCGAGGGCCTCGAAAAGGCCGCACGAGTCTTTGCGCTTTAGGGAACCTCTATTGGACGATTTTTACCGGGACTACATTCTCGATCACTACCGCAGTCCGCGGAACTTCGGCAATCTCGAAAACGCCGACGTCGAGGCCGAGGATATCAATCCACTCTGCGGAGATCAAATCAAGATGGAGCTGAAGGTCGACGACGGCGTCGTTCGCGACGTCCGCTTCTCCGGAAAAGGATGCGCGATCAGCCAAGCCTCGGCGTCGATGCTGACCGAACAGATAAAAGGCATGAAGCTCGCCGACGTTGCCAAGCTCTCCAAAGAGGCCGTGCTCGAGAACGTCGGGATCGGGATCAGCCCGACGCGCATGAAGTGTGCGATGCTCGGTCTGCGCGTGCTCAAGAGCGCGGCGATCGGACGCCTCGCCGACTGGCCCGACGAAATCCCTTAACCGCCTACTGCGGCTTGATCCAGTAGTGTTCGGTAATCTGTAAGCCGCCCGGGCCCGGCGCCACCGTAAACGTTTCGAAGTATTCGCCGCCGCTCGTTTTGACGTCGGCCGTCACCTTGTACGCGCCGCCCGAGGGTTCCGAGCGAACCGATTCGACCGACGCGTTCTGACCCATGAACGTTTCGCTCGGCGATCCCGCGGCGAGATAGGATCCCGCGGTGGTCCGGTCGCCGCGCGCGAGCGCGCCGAGATACGAACGCACGACCGACGTCGCGCGATCTTCACTCGTCGTCGCGCCCGGCGGAGCGGCCGCTTTTGACGGCAGCGCTTCCGCGACGGGCGGAGCCGGCGTGGGCGTTCGGCGTACGGGAGTCGCGACGGGCCGCGGGCTCGGCGTGGCCGCTGGCGCGGCGCTCGGCGTGGTCGCGGGCGCGGCGCTCGCCGCAGGCGCCGCAGATTTCGTCGGAGCGGGTCTCGGACGTTTCGCCGGGGCGGCGCTGGGTGTCGCCGTCGGCGCGACCGTCGGCGTCTCCGTGGGCGCGGCGCTCGGCGTGCTCGTCGGTGAAATCGTCGCCGAGATTGCCGGCTGCGGCGTCATCGTCGGAAGAGCGGTCGCCTCGACGGCTACCGCGTCAGGTGTGCGCTGCGGCTTTTGCTTCGAGCCGCCAAAAAAATGCGCGAGCGCGCCGCCCAACAAAAGCCCGGCGAGAACGACGACGATAACCAGTGGAAAGAGCGGCAGCCCTCCGCGCGGTTCGTCGTCCGTGCGACGACGCCGGGGAGGTTCGCGCACTACGTTGCGGCTAACCGCGCCGCCAATGCGTCGCGAAGCGAGGCAGGCAAAGCGCTGATAAGCTCGGGCCGCTGCTCGACGAACAACGCGGTAGCTTCCTTGAGCAGGTCGGGATTGGCGCGCGCGTACGCAAAGAGGGCATCCGCCGCGCCGTTCTCGCGTTGCGCGATACTCTCGAGGGTCGTACCGGCGCCCTCCGCGGCGTCTTCAGAGGACTCACCGCGCTCGCGGAACGCGTTAAAGACCGATTCGATCAAGGCCCCATACGCATCTCGCGGCATCGCCGAAAGCTCGCGCGCATATAACACGGCGAGATCCGACTCGTCCATCTTTGCGAGAAGCTTCTCGACTGCGCCGACGAGCATGTCGGCCGGCACGTTCCCGAAGGACATCGACCGATTCATTTATCCTCGACAGCAGGCAGCTCCTCGATGCGGAAGAAATTGCGTCCCATGATCCGAGTGAAGGTACCGCTCGATCTTCATGCCGTCGCCCTCGGCGGCTCGGGCGCCTTTGCGCTTGCTACGCCGTTGCGCGTCCGCGACTTGCTGGGCTTTGCCGTCCGGGAAGCGATCGGAAACCGAGCACCCCGCGACAAGTTCACGCGCAGCATCGGACGGACGCTCGCGGGACTCGCATCCGGAGATTTCACGATCGAGGTTAACGGGAGAAACTACGCCGACGCCGACGCCGTCGTTGTTTGCGAGGGTACGGCGGATATCCGTTTCTTCCTCAGCAGCCGGCGGACGGTCGCAAAAAACCGCCGCTAGCGACCGCAGGAGCTCCCCTTGCGGCGGATGATACTGTAGTAGGAACAAGTCCCCTCGGCAGAAACGGAGTTCCCAATCAAACTCGGCCTCTTCCTCGTTACCGCGCTCGTGCCGGTGACTCCATCTGCTTTTGCAGATTTTCAGTACGATCTGCAGGGGCAGGATCTCTACCAGGTTCAGGCGGCGTCGACGAGTTCGCGCGTTTCGTACGACGGTACCGAGCTATTGTCGGTACGCCGAGATGGGAAGGCCATGCGCTTCGAGGCGCGCGCCCGCTACGTTCGCGATAGCCCCGATGGACGGACCGACGGCGACGCGAAGTTCGTCGCCGACATGATGCCCAACGGCGCGTTCGAGGACCGCGTCGACGACGACCCCGATTTTCTGACGATCCTCAATCAGCCGTTCGCGGTGCAGCTCGACGCGCCGACGCTGCGGGATCTCCAAGAGCTGCGCGGCTCGGTGCCGTTCGCCGCCAATTCTCCGCTGGGCGGCGGTTCCGTGCTGCGGGGTTTCCTGCGCCCCGGAACCAGCGGGCCGATCGCAGGCCACCCCACGGTCGCGGTCCGTTTTCAGGCGGGAGGGCCGATGACCGGAGCGCTGCCCGGGCACGGCGGCGCACTTACCGGGGCGATGAGGATGGACGGAACGGCCTACTATTCCCTCGAGAACGCGATGCTGCTCGCGCTGCGCGCGACGCTGACGATCGACGCGCGGCTGCACGATCGCAAGCCGGCGGTTTACGTGCCGGTGCGCATCACTTACGTGCGTTCGATTCGCGCGTCGGGAACGCCGGTCGTCAAAACGCCCCGATAAGCTCGACCTGCAGCGGGTGGCGGAAGGGCTGCTCCCGCAGTTCCGTCAGCGGCGTGAAGGCCAAGTGGTTTTGATGGCAATCGATCAGCATCTCGATGCCGCGCTTCACGCAACCGGTCTCTTCGACGTACTTCGCCAGCTTTTTCTTGAAGTAGGCGCGCGGATCGCGTAAAACTTTCGCGTAGTACGGGTCGTCGGTCAAACCTTGCGGATCGACGCCTTCTTTGGGGACGAGCCAGACGAACCACGGATCTTCACCTTGGCGATAGCCGATCACCACGAGCGGAATGGCTCTTGCCGAACCGAGGTTCGGCACGAAGCTGCACATGGTGTATGCGTCCAACGAGATGTCGGTTGGTTCGATGGCTTGCTGCATGGAGGATTACCTTTCGTCCGTGGCTGCGGCACAAACAAAAACCGCTTCGGCTCTCCTCGAGCGAAGCGGTCTTGCTAGTTCAACGCCGGGCCCTTTGGCCCGAGCAAAAGCGGCATCAACCGTGCTTGTCGGAAAGCACCCGAAATCCCCCCGCCTCCAAGCTCGCCGGCAGACCGTTTTGAGGAGTTTTCCGGACGCATGTGAAACCACCGGGGCTAGCGATGGTGTCGGGCTACGTATGAGCGCGCTCGCACCACTCCTTGCAGGAGTATACGTGCCATCAGTGATTCCGCCGGGCCGAACCTCGGCCGTTGCGGCAGCGGCCGACTCGGCTCCCAGCGTCCAGAATTTCGAGCGGATCGTCGACGACTACCAACGCCGTCTCTACGGCTTTGCGCTGCGTATGACGGGCAACCGGGAAGACGCCGAGGAGATCGTCCAGGACGCCTTCGTGCGCGCCTATCGCGCGCTGGGTAAGATGTCGCCGGAGCAGCGTGCGGATCTTCGCCTGCAGCCATGGCTTTATACCATCACGCTTAACGTGACCCGCAACCGGCTGCGTAGCAAGCGTCCGTCCAACGTCGCGCTCGACGCCCTGGCCGACCCCGACGCGCTCCTGCGCGAGTCCAACGAAGGGCCGCCGCAGCCCGAAGCGATCGTCGAGCAGAATACCGAGATCGCCCTGGTCGAGCGTGCCCTGCTTGCGTTGCCGATGCACTTGCGTGCCGCGGCCACCCTGCGATTCATCGAAGGGCGCAGCCACCCGGAGATCGCCGAGATCCTCAATCAGCCGATCGGAACCGTAAAGTCGCACGTTCACCGCGCCGTGCGGATCTTACGCCGTATTCTCGGCCCGCAAATAGGACGATTCACCGAAGGAGTTCCAGTACATGCGTTGTCGTGACGTTGATGCATTATGGGACGAGTTGCGCGGCGAGTGCCAAGCCTCGTTAAAAGAGACGGTCCATACTCATCTGAGCGCCTGCCCGTCGTGTCAAGCCGTCTACGAGCAATACGCAGGTGTTGCCTACTGCCTCTCGTGCCTGCCGCAGCCTCAGCCCTCGTGCGACCTCGCCAAGAAGGTCATCACCCACATTGCCACGCTCAAGGGTAAAATCTCGGCGCCGATCGTGCTGACGATCGTCTCCACGCCCTTAGGCCGGCTCTACGTCGGGTTCAAGGCCGAGCGGATCGCGTACGTCAGCCTCGATACCGGCGATCCGCCGGAGCAGGTTGCCGCGCGCGCCGAGCGCCGGCTGCGCCGCAGCATCGTCTCAGGAGAGCCGCCCGGCTGGCTCGTGCGGGCGATCGAGCGATTCTTCAGCACCTGGCAGGTCGACGATGCCACCGTGGACTTGAGCGATCTCACCCCGTTCGAACGGGACGCGTTGCGTGCGGCGGCCAGCATTCCGCCCGGCGAAGTCCGCTCGTACGCCTGGGTCGCCACGCAGATCGGCCGGCCGCGGGCCGCGCGGGCCGTCGGCCGGGTCATGGCCCGCAATCCGATGCCGCTGCTCTTTCCCTGCCATCGCGTCGTCGATTCCTCGGGCGAACTGCATGAATACTATTACGGGGTCGAGATGAAAGCCCGGTTACTGCAGATGGAGGGCTACCGCGGCTAGAAGCCAACCTTAACGAAGGTGGCGATTCGCGTCCTATTTTCCGTCCAGCCGCGGCTCATTTCGAGCCGCGCTGTTTTGATCTGATGGCCGATCCTCGGATCTCCGCCATCCCCGACGTGCACGGCCACGCCAAGGGCGAGCACCGGCCGTTCACCGAGGAGCGGCCGATCGCATATTCGGCCCGGATGCTGTTTCTGTGGTTCTACCATGCCTGCCAGCGAATGTCGCCGCGCTTTCTGATGGTCGCCGATCACGCCAACTACCTCACCTTTGAGGACCCTGGTGCGGTCGCAACGGTCCGCCGCGCACTCAAGCTCGCGCAGGCCGGCGACCTGCTCGGGGCCGCCGAGACCGCCGGCGTCGAGATCTCGCACGCGGCGCTGGTCTCGGAGGGTCTGCGGCGCGGCATGCGGTTTGCAATCGGCGCCGAGATCGACAACGATCCGCGAGCGCGCCCCGACGCACAGAACATCGTCGACGCGTTGCGCCCCGACGGCATCATCCGCTCCGTGCACTTCGTCCCGATCCAGCATCCCGAAAAAGGCGCCGACTGGTCGTGGCCCTTCGACAGCCCCGAGTTCAGCGCGCTTCACGATCTGATTCCCCCCGAGAAACTGTGGGAGCTTTATACCGCGCGGCTCTTCGACGACATCGAAAAGCTGCCGACGCACATCGTGGGGCACTTTTACGTCCCGGCCGTCTACGGCCGCTGGCCGAATCAGAAGCTGCTCGAGCAATACGAAGACAAGCTGCTGGATATCTGTCACGCCCGTGGGCTCGCAGTCGAGATCAACACGCGGTTCCTTTATCGCGATCACCCCGAAGAACGCAAGCAAAAATACTTAGAAGCCAACTCGAGGCTCGTCCGCAAGGCAAAGGCGCGGGGCGTCGGGGTCGCCGTGGGTTCCGACGCGCACAGTCCGAAGGATCAAGGCCACGGGTTCGACGTGATCCTCCAGCTGCTCGACGACGCACACGTCAACGAAGTGGTCTTTCCGGTCGGCGGACGCCTGGCTCGCGTCGCGCTGCGCGCGACCCGCGAACATCTGGAGGCACAAGCCCAAGCGCGCCGCCTGCCGGCCGCGCCGGGTAGCAGCATCAGTGGATATAGCCGCGCCGAGTTGGGGTTGCCCGAAGAGAGCGAGACCCTCGCCGGCTCGCGGCTGAGCCGCGCCGGCGGCCCGAAGAAGCGATCGACTCCCCCCACGACGGCGAGCACCTCGCGCCGAACGGTTGATTCGACCTCTTCAGGTTCGAAAGCGAAGGCCGCGCGCTTGGCAAAACCGGCCCCCGAACCGAAGAAAAAAGAGACGAAGAAGGCGGGTCCGCCTCCGGCAGCGCTCGCAAAGCGAAAGGCACCGCCCGCAAAACCGCCCGCAAAACCGCCGGCAAAACCGGCAGCGAAACCGCCGGCAAAACCGCCCACAAAACCGGCAGCGAAGCCGCCCGCAAAACCGCCCACAAAACCGGCAGCGAAGCCGCCCGCAAAACCGCCGGCAAAACCGCCGCGAAGCATTGCAAAGAAGTCGCCTGCACCGCCCGCCAAAGCAAAGAAGGCGGCGCCCAGCAGGAAAACGATTCGCAAGAAACCCGCGGAGAAGAAAGCCGTTCCGCGGCGTCCGGTCACGTTGAAGCGGCCCACGGGAGCCGTTAAAAAGACCGCTAAAAAGAAAAAGACTGCGGCCAAGCGCCGCTAGCAGCCATCGATAGGGGACAAGCAAGTGGCGGATATCGCGCGCCTTAGAAATATCGCATTCGTCGGACCGCATCACGCCGGCAAGACGACGCTGGTCGAAGCGATTCTCGCCCACACCGGCGCGATCGGCCGCCGCGGAGCGATCGGCGACGGTACGACCGTTACCGACCACGAGCCCGAAGACGCCGCGCATCTCCAATCGACCACCGTTGGCTTCGCCCATGCAACCGACGACGGCGTCGACATCACGATCGTCGATGCGCCGGGTTTCGTCAACTTCTTCGAGGAGACAAAGCAGGCACTTGCGGGAGTTCGACGCGGCAATCGTCGTGATCGAAGCCGATCCCGGCCGCATCGTGCAGACGCAAGCGGCTATCGATTACATCGAGTCGGTCCGCATGCCGCACATCTTCGTCATCAACAAGATGGACCGTCCCGGAGCGGACTTCGCGCAGACGCTCGCCGCACTGCAGAGCGCTTATGGACGCCACGTCGTAGCCGAACAGCTTCCTCTGGGCAGCGCCGAGCACTTCCGCGGCTACGTCGATCTCGCGGAGATGAAAGCCTACACGCTCGAGGGTGCGGAACAACCGATTCCCGGCGACGCGCAGGATCAGGCTGCGCGCATGCACGTCGAGCTGCTCGAAGCGATCGCCGACTTCGACGATCATCTGATGGAAGAGCTGCTCGAGGGCGTAGAGCCGCCGCTCGAAGAGATCGAGCGCGACCTCTGCACCGAATGTTCGCACGATCAAGTCGTACCGGTCCTCGTCGCGGCCGGCGCCTCGGGAGCCGGTGTCACCGCGCTGGTTCGGGCCATCGAAAAGTGGCTGCCGCCTCCCGCCGACGCGCTGCAAGTCGATGCCGAAGGCCGTCCGATCGAACCCGATGCGGCGGGCCCGGTCATCGCGCGTATCATCAAAACGTCGATCCATCCGCAGAGCGGGAAGCTCTCGATCGCGCGAATTCTCTCCGGCACGCTCAAGAGCGACGCCACGCTGACCAATATCACCAAGCACGACGAAAAAGTCCGGCTCGGCGGCCTCTACCGTCTGCAAGGCAAGAAACAGGAACCGCTCACCGAGGCGGGGCCCGGCATGATCGTCGCGCTGGGGCGCCTCGACTCCGTATCGACCGGCGATACGCTCACGTCGAACGGACACAGGGTGCGGCTGCCTCGAATCCCGGTTGCCGAACCCGTCTTTGCGGTTGCGGTCAAACCAAAAGAGCGCATCGACGAAGCGAAGATTTCGCAGATGCTCGCTCGCATCGTCAACGAGGATCCCGCGCTACGGCTCGAGCGCGCCGACGTCACCCACGAGCTTCTTTTGCTGGGCCGCGGCGAACAGCACGTCTCCATCGCGGTGGAGCGCTTAGCGCGCAAGTATAAGGTCGAGGTCGAGACCGCCGCCCCGGCGATTCCGTATCTCGAGACGATCACCGGAGGAACCGAGATTCACTCCCGCTACAAGCACCAGACCGGCGGCCACGGACAGTTCGGCGACGTCTGGCTTCGCTTCGAGCCGCGCGAGCGGGGCGCCGGCATCAGCTTCGACGAGAAGATCGTGGGCGGCGTCGTGCCTCGGCAGTTCATCCCGGCCGTCGAAAAAGGCGTGCGCGAAGCGCTCGTCCACGGCCCGAACGGGCATCCGGTCACCGATTTACACGTGACGCTCTTCGACGGGCAGTACCACGACGTCGATTCGAGCGAGCAGTCGTTCAAGACCGCAGCCGGCATGGGCGTGCGCGAGGCGCTCCCCAAATGTAATCCGGTGGTGCTCGAGCCGGTCGCACACGTGAAGGTGATCGTGCCCACGGCCTACACGTCGACCGTCATCCAACAGCTCACCGGCAAACGCGGACAGATTCTCGGAATGAACCCCGAGGACGATCGCGCCGGGATCGACGTCATCGAGGCCTACGTGCCCGCCGTCGAGCTCTCACGCTATATCACCGAGCTGCGCACGGCGACGCAGGGTCTCGGCACGTACTCGTGGCGCCACGAACGTTACGATCCGGTACCGGGAAATCGCATCGTGCCGAAAGCAGCCGTCTAAAATTGAGATCGATAACGAAAACCATCACCGCCGCCGCCGTGCTGGCTCTCGCTCTCGTCGCCTGCACGAAAACCGGGGGAACGCAACATTCGTGGACCAAGCCGGGTTTTTTGCGCGTCGCGATCCAGGCGGATTTGAAGAACCTCAACCCGCTGCTCAATTCGAACACGACCGACGTCTTCACCGACCGGCTGATGTTCGAGCCGCTGCTGACCGCCGACGACAAAGGCAACCCCTTGCCGATGCTCGCCACCGACGTGCCGACGCTCGAGAACGGAGGCGTCAGCGCCAACGGCATGACGATCACCTATCATCTGCGGCACGACGTGAAATGGAGTGACGGCGTGGGGCTGACTGCCGCCGACGTCAAGTGGTCGTGGCAAGCGATCATGAACCCGAACAACAACGTCGTCTCGCGGCACGGGTACGACTACATCGATTCGATCGACACGCCGGACCCTTATACGGTGGTCGTTCATCTCAAGACGCCCTTCTCGCCATTCGTCAACACGTTCTTCGCCGAGAGCGATCAGCCGTATATGGTCGCGCCGGCGCACGTGCTCTCCAAGTACCCGAACCTCAATCAGGTTCCGTTCAACTCGAATCCGACCGTCACCGACGGCCCCTTCAAGTTCGTCCAGTGGGCGCACGGCGACCATATTACGGTCGCGCGTAACGACGATTTCTTTCTCGGAAAACCGGGCCTCGACAAGATCGATATCAAAGTCGTTCCCGACGAGGATACGTCGGTGAACCTGCTGCAAACGCACGAGATCGACTACCTCTTCCAGGCCTCCATGCAGACCTATCAGGTCCTGCACGCGGTTCCCGACGTCAATCTCGTCTGGGTAAACGTCAACGGCTACGAGGCGATCCAGCTAAACTGCTCGCACGACTTCCTAAAAGACCCTCTCGTTCGGCGGGCGATCTCGTACGGCATCGACCGCTACTTCGTCGTGCACGCGCTGACGTTCGACACGCAAACGATCGCCTCCGAAGACATCCCGAGCTGGATGTGGGCCTTCAACCCGAACGTCCCCGTCTTCAGCCACGAGCCCGGCAAAGCGCACGATCTCCTGATCCAGGCCGGTTGGAGGCCCGGCCCCGACGGCATCATGCAAAAGAACGGGGAACGCCTCTCGCTCGTGCTCGTCACGAACAACTCCAACGTCACCCGGCGCCGCGAAGCGCTGCTGATTCAGGGCTTCCTCAACTCGATCGGGATCGACGTCTCGATCAAGTCGTACCCAGGCGACGTGCTCTTCGCGCCCGCCGGCATGGGCGGTATTCTTCAGCAGGGCAAATACGATATGTCGCTGGCAGGCTGGTACGCCGGGATCGATCCCGACGACAGCTCGCAGTTCATGTGTCGCAACTTCCCGCCCGGCGGCTACAACTACTCGCGATACTGCAGCCCTCAAATGGAGGCGCTGCAACACATCGCGCTGACGCACTACGATCGGCCGACGCGCCGTGCCGCCTACTTCCGCATCCAGGAACTGCTAGCCCGCGACAACCCGGAGCTTTTCGACTACTATTACAAGCAAATGGAGCCTATCAGCGTCGATTTCAAAGGCTTCGATCCCAATCCCGTGGTCGAGTCCTGGAACGCATGGCAATGGAGCATCTAGGCTTACAAGATCTCGCGTGGCTTCGTAAAACGATCGTCGAACGCGCAATAACCCGAGGCGAGTACGTCCTTTCGGGAGGGGTGCGCAGCGACTACTACATCGACAAGTTCCGGCTCTTTTCCGATCCCCACGTGTTGCGGCGCATCGCGCGGATGTTCACGCCGGTGATCGCCGAGACCAATCCGGATCTCGTCGGGGGCACCGAACTCGGCGGCGTCGTCATCGCGACCGCCGTCTCGCAGCTTTCCGGCGTCCCGATGATCGCCGTACGAAAGAAGCCCAAAGCGTACGGTGCCTTCCCCGATGAATACGTCGAAGGTCCCTATCACGCGGGCCAGCGCGTTTTGTTGCTCGAGGACGTCGTGACCAGCGGTTCCGAGCTGCTTGCAGCGGTTTCGCGGCTGCAGGAACTCGGTCTGACGGTCACGCCCTATGCCGTGGTGAGCCGCGGCCTCGCGCCCGTGCGCGCGCTAATCGGATTTTCGCTGCCGAGCACGCAGCCGAAAACCGACAACTAGGAGCCGCCCGGGTTAAAGGAGCTGCAGGCCGTCGGTCGCGAGCGCGACGATCCCCGAAAACGAACGGCGCGACGCCTCGATGAGCGCCTCGGGTTCCCAAGAAGCGCTGTAATGCGTGAGCGCGAGGCGCCTGACGCCGGCCCGCGCCGCCATCTCGCCGGCCTCCCACGCCGACGAGTGACCTCGCTCGCCGTCCTCGGATCCCAACCCCAAAGCGGCCTCGCAGAGAAAGAACGGACTCGTGCGGGCGAGCTCGACGACCCCGTCACAGGGCGCGGTGTCGCTCGAGTAAACGAAGCTCTCGCTGCCGCAGGACGCGCGCACCGCGTACCCCTCGATATAGTGGTGCGTACGCGCAAACTTCAGTTCGATGTCCTTGACGCGTAACGTTTGCGCCGGGTCGTACTCGCTGACGGCAAAGACCTCGTCGAAGAAATCACCATCGACGTCGGGGGAGACGGCGCGACGGAGCGCCTCGAGCGCGGCCAAGCCGTTTGGCGGCAGCCACAGCGGCATCCGCTGCGCTCGGGGAGGCGAATCGTACTTCAATCCCTGGCGCAGCGGAACGAGATCGAAGAAGTGGTCGGCGTGCATGTGCGAAATGAGCACGCCGTCGAGCGTGGGATAGTCGAACGCCTCCCGCAGTCTCGCGAGCGCGCCGCTGCCGATGTCCACGAGCAGGGCGCCGGCGCCGCTTCGCACCAGATACGAGCTGCACGCGCCTCCGGGCCGCGGCGTCGCCGGACTGGAGCCGACGACGGAGAGGCGCAACGCGGCGCTCAAGGCAACGAGGCCAGCACGTCCTCCGCGTGCTCGTCGACGCTCACCTGCGGCCAGCTCTTGACGATCGTGCCCTCTCCATCGATGAGAAAGGTCGCGCGCGCCACGCCCATGCTCTTCTTGCCGTCTCTGATTCGCTCGACGATTACGCCGAAGGCGTCGCAGAGCTTCGATTCGGTATCCGCGAGCAGCGGGAACGGAATCGAGTACTTCTTTTTGAAGCGCTGGTGCGACTCCACGGAGTCGCGGCTGACGCCGACGATGCGAGCATTCTTTCGTTCGAACTGTTTGTAGATATCGCGGAACTGCGAGGCCTCGCTCGTGCAGCCCGGGGTGTCGTCCTTCGGATAGAAATACAGGACCAGCGGGCCGCCGAGCAGATCCGCGGTCGTGAGCGTTGCGCCCCCGTCGTCGAGCAGCGTGACGTCGGGAAGCCGGTCGCCTTCACCAAGCAAGATTTCGCCCTTTCTCGAAGCGTGTTGTCGTGACTCCCCATCCGTTGGCCGTGCGCCTCGTCGAACACCTGCGAACCGGCCCTGCCGGCCGCGTGCTCGACTTTGCCTCCGGCCGGGGACGTAACACCGAGGCCCTGCGCGCCGCCGGATTTACCGTCGTCGCCGTCGACGACCATACCGCCGGCGCGGCGGCTCCGCTCGCCGGGCTATCCGGCCCCTTTGCCGCGGCTCTCTCGACGCATGGGCTGCTGCACGGTACGCCGGCCACGATCGGCGCGACCCTCGCCGGGATCGCCGGACTCCTGGCCAAAGGCGCGCCGCTCTACGCGACCTTCGGCTCGGTTCGTGACGCGCGTTTCGGCAGCGGCAGCCGGATCGACGACTTCACGTATGCGCCCGAATCGGGCGACGAGCGCGGCGTCGCGCACGCGTTCTTCGACCGCGTGCGCCTAAGCGAGCTTCTCGGGGCTCACTTTGCGATACGCTCGCTCGAGGAGCACGACGCGGGGCAAAGCGCCGCACGATGGGCGCACCCCGAGCGCCCGCTCTCCGGCGCCGTCCACTGGTTCGCGGTCGCTACGGTAAAATGAAGGCGCAGATGAAGGCGACGATCAGCGCGACGGCGACGACGCTTCCCGCGGTCGTATGGCTGAAGGGCTTGCGCGTGTGGTGGTGCGGGTTGCTCCGCACCGCGACCGCATGCCGATGCAGTGGAATGTAAACCGCCGCGATCGCCGCGATGACGATCAGCGGCGGAACGATCAGACGAAGCGGATGATGCACGCCTTATCTATGAGCCGCGCGTAGAGATCAAATCCTGCATGGGGCTCGAGGCGTTGGCGTAGAGCCGCTTTGCCATTCGGCCGGCCAGAAATGCTTCGCGTCCAGCGATGACCGCGTGCTTCATCGCACGGGCCATCCGGACCGGGTCGCTCGCCGCCGCGATCCCCGTGTTCATCAGTAGCGCGTCAACGCCCAGCTCCATCGCGAGCGCCGCATCCGACGCGGTGCCCACGCCGGCGTCGACGATCACGGGGATCTTCGCGCGTTCCTTGATGATGCGGATCGAGTAGGGGTTGCAGATGCCGAGCCCACTGCCGATCGGCGCCGCCAGCGGCATGACGGCGGCGCAGCCAAGCTCCTCGAGCTGCTTGCACGCGATCGGATCGTCGCCGATGTAGGGCAGTACGGTAAAGCCGTCCTTTACGAGCCGCTCCGCCGCGGCGAGCGTCTCGCGGGAGTCGGGGTGCAGTGTCTGCTCGTCGCCGATGACCTCGAGCTTGATAAGGTCGGTCTGCAGCAGCTCGCGTGCCAGCTGGGCGGTGAGCACGGCATCCTTCGCGCAGTAGCAGCCGGCCGTGTTCGGCAGAATCACGTAGCGCTCGCGATCGATGTAATCGAGCATCGTTCGCCCTTGCCGATCGTCGAGGTTGATGCGCCGGATCGCGACGGTTACCATATGCGCGCCGCTGGCTTCGTGTGCCGCCTGCATCACTTCCATTGACGGATACTTGCCCGTGCCGACGATCAGCCGCGAACGCAACTCCAGCGAGCCGATGCGAAATGCGTCGTCCATCAGCCGCCCGCGACCGCCGTGATGATTTCGAGCCGGTCGCCCTCACGCAGGCGATTCGTCTCGTACTGCGCGCGCGGAACGACGCGATCGTTGCAAGCGACCGCGATCCCGGTGCGCGGCGATCCGAGCAGATCGAGCAGCGCGCCGACCGTTACCTCGTCGGGCAGCTCGTGCGGTTCTCCGTTGACCGTTGCCTTCACGCGTACGTCGTTCGTGCCGCGCGCGATTCTTCCGCGTTGGCGCGCTCGATCGAGAAAGGTCGCAGCGCTTGCGCCTCCCTGCCTTCGATCGCGTCGGCGATCAGCCGCGCGGTAATCGGCGCAAGCAGAATCCCATTGCGGTAGTGACCCGTGGCCAGGAAGAATCCGTCGAGCCGGGTCGCTCCGAGGAATGGCAATCCGTCGGGCGTCCCCGGCCGCAGCCCGGCCCAACTTTCGGTGACGGAAAAGTTCGCCAGCGACGGGGCTGCCGTCAACGCCGCGTGCAGCAGATCGTGCATTCCCTGCGCGGTCGGGCGCTCGTCGAACCCGGCGGATTCCACCGTCGCTCCAACGAGCAGGCGCCCATCGTCTCTGGGCACGAGATAACAATCCGCCGCCCAGGTTGCACGGCGAACGAAGTCTCTGGGGACGCCAAGCGCGAGCATCTGTCCCTTGACCGGTGTAACGGGCGGCCGGCACGGGGCCGGCGGCCCGTCGAGCTGCGCCGCCCAGGCGCCGCAGGCGTTGATCACCCGCGCGGCCGCAACGAATCCAAAGTCGGTGGCGACGCCGAGCACGCGGCGCGTGTCGCACTCGACGCGCAACGCCGCCGTCGTCGTAATGCTGACGCCGCCCGCTTCGCAGGCGCTCGCGAGCGCGCGGCCGAGACGGCGGTTGTCGACCCAGCCTTCGTCGCGCACGAGAAGGCCGCCGGTTACGTGCCGGCTGAGCCACGGCTCCGCAGCAATCACCGCGGAGCGCGCGAGCAATTCGCTCGCGATGCCGCGCGATTTCAGCGTGCGATCTCGCTCGCGCAATCCCGCAAGCGCGGGCTCGTCGCTCGCGACGTGGAGCACGCCGCCGGAGCGCAGCATCGGGTCGACGCCGCCGGCGTCGCGCACGCGCTCGACGAACGGCGCGTACTCTCCCAATGATGCGACGCACAGCTCGAGCAGCGCCGGCTCGCGCAGAACCTCCGCGTACGGCGCCAGCAAGCCGGCACCGGCCCACGACGCCGCCCGCGCGGGTTCGCCCCGATCGTAGACGCGAACGGTCGCGCCGCGCTCGGCGAGTTCGAAGGCGATCGCGAGGCCGATCAGCCCCGCACCGGCGACGATGACGTCGCCGCCCGCAGCCTTCACCGCTACATTCCCGTGTAGACGGGACCCTCGCCGCCTTGCGGCGGCACCCAGGTGATGATCTGGTAAGGATCGGCGATGTCGCAGGTTTTGCAGTGCACGCAGTTGGTGAAGTTGATCTGCAGCCGCCCTTCGAACTTTCCGTCGCTCTTCTCGAAGAGCGGCTCGTAGACGGCGGCCGGACAGAAGTGGCGGCACGGATTGCCGTACTCGGCCGTGCAGCGATCGCGGCAGATGTTCGTGTCGGAGACGAGGAGATGGGAAGGCTGATTCTCTTCGTGCATCGTTCCGCTGTTGTAGACGTCGGTCAGCTTGTCGAAGGTCAGCACGTTGTCGATCTTTGCGCGCGGCGTCTCTTTGGGCTGCCAGCCCATCTTCTCCATCCGCTCGTACCCGGGCTCGCCGCCGAGCTTGTCGATGAATCCGAATCCCGCGCCGCCGGTGATCGTTGCAAGGCCCGCGTTGATCAGCCCGGCCAGCATGCCGTTGTGAAAGCCCTGGTGAAAGTTGCGGGCCGTGCGAAGCTCGGCGTAGGCCCACGATTCTTTGAAGCTCCGCTCGAACGACGACAGCGTCTCGCGATCGAAACGCTCCGCCTGGATCGCTTTCCAGATCGTCTCGGCGGCGAGCATTCCCGATTTCATGCCGAGATGAATGCCCTTGAGACGCATGCCGTTGAGGAAGCCGGCGGAATCGCCGACGATCAGCAGCGCGTCGGCGTACGCGCGCGGCATCGCAAAAAGGCCGCCCTCGGGAATCGCTTTGGCGCCGTAACGGATCATCGTGCCGCCCTCGAGCATCTTGGCGATCGCCGGATGCTGTTTGTAGCGCTGCAGCTCGTTGTGCGGGTCGGTCGTCGGATTCTTGTAGTCCAGACCGGTCACCATGCCGATGTCGAGGATGTTGGCGCTCATGCCGTAGATGAAGCCGCCGCCGAACGTCTCCGATGGCAGCGGATATCCCAGCGTGTGAATCACCGAGCCCGCTTTGAAACGATCGTCGGGGAGCTGCCACAACTCTTTGACGCCTGCCGCGTAGACTTGTGGTTCTCGCTGCGCGGCGAGGTCCAAACGCGCAACGGCCTGCTTTGCGAGCGTCCCACGAGGGCCCTCACCGAGCACGACGACTTTCGCAAGGATGTCGGCGCCGGGTTCGTAGTTCGATTTCGGCGCGCCGTTGTGGTCGAGGCCTTTATCGCCGGTGCGCACGCCGATGACGCGGTCGCCCTCCCACAGCAGCTCTTGCCCGGGAAACGCGGGAAAGACTTGCGCGCCCGCTTCTTCCGCACGCTGGGCGAGCCAGACGCACATCTTCTGCAGCGAGGCGACGTACTTGCCGTGGTTGTTCAGCGGCGGCGGCGTAAACGGCGCTTTGATCTTGCCGCCCGTCGTCAGGAGCCAGAGTTCGTCACGAGTCACCGGCGATTCTACCGGCGCACTCTCGCGCCACTTCGGCAGCAGCTCGTCGAGCGCGCGCGGATCCATCACCGCGCCGGAGATGCCGTGATTGCCAACCTCGGCGGCTTTTTCGATCACGAGGATCTCGAGCGCGCGTCCGGCCTCGTGCGCGAGCTGGCCGAGCCGAATCGCGCCCGCCAAGCTCGCAGGGCCGGCACCGACGAAGAGGACGTCTACTTCGAGCTGGTCGCGTTCGGGCATACGGCTACTTACGCGAGACGGTAGGGGCCGACCCTCCGGCTCGCGCAAAGGTCGCCACAATGAGCCAAACGCTCCGTCGCAGTTTTGCCAGCGACAACAACGCGCCCATCGCTCCCGAGATCCTCGAAGCGATTCTCGAGGCGAATGCGGGCGACGCGCCTGCCTACGGTGACGACGAGTGGACGGCGCGTGCGCGCGCGTGCTTCCGCGAGCACTTCGGCGAGGCTGTCGAAGTATATTTCGCGTTCAACGGCACGGGCGCCAACGTCGCGGCGCTCAGTTCGCTGCTGCGCCCCTGGGAGGCCGTCTTGGCTCCGGTAACGGCGCACTTGCAGAGCGACGAATGCGGCGCGCTCGAGCGTTTTGCCGGTTCGAAGGTGATTGCCGTCGCAACGCCCGACGGCAAGCTGCGTCCTGCCGATCTCGAACCCTACCTGCATACCGAAGGCGTCGTTCACTTCGCGCAGCCGCGCGCTCTCTCGATCTCGCAATCTCCGGAGTTCGGCGGACTCTATGAAATCGAAGAGCTGCGCGAGCTGTGCCGCTTCGCGCACGACCGCGGCCTGATCGTTCACCTCGACGGCGCCCGTCTCTCGAACGCGGCTGCCGCACTCGGCACCGATCTGCGCGCGACCAGCGTCGGCGCCGGAGTCGACGTTCTCACCTTCGGCGGCACGAAGAACGGCCTGATGCTCGGCGAGGCGATCTGCTTCTTCAAACCCGAACTGCATGCCGGCGCGGCGGCGTTCGTGCAGAAGCAGTCGATGCAGCTGGCTTCGAAGATGCGCTATATCGGCGCCCAATTCGTGGCGCTCCTCACCGGCGACCGCTGGCGAAAATACTCGGCGCACGCTAATGCGATGACCGCGCTGCTTCACGAGCGCCTCAAATCAATCGAGGGGCTACGCATTACGCGAGAGGTTCGCTGCAACGTCATCTTCGCGACGCTCGACCGCGCGGCAATCGAACGGATCGGGCGCGAATACTTCTTCTACGTCTTCGACGAGTCGTTGCCGGAGGTGCGCTGGATGACGCACTGGGCCACGACGCCGCAAGACGTAGAGGACTTTGCGGCGTGCGTCAGAGGTGCGTTAGCGCAAGAAATCTAGGCCGTCCAGTCGAGCATCGCGTTCCACTCGGGTTTCGGAAAGCGCTCTTTGCTTTTGATCGCTTCCACATACTTGCGTTTGCCCGCGCGGTTGCCCTTACCGAGCATCAGGCCCCCGACCAGACGGTCCTCCCAGAAGAAGAGCGCGCGGTACCACTTCTTCTCCTTGTCCACTTTCCGCGCGATCTCGAGGTCGGGACGCAGATCGGTGCCTAGCCCAAACTGCGTGATCGTCTGCCCCTTGAAGAGCATCGACGAATACTCCGGCACGTCGTGGTACTTCTCGCTGCCGCCCATCATGTTGAGCGCAACGACCTTGCCGTGCGCGCCGGCATTGTTCCACGTACCCATGCGGTAGCGGATCTCGAGGATCGGATCGTAAAAATCGGCGACGTCGCCGGCCGCGTAGACGTTCTTGATATTCGTCTCGAGGTGGTCGTCGCAGAGAATGCCGTTCTTGCTCGTCTCGACGCCCGAGCCGTCGCAGATCTCGGTGTTCATCGCCAGGCCGAAACCGTAGGCGTAGCACTGCGCTTCGATCTCGGCGCCCTTGCTCGTTCGAACTTTAGTGATCTCGCCGTTGGAGCGGACGAACTCCTCGACTTCCTCGCCGTAGTGCATGTAGACGCCCTCGGCGCCGGCCGCTTCGTGAAGCAAGGCACCGGCCTCTTCATCGATGATCCGGTGCAAGCCGCGCGGGCCGCGCATCAGCCAGTGCGTCTCCAGGCCGCGCGAGGCGAAGGCCTCGGCCAGCTCGTAGGCGATGAACGATCCGCCGATCGCCACGCCCGCCTTGCTCTCGTCGATTTGCTCCGAAATCGCTCGCGTGTCATCCAGATACTGGAAGGCGAACAGGTTCGAAGCGCCCTCGGAGCCGGGCTTTCCGCTGGGATTCGGGCGTCCGCCGGTAGCAATCAGGAGTGCGTCGTACGGATACGACCTTCCGTTGGCGGCGACGATCCGCTCTTGCGTCACGATACCCTCGACGTGCGTCTCCAGGTGCAGGTCGATGCGGTGCTCCTCGTGCCACGCCACGTTGCGAATCATGACCTTGGCCTCGGGGATCTGCTTGCGCAGCATCGGCGGAAGCGAGATGCGGTTGTAGAGCGTGTACGGCTCGTCGCCGAAGAGCGCGATCTCGCACGACGGATCGTGCTTGCGCAGCTGTTCGGCCGCCGTGGTTCCGGCAAAGCCGTTGCCGATGATCACATACTTGCGAACGTCTGAACTCGCCACCAGGCGCAGCTTCGCCGTCGGCAGAAGTCGTCTTGCCGATGGACGCACGGTTGGAACAGGTCCTCACCGCTTTCGTGGCAGCACACGGCGAGTACACGCTCGCGCGCCTCGAGTTCGCGCTCCATCATCCGGCCAAGCCGGCGCCGCCCGTCGTCGGCGGTTTGTTCGAATCCTGCGAAGGAGAGCTGCGAACGCTCTTCCCGGCAATCGAAATGCAGTTGGAGACGGCGCTCGCCTTTGCCGAGCGCCACGAGCGCGGACGCCGCCGGCGCCGCGGCCCGGATCCGCAGTTTCGGCTCTACTCGCAATCGCTGCGCGAGTTGGACCGCTCGGCGCGGGCGCTGCGTTGGATGCTCACGATCACCGAGAGCCACTACGACCTCTAGGGAAACCTAACTGAGGGCTAGGCCTACCATCATCTCGAAGCCGGCTTCGAGCGCGCGTTCGTCGATGTCGAAGTGCGCGCTGTGCTGGGGGTGCGAACCCTTCTTCGATCCGCGCGCGCCGATCAAGAAGTAGGCTCCGGGGCGAAGCTCCTGCATGAAGGACATGTCCTCCGACCACATGACGATCGGGTGCGGATCGACGACGTTCTCGGGGCCGGCGACTTCGCGCGCGACCGCGCGCACCACGTCGTTTGCGCCCGTATCGTTGATCGTCGGCGGGTAGTTGTAGCGATAATCGAAACGGTACTCCAGGCGCATCGCATCGCAGAGCCCCGCGAGCACCCGCTCGATGCGCTCCGGAAGCTCGTTTCTAACGGCATCGTCGAAGGCGCGGACGCTTCCCTGCAGGGTCGCCCGCTCGGGGATCACGTTGTACGTCGTTCCCGCGTGGATCGACCCGACGGTAACGACGACCGGCTCGCTCGCGGCGTACTCGCGGCTCACGACCGTTTGCAGTAATCCGACCAGCTGCGCCGCTGCGACGATCGGGTCGATCGCGTGATGCGGCATCGCTCCGTGGCCGCCCTTGCCGATCAGCTCGATGTCGAACTGATCCGACGACGCAAAGAACGGGCCGTCGCGAATGCCCACCTTGCCGGCATCCAAGCCGCTATAGACGTGCAGTGCAAACGTCCGGTCAACGTGAGGGTTTTCGAGCGCTCCGTCCTCGATCATGAGCTTGTTGCCGCAGTGGCCTTCCTCGCCGGGCTGAAAGCAGAAAACGATCGTTCCGGCGATCTCCGCCGAACGGGACCGCAACGCACGCGCAGCGGCGAGGAGAATCGCCATGTGGGCGTCGTGCCCGCAGGCGTGCATCGTGCCGGCGTTGACCGAGCGGTAGATTTCGTCGTTCTGCTCTTCGATCGGAAGCGCGTCCATATCGGCGCGCAGCAGCGTCACCGGTCCCGGCTTCACACCTCGCAGCGTCGCCAAGATTCCCGTCTTACCGATGCCGGTGCGAATCTCGTCATAGCCCACCTCGCGCAGCTCCCGCTCGATGAAGGCCGCCGTTTCGAACTCTTCGAGCGAGCGCTCGGGATGCGCGTGGAAGTGACGGCGGTAGCGGACGAGCTCGTCGATGGGGACGCCAGAGCTATCGAGTGTTTTGATCAATCGGTTTGAACCACAGTTGAGCGTCTGCGTAATCGAAGATCCAATCGAAGCTGCTCAAGACCTCGCGCCCGATCAAACCGTCGAAATCGCGTTGCTGGGCATACGCGGCCGAGGGTACCACGACCTGTACGTTCGCGAAGGCCCAATCGCCCAGCACCAGCGTCTTCATCGTTAGATGCGTGATGCCGAAGGGCTTGCCGCCGATCGTCTGCAGCTCTTCCTCGTCACGCACGTCCTTGGGAATCAAGCCCGGATATCTGGCGAAGAAGTGCGGAAAGAGCGTCGTATAGGCGGCGCCGAGATCGGCGATGAAGTGGCCGCTCTGCCCGCTAAAGATCGCCTTGACCATCGGCACCTCAGAGTCGAGCCGAATCGGGACCGGGGACCATCCTGCCGCGGCCAGGCCGGAAGGAAGGGCGCGCAGCATCGTCAGCCTCTTCTTTTCGAAACTGATCTCAACGACGCCGCTGGCGAAAAAGTCCGCGCCGAGCAAGCCGACGACGCGGCTATCGGTAAGCTGCTCCTCGAAGCGCGCCGTTGAAAAGGTGACGTTGGCGGCGGTCAAGCCACCGACCGAGACCGAGCGCGCGAGCGCGTTGGCCAATGTGAAATCGCCGGCGAAGCTGTACTGCTCGGCGCCGCTGGAGCGCATCCCAAGCTCGCCCGCAATCCCCGGATCGATCAGCAAATCCGAAGAACCCGAGTCCAGCAGGAAGTCGAGCGATCGCGTTCCGATCGTCACCGGCACGATGATGCCGTCGTCGGTGAACTTGGCGGGCACCGTAACCGAATCGCGGCCGCCCAAATCGAAGAGCCGGCGCGAATCCGGCGGAGCGAAGCTCGGCGCGGCGTTCGTATGCTCGTACGAGAGCAGCGTCGTTCGCTGCGTCACCGACGTCCCGTCGCGCTCGTACTCGATGAGGTGCGCGAGCGTCAGTCCGTACGCGCCGGCGTAGTTGGAGTAGTTCCAGACCTGCTTGTGACCGTCGAAGTCGACCATCTCGATTCGGTCGAGGAAGTGCGTCTGCGCGTCGTAAAAGCGACGCTCTGCCAAACCGTCCTCAGGCGTAACCTCGACGACCAGTTGCCGCGTTCGGGCACTCGTGAGCCCCAGCACCCTCACCTGACTCGATCCCGACGCGGCGTTGCGCAGCGATGCGACGAACGGATCCGCCTCTTCGTAGTAGTTCGACGTGTGCGTGATCCAGCCGTTAGCGTCTTGGCTCCAGGGTTGACCGTCGTAAGAACCATAGGACGAGACGAAGCTGCCCTGCCGCTGGGTCGTGCGGAAGTTGCGGCCGCTGCGGTAGGTCTCCGTGGTCCACCTTTCGCCCGATTGGGACACCGTCTGCGTGACGATATGATAGGTGCCCGGCTCGGGAGCCCCGGTTGCGTGCCGGTTGAGCGCAAAAATCGCCGGCGCGGTCAGCGTCGTCGCCGCGTACTGATCGGCAGCGGCGCGGTGCGGCGAAGCGAGCGCGAATGCGAAAAGGCCGGCGCCTAAGGCCACCCTCCATCTCATGCGGCCGTTTTGGGCGAGCGCTCGACCGCCACCTCCGGCGCAGGATTCCAACGCGGCAGCGAGCGACTAGGCCTTCGTGAGTCAAGCCAAACCCGCACCGGCGGAGCTCGAACGCCACGGACTGAGCGACGAGCAGCTCGTCGCGATCTTCCGCACGATGGTGACGCAGCGAACCCTGGAGAACCGGGGCTTCCAGCTCAATCGTCAAGGGAAGATCCCCTTCGCGTCGGCCAGCGAAGGGCACGAGGCGGTCCAGGCCGGCGCCGCGATGGCCTTCCTGCGGGGCAAAGATATTTTGGTCCCCTACTATCGCGATCTCGGTCTCGCACTCGGCATCGGCGTGACGCCTTACGAGGTGCTCCTCTCGCTCTTCGCTCGCGCCGCCGATCACTCGGCCGGGCGTCAGTTCCCGCACCACTATGCGAGCCGCGCGCTCGGCGTGCACTCGATCAGCTCGGTTATCGCGGCGCAGCTGCCGCACGCCGTCGGCGCCGCGTATGCCATTCGGTATCGCAGCGAGGCTGGGCGCGCGGTGCTCACGACCTTCGGCGACGGCGCTACCAGCGAAGGCGAGTGGCACGAGTCGCTCAACTTTGCGGCGGTCCACCGCCTGCCGATCGTCTTTCTCTGTGAAAATAACGAATGGGCGATCTCGACCCCGCTTGCCAAGCAGATGGCGCAGCCCGACGTCCATCGCCGGGCCGAAGGCTACGGCATGCCGGGGAGCTCGGTGGATGGGATGGACCCGATCGCCTGCTACGCGGCATTGCGCGACGCGCTGACGCGCGCTCGGACCGGCCAGGGTCCGACGCTCGTCGAAGCCAAGTGCTACCGCTTCCTCGCCCACACGACCGACGACGACGATCGCACGTACCGTTCGCGCGAGGAGGTCGAAGAGCGCCGCAAGCGCGACCCCGTTCCCTGCTTCGAACGCCTGCTGGCCGAGCGGGGCATTCTGACCGCGGAAGGGGCGGAAGCGTTGAAGCGTTCCGTTCTCGAAGAAGCCAACGACGCCACGGACCGAGCTGAAGCGATGGCCTATCCGGTCGCAGCCGATCTCTACGAAAAGGTCTACGCGCAGAGCTGGCATCCGTGGGTTACTTAAAGTAGAGGTTCTATGGCTACGACGGATTTACGAACGGGCGGCCTCGAGCGTCACGGTTTGAGCGACCAGCAGTTGCGCGACATCTTCCGCAACATGCTGCTGCAGCGCCAACTCGACAATCGCGGTTTTCAACTCAACCGTCAAGGTAAGGTTCCCTTTGCCCTCGGCAGCGAGGGGCACGAAGCCCTGCAAGCCGGCGCGGCGATGGCCTTCAATCGCGGTTCCGATATTCTCGCGCCCTATTATCGCGATCTCGGACTCTGCCTGGGGATCGGGCTCTCGCCCTACGAGATCATGCTTTCGATCTTTGCGCGCGCCGAAGATCACAACGGCGGCCGTCAGTTTCCGAACCACTATTCGTCGAAACAGGCGGGCCTGATGTCGTTCTCTTCGATTCTCGCCGCGCATCTACCGCACGCCGTCGGCGCCGCCTATGCCTTGAAGTATCGCGGGCAGAGCGGTCGCGCCGTCTTGGCGACCTGCGGCGACGGAACGACGAGCGAAGGCGAGTGGCACGAGTCGATGAACTTCGCGGCCGTCCACAAGC
Organism: Vulcanimicrobiota bacterium; assembly: GCA_963833845.1. Classification (GTDB taxonomy): domain Bacteria; phylum Vulcanimicrobiota; class Vulcanimicrobiia; order Vulcanimicrobiales; family Vulcanimicrobiaceae; genus Cybelea. Next base: position 1,907,406 of record CAWHZL010000001.1, read on the forward strand.
TGCCGTTCGTGATGCTCGTCGAGAACAACGAGTGGGCGATCTCGACGCCGCTCCAAAAACAGACGGCGCAGCCGGAGATCTGGAAGCGTGCGGAGGGCTACGGCATGCCCGGCTCGCGCTTCAACGGCTTCGATGCGATCGAAACCTACGCGGCGGTAAAGGAGGCGATGGATCGCGCCCGCTCGGGCGGCGGCCCATCGCTGATCGAAGGCACCTGCTATCGCTATCTCGCGCACTCGACCGACGACAACGACATGACCTATCGCACCCGCGAGGAAGTGATGGAGCGCCGCAAGCAGGATCCGGTTCCAGCCTTCGAGGCCGTGCTGCTCGAGCATGGAATCGTGACGCCGCAAGACGTCGCGGCGATGCGCAAAGACGTCCTGCGCGAGACCAACGAGGCGACCGACGCCGCCGAGGCGCTGCCCTATCCGAAGCCGGAAGATCTCTATACGCACGTCTACGAAGGAGCGTGGCAACCGTGGCAGTCGTAAGCAGCACGAGCTCGACGCTGATGAACAACGTCGAGGCGGTCCGCGCGACCCTTTACGAAGCGATGAAGAACGACGATCGCACGATCATTCTCGGCGAGGACGTCGGCGCGCGTGGAAACGTCTTTCTGATCACCAAGGATTTCATCGGCGAGTTCGGCGAGGCGCGCGTCATCGACACCCCGATTGCCGAAGCGTCGATCGTCGGCATCGCCGTCGGGATGGCGATGGAAGGGCTGCGGCCGATTGCCGAGATTCAGTTCGCCGATTTCATCTATCCGTCGTTCAACCAGATCGTCGGCGAAGCGGCGAAGATCCGCTATCGCTCCAACGGCGAGTATACGTGCCCGCTCGTGATTCGCACGCCCTACGGCGGCGGCGTTCGCGGCGCGCTCTCGCACTCGGTCTCGATCGAAGCGCTCTTCTATCACGTTCCGGGCTTGAAAATTGTCGTGCCGTCGTTTCCCGACGACGTAAAAGGGCTGCTGAACTCGTCGATCGACGATCCCGATCCGGTGCTTTTCTTAGAGCACAAGAAGACGTATCGGTTGATCAAAGGCGAGGTACCCGACGGCCACTACACGATTCCGCTCGGCAAGGCGAGAACTCGCAAGGGAGGCACGCAGCTGACCGTCGTCTCGTACGGGCTCTACGTGCACTGGGCGATCGAGGCCGCCGAATCTCTCGAAAAGGAAGGCCTCTCGATCGAAGTGATCGACTTGCGCTCGATTCGCCCGATGGACAAGACGGCGATCCTCGAGAGCGTGCGCAAGACGCGCAAGTTATTGATCATTCACGAAGACAACAAGTTCGGCGGCGTCGGCGCGGAGATCAGCGCGATGGTCGCCGAGGAGGCGCTCTTCGATCTCGACGCGCCGATCCGCCGCCTCGCCGCACCCGACGTGCCCGCGATGGGCTACGCGTTGCCGCTCGAGGAAGAGTACATGTCGTCGCCGGCGGAGATGGCCGAGACGATGCGCGAAATGGTGAAGTTCTGATGGCGACTACGATCACGATGCCGCAGCTGGGCGAAACGGTCACCGAAGGAACCGTCGCGCAGTGGCTCAAGAGCGTCGGCGACTCCGTCAACAAATACGAAGACTTCGTCGAAGTTTCAACCGATAAGGTCAACGCCGGCGTACCCTCGCCGGTGACCGGCACGATTCGCGAACTTCTCGTCAAAGAAGGCGAGACGGTCGCGACCGGCACGCCGATCGCCGTCATTGAAGAAGTGGGCGCCGCCTCCGCTTCGACCGCGTCGCCGGCACCCGCAGCCTCGGCTCCCGCGGCGCCCCCCGTCGCGACGGAGCGTGCGCAATCCGGTCCCTCCTCGAACGGTTCGCCCGCACCGGTCGCCGTCGACGGAGCAGAAGCCGAAGGCGCGCTGCGCGGCGCGTCGCCCGCGGTTCGCCGCCTCGCGCGAGAGCATCGCATCGACATCCGCGCGCTCAAGGGGAGTGGAACCAACGGCCGCGTGACGGCCGGCGACGTTTTGGCCGCGGCAAGCACCGGCGCCCCCGCAGGCTCAACGCCGGCGTCCACCGCACCCGCGGCACCCGATGCGGCACGGACGTCAACCTACGCGCAACCGATTCCGGGCACGACGATCACGCTCACGCAAGCGCGGCGCATCATCGCCGAGCGCATGGTCGAGAGCCGTCGCACGGCGCCGCACGCCTGGTCGATGGTGGAGATCGACGTCACGGACGTCTGGAAATGGCGAGCTCGCGAGAAGGATCGCTTCGAACGCGAGACCGGTTACAAACTTACGCTGCTTCCGTTCTTCATTCGCGCGGTCGTCGAATCGCTCGCCGCCTTTCCGCTGATGAACGCGCGTTTCGTACCGGCGAACGGTTCGAATCAAGCGAGCATCTACGTCAACGGCGAGGTGAACGTCGGCGTCGCCATCGGTCTGCCGACCAATCTCGTCGTCCCGGTGATCAAGAATGCCGACAAGCTTTCGATCAAGGGGCTCGCGGTCGCAGCCGGAGAGCTGATCGAGAAGGCGCGCAAAGGCAAGCTCGGCGTCGACGATCTCGCCGGCGGCACTTTTACCGTCAACAATAACGGTGCGAACGGATCCTGGGCCTCGGCGCCGATCATCAACGGCGGCCAGGCGGGCATCGTCACGATGGAAACGGTCGTCAAGAAGCTGGTCGTCCGCGACGACGATTCGATCGCCATCCGTTCGATGATGAACTCGTGCCTCTCGCTCGATCATCGCGTCGTCAACGGCTACGTCGCCAGCGGCTTCCTCGCCGATCTCAAGCGCCGGCTCGAGCGTATGGGGCCGCAGGGAGAACTGTAGACTACAATTCAAATCCGCAAGCAGTTCCGATTCGAATCCGCTCACGTTCTGCCGTCTCACCCCGGAAAGTGCTCGCGGATGCACGGACACTCGTATCGTCTCGAAGTCGCGGTCCGCGGCCCGGTGCAGACCTCCGGGCCCGCGCGCGGCATGATTGAGGATCTCGACGTCATCGAGCGCGTCGTCAACGAACGCATCGTCGATCGCCTCGATCACCAAAGCCTCAACGACTTCGTCGAGAACCCAACGGTCGAAAATCTGCTCGCGTATATCTGGGAGCAGCTCGCCGGCGCGCTGCGAGGCCTCGACGAGCTGGTGCTTTGGGAGACGAGCTCGGCTCGCGGCATCCTTCGCAAAAGCGACTTCGAACCGTAGCACGCGATGCTCCAGCTAGCGGAAATCTTTTACTCGGTGCAAGGCGAGGGAACGTGGACGGGAACGCCCGCCGTCTTCGTGCGGCTTGCCGGGTGCAATCTCGCCTGCGATTTCTGCGACACGGATTACTCGACGAAGTTTTTCGCCGGGGTCAACGAAGTCGTCGCGCGCGTGCGTGACGCCGGCGGCGAGTGTCCGATGGTCGTGCTCACCGGCGGCGAGCCGCTGGCGCAGTCGCAGACGCCGGCGCTAATCGACGCGCTGCGGCGCGACGGGCGCCGCGTGCACGTCGAGTCCAACGGTACGATCTTCACCGAGCTTTCCGACGACGTGTGGCTCTGCGTCTCGCCCAAGGAACGCGTCGACGCGCGCATGGCGCAGCGCGCGAACGAAGCCAAGCTCATCGTCGACGAGCGCGTACCCGAGGAGCATCTCGCGCTCTTCGCCGGCAAGCCGGTGATACTGCTGCAGCCGGAGGGCAATAAGCCGGGCAACGTCGCGCTCGCACTCGACTACGTCAAAGCGCATCCGCAGCGTTTTCGTCTCTCGCTGCAGACCCACAAGTTCATCGGCGTTCCGTGATTCTGCTCTGCTGTGCCGTCGAAGCCGAGCTTGCATTCTGGCGCCGGCGCGATGGAGTCGACCTGCTCGTGACCGGCGTCGGCCCGGTCGAGGCCGCGAGCGCGATCGCGGCGGCCCTGGCGGCGGGTAAATACCGCCTCGTCGTCAATGCCGGAATCGCCGGCGCCTTCGACGGTGCAGCAACGATCGGTGACGGCGTCGTCGTGTCGGAAGAACGCATGGAGCTTCGCCTCGAAAGCGGCGAGGCGTTCTCGCTTCCTCGCGGCGAACGGACGGTCGAGAACGCTTCTTCCGATGCGACGCTCGTCGCGCGCTTGCGGTCCGCCGGATTTGCGGCGCTGCGCGGGGTGACCGTCTCCCGCGTGACCTCGAGCGAAGCAACCGCGCAGCGGCTCGCGCAGAGGCTCGGCGCCCAAGTCGAGTCTATGGAAGGTTTTGCCGTGTTGCGCGCAGCCCAACGAGCCGGCGTGGCCGCAATCGAAGTGCGCGGCATCTCGAATCGCTGCGGGGCGCGTGAGTCGAGCGGCTGGGATTTCGCCGCCGGAATCGCCGGCCTTCAGAACGTCACCGCCGCATTGTTGGAGATATGTACACTCTAGCCTATTCACCCTGTCCGAACGACACTTACATCTTCGGTGCGCTCACCAACGGGCTGCTGACGGGCGCGCCCGAGGTTCGTGCGCACCTCGCCGACATCGAAGAGCTCAACACCGCCGCCGCCCACGGCGAGTACGAACTGACAAAGGTCAGTTACGGCGCGATCCCGTTCCTGATGGACCGTTATCGCATCCTCCCATCCGGCGGCGCGCTCGGCCGCGGCTGCGGGCCGCTCTTGGTCGCGCGTCCGGATACCTCGCCACAGCTCTTCGCGGATTTTGCCCGCAAGAAGATCGCCATCCCCGGCGAGCGGACCACGGCGTTCATGCTGCTTGCGCTCGCGCTGGGACGCCGGCCCAAGAGCGTGCAGATGCGCTTCGACCGCATCGTAGACGCGGTCGTCAACGGCGAGGTCAACGCGGGCCTGATCATCCACGAATCGCGCTTCACCTATCGCGATGCCGGCCTGATCGCGATCGCCGATCTGGGCGAGTGGTGGGAGAACATGACGCTCCTGCCCGTTCCGCTCGGTGCCATCCTCGTTCGCAACGACGTGGATCCGGCGCAGGCTCGTGCGCTCGACGAGGCGATTCGCGCCAGCCTGAGCTTCGCCCGTGCGAACGAAGAGGCGGTGATGCCCTACGTTCGCGAGCACGCCTTCGAGATGAACGACGACGTAATGCGCTCGCACATCGCCCTCTACGTCAACGAGTTCAGCAACGATCTCGGCGAGACGGGACGCAACGCCGTGCGCGCGCTCTTCATGCGAGCGCACGAAGACGGCCTCCTTAACCGCGCGGTGGAACCGGTCTTTGCAGCGTAAGCATTTTCTGGCGGCCGCCGCCGGGTTGGGGCTCGCGGCCGCAGCGCCGGCGCTGGCCGAATCGCTGCCGCCGGCGCGGATCGAGCTGGGCAACGAAGTCTTTCTGCGCCGCGCCTGGCGCGAACTCAACGGCCGTGCGATCGGATTGATCACCAACCAGAGCGGGGTCACCTCGAAGTTGGAGTCGATCGTCGACGCAACGCTGAGCCAAGGGAAGGTTCGCGTGAAAGCGATCTACGCGCCGGAGCACGGGTTTCGCGGCGACCGCAACGCAGGTGCGGCGGTCGCCTCGTATATCGATCCCCAGACGCACCTTCCCGTCTACAGCCTGTACGGCGCGTCGAAACATCCCAGCGCCGAAATGCTCGATGGGGTTGACGTCATGTGCTTCGACATTCAAGACGTCGGCTCGCGCGCCTACACCTACATCTCGACGATGGCTTACGCCATGCAGGCCGCCAAGCAGCTCGGTAAAGAGTTTTGGGTGTTCGACCGTCCAAATCCGATCGGCGGCACCGTCGAAGGGCCGGTCCTCGAGCCGGCCTACGAGTCGTTCATCGGTCTCTATCCGATCGCGATGCGCCACGGCATGACGATCGGCGAACTGGCGGGACTCTTCAACGATCGCTTCGGCATCGGCGCAAAGCTTCGCGTTATCCGCATGACCGGCTGGCAGCACGCGACGATCTGGCCCGACACGGGACTGCAGTGGGTTGCGACCTCGCCGAACATTCCCGACTGGCAGACGACCTTCGTGTATCCCGGCACCGGACTGCTTGACAGCGCGGGCATCAACAACGGCAGCGGCTACACCAAGCCGTTCTTTCTCGCCGGCGCGCTCTCGCTCGACGCAACGAAGCTCGCGCAGCGATTGAACGCGCGCAATCTTCCAGGCGTCTGGTTTCGGCCGGCCGCGTGGACGCCGTACGTCGGTTTTTGGAAAGGCCGCGAGCTCACGGGCGTCGAGCTGATGGTCTTCGATCCGCGCCGCTTCGCCGCCGTACGTTCCGCGGTCGAGATCCTCGTTGCGATTCGCGATCTCGTCCCCCACGCGATTCAGATCGCGAGCGTCGCGGCGCTCGATCGCGATTGGGGAACCGATTCAATGCGGCAGAACCTGCTCGCCGGGAAAAGCGCGAGCGAGATCCTCAATGCGTGGGCGCCCAGCGTGGCGAGCTTTGAATCGCTGCGACGGAGATATCTACTCTACTGAGCGCGCAGCGTTCCGCCGGAAAACGCGAGCCCCCGCCGGTTGGCGGGGGTTTTGCGTAGTCGATGACCGTTTCTTACCAGGCCCAGTACCCTGCAACGTCCCTTATCGATCTTGGAGGAGATCGCGACGGAACGAATTCGCGTACGTGGTCCACGTCCACATGATGTTCGATTATGCTGTCATAGCGATACCCCTGTTGTCAAGGTCCGAACGACGCGCCGTTGAAGCGTCTTCGCATGCTGCGCGAGCGGTTGATCGGCGCGCTTGGAACCGACGGCGTAAAGACCGAGCCCGAAGACCTCTCGGTGTACGCCTTCGATGCTTATACGGATGGCGGGCGACCTTCCGCCGTCGTCTTGCCGCGCTCGACCAACGAAGTCAGCGCTGTTGTGAAGATCGCGCGCGAGTTCGGCGAGCCGATCGTCGCCCGTGGCGCCGGCACCGGACTCTGCGGCGGGGCCGTCCCAGCCGCCGGCGGCATCGTCGTTTCGACGATGCGCATGAATCGCATCGTCGAGGTTGACCTTGCGAACCGGCGCGCGCGGGTCGAACCGGGCCTCATGAATCTCGACCTTTCGCGGCGCGTCGCCGCGGAGGGCCTCTTTTATGCGCCGGATCCCTCGTCGCAGCAAATCTCGACGATCGGCGGCAACGTCGCGACCAACGCCGGTGGGCCGCACTGCCTCTCCTACGGTACGACGGTCAACCACGTGCTAGGGCTCGAGGTCGTCGACGAGGCCGGCGAGGTCTTCACCACGAGCATCGACGGCTCAGGTTACGATCTGACGGCCGCGCTCGTCGGCAGTGAGGGCACCCTGGGCATCGTCACTTCCGCATGGGTCCGGCTGCTCGCCCAGCCCGAGGCCGTGCGAGTCTGGGTGGCCGCCTTCGACCAGATGGAGGCCGCTTCCGAGGCCGTCTCGGCGATCGTAGCTGCGGGAATCGTGCCGACCGCGCTCGAGATGATGGACGCCGTGATCGTTAAGGCGGTCGAGGCGGCGTTTGCGGCCGGATACCCGACGGATGCCGCCGCGGTACTGCTCGTCGAAAGCGCCGGCTTCGAAGAGGACGTTGACGCCGCCGAATCGTCGATTGCCGCGATCGCCAAGCGTCACGGAGCACGCTACTGGCGCAGCGCTCACACGCCGGCCGAGCGCAGCGCGCTCTGGGCCGGTCGCAAGGGCGCCGCCGGCGCGACCGGACGCATCGCCCCGAACTATTACACGCAAGACGTCTGCGTGCCGCGGAGCAAACTTCCGGCCGCGCTGCGGGCGGTCGAAGCCGCCGCCGCCGAACACGCGATCGTGGTCGGAAACGTCTTTCACGCCGGCGACGGCAATCTGCACCCGCTGTTGATGTACGACCGGCGCGATCGCCGGCAAGTTGCCGCGGTCGTACGGACCGGCAACGCAATTCTCGAATCGGCGATCGAACTCGGCGGCACGATCAGCGGCGAGCACGGTATCGGCTGGGAGAAACGCGACGCGATGACGCGCGTCTATTCGACCACGGATCTGGCAACGATGGGACGCGTGCGCGACGTCTTCGATCCCCGGCGGAGACTCAACCCCGAGAAGATTTTTCCGAACGGCGCGCGATGCGCCGAAGTAACTCCTCCGTGAGCACGGCGACCGCGCCGGTGGCGCCCGACACGATCGACGCGCTGCGCACCCTTGTCGCGCAATCCGATCGCGCGGGCGAGAAGATCGCAATCGCCGGCGGGAACACACTGTGCGGAATGGGGCTTCCGCTCGATGCCCCCGCGCTGATGCTTTCGACGCTGCGTCTCGCCGGCGTCGTTGCCAACGAGCGTGCCGATTTGACGATCGCCGTACGCGCGGGGACGACCCTGCAGGGCGTCAACGTGCTGCTTGCCGGCCAGGGACAGTTCGTGCCGTTTGATGCGCCCCAGCCTGCGTACGCGACCGTGGGCGGTACGCTCGCCGCGGGCTGGCTGGGTCCGCGCCGCCATCGCTACGGCCGCCTGCGCGACTATGTGATCGGTTCTACCATCGTGCTCGCCGACGGCAGCCTCGCGCGCGCGGGCGGGATGGTCGTCAAGAACGTCGCGGGTTACGACATGAGCCGCCTCTACGTCGGTTCGTTCGGAACGCTCGGGATCGTGGTCCAGGCGAACTTCAAGACGATGCCGGCGCCGCGACACGCGCGGATCTTCCTCGCTCCGCTCCCCGAACGCACTCGGGAGCGTACGTTTGGCGCACTTGCATCGCTACCGATCCCGCCGTCGGCGGCCTTCTGGATCGATGGATTTCACAGTGCGATCGATGGCGAAGACGGCGACGAAGGGCGCGTCGTAGTACTCCTCGAGGGCAGCGATGCGTTATTAGAGCGCGCGACGCGCGACCTGCGTTCGGCGCTCGGACGCGCCGGCGTGCCGGAGACGCGCGTCTTCGATGCGGGCGCGCGGGAGTCGTTTCAGCGGGTCGTCAACGCCTACGTCGCCAATCTCGGCGAACGATCGGTAACCTATCGCGTCGCTTCGTTCCCTGCGGAGTCCGCGCCGCGCGCGCTGCGAATCCACGAACTCGCTCGCCGCTACGACCTGCGAACCGAGACGATCGTCGACGCGCTCAACGGTGACGTGGTGCTACGCGTCGGCGATCTGGATTCGCGCACGCTCGGTGGAAAGATCGAGAGCTTCGACGATGCGATCCACGAGCTCGAGCCCGGCGCGCAAGTGATCGCCTGCGAACATCCGCACCGCGCTCACCTCAACGCGTGGGGCGAGGCGCCGGCGGCCGTCGAGCGGATGAGAGCGCTCAAGCTGCGCTTCGATCCGAATCGGACGCTCAATCCGGGACGTTTCGTCGGCGGAATCTAGGGAATCTCTCGCTGCCGCGCACGCAGAGGAGGCCCCTGCGCAAGCTTGAACCGGGCAAGCATGAATAGATTGGCACTCCGCGGTTTTATCGCTATTTGTCTGGCCTTCACGGTCTCGGGCGTCGTGCGTGCCGCCGCACCGACTCCCGCGCCTCCGCCGACGGCGGCGCCCGCCGAATCGTCCACCGAGCAGACCTTCGTCAGCACGGTGACGAGCGATCTCCAGAGCCGCTTTGCGACGACCGCACAAGCGACGGCTGCGGGCTACTTCCGCTACACCGACGAAGATCAGACCGGCGCGATCAGCTGGGTGAACATAAAGTCCTGGCAGAGCGACGAGCAGCATCCCAGCCAGCTTTGGTACGACGTCAGCGGCCGTCTGATCGGCGCCGACTTCTCAGTGCTGCAGAGTAACTCGAAGGCGCGCCCGGAGATCTGGGGCGTCTCGCCCTCGCGCTGGCTCGATTTCTCACCCGGTCACGTCCACTTCGGCATCAAGACGGCCTCGGGCGTTGCCTACGGCGGCGCAGGAGCAAAGACGATGGCGAAAATCGGAGGCACGGTCAACCACCCGACCTCGGCCGACATCGTGAAGATCGGTACCCTTCCGCGTTACAAAGTCCTCAAGATTCCGGCCGCGACGACGACCTCCGACGTCGCGTTCGTTTTTCCGTTCCCGGCGATATGGGATCTCCAGGTTTGGCTCGTCCCCAATCCGCTCGGCGCCTTCGCCGAACACAATCCCGACGTCAAACCGAGCGCGAACGCAAAAGACCAAGACTAGTCGTCGCTCGATCCGTCGTCGCCGGCGCGTAGCCGCACGTTTCGTAGTCCGCGCCGGCGATTCGCTACCCCGTGGCAATGCTGCGTAAACCGTGCGGGGCCGGACGCAAAATTCAAGAGAGTCTCAGCGTGGCTCAGAGCCGAGCGAGCGAATCCATCTTAAACTCGAGGGCCTCGAGATATTTCTCCGCGTCCATCGCGGCGCGGCAACCGGCCCCGGCTGCAGTAATCGCTTGGCGGTACCGATGATCGTTGACGTCGCCCGCAACGAAGACGCCTTCGGCATTGGTCCGCGTGCCGTCGGGAGAGGCGATGTAGCCGAGCTCGTCGAGATCGATCTGCCCGGCAAAGATGCTCGTATTGGGAGTGTGACCGATCGCAATGAAGAGCGCGTCGGCTCCGAACTCCGACGTGCTGCCGTCGACGACGTTGCGCAAACGCAATCCGGTAAGATGCGTATCGCCTAAAGCTTCTTCGACGACGCTGTTCCAGATGAAATCGACCTTCTCGTGCGCGCTCGCGCGAGCGGCCATGATCTTGCTCGCACGCAGGCGATCGCGGCGATGAATTAACGTAACGCGGCGGCCGAAGCGCGTGAGGAAAAGCGCCTCTTCGAGCGCCGAGTCGCCGCCGCCGACGACGACGATCTGTTTATCTCGGAAAAACGCGCCGTCGCAGGTGGCGCAGGTCGAGACGCCGCGCCCGCGCAGCCGCTCCTCTCCCGGGATGTCGAGCCAGCGCGCGCTCGCGCCGGTCGCAACGATCACGGTTTCGGCCTCGTATTGCGCGTCGAGCGTCCGCACGATCAGCGGGGGCTTTGCAAACTCGACGGAGGTCACGTCGACGTTTTCGATCCGCGCGCCGAAGCGCTCGGCTTGTTCGCGAAAGCGGATCATCAAGTCGGGCCCCATGATCCCTTCGGGGAACCCGGGGTAATTCTCGACGTCGGTCGTCAGCATCAGCTGCCCGCCGTAGAGGCCTCCGGCAAGCACGAGCGGACGAAGGTTGGCTCGGGCCGCATAGACGGCGGCGGTTAGGCCGGCCGGTCCGGAGCCGATAACGATCACGCGTTCCATCCCCGCATCTTTCGACTCGGGCGACCGCTTCCCGGTTGCAGCCGTTGCGGGCGCTGCGTCGAAGCAGCGGCTATGATCGATCAGCCGCTGCCGCTGGAGGACACGTTCGGCGATATTCTGCGCAAGGCGCTCAAGGGAACCGGCACGAGCGAGGCACGGCTCGCCGATGCTACCGGAATCGCTAAGGATACGATCGCGCATTGGCTCAAAGATGAAGGCGCCGCCAACGACGAACAGGCGCGCGCCGTCGCCGCGATCCTACGCCTGGACGGCGGGAAGCTCGCCGATAGCGCGGCCGGGCGCTGGCAACCGCCGGCGATACCTCGCGCCGACATCCGGCGGCATCCGCAGGATCCGCATCCGAGCAACGGTTACGTCTTCTTCCTCCAGGAGGGCCGCCGCGCCGCGCTCGTCGACCCGGCCGGCATTCCGGCGAACCTGCTGCGCGTGCTGCGCGATGGCGACTACCATCTACAGTACATTTTGATCACGCATAAGCACCCCGATCACTGCGACGCAACGGCGGACGTCGCGCAGGCCTTTCCGCAGGCGCAGATCGTGATGCACGAACTCGACGTTCGGGCGATCGGCCCGCTTGCGAGCGGCGCGCTGCGCATCCGCGACGGCGAGACGCTGCCTTTCGGCGACGACGCCTCGATTCGGATGCTGCATACGCCCGGCCACACGGACGGATCTTCGTCGTTTCTCTTCCAAGGTGCGCTCTTCTCCGGCGATACGCTCTTCGCGGCGAGCGTCGGCGGCGCGTACGGCGAGAAGAGCACCTACGACGACATCCTCAACAGCGTTCGCAGCAAGCTCTTCACGCTCCCCGACGATACCGTCGTCATGCCGGGGCACGGACCACCGACGAAGATCGGCCTAGAAAAACACCACAACCCGTTTTTCTAAACCGGTTATCTCACGTGCGGCGTTACTCTCGGTGAGCGAAGGGAACGCTGACGCTCGCGCCGTCGGGACCGACGATCGTCGCGCCCGTCTCTTTGGGAGCGGTGCTCGATTCGCGGATGAGCTCGAATTGGAAGACGGCTTGACCGGACGACGGCAGCGACGCTTCGACGCGTTGCGGCGAGCAATATTTCGGGGTGCAGAAGGCGGCGAGCCAGCCGCTGGCGACCCCGCGCGCCTGCAAGTGGACGAGCGCCTTCGGTTTGCCCGAGACCTCGAGACGATACTTTGCAGCGGCGGCGCTGGTCGTTTGAAACTCCGAGCCGGTCCAGGGTTGAATCGAAAGGCGCGTCGGCGAGGCAAGCGCGAGCAACACGATAGCGGCGGCGATCGAAACGTTCACGTTCGAAGCTTATATCCGATTGCGGTCATTCGCAAGATGATTCCAAGTGAAATCGCGGTGAGAAGTGCGACCATCCCGATGGAGAACGCGGGCGCAAGGTCGCTTTGCCCGGTATAGCTGCGCCGAAAAGCGTCGATCGTGTAAAAGATCGGATTGAAGAGCTCGAAGTTGCGCAACGCCGGCGGGAGCATTTTCGCCGAGGTAAAGACGCCTCCGACGAAAGTGAGCGGCGTGATGACGAAGGTCGTCAAGATCGCGATGTGATCGAACTTATCGGCGACCAGGCCGAAGATGAGCCCAAGCGCCGAAAATAGCACCGATACGAGCGTGATGATGCCGAAATAGAGCAGCCAGTTCGAGGGCGCCGCGTGCACGAGCACGACGCCGAGCAGCGTGATCAATCCGGCGATCAGCAACGAGCGCGCGAGACTGCCGAGGACGTAGCCGCCGACCAGCTCGTACGCCGACATCGGCGCGATCAGCAACTCCTGAATCGAGTTCATGAAGCGTCCCTGAAAGAGCGAGCTCGAGCACTCACCGTAGGACGAGTCGATCACTTGCAGCATGATCAATCCGGGAATCAGAAACTGCGCGTAGCTGACTCCCTGGATGCTCGGGATGCGGCTGCCGATCCCGAGCCCGAAGACAAAAACGTAGAGCAGCGTCGTGATGATCGGCGGCCAGATCACCTGGTTGATGATCTTGAGGCTGCGCACCATCTCACGCTTGACCAGCGTCCAGAGCGCGACGCTATTAATCACGAACGAGTTCCAGAAAGACGTCTTGCAGCGACGAACCCGCCGCGAGCAGCTCCTCGGTCGGCTTTTCGGTGACGATCCGTCCGCCGCGCACGATCGCGATCCGCCGGCAAAGCTCTTCGGCTTCTTCCAAGTAATGAGTCGTGAGAAAAATCGTCAACCCCTCGGCGTTGAGCTTCTTGAGCCATTGCCACAGCTCGATGCGCAACTCGACGTCGACGCCCGCCGTCGGCTCGTCGAGAATCAGCAGACGCGGCTCGTGAATTAGCGCCCGCGCCAGCGACAGACGGCGCTTCTGGCCGCCCGAAATCTTCGTGTACTCGAGGTGCGAGTGCGAAGTCAGGCCGAAACGTTCGAGCAGCGCGTCGGCGCGTTCCGCCACGCTCTTTCCGCTCAGCCCGTAGTAGCCCGCGGAGTAGATAAGCACGTCGCGCAGCGAGAGGTATCGATCGAAGTTGTACTCTTGGGGCGAAAGCCCGATGAGCTGCCGCGCCTGCCGCCACTCGCGCTCGTTGTCGTAGCCGAAGATGCGAATGCTGCCCGCGCTCTTGCGCGCAAGCCCGACGATCGCGTTGATCGTCGTCGTTTTGCCGGCGCCGTTGGGGCCAAGAAAGCCGAAGAACTCGCCCGCTGCGACCCGCAGTGAGATACCGTCGACGGCCGTAAAGTTTCCGTACCGCTTGACGAGCCGATCGACCTCGACGGCTATGGGATCAGTTTCTTTAATTGCTTATACCGGTGGCGGCGAAGGGTGGCGATGAGTTCTGCACTCTCCGGAATCCCGCAATCGCTCAATTGGGTTGCAACTTTCTTCACGTCGAAGGCCACGCGCCGGTGCTTGACCTCCCAGCCGCCGGTGCGCTCGGTGAAGATCGCGTAACAGGCGCGCGGGTCGCCGTCCTTGGGGACTCCGGCCGAGGCGACGTTCACCAGCAGCCGGCCGCGCCACATCCGTACGTAGGGAAGGTGAAGGTGACCGAAGGCGATCGTCGTCGCGCGCTCCTCGCCGACGAGCCGTTCGAGCGTTGCCTCGTCCGCGTCGGGCCAGATGTGCTCCTCGTCGTTGCGCGGATTGGCGTGGACGATCAAGAGCTGGTTGTCGTCCTCGCCGACGCGCATCGCAAACGGCAGTTCGCGCAGCCACGAGAGCCAGCGTTCGCCGAGTTCGCGGCGAGTCCAGTCGATTCGGGCGAGATCTGCGGCGCTTTGCTCGCCGTCGCTGGCGCCGTCACAGAGAAAGCGATCCTTATTGCCGCGAATGCAGGCGGCACCCAGCTCTTCGAGCCGCTGCAGCACCTTCTTCGGCTTCGGCCCCGGCAAACAAAGGTCGCCCGCGACGGCGACGACGTCGGCTCCGCCCTGCGCTTCGAGGTCTACGAGACAAGCGTCGAGGGCTAAGAGGTTACCGTGAATATCAGAAAGGACGGCGATGCGCATCGATCATCGAACTTTAGTCGCGCTTGAGAACCAGCGTCAGCATCGCCGGCGTCAATCCGATCTTCGTAAACTCGTAGAGATCGATCGCTTCCACCGTTATGCCTTGCCGGCCCATCTGCGCCAGCGCCGTGCGGTACCGGATATCGGCGAGCACGTGCCGCTCGCCCAAACAGAGTACCCCCGCGGCGTTCTCCTCGCCGCGCTCGAGTACGATCGTCTTGCAGCCTTCGAAATCAGCCGGATCCGCCGAATCCCCGCCGATGACGATCGTGTCGTTCGCAATCGCCGCCGCAACGCATCGTAGCGCCGGGACGCCGGATGCGAGCTTCACTTCGACGACGCGATAGCCGTGGGCCGCAGCCAGTCGTGCGAAACCCTCGCGGCCCACGTCGTTTCCGCGCGAGCCGGCGCCCACGAAGGCCCTCTCTCCGGCCAAGATCACGTCATTGCCGTCGAGCAGGCCGGGCCCTTGGATGTGGCCGGCGATCGGAACGTCAATGCACGCGAACTCGGATTGCATACGGTCGGCCTCGGCTCGTCGCGACATCGCGGTCGGGCGCATCAGCACGACCCCGTCGCGCAGCGCTACCGCAGCGTCGCCGGCACTGATCTCGTAGGCGTCGCCGCCATGCGATTCGAACGAGATCGCATCGACGCCGAAGTACTCGAGCGTCGAGCGAAGCACGTTGTGCTGCTCGCACGCCCGCTCGTAGATCGCGCCGGGCTCTCCGGAAAGCGGACGCACTTGCTCGATCGCTGCATTGGGCTTGACCAAAATCGCGCTGCGCAACGCGCCCGTCGGATTCTCCACGAGGCGCGGGCCGAAGCCGATCTTGCCGTGAGCGCTCATCGGCCCTGATACGCTTGCGGAACCGGAACCCCGGTGAAACACGGCGCCAAATCTGAGGCCAACAGATCGCTGAGGCTCAGCGGCGGCAGGCCGAAGATCTCCTCTTCGGTCTTCACGACGCTCGCGACGCTGAGATGATCTTCGGCGACGAAGCCGCGCCGGGCGAGCGGCGAAACGACCAGCGCGTAGCTGCGCATCGCGTTGACGTGATCGGTGGGCGATTCGACGGCCGCTGGGACGACGAAGACCGCCGTCGAGCTCCAGTGCGGCGCGTGCGAGATGAAATCGACGATCTTTCCGAGGGCGTGATCGGCGTCGCTGACGGCGGCTGCGGTAGCGTCGCCCGGTAGCGAGACGTAGGTAAAGTTGGGCATTCGGTCGGCCTCCACATAACGCTGCATGTCGCGCACGAACTCGTCGGCCCGCGCTGAATCGGTCACCTTGGGATTATAACCGGGATAGTTGAGATCGACGTTTCCGGCGAGCGCCCCCAGCGCCGGAACGTCGTAGTGATAGAGGGATCCGTCATATCCCGAGAGACGCATGAGGCCGCCGTAGTCGCGGTACGTCAGGCCGGCCCGCGCCATTGCGTTGAACAGATATCCCGCGCGGCCGTAGTCCTCGGGATCGTCGCCATGATCTTGCAGCGGCGAACGCGCCGCGCCGGCGGCATCGACGAGCTGTTGATAGAGCGTGGCATCCGATGCGGTCGCGACCTGCTTGGCGAGGTTTGGGTCGGCGTCGGCTGCATAAAAGTTGTCCGCCAGCGCGTAGCTTCGCGCCAACTGGTGCAGGTTGGGGGTCGTGCTCTCCGGATAAAGGCTCAGCGCCGCGTCGCCGTTGCCGTGCGCGCTGCCCGCATCGTCCTTGAGATCGCCGAGCATCGCGTCGTAGGTGCGATCGCCGACGGCGATGTAGACGACGTGATCGATGACGTCGCTGCGTTTGTTTGAGCGCAGCGGCGGAATGACGGGATCGAGTTTTGCAACGCTTGGCGTCCGGTTGTAGCGCAGCGCCGACAGCGTTGCCTTGACCAGCGACGTGTGCTTGAGATCGACTCGCTGCAGGACGCCCCAGCCGTCGACGCCTTTGGCGCTGGCGACGTAGAGATAACGCCCGTTGTTCGAGAGCGCAATCGCACTTGGATACCATGCCGTCGGGATCAGACCGAATCGGTAACGCGTCGTTCGTTTCGCATCGAGCACCGCGACGGAGTTGAGACCGGCAAGCGCGACGAAGAGCCGCTTCCCGTCCGGACTGAGCGCTTCGGCGCTGGGTTGCGCGCCGTACGGCGCGCCGGGATAGAGCCGCAGATCGAGACCGCGAACGACGCGCGGGACGCCGCTCAGGCTGACGACCGCCACGCGATCGACGTTCGAGAGTGCGACGTACGCGAGCCGCCCGTCCTTGCTCAGCGTAATCGCTCCCGGCGCGGCACCGCCGACGATCTGCGTGCCGTCGGGAGCGGGATCCATCGCCAGCGTTGCCGGATCGGCGATCGCGTTGGCCGCCGAAAGATCCATAACCGAGAGCGTCGACGACTTCGCCGGATCGAACGCCGGCGCCGTGAACTCCGGCTGTGGCTGCGGCGTGGGCAGCGGACGATACGTTGAGAGCCCACTGCTGCTGGAAATTATAACGCCGCGTCCTGCCTCGACGTAGAGCGGCGCATCGCCGACCGGAATCGGCCGCACGACCGAACGCGTCGACAAATCGATCTCGACGACCGCATTACCGACGTTGTCGGCAACGTACGCATCGCGACCATCAGTAGATACGGCGATCTCCGCGGGCAGCGCGTGGGCCGCTGGAAGCGCGATCGACGTCTCGGGCGTCAGCGTTCCGCCGGCCTCGAGATCGAAGACGCGCACCGCGCTGGTTGCCGCATCGGAGGCGAGCACGATCGTGCGTGACGGATCCTTCGGATCGCGTGCGGTCGCCACGCCCATGAAGAAGGCCGCTGACGGATCGCGATACACGCTCGCCGGGCGCATCGTCACCACGTTGACGACGGTGAGCGACGGACCTGCGACGAGGCCGGCCTGGGCGACCGCCGAGGCGGAGCCGGCAAACGCGCTGCCCGCATTGGAGAGAATGGCGTATCGGCCTTCCGGCGAAAGCGCCATTCCAAAGGTGCCGGTTCCGACGAATACGCTCGTGCCGGCCGGTGCGGCGATTCTTCCGTTGGGAAGAATAGCATCGGTGGGATGCACTCGATCGGCTCCAGCTGGCCGCACGCCTGCCGGCGCCGAGTACACGATGAGGGGAGCGGGTCGAGGGGCTGCACCTAAGAGGACGGCCGCTAACAACGCCGCTGGAAATTGCCTAAACGACACGGGAGGTAAACCATTACCATCGCAGGCCGTCAGTACCCTGCCATTTTAGCGGTGGCCACCGCCGTCCCACCGTACGTGCTGGGGCAGGCTGAGGTAATTCGACGCATCGATCTCGCGCTCGGCCCTCGTTCTCGAGAAATCGTGCGGCTGCTTCCGATGTTCGGCAACACGGGCATCGATCGTCGCTACTCCTCGGTACCGATCGAGTGGTATGAAGATCTGCACGATTGGCCCGAGCGTAACGGCGTCTACCTCGATTCGGCGCTCGATCTGCTAGAGCGGGCGACGCGTGAAGCGCTCGCACGCGCGCAGCGCAGCCCCGAGGAGATCGACTCGATCGTCGTCGTCTCGACGACCGGCATCGCGACGCCGAGTCTCGACGCGCTTTTGATGGAGCGCATGCAGCTCCGCCGGACGACTCGGCGCCTGCCGATCTTTGGGCTGGGTTGCGCGGGAGGCGTCATCGGCCTGGAGCGCGCGGCAACGATGGCGAGCGCGAATCCGGGATCGCTCGTCCTCTTTCTCGTCGTCGAGCTCTGCGCGCTGTGCTTTCGCCGCGACGACTTTTCCAAGAGCAACATCGTCGCCACGGCGCTCTTTGGCGACGGGGCCGCCGCGGCGTTGCTCGCGTGCGGCGGCGCCGGACCTTCGGTCGTCGGCGGCGGCGAGTTTACCTGGCCCGATTCGCTGGACGTCATGGGCTGGGACGTCACCGGCGAAGGGCTCAAAGCAATATTTTCGCGGGACATCCCCGAGCTCGTTACCGCCAAACTCAACGAGGTCGCGACGTCGTTTTTGGAAGAGCACGCGCTCACGCTCGCCGACATCGACCGCTTCGTCTGCCACCCCGGCGGTGCGAAGGTGCTCGATGCGCTCGAGGTTGCCTTCGAAGTCGACGCGGCGCGCCTGGTGGAATCCCGCGAGGTTTTGCGCGACTTCGGCAACATGTCGGCGGCAACCGTCATGTTCGTCCTGGAGCGAACGCTCGCGTCGAAGGAGCCCTGGCGGCGCGCGCTCGTCAGCGCGCTGGGCCCCGGATTTACCGCCGGGTTCACGCTGCTCGAAAACAGGTGAGCGTTCTCTACGTCGTTCTCGGGCTCGTCGTGCTGCAACGAGTCGCGGAGCTGCTCTACGCGGCGCGAAACACGCGCCGGCTGCTCGCGCGCGGCGGCGTCGAAATCGGCGCGATTCAGTATCCTTTCTTCATCCTGCTTCACACCGCGTGGCTCGCGAGCATGGCGCTGTTGATTCCTCCCTCCCGCGCGCCAAACTGGACGCTGCTGGCGCTCTACGCGCTCCTGCAGCCGCTACGCATCTGGGCCATCGCAAGCCTCGGTCCGTACTGGACGACGCGAATCATCACGGTGCCGGGCGAGGCGCTCGTACGGCGCGGCGCGTACCGCTTCTTCCGTCACCCCAACTACATCGTGGTCTGCGCCGAAATCGCCGTTTTACCGCTGGCGTTCGGAGCCGTCGAGATCGCGATCGTCTTCTCGGTTCTCAACGCGTCGCTGCTCTCGTGGCGCATTCGCGTCGAGGAGCGCGCCCTGCTTACGAGACGCGGTCGATAACGTCTTCGCCTTCGAGTTTGGCGGGCGTGCGCCGCGCGACGCCGTCTTCGATCGCGGCATTGGCGACGGCTTTCGCGACGGCATCCACGACGCGGACGTCAAAGACGCTCGGAATCACGTATTCGGCGCTGATCTCCTGTTCGGTGACGATCTCGGCAATCGCAAAGGCGGCCGCCAGCTTCATTCGCTCGGTGATCCGACGTGCACGCACGTCGAGCGCACCGCGGAAGATGCCCGGGAAGGCCAGCAAGTTGTTGACTTGATTCGGGAAATCCGACCGCCCGGTAGCAATCACCGCGGCCACCGGCCCGGCGACGTCGGGCATGATCTCCGGCGTTGGGTTTGCCATCGCGAAGACGATCGGGTCGCGCCCCATGTTCGCGATGTGCTCGGGCTGGAGGATGCCCGGAGCGGAGACGCCGATGAAAACGTCGGTTCCTTTGAGGACCTCGGGAAGCGTGCCGCGCCGGTTCTCGCGGTTGCAGTTCTCGGCCAACCACCGCCAGTGCGGGTTCTCGTAGCGATCGGTGCGGTTGAGCGCGCCGCCGCGGTCGACCGGAATGACGTCGCGAACGCCGGCGCCCAAGAGCATCTTGATCGTCGCGGTCCCCGCGGCGCCGCTGCCCGAGACGACGACCTGCAGATCCTCGAGCCGCTTGCCGACGACCCGCGCGGCGTTGATCAGCGCCGCGAGGATCACGACGGCCGTGCCGTGCTGGTCGTCGTGCATCACCGGAATATCCAACGCTTCGATCAGACGATCTTCGACTTCGAAGCAGCGAGGAGCGCTGATATCTTCGAGATTGATGCCGCCGAAGACGGGCGCGATGCGTACGACCGTCTCGACGATCTCGTCGACGTTCTTCGTGTCGAGGCAGATCGGGAACGCGTCAATATCGGCAAACTGCTTGAAGAGCATCGCCTTGCCTTCCATCACCGGAAGCGCGCCGAGCGGCCCGATATCGCCCAAGCCGAGCACCGCCGTGCCGTCGGTGACGACCGCGACCGAGTTGCGCTTGACCGTTAGCTGAAAGGCTTTGCTGGGATCGGCCGCGATGGCCATCGAGACGCGCGCGACCCCGGGCGTATAGACCGTCGAAAGGTCCTGACGCGTCTTGATCGAGATCTTCGAGTCGATGCGGATCTTGCCGCCGATGTGCGCCAGAAACGTCGAATCCGCCGCAAAGATAATCTTCGCCCCATCGATTGCCTCGATCGCTTTGCGAACCTCGCTCGCCACCGCATCCGAAGCAACGGAGATCGTCACGTCGCGCACGACGCGCGACCGGCCGACCGTGTGCATGTCGACCGCGTTGATCGCCCCGCCGGCATCGCCGATCGTATTGGCAAGCGCTCCGAACGCGCCCGCCTCGTTCGGCATCTCGATCCGCAAAACAAGCGTAAGAGAAATTGCCGGTTGTGTCATTCTTCAACCCTCATCTTGCGCTCACGTGCCACATAAGGCCTCAATTTCCGCTGACGGTCAATTCCGATACGCGAAAGGAAGGCGAAACGACTGCCGAATCCCAGCGAAGGTCGCTGGCGATGGCGTCGATGTGTTCGAGCATCTCCGTGTACTGCCCGGCGACGGTAAATTCGTCGATCGGATACGCCAGCTCTCCGTTTTCGATGAAGAATCCGCGCGCGCCGCGGCTGTACGTTCCCGAGGCATGCTCGGTCGCGAAGCCGATCGTGTCGAGCACGAGAACGCCTAGCGGAGTTGCCGCGATCAGTTCGGGAAGCGTCATCGTTCCTGGCTCGAGGTAAAAGTTGTTCGGCCCGATGCCGCCGCCGGTCGAGTTGCCGGTGCTCGCGACGCCGAGCTTGCGCGCGTAGTACGTGTCGTAGAGGAACGTGCGCAGCACGCCGCCCTCGAAGACCGGCGTTCGCCGCGTGGGAACACCCTCACCATCGAAGGGCGAGCTTCCGAGTTTGCCCGGAAGGCCGCCGTCGTCGACGATCGTCACCAGCTCGCTGCCCACGCGGCTTCCGACGCGCTCGGTGAGCCACGAGTTGTTGATCGCCACGTTCGCGGCCGAGACGGCGGCGAAGATGTCGTCGAGGAACGCCGCCGCGACGTCGCGCTCGAAAATCACCGGTACGCGCATCGTCTGCGGCTTGCGAGCGCCGAAGAGGTCGACCGCGCGCCGCACGGCCGTCGTCGCGACGGCAGTCGGCGGCTCGAGCTCCCCGAGATAACGCCCCGCCGTTCCGTAGTGTGCGATCCGCTTGACGCCCCCGTCCAGCGCCACCGGACCGGTCGAACGCCCCGCGCGCGTCCAGGCGTACGCGCCGGCAAAACCCGACGTATTGGCAATCGCCGTGACGGCAACCGCATCGCTGTAGTTGGAGCCGCTCGAGTTGACGATGCGCGTATCGGCTTCGCGAATCAAGCGTTCCAGCTTCATCGCGTCGTCGACCTTGTCGCCGCCCTCACGGTGGGCGATCCGATCGTCGAAGAGGGCGAGATCGACGTTATTCTGCGCGACCGTCTCCGGTAGTCCGGCAAACTCGTCTACCGCGACGTGCGCGGCCTGCGCGACCGCGCGCCGAATGGCGTCCTTCATCCCTTCGGCGGAGAAGTCGGAGGTCGAGAGCGTCGACTTGCGCCCCTCGCGGAAGATTCGCATGAAGAGGCTCTTTCCGGTCGAGCCCTCGAGCTTTGAGATGGCGCGTTCCCGCGCTTCGGCGTGAAAGCGCCGGGCGATCGAAACCGAGGCCTCGGCGCTATCGGCGCCCGCCGCCTGCGCGAGTTTGAGGGCTTCGCAGGCCAGCTCGACGGCGTTGGATTCAGTCATGCTGCGTACCGCCCACGGTGATCGAAGAGATCTTCACCGTCGGCATGCCGACGCCGACCGGCACGTACTGGCCGCCCTTGCCGCACGTGTAGTGGCGGCGGGCCAAGCGGCTGTCGTTCCCGACGGCCACGACCTTCATCATCGCGTCGGGCCCGTTGCCGATAATCGTCGCGTTTCGCACCGGAGCCGTGATCTTGCCCTTCTCGACGAGATAGCCCTCGCCGACCATGAAAACAAAGTCTCCTTTGGCGATCTCGACTTGGCCGCCGGCAAAGGACTTGGCGTAGATGCCGCGCTGCGTCGACGCTACGATCTCTTCGACGCTCGACTCGCCGTTGGGCATGTAGGTGTTGCACATGCGCGGCTGCGGGGCGAAGCGGAAGGACTGGCGGCGCCCGCTCCCCGTGGATTGCACGCCCATCAGGCGCGCGTTGAGCGTGTCTTGCATATAGCCACGAAGCACGCCGTTTTCGACCAGCACCTTGTGTTGCCCCGGCACGCCCTCGTCGTCTACGTTGACGCTGCCCCGCTCCTCTTCCAGATTACCGTCGTCATAGATCGTTACGAGCTCGCTTGCGACCTGTTCCCCCACGCGCCCGCTGTAGAGTGAGGTGCCACGGCGATTGAAGTCGCTTTCGAGCCCGTGACCGACGGCTTCATGAAGCAGCACGCCGCCGCCGCCCGGCGCCGACGATCATCTCCATCTCGCCGGCCGGCGCGGGCGTCGCGCAAAGATTGACGATCGCCATGCGAGCGGCTTCTTCGGCGAGAACCTCGGGTGTCTGCAGGTCGAAGTATGAAATCGACGTTCGTCCGCCGTCGCCGACGTAGCCCGAACTGCGCTCCTGCTTGTCGGTCGCAACCGCTTGAACACCCAGGGTAATGAGCGGGCGCCGATCGCGCACCATCCGTCCCTCGCTCGTCGCGATCCAGACTTCTTGGCTCTCGTCAATCACCTGCGCGTTCACCGCGACGATGCGGGGGTCGTAGCGACGCGCCGTTACGTCCGCTCGCTCCAGGAGTCCCGCGTAGAGCCCGGCGTCGACCATCGGGACGAGATCGCCGTCGTAAAGCGATGGGACGCCCTCGATTCGCAGGTCGGCCGCCCCCGCCTTCCCCGACGGGGCCGTCCGCGCGATCAGCGACGCTGCGTCCGCCGCCTGGAGGAGCGCCTCATCGCTGAGGTCGTCGGAACAAGCGAAACCGGCCGACTCTCCGATCACGACGCGAATCCCAACGCCGAGCGTCACGCCGTAGGAAGAATCGTGGACCCGGCCGTCCTGCAGACGATACGTCACGGTGCGGCGCCGCTCGCAGAAAATGTCGGCGTATTCGCCGCCGTACTGCAGCACGCGATCGAGCAGTTTTGAAAGAAGGGCTTCGTCGAACAAGTTTACTCCTAAGCGGCCTTACCGGCCATTTTAAAATTCGACCAGACGGTCGATGGCGCGAACGATTGACGCGTCGGGATCGGCGGGCGAGCCGTCGATCAAAAACGCGAAAGCGACCCGGCCGTGGTGCGTCGTATTTGCGTAACCGGCAAGGGACGAGACATCCGAGAGGTGCCCGCTCTTGGCGCGAACCCGGCCAAGGGCGGAGGTAAAGCCGTAATCGGCAAGCGTTCCTTCGCGTCCTCCAAGCGGCAGCAAATGATAGAGCGCGGCTTCCTGCGAGAGGAGCAGACGGCCGATGGTAATCGCCGCGACCCGGTTGCTCGGTGAAAGACCGCTGCCGTCAAAGAGCCGCAGTCCGGGAACCGGGATGCCTTCGCGTTCCAGGAAGCGCCGTTCGGCTTCGACGCCGCCGGCATCATCCGGCTCCCCGCCGGCCCCGCCGACGGCGCGCAGGAGCTCTTCGGCGTAGTGATTATCGGAAACGTAGAGCATGTGGGATTCGAGGGCGCCCAGCGGCGCGGACTTGTGATCCCAGAGAACGACGCTGTCGAGTGGTGCGGCACCGAGGCCCGGCGGCTCTGCCAAGGCGATCCCCCGCGCAGCGAGCAGCGCTTTCGTCTGCCCCGCGACGTATCGTGAAACGTCGGTCATCGGCGTCCAAGCGGCCTGGTCGACGCCACGGACCGTTTCGTGCGATTCGATCGTGTCGCCGTCGACCGAAATCGCGCTGGTCGGTGCGGCGTAGTCCTGGCCCTCGTCGTCGAGACCCCAGTGCGGGTTGCGACCCGGACCGGTCTGCGCGGTTGCATCGACGACGACCGCTCCGTTAATGCGATGCACCCCGCCTCGGGAGAGTACCGCGATGCCGTTGCGGAGATCGGAGCTCTGCAGCGACGGGTCACCAGAGCCGACGAGCCACAGGTTTCCGTCCAACGTGCCGCCGGTGGGCGTCGCTTGAGCGGTAAAGATCGTATGGAAGCGATACTTCGCACCAAGCGCGTCGAGCGCGCTCGCCGCGACGATCAGCTTCTGAACCGACGCCGGCGCGACCGCGCGCCTCGAGGAATCTTCATAGACGAGGAAACCGTCGCCACCGAGGACGGCGAGGCTCCATTGGTGCGCTCCAGCGAGCGCCGGCACGAAGGCATCGTGCAGCGCCGTCCCCAGCGCGAAGCGCTCCCGATTCGTCCATGGGGGGGAAAGGACCGCGCGGGCGACGCTCTTGGGCGCAGCCGGCGGAGTCGCTGCGATGCTGCGGCTGGCCCCCCGGCTATGGCCGTCGTTCCACAGCCATATCGCCAGCGTAACGACCGTGACGAACCCGAGAAAGGCGAAAACCCGGCGCTTACGGACGCGCGAGCGCTTCGATCTTCTCCTGTAGCCTACGCTGGTCTTCACGTAACTCATCGAGGTCCTCGCGCAGCCCCTTGACTTGCGCCGGAACTTTTTCCGCCTTTCGAATTCTCATCGCCGCTTCCATTGCGTCACGGCGCATACGTCCGTCGACCGCTTCAACAGCGAGACGGTCGAGTACCGGCAAAAGCCGCGAGTCCCCAAGCGTTTCGGCAGCGGCGACTGCCTCAAGTGCCACCAAGAAGCCGGAATCGTCGAGAAGCGTTTCGAGTTCGTCGGCGACGCGTTTGCGCCCCTCTTCGACCAGCGCGCCCACCCGTCCTAACGCAACGACCGCAGCCCGCCGCAGCCCTTCGCTGCGTTCCGGCCGCGCGGCATCGGCGATCAGCGGTATCGCGCGCACGTCGGCCAGCTCGGCGAGCCCGAGCACCGCACCGGCCTCGACCGTTCCATTCCACGTCGTCTCTCCGACCGCGGCGGCGAGCACGTCGAACCCTCGCGAGTCGCGCGTGCGGCCCAGCGACGCCAGCGCGGACGCGCGAACGAAATACGAGGGATGCTCGCGCGCGGTCTCGATGAGCGCGCTTGCAACCGCCGGCTCGCGGAAGTTTCCCAGCGCGGTCGCAACCGCGCGAACGACTTTCGCGTGCGGGTGCTTCAGCGCCCCGATCAGCAGCGTCGACGCCCACGGCGCCCGCGTAGCGCCGGCCGCCGAGGCGGTCTCGACGAGAACGCCCCAAAACGGTTCGTCGCGAAACGCCTGCTCGATCGCCTCCCGCGCGACGCGCCCGCCGTCCCGGGCGAGCTCTCGAGCCGCGCGGATCCGGGCGATGACGTCGGGATCGGCACGCAGTGCTGCGGCGGCAAAATCCGCACCGATCCGGTAGCGAACCTCGGCTAACAGCGACGAGCCGGGATCGAAGCGTACGAGCTTGGGCTCGAAATCGAGGTGCGCGGTAACGGTCTCGTGCCGGCGCTCCACGTGGGCGCGCACGCGCCGTTCGCCCGCGACCGGTTCTCGCGCGCCTACTTGGCTGCGCGCCGATGCGTCCGGCGCGAAGCCGATCTCGACATCGAAGTTGTAGGGCGGGTGTTCGTCGTCGATGGCCTGCTCTTGATCGATCGTCAGCGTCGCTACGCGGCGCTGCGCATCCCAGCTGACGCCGACGTTCAACGCCGGATAACCCTCGCGGTAGACCCATTGGCTGAAGAAGCCGCGCATGTTGCGCCCGGTCGCCGCTTCGATCGCACGCACGAGATCGATCGTCTCCACGCTTCGTTGCGCGTTATCGTTTGCGTATCGCGCGATCGAGCGCCAGAAGCGAGAATCGCCGAGCTCGCCACGCAGCATGTGCAAAACCGCCGCGCCTTTTTGGTAGAGGTGGCGGTCGAAGATCTCAATCGGGTCGCGATAGACGTTGCAGACGATCGGGCGGCGGTAGCGGTGCGAGTCCTCTCGCTGATAGGCTACGAC
Source organism: Vulcanimicrobiota bacterium (assembly GCA_963833845.1). Lineage (GTDB taxonomy): Bacteria > Vulcanimicrobiota > Vulcanimicrobiia > Vulcanimicrobiales > Vulcanimicrobiaceae > Cybelea. The sequence continues at coordinate 1,933,775 of CAWHZL010000001.1, forward strand.
GAAATGGTAGATATTGTACAGATATTCATCGGCGCCGAGATCGGCCTCGCGCCAAACCGCCTCCATGAACGTCGCGAAACCCTCGTTGAGCCACGCGTGCTCCCAGTCGCGGCACGTCATTAGATCGCCGAACCACTGGTGCGCGAGCTCGTGCGAGACGAGCGGATCGCTCGAGAAGTCGATGTGCGCGGTCTCGTCGTGGAGCGTGCGGTCCGTCTGCGTCGTCGCGCTCGTATTCTCCATGCCACCGAAGATGAAGTCGGAGACGGCAATCTGCGAGTAGCGCGCGTACGGATACGCAACGCCGATCTTCTCCTCGAAGCATTCGATCATCTTCGGCGTGTTGGAGAAGGCCCGCTCGCCGTCGTCTTCGTGCCCGGGCAGAACGTAGTAATAGACGGGAACGCCGTTGCGGCCGGCTTTGCCCTGCTCCACCTCGACGAACGGTCCCGCGACCATGGTCATCAGATAGCTGCTGTGCGGTACGTCTTGACGATACCGGAAGATCGTGCGCCCATCCTCGTCTCGCCGTTCCACCAACTCGCCGTTGCCCAGCGCAAACATTCCTTTGGGAACGACGATCGTCGTCGTCGTGCGCTGCTTCTCGTGGGGGTAGTCTAAGCATGGAAACCAGTACCGGGCGTACTGATCCTGGCTCTGCGTCCAAACGTGCGCGACCTTTTCCGGGTGTTCGGCCGTCGGTTTGATGAAGAACACGCCGTGGCGGGGCTTCGACGCACGATAGGTCACCGCAAAGCCTGCACGTTCGCCCGCGGGAATCGGCTTCTCGAAGACGATTTCGAGCTTGCCGTCGCGTGCGCTAAAACTCGCCGAGGGTTCGACGCGCGAAATCTCGAGGTCGACCGCGTCGAGCGTCAGGCGCGAAACCGGCTCGTCGAGCGCGCGGACCGTGAGCGTGCAGACGCCGTCGAGCGACTCGGATTCGAAGTCGGGAGTGACGTGAAGGTCGATCTGTTCGACCTCGACGACCTTGTCGGGTCCGAAATGCGGACGTGCGCCGGGCAAGGCAAAAGCCTGATGTTCGCTCCGCTCGTCCGACGCCATGGAAGCCGTGCTTACGAGCCGAGCGTACGTTTGTCCTGGGATTGTTCCGCGGCGGTTTGCAGGCCGCCGGTGACTTCGATCACGGTGCCGGTGACGAAATCGCGTTCCTGCGCGATGAAGAATCGCACCGCGTCCGCGACGTCTTCATAGCTTCCCGGGCGCCCGCGCGGGTTTTTCGCGCTTTCGAGCATCGCCTGCTCGCGCTCCAGTTCCTTCTTGCGAATGTCGCCGGGGGCGACGACGTTAACGGTCACGCCATGGCTCGCCTCTTCCAGCGCGAGGCTGCGCGCGAGCGCGACCAGCGCGCTCTTGGCCGCCTGATAGAGCGAGAGGCTGCGAAACGGCTGCGTGTTCGCGGACCCGAGCATTCCAAAGAATACGATTCGCCCGAAGCTCTGCGCGCGCATCGCCGGCAGCGTGGCGCGTGCGGCGAGCACCGCGCTGAGGACGTTTCCGTCGAAGGCTTCGCGATATTCCTCGAGCGTCGCCTGCGCGAAGCGCTTGACGACGAGCGGACCGACCGCGTGCACGAGCGTGTCGTAAGGTCCGTCGCTCCGGACCGCTTCCGCCAGCGCCGCCTCCACCCGCTCGGCCTCGTCGAGAAAATCGACGGCAAACGCCGAGGCACTGCCGCCTGCCGCGCGTATCGCCGCGAGCGTGGCATCCGGGGGCGTCGTGCGATAGGTGATCGCAACGTGTGCGAAGCCTTGCGGGGGCAGCGTCGCGGCGATGCCGGCCGCGAGACCGGCGGCTGCCCCCGTTACGAGCGCTCGGCGATCCTTACGCTCGCGCAGTGCCGGTCATCCGCGAACGAAGTTCCACGATAGGTCGAAACTGATGCCCGAGACGGTGATGCCGGTAACCCGAACGTGGTGCGGCCCTTTGACGAGCTTCCAGGGTGCGTCGAAGGCAAATGACGACGGATTGTTCTGACGCAGCGTCGCCGTGACTTGCGTTCCATCGACCCAGACGCGCAGCCGCGCCATCGTCACCGGCCGGTCGAACGCGAAACGAATCGTCGGATACGCAGTGTAGATCGTCCCGGTCGGCGAGGTCGAAACGAGATACGGCGGACGTCCAGGTCGCGGCGGCGGCGGCGGTCGCGGCGCAGGCGGCGGTCCGGGCGCGTAGCCCCCGCCTCCTCCACCGGAGATCGTCACCGTGCTCGTCTGATCGTTCCAGTTGACCGACGCCCCCAACGACTGCGAAATGAATCGCAACGGCACGAAGGTCGTCGCGCCGACGATGAACGGTGCGACGTCGAGCGTCGAGGGCTGGCCGGCGACCGTCGCCTGCGTCGAACCGATCGTCAGCGAGACGGTGCGGCCGTGCGCGGTCGCGTTGATCTGCCCGTTGGAATAGACGACGGTCGCGCCGAGTTGTTCGAAGATGCCGCGAAGCGGAACGAAGACGCGGCCCGCGCGTTCGATCGGCGGCTGCGTGAAGTTCATCGCCTGACCGTTGACGAGCACGGTTACGCTTTGTGCTTGCGCAACCGCAGTGCAGGCCAGGGCGGCCAGGGCAAAGGCGAACCCAAAGAAACTCTTCATGCGACCTCTCTACCCGCGCTTGCTCGCCGCTAAAACTCGCCCCGGCGAATCGCCGGGGCGAGCCGCTTGGTTCCCTAGGCGGGGGCTCGTTCCAGCGGCTTCATCTCGGCAGCGATCGCCCGCCGGTCGGCGCGGAGCTCGAAGTAGCCGATCCATGAGTTGTAGATCATTGGGACGAGGAAGAGGGTCAGCACCAGCGAGCTCAAGAGGCCGCCGATGATGACGGTACCCATGGCCTGCCGCCACTCGCCGCCCTCGGCGTAACCGAGCGCCAGCGGGAGCATGCCGAAGATCATCGCCGCGGTCGTCATGACGATCGGCCGGAAGCGTGTCGCGGCGGCCTGCAGCACGGCGTCGTGAACTCGCATTCCGCGTCCGACGAGCGTATTTGAGTAGTCCACGAGCAGAATGCCGTTCTTTGCGACCAGGCCGAAGAGCATCACGATACCGAGCATCGAGATGATGTTGAGCGATTGTCCTTGCTCGGGCTGCAGGCGGCCCATCAGTGCGAGGAAGATCAGCGCACCGATGATCGCGAGCGGCACCGAGAACATGACGATCAGCGGCTCGAGGAACGAACCATACAAGATCACCATCAAGATGTAGACGAGCATGAACGAGGTGATCAGCGCGATGCCCATATTCGTGAAGGTCTCTTCCATGAACTGCGAGTTACCTTGCGATTTCAGGCCGACGCCCTGTGGCAGGAAGCCCGGCGTCTGCAGCTTCTTCTGCAGCGGCCCGACGATCTGACCGAGCGAATAGCCCGGCAGAACGTCACCGTACACGTTGACCACGCGCTGGCGATTGAGGCGCTCGATCTTCGTCGGCGCGGTCGTCCAGCTGAAATCCGCGACGTCGCCGATCGGCACGAGGCCGCCGTCGTTCGTGCGCACCTTGACGTTCTTGAGAGCCTCGTCGGTCTGCCGGTCGGCCGAGGGGAACTGAACGCGTACGTCGACCAGGCCCGTTGGCGTGCGCACTTTCGTCGCGACGGCGCCGTCAACCGCGATACGTGCGACCGTCGCGACGTCGGAGGGATTGATCCCGAGCAGCTCGCACTTCTGGCGATCGACGTCGACGTTCATCCGCGGCGCGCCGTTCTCGGCGCTCGTCTGGACGTTAACCGCTCCCGGCATCGCGCGCAGGAACTGCGCAACTTTCTCGGCAGCGCCGCTGATCTCGTCGTCCGGACCCGTCAGCGAATAGTAGATGGCGGGTCCGTTGCCGTTGTCGCCGGCAACGTTGAACTCACCGCCCGGCACCAAATATCCCAGCTTGCGAACCAGCTTGATCGTCTGGTTGGTATCTTTGATGTGCCCGTCGGCCATCGTCGCGTTGAGCTGCGCGTAGTTGCCGCCCGAGACGCTGCTCCAGCCGGCGGGTTTGCGACCCGTCGTCGCGCTGACCGATTTGACCCCCGGCAGCTTGAGGATCGCGTCTTCGAGTTTCGAGACGTGTCCGTTGGTTACGGAGATCGGCGTTCCGGCCGGATAGGTGACGTTCATGTCGATCTCGCCGTTCTGCTGCGCCGGCATGAAGTCGAAGCTCACCGAGCCCAGCGGAAGCATTGCGAGCCCGAAGAGGACCGGCAAAACAAACGTGGCGAGCGTGGTTCCGCGACTCGTTCCCAGCGAGCGCAGAAACTTTGCCGGCGGCAAGTTGCTACCCGGCAGACGCGAGCCTGCCCGGCTTCGTAACAGCGCGCCGAGGCCGTGGCCGATCGCGCAAACGACGAGCAAGCCCGCAGCCATGATGACCGTCGCCATCCCCCCGCCGGCGACGAGCGTCAGCGACAGCAGGAGCAACGACAAACAGACGAAGACGACGAAAGCGCCGTGCTGCAAGGCGAAGGGCAGCAGCTTCGCGCGATACATCTGCAGTATCGACTCGTAACGGTGCACGAAGGCGTTGAGCAGGAGCAGCGCTGCAACGAAGATGCCGATCGCGTTAAGGATGAACCAGCCGGTAACCGTGCCGATCGCGAATAGGACCGCGGCTACGACGAGCAGCGCGATGTCTACACGGCGATCGTCGAGCGCGCGAAGCCATTTGGGGATCGCCTCGGAGCGGTTGAGCACGCTCCACTTTGCGGCGAGCAGCGGCGTCAGCGTAAAGGAGACAAAGAGCGAGAAGAGCGTCGCGGTCACGACGACCGCGCCGTATTCACGCAGGTACGAGCCGACGATTCCCGACATGAAGGCGATCGGCAGGAAGACGACGACGTCGACCATCGTGATCGCCACCGCGGCTCCGCCGATCTCGGTACGGCCGGTGATCGCGGCGGTCATCGCGTCGAGCCCCAAGTCTCGATGCCTCGTGATATTCTCCAAGACGACGATCGAATCGTCAACGAGAATACCGATAATTAGCGAGAGGCCCATCATGGACATCGAGTCGATGTGGAAACCGAAGAGACGCATCACGATGAACGTCGAGAGGATGGAGGTCGGGATCGCCAGGAAGACGACGACCGCATTGCGCCACGCGTGCAGGAAGAGCAGCATGACGATCGCGGTGAGGATGATGCCTTCGATCAGCGACTGGCCGACGCCGGTGAGCATCTTGGCGGTGTAGTCCGCCGGAGCGTCGATCTCGTGGAAATCGAGCTGCGGGAACTGCGCCTGGATCTTCTTCATCTCGGCGCGCAGGGTCTGCGTCGTCTTGATCTGGTCGGCGTCGAGCGTCGGGTTGATCTCCATGTACACGCGAGGATGGCCGTTGTACGAGGAGATGCTGCGCATCTCGATGTGGCTGTCGTAGGCGTTGGCGACGTCGCCGACCTTCAGCGACTTGACCGGAAACTGTAAAACGCTGACCGGCGAGAACGGGATTGCCAGCAGGTCGCTCGCCTTCTCGATGTAGTCGTGGATCGCCACGCTGCCTTCACGCGTCGGCTGCGTCATGATGCCGCCCGGCACGTTGAGGTTGTTGATCTGAACGGCGCTGAAAAGGTCTTCGAGCGTCGCGTTCGTGCCGTCGAGCTTGACCGGATCCGGCTCGACGTGGAACTCGCGGTCGGCCGAGCCCCGCACGTCCACCGACTGAACGTTGGGAATCTGCTCGATTAGCGGCACGATCTGGCTGTTGATCAGGTCGGCGATCTGCGGCTGACTGAGCGTCTTGGAACTGACGGCAACGTCGAGCAGCGGCGGCTCCGCCTGCCCGGCCTTCGTGACGACCGGCGGATCGAGATCGGTCGGCATGTAGACGCGCGCGACGTCGGCGCGGCGCTGAACGTCAACGGCGGCAAGATTGAGATCCGTTCCCATCTTGAACTGAACGACGACGATCGCGCTGCCCTCTTGTGCGTTGGCGGAGATCTCGTCGAGATTATCGATGCCGGCCATCTGATCTTCGATCGGCTTGATGACCATGCGTTCCATGTCTTGCGGAGACGAACCGGGATAACTCGCCGCGACCACGACGACGGGAAAGTCCGTGTTCGGCGGACTAGAGCTGCGGCCGAGTTGGAGAAACGAGATAACGCCGAAGATGACCAACGCGGCGAAAATCGCGATGGTTACCGTGGGGCGGGTAAGGGCAAAGCGCGTCAACCACATACTGCGTGTTCCATTGCTGCCTAGCTTTACGTCGAAAGGCTCGCGACTGTTTCAGGGCTTTCGACGAAAGTCGCCTCTTTCATATTATTGGGCGCCATATTAAGGAACCCTGAACCATCCGCGCCGGGAATCAAAAACATTCAAAAACCGGGTCCCCGAGCGAGCTCCCCGGCTGCGGCGGCGGCCCCAGCCGAAGGGGCGCCCTGCCCTCGGGCGTCACAGGCCCTCTCCCAGGGGCGCTGGACCAAGGATGAGACTGCCTGTAATGCTTTGCATTGTCTTCCTTCTCGGCGTCGCGAGCCCGTATCCGGTCATGGCGCCGATCGACCGGTATCGGATCGCCAGCCGAAGCGACGAAATTTCCCTTGCCCGAAGTGCCGCTCCGGCGTCGATCTCTGCCGGTGCCGAAGTCCTCGTTTTAGGATCTCGCGGCTACGAGATTGCCGCAAAGGGCGCCAATGGCTTCGTGTGCTTCGTCGAGCGGTCGTGGACGGCCGGCTTCGACGCTCCCGAGTTCTGGAACCCCAAAATTCTTGGCCCGAACTGTTTCAACGCGGCGGCCGCTCGAACCGAACTGCCGCAGATTCTCAAACGTACGCAGTGGGTGATGGCCGGCGTCAGCCGGGAGCAAATGATGGCCAAAACGCGCGCGGCATTCGCGGCCGGCGAGTTCGCGGCACCGGCGCCGGGAGCGCTCTCGTACATGCTGTCGAAACGCGGCTATCTGAGCGACGACGGCGCCGGACCCTGGCTTCCGCACTTGATGTTCTTCGTCACAAGTGCACAAGCGCAGTTATGGGGATCGGGGCTCAAGGGTTCGCCGCTTATCGGCGAGGTGGGAGACGATACACTTGGATCGACCGTCGTAATGATTCCGGTACGGCGCTGGTCGGACGGGACGCCGGCGCCGCCGCCGTCGTCATGATTTCAAGTTGACGCGCGGGCGCTGCGGATTCGCGCCATTGCGGTGAGTTACTGGGTTCCCAGGCATCCGTGCGGAAAAGCAGGACGATTTAGCCGCCGGCGGTCGGGCAAAAACGGGGAGGCTGCGGTGTGGAGATATCCGCGCGGCGGCCACCCAAAAAATCGAATTGGAGCACTCGGCAGAGCCGAAATCTACGGCGTCGCCGTCAGCTTCGCTCACGACTAGGCTCGAATCGTCGCTTTCCCCTCTGCGAGATCGTCGCTGCCGCAATGCACGGGCCGATGGCATAGACTCCGAGCGATTGCGGCCGGCACGCGCCTCGCTAATGAGGAGGCGTTGCCAGGGTCTCGGTAGCGATGTCTTCGTAATTCGGCCAGAGGGTTTTTATTCTCAGCTGGTTTGTTAAATCGGCCTTCGTCGGCGACGACATATCCCCGATTGCAGCGCCATATTTTCCCCAGTAGGACGCCACGCTAGCTGCGAACGGCGCCACCCACGCGCTTGAAACGCTCGGCGTAGCCGGTTTTGAGGAGGCAACTCCTACGACGACCTTATTGAAGGTATTTATAGCCTGCGTAAGGTCCGATGCACACTGGTTATTTTGGCTGGCACTAAAAGAAGCTGACGTTACCGCGACAACCAAGAAATGAGCGTACGCATTGGCCTTCTCCTCAATCGGCGCATAAGCGACCGCTAACGAGTTGAGGTCCGCCGCGCCCAATGAGTGTTTCTGCTGGGCAACCAAGTTGATGGTTTGGTCTCTGGAATCGGTGAACGGCGCGACCGCAGAGGTCAACTCCTGCGCGGGATTCGTGTGATGAGTGCAGCCGCCCAGAAGCGCCGCTCCAAGAAGCGCAAAACGAGGGACAAAGTACCCCGCCTTCAGATTTGCATTTATACGTCGCTTGAAATAGGTGCATTCAATCATGCCCTTATATACCCAAGGGACGGGCAACTAGTCGCGTGCCTCCCCTTTGCCAATGAAAGCCAAGGCCAGCCCGGCGAGCCGCGCGCTCCTCGGCGCGACCTTGTTCCGAGCGCGCTCCGCTTCGATTCCGTACGCCATCGGACTACTTAGTGTCGCTTTACTTCGGCCGCTCATCGAGGTGCCTTCTGCAACGTGCGCACCTTTCCGTAAGATGCACCCAGTCGCCAGCCACGATTGCCTCGTTTACAATCGTTAGCTTTGTCGAATAACCACGGTCCGGATTTGGGCATTTCTCGGTACGCGGTCGCCGCGACCCGGATCGCCGGTGTCCACCCCTAAGCTATTTTCTCGGGCCCGCGCAACGATTTTGCTGAGCATCCGGAGCGCTTGACGCTCCTTCGCTGGCATCTTTGTTCCACTTTTGTCCGTCCTTTCGGCGGACGTTCGAAACGGTCGCGAAAAAAGCCGATTGAGCCTGAGAAAAAGTGGCTTCGGTTTCCCGGAACCACTTCAACTGCGAATCTGCGCAAGAGAGGACTCGAACCTCCACGAGATTGCTCCCGCTAGCCCCTCAAGCTAGTGCGTCTACCAATTCCGCCACTTGCGCACGGGCTGGACCCGTTTCGGGGCGGCTCCCGCCATCGCCCTTCTGTGCCAGCCCGGCCGCCCGGCTACGGCGGCCCGAAGGCTACGGCATGCACCCCGGTAACGCCGTCGGTGATCGCTCGCAGCGGCTTTGTGCTCCCTGGCGGATAGACGATGATCTCCTGATCCCCGTAGCGGTTCCGGTTGTTGCAGCAGAGCAGATAGACGTTGTTCGATCGATCCACCAGGACGTTACGTGGATCGCCGACGTTCCCAATCGTAAAGAGCAGCGGGTAATCGCGAGTGCCCTCATGTTGGTAGGCAGTTTCGGTATTGCTATCGGCATTGGCCACGAACAGCTCATCGGCGGGAGTGAGCGCAACCGACGCCGGACCGTGGCCGCTGACGATCGTCGCCAGGCGTTTAGTGGAGTTCGGCGCGTAGACCGTGACCGTCATACCGTATCCGCCGGCACCGTCGGCGACGTACAGTGTATCCTTTGAATCGAGCGCGATCGACTCGGGGCCATAGACGCCATCTTGGATTGTGCGGATCAAGTCGCCCGCCGGCGAGTAGACCGTCACGGTGTTGCCGAACCAATTCGCTACGTACAGGTTTTCTTGCGAGTCGAAAGCGAGCGCGTCGGGATCGTTGATGCCTTGCGTTATAACGCGTTTTGGTTGCTTTCGCCCCTCAGCGTAGACTGAAACGTCTTCGAAGATCTCATTTGCGACAAAAAGATTGTCGTGCCGATCGACGGCCAGGGCAAGCGGCGTCTGAAGGCCCGAGGTGATCGTGCCGAGGAACTTTCGCGAACCTGCAGCGTAAATTGAGATATCGAACGCGCCGGTAATCACGTACATCTTACCGCGTGAGTCGAAGGCGATTCCTCCGGTACCGTCACCTTCATATGGGATTCCGTCGGTTATCGTGCGGACCAGCTTCCCCTTGGAGTTATACTCCGTGATGTCGTTGTAGTTTTCGACCCACAGGTTTTCCGCCGAGCGCGACGGCCGCTTTTGCTCTGGCGATCTCGCCTGGGGCAACCGCTCCAGCGAGGCCATCCCCGGGAACGTGCCGGCGGAACTTCCACACGCGCACAGGGCAGCCGCGACAAAGGCGACGCCCAAAAGTTTCCAGCGTAATCTCACACCCTAGCCCTCCTCGTGAAGGGTTCGGCCGGGGCCGTACGCCCCCTGGGCTTTTACCTCATGTTGGGATCGAGCGCGTCGCGGAGGCCGTCGCCAATGTAGTTGATGGCCAGCACCGTAATGAGGATGCACAGGCCGGGAAAGACGGCCGCCCACCAGGCCTGCTGAAGATTGCTGGCGGCGTTGGCCAGCATGTTGCCCCACGACGCGGTCGGCGGCTGGATGCCCAGGCCCAAGAACGAGAGCGTTGATTCGAGGATGATGACGCCGGCGACGTCGAGCGTTGCCTGGACGACGATCGGCGCGATCGCATTGGGGAGTAGATGCCGGAAGATAATCCGTCCGTCGCTGTTGCCGACGGCCCGAGCCGCCTCGGCGAACTCTCGCTCGCGCAGGCTCAAGAACGAGGCGCGCACGAGACGCGCGACCGGCGGCCACGAGAGCGCGCCGATGATGACGACGATGACCCCGAAGCTCAGCGCCGCCTTCGACGAGCTGGCGGCCACGATCGCGGTGAGGACCAGCAAGAGCGGCAACAGTGGAATCGAGAGAAAGACGTCGGTAAGCCGCATCAGCGCGTAGTCGACCCAACCGCCATAGTAGCCGGCGATGGCGCCTAACACCGTCCCGATCAGAATCTCCATGATCACCGCGAAGACGCCGACGGTGAGCGAGATGCGCGCTCCGAAGAGCAGCCGCGAGAGCAGGTCGCGCCCGACTTCATCGGTCCCCAGCGAGTGTCCCCAACACGTCGCTTTATCTTGGAAGCACGGCGGCAGCGGCGTTCCGTTCCAGTGCGGCACGGCGGTTGTCCCGTTATCGATCGAGTTGGGATCGTAGGGCGAGATCTGCCCCGCGAAGACCGCGGCCAGCACCATCAGCACCAGAACGATCGAGCCCGCGATGGCCAGTTTGTGGCGCCGGAAACGCGTCCAGAACGTGACCTTACTGAAAACGACTTCGTCTTCGGTAATCGGCGAGCCGGGCATCTGCAGCGTTGGTGCGGCCATGTTCTCGTCTTCTTTCAGTCGTACTTCACGCGTGGATCGAGCCACGCGTAGACGACGTCGGCGAGCAGGTTGGAGAAGACGACGAAGAACGCGACGATCAGCAGATATCCCATCAGCAGCGCAAGGTCGCTCTGGTTCAACGCGTTGTAGAAGAGCCGGCCCATTCCCGGCCACGCGAAGATCGTCTCGGTGACGATCGCGCCCGCGATCAGGCCGGGCAGCGAGAGCGCGGTGACCGTGACGACCGGAATCAACGCGTTCTTCAAGCCGTGTTTAAAGAGAATCGTCCGGAACGGCAAGCCTTTCGCCGCGGCCGTGCGCATGTAATCGGTGCCGAGCACTTCCAACAGCGACGAGCGCATGAAGCGGCTGAAAAGGGCGATCTGCAACAGCGCGAGGACGACGGCCGGCAACACGAGATGGACGAGCCGGTCGCTGAGATCGAAGTTGTCGTTGGTCGCGAGCCCCGCCGACGGCAGTTGAATCTCGTAGCCGCCGGGCAGCGGTATGCCGTGCACCGCAAATGCCAGCTGCATCATCAGCGCAAACCAGAAGACCGGCATCGACTGCCCGACGAAAGCGAAGGTCGTGATCGCGTAGTCGAGCGCCGTATAGCGGTAGACTGCCGACAGGATGCCGGCCGTGATGCCGAATCCCAGTGCCAGCAAAAGCGCCGCGGCGGTCAGTTCCAAGGTCGCGGGAAGGCGTTCGATCAGCGCTTGGAAGACCGGCTCCGAGTTGCTCGTCGAGTACCCCATATCGCCGACTAAGACGTGGCCGAGCCACTTGACGTACTGGATCGGGACCGGCTGGTCGAGGCCGAGGTTGTGCTTGAGCCGCACGATGTCGGCTTGGGTGATGTGCGGGTTCTGTAGGTAGGGCGCCAGCGGTCCACCGGGCATGTTGTAAAGGATGCCGTAGAGGATAACCGAGATGGCCAGCAGCAGCGGGATCGCTTGAAGCGTCCGGCGCACGACGTATGTGAACAATTTTGCGCCGCGTTATTCTGCCGTGAGACCGAGCATCCTTCGAGCCCGGTCCGGAGTGGCTATCGTGCGGCCCGCCTCGGTAGCGAGGCGAACGACCCTCGCGACCAGCTCCTCGTTACGCGCCAGACGGCCCCGGCTGTAGTGCAGATTGTCCTCTAATCCGACGCGGACGTGGCCGCCCATCGCGATCGCCGCCAGCGACATCGGGAGCTGTTTTTTGCCGATTCCGGCAACCGACCAGGTACAGCCCTCCGGCAGATCGTCGACGAGGTCGCATAGATTCGCAACCGTCGCTTCCAAGCCGCCCGGAACCCCGAGCACGAAGTCGACGTGCTGCGGAAACGAGAGCAATCGTTCTTTGGCCAAGCGCCGGGCGTTGGAAAGGTGCCCTTTATCGAAGATCTCGAGCTCGGGTCGCACCCCGAACTCGTTCATCTTCTTGAGCAGTTGGCGCATGATCGGAAAACTGTTCTCGAAGATGTCGTCGCCGAAGTTGACGCTGCCGCAGGTCAGCGTCGCCATCTCCGGGCGAAGTTCGAGCACGCTTCCGCGCTCCTGCAGCGTCATGCCGATCGCGCCGCCGGTCGAAAACTGCACGATGAGATCGCCGCTCGCGCGTATTGCATCGTAGGCTTCGCGGAAGCGGGCGACGCTGTGCGTATTGGTGCCGTCGTCGTTACGGCAGTGCACGTGGATGATCGAGGCTCCGGCTTCGCGCACCGCTTTTGCCGCTTCGCCTAGAAGCTGCGGCGTGTACGGCAGATACGGCGTCTGATCGGGACGAACTTCGGCTCCGACAGGCGCGCACGTGATGACGAGCGGGTCCATACCGCTCATTGTGACAACGCGCGGTACGCGGCCTTCACGAAGCCGGCATCCATGCCCAGGAGCTCGGCAAGCGCAATGGCGTCGGCGCGCGCGACGTCGTCGCCTTCGACCTCGACGATCCGGTAATCCATCGCTTCGGCGAGTTCGCGCAGCGCTGCCGAAAGGTCGGCCACCTCGGGCGGCCGCGGGATTTCACGCAGCCCGCGCACCGCGAAGTGGCGCACTGCGGCCGCCGAGGCGATGCCTTGCAGATGCGTTGCGACCAAAGCGCAGGCCTTGCGCTCGCGCAGTCGCTCGAGCAAGGCGATCACGAGGGCCCGACCTTCGTGCGGCGTCGTCGTCCGGGCGAACTCGTCGGCAAGGATTAGCAGGCGCTCGGCGTCGTCGCTCAAGATCGCTTTGAGCGTCATCAGCTCCTGTGCGAACGACGAAAGAAGGCCGCCCGTATGTGCTTCGCCGCCCAAGCCAAGCCAAGCGATCCGGTCGAAGAGCGCGATGCTCGCAGCGGCCGCCGGAACGGGCACGCCGAACGCGACGAGCAGCGCGAGAAAGCCGCACGTCTGCAGCGAAACGCTCTTTCCACCCATGTTCGGTCCGGTCAGCACGGCCGCGCCGGCGAGATCGAGATCGATTGGAACGAAACGGCGTCCGGCGACGGTAAGTTCGTTATCGATCGGGAGAAAACGCGCACGCTCGAAACGCAACGCGCCCTCCGGCGAGACGCTCGCCGCCGCGCAATCGTAGCGCTGCGAAAAGTTCACGGCCGCGAGCGTGACGTCAAGCTGACCGATCGCAACGGCGGCGGCGTTCATTCCGGCCGCTTGCCGCCCGACGATCGCCGAGAGCCGCGAGCGAACGCGCTCCTCGACGGCGGCAACCGCATCGAACGTCTGCTGACGCCGCCCCAGGGCCGCCAGAAACGCTTCCCCGTGCTCGATCGCGCAGAGAAGGTAGGTCGGCGCTTCGCGCACGACGCGCAGGCCGGCGGGCAACGCGCCGTGCAAGTCGGTGCGCATGACGATGAACTCGTCGCCGACGTCGCTGCGCCCGAGCGCCTGGGCGATCCGTGCGGTCTCCCGGCCGCGTACCGCGTCGAGTTCGGCCTGCGCCTGTGAAAGCGCCGCGCGCGCAGCGGCGAGCCCGGCGTCGAAGGCGTCGGCCAAATAAAACTCAGACGCTCCCGTTCGTCCCGCGTCCAGGGCCGTCAAGACGGCGCTGGTCGCGTCGTTCTCGATCTCAGGGAGCGACGAGCCGGCGAGCAATTCGTCGATCCGCTCGACGCCTTCGCAGAAGCGGCGCAGCTCCAAGAAATCGGGATCGTGCAGCGTCTCTTCGATTGACGCGCGGGCGACCGCACTCGAAACGTCGGCGAGCCGTTCCAACTCGATTCGTACGGCGGCGATGCGATCGGCTTTGATCTGCGCGGCAACCGCGGCGATCCGCTGCGCGCGGCCCTGCGCGGCTTCCTCGTCGCCGCGGCGGAACGGCACGATCTGCGCAAAGATTCGCACGCCGTACGGCGATTTCGGGGCGAGCCGTTCGCCGAGCCACCCGAGGCCGAGCAACTCGGCGGTACGCTCGTCGAGAAGGTCGTTCGCCTTCACGCCGCCGTGCCCGCAAAGACGTCGAATGCCGGCACGCCCGTTGCCTCGCCGACCTCACGCAGAAACGAGGCTGGTTCGAAGAAACGTTCGGGCGCCAGCGCGCATACCGTGGCCGCTACGACGCGCAACGGCCGCCGGCAACGAACGTGCAAACGCGCCAGTGCCTGCGCGAGCGAGGTCCCGCTCATCACGATCTGCGTTGCGTCGCGCACGACGATCTCGCGCTCTTCACCGGACGCGATCAACGCCGCCGCCGTCGTGGCCGTCAGCGCTCCCTCCAACTCGATTGCCTCGGCATTCGGCGTCGCCGGCAAAATCTGCAAGCGCGCCGTCAGTGCCGCAACGCCGGCGACCGCCTCGGCGGGCGTTGCCGCCGCCGCGGCGCCGCACGCGACGACGATCGCACCGTCCGAAGCCGCCAGCGTCGCGATCCGGTCGATCGCTCCGTCGACAAGCACGATCTCACACTGCGCCTCCATGGCAGCGATGCTCTCGCGCAGCGCCGACGCCGAAGACGGACCGATCAAATCGTACTCTCCGCCAAAGACGGTTCGCGCGTACAACAAGGCTCCAGCCGAGCTCTCGAGACGAGGCGCGGAGAGAATTCGGCAGGCGGGCGAGGCCGGTAAGAGGGCGCGCGCGGTTGCGAAGAGCGTCTGCGGACGAAGGCGCCAGCGCGGCTTATGCCCGATCGATGCGATACCGGTCCGCAATCCCGCACCCCACGCCGCCTCGTAAATCGCACCGAGCGTCGTGCTCTTGCCCACGCCCTTGCCGGTACCGACGACGAAGATCGAGCGAGCGCCGGCGGCGCGTGCGAGTTCCAGAATGCGCAGACCAACGTTCACGAAAAGCGACGTTAGCTATCCGGCGTGCAGCGCCTTGAGCGCGGCAAAGACGATGCCCGTGAGCGCGAGCAGCGCGCCGCCGATGAAAGCGGCGTTGCGTTCGGCGAAGCGTCCGAGGTTGCGTCCGATCAGCAGGCCGAGCATCGTCGATGCGACCGAGACGATCGCGATGACGATCAGCGAGACCGGAAGCGGCACGCCCACGTACAGAATCGAGAACCCGATCCCCAGCGAGTCGAGGCTGATCGCGAGCGACGCCATCAGCAATCCGGGGCCGCGCGTCAGGTCGAACTGCGGGCTGCCGCCGCGCTCGCTGCGGCTCTCCATTATCATGTAGATGCCCAATCCGGTCAGGGCCGCGAATCCGATGTAACCGGCGGCATCACCGATCAGGCGGCCCGCGAGCAGCCCGAGCCCCGCGCCGGCGACGTTCATCGTAACTTCGGCGCAGGCAAAGGCGATGCCAATCCGCAGCCGCCTCTCCGGCGTGACCCCACGAACCCCGACGCCGACGCTTACCGCAAAGACGTCGAGCGCGAGCGCCACCGCGATGGCGAGGACCTTGAGAAACGCGGCGCTCATGAGAACGCTTTGCGTGACGGCTTGGTGAAGCTTCCTGCATGAGGCTTCGCTCGCCGGGACCGCTCTTCGCGCTTGCCGCGTTCGCGCTGCTGACCGCGCTGGTGTCGCCGGTTCTCGCCGTGGTCGCCGCGATGCCGCCCCAGACGGCCTTTTCGCTGGCCGGCGCCGCCGCCGGCGACGCGATTCGAATCTCGCTGATCGCCTCGGCCGGCGCAACGCTGGTGGCGACGCTCCTGGGCGTCCCGGCGGGCTACTACCTGGCGGGAAGGCCGGCCCGTTGGCGCGCCGCAGCGCTCTTTGCGCTCGCGCTGCCTCTCGCGTTCCCTCCGGTCGCCTCCGGATTGATGCTGCTCTACGCGCTCGGCACGAACTCGCCCGCCGGAGCGTGGCTTGGGGTCCACGGTCTGACCGTACCCGACTCGCTGCTCGGCGTCGGCGTGGCCGAGTTCTTCGTGTCGGGTTCGTTCGTCGCGATCGCGGCAACGGCCGCATTCGGCGCGCTCGATCCGATCTACGCCGATGCCGCTCGCACGCTGGGATCGAGCGAATGGCGCATCTTCGCGCGCGTCGCGTTGCCGGCGGCCTCGGGAAGCATCGGCGCCGGCGTCGCCTTCGCCTGGTTGCGGGCGATCGGCGAGTACGGAGCGACCAGTATCGTGGCGTATCATCCGACCTCGCTTCCAGTCGCGCTCTACGTGGCGCTTTCCGCGTCGGGCGTGCGCGAGGCGCTCGCGCTCTGCTACGCGTTCGTCGTGTTGGCGGCGTTCGTACTGGCCATCGCCTGGCTTCTGCGCCGAGGCGTCGTGCACTAGGCCCCCGAACAAGCCGCGCCGTGTTCCAGAAGAAGTTCTACTTCCTCGCGCGCCGCTTCGTGGCGGGCGAGACGATCGCCGGCGCGCTCGAGGTCGTTCGCGCCCTCAACGCCGAGGGAATGTCCGCGACGCTGGATTTCCTCGGCGAAGACGTCCTCACGCGTGACGGCGCGTTGCGTACGCGCGACACGTACTTCGAGATGCTCGACGCCATCGGCGAGAGCGGCGTCGCCTCGAACGTCTCGGTGAAGCTCACCGCGATGGGCCTGCTCTTCGACGAAGCGCTCGCCAAAGAGAGCCTGATCGCCCTTGCGGAGCACGCGCTGCGCAATCCCGATCCGTTCGTGCGAATCGACATGGAGGGATCGGCGGTCACCGAGGCCACGCTGCGCGTCTTCCGCGAGACGTTCGCGGAGCACAAAAACGTCGGCGAAGTGCTGCAGGCCTACTTGAAGCGCACGCCGGCCGACGTTGACGAGGCAATCGCGCGCCAAGCGCGCGTTCGGCTCTGCAAAGGCGCCTACAACGAACCGCCCGAGATCGCGTTGCGACAGATGGTCGAACATTCGCGCGCAGTATCTCGATCTTGCGAAAAAGCTGTTGCTGCACGGCAACTATCCGGGCATCGCGACGCACGACCGCCGTTTGATCGCTGCCGTAAAAGAGTTCGCCGGCAACGAGGGCATCGCACGCGACCGTTTCGAGTTTCAAATGCTGTATGGCTGCCGTCCCAGCGTGCAGCGGCAGATCGTCGCCGAGGGCTATCGGCTGCGAATTTACGTGCCTTTCGGAACGCACTGGGCGGGCTATTTCTATCGCCGAGTGCTCGAGCGCCGGGAAAACGCGCTCTTCGCGGTTTCCTCGATCTTCTCGCGGTGAGAGCGGTCGTTCAACGCGTTAACCAAGCCCGAGTCCGCGTCGACGGGGAAATCGTCGGCGAAATCGGCGCCGGGCTGCTGGCGCTCGTGAGCGTCGGGCTCGAGGATGACGAGCGCGACGCCCGGTCTCTGGCCGAAAAGATCGTAGAATTAAGGATTTTTGCCGACGATGCGGGGTTGATGAACCGTTCGCTGCGGGATACGGGCGGCGGACTCTTGGTCGTTTCGCAGTTCACTTTGCACGGCGACGTTCGGCGCGGAAGGCGCCCGTCGTTCGTCGCGGCAGCCCGCGAACCACTGGCAAGGCGTCTCTACGAGCTCGTCGGGAGCACCGCCGCTTCCCTGAACGTCCCGGTCGCTTATGGGGAATTTGGCGCTAAAATGGCCGTGGAACTGGTCAATGAGGGCCCCGTGACCATCCTAATTGATACCAAGCGCGCCTTTTGAAGCAGGTAGGGGGATGCTTTTCAACGGATTCTAACCTTTGTCTGCTCTCATTAAGCCTCAACCTCGGCGACAAACTTTTCGCCCCCCACTTGCGTTGTACTAAATGGAAAGAGAGTGCCGCCCCTTCTTGGTGGCACCGGTAACAGAAGGAAAAACATGTCAGGGAATCAGGAACCAAACCGCCGCACCGGCGGAATGTCCGTCCGAGAGGCCGGACAAAAAGGCGGAGAAACCGTCAAACTCAAGTACGGCGCCCAGTTTTACGAAGAGATCGGACGTAAAGGCGGCCTTGCCACGAAGCAAGCCCATGGCCACGAGTTCTACGAGCAGATTGGCAAGAAGGGTGGCAAAAAGGGTGGCGAAGCCACACGTGATCGTTACGGTCCGGACTTTTACGAACGCATTGGGCAAAAAGGTGGACAGAAAGTCAAGCAACTCATCGAAGAGGGCAAACGCGCAGCGAAAGCTCAGAAGCGCGCCAGCTAAGATCCAACGGCTCGGGTGGCGCCTGAGCCTTTACCTGCTCGCCCTGGTGATCGTCGGCGTAGGAACGGCCCGAGCATATCCGATGCCTCTGCATCCCGTGCCCAAACCGACCCCGAGCCCAACCGCTCCGCCAAGCGGAAACGTGTTGCCGTTGGATTCAACCCTCCTCTTCGTGCTCGACGACCCCATTTCGTCGAAAGCGTCGAAAACCGGACAGCTCATTCGCGTTCATCTCAAGAGCGCGATCGTCGTCGAACGGTAAAAGCGTCGCCCCGGCCGGAGCTCCCGCCACGATCCGAATCGTCAACGTCTCGTCGGCTGACCTCGCCGACACCTACGGATTCGTCAACATCTTCTTCGAGCCGCTCACGCTGCCCGACGGCCGTCAGCTCCCGTTGCGAGCGCCGGTCGGGCGCCTCGAACCACACGTCTCTGCAGGACACGGCTCCACGGTCGCCGCTGAAGATACCGTCGGCGATATATTCGTCCCCTACTACAGCCTCTGGCAGATCTTCCGCCACGGCAAGAACTTCGTATTGGAGGCCGGCTCGGAAGTGCCGGCTCGCACCGACGCGACGATCTCGGTAACACCCAACGGAGCGACGGCGATCGTTACGCCCCGTCCGCTGGCGCAGAGTTCGGAGGTTCCCGACGCGACCTTCTCGGTCGAGCCGCTCGCAACTCCGCTGCCTACGGCACCACCGGTTCCGCGCGTGACGCCGACCCCGAGACCAACCGCAACACCCACGCCGTAGGCCACGATGTTTTTTGCCTCACCTCTGGAAAGAAGAACCCAGAAAGTGAGGTACCTTTGTTGATTCGCCTGACCGCTGCGATCGCAGTTTTCGCACTGACGACGCTTCCCGGATACGCCGCGACCTCAATGCCCTCGCCGGCTCCGTCCCTCTCGCCCGTGCCGCAGGGCACCGAAGTCGCTTTCGTCCAACAGATTCAAAAAGATCTGACGGCGCGCTTCCCTACGCCGGCCGACGCCGTCAACGCCGGCTACTTCCGCTACGGGAACGAGGATGAAGACGGCGCGATCAGCTATGCGAACCTGCAATGGCAGAGCAGCGACCCAAAGCATCCCAGCCAACTCTGGTACGACGTAAAAGGGAATCTGCTCGGCGCCGACTTCTCGGTGCTGCAAAGTTCCTCACCCCAGCCGCCAAAACTCTGGGGCGTAAACTATCGCCGCTGGGTCTCGTTCCGCGAGCATATCCACTACGTCTTGAGCGGCCCGAACGGGACGGAAGTCTACGGCGCGGTAAGCGCCGAGAAGTTCGCGCAAGCGCAGCACAGCAGCCCGGAGAATCCCAAGCCGGAGACGCTGGTGAAGATGGGTAAGGCCAAGAGCGTCGCCGACGTCAAGAGAGTCTTCCTGTTCCCCTCGATCTGGGATCTCATCGTCTGGGTGAAGCCCAATCCGCTCGGCGCCTTCGCCGACAAAAATCCCAACGTCATCCCGAGCGCGAACGCCGAAAAACCCGATATGTAGCCTCGCGCGGCTCAGCGGCTGCGCGAACGAACTACTTCTTCTTCGGGAGGCAGTAGGTCTGCGCGGCGTTGTAGGCCGTGTCGACGGCCTGATCTTCGCTTTTATCGATGATCGCGCGCTGCGGGTAGTAGTGCAGCCACTCTTTGGAATCCCGCATCGCCGGCGCCTCCGTCATCTCGCGTTCGCTGAATCCACCCATCGGCGGGTTCGCGCGCGAGATGTTGTAGTCGAGCATCGAGTGGTAAAGATTCTCTAGGTCGATCGCCAATTGGCGCTGATGATCGTAGACGGTCTGCAACTGCCACGAGGCCTGCTGCACGGCCGCGGTCGCCTTCGGGTCGGTCGTCTGGGTCGCGCCTTCACGCAAGGCCATGATGTTTGCTTGGATGCCGGCCAGCGAGTTGTTCAGCGTGAGCTCCTGACGATAGACGCTGTCGCGCACGTGCAGGAACTGCTGGACGTAGTTGGTCGTGTAGAAAAGGGCGTTGAGGTCGTCCAGTTGCACACCGACCGTGTCGAGGACACGGTCGTTGGCCAGCATCGGCATCAGTGCGCCATTGAAGTGATCTGCGAGCGAGTTGCAGTAGGGCGACGAGATCACCGTGATGATCGTCGGCAACTCCCGCTCGTCTGGGCTAGGTGACGGTGATGGGTTCGCGGCGAGCAGCGCCGCGAGGAGTATCGGCAGTACCAAGTTATTCGTTCGTCCAGTAATCCTTGAGGGCTTTACCTCGCGACGGATGGCGCAGTTTGCGCAGTGCCTTGGCCTCGATCTGCCGGATGCGTTCGCGCGTAACGCCGAACTCTTGTCCGACTTCCTCGAGCGTCCGCTGGTGGCCGTCCTCCAGGCCGAAGCGCAGAACCAATACCTTCCGCTCGCGCTCGGTAAGATTCTGCAAGACGTCCTGCATCTTCTCTTTGAGAAGCATTACAGATGCGGCCTCGGCCGGCGCGACCGCTTCTTGATCTTCAATGAAGTCGCCCAGGTGCGAGTCTTCCTCTTCCCCGATGGGCGTCTCCAGCGAGATCGGCTCCTGGGATATCTTCATGACCTCACGCACCTTTTCGGGCGTGAGCGCCATCGATTCGGCGATCTCCTCGACCGACGGCTCGCGGCCGAGCTCTTGCAAGAGCTGCCGGGAGACCTTGATCAGGCGGTTGATCGTCTCGACCATGTGCACGGGGATGCGAATCGTCCGTGCCTGGTCGGCCAGCGCGCGTGTGATCGCCTGGCGGATCCACCACGTGGCGTACGTCGAGAATTTATAACCCTTTCGGTAGTCGAACTTCTCGACTGCACGGATCAACCCGAGGTTTCCCTCTTGAATGAGGTCCAAAAACAGCATCCCGCGACCGACGTACTTCTTTGCGATCGAAACCACGAGCCGCAGGTTCGCTTCGGTCAGCTGGCGTTTCGCCTCATCACCGGAGTCGACCAGCCGGGAATCCGCCTGTCCGTTCCGGCTCGATTCGAGCTCGCCGGCCTCAATCCGCATCGCCAGCGACTTCTCTTGCTCCATCGAGAGCAATGGGACGCGCCCGATCTCCTTGAGATACATGCGGACCGGATCGTCAAGCGACAGACCATCGGGGACGGTCTGCTCGACTTCCTCTTCGCGCTCCGACTCAGGCTTCTCGTCCTTCTGCTCGTCGACGAGCTCGATCCCAGCTGCGGTGAGCTCCTCAAAGAACTCGTCCAGCTGCTCGGGCGTGATCTCCTCGAGCACGTCGAATGTGGTGTTGATCTCTTCGTAGGTCAGCGACCCTTGGGTCTTACCGCGCGCGAGGAGCTTCTTCTTGAGCTCTTCCAATGTCGCAGGCGCGACGGGCTCCGCTACCGGTGCCCCGCCCTTTTTACGTGGCATTTTTTTCTGTTTCACCTCCCCTCTCTTTTGCTCCGTTTTTGGCAACGTTCATTAGCGTTTTAACTTGGCAAGCAGCGCTTCGTATTCGGAGCGGAGCTCCTCCGAAACCGCTTCGCTGTTGACCCAACCATGGTCGATGATGTCCGATAACTCCCGATAGCGCTCCCGCTCGTTGTCGAGCAAGAGCCGTTCCACCACCCGTTCCAGGTGCGCGCGGCGCTCCTGCGTGTCGCCGTACCTCACCGCCGAACTCCGGTCCCGTTGCCCGAGTTCGGCCAGTACGTCGAGAATCGCCTGATCCTCCGCAAATAGTCCGAAAACATCGGCCGTCGTGCGTAACGATCCCGCCGAACCGACGATCCGTTCGTAGATTCGCCGGTACACTGCATTGCGGAAACGCGGCGCAGCGATGCGCTCGCCGTACTCTTCTGCAAGCGCCGGCTCCTCGAGCAGAATGCTCACGACTTCTCGTTCGAAGGAGAGCGGCTCGACGGCGACGCCGGCATGACGGCTTTCCGGTAGCGTGTTCTGCCGGCGTGGAGCGAAGTTCGCGCTATCGGTGAGGAACCGGCTGTTCCGGAGGTCGTCCACGCTCACCTGCAGCCGCCCCGCTACATAAACGCGCCAGCGGTCCCATTCCTCACGGGCTGCTAATCTTCGAATTAGCGCCTCCGCCTTCGGCGCGACTCGAGCCGGGGAGTCGAACCCGGCACGCAGTTGCTCGATCTCACTGTCGATCTTGAACTCGATTGCCGGCTTGGCATCGTCGAGCAGGCGCCGGAACTCGGCCGCTCCGCGGGCACGAACGAAACTATCGGGATCCTCTCCGGAGGGAAGCAAGGCGATGCGCACCGAGGAGCCGGTGTTCTCGATGGCTTTAGACGCAATATCCACCGCTTTGGTTGCAGCGCCGCTTCCCGCCGCGTCGCCGTCGAAGCAGAGGTAGACGTACTCGGCGCACTTCCGCAGCTCAGCTGCTTGCTCGGCGGTGAACGACGTACCCAGCGCGGCGACGCTGTTTTCGAAGCCGGCCTGGTGCAGCGCGATGCAGTCCAAATAGCCCTCGACGACGATCAGCGTCCCGTCGCTCTGCGCGGCGCGCCGCGCCAGGTTGAGCGCGTAGAGGTGATGACCCTTCACGTAGACCGGCGTCGTCAACGTGTTGAGGTACTTCGGCTCGCCGTCGCCGAGCGCGCGGCCGCCGAACGCGATCACTTCGCCGGTCGTCGAGTACGTCGGCACCATCAACCTGTCGCGATAAAAGTCGTAATATCCGCGCTGCCCGGGCTTGAGCAATCCGGCCTTTGCCGCGATCGTGAGGTCGACGCCGGTGCGCTCGAGCTCGGCCACGAGTCCGCTCCAGGAATCGGGCGCATAGCCGAGCCGAAAGCGCTCGACCGTCGCCGGCTCGATGCCGCGTTGCTCGAGATAGCGTCGCGCCGCCGTGCCTCGCTCGGTCGCCAGCATGCGCGCGAAGTATTCCGCCGCGACGCGATTCGCTTCGTAGATCGCTTCGCGTTCGGTACGCGCGCGAGTCTTGCGCGGGTCCTCAGGTTCCAGCTCGATGCCCGCCTTCGCGGCGAGCATTCGCACGGCATCGCCGAACGACGCGTTTTCAAGTTTCTGCACGAACGTAATCAGGTCGCCGCCGGTTCCGCAGCCGAAGCACTTGAAAAAACCGCGATCGGGATGCACGTGAAACGACGGCGTCTTCTCGGCGTGAAACGGACAGAGCCCTACCAAATCGTTGCCCCGCTTGCGGAGCTGCACGTGCTGTCCTATGAAGCCCGCGATGTCGACGCGTTCTCGGATTTCACGAAGGGCCCCCTGATCGTATTTCACTCGAACGCTTTTCCTTAAGACGGGAGTTCTTCGGTGTCCCCGCGTATTCCGTCGCGGCTGGAATGAAGCGCATTTTCGACCCGGTTCACCATTTTATCGAGCTCTCCGGCGCCGAGGCGCGGCTCCTCGATCTTCCGATCATGCAGCGCTTGCGCCGGCTGCGCCAGCTGGGGTTGGCGTATCTTGCCTTTCCCTCGGCCGAACATTCGCGTTTCTCGCACGCGCTGGGCGCGCTCGCGGTCGGCGCGCGCGCGTTCGAGGAGCTCGTGCGCCACGGGCGCCACTTCTTCGGCGATCGGAGCGAGGTCGAATACCAGCGGCGCCTCATACGCGCGGCGCTGCTCCTCCACGACGTGGGGCACGGGCCGTTCAGCCACGCCTGCGAAGAGGTGCTCGGCGTTCGTCACGAGCGGCGCACGGCGGATATGCTGGCACTCCCCGACGTCGCCGCGGGCATCGCGGCGCTGGAGGTCGATGGCGGCGACGTGCTCGGCCTAATCGCCGGCGATCCCGCGACGCGCTATCCGGCGCTGCGAGAGCTTGTGAGCGGGCCGAATCTCGACGCCGACCGGATGGACTACCTGCAGCGGGACGCCTACTTCACCGGCGTCGCGACGGGCCGGTACGACGCCGAGCAGCTGATCGCGTCGCTTCGCATCGTGCGCCACGAGGGGCGCGACCTCGTCGGAATCGACCGGCGCGGCGTCGTTGCGCTGGAATCGTTCGTAATGGCACGCTACATGATGTTCGCCTCGGTCTACTTCCATCATACGACCCGGATGTTCGAGCACGTCCTGCACGACGTGCTGCGGGAGATCTGGCCGGATCCGCGTGCCCTCGATCCGATCGACGAGTTCTTGCGCTGGGACGATTTCCGCGTGCTCAACGCGCTCGACGATTCGCGCAGCGAAGCCTCGTACGCGCTGCGCAACCGGGTGCGCGTCTACGCGTTGGCCGCCGAGTTCAACGCCGAGCGCGATCTGCGCACCTTCGAGGCCTGCGAGCACGCGCTGCGCGAGCGCTTCGGGGACGAAAACATCTGGGCCGACTCCCAGTCGCAGCTGCGCCATCGCCTGCCGCTGGGCATCGGCCAACCTTTCACCGTCCTCGTCGACGGGCCGGGCGGCGCGATCGATGCCCGTCAAGCCTCCGACGTCATCGCCAAGCTCAGCGGAAAGGCCTATTGGCGCAAACTCTTCGTGCGCCGCGCCCCCGGGCGCGAAGCGGCGATCCGCGACGCGCGCCGCCTTTGCGCCGAAATCTCGTCGCGCGTTGACTAGCGCAACACGCCGATCGCCGACTGCGCCGCCGCCAGCCGGGCGATCGGGACGCGGTAGGGAGAACACGAGACGTAGTCAAGCCCGAGCTGGTCGCAGAATGCCACGCTGCTCGGCTCGCCGCCGTGCTCGCCGCAGATGCCGATCTTGATTCCCTCTCGCACCGGCCGCGCGAGTTCGACCGCCTGGCGCATCAGACCGCCGACACCGCGCCGGTCGAGCACTTGGAACGGATCGTCTTTGAGAATCTTCTTCTCGAGGTAGACGGGTATGAACGAGCCCTCTGCATCGTCGCGGCTGTAGCCGTACGTCGTCTGCGTGAGGTCGTTGGTTCCGAAAGAGAAAAACTCGGCGCAGCCGGCAAGCTCGTCGGCGACGACGCACGCCCGAGGCAGTTCGATCATCGTACCGATGTGATAGGCCAGCGCAATGCCGTGCTGGGCGAGCACTTCGTCCGCGACCCGCTTGGCCGCGCCGCCCGTCGCCTGCATCTCTTCCTTCGTCCCGACACCGGGAATCATCACCTCCGGGCGCACGTCGACGCCTTCACGTTTTAGCGCGCAGGCGGCTTCGAAGATCGCCCGCACCTGCATCTCGTAGATCTCCGGGAAGACGATCCCCAAGCGACAGACGCGCAGGCCGAGCATCGGATTCTGCTCGTGCAGTTGTTGAACGCGACGCAGCAGCGCCTCTCGCTCGAGGTACTCGGGCGATTTCACGCCTTTGGTTAGCCGGATCTCCGTCGTCTCGACCAGCAGCTGCTCCAGCGACGGCAGAAACTCGTGCAGGGGCGGATCGAGCAGCCGGATCGTGACCGGCAGTCCCTCCATCGCCGACAAGATCCCGTAGAAATCGTCGCGCTGGAACGGCAGCAGACGGTCGAGCGCCTTCGCCCGTTGCGCTCGGGTCGTCGCGAGAATCATTTCGTGAACGATGGGCAGGCGCTCTGGCTGCATGAACATGTGCTCGGTACGGCACAGGCCGATGCCCTGTGCGCCGAGCTCGCGCGCCTTCGCCGCGTCCTCCGGCGTGTCGGCGTTCGCCCATACCTGCATCCGGCGCAGCTCGTCGGCCCACGAAAGAAAGTTCGCGAGCCACTCGGGCAACCGCGACGGCGGCGGAATCAAGCGCAGCTCGCCGACGGCGACGTTGCCCGTCGTGCCGTCGATCGTGATCCAATCTCCCTCCGCAAGCTCGCTGCCATTGAAGCTCGCGCGCTTGTGGCGCCGGTCGATCTGCACGGCTTCGCAGCCGGCGACGCACGGCTTGCCCATCCCGCGCGCGACGACGGCCGCGTGCGACGTCGCGCCGCCTTTTTGCGTGAGGATGCCTTCGGCAGCGATCATCCCGTGCACGTCGTCGGGATTGGTCTCGGTGCGAACCAAGATCGTCTTGCGTCCCTGCTCTTTCCACAGGACGGCGTCCTCGGCCGAAAAAACGATCTGTCCGGTCGCGGCTCCCGGCGACGCGTTGAGGCCCTTGCAGGCGACCTCAACGCTCTGATCGGGATCGATCCGCGCGTGAAAGAGCTGATCGAGCGATTGCGCGTTCACCATCCCGACGGCGCGACGCTTGTCGATCAGGCCCTCCGAGACGAGATCGCAGGCGATCCTGACCGCGGCCTCGGCGCTGCGCTTCGCGTTACGCGTCTGCAGCATGAAGAGCTTGCCACGCTCGATGGTAAACTCGAGGTCCTGCATGTCGCGATAGTGGCGCTCGAGCCGTTCGGCGATCTCTTCGAACTGCGCGAAGACCTTCGGCTGACGGCGCGCGAGGTCGGAAATTTTCTCGGGCGTTCGAATCCCGGCGACGACGTCTTCGCCTTGCGCATTGCTGAGGTACTCGCCGAAGAGCACGCGTTCGCCGGTGTTAGGATTGCGAGTGAAGGCAACGCCCGTTCCCGAATCCTCGCCCATGTTCCCGAAGACCATCTCCATCACGTTGACGGCCGTGCCCCAATCGTCGGGAATCTTGTTGTACCGGCGGTAGTCGACGGCGCGCTTGGAGTGCCAGGAATCGAAGACGGCTTCGATCGCGGCGATGAGCTGTGCGTTGACGTCCTGCGGAAAGTCTTTGCCGTTCTCGCGCACGATCGCCTTGAAGCGGGTAACGAGTCGCTTCCAGGTTGCGGCGTCGAGCTCGGCGTCGTTGCGCACGTTCGCCGCGGTCCGCGCCTCCCCGATCAGCTCTTCGAAGTTGTCCTTCGCAATGCCGAGGACGACGTTGGAGAACATCATGATGAAGCGCCGGTAGGCGTCCCAGGCGAAGCGCTCGTTGTTGGTGAGCCGCGCCAGGCCTTCGACGGTCTCGTCGTTGAGCCCGAGGTTGAGAATCGTGTCCATCATCCCGGGCATCGAGACGCGCGCCCCGCTGCGCACGGAGACGAGCAGCGGATTGTCGACCGAGCCGAACTGCTTGCCGGCTCGTTTTTGCAGCTCGGCCATCGCCGCGTCGACTTCGGCCTGCAGACCCGGCGGAAAGCGGCGGCCCGAATCGTAGAAGCTCAGACAGGCTTCGGTCGTGATCGTGAAGCCCGACGGAACGGGCAGGCCGGCTGCGGTCATCTCGGCGAGCCCGGCGCCTTTCCCGCCGAGCATGTTGCGCTCGGCGTTTGGATCGGACTGCGACGCCAGCCGGCGCCCTTCGTCGAAGAA
Source organism: Vulcanimicrobiota bacterium (assembly GCA_963833845.1). GTDB lineage: Bacteria > Vulcanimicrobiota > Vulcanimicrobiia > Vulcanimicrobiales > Vulcanimicrobiaceae > Cybelea. Next base: position 1,961,162 of record CAWHZL010000001.1, read on the forward strand.
ATAGACGAACTTGCTCATCGGAGACGATCCCGCAGGTAGGCCTCGAGCGCCTCGCCCGGTACGCGGTCCTGCTGCATCGAATCGCGAGAGCGCACGGTAACGGTGCCGTCGTCGAGCGTCTCGTAGTCGACGGTGATGCACAACGGCGTGCCGATCTCGTCCTGACGGCGATAGAGCTGGCCGATGTTGCCTTCGTCGTACTGCGTTCGCAGCTCGCGGCGCAACGCCGCTTCGATCGTCGTCGCGCGCTCGACGAGCTCGGGTTTGTTGCGCGCCAGCGAAAAGACCGCCGCCTGCACCGGCGCGATGAAGGGATGGAAGCGCAACACGGTTCGTTCCGTCTCCTTGCCGTTGGGATCGACGCTGCGCTCGCGCTCGTAGGCGTCGATCAGGAACGTCAGCGTCGTTCGATCCATGCCGGCCGAGCTTTCGATGAGCAGCGGCGTGTAGTGCGTCTTGCTCGCCTCGTCGAAGAAACGAAGGTCCTTGCCGGAGAGCTTCATGTGCGCGTCGAGATCGTACGTGCCCCGGTGCGCGATCGACTCGAGCTCGCCCCATCCCCACGGAAAGAGATACTCGACGTCGATGCCCGCCTTGGCGTAGTGCGGACGCTCGGCCTCGGTCAGCTCGTAGAAGCGAAGGCGCTCCGAGGCGATGCCGTAGCTCGCGTACCAGTCTTTGCGGCGGTCGACCCACGCGCGAAAGACCTCCATATCCGCTCCGTCGTCGGGAACGAAATATTCGAGCTCGGCCTGTTCGAACTCGCGCACGCGAAACGTGAAGTTACCCGGCGTGATCTCGTTGCGAAACGACTTCCCGATCTGCGCGACGCCGAAGGGCGGCCGCTTGCGCGCGCTCTGGTAGATGTTCTTAAAGTTGACGAAGATGCCCTGAGCCGTCTCCGGGCGCAGATAGGCCACCGCCGAGGTATCTTCCAGCGGGCCCACCGACGTGCGCATCATCAAATTGAAGTTGCGGGGCTCGGTAAATGAGTCTTTGCTTCCGCAGTCCGGGCACTGCGACCGATCCTTGAGGTGATCGGCGCGAAAGCGGTGCTTGCAGACCTTGCAATCGACCATGACGTCATGAAAAGCGTCGATGTGCCCCGAGGCCTTCCAGACCATCGGATGCATGACGATCGACGAATCGAAGGGCACGACGTCGTTGCGCAGCTCGACGGTGTCGCGCCACCAGGCGCGCTTGACGTTCTGCTTGAGCACGGCTCCCAGCGGTCCGTAATCCCAGAAGCCGTTGATTCCACCGTAGATCTCGCTGGATTGAAAGATGAAGCCGCGCCGCTTCGCAAGCGCGGTGACCTCTTCCATCGTCACGCGGCGAGGCGATGCGGCGGTCTCCATTGGGGCGCTAGGTTTTGCGCTCGTCCGGGAAACCCCCGCCGTAACGGCGCCCGCGCCATTGGACGCCGCCTCCAAAGTACGAGCGATAGACCGACGTCGCAAAGATCGCAAGCGTTAGGGCGAGCCCGAGCGGCAGCGCGAGTCCCGAGCCGGGCCGAAAGCGCGAGCGGCGCATCCCGATCTCGGCGATGATGATGATGCCCGCCTGGGAGAGGCCAAGAATCGCCGCGGCAAGCCATTGCCGCTCGATCAGCAGCCAGAGCAGCGCAAGCGGCGTCAGCGGCGAGACGCAGGCAAGCAGCAGTGTTCCGGCAATCGCATCGAAGGGCCGCCCGCGCGCACCGACCGCGAAGTTCTTGACGAATCCTTGCCAGATCTCCGCAAACGACGCGTACATGCGCGTTCGAACGAGGCCGGCGGCGCCGGCCAAAAAGATCCTGAAGCGGCCGTCACGCTTGAAGCGGCGCGCGAGCTCGAGATCCTCGGCGATCTCACCGCGCACTGCCTGATGACCCCCGATCCCTTCGTAAGCCCCCCGCGAGCAGAGGATATACTGCCCGTTGAAGATCGCGACGTCGCGCTTGCGCGGGTCGTTCACGTCGTCGACTGAGCCGATGCCCAACATGATGACGAAGAGAATCGTCGGCAAGAAGAGCCGCTCGGCGAGCGAGATCGTCTCTTGGTCGGTCAACAGGCTGACGACGTCGTATCCGTTCTCGATCGCGCATTGCTGCGCGGAGGCGGCCGCGGCGGCTTCGTGTTCCGTGTCGGCATCGGTGAAGAGCAGCCACTCGCCGCGAGCGCGGCCCGCGCCCTGCCACAGCGCCCACGGCTTGCCGATCCAGCCCTCGGGCAGCGGCTCTCCGGCAATCACGTGCAGGCGTGGGTCGCCGGCTGCGATCTCGTCAAGGATTCGTCGCGTCGCATCGCTCGACTGGTCGTCTATCGCGATCACTTCGAAGCTCGGATGCGCGGTGGCCAGCAGCGAACGCACGCAACGCGCGATGCTGCGCTCTTCGTTGCGCGCCGGAACGACGATCGACAGGCTCGGCGAGGCTGGTCCCGCTTCGCGAGCGGCGATGCTGACCCGGGAACCGCGCACGACGTACGCCCAGCGAAAGGCGATGATAAGATTCGCGCCCGCGAGCACGAGAACGGCGGCGAAGGTTCCCAACTACGCTTTGCCGTTTGCTTTAAGGTATGCCGTTACCGCGCGCTTCGGCGCGCGCGCGAGCCATGCTTCGACGATCGCGTCCTTGAGGAGCTTCGCCGAGATCTTCGGTAAACGGATCAACACGGCCGGATAGCCGTCAAAGTGCGGCGTGGTAAAGAACACCTGCGGATTGCTCGCGAGCAGGACTTCCTTCATCTCGAGATCCGCGACTCGCACTCCTAAGATGGCCCCGGTGGGCGCTTTGTCGCCAAGCGCGGCGAGATCCGATTTTCGCAGCGGGCGCTCCCAGGCGAAGAACTTATCGCCGATCAGCCACGCGGCGTTTCCGGACTTCGTCGCCTCTTCGGTCGCGCCGGGTAGTGCGAGCGCAATACGCTGGACGTCGCGCCAAGTAGCCATGGAGGTCCGCCGCGAGTCTCAGCTACGGCTGCAGCTGCGCGGGATTCGTCCACGTTGCGCCGTCGGCGTAACGAACGCCCAACACGACGCAGCGTGCCGGCCCGTGGAGCGGATAAATCTGCTGGTCGATCATCAAGCGATGGTCGATCGCCGCATCAGGTGAAAAGGTGCCGTAGTCCTTGCCGACGGCGGGGTCGCACTCCGTCACGCGGACGTTCGAACCGGAGGTTTGCGGCATTTGAGCGGACGCGGCGGCGGTTGCGGCCACCAAAGCGGCCCCCGTGAGCCCGAGAACAGAAAAATGCAACGAACCTGCCTCCCCAACTACTTTCTACCACATTTTGGCGCCGGAGGCGCCAAGTGACGTTACTGGGGCCGGCTTAGCGTCGCGCCGACCGGATCGAGAACCACGCCCGCGCCAAATGCCCTGCGCGCGGCTCCGCCGCTCGGATAGTCATAGGTCAAAATCTTCGACCCGCTTTGGTGCTGCACGTCGTAGTTCGGGACGACGACTCTTCCGCCGTCAACCTCGAACTGCCAGGCGGCCACGGTACCGGTCAACGGCGTCGACCCGACGCGGTTCCCCTTAGAGTTTCTGATCGAAAACTGATAGATGGCGGCTCCGTACACGTCGCCAACGGCGATGCGTGCGCCGTCCCAGGCGACGCCGCCGGCCAGCGAAATCGTTTGGTTCAGCACGATTTTGCGATAGTGCCTCCCGGCGGCCGGCATTACGCCGAATTGGAAATTGTCGAAGCTTGCATCCTCGCCGTCGATGAAGAGCTTGCCTTTGGGATCGTAGCCGCACGAGTACGGGTGGTACATCGCCCGGTAAAACGCCGGATAGCCGGCTGCGGCATGGTAGATCGCGATGCCGCCGCGCCCTTCGCCGGTTCCGCTGCCGTTGTTGCTGACGGCCAGATCTCCCGTGACGGGGTTGACGGCGCAGGCGTCGGGATAGGATTGCGTTGCGTCGTTCAAGACGGCGATCGGGCTCGCGCTGCCGTGCGCATATTCGGCGACCGTCGAAGTAAGAACGTTGGGAATGAAGACGTCGCCGCGCGCGTCGCTGCAGAGGCTGCCCGGAGCGGCGAAACCCGTCAGCGTCCCGACGAGCCTACCCTGCGGGTAAGAGAACACGTAGACGTCGTAGGTCGTGTCGTCCGAGACGTAGAGCAGGTCGCGCTCCTTGGCCTCGGGCGCCATCCAGGAGTGACGCGCGTCGGGAGAACCTCGCCGCGTCGTCTGCCAGGGTAGTCGCGGGGCAGCCTGCTGCGTGATGGCACTCGCCGGCGCCGGCGCACCCGAAGGCGTCACCGCGGCCTGAGCCGCGCAGCCCACGAGCAAAGTAACGCCAAAACAAAGACCGACGCTGAGGATCCGTCCCATAGAGCAATGATAGCGTCCCTCGCCAAGGTTGCCAAAGGGCCGGATTTACTCAGGCACCGGGACCTTTGGACTGTCGCAGCGCTCGCCTGAGGGCATGTGAGGCCCGCCGGCCCCTCCGAATCCCAAGGAACGCCTCTCCAAGGCGCGACCAATGGTTATTCAACGCCGCAGTGAAACGCAGGGCCCTCTGCCATAAAGACGAGCATAGTGCCGGCTCATAATCGATTGCGTTTGACGGTTGTCGATAGCATCTCAGCGCGTGATGGAAAACGGCTGGGGCCTTTCGATATCTCTGTTGCGAAGTCGTAGGCGATGTGCTACCTTCGGTTGGGTATCGGGCCGGTAGTCCACATCGAAACGCGCGAGGCGCCGTAGTAATGCGGCGCCTCGTTTTATAAGCGTCACGTCGCCGGCGCGGCGTGGTGCGCTTTCGGCTGGGTTTCGGTCTGCAGTTGGCCACAGGCCGCGGCGATGTCGCGCCCCATGTTTTGACGCACGGTGACCGGGACGCCGGCTTTATCGAGGACCGCGGCAAACTCCCAGATGCGCGCGTCGCTCGTCGCAGCAAACGGTCCGTCGGGCGTCGAGTTATAGGGGATCAGGTTGACGTGATAGAGGTGGCCGCGCATCAACGCCGCCAGCTCGTGCGCGCATCTCTGGGTATCGTTTACTCCGGCCAGCATCACGTACTCGAAGAAGACTTTGCGACGCGTTCGCACTACGTAGCGCTCGCAGGCCGCCATAAGCTCGGCGATCGGATAGCGCCGGTTGACCGGCATGAACCCCGAGCGCACCGTATCGTTGGGCGCGTGCAGCGAGATCGCGAGATTCACCTGCGTGTGCTCTTGGGCGAACGCGTCGATTTTGTTGACGAGCCCGACGGTCGATATCGTGATATGGCGGTGCCCTAGGCCGAACCCGTGGGCGTCGTTGAGCAGTGCGACGGCCTCCATCACCGCTTCGTAGTTGTGAAACGGCTCGCCCATGCCCATGAAGACGACGTTGGTGATCCGCTTGCCGCGCGTCGCGATTTCGCGGGCGAAGAACCAGGCTTGATCGAAGATCTCGCCGGCGGTGAGGTTGCGGCTGAAACCGGCCTGCCCGGTTGAGCAGAACACGCAGGCAAACGCGCAGCCAGCTTGCGAGGAGACGCAGAGCGTCGTGCGGTCACCGTAGTGCTCCATGAGCACCGCTTCGACTTCTTTTCCGTCGCCCAGCCGGAAGAGGCCCTTCGTCGTCTGCCGGTCGTTCGAACGCTGCAGCACGACCGGTTCGATCACCGAGAAACGAACGTTGTGATCGGTCAGCGCCGCGCGCAACTCCTTCGGCAGCGTCGTCGCCTCGTTCGGCGCGGCGAGAAGTTCCTTGTTCGCCGCTCGATACAGCTGGCGCAACCGGTATGGCTTCAGGTCGAAGTGCGCGGCAAACTCGGCGGCCCCGGAGAACCCGGCTCGGGCAACGACGTCGCGCAACCAGATCTCGAGCGGATCGCGCGTCATTCGAAGAGCCCGGCCTGTGCGGCTTGCGCCTCGGCCGGCTCGGGCGCGGGCTCGATCGGTTCGTCGAGCTTGGCGCGTACGGCTTTGAGGTCGCTCCATACCAGGCGTTTGACGGCCTCGATCTCGCCGCCGGTCTGACGGAGAATGTACGCCGGATGAAAACTCACCATCAGCGGCGTCTCGCGCGGGCCGGCATACCAGCGTCCGCGCATCTTCGTGATCGCAAAGTCGCGTCCGAGAAACGACTTCGCCGCCGGTGCGCCGAGCGCGAGAATCACGTCGGGCGCGATGATCTCGATCTGCTCGTCCAGGAACGGGCGGCAGTTCGCCATCTCTTCGGGCTCGGGGGCGCGATTGCGCGGCCCGTTCGGCCCGGCAAAGGTCGGCCGGCACTTCACGGTATTACAAATGTAGACGTCTTCGCGGGGCAGGCCGATGGCGCCGAGCATTCGGTCGAGCAGCTGGCCGGCTCTGCCGACGAACGGCCGCCCGAGCTGATCTTCCGTCTCGCCGGGTCCCTCGCCGACGACCATGAGCCGCGCGCGCGGATCGCCCTCGCCGTACACGTTGTTTCGGCGCTCGTATCCGATCGCGCAGCGCCGGCACGCATCCGCGGCGGCCGCCGCGGTCGCCAGCAGTTCCCGGCGGCGTTCCCGCTCCGCCTCGTTCACGCTCGCGCATCCTCCGCGCTCAGCGAGACCGCCTTGCCGAAGGCGACCACCTTGCACGAGCCGTCACCGCCTTCGGTGACGTAAAATTGTAAGCCGATCACGGCGTTTGCGCCAAGCGATTCGGCGCGCCGGCGCAACGCCTCGAGCGCTTCGCCGCGGAGCTGCTCGGCGTCGCTCAAGAACTCGGTACCGGCCATGCCGATCAGCATGCCCAAGCTGCGAAAGGTCGCGCGAAGCCGATTGCGCGGGCGCGTCGCGCTCCCGGAAACGTACCCGAAGTTATTCACCGTCCGGTAACCTTCCAGCTCCTCGAAGGTTACGAGGTTCGGAGATTCCGAAAAGGCGGGCATGCCGGATGTTTCACCGTCGGTGCTCATCATCCGCCTGGATGCAATCGGCGACGCGCTCGCATTGACTCCGGCGATCGCAGCCTTGCGCCGGCGCGCGATCCCCGTCGACGTCGTTTTGCGTCCATCCAACGAGCACGCTTTCGCAGCGGGCGCGGTACGCGACGTCGTCGTCGCCGGTTTCGCAATGCGCTCCAATGCGCCGGCGAACGTTGCGGAGATCGAACGCCTCGGAAGCGAGCTGCGCGCACGCAACTACTCGCACGTTCTCGTCGCCACGGAGGACGCCGGCGGTTACCGCCTCGCCCATGCCGTCGACGCGCCGGTTCGCATCGGTTTCGAAGACTTTCGCAGCAAGCCGCTCAAAGCGTTGTGGTCGCGACGTCTTCTGACGCAGAGCATCTACCGCGCCGCAAGATTGACCGGCGCTACGCCCCACGAGTGCGAGACGCTCTTTCGCCTGACCGCCCTGCTCGTCGACGACGCCGCGCCGGCGCGCGATGTCGACTTGCTGCGGCCGCTCGTCCTCGACGCGCAACCACCGCAGGACGATCGCATCGCCGTGCAGGTGACCGATAAATGGGAACGTCTCGGGATAGGCTTCGAGGCGGTCGTCGACCTCGTCCGCCGGCTCGCTTCCGCGGGCGAGCTGAACCTCATTTCCTCGCACAACGAGTCGAGCTACGCGCAGCGCATCAACGCCGCGACGGACTTGCCGATCACCTATTTCGACGATACGGCAAAGTGGAAAGCCGCGATCGCGGCCGCGCCGGCGATCGTCGCTCCGGATTCGGGTGCACTGCATGTAGCCGGCATGATCGGGACGCCGATCGTCGCCGTCTTTCCCGACGAACCGCTCTTCGCCGCGCGCGTCGCCCGCTGGGCGCCATGGGCCGCACCGCATCGCGTCGTGCGCGCGCGCGCCGGCTGGCCGGCGCTCGCGGTTGACGCGCTCGCACAACTGCTTTAGGGAACCGCTAGTTGCAGGGACCGATGCGCCGATATAACGCAATGCCTTGCAGCCGCGCGATCGGCACGTATCGGCGATCGGCCACCAGTCGCGCGAAACCGCTCCCGTACTCTTGCAGCCGCGCCGAGTCGGGGAAATCGAGATCGAGCAGGACGAAGCAAGCGCGCGTCTCTTGAGAAGGAGACTCCGGCAGCAACCGCGCCAGCGGGTCGCTGCTCGCGAGATGCGTATAGGCCTCTTCTTGCGTCGCCAAGCTGACGCCGTGCGGCAGCGTTTGCAGGAACGCGTCGAGCTCGATGTCGCGCGCGGCGATCGGCCGCAGGTTCAAGCGGGGATGCAGCGGATCGGCGACCGCCAGCTCTACGACGCAGAGCGCGATGCACGCAAGGAGCGCCGCGCGCAGTCGTGCCGGCGCGACGCGCCCCAGCGCCAAGGCGAACGCGAATAGCACGTACCCGATCCATGCGCCGGCGTAGTGCGTGCCCATCGTGTACGTCGTCGACATGCGCGAGGAGAGCACTTCGGCAAGCGGCGCGGCCGCGAGCCACATCGCAGACGTTCGAAACGGCAGAAAGAGCAGCGGGCCGAAGGCCAGCAGAATGAAGCCAAGCCGCGCCGGCAGCGTCGCGAGCAGCGCGCGGGCATCATCCCCGCTCCACGCGTAAAAACGCAACGGTTGCCACGGCAACGACGCAACGGCCGCCGCATGCGGCACAATAAGCGTGAAGTACGCGACGAAGGTCAGAACGCTCGCCGCCGCGATCGCTGCGGCGACGATTCCGCGTTTCGTTCCACGAAATCTCCAGGCTCCGAGGGCGCCCGCGATTGCGAGGAAAACCGCCTGGTCCTCTTTGATCGAGAGCGTCGCGATCGCTCCGGCAATCGTTCCCGCGAGCGACCCGTTCTCGAAGGCGTAGAGCGTCCAGAGCACCGCCGCGGGCGCGAAGCCGTTTTCGTGAAAGTCGCCGAAGACCAGGCCGGCGAGCGGCGGATAGAGCCAGGCCACCACGGCGGCCAGGCGCGCCGAGCGCGCGTCACGAGCACGCCGCACGAGCGCATAGACGGGCGGCGCGACGAGCGCCCCAGCGATCGCCTGCAGCGCTACGAGCGTCAGCGGCGATCGCACGAGCGTTACGGCTAACCCGACCGCGTATAGCACGGGCGAGAAATGGAACGCCCAGTGGCTGCCTTCGATCGGATTACAGAAACAGCCGAACGCGCTGGCCGCAGTCTGGGAGAAGATGCCGAAGTCGACCAGGTTGCGATGGACGTCGTACTTGATCGCCCCTAGCCACGTTAGGAGCACCGCGTAAACGATGCACCCGATCCAGAGGAAACGATCGCGCACGGAAAAGGTTAAGAGACGCTGCTCGCGCTGCGTTGCTGCAGGTACGGCCAGACGAACGGATCGATGTTGCCGTCGAGCACATCGCTGACGTTTCCGGTCTCGACGTTCGTCCGGTGATCCTTCACCAGCTGGTATGGCTGTAGAACGTACGAGCGGATCTGCGAGCCCCACTCGATCGCCTGGCGCTCGCCGCGGAGATCGTCGAGTTTGCTTTGCCGCTCTTGTATCGCCTTTGCCGCGAGCTTGGCACGCAGGATCGTGAGGGCAACCTCGCGATTCTGCGCCTGCGAGCGCTCCTGCTGCGAGGCGACGATGATGCCCGTCGGCAGGTGCACGATGCGCACGGCCGATTCGGTTTTGTTGACGTATTGGCCGCCCGCGCCGCCCGATTTGAACGTCTCGACGCGCAGCTCGTCAGGCTTGATCTCAACGTTCCCCTCGCCCGCCTGCACCTCGGGAACGATGTCGACCGCCGCGAACGAGGTGTGGCGGCGGTGCGCGGCGTCGAATGGCGAGAGGCGCACGAGGCGATGGACGCCGCGCTCGCTTTCGAGCATCCCGTACGCGTTGCGTCCGCGCACGAAAAAGGTGATCGACTTCAGTCCGGCTTCTTCGGCGGGCGACTCGTTGACGATCTGCGTCGAGAAGCCCTTCGCTTCGGCCCAGCGCAGATACATGCGCGTGAGCATTGCGGCCCAATCGGCAGCATCGACGCCGCCGGCGCCCGCATAGACGCTGACGATCGCGTCGTGTGCATCGAACTCGCCGCTGAAGCTTGCGGCCATCTCGAACTCGCCGATCGCGGCTTCGGCGCCGGCGATGCTGCGGTCCGCCTCGGTCTCAGCTGCCGGATCGCCCTCGAAAAGCGAGAGCATATCGCGGGCTTCGGAGAGCGCTGCCGCGATCGCATCGAACGCTCCGGCTCGCTCGCGCAGCTCCGACAGATCCTTCATCACGCGCTGGGCCGATTCGGGATCGCTCCAGAACTCGTTCGCGCGGGACCTTTCGTCGAGTTCGGCTAGACGACGGCGTGCGGCAGCGTCGTCAAAGACGCTCCTTGAGCGACTCGAGGCGCTCTTGGAGGCGGGCGATCGTCGTTCGCTGCGTTTCGCTCATGTCGTCGACTCGTTCTTCCGAACGCGGCAAGCCTCTTGCCGCCCAGCACCGCCGTCGTGAACGAACCTCACTTTACGACGGAGGTTTTTATGTACGTTCAGCCGCTCGAAGGCTCGCTCGCCCCCAACTCTCTCTCTTCGCTCGCCGGCAACGCACAGGAGGGCGCCCCGCTATTCGCGGGCGCGAACCCGACGGCCGCCGGAGACAATATCTCCCGCTTCGTGCCGCCCTGGCTCGGGGAAGGGGCCGCCGCCGCGCCTTACGGAGAACTCCCCGACAACGGCGCCGGTCTGCAAGGTCTCCTCGGCCCGCTGATGGGCATGCTGACCCAGTTGATGCAGATGCTGCAATCGCTCATGGGCTACGGCGGCACTTCGCCTTATGGTGGCGGCACTTCGCCCTATGGCGGCAACGGCAGTTGCGCGCCTTACGGCGGGGAGCGCTTCTTCCAAAATGCAACCGGCGCGAGTGAAGGCGATCCACACCTGAGCTTCAACGGTTCGCGCTGGAATTCGATGGTTTCGCAACCCGATCTGCTCAATTCCAACTCGTTTGCCGGCGGCTATCAAATTTCGACGCAGGTCACGCAGCCCAACGGCCGCGGCGTCACCAGGAACCAATCGGCAACCGTTGCGCTAAACAACGGCGCAACGAAAGTAAGCCTTAACAACGACGGCGACGCGACGATCACGAGTTTCGGCCGATCGGTCAACGTCGCGCGCGGCCAAACGCTCAATCTCGGCGACGGTGAATCGGTCACCTACAATCGCGACGGCTCCCTCAGCGTTTCGGCCCAAAACGGGGAGGGTGGCCGCTTGACAACGACCCTGACCGCGAACGGGAAAGGAGTCGATGTGGACGTCACCGCGCACGACGTTGATCTGGGGGGCGCGCTCGTTAACGGCAACGGCCCGGCTCCCGGACCCGCACTTACGCCGATGCCGGCGATCGACCCGTTTAATAATTCTGAAATTCTGAAGCCCGCCTGCTTAGCCGATGAAGCGCATGACCGCCCGCCGTGCGCTTCCTTTGCTTCCGAAAATAACGGTACGCCAGCCGCAGGGGAGGTCCGTCCTCGCGATGAATGGGCCCGCCATTACCTGCTAGCTACTCCTAGCTACTCCTTTTATCGAGGTTGATTGCGTATGTATAGGCACTCGCGGCTTGTCGGCATTTTAGGATGCGCGGCATCGCTCGCAATAGTGGGCTGCTCCGCTAATAGCGGCATGACGCCCACGTCTGGATCGGCGGCTACGTCGTTCGTCCAGCACGCCGCCCCGACGGGGCCCGACTGGATCCGCGAAGGCAAGGTCGTTTACCACAAACCCCACTATTTCCCGACGCGTGAGATGGCGGCGGCCCGTAAGATCAATCCGGACACTCAGTTCTCGTATTACGGCGGCCCTTTGCTGGTGAACCCCAAGACCTATCTCATCCTCTGGGGCTACAAGAAATACGGCGATCCCGACAAAGTCGCGAAGCTCCTGAAGACGTACCTCAAGAACGAGGGTGGGAGCGCACACAACAACATTTACATCCAGTACTATGAAACCGTTTCGGGCGCGAACATCTACGTTACGAACCCGAAGAAGCAAGACGGTGGCACTTGGGATGACGAGACGAACGCCGTCCCGGCTAACCCGACCGACGCCCAAGTCGCTGCCGAAGCTAATCTTGGCGTGCAGCACTTTGGCTTCGATCCCAACGGTTCGTATATCGTCGCCACGCCCAACGGCCACAGCTCTGCCGGCTTCGGCACGCAGTGGTGCGCCTATCATAGCGCGAGCTACAACGGCAACATTGTTTCGTACACGAACCTGCCCTACATGCCCAACGCGGGCGGCTCGTGCGGCTCGAACTACCTCCAAGGACCGCCGAAAGACGAGAGCGGAACCGACGAGGGCGTGACGATCGTCGAAGGCCACGAGTACGGCGAATCGATCAGCGATCCCGAGCCGGGTAGCGGCTGGTACAACTTCGCCTACGGCGAGATCGGCGACATCTGCGCCTGGACCGACATCGCGAATGAGAAGTTCCACAAGAAGAGCTACACGATGCAGCCGATGTGGAGCAACGTGTCCGCTGGCGGATCCTGCATCCAGACGTACTCCGGTACGAAGTAGCAAGCAATCCAGCGGCGATAAAAGTCGCCTGGTGAGCCTCAAAGATGGGTCGCGCGAATTGCGCGGCCCATCTTTAAATTTGCTGCCGTCCTCGGTTAGATTCGAGAGCCCCCTGGGAAGAAGGCGCTTCGAGGTATGAAGCATGGCAGATGAACGAACGGTAGTCGTCAACGGAAGCCCGGTTGGGCCGATCGCGTGGGTTATCGGCGTAATCGTCGTTGTGGCCGCGGTACTCTTCGTGATGTTCTACTGGCATCCGTGGAACGTAACGACAACAACCAACACTACGACGGTCACACAACCGGCAAACGGTGGCGAACAACAGAAGAGCAACTCGACCTCGAGTTCGAGCTCGCAGCCGTAGTTAGGGTCTGGAAGGGCAGGACGCGGGCCGGGCAGGAAAGCTTGCTCGGCCCCTGCTATAGTCCCCGTACCAAGCGTCCGCCCGAGGGCGGCGGACCACCCAACCGTTGCATCCATTTGAGGAGAAACTCGTATGCGTTTTCTCAGCCTGTCGCTCGTATTTGTCGCCGCGATGCTCGCAATCACCGCGTGCAACAGCAAGTCTTCGAGCAGCTCCGACCAGTCGAGCGCCTCGGCGACGAGTGCCTCGGACACCACCAACGCGGCAGCGACCAGCGCCTCCGATACGTCGGGCGCAAGCTCGCCCGCCGCGGCTGGCTCGCCGGGCACCTCCGACAATAGCGCCGCAGCCGGGAGCGAGCCCCCCTCCTATCCCGGGGCCGAGACACAAGCTTCGGGCAGCAGCAGCAATATGGGTCAGAGCGCCGCGGGCAAGGTCCTAACGACCGACGACTCGTTCGACAAAGTCTATCAGTGGTACCAGCAGAACATGCCGGCCGGCTCCGAAAAATCGCATGTGACCGCGCCGCTTCAGAGCGCCGTCTTCACGGTCGGCGACCCGGGAAAGGGCCAGACCTCGGTTACGCTGACGACCTCGGGCGGCAAGACGATGATCACGATCGCCCGCGTCAAGATGTAGGGACTCTCCCTACCTCAAACCTCGCTTAGCCAGGGGGGCAGCCAAGCGTTCTCGAACGTGGCTAGCCCCTCTTCGTATCCCGGCCCGGCCGGGGAGGCAGTCATGGCGTTTTAAACTCCAGGAGCTGGTCTCAGAGCTCGATATCGAACCCCGGCGGGGAAAAAGCGCGCAGTCGAATCCCCTCAAAAAGAATGACGTATGTGATCCGTGACTTCGTTCTGAACGCGCAGCCCGACGAAACGCTGTTTTCAAGGAGCACACAATGACCTTTACGATCCGCGATTTGGTTTTGGACGTGAGTACGGACTGGGCGGTACCGGCGCTATGTGAGCTACCGACTATCCAAAGATCCCCATGCGAATTCAATAGCGTGGAACATGCGGATCCGAAGCCATGCGGCGACGACCACCCGACGTTCATTAGGCCCCCAGAGTGCGAAGCGCAGAGCCTTGAGCAGTGCAATACGGATATCTCGCTGCAACCGACGAAGGCGTATCTGCCGGCGGTGCTCGGTGAACTAAAGGTGCAACTGTCAAGCGAGCTCGAGGAGGTCGTGTAACCGCCTTCGACCCGCTCCTCTCCGGACGCTTTCGCGCCAACGACCGCTTCGAGCTCGTGCTCTTCGACCATTTGCCTGAAGATGAACGAGCCGCTTTTCGCGCGTTGCGTGACGGTGCCGGGTTTTACGGAGTCGTACGGCCGCGCGGCGGTTCCGAAAACCTCGGCATCAAGGCGGTCGACCGGGACACAGCCCTGCTCTTCCTTACGCTTGCCGAGGCGTCGCCGTTGCCGTCGTACGTGCGCGACGCGCCCGATTTAGAGACTGGACGCAGCATCGCGAGACTCGTTGCCGAGAACATCCTCGAAGTGGACCTCGGCGATGGTTTCGTATCGGGCGCGACGGCCTTGGGTGCGCCGGTGCCGGAACTGCGGCCGGGCAAGAGTGGACGCATCGCCGAGCTCTCCCGAGCCGCGCTTCGCTACGCGGCGTCGCTCGCGACCAACGACCCTCGAGAACTCGCGTGGCGGCTCTACGCCTATAATCGTCTGCCGGTAACCCCGCGATGGAGCGCGCTGCTCGCCGAGCCTTGCGACTATGCGCGCTACATCGGAATCAACGGCAAGGCGGCAGCGTCAAGGCTGTCACGCAACTGGCAACGACTGCCGGCTTCGAAGGCTTGGCAGCAATGGGCAGCGCGCGCACCGGCGAACGCTACCGCCGCCCTTACGCACAAGCTCTATATCAGCCCATTGCCCGAAGCGCTCGCGAGGGATGGCTTCGCCGCGATCGTTTCGGCGCTTTCGGCGAGCGGCGCATCGCATTTCAAAGTCGGTTCCGGTGCGGCGGGCCTGTTGCGGCCCGACAAGATCGTCGCATACTTTCCGGACTTTGAATCGCTGACTGCCTGCGCTCACCGGCTTCACGCGCAGCTGGCGGGAATGGCCGCCCACGGCGCGCCGTTCACCGCCGAAATCGACGCCGAAGGTCTGCTCTCCTGGGGAATGGACCCGCCGTCAAGGATCAGCGAAGAGAACGGACATGCAATGAGCTGGCGACAGTGGCTTACCGGTCACCTCGCGCGAGCGATTCTGGCTGGGCGCGCCGTGCAATCGCCGCGGCCGGCAGAGTATGCGATGGCGCGCGTGCGGCTCGAGGGCATCGACGCGAACACCTGGACGCCGGTGCCGTCAATCTTTCGCAAAGCGTAACGACGTGCCGATCACCGACCCCTTGCGTGTTCCCGCCGACCTCATTTTGACTCCAGTCGAGGAGCTTCCGGAATCGACGCGCCGGCGATTCTCCTACGACCCGGGCGACTACGCGCTAACCCGCCCGCGGCGCCGGTCCTTCACTCGGATCGTCAATGCCGAAGCGGCCGATCTCTTACGCGAGTTCGTGCAGCCGTGTACGGTTGCGAAAGCGGTCGTTCGCTACGCGCGCGCGCGCGGCGAATCCCCCGAGGCAACGTTGGAAACGGCGTTTCCGCTGATCGACCGGCTCTTCGCAAGCGGTTTTCTCCTGGCCGACGGCGAGGACGACTCGAAGTTCGATAGTCCGTGCCTCAGTCGCGGAGATACGATCGGAGAATGGAGCGTGCTCTCGCCGCTGCAGATATTACGTGGCGCTGAAGTCCACCAGGTGCGTAGCGGCTCGCAGCTCGGGGTGCTCAAGATTATCGCCTTCGACTCACGGCGATCCATCGGCTCGCAGCCACCCTTCGACGAAGCGATGCTGCGCCGCGAGCGGTTCGCGTTAAACGCCCTCGGAGGGTTGCCCGCGCCGCGAATCGTCGACTCAGGCGACGAGGACGGGCACTTCTTCCACGTTATCGAGTGGATCTCCGGAGTAAGCTCCGAACGCCGCGCGCAAGAGCTACGGCGGAGCGGAGACCGGCGCGCACTGCGCAGCCTTTGCCGCGACATCGTTGCGGCTTACGCGCACCTCCACCGGCGAGGCTTCCTTCACGGTGACGTTCATCCGCGCAACGTGCTCGTCGATGCCGGCGGCATCGTTCGGCTCATCGACTTCGGGACCGCCGTACCATTCGATTCTCCGGACCACGACGTAGCGCGATTGCAGCGCGCAGGCATTGGCTTTTACTACGAACCCGAGTATGCCGTCGCGACGCTCGAGGGTCGCGACGCCGCTGCAACCATCGCCGGCGAGCAGTACGCGGTCGCCGCGCTTCTCTATCGGCTCGTGACCGATGCGTACTATTTCGACTTCTCGATCGAGCACGACAAGATGTTTCGGCAAATTGTGACCGAGCCGCCGCAACCGTTCTCCGCCTGCGGGGTCGCGCCGTGGCCGGAACTGGAGAGCATCCTACGCCGTGCACTGTCGAAAGCGCCGGAGGAACGTTTTCCGACGCTCGCCGCGATGGCCGAAGCTCTCGAACGGATCCCCGTCCCGGCCGAAGTTCGTCCGGCCGCAAGAAGCGTCTCACCGGCCCGCGAGCTGCTTCGCTCGGTTGTTGCTGAAGTCACGATTGGAGGAACGCTCTCGCCCGCCGATATCCCCGCGCCGACGGCATCGATCTTCTCCGGAGCGGGCGGAATTGCGTACGCGCTCTACCGCCTCGCGTTGCTTCGAGGAGACGCCGCATCGCTCGCCGGCGCCGATCGGTGGTTATTGCAAGCGGAGCGCAACAGCGAGTCTGCTGATGCGTTTTTGGACCCTGCAAAGGGGCTGACGCTGGAACTCGCGGGCAAAGTAACGCCGTTTCACGGCGCGGGCGGCCTTGCGCTGCTGCGCGCGCTCATTTCGAACGCGCAGGGCGATTCCGCCCGGAGCCGTCGCGCGGCTTCCCGATTCGCACGGCTCTCGCTGACCCATGATGAAACCGAGAAAGCGGAATTAACTTTAGGACGCAGCGGCGCACTCATCGGCGCGGCGCTCATCGGCGACGTGCTGCCGAACGATGTTGAGGAACGCACCGGCCTTGCACGGCTCGGCGGCGAGATGCTGGAGAGTATCTGGAACGAACTCGACGCGCTCGCTCCGATCGGGGAACGGGCAACGCCACCGAATCTCGGTATGGCGCACGGCTGGTGCGGTTATCTCTACGCGGCTTTGCGTTTCTGCCGCACGTTCGGTCAGCCGCTGCCGAGCGGTCTGCACCGGCGCCTCGGCGAGATTGCAGCCTTGGCAGAGCCGTGGGGGCGCGGGGCGCGCTGGCCTTGGGTCGATCGCGGGGTAGAGGCGACGACGATGCCCGGCTGGTGCAACGGAAGCGCCGGGTGCGTCGCGCTCTTCACGCTGGCACACAAAGAATTCAAAGAAGATCCGCTTCTCGACGTGGCGGTCGCCGCCGCGTGGAACGTCTGGGAGGCGGGCAACGGTAACGGAAGCCTGTGCTGCGGCGAAGCCGGGCGCGCGTATGCTCTGCTGACGCTCGGACGTCATATGAAAAACGACTCCTCGTGGCTGGCCCGTGCAGCGATGCTCGCCGACCGCGCCGCTACCCTCATTCCCAACCAGCCGGAACGGCCGCACGGCCTCTTCCGTGGACGAATCGGCGTCGCGCTTCTCGCCGCAGACTTGGACAACATCGAGGCCTCCGCTTTCCCATTGCTCGACGATGAAGGCTGGCGCTAGGGCGGCGATCGCCGGGGCGCTCGCGCTAGCGGCGTGCTCGAGCGTCACCGCGGGACACCGCTCTCGCGAATCGAATGCATGGACCGTCCCCGGCGTCTTGCGCTACGCCATCGATGAGGACCCGAAAAGCCTAAATCCTGCGGTGTTTCCCTTCGAGCCCACGTATTCGCTGGCGATGTTCGCCTTCGCGTGGGCGGTGCAGTACGACGAAAAGGCCCGCCCCTTTCCCGATGCGCTACGGGAATTGCCGACGCGGAGCAACGGAGACGTCAGCCCGGACGGGCTGACGTTGCGGTACAAGTTGGCCCGCGGCCTCACCTGGCAGGACGGAGATCCGCTGACCTGCGCCGATCTCCGCTTCACCTGGCAGCTCATCGTCAATCCGCACGGTTCGGTCTACCTCACCGAAGGCTACAGCGATATTCGCAATATCGACTGTTCGGATCCATACGTTGCCGTCGTGCACATGAAGCGGGTCTACGCTCCGTTCCTACCGGAATTTTGGAGCCCGTACGGCTGGGTGCCGATTCTGCCCGAACACATTCTAAAGCCGTACTACGATGCACGCGGGTCGCTGAACGTCGCTCCTTACAACGCGCTTCCCGTCGGCAGCGGGCCATTTAGAATCGCTCGTTGGAGGCGCGGGGACGAGATCCGTTTATCGGCATTCAGTGGCTATCTTCGCGGTAGGCCGCGGTTGAAGGAAGTAGACTTCAAGATCCTTCCGGTTCCCAGTCAGCTCGTTTCACTCCAATCCCACGCAGTCGACATGATCGCTGGGTCGGCGATGGACTGGCCAAGATTCCGCACGCTGGCCGCCGATCCTCGCAATGGATTGCGTACTCGCCTGGTCGACGAATTCGCCTGGGCGCACATCGACTTCAACATGCAGCGTGAGTTCGTTGCCGATCGCCGGGTGCGTGTCGCGCTCGCCTACGCGTTGGACCGGCGCTCGATCA
Organism: Vulcanimicrobiota bacterium; assembly: GCA_963833845.1. Lineage (GTDB taxonomy): Bacteria > Vulcanimicrobiota > Vulcanimicrobiia > Vulcanimicrobiales > Vulcanimicrobiaceae > Cybelea. Next base: position 1,979,617 of record CAWHZL010000001.1, read on the forward strand.
TCGAGAAGGTTTTTCACGGGGTGGTCGTCGCGTCGGAGACGGACCAGGACCCACGTTTCTCCTGGGCTGCTACCAACGACATCGCCCACTACCCGTACGACCCGAAGCGGGCGCGCGCGATCCTCGACGCCGCCGGATGGCGGGTCGGGCCCGACGGGATTCGGGTGAAAAACGGTCGCCGATTGGAGTTTTCATTCAGCGCCTGTACCGAACACACCGGCGAAGTTGAGGCGCAAGCGGTGGTACAGCAGCAATGGCGCAGCATCGGCGTTCAGACCGACGTCAAGAACTATTCGCACAATCTCTTCTTAGACGCATCCCCGGCGGGTATCTTGACAGGCGGCCGTTACGATGTTGCCATCATCAGTACCGAAAGCGGCCCGGACCCAGACCGGTTCGGCGACTACGACGACTTACGCTGGACGAACGCTGCGGTCTCGAAGGCGCTCGACGCGGCCTTGCACACCGTAGATCAGCGTAAGCGCAAGCGATACTACGTGTTCGTGCAGCAGCAGATCGCTCGTGAGGTGCCCACGATCGTCATTGGCTTCATCCGGACGCCGCTGCTTTACAACAGCGATCTCAAGGATCTCCGCTGGTCGCCGGTCAGCACCTTTATCGGGACGTCGCGCTATTCGATTTAGCCGGCCAACGCCTCCGCAACCGCGCGTTCTTGCGTCATCTCCGCACCGGCAGCCAGCAACGCCGTTAGGTCTTCCGGCGTCATTGCCTCGCGCAAGAGCGCCATCACGCGGTCGTGCTCCTGCTCTTGGATCATCAACTGCGCCGACCCTATCGACGCCAGACGAGCATCGACGAACCCAAAGATACGGGCGGCGCGCTCGCGTACGCGACACCCTTCCTCACCGCGCGGAGTACGCAAAACCGCGAGAGCTGCCAGGTGTTGCAAAGCAAATGCCGCGAGAACGTCCAGATGGGCTCCGGATGCGAGCTCGAGGGCCTTGCGCGCGTACCCCTCGGCCTCGCCGTAGCGCTCCGACGCGATAAGATAGACTACCAGCGAGTCGAGCGCCGTTGCCGTTGACGTGCCGCGCTCGTCGTTCTCCCGGGAAATTGCAACCGCCTTCATCGCATAGTCGAGCGCCAGTTCTACGTTGCCGGTACCGAACTCGCATCGTCCGAGGTCATTAATGGTATATGCCAAGTCTACCTTACCAAATTCCGTTTCGTAGATCGGCAGCACCTCGAGTAGATACGAGCGCGCGGCGGCAAAGTCGCCGCCTTTTGCATGCGCGTAGGCGAGGCATCGCAACGTCCAGGCGATCAGTCGGGGTTCGTCCAGTTGGCGAGCCGCCGTCAGCGCCTCTGCGATAAGCTCTTTTGCTTCGGCGACCCGTCCCAGCGAGGCGAGCGCGTGTCCCGCCATATTCTGTGTCAAAGCGACGTCGCGGTCGTTGCCGATCCCGTGACAGAGCCGCACGACTTCGCCGTACTCGGCAACGACCGAATTATACTCACGCAAGGCAAAGGCGGCACTCAGCGTCCGGTGCTTGAGCGCCGCCACGACTTCGGGGGGCGTTCGCGCGTTGACCGAATCGAGCGCCGCGTTGACCCATTGCCGCCCTTCGCTCGGCAGCATTCCCATCGGTAGACACGCGGCAAGGCGCTGTCCGAGGCAAACGTCGTTCTGTTCGCTCAGGGCCCACCTCAAAGCCGCTCGCAGGTTGTCGAGATCGCGACGCCCCTCGACCTCGGGGATCCCTACGGAACGCTCGCCTTCGCCCACATATGCCTCCGCGTGACGCCGCGCGATGATGCCCTCCTCACCGCGCTGCCCGAGTTTCTCGCGGGCGTATTGGCGGAAAGACTCCAACAGGCGGTAGCGCGGCTCACCGTGATGAAATTCGGTCACGACCAACGACTTGTCAACCAGCGACGAGAGTATTTCCAAAATGCCGTCTTCAGTAACGTCCTCGTTCGTGTAAAGCGCATATGCTGCGGCAAGCGTGCACCCCCCCGCGAAAACCGAACACCGTTCGAAGAGCTTCCTCTCCGAGTCCATAAGCAAATCGTAGCTCCAGTCGATCGCGGCGCGCATCGTTTGCTGGCGAGGCAGGGCCGTTCGCTCGCCGCCGGTGAGAATCCGAAACCGATCGCCGAGCCGCTCGCCGATCGCGTTAACCGAGAGTAGGCGTGTCCGCGCGGCGGCGAGTTCGATCGCCAGGGGAATGCCGTCAAGATTCCCGCAGACGTTGACCACGGTTGCGGTGTTTTCGTCGTTGAGCGCGAACCGATGATCGACGGCTCGGGCGCGATCGGCGAAGAGCGCGACCGATTCCCTTGGGCTCAGCGACGGGAGCCGGTAAACGTGCTCGCCGGCAACGCGCAGCGGCTCGCGACTAGTCGCGAGGATCCCTACGCCGGCACAGTTGCCGAGAATCGCTCCAGCAACCCTCGCTGCTTCCGCAATAACATGCTCGCAATTATCCAGAATCAACAGCAGCGAGCGGCTTTTTAGATTTGACGACAACGCGTCGATCGGCGCTTGATTTGCCGCCGGGCGCAGCCCTAGCGACGACGCGACCGCCGCGGCGACGAACGAGGGGTCCTCAACCGGCGCTAGGGCAACGAACGCGACCGCATGCCCCTCGTCGATAGCGCTTCCCACTTGGAGTGCAGTTTGCGTCTTGCCGACGCCGCCGGAACCGGTGATGGTAACCAGGCGATGATCGCGTACCAGCGCGCCGATCTCGTGCAACTCGGTTTCCCGCCCGACGAAGGTCGTCCACGCGACCGGTAAGCCGGGCAACGGCAGCTCCGTCGCGTCTTTCGAATGGCCGTTCTGTTCGGCGCCTTTGCCGCCGCGACGAACGCCCCGCGGGCGCGCGGCGGCGAGTTCGAGCGCGCCGCGCTGCTCGTCGTCGAGGTCGAGCGCTCTGGCTAACAGCGCGAGCGTGTCGCGGTGCGGCGAGCGCCGGTAGCCCCGCTCGAGCGCACTGACGCCGTGGCTGCTCATTCGGGCGCGTTCGGCGAGCGCTTCTTGCGAGAGTCCCACGGACAAACGATATTCCCGCAAGAGCCTGCCAAAGCCCGACGAGCCGGAGGGGTGCTCGTCGTCCATGAGGCGTTTTCTTTCGTCTTATTAAGCCGCGCCTCCCTAGGCCGTTCGCCCTATTTGTAAACCGCGTGCTGCCCGTCGTGCTAGTTAGGCGTGCGAGTGTGCGTTATCGCCATCGTCGTTCTCTGCGACCATCGATGCATGACAAAGGCATCTGCCTTTCTCTGCTTTCGAAGGAGAAAACTCGTGAAAAACTTCTCACTTCTGGTCGTTGCCGTACTCGCCGGCTGCAGCGCTGCTTCACAGTCGCCGCTTCTCCCGGCCGCCCCTGGGGCCGCCCCCGCCATTCCGGCGTCGCCGATGTCGGAGTCGCCCGACGGCAGCATGTGCACTCGCCCGACCGGCCAGAACACCCCGCCTCTGAACGGCTCAGTCGCTCGTCGGCCGATCGACACGTGCCGGCAGCCGCCCCCGATGGGAAAAGAAACCCCCGCGCCCTTCGGCTATCTCTACGTCACCAACAAAACGGCGTCGGGAGCATCGGAACTCGTCGTGTATCGCGGTTTGACGAACTCCGCGCCTTACCGAATGATCGTCAAAAACGTGCACGACGCCCGCGGTATGACCGTCGGCCCCAACGGACACGTTTTCGTCGCCGACGGTACCCAAGGCGACGTACTCGAGTTCGCACCGGGTGCTTCCTCGATCGTGCGCACCTACTCGAAGGGGCTCAGCAATCCGGTCAACGTCGCGGTAACGAACAACCAGCTCTACGTAACCGACCGCGGCACCTCCGCCAACGGCTACTCACAGCAGGTCTTCGAGTACTCGACGATGACCGGGCAGATATCCTCCGTCTCCGCGGTCGCCGGACTCGGCGACGGCGTCACGCACAATGCCGGCATCGCCGTGAACGCAACCTCGCCCGCAACCTTCTACGTCTCGGCGAACAGCCTCAATGAGCTCCTTGCGAGCAGTGACTGCGCCCGCGGCAACTACACGTTCGCGCAGAACCTCTTTCCGACGCTCTGGGAGAGCGTGCCTCTCGACCACAACACCCAGGTCTCCGGCGTAGCCTTCGACGCGCAGAACCATCTCTACGCCGCCGATCCCTGCGCCAATGCGGTGGTCGTCTACAAGTACAAGCACTACAGCTGGGTCTACCTTCGCTCGATCGCCGTTCCGGTGAAGGTGCCGATGTATTTGACGGTCGGCAACGGTTACTTGGCCATTCCCAGTTCGGGAAGCGCGGCCGATAGTTCCGGTTACGTCACACTCGTTAGCATCAAGAACCCGGCAATCGTAACGACGTTCAACTCAGGACTCACGCACCCGATCGGCGCGGGCGTCGGCCCTCCGTAGCGGATCGCCGCTTCCGACCACTCACACTGCTCGAACTGGAGAACGAACATGAAATCGACTACGAGAACTGGAGCAATGGTCGTCGCGGCATGGGTCAGCGCGGCCTTCCTCGCCGGCTGCGCCGCCGGCAACGGATCCGCTCTCCCCGAGGCGGCGGCGGCAAGCGCCCCCGCCGCCCTCGGGCTTCCACTGCACTCCGAGAGCCCGCGCTGCCATCCCTTTTCGCGAAAATTCGACGAGTACGTGGCCTGTCAGCGATCCGACGGAACCCTGAGCACCTTCGCCGATCGGCAAGTTACCTGGCGCGTGCGGTACTACGTCCGATTCGAGGAAATGCCGTGCGGCGAGGTTCCGACGGTGGACGAAGCCTACGTATTCCACATGGTCGTCAACGATTTGAATGCCGACCCCAACATCACCGGCCCGCAGCGCGCCGCCATTCGAGGGGCGATGTACCAAGGAACGGAGCATTGCAAATGAAACGGCTCGCTTGGGAATTTCTAGAGATCAACGACGCCTACAATAAAGCCGTTGCCGATCTCGGTATCTTCGATCGCAGCTTCTTCGCCGAAGCGATCGGCAACGACAAGCTTTTTGCGGCGCTTTCGCCCGAGTTGCAAAAACGGGCCCGAACGGTGCGCGATCTGCTTCGGCGGCCTGCCGAGGCATCGGCCTCAGCGAAAATCAAACGCCTCGTTAGAGGTCTGTGGGAGTCCGGTTTAGGATAAAGCAGAAAGGTAACGGCTACTCGCCCGGAGGTACACTATTATGAAGACTATTGGTCTGCTGCTCGCAGCGCTCGTCGCGCTCACCGGACAAACTCCCCCGCCGGGTACGGCGGTGCGGCATCTCGTTTATGAATTCGGCTACAACACCAAAGTCGCGAGCTCGGGAAACGGCACCGGGACGACGACCGTGAGCTTCTGGAAGGCCGCCGACGGCGGCTTGATGGTCAGCGGCACCGATAGCTGGTGGAACACGGCGCGGCCGAGAGCCACCAATACGTGCGAAGTCTACCCAAACGGAACCGTCGCTTGCACGGAACGCCCCTACGCGCTGTCGCCGATCCAGTTGACCCTCTTTCCGTTGCTCGGACGCGCCTTTTTCAAAGAACTCGACGCGGCCGGCACTTCGAGCTGGCAACAGGTCTATGAAGTCAAGGCCGCCCTGCTGCCCGGGGCTTCGGGCGTTGCTAATGCGCTGACGACCTGGAAATGCACCTACAGCCTGCAAGGGAAGGGGCCCATCCCGAAAGCGTACGGCGCCATCTCCCTCTCGTCCAACGGAACGCTGGAACAGCAAGGCTCGCGCTACCTCAAGGCAAGTTCGAAACAGACCATCGCCTACGACCCTACGTACAAGATCCCGCTCGTGGTCAGCGACACGCGGACGCACCTCCCGATGCGCAGCGTGTACAGCAACGATCTAGTCGAACTGAAGCTGATCAAGGATTCGGTCCACCAGCCGAAGACGTAGCGCCCCGGTAAGAGTAGCAAAAGAGGACGGACGGCATAAGCCGTCCGTCCTCTTCGTTTCGATGCGAACGGGTCGCATCGAGGCCTCTTAACGTTCGAGTACTTGGAGATTGTTGTCGTTGTCGTCGTTGAACCAGAGCTTCGTGTCGGCCTTCGTACCGGTAGCAATCATGCCGAAGAGCGCGCCCGCTGGGCCTTTATCCACGTTGCGAACGTCGAGCAGCTTTCCGCCAGGCGAGATCTCGATCATGAGATTCTTCCCGTCCGGATCGAGCGTGTTGCCGGCAACGACGTTGCCGTTGGGCAGGAGCGCCGTGCTGATCGGACCGTTGAGCGGCTTGCCCGAGAAGACGACCCGGGCGTCCTTAGCAGAGGGACCGCTGAACTTCATGCCGTTGTGCGTCGCCTTGATGCCGCCGTCGGGAATCGCGGAGACGTCTTTGAACGCGACGAGCGTATTGTTCTGCCCGTCTACGAAGTAGAGCGTATCGTTGCTCGCGTCGTACGCCAGCCCCGAGGGTGCCAGCGCCGTTCCCGGCTTGCCGTGATTGACGGGGAATCCCGAGCCGACGACGTCATAGGTAAACGTCGAGCCGAGGTTGATGCGGACGACCGTTCCCGTTCCCGCGTTAGTCGCGTAAAAGGCCTGCGCGCCTTTCTTCGGCGTAGCGTAGATCTGCCCCCAAGGCTGATTGAACGGCTTGCCTTTGATATTTTGGATCAGCTCGCCGGTCGTGCTGATGATGGGGTTGTCGTTGGCCACCATTGAGGCGGCCCAGATCGTGTCGTCGCCGCCGAGCGAGAGTGCGTCGCAACCCTTCAACGATGGAATCGACGAAACGTGCGTGGGCTTCGAACCCGCTTTGGGATGGATCGCGACGATCGATTTTCCCGTGCCCTGGACGCCCGACTTGGCATTGAAATTACAAACGACCAAATCGCCCGCGGTAAAATCACCGTTGGTGACTGGAGCGACCGACAGGCCGTAGGGATTGCCGGCACCGTTGACCGGATCGACGAGCGAGCCGATGACGACCTGTTTCTTCAAGGATTTGAGCACCGAGCCTGAATCGGGGGAAGCGTCGTCAACGACACTCTGTGCTTGCGAAGTTGACGTTTGGCCCATAGCCGGCGCTACGTTATAGTTGTGTCCGCAAGCGCTGACGACGAGCGTTGCTGCGAGCGCTGCTAAAACGAATCGCGCGGCGCTCGCTCGTGTGTTGAACATACAATGCACCTCAAGAATTTTAATTGGAAGTGGGGTTAGTTCGCCACACGTTAAGGCCTATGAGTTAAGAAACTCTGAAGATTATTTTGCCGAGTATGCCATGCAATAACCGCTCGGCGAGATCGCGCCGTCGACCACCTGGCACGTACCGTCGGATTTTGCATCCGAACCAGGAATGAAAAACTTGCATCCCGAGCACTGCATCGAGCCGCTCGGCGACGTTTGATAGTGCATCGCACTCTTCGTAGCCTTCGAAGAATCGGCGGCGGCTATTCCGCCCAGCGTTGCCGCGAGCGCCGGCAGGAGGACGAGACCTTCGAGAAACGACCGCCGAGCCGGGCGGCCGGGTACGTTCGCCATCGGTAACCTCCGTTGTACTGGTTCGTTGCCCTGACGATACCGGCAACTTCTGAAGAAAGCGTAAACTTTAGACTTTCTTCATGATTTCAGCGGTATCCGACGGGATGCCCTTCGAATACGGGGTCGTTGGGTACCTCGCTTGGGGCGCTGATCCGGTATTTTCTTCGCCTCGGCTTAACGGGCTTCGGTGGCCCCGTCGCTCTCGCCAACTACATCCGGCGCGATCTCGTCGACCGCCTTGGATGGATTTCCACGGCGGAATACGATGAAGGGCTGGCGATCGCCACCGCCTGTCCCGGGCCGCTCGCGTATCAGTTGGGCGTCTATTGCGGATACATAACCAACGGGCTGCCCGGCGCGATCGGCGTTGCCCTCGCCTTCGCGCTCCCTCCGTTCTTTCTCGTCGTCGGGGTTGCCGCACTCTACGTGAAATTCGGTTCGACGCCGCAGTTGCGCGGAATCTTCTACGGGGTCGGCCCGATCGTGATCGCGATCGTCGCGCGTTCGTGCTGGGACCTCGGCCGGAAGACTCTCGGCAGCCAGTGGCCGGCGTACGCGCTCGCGGGAATCGCTTGTGCGATCACGATTGCCGTGCAGCAAGAGCTGATCGCGCTGTTCTTGGCTGCCGGCGCGGTCGGTATCTTTCTCTTCTACCAGCCGCAGCCTGCGGGCGGCCGATCTTCTGCGCCGCCGCCGCTCAACGTGCTCTCGGTAGCGACGGTACTGGTTAGCTCCTATCAAAGCGTCGCGTTGCCGAAGATCTTCTGGTTTTTCTTCAAGACCGGGCTGCTCGTCTTCGGCAGCGGGCTCGTCATCGTTCCGTTCTTAAAGGCCTACGTCGTCGATCAATATCACTGGCTCTCGAATCAGGCGTTCCTCGACGCCGTCGCCGTCGGAATCGTCTCGCCGGGGCCAGTCGTCATAACCGCAACGTTCGTGGGCTTTCTCAATCACGGATTCTCGGGAGCGCTGGCGGCCACGCTCGGCATCTTCACGCCGTCGCTGATCTTCGTGATGCTGGGAACTCCCGTATTGCGCCGTTACCGTCGCAACGGCCGCGTGCAGGGATTCGTTCGCGGGATCACGGTGGCCGTCGTCGGCGTGCTCCTAGGCACATCGTACCTCGTCGCCCGCAGCACGGTGCGCGATATGCTCGGCCTGCTGCTCCTCGTCGCTGCGCTGGCGATCCTCTGGTCGAAATGGAAGGTCCCCGAACCGCTGCTCGTCGGAGCGGGCGCGATCGTCGGGCTCGCGACGACGCTCGTACGCTAAAACGCGGGCAGCGACGGTTTGAGGATCATCAGCACGAAGGCGATGACCGGGAGTATGAGGGCGATCGACCCCCACAGATTCCAGCTCTTCGAGAGGCGGTCGTATTCTTCAAAGTTGCCGCCGTGCGCGGCCCGCGCGAGCTGCCGCTGCGTGCGAGAGAGCGGCCCGAACGCCGCGCCCGAAAGAATGAAGGCGACGAGTCCCCACAAGAGCCATCCGGTCGAGAGAATCGGAATGTGGGCCACGGCGGCCGCGCCGAAACCGCCGATCAGTAAGATCACGATCCCGGGAATCGTAAAAACGCGATCGGCCGCGATGATGCCGTCGACCGTCGTCGCCATAACGATCGCGTTGCCGGTCCGATCGGCGAACTGCTTCCAGAAGACGCCGACGGTGATGTTGCCCAGAAAGAGAACGACTCCGGCGAGGTGCGCGAGCTTGAGAGCTAAATACATGCAGCAACGCGCTTTTCTAGGAAGCGGCGCTCCTCCTTGTTTCGAGCGAGCGCCAGCGCGGCTTCGAAGTGGCGGCGAGCGATCGCAGCGTTGCTGCATCGCAGTTCCAACTCACCGCGCGCAGCGTGATAAAACGGATACTCTTCGAGCCGTTCGCGCATCGCAATCGCCTCGATTGCTTCCAGCCCGCGTCGCGGGCCGCTGCGTTGCGCGAGACCGATCGCGCGATTCAACGCGACGACCGGCGACGGCGCGATCGTCATCAGGGTATCGTAGAGCGCAACGATCTCGTCCCAATCCGTCGCTTCGAAGGTCGGCGCGCGGGCGTGCGCTGCGGCAATCGCGGCCTCAACGTGGAAGCGGCTAATCGCCGTGCCTGTCGCCGAGCGTTCGAGCCAAGCCTTCCCCTCGGCGATCATCGCTGCGTCCCAGCGCGATCGATCCTGCTCCCAGAGCGAGTTGAGATGACCCGATGCGTCGAGCCGCGCGGGAAGCCGCGCGCCGTCGAGATACATCAAGGCGCAGAGCGCGTGGGTTGCCGGCGTGGCGCCGAGCGGATGGGCGGCAAGCAGCCGCGCTAAGCGAATGGCCTCGCGGCAGAGCTCGGCGCGCACGACCTGCGCCGACGATCCGTGATAGCCTTCGCTAAAGATCAGATAGAGCGCGCGCTGCACGGCGGGAAGCCGCGCGGCAAAATCCGCGCGGTCGGCGATGTCGAAGAGCGCGCCGGAGTCTGCGAGGCGCTGCTTTGCACGCGCCAAACGCTTCTGCACTGCGGCGTCCGTGCTCATGAACGCGCGGGCGATTTCCCGCGGCCCGAATCCGCCGGCAAGCGCGAGCACGAGCATCACCTGCGCGGCTTCGGGAAGCTCGCGCCGGCAGCACGAGAAGATCATCCGCAGCTCGTCGTCGGCGATGCCCACCGGGTCGAAGATCGCATCGACTGCCGGAGCCAGCGTCCACTCCGTCTGGAGCAGGCGCCCGAGGTCGGGTGCGTACGTGCGGGCCGTTCGCTCTCGGCGCAGAAGGTCGAGCGCGCGGTTTTTCGCCGTCGTCATCAGCCACGCCGACGGATTTTCCGGGATGCCCCGAAGCTTCCAGACCTCGAGTGCGCGGCAGAAGGCGTCCTGAACGACGTCTTCTGCCAGCGCCAGGTTGTGAAGACCGAAGAGCCGGGTCAGCGCCGCGACCATGCGCCCCGCCTCGCGACGAAAGAGACGGTCGCTTGGCTCCAACTGCTACATATCCATCTTCATGACGGGGCGGACCTCGACGCTTCCGCCCACCTCGAGGATCGGACAGCCGCGCGCGAGTTCGGCCGCCCGCCCGAGCGTGTCGGCCTGAATCAGCGTGAAACCGCCGACCAAGTCTTTCGCCTCCGCAAACGGCCCGTCGGTGATGCTGCCGCTATCGCCGACAACTTTGCCCTCGGCCTCGAGCGGTTGGCCAGGATCCTTGAGGTTGCCGGTGTCGGTAAGGCCCTTCATCCATCCGAGCCATTTTTGCATGATCTTGTCGGACTCTTCGGGGGTCTGACCGCGGCGTCCGCCGCGATAGAGATAAAGAAAATCGCCCATGTTCGTTCCTCCTGATGTAGTGTTGTGATGGAACGTAGACGTTCGAGCGAAGCGTTTTCGGACACAGGGCGGCGAAAACTCGATGCTACATATTGATCGCGACGATCGGGCGGACTTCCACGAACCCCTTCGCGCGGGCGCACGGCGTGGGCGCTACCAGCCGGATCGCCTCCTCGAGATCGGCGGCCTCGATGATGCCGAAGCCGACGAGCGGCAGGGTCGAACTCGAGAAGACCGCGGCCGTCGTCACCGGATCGCCGTACCAGGCCCGCACGGTGGTTGCCGCGGACCCCAGCGCGGCGACGACGTCGCCGCGCGATCTCAGGAAATCATCCTGAGCCAGCAAAGTGTCTTGCTCGCTTTGGTTGAGCTTCTTCCAATCTTCGGCCGCGCCATAAGCCAGGCAAAGGTACTTCATCGCTTCTCCTTCGGCTTTCACTAATTGTCAAAGCTTCCCAGGAAGCGTGCAGTCGAATCCGGAGGCGGCCTCTCGCTCGCAAGGGCGGCGTGAGAGAGCCGCCTCCGGTTAAAGAGCGCCGCTAGCGCTCGAGTACCTGGAGATTGTTGTCGTTGTCGTCGTTGAAGTAGACCTTCGTGTTGACCGCGTTCCTGCCGGTCGCCACCATGCCGAAGAGCGATCCCGACGCGCCTGTATCGACGTTGCGCACGTCTTGGACGTGACCGCCGGGATTGATCGCGACCATCAGGTTCTCACCGTTTGGATCGAGTGTGTTGCCGACGACGAGCGTTTTGTTGAACAAAAGCGCGGAGCTGATCGGACCGTTGAGGGGCGCCCCCTCGTAGAGAATGCGCGCTTGCGAGCCGCAGCGGCCGGCAAATTTCTTGCCGTTCGATTTCACGGCAAGGCATCCGGCATGCAGGCTCGAGACCTTGGAGATCGTCGTCACCGAGTTGTTCTGTCCGTTAACGACGTAGAGCATATCGCGATCGGCGTCGTACTGGAGACCCGACGGGCCAAGAATGCCTCCAGGCGCGCCGCCATTGACCGGAAAGCCCGTCGCAATCACCTCGGTACCGTGGGATCCGCCCATGCTGATGCGTACGATCGACCCGTCAGCCGCGTTGCTCTCGTAAATGACGGGGCGTCCTTTCTTTGGCACGGCGTACGTTTCGCCGAACGGACGATTAAAAGGGCTACCGGATAGATTCGTGATCAACGAACCACTCGAAGAAAAGACCGGGTTGTCGTTCGCTGCGAACGCTGCGGCGAAGATTGTATCGTTGGCGGTAAGCGCGACTGCGGTGCAGCCCAAGAGCGTGGTTGGATCGGCCGTGACGAGCATCGGCGTCGAACCGGGTTTGGGATGCAGGGCGACGATCGTATAGCCCGTGCCCTGAACGTTGTCGCTGTCGTTGAAATTGCAGACGGCAAGATCGCCTCTGGTAAAGGCGCCGTTCGTGGACTTGGCGACGTCGAGACCGTAGGGATTCAGTTGACCGTAAACGCCGTCGATCGTCGAACCGATGACGATCTGACGCCTGAGCTGGCCGAAAACGCCGCCCCCGTGGTCGCCTTGATTGCCCTGGTGGTTTTGATTGGCGGCCCGCATAGGTACGGAGGCCGCGGGCATCGCTGGAACCGAATTGCTGTTTGCGGTGCACCCGCTCGCAAGCAACGCCACGATCGACGCGCCGGCAGCGGAGCCCGCGAATGTACGTATATTCATCTCACACACCCCTTCTGGGGAAGATAATAGTAGGCGCGTGGCCTCCAGAGTGTTGGCGCGAAGTATGAAGAAAGTCTGAATGTCTACCGGAAGCGGTGGACCGCTTCCCAGCAATACAGAGCGACGACCGAACGGTAGGGGCGGAACGGCTCGCCCAACGCGAGCAGGTCCTTCGGCTTGGGCGGCGTCTTCAGGTCCCAGCCGATCGCGTAACCCTGGCGGACCGCGAGATCGTCGACCGGCCATACATCGAGGCGTCGCAGCTCGAACAACAGGTACATCTCGGCGGTCCATTTTCCGATACCACGCACCGTGACCAGTTTGGCGACGATCTCGTCGTCGCTCTGTTTGAGCGAACCACTCAAGTCGACGCTGCCGTCGAGAACCTTTGCCGAGAGATCACGTAGCGAAAGCAGCTTGTTCTGCGAGAGGCCTGCTGCGCGGAGCTTCGCATCGGAGACCGCGATCAGGCTCTCGGGCGCCAGCGTTCCGCCGGCGGCGGTGACGACGCGGTCTAAAATTGCCCGCGCGGCGCTTCCCGCCAGCTGTTGAAAGACGATCGCGTGGACCAGCGTCCCGAAGTGCCCATCGGGATGGCGCGGCCGGTACCGAATCGGACCGATGCGCGCGACGAGACGGTTCAAGACCGGATCGCGTTTGCGAACTTCCGCGACCGCCGCAGCCAACGATATGCGAGGCATCTCAGCGGGCCTCGCTACGTCGACGCGCCCGCCGCAATGAACACTGCGGCGGCGAAGACGGCAACCAGCGTGAAGATCAAGATGCGGTTGCGCCGTCCGGATTGAGCCATCAGCCAGCCGCTGGCGATGCCGAGCAGCCCGGCGAGGACGACCAACGCGAACGCGACGTGGATTCGACCGAGAAACTTCGCAGTTGTGACGTCTGCCGTCGATACTCCCTGCGCAGAAATCATTCGGTCGAGCCAAAACCAGATCGCGCCGATGAAAATGACCATGAACACGCCCGCACTCAGTGCCACCCACCCTCGCCGCTTGGCGGCGTCCAGGCTGTGCAGGCGCGCTCCGCAGGTGGAACACGTATCGTTTCCGCTGCGCACCTGATTGCAGCGCAAGCAAATCATCGCCGGTAATGCGGTCATTCTTCTCCTTTCGTGCTAAAACGGAGGCTTGACTGCCCAAGGGCGTCGACCGCCTAGTGCGAAGTATTGTAAATGAAGAGTACGTACCGTCTTACCGGAACTGCCCTGGTTGTCTTGCTTGCCGGCTGTGGCGGGTCGCAGGCGTCGCCCGGCAGTGCAGCGCTCCCCAATACCAGGTCAAACGCCGTCGCGTTCTCGGGTACTGGCAGCGAGCAGATTCTCTACAGTTTTACTGGTGGAAACGACGGCGGTAACGCCGCCACTGGAATCGCCGTGGATCGCACCGGCAATTTGTACGGTACGACCGTCGTGGGCGGCACGTACACGTGCGGTACCGTCTTCGAGCTCGCGTCGCAAGCGAGTCCACCGTGGCCCGAGACGGTGCTGTATAACTTCACCTGCTATGGCGATGGAAAGAGCCCGCACGGCGGTGTGACCTTCGATCGCCGCTCGCAAATACTCTATGGCACGACGGTCGCCGGGGGATCGGGGTACTGCACCGGCGATGGATGCGGCGTCGCGTATCAGCTGACGGGCCAACTCGAAAGCGTGGTGCACGATTTCGGTTCCGGCAGTGACGGTTTCGGCCCCGGCGGCCCGCTCGCGTTCGACAGCGCCGGCCACGCATACGGAACGACGCCCGACGGCGGTTCGTACTCGCAAGGCATCGTCTACGAGTTGAGCCAGTCGCGCCGTGTGTGGCACGAAAAGGTCCTGCACGCGTTTACCGGCGGCGCCGACGGCGGAGTCGGATCGCTCGGGCCGCTGCTCCTCGATAAGGGCGGTCACGTCTACGGGGTAACCGAAGAAGGCGGCGCGCAGAGCGCGGGAACCGTCTTCGAACTCTCGCAAAAATCGAAGAAGTCGTGGAACCTGACGACGCTCTATGCCTTCAAGGGAACGCCCGACGCCGGTAATCCGTATGGCGGCTTGGTCGCCGACGCTTCGGGAGATCTCTTCGGAACGACGTACTACGGTGGGACCTCCGGATACGGGGCCGTTTTCGAACTCGTTCGCCACGGAAAAAACAAGTACGCGGAGCGCGTACTCTACAGCTTCAAGGGCGGCACAGACGGCAGCTCGTCGACGAGCACGCTGCTCTTAACTGCGTCAAACGAGCTATTTGGAACGACGTCCGCCGGCGGCGGGACGTGCGACTGTGGAACGATCTTCAAAGTCAACGCGAAGACGGGGAAAGAAAAAGTCTTGCACGCCTTCGGCAACGGCAGCGACGGCCAGTATCCGTATTACGGTCTCGCCCAGGACGCAAGCGGCAGACTCTATGGAACCACCGTCGCCGGCGGCGCCCACGGCCAGGGTGCCGTCTTCGAGTTTATGCCGTAGCCCTGCCCCGCGCTGAGGCTTCCTGCGCGGTCTCTTGATGCTCGGGCGGCTCGGGCGCTATCATTTCGGTCTGCGGGTCTTCAACCGGGGCTTCGGCCCTGGCCACCTCGACCTCGGCGAGCTTGCTTACCTCGCTCGGCGGCCCGCCCGACCCTTTCAGTTCGGCCAAGGCCCACGCTATCGTCGCGGATGAAGGCTTGAAGGTCAGATTCCATGCACCTAACATGCGAACGCCCTCTAGCTTGCCTTGCTTAAATGTATCGCTGACGCCACGAACCGAGGCGGATACAGGAGACCATCCCTCTTCGCAATTATCGTACCGGCCGGCCGTTTAGCTTAGGGTGCGGCGACGAGTTTGCGCTCGGATGCGTTACGCATAAAGTTACCTTCATCTGAAATTGCATCGGAGGGTTCTGCGGCGCGAAGCCTGAACGCGGGTACTACGTTCCCTCCATCTACTAAGGAGTTAAAAAAACAAATGCGCTTGTTTACTTCAGCGCTCGCTTCGGCAGTCGCTATCGGCGTTCTCGCGGGTTGTTCCGGCGGCCTCGGGAATTCGGTCCCCACCACTTCCGCTCAGTCGGTAGCGCCGGCTGGCCAGCACAGTTATCAAATGGTTTCCGGCGTGAAGAACGACGCGTCTTGCAGTTCTGCGTACATCACCTGCGTGACCGTTTCGAAGGGTTCGCCCGCTTCGACCGAGATCTGCATCTCAGACACCGGCAACTGTACGTCGGGATCCTTCGCTCCCTACTCGTGGACGCAGAAGATCGTGACGCTCAAGGGCAAGAAGTTCAAATCGATCGTCGGAAAGATCACGCCCAAGACGGGCAACCCGATCACCGATAAGATCTCCGAGAAGAAGAAAGTCAAGAGCAGCAAGGGCGCCGTTAAGTACGTCCAGGACATCACCGCTTGCTCGACTTCCGGCAGCTGCCTCGACGGGCAGGTCGGAATCATCACCCAATAAGCAGGCGTCTCTAGGTTAGGTCCCGAGACACGCATTGCAAGAAGGCCCGGCGCTTCGCCGGGCCTTCTTTATTGGCGAGGGAACCTCTGGCTAGTCGTCGCCGAGGATGCCGGCAGGGCGAGGCGCGGCGCGAGAAGCACGCTCGATGCGGATCCATTCCAACGCGGATTTCTCGCCGGGGATCTCGACGAACTTCCGCGGCTGCTGGTGGTAATCGAGGGCGTCCGCGGCGGGATCGCTCGCGCGCGTGTCGCTCGCCGCGAGGTGGCCCAGTCCGAAATTATCCTCGATGAAGCGCAGAACGCTCGCCGTTTCGTAGTGGACGTGCGAGACGTAGCCTTGCTTTGCATACGGCGAGACGATCAACAGGGGCACGCGGAAGCCGAGGCCATCGTAGTCGAGGTAACGGGGCTTTACCGGATCGTACCAACCGCCCCAGTCGTCCCACATGATGAAGACCGCGGTGGAATCCCAGAACTTGCTCTTGCCGACGGCGTTGACGACGCTCGCGATCCACGCGGGCCCTTTGCCCGTATCGAGAACCGCGTGATCCGAGGCTTCGTACGTCGGCGCGACCCACGTTATCTGCGCGAGTTTTCCCGCCGCGACGTCGGTGAGAAAACGCGACGGTGGATCGATGACCTTCGCCTTCCAATCGGGGCCGTTGTAAATTCTCCGATCGGCTTGATAGGCCGACCACAAGCCGCCGTCACCGTAGATGCTTCCGGCATAATAGCGCCAGCTGACGCCGGCCTGGTCGGCTTCGGCGGCGAGCGTCGGATTGTCGAAGCAGGCCGCGATGCTCGAGCCGATCGCGCGCCGGCCGGTCAGCGTCGCCACCGTATCCGACGGGCCGCCTTCGCAGCCCCAGACGCGTACCGGATAATCCACGGCGCGGCTCGCATAGGCGGCGACGGCGTACTGATGCGAGACGAAGCTGCCGTCGAAGTTCGAAGCGAAGGTGCGATCCGCAAGCACGTACCGCTTGGCGATCGTCCAGTACGGCTTCGTCTCGCTCTGCGGAACGTACGCGTACGCCGGGTTCGGCGGATGTCCGCTCGTGGCGAGTTCGTTGTTCCAGCCGTCCATCTTGCAGTCCGTCCCGGGAATCGTTCCGGTTCCGTCGCAGGCCGCAAAGAAACCAACCGAATTGTGCGCGAGGTCCCAACCGATCTGCAAGTTGACGGGCTGCAGCGCGATCTTCTTACCGTTCGTGTCGTAACCGTAGCTTAGCGTCTTTGCACCGGGATAACCCATGAAGAGGTTGTTGAACGAACGGTTCTCTTGCACCACGAAGACGACGTGCTTGATCGGGCTGCTCGCGGCCAAACGCGCGCCGGACGGCAGCTCGGTAATTC
The DNA here is from genome assembly GCA_963833845.1 of Vulcanimicrobiota bacterium. GTDB lineage: Bacteria > Vulcanimicrobiota > Vulcanimicrobiia > Vulcanimicrobiales > Vulcanimicrobiaceae > Cybelea. The sequence goes on from CAWHZL010000001.1 coordinate 1,996,845, forward strand.
CGAGAGGTCCGGCGGCGTTTGACGAACATGCCGCGAGTACGCAAGCAATCCAAGCCCGTTTCCACATGGTCTGGACTTGTCGTTTCGGCAGACCGGGCGCTACTACCCATATCCGCTGCGGGGCGGCGCCGTCGCCGCCGGGAGTTGAAAGCGCGACCGGATGCCGAACTTGCTGAAGATCGACTCGCAGTGCCGGTGCACCGTCCGCTCGCTGATCCCAAGACTTTGCGCGATCTCTTTATTGGTCGAGCCAGTCGAGATCAAGCGGGCCTTCGACGGCGGGCTTCGCCATCCGGCGAAGCCCGTGGATCTGCCGTCCGGCGCGAGTTTACCTTACGGCGAAAACTCGTAGACCGTGCCGCAGCCGACGGCGCAGGTCGAGGCGCCGCCGCCGATGTTGGTCGTGCCGAAAAGGTTCCCCGACGAGTCCATCGTGACGCCGGCGTAGGGGAGATCGCCGTCATTTCCACCTTGGAACGCGTAGGCGACGCCCTCGCTGTAACCTGATTTCGACGCGGTCAGCTTGAAGATTCCGCCGCATCCCAGATGGCAGCTGCTGCCTCCACCGGCGACGAATCCGGTGCCGTAAAGGTTACCGCTCGCGTCGGCGACCAGTTCTTCGTTGGGTGCCTGAAGATCATCGCCGCCCTGAAACGTGTAGACGATGTTCTCTTTATAGGTCTTCCCGCTCTTGGTCAGCTCGAAGACGATGCCGCAGCCGCTCACGAAGCCGAGTTCGCAACCACCGCTCCCGCCGATCTGGGTCGTACCGACGATCGAACCATTCGGCGCAACGTAAACGCCGCGCCCCCGCGAGGGAATGCCGCCGTCAGCGGAGCCGCCGGAAAAGCGGTAGAGCACGCTCTCCTTACCTTTGGTCGTCAGCGAAAAGACCGTCCCGCATCCGGCCGGGCATCCGGTCGTGCCGCCGCCGCCGTTGTTGGTCGTCCCATACAAGACGCCTTTCTTATCGGCAACCACGCTCGTTTGCAGGTACTCGCCGTCCTTCGTTCCGCCGGCGAAGTTGTGGACGATCTTGTAACCCGAACCTTTGGTCGAGAGCTCAAAGACCGTCCCGCATCCGGTGTAACCGTTCTGCGAGCAGCTTCCGCTGCCGCCGTACTGCGTCGTGCCGTAGAGTTCGCTGCCGACCAGCAGCAAGGCCGCGTCGGGAAGTGCCCCGTCGCTGCTTTTGACGCCGAAGTCGTAGAGCATACTCTCGGTATAGCCGCCCTTCGCAGGCGTGAGTTTGAAGATGACGCCGCAGCCGTTGGTGCATTTGCCCTTGCCGCCGGCCGACGCGGTGCCGTAGAGCGCGCCGCTCGAATCCATTACCAAACCGGCTTGCGGATACGCGCCCTGGCTTTTGTTCGTCGGGAACGTATAAAGATCGCTTTCCTTATAGGTGGAGCCCGACGGGGTCAACTTCCAAACCAGGCCGACTCCGCCCGGCGTATTCAAGGACGTGCCGTACAGCGCACCGTTGCCATCGATCACCGGGCTTCCGTAGGGGTCGGATCCGTCGGTCTTGCTCGAAGTAAAACTATAAAGGACGGTATCGAAGGCGGAGAGCGGTCTGGCGTGGCGCGCGTGCTGCGAGGCCCCGGCGGTATTCTGTGGAGCAAAATTCGCTCCACCCGAACATCCCGCGAGAAACGCGGCAATCGCCACACCGAACGCACATCTCGCGGCGGCCGATGATAAGCGCATATTTACGACTCCTATTGATGACGGGTATCCGTTCTTACGAAGGGCTCGTTTAGTTTGCAGCCCCGTTCGAGAGTTCCTTGAGAACCAAGCAAAGCAAGTGAGCTAGTTTGGTCTCGTCAAATGCGAGGCAGCGTAAATATCCCAAGCATGCTGAACAGCAAGAGTGACGCCGCAATCGCGACGATGATGATCCTCGGGCCGATAAATTCGAAACGCTGGCTCAGCGCGGTAAGAAAGAGTACCGTCGCAAGGAACACCGTCACCCTCACGTAGTCGTCGGCACGGTTGCGAGCGACGACGCCCGTTTTGAAATGCGAGTTTGCGATGGCTTCGAACCGGTCGGCGGAGAGTTCGTTGGAGCTGACGTACTGACGCATGAAGATCGGTCCGGGAGGGGCCTTTGGGTTGTGAAACGGGTCCATCGCCATCCACGCCTTGAACGCGACGGCATATTCGGGGCGAAAGCGCCGCTCGTAGTACGAAGCGAGGGCCCCGTTTGCCGCGGTTCTCGCGGTGACCCATCCGTTAAACGTGACGATGTCGTAGAGCCGGTCCTGGCCGGCTAACGTTGACTTCGCCTGCGCCAAGACGGTATACCGCTCGTACAGCGCGTAGGCGGTCGTCGAGGTCCCTTCCCAACGCGATGCCTGATAACCGCTCCAAGCCGTCGCGACCGCGACGATCGCCAGTACGCCGGCCTCGACGAATCCAAGCCACTTCGCGTGCGGCGGCGCCGGCGAGGCAGAGTCGATCGCGGTCAAATCCTGAGCGAACTCGACATTCGAAGAGGTGTCGGGCACCAGGTCGAACTTTGCCCTATTCCGAAAGAGGCCCTCTTCCCGGCCCGGCGAGCGAATCGTACTTCGGATTCGCCCTTTGCCAGGCCGAGACGCCAGCGTCGTTGTGGATCACGATGGCAACGCGTAACCGCGAATGTAAGAAACAGCGTTCCACAAAGCGCAACGGCTAAACCTTCCACGGGCGAGCGAGCACCGGGTCCCAAGGGATGACGTACGAGAGCGGAAAGGAAGCGCCGTCAACTATCGGATTTGGAGGCGCACGATGTTACAGACAAGATCCTTCCTCGGAACTCTCGCGGCGATCGCCATCAGCGGATCGGCACTCTCGGGATGCGGCGGCGGAAACGGCGGATCGCTCCCCAACGCAGCCGCTCCGCCGTTGGAGTCGCCATCGCTCTTGCGATCCGCCGGACACGACGCCGGAACGACCGGTCTCTACGTCAGCGACTGGTACGGCAAATCGGTCTTTCGCTTCGCGCGAAATTCGGACGGCACGCTGGTAACCCCGGCCGGCTCGTCGCTCGTCGTCTCGTACAACCCCGGTCCGATCGCGATCGGCTTCGGCGGCGCCCTCTTCGTAACGGACGAGGACAACGAGTATCTCTACGTCTACGGCAAAGGCGCTACCGGCTACGACCAGCCGCAGCGTGAGCTGGTTCTTCCGTTCGTACCCAGCTGCGTTGCCGTCAACCGTCAAGGCCACGAGTTCGTCGGCGGTCTCACTAATAGCTACGTCGCGGTCTACGCGCCCGGTGCAGAGGGCAACGCGACCACGCTGCAGCGAATCGCGCCGCCCGACGGGGACCGGCATATCAACGGAGTCGCGCTCGACGCAACCGGCAATCTGTACGTGTCCGACATGAACGAGATCAGCGAGTTCGCGACTCCCGTTACGAACCCAACGCTCGTGCGAACGATCACTGGGTCGGGCGAACAGCACGGTCCTAGCGGCATGGCGCTTAGTAAAACAACGGGTGAACTCTACGCTGCCAATCACGGCGACCGCGACATTCTCGCTTACTCGTCAACGGCCAGCGGCTCACAGGGTCCCGACCGTGTGATCACCTCCCGGCATCCGCCGCTGATCGCGCCGGCCGGCGTCGCACTCAACGGATCGGTGCTCTACTCGACGAGCGGCGGCAAGCTTCACGGAGCGCCGTCGATCTTCGTTTTCGATGCGCTTCAAGGACGGCAGACTCCAAAGCAAGTCGTTACCGGAAGCTATCTCGCGCAGCCGATCGGCGTCGCGCTCGGTCCGTAAGGCCACTCGGTAAAAAGAAAACCGCCGCCGAAGCTCGGGGGCGGTTCTCTTTTTCATCGCTCGCCGATTAGTCCGTCTCGGCGCCCTCCGCGCGTTCGGCCTTAATCTGGCCCATGATCTCGCTGACGATCGTTGTCGGTACGAAGCTCGGCGGGAACGAGCGCGGCGGAAACTCCTTGAAGCTTTCCGCGAACTCTCCGACTTCGTCCATCGCACCATAGACCGCGCCGATCTGATTTATGTTCCAGTCCCAATAGGTATTCGATGTGATGTCTGCTCGTTCGAACGGATCTTGGAACAGGTTGTAGATCTTCTGCAGCCGCAGTTGGGTAAACGGCTCGGCCCAGATGCCCATCGTTCCTTGCTTACGCTGCTCGGCATAGACGTATTTATAGTCGCCGTGCCGCAGCCCGACGAGCAAGCCATCGTCATCGGTGTAGAAGAAGGTGTTTCTCTTGCTCTTCGCTCCGTTATTGTTGCACGCGGTTCCACTGACCGACTTCAGAAACCCTGACTGATCGTAACCGTCGAGGTGCACCGTATAGTCTTTGTCGTTGGCTTCGTACCCCTTCTTGAGCTTCTCGGCGATATCGGGCTCGCCGGCGATGCTGCAGAGCGTCGGGATCCAGTCGTTGTGGCTCATCAGCTCGTTGGTTACCGTGCCGGGCTTGATGACGCCCGGCCAGCGGACCAAACACGGGACGCGGAAGGCCCCCTCCCAGTTCGTATCTTTCTCCGAACGGAACCAGGTCATCGCGCCGTCGGGCCAAGTGTTCATGTGCGGCCCATTATCGCTCGTGTACATGACGATCGTGTTGTCGGCAATCCCCATCGCGTCGAGCGCATTGAGAATCTTCCCGATCGTGTCGTCGTGCTCCATCATGCCGTCGATGTACTCGCAGTCGCCGTGCGGGTAGCGGCCGCGGTGCGATTCTCGAACGTGCGTGCGGAGGTGCATGCGCGTCGAGTTGAACCAGCAGAAGAACGGGCCGCCGGCGGCGTGCTGCCGCTTCATGTAGTCGATGGCGGCGTCCGACGTCTCATCGTCGATCGTCTCCATCCGCTTTTTCGTCAACGGACCGGTATCTTCGATCGACTGTTTTCCGACCTTCCCGAATCGCGGGTCAACCGTCTGATCTTCCGTTCCGGTGGCCTTGCATTTGAGAACGCCTCTCGGTCCAAATCGCGCGCGATAAGCGGGATCCTTGGGATAATTCGGCAGCTCCGGCTCTTCTTCGGCATTGAGGTGATACAGGTTGCCGAAAAACTCGTCGAACCCGTTGACGGTCGGCAGCGACTCGTTGCGATCGCCGACGTGATTCTTGCCGAATTGAGCGGTGGCGTAGCCGAGATTCTTCAAAAGGCCGCCGATCGAGGGATCCTCCTGGCTCATTCCCATCGGTGCGCCGGGGAAGCCCACCTTGGTTAGGCCGCTGCGAAGGCCGTGCTGACCGGTGAGGAAGGCGGCGCGGCCTGCGGTGCAGCTCTGTTCGCCGTAATAGTGGAGGAAGCGGAGTCCTTCCTGGCCGATGCGATCGATGTTGGGGGTCTCGTAGCCCATCACGCCACCGGAGTAAATACTGAGGTTGGTAACGCCGATGTCATCGCCGAAGATGACCAAGATGTTGGGTTTCTTATCCTGCGCCATTCGTTTCATACTCCCTAGTTGGTGTAATCGTGCACTTGTAAGAGTGCTGCAGAGAGCAGCCCGAATCCACAACCGGGTGGCAGCCCGTACGGTTCCACTACCGCAATCGTCGCGATCGTTTTTCTAATGGGCGTAGCGCCTCAACGTAACGCAAGCAGAAACGTCGTGACGTCGACGGCCGTCCCGCTGGTTCGTATCGGAGTGCCCACGCGGGCGGACTGCGTGGGGACGGACGCGTGGGTGCTTTACGACATCATCGACACGGGTTCGGACGAGGAGCAAGCCGGTGCGCTCCTGGCCGCCAAGCGGTACCGCCTACCAAAGGTCACCGCCTCGGTGCAACTCGTCGCAGTCTCGCCGCAGGAGCAAAAGGCTGGAGCCAAACGCGGAGCCTTGCTTCGGTGCGCCGAACGCGGGCTTCGCAATGTTTGAAAACGACGATCCTGCAAAACGCGCGGCTGGGTTTGCGGCCGTCAACCGGTACGTTCGCGACGGAACGTGCGTCGGCTTGGGCACGGGCACGACCGCGTATTGGGCGATCGAGCGCGTCGGGCAGCGCGTGGCGGACGGCGAGCGCATCACCGCCGTCGCAACCTCGTCCGAAACGGAACGCCTCTGCCGTCGTCTCGAGATTCCTCTGCTCGAACTCTTGGCGGAGACGATGCCGGTTGCGATCGACGGCGCGGACGAAGTCGCGCCGGACTGGTCGTTGACCAAGGGCGGCGGCGGTGCGCTGTTTCGCGAGAAGGCCGTCGCGATCTCGTGCGAACGCTACATCGTCGTCGCCACGCCTTCAAAGCTCGTTGCGGAACTCGGACGGTTCCCGCTGCCCGTCGAGATCGTATCGTTCGCCGCCCCATACGTAAGGAGCGAGATCGAGCGCCGTTTTCCCGATCTCGCCGTCACCCGGCGCGGCTCCGATTCAACGCCCTTCATTACCGACAACGGCAACTGGATCTTCGATTGCGCCTTCGGCCGGATTGCCGATCCCCGCAAAACCGACCAAACGCTGCGCGAAATCCACGGCGTCGTCGCGACGGGACTCTTCTACGACCTGGTTACCGAGGTGATCGTCGGCTACGAAGACGGAACGACCGAATCTCCTCGCTACTCGAACTGAAGCGGCGCCTTAGCCGAGCCGGAGTTTTTCCCACAGACATACTTTCCGGTCAGGACTGCGGGGCCCGAGTATTTCGGACGGTTCCGAGCAAGCGCGTAGAGCACGAAACCGCCCGCGCTCGTAAGATTGAGCGTGCCGCCGAACGTATCGATTGTCTTTTTGCCGGCAGCGATCGTCCAAGTAACCTTGCACTTTCCTTTATATGAAATGTCCGTAAACGAAATCGCATACTGCCAAACGAAGTTCGTGGGAACGTAGCTCGACGGGCCGGTCATGCCGACGTTGTCGCCGCTGCTCGCCCCGTTGACGCAGTCGATGCACGGCACGCCGCCCTGATTCGGGCCGTCTGCGACGAAGTTCATCAGTAGCGGCGGCGTTCCGGCATTCGGATGAATCGCGAGCGGATGAAAGACGAAGTGGCTGGTTAGATCCGGTGCGGCCGATTGCGCCGAAATGCCTGAAGGGGTAGCGCTTCCGCCGCCCGCGGCCGAACAGGCCGAGAGCGCGAGCGCCGCCGATAAGAACAAAACGCGACGGTATGAATGCAACGCCAAATACCTCCCCTGGAATAGCAAGCGATCTGCTGCGTACTTAGCCGTCCGAGTAAAGCGTCCTCGCGCGCTTCGTCTCATCGGGGTGAGAGGCTTGCCGCATGTCGCCTAGGCCGAAAGACCCGCGACGAACTCGCGCATGTGCCCTTGAAGATACCACACGAAGGCTAGCGTGACGATCGTAAGTCCGATCGTGCACGATGCCGCGAAAACCGGATAATCGCCAAGGCTCGCGATTCGACCTTCACCGATATAGAAGGCGATCAAGACTCCAAAGCTCGCAAGCCAAACGATGCCGAGCGGATGCTTACGAGCGAGCAGCAGAATCAGTCGAGCATCTCCGGCGGTGCACTCACCGTTCGCACCGACGCAATGTCGCCGGCTGAGTCGATCGCGATGAGCGCCAATGCCTGATCGGGATTTGAGGACGACTGCTCGACGGCGTAGCCGTTACCGCCTTTCTTCAACCGGCCAAGGAGTGTTTCGCCGGACGTTAAGCGGACTTCGACCAAAAGGCCGATGTACTGCTGCAATTCATCGTCGGTCATGGCGATGCCGTTCGACGACGAATCGATTAGAACCTTAGCAAAAATTTGGTACGTCAAGCGACCTGTCACTCGGAAGGGTCGGATAGCAACAAACAGAAAGGGGGCCCTCCCTCATATCGCCTTATTCGGAGGATCCCCCATGTTGCAGACATTCTCACGCCGCGCGTTGTTGAGCGTCGTGGCGCTTTCACTTGCAGCCGGTTGTTCGGGCTCTTCGGTAACGACTGGCGGTTCTTCGCTCACGCCCGCGACGCATCGAGTCGGCGGTGCCGTGCGCTACGTCCCAGGACCGGTTGTGTCCGGGCCAATTGCCATCCCTCTCGTCCGCACCAAAACGAACGCTCCCGCCGGCTGGCCGGATAGAAAGAAGAAAGGGAAATCTATCCTCTTCGTCGCCGATTGCAGCGCCGGCATCCTGATGTACGATCCGACCGTTGCCAACAGCGGCCCGACCGGTTCGATCACCGACGGCACCAACTGTCCGTTCGGCGTCGCCGCCGACAAGAAGGGCAATCTCTACGTCGCGAACATCGGTAACAGCACCGTAACCATTTACGCGAAAGGTTCGAGTACTCCGAGCACGACGCTAACGAGCGGAATCAGCTCCCCATATAGCGTTGCCGTCGACTCGAAGGACAACCTCTTCGTCAGCAACCTCGGAAACAACACCATAACCGCATACGCATTGGGGCAAACCACGGCCTTTGAAACCATCGACTTCAATGCCTACGGTCAAGCCGTTGGTATCGCCACCGACAAGGGCGGAAACCTCTGGGTCGCGCTTGACTCGAGCAACGCCGTCTATGAAATCCAAGCCGGTTCTCAAACCCCCACCAACACCGGAATGGAGGACCTGGAAGGCCCGATCGGCATCTCGTTCGGCCAAAAGGATGTGACCTTCGTTTCGAGCTTCTCAGGCGGAGTCGTCCAGGTCTACAAATACGGCACCACGCTTCCGTACGAGGCCATCCAAAGTGGTATCTCCGGCCCGACGCAGAATGGCATAACCCGCAACGGCACGTTCTTCCAATCGAATCAGGACGTTAACGTCGTCGGTTACAAGAAGGGACAGACTACGCCGTTCTCGACCCTCACCGGAACGTCGTCACCGGCGCAGATCGCCTCGTGGCCCCTCGTCAAGAAATAACGCAACGTTCGTAACACGATTTGGAGCGCGCGTCGAGAGTCGCGCGCTCCATTTAATTATATGAGAGCGAACTATGGGATTGCTTTTTAAAGACGCTCTGCACGACTCGTTCGGAACGTGGGCGCTGGGCTATATTCCTTACGGGGGTGCGGATTTCGGCGAAGTGCAAGCCGTTGCCCGTACGGTCGGCGAGGGCGACGACGGCGCTTTTTATGAAGCGTGGACGGGCGCCGGCGATCGGCTGGTCGAGCGAGGAAAAGAGGCGCTCGCAAAAGGACGGCGCGCCAGCGCGAGCGACGCGTTCTTGCGCGCCGCCTGCCATTTCGGCTCGTCGTACCACCCCCTCTTCGGCGCTCCGGTTGAACCCTCGACTCGTCACCGCGTTTCGCAAGCAGATCGCGGCATTCAACGAAGGACTCGCGCTACTCGATCCGCCGGCACTTCCGACGCGCATCCCCTTCGGGAACCACGCGTTTCCGGCGTACTTCCTTCCCGCTGCCGGCAGAGCCCGGGAGAAGCGCCCGCTCGTCATTTTGACCAATGGCTACGACGCAACCGTCACCGACATGTACTTTGCCTCGGCGGTCGCAGCCTCGCGGCGCGGCTATCACTGCCTCTTCTTCGACGGTCCCGGCCAGGGCGAGATGCTGATCGAGCACGGCGTGCACATTCGCGCGGACTGGGAATCGGTGATCTCACCGGTCGTCAACTTCGCGCTGGAACTCGAAAACGTCGATCCAAAACGCATCGCCCTCATCGGCTGGAGCCTCGGCGGCTATCTCTCGCCGCGCGCGGCCTCGGGCGAGCACCGCCTCGCGGCGTGCGTGGCCGACCCCGGACTGTTCGGAATCGCCGAGCAAGTCCGCCAAATGCTCGTCAAACTCGGCGCGTCGCCGAACGACGTCGGAGATCTCGGCGCGATCGACGACGCGTTGCTCGATCGCGTCGCCCAGATCGCCAATGCGGATCGCCACCTGCGCTGGTCATTCTTCGCGCGCGGATTTTGGGTGCACGGCGTCAACTCGCTCCGCGACTACTTTCGCTGTGTTGGAGACTTCACGTTATCAGGGCGCGTCGAGTCGATAGCGTGCCCAACGCTGCTCACCGCCGCCGAAAACGATCCGCTGTCCGCGGGTGCTCGAGCTTTCTACGATGCACTTTGCTGTCCGAAGCAGCTCATTGCATTCACCGCCGCCGAGGGCGCGGGCACTCACGTCGAGGGCTTCAACCGATCGCTGCTCAACGACCGGGTCTTCGACTGGCTCGACGATGTGCTGGGCTGCTGACGCTCATCGCGGCCGCACGTTACCGCGCGATTGAGAAGGCCGTGCCTCGTTCCGAGGCCATCGCACCTGCCGCGGCGGCCGCCTTAACGCTTTCTCGCCGGATAAGCAGGCGCCCGTGACCTCGCCGGTCACGCATTGCCGTCACTTAGAATCTCGTTAGGCGGTGCGATGGCATGCTCGCACGTGGGTATGTAAACCTGGAACCTCGCCCGCACCTCCACGCAACGCCGGGCACTTCGAACTCCAAAGGAACCATCAATGCGAATCCAACGATCGCTCACCGCCATAATCGCCACGCTCCTCATTGCCGCCGTGCCTCTGGCCGCGCCGGCGCAGGTCGGCTTTACCGTCGGCTTCGGCGGTCCGGGGTGGGGCGTCGGCGTCTCCTCGGGCTATGCCCCGCCGGCATTGCCCTATTACGCGGCACCGGCGGCACCGTATCCGGGATATCAGTGGATCCCGGGCTACTGGGGCTGGGGATCCTACGGGTACTACTGGATACCGGGCTATTGGACGGCCCCTCCGGTCGTCGGCGCTTACTGGACGCCGGGATATTGGGGCTACCTCAACGGCGCATATCTTTGGAATCCCGGCTACTGGGGCCCGACCGTCGGCTTCTACGGCGGAATTAATTATGGCTACGGCTACTTCGGTACCGGTTTCGTCGGCGGATTCTGGTCGGGCGGCGCGTTCAACTACAACACGTCGGTCGTCAACGTGAACCGGACGGTCATTCACAATACGTACAACCGGACCGTGATCCACCGAGGGACCGTGGCTGGAGGTTCGCGAGTGGCGTTTAACGGCGGCCACGGCGGCATCAACGCACGACCGACGCACGCACAACTCGTCGCGCGTCAACGCGGCTTCGCCGCGACACACGCGCAAGTCGCTCACCAGCGAGTCGCCTCGCGCGATCGCGGCATGCTTGCCGCAGTGAATCACGGGCACCCGCGGATCGCCGCGACCCAGCGGGCGATGAACGCCGCGCATCATCCGGCGAACATGCACGCCATCACCGCCGCCGATCGGCGAACTGCGCAGCACCAGATGCACGGCCAAGTCGCGGCCGCGCATCACAACGCGCCGGCCACCGCACACAGCGGCGGATCGGTCGCCGCGACGCATCACAACGCGCCGGCGACCGCGCACAGCGGCGGATCGATGACCGCAGCGCGTTCCAGCCACACCAGCAGCGCAGCGAGCCACTATAACTTGGGGACGACGCGCGGCCAATCCAGCAGCGGCCATTCACAGGTCGGCTACGGATCGCACTCGAGCGGCGCACGCCCTGGAGGCGGCGGAATGTCCGGGCGGCCAAGCGGCGGCAGCATCTCCGGCGGACGGCCTCCGAGTGGCGGCGGCGGTCACGCGGGCGGTGGCGGAAGACCGCCTAAGGGTTAAGCAACAGAGACGGCGCAGACGTTCGTGGGAGCTCCAACCGGGTTCCCACGACTATTTCAATCGCTTCCGGCGCGGTTGTAACTGCGTTATTTTTTGGCTCGCGGCTTCTTGCACGGGCGGCTCGGAGAATGCGTCCAACGATCCGTAATTCGCCTCGTAATAGGTGTCGCGAAGATTTCCGAGCTGAAGGTCGCGAGGAATCGCGCTCCCATCCCCTCGATAGACCGCCGCGCTCTTTACGAGCAACCGATATGCTTCGAGCCGCGCATTCTTCCAATCGGAGACCTTCCAGCGTTGCGGAGCCATCACCGGAAACTCATACGGCGGCAACGTGCGGCGCTTTTCATCGAGGAGCTCGAGCGCGACGCGAAACCCCTCGCGCGCAAAGATCGCCGCTTGAACTTGCTCTTTGGTCGCCATCAAGAGGGTAGTTCCGGCAGACGAGCATCGCGCCTGCGGCGAGGAGCTCCTGCACTGGTGCGAGATTCGGATAGCCAAGCATTCGTGCCCTGTGCTACGTTAGCCGCATAATGCCGTCTCCGGTTCGCGCGACGATACCGCTCCTGACCGCCGCCTGCGCAGCGATGATTATGCTCTTCTTCGCCGACCGAGACGTCGCATGCGCGCAGTCCGTTGCACCCTCGCCGTCGCCCAGTGCCGCCGCGCCGCCGGCAGGCGACGATTCTGACGCCGACACCGGAGGTTTCGACCCGAGCAAGCTTACACCAGCGCAGCAAGAAGCGCTGCGCTTGGCAGTCATTAAGACGTCGCAAAACCCCGTGGGCAACATTACGGTCGTTCCGTTTCAAAGCAACTTCAACTACGGATACGGCCCCTTCACGCGCATGCAGTACAACCTCAACCTTCAGCCGGTCTTCCCGGTCATGCTGAGTGCGAAGATGACGCTGATCACGCGAACGATCATCCCGATCGTCAATCAGCCGTCTCCGGAATCGCCGGTCGTCTGCGCCTCACCGGGGGGATGTCCCTCGACGCTGGGGCTCAGCGACATTCAAGAGCAGCTCTTCTTCGCCCCAAAGACGAAGCCCGGGCAGCTGATCTGGGGCGCCGGACCGGTCTTCGGGTTCCCGACGGCAACTCCGAATACGCTCGGTTCGGGCAAGTGGTCTGCGGGGCCCGATGCCGTGGCACTCGTGATGCCGGGAAAATGGGTTCTTGGCGCGCTCGTAACGCAGCTTTGGTCGGTTGCCGGCTTGCCGAATCGCCCGAACGTGAGCACATTCCTCGTTCAACCGTTCGTGAATTACAACTTAAAGGCCGGCTGGGCGATCAGCTCCGCGCCGATCGTGACGTCGAACGCAAGTATACCCGGCACCAAATGGATCGTCCCGCTGGGCGGAGGCGTTTCGAAAACCTTTAAGGATGGCGATCAGCTCATGCAGCTCGCTGCCGTGTACTATACCAACGTCGTTCGTCCGCTGGCTGCGCCGCAGACGACGTTGCGGGTCACCTGGAGCTTGCTGTGGCCGGTGAAGCGCGGCATCGATATTCAGGAACTCTTACAGGAGGCAAAGTAATGCTCAATGACAACGCCGGCGATGTGCGGACCATAGCGCAGGAAGCGTACATCTATCTCTATCCACTGATTTTGATGGATGTTTCCCGCAAGCAAATGATCAACACCGATCCCGAAGTGAATCCCATGGGAGGCCCGGCCAACGCCTTTACGCATATCCGGGCATTTCCGACTGCCGACATGCGTACGGTGGTCCGCCCGAATTTCGACACGCTCTATTCGAGTGCATGGCTCGATCTGAGCGATGGGCCAGTTATCCTCTCGACGGCCGACACCGGCGGCCGCTATTTCCTTCTACCGATGCTCGATATGTGGACCGACGTCTTTGCCGTGCCCGGCAAGCGAACCAACGGTACCGGCGCGGCGAGCTTCGCCGTCGTGCCGCCCCGATGGACGGGACGGCTGCCAGCAGACGTCGAGCGAATCGATTCGCCAACCTCATTCGTGTGGATCATCGGTCGCACGCAAACCAACGGCGCGAGTGACTACGAAGCCGTTCATAAAATTCAAGACGGCTATAAGATCACCGCCCTTTCCGGTTTGGGGCAGCCTCCCCGAAAGGTCGAACAGCAGATAGACCCCAGCGTCGATACCAAGACCGAGCCGCTGCGCCAGGTGCGCAATATGGCGCCCGCGGCGTACTTTAGCTACGGCGCCGAATTGATGAAGCTCAATCCGCCACACATTACCGATTGGTCCTCCCTCGCTCGCTTTAGACGCATCGGCCTCGAGGCCGGAAAGAGCTTCGATCGCGACGCGGTAAGCGCAGACGTACTCGCCGCCGGCGCTGCCGCCGGGATGCAGCTCATGGTGGAAAAGACGCCGACGCTGGCCCGCGTCGTCAACGGCTGGCAGATGAATACCGATACGATGGGCGTGTACGGCGACTACTACCTGAAACGAGCGATAGTCGCGATGGTTGGGCTCGGGGCGAATCAACCCGAGGACGCCGTCTATCCGCTCAATTTCTCCGACGCCTCCGGGAACCCGGTCAGCGGCGAGAACCGCTACGTTTTACACTTCAGCAAAGAAGAGATCCCACCGGCGGACGCATTTTGGTCGCTAACGATGTACGATGCGGAAGGTTTCCAAGTCGCCAATCCAATCGGCCGGTTCGCGATCGGCGATCGCGACGCGCTGCAATTTAATACCGACGGGTCCCTCGATCTCTACGTCCAAAACGAAAACCCCGGCTCCGGCAAAGAATCCAATTGGCTGCCGGCGCCCAAGAGCGGCGCGTTGAGCCTCACGATGCGGCTTTACGCACCGAAGCCTCAAGCGCTCGATGGGCGCTGGAATCCGCCGCCGATCAAACGCCTGTAGGCCCAGCGTTTCGCTCCGCCGTGCGAGCCAAGAACAGGACGCTCTGCCCGTTGTAGAGGCTTTCTTCAAACACTTCGTAACCGCATTTCTCCGCGACGCACCGCGATGCGGCATTTTGCGGATTTACTAAGCAGATGCTCCTGGGCTGCGCGATATTTGTGTCCGCCCAAGAAAGGGCACCGCGCACCGCCTCCGTCGCGTAGCCTTTTCCGTGTACGCGCGGTACGAGTGCAAAACCAAGTTCGGGACTGCCCTTCATCGATGCCGCGATATCCCGTTTGAAATCGGCGAGGCCGACCTCTCCCACGAAATCGCCGGTGCTCTTCTCCTCGATCGCCCAATACCCGAAACCCATCAGATCCCAGTGTCCGATATAGGTGAGCAGCCGCGACCACGTTTGCTGCTCGGTCAACGCGCGCCCGCTGATGTATCGCGTTACAATTGGGTCGCTCCACATCGCGACGCACGCGGCAAGGTCGTCTTTGCGATGGCCCCGCAGCTGCAGCCTCGACGTTTCGACGACCGGAATCGAGTTCGAGGTTCTCGAGGTTTGGAAAGACACAGAATCCTCCAATGGCGATTTCTTCCCCGCCGGCCGGCGGCGTACCGCCAGAAACGCTTCTGGGGCCTCGAAACTGAGCACGCCGATCCAGGGTTAAAACGAGTGACACCATGAACGTCACACAAGGCACTCCTCGCGGTTTCGACTTCACGCCGGCGCTCTTCGCCATCCTGTTCGCCTTCGTGGCCGTGGGAGCATTCGAGTTTTTCGGCAGTTGGCCCACCGCACATCACGGTCTGCTGATGTTCGAAAAGGCCTGCCCGATCTACGCAAACCCTCATAGCCGCGCCTAGTTCGCCGGCGCATAGCGTCACAAAGGCGCAGGCGCGAGCGTTGCACCCGGCATGAAGACGGCGTTGTGCGGGCGGATTATTTTCGGCGCGTCGGCGGTGTTGTTCGGCGCGATCGCCCTGATGTGGCACGACGCCGATACCTGGCAAACGCTAATCAGAATCTGGAGCCTGCCCTTCGGCACGATCCTCGGCAACATCCTCATGATCGCGCAGATTGCCGGCGGTCTCGCGCTGCTGTTTCCGCGAGGCCTGCGCGCGGCGTCCCTCATACTGGGCGTCGTTTATTTGCTCTTCTCGCTGGCCTGCATTCCCGACATCGTCGCCGCGCCGCGTGCCTACGAACACTACGGCAGCTTCTTCGAACAGTTCTGCTTGCTGTGCGGAGCGGTTGCCCTCATCGCGATAACCGGCGCGAACGCCGCTCGTTCGGCCGCGCTGGCCCAGGCGGCGCGCGTCGGACTTGGATTCTGCGCGATATCCTTCACGCTCGCGCAAATATTCTATCTGCGCTTCACGGCCGACTTGGTGCCGCACTGGATTCCCCCGAGTCAGATGTTTTGGGCCGTACTCACGACGATCGCTTTTGCCATTGCGGCCGCCGCCATTCTCGTCAATCGCCGGACGCGCCTCGCGATACGGCTGATGAGCCTGATGATCGCGCTCTTTGGAGTGCTGGTGTGGATCCCGCTGCTGATCACCCACCCGGAGACGCATCTCAACTGGTCGGAGTTCGCGCTGACCTTTCTGATTGCGGGAGCGTCGTGGGCGGTCGCCGATTCACCCTTCCGAACCGCCTCCGAGGTATAGAGCGCCGGCTAGCCTAACCTTCCTCGCGAAATCCCACGCTACCGAAGAGGAGGTCTATGCCATGCGTTCCTTCGTTCTCTCCGCCACCGCTTTATCGTTGTTTCTCATCGCCACCCCGCTCTCGGCGGTAAGCGCTGCCAGTTGGGAGCCGGCGACCGCGAGCGGCATCACCGCGGGCGCCCACCACGAGACGTTCATCGTCGAAGCCGCGGTGACGCTCCCGCAAAACTGCTACGCCGCGCGGATTCGTTCCACGCCGATCTCGCTGCACACGCCGCGCTCGTTCTACGTCGAGCAGCTAGCGCCGTCGTCGCCGTGCGCGAGCAAGACGGCCTATAAGTGCACCGTCGTCAGCCCCGATTTTCCGCTCCCGATTCCCCATCAAATCGAAGTCGTGTCGAAGGGGCCGCAAAGATCGAAGGTGACGGTCAGCACGGAAGAGGAGCCGAACCCTGCTCCGCCGCTCTGCCGCAAGGGTTAAACCGAATGCCGCCGGGCTCGTGCGTTACTTCTGATAGGAGTGGACGCACGAGCTCGAGGCGTTGCTGAACATCGGCTGCGCGGTATACGACTGTTTCCCGTACGGGTCGTTTTGGATATCAAACCACACGCATAGGCCGCCGATCTCGCCGTTGGTGTCCCAGCCGGTACCTGGTTGCGGATCGGTGATCGTGTCGCCGTACTCCTGGCCTAAGACGATCGACACGCCCTCGTTCGCGCCGCTCTCGTCCGACGGCGGGCTGACGTAGTTCGCGCCGCAGTTCGCGGCGGCATCCGGAACGTAGGGGAGATTGATATACGGAACCAAGCGGCTGCCGTCGGTTGTGGCGCTGTGATAGGCGCACCACTTCGTGCCAAAGCCGTTCGTGCTGTGATCGTGGGCCGTCGCTACGACGTACGCGCCGTTGGCATCGTAGCCGAATTGCTTGATGAATCGTAGAGCCTCGGCGGCAACCTGCTTATCCGTTGGCTGCGCCGGGATAGCATGGGTATCATCGAACCAGGCGGCGCCGTACTGGTCGTGGGGATTTTTTATATTGCCCGAAGGGCCGTAGTATTGCGTGTAAATATTGTTGTAGCCGCTGCCGCCGATCGATCTTGCGTAGTGCAGAAGTAACGGTTTGACCACGTTTGGATCGCCGGCCGCGTGCCATCCCCAAAAGATCAGATAGAGTCTTGGCTTTGTAAGCACGGGACCGCCTTTATAGCCGATTCCGTAGTCTTGCCGGAACGCCGGCCGAACCGCTCCGCGTGTCGGCAAGTAGTGCGGACGAAGATAGCCCGATTCGTTCGTTTGGAACTCCGCTGGGGTGCCGGTGGCTTCGTTTTGCGCGCATCCGGCGATCGAAAAAGCCGCCGCGCAGGCAAAGGTGGCGGTCAGCCTCGAGAAGGTGTTCATGCTGAAGCTTCCTCCATAGAATCAGGGACCTGGCTAAAGCCCAAACCAAGGCGCGCAAAGCGCTCCGGCCTATCTTCTTCATCTCTGCCGCGGGCCACTTTAAGCGGAAAAAACCGTCCACATTATCGCAGCCGGCCAAGGAACCGGTCGAAAGATGTTCCGGGCGCGTCAAACCTTAAAACCGCCCGAATAACGGCTGATGGCTGCTGTCGCACTAGAACTATTCGACAGGAGCTTTTAAATTGCACCAATTCGTCGATACCAACAACATCTGGCTCGTCGCAGGGTCTGGATGCTGCTGGCTTCACTCGCTACGTACGCAAAAAGCGAAGGTGTCCTTCCCGCGTACTTTCTTGGGCTCGGGTGCGCCGGAGTGATGATCAGCTACCCGGACGTCAAGCGGCGCCTTCAGACGATGACGATGACGCTCCTTGCGCCCTTTTACTTCCTCAAAGCCGGAACGTACATCGAATTCGGGGCCGCGATAAACGGGGCCGGACTCGTCGCCGTTCTGTTCTTCGTCGAGGTGAAGAGATGGAATCGGAGGTGCCGTAGATCGCTCGTGACGAACCTCTCGATCCCTGGCAACCACCCAGAAACGGGGTGCGATTTTATGAGGCTTTACGCGATCGCCCTGGTTTTTACCGCTTCTGTTGCGAACGCGTTGCCTGTCCTCGCCGCGGAAAGTTCGGCCAACGAGGCCGCGATACGATCTGCCTACAAGAACCTCCAGACCGCCGTCCTCAAAAAAGATGCGGCAGCGCTGTCGTCCTTGCTGACCGCAGACTTTTCCCAGCGCCAGGTCGACGGCTCGATCGAGACGCGCGACGCATTTATCAAGGATCAAACTGAAGACGCGCCGGGCATGAAGCTGTCCTCGGCTACGTATGATGTAACGCGACTCACCGTGACCGGAACCCAGGCTAAGGCCGAGACGACTTACTCCTACTTAGGTACATACAGGGTCGCGGGCACCGTAACGCCGCTGCGTGGTCAGATTCATCTGACGGACGAGTGGACGCGTAGTTCCGGGAATACGTGGAAGCTGCGTGCGAGCACGATGCACGAAACGATCTCGTACCTCGACGGCAAGCTCGTTCAAGACGATCGAGAACAGCTTCCGCCGGCGAGCGCGGCGATTGCAGAGCTCAAAACTCGAGCCATCGTGATTCCTACCTTAGCACTCGACGCCGACCCCAACGGGTTTGCCGGAATCGGTGCGGCGATCGGAGATGCTCGAATCGTAGGTATGGGCGAGGGAAGCCACGGGAGCAGCGAGTTCTTCGCCTTCAAGGACCGCTTGTTCGAATACCTCGTCGAGAAGAAAGGCTTCACCATCTTCGCCATGGAGGCAGCCTGGGGCGCCGGACTCAATGTCGACCGCTACATCAAGGGGGGACGCGGGACCGCAAAACAGGCGGTAGCCTCACTCGGCTTTTGGACGTGGGACACGCCCGAAGTCGTCAATCTGGTGCGGTGGATGCGCGACTACAACGCCCAGCTGGGGCGCCATTCGATCTTGAGCTTCATCGGCGTCAACATGCAGGACCCGATGGGCGCGGCCGGCTATCTGGGCCGTTATCTTCGTCTGCACGACCCGGCAGAAGCCACCGCGGCGCGCGGCGCGCTCGAATGCACCGCACAATCCGTTTGGACCACCGAGCAAAAGCCGGCAACGAGCTGCCGCACGCAGGTCGCGGCGATCGGTGAAGCGCTCGACTCACTTCACAATGTCCCCGATATCGCCATTGCGCACCACGCGGTCTCGGATATCCTGCAGTATCTCGACTCGAGAGGCGTACCAATCGTTGCAATGGCCGGCGTGCGCGACAAAGACATGGCGCAAAACGTCGAATGGATCGCCGCTTTGTACCCGCACGAAAAGATCGCCGTGTGGGCGCACAACGGACACGTCGGAGCCGCGTCTCCGTTCGGTTATCGCCAGATGGGTGCGTATCTCCGCGAAGCCTTTGGAGAGAATTACTACGTGATCGGCCAGACATTCGGGAGCGGCACGGTCCGCTCGCGCGTCAGTGGCCGCGGCCTGCAGGCCGTACCGGTGCCTCCGAATCCTGCCGATCCGATCGTCGAACTCTTTGGCCCGCTCGACAGCGCGGCGTTTCTGGACCTCCGTGGCTTGAACGCCGGCAGCGCACTGCAGATGTTTTTCTCGACGCCGCGAAGCGTCGAAGAGATCGGGTCGCAGATGGATCCGCAACGCCCGGCAGAGGAAAAAGCCTCAATCGTCATCCCCGAATCGTTCGACGGTTTGGTCTACGTTCCAACGAGCACCGCATCGGTCTCCGGGACGGATTCTTTGCACATGCGCCGCACATTTCAGAGCAATGGGACGTGGGAGACGTTCGGCATCGGCTTTGACGATGTAACGGCATCGGTCTCGACAAGCAGTGCGACCCTGACGAACGCCGACGAGCTCAACTCGGCGCCGATCTTCTTCTTGCGTTACTTCGACGCAGCGCCCTACGCGGGGCAGACGATGCAGATCACCGGTGAACTTCGGCGAGACAACTTGATCGGGATGACCGAACCGTTTGCAGAGGTCGTCGCGTCCGACAACTCAACGCTTCTTTCATCGCAAGGCAAGCAGATTGACGACACGGCCGACGGGACGTGGACGCCCTTTACCTTGACCGTGAAGGTTCCCAAGGGCGGCTCGCGCATCGACGCGGGACTCTTGGCCGAGGGTCTCGGTTCAGTCAACGTCCGCAACCTCAAAGTAGCCGCTATTCCAGCCTCTCCATAGTACGCAGCGACGGAAACAGCCACATCCAGAGAAACGCGATGGCGACGCTGGCAACGCCACCGAGCAACACCGACGGCACCGCGCCGAGGAGCGCCGCAACGGTTCCGCTTTCGAACGCGCCGAGCTGGTTCGACGCGTTGATGAACAGGAAGTTGACGGCGCCGACGCGCCCGCGCATCGCGTCGGGGGTTCGCAGCTGAACGAGCGACGAGCGAATGACGACGCTGATCATATCCGCCGCGCCGAGAACCGCCAGGGCGATCAACGAAAGCCACAACGAGCGCGAAATTGCGAACACGATCGTCGCCAACCCGAAGACGATCACCGCGCCGAACATCCGCGGCCCCGCACGCCGCGAGATCGCGCGTCGCGCGAGCGCCACGGTCATCAACAGCGCTCCGACGGCTGGCGCAGCGCGAAGGATGCCCAAGCCCAGCGGGCCGACGTGCAGGATGTCGCGCGCGTAGATCGGCAGCAGCGCGGTAGCGCCGCCGAACAGCACCGCAAAGAGATCGAGCGAGATCGTACCCAAGATCGCCGGCTGGCTGCGGACGAACGCCACGCCGGCCCAGAGTTCGCGAAACGTGCGCGACTCGCGCGGGGGTGCAGCGACGCTTCGAGCGGCAGCGATCGAACCACTGAGGATTGCCGCGATCGCCCAGAACGCCAACATCAGCCCGTACGGCACCGCGGGCGAGATCGCGTAGAGCAATCCACCCAGCGCGGGACCGGCGATCGTGGCGAACTGCAATCCGCCCGATGAAAGCGCCGCGCCGCGCTGCAACGTGCCGCGCTGCGTAACCGCCGAGAGTAAGGCCGCCGTCGCCGGACTTTCGAATGCATCCGCCACGCCCAAAACCGCGAGCGCGGCGAAGATCGCCGGCACGGTCAGCCGGTGCTCGAGACTTCCCCAGGTCAGAAACGCGGCGACGAGGCCCTGTGCGATTTGGCATGCCTGCATCACGCGGCGGCGGCTGAACCGGTCGGCCGCCGAACCCGTCACGAAAACGAGCAATGCCGTCGGAAGGAACTGCACCAGACCCGCCAGGCCAAGGTCCAACGCGCTATGCGTTAGCGCATAGATATTCCAGCCGATAACGACGGCGGCGACCTGATAGGAAAACTCCGAGAAAAACCGCGCCCCCAGATAAACCAGAAACGGCGGGTGGCGCAGAGGACTCTTCAAACTCGATCCTCGAGCACGATCATGTTCCGTGGGACGCATCATCATCGTGCCGGGTTGCGAAGCGCGAACTTCGAGGAACAGGAACCGCCGGGTGCGTCGAGAATCGAATGCGCCCCGCCACAGGAGGCTACGCCCCATGCCCGTTACCAAAAGGCACTACTCCGCAACGTCGTCTCAACGAGATTCAAAGTGATCCGTCGTCACTTTGTCAATGGCGCCACAATTAGCCTCGCGGCAGCGCAGCTTGCGACGTACGGCTGCGCGCGTTCGAGCAAAAACGCATCTGAAAGGACTGGTGATATGACGCAAGTTCAAGAACCCGGAACTGCATCGACGGCTGTTCGCCCGTTTCCAAAGCTCAACGTCCCCGACGCCGAGCTCGCCGATCTGCGCGCGCGCATTAAGGCGACACGCTGGCCCACGCGAGAGCTCGTTCCGGACGACTCGCAAGGCATCCAGCTGGCGACGACTCAAGCGCTCGCGACCTACTGGGCGGGCGATTACGATTGGCGCAGAGCCGAAACACAACTCAATGCAATCCCGCAATTTTTAACCGAAATCGATGGTCAGGATATTCATTTCATTCACGTTCGTTCAAAGCACGAAAACGCGCTGCCCCTGATCGTCACGCACGGGTGGCCGGGCTCCTATATCGAGCAGACCAAGATCGTTGGGCCACTAACCGATCCCACCGCGCACGGTGCGAGCGCCTCCGACGCCTTCCATTTAGTGATCCCCTCGATACCGGGGTACGGCTATTCGCCCGAGCCAGCGACCCTCGGCTGGGATCCGGTGCGCGTCGCGAAGGCGTGGGTGGTGCTGATGCAGCGGCTTGGCTATGCGAAGTTCGTGGCACAGGGCGGCGATTGGGGCGCTTCCGTCACGCAAGAGATGGCCTTACTCGCACCCCAGCAAGTAATGGCGATTCATAGCAACATGGCAGGCACCGTACCCGCCGATATCTTGGCAAAGGCGAAGTCGAACGAACCGGCGCCGGCCGGCCTTTCGGGTGACGAACTGCGCGCCTACAAGCAGCTCGCGGACTTCTATACGCATCATCTCGGCTACGCCGTGGAGATGACCAACCGCCCCCAGACGCTCTATGCGTTGATGGACTCACCCGTTGGCTTGGCGGCTTGGATTCTCGATCACGACAAAGACAGCTACGAGATGATCGCGCCGGCCTTCGCGGGAAACCCCGGCGGCCTCTCGCGGGACGACGTACTCGATAACATCACGATGTACTGGTTCACGAAGACCGCGATCTCGTCGGCGCGCCTCTACTGGGAGAACAAGCTCGACTTCTTCGACGTGAAGGGCGTCCCGATTCCGACCGGCGTCAGCGCGTTTCCGCACGAGATCTACACGGCGCCGCAAAGCTGGTCGCAAAAAGCCTATCCGAAACTCGTCTACTACAAAAAGCACGACGTCGGCGGCCACTTCGCGGCCTGGGAGCAGCCGCAGCTCTTCTCCGAGGACGTTCGCGCGACGTTCCGCTCGGTACGCAACGGCAACGCCTGACGAGCACCTACGAGTATCGTCCGGGATGACGGACTGGCTGACGGAGCGCTTCGAAGAGAATCGCTCTCATCTGCGAGGCGTCGCCTATCGAATGCTGGGCTCGCTCGATGATGCGGACGACGCGCTGCAAGAGGCATGGCTGAGGCTGAGCCGGCGAGAGAACGACGGCATCGAGAACGCCGGCGGCTGGCTAACGACGGTGGTCGCGCGGATCTGCGTCGACATGCTGCGCGCGCGACGCTCGAAACGCGAAGAATCGCTCGAGCTGCGTATCCCGGATTTCATCGTAAGCCGCGAGGAGAGCCCCGAGGAGAAAGTGTTGACGGCCGATTCGGTCGGCCTGGCGCTTCTCGTCGTTCTCGACAGCCTCACGCCCTCCGAGCGCCTCGCTTTCGTGCTGCACGACATGTTTGCGATGCCGTTCGAAGAGATCGCGCCGATCGTCGACAAGACGCCGGCTGCGGCGCGTCAGCTGGCTAGCCGCGCACGCAGGCGGGTACAGGGTGCGACTCCTCCCCACGCGGGCTTCGCGCAGCGGCGTGCCGTCGTCGACGCGTTCCTCGCAGCGGCTCGCGACGGCGACTTTAGCGCGCTCGTCGCGGTGCTCGATCCCAACGTTCTGCTGCTGGCCGATCGCGAACCGGCGGTAAAGGGCATTCGCGGCGCGCACGCCGTCGCTTCACAGGCGGTCACGTTCTCTACCAAGGTCGTTGCGCGGCAGGAGGCGGTGCTCGTCAACGGATCCCCGGGAGTCCTGTCGTGGCTTGCCAACGGCGAACCCTTATCGATCGCGGGATTCGTCGTCGGCGGCGGACGGATCTGCGAAATGTACGTTGTCTCGCAACCCGAGCGCGTTCGCCAGCTTCTGGGGCTGTAAGGCCCGGGGGTGCGTCGCCTCAACCGCAGGCTGCAAGCAGCACAGCGCCGAATTCGAACGGAAGCTATGCGTACGTGCTCGCGGCTTGTCGCGGTTTTTGGATGCGCGGCATCGATCGCATTAGTAGGCTGTTCCACAAACACCGGCATGACGCCGGCGCCAGGCTCGGACGCCGTATCCCAAGGCCGAACCGGCGCCCCGAGCGGCCCAGGATGGATCCGCACCGGCAGGCTCGTCTACCATGTGCCCCGCTACATGCCAACCCGGTCGTCGTCACCGGACGTTTTTATCCCGAACATTCTCCTGACCTATCACGGTGGCCCGGTCCTTACCGTTCCGAAGGCGTACATTATCCTTTGGGGCTATAAGACGTACGGCGATCCCGATAACGTCGCAAAGCTGCTAAAGTCCTATTGCAAGGTTCAAGGCGGCAGCGGCCACACCAACATCTACACGCAATATTACGAGACGGTCAGTGGCCAGAACATATATATCACCAATCCTAAAAATCAATGCGGCGGCATCTGGAATGACGAGACGGATGCCGTCCCGCAATATCCAACCGACGCGCAAGTCGCCGCGGAGGCGCTCGCCGGCGCTGCGAAGTTCGGCTACGATCCCAACGGCTCGTACGTTGTCGCGACTCCGAACGGTCGCAACGGAGCAGGCTTCGGCACGCAGTGGTGTGGGTACCACAGCGCCGAGTATAATGGCGGTGAACTCGTTTCGTACACGAATTTGCCATACATGCCAAATGCCGGAAGCACATGCGGCGCCAATGCGATTCCTCCACCGAAAGACGAAAGCGGTGCCGACGAGGGTGTGACCATCGTCGAGGGTTCCCAGTACGGTGACTCGATCACCGATCCCGAACCGGGATCCGGCTGGTACAGTTACGAGTACGGCGGGATCGACCTGTGCGGATGGCAGTACTTACAGAACGATAAATTCGGCAAGAAATCGTACACGACCGCGGCGATGTTCAGCAACGCGACGGAGTCGTGCGTGCAAACCTACTAAATAGTTTTCTTACTTCTTCTTCGCCAGGTTGAGGGCCACGGCGGCGCGGATCAGATCCTTGAACGCGGCCTCGTCGATTCTCTCTTCCTCGTGGATGTCGATCGCGCGCCGGACGTTGCCCTCGAGGCTCGAATTGAAGAGCTTGGACGGATCCTTAAGAGCCGCGCCTTTTGCGAACGTGAGCTTTACTACGCTCTTGTACGTTTCGCCCGTACAGATGATTCCGCCGTGCGACCACACCGGAACGCCTCTCCATTTCCACTCTTCAATCACTTCGGGGTCGGCCTGCTTGATAAGCGCGCGCATCCGGGAAAGCGTCTTACCGCGCCAGTCGTCGAGCTCTTTGATCCTTGCGTCGATCAGCTTCGAGGGCGCCTCGCCTTTTGCCGCGCTGCTATCCTTCATCATTTCCGCTTAGTTTTATCCACCTGAACCTCAATTCCGGCCTCACAGACCAAGTTCCGAGAGTCCGGGGTGATCGGCCGGACGAGGCCCGGCTCGTAGCCGCAGGCGCGAAACCAGTTACCCGAGACGTCGTGCCACTGGTACCCAAACCGAACCGCTATGCGGTTTTCGTGAAGGGCCCAGAGCTCTTTGATGAGGCGATAGTCAGGCTCTTTGGCCCACTTGCGTCTGAGAGAGTCGACGATCGCCGCGCGGCCGGTAAAGAATTCGCTCCCGCGAATTCCAAGCATCCTCGCCATGCGGGTCAGTTCGTTCGATGTCATTCTCTCCCAACGGGCAGCGCTCTTAGCCGGCGAGAATCGCTTCGACGTCGATCACGATTTCGACGTGCCGGCTCACGACGACACCACCGCCGGCCATCGTGTCGTTCCAGCTGACGCCGAAGTCGTAACGGTCGATCTGCGTTTTCGCCACGAAACCCGCGCGCGTCTTCGGGCCCTTATCGACGCCGTCTTCCCACCACGGCGTCTCCCACGTCCCGTGGAAGTGCACGCTCAGCGTAACCGGCTGCGTAACGCCGCGGATCGTGAGATCGCCCGCGACCCGGTAGTCGGTCGGGCCGACCTCCTCGACGCTCGTGCTGGTGAAGCCGATCTTTGGAAACTGCTCGCAGTGTAAGAAGTCGGCACTGCGCAAGTGATTGTCGCGCGCTTCGACTCCCGTCCAGCACGTCGACGCGTCGATCTCGGTTGAGACCGATAGCTTCCGCGGATCGGCCGGATCGAACTCCAGCGTCCCCTCAACGTTTTTGAACGAACCGCGCACCCAGGTGACCATCATATGGCGCGCCCGGAATTCCGCAGCGCTGTGACCCGGTTCAAAGATCCATTTCATCGAATTTTTAATCTCCTGCGGTGTAGTTCGCTCAGCTTACGGCCTCAATGTCCGGCAGTTTCCACGTCTTGTCGAAGAATGGCTTTTCGGGCCCGTACAGGCGAAATAAGACTTCAAACCGGCCGTTTCCGTTCGTGGGAATCCAGTTCGCTTCTTCTCCGCCTGGGGCTTCTGGAGCAAAATAGAGGTTCACGGAACCGTCGGGATTCTGCTTGAGGCCTGGGCTCTGAGAAGAGCGGCTGGACCACGGCGTGTCGCGGATCAGCGCGTGCGTCGCACGGTCATACGCCGTAGCCGACCAATACTGCGTAATCGGTGCCTTTGGCGGCACCGTCAACCGATACGTGCGGGCGCCCTCGAAGGCACGACCCTCGCCGTCCTGAATGGCCATGAGATAAAACTGCCCGGCACCGAGGCGCTTCGCGCTGAAGAACGCCATCGAATAACTCGTACCGCGACCGTCGATTGGATAGCTGTCGGGCTGTGCGAAGTCTGTCTCGAGACTCTCGACGACTTCAGAGTCGGCAGGAAGAGCCCAATGAGTTCCACCGTAGTACGGCGACGCGAAGAGTGCCTCATACCGTAGATCGATCCAGGAGTGCCCCTCATTTGCGCTCTCTTCCAGCAGCTGCTGCGCCCTCACATCCGGTTCGAAACGCTTTCCCTTCTCGATGCCGATCGACCGCAGTTGATCGATCATCGCCTTGTCACGCGTGAGCCACGGTTCGGCCTGCACGATGCGATCGAGCGCCCGATAGAAGCGCACGTCGTAAGGAATCGTAGCGTCGAACAGCTCTTCGATCGCATCAACGAAGACCGCGTCGGGTCTCGCTTTGGCATCTGCGAGCGGGTACAGTTTGACGCGTTTTCCGTATGACACGGCTCGAGCGATAGCGGCATCGCTCCCATCCTTTAAGATCGAGCGAAGCAGCGCGTAGCTTTTGTACGTATCTGACGGCAGCGTTATGTAGCCGGGTGGTATATCGCCCTTGTAGCCGGGAGGCAGGATCAGGTACTTGCCGCCCTCGCCCTTGTCCGCGCCGGCTGGTCCAACGTCCTCGAGTGCCGTTTGCCAGCAGTCGTCGATGCTGCCCGTGATCGAGCCTTCATCGGCCGGGGGAATCTCGAGAACAACCGGTCCGACATCTTTGGTGTCGATAAAAGGCATCAGATAGATCGAGTCGGGGTTAGGCGTTAGCGTCTGATTTTTCCAGCTGGGGAGGCGAGACCAATAGATTATTTGGTTGAATGCGCCGCCGATCCCGAGTGCCGCTTGAAACATGAGGTCGTAGTTAACTGCGGGCATACCCCAGACGAGCGCTTCGATTGCCCGCCTGCGCATGGCGCGCTCGTCGAGTTCCGCCGGCGTAAACGGAGCAGTTTTCTCGGCCTGTCTCGCCATCGCTGTGACTCCCGTGGGGAGATGTTGAGGGGTCCCATTATAACCGTCGACACTCGCCGGCGCCAGCCCAGCCAGTTGTGGACTCAGCGGCCGTCGCCTCGCGGCTTCTCGGAGCAGGGCTCGGGTGCTAGGATTGAACCCCAGCACGTGAAGTGTCCGAAAGGAGTCTAACGATGTATCGTTTCCCGAGGCGGCCCAGCGGAGCTGCGCTGGCCGGCACGATTGCCGTCGGCGCGGCCATTGTCATCTCTAGCGTTAGCATCGTGCGCGCGGAGCACGTGAATCCGGACAAGAGCAAAACCTTCAGTTGCGGCAGCGGAATGGCGTGCGTGGAGGGCAGTTCCACCGGCAGCAGCACCTGGGGCGTCTACGGTACATCGGTGAGTGCCGACGGCGTACACGGCGTCACCGGCACGACCAGCGGAAACTCCGGCACGTCGGGGATCAGCACCGGGACGACCGGCCAGGGTCACGGGATATACGGCCGTTCTTCAAACGGTCAGGGCGTCTACGGCACGTCATCGAGCAATAACGGCGTCGAAGGCCATTCCACCGGGTCGGGAGCATCGGGCGTCGCCGGCATCCAGCGCGGCACCTCATCGGGTAGTGGAGACGGCGTGTACTCGGAATCGGCCGATACCCAGAACCTCTACGAGGCGCTCGAAGCGAAGGCCGATAGCGCCAACACGTATATCTTCGAAGGCTACAATTCCACGACGAACGGTCTTTGCACCATCGACTACAACGCAACGCTGGCATGCACTGGGGGCGCCGTCGTAAAGAATGTGCGCACGCGCCACACGAACGCCAACGGCCGGCGCGTTCTCGCTTACGCGGCCGAGTCGGCAACGGCAACGATCGAAGACGTGGGAACGGCGCGGATGACCGGCGGCCTTGCAAACGTGACCATCGACCCTGCCTTTGCGTCCGTTATGGACCGCAGATGGTACTACGTTTTCCTCACTCCACTCGGAGACACTCGCGGTCTCTACGTAAGCCAAAAAACGGCGACGGCATTCCAAGTACGCGAAAGTGAAGGCGGGCGCTCGCGGCTAGAGTTCGACTATCGCATCGTCGCGCATCCGCTCGATGCGAAGGACGACCGGCTCCCCGCCGCCCCGAGCATGAGAATGCCGCGAGGAATACATAGTTGAGCGCCCACATTAAGGCCTCGGCAGCGTGCCGGCGCGCACTTGCGTTGAACACGGCGAAAGGCAAGAGATTCCTGAGCAGGCGACCGTCCCCTCGGCGGACCCGGCATACCAATACGCAGGCCCCAGGGGGATCTCCGAGCCTACAAATGCGATGCTCTCATCCGGGTCGAAGGAAACAATAGTAAGCTCTCGACGGACGGAACCGGGAGTCCGGGCCGCCGGAAATCGCGACTTTAGGAAGCGAGAACCGCGTAAATTGAAACGTGTATTGTGCGTATTCACCGCCTTCGTCGGAGTAAGCTGCATCGCGGCGAGCGCGACCAAAGAGAATCCGGCGATTGCCGCGTTCGACCGAACGTTTGCCGACGTGAACGACTACACGTGCGTTTTGCACTCTCACGAAGTCAACGGAGCGAAGGTGCAGGATCGCGTCTATCAATATTCGTTCATGAAGCCGCACTATCTCACAACGCTGATTCTTAGCGGCGACGGTAAAGGCGGCGGCGCCGTGTGGGTCGGCGGCGACCAAATCAACGGGCACATCGGCGGCATGCTTTCCGGCATCCACGTGAAGATCAACCTGGACGATCCGCGCGCTCTCTCGCTGCACGGCGTCACGATTCCCAATGGGCTGCTGCCGGGAATCATCGACGACTATGAGACCATTCCCGGAACGCTCACGCAGAGCGATGGCGGCAAGATCGGGGCCATCGAGACGACCCGTTTGGACCTTAAGGTCACCGATCCGGCGTCAAACCACAACATCACCGAGCAGATCGTCTACCTTTCGACGTCGACGCATTGGCCCGTCCGGCAGATCATGTATTCCGGATCAGAGGTCGTGCTCGATGAATCGGTTGACGATCTGAAGCTCAACGTCGGCTTGACGAAGAGCGACTTTCCGTTCTAGGTACGAACAGGCATGCATTTTAACGAACGTATCGACCAGTCAACCGTCGAGGGGCTGGAGCTGGTTGCCGAATTGGATCTCTTTGCGATCTACGCCCTCGGCAGCCAGACGTACCTGTTGGTGCAACGGCATCAAGGCACTCCGTGGATGGCGTTGCGCGTATCGGGTGACGGCTTGTTCCGTATCTCGGCGCTCCTCAACGACGCAATGCGCCATCTGTACCGTGGCCTCGCGTCGCGTCTTTCGCCAAACTACGTCGACGAGGAAGGCGGCACGTCGCAGTCCGAATAAGGCGGCTGAAAAAGGAGACTCACCGCCATGCGTTTGTTATCGACAGCGATCTCCACATCGGTTGCCGTAGCTCTTCTCGCAGGATGCACGGGGAACGCATCCTCACCGGACTCCGCTACGCCGGGCGCGCTCGGCCTCGCCGGACTCCATGGAAATCCCGTCAGCGTCATCCCGCAGAAGTACCTGCCCGCCAGAGTCAAACCCATGCGGGGGAAGGTCGCGCCGGACTTTGCCAGGAGGGGCATTTACGTTTCGGCGTTACTGGACACGCATCTGTATGGGTTCCCCAAGAACAACAGCGGCAACGAGCCGCCGTTCTGCAGCGTTCCCGCCACGGACGTCAATGGCGTCGGCGTCAACAACTCCGGCAACCTCATCGTTCCCGAAGGCCCCAGCGGAATCACCGTCTGGAACGGCCCCGCAATGTGCGGGAAGATTCAGGCGCCCCCAGTAACGATCACCGACCCGTTTGGTGTAGCCGTCAACGCTTCAGCCATCAACGCGACCACCGGCAACATCGCCGTTGCCAATGATTTCGGCTTAACCGTCGGTCCGGGCAGCATTGCGATTTGCACGCTCGCCAGCGGAACGTGCTCGACCAACCTGACGAACCCAAACTTGGCTAGAGGCGCCAGCGTAGCGATGAACAGTGCCGGCGATTGCTGGACCGATGGCATCAATGGGTCCGAAGAGGCGGTGCTCATCTATTTCGCGGGCTGCGCCGGGCCGGGGCAACTCGCCACCAGATTTATCAACCCTGCCGATGGCGGCATCGACATCGACAGCCACGGCAATCTCGTGACCACCAGCATCTTGGGCCCGTTCTTCACGCTGCCGAGCGTCGTCTACGTCTATTCGGGCTGCAATCCGGCATGCACGCTGCTCAGCTCGACTCCCCTCGCCGGCCTTAGCATGTACGGCCACGTCGGCAAGCAGAACTCGCGCTACGTGACGACCGACCTTCTGTTTGCGGACGTCGAGATCTACCAGTATAAGAAGACGGGGCTCACGCTGCTCTACAGCTTCACCGGCGGCCTTCCGTGCGCCACCGACGAATGCGAGTCGGCGGCATACGATCCGGCCTCGCCGAAATAGACGGACCGCTTTGAAGGTGCGGCCGGTGGCGCTACGCACGGCTGCACCCGGGGAGGCAGAGGCCCTGACGCGCCTCGCTCTGAGGTCGAAGCGAGCATGGGGCTACGGTGATGATTTCATGCAACGCGTCATGCCCGACATGATCGTACAGCGAGATTACCTAATCGCCGAGCACGGCATCATCGCGGAAGGGAGTGGAGACATTCTCGGCTATGCGATCGTGCGCATTGACGGCGACACGGCGTTTCTGCGCGACCTCTTTGTGGAGCCCAATCGCTTTCGCCAGGGTGTGGGAAGGATGCTTTTCGAGGAAGCGACCCGCTATGCTCGGGAAGCCGGGGCTAAGCAACTAACGTTGGGTGGCGATCCGAATGCGATCGGCTTCTACGAGCGCATGGGGATGCGCCAAATCGGCACCGAGCCGTCGATCGTGGGCGGCGGAAGGATGCTGCCGGTCATGGCCCTTGATCTGAGCTAGCGCCTCGCTTAGTGGGCCTTGGGGCAAAGCGATCGTATCGACTGTTCTGCGTCGGCGTCCGGAGTGTAGGCGCGTGGATAGTAGTAGCTCGCGACCGCTACGCTCCCGGACTGCTGCGCGGCGACCTCGTCCTTGACGGTCCCTCCAAACCAAGGGCGCCATTCTCCGAAAAGCGCCGGAACGCCGTGGCATAATGCGATGCGCGAGTACGTCGTGCTGAACGGATCGAGTAACCTCCGGAGCTGCTTTCGGCGATGCGCCGGCATAATGTGTAGCGAGACGAGCTGGGGTGGATTCGAAGAACGCCATCTCTGATTTCCCACTTCGGTCCAGCCGTCGGGCGAGTGGAATGACCACTGCGACACGAGGCGCGGGTCATTCCGTACGCGCGGAGCCCCGCATCCTCCAGCAATCACCAAAGCGACGGCCGCGGCTAATACTCTCCCGATCGTTCGCGGCGAATCTACCATGAAATGACGCCTCGTCCGTTACCGCGCAAACGGGCGAAGTCAGTGCGTCGGGATTGCGACGAATGCTCGAGGCCGCTGCGAGAAGTCAAAACAATCGGTCGCCGGCGAGTTCGAGCGCGAATCCGAAGCGGCAAGCCGGGGGAGGCCGAAAAGATCTTCGGAGAACTTTAGGAGGCTGCCGGTTTCGAAGGTCACGTGCGAGACGTAGTTCTGCTTCGCATAGGGTGAAACCACGAGCAACGGCACGCGAAACCCGAGCCCGCCACGGTCGAGGCTCGGCGGTGATACATGATCCGCCCAGCCCCCGAATCCGCTCCAGCTGATGAAGATGGCGCTGGTATTCCAATAGCTGCTCTCGCCGACGGCGTTGACCAGTGAAGCGACCCATGCCGGTCCGGTCGCCGATCGTGATCCGGAGAGATCGGAGTCTTCAAGCTCGGGCGTCACCCACGTCACCGTGTCGAGGTGGCCGCTCGACACGTCCTTTAGGAACTGCGCCGGCGGTGTCGTACCGGCGGCGTAGCCTTTGACCCAGCCAAATGCGTCCCACGTCGGTTCCGATCTTCCGGCAGCGTAGTAAGCCCACGTTAAACCGGCCGCGGTCAGCTCCGATGCCAGCGTCTGGTAGTTTTCACATGCCGGCCGCGGCGGTCCGTCGAATTGATGCACCTGCTTTTGATAAACGCAGCCGTCGGACGGAGCGCTTCCAAAGGGCTGGTTGACGCCGTCGGACTGTGCCGCTATGTGGTACTGGTGTGATTCAAACGTTGGGTTCCCAGTCGACGAGAACATATGGTCTGCGAGCACGTAGTCTTCCGCGATCGCCCTGTACGGTTGCGTCTCTTTGCGTGGAACCGTCGCGTATTGCGCTCGCGTGTATCCCGGGCAGTCGGTCTTCTCCTGGGAGAAATCGCCGGTCTTTCGGTCGCGCTCAAAATCCCCGAAGGAGTCGGAGATGCTGCATTTGGCTTCGAACGGAATCGATGGAGAAGAACACATCGAAGCGTCGGCGCCAGAATACTGGCAGAAGAGATTATCGAAACTTCGGGCCTCCTGCACGATAACGATGACGTGCTGAATTTTCCCAGGGCCTGCCCGCAGCCCTCCGGCGTTCGTTCGGGCTATCGAAGCCTGCCGCGCCATTGCGCTCGGATCAGTCTCCGACTGCGGAACGTTGCAGGCCGCCAGTGCGGTACACATACAAAGGCCGAGTGCTAAGCGGTTGAAACTCGGAAGCATCGTTGAAACCCTCCGTGGCATACAATCGAGTTCTATGGCGCGATACTGACGGCCTCGCCGCTTCCGTCGGGAATGGCAATCTCTCGAACCAGACTACCCGCGCCGGGTAGGCCCAAAGCCGGAGCTGGCTGGGGTTGATACCGCAGTCAACCTCGTCTACAAAGCAGCTATCGGCGAGCGTGGTGCGGCCGGCGACCCTCAGCGCTTTCCCGTTACCCCGCTCCTCGGCTTGAAAAATCGTCGTCACATATTCGTCGTCCCACGCAAGCCGGTTAGCTCTCCGACTTTTTCGAAGACATCCGTAACTCTACGGAGGCACAGCGGTTGCTGTAGGTAGTCCACATTCGCGGCATCGTTTATGCCGGGCAGTATCGCTTGCGCAAGAAGTTTTGTTCAAGCTTGCTACTCTTCGCTTGGTAACGGACAAGTTCCGAACTCTCTTCGCGTCGTGAGTCACATTGTTAGCGAGGTAGACGTTAGCCTTGGCATCCACGGCAACGCATCGCACCTTCTTAGTGGAGAGGAGCACCTATCAAATGAGAATTTCGATCGCGGCCGTTTTTGCGGCAGTCGCATTAGCGGCCGGTGCTGTACTATCCGGCTGTGGTGGCGGCGCTTCGTCACCGAGCTTCGCCCCTTCAGCATCGACGCAGCAAAGCATTATCCAATCCGGGTCGAACGTACGATCGCAAGGACGCGTCACGCACTACAAACTCGTCACGCTCGACTCGCTCGGCGGAAGCGTTAGCTTCGCCATCAACATCAACAGCAGCGGCCAAATCAGCGGCACGTCGCTTCTCAGCGGAAACGCAATCGAGCACGCCCAGATCTGGACAAATCCACCGCGCACGATCGACCTCGGAACGCTGGGTGGCACGAACAGCGCGATTTTCCAGTATAACCACGGCCGCGCGGGCCAGTTCGTGGGCTGGTCCGAAACCTCCAATACCGACCCCAACGACGAAAATTACTGCGGTTTCGGCACGTCAAATATCTGCCTCGGCTTTAGCTGGCAGGGCGGTAAGATGAGGTCGCTCCCGACACTGGGCGGAAATAACGACCAGACCAACGACGTGAACGAGCGCGGCCAGATCGCCGGCGATTCCGAGAGCAGTACCCACGACTCGAGTTGCAATCCGCCGCAAGTCTTTGATTTCCTCGGCGTCATTTGGCAGCCGGACGGCAAGATCACGACCCTCCCGCCATACTCCGGTGATACGGTCTCATATGCGTACACACTCAACCAGTCCGGACGGGATGCCGTCGGAAATTCAGGCGCGTGCGCGGCACCGGCGGCTCATGCGCTGCTCTGGCGAAACGCCTCGCCGGTCAATCTCGGCAGCCTCGGGGGCAGCGTCAACCAAGCCTTAGACATCAATAACCGGGATCAGATCATTGGTAACTCAAACCTTTCCGGAGACCTGGTGACGCATACGTTTCTCTGGCAGAATGGCACGATGCGCGATCTTGGCACGTTGCCCGGCGACGTCAGCAGCTTTGCCGGCGGGATCAACGATGAGGGGCAGGTCGTCGGCGAATCGTGCGACGCGAGCGGAAACTGCCGGGGCTACCTCTGGCAGCATGGGACAATGACCGATCTCAATACGTTCATTCCGCCAAGCAAGAACTTGAGCATGCCCTTCGGCAGCAACATCAACGACAGCGGGGAAATCACCGGGGCAACCGTCGATCAACAGGGCGTAGAGCGCGCGGTCGTCTTGGTCCCTCGCGGATTAGGCGACGTTTTGCCTACCGGCATCTCCTCGCCAAAGGCTAGGCTGCCCGAAAGCCTGCGGCTGCGACTTCAGAACCCCCGTGCCGGATTCTGGGATCTTCGCAACAAATTGCGCTTTCCGCGATAGGGCCCCGGCAATCAGAGGGACGAGTCCGCTTCGCGCGGGCTCGTCCCTTTTCTTTAAGTTGCTCATCTACTCGGCTGCTTCAGGTCGTTTAACTCGATCCGGCCGCCAACCGGGTCGGCGCCATCACCGCTTGCGCTTCCGAAGTCGCGCGAGATGCTCTTCGCTGGTCCAGCAGAGCAAGCGTTCATGTTTTGAAATGGCGGAGGCACAAAAATGCGAGTTGATGAATCTGATTCGCTCCTCGCACCTTTTGGGGCTGCCAATAAGTACTACGATCGTGTCTACTCAGAAAGGGTTAGAGTTATGAATACGGTTAGCTTGGCAAAACACGCCGTTGCTCTGGTTGCACTCGCGATATGTTCGGCGTGCGCCGGCGGCTCGGCGGTCTCGCCGTCAACCGCTTCATTCAATGCCAAATACGTCGGTAAGACGCTTTTCGTGAACGGCCGGCCGGTAACGGCGGCGCGCCTGGACCCGCTGCCCACGTACGCGACGCTCGTTCCCGACCGGCGCGCGAAGGCGAAGGACTATGAGTACGTCATCAACTTCTACGGTACGTACGCCACTATGCTCGACTACCCAAAGAGCGATCAGCAGATCGGCACGATCACCAACGTCGGCGGCCAAGGGTGCACGAACGCCCTTTACGGCTATGGGAAGAAGATTTTCTGGATCGTCGCCGCCGATAACCAGATCGAGGAGTTCAAAGTCCCCAAGAAGCCGATCAAGGCGCTCTCTGATTCCGTCGGCATGCCGTCCAGCTGCGCGATGGATACCAGCGGCGACCTCGCCGTCGGGATCTTGAACGGGTCGGGTTCCGGCGACGTCGTCATCTACAAGAACGCGAGCGGCTCGGGCACCGTCATGAGCACGCCGTTGGCCGCAGAATACTTCGACGGCTACGACAACCACGGGAATCTCTTCGCCGACGGCTATACCGAAAGCAACTTCGGGCTCGTCGAGCTCCCGAAGGGCGGCAGTACGTTCCAAACGATCACGACGAGCAACTCGGTGGGGTTCCCTGGGTCCGTGCAGTGGGACGGCACCTACATGACCGTCTTCGATCAGTATACGAGCGATATCTATCAGTACACGGTCAGCGGAACGCAGGCGACGTTGAAGGGTACGGTGTCGCTCACGGGCGCTGGCGATTGCGCGCAGACCTGGATCGTTAAGGGCCTGGTCTATTGCGGGGACGCGGATAATAACGACGGCGAGGTTTTCAAGTACCCCGCCGGCGGTTCACCGGTAGCGGTCCTTACGGGCAACTTCGATTTCCCGCTCGGCGTAACGGTAGCAAAGAGATAGCCGGCGCGATGCCCTGGGAAGCTCTGACGGCGATAGCCACCGCGGTTACCGCAATCGTGATTGCGGCAACGGTCGCGGTCGGATACCGGCAGATCCGGCTTACCGGGGATCAGCTCGAACATCTCAGGCGATCGACGCAGCTCGACGGCACGATGAAGGCGTTCGCGGAGTTGGAAACCCCAGAGTTTCGGTCGGCACGCATCTTCGTTGAAAATGAGCTGGCGGAGCGAATGTTGGATGCACGCTTTCGCGATGAGCTAACACTTCCGTTTCAGGCGCTCGACGAGAGCGAGCACAAGGAGATTCTCGTAGCGCAGACGTTTGAGAAAATTGGAACGTACGCTCGCCACGGATTACTTGACACCACGTTGATGGCCGACTATTGCGGCCCGCTTATCCGCGAGATGTGGCAACGACTAGAAAAATGCGGTTACTTCGAGGTGCGCCGGAGAAGCAACCCCTATTCGCTTGAGAATTTTGAGTTTCTCTATGACGGAGCCATGGATTGGTACGACAACGACGATCCCCCATTTCGGACGAGCCGCCGCGCGGCGGCGGTGCCCCTAGCCGGGTTGGAGTGAAGGAAATCTCATGAAAGCTGCCGTCGTTACCGCTGCCCACGCCACCCCGGAATACGGTGAATTTTCCGAACCCCAGGTTGACGATGGCTATGAACTTGTAGAGCTCGTAGCTGCCGGGCTCCATCCTATCGTACGTTCGATGGCAGCCGGTGGGCATTACGGAAGCACGCAATCGTGGCCTCTCGTCCCAGGCGTCAACGCCGTCGCTCGTACGGCGCCGGCGACTTCATCCACACGGGGCTTGTGCGCCCCCCGCACGGCACGTTCGCGGAGCGAATGGCCGTGCCCAAAGCGATGCGAATCTCGCTGCCGCCCGGAGCCGATCCCGTGAAGGTCGCCGGCGGATTGAATCCGGGCCTGCCGTCGTGGTTGGCGCTCAAAACGCGCGTTCGCGAGGTCGGCTCGCTCGCGACGGTCTTGGTTCTCGGCGTGACCGGCATGGCCGGATATCTTGCCGTGCAAAATGCGCGCATGCTCGGCGCAAACCGTATCGTCGGCGTCGGGCGCAATCCGGCACGCCTTGCGCGCGCTGCCGCGCTTGGGGCTGCAACCGTCGCCCTGAGCGGCGATCGCGAGGCCGACGCCGCGGCCATCGCCGATGCTCTCGGCGGTACGGCACCGAGCATCGTGCTCGACTTTCTGTGGGCGTCGGCAGCCGAGACTGCCTTCGCTTCGCTGGGAAGGCGGGGGCTCGAAGAAGATACCGCCGACATTGCCTACCTGCAAATCGGCGCAGCGGCGGGTCCCGAGGCGGCGGTGCCGGCGGCGCTCTTACGAAGCCGCCGCATTCGCATCTCCGGCAGCGGCGCCGGTTCCGCGCAAATTGCCGACATCATTGCTGAAGTCCCCGTCTACATGCAGCTCATCGCAGACGGCAGCGTTAACGTCCCGACCAAAACGGTGCCGCTTTCGTCGATCTCGGAAGCTTGGAGCGTATCGGCAAACGACACCGATAGGATTGTCGTCGTCCCATGAAAGCCGGCTACACCCAATTAGCATTACTCGACGACCGGCAGTCTAGCTCTGCCAGCATCCTAAAGTAGCCGCTATATCGAAAGCGCGATCCCATTGATACCTGCGTACCGAGCAATCGACTCCGTGCGCTTCCCGCCCGCCGGATACGGCCAGGTCCAGATGCCTTCGCCGTGCTTGCCGCCCATGCCGATAATAGTCCCGTCGTTCAGGACGAAGAGACCAGATGGCGTCCCGAAGCAGCACACGTAGAAGCCTTGCGGCTTCACGGTCCCGACGACTTTACCCGCCGTACCGGATACCTGCACGCGGTAAAGCAGCCGGTGCGCTCGACGATAACTCACGGCGACGGCGACGACGACATAGCTGCCATCCCACTGCACTCCGCCGAACGGTCCCGTCCGCTTGTCGAGCTTAATCAGCGTAACGTGCGCGCTGCCTTTTGCGAGTTCGCCGAAATAAGCGTTAAAGGTGCTGCCGCACGCCCATCCGGTAATGAATAGGTTATCGGCATCGTCGTACGCCGCACTCACTGGGCAGAACGGCAACGAATACTTCGCCGGCTTGCCGCTGTGCGCGCCGCTCCAAATCAGAACCTTGTTGGCGCCATCGACGTCTGCCCCCATTACCGCGAGATTGCCGCTGGTTGGATCTACAGCGCAGGCCCCCAAGCTCGACCGCGCCGGTAACTGTTCGATCTCCTTCGAGCCGCCGCGCGCAAACTTATCGACGTGCCATCGGCCGTGGCGCAGGTTGGGCACCCATAGGTTACCCGATGCGTCCGAGCAGACGCCGCTAATATAACCGTAACCGGTGACCCTCGCTAGCACCTTGTCCTGCGGTAAAGAAATAATTGAAACCACGCTCTCTGAATGACCACCGTGGCCAGTCCGGTGGGCAACCGATAAGAGCGGTCCGTCCGCTTTGGATGCCGGCGCGATCCGTTGCGCGATAGAGCCACCCGGTGCGACAACCGGAGCCTGTGGAAGGGCGCCGCAACCTGCAAGCAGTGCGGTAGCGAGGCTAATGCTCAGGAGCAGTTTCATTCGGCGTCGAGACCTTCGCGAATCACTTACCAGCTAACGACGATCTGGCCGTTGCCGGTGGCGTCTTTCCAACCTTTCCGGATTTGATATTTTCGCGCGTGTGACTCAACATACGACGAGCCCCCGCCCCCGCCGCCCGCGGTCCCTTCCCAGGTCTTGGGGTCGTCGTAGGTGCCGCCACCGCCGCCACCGCCGCCGTAGTACCCGCCGCCGCCGCCTCCGCCGCTGCAGCATGTTCCCCCGCCTCCGCCGCCACCGTTGCCAAGCTCACCCAGGCCGCCATCCTTTCCTTCGCAGCTTCCATGGCCGCCGCTCCCGCCGTTGTCTTGCGAGGCGCCGCCGCCACCGCCGCCTTCGGGCGTATGGCAAGCACGGGTTTTGCCGCCGCCGCCAGTCTGGCCGTCGTCCGCGATCTTGCCGCCGCCTCGGCCACCGCTACCGCCGACGCCGAGGTAGCCTCCGCCACCTAGTCCGCCGCCGCCGCCGGCGACGAGGATGCGATCCTTCAACGCGTTGCCGCCCTCGCGAATATCGGCAGCGCCGCCCCCGCCGTAACTAACTAGGCCCGAACCGGAAGTGGAACCTATTCCTGAACCGCCGCCGTTGTAACCGCCGCCCGCGCTGCTTGCCGTTCCGCCGACGAATATCGCGAGACGTTCTCCTGGAACGACGGGGAGCTCTGCAGAGACGCGGCCGCCGCGCCCGCCCTCGTGCCCGGACGCAGGGGCTCCGCCGCCGCCGGCTCCGAGTGCATCCACGGCAACTGACTTGACGCCGCCGGGAACCTTGAACGTTTGCTCCTTGCCCGTGTAATGAAAGGTAAGATGGTGCGTAAGAACTTGCTTGATAGCGCTTGAGTCCGGAGCGTTGATCAGGCCAGGAGATCCGGCGCAGCCCGCGAGCATTGCAGTCGCCGCGTAGATGCTAAGCGCATTACGGCTAGACTTCGTATTCCTCATTTCGTGCCTCCAGGAACCTGCGCTGATGGGCAGTTGAAGTATCTTCGCCTTGCCTCGGCTTCCAACCAAGCGAGTTGGTTAAGATTTCATGAGATCGCGGGAGGCGCAGCAGCGACTCTCAGCGACGAATCGGCGGCAACTCATGCAACTAATAGGTCTGCGCGCAGGACTGCGGAGCATTGCTGAACATTGCGGCCGTCGCGTAGGAATTGTTGCCGAAATGGTCGTTCTTACCGTCCCCACAAAAGTCGATCTCGCCGAACTGCGGACCATACAACTCTGACCCGGGTTCGGATCGGTTACAGATGCGCCGTACATCATGCCTCAACGATGGTCACGCCTTCATCGGCTGCTACGATATGCACCACTGCGTGCCGACGCCCTGGGTGCTGTGGCCGTTTGGCGTCGCGACGATGTACGAACCACTGATATCGTAACCGAAATGCTGCACCCCCGCGCGCGATTCGGCGGCGACTTGCGCATCAGTCGGCTCATTTGGGACCGGATCGGTCTCGTCATCCCAGACCCCTGGTGCCATAGAGTGTACCGTTTTACGTGACCAAGCCGCCCAGTGGCGAAATGCCGCTGCCCGATCAGATCTTTCCGTAAAGACGTAAAGCGTCTTTCGCGTGCCGGAGCGTTGATGTGTAAACGATACCCTTACAACCGCCTCCGAGCAAGCTTGGTCAAGAACTCGACGTTCGACGAGGGTTTATGGTGCCCCGGAAAGTCAGCTCAGTATGAGCTCACGGCTACAGGGCCGATTCCTGGGCGGGCGAAAGTCGGTCGCGATGCCGGGAAAGTCAGCATTTTCCGAACTACTCAAGCAGCATAGGCGCGCCGCCGGGTATTCGCAAGAGGCGTTAGCTGAACGTAGCGGCCTAAGTGCCCGCGCGATCGCGGCGCTGGAGCAGGGCAGCCGGCGCGCTCCGTATCGCGACACCGTGAAGGCTCTCGGAGATGCACTTGGCCTCTCCGGCGACGAGTCCGCCCAGTTGGAGAAGGTCGCAGCAAGTGCACGTGGTCGCCCGCGTCAGGAAGCGCCTCGCATCCCGGTCCCGCTGACGTCATTCATCGACCGCGCGGAAGTCGGTACCATTTTGGAGTTGCTTCTCGAGCATCATTTACTGACGGTCACCGGAAGCGGGGGGGTTGGAAAGACACGAGTCGCCGTCGAGGTTGCTCGCCGTTTTGAGGAGCGGTTCGACCAAACGTGGTTCATCGATCTCCTACCGATTCGCGATTGGAGCATGCTCGCGCCCTATATCGCTGCTCGACTCAATATCTCTGTGAGCGGCGGAGACGCTCTCTCGACGATTGTCCGAGAGCTCAGTTTGCAGCGCGCGTTTCTCGTGCTCGATAACTGCGAGCACCTCGTCGCCGAAACGGCGACAGTCCTCGCAACGCTGGTGCGCGATTGCCGGCAACTCACGGTGCTTGTGACCAGTCGCGAAGCGCTCGGGCTCGTCGCAGAATCGGTCTTTCGTCTTCCGCCGATGAACATCGAAGGCGCTACGGAACTCTTCGTCGCACGCGCAAGAACGCAGGACCGGTCACTGTTCTTCGACACTGAGCGTCTCGAGATCGCCGCCGAGATTTGCAAGGAGCTGGACCGCATTCCCCTCGCTATCGAGCTTGCCGCGTCACGTCTCCCGACGCTTGGCTTTGCAGAACTCCGGAAACGACTCAAGAGCGCTGCGGCGGATGGCAGCCGTGACCTGCCGGTACATCATCAGACGATCGTTGACACGATCCGATGGAGTTACGACCTATTGGCGGATTTGGACCGGCTGGTCTTCGAGCGGCTCAGTGTTTTCATTGGTGGCTTTACATTAGCGGCAGCGGAAGCCGTCTGCGCAGGCGAATCCGTACAGGCTGCCGCTATTGCAGATATCGTTCCTCGGTTGGTTCGGAAATCGTTGATCGACGCCGAACTCATCGGGACGTCAACGCGCTATCGGTTTCTCGAGACGATTCGCTCCTTCGCCTGGGAACGCTTGTCACAGAAGGGCGACGTCGCTAGCGTGATGCTGCGGCTCATCGAATGGCTCAGGGACGAAGCGCTTAGGCTGGGGACGTGGTACCAATCGCCGGAAGCCGTTACGGTGCTCAGGCGAGAGTTGGACAACCTCGTTACATCGGCGAGTTGGACCATCAGTACCGGCGATGCTGCGGCCATGGTCGCCGCGGCCGACGCGCTCATGAACTTTAGTAATGCCGTTTTTGGGACCCGCCGTCACGAGGAAATACGCCAACTCATATTCGGGCTCTTAGATCGCCTTCGCGACTCTGAACATCCCGAGGTTGTCGGACTTCTGATTTGCAGGACGCCCGCATTCTTGACGTTTGAAGAGGTTCCCCAACTGGCGGCCCGGGCAATACCACTTCTTATTTCAACGGGGCATCGTCCTGAGGCGGCGACGTTGCACTCGCGCGCCGCGCATTGCGAAATTGAACTCGGAAACGCCCAGGCGGCAGAGGAGCACCTCTCCGCGGGCGCGTTATTGCTGACCCAAGAAGAGCGCACGCAATCTAATTACGGCATTCACTTTTCTGTGGAATGTGCGTACGTGCGCTCTGTCCTTCAGGATTTCGCCGGCGCTCGCGCCGCGGCAGCAGATCTCGTCATACCGCCGGGCCATCTCCAACCTCGTATCGTATTTGCCGAGATCGAGTTTCGAGAGGGACACTTTCAGAAAGCGCTTCAAATGTTAGAGGAGCCGAAGCGTGGACTTGCTGCCTACCCTTGCGGACACCCGCTCCGAATCATGGTTTTCGGAAACGCTGCGAAATATGCCCTGCTGCTCGGTGACGCACGCGCTGCGGAGGTTGACCTCCGTCAAGCGCTCGTCGATGTCTTAGATACATCAGATCACGCTCAAATGTTCTCCTCAGTCTTTGTGCAAATAGCCAGCTACGCCGCCGTTTTTGCCGCTAAGGCCGGTCGCTTAGAACTCGCGGCACGTCTTCTTGGCGCATGCGACGCGTCATCGAATCCCTCCAACCTCGATGTGGACCGACACCCGATAGAACTCGCCGCACCATTCTTGACGAGCCTTTCGCCCGAGCAGGCGAAGGCATTGCACGGCCTCGGTGCCGGTGAAGACCTCTACGAGCTCATCGAAGAGTTCTTAGCAGCCTGACACAGATACCGACACAGATAAGGGTGCGCGTGGCGTGCCCCTCAGCTTTGGCGTAGGCTTGGCGCATCATGAGTACCCAAACCAGCCAAGAGGAGATTTCACAAATGGCAAGTTCAAACGGTAAGCCCAGCATCGTCTTCTGCCACGGAATCTGGGCAGACGGCTCGTGCTTCAACAAGGTAATCGTGCCCCTTCAGGCCGCCGGCTACGATTGCATCTCGGCACAGTACCCGCTCAACACGACTGCCGACGACATCGCCATCGTCAAGAAGACCCTGAGCCGCATCGGCAGTCCCGCAATCCTCGTCGGACATTCGTACGGGGGCCAAGTCATCACGGGCGCCGGCACCGACGACCGCGTTCGGGGGCTCGTGTACATCTGCGCCCTCGGCCCCGACGAGGGCGAGACCGCGCAAGAGCAACTCGGTAAGTTTCCAACGACCCCCGTGTTCAAGCAAATCGAAGTGGCCGACGGTCGCGTCTGGATGAAGCCCGCGGGCATCGCGGACTTCTGTGGTGACCTTCCCGAAGCGGAGCAGAGAGTCGTCTGGGCGACGAACTATCCGCCCGCAGCGGACCTGTTCAACGCCCCCATGGGTACGCCGGCATGGAAGACGAAGCCGAGTTGGTTCATCGTCGGCAAAAACGACAGGGCCGTGCCTCCCGACCTCGAGCGGTTTGTCTCAAAACGCATGGACGCACACACGATCGAGCTGGACTCGAGCCACTGCCCGATGCTCTCGCAACCGCACGCCGTCGTCAACATGATCCTCCAAGCCGCGAACGGTATCCACTAGCCGTCGGCGTCACGACCGATCTTGAAGCGCTTCAAGTTACAACGTCAAAGCAAAGACGGTGCCGTTGCCGTACGCTCCGCCCGCAGAGGTCGTACCATACAGCCTCCCTTTTACGTCGATCAAGCCCGCAAGAGGCGTTGCACCATCGAACTCATAGCCGAAACTATGGAGGACCGTCTCGGCGCCGGTAAGACTCATGCTGAAAATAGTCCCTTTACCATACGTGCCGCCCGCCGATGTCGTGCCGTAAAGCGTGCCTTTCACGTAGAGCAACGGCGCCCATGGGAAGCTTCCGTCGGTGCCGGCGCCAAAGCTGTGGAGGGTCGTCAAGCCGCCGCCCGTTCCGGCGCTGAAGGCCGTTCCCGCTCCGTAACCGCCTTCGTAAGCGCCGCCGCCTTCTGTCGTCCCATACAGCGTACCTTTTACGTCGATCAGGCCAGCGGCGGGATAATAGCCGTTCGCAAGGTCGAAACCATCGAGTTTCCTCCAGTCGCCGGTCTTGCTCATCGCGAAAATCAAGCCGTAACCGAAAGTACTGATTTGCGCGCCGTAAACAGTTGACCCGTAGAGGGTACCACTTACGTCGATCAAGTTCGCGATTGGATTTGAGCCGTTTTCATAGCTCGCTCCATTGAAGTTGTGCAGTACCTTCTCGACGCCGCTCGTGCTCATCTTAAAGACCGTTCCGTAGTAAAAGCCGGTGCCACCACTGTAGGTCGTTCCGTAGAGCGTGCCTTTCACATCGGTTAGGCTCGCCACGGGATTGGCGCCGTCGGGCTCAGGGCCGAAGTCGTGCAGCACCTTTTCGGTGCCGTCCGTGGCGATCTCAAAGGCCGTTCCTTCTCCGGTCCCACCACTGCCTCCGTACTCAGTTGTGCCGTACAAGAGGCCTTTAACGGCAATCAAACTTGCGCTGGGATTCG
Organism: Vulcanimicrobiota bacterium; assembly: GCA_963833845.1. Classification (GTDB taxonomy): domain Bacteria; phylum Vulcanimicrobiota; class Vulcanimicrobiia; order Vulcanimicrobiales; family Vulcanimicrobiaceae; genus Cybelea. Next base: position 2,041,538 of record CAWHZL010000001.1, read on the forward strand.
CACCGTCCGTACCGCCGCCTTCGAACTTGTAGAGTTCGGTTTCCTTGCCGGACGGCGCGATCGTAAACACTACGCCGCAACCGCCGACACAAGCGGTGCTGCCACCGGCGAACGTCGAGCCGTAGAGCGTGCCGTTCACGTCTATCAAGGCCGCCTTCGGTTCCAGACCACCAGAATACCGCTTGCCAAAGCTGTGGAGGATCGTATAGCCGGTGCCGGCGCGGTTTTGCGGCATTGCACCCGGGTCGACGATCGGCGGCTGCGATCCACCGCAACCGGCAAGCAACGCCGCGATCGCGTTGGCGAGTGCGAGACGTACAAAAGCCTTCACGCCATACGTCCGACTAGCATTACAGAGACAAAGCAAAGACGATCCCGCAACCGTTGCCCCCACACCCCGAACCACCGTAAGCGGCGGTGCCGTACAGCTTGCCGTTCAGGTGCAGCAAGCCCGACAGCGGGTACCATCCCATGGTGCCGCCACCGAACTCGTACACCACCGATTCTGCACCATTCTTCGTGACGCTGAAAACGGTTCCACAGCCGTTGCCGCACTGCTGTGATGCAGTCCCGCCCTCTGACGTTGTGCTGTACAGTTTGCCGTTTACTTTCGCAAAGGACGCCTCGGGGTAGAGCCCGTCGTCGGCGCCGCCGAAGCTGTGCAATACCGTTTCGACGCCGTTCTTCGTGATGCTGAATACGGTACCGCAGCCGTCGGTGCACCGCGTTGACGTGCCGCCTGACAAAGTCGTTCCGTACATCGTGCCGCCCAGATTGATCAGGCTCGCCTGAGGCTCTTCTGCATCCGGAGGCCCCTGGAAGCGGTATAGCACCTTCTCGGTGCCCGTCGTAGTGACGCTGAAAACCGTACCCTGGCCGCTGGGTCCATAAGCGCCGCCCTGCGCAGTCGTACCGTACATAACGCCGTTCACCTTGGCCAAGCCCGCCACCGGGAGCTGTCCGTCGGAGGCCTGATTGAAACGGTGAACGACCTTCTCTACGCCCCTTGTGGTTATGCTATACACGGTTCCGCAGTTGCACAGCGACGAGGTGCCCCCGCCGATATACGTCGTACCGTAAAGCGTGCCGCTTACATTAATCAAGTTCGCGACGGGTTCCGATCCGTCGGCATAGCCGCTCTCGAAACTGTGCAGCACTTTCTCCTGGCCGCTTGTCGTTATGCTGTAAACAGTTCCGTTGCCGAATTCTCCACCAACAACGGTCGTGCCGTACAGTTTGCCGTTCAACTCTTCTAAACGCGCGGCCGGAATTGCTCCGTCGGCGCCGCTGCCAAATCGGTGCAGCACTTTCTCCACGCCGTCCGTGCTTATGCTATAAACGGTTCCGCAGCCAATGCCGCTGCATCCATAACCGCCGCCTTGATTGGTCGTGCCATACAGCGTGCCGTTTACGTCGATCAGGTTGGTCGTAGGATACGCGCCATCGTTACCGCCGCCGAAGCGGTAGAGCACTTGGAGGGAGTTCCCGTAGGGTGTTGCCGCCGTTTGGCGCTCCGAGCCTGGCGTGCCGATCAGGGGCTGTGATTCACCGCAGCCTGTAAGCAATACGACCGCGACGCCCACACTTAGGGCGTAACTGCAAAGACGAAAACTCTTCATGCTCCGCGCTCCCACGATCCGTGTAAAGGGTCGCTGGCTGTCGGACGTTCGGCGCCGAGCCTCAGTTCCCGGCTTCGCACTAAATTTCCGTTCGGTGCGGCAATCAGCGCGAAATAACTCATCGCGCTATAAGGTCGGCTCGAGGAGTGCAGGACCAGCGAGCACCGGATCAATTAGTGGAGCTCCAGAAAGACGCCTTCGTTCGCCGATGTCTTCAAACGCGACAACGACATCCCTAACTACCTGCTGGTGTGGAAGGAAAAGCGCTGCAGCGGTTTCCCGCACGATAACTGGCTCGCCATTCATCACCGAGAAATCGATGATCCAGGGTACATCCGTTAGCGGCGCAGTGGTAAAGTTTCCTTCGATGACCGCTCTTCTCGGGAGGTAGTCTAACGCGCCGATCCAGAGTTCACGCAAACGGAGCCCCTTCGGATCACGGAGCGGCGTAAGCCTTAAGTGATAAGTTGGCGACTCGTCGATGGCCGGCTCATCGACGAGCGTCACGGCATAATTAAGCTCCGTTGAAACAACCGCGATAACCCTTGGCCCCGATGAAAGCGCGTGGCCTAAATGGTTACTCACAGCGGGCGCGTCGAGCCCAAACATATACGTTGGTGTAAGACGAGGAACGCCAAGCAAGTCTGGCGAGCGATCGGGATTTCCGACGCTAACGGATAAAGGACCGCCATCATCCGGCTGACATTCGCAGCCGGCTTGCTGAGGTCTAACATCAAAATCGCGAATTACCGGCGGCGCTTCCCTCGATTCTTCTAGGCTGATCGCATCTACGTCGATTTCGTTTACTTCTGGACGATAACTGGCACGGTAATGATTGGTGCGTAAGCCGGTGCCATCAAAGCCACTGACTGAGATTGTGTATTCGATCAGCGGCGCGCGCTGCTGCGCCATCGTTATCGCCGACCTCGCACGCATGAAAATCGCATAGGGATCTCGAGTGGGGGGCAATGCATCCGCTACCACCGGCAAAGAATTTGCGCCCATCCTGCGTGCGCTCCTGCCGCACTCAACAGACTCGCGTCAAAGGTTTCTTTTTCACAGATCGCTTCCCCGAGGAGCCGGACCTCTTCAAAACGCCCTCCACGCTTGCAATGCGAGCAAGGGTGGAGAAGTTGCGGCATTATCTCAAAGCCGAAGCTACGCAGCACCCTTTCCTTGCCGCTAGGGATGATGCCGAAGGGCGTGCCGCCCGGCGCGAAGCCCCTTAGTCCCAGGGGAAGCCTACCGTGCGGTTCGACCGATGCGCGCCGAACTTCCGTAAGCTCGCGGGCTCGTAGACGCTCGCTCCCGCTGGGATAGCTCTCCGGCGTAGCGAACGTACTCAGCCGCTCGCCCGTTCGGGCTGCTGATCCGTAACTAAGCCTCACATTGCAAGAAGTCGAGCGCGGCGTCTGATGTCTACTTCAAAGGAGCAAAGTTAATGAACACCCCCGGTTTACTCAAGTGCGCCGTCGCCGTCGTTGCACTCGCCATTGCTTCGGCGTGCGGGGGCGGGTCAACGGTCGCGCCGTCAGCCGCTCCGGTCAATGCGACCTACGTAGGCAGGACGCTGTTCGCGAATGGGATGCCGGTAACGGCGGCGAGGTTGAGCCCACTGCCGCGTTACGCAGAGCTCGTACCGGATAAATCGAATTCAAAGAACTACGAGTACATCTTCAACCACTACGATACATACGCCGGCATTTTCGACTATCCGAAGGGCGTTCAGCAGATCGGCACGATTAAGGGTGCCGGCGGCCAAGCGTGCACCAACGTGTTGTATGGCTATGGAAAGAAGATTTTCTGGAACGCCGCGCGCACGAAGGACCTGATCTACGAATACGCGGTTCCAAAAAAGCTGCTTAAGACGCTATCTCTTAACTACGCGTACACATCCAGCTGCGCCATGAACGTTAGCGGCGATATTGCAGTCGGAGTACTATTGGGTAATTCTTCCGATGCCGGCGGGCAGGTCGTGATCTTCAAGAACGCTGCCGGATCGGGTACGGTGTACAATACGCCTTTGACCAAAGAATACTTCGACGGCTACGATCCCAGCGGCAATCTCTTTGCCGACGGTTTCAGCGGTTCAGGCGAGACATTCACACTCGTCGAGCTTCCGAAGGGCGGCAGCACATTCGTTACGATCAAAACGAGCAATTCTCCGGAGTTCCCTGGCTCGGTGCAGTGGGATGGTACCTATCTTACCGTGTTCGACCAGTACACCAGTGAGACGTATCGGTACTCGGTTGCTGGAACGACCGCGACGTTGAAAAACACCGTGCAGTTCAGGGGGACTAGCGACTGCGCGCAGACGTGGATCGTTAAGGGGCTGCTGTATTGCGGCGACGCGGGAAACAATACCGGCTACGTTTTCAAATACCCGGCCGGCGGCTCACCGGTCGCAGCGTTTACGGGCAACTTCGATCAGCCGCTGGGCGTGGTGGCAGTGAAGAAATAATCTGGGCTTTTCGCGCGAGGCGAGTCGCCGAGGAACGGCGGACGACAGGGTGATTCATTGTTGACTCGGCGTTGCGTGGGCGTCGCGTAGGCACGGTTCCAGCCAGGCAAACCTTTCCGTCGCTTCAAGCGTATAGATTACGTCGCCGCCGTGGTAGTACTCAACCGACCGCACTATGGTTAACATTCCAGCGTATCTTAGCTGTTCCGGGACGAGCGCGTGATGGTATTTGTAGGTTCGCATGAACTCTTCGAGCTCTTCCAGTGGCGCGATTTTGACCGGCGATCCGACCCGATAGCGCTCCGAGTACGGGCCCGGGGGTTTTCGCGGACGCTCTTCTCTTCGGGAGATTTCCGCTGAGCGGTCTACGGTTCGGACCGTATCGGGAAGCTCGAGTATCTCGTCCGCAAACGTGACGATCGTTTCCAACGCCGTCCGCGTCTCGGCGTCAATCCGAGTATCCGACGCGAACTCTTGCGCATGCCTTTTTACGAAGCGTACGGTGTATTTTGCTTCGGTGTACATACCTCCGGATTTGAACTGCAAGGTAATCTTGATCTCCCCGGTTAGCCGCGACGCGAAGAACCGCAGGTCAGCGTGTCCGGCGTTTCCTTCGATGAGCCGTAAACGGGCGACCGCGTCGCCTAACTGGTCAGTTCCCACGAAGAACCGGCGACCAGACCGTCAGCATCCGTAGTTGTACCGAGTTGTTTCATCGCAGCCCGCAAGTGTATTGCGAAGTTTTACCAAGTGATGACGACTAGTCCGTTACCCGAGTTCACGCCCCCCGTCATCCGAACATGGGTCGCACCGCTCTCGGCGAAGGCTGAGCCGCCGCCACCGCCACCGCCGGCGCCGGAATAGCCACTGGAACTGATGTAGTCTTTGCCGCCTCCGCCACCGCCTCCACCACCGTAGTAGCCGCCTCCTCCGCCGCCGCCGTCACCGCCGCACCGACTTTGCCCCTTGCCGCCGGTAGCGAGGTTCCCGTCGGAGCCCTTGCACCCGCGGCTTCCGCCCGCACCGCCGTCGCCGCCCGAATTGCGCGTGCCGCCCGTACCGCCGCCGGCCTTGAGGTAGCCGCCGCCGGAACTGCCCGATCCGCCGTTGCGTCCGCCGCCGATCCCGCCAGACCCCCCATCGCTGTAGCCGCAGCTGGTGGTAAGGCAAGCGCCGGCACCTCCGCCGCCGCCACCGCCTCCGGCTACCACGACTCGATCGGCTAACTGGTCGCCTCCCTGCCGCACGTCGGACGCGCCCCCGCCATAACTGCTGCAGCCGCCGCTACAGCCTCCGCTCTTGCCGCCCCCGTTAAAGCCGCCAGCGTTGCCGCTCCCACCAACGAAGATCGCTAACCGTTCTCGGGGCGTCACCGGTATCGTCACCTTCACCCGACCCCCCAAGCCGCCGGGAGCCGCATAGCTACTGAAATAGTAATCCCAGCCCGCGGCACCGCCTGCACCAGTAGCAGCGATCGTGACCTGCGTGACATCGGCCGGAACTTTGAACGATTGCTCTTTTTCCGTGTACTGAAAGGTACGACGGTGCGAGAGCACTTGCGCTGTGCCACTCGCACCATGAGCGCCGATTGGCGGCGGTGATTCGCCGCATCCCGCCAGGATTGCCGAGGCGGCGCAGCTCAGCAGCGCATAGCGGCTAACACCTGAAATCCTCACTCTTCTTTCCTCTCGCGGTCTCAACGGATGGAGGTTTCAAACGGTTCGGCGGGTGCGGCCGACTTTACTGGCGCTAAGCGTTTGCGTGGCTTCGGATTTGCTCACGAGCTGCGGTGGCTCGCAACGCACGCCGATCCTGCAGTCGTGGGTGTAACCCTGAAGTCAGGTCGGAGCTAGCTGCGGCGATGGAACGGCAGCAGGCGCCCCGAAAGTTCGTAGCGGTCGATTCATTACGAAGATCGGGGAGCACCACAGAAGCGCGCCCGAACTCGCTTTCCCCTGACCGTATCGTCTCCATAGAAAGTGCACTCGTTGGTGCCGCTAGCGCGTAAAGCGCCAAGCAAGCGTTCTGCGCTCTGTAGAGAAGATACAAGTCGTTGGACGTGGGTCAACTCATGCAACGAAGGGCGGAACTACGTGAAATACCTACTCTTTTTCGCGTGCGTGCTGGCCAACACTACGCTCGCTTTTGCTCAGCCGTCGCCCCCCTCGGCGGTCCCCTCTCAGATCGAGGAGCCGAGGCTCGATCCGTTTTGTGCAATTCACGTAGTGGGCGTTCCCTGGAACCAAGCTTCAGGCACGCCTTCGAGGGGCGACGCGGATAGCATCGTCCTCTCCCTCTCTTCCCTTTCGGGGTCTAAGCTTGACGCTCACGTAAAGCTGATTTCCCAAACCGATGCGTACGACGTGGCGCTCACGGACCTGTCCCTGGATGGCAGACCAACGGCACATTCTACAGCGGCGCTTTTTGTGACGCTACCGAAGCCGGCCGCGCTGCGTTACGCGTATGTAGATTCCTATCGGCTCGACGGTGGTCTGGAAAAAAGTTGCGCCACCGAACCATTCGACCTCCGTTCATGGCAAGATTCGCTCCAGGTGCCACCCGCGCAAGCACCGACAGGGCCACGGTTTGCCGCCGCGTTGAACGGCCCGCTGCCGCCACTTTTGTGCGGTAAAACCTACACGGATGCGCAAGTGACACGGGCTTTTCAACTGCCCGGCATTCGCGTTAACAAAACCTACACGGTACAGGTCGGAGTCTTCATCGACTCCGAAGGACATCCCGTTCAACACGTGGATTTCCAAATCGAGTGGAATAGAACAAGCAGATGCTTTGGCCAAAGCCAGCGCGCAGCGATCGCAATATGCGCCTGCCACATTTCTTTGCACGCCAATCGTCCGCGCGTATCTCTTTCGAGTCGATTTTGCTCCGTAGCGGGTCCGACGATCGATGACAGACGAGAAGATCTTGGCACGCGGATCGAAGGGCTGGTACATATGGGCGGCGGCAAGTGCAGTCGTGGTCGTTGCCGACATGCTGCTCCACGGCGTTACAGGTCTCAATCTTATACCTGCGGGGCTTTCGATCGTTTTTGCCTACTTTGTGTTCAGAGGAAAGCTAGCGGAGGATCTCGTGATTGCCCGTTATCAAAAGCTAGCTTCCGCCGCCACGGCTACGACAATGACCACTGCGACGCGGTTCGAGGTCCTCCACTCGCTCGAAAAGTCTCTTTGGCCTGCGTGGTTTGTGCTACTGGCGTCGTGCCTCATGTTTCAGATGGCTGGTAATCTAAGCTTGAGCCGGGCTAGTACCGAAGGAATGATTGTATTCATTTTGGTGATGATTCCCCTAAGGATCTTTATCGCCGCAGCGCTCTTTTGGCCGGGAGCAAAAGACCCTAGGGATGGCTCGGCTTGAGCCTTGGACGCGCCGGGCGCGATGCCGCAGAGTTCTTTTGACATAGCTCGCTCGATTTGCAGAGGGCTTTTCTTGAACGAAATTGCGATCACAGCAGAAATGACGTTCCAGGAGTACTGTGCCTGGCAAAACGCGTCGATATATGGGAGCGTCGGCCCGAAGTTCTTTTGGACGGTCCTTGCTGTCGGTACAGCGTCGTCGGCAGCCAGTGCGGTGCTGACGTGGGCAACGCCCGCCTCGCTCCTTGCAGGCGTGGCCTTCGCCGCTTTTTTCTTCTTCGGTTACATCTGGGCTAGCCAAAGCACTGCTGCACGACGCCGAAAGGCCTACCGGCGATACAGGGAGTCTAATACGAGCTATACCTTTACGGACGAGCGTATCGTGGCGACGTCGCGCCATATTCAAAGCTCCATCGCCTGGGCGGCGGTAGAGCGCGTGAGGGAGAGCACGACAGTCTACTTACTCGTCATCCGGGGTTCGTACATTTGCATTCCCAAGCGCAGTATTCCGCCGGACAACGTTGACGACTTTATCCAACTGCTAAGGGCACATCGTTTGCTCGGACAACCATAAGCCCGCGGTTGCGCTCAGCCGAAGCAGCCTCGCAGTAACGACGTCTTCCCCGCGCTAATACGCAAAGATCGTTCCCTCGCCATATGTGCCGCCTGCTGATGTCGTTCCGTAAAGCGTTCCCTTCACGTCGATTAAGCCCGCAAGCGGTGCCGCGCCATCGAAACCGGAGCCGAACGTGTGAATGACCGTAACGCCGCCGTTAGGAGTCATGCTGAACATGGCTCCGTTGCCGAATTGCAACGGCACGCCCGCCGACGTCGTTCCAAAAAAATCATAACTCACGCTGAGCAATGGCGCGCAGGGGTAGAGTCCGCCAGCGATGGTGGCGCCAAAGCTGTGAAGAACGGTCAATGAGCCGCTGGTCGTGATGCTGAAGGCCGTCCCACCCTGATCGACGCCGCCGTACGCCGTCGTTCCGTACAGGGTGCCATTTACATTGATTAAGGCGGCAACGGGGTAGCCGCCATTGGGGCCATAGCTAAACGCGTGCAGCTGCGTCTCAATCCCAGTCGTACTTACGCTGAAGACGGTTCCGTAACCGCCTTCCCCACCATGCTGTGTCGTTCCGTACAAGGTACCCTTCACGTCGAGCAGGCTCGCAACGGGGTTTGCGCCATCGCCGTTTATCCCGAAGCTGTACAGCACCTTTTCTTTACCGCGTGTACTGATGCTGAAGACCGTTCCCGAACCGTTGGAGCCACCATTGGACGTCGTGCCGTACAGCGTACCTTTGACGTCGATTAAACTCGCAACGGGGTTCGCGCCATCGCTGTAGTAGCGCTCGTCACCAGCGTAGCCGAAGCGGTGCAGCACCTTTTCGACGCCGCTCGTACTGACTTCAAAAACCGTCCCCAAGTCGTATTCCCCACCGTACTCGGTCGTCCCGTACAGAAGACCCTTCACGGCAAGTAAGCTCGCGCTCGGATTCGCGCCATCATTACCGCCGCCGAACCGGTAGAGCACTTTTTCCTTGCCGGCCGGCGTGATTTTAAACACCACGCCGCAGCCGCCAATACATGCCGTGCTGCCACCGGCATAGGTTGTCCCGTAGAGCGTGCCATTCAGGTCTATCAAGCCCGCCTTCGGCTCGCGGCCTCCGGAAAACAGCTTACCAAAGCTGTAGAGCGTCGGACCGCCGGTGCGAGGCTGACTCCGCAGCGTCGTAGCCGACGTCGCGATCGGCGGAATGCCATCCTGAGCTTGTCGGGGGACGGCGCACGCCGCCAGCGTGGCAGCGACCGCGCAAAAGCTTAGCGTAAAGCAATTCGAACTCCAGCGGTTCATGTCTTATTGTCCTCGCTCGCCGTGAGGCTGCAACGCTAAAGCAAACACGGTGCCGTTGCCATATGCGCCGCCTGCAGAGGTCGTACCGTACAGCGTACCTTTTACGTCGATCAACCCGGCAAGAGGCGTTGCGCCGTCAAAGCCGTAGCCGAAACTGTGGAGCACCTTCTCCCTATTGCCGTTTAGGCTCAAGCGGAAGATGGTTCCCTTGCCATAGGCGCCTCCAGCGGAGGTCGTGCCGTAAAGCGCACCCTTTACGACGAGCAATGGAGCCCACGGGTAGCTTCCGTCGGTGCCGGAGCCGAAGCTGTGGAGTAGCGTTAGGCTGCCGTTCGTCGTGATGCTGAAGGCAGTTCCACCGTAATACGCGCCGCTACCGACGGTCGTCCCATAGAGGTTTCCCTTGACGTCGATCAAGCTGGCGGTTGGGGAAGCACCGTTAGGGCCGGGGACGAAATCATCGAGTACCTTCTCGGTACCGGTCGTGCTAAGGCTGAATGCGACTCCGCAGCAGGTCCCACTAGAGTCGGTGTAGGCGCCGCCCTGCTCCGTCGTTCCGTACAGCGTACCGGCCACGTCGGCAAGGCCCGCGACCGGGTTCGCGCCACTTGCGTAGCCGAAGCTGTATAAAACCTGCTCGGTACCACTGGTGCTAACCTCAAAGGCCGTCCCGTAGAATTCCCCGGCGCCGCCTGAGGAGGTCGTGCCGTAGAGATTCCCGCTCACGTCGATCAAGCTCGCAACGGGGTTCCCCCCGTCATTGTAGACGTGATCGTTGCAATAGTAACCGTAGAATCGATAAACCACTTTCTCCACGCCAAGCGTACTGACGCTAAAGACGGTTCCAGCGTTGCACCCGCCGTAGCTGGGGATGCCGCCATACTCGGTCGTCCCATACAGAACGCCTTTCACAGCCAGTAAGCTCGCGCTGGGATTCGAACCATCGTTACCGCCCTCGAATCGGTGGAGCACTGCTTCTTTGCCCGACGGCGTGATCTTAAACACCACGCCGCAACCCCCCACGCAGGCAGTGCTGCCACCCGCATAGGTTGTCCCGTAGAGCGTACCGTTTAGGTCCATCAAGCCCGCCTTGGGCTCTTGGCCACCAGAATACCGCTTACCAAAGCTGTACAGGACCGTATAGCCGGTGCCCGCGCGGCTTTGGGGCATCGCAGCCGGCGCGCCGACCGGGGGCTGCGATCCACCGCAAGCCGCAAGCAACGCTGCGATCGCGCTGGTGAGTGCGAAACGTACAAAAGCCTTCACGCCGTACCTCCGGCTCCCATCACAGAGACCAAGCAAAGACGATCCCGCAACCATTGCTCCCACACCCCGAACCACCGTAAGCGGCGGTGCCGTACAAGGTGCCGTTTACTTTAAGCAAGCCTGAAAGCGGATACCATCCCGTCGCGCCGCCGGTGAACTCGTAGAGTATTTTTTCCGCACCAGTCTTCGTGATGCTAAAAATGGTTCCGCAGCCATTCCCACACGGTTGCGATGCAGTCCCGCCCTCAGACGTTGTGCCGTACAGTCTGTCGTCTACTTTGGCAAAGGACGCCTCGGGATAGCGCCCGTCGTCGTAGGTAGTGCCGAAGCTGTGCAACACCGTCTCGACGCCGGCTTTTGTCACGCCGAATACGGTCCCGCAGCCTTCCGCGCACTCCTGTGCTGCAGTGCCGCCTGACAAAGTCGTTCCGTACAGCGTTCCGCCTACGTTCGACCAAGCTCGCCTGAGGCTCTTCTGCGTCCGGGGAGCCCTGGAATCGATACAGCACCTTCTCGGCGCCCGTCGTTGTGACGCTAAAGACGGTACCCTTTCCGCTGGTTCCGTACGCGCCGCCCTGCGCGGTCGTACCGTACATAACGCGGTGCAGGTTCGCCAGGCCTGCTTCGGGCAGTCGCCCGTCGGGCGCCTGATCGAATCGGTGAACGACCATCTCTACGCCCCTCGTGCTTATGCTATACACGGTTCCGTAGCCACTGCGGCTGCCCGACGTGCCACCGCCGCTATACGTCGTGCCGTACAGCATGCCGTTTGCCTCAATCAAGTTGGCGACGGGTTCCGATCCGTCGGCATAGCCGCTCTCGAAACTGTGCAGCACTTTCTCCTTGCCGGTCGTCGTTATGCTATAAACGGTTCCATCGCCGAATTCTCCACCAATAATGGTCGTGCCGTACAATTTGCCGTTTAACTCTTGCAGACGAGCGGCCGGAATCGCTCCGTCGGCGCGGCTGCCAAATCGGTGCAACACGCTCTCCACCCCGTTGGTGCTTATGCTATAAACGGTTCCGCAGCCAATGCCGCTGCATCCGTAACCGCCGCCTTGATTGGTCGTGCCGTAGAGCGTGCCGTTTACATCGATCAGGTTCGTCGTGGGATACGCGCCATCGTTACCGCCGGCGAAGCGATAGAGCACCCGGAAGGAGTTCGCGTGCGGCGTCAACGCGATATGATTTTCCACACCTGGCGCGCCGATCGGCGGCTGCGACCCGCCGCATCCCGCAAGCAATGCAGCCGCCGCACTGATGCTGAACGCATAGCAGCGTAGTGCAAAGCTATTCATCGGCGATTCTCTCCCTGAAGCCTGAACGGATCGGCGCGTGGGAGTTTCGCCACGGCCACGCCCTTTCCCAGCAGAGCGAGCGTTGTGGCAAAACTAATCGGATAGAAGAGCGTTACGTTTTTGCTGAGGTCGAGGATGCCGAAGATGACTTGCGCTCACGGCTTGATCTCGAAGACGGTTCCGCAGCCTATACCGGCGCATTCCCTGCCGCCACCGTAAATCGTGGTGCCGAATAGGGTGCCCTTCACATCGACCAAGTTAGCCTGAGGCTGAGCTCCATCCGTGCCGCCCTCGAAGGCGTAAAGTACCTTCTCCACGCCGCTCGTCGTAACGCTGTAAACCGTACCACATCCATAATAGCCCGACGCGGAGCACGAGGAACTACCACCAAAGCCGGTCATGCCGTACAACGTGCCGTGCACGTTTAGCAAGGCGGCGTCGGGACCCTCACCATCAAAGCCGCCCGTGAAACTGTACAACACCTTCTCTTTTCCGGTCGTGCTGACGCTAAACACGGTTCCGTCTTCAGACGTTCCGCCGAACAACGTCGTGCCGTACAGCGTTCCTTTCACGTCGATCAATGGCGCGATCGGATAGTTACCGTCCGGCTTGCGGCCAAAGCTATAGAGTACGTTCTCCGCGCCGGATGCAGTAATGGAGTAAACGCATCCGTTTCCATACTCGCCACCGTTGGCCGTCGTGCCGTAGAGCGTGCCGTTAACGTCGAGCAACGCAGCTCCCGGAGTTTCGCCATCCGGCTCTCCGGAGAACCGGTACACCACGTTCTCGGCGCCCGAGGCGCTTATGCTGAAGACGGTCCCGCAACCCTCGGAGCAGATCCCGCCGCCGCCTTCGGACGTCGTGCCGTAGAGCGTGCCGCTAACGTCGGTCAGGCCGGCCCATGGCTCCAAGCCATCGGCCTTTCCGGTAAAGTGGTGAATCACTTTACTGCCGCCGTTGATGCCGACGCTAAAGACGACGCTGTCGTAATACGTCGTGCCGAACAGCGTGCCGTTCATGGCGACCAACGGCGCATCCCAGGGGCTCGATCCGTCCCGCCCGTTGAAGCGGTGCAGCGTCCTGTGCTTGCCGGTCGTGCTGATGCTAAAGACGGTTCCGTTGCCTCTTCCGAAGGTCGTGCCGTACAGCGTTCCGTTCGACGTTGATAAGGCCGGAGAGCGGCCGCGCCCCCGCGCTCTCATCGTTGCGATTAAAGCGGTGCAGCACACGGTAAGACGGTGAGGACGCCGCGTTTCGGGAAGTGGCACTCGGCGCGCCGGTCGGCGGCTGCAATCCGCCGCGCAGCATCCACGAGGTACCGCGCTCGGCGCGCGTTGCGAGCGCGGAGCGCGGCATCGCGCCCGGCGACTGCGAGCCGCCACACCCAGCCAGCATTGCCGCAGTCGCGCAACTAAGAAGCGCGTAGCGGCGAAAACCTAAAATACTCATCCTTCTTCCTCGGCCTCGCGTGCGAGGGCTAATGCGACGGCGCGAGTGATATGGCGAGTCCCTGCGCATACGAAAGCTGCTCACCAAAGTTTTTGTGCGTGAAGACTTGCTCGGGTTTGCCGCCCTTGGGGTAACGCCAGAAACCGATTTTCGCACCATACCCGTGGTAGGGAATAATGAGTGTGCCGCCTCCGAGCCAGGACGCGCGTCCGCCATGCGTTTTTCCTCCGATGTTTACGGTACCGACGATTTTTGCCGTCGAACCCGTGATCGCGACCCGAGAGAACGTTACCGAATGGCTCGTCACTCCTTCAACCGATAGGTACTTTCCGTCCCATAGCACGGACCAAGGATTTCCTCCGATTCCCTGGTTAAGGCTGAAATCGACGAAGGAACTGCTGCCGCTCGGGAGCTCGGCGATACCCGCGCCGTTTCCTCGATAGCCGGCATAGCCGTCTGCAAACAAATCGCCCTTATCGTCGTAAGTACAAAATTGCGAACCTATCCCGCTTTGATATACGGTCGGCGTCCCTTGCGCGTTTGGGAAGACGGCGACGTTCTCCGCTGAACCCCCTTGATATTCCGTCGCATATGTAACGGCTAGGTTCCCTGTACTTGGGTCGCTCGCGCAGCCGGCTGCAGAGGGATACTTCCCGGGCAGATAGAGCGTCGCTATCGCCGTGGTGCCACCGTGGCTATATTCCACAACGCTACTGCTAGGTCCGACGAAAAAAACGTTTCCTGCACTATCCGAGCACACGCCCTCATAACCGGCGTCGATCGTTCCGACGAGCTTACCCGTGGTGTAAGACAGTACTGCCGTGGGGTAACTAGCAACGTAGATCAGATCGTCGCTACTCGCTTCGGGGTTCATCCACGACTTGCCGCGATCGGCGTGCATTGCGGGCGCGGAAGTTTGCGGCATCGCGCCCGGCGCGCCGACGGGCGGCTGCGATCCGCCGCACCCTGCCAGCATTGCCGAAGCTACGCAGCAGTTTAAGGCGTAGCGGCTGAAACCTAGAGTCTTCACTTATCTTGCTCCTTGGCGCGAGAACGTCTCGGCGCTAGAGACTGTTCGGCGCCGCGATACTCAGTCCCATGAGATTTGTAGCGACAAGAGTCGGCCGACAGCCGCGGGCCCGTTAACCGTGCCGAGGCCGCCTGCCCACATGTGCCGAAGATTCCCAGGCGCCGAGCCGTTCTCGGATCAGGGAGCAAGCTACGTGAAGGCTTTAGATTTTATTCGCTGCGCGCTAAGCTGCTGCGTCGCTCTGGCAATGCTGGCGGGCTGCGGCGGCCACGCTAGCGAGGGCATCATGCCGGCCAACGGTGCGCCGGACCATCTTCCTGGCCAGCGCACGTTTTATTACACCGGCGCAGCGCAGAGTTTTACGGTGCCGGCGCGCGTGAGCAAGTCACGGTTGTTGCGCGCGGCGCGAAGGGCGCGGGTAACCCCATAGCCGATGGTGGCCGCGTCCATGCCGTTATTGCGGTCACCCCGGGAGAGAGGTTGGCGGTATACGTGGGCGGCGACGCTTCGGGAGCGACGGGCGGCTTTAATGGCGGCAGCGACGGCGGCTCGAGCGCCTTGAGCGGACAGAACGGCTATGGTGGCGGCGGCGCCTCAGACGTGCGCGAGGGCGGTGATGCGCTCTCGGATCGCATTGTGGTCGCCGGCGCCGCTGGTGGCGAAGGTGGATTGGCCGACGGTTATGGCTGCCCCACGCCCACTGGCGGAAAAGGCGGTGGACTCACTGGCGGGAGCGGCACCGGCGGTCCGGTGAGCTACGCGCAATGCGGCCAGGGCGCCGGCGGCGGTACGCAGAGTGCCGGCGGTTCCGGCGGCGACGGCGGCACGAGATGTTTTGGAAGTTATGGAAATGCCGGCGATAATGGCGCGCTCGGCATCGGTGGTTCGGGCGGAAGCGGCAGTCCGAGCGGTTACACCTACGTCGCCGGTGGGGGCGGCGGTGGTGGTGGTTATTACGGTGGTGGCGGCGGTGGCGCGGGTTGTTCGTCCTACAGTAGTTATATTTCCGACGGCGGTGGTGGCGGCGGCGGCTCGTCGTACGTCGAGCCTAGCGCCACAGACGTTCATCTGCGGCAAGGGTGGAAAAAACCGGAACGCAACGGGCTCGTCGTCTTTAGCTGGTAGCGGGAATGGAAATCTTGATGCCTTGTCGCGCGCTTAGCCTCAGCATCGCTGCCGCAATCCTCGCAGGGTGCGGCGGATCGCAGCTGCCGATCGGCGCGCCGAACGGGACAAGCGACGACGGCAATTTGTTGCCATATCATACGACGTTTCGTTACACCGGAAAGGCGCAGTCGTTCAAGGTTCCCGCTGGTGTAACGAATCTAACCGTCGTTGCACTCGGTGCAGCCGGAGCTGGTGAGTCAGGCAGCTATCACGGCTACTACGAGTACTACGGGCGCGGCAGTCGTGTCTATGCCATTATCCCGGTGACGCCCCGTGAGACGCTTTACGTCTTTGTCGGTGGCCAGGGATCGACAATCGGCGGTTTCAACGGAGGCGGAAACCCAGGGAGCGATACGAGCCGCAGAGTTACTTGCGATGGCGGTGGTGGTGCCTCTGACGTACGAGACGGCGGGCATACCCTGCGTGACCGCGTCTTGGTCGCGGCGGGCGGCGGAGGAGCGGGCTGCGGCTTTTACGGTGGCGATGGCGAAATCGTATTTGGCGGTAAGGGTGGGCGAGCAGTTGGTGAAGCTGGGGGCAGCTTTTACTACGGAGACGAAAGCGTCGGCGGCGGGGGCGGCGGTACGCAAACTCACGGCGGCGCGGGCGGATTCGGCGGCGGCAACGGGAGTGGCGCAGGTGGTTCTGGGCAGTCAGGATCGTTGGGCCGTGGCGGAAACGGCGGTGCCGGAGGACTCGATCTTTACTGCAATCCCTCGAACTATTTCTGTAACGGCGGCGGTGGTGCCGGCGGCGGTGGCGGCTACTACGGCGGCGGTGGCGGCGGCGGTGGCGCCGGTGGATACGATGACCATTGGCCAGGTGCCGGCGGCGGCGGCGGGTCGTCGTATGTTGAGCCGTACGCCAGCAGAGCACGCCTGTGGCGGGGCTGGAAAACGGCAAACGGTGAGGGACTCGTCGTTTTTAGTTGGCAGTGAATATCGCACGCCGCGGCAACGGTGCGCATCCGGCACAGTGCATAAATCACAGGAATTTCTTCCCGAATGGAGCGCTCGGCGAAGCGGCGACGCCGAACGGAAGCAGGAATGGAACGCGCAGCGTCCAGAGGCGTTTGCCGCTCGCGTAGTCGAGCGCCACGACGGTATCATGACGCCGGCCGCACCCCGAAGCAGTCAACGGTCTCAAGCCACCCCCGACGCGGCACGGATACGAAACGTAGATTCGATTCTCACGCCGATCGAACGTGAACCAGGACGGCGCTCCTTGACCACTCCTGATTATTCGAGCCGGCGGCTTCCCTTTGGTCGTAAATACATCGATCACTCCATCGAGCTCATTTGAAACAAGGAGGGCACCGTGGTTATCGATTTCCACGTCTCCAAGAAAGTGAACAAGTTTCTTGGGCAGCAGAATCTCACCGTGCCGCGCGTCGGGAGCGTAACGCTTTACCTGGCCCCAATAAGCCTCGTAACTGTTATAGCCGACGTAGAGATTATTTTCTGAATCCAGCGTTAGCGAGTATGGCGAACCTCCGGGATAAATATAGCTGGTCGGCGTCCTGCTTCCGCGTGCGAATACGATGACGCGGCCGCGGTCGTGTATCCCGCACGCATCGGCCACATAGACCGTTCCATTCGTATCCGCGACTACGTCAAACGCGCAGACCGCCCCCGCGTAAACGCGGCTAGGCTTATGGGCACCTCGAGGGTACACTGCAACTTTGTCGTTACCGCTTTCGTCGGCGTTTGCCACGTAAAGCGTTCCCGAGCCGTTCGACGAAGATTCCGTCGGGCTCTGAGATATCGCGGCGGATCGAGTCGATTGGGCCTTTGGACGGATCCGCCCGATCGAAGATTTCGATGCGCTGTCCGCCCGCAGACGCGTTCGCTTGGTTAGCTACATAAAGATAAGCTGGAGAATGCGGCGGCCCGATATTCGAGATCTGCGCTGTCACGCCCGGTGCGCCGATCAGCGGCGGCGATCCGCCGCAGGCTGCGAGCATTGCAGCTGCTATGCCGAAGAATATGCCGCTTCGAGTTGAACGTTTAGCATCGGTTGTCACCACTCGATTGCGACCTCGCCGTTACCCGGCGCTGCTTTTCCTCGTTGGTTCTTGATGTTTGTCGCTCCGGGCTCGATATAAGAAGAACCTCCGCCGCCACCACCGCCGCCGGCGGCGCTCGCGCCGTCCGCTCCGCCGCCGCCGCCGCCACCATAGTAGCCCCCGCCGCCACCGCCGCCGCAACCTGCGAACTGGCCGTTGCCGCCGACACCGCCGACGCCGAGTTCGCCGCGATGTCCCTTTGAGCTGCGCATGCCGGGATCGCCGCCCGCGCCGCCTTTTCCGCCACGATGTTGCGTACCGCCCGCGCCGCCGTAGCCGCCCACGGGGACTCCGGTTCCTTCCGCGCCAACGTTTCCGCCGCCGTCGCCGCCCTCGCCGGCATCGAACACTGAGTTTGCGATCCCGCCGCCACCGCCGCCGCCTGCAACGATAACGCGATTGCGGAGTTCGTCGCCGCCTTGACGCACGTCTGAAGCGCCGCCGCCGCCTGTACCATTTAGGCAGTAATTTTCGCTTCCGCCGCCCCCGCCGCCGTTGAAGCCGCCCTCGCTGCCAGGGCTGCAGTTCGATGTGTCGCCCGTTCCTTCACCGCCGACGAAAATCGCCAAGGTCTCTCCCGGCGTAACGGATATCGTAGCCTTTGCGATAGCGCCGTTCCCACCGGTGAAATAGCAAGACGATCCGCCTTGATTCGGGCCGCTTGCGCCGCTAGCTTTGATCGTGATGTGGGTAACGCCACCAGGCACTTTAAAAGATTGCGCTTTGCCGGTGTAGTTGAATGTCTTACTTCCCGCCGGAGGTTGTAGCTGGTTCTTTGCGCTGCCAAGTGGCGCGACCACCGTTTCTGATCCGCCGCACCCAACAAGGATTGCAGCAGCGCTGATGCTCAGCGCGAAGCGAGCCAAAGTCTTCATGAGCGACGTCTCCCAAAAAGCCGAAACGGTCAGCGACTTGGGACGTTCGCCGGACCGTGAGCGCTGTCCCAGTGAAGAGCGCGTTAGCCGCCCACGAGCTCGCGAATCCGGGCCGGCGCAAAAGGGCGCATGCGCGGCATTAGCAGGCCTTCTGCGCACGAGCCAAAGGGGTAAGTGCCAGCTCAGGCTAATTTTCGGGCCAATAATCGTGTTGGTGACGGCCGCCTCGATTCCGGAGGTCAACTTCTGATGATTAGAAACGCGCTCGGTAAGCGAATCACACGACGCAAGTTCGCGAAGACGGTCGGCGCAGCGGCCCTTGGCGCCACCGTTCCAGGCCTGGCAACGGCTCGCACTACTAAACCCACGGCCGATCGGCAGAACGCACTGGATCACGTTGTCGTGATTATGTTCGAAAACCGTTCCTTCGATAATGTGCTGGGCCGACTCTACGCGCCGGGCGAGGTTGATTCATTCGAAGGCGTGATCGGCAAAGACTTAAGGAACCCGATCCCCGATTGGGCTGAAAATGGCGCGGACCGAAAGTTCATTCCCTACGGGATAGCGGCGAACATGAACACACCCCACCCTGATCCGGGCGAGGAATATCCACACATTAACACTGATCTGTTCGGCGTCGGGGATCCGAGAAATCGATTCATGCCACTTGCAAAGATGGTGGCGCCGTATAATGCGCCTGCTCCAGGTCAACAACCGACAATGGATGGTTTCGTCGCCGATTATATCAGCGCGTTTACCGCCGAGAAGGGTCGCCAGCCAACCTACGAAGAGTACGCCCAAATCATGACGGGCTACACGCCTGACCAGATGCCGGTCACCTCAACGCTCGCGCGCGGCTTCGCGACTTTCGATCATTGGTTCTGCGAAGTGCCTTCGCAGACGTTTACAAACCGTTCGTTCTTCCATGCGGCAACCGCATCCGGCTTTGTCATCAACTATCCACCGGCAGCTGCCTTCCCAATCCATAACACGGCGGAGACGCTTTTCGAGCGCCTCGAGGCAAAGGGCCTTACGTGGCGCGTCTACTGCGACAGGCCGAGTCCCGCGTCGTTTACAGGAATCATCCACGCCTCAAGATTGCGCACCCGTTTCGCAACAAACTTCTTAACGGTTGAGGATTTTCTCGAAGACGCCGCTAGGGGAACAAACTATCGCAATACGTTTCTGTTGGTTGCTTTTGATGAAGCGGGCGGAACGTACGATCATGTCGCCCCGCCGACGGCGCCGCGGTACGTACGTTGCAGCAATCGCAGCTACGCTAGCGAGCATCCGGGGCTTGTCGCTCTCACCCTCCTCGCGGGTACCAATGGCAGCCGCGTAAGCGCGGCGATTCCGGTAACGCTCATGGAGGATCAGCTATAACGGCGTCGGGATACACTTGCCAGCCTTGACACGGCATATGGCAATGGCGTAGGGCCAGGTGCCCACCTCAAACGGGGACCCCTTTACCTGCGTCAGCGCGCCGCTGGCCGTGTCGATCGTATAGGCAGAAACATCGGTGGAACCATTGTTGGTCACGTAGGCGAACCTGCCCGTAGGGTCGACCGCGACGCCCAAGGGATCGCTGCTCGCCTCAAACGGCGACCCGTTTACCGGCGTTAGAGCGCCGCTGGTCGCGTTGATCGTGTAGGCGGAAACATTGTCGGAGCCGTCGTTGGCCACATAGGCGAACTTGCCCGTGGGATCGACTGCCACGTCCCAGGGATAGGTGCCCGCCCCAAACGGTGACCCTTTCACCCGCGTCAACGCGCCGCTGGTGGCGTCGATCGTATAGGCGGAGACATTATTGGAACCCATGTTGGATACATAGAGAAACTTGCCGTTGGGAGCGACTGCCATGCCATCGGTGTAGTCGCCCGCGCCAAACGGCGACCCGGTCACCTGCGTCAAGGCACCGCTCCTCGCATTGATAGCGAAGGCAGAAACATTATTGGATAAGACGTTGATCACGTAGGCGAACCTGTCCGTAGGATCGACTACCACGTTATATGGGGTGGTGGCCGCGCGAAATGGCGACCCCTTCACTTGCTTGAGCGCGCCGCTGGTTGCGTTGACTCTGTATGCGAAAACATTCCCGGGGAAGAACGTCCCATAGCCTAAGTTGGTCACATAGATGAACTTGCCCGTGGGATCGGCTGCCACGCCCAAAGGCCCTATGCCCGCCTTAAAAGGCGACCCTTTTACCTGCGCCAGCGCGCCGCTGGTCGCGTTGATCCGATAGGCGGAGATATTGTTGGAGTCTGAATTGGTCACATAGGCAAACGTGCCCGCAGGATCGACTGCTACATCACCGGGAGATGTGCCTGCCCGAAACGGCGAGCCCCTTACCTGCGTCAGCGCGCCGCTGGTTGCGTTGATCCTATAGGCGGAGACATGGTTGGAATTAGTGTAGGTCACATAGGCAAACTCAACCAGGGCGTTAGGCCCGACGACGCTTTGTGGCGCACGCTCTTGGGCGTACGCACCGTTAACGCGACCCGCGCCTTGCGGCGTCGCATCCGGTGCGCCGATCGGCGGTTGCGATTGGCTACAACCTTCTAGCAAAGCCACGGCAGCGCAAGTGCTTAATGCATAGCGACCGAAATCCAAGTTCTTCATCCGCCTCGCTCCTCGCTTCTGTGAACAGATCGGCGGCTGAGTACGTTCGCCGCGCTGCGGCTCACCCCGGCAAGTTAAGCGTTTTATGCTTCAATGAGCGCGCAACGCCTCCCAGGGAAGATACTGGTGAGAGCTCGCTCCCTTGGGATAGCGCGCGCCTTCGCCGAACTCAGTCAGCCGCCAATTCCATTCAGGCTTGAGGGAGGGATAGCGCATGACGGACTCAATTTTTAGCCGCTACGCATTTAGCATCAGCGTGGCCGCTGCTATGCTCGCAGGCTGCGAGGGATCGCAGCCCCCGATTGGCGGGCCGGGCGCGATGGCGCAAAGCCGGGCGCTCGTGCCACGCAGCGCCGGCCGGAACTACACCGTCTTGTATAGCTTTGGCGCCTCACCTGATGGAGATGCGCCGCGCGCGAGCCTGGTCAACGACGGCGGCACGCTCTACGGCACGACGGGACAAGGCGGCGCCAACGCCTGCGGCAACTCCTCGGGGTACTTCGGCTGCGGAACGGTTTTTAGCATTACGACGGCCGGGAAGGAGAAAGTGCTGTATAGCTTTGGCGTTCCCCCCGATGGGAACGAGCCTCGCGCTAGTCTGATCGACGCCGGCGGCACGCTCTACGGAACGACGGAGAGTGGCGGCTCGTATACGTGCGTCAACGATTCACAATATTTCGGCTGTGGAACGGTCTTTGGCGTCACGACCAGCGGCAGCGAGAGCGTGGTGCATCGGTTCGCAGGAGGAGAGAACGATGGCCTTGAGCCCGAGGCGCCCTTGATCGCGGCGAAAGGCACGCTCTACGGGACGACGTACGCAGGCGGCACACGCCACGGCGGAACGGTCTTTAGCGTTACGACAGGCGGCACCGAGAAACTGCTTCATGGCTTCTCAGGCCACGGTGATGGCCCCACCGCCGGCTTGGTCGATGCAAACGGCACGCTCTACGGCACCACATCCGGAGGAGGTCCGCATCATGACGGCACGGTCTTCAGCGTCACTTTGGCCGGTAAGGTGCGGGTGCTGCACAGCTTCAACGGAGCCGATGGCAAAGAGCCTCACGGCTCACTGCTCGATGTAAAGGGCACGCTGTACGGGACGACGGCCGATGGCGGCTCGAACGGGGACGGCACGGTTTTCAGCATTACGACCGGCGGCACTGAAAGAGTGCTGCACAGCTTCGCAGGCTATCCGAGAAGTGACGGCGCGTATCCAGTCGCAGGCTTAGTCGACGTGAACGGCACGCTCTACGGCACGACTAGCGGTGGCGGCGGAACCAGCTGCGGTGGTACCGTTGGCTGCGGGACCGTCTTTAGCGTTACGACAAGCGGCACGGAGAAAGTGCTCCACAGGTTCAACTCACACAATGGAACCGACGGAGCTAGCCCCCTTGCCGGCTTGATTGACTTGAGCGGCACGCTCTACGGGACCACATTTGCGGGCGGCAGCAACGGGAACGGAACGGTTTTCGCAATGAAACCGTAGATGCACGTGAACTTATGGCTTGCCGCCGCCGGCACGTTTGCACGGCACATCTCGGCGAGCCGCTTTGCGCTCCGGCCGGGTCTGCGATCCGCGTCAACGTGTCCGTGCCTGTACGTTTCTAACACGTACGGCGACAGCGTAACCGTTTATCCAATTAGCGCGAGCGGCAATACATCGCCGCTCCGGACCATTCGCGGGCCCAAACTAAACTGAGGTTCCCGGGCGGCATAGCGGTTGACGACAGTGGCCGCATCTACGTATCCAACGGATTTGCTACACGCGTGATAGATCGGCTACCGGAAACGCTGCTGAGCGCCTTTGGGACCTGGCCAAAGCACTTCGATATATTAACTCTCTCCACCAATTGAAGAACGACGGTCACGAATGGCCGTCGTTCTTGGTCTGCGCGAGGATTTACGCAGTACCTGCTGCAACTCGTGCTACCCAGCTTTTACACCGATTGCGCAGCGCTGAGAATTACTTCGACCACGCGGTTTGGTTGCGAGAGCATCGGCACGTGACTCGAATCAAGTTCGGTCGTCTTGGCTTTCATGCGTTTCGCAAGAAAGCGTTCAAGATCCGGGTTAACGGTGTGATCCTTCGTTCCAACGATGTACCAACTCGGTTTGGTCTTCCACGCAACGCCCGGCGCATCGTGCGCGAAGATGTTGGCAGCCGGCGCGCCCTGCGTCGCCCACACGAGCTGCTGCTCAGTCGGCGAGAGATCGCCGCAAAAATACGGTAGTCCTTCTTTGGTCAGCCAGATACGCCCATCGACGACTTTGACGTGCTTGAGCACGTCGGTCGTGGGGAACTTCTGCTGTATGCTCTGCGATGTCTCGCCTGCAGCAGTATCGGGAGCAAGCGCGTTTATATAAACGAGGGCTTTCACGCGCGGGTCGGTTCCAGCAGCCGTGATCACCGTGCCGCCATATGAATGTCCAACAAGCACGATAGGACTCTTTACCACGTCCATCGCCCACTTGGCAAAAGTGACATCGTTTTCGGGTGTGTTGAGCGGGTACTGCGCAGCAATGCAATCGTAGCCTTGCGCTTGCAACGGCCCCATCACTTTGGTAAAGCACGAGCCGTCCGCCCAAAGACCATGACAGAAAACTATGCTCGGCTTGCCCGCGCCGCTCGTCGTCGCAGCCACCTCCGTTTGCGCGGATGCAAAGGAGTAGCTCGCAGCGGCGGCGCCGATCGCTGCCGCGCTCGTCTCAAGGAATCGAGCGCGTTTGATGCTTGTTTTTGAACGCATACTATCGCTCCCATCGATGCAGTAGAGGACTCGTTCAGTTCACAGGTGCTCGGAACGACTCCTCTTAACTTAAAGGCTTTTGGGCACACGCGCGACGCGACGCTCGTCGGCAAGTTCGCGCCCGGGGAGCCAGCTGTACGGCGAACGAGGGCCGTAGCGATGAAAGCCTACAATCCTCATCGCCGCTCCTTGCGCAAGTCTAAAAGGAGCCGGAGGCTGGGGCGCTTCGGCGCAGGGAGTTCGCCCGCGAGCTGCAAACGCTACCACACTCGGTCAAGCGCACATAGCCTTGCCGAAAGAAAGGCCGATGCATTCTTATGTACCAGCATTCACGGCTTACCGTCGTTCTTGGTTGCATCACCGTGCTCGCAATAGCGGGCTGTGCCACGCACAGCGGCGTCACGCCGACGGCCCCATCGGCGACCCAACCACAAGGACGCGGCGTTGCGTTTGGACCGGGCTGGGTCCAGCAGGACGGCATCCTCTACCGGGTGCCGCACTATATGGCCACCCGCGGGCAAGCTCATCGCGCCACCACCGGCGGCCTGCAATACGGCGGCGGCCCGGTGCAGGTTAAGCCCAAGGTCTTCTTGGTCTTCTGGGGCTACACGAAATACGGCGACCCGGACAACGTCAGGCCGCTGCTCGAGAACTATATCGAAAATATGGGCGGCAGTAGCCATAACGACATCTACACTCAATACTACGAAATCGTGAACGGCAAAACGATCTACATTAAGAATCCCTCGTCGCAGTACGGCGGTGCCTGGGAAGACAACGCGCCGCTCCCAAAGCAGCCCACCCAGTCCGAAGTCGCCGCCGAAGCGCTCAAAAGCGTATCTCACTTTGGTTATAATGCCAACGCCTCGTACGTCGTCGCGACCGCCCACGGCCGCAGCACGCCCGGATTCGGCACGCAGTGGTGCGCGTATCAGGGTGCGACATCAAGGCACGGCAAATTGGTATCGTACACCAACCTGCCGTACATTCCCGATGCGGGCGAAAGCTGCGGAGCCAACTTTATCACGCCACCGTCCGACGAAACCGGAGCCGACGAAGGTGTAACGATCGTCGAGGGCCACATGCAAGGTGACTCCGCTACCGATCCCGATCCGCCGACCGGCTGGACGTTCGAGGGTGGCGACGGCCTCTGTGCGTGGACCGACATCGAGAACGACACGTTCGGCTCGTATTCGTACACGATGCAGCCGATGTTTAGCAACGCCAGTCTATCCTGCGTCCAGTCATCCTAACGAACTAACGTCTATCGCGCGAAGGCGCACGTGACGTCGCCGCTTGAGCTTCGCGCGGCACCAGGAAGTAGTTCGGACCAGCGGAGACAGCCTTTCATCGCTAGATCGTGTGGATTTCCGGCGCGACATTTTGCCAAATCTGCAGAAGCTGCCGGTGCGCATGATCGCGGAAGCGCCGTCGCGGCCAGCCGCTCCGCAACGAGGGCCCCGTCCGGGCTCTGAGAATCGAGGGCGCGGCGCGTTGCGTTAATCCAAGATTAACCCAAGAGCCTGGCTTCCAAGAATGGGACGACCAGAATCAGTCGAAAACACAACGGAGCTCTGCAGCATTTCGCCGGAGCCGAAGAGCAGGGAGGGATGGAGATGACAGTCCTCACTCTTAGCCGTTGTGGTTTCGTCACTTGCGCCGCCGCAGCGATGCTTGCGGGTTGTGGCGGCGGAAGTACGCCGCTGAGTCCATCGCTTTCCCACGTGACGACGGAGAATGCGCACGCGCCTGTCGCCTTCGATGTGATGTATAGCTTCCAAGGTGCTCCAAAAGACGGCGAAACCCCGAGCGAAGCGCTCGTCGGCGTCAACGGCACGCTGTATGGCACGACTAGTAGCGGCGGCAAGCACGGCGACGGAACCGTGTTCGCGATCACCACGTCCGGTAAAGAAACCATACTCTATAGCTTCAAAGGCGGCTCGGCGGACGGCGCTGCGCCGTCGGCGCCTCTAATTAATGTCAGTGGGACGCTGTATGGCACGACCACTTACGCCGGCGCGCACGGCAAGGGAGTCATCTTCGCGATTACGACGGCGGGTACGGAGACCGTACTTTATAGCTTCAAAGGCAGCTCGGCGGACGGCTCAAGCCCGTCTGGGGCTCTTCTCAACGTGAACGGCACTCTCTACGGTACGACGGTCTCGGGTGGTTCTCGTTCTTGCGGCGGCGGAGGGTGTGGAACCATCTTCTCGATCACGACTTCCGGTAAGGAAGTGCTCCGCTACAATTTCAAAGGTGGTAAGACCGACGGCCAAAATCCCAACGGGGGCCTCGTCAACGTCAACGGCACGCTCTACGGCACGACGAATGGAGGCGGCGCGCACTGCTCGGGTGGCGTCGCGTGCGGAACGGTCTTCTCGAGCACGCCCTCAGGTGAAGAAATCGTACTCCACAATTTTAAAGGCGCAGACACCGACGGCCAAAACCCGGATGCCGGCCTCATTTACGTCAACGGAAAACTGTACGGCACGACCACCGGCGGTGGGCGCTGCCGGTTAACAAGTCAGGGTTGCGGAACCGTCTTTGCGACCACGGTATCCGGAACGGAAACCGTGCTTCACAACTTTGGTGGCGCTGACGGCTTCGGTCCACAGTCGGCCCTCCTTGACGTGAAGGGTGAGTTGTATGGCACGACCCTCTACGGGGGTAACTCCGGTTGGGGCACGCTCTTCAAAATTTCGACTTCCGGCAAAGAGCGCGTGCTGCATAGTTTTAACCCACTGGGCGGCGCCGGCTATAATCCGGTGGCCAGCCTTATCAATGTCAACAGCACTCTTTACGGCACGGCTACAGGCGGCGGTTTGGGTTACTGCGGCCGCGACGGCACCGATCCCGGCTGCGGAATCGTCTTTGCGTTAACGCCGTAGATCCACTCGAGGCTCAGCCGGTGGTGAACTCTCTTGGCTTCCTACGGCCGACGTTCGCTCATTATGGAACTGAGTGGCACTGCGCCGAACAATCTCAGGCGCCGAGCCGTTCTCGGATAATGGGGGCAAGGTAAGTGAAAAATCGAGTTCTTAGTCGCTACGCCCTTAGCTGCTGCGTTGCTTCGGCAATGCTCGCAGGGTGCGGTGGATCACCGCCGCCGGTCGGCACGCCGGGTACCATGCCGCAAAATCGCATGCGCCCTGCGTCGTCATCTTATTCGGTGTTATACCGCTTCGATCGTTACCCGAACGGGGAACGACCGATTGCGGGCTTAACGAATGTTGGCGGCATTCTCTATGGCACGGCCTCAAACGGCGGCGTTAAAGGGTGTCATCAAAACGGCGGTTGCGGAACCGTCTTCAGCATCACGCCGAAAGGCACGGAAAAGTTGCTCTACGCCTTCACTGCAAGGACTGGGGTAGCCCCTGAGGGTCGTCTGATCGACGTGCATGGTGCGCTGTATGGCACGGCCAGCCAGGGCGGTGCAGGCGCAAAAGGTACCGTTTACAGCGTGACCACGACTGGGTCGGCTGCGGTGCTTTACAATTTCCTCGGCGCTGGGGACGGGGCGACTCCCGACGCTGGCGTCGTCAACATGAAGGGCACGTTCTACGGCACAACCACGACCGGCGGGAGTCGTGATAAGGGAGGAACCGCTTATAGCGTCAGCTCGTCGGGCCTTCACACCGTGCTGCACGACTTCAAAGGCGGCTCTGACGGATATGACCCTGAAGGCGGCCTCATCAATATCAAAGGAACACTGTACGGCACGACCGTCTACGGTGGCGCGGGGTGCGGCTCTTCCGGCTGCGGAACCTTTTATAGCATGACGACGTCCGGAAAAGTAACGGTGTTGTATAGTTTTGCCGGTGGCTCTGATGGAGTGCACCCAGAAGGTAACCTACTCGACGTCAACGGCACGCTCTACGGTACGACCCAACTGGGCGGAGGCACCGGATGCAGCAGCGACGGCCTCGGCTGTGGAACCGTTTACAGTGTAACGACCAGCGGCAAGGAGACGGTGCTCTACCGGTTTACGGGTGGTTCCGACGGAGCTGGCCCCCTTGCCGGCCTGGTTGACGTAAACGGCACACTCTACGGAACCGCCGCCATAGGCGGCGGCGACGAATGCGGGCATTTCTACGGCTGCGGAACCGTCTACAGTCTTAGCACCGCTGGCGTGTTAAGCGTGCTCTACACCTTCACCGGTGGCAACGACGGAGACGGGCCCATAGCGCCTTTGACGCCGCTTAAAGGAACGCTTTATGGAACCACCCTCGATGGCGGAGATCCAGGGGCCGGACAAGATTGCTGCGGAACGGTCTTCGCGTTGAAGCCGTAATGCAGCACATTCCGCATTCGGTTTATCTTCTCGCAAGCTACGTCCGCGAGGCCGCACGCGCTACGGGACTAGCAGCCTAGAAGGCTCGCATCTGCGCATGGTTCGTTTACTCCTTGCATTGTGAACCTAAAACCGCACCTAAGCCGCGCTTCGGAGCGAGGCCGCCGCGTGGGAACTGAGCCACGCATCCGCGAACATTCTTAGCCGCTCACCCGTTCAGCTTTCGGGAGGCATGTCTCATGGGTAGCTTCGCTCGCTTCGCGCTTACAGTCTGCGCAGCCGCGCTCTTTGCCAGCTGCACCGGATCACCGGCGCCGCCCATCGTCGCGCCGAACGCGATAACGCAAACCTCGGCGAGTGCATCGTCTCGAACGCACGCACACCGCGACGACGTCCTCTTACGAAGTGGTGTATAAGTTCAGCCGCTCGCAGGACGGCGGCCGTCCCGATGGTAGCTTGCTCGCTGTCAACGGCATACTCTACGGAACGACGCGCTACGGAGGTGGAGGCGCGTGTAACATTTTCGGGGGCACCGGTTGCGGAACTGTCTATCGATTAGATCCCAAATCCGGTAGGAAGAAGCGGCTGTATAGTTTCGGCGGCGGCAGCGCCGACGGGGCGTACCCAAATGGTAGCCTGATCGACGTCAACGGTACGCTGTACGGAACGACCACGTACGGTGGCGGGGGATGCGGAAGCTATGGCTGCGGGACGGTGTTCAGCATTAGCACGACCGGCACGGAGATGATGCTTCATAGCTTCGGTAACAAATCCGACGGCCAATCGCCATCAGCGGGTTTAATCGACGTCAGCGGCACCCTATATGGCACGACGGGAGCCGGCGGCAGTTGCTGCGGAACCGTTTACAGCGTAAGCACGAGCGGCTCGGAGAGGGTCGTTTACAACTTTCGCAGACACGGCGACGGCGGAGATCCCCAGGCGGGTTTGACCGACGTGAAAGGCGCGCTCTACGGAACGACCGCCTACGGTGGTTCATCCGGCGACGGAACGGTTTATAGTGTGACCACAACCGGTACCGAGAAAGTACTGCACAACTTCAGCGGATCACCGGACGGCGCGATGCCGCTCTCGGGATTGCTCGACGTCCGCGGCACGCTCTACGGCACAACGTCTTCGGGCGGCAATGCGCTATGTTACGAGGTTAGTTATACTTGCGGGATCGTGTACAGCATTACCACAAGCGGCAAGGAGAAAGTGTTTTACACTTTCTCTCCGGCGAATGACTATGGCGGCGGAGCGGCGCCATCCGCAGGCTTGGTAAACGTGAACGGGGTCTTATACGGCACGGCGCCGGTTGGGGGCGATGGTTATGGGTGCTACAACATCGGCTGTGGAGTTGTCTATAGCCTTACCACGACCGCCCAGGAGAAGGTGCTTCACGTTTTCAACGGCGGGACCGACGGGGCACGGCCCGACTCGACCATGATCGACGCCGGCGGCACTCTCTACGGGACAACGCCCTACGGCGGCGGTTCGAACTGCCCCAAGACTGGAAGCCGGCACTCCGGCTGCGGAACCGTCTTCGCATTGACGCCTTAGCGCCCGCGCCGCTCCCCCGGCCGCACCGCCGGCAATAGCGCGCAAATTACCGCCCGAATCGGCAGCCGAACAGATGTTATCGAGAGCGTCCATATCGTCGGCGACCCCTGACTGGAACGTTGCGCAGCAGTGGCGTGCATTCTCGCTTAAGGAGATTGGCGAGGCGAAAGGCCTCTCGCTCGCCGCGTGCTCGCGCACTCGTTCGGACGCGAAGGTGCGCATCCAGGCACGGGACGCGCTGTTTGCGTTCACAGCGTAGTCGCTCGGCTCCCGCGGGACTGAGCATCGGGGCGCCGAACAATTTCCGGACGCCGAGACCGTCTCGGATAACGGGAGCAAGGTAAGTGAACAATCGAGTTTTTAGCCGCTCTGTCCTAAGCTGCAGCGCTGCTGCTGCAATGCTCGCAGGGTGCGGCGGCGGATCAATCGGCTCACCGGCCGCGGTACCCAGGGCCTCGGCGATTGCAACGCACACTGGCGGCGTCCAAGCGGTGCAGTTGTGCCCGGGTCAATACGCGGAATGCATCACGCTCGCGTACGGTTCGCCGTTTAAACAGCAGTGGTGCATGCTTCCGCCAGCCGGTCTGGGAGCCGGTATGGGTTTCACTAAGGCTGGATGCAAGAAATTTCTAAAATCAGGGGCTTGGACGTGGAAGGCGAAAATCCTTAAAGTCTCCTCGCCCAGGCATTTTGGGGGAATAAACGTGTCGTTCGACCCGAACCCCGGCAATCCGACGGAGTTGACGCTTTCTGAAAAGCGGAGGCTCGACTCCAGCAACGGTCAGATTGTTTACGAGGCAGAGCTGCACGCCTGCTCCCCTTTCTCGGGAGGGGTTTACTGTCCGGCAGGACACGCCATCGGGATCGGCACCAAGAACTAGATGCACGGAATGCGCGTACCCGTGAGCCTTTTACTTCCGGTTCTTATCGGGCGCCCCACAGCCTCTACCGTTTGCATGGCTTCGCGCTCGCGAGGCGCCGTCGCAGCTTAGCAGCCTGGATCGGCGCGCCTAGGTCGCATTGCAGCTGAGCATGCCTCGCTGCGCGAATCGCAACGCTTAACGCAGCGTACCGGGTCCGGAGCCATCGCCGCTGCTCGCAACGCCTCGCAAAGCCTCGCAGCCGCGGCCGTACGCAGCGCGCGCATGGCGCGCACCGAGATTAGAAGCGCCCCCGGCGAATCCGATCGGCTGCGCGATGTGCGGCGAACCGGTCCTGAAGCGCAGGCGCCGTCATTGCGAGGCGTGCATGCCGAAGGGACGGCGCGAGCATGGTCTCCGTGCGATCGCCGAGGGGCATCGTCGCAATCGCAACTGGCGCGCGGGCATCCGGAACAGCGCGACGAGGCATGGTTCAAAGGCGAGATCGTGCCGAAGCTCGACAGCTTCTCGCTCAAGGAGATCGGCAAGGCGACGGGACTCTCGCTCGCGGCCCGCTCGCGCACTCGCTCGGGCGCGAAGGTTCCACATCCGAGGCACTGGGAGGCGCTGCGCAAGCTCACCAAACGCCCACCTCGCTAGGCCGGCGAATGGGGGACGACGAACGTTCTTAAACCGCTGATTTGCCCAACCATGGAGGTTAGCACGTGAAGACTTTGGCTCAGTATGCGCTTGGCATCGCCGCTTTAGCGGCGTTGCTGGTCGGATGCGGGGGGTCGCAAGCGGCGGTCGGCACGCCGAGTTCTGTGCCGCCTTCCACCGACCACGCGCAAAAGAGCTCGACGCGAAGCGCAGGCCGCCTTTCGAGCACCCTTCACTATCTCTACGTGACCAACCATTCGTCTCTCAACGTTTCTGCCTTCGCCATCAACGCGAGCAGCGGTGCCTTGAAGAAAGTGCAAGGCTCGCCGTTTGCAGCAAGTTACTACCCGGAAGGGGAGGCGATCGATCCGGTGGGCGCGTTCATGTATGTCGTCGATGGTGGCACGCGGATTGGTCGTGGCGACGCCGTTTCCGCCTACGTCATCAACACGCAGAGTGGTGCCTTGTCGCAGGTGCAAGGCTCGCCGTTTGCAGCGGGCGCCCAGCCAACCAAAGTGGCGATCGATCCGACCGGCAAGTTCGCCTACGTGGCCAATTACGTTTCCAGCGATATTTCCGCCTACGCCATCAACGCGAGCAGCGGTGCCTTGACACAGGTGAAGGGGTCGCCGTTTGCGGCAGGCAACGGAACGAACGGGGTAGCGATCGATCCGACGGGAGCGTTCCTCTATGCGGACAATTTCTGGTCCTCCAATGTTTCTGCCTATACGATCAACGCGAGCAGCGGTGCCTTGACGCAGCTGAAGGGGTCACCGTTTGGGGCGGGCTCCACTCCCTCGGACGTAGCAGTCGATCCCTCGGGCAAGTTCTCCTATGTGACTAACTACAACTCCAACAACGTTTCCGCGTACGCGATCAATGCGAAGAGTGGTGCCTTGACGCAGGTGAAGGGCTCGCCGTTTGCGGCGGGCTCCCAGCCGAACAGGGTTGCGATCGATCCGACGGGAGCGTTCGTCTATGTTACCAATTACCGTTCCAAGAATGTTTCCGCTTATGCCCTTAACACGAGCAGCGGTGCCTTGACGCAGGTGCCGGGATCGCCTTTTGCAACGGGTTATTCCCCGACCGCAGTGGCGGTCGATCCGACCGGCGAGTTCGCCTACGTGGCAAATAATCGTGGTCATCGGGGGCGTGTTTCTGCCTTCGCCATCAACGCAAGCAGCGGTGCCTTGACGCAAATACGGGGGTCGCCGTTTAAGGCAGACCGCACCTCGCTCGACGTGGTGGTTCGATAGGGCGACGTCGTTGCGGCCCGCGCCTTTCCAATTCGCCCTCGCAAGGCTGTCCTTGTTTTAGCAGCCTCGATCGGCGCGCGTAGCTCGCAATGCAGTTCCTCTCAGCGCGGAAGCCTCGCTCGCAGCAGCCGCTCCTCGCCTCACATGGGAGCGCGCATCGCTGCGCCGAAGAATCTCAGGCGCCGAGACGCTCTCGGGTCAAGGAGCAAGCTAAGTGAAGAGTTTATTTCTTAGCCGTTACGCGCTCAACAGCTACGCTGCTGCGGCAATGCTCGCGAGGTGCGGTGGACTGCAGCCGCCGATCGGCGCGCCGGACCCGATGCCGCAAACCCCGAGCGCACTCTACAGCTTCAAAGGCGGGAACGACGCCGCGGGCAGTCTCCAAGCAGCGCAGTCATGTTCGGGGTACACAGAATGCATCACGCTTGCGTACGGTTTGCCGTTTAAGCAAGAGTGGTGCGTCGTACCCGGTACTGGTTAAGGTGGGGCAGCACAGGCGGGTTACCGATATCTATGCGTCGTTCTTTCCAGATTCCGGCAATCCAACTGAGTTGAAGATTGCCGAAACGCAAAAACGTCGCTCCAGCGGCGGTAAGGTTACCTACTATGTCAGGCTGCAAGCCTGTCAAAAACTCTCGGGGAACGAGTACTGTAATAGCCGACCTTACAGTATTGGGATCGCCACCAAGAACTAAGGCACACACCGAAGGCGTTTAACAATGAGGCTGCTACTTGCCGTTGTGATCGCTCGGGCCGCGCCGAACAATTCCAAGCGCGGGAGTTTCATGCTTCAGGAGGCAAGGTAGATGAGGATTTCAATTTTTGGCCGTTACGCGCTCACAAGTGCGTCGCGGCCGCATTCCTCGCAAGCTGCGGCGGATCGCAGCCGCCGATCGGCGCGCCGGGCGCGTTTTATTAGGCCGGGCTTACTCGATGAGCCTTGATGAGAGCGACATAGACGACCTCCTGTGCAAAGAACTCCCAGAGTTTGCCGCTGCCGTTAGAGAGCGTCGCGCGGGCTCGCCAGATCAGCCGACGCTGTACCCGTTGCTTGGGATACTGTTTGATTTCGTCATACATGAGTGCAACATCACCCCTGACAGACCGATTGACGTCGCTCAAAGAGCCTACGGAGTTGTTGAGAAAGCGCTCACATCGGGCAACGAGCGTTTAAGCGATTGCTTCGCGATACAAATGCTTGGAACCACTAGCCAATGATCCGAACCATACTTTTTATCCGAACCTTCAGCACCCTATGGGCGAATCTGGACCACGCCGCTAGCAACGCTCCGTAGAGGGCAGAGGAGCCAGAGCCCTTGTAAATGCCGCTCCGCTCGCTCGGCTGCCGGGCGGCTAGGCTGCTAAGCCACTAACCCCAGGCCCGGTGATCGAAGGCGGAGCGCACTAAGCGCCGCGATCTGAGCCGCTAAGATGCGAGGCTGCTGCGAGTTAGGCATCCGCGCTTGGAGGCGCGCAGCTGCAATGCGAGTCTATGCGCGATCGAGGCTGCTAAGCAAAGACGGCCTCGCTTTCGCGAAGCCTTGCGCGGGGCAGAGGCGCGCGGTTGCTACTCCGCGATCGCGGCTGGCGTGTGCACGCCGTCGGTGATCTTGCGAACCAAGCGCGAACCGTCGGGTGTGAAAACGAGGATCGCATTCTTCGCCTTCCATGAATTCGCGGCGTACAAATAGCCCTCGGCATCCACAGCCATTGAGGCGACGCCTTCGGTGCCGTCGGTGATGCGGCGCAGCGGCTTGCTGCCCGACGAGCGATAGACGGCAATCCAGCCGGCTTTGCTGTCCCCGCCGCTACGCGACGGCCTGTTCGCGACGAAGAGCCGCCCGTCGTTGCCCAGCGCCAAGGCGGTGGGGTTGTAGATGCCGCGATCGCGCGAAGACCATGCTCGCGCCGTGCTTTTGGCATGCACGCCTCGCAATGACGGCGCCTGCGCTTGAGCACTGGTCCGCGGCACATCGCGCAGGCGATCGGATGGGCTGGCCGTGCTTCGACGGTCGGGGCACGCCATGCTCGCGTTGCGTACGGTCGCGGCTGCGAGGCTTTGCGAGGCGTTGCGAGCAGCGGCGATCGCTCGGGCGCAGCTGCGCTGCGCTGCTTACTCCCGGGTTTAGCCGCGAGAGTGCGAGGGGCTGCGTGCTTATTGAGCAGCGGTTCGCGGAAGGCTCGCGCGAGGCGCGCCGCGATCGGCCGCAGACATTCGCGCCAATGCGGCAGTGTCAGTGCGAGCTCATGCGTCAATGGTGCTGCGACCCGGCAGATACCGTTCGGGAGCTCGCCAAAATCGCGCGCTGTGAACTCGCGGTCCTCCAGTAAGTCGAGCAGAAAGGCATCCACGTCCGCTCGGACCGGCTCCATGACGTCTAGTGCGAGCGAATCGCGGTTCCGCTGATCGGTGTGAAGCACACCCAGGGCCGGGTCGAGTCCTTGCGCGAGTAGTGCGAGGCGCGCTTCGGACTCTAAGCACGCAAAGAGGTAGTTTCGTAGCGCGTTGAGCGGCGAGGTCGCCGCGCGAGGCGCGCCGGTTAGCACCGAGGCTCGCGAATCGCAGCGAAGCCACCGTGCTGGGATTCGTTCGCGGTCGCGCGCGCGAAACCGAAGCGTCACGTTCCGGAACGAAGCGAAGTACTGCGCGGCTGCGTTCGCCTCGATGATGCGGAGATTCTCGATTGAACCGGCCGAACCGAGCGCGGTTCGCCATGCATCGAACTCGCGAAGTTCAGCGCCAAGCCGAACCAGAATCCGGCGTTGGCCGTCGAGCTTGCCGGCGATCAGCTCGCGTGCGATCGCCAAGTCCAAGCCGTTCGTGACCGCGAGGGCCTGGGCTCGGCGGATCGGATGCCCGTCGTAGCCGGACGGCACGGAGTGTGCGAGCACCTCACCGTCTCGGCCGATCTGGACGAGCGCGGCGCCGATCGCGCGCAGCCATGCAAGCGCCTCTAGGGTGACGTAGCCTGCATGGCCGATCAGAACGAGGCGTTCGAGGCCGCACCCGGCGTGTCCGCAGCATTGCTCGCAGGGTGCGGCGGATCGCAGCCGCCGATTGCCGCGCCGGGCGCGATGCCGCAAACGTCGGCAGGCGCGGTACACGTTGAGCGTGATGAATCGTGGACGCTGCCGGAAGCCAAGAACGAGGATTTGCTTTATGTCGCTAATTATTCTAACGTGCTAATGTTCACTTACCCCGCAGGCAAGCTAGTTGGAACCATTAACGGCTTCACTGCCAATGCTAGTGAGTGCGTGGATGCGGAGAGTAATGTGTATGTCACAAACTTCAAACCGCCCGCGCTGTACGAATACGCGCACGGCGCGACCAAGCGGATCGGCAAGTTCCTCCCGCAACGCATAGGTGCCGGGGCTTGCGCTGTCAACCCTACTTCCGGAAACATCGCCGCGAGCGGAAACTCAAGCTTTGTGGACATCTTCAAACCCGGAAACAAGAAGCCGCTTATCGTGAATGACCCCAAGATGTTCTACAACGGGGCCTGCGTCTACGATAACACGGGCAACCTGTTCGTTGACGGCCTACGGTCGCCGAAAGGGCCAGCACTGCTCGCGGAGCTTCCGAAAGGCCGCAACAGATTTGTCAACTTGAAATTAGATGCCGCAATCGACGACGAGTCCTTACTGGTTTGGGACGGGCGGCACCTAGACGTCATCTCGTATCTACCCAACCGCGCGCATAAGAACGAGCCCGCGATTTACCAGTTTGAGATCAGCGGCAAGGACGTTAAGAAAGTTGGCGCGGCACGACTGCTCGGCGCCGACTTCGTAGTCGACTTTAGTGTCTACAAAGAGGCGGTGATAGTATCCAACTGGAATCTAAAGAATAACGAGAAGGGCATTTTCTTTTATCGTTACCCTCAAGGCGGCAAGCCGACATCTGAGCTTACAAAATCACTCACATCCCCTCGGGGGGTGGTGGTAAGTCCGGCGCAATAGCCCGGCATCCTCTGCCCCTCTGCACGGCTTCGCGATGGCGAGGCCGTGTTTGCTTTGCGGAGTCGGGATAGCGCCAAACTAATGGAGCTGCCGATCAACGGCTTCGCGATCGCGGAGCGTAGCGCGGAGACCCGCCGCCCTCGATCGGGACCCCGGAACTGAGCCGGACCGGAACTGCCGAGGTCCCCGCTATCGCGAGGCCGTGTTGGCTTCGCGGGCTTCCTGAGCAGCCCGACTCATGCTGGCTGGGCATGTGTTTAAATTGGTGTGCAGGACCGCCCTGTATGGGGAGCCACAATAAACGCCACGGTCGGCACGGCAATTAACGCGATCGCAAACAGAAGCTTCACGAGGGTGCGATATAGCGCTTTGCGTGGCCACAAGAAACCTACCGAGACGGACAGTAGGGCAAATATCAGGAGCACCCAGGGGAACTGGTAGTAGATGATTAGCGCTAGGGGTAAGAAGGCGAGCGTCTGGGCGCCAAAGCCACACGATTTAATCCCAGCGCACAAAGCCAGCACTTCGACAAGAAATAACATGCTTAGCGCCGCTAGCAACGCGGCGCTGCGGTCAAATCGAGTCATGTACAGACGAAGCAAAGACTGTCGGCATGTGAAATGGGCCTCGCCGTAGGCTTTGTTGCCCCCGCGTCTCTGCCCCTCTGCACGGCTTCGCGATCGCGAGGCCGCATCGCGCTAAGCAGCTGAGATCGGCTCGCAGCCTAGCTCGCATCGCAGCTGCGCATGCCTCGCAGCGCGGAAGCCTAGCTCGCAGCAGCCTCGCACCTAGCGGCTTAGATCGCGGCGCTTAACGCGTTGCGGCTCGGATCGCGGCAGCTGGGCCCAGCAGCGTAGCCGCTCGCCTCGCATGGGACTGAGCGGCGCGGCGCCGAACAATCTCGGGCGCTGAGGCGTTCTCGGGTCAGGAGCAGGGTAAGTGAAAAATGGAGTTCTTAGCCGTTACGCGCTCAGCAGCTGCGTGGCTGCGGCGATGCTCGCAGGGTGCGGCGGATCGCAGCCGCCGATCGGTGCACCGGCGATGCCGCAGAGCCGTGCGATCGCGCAGGACGGCGCGCGGGGCAAGTCGTGGATGCTGGCGGACGCAAAGAACAGCGATCTTTATTATCTTGCCGACGAGTACTCCGTCGTTGTCTTCAACTATGCGGGTAAACGAGTTGGAGCAATCGAGCAGCTGATCAGCCCTGGGGTCTGCTCCGATTCTCACGGCGACGTTTGGATAACTAGCCAGGGCGCGATCAGCGAATACGCTCATGGCGGTACGACTCCAATCGCTGAACTGACCGCACCACCATCGTATCAGACCGTCAGCTGCGCGGTAAATCCCACGACGAACGACCTCGCCGTCACACTCAGCCCGAACGGGGTGGCGATTTTTCCGAACGCTTCGGGGGAACCGCAAACGTACGTTTCTTCCGAGCGAGTCGAGTTCGCATACTGCGCCTATGACGGCGGCGGGAATCTGTACGTGGACGGACGGCATAGCCACCACGAGGGTTTGTTGGAAGAGTTACCGAGGGGTGGCAATTCGCTAATTCCACTTAACATCGGTAAGAAGCTCGACGGACCCGGCGGGTTGCAATGGGATGGGCAGTTTCTCGCCGTCGGAGACGAGCGCAGTAACGTCGTATACCAGGTAGCAATCGAATCGGGCTTCGGAACTATTGAAAGCACGCTTCGCTTCCCCGTTTGGCGACGCCATCAGAACTATCAGTTTTGGATACACAACGGCGTTATCGCATTTATGTACTCACGCCTCTACTATGGGTTTTGGAACTATCCGGCCGGTGGTCACGAAATTCACAAGTTTCGTTATGCCATGGGAACGACGGGTGGGAACGCGCTCAGCCTCGCACCCTAGCACGCAAGGGGATGGTGCATTAGCGCGGCCCGCAACCTCGTCGGTCGCTCGGCTTCCCGCTCGGCTGCTCCGGTGGGAGCGCGCCCGGCCCCGCCGAAGCAGCACCGGGCCCCGTGACGCTCACGGTGCAAGGAGCACGTACCAATGAGGAGTTGACAGTTGAGCCGCTTCGCGCTAAGCGTTTGCGTCACTACGGTTATGTTGACCGGATGCGGCGGATCGCAGCCGCCGATTCGGCGCGCCAGGCGCGATGTCTGAAGGCTCACGCTGATGGAACCGTGGCAACCGCTCCAGCTGACCTTTCTCAGACTCGCCGTGATCGTATCGCTCGCGTCGTTGCTAGGCGCCGCGCCGCAAAGCGGTCCTAAGGAGTGGTCCCGAGTGTTCGTTAGTGTTTACGGCTGCGAGCGCGATCAGAGTAGTTTTTTTACACCGGCGCCTGCCTTGCCGGAGGTAGAACTCTACGATCAAAGCCAGATGTCCAAAGCCCGAAGTAACGTAACAATTCGGCCTACGGTCCACAGAGCGGCTGGGGACGAATGGGGTGCCGTGGGTTTTTATTTTGATGTAACGCCTGGGTACTATGAGCTCACCCTATCCTTCAGCGGCCGATCACCGTGCGGCGCAAACGGACCATTGATCGTGATACCAGGGGCCGATCGTCATGTTGTCGTCTTTAGCGACAATGGAGTTACGAACCGGCATGCGAGACTTGCTCTTGCTGGCGTCATACCGGTAGCTTACGGCATCTCAGTTCAAGCCGTTCGGCTAGACAGGCCGGCGAAGTGTGGCGACGACATCGCGCAATATACTTTCAAAGAATCCGATGGTGTGGTCGATGCCGGTGTCTACTACGCGAATCTTATGGCGTACGACCAGCAAGATCATACGATCGCGCTAGTTCTGTCAGGAGCCCTCTTCACGCGGCGAGCGATACTTCTTACCGTCCCGCTAGGCGGCTCGAATCACGCAAGGGACCTCGTCATACGGAGTCTCTTTTACGATGCGGTTTGGGTGGCGCTGCAAGCGACGCCACCTGGGCACTTCACTTGTATTAGTCACTATTAAGGAACTTGTATACCCCCACCCTGCCGCGCCCGCGAGTCCGCATCGCGCTAGTCCGCGTTCATGACTCAGCTCCTTAGAAGCCCGCAGTTACGCAGCCCCCCGCGCCTCCGCCCCGCTGCACGGCTTCGCGATGGCGAGGCCGTTTCGCATTGCAGCCTCGATCGGCGCGCGTAGCTCGCATTGCCTCGCAGCGCGGAAACCTGGCTCGCAGCAGCCTCGCACCCTAGCCCCTTGGATCGCGGCGCTTGAACCCGTTGCAGCTCGGAACGTGGCAGCTTAGCTTAGCCTAGCACTGGCAGGGGGGCGGCATTTTGAGAGGCCCCAACTCCTTTCCCTTTACGCAGCGGTGTCGGCGCCGGGATAAGACGAACCCAGTTTGGCCGCGCTAAGGCGGACCCACCTAGGCAGCCTGCTACGGCTTAGAAGCGGCGGCACCTCCCTTGCGCTTGCGGAGCCGATAGCTCTCACCCTTGAGATTGAAAACGTGGCTGTGATGCAAGAGGCGATCGAGCAGCGCACCAGCCAGCGTCGTATCGCCGAGCACCTCGCTCCAGTCGGCGAAGCTCTTATTGCTCGTAATGATCGTTGAACGCTGTTCATATCGCCGCTCAATGAGTTGAAAGAGCCAGGTTGCCGCAGCGCGATCGAACTGCACATAGCCGATTTCGTCGATGATGAGCAGCGGCACGTTCCCGAGAAAGCGCTGTTTGTGTCCTGGGATGCCGTCGAGCTGCGCAATCCGAATGAGGTCGAGCAGATCCTGAGCGCTAACGAAGTAGACGCGGTAGCCGGATTGAACGGCGTGCAAACCGAGTCCGATCGCTAAGTGGGTCTTGCCGACTCCTGGGGGACCGAGCAGCACCACGTTTTCGGCGCGTTCGATGAAGGCAAGGTTTCTCAACTCCGCGAGTGCCTTGCGATCGAGTGATGGCTGGGCATCAAGATCGAACGATTCAAGGCTCTTGAGCGTTGGGAAGTGGGCGAGATTCGTGCGCGTGACGGCGCCCCGTTCGGCGCGCCTCGCCAGTTCGTCACCCAGAAGGGCATCAAGCAGATCGAGGTGCGGGAGTTCGCGCTCGAGTGCGCGCCGGAGATGTTCGTCAAGGCGCTCCTTGGCCGTGGTCAGCTTGAGCGTTTCCAGTTGGCGACGGACTCGGTGAAGGAGCAGTTCGGTCATATCGCCACCTCATCGTAGAAGGCCAGCGACCGTTGCTCGACGTTGACGACCGGAATGTTTGAGGCGCGCCGTGGAAGCCGCGGCACCCGGCGCCGGCGATAGCACAGTTGCGAGAGCAAATTGCGTTTGGCGACACCAGCAGTGACCAGGCTTTGCAGGATCGGTGCGACGATGTCGCGGCCGAAGTCGTCATGGCGATCGAGCACTTCTCGCAGCACCGCCAACGGCGCATGAGGTGCACGTTTCTCGACCAAATCGGCGTACTGTTGGCCAAGATCGCCGAACTCACGAGCGACATGCCGAGCCAGCTCGGCAAAGCGATCGTGTCGCGGTGCGATCCGCTCGGGAAGGTGTGCCCGATCCTGCATCAGCTGCACGCCCATCGGCGCGTACCGGTGCCGGGCGACAACGGTTCCATTGGTCAGGATCGTGAGCCCGTCGGTGCGCAGTTGCAGGATGACGGGCATTCGTGCGTAGGTTGCCGGCACCGAGTAGCGGACGCCGCGATAGCGTACCAGGCCGTAGGCGTCGGCAACCCGCGGCTCTTCGAGCATCAGGTCATATTCAGGAACGGCTTTGAGGAGCGTTTGCTCATAAGCGAGCCGACTCTGCGGCATCTCGCCGGTTGTGCGGTGAATCCGACGGTTTGCGCGTTCGATCAGCCACAGCTGCGCCTCGCCATTGAGACGCTCGAGATCGCTGATATCGCGGCCGACGAAGAATCGTTCGCGCACATAGCGCACCATACGTTCCACGCGACCCTTGGTTTTAGGCCGCGCCGGCCAGCAGGCTCTTGGGACGAACTGGTGCGCGACGGCGAACTCGTTGTAGGTCTTGTTCCAAACCACAGTCTTGCCTGCGCGCGAGGCGACGGCGGTTTTGAGGTTGTCGAGGAGTACTTCGTTGGGGACGCCCCCAAAAAATGCAAATGCACGGCGGTGGCAATCTAGCCAGGTCAGCATCTGCATGTCGGTCGTGAAACGCACGAAGAGCGCACGCGACCATGCCATCACGGCGACGAAGACGTAGACCTTGCTGCGATGTGGACCGCAGTCGACGACGCCGAGTTCGCCCCAGTCAACCTGCATCTGCTGTCCCGGGCGAACGAAGAATCGCTGCTCGGCCGGCTGCGGGCGACGACGTAGCGGGGAGAGATAATCCTTGAGGACGGTTCGGCCGCCGTCGTAGCCGAGCAGTTGGAGTTCATCGAAGATCCGCTCGCCGGTCCACAGCGACTTGACCGGATCGGCTAGCCAAGTCGAGATCGTATCCAGGTACGGCTCGAGTTTCACGGCTTTAAGACGATGGCGTTTGCCATTTGGCGGTTGCGAACTGCGCAACGCGCGACGGACGGCGTTCCGGCTGACGCCGCGCAAGGCGGCGATTTTGCGGATGCTCAAGCCTTGCATCCGTAGGGTATGAAAATCCATCCAGCGCTCCGAACGAGTGATGGCGAGCTCCTCCCTTGGGCGATGCGAAACACATCAGCCCGTATTCGGGAGGGGCTCGTCTCGTTTCCGGGCAACCGGCCCGGCTCGGAGGTGGGTCCGCCTTATCCCGGCGGAGGTGGGTTCACCTTAACGCGGCGGCGACAAGCGGCGCGGGAAAGGAGTTGGGGCCTCTCAAAATGCCGCCCCCTGCCAGTGCTAGGCTAAGCTAAGCTGCCACGTTCCGAGCTGCCGCGATTCAAGCCCGCAACGCGTTAAGCGCCGCGATCCAAGTTCTAAGCTAAGCGGAGACTGCGAGGCTGCTGCAAGGCGCTTTACTTTGCGCTAATCGCTAATGACGCAGTTAATTCGTGAAACGACTGGATCAGCAAGCTTCACTAGGTGCCCAACTGTGATCGTTCCTGGGTAAAGCGTCCATACTGTTTGCCCCCATCTCATGCTAAATAACGGCTTGCTGGTGCAATTCGCGGCCATAAACGTCTTGAGCTCTGGACTCCCCTCGTCCCATGTTCTCGAAGCGAGCTCATCCCGGAACTCACGCCGATGGGGAAATGCGACTGATAGCGCACTTTCACTCGGGCCGTCCTTGCGCATGTAAGGCGTCGTCCAGCCCATCGCTTCCTCGACGCTTTCTCGGTTTGATGGCACCAAGATCAAGCCATTGGCTTCCGAGAGACTCCAGATCGATTTATGAGTGCCCCTGGCGTCCGCTATATTGACCCATCTACGGTCGCCGGCGGCGGCCAAGACGTCGGAATTCGCGTCCGAGGTCTTTCCTAAAATCACGATCCCAACATCCTGGAAAACATCCGCGACTCCGCAGAGGAGATCCGACGCGATTCTATCCCAATATTCTCCAGCATACCGTGTCGGGCCGCTGCTTAGACTCGGACCATCGACATATCGGACAAAACCTTCTTCGACCCTGAGAGTTAACAAAACCGCACAGCCCTTTCTCTTGTAAATGAAAGGAACCGTTTTCAGCATGAGCCTCAGCGGCAACGAGAAGGTGCTCCACAGCTTCGGCTACGGCTCCGATGGCGCAACACCGCTCGCGGGCTTGATCGCCGTAAACGGAACGCTGTATGGTACGACGTCAGCCGGTGGGACGTACGGCGATGGAACCGTCTTTGCGCTGAAGCCGTGACGTTCACAATGCGAGGAGTAAACGAACCATGACGAGTCGAGAGCTGAGCCGCTTCGCGCTAGTCGTCTGCCTGGCTGCCGCAATGCTCGCAGGGTGCGGCGGATTGCAGCCGCCGGTCGGCGCGCCGGGGACAATGCCGCAAAGGCTGGCGATCGCGACTCATGCTGGAAGGAATTCCGAGAGGTTGGATTCTACTTTCTCATGGTGACGCTTACGGAGGCGCTGATCGCAGCGTTACTGCTGACCCCACTTACACTTTTCGTAATTGCGGCGATCCTCTTCATTCGCCGACCACCGTGCTGGCTAGTGCGATACAGGGCGTCGATCAAAGAGAAAAGTTTGTCCCGACGCGCACTAGAGAACGGCCTGATTTCCGCCGCCGGGATTGCGTCGGCCCAACTTTTCTTCCTTGGGTTGCAATGCTTTGGCGTTTACGGCTGGACTCTGGTCAACGTCAGAAGGCCGGGAACCTATTGGCTCGGTATCTTCTATGTGCTGCTAACGTTCGCTGGAATGTACTTCGTGACGGTGCTCAGCGAGGCGCGCGCACCTGCTGAAGATTGGCTGCTCTGGGACGAGCCTGAAGGAAAAAGATAAGTAAAGGCGGCCCGGCTCCCGCAACTTTTTACTCAGGCTACCCGTATTATTGCCCTAGCTCCGCGCCTCTGCCCTCTGCACGGCTTCGCGAAGGCGAGGCGGTTGCGCTTTGCGGCTTAGCAGCTTCGATCGGCGCGCTTAGCTCGCATTGCAGTTGCGCGCCTCGCAGCGTGGAAGCCTGGCTCGCAGCAGCCTCGCAGTTAAGCGGCTCCGGATCGCAGCGCTTAACGCGTTGGCGGCTTGGATCGCTGGGAGCTCGGCAGACCTGGCGGCTTGGCCTGGGATGGTCGCGAGAACACCCAGCACTTGGGGGGTAGCACGGTCGAATCGGCCAATGCAAAACGCACGGCATCCCCAACTCCACTAGGACAGAGGTAAGCGCTCGACAAAGCACGCTGGGGATATGCTGCACCGACATTCGACACTGTTTGGCATAGGCGCGACAATCGCGGTGATCGTGATTGTTGGCGAGGCTTCCCATTGGTCAACCATACTAACAACCTTGACGGGTCTCATTGCGATCGCAATATTTCCTCGCCTCTTTTACGGTTTTGCCGCAGCGCGTGCCGTGTATAAGGAGCGTGTTTCGCGGCCATCGCATTATTTTGTAAATCTTAGAGATATGTGGAATACGAGTCCGAGCGAAGAGGAGCGCCTAGAGGGAGCGATCGCCGCGGCTCAAGGCTATGGCACTAGAATTGGGCCGGACACAAGCGCGTTAGCAGAGTTGTCGCGAGAAGAGAGCTCTTAATC